>OZ220685.1:0-2770000 GCA_965116405.1 Dehalococcoidia bacterium
GGCCCAGCCGCTTCAGGATTACGACCCAGAGCTTCCATGGCCTTGGCAGCCAGCAGACCGATACCGATCGCGGGCCCGATTGCGCCTACGCCGATGGCCAGCCCGGCGCCTATGTTGAGGATATCTCCCTCCATTGTTCCTCTCTCCTTGATAGATGATCAGAGGTTGACTACCTGCTCTTGTTTCCGATGAAAGTCGAATGAAATTCGATCTTGGTTTGTTTGAATCTACTAGTGGTGTTCCCCTCCGTGGCTCACCGTAGCTGCAGCGGCGAACACAAGCGTCAGCATCGAGAAGATGAACGCCTGGATTACCCCTACGAACAGTTCGAGACCCAGGAATGGAATTATGCCAATCAGCGGTATCAGGAAAATCATTGCCGCGAGCAGGACCTCACCGGCGAAGATGTTCCCGAACAGACGGAAGGTAAAGCTGACCACCTTGGCCACTTCCGAGATCAGCTCAAGTATGCCAACGAAGAAGCCGATTGGCCCCTCCTTGAAGTTAATGAACTTGCCGATGTGACCGAAAACGCCCAGCTGGCTGAATCCCCAGAAATGGATCATCACCATCGCTACGATGGCGATCGCGAGCGTAGTATTCAGGTCGGTGTTGGCGCTCCTGAACCACGGGACCAGTACGCCCGCCCGCTTGCCTTCCTTTTCGGAGTCGGGGAGTTCCTTCCACTCCTTGACGCTGACATTACTTCCAACAGACCCTGGCGCCAGGTACCCGAAGGCTCCATCACCTTCGAAAACCTGCACCTCTTTGTGCGACAGGCAATCGTCGTACTTGGCCTCATCGTCATGGTAGTCGTCACAGTAGTGGTGGGCGATCTCTTCGTAAGTCTCAATCCGGCCTATCGTCCCAAACCCTGGAAGTATGCCGATCCAGTTGGCGATGAATATGAACAGGAAGATGCTCATCACCAGGGGGAAGAACCTTCGGGCGCGTTCCCGTCCGGCAATCGTCTCAGCAAGGTTGAGGAAGAACTCGATGATTACTTCGACGAGGCCCTGGAATCGACCGGGGACATCTGACAGCCCGCTGCGGACTTTAAGAGCGATGATCAGGAGAACAACTATCGCGATCCACGTCGCCAACACCGTGTTGGTGAGCGTGTAGCCGGCGATGATAGGATCGGCAAGGACGGGTTCTGCGGGGATGTGGATGGCGGCGAGGGGCGCTCCGAGAAAGCCGAATCCAATAGCTTCGCCAAGCGCTCCGCCTAGCACCGCAACCACGAAGATTACTAAAGCCGCCGCAAGTATGACTAGGGCCTTAGGGCTGCGCAGCAACTATAAGTTCCCCTATCGATCTTCGAGCCTGCAGTAGGCCCGCTTTCCGTCCGATCATTGCTCGTCCGGGGTGGCCAGCACGGCCATGAGCATTCTGTACATCCCCACGACCGCCACTGCTATTCCGACACACAGCCCTACCATCGTTAAGATCGGGCCGGTCTCCAACTGCCGGTCTAGTAGTAACCCTCCGACAGCTCCCCCGCCGATGCACATGGCTACGAACCAGCCTATACCCAGTAATCGTAGGACCAGGGCCACTTTCTGACCGTGCATCAGGGGTCCCCTTGAAAGCTTGTGTAGTATATCACAATCAAATTTTTGGAATCAACGAGACCCGAAATCTCATTGCAATGCCCAGAGCGAGCGTGGGCCGTTCCCCCGATGAGACTACCTGATGCAGTTACGGGACGCCTACTCCAGCCGGCCTCTCAACCTCGGGTCGAGGTGGTCGCGCAATGCGTCGCCGAACAGGTTGAACGCAAGTATGGTCAGCGTGATCGCGCAGCCCGGGAACACAACCAGCCACCACGGCGGCTTGAACGACGCCACCAGGATTCCACCCAACAAGTTGCCCCAGCTCGGGTCAGGAGGCGGTATCCCCATACCCAGGTAGCTCAACGCCGCCTCTGTGAAGATCGCACCGCCGAGGCTTGCGCTTGCAACGACCAACAGCGGTGCAACGCATTGAGGCGCGACATGTCTGATCATGATTCGAAGCGGCGAGGCTCCGATCATTCGAGCCGCGAGCACGTACTCCGACTCCCGCACGAGTAACGCGACCGATCTGATTATTCGCGTAGTGCCTGCGATACCAGTAGCAGCTATCGCTATGATCACGGTATTGACTCCAGCGCCGAGGGCCACCAGGAGCAACAGTGCCAGTATGACGCTTGGGAATGAGAGCAGGATGTCAAGCAAGCGTTGACTCAGTAGGTCAAGTCTGCCTCCGAAGTAGCCGCTCAGGATGCCCCACGAAAACCCTAAGAACTTCGAGAGTGCAACCGCAGAGACTGAGACGAACAGGCTCAACTGAGTTCCGGAAACAACTCGGCTCAGCGTATCCCTACCGAGGCTGTCGGTCCCCATCGGGAAGTCCAGGGAGGGCGCCTGCAGCAGGGCAGAGTAATTCTGTGCATTGGGGTCCACCGGGGCCAGAAAGTTGGCGAACACAGCAATCAGCGCCACCAGTACCAGGAATATGGCAGCTCCTGCACCCAAAACCGAGGATTGAACGAACCGTTTGGCGTTTTCCCGCAGCAGACCAGCACGGCTTCTGCGCCGGGCCTGGAGAGGTTCTAGGGCCTGACCTGTACTCTGGCTCACACTCTACCGTCCGCCTGGTGTCTGCAATTGACTACTGATATCGGATTCGAGGGTCGATGATGCCGTATGCCAAGTCTACGAGCAGGTTAATGAACACAAACACGATTGCATACAGAAAGACCAGATTCTGGATGATCGTCCAATCCCGGTCCTGTATGCCGCCAATCAGTGCACGACCAAGTCCAGGTACCGAAAACGCCTGTTCAACCGCCACGGAACCGCCCAGTAGGAAGGCAAACTGAAGGCCTGAAAGTGTGAATACGGGAAGAAGGGCGTTTCTAACAACGTGCCGCCACATAACCAGCTGTTCGCCTAGGCCTTTTGCCCTGGCTGTGCGCACGTAGTCCTCCCGGAAGACCTCAAGGAGCTGGGTCCTCGCCATGCGCGCGATGAATGCACCCATTCCAATGCCCAGCGCCAGGGAGGGACCAACCACAATCTGGAGGTTCTTCAACGGGTCGTCCCATACGTTGTAGACCAGTATGGGAGGCTTCCAACTGAAGAAGATGACGGTTATCAGTATGAAAGTCATGCCGAGCCAGAAACTCGGAATCGCCATGAAAAGCGTGATGAAAAACCTCGCCACATAGTCGAGCAAGGAGTTACGCCACGCCGCAGCGATGATACCTACAGGAAGGCCCACGATCCACGACACCAGCACGGCGAGAATGGCTATCTGCATCGTCAGTGGCCCACGCCTGAGAATGGAAGCGCTGATCGGCTGCTGGGTCCAGAAGGAGGTGCCCATGTCGCCCCTGGCTATGTCGGCGATCCAGGACCCGTACTGCACAACCAGGGGTCTGTCTAGCCCCAGGCTCTCTCGCGCTAGACGTAGCTCTTCCTCGCTAAGAACGTATATCCCCGTGTTTTCACCGTAAATGTGCTCAAGCGGGTCGCCTGGCAAGAGACGCATGGCGACGAATATGAGAACCGTGACGCCGAAGACGGTCGGTACGGCGAGAGCAAGGCGTCTGAGGATATAAGTCTGCATGCGGTTCCCTGACGCAGGTTTCGCCTGCCTGAGGCTAGGTTAGCCTTTTTGGCACGATTTTGTATTTCGGGGCGCCTCCCTGACGGCGACACCCCGATAATGCCTTCAGATACTTGAGAGTGCCAAATCGATGACTATCTGTCGAGCCACACGGTCTCGAAGCGCCCCCACTCTGCCGCAACTCGCTCGTCGAGTCTCAAGCCCTTTACGTCGTTATGCCACATGGGGCTGTGAGCGGTGAAGCCATAATTGTACTGCGGAGGATTAGCATCCAGCAGATCTTCTGCTTTCCTGAACAATGTTTCGCGCTTGGCCGGGTCTAGCTCGGCATCAAGCTCCTTGAGAACCGCATCAAACTCCGGATTAGAATACTTGGCGTGGTTCTGCGAACCACCGGACCCCCAGTTCAGATGCCACATCGGTGTTGGGTTCGCAATCGGTGCCGCCGATGTTCCAGTCTGCACAAAGTCGAAGTCTTTCTTGAACTCCTCAACCAGAAGTGCGCGTTCAACAACGCTTATCTCGACATTAATGCCGAGGTTGGTCTTGATCTGATTCTGGAAGAACGGTGCTAGGACCTCCGAGTGTCCGGGGACCGCAGCAGAGACGAAGCTAAAGGTGCGTAGGCCTTCGCCGTTTGGATATCCAGCCTCAGCAAGTAACCTCTGTGCTTCAGCGATATCCTCGCTATTGTCCTTTCTGTACCCCGGAATCTTATAAAGTTCTTCGTCAGACAAAGCACCTTCAGCACCTTTACCCATCCACCGTGTAACTAGCTGTACCTCTTCACGGTAGACCGCGGAAGCATCATGCCGGTTCATCGCTAAGTGTATAGCTCGCCTGACTCTGACGTCGTCGAACGGCGCCTTTGAATTGTTCCATCTCACATCCAGGGAGCCGAAAGAAGGTAACAATGCATTCGAAATATCGTCCCGGGCCGATCCCTCTTCCCATGTGTCCACTGACACGTTCCATGAAAAGTCAGCGTTGCCCGTCAAGACAGCAGTTCCTCGATCTGTCCATGAGGGAACGTGCTGCATCTTCACCGCGTCTACATAAGGAAGTTCCGGGTTCCAGTAGTCGGTGTTTGCTTCAAACTGCCAGAACTCTTCCTTGTTCTCTTCGACGAACTTGAACGGGCCGGTTCCTGGGGCTACCACCGTCCGAATGTCATAATTGTTCGCTTCCAGGAAGTCGGAAGGGTAGACAACCGCGCCCGTCGCGGTAAACAGATCGAACTGCCAAACGCGCGGCTCCTTCAGGGTGAACTTGACTGTGAAGTCATCCACCTTTTCCACAGAATCTATCGCGTCGAACAGACTCTTGAAGGTGCTTATCATACCCTCGTAATTCTCTGGGAAGATTATCCTGTCGAACGTTCCAACTACGTCGTCGGCATTGAACTCCGAGCCGTCATGGTACTTGACACCCTCGCGAAGCTCGAACGTGTAGCTCATGCCATCGGAAGCGATGTCCCAACTGGTAGCGAGCTCAGGAGTTATCTCTGCGAGACCGCGTGTGGGATCGAGGCCGATCAGCTTGTTGTAAAACGAGGTCAAAATGTGCCGCGCACCACCCTGGTGGATGTCGTAATGCTTTGTTGTAGCACCCCACGCGGTCTTGACCTCACCACCCGATTTCGGGTTGGGGTCTGGGGACATCAGACAACCTATTTTGCACTCCATCGCGGGCTCGGCCATTGCAACCGGAGCGGCGGTGGGGGCCGCTGGAGCCGCAGGGGCCGGGGCCGCCGGCGCTGGGGCAGCGGGTGCTGGGGCAGCCGGAGCCGGCTCAGCCTCTTCCTCAGCAGAGCTGCAGGCGATCACCGCCAACGAAAACACCAGTACCGCACTCAATACAAAGATACTAATCCATCTTGCTGACGAGATCATCGCGGTCATCTGAAACCTTCCTCTACACATGCTGCCCCGAATGCATCGCGGCTACCCATCCAGAAATGCGACACTAAGCATAATTCAATAAATTTAATTCTTCAATACTGCTGCACACTTGGCGGAACAGCACTGTCAGTCGACCTGCCGACCCCTGTATCGTGATGCGAAGAGCGAAGACCACTTGGGTCCCTCAAGAAACCGAATGCCGCACAACAACATCCAGAGACCAAGCACCGACCGAGACCCTGACCTCGCCAACCGGATGCTGCGCTGGCGGGACTCCCCTTCAGAATTCCTCGTAGGACGCCGTCGCCGAATCTGGATAGGAGTTGTCATAGTCGCGTTACCTATAGTTTTCGCAGTCACGGTAACCAGCCTGTGGAACTACCTCGGACTGTCCCTGCCTGCTGGTAGTGCCACAAGTAACGTCTCCCCCTCGGAGGCTAGAGTCGCCTCAGTACCGACTCTTGGGCCATCGTCGAAGACACAGTGGGAGTTCGATGCAGGACAGCCACTTTCGGCCCCAGCTACAGCAATCGACGGAGCAGTCTACCTAGCCTCAGGCACCACCGCTGATACCGGGGCCGTTTTATCGATTTCGGCTGACGATGGCTCTCAGCTCTGGAGCATCAAACTGAACAGCCTTGCAGACTACTCGCCAGTCGTCGCGGGCGATCTGGTATTTGTTAGCACGCGGGCGGGCGATCTCTATGCCCTAGACCGTCACACAGGCTCGACAGTGTGGACCGCAGACTTCGAGTCTTCAGTCGTGGGCTCCGTGATAATTGAAGGAGGAGTAGCCTACATTGCGTCCCACTCTGTTATTGCCATTGACGCCGCTACCGGGAGGCAACTGTGGAAGCACGAGGTCGGAGGGGACGTATCTCGCCCGCTACTTCTGTCGAACGGCATCATTGCGGCGATCAGCTCCGACGGCAACGTGAATCTCGTAAGCGCTTCCAACGGCAGACGCCGCCTGACCTTCCCGCTCTGGTTCAGCACCTCAGCAGGCCCGGCGGTCGCTGGCAAGACCCTGGTCATTCCCGGAGATCGCGCCTACGTGCAAGCTCTCGACATCAGCCAGCGTGACGTCCCCATGGAGAAGGCAGTGCGATACTGGCGGACCAAGCTCTGGCTCTGGAATATGGGCCCCCGTCCTCCTCTGCCCCGCGGATACCTGTGGCAGAACCGGTCTCTGGAAGGCGACACCGCCTACGCGTTAGGCGCCGACGATCACTCCGTGTTCATAGGAATCTCAGAAGTGGACGGCACAGGCACACTTGTCTCCCTGGACCTGGCCACTGGAGCAGCAACATGGGAGATCGAGACAGAGTCCCGCATCCTGGCGCCCGCAGTCCTGGCGGAGACAGAAATCGTCGTGGGCACAGAGCAATCGGGAGTCCTCGCCGTGGACAGTCAGACTGGCGCCATTCTCTGGGAGATTGCCGAAGATGGTGAACTGGCCGCCGCTCCGACGGTAACTGAGAATGGTCTGCTGCTGGTCCCCACGGCCGATGGCCTGCTCAAGGCGGTTCGTTAGTCCGAAGGCAGCATCTTCCAGTCGCAGACACCGGAGAGGTATGAGCGGGCGGATGAACCCCAAATGAAAAGGCCCCGCGTGTTGCGGGGCCTGGGTTTGGCTACATTGGCGCTATTGACGTTTTTCCTGCTGGGTGTCCCCTTCCCCAAGGTCCTCGAGGTCGAGGCTGTCGATGAAGTCGGAGAACGCTGACAGGCGTTTCAACTCATCCTCGTTCAGCTCGCGTTGTTCGTCCTGTCCGGCCTCGTTGGGAATGACTGCCTTCCCGGTCTCCTCGTCCATCTGCACTCCCACCTTCTCAATTACCGCCTCTTCGGCGTAGATGGGAGCGTCGGCACGAACAGCAAGCGCGATCGCGTCGGACGGGCGCGAGTCGATCTCTATCTGTCCGCCCTCGTACTCGAGCACGATCTTGGCATAGAACGTGTCGTCGTTAAGGTCGGAAACGATGATGTGGTTGACCTGAGCACCGAGCGAGGTGATGACCGACCCAAGAAGATCGTGAGTGAGAGGTCGAGGGACACTCATGTCCTGCAGCTTCAGTGCGATGGCGTCAGCCTCGTTGGCGCCGATCCAGATGGGTAAGTAGCGATCCGTCTCTTTCACTTTGAGAATCACAACGCGCTGGTAATTCATCAAACTGACGCGGATACTGTCGATTGACATCTCCCGCATTTGTCTTCCCCTTACTGATTGGCTGCGCCAATTCTAGTTTTCGACCGTATAGGTGTCAACGTAGTGACCCTAAGCACCACGACCCCAGTCCGGATCGCCCTCAGACGATACGACCGTCTTCACTCTCCTGTCCAGCGCAGAACGAGGCAATAGAATGCGCCTTTTGCAGGTCAGGCACAGCAGGCCGATGTCTGCTCCCAGGCGTACGACCTCCCAGTCGGACCCTCCACAAGGGTGCTTCTTGCGAAGCCTCAGCACCCATCCCAGGGCGTACTGCGTCACCATGCCCTACCCTCTCTGGAGAGGACGGAGCTTATCTCGTCCCTGAGTTTAGAGGCTGCCATCCGGGCCGCATCCGCGAAGTTGTCGGGCTCTCGTGACGCGTACGTGAT
This sequence comes from Dehalococcoidia bacterium, assembly GCA_965116405.1. Classification (GTDB taxonomy): domain Bacteria; phylum Chloroflexota; class Dehalococcoidia; order Lucifugimonadales; family UBA1123; genus VXRN01. The sequence continues at coordinate 8,118 of OZ220685.1, forward strand.
TCCTCGGGACGAGCTGATAAGTACGTTGGGCGATTCAACATCCAGTCCATACTGCAGGCTGGCATCGAGGTCGCCGCCCTGTGAACCTATGCCGGGCACGAGGATGGGCATCCCCGGACATCGGTTTCGAATAGCCGCCAGTTCCGACGGGTACGTTGCCCCAGCCACGATTCCCACATTGGACGAGGCCTGATTCCACTCTGCAGCCTTAATTGCCATCCACTCGAACAGCGGCACTGTGGTTCCGTTGTGGCTAACAGGCACATCCTGAAACTCAGCCGCTCCCGGATTTGATGAGCGGCACCAGACGATCACGCCGCGGTCGCCGTGCTCCAGGTACGGCTCCACCGAGTCTCCGCCACCCCATGCGTTTACAGTCGCGGCGTCGAACGCCCACGTATCGAACAGCGCGCGGGCGTACATCTTGTTGGTCGAGCCGATGTCCCCTCGCTTGCAGTCCGCAATCAACAACACGCCGGGCGCCACGTCGCGTATGTGGGCCACCGTGCGTTCAAGGGCAAGCAGTCCCGGGATTCCCAGAGCTTCGTAAAAGGGGAAGTTTGGCTTATATGCGCAGACCAGGTCGTGAGTGGCGTCAACTATCCTGGCATTGAATTCAGCCACGTCATCAATCGCCATGAGCTCCGGGTCCGGGTCCAGGCCAATACAGACCAGGCTCCGGTTGGCCGTCGATGCCGCGTGTAGCCGTTCAACGAATCCTGGCATTTCCCTCTGGTACCCTTTCAGTCCATCAAGTCAGGTCTTGTCACTAGTGTAGGTCGGCGGAAACCCATGAACAAGCGACCTTGGAAGTGTCTCCAACTCTCCCAGCCATATACGACAGGCTTCTAGGGTACTACGGTCCCCAGGAGTGGTGGCCTACAGATTCTCCGTTCGAGGTGATGGTGGGCGCGGTGCTTGTGCAGTCCACGGCCTGGCGAAACGTCGAACATGCCATCGCCAATCTCAAGGCGTCCGACTCCCTGTCTCCAGCCGCCATCAGAGACATGGGGCTTGATACGCTTGAACAGCTCATCCGGCCATCCGGCTTCTACAGGGTCAAGGCCAGGAGGCTCAGAGCGCTTTGCGATTACCTCGGAGAGCGCTACTCTGACTCGATTGAGGTCATGAGCGAGCGTCCCACGTGGGAACTGCGGAGCGAGCTGCTGGCCGTGTACGGCATCGGAGAAGAGACGGCGGACGATATACTCCTATACGCATTGTATCGACCCGTGTTCGTCGTCGATGCGTTCACTCGCCGTATCTTTCACCGGCTCGGATGGTGCCATCTGAATACCAGCTACGGTGACCTCCAGCAAGTGTTCCACGACCACTTACCCAGAGACGCAGAACTCTTCAACGAGTACCACGCGCTGATAGTGCGACACGGCAACACCACGTGCAGGAAGAAGCCCGACTGTTCGAACTGCCCCCTGCTATCCGATTGCCCCAGAGTTGGCCTCTGAGCCAAAGACCAGGATGCTGTTCGACTTGAGTACGAGGTGTACGTCCTGGCCGACCTTCAGTCCGAGTTCAGAGGCAGACGCCGGCGTCACCTCGGCGATGAACTGGTCTCCAATGTCCAGGTAGACGAGAACCCTTCCACTAACCTCTTGAAGGTCACGGATCACCGAAGGCGCGGCGTTTCGCGCACTGGTTCTGGGAGGAACGCCCAAACTAAGAATGATGTCACCGGCCCTAATGGAGATTGTCACCTGCTCGCCAGGAACGGCGGTCGTGGGAGGTCCCACGAGGTCGGTCTCACCAAGTCTCAGCACTGAGGTCCCGGTCGACGGGTCGGTGCTAACTATCTCGGCCTCGAGTATGTTTTCGAGCGTGGAGTAGTCGGCGATCTGTGCGACGTCGGGATGTGCCATCACCTCACCTGTTGGGCCATACGCGACACGTCTGCCTTCCGAAAGGGCAAGAGTATTCGTCGCGAGGGCCATCACCTCGGATAGAGAGTGCGACACGTACACCATCGGTGTTCCTAGCTGCTCTGATACGTGCCTGAGGTAGGTGAGGATCGAAGCCCTGTGCGCTGCGTCCAGCGAAGCCAGCGGCTCATCCAAGAGCAGCGCCCGAGGTGACGCCGCAAGAGCGCGAGCAAGCGCCACTCTCTGTCGCTCACCTCCCGACAGGTTCTTTACCCCCCTGTCCATCAGGTGCGAGATCCCGAGAAGACTCACGACCTCGTCCGGTTCCAACCGGCGCTCAGCATCGGATGTCAGAGCGTAGCCATACTTCACGTTCTCTTGCACACTCATGTGTGGGAACAGCGCGCCGTGCTGAAAGACGTAACCGAACCTTCGCTTCTCTGGCGCCAGGTCGACTCTTCCTCCCGACGAGAACAGGGGCGAACCCTGGACCCGAATCTCACCTGAGTCCGGCGATGTCATTCCAGCGATGCAGTCGAGCAGCGTAGTCTTGCCGCTGCCTGAACGACCAAACACGGCAGTTACGCCGTCATCGAAGTCGGCCTCGCAGTCCAGGATGAAGTCTCCGTAGGACTTTCTCAAATTCAGGCTTAGAAAAGGTTCCACTGGATCTCCAAACTCGCGTGTTACCAGCTTGGCTGCTATCGATTGGCTCTCGCCACAAGCCAATTGTGTACGGCCAGAGCCGCTACGGCCAGCACTATCGATATAGCAACCAATGTCATCGCTTCACTGTCCCTACCTAGTTGGACGTTCTGATATATCGCGAGGGGAAGGGTCTGCGTCTTACCGGGGATATTGCCGGCAACCACGATGGTGGCGCCGAACTCACTGACAGCCCTGACGAAACCGAGCAGCACGCCCGCCAGAATACCTCGGTACGCGAGAGGCAGAGTTATCGTAAAGACCACTCGCAGCGGCCCAGCTCCCAGGCTGCGGGCTGATCGCTCTATGCGATCATCAACGCCTTGCATCGCCACCATAATGGCGCGAGCCGTCAGCGGGAAAGAGATGATCGCCGCCGCAAGCGCCGCCGCGAACCAGGTAAAGACCAACTCCCATCCGAGTGCGGCCTCGAGTACTCGCCCGAGGGGACCGCGCCGTCCGAACATAAGCAGCAACATGTAGCCAACAACGACCGGCGGAACAGCCAGCGGCAGCGAAGCCAGTATGTCCAGCAGGAACGCGCCCTTGATGCGCTTTTTGACCACAAGCCAGCTCAGTAACAGGGCAAGGGGAAGATTGATGTGCGTCGCCACAAGCGCGACCTGTAGAGAGATCAGTATTGCGTCAAGCATGGTGCTCGCCCCAAGCGCTCTACCTCACGCTCGATGGTGCAGCAAGAAACCCGAACTTGCCGAATTCGGTCACCGATTCCTCCGAAATCAGAAAGTCCAGCATCTTCTTCGCAGCATCCGACCTGTCCGCCTCTTCCGGCACAACGCCCAGGTATCTGATTGGCGAGTGGAGTTCGGAGGGAACCTGGTAGGCGACATTCAATTCGGGCGTCGTCGCCGCGTCTGTTCGGTACACAATTCCCGCGTCTGCATTGCCGGACTCCACATAGCTGAGAGCAGCCCTGACATCGCTCGCCAATACGATCTTTGGCTGGAGTGCGTCCCAGGCCCCGGCCGACCTCAGCGCCTGCTCGGCATATCGCCCCGCAGGTCCCAGTCCCGGGTCGACAACGGTCACCCTTGTAAACCGATCCCCGAGCAGCGGATCAAGTGCCTCCATCTGCAATGACGACCTCGACACAACGACCAGTTCATTACCCAGCAGTTCGCGCAGGTCGGACTCGGCTGCAAGTCCCTCTTCAACCAGCAGTTCGACAGGTGACGCTCCAGCCGACAGGAACAGGTCTGCAGGCGCTCCGGCCACGATCTGGCGTGCCAGTGCGTTGGAGCCTCCAAAGTTGAGGTCCGACTGAATTCCTGACTCGGCTTCAAACTTCTCTGCAAGTTCAGTCAATGGGTCAGTCAGACTGGCAGCCGCAAACACCAGGACAGGTTCATCCGCATCGTCAGTGCATGACAGGGAGCCAAATGTAAGCAGTGCAATTACGGCAGCCAGGAGCGTGTGCCTTAACAGCTTACGGCTGTCCACTCATTAGACTCCTTTTCAGGGCCTGCACGACGCATCGACGCGCCACGACAGTCCAGAGCGAAACCCCCGGCTATTGAATGCGGGTTTACACTCAGCGGGCGCTTACTGTACGTTTCTAAAACCCTGACAGGGTACTGCAAGAAGTGAAATGGAGGCGATAGTTGAGCTCCAGTCAGTCTGCCGACGTAGTGGTGGTTGGAGGCGGGAATGCCGCCCTCTCAGCGGCTCTCGCCGCCATCGAGCAGGGGGCAAATGTCCTCGTGCTCGAGAAGGCTCCCGAGTACCTGAGAGGTGGCAACTCCTACTTCACGGGCGGGCTCTTCAGGTTCGCATACGACGGCATCGAGGACATAGTCGCACTCCTGCCCGAGATGTCTGAGGAAGAGAAGTCCGGCATAGACGTGGGCTCATATCCTCAGAACACTTTCTACGAAGACGTCATGCGCGTCACGGAGGGACTCTCCGACGCCCAGATGATTCAAACCCTGGTCTCGCAGTCCCATCCCACTATGCGGTGGCTGAAGGGCCAGGGAGTGCCCTGGATTCTCGCGTACGGCCGGCAGGCATTCAGGCACGAGGGTGTGCTCCGCTTCTGGGGCGGCCTCATCGTCGAGGCTGTAGGCGGAGGGAAGGGCCTCTCTGACCGCCAGTTCGAGCTTGTCGACCGCAAGGGCGGGTCGATCAGGTACGGGACGAAGGCATCATCCCTAATCACAGATCGACAGGGCCGAGTCACCGGACTCACCATCCGCGACGAGGACGGCTTCCACGACATAGATTGCAGTTCCGTGGTACTGGCCTGCGGCGGATTCGAGGCGAACGCCGAGATGCGGACGCGTTACCTCGGACCCGGCTGGGAGCTCGCCAAGGTGCGCGGCACCCAGTTCAATACCGGTGACGGCATCAGGATGGCCCTTGACATCGGAGCCCAATCCTTCGGCCACTGGAGCGGTTGCCACGCAGTCGCGTGGGACCTCAACGCCCCACCGACAGGCGACCGTAACGTTGCAGACTTATTCCAGAAGCACTCGTACCCGTTCGGGATAATCGTAAACGTCGACGGCGAGCGTTTCGTCGACGAGGGAGCCGACTTCCGCAACTACACCTACGCCAAATACGGGAGAGAGATCCTCTTCCAGCCACAGCGCGCAGCATTCCAGATCTTCGACCAGAAGACCAAGCACCTGCTGCGCGACGAGTACGACATTCCGCAGGTCTCCAAGGTCGAGGCCAATACCATCGAATCTCTTGCGGATGGACTCGGCATAGACTGCGATGGCCTGGTGAACACCGTCAGCTCGTTCAACGACGCCGTGCAGCCCGGAGAATACAACCCAACTGCCCTGGACGGTAAGACAACAGCCGGGATCGAGCCGCCCAAGACCAACTGGGCACTTCCGATAGATTCGCCGCCCTACATGGGCTTTGCGGTCACTTGCGGAATAACGTTCACGTTCGGCGGCCTCAAGATCAACTCAGAAGGCAGAGTCCTCGACACGGAAGACACCCCGATTCCCGGCCTCTACGCTGCGGGCGAGCTCGTGGGCGGCCTCTTCTACCACAACTACCCAGGCGGCTCTGGGCTGATGGCAGGCTCCGTGTTCGGCAAGATCGCCGGTGAAGGCGCAGCTGCACACGCTAACAGCCTGAGGTAGCGCCTCGCTCGTCCCTCGTCAGACTAAGCTGGCAGGGTTGCCAGGCGGGCGTCAGTCCGCCACGGGAGCAACAGTGAGGCTGGGCACGTTTCGACTCCCCGACCCGAGTATGAAGCCCTCGTAGTCGTTCTCCGCGATCTCGTTGCACCTTTCGCGGTAGGTCCCAAGCCCACCAGCGTAGGGCATGAACACACGAGGCTTCCCGGGAATATTGGCGCCGAGGTACCACGAGTTCGCAAGCATGTACAGTGTGGTCTCGGCAATCTCGTTCACATGGGCACCCCACGCGGCCTCTGCATCCAGCTCTGCCTCAGCCGTCTCGATGCCGTGCTCACGCAGGTATTCGACGAATCCCGAAATCCACTCGATGTGCTGCTCGATCGCTACTGGCATGTTGCTGAGAACCGATGGGCTTCCAGGCCCGGTTACCATGAACATGTTCGGGAACCCGGCGACCTGCACACCAAGGTAGGTCTTGGGTCCCTCCGACCACTTCTCCTTCAACGACAGATCGTTCCTGCCACGTATGTCCATCCTCAGGAAGCTGCCCGTCATCGCGTCGAAGCCGGTGGCGAAAACGATGATATCGAACTCGTAATCGCCGTCCTCCGTACGTATTCCCGCAGGCGTTATCTCCTGGATCGGCGACTGCCTAATGTCGACCAGTTCGACGTTGTCACGGTTGTAGGTGTCGTAGTAGTTCGTGTCTATGAGCGCGCGTTTCGATCCCAACGGGTGGTCCGTAGGCTGGAGCTTCGAGGCGGTGTCGGAATCCCTGACTATCTCCCGGATCTTCGACCGTATGAAATCGGCAGCAGTGTCGTTGGCGCGTATGTCAGTCCTAATGTCGTGGAATGACGCGAAGAGGAATGGGAATCCACCCCTGGCCCAGAGCGCTTCATAGGTTTCCAGTCGCTCTTCATGCGTGACTTCCAGCGCGGAGACTTCGCTGACTTCCACCGGGAATCCGGACTGCGACCACCTCGCCTTCTCCCAGATCTCATCGTAGTTGGGTTTCACCTCTTCCTCGATGAACCTGCGGTCCACATTTTCGTGGCGTGCCGGGATGGTGTACTGAGGGGTCCGCTGGAAGACGGTTAGACGTTCGGCTTGCTTGGCAATCACAGGTATCGACTGTACTCCGCTTGAACCGGTGCCAATAACTGCGACCCTCTTGCCGGTGAAGTCCACTCCGTCGTGTGGCCAGCTACCAGTGTGGTACCAGTCTCCTTCGAACGACTCGAGCCCCGGAATATCAGGAACATTTCCTGCCGAGATACAGCCGATCCCAGTAATGAGGAACCTGCCAGTGACACAGTCACCCCGATCTGTCTCAACCTGCCATAGATTGTCCTCTTCAATGAACCTCGCTGTGGTAACTCGGGTATCTAACTGGATGTTGCGGCGAAGGTCGAATCGATCAGCGACGTGGTTGAGATAGGTCAGAATCTCGGGCTGTTCGGGGTACTTTCCGCTCCAGTTCCACTCCTGGAGCAGGTCCTTGGAGAACGAGAAGCAGTACACGTAGCTCTCGGAGTCGCACCGCGCCCCCGGATACCGGTTCCAGTACCATGTGCCCCCGACGCCGTCACCCGCCTCGTACACCTGGACGGACAATCCCAACTCGTCTCGCAGGCGCCTCAGCATTCCCAGTCCCGAAAAGCCAGCACCAATGACGACCGCATCAAATTCTGGGGGTCTTCCTGAGTTACCCAACTTAGTTCTCCTGGTGTCCCTCGAATGGTCGGAATTGCCTACTTGCTGTGCAGATCGAGCCCTGCGCCCTCTAACAATACACTCTCTGACAGCCTTTACAACCTGCCGAAAGCCGGACTGTCAGCCCTTTATCCGACTGGCTCCAGGCCTGAGTCGGCCCTGACTTCGTTGATGATTTCCAGCACTCGGGTTCGGAAGGGTGGGTACTCCACTTCGAACTCTTCCCTTAGGCGGCTGTTATCAACCAGGTAGTTCCCGGATTGTTCGATCCCTCCTTCGTCGTCGAAGGTGATCTGTGCATCAGGTAGAAACTCCTGTACCATCACAGCCAGGTCTCCCAAGCTGATGGGATGTCCGCCGGAGTTGTAGATGGGGTGGTGGGAAGAGTCGGCCAGCAGGACACGTGTGAATACCTCAGCGATGTCCTCGACGTGGATGGGCAGCCGCATCAAGGACTTGAATGGGAAGTTGACCGGCTCTCCTGAGGCCGGCCGGGTGATGCACTGAACGTGGTCCACCGAGCCGCGCACCTTGTCTGGCCCGGTTACGTTGGCCGGACGCACGCCGGTGATGGCCATATCGTAGTTGTCGATATACATCTTGGCCTGGAACTCGTTGAATATCTTGTGGGTGGCGTACTGGTTGGTGCCGAACATCCCGTCGTCCTCGTTGACCAGCCGGTCTCCGAAGTTACTCTGCTGTCCGCTGACAGCAATGGAGCTGGCGTAGACCACCCGGTTCACTCCCAGCAGGCGAGCCGCCTCGAAGCAGTTGTCCATTCCGAGAATGTTCAGTTTCATGTTCAGGTGGGGGTTAATCTCCCCGCCACCCAGCAGGTAGGCGAGATTTATGATTCGGTCGGGTTCGGCCACGGCGATTGCGTTCACCACTTCCTCGAACTGGGTGATGTCGCCTCGAATGACGCGGACCTGGTCTTCCATACCGGCAAAGGAGGCCGCTCCGGGGTTGATGTCCATGCAGACCACTTCATGTCCGCGGTCCACCAGCTTGCGGATAAGTCTGGGACCGATGAACCCGGTACCGCCTAGCACTAATATCGCCATCTGTTACCTCCCTGCGGTTCAGATTGCGTCCGAGCGGTCGAACCTTGGGCACGGCGCATGGACGCTACTGCATGAGTCCAAGTGCGTAGGGGCGGTTCGCGAACCGCCCCTACCTTTTGACCATTAAGATCGTATCGTCTGGCAAGTCAACCCTGGAGAACGGTTAGCCAGTGGTCTCGGCGTCTGCGCCCGCTTGATTCTTGAAAGTGGGCATAACCTCCGTGCCGAAGAGTTCGAGCTGCTCCAGGGTCATGCTCAGCGGGCTGCCCATCGCCGTTACATTCACGTGAATCTGCTCCAGACCAGGCCACCTGTCCTGGAGTTCCATCAGCTTCTCAGTGATCAATTCGGGTGGTCCGACCATCCACGAACCGCCTCTTATGGCGTCCTCTACCGTAGGGAGTCCAGCATTGGGAGCGCGGACTGGATCAGCCAGGATTTCGATCTGATCGTCATCGAGGTCGTGGCCAATGAGAGGGGCGAACATCTTCATGTTCTCATGGAAGATGTCCTTGACGTTGTCCACGGCCTCCTGCTCCGTTTCGGCAATGTGGAAGTTGATGCCGATAGCGAGATCTCCGCCCAGCTCCGTCTCCTTGCCATGCTGTGCGAGCGTCTCCTGCCACCTCTTGACCACCTCCTCGCCCGCTCCGCCTGGGGCTGCCCCGCCACCTATGATGCCCTTGATGTTGTGCTTGGCCATGAAGTCCAGACCACGCTGGCTTGCGCTGACCATGGGCTGCCAGCACTCCACGGGAAGGTTGCGGGGCCTGGGCACAAGGGTTATCTCCTCCAACTCGTACCCTCGGTATGGGACACTAGGCGGGATGTCGTAGTGCTTGCCGTGGTGAGAGAAAGAGCGCTGGTGAAAGGCCTTCATCATCACCTCCACCTGCTCCTCGAACAGCTCCCTGTTGGCGTCTTGGTCGATGATGGGGTTGCCAAAGCTCTCGACCTCACGCGAATGGTATCCGCGTCCAACTCCGAAGATTACCCTCCCACCTGTCAGGATGTCTGCGGTGGCATAGTCCTCCGCCAGGCGGAGTGGGTGCCACATGGGGTTGATGTTGAACCCGCAGCCAAACCTGAGGTTCTCCGTGAGGTGCGCCAGGTGGACAAACAGCATCAGCAGGTTCGGAATGCACTCGTAGCCCTCGTGCTGGAAGTGGTGCTCGGCGGCCCAGAAATCGTCGTATCCCAGCCTGTCCATAGTCGTGACTATGGCCTCAGTCTTTGTGAAGACCCCAGCCAGCTCGTCGTCCGAATAGCTACGATCGTTGACAGGTGTCCCAGCCAGGCCGATGTCACTCATGTCCAGGTTGCCGGCGTATAGACTTCCAAACTTGGTTATCATCTCTGCCCTCCTCTTCCGCTACTTGTATGCTCAGTCGCAGATCGGCCGCCTGTTAGGGGCAAGCATATTTGAAGACTCAGCGGCGGTCAAAAACTATTGCCTAGTGGGGCATGTAACCCGCCGCACCATCAGATTCGAGGGTTCAGGCGCAAGAACTCGCCCGTAAGTCCGGGCCGGAACCTACCGGACGACCAGCCCACCATCTATCGTCATCATGTGTCCGACCACAAACGATGCCTTGTCCGAGCATAGCCAGATGACGGCCTCAGCGATCTCTTCGGGGCGGGCGGTCCGTCCAATCGGCTGCCAGCTGTCTGCTTCAGCCTTCATCTCGGGATTGCTGGCGTAGATGCGGTCCATGAGTGGTGTGTCGACCAGGCCCGGACACACGGCATTTACGCGAATTCCCCTGCCGGCGTACTCCACAGCGAATGACTTGGTCAGTCCGGAGACCGCGTGCTTGCTGGCTACATAGATGGGCTGGTTGGGTATACCGACCAGTCCTGCGACCGACGAGGCATTTACGATTGCCCCAGAGCCCTGTTCCAGCATCTGCGCGATCTCGCTCTTCATGCAGAGCCAGACGCCCCTGAGATTGGCATCGATCACGGACTGGAACGTCTCCTCTGAGTGCCTCTCGGCCGGGCTGGTCATTTCGCGCTCCAGCCCCGCGTTGTTGAAAGCGCAATCGAGTCGGCCATATGTCTGCACCGTTCTGGCGACTAGACCCTCGACCTCGTCCGCCGAAGTCACATCGGCTTTGACGAACGTTGCCTCTCCCCCAGAGTCCTCGATGATGTCGACGGTCCCCTGACCGCCGTCGACATCTACGTCCGAGACAACCGTCCTCGCTCCCTCACGAGCAAATGCCAGGGCTGTCGCTCTTCCAATGCCGGAAGCACCACCTGTCACCAGTGCAACCCTGTCGTCAAACCATTTCGCCATCGTTGTTCCTCCCCTCTCGATGCTTATCGGGACCCGCGCCAATTTGCCCACCTCCGATAACACCGTTATTATAGGGACAAGTGGTGCCACCCGAGGCAGCCGGAAACCACGGGCGGGGGTAACTTATGGCGCAGCTTCAGACCCTTAGGCGTTCGGAGCAGTTCAAGGTGATCGCTCGCGCGGTCGGCAACTGGATCAACTTACTCACCGACGCTCTGCCACCCTACTATGTCGCCGAAGGTCCTCTCGACATGAAGGGCAAGGCTGACGACGGCAGACTACGCATTCATGTAAACGGCGCATGGGTCTCCGTCGACCAGGCCACGTTCGATCTGCTCGAGATCGGCGAGTACGTCCGTGTCAGATACACACGCCGGGTCAGAGCCATCAACATCGACCGCTTCGCGAACCACAACGGGCACTGAACCTAACGCCGCCCTTACGGAGGTCTAGAGATGAGATTGGAAGGCAAGGTAGCGATTATCTCTGGAGCCTCCGGTGGCATGGGCGCTGAGGAAGCTCGCCTGTTCGCCCGGGAGGGCGCCAGGGTCGTCATCGCCGACGTCCTCGACGACGAGGGCGAAGCCGTCGCCCGCCAGATCGAAGACACCGGCGGCGAGGCCACCTACGTCCACACCGACGTCACCAGCGCCGAGTCGTGGGACGCTGCCGTCCAGGCCACGATCGACAAGTACGGCAAGGTCGACATCCTCGTCAACAACGCCGGCATCAGCAGCGGCTCGCACGAGGACCCCCTCGACATCGACGGCTGGAACAACATCATGGACGTCAACTCCACCGGCGTCTACCTCGGTACCCGCGCCGTCTTACCTGCTATGCAAGAGGCGGGCGGCGGCTCCATCGTCAACATCTCGTCCATCATGGGATTCGTTGGCGGAGAGGGCGGACATCCCGCCTACCACGCATCCAAGGGCGCTGTCCGCATCTTCACCAAGGCGACCGCCGTACGCTACGGCCCCGACGGCATCAGGGCGAACTCGGTTCACCCCGGATTCATGCCACCGATGCGCTCGGCCCGTGTGGGCAGGTCAGACGATGACCGCAGCGAACTCATCCGGTTGACGCCCCTCCGGCGCACCGGCGAGACCATCGAGGTCGCCAACGGAGTGCTGTTCCTGGCGTCCGACGAGGCTTCCTTCGTCACTGGCACCGAACTCGTCATAGACGGCGGCTTCATCGCCCGCTAAAGCTCACCTTAGTGCCTCCTCTCCCTTGATGGGAGAGGATTGAGGTGAGGGTGAAAACGGGTCTGCTAGAGCTCTCCGTAAGCCCACGTCTTGACCAGGTGATGCGCGATCGCCAGAGGCTGCGGCACTGCCAAGTCAGTACTCCGACCCTCTAGCGCGGCTATCACGTCCTCGCGCTCGAACCACCGCACGTCGGTCATCTCTTCGTCGTCGATGTGGATGTCGGTCGTCGCGGCCTCGGCGTGGCACCCGATCATCAGCGACGACGGGAACGGCCACGGCTGCGACGAGTGGTACCGCACGTTCTTGACCTCGATCCCCGCCTCCTCCTTCACCTCGCGAGCGACAGCCTCTTCTATCGACTCCCCCTGGTCCATGAAACCAGCCAGTGCCGAGTACATCTGCATCCGCTGGAGCCTACCCCTCGACTGCCCCATCAGGCATCTTTCACCGTCATGCACGAGCATGATCGCGACGGGGTCAGTCCTCGGGAAGTGCTCCGCATTGCAGCCCTCGCACTTGCGCACATGCCCCCCTCTTCCCATCATCGTGCGGTCTCCGCACACCGAGCAGAATCCGTGCCGGTTGTGCCAGTCGAGTTGCGCGCGCGCCTGAGCGATGATGCCCGACTCCGCGCCGCTGACGATCGGCGCCGCCGTCCGTGCGTCCACGAAGTGGATGGACGGGTCGTTTCTCAACCTCGCAGCCGCGCCGCTCGACGCTGGAACCAGGATCGCGAAGTGCGCGACATCTTCCTTAAGGCCGAGAAAGACGGGCTCGCCTTCGATCCCGAACCACGTGACGTCTCTCGGAGTCATCCAGGACAGACAGGGATCGTCGCCTTCCGTTAGAGGTACGTCGAGCTCCGGCATCACCAGTATCCTGGTGTCCGGGTCCATCGCCTTGTGAGACAGCCACGTCTCGTCCCGACGCTGTTGGTCGCCGCGGTCCAGCGGGTTGTCTGCGAAGATGTGAGGTTGGTACGGCATGCGCGGCTCCCTGCTCTCTCGGAATCTACGACCAGTTCGTGTCCTGCAATGACGCGACGGAGCCGTCTCCTGCCCGCCAGACTGCCGCATCTTCTCGCCACGGATTCGCCTTCACCCAGTCTTCGTCGACCTCGACTCCCAGTCCCGGCCCTTCAGGAAGAGGCAGGAACCCATCCTTCTGCTTGGGGAACTTCCCGAAGCACACGTCCTGGAACCACGGATGTATCCCACCCTCCTGGATCATGAAGTTCGGCACACACGCGTCCAGGTGCAGCGACGCAATCGTGCAAAGTGGACCATACGGATTGTGCGGCTGGAAGCCGACGTAGTGCGCCTCTGCCATCGCCGCGATCTTCTTCAGCTCCATGATCCCGCCGCCCTGCACGATGTCAGGCTGGATCATTGCCACTATCTGTCTGCTGAGCAGGTCGGCGTAGTCCCACTTGGTGTACAGGCGCTCGCCCGTCGCTATCGGGATCGACACAGACTCCGCCACTCGCTGCAGCGCGTCTATGTTCTGGGGAGGCACCGGCTCTTCATACACGAAGGGACGGTACGGCTCCATGGCGTTCCCGATCCTGATCGCCGCCGCCGGCGCGAGCCGACCATGTACCTCGACCAGCAGCTCGACGTCGTCCCCCACCGCCTCTCGCACTGCCTCCAGCTTCTTGATCGCCACTCTCTCCGCCTCGATGGGGATGAACAGCCCGCGGTGGTCGAATGGGTCGCCCTTGAGCGCCGTGATCCCCTGCTCGGTGAAGCTGAGCGCGCGCTCGACAGCCGCCTCAGGGGTCGCGCCGTCCCAGCGTCCATAGCACCAGATGCGCTCTCTCATCGGCCCTCCGAGCAGCTCGTACACCGGCACGCCCAGGGCCTTGCCCTTGATGTCCCACAGGGCGATCTCGATCCCGCTGATCGCCGACATCTGCACCACGCCGCCTCTCACGTGGAAGTGGTGGTACAGCGTCTGCCAGTGCTGCTCGATTCGCCCCGGGTCAGTGCCGATCAGCAGGCTCCCGAACTCCTCCACCATCGTCGCCACCGCCATCGGCCCGGACGTCGCCTCTCCCCATCCAGTGATCCCCTCGTCCGTCTCGATCTTGACGAACATGTAGTTCCGCGCCCCAAAGGCCGTCCCTGCCGAAACTGGAACAGGCGTGACTGACGTGATCTTCATAGAGTTCTCCTTACTTACCTAATGTGGCGAAACTCGGGGCTGGAACGAGAGGCTCTCACTCCCCTCTCCCCTTCACTCACTCCTCGTCCGTCTCCGGCGAGACCACGTCGTACTCCGGCACCGTGTCCGCCAGACGCGCGGCGAACATCGCCTTCAGATCGTCCTGCGGCGGCATGAAAACAAACTTCGGCACAGCCCAATACCTCCATCAATGGCAACGGGCCTATTCTATCCCAGCCACATAGCCCTGCGTACCCTACAAACTAGATCGACTTTTGACCACGGTTTCCAAGGTCAACCAGCCAGACGAAGATCCCCTCTCCCTCAGAGCCTGTCGAAGGACACCCCCTCCGTGCCCATTCGCCCCCTTCGTGAATAAACCGTTGCCCACCCTCAAACCCTATGTTACCTTTCGTATTGATACACGAGACCATATGACCCACCCAGGAGGTGCGCCATGACGAACGGAACCGGCATCAAGGACCGCTACGAGCTTCCCCTCACCACCGAGTCCCCCAAAGCCGCTGAACACTACGTCGAGACCGTCGACCGCTTCCTCTCGCAGACCTACGGTGCCGACGTTGCCCTCGCGCAGGCCATCGAGGCTGACGAAGGACTCGCTCTCGCCCACGCCGCCAAGGCGCTGTTCGAGAGCTACGCTATGAAGGCCGCCGAGGCCAGGGTGACCATCGCTTACGCAAAGAAGCTGGCCGTCAACGCCACCAAGCGCGAGCGCCAGCAGGTCCAGGCGATCAGCCTCATGATCGACGGAGACATCAACAGGGCATACAGACTCATCCGCGAGCACCTCGACGAGTTCCCTCGCGACATGCTCATGGTCAGGCTCGCCAACCGCATGCTGATCCTCGGATGCAGCGGCGCGGGCATACCCAACTTCCCTGAAGAGCTGATGTCCATCCTCAAGCCGATCAGGAAGGAGTACGGCGAGGACTGGGCGTTCCTCGGACAGTACGCCTTCGCCCACCACGAGACCGGCTACTTCGACGACGCGCTCAAGTACGCCGAGCGCTCGCTCGAAATCCGGCCCGACAACGCCAACGCCTCGCACTCGGTGGCTCACGTCTTCTTCGAGGTTGGCGACGTCGACGGCGGCTCTGACTTCCTCGGTGACTGGCTCGACGGCTACGACCGTCGCGGCCCGTTCAACGTCCACCTCTCATGGCACCAGGCGCTCTTCCAGCTCGCCACCGGCAGGCCCCAGAACGCCGTGTCTCTCTACGAGGACTACATTCGCCCATCGGTGCTGCAGAAGAACCAGGGCTCCCTGGCCGACAGCGCTTCCCTCTCGTGGAGGATGAAGATCTACGGCGACGAGGATGCGGTTCAGCGTAACGACCCTGACGGACGGGAGGGAGTCGAAGTTGTGCCGTGGCAAGAGATACGCGAGATCGCCCTGCCCGCCGCCGAGAAGCCAGGCCCCGCGTTCCGTGACGCCCACGCTGCGCTCACATTCGCCGCAGGCGGATTCACTGAGGAGCTTGGCCGCATGATCGACGGACTCGGAGAGGCCGCCTCCGGGGGCAACGCGCTCGCGTCCGAGGTCACCCTGCCGCTGGTCAAGGGCATCGAGGCGTTCGCCCACGGAGCCTACGAAGAGGCCGCCGACAACCTCGACGGACTGGTCGAGCAGCTTCCACGCATCGGAGGCAGTCACGCCCAGCGCGAGGTCTTCGAGGACACCATCCTCGAGTCCTACATCCGCTCCGGCCGATACGACAAGGCTCAGGACCTCCTCAATACCCGTCTAAAGCGCCGCACCTCAGTCCGAGACGAGCTCTGGCTAACCCGCACCATGCCCGAGGCGGCGGACTAAGGAGCCAAGATTCGGTTGCCCCTGGAGCGCGGGCGTCCCGCCCGCAATCCTCCCTTGACGGGTGACAGGCGTGAATTCCAGACAACAGGCCCCCTCTCCCTTGACGGGCTCACAGGGGTAGGTAAAGGTGTGCAGACAGCGCGAATACCAATCAACGGCCCCCTCTCCCTCAGGGAGAGGGTTGGGGCGAGGGTGAAAAGCTGACTATCATGTAGTCACTATGCCTATGCACAACCCTCCCCACCCCGGAGAAGTCGTCAAACACGAGTGCCTTGAACCCCTCGGCCTGACCATAACAAAGGCAGCAAAAGGCTTGGGGGTGGCCCGTCAGACTCTCTCCGCCCTCATAAACGGGAGGTCGCGCGTCTCAGCGGAGATGGCAGTCCGCCTATCAGAGGCGTTCGGCTCATCACCAGAAACGTGGATACGCCTACAGATGGCGTACGACCTCTGGCAGATTCGCGACCGCGTGAACGACATTGAAGTTGAAAACTTCGCCGTCGCTGAGATGTTCATCAGCAAAGAACACGAAGAGCCTCAGAGACCCTCAGAGGAAGAAAGTGCCAAGTTTAGGGCCGACCTGGATGCCGCCATGAAGCGCGCAGCCATCAAGGCACGCCGACGCGCAATAGAGACCACAGGCGCAGTCCCCACGTGGCGCGACGGCAAGCTCGTGTACGACACTGAGGTGTAGGCAGCCCTGTTAAACTGGCTTTCCACAAACCCACCACCGTCATTCCCGCGAAAGCGGGAATCCACAGGTCAGCTTCCCACCGAACCCCTAGTGAATGAGAGACCCTTCGTTTCCGACTCATGACGCACGGCTCCCCCTGGACCCGAGACCAATTACTTGTAGCCTACGCCCTCTACTGCCGTCTGCCCTTCGGCAGGCTCCACGCCAGAAACCCCGAAATCATTTCCATTGCAGACGCGATTGGTCGGACTCCGAGCGCACTGGCAATGAAGCTCACCAACATCGCCAGTCTCGACCCGGAAATCACGTCCACAGGCCGCAGGGGACTAACGAGCGTTTCAGCCGCCGACCGAACTATGTGGGATGAAATGCACAGCGACTGGGAAGCATTTGCCATCGAGTCAGAACAAGCCCTTCAGGATGTTCAGCTCGATGGAATTCTCCCAGACCAACAGACCGAGGCTGACGTTGAAGACGGCCCCATCGGTGAAGACCGCGTCGTCACATCCACAGTCCGCATCGGCCAGAGGTTCTTCCGCAACGCGGTCCTGGCAGCATACAACGAGCGTTGCTGCATAACCGGACTGTCGATTCCGTCACTGCTGGTGGCCAGTCACATAGTCCCTTGGAGATGCGACAAGACCAATCGAGTGAACCCGAGAAACGGACTCTTACTCTCAGCGCTCCACGACAAGGCTTTTGACAGTGGCTTGATCACAGTCGATGACGACATGACCGTACAGGTATCCAAGCGATACGCTCAACACCCCGATTACTACTTCGCCGAATCCATCCAGCTCTACCACGGACGTGAAATCACCCCACCTGAGAAGTTCGCGCCAAACAGGGACTTCCTCTCTTACCACAGAGAGCATATCTTCCAAGGCTGAACGCAAGAGTTCTCACAATCAGAGATCAGATCACGTCGAGTGGACTGGCGGAACATCTGGCCATAGAAATTTCGGATAAGTGAATCTGAAATATTGGAATTGAAAACACCAGCGCACTAGCAGGCTTAGGCTCGGATCTATAGTCTCGGTTGACAATTCTTCCCACCTAAGTTCTTCCCACCCATGAAGAGAGTGAATCTGATTATGCCAGTTCCTAGCAGCCTATTGGCTGCCCCTGCCCCATTGATTCACTCACAGGGATTCCTCTACATTGAAAGATATTAGATCATTTGATTCCCAACATATAAGTCGCCGGTGACTTCGGAAGAGCTTGACAGCCTAGGAGAAAGTAAACATGGCACGCCGCCCATTTTCCTCCTCTCGCCTTCGATCCGCAATCAATAGTTACAACCGGCAGGTCCGGGAACATAACAGACGTCAAAAACGGGCTGTAGATGACTACAACCGAAAGCTAAAGGAATTCAATAGGCGGCAAAGGAGCGAGGCGGCAAGAAGCGATCGTGCCCTTCGCGGTATTGAAGCTCGAAACAGGCGAGCTATAGATGCGTACAACCGAGAGGTTCGCGAATACAACAGACGTGTTCGAGCTAATCATGCCAGACTTCAGTCGGTCCGCAATGTTGTCGTGCAACAGGAACATATCGCTGGCAACTTCAACCTGATTCACGAATCCGCAATTGGTCTCTCAGACATATATGACCGCCTAAACCATGCGAATGCCGATCCCTATCTCTCGGACCTTGCCGAGCAGGAGACAGCCAACAGTCTGACCGTCGCTAGGAACCTCATAGAACCTGGAGAGAACACGGATGAAAGTAACCAAGAGTTGGGAGAGACGAAGATAGTTGCTGAACTGTCCAGAGTTTCTCCTGACTTGAATGATCGCTGGCATGGAGCTCTCTTCTCCCTAAGTCCTGAGAATCCGGACGCAGCCCGTCACTTCTGCGCAAGTAGCCGGGAGTTAATCGCGGGGATACTTAACTCTGCTGCACCAGACTCCACAGTAATGACATCAGATCCCAACTGCCCGCTAACGGAGAGGGGAACGCCTACACGGAGGGCAAAAATAGCATATTGCCTTGAACAGAGCGGCGTACAGAACAATGATTTGGAGACTTTCATCGATACAAACGTGAAGGACCTAAATGTCTTGTTCCAGGAATTGAACGCGGGAGCCCATGGCCCGGCAGGTAGATTCACACTTTCAGAACTTGGCGCAATTAAGGTCCGAGTTGAGGACGCCATTATCTTCATGTGTGAAATCTCTCCCTAGACCATAGAGAAGTATTGACTAGACTCGACACAGATGATTGCAGTGTCTCCGCTGAAACAGACTAGGCAGTGAGTCATTAGCCCACACGAGGGCTGTAGGGACTATCGATTGCCTCCCGAAAGAGTTGAAATACACCCGTCGGTTATCCTGCCTAGAGTCTGAATAATTCACGGTCAGGTGGTAGTGGCCTCAACTTAAGCTGAACCCTCAACCCCTCCGAGTCGGCTTGCGACCCGCATGCAAGTGCCAGCCTCGATCGAACCCAACAGAGGACTGGTCTCCTCTCATTTCTCTTGACCCCACCTCCCCCATCTCCCTATACTCACCACTAGAACATATATTCTTATCGCCAGCCACAACCACCCCATGTCCATAGCCACGTACATCCGAGACAACACCGACGACGGACGCAACATCGTCCGCTTTCTCATCGACGTCATGAACGGCGACATCGACGGCTGCACCCTGAGTCACCGGCTCGCTGCAGCCAGGCTGCTCACCATCTATGGACAGGACGACGCCCCAGACTTCATCGAGGAGAACACTCCCGACAAGGATGAAACGAAGAACGGCCGCAAGATCTGGGTCGAGTTGGACCCTGGTATCAGGGCGCTCATCCGGGAGAGAACCGACAACGGGCGTGTCATCCTTCTGTTCCTGATCGACGTGATGGAGGGCAGGATCGAAGGTATCCACGTCGGACATCGCGTCTCGGCAGCCAGAGAACTTCTCAGCCGCGCGTTCGGCAAGAGCCCCGGCAGACCTCTCCCCAAGGCCAAGACTCCGACAACACCCCGTCGCTCTACTCCGAAGAAGAACCAGTTGACTCCCGAACAGGCCCGCTTCCAGGCCGCAGTAATGGACAAGCCCGAAGAGCAGCCTGAGCCTGAACCCTTGGATCCGACCAAGGTCTACAGATACCCCGATTGGGACCCGCTCTACATCGACGAGAAACGACTCCAGTACTTCGAAGCCTGTTACGACGATAACTTCGACCCATCCGAGGCAGCCCAGAACCCAGTCTACGCCGAGTCATACAGAGACTGCCCGGACCCCGAGTGCGAGGTCCACGGCAATCCCCCGCCGCTGGACTTCGACCCCAACGACTTCCACTACTGACCCATTCAAGAAGACCCCCTCTCCCTGAGGGAGGGGGTTAGGGTGAGGGTGAAAGGTACGAATACCTACCCTCTTCGCCACCCCCAGGCAACACAATCAAGGCAATCACAACAGTCTGACAAATCAAGGTTCAGACATCCTGTGACCCCTGGTGGATACAACACATCCACTTTGCATTTTCGCCGTCCCTGTTGCATCATTGGGCCTGACATTTAGTGCCCGCCTGAAGCTCGACTCGCTTCACTCGGCATGAGGTGTCATCGACCGTTTGCGACAAGGGAGAAAAATGCCAGTCATAGACCACAGCACCCAGCCGATGCCCGAGCCGGTGGACAAGCGCAGCGTGCGCACCATGATCTCGGAGGAGCACGGAACGCACTCGCTTACCATCAGTGAGCTAGTCGTCCAGCCCGGCTCCGTCGGCCAACTCCACACGCACGACGCCGATGAGGCCATCATGGTCGTCGAAGGCTCCATCCAGTTCGTCGTCGGCGACGAGGTGCGCACCGTACGCTCCGGCTACTCCATGGTCGCCCCGCCGGGCACTCCCCACAAGCTCGTCAACAACACCTGGGTCGCCGCGCGCATGCTCGTCACCCACCCCACCAACGACATCAAGACGACCTACGTCGAATAGCCTCCAGCGAGGAGACCGCACCATGACCACTGCACGTACCCGCGACGACCAGCCGCAGCTCATTCCTACCAACGCGGGCGGACGCTCGTTCGCCGGGCCTCCCAAGGCGCTACAGTCTCAGGTCACTCCGACAGAGCTCTTCTACGTCCGTAACCACTGGAAGGAAGTGCCTCAAGTCGACCCGTCCACCTACCGTCTGGCTGTGGACGGTGAGGTCGCGACCAACCTCTCGCTCTCGCTCGACCAGATCAAGGAACTCCCCCATCGCCGCTACCAGGCCACCTTCGAGTGCTGCGGCAACGGCCCGATCCCCGAGTACTGGGTCAAGCAGACCCGCTCGGTCATGGAGAAGGTCACCGGCCACGGGATCATGGGCAACGCCGAGTGGGTCGGCGTGTCGGTCTCGGACATACTCAACATGGCTGAGGTCGGCCCGAACGCCGTCGAGGTCATGTTCGAGGGCGCTGATCACGGCCCGGACGAGGTCGTCGGCGACCCCGCTGAGGTCACCTACGAGCGCAGCCTCCCGATGGAGAAGGCGCTCCACCCGGACACCATGCTCGCGTGGGAGATGAACGGCGAACTCCTTACTCCCATGCACGGCGCGCCGCTCCGGCTGGTAGTGCCGGGCTGGTACGGCATGGCCTCGATCAAGTGGCTGATGGGAGTCCACGTCCTGGACAAGGAGTTCGAGGGCTTCTACCAGATCGAGCGCTACCGGGTCATGAACGGCCCCGATGCCGATGACTTCTACACCTACCTGACCGGCCAGAAGGTCAAGTCGATCATCACGGACCCGGCACCGGGCGACCTCGTCCCCTCAGGCGACTACGTCGTCTCCGGCGCAGCATGGTCCGGCGAGAACGACATCACCAGGATCGAGATAAGCACCGACGGCGGCGAGTCCTGGATCGACGCCAGGGTGACGGTGCCCCGAAGCGGCTACTCATGGACTCGATGGGAGCACGACTGGTCGATCCCCGGCCCGGGCCACTACGTGCTGATGTCCCGCGCCACCAACGACAGGGGCGAGACGCAGCCGATGGAGTTCCCCAACAAGTGGGACGGCATGGGCTACGGCAACAACATGGTCTTCGCCCACGACGTAGAGGTCGTCTAGCCAATTCTCGTCGTTCCGGCGAAGGCCGGAACCCAGTGCCTTCACCCAAACCAATTGGGACCCCCTCTCCCTCGGGGAGAGGGCTAGGGTGAGGGTGAAAGCCCCATCCTCCATCCAACAAAGAAAGGCACCCCCATGGCCCTAAAGACAATAGCAATCCTCAGCCCAGGCGACATGGGCCACGGCGTCGGCAAGGCGCTCGGAGAGCACGGCTACGACGTCATCACCTGCCTAGCCGGTCGCAGCGACCGCACGAAGCAGCTTGCCGCAGCCGGCAACTTCCGAGACGTCCCAACGCTCGTCGACATGGTCACCCAGGCCGACCTAATCATGTCGGTCCTTGTGCCAGCCCAGGCCCTCGGTGTAGCCGAGTCGGTCGCCGAAGCCCTCCGCGAGGCCAACGTCTCGCGACCCTTCGCCGACTGCAACGCCGTCTCGCCCCAGACCGCCGCCCGGATGGAGTCGATCATCAACGCCGCTGGCGGCGAGTACATCGACGGCGGCATTATAGGTGGCTCGCCCGCGCATGGCGCAGTACCCCGTATCTACATCTCCGGCCCATCAGCGTCACTCATGGACGAACTGGACGGCAAGGGCATCCTCGTTCCCAACCTCGGTTCCGAGATAGGCCGGGCGTCTGGCATCAAGATGTGCTACGCCTCGATGACCAAGGGCACGTCTGCCCTGCGCGTCGCGATGCTCACCGCCGCACAGTCACTCGGCCTCTACGACGAGCTGGTCGCGGAGCTGTCCGGCAGCCAGCAGGGTCCGCTGTCGGCGATGGAGTCCGGCATCCCCGGACTGCCAGCTAACGCCGGCCGCTGGATCGGCGAGATGGAGGAGATCGCGGAAACGTTTGACGGCGTCGGCGTCACTCCCCACTTCCACCAGGGAGCCGCCGAGATCTACCGGCTGCTGGCATCAACCCCGTTCGCCGACGAAAGCCCCGAGGAGATCGACAGGGATCGTCCACTTTCCGAGGTCATCAAGGTTACAGCCGAGTACCTTCCCGACCCAGCCCGCGGCGTCGCCGATTGAAGGCCCTCTTCGTCAAAGAGCCGGGCCCCGAACCTGAGTTCGAGGTCCGCGAAGTCGAGACGCCCGAAGCCGGAACTAACGACGTCGTCATAGAGGTACAAGCCGCCGGACTCTGCGGCCACGACATCGCCATAACGACCGGCCTCCTAAGGCGTGGAGTGGACCACAACGTAATCCTGGGCCACGAGATCTCCGGCACCATCGCGCAGGTCGGCACTGACGTTGCCAGCCTCTCTGAAGGCGACCCAGTCGTCGCATCACTCACCGCATCCTGTGGTCAGTGCGACCGCTGCGCCTCCGGCCTCGACTACCGCTGCCGGTATGGGACCGGCGTCGGCCACGGAGTCAACGGCGGGTTCGCCGAGTACATCAAGCTCCCAGCGACGAGCGTCACTTCCCTACCCCCCAACGTTGACCTAATCGGCGCCTGCCTGATTGGATGCCCAATTGGGGTCTGCGCAAGAGCTGCCAAGTCAGTCGCGCGTGTTGCGACTGGCGAGTCAGTACTGGTCACAGGAGCCGGTGGCGGACTTGGGGTTCATGCCGTCCAAATTGCTAGCGCACTTGGGGCGGCGCAGGTCTTCGCTGCCACATCGTCGCCGGAGAAGCTAGACGTGCTGGATGGCTACGCGCCGGGCGGAGCGATCCTGGGCGGCGAGCTCGACTTCTCGGAGTTGGTAATGGCCTTCACCGAGGACCAGGGGGCTGACGTGGTGATAGACACAGTCGGCTCGGCGACGTTCAGGAGTGCAATACGCAGCCTGTCCCAGTACGGGCGGATGGTGCTGCTGGGAGAAGTCGAGGGCGGACGAGCATCTCTCAACCTGACCGACATCATGTTCAGAGACGCGGCGATCTATGGCTCCACCGGGGCTAGCCGCCCGGACATCGAGGCCGCTATCGAGATGGTCGCATCGGGATCGGTGCAGCCGGTTGTTCACACAACCATGCCGCTGGAAGACGCGGCTGAGGCTGTCAGCCTGGTTACATCAAGACAGGTGACCGGGAGAGTCGTGCTGTCGCCACGCTGACCTGGTCAGCGTCGGAGTGTTAGGCGGTGGCGGCTCTCTGCCTGCGACCCCTTCCAAACAGCCACGGAATGTCGCCGTACTCCCACGAGATCAGCACCTGGCTCGCCACGGCGATCGAGCTGTACGTACCAGCGACCACGCCTATCAGAAGCACGAGCAGGAACTCCCTGATCGTGCTGCCCCCAAACAGGTAGAGCGCAAGCAACGTGATCATCAGCGTCAGGCTCGTGTTCAGCGAGCGGCCGATTGTCTCCGAGATGCTGAGGTTGACCACCTCAGACAGCTCCCTGTTGGGATGGATGGTAACGTTCTCGCGAATGCGGTCGAAGACAACGATTGTGTCGTTAACGCTGTAGCCGATGACGGTCAGCAGCGCGATCAGGAACATCGTGCCGACTTCGATTTCGAGCAGTACGCCGAGAATCGCGAATACCCCAACGACGATGATCGTGTCGTGCAACAGTGCGATGATTGCCGCCGTCCCATACCTGAACGGGCTGGGCACGTTTCTGAACGCCCACCACACGTAGATGAAGATGCCCACTGCGGCCGCAATCACGGCGTAGATTGCGTTCACGACTGTCTCGGACGCCACGATGGGCGATACGAGGTCGAACGACAGTTCAGTGAGGCCGTCGGGGGACAGCCTTGCCTCAAGGCCACCGGTGAGTGCCGACTTCTCAGCGTCGTTCAGTTCACTGGTTCGGACGAAGTAGGTGTCGTCGCCGAGTTTCTGGACCGTGGATTCAGGGTGTCCAAGAGCTGACAGGCCCTCTCGCAGGTCGGTCTGATCAACGCTTGACTCGAAAGCGAGTGTCAGCGTCGAACCGCCGGTGAAGTCGATGCCCGGCCGCAGCCCGGGAGCGATCGCCAGGAAGACGACGCCCGGCACTATTACAAGCAACGAGACCAGGTAGAACCAGCCCCTTACACCTACGAAGTTCAAGTCGTGCTCCTGTGTTGAGACTGCGCCAGTTTGGCAGGCAGTGTTTTCACCCTCACCCTATCCCTCTCCCTGAGAGAGGGGACTTTAGATTTCGTTGGGAGGCACCTACCAAATCTACACATCTCGTCCTGTGTTCAGTCGCTGGCCATCTGGGGTATTTCGCTACCGCCGGACGGAAGCCAGACCCTGGTGGCCCTGGTCGCCCTGGTGGTCGCAAGGAACCTCAGCAGCGTGCGGCTGACGGTAATCGCGGTGAACATGCTGATTGCGACGCCGATCGCCAGGGTAGCCGCGAATCCCTGGACGATGCTGGCCCCAAGCTGATCGGCGAACCAGAAGAGTATGGCGCAAGTAATCAGGGTCGAGACGTTGCCGTCGCGAATTGCGGGCCAGGCCCTGTCGAAGCCAATGTTGATAGACATGAGCAGAGTGCGGCCGGCGCGAAGCTCGTCTTTCATCCGTTCGAAGATCAGAATGTTCGCATCGACGGCCATTCCAATGGAGAGTATCAAGGCGGCGACGCCGCTCAGCGTAAGAGTTACCGGCAGTATCTTGAAGATCGCCAGCACCAGGGCCGCGTAGATTATCAGCGCAACCGAGGCGGCCAAACCGGGAAGCCGATAGTACAGGGTCATGAAGGCGAGCACCATTGCCAGTCCGACGATGCCGGCTACGACGCTCTTGGCGAGAGAGTCGGCACCGAGAATGG
Source organism: Dehalococcoidia bacterium (assembly GCA_965116405.1). Lineage (GTDB taxonomy): Bacteria > Chloroflexota > Dehalococcoidia > Lucifugimonadales > UBA1123 > VXRN01. The sequence goes on from OZ220685.1 coordinate 33,581, forward strand.
CGTCGACGTCACGCTCCTGAATGAGCACGATGGGCACCGGAAGTCGGCCGCCCTCGAGGAGGAGCGCGAGGTCCTGCACTCGCTCGATGGTGAAGTTACCCTCGATTATGGCTGTTCCCGCCGTAATGGCAGTACGCACTTCAGGGGAGACCAGCTCGACGCCGTCCAAGAAGATCGCGATCTGGTCTCGAACGCCTGTCGTCTGCTCCTTGGCGATTATGTCCTGCGTCAGCTCGCCGAAGATCCTCGTGCCCGTTTCGTTGAATTCGAGGTTCACGATCGGCTGGCCCGAGGCCGTGTGCTGTCCAGGGAAGGCTCTAGCGAGGTCGTCACCGGTCAGTCCTATGTCCTCGTCGACAGCGCCTTGAATCTCGGTGAAGAGGATGGACGGTCTCGTTCCCACGCGGGCCGTAACTTCCTCGAGTGAAGGCGGCTCGCCAGTTGGCGAGGTGCTGGGGATCGCTATGCCGTAGGTAGTGCTTGTGGCGACCTGCTGGATCGAGAACGCGAACACATCCGACATTCGCAGCTGTTCAGGCCCCTCCAGTGTCACGTCCAGGAAGCTGGGTGGCGGCGCGTTGCCACCGGTAACCTGCGCGTTCTGGAAGACGACGAATGTCGTGAAGAGACGCTGGTAGATTGCCTGGAAGTTGGCGGCGCCGGTCTCCGTGAATTCGACAAGGGCGAATACCTGCTTGGTTGACTCACTCTCAGCAGGCTCCGGAGTCGCTTCGGTTGAAGTAGCGCCCTCTTCAGTAGGGGCAGGCAAAGGTTCGGGGAAGTAGCCGATTGTGACCCCAACGACATCCTCGGCGGTTATCTCCGTTACATCACGCGGGACCAGAATCTCGCGCCGCTTGAACTCAAGCCTGGCTGTCTCACCGATGTAGGCCTTGGCGCGTTCGAGGTCGCTGACACCCGGAAGCTGTACCAGAAGTCGGTCGTCACCCAGAATCTGGATGATAGGTTCGCCGAGGCCCGCACCGTTGACACGCCGTTCGATGGTGCGCTTCAGCGAGTCCATCTGCTCGGACGTGACCTCGATGGTCTCTCCAGTATCGGGGTCAGTCAGGTTTGCCTGGTATACAAGGTGGCCGCCACCCTGTAGGTCCAAGCCCAGGCTCAGACCAAGCGGAGTATCCCCACCGCGCCGAAAATCGCCAATGGAGATCGTCTGGAAGCCGAGGATCAAACCAGCCAGAATGACGATCACGCCAATCATGATGACGTTGCGACCGTATCTACCCACGCCTGTCTCCCAGTTCCAAGTGTTTCCTAGCCAAGCTCAATGCCTCACTCCGGGTACTTACCGAGCCTTCCGCCTCCGCCTTCGCCACCGCACCCAGCAGCCTCCCAACCATCGGCCCTGGACCCAGATTCAGTTCGTTCATAATATCGTGGCCTGTCAGAAGTCCCCTTCTAACCGAGAGTCCGGTCCTGGACTTCTGCGGCCCGATTTCAAGAATATGGCCGATGACTCGCACCTGAACGGCCATTTCATCTGCCGTCAAGAGCGGGCCTCGGGCCGCAAGAAAGTCTGCCATGTTCAGGTAGAGCGTGTCCAGCGCAGCATCGCCAAGGTCGCGGTAGTACCTATGAATCGCGCGTTCAGTTGGAAGCTCCCCTTTTCCCGCCATCTGTCGCGGCCTGAGGTGGTGGCGAATCATCGTGCGCACAAGCCTTTGACCGCTTCGCGCGAAGCGCAGGCGATCAAGGACCCGAGCCGCTATGTGCTCACCCTCCTCAGAGTGACCGAAGAACCTCATTCTCCCTGACGGCTCGATGGTCTTGGTCTGGGGTTTGGCAATGTCGTGCAGCAGCGCCGTCAATTTGAGCATCGTTCCCCGCGTGTGGCCGTCTGAGACCTCTTCCGCGAAGTACCTATCCATGTTTTTAAAGCGGGGCATCATGTCTGAAACGAAGTCCGTCTCAAATTGGTTCTCGACGATCTGGTCCGCGTAGTCGACTGCTGCCACGAGGTGCCCAAACACGTCGTAGTAATGCTCCTTTGGCTGATCTACTCCTCTGGCGGCGTCCAGTTCGGGCATGAGAGCCGACAGGAGCCCCAGACTGTCCAACAGTCCGGTTGCCGTTCCTGCGTCCGGTGCAGCCAGGGTACTCAGCAACTCTTCCCGCAGTCGTTCAGCGGAGGACCCTCCTAGTCCTTTAGCGTCCCGGCGGATGAGAGACTTTGTATGCGGTTCTATCAGGAAGCCGATCTCAGAGGCGATTCGCACGGCTCGCAGCATCCTGACCGGATCATCTTTGAATACGGTGTCCGAGACAGCGCGGATTGTGCGCGATTCGATGTCGGCAACGCCGCAGATCGGATCGATAAGCGTGTAGTCGTTAGAGAGGGCTTCACGCAGGTCAACCGCTAGTGCATCAGCAGTGAAGTCGCGGCGGCGAAGGTCGTCCTCGATGGTGTCGCCGACCATCTTCGCAAGGTCGATGTCGACGGTCGTCGATCGCGAGGCGACTACCAATCTGACCATGTCCCTCGGGACGTCGAATGACACGAGCCGCCCGTGCAGAGCCGATGCTATTTCAGGTCCCACCTCGTGTGGCGAGCCCTCAATGACGATGTCGATATCGTCCGTGGACCTGCCCAAAAGGGCGTCTCGAATGGAACCGCCCACAATGTATGCTGGAATGCCGCGTGACTCCAATACGATGGAGGCACGCTCTACGAGTCTGAGTGTGTGGGTACTGAGCGACTTCACGTTGAGTATCGCGCTATGTCCATACATGCAACGCGCCACCCATGCGGGTGGCACGCAATTTGGTCCGCGGGTTGAAGATTCGTCAGGTGACCTTCATGGATGCCGGGGCGTCTTCGGACCCGTGAGTATCGCAGTTCTCTCCGCCTTCATCGTCTGGGTCTTCGGAGTCGTCGTCAGGCTGAACAAGCGGGTCGCCGCTTTCGTCCACCTGGTAGAGCTTGGTGTGGTCGCTCAGGTGATCGAGGTACAGGATGCCGTTAAGATGGTCGACCTCGTGCTCCATCGCCTGTGCCAGAATTCCGTCGGCCTTTACCTTGATCTCCTGTTCGGTGTGATCAAGCGCGCCGAACCTTATCCATGCTGAGCGTTCGATGATTGCCCTGTATCCAGGGTAGCTCAGGCAGCCTTCTTCCACCTCGCGTGTGCCCTCGCGCCGGATGATCTCCGGGTTGAAGTAGATCCGGGCCTCTTCTTCTTCGGGAATCTGCAGCACGATCAGGCGACGCAGCTCACCAACTTGGTTGGCCGCCAAGCCGACTCCACCAGCCTCGCGCATGGTCTCGACCATGTCGTAGGCGAGTCCGAGTATGCGTTTGTCTATGCGTCGCACCTTTCTTGCCCTCTGCCGCAAGAGCGGGTGCGGGATTTCCAGGATCTCTCTTACCGCCAAATTGCTACCTCGGTTGTAATTGCAGGCGCTTCAGGTCTGATAAAGCACTTTACGATTATATCACTCGTATGGTGGGTGTAAAATTCAGGGGAGAGACAGGAGACTGTGTCAGTTTGATAGGCAGTGTTTTCACCCTCACCCTAGCCCTCTCCCTGAGGGAGAGGGGACTTTAGATTGCGTAGGGAACCACCCCTCGATTACCGCTCTCGTTGGAATGCCGGCAGGGATAGGCCTTGGGCACGGAAACTGGCGTTTAATCCCCAGCGGAATGCGAACCCTAAGGAGATTCATCGTGAAGAAGGTACTAATCTCAGGGTCGACGGGGCTGATTGGGAGATCCCTGGTCAGGAGCCTGGAGACGGAGGGCCACGAGGCTGTCAGGCTCGTTCGGCCTCAGACCAGGGGTGGCGTGACGGGAGTAACCTGGGACCCCGCAAGTGGCGAGTTGGATCCCTCAGAACTTGAGGGACTCGATGCGGTCGTGCATCTGGCTGGCGAGAACATCGCTGACCGTCGCTGGTCAGACGAACAGAAGCGGCGAATCAGGGACAGCCGTGTCGTTGGAACCACGCTGCTCTCGACCACGCTGGCAGGTCTCGACAGCCCTCCTAAGGTACTCGTCTGCGCCTCTGCGGGAGGTCTCTACGGTGACAGGGGCGACGAGGTCCTGAACGACTCGTCGCCGCCTGGAACCGACTTCATAGCCAACGCCACGAAGGAATGGGAAGAGGCGTGCGGGCCCGCCGCCGAAGCGGGCATCCGGGTGGTGAACCTGCGTATCAGCGTTGTACTGACATCGTCAGGCGGCATGCTGAAGCGCGTCCTTCCGATCTTCAAGCTGGGCTTGGGCGGAAAGCTGGGTACAGGGTCACAGTACTTCAGCTGGATAACGCTCGATGACGTAATCGACTCGCTCGTCTGGGTGATGGAGAGGGACGAGTTATCCGGCGGAGTCAATGTAACGTCTCCGAACCCGGTGACCAACGCGGACTTCACGAAAGCGCTGGGCAGGGCATTGGGGAGGCCTGCAATCTTCTCGGTGCCAAGGTTCGCCCTGCGCATTATGCAGGGCGACCTCGCGGATGTCGTGCTGTCGAGCTTGAGAATGAAGCCCGAAAGGTTGCTCGAAAGCGGTTTCGAGTTCAGCCATCCAGAAATTGACGGCGCACTCCGATGGGCGGTGGACGAAGGGAGTAGCTAGCCTCCCTATGCAGTGCCGAGGCCGTGTGTAGGGAAGATGAGGCGCTGGACTGACTGGACGCTGGCCTCTGCGAACTGGCGGGAGTCGGCGAGGATCTGGTCGGTCAGGCGCAGGTCGTCGGGGTCACGCAGGGCGTCGATCCCGTGTTCGGAGCTGTACTCCGTGGGGAGCCGGTCATCGAAGTACTGCTCAGAGAGGACACCGTAGGCCAGTGTCCACGCCCTGGCGACCGCCTGGAGATCGTAGCCTCCACCTCCGAGTGCAAGCCAGCGGGGCGGCGAAAGTTGGGCAAACTCGGAGGCCGCCTCGGCGAATCCCTGGACTGTGAGCGCCAGGTGTGTGATCGGGTCCCGGTAGTGAGAGTCGATTCCCAGCTGTGTAACGAGCACGTCCGGTCTAAACCTAGTAAGCAATGGGACGACCGTCTTCCTGAAAGCCCACATGTACACTTCGTCAGACGTGTACGGATACAGGGGGACATTCACAGAGTACCCTCTGCCCACACCTGCGCCTGTCTCCTGGACGAAGCCTGTTCCCGGAAACAGGAACGCGCCGGACTCGTGCAGCGAGATCGTCATGACGCGGTCCGTGGAATAGAAGGCGTGCTGCACGCCGTCGCCGTGGTGGCAATCTATGTCTACATAGGCGACCCTCATGCCCTCGCGCAGGAACCTGTGGATGGCGATGACCGGATCGTTGAAGACGCAGAAGCCGTAGGCGTGGTCAGGCATGGCGTGGTGGAGGCCACCTGAAACGTTAAACGCAGCTTCGGCCTCGCCAGAGATCAGGGCTTCCGCGGCGACCATCGTCGCGCCGGTGGACAGAGAGGCGGCCTCGTAGATCCCCGGGTAGGCGGGATTGTCTCCCGGCCCGAAGTTAAAGGCGGATGGATCGGCGTCGGGGCTGCCAGCGCCGATGTCCTCGACGCCGTCTATGTACTCGTCAGTGTGGAACCAGCCAAGCTCGCTCTTGGTGACTTCCCTTGGTGGGGCGAGGTTCGAGTGTTCTGGAAGAAATGCCCCGTAGCTGTCGAGGAGCCGGTGGGTGTACTGGAGTCGGACCGGCTTCATGGGGTGAGTGTCGCTCAGGGTGTGGGACGACAGGCTGTCGTCATAGACAAACAGGGAGCGTCTTGGCATGGGAGGGCCTTAGTCCGTGGGGCGAGGGTGGTTGGGAGTCGGGGGGATTGTAGCATAGGGGGAGTCCAGGCAATTCATCCTCACCCCAGCCCTCTCCCTGAGTGAGAGGGAGTTGTGCGAATGTCTCCTTTCGCGGGAATGACGAATAGAGAACAAGAGAGGCATACATGAGGCGTAGACCTCGCTTTTGTGTCTTGTTCTGCTTATTCGGACGGCTCGGACTGGCGGAGTTTCTTGATCCAGCCGACCGTGGCGGCGGTGGCGGTGGCAAGCAGTGCGCCGCCAATGAGGGCTGAGGTACCGAGGCTACCGGGGTCGGCGACCTCAAAAATCGACCTGTTGCCGGACAGGTGAGCGCGCCAGGCGCCGTCGAGCTGTTCGGTGCTCAATCCATAGGTAGAGACCAGGGCCTCTTCGACGGAACTGCCGTCACCAATTGTTCGGAACAGCGTTGACAGCCGGTCTTCGCCGAAGGCGGAAGCCATGAATCTCACGATGCTGGCGGACTGTGAGTAGAAGAGGCGGACATCCCTGGGCCTACCCGGAACCGAACCCATGTGGCGGAGCGGGATCAGACTTCCCCGCGCAAGGGCGAGCCGGACCTCGGACTCGCGCTGATGGCCGTGCGGCTCGAAGTACATCGCTATTCCCTCGTTGAGCCACGCGGGAATGCGAGCATGGCGGGACTCCAGGGCCTCGTCCACCATCAGGTGGGTAAGCTCGTGAACCAGACCGTCATGGTTCAGCCCTGCGAGGACGAGGGCGCCGTGGTTGCCCATGGCGAACCCGCCGAAGAGAGCTACGTCCTGGGAGGTCTGGCTCACCGGCGGGAAGCTGCGGGCGGCTTCAGCGCGGTCGTTTATGATGACGGCCTTGAAGTTGTAGTCGCCTTCGAGGCCGAGCACCTGCTTGACGCGCCTCATTCGCAGCGAGACGTCGGCGCCAACGCTTCGGACCGCGGGTTCGGAGCGGTCGTGCCAGTAGAGAGTGAAGTCCTCGAACTCGATTCCTTTCCAGTTGTACCTGCGATCCAGGAAGGGGAAGCTGAAGCGGGCAGACTCGATGTCGCGTCCTTCAGAATCGGTGAAGACGTAGTAGTACTCGATGTCGACGCCCTGGGGTATGAAAGCGCCCCTACCCGTCTTGATGTCGAACCTGGCAGAGAGAGGACCTGTGTTGTCGAAGGACTTAGGGTAGGCGTAGACCTGTGAGTCGGCATTGCCCACGCGGTAGAAGATTCGGACGCTGCGAATGTCCTCGGAGGCATCGGCGGTCAGCTGGATGACGATTCGCTCGGGGAACTCGATCCGGTGAGTTGACGCGAGCACCTCGACGCCGGCGCTGGAACCCGTGCTGGTAGGAACGTCGGGGTCGACGTTTAGCCCTCCCAGGGCCATCGCCGCAACTAGGATGCTCAGAACCATCCCGCTCACGTCTGTACGACCTCCGTTTTAGATTCCTACTATTTTGATGGTTGAATGTGCCCTGTAGATTCTGTTGATGTTAATCAGAAGCGCCGTCAGGTTCTCGACGTACCTGGAGTTGGCTAGTCCGCCTCCGTCCACTCCCCTAACTCCAGCTATGAGTGCAGCCAACTCGATCACCCTGGACTTGGCCTCGGCGTCGTCACCGCAGACGACTACGTCGGCGTCGATGAAGGTGTCCGGTTCCAGGAGCTCTTCCGCGCTCAAATTGTGAAACGCTCCAACGACCGGGCAGTTAGCAAGAATCTGCTGAGCTTCCTCAGCGGCTGAGCCGGCGTCGGGCGTTACAGCGCTGGCAACGCCCCTACTGAATGCCAGGGGGGCGACGACGTCTACTATCAGCTTGCCGGCGAGAGCATCGCTCAGGGATTCGAGGGTCGGGCGATGTCCAGCGTATGGCACTGCGACGAAGACGATATCAGAGTCGGCTGCGACCTGTTCGTTGAGTCCGCCGGTAACAGGAAGGCCGGGACGAATCGCAGTGACCGAGTCGGCTGCATCCCTCGCTCGTGCGGCGTCCCTGGAACCGATCATCACGGACTCGCCTGCCATCGCGAATCTCAGCGCCAGACCTCTGCCCTCGGGGCCCGTTCCTCCCAGGAATCCAATCATTGTGTAGTCTCCGCTGTGTTTTCTTGGTAGTTTCAACCAAGATAGCGTAACTTGCCGTGAGTGACGTGTAAAATGCTGCACAGCCGAAAGGGCAGAGTCAGCACTGTACCGGCAGGTGACACACTCATTCCCGTGTCAAGTACGGCGCAGGGTCCGGTTGTCTCCGCGAGGAAGAGGGAACTGCCCACTACCTACGATGCCGCTGCGCCAACGGCGGAGGCGCGTGACCGACATCGGGTCCTCGCTAGAGCGTTGCGTGCTTGGCGGGGTTTGAATAAAATGCAAGTTAGCTATAGAGAGTTGAAGGAGTACGGTAATGCCCAACGTCACCACTGAGCGCATCAGGAACATTGCTCTTTTGTCGCATAGTGGAGCGGGTAAGACTATATTCACAGAGGCCATGCTCCACACTGCCGGCGCCACGACTCGGTTAGGCACCGTTGAGGACGGGACGACCGTTTCGGACTACGAGCCGGAGGAGCACAAGCGCACCACGAGCGTAAACACAGCGATCGTCAACGTGCCCTGGAATGGACACAAGCTCAACGTGATCGACACTCCGGGGTATGCAGACTACCGGGGCGAGGTCGTTTCGGGGGTCAGGGTGGCGGACGTCGCAGTGATTGTGGTGGCCGCTCAGGCGGGCATTGAGGTTGGCACCGGGCAGATGTGGAGGCTCGCGGGGGAGCGTGACCTTCCTCGTGTCGTGTATGTATCGAAACTCGACAGGGAAAACGCCGACTTCTCCACTGTCGTCGCAGCTCTACAAGACAGATTCGGCCGACACCTCGTGCCTGTGCAACTGCCGATTGGAGCAGAATCATCAATCACAGGCGTGCTGAACGTACTGGACCCGAACTCGGACGTCCCATCGGGGCAAGAGTCTGAGTTTGAAGAGGCGCGCGAGCGCCTGATCGAGGCAGTGGCAGAGATCGATGACGATCTCGCAGACAAGTACCTCGAAGGCGAAGAGATTACCCAAGAAGAGATGGTCACCGGTGTGAAGCAGGGTCTGATGGAGGGCACGCTGGTCCCCATACTGGCCGGTGCGCCTCTACAGGGAGTAGGCGTAACAGAGTTCATGGACTTCGCGACTTCGTTCCTGCCTTCGCCAGCAGAGTCGCCGCCGGTATCCGCGAGGACGCCCGGTTCGGACGAGACCATGGACGTCATATGCGACAACGACGGTCCGCTTTCCGCGCTAGTGTTCAAGACTGCTGCCGACCCATTCGTCGGCAAGCTGTCGTACTTCAGGGTTTACAGCGGCACGTTCAAGAGCGACTCGCAACTTCAAAACGCGAACCGCGGCGAAGCCGAGCGCATCGGCCAGGTATTCGAGGTCAGAGGAAGCGACCAGGAAGCGGTACCCGAACTGGCGGCAGGTGACATAGGGGCCGTGACGAAGCTCAATTCGGTTCTGACCGGCGACACGATCAGTTCTCGCGAGCAACCCCAGATTCTCGCGGGCCTCGAGTTCCCGTCGCCCGTGTACATGATGGCCGTCTATCCGAAGACGAAGGCCGACGTGGACAAGATGACATCTTCACTTGCCCGGATCGTGGAGGAGGACCCGTCCCTGGTACTGACCCGGGAGCCCGACACCAACGAGCTGATAATGGGAGGACTGGGCGACACTCACCTGGACGTTGCACTCGAAAAGATGCAGCGGAAGTTCGGGGCCGAGATGGTGCTGGACATTCCAAGAGTGCCGTACAAGGAGACGATCAGCGGCAGGGCGCGGGTGGAATACCGCCATAAGAAGCAGACAGGCGGACACGGACAGTTCGGCCACGTATGGATCGAAGTGGAACCGCTACCGCGAGGTTCAGGGTTCGAATTCGGCAATACCATCGTAGGCGGCGCTGTGCCGCGAGAGTACATTCCGTCGGTCGAAAAGGGTGTCAGGGGCGCGCTGAATGACGGCGTAGTGGCCGGTTTCCCAGTCGTGGACATGAAGGCAACGCTGGTGGACGGCAGCTTCCACACAGTCGACTCGTCGGGGGTCTCGTTCGAGATCGCAGGTGGGCACGCGACGACCAAGGGCCTGCAACAGGCAAAGCCCGTTATCCTAGAGCCGATCATGAGCGTGGACATCAGTGTTCCAGATGAGTTCACAGGCGACATCATCGGCGACCTCAACGGCCGGCGCGGCCGGATCCAGGGCATGGTGCCCAATGGAGACGGCACGACCATCGTGCAGGTCGAGGCGCCTCAGTCGGAGATGCTGAGCTACGCAACGGAGCTTCGAAGTCAGACCCAGGGTCAAGGCAACTTCACTATGGAGTTCGACCACTTCGAGGAGGTCCCGGCACACCTGGTGGACAGAGTCGTCGAGGTTACACAGGAGCTTAAAGAGAGGGCTGAATCTCGTCTCTAGGCAGGGGCCCTCGTCCATCTGACGAATTACAGGCTATTAGCAAGGCGGCGGTGTCTGCGGATGCCGCCGCTTCGTGTTTGGCATCACTTTGAGGGCAGAGTGATTCCCACTTGGTCTTTCTGATCTTCTCATGAGACTATTCGGTCGTCGTCCGGCGTCGCTTTCGATGCTTGCCGACGTGGACTTCAGGAACTACTTCATTGCGGACGCGCCATTCGAGTTCGGGGCCGAGGTGCGTCGATTCTCGATGGGCTGGATGGCGTTAACGCTCACGGGGTCGCAGTTCTGGGTGGGACTCGTGACGGGACTGCCGGGTCTGACTATCGCTCTGTTCGCTCCATTTGCCGGTGTGGCAGTGGACAGGTACAACAGGAGAAACCTGCTTATAGGGGTCAGGGCGGCGTTCGTCGTGTTTGCGCTGCCGCTCGGGGTGCTCGCGCTTACGGGGGCGATGGAGCCCTGGCACCTGATCATCGCTGCCCTCGTGGTAGGGGCGGTACGGGCATTGTCGCTGCCGGCGCTGAGAGCGTTCCTGACCGACCTGGTAGGACGAGAGAGATTGCTGAGCGCCAACGCGTTAACCGGGTCGTCGAGTTCGGTGGGCGAACTGATCGGGCCGGTCGTGGCCGGGTTCGTGGTCAAGGCCGCGGGAGTCGCGTCGGGGTTCTTCATGGTCGCGGCAGCTTTTGGTACGTGCGCTCTGCTGCTGTTCAGGGTCAAGCCCAAGCCTCCGACCGAGGTGTCGAGGGGGCCGGCCTTTTCACAGATCAAGGAAGGGCTTGGATACATTGCGAAGACACCTCCCCTGCCCGCGCTGATGATCGTCACAGTGACGCAGCTTCCGGCTGCTGTGGTTACACCTCTCATTCCGGTATATGCGCGCGACGTGCTCGAGGTCGGCGCCCCGGGTTATGGAGTTATGTCCGGGTGTTTGGGAGCAGGATTCCTGGTGGGTGCGCTGGCGACTTCCGGCGTCCAGGATTTTCCCAAGAAGGGCCTCGCGCTAATCGTGACCGCTATCTGTTGGGACGCGGGGGCGCTGGCGTTTGGCTATTCCAGAGTGTTCCCACTGTCTTTGGTGCTGCTATTTGTGATGGGAGTCGCTGGCGCGGTGCATTCGATCTTCCTGCTTACCCTCTTCCAGACCGTGGCCAGCGACCAGATGCAGGGTCGTGTCCTGAGCATGTACGGCCTCGTGACGGCTTCGTTTCCGCTGGGGTTCATCCTGGGTGGTGCTCTGGCCTCGCTGTTTGGGAACGAGGAGGCGATCGTGATTGGCGCGTTAATCAGCACGCCGGTGATTGTTGTGACGTACGCGCTGTCTCCGAAACTACGAAGGATGTGAGTGTTCAGTTATCGTCATCAAGTTGGTATGGTGTGCCATGCTCTTCGACGATGCGGGGCCATCTCATGCAGGAGGAACCAATAGACATGACACGAATTCACGTACTGGGGGCCGGGACTCCAACACCCACACCGACCCGGTTTGGAAGCTCGTTCGTGCTGGAGACGGGTGACGACAAGGTCATGGTGGACTGTGGGCCCGCCGCGACGCACAAGCTTGTGCAGGCCGGGCTATGGCCCACCGAGGTCAATCAGCTGTTCTTCACGCACCACCACTTCGACCACGACATCGACTACCCGTGCTTTCTGTTGTGCAGATGGGACCAGAGCATCGGGAAAGAGAAGCGACTGGAAGTGTACGGGCCCACGCTCACGGAGCGGATCACAGAGGGGATACTAGGAGAGGACGGCGTGTTTGCGCACGACTGGAAGGCGCGTGTGGGCCATCCGCTGAGCCAGAAGGTGTTCGAGAACAGGGGTGGAACTCTCCCGCGTCCCGCGCCGGACGTGTTTGCCAAGGATGTGGGACCGGGCCGGGTCTTTTCGGGCTCGGACTGGGAGGTCTCGGCCGCGCCTGCTGAGCATGTGCAGCCGTTCCTGGACTCGCTCGCCTACAGGTTCGACACTCCCGGAGGCTCAGTAGTGTTCACAGGGGACACCCAGCCTTGCGAAACGGTGCGGGACCTCGCTAAAGACGCGGACTTGATGCTGTGCATGTGCTGGGACGACCAGGACGTGATGGACGAGAACGGTGAGGCTGCCTTCCAGTGCGGCACCAAGGGGGCAGCGAGAATGGCTCAAGAGGCTGGGGTCAAGAAGCTGGCGCTGGTACACATCGGGCCAAGCCTTTCGGGGCACGGCGTCATGGAGAAGGGAATCGGGGATGTCAGGCAGATCTACGACGGGGAGATCTTGTTCACGGACGAACTGATGTCGTTCGAGGTGTGACGTAGAGCTATCGCGCTAGGTGCAGGTCGGTGACTCGTTCACTGACTCGCAGGCTGAAGACGCGCGCATGGAGTCCCATTCATGGCGCCATATCTCCATCTGAATGAAGTCGAGCCCACCCCGCCGAACGGGTTTCACGTCCTTGAAGCCTGACTTGTGAAAGCTCTTCTGGGCGCGGTGATTCCAGGCGAGGGTGTGCAGGTACACACGGTTGAATGGGTACTCCTGGAACATGTGGTCAAGGAGCAGTCCGACGGTTTCCGTACCGTACCCCTGGCTCCAGTAGTCCTTGTCGCCGATCATGATGCCGAGCTCTGCCTCGCCGGTGCGGAGGTCGATGTCGTAGAACATGACGTTTCCGATGTGCGAGCCGCGCAGCGTGTCGACGGCCAGGCGCTTCGAGCGCGACGCAGGGTAGTTAAGCTCTTCGATTGAGTAGCGTTCGAAGTCGCCGAAGCTCATCTGGAGCGGGCGCGTAGCGTCAAGCTCGGCGAGCTCGGGGTCGGTACGCCACTGGTAATCGTCAGCGATGTCCGACACCTGCTTCTCGCGCAGGACTACACGCTCTCCCTTGACGAAAACGGAGTCCCGGCCGTCAGGGACGTTGGACTCCCTCCCCGACCATGGAAGCACCTTTCTGAACAATTGCCACCTCATTTTCGTAGGTGAGAGTGCTACAGGCCTCCGAAGTCGACTTCCACACAACGAAATCGAACTCGTGGTCGTGCAGAGACAGATCGCCGCCGACGGGCCTCATCAGGTAGTAGTGTACGATCTTGTGGCATCTCGCACCGTCAGAAGCGCGAACGAACCAGTACCTGATGCTATCGATGTAGCGTTCGGTTACAACCTGGAGGCCGGTCTCCTCACGGACCTCTCGTAACGCCGTCTGCTCCTCGGTCTCGCCAGGGTCGGGAGTGCCTTTTGGAAGTCCCCATACTGCTGGGTATTCCCGTCCACAAATCACAACCTCTATCCCACTTCCACCGTTATTGCGGTAAACTAGACCCCCGGCTGACATAAGCTCGACCGTGTGTCTCTTTTTCATAGAACCTCGTGTTGATTATTGGGCGCATTCTAGGTTGTGGATAGAGGACGGTCAAGGCAGACGCGGGCACGCACTTGACAACTGAGTAGAATAAAGAGAGCCTAATCTTTGGCATCCTGCTATGATTAGCCGCATAAACTGCGGGTGGCAATCTGCAGCGGAAATTGAAAACCATCGGGAAATCTGAACATCAAGGAGATGGAACAGATGGACATAAGCACGGAGCTGAGGGGCGAGGTATTGATCGCCAAGGCTCAGGACCGAATCGACGGCGCCAACGCCCGCGAATTCCAGGACGCCTTACAGGCGGCGATCGACGACCACGATGGCGCGATGGTCCTCGACATGGAAGACCTCACTTACATCAGTAGTGCGGGCCTTCGAGTAATCCTTCTGATTGCGCGGGTCTTGCAGCGAAACAATAAGGACCTCGCCCTCTGTTCGCTCTCCGGGCCGGTCCAAGAGATCTTCCAGATCAGCGGCTTCGACAAGATCATCCAGACCCATAGCACTCAGGCCGACGCCGTCTCCGCAGTGGGCGGATAGTCACGCACGATCAGTTGGGATGCCCAGTTTCCGGGCTCCCCTTCCGGCTGCGTCCCAGGATGCTGGTATACCTGTGACGAGCCTTTCACGCCGCATGGGAACTTTTCGTTTCCCATGCGGGCACACCTTGGGATTGAGGGAATGCTGTGTCATGTCCCAAACCCAAGCCCCCGCATAAACGTCAGCTTGCTTAGATTGCGTGAGTGGGTTAACCTAATCCGCGCTTTTGACAGCAAGTGTGTCACAGCTATGAAGAGTCAGGGCGGGATAGCTCAGGTCAGTCAGACGTAACGAGAGACCACGCCCAGAAGTAAACCCAGGGAGGTCAGCGCCATAATGGCTGATTTGTCAAGAACCGTTGCTATCGTCGGTGCGGCAGAGTCCGACGAGATAGGCCGGGTAGAAAACAAGTCTTCTCTGCAACACCATGCCGAGGCCGCGTACAACGCGTTAGAAGATGCAGGCCTGAAGATGAGCGACGTCGACGGCCTGCTCTCGGCCGGCTTCGGCACGCTTACGTTGGCCGAGTATCTCGGAATCGAGCCGACCTACACCGACTCGACTGCGGTTGGTGGATCGTCGTTCATCATCCACATCGCACATGCGATGGCTGCGATCAACGCAGGGTACTGCGAAGTCGCGCTCGTAACGCATGGCGAGGCCGGGCGGAGCGCGCGTTCCCGCGCCGGGGGCAATGCCTCGGAGCCGGGGCCGCAGTTCGAGAGTCCGTACGGATTCATTGGCGCGCCGATCAACTACGCGATGGCCGCGCGACGCTACATGCACCAGTATGGCGAGGACTACACCAGACAAGGAATGGCCGAAGTCGCGGTGGCCACTCGCAAGTGGGCGAACCTCAACCCGAGGGCGTACTTCAAGGACATCCCGATGTCGTTCGAGGAGTACCACGACTCTCGCTGGATCGCGTGGCCCTTCCACCTGCCTGACTGCTGTCTCGTCACCGACGCGGGCGGAGCGTACGTGATCACATCCGCAGAGAGGGCGCGGGACCTGCCGAAGAAGCCAGTTTACGTTCTTGGCGCTGCTGAGGGACATGATCACGGCCTGATAAGCACGATGCCAGACCTGACACGAACCTGGGGGCGTTACTCCGGCCCCAAGGCACTCGAAAGATCAGGTGTTACGCACGACGATATCGACCTTGCGATGATCTACGACTCGTTCACCTACACTGTGCTCGTAACGCTCGAAAGCCTCGGCTTCTGCGGACCGGGAGAAGCACCTGAGTTTGTCGCCAACCAGCGGACCGCTCCGGGCGGAGACTTCGCGATGAACACCAGCGGTGGCGGGCTGTCCTACACTCACTCGGGCATGTACGGCATGTTCCTGGTTGTGGAGGCCGTCAAGCAGCTCAGGGGCGAGGCAGGCGACAGGCAGATCGACGACCCGAAGCTGTCGCTCGTACACGGTACTGGCGGATCGCTGTCGTCAACCGGCACCGTCGTACTCGCGGTCGACTAAGTCAGTGCAACGCACCTCAAGGAGAAAAACACTATGACTCAGTCATACAACAAGCCGATTCCCGTCCCCCAGGGCGAGTCCGACTTCTACTGGCAGAAGGCCAAAGAGCACGAGCTGTGGCTCAGGTGCGACAACGATCACCCGGACGGGCCAAAGGCATACTTCTACCCGCGCGACATTTCGCCTTACACCTTCTCCAGGAACACATCGTGGATTAAGGCAAGCGGGAACGCGACACTGTTCACGTACGCGATCGTGCACCGAGCGCCACATCCGGGCTGGTACCCGGACGGTGTGCCGTTCGTCACGGCGATCGTGGAGTTGGAAGAGGGTCCGATGATGCCGACCAACATCGTGATGGACGATCCAACTCCGGAGAAACTTCAGATCGGGATGCCCTTGAAGGTGGTGTTCGAGGACATCACCGATGAGATCGCGCTTCCTAAGTTCGAGCCTGCTTAGGCAAGAGTTCGGAACGGCGAATTCCGTCCGTACAGTCCTGAGTTAGTATCAACCCGCCGGGGTGCTCGCCACCACCGGCGGGTTCATTTTCAGCCCAGTCTTCGAGGGAGGCCGACGATGAGGCGCGCCGGACTCTTCGAATGCCGACCTGCCTATCACGGGCACTGTCGTGATAGGCAGCCTGAAGATCGACGACTAGCCAATGAGGCTAGCTCATCAGCCAGCCACTGCCCTCGTCGAGATAGCTGGTGTTTCCCACGGTAGAAACCCTGACGGTCTGGCAGTACATCCCGGCGGCAGTCTCCCGTTCGGCACGGTGAGTTGTCGACGTCCAGTCCACTGAGTGCTCTCCATCGGCCAGCGCTTCTGATAGCACCCGGCCTTCCATGTGATCGGGTACTGCAATTCCAAGTAGGTGGAGGACGGTTGGAGCGAGGTCAACGTTCCCTGTCGGAGACTGAACACGAGCTGCACGTCTGAAGTTGGGGCCGCGCGCGATCAGAGTGTTGTTCATTTCGTGGCGGCTCATGGAGCCGTGCTGGCCCTGACCTGGCCGACCTCCCGACGAGTAGGCGAAGCCGTCGTAGCCGGCGTCGTTGGGTCGCGAGTCCCATCCGAAGGACATCGCCAGTTCAGGGGCTCTCGGCCCCTCAGCACCGGCCAGGGATGTCGGCAGTGTGCCCTCGATCTCGCCGGCAGCTTCAGACGCCAGCAGCGCTCCACACCACGGTCTCTCCGTAAGCCACGCGGCGAGTCTCTGGGCAACGTCTTCGCTCTGGCAGTAGAAGAGGGCGCTGCCGCCGTTAGGAGCTACGATTACTTCCTCTTGCGAAAAGCCTGCGTCGCGGGTGTACCACTCCACATCCACGACCTCCTGGATAGTGGAGTAGCCGTGGTCAGAGATGACCAGTACATCCGTGTTTGCCCCCATGCCGTTTGATTCCAGCCAGTCGAGGATGGAGCCGAACCTGGCGTCGGCCTCACGGATGGCGCAGTCCGACATCTCGGAGCCGACGCCGTGGGCGTGCTGCGCCTTGTCAGGCTCTGACGACCAGATGAGGGCGACCGCGGGTTGACGTTCAGGCAGGATGTGTTCGGTCATAATCCTGACCGCGTGGTCGAGGCGAGGTGTATTGGGCATGGCCTCGTCGGGCCATGGACCGAATCTCGACAGGAGCTTTTCGGACAGGTCGTATGGCAGGGTGAATTCGGGGTGAATGGTCGCGCCACCCGACTCGTCGGCGCGAGGGTTGTGTACGTATGCGTTCCCGGAGGTGCCCACGCCAATGGCGGTGTACTCCATGCCGTGCTCGGAAAGTATGTCCGCCAACGTCGGAGCGAAGAGTACCCTACCCGTCTTCCGTGCTATGTCCGCGAGGGTCGGTTCGAGGGCGGAGAACGACGTGGTGGGATCGTAGTCTCGCGCGACCATCGTGTTAGCGGCGAGGCCATGCCTGCCAGAGTAGGTACCCGTCACCATGCTGGCGGCGTTGATTCGAGTCACGGATGGGAAGACCGGATGGTGGTTTTCGAAGAACACGCCCTCGGATGCCAATCGTGCCAGGTTGGGCATGAGATCGGTGCGTACCTGGGCGGGCTGGAGTCCGTCGAAGGCGGCGATGAAGATGGAGGTCATGGCGTTAGTCCTTCACTGGTTGGAGTAGCGGATGGTGTGCATCACTTCGAACGTGTCACAGGTTAACAGGCAACCTGCACCTCAGCCACCTGTACGCCTCCGGATTCCGGTCTCCGCCGGAACGACGCGCCCTCTTCGATCGCGGATCTGGTGCTAGTTTGGAGCAACCACTCGAATGGCACTCAGTGCTGATAGAATGGCGGCGGCCAACCTGCCTGGGAGATTGACTTCGATGAATGAGCTGAGATTGAGTGAAGAGGCGCGGGAGTACCTGGAGGCGGCGGAGCGGACTCGGGGGTACACGCTGGACTTTCACCGAGTGATGGCTGCCGCTGACTTCGAGTGGCTTCAGAAGTACAACCAGTTCATCGAGGCCACTTACACGGGTCAGCGGACACTGGACAGGAAGACGAAGGAGCTGCTGCAGGTGGCTGTTGAGGCCGCGCTCAGAGCTGATGTCTCGCAGATCCAAGAACACGTCCGGCTGGCACTGGAGAATGGCGCAACGCCGACGGAGGTGCTGGAAGCCCTGGAGGCGGTAATCGCTCCGATGGGGGCACTCGCGTTCAGGCGAGGACTGCAGGCCTGGGCGGCAGAGGTCGGGATAGACCCGGACGAGTTGGAAGTTGGAAAGTAGTGACCAAAATGCTCTCTGGCAGGTAATCGAGCTTTTCACCCTCACCCTAGCCCTCTCCCTGAGGGAGAGGGGACACGTCAGCGTTAAGTCTGATCACATCACATAGGAATCCAAAACTCCTGAAACCAGGTCAAGAAGAGGAAAGATTCAGATGGTCCATCATGAGCTAGAGACCGCATTCACTATGGACACGTCGTCGATCAAGTTTGGGCCCGGCTCGACAAGAGAGGTGGGTTTCGAGATCGCGCGACTTGGCGCGAAGCGGGTGGCTGTGGTCACCGATCCGCGCATGGCGCAGCTGCAGCCGGTTGCAGTGGTGCTCGAGTCGCTTAGGGCGGAGGGTGTCGACGCGGTGCTGTTCGATGATGTGGAGGTGGAGCCAACGGACGAGTCGTTCAAGGCGGCGATCGAGTTTGCGACAGACGGCGACTTCGACGGATTCATATCGGTCGGCGGCGGATCCAGCATCGACACCGCCAAGGCCGCGAACCTGTACTCGACGTATCCAGCGGACTTTCTCACGTACGTCAATGCTCCGATCGGCGAGGGCGCTCCTGTACCAGGTCCGATCAAGCCGCACATTGCCGTGCCGACCACATCGGGCACCGGATCTGAGACGACAGGTGTGTCGATCTTCGACCTGCTCGAGATGAAGGCGAAGACGGGCCTCGCCCACAGGGCGTTGAGGCCGACAATGGGGGTCGTGGACGCTGAGAACAGCCGGACACTGCCAGGCATGGTCGCGGCGTGCAGTGGGTTCGACGTACTGTGCCACGGAATCGAGTCGTACACCGCCCTGCCCTTCAGTCAGCGCGAAGCACCGCCGGACCCGGGAATGAGACCGGCGTACCAGGGTTCGAATCCGATCTCGGACCTGTGGGCGACCAGGGCCATCGAGATGGTTTCGCGGAACATCATCAACGCAGTGGAGGAGCCGGAGGACATCGAGTCGCGTTCCAACATGATGCTTGCGGCGACGTTCGCGGGTGTCGGATTCGGAAACGCAGGGTGCCATCTGCCGCATGGCATGTCGTACCCGGTGTCAGGCATGGTCCGGGAATACGTGCCGGATGGCTACCCGGACGACCACCCGATCGTGCCTCACGGAATGAGCGTGATCCTGAACGCGCCCGCTGTATTCAGGTACACGGCGCCCGCGAACCCTGAGCGCCACCTGCACGCGGCGAGGCTCATGGGGGCAGACATCTCCGATGCGGGACCCGAGGACGCAGGCGATGTTCTAGCAGACGCCATAATCACTCTGCTCAGACGAATCGGGGTCCCCAACGGACTCGGCGCGATTGGATACACGGCCGAAGACGCGCCGGCACTGGCGGCAGGGGCAATCCCGCAGCAGAGGGTCATCAAGCTGTCACCTCGTCCGGTCGAGGAAGGTGATCTGCGACAGCTCTTCCTGGACTCGATGCGTTTGTGGTAACGGGGATCGGCTGAAGGCCGACAGGGGGCGAGCTAACGTGAACAGCTCGGCGCATGAACAGGCGGTGGACTTGCTTCACCGGCTCATATCCGACTCTCTGGGCGGAGAACTGATCGCAGACTTCCCCTGCAACGAGTGCCCGTTGGTGCATACCGTTGACCTGGTCTTTGGTGTTGCCAAGGTCGAGCTGGGAGCCAAGTACGAAGAGTCGGCCGGTGACTTGATACTGTTTGACCAGGATTCCACTCGGGTCGCTTCTGTGGGCGTCGTTCTTGGTGGCGAGCCAGGGCGCACTCGCGACACGCTTGACTCAGAGATGCGAGTCCTGGAGTTCCACTTGGCGGCCAAGCGTCGGGGACGTGGGAACAGGCGGAGGCGTCCTTCGCTCGACAGTGGACTCGCTGTTATGACGCGTCTTGCCGAACTGTCAGCCGGCCGACTGTACGTGGACAGGCACAACCTCACGTGTACTCGTCCGCTGTGCATCATGTGTAAACGGACTCTCCCGCTGCGGACGATTACCATTCGCGAGGTCAGCTGTTGGGAATGTGGACGGGCATCGAGAATTGCGCTCGGAACTATAGATACGAAGATACTGTATCCAGACGATTTCACCCAGGATGAACGGGAGTTTGCTGTAGAGCTTGGCGGGGTGAAGCTCGGGTTGCAGTCGAGTTCTGCGTTTGGTGACGAGTACCTAGCTAACGTGTGTGGTGAGTGTGGGAGTGTCCAGGGGGACTGGACGTTGGATGTCGATGTGCATGAGCGAACGCTTAGGTCGGGGTCCGATCGTCGTGTGGAGTTTGGGCCTTGTTCGAGGTGTTCTGGGATCTCACCCTCACCCCAACCCTCTCCCTGAGGGAGAGGGGGCCGTTGTCTTGCCCACCGTCACCGCTCGCTGGATATGACTCCTGCTGAGTCTATGCGGAGACTACCCTGACGCGGTGGTTGTTGCTGTCGGCGATGTAGATTGAGCCGTCTGCGGCAATCTCGGCGCCGTGGGGGCGGTCGAGTCCGGCTTCGGTAGCTGGACCTCCGTCACCGTGGCTGCCGAGCTGCCCTCCTGCAATGGTGGTAACGAATCCCGTGCCCCTGTCAATTCGGCGGATGGCGTGGTTCTCGGTGTCGGTGACGATGATGTTGCCCTGTGCGTCGCAGCGAATGCCCTTGGGGCCGTTCCAGGCGGACGCCAGGGCGTGTCCTCCGTCACCGGAATAGCCGCGTTCGCAGTCATCGCCAGCAAGCGTTCGCATCAGGCCGTCGGCGCCGACCATGCGGACGCCGTTGCCCTCGCGCTCGGCGATGAACGTGTTGCCTGAGCTGTCCATACAGACGGCGCGTGCTCCGAGGATGCCGGCCTCCGTCGCAGGCCTGCCGTTTCCAGAGCGCTCTTTCTCTCCGGTGCCAGCGAAGGTGTCGATGACACCAGTCGTCAGATCGAGTCGCCGGATGCGCTGGTCCTGGATGTCTGCTATCAGCAGTCCGCCGCGATTGTCCAGGAAGCAGTCGTTAGGCTCGCGCATCTGGGCCTCGTGGCCTGGGCCGCCGTCGCCTGAGTAACCTACCTCACCAGTGCCGGCGACGGTCGTGATGATCCCTGTCTCGCCATCAACCCGTCGGATTACGGCGTTGAGACGGTCCACGATGTAGATGCTGCCATCAGCGGCAATGGCGAGCGAGTATGGCTCGTACATGGTGGCTTCAGTCGCGGGTCCGCCGTCGCCGGTGTAGCCCTGCTCTCCTGTACCCGCGACCGTGGTGACGGTGCCGGTGGCAGCGTCTATGCGTCTGACGATATGGTTCGTTGCCTCGCAGACGTACAGGTTGCCAGCGGAGTCGAAAGCGCACATGAAGGGCTCACGCATAACGGCGGCGGTTGCGGGTCCACCGTCGCCTGAGTAGCCTGCTTCTCCGGTGCCGACGGCGGTGGTGATTATGGGTTTGGTGGTTGGTGACATTATTGCTCCCTAGTAACCGACTCACATCAGCAGAAATTCGAACTTCTCACCCTCACCCCAACCCTCTCCCTGAGGGAGAGGGGGCCGTTGATTGGTATTCGCGCTGTCTGCACACCTTTACCTAACCCTGTGAGCCCTGAGGGAGAGGAGGACGTCGGTACTCACGTTTGTCATAGCGTTATCACATAGCCCAAGTCGGGCTGCCAAGACGCAGGAGGCTAAGCGTAGGGCTGACCGTAGCGCTCGGAGTGGGCTATCTGGGACAGGGGCTTGCGGTTCTTGATGCCCTGGCTTCCGTCGTTGCCGTCGAGCCGATAGCCAAACGGCAGAACCGTGACCATCTCGAACGAGTCTGGGACTCCCAGTAGCTGCTTGACCTGGCTGTTCTGCTCGGCGATGCGGAGTCCGACGAAGCAGGTGCCGAGGCCTTCCTCCCAGGCCACAAGCTCGATCTGCTGCATGGCGCGGCCGGCGTCGAGGTCGGCGCGGTCGGCGTTCTCCATTGCGATGGCGATTGCCATTGGGGCATCGGCAACGAATCGGCCTGACGAGGCAATACTCCCAATCTTGGCGAGCGTGTCACGGTCCCTGATCACGATGAAGTGCCATGGCTGCAGGTTGCGGGAGCTGGCAGTCCATCGCGCGGCCCTGACGAGCTTGTCGACTACCTCGTCGGGAACGGGGTCGGGCTTGAACTCGCGTACGGTGAGCTTGGTCCGAACGGCTTCATAGACGTCCATGGGATGGCCTCCTGTGGGGGTGGTGATGACAGGATACACGGGAAAGCCCAGTAGTGTCGGGGTGGACGATGGGAGGGCTGGCCCGTACAATCGCGGCGGCGTTTGAGCCGTGAGGGAGGGTAGCTTGGCCTCAGACAATATGCGGCCTGAAGAGGTGGAGAACAGGACCACGATCCTGGGGGTGATGTCGGCGGGGCATGGTGTGGCGCACCTCTATGACCAGGGCGTGCCGGTGATGATGCCGTCGATCTCGTCGCACTTTGGGCTGAACACGCTGCAGATCACTATCCTGCTCGCGCTGCGATTCATCGGGTTTGGCGTGGTCAACATCGGCGGCGGGCTGGTGGTGGACATGCTCAAGCGGTACTGGGGCATCATGCTGACGGGCTGCATGGTGGGAGCGGCGATCTTCTTTGCGCTGCTGGGGGCATCGCCGGGATACGTCGTGCTGATCCTCGTGGTGCCGCTGGTTTCGATCCCGGGAGCGTTGTGGCATTTGCCCTCGGCGGCTTCGCTCTCGCAGGTGTTTGCGGACCGTCGCGGGTTCGCCATCTCGATACACGGCCTCGGGTCCAACCTCGGAAACATGGTGGGGCCGGTGGTCGCCACGGGGCTACTGTCAGTACTGACCAAGTGGCGTGGCGTGAGCGTCGGGGGAGCCACTGTCATTCCAACGTGGATCGTTCCTGTCGTACTCAGGAGTTGGCGCGGCGTCATGTACATCTACGTCCTCCCTGCCCTGATCATGGGAGTGCTGGTGTGGATCTTCCTGCGTCACGTCGGCAGGATCGGCTCAGTGCAAACGCGGAGCCTCTCCCAGCAGATCAGGGAGTCGATCGGCATCATGAGGCACCCTGGCGTGGTACTGCTGGTTGCCGCGGCGATGCTGCGAGGCGTAGGACTGGACTCAGTGTTCGCGTGGGCGCCGTTCTACCTGACCGAAACGATAGGCAAGCAGGACCTCGACTACGGCTTCCACTACGCGCTTGTGTCTGGGATGGGGATCGTGTCGGCGCCGATCCTGGGGTACCTGTCGGACCGCTTCTCGCGTAAGGCGGTGATGGTGCCCGGATTCTTCCTCGCGGCCGTGATCTCGCTCGTCACGGTTGCAGCCGGGGACGGGATACTGCTGACCCTGGTGCTCGCTGGAACTGGTCTGTTCAGCTTTGCACTTCACCAGATAGTGCAGGCGGCCGTGCTGGACGTGGTAGGGAGAGGCACAGAGGCGACCGCGGTCGGCCTGATCTTCGGGTTGAACGGGATACTCGGGGCTGTGTCGCCGTTCCTCGGGTACTTCGTTATCGAGAACTTCGGCGGGTACGGGTCGGTGTTCTACTACGCGGGGATACTTACAGCGGTCTCGGCAGTGCTGGTGATGGTTGCGCCGATGAGGGTGCTGCCAGCGAGGTAGGGCTGCGAATAATCCCTGCGGTCTTGGGTGAACAGTGCGGGTGATGCACAACAGTTTGGCATCAAGCCGTTTTCACCCTCACCCCAACCCTCTCCCCCGGATCAAGTCCGGGGCAGGCTCTGAGGGAGAGGGGGTTTTCCTCTTCCCGGCTAGTGTTACGGCTGGATGGAGTCAGGCGCTTAGGGCGTCCACAAGGCCTGACAGGGGTACTTCTTCCTGGGTGCTGTTTGTCAGATCCCGGAGGGCCGCGACGCCGTTGGCGAGCTCGTCGTCGCCGATGATCAGGGCGTGCGTTGAGCCTGAGTTGGAGGCGTAGCGGAGCTGGGCCCTGAGGCCTCTTGGTGGGGCGAGTGTGGCGGCTATTCCGGCCGAGCGCAATTCGGAGGCGATCCGGACTCCGGCGGTCTTGGCGTCGTCGCCGAGGTGGGCGACCATTACGCGAGTCCGTGCGTCACCGCCGAGTTGGACGTCCTGGTTCCTGACGTTCTGGATGACTCGCTCTAGTCCCATGCCGTAGCCGATGCCCGGAGTAGGTCTGCCGCCTATCTGTTCGATGAGGCCGTCGTAGCGACCACCGCCAACGATAGTGACCATCCTGCCCTCTTCCGGGGGAGCAATTTCGAACACAGTGCGTGTGTAATAGTCTAGGCCGCGTACCAGACGGTGGTCGGTCTGGTAGTCGATTCCGGTTGCTTCGAGGTAGCGGCGGAGATCGTCCCAGTGGGCGTCGCAGTCGGAGCAGAGGTGGTCCGCGCTGGCGGGCGCTTCGTCGACAAACGGCTGGCACTGTTCGTTCTTGCAGTCGAGTAGTCTGAGGGCATTTCGGTCGATGCGGCGCTCACAGTCCTCGCAGAGCGAGTCTCGATGTTCAGAGTAGTACGTTCTGAGCCGTTCGATGTATGCAGGTCTGCACTGGGGGTCGCCGATCGAGTTGATGGTCAGCGATAGATCGGAGAGTCCGACCTGCTCAAGGAAGCGCCAGCCGACCTCGATGACCTCGGCGTCGACGCTCGCGTCGGCCTCTCCGATGACCTCGATTCCGAACTGTGTGTGCTGCCGGTAGCGGCCGGACTGAGGTCGTTCATATCGAAATACCGGGCAGATGTAGAATAACCTGACCGGTTGAGTCATGTTTTGCATGCCGTGCTGCAGGTAGGCGCGACAGACTGGGGCCGTTCCCTCGGCACGGAGCGTCAGCATGTCGCCGCCGCGGTCCTCGAAGGTGTAGGTCTCCTTTTCGACGATGTCGGTTGTGGAGCCGACTCCCCTCTCGAACAGTCCAGCGTCCTCGAAGACAGGGGTGTCTATGCGGTGATAACCGAAGCGGGATGCGACCTCCTCTGCCGTGGTACGGACGAAGTTCCAGTAGGCTTCGTCTTCGGGCAGCACGTCGGACGTGCCTCGCGGGGCCTGAAACTGCAACGCTGAACTCCCTGCTTTCAATTGTGAAGCATTGTACTATAATCACTTAATCAGGCTGACGCTGGGGAAGCTGCCCCCAGCAAGTCAGCGAGATATGCACCAGACGTCACGCCACCCCTGGATTCCCACTTCCGCGGGAATGACGGTGTTGGCGGTCGCCGGGGAGGTCGGATCGTGCTGGAAACGCTCTTGATGAAAGCCAGTGAGTACCTGCCTGAGGAGCGGCTCTCAGTGGTGGAAGACGCATTTCACTATGCTGCTGAGGCGCACAACGGGCAGGTGCGCAGGTCTGGTGAGCCCTTCCTGGAACACCCTTTTCAGACGGCCATGGTGCTCGCCGATCTCAAGCTGGACCCGGACGCGCTAGCGGCGGGACTGCTGCATGACGTGGTCGAGGACAGTCCGGACGTACTGATCGAGGATATCCAGGGCAGATTTGGTGACGACGTCGCGCGTCTAGTCGACGGGGTTACGAAGTTCACCGAGGCAGAGCTGGTGGCCGCTGGAACGGCGGGCGGGCAGCAGGCGACCAGGGCCCAGGCCGAGACCATCCGCAAGATGCTGATGGCGATGGCGGAGGACATCCGGGTCGTACTGATCAAGCTGGCCGACAGGCTCCACAACATGCGCACGATCCGGCACCTGCCGGAAGCCAAGAGGATCGAAAAGGCACAGGAGACGCTGGACATCTATGCCCCGCTCGCCCACAGGCTTGGAATCTGGGAGATCAAGTGGCAACTGGAGGACATGTCGTTCCAGCAGCTAAACCCATCCGAGTACAAGGACATCTCGCAACGCCTGAACGTGAGGCGAGACGAACGCGAGACATACATCGCGGCGGCGAGGGCGATCCTGGAAGCTGAGCTTGCAAAGTCATCGATACGAGCCGATGTGTTCGGCAGGCCCAAGCACCTCTTCTCGATCTACAACAAGATCGGGAAGTACGCCCGTCAGAACAAGACTGTGGACGATATAAACGACCTGTTCGCCCTGAGAGTTCTCGTCGACACGGTGGCTGACTGCTACGCCGCGCTGGGAGTCATTCACAGCAGATGGCACCCCGTGCCTGGCGAGTTCGACGACTACATCGCAAACCCGAAGGACAACCTGTACCAGTCGATCCATACGACGGTGATTGCGGAGGACGGCCATCCAGTGGAGATACAGGTGCGGACGCACGAGATGCACCAGCTGGCTGAGTACGGTGTGGCAGCGCACTGGCTGTACAAAGAAGGCACGGGCGGAGAAGACCCGTTCGAGCAGAAGATGGTGTGGCTGCGACAGATCATGGAGTGGCAGCGCGACGTTGCCGAGGCTGAGGACTTCGTCGAGTCACTCAAGACCGACATCTTCCAGAACCAGGTCTTTGTCTACACACCGCTAGGAGAGCTCAAGGAGTTGCCTACGGGCTCGACACCGCTCGACTTCGCCTTCAGGGTGCACTCGGACCTAATCTTCAGGTGCATCGGGGCAAAAGTAAACCAGAAGCTGGTGCCCCTGACCTATCAACTGAAGAACGGCGACACGTGCCAGATCCTGACGTCCAAGACTGTCCGCGGCCCGAGCCTCGACTGGCTGAACGAAGACCTGGGCTACATCAAGACGAACTCGGCCCGGGCCAGGGTGCGCCAGTGGTTCAAACGGCAGGAGCGTTCTGTCAACATCCAGCGGGGTCGTGACCTGTACACCAGGCACATCCGCAGGCTGACGACCGCCCCCGACGACCAGGTAGCAGGAATGATGGGAATCGCCGGACTGGACGATTTTCTGGCCGCCCTTGGCGACGGCTCCATCTCGGTTACGCAGGTTGTCAACAAGCTAAGCTCCCGAGAGAAAGGGCCTGCTGAGGAGGAAGTCCACCGGCAGCAGGAGCTTGGGCTTCCAATCAGTCCAAGCACGGGAATCGAAGTGCTTGGAGTGGGCGACCTGCTGATGTCGATGGCCCGCTGCTGCAACCCCATCAACGGCGACGAGATAATCGGATACATAACGCGGTTCAGGGGAGTGACCATCCACAGGAGGACGTGTCCGAACATCCAGCACGAGGACGAGCCGGAAAGGCTGGTGCCGGTGTCATGGGGCAAGACCGAGGTCAAGTATCCCGTCAGGATCCAGGTCAGGGCAATGGACCGGGTTGGACTGTTGCGGGACGTGACATTCGTCGTGTCAGGTGAGAACGTCAACATAGCCTCATGTGTATCAGAAGAGTACGACGGGGTCTCGATCATCACGCTGACGCTGCACGTGAGCGGGATCGATCAGCTCAGCCGGCTGTTCTTCAAGCTCGAGGCGATCAGCGGAGTAATGACAGTCACACGGAGCAACGTGTGATGCGAACATTCGAAAGAGATGCTCCAAAACTGATACAATAATTCGTCGTCAAACAGCCATTTAACGGAGTAGCGCAATTGCCTTCAGCCAAGTCAAATCGAGCATCGGTGCGCAAGCGGGACCACAATCAGCCGCTTCGCACGCGTGCGAAGACTTACATCAGGAATGCCCGGAGACTGATAGACGACGGTGAACTGGATGCTGCCGACAAGGCGGTACAGTCGGCCGTCGTAGCGCTGGACAAGGCGGCAGCCAAAGGCGCGCTGCATCCCAACAACGCTTCCAGGCGAAAGTCGCGGCTGATGAGTCAACTCAGTCAGGCCAGGAACGGGTAGCTGACAACGCAACTGGTGTTGGCCACCGTCTCTGGGATTGATGGACTCCCGCTTTCGCGGGAATGACGGGTGGCAAACTGGTCGAGTGGTTGAAATCCCCTTACCAGATTGCAGACAGAATAACTATTGAGAGTGGACTAGATGCTCAAAATTCGACTCAGGAGAACAGGTGCAAGGCACCAGCCCAGCTACAGGGTAGTTGTAGCTGACTCGAGGGCCGCGCGCGACGGCGCGTTCGTGGAACAGTTAGGCCACTACAATCCTCGGACCGAGCCCCCGACGGTCTCCATAGACGAAGAGAGGGCACTCAAGTGGCTAAGGCAGGGGGCCCAGCCCTCGGATGCCGTCAGGCAGCTTCTTACCACGCTAGGTACACTGGACAGAATCAAGGGCGACCCTGAGGCAGAGGCTGAGACAGAATGAAGGAACTCGTCGAGTTCATTGCCAAGTCGATCGCCTCAGAGCCTGACGAGGTCAGTGTCACTGAAGAAGAGGACGAGGACGGGCGCATTATCGTAAAGCTTGAGGTCGCTCCCGACGACAAGGGCAAGGTGATCGGCCGACAGGGTAGAGTCGCCCAGTCGATCAGACACCTGATTCGAGTTGCAGCGGTAAAGCAGGGAACGCGGGCCACCCTCGAAATCGTCTAGGGGTCTTGCCGATGCCTGCGCGATCTCGACGAAAGAAGTCGCCGGGCACGGACTCCAGAAGACGTACGTCCGCTCCTCAACGAAGTCGCAAGACCCGGGGGAAGCGCGTCCCCGAGCCCCCAGAAGGGCATGTGGTCGTCGGGCAGATCACCGGATCGTGGGGACTCAGGGGGGACGTCAAGGTCCAACCCCAGACCGACGCTCCCGAGCGGTTCTCTCCAGGTTCAGAGCTTCACCTAGATGGTAAGCCAGCGACCGTAGAAGCCTCGAGGCCACTCAAGGGCGGCTACGTGATCCGCCTTAGTGGCGTGACCGACCGGACTGCGGCGGACTCCATGAGAGGGTCGCTTATCACCGTCCTGGAAGATGAGATCGCCCCTCTACCCGAGGACACCTTCTACCACTTCCAGCTTATCGACATGGAGGTGTTCAGCGACGAGGGTGAGTTACTTGGCGCGATAGTGGAGATTCTCGACACCTCGGCGAATGATGTATATGTCATCAGAGGCGATGAGGGACGTGACCTGCTGATTCCTGCCATTCGTGAGACCGTTGTGGACGTTGACGTCGATGAAGGACGGATGACTGTTCATCTGTTGCCGGGCCTACGATAAATCAAAAGGCCCCGGTACCAGACCGGGGCCCTTGCTTTAAGCTTGGTAGCTTGTTGGTTTAGTTGTCGTCAGCTGGTACCAAAGCGTCCAGCCTGCTCCTGACAACTGCCCGCAGCTCCTTGACGCGGTTGAGGTGAGGCGTCTGACCACCCTCTTCAGCCTTGTCGTAGATCTTGTCGCCATCGACGTATACCTGAAGCACTCCGCCGACACCGGGCTTGACGTCTATCGATACGTCCTTACCACCTTCTGCCACGAACTCGTTGACCATCCAGGCCGCAACTCCGTGGTACTGTCAAGGAACGCAGTAGATGATCTCGATGTCCATTCTGCCTTCGCCAGCCATCCGACACCTCCTGTAGAGTACTTGGCTCAAGCCATATTTATGAGTACATAAAAGACTCTTATGTCATGAACCAATAATTACAGTCGCAAGTTATCACAAAGGGGGTGCTGTGTCAACTACCGCTGGGAACACTTTAGGAGATTGGGAAAACCCCTATGTGGACCATGTAGGCGGTCTCTTTTCGAGGAATGCGTTGATGCCCTCGATGGCATCGGGGTGCTGGAGGTTGTCGACCATGACTTTCTGGGCTACCTGGTAGGCCCCGGGCCGGTCCAAAGACATCTGATGGTAGAATGCGGGCTTCCCCAAGGAGACCGTGCTCGTGGGGGCCGCAGCGACCTTGCGCGCCAAGGACATCGTGGCCTCGTGGAGATCATCATCAGGGACCACGCGGTTTAAGAGGCCGGACTTCAGGGCCTCATGAGCTGGGACTGGTTCGCCGGTGAGCAGCATCTCCATGGCGACTTTTGCGGGCACCGCCCTGCCAACTGCAACAGCGGGGGTCGTGCAGAACAGTCCGATGTCTACGCCCGGAGTCGCGAAGGCGGCCTTCTCAGATGCAATGGCGAGGTCGCAGGTCGCCACAAGCTGACATCCGGCGGCGGTGGCAAGGCCCTGCACACTGGCGATCACCGGCTTGGGCAGGAGCCGGATTGACTCCATGAGCCTGGTGCAGAGGGCGAACACGAGCGTCTGGTCTTCCCTGTCAGCCTGTGCCAACTCCCTGAGGTCGTGACCGGAGCTGAACACCGGGCCTTCGGCCGCGATTACCACTACCCTAACGTCGGCGGACTGCTCGGCATTAGAGAGACACAGCAGAAGTTCTTCCATCATTTCTGACGAGAGAACATTCCTGCGGGCGGGATCGTTGAGTGTGAGGACGGCGATGCCTTCCTGCACATCGTGAATAACCAGAGAACCCGACAATGGCACGTCCTTTCCGTGGTATGTGTGTTTCGATTATACACTCGGGCGATTGATAGAATGGGCAGGGAATCCAGGCGACGAGAGGAGATCGTGTGGCAGAGACGAAAACTACGGTTGGCATCGATGGTCATGACTGGGTGATTAACGGTGTACATACACATGAAGGGCGCGAGTATCGTGGGTGGCGCATTGAGGGGCTGCTGCTGAACAGCCGGATGGCGAACGCGATCTTCGACGACTCTAACTCTCTGACCCAGTTCCTGTGGCGTTACCCTGATACAGGAGAGTGGGACGCGGACCGTAACACCGATGAATTCTCCGGGCGATTGGCCCACTACAGGGGACATGGGTTGGACGCAGTCACCGTTAACCTCCAGGGAGCCGCGCCGTTCGGATACTACAGGCAGCACCTGTTTCGAGAGATGCTCGACGAGATGGGCGTCTCATACAGCGACGACGAACTCTGGGCCGGACTGCCGAGCCCTGATTCGCAGCCGTGGAACAACTCGCCATTCGGGGCGGACGGCTCCCTGGAATCCGATGGTCACCTGAACCGTCTGACAAGGATTCTGAGGCGGACGGACGAACTCGGTATGGTCGTCGTCCTAGGCATCTTCTACTTCGGGCAGGACGAGCGGCTGGAGGATGAAGCAGCGGTGTGCAGAGCCGTGGACGAGACCTGCCGGTGGGTGCTAGAGAGCGGCTGGCGAAACGTGGTGATCGAGATCAACAACGAATGCAACGTGCAGAGGTACGAGCACGAGATCCTGCAGCCGCACCGGGTGCATGAGCTGATTGCGCGTGCGAAGGAGCACAGTGTCGGAGGCGAAAGGCTGCTGGTGGGGACGAGCTACGGAGGAGGCAGGGTGCCGGACGACTCGGTCTGCGAAGTTTCGGACTTCCTGATGCTGCACGGGAACGGCGTGACAGACCCTGCCAGAATTGCGAACATGGCGGTCGAGACCAGGGAGCTGTCGAGCTACACCCCAAAGCCGATCATGTTTACCGAGGACGACCACTTCAACTTCGACGAGCCGTTCAACAACTTCACGGCTGCGCTGTCGAGGGGCGCCGGTTGGGGGTACTTCGACCCCGGAGAGGGAGCAGGCGGACAGTCCGCATCCGGCAACTACATTGACGGATACCAGAATGTCCCTATCAACTGGGGTATCAACACGCCGCGGAAGCGCGGATTCTTCGATCTGCTTAGGAAGGTCACGGGAGCTTAGACATGCCGACCACAGCGCCATTTGGAACCTGGAAGTCGCCGATAACGACTGACCTGATCGTCGAGGACTCAGTCTCGCTGGGTGCAATGCAGATGGACGGCGAGGACCTCTACTGGGTCGAAATGCGGCCTCAGGAGGGCGCTCGAAACGTGATTGTTCGGCGCACGCCCAATGGCGAAGTCACCGACGTGACGCCGGCCCCTTACAACGTGCGAACGCGCGTCCACGAGTACGGGGGGCTGTGCTTCTGGGTGAAGGACGGCGTTGTGCTGTTCTCCAACTTTGCTGACCAGAGGGTTTACCGGCAGGAGCCGGGCGGACTGCCAGAGCCAATCACCCCCGAGGGAGTGGACCTGCGATACGCCGATGGGAAGATCGACGGCGGGGGTGGCAGGCTGTTCTGCGTCAGAGAAGATCACCGAGACGCAGACCGGGAAGCGATCAATACGATCGTGGCGTTAGGCGTCAACGGTGGCGGCGAGGGCGAAGTACTCGTCAGTGGCAGCGACTTCTATGGGTATCCCTCTGTGAGTCCTGACGGCTCCCAGATGGGGTGGCTCTCGTGGGACCACCCGAACATGCCGTGGGATACGACCGAGCTGTGGGTCGCGGGCATACGACCCGACGGAAGTCTCGGTGAAGCCACGAAGATTGCCGGTGAAGAGGGCGAGTCGGTGTTCCAGCCGGAGTGGTCGCCGGACGGAACTCTCTACTTCGTTTCAGACAGGACGGGTTGGTGGAACCTGTACCGCTTGCGGGGCGGCCACATCGAGGCTATCGCGCCGATGCAGGCTGAGTTCGGAGCTCCGGCGTGGGCGCTCGGTACGAGGACGTATGCATTCGAGTCTGCGGACAGGATCGTTTGCAAGTACGTCGAGAGTGGGTTCTGGAAACTGGCCACGATCGACACTCGAACGACCCAATTCAACGCAATCGAGTCGCCTTACACGGAGATGTCCCGCGGAGACATCGTAGCTGGCAGTGGACTAGTTGCGCTGGAGGCGGGGTCGGCTTCCCTGCCCGATTCACTGCTGTCGCTCAATCCGGAAACTGGAGAGATCGCGCCACTGAAACAGTCCCGACCCGTACCCGTGGACGAAGGGTATATCTCAGAGCCTCGGTCCATCGAGTTTGAGACGACGGGCGGCAACACTGCTTACGCCTACTATTACCCAGTGAAGAACAGAGATTTCGAGGCGCCGGACGGTGAGAAGCCCCCGCTGCTGGTCGTCAGCCACGGGGGACCTACGGGGTCTGCAATGACTTCGTTCAATCTCTCGTACCAGTTCTGGACGAGCCGTGGAATAGCGGTCGTGGACGTCAACTATGGGGGCAGCACAGGATACGGCACCGAGTATCGACGGAGGTTAAACGGCAACTGGGGAATCGTGGACATCGATGACTGCATCAACGCTGCACTGCACCTGGTCAACGAGGGTGAAGCAGACGGAGGCAGGCTGATGGTGCGAGGCGGAAGCGCGGGCGGCTACACAACGCTGGCGTCGCTGACATTCAGGGACGTCTTCAAGGTCGGTGCAAGTTACTACGGAGTGAGCGATCTCGAGGGGTTGGCGACGGAGACGCACAAGTTCGAGTCACGCTACCTGGACTCCATGATTGGCCCATATCCGGAGCGTCGTGACCTGTACGTCGAACGTTCACCCATTCATCACACTGACCAGCTCTCCTGTCCGATAATCCTTCTACAGGGCTTGGAGGACAAAGTTGTCCTGCCGAACCAGGCGGAGGTCATGGTGGAAGCATTGCGGAACAAGGGGCTTCCGGTCGCTTATCTCCCCTTCGAAGGCGAGCAGCATGGGTTCCGAAAGTCAGAGAACATCAAGCGAGCGCTGGAGGCGGAGCTGTACTTCTACTCGCGAATACTGGGATTCGACGTCGCTGACGAGATCGAGCCTGTGGAGATCGAGGGGCTGTAGAAGGACGGCGCTAGCCGGAAGGCCGGACGGCGTAGACATGGCCGTCTGAGGAGCCGAAGTAGATTACCCCGTCCGCCACCCTTGGTGACGACGAGACGGGGCCGTCCGTGGCGTAGCGCCACACGAGGTCTCCGGTAGAGGCATTTACTGCATACAGGTGCTTGTCGAAGGAACCGAAGTAGACAACTCCGTCTACTATGGCTGGAGACGACTCGACACGGCCACCGGTCTGATGTCGCCAATTGACTTGCCCTGTATCGGGGTCCAGAGCATAGACGTATCGGTCCCGTGAGCAAATGTATACAGCTTCGTCTGAGACGCGGGGCGAAGAGACCACCCAGTCCGCGGTCTCATACCGCCAGACCTCGCGACCAGTATTGGCATCGACAGCGTACACATGGTTGTCCCACGAGCCGAAGAAGACCGTTCCATCGCAGATAGCCGGCGTAGAAAACACGACCCCCTGGGTTGGGTAACGCCACGTAGTTCTACCGGTTGAGGCCTCAAGTGCGTGCAGACTCTTGTCGTTTGAGCCTACGTACAGGACGCCGTGGACAACTCGCGGGGACGACATCACCCAGTCTCCAGTTGGGGTGCGCCAGACTATCTCGCCTGTCGCGGCGCTAAGGGCCAAAATGTGGCTGTCAGTTGAACCGACATAGATCGTTCCGCCGGCGAGCGCGGCAGATGAGAAGACGCCTTCGCCAAGCTGCCTTTGCCAGCGGACCTCTCCATTTAACGCATCAAGGACGCAGATAGGGCCGTTCCAGAATCCAACACAGACCACATCGTCGAAAACGCGGGGTGAAGCGTAGACCTTGTCACCGGCGCTGTGGGTCCAACGGGGCTGGCCAGTCAGGGCGTCCAGGGCGAGGAGGTTGCCGTCTTCCGAGCCGATGTAGATGTTGCCGTGGGCGATGGCGGGGCTGGAAGAGACGACGTCGGCTGTCTTGTACTTCCAGACGAGCTCAGCGTTTTGCATTCAACCCTACCTCGTACCTACTGGCCGTCAGACAGGCGGCGGACCATGTCGTCGTCAAGTTCGACTCCCAAGCCGGGTCCGGTCGGAACAGCGATGTGGCCGTCGATGACCTGCAGGGGTTCCTTGAGGATGGGCCACTCATCGCGGATCGAGATCGGCTCTATGTTGTACTCCTGCGAGTACGGGACCATGGCACTTGCGGCGCAGTAGTGGAGATGGGCGACGGTGCTAAGAATTGGCTGTGTGTTGTGGACGGTGATGGGAATGTTGAACGCTGAGGCCAGGGAGTCGATACGCATGAACTCGGTGAATCCCGGCACCTTGACTATGTCAGGCTGAATTATGTCCACCCTGCCCTTCAGGATGAGGTCGCGGTACTCGTGGTGTGTGTAGATCATCTCGCCGGAGGCGATTGGAATTGTCAGAGCGTCAGCTATCGTTGCAAGTCCTTCAAGGTCCTGTGCGGGGCGCGGCTCCTCGAAGTGGAACGTACCGAGGTGTTCGAGGGCTGTGCCGATCTCGATCGCGTGGTGTACTGAAAACGCTCCGTTGACGTCGACGAGAATGTCGACGTCGTCTCCAACGGCGGCTCTTACTTCGGTCACGGTGTCCACTGTCTGGTCGGCTGGGTGATCGATCGCGCCGGGGACCGCGCTGTGCAACTTGTAACCCGTGTAACCCTGTTCCACGAATGAGGCTGCCCGCCTGCCCTCCTCGAGTGGAGTGAGGTCGCGGCGCATGGAGCTGGCGTACACGGGGATGCTGTCGCGGCGCGCGCCTCCGAGCAGGTTGGAGATTGGCACTCCGAAGGCCTTGCCCTTGATGTCCCACAGCGCGATGTCGAGTCCGGCGATGGCGCAGAAGATCGCGCCGCCCAACTCAACGGCGGATCCGGCCCGCATCATGTCCTCGAAGCGTGGCGTAGTCTCGACCGGGTCCTTACCCACTATGGCAGGAGCCAGGAGGTCGTCGATCAGGGTCTTTGTAACGGAGGGCTGCCGACGGAAGCATTCACCGATGCCCGTTATGCCCTCGTCGGTGTGTACCCATACGAACGGGAAGTCGCCGTCGAGGATCTTGCACTCTACTGACGTGATCTTCATCAGGTTCCTCCAATTATGTCTTCTTGGGGCTGTGTCTAGAAGGCGCTTGTCAGGATAACAGGGTCGCAAACTGGACGCTGGAGCGGAAGAATCCCTCTGCTACAATTGGTGCGCTAAATCTCGACCTTAACAGAACGACCAAGGAGAGCAGCAATGGCGATGGAGAATATCTCACTGGGACAGGAGGCTGTCCTGGAAGTTGAGGTTACCATGGATCTGACGACCAACCGGATGGGAAGGGAGGGCGCTGACGTGCTCTCTACTCCGCACCTTTTGGGTCTGATGGAAGGCGCTAGCATCAAGGCCACGGATCCGCACCTGCCGGAAGGCTACACGACCGTTGGGTACGCCGTGGACGGCCTGAGGCACTTCGCGCCAACGAGCGTTGGCGGTGTCGTAACAGTCCGGTCGGTGCTTACCGAGGTTGACCGCAACCGGCTCACGTACGAGATCGAGGCCCACGAGGGCGACAAGGCGATCGGCAAGGCGGTCCACAAGCGAGCGGTTATTCCCTCCAACGGCTAATCGATAATGCCGGAGGCAGCAGGGTTCCTAGAAGGGCTGAGGGTAC
The DNA here is from genome assembly GCA_965116405.1 of Dehalococcoidia bacterium. Classification (GTDB taxonomy): domain Bacteria; phylum Chloroflexota; class Dehalococcoidia; order Lucifugimonadales; family UBA1123; genus VXRN01. The sequence continues at coordinate 69,884 of OZ220685.1, forward strand.
TCGATCTGAGTCACTGGGTGGCCGGTCCATACGCGACACGGCTGATGGCCACACAGGGAGCCGAGGTCATCAAGATCGAGCGCCCCGATGGTGGCGATCCAGCAAGACGAGTCGGCCCTTTCCCGGAGGGTATACCCGACTTCAACTCAGGCGCACTGAACCTATACCTCAACTCGTCCAAGAAGAGCGTAACGCTCGACATTACCACAGCGACTGGTAGGAAGTTACTGCGGGAGCTCGTAGAGTGGGCAGAGGTGGTTGTGGAGAACTTCCACCCGCGCGTCATGGCATCGCTGGGGCTGGGCTACGAAGCCCTGAGGGCACAGAAGTCATCGCTGGTGATGACGTCGATTTCCAACTTCGGCCAGACCGGACCCTACAGGGACCACGAGGCCAGGGAGATCAACCTATATGCCGCCGGTGGGCTGATGTACATCACCGGCGACCCCGATAGGGAGCCACTGCAGATGGCGGCGCGGCTGGCGCAGTACGGGGCCGGTCAGAACGCGTTTGCGGGTACGCTGTCGGCCCTCTGGCACCGGGACTCGACCGGTGAGGGCCAGCACGTTGACGTGGCAATCTCGGAGTACCTGGCGACGATTCTCGAGAACGCGCTGAGCATGTACTCGTACACGGGCTCGAACTTTCAGCGCACGGGCAACCGGGGCTACGGACGTGCGGCCTGGGGTCCGTACCCGTGTCGGAATGGATACGTAGGCGTCATAGCTGGGCCGGACCACAAGTGGCCGGAGATGGCGGAGCTGATGGGCACTCCTGAGCTTGCCAACCCCAAGTTCGATGATCGAGCCGGACGTGGGGAGAACGCGGACGAACTGGACTCGCTGATGCTGCCGTGGCTGATGTCGCACGACAAGAGGGACATCTTCGAGCGCGCGCAGAACCGAGGGCTGGCGTTCTCGTACGTTGCTACTCCTGAGGACATCCTGGATTGGGAGCATCTCGCGTCGCGGGACTACTTCGAGGAAGTGGACCATCCGGAGGTCGGGGCGCTGCGGCACCCATCTGGGCCGTTCAAGACGGATGAGATGAACTGGCGACTTGAGCCTGCGCCGTCCCTTGGCGAGCACAATCGCGACGTGATCTGCGACCTGCTCGGATACTCAGGGAGCGACCTTGTGAGGCTGAGGGGGATGGGGGTTATATAGGCGTCGCCGAGGGAGTGCTGCCCAGTCTACTTCCTATGAGTGGCGTCCTACTTTCGCTGGAATGACGGGGCTTCCCAGCGATGAATTCCCACTCAGAATTATGGTAGTCTCGAAACGGGGATTAACTCACTCGCTTGAGAAGAGAGGTCGAGATTGTATGCCCAACACAGTCCTCGTCGTCGAAGATGAACCCAATCTCCTAGCTGTTCTCAAGTACACCCTCGAACAGGAGGGGTACAACACCCTGACAGCTACAAATGGCGAGTCCGGGCTGAACATCGCCCAGTCGAATGATCCTGACCTAGTGATCCTCGACGTCATGCTGCCCAACCTCGACGGGTTCGAGGTGTGCCGGATCCTCAGGAGGCACTCCGACGTTCCCATACTGATGCTGACGGCACGTGGTGAAGAATTCGACCGGGTCAAAGGGCTCGATCTCGGAGCTGACGACTACGTGACCAAGCCATTCTCCATGCCTGAACTTCTGGCGAGGATTCGGAATGTGCTGAGGCGCTCCCTAGCTCCTGGGTCGGATAGCATAGCTAACGAGTCCGAGATCATAAGCTCCGAAAATCTGATCATTGACCTAGCGAGTCACTCGATCACACTCGACGGTGAGGATCTGGCGATGAAGCCGCGTGAGTTCTCGCTTATCGCGCTACTGGCCGCCAACAGGGGCAGAGCGTTTACAAGGGACCAGATACTTGAACGTCTCTGGGGACACGACTACATCGGAGACTCGCGGACGGTCGACGTTCACATCCGGTGGCTGCGGGAGAAGATCGAGCCTGAGCCGTCACAGCCCTGCCGAATCGTGACGATTCGAGGGGTTGGCTACCGGTTCGACGGCTGATCGATGAACTGGCGGCACCTGTTCAGGGGAACGGCGGTCGCTTACATCGTCGCTCCACTGCTGGCGTTCAGCGCCACGCTACTCTTCATATCCAGCCTGGGTCTCGACTGGCAGGCCTCGTTCGGCAGAGCTATAGGGCTAGTCGGACTCGTCTGTGGCGCAGCTGGTCTTGGAACAGCCGTCTACGTGCTTGTCGCATCCCGAAGAGAGCGAACGCTAATGCGTCAAGTGACTGAGGGCGCCAGGCGGATGGCAGACGGGGAGTTGGACCAGAGAGTGGTCTCGTCCCCGTCCCATGAGCCCAGCGATCTCATCGAAGAGTTCAACAGGATGTCAGAGGTTGTTGGATCCCGTGTGCGTGCCATCGAGGCTGAGAGGTATCAGATGGCAGTGGCCGTTGACACGATGGGCGACGGAGTGGTCGTAGTTGACTCAGAGACGACAATCACACTGGTCAGCCGTGCGGCGGAGTGGCTTCTGGGAATAAACGCCCAGACTGCCCAGGGGCGTCCCCTGGCACAGGTCGTGAGAGATCCCGAGGTGATCAACCTGGTCGACGCCGCCTCTGGAACTCGACAGATGCAACGGGCGGAACTCGAGCTTCTGTACGAGCGCAGGTACCTCGACGTGATAGCGACGCCGGTATCGGGAAATGAGAGAGAGGACGTCGTTTTGACGATTCGGAACGTGACCAGGGCTAGGCAGATCGAGACGACTCGAAGGGAGTTCGTCAGCAATGTCTCTCACGAGCTGCGCAGTCCCCTGGCGTCTGCGAGTGCGATGGTCGAGGTTCTGGAATCCGGGGCGATCGATGACAGGGAAACTGCCCTCGACTTCCTGCAGAGGATACGAGGAGACGTGACCAGGATGACCTCGCTGGTGGACGAACTTCTGGAGCTGTCCAGCCTGGAAAGCGGTCAGATGCCCGTCCACCTGGCCCCAGTGAGCGTGATCGACGTTTTCCACGAGATAGTCGAAAGATTCCAGTTTGCTGCCTCTTCGGACGGAATCGAGTTGGAGTGTCAACTTCAGAAGGGCCTACCTCATGTGATGGGCGAGCAACGCAGGCTGGAGCAAGTCTTTACCAACCTCGTGGAGAACGCCCTCCGGTTCACGCCCAACGGCGGCAAGATCACTTTGAAAGCCCGTAGAGACGGTGAATGGGTGGCCTTGACAGTCAAGGACACGGGAGTAGGGATACCCAGGGAGCACCTGCCGCACATATTCGAGCGATTCTACAAGGTGGAACGGTCACGAAGAGAGCAGGGTACAGGGCTCGGTCTCGCCATATCGAAGCATCTGGTGCAAGCTCAGGGTGGAGACATAAGCGCCACGAGCTACGAGGGCGAAGGAAGCGAGTTTAAGGTCAAGCTCAGAAGGGCGAATTGAACTACGGGGAAGCAGTCCTGCTCGGCGCCTTACAAGGTGTAGCGGAGTGGCTGCCGGTCAGCTCTGAGGGGCTGGTGACTGCTGCGTACTCCCTAGTTGTTGCCAGCGAACTGTCGGAGGCGGTGGGGATTTCGCTCTGGCTGCACATCGGGACAGCGTCTGCCGCGCTGGTCGCCTTCAGGTACGAAGTTTGGCAGTTGGCTCGAAGTCTGGCCAGGTCACCTCGATCCTTGGACCCTGTCTCGGAGTTCTTCGTAGTTGCAACGGTGGTCAGCGCCCCAATTGGGCTGCTGCTATTGGTGGGCCTGGAAGAGTTCTCACAGGTCGCAAGTGGGTTTGCCATGGCAGCGGTCGGCGTGCTCATGCTTGTGACTGCCACTGTCCTATACATGGGTCAGGCGCGAAAAGTTCGTGGCCGGGGAGACGCAGGGTGGTTGGATGCCACGCTGGCCGGCATCGCGCAGGGGTTTGCTGCGCTACCAGGGTTGAGCAGGTCCGGGCTGACTCTTGCCGTCCTCCTTGGACGTGGCATCGACAGGCGAGACGCCATCACACTGAGCTTCCTGATGAGCATTCCCGTCAGCCTTGGGGCAGGACTCTACGCGGGCATTCGTTCCGGTACACACACTTCCCCGGAGGCATTCGTCGCCCTGATCATATCTGCAATTGTAGGGTTCGTATCAATCAAGGCGCTGCTCTCACTGGCGGAAAGAGTCAACTTCGGCTGGTTCGTGGGAATCACAGGAGTCGCAATCACCCTTGGAGGTCTGTGGCAGGCAATGACGTGAAGACGTCGCTAACCTGTCTTTATCAGCTTCCTAACACTGCCTTAACGCACCCTTAACGGTCTGTTCATGCGCCCGCGCTAGAGTTCTAAACCAAGTGTCCGAGTCCGAGGGGCCTCGCCCTAATCAACTCTTCAGGCACCGAAGTTAATGGAACCAAACATCGCGGAGGGATGAGCGATCATCATGTTAAGTGAGATGCGAGCCAAGATATTCGACTTGCCGGGGCTGTTTGTACTGGCGATTCTAGTTGGAGCGCTGGTAGTGGCCGCGTGTAGCTCGGACACAACGACCGAGACACCACAGGCGCCGGCTCAGCCAGCGGCAGCCCAGCCTGCTGCTGCGATGGCACCCGGGACCGGTGCTGCGCCAACCCAGCCACAGCAGCCAGCCTCGGCGATGCCCGCGGCGACGGCGCTGCCCCCGATGGTGGGAAGCGTTCCCGCACCTACGCAGCAGATGATGCAGGAGCGCGCCGGGCTGACAGGTACGATTGAAATTGACGGCTCCAGCACGGTTGCGCCTGTCACAGAGGCGGTTGCAGAGGAGTTCAGGAAGGTAGCACCGGACGTGCTTGTCAACGTCGGCATATCTGGCAGCGGGGGTGGCTTCAAGAGATTCGTAGTTGGTGAGACCGATATCTCCGACGCCTCCAGGCCTATCAAGGAAAAGGAAGCAGCGACCGCAGTCGAAAACGGTATCGAGTACTACGAGTTCCTCGTTGGTCTTGACGGACTATCCGTCTTGGTCAACCCCGAGAACGACTTTGTCGACTGCATGACAGTCGATCAGCTCAACGCGCTGTGGAAGCCTGACAGCACGGTCTCGTCGTGGAGCGACATAGATCCGTCATGGCCGGACAGGAGGATCAACCTATATGGCCCAGGCACGGACTCGGGCACATTCGACTACTTCACTGAAGAGGTCAACGGTGAGTCCAAGCTGTCGCGCGCCGACTACACCGCGTCCGAGGACGACAACGTGCTAGTACAGGGCATCAGTGGCGACAGGAACGCGCTCGGCTACTTCGGCTTCGCTTACTACGCCGCCAACGCCGACAAGCTGAAGCTGGTGGAGATCGACAACGGCAGCGGCTGCGTCGCCCCTACTATCGACAGCATTTCGAGTGGGGCCTACTCTCCCCTATCGAGGCCACTGTTCATCTATGTCAATAAGCAGCGTGCGCAGCAGAGGGCTGAGCTCAGGTCGTTCGTCGAGTTCTACATGGAGAACGGCGGACAACTGGCGGAAGAAGTGGGCTACGTACCGCTCCCGCCATCCAGCTATCAGAAGAACCTGGCAATTCTCAGCGGCCAGCAGACGATGATGATAGATACGGGACCGAAGGTCAAACACAGCGGCACAATCGAGATCGACGGCTCCAGCACGGTGGCGCCTATCACAGAGGCTGTGGCTGAGGAGTTCAGGAAGGAACAGCCCGGCGTGCTCGTCAACGTCGGCATCTCCGGCAGCGGCGGCGGGTTCAAGAGATTCGTGGTCGGCGAGACCGACATCTCCGACGCCTCCAGAGCCATCAAGGACAGCGAGGCCGCATCAGCAGTTGAGAATGGCATCAGCTACTTCGAATTCCTGGTTGGCGTCGACGGACTGTCCGTGATGGTCAACCCTGAAAACGACTTCGTCGACTGCCTGACCACAGAGCAGTTGCACATGCTCTGGAAGCCCGAGAGCACTGTCTCCAAGTGGAACGACATAGATCCGTCATGGCCGGACAGGGACATCAACCTGTACGGTCCGGGCACCGACTCCGGTACTTTCGACTACTTCACCGAGGAGATCAACGGCGAGTCGAAGCTGTCGCGCGCCGATTACACTGCGTCCGAGGACGACAACGTGCTGGTCCAGGGCATCAGCGGTGACAGAAACGCACTCGGCTACTTCGGATTCGCATACTACGCTGCCAATGCCGACAAGCTTAAGCTGGTCGCGGTGGACAGTGGAAACGGCTGCGTCATCCCGTCTCTCGACAGCATTGCCGGTGGCCAGTATTCACCTCTGTCCAGGCCCTTGTTCATCTATGTAAGCGAAGAGAGCCTGCAGCGACCGGAGGTCAAGGCCTTCGTCGAGTTCTACATGATTCATGGCCAGCAGCTCACCGGCGAGGTCGGCTACGTGCCTTTGGCAACGCAGGCCTACCAGAACAACCTGAACGTCGTTCAGGCGGCTGAGAAGCCTATGGGATCATTGACTGGGACGATTGAAATCGACGGCTCCAGCACGGTGGCGCCTATCACAGAGGCTGTCGCGGAAGAGTATCGGAAGGAGCAGCCCGGCGTGCTCGTCAACGTCGGCATCTCCGGCAGCGGCGGCGGGTTCAAGAGATTCGTGGTCGGCGAGACCGACATCTCCGACGCCTCCAGGGCCATTAAGGACAGCGAGGCCGCAACGGCCGTAGAGAACGGGATTGCCTACTTCGAGTTCCTGGTTGGCGTCGACGGACTGTCCGTGATGGTCAACACCGAGAACGACTTTGTAGACTGCATGACAACGGAACAGCTCAACATGCTCTGGAAGCCCGAGAGCACTGTCTCCAAGTGGAACGACATAGATCCGTCATGGCCGGACAGGGACATTAACCTGTACGGTCCGGGCACAGACTCGGGCACGTTCGACTACTTCACCGAGGAGATCAACGGCGAGTCCAAGCTGTCGCGCGCCGACTACACCGCGTCCGAGGACGACAACGTGCTGGTCCAGGGCATCAGCGGTGACAGAAACGCACTCGGCTACTTCGGATTCGCATACTACGCTGCCAATGCCGACAAGCTGAAGCTGGTCGCGGTGGACAGTGGAAACGGCTGCGTCATCCCGTCTCTCGACAGCATCGCCGGTGGCCAGTATTCGCCTCTGTCCAGGCCCTTGTTCATCTATGTGAACAGGGCCAGCCTTGAGAGGCCGGAAGTCAGGGACTTCGTCAGATTCTACATGGTCCACGGTCGCTACCTCACGGCTGACGTAGGGTACGTACCGCTGTCGCAGCAGGCGTATCAGAACAACCTGGCCTTTGTGAAGTAGCCAAAACGTAGTCTCAGGCGGGGAGGGACACATCCCCCGTCCCTCCCCTTTCATGTAAGATAACGGGTGGCGAGGCGCCAGCTTAAAGCTGGACATGTAAGGCAGTCGATGAGAAGGCCCTCCCATAACAGCCATTCACCACCCGTTGCATCATCCGAGAGGCCAGCTTAAAGGATGGAGCGACAGGTGGAATCCACAGCACCAGGCGCCCAAGATATGCCCGCGAGTTCGCGGCAAGAAGTCGATACAGGCCGATTCCGTCGCGGACGCGGCAGCAGCATTGAAGGAACAATCGTACGCTGGGTGTTCTTCGGGTGCGCGCTCATCTCGATCTTCACCACGCTCGGAATCGTCTTTATCCTAGTCGGGCAGTCAATCGGCTTCTTCAGTGAGGTGTCCGTTTTCGAGTTCCTGACAGGAACAAGGTGGACGCCGATACTCAAACCGACGGCATTCGGAGTGCTCCCCCTGGTTGCGGGGACACTCCTGGTGACAGTTCTCGCTGCGATAGTAGCGCTCCCCGTTGGCCTTGCCACTGCGATCTATCTCGCGGAGTACGCACCGGACAAGGCCCGCAGGATCCTCAAGCCCATGATCGAGATCCTCGCGGGCATACCGACCGTCGTGTACGGCTATTTCGCGCTGACCTTCGTGACACCCCAGCTTCAGAGGATCTTCCCGGACATGATCGTGTTCAACGCACTGAGCGCGGGAGTCGTCATGGGCATCATGATTATCCCCATGGTGTCGTCGCTCAGTGAGGACGCGATGATCAGCGTGCCGCGATCACTGCGACAGGCATCATACGCACTCGGGGCCACTAAGCTTGAGACAAGCCTGAAGGTCGTCGTTCCGGCCGCGCTTTCCGGAATAGTGGCGTCGTTCATTCTCGCCATATCCAGAGCGATTGGTGAGACGATGCTCGTGACCATCGCCGCTGGCGCAACGCCGCGCATAACCGCGAACCCACTGGAGAGCATCCAGACGATGACCGCTTACATCGCCCAGCTAGCGCAGGGCGAAGCGTCGCACGACTCTGTCGAATACAAGACCATTTTCGCGGTGGGACTACTTCTGTTCATCATGACACTTTCGCTCAATCTACTCGGTCACTGGGTGGTCCGACGCTGGAGGCAGGCCTACTAAGCAGCCAGCTTAAAGCTGGACATATAAGACGCAAGACATGGCACTCTATAATTCCAGATTCAACCCGCCAGCTTAAAGCTGGACATATAAGACGCAAAACATGGCACTCTATAATTCCAGATTCAACCCGCCAGCTTAAAGCTGGACATATAAAACGCAAAACATGGCACTCTATAATTCCAGATTCAACCCGAGACTCGCCCGGCGGAAGACCGTTGGAGGAATATACTACGGGGTATTCCTTGCAGCGGTTATGGTAGGCATTGTCGGGCTGGCTGTCCTGCTGGTGCAGACCTTCGTCGAGGGGATTCCGTGGCTGGACTTCGGCTTCCTGACCAGCTACATGTCGCGGCACCCAGAGTTGGCCGGCGTGAAGGCCGCGGTGATGGGCACGCTTATTACGATTGTGTTCACGGCGGTGTTCACCGTGCCGATCGGAGTAGGTGCAGCCATCTACCTTGAGGAGTACGCGCCGAAGAACCGGCTTACGCAAATCATCGAGGTCAACATATCCAACTTGGCTGGAGTGCCATCTGTCGTTTACGGATTACTCGGTCTGGGAGTGTTCGTGCAGCTGATGTCGCTGGGTAAGGTCGTCCTTGCCGGCGCGCTCACGCTGACGCTGCTAGTGCTCCCCATCGTGATTCTCGCATCGAGGGAGGCGATCCGGGCGGTACCCAACGAGTACAGGCTTGGAGCGTTCGCGCTTGGTGCAGACCAGTGGCAGGTCATAAAGGGCACCGTATTGCCTTCCGCCCTGCCGGGAATACTGACAGGAACCATCCTGGCTCTTTCGAGGGCTGTTGGAGAGGCGGCGCCATTACTGGTCATCAGCGGGCTGGTCTACGTGACGTTCGTGCCGGGGCCGCTGGACCGGTTCACGGTTCTGCCCCTTCAGATATTCACGTGGGTCGGCAGGCCCCAGGAAGAGTTCAGAGCCCTTGCCGCAGCCGGAATCATCGTGCTGCTGATTATCCTGCTGTCGATGAACGCAATCGCAGTTCTGGTGCGAAACAAGTACCAGACGAGGTCAGAGGACTAGAGTGACTACGCAGACTGCTCCAATCTTCAAGGTAAACGACCTCAGCCTCTTCTACGACGAATTCATGGCGCTCAAAGAGATCAGCATGGAGATCAGGCGCTACTCGATTACCGCGCTGATCGGCCCATCAGGGTGCGGCAAGAGCTCGCTTCTGCGCTGCTTCAACCGGATGAACGATCTCATACCCTCGGCGAAGATCGAAGGCGAGATCCTCTTCGAAGGGTCGGACCTGTATGACGACGACGTGGACGCAACCGAGATCCGTTCCAAGATCGGCATGGTGTTTCAGCGGCCTAACCCGTTCCCGAAATCGATCTACGACAACGTGGCATTCGGTCTGAAGGTCAACGGCTACATGGGCGACATGGACGAGGCCGTTGAGCGTTCACTGAGGCAGGCAGCACTCTGGGAAGAGGTGAAGGACCGGCTTCGCAGCAGCGCCCTCGAACTGTCCGGCGGACAGCAGCAACGACTGTGCATTGCACGCGCGCTGGCTGTGGAGCCCGAAGTGATCCTGATGGACGAGCCGGCATCGGCGCTGGACCCGATCGCTACACTCGCGATCGAAGAGTTGGTGCGAGAACTGAGTGAACACTATACGATAGTCATCGTCACACACAACATGCAGCAGGCCGCCCGTGTGTCAGACGAGACAGCGTTCCTAATGGTCGGAGATGACAGGGCGGGTTATCTAGTTGAACACGGAGAAACCAGCCAGATTTTCACGACCCCAAAGCACGAGCGAACAGAGGCGTACATAACGGGGCGATTCAGCTAGCCGGTCGGGGCCCAAGCCATGGCCCATGTTCACGGAACGCTACAAGGATAGGCTGGCGCTCAACCAGAGCAGTCAGGTCGGTAGAGGAGGCCACCATGCTACGACCGCCGCGAGCTGAATTCGACAGAGATCTCAGATCCCTCCAAGATGAGCTGCTGACGCTCGGCGGCATGGTGGAAAAGGCGATTGCCAAGTCACTCGATGCCCTCAAGAACCGCGACCGCGATCTCGCGGAGGAAGTCATCGAGGAAGACGACATCATCGACGAGAAGCGGTTCGCGCTCGAAGAGAAGTCGATTGACCTGATCGCCATGCAGCAACCCCTGGCCGGTGACCTGCGCATCCTGGTGACAGTGCTCCACGTTGCGGTTGAACTTGAGAGAATCGGAGACTATGCAGAAGGAATAGCAAAGATCAGCCTTCTGATGGGAGACGAGCCTCCTCTCAAACCGCTAATTGACATTCCACGGATGGCCGACAGGTCTATGGACATGCTGCGCCGGAGCCTGGACGCGTTCGTCGACCGCGATGTCGAAGCGAGCCATCAGATCTGTGACGACGATGACGAAGTTGACGCGCTGTACGAGCAGGTGTACAGAGAACTCCTGACGTACATGCTCTCGGACCCAGGAGCGATCAGGCGGGCCACCTACCTTTTGTGGGTCGCCCATGATCTCGAACGGATCGCAGACCGCACCACCAACATTGCGGAGCGCGTCATATTCCTGGTGACTGGGCATTTGACCAAGACGGGCGCCTCCACATACTAGTTACAGCCTGACTGCCCGAGGGCGCCGCTCGACTCTACGGAGGCACGTCGGTACTATGTTCAGAGCAATCCGATGAGTACCAACGCTCCACAGGCGCTGGACGGCGTCAGAATCCTCGACTTCTCCCGCATCTGGGCGGGTCCACACTGCACCAAGCTACTCGCAGACATGGGGGCTGAGGTCATCAAGGTGGAGTCGGCCCGCAACTGGGACCCCCACCGAATGATCGTTGGCTCCGGCAATATGCCCGATGGCGAAGCAGGGGACGATCCATGGAACAGGTCAGGGTGGTTCAACACGCTGCACATGTCCAAGCACGGCATCACGTGCGAGATACGTCATCCTTCCGGCAAAGCTGTGCTCGAAGAACTCGTGAGCATCAGCGACGTGGTGGTAGAGAACTTCAGGGCTGGGCTGATGGCACGCAGGGGATTCGACTACGAGACGCTGCGGGGCCTGAGGCCGGACATCATCGTTCTTTCGATGCCCGCATTCGGAAACACCGGCCCATGGCGAGACTTCATACAGTATGGGATAGGCCAGGAGCAGATGGGCGGTATCGCCTCGATGAACGGGTACCTCGACGAGGACGGCCCAGTGAAGTCGGGAGTGAACTTCGGAGACCCCATCAGCGGCGCCCATGCGGCGGGCGCGGTGCTATCGGCGCTATATCGGCGACGGCGCACCGGTAAGGGAGCGTTCATAGACGCTGGCCAGCTTGAATCTTCGATCTCGGTCGTCGGGGAGCACATCGTCGGCTACCAGATGGATGGGCAGCCGCCAAAGAACAGGGGGAACCGTCACCCGGCCATGGCGCCTCATGGAGCATATCCCTGCAAGGGTGAGGACAGGTGGATCGCCATCGCGGTCGGGTCAGACGACGAGTGGGCAAGACTCTGCGAGGTGATGGATAGACCAGACCTCATAGAGGACGAACGGTTTGCAGACGTGCTTTCCAGAACCAGCAACCAGGACCCCTTGGACGAGACCGTAGGGTCCTGGACTATCCAGCACGACGCGAAGGAACTAGCAGAGTCGTTACAGAGGGAAAGGCTTGCTGCCTCCCCGGTGATGACAGGCGAGGACATATTCAACGATCCTCACTACCAGGAGCGGGGCCTGCTGGAACTGGTGGACCACCCTTCCGCGGGGATGTACTTTCTGCCAGGGGCCGCATGGAGGATGTCTGCGACACCAGGATCCGTGCGTTGGCCAGCCCCCCGGCTCGGGGAACACAACCGGTTTGTGTACGGAGAACTGCTCGGCATGAGCCTGCAGGAGATCGACCGGCTGGGCGAGGAAGGCGTAACAGGAACGGAGCCTGTGACGTAGGGATTCACGAAGCGAGCCGTTGTTGCCCATTCCTTCCTCTGATATACTGACTCCGCCTTTGGAGACTATCTGGAATGGGCAGTTTTCAAGTTCACTCAGGAATGCGTTGACGTTGGGGCCAAAGTGCGTTTCAAGTTCAGTTGGAGCGGGCCGCAACAGCTGGCGCAGGTACAAGTCACACAGCAGACTCAAACTTCCCAACAAGGGAGTGTTGCGAGACAAGGAGGTAACGATTGAAGTGGATCGATTATGAGGCTCCCACCTCAGTACGGGAAGCAGTCGACCTGCTAAACGAGGCAGGAGACAGCGCCCGTCCACTGGCAGGAGGCACTGACCTCCTCGTCCAAATGAGGGGCCGGGCGTATGACCTGGACCTGATGGTGGATGTCAAAAGCATACCCGAGCTAAATGAGCTCACCTACGACCCAGACAACGGATTGACCATAGGCGCGGCGGTGCCGTGTTACAGGATCTATGGAAATTCGACGGTGCGCAGCGTGTATCCCGGTATCGTTGACGCCGCCCAGATCATTGGCGGGACTCAGATTCAGGGGCGCGCCTCACTCGGCGGAAACCTGTGCAACGCGGCTCCGAGCGCAGACTCGGTACCGGCGATGATTGCCTATAACGGCGTCGCCCGCATCGCAGGTCCGAACGGCAACCGGGAGGTTGCCCTCGAAGACTTCTGCACACATGTAAGGCAGACAGTGCTGGAGCAGGGCGAAGTCCTCGTTGCAGTTCACTTCCCTACTCCCCCGGCGAACTCCGGCGCCAATTACATTCGTTTCATTCCCAGGAACGAGATGGACATCGCGGTCGCCGGCGCTGGCGTGTCGGTCGAACTGGAAAACGGCAACATCAAGTCCGCCAGGGTGACACTGGCATCGGTAGCTCCGACGCCTCTGTTCGTAACCGAGGCGGGTGAGGCGGTTGCAGGCAAGCCCGCGACTGAAGAGACCGCCAGGATCGCGTCCGGCCTCGCAAGAGACGCAGCCGTACCGATCACCGACATGCGCGGCACTATCGAGTATCGCAAGCACCTGTGCGAGGTACTCACCCGCCGGGCGATGATGACCGCCATCGAGCGAGCCCAGAGCTAAGGAGAACTAGATTGCCCGCCAAGACTTACGTACAGTCCATAATCAACGGTGAGCACGTCGACTTCCTGTGCGAGCCACGCCAGAGCCTGCTAGAGGTGCTGCGCGACGTCGTCGGCCTGACCGGAACGAAGGAAGGCTGCAACGACGGCAACTGCGGCGCCTGCACGGTTGAGTTCGACGGTCGTATCGTGACATCCTGCCTGGTCCTCGGAGTCGAGGCCGAAGGCAAAGAGATCACGACCATCGAGGGTGTCGCTGAAGGCAGCACCCTGCACCCGGTACAGCAGTCGTTCCTGGAGAACGCAGCCCTTCAGTGCGGCATCTGCACGCCGGGCTTCATCGTGGCCGCCAAGTCACTGCTCGAACAGAACCCGGACCCGTCAGAGCACGAGATCCGCTTCTGGCTCGCCAACAATCTCTGCCGCTGCACCGGCTATGACAAGATCATCAGGGCGGTCCAGGACGCGGCTGTGAAGATGCAGGAGGCGTAACCCATGACCCAGACTCTTGACTACGAACCAAACATGGTCCTGGCCACCCAGACCTATAACGTGGTTGGAACGCGCCCGATCAGGCACGACGGCGCGGACAAGGTGACAGGCCGCGCTCTATACGGCGCAGACTTCGACACCGCCGGGATGCTGCATGGACACATCCTGCGCAGCCCACACGCGCACGCTCGCATCAAGAGCATCGACACATCGGCCGCCGAGGCGCTGCCAGGGGTGCTCGCGGTTGTGACCAATGCCGACTTCGCAAGCGACAGTGACGCGATGGTCGACCTTGGAGAGGGTGCGACGAGCCTGAAGTGGCTGCGTGACAACGTGCTCGCTTCAGACAAAGTCCTCTACAGGGGTCATGCCATTGCAGGCGTAGCCGCGTCGAATCCGCACGTCGCGGAAGAGGCGGTACAGCTCATCGACGTGCAGTACGAGGTGCTTCCTCCTGTTGTCACGGTCGAAGAGGCCATGGCAGAAGGCGCGCCGATCCTGCATGACGACCTCAAGACGGAGGAACTGGGCGAGCAGACCGACAAGATCAGCAACATCGCACAGCACTTCCAGCACCAGAAGGGCGACACCGCGAAGGGATTCGCGGAGGCAGACGTGGTCGTCGAGCGGGAGTACCGCAACAAGACGGTCCACCAGGGCTACATCGAGCCTCACAACGCAACTGCTCTGTGGAACACGGACGGCAGACTGCACATCTGGTGCAGCACCCAGGGCGCATTTACCGTGCGTGACGCGATGGCGCAGCTGCTCGAAATGCCTGTGTCCCAGATCAGGGTGATCCCCATGGAGATTGGCGGCGGATTCGGCGGGAAGATTCCCGTGTATCTCGAGCCTGTCGCCGCGCTGCTCTCCAAGAAGACCGGCCAAGCCGTCAAGATACTCATGAGCAGGGCCGACGTCTTCGAGGCGTCCGGTCCGACATGCGGCTCCTGGAGCCGTGTGAAGATTGGCGCGAAGAGCGACGGTACTATTACCGCCGCAGAGGTTGAGCTTGCCTGTGAGGCCGGAGCATATCCCGGCTCGCCGGTCGGCGCGGGCGCCATGTGCGCTCTCGCCGCATACGACATAGAGAACGGCACGGTCGACGGCTACGACGTGGTGGTAAACAAGCCAAAGACGGCAGCATACCGCGCCCCCGGAGCTCCCAACGCAGCTTACGCAGTCGAACAGGCTGTGGACGAGCTGGCTGATGAGCTTGGCATGGACCCGATCGAACTGAGACTCAAGAACGCCGCGAAAGAGGGCACGCGCCGCGTGGACGGCCCGACCTTCAACAGGGTCGGACTTGTCGAGACCCTCGAAGCGATGAGAGACCATCCCCACTACAGTGCTCCTCTCGGTGAGAACCAGGGACGCGGAGTCGCGGTGGGCTTCTGGTTCAACATCGGATTCGACTCGGCGGTAAACCTTGCGGTCAACGCCGACGGCACAGTCAGCCTGACCGAAGGCTCGACGGACATCGGCGGCAGCCGCGCCTCCATCGCCATGCAGGCGGCGGAAGTGCTTGGCATCGCTGCTGAGGACATCAGGCCCACGGTCGTTGATACCGACTCGATCGGCTACACCGCTGTTACCGGCGGGAGCCGCACGACGTTTGCCACCGGATGGGCGGCCTACGAGGCAGCGCAGTCGGTGAAGCAGCAGATGATCGAGCGCGCAGCCAGCATCTGGGAAGTCGAAGCCGACTCCGTGGAAATGGAAGACGGCGTCATCAAGTCGAAGTCGGACCCAGAACTGAGCGTCACGTTCCAAGACCTCGCCGGGCAGCTTGGCAGCTCTGGCGGCGGCATCACTGGTACTGCTTCAGTAAACCCGACAGGCGTAGGCGGTTCGTTCGCCGGCAACCTTGTCGATATCGAGGTTGACCCCGAGACTGGCAAGACTGACATCGTTCGCTTCACTGCCTTCCAGGACGTAGGAAAGGCGATTCACCCGTCTTACGTCGAGGGCCAGATGCAGGGCGGCTCCGTACAGGGCATCGGCTGGGCGCTGAACGAAGAGTACTACATGAACAATGACGGCGGCATGGACAACTCCACGCTGCTGGACTATCGCATGCCCACCAGCCTCGATCTGCCGATGATCGACACGGTAATCGTGGAAGTGGCCAACCCGGGTCACCCGTTTGGTGTGCGTGGCGTGGGCGAGGCTAACATCGTTCCTCCCACTCCTGCCATTGCAAACGCCCTTCGGGATGCCATCGGGACTCGGCTGTTCGAGACTCCGATGAACGCGGTAGCGATCACCGCGGCACTCGCGCAGAACGGGGACTAGGCTCTCCGAAACCTCAGTCGAAACAGAACTAGCACAAAGGGGCGGGTTTCTTAACTGAGACCCGCCCTTTTGCCACATATCGAAAACGGCATTAGGAGTAATAGGAGGGGACGTCAGCATGGCCACGGTCTATATCCCGTCGCTGATGCAGAAGCTGAGTGACGGTAAGAGCAAAGTCGAGATCGAGGGGGCATCGGTCCGGCAGATCGTCAACAATCTGGACGCCGAGTATCCCGGTTTCAAGGACCGGCTTGTCGAAGACGGTCGGATAAAGGGGAACATCTCGGTCGCCATCGACGGTGAGATCACACCGCTTGGAATGCTGGAAAAGGTTGGGGAGAACAGCGAGGTCCACTTCCTGCCAGCAATCGGCGGCGGAGTATGACGTCCGGCGCGTTACAACCCCTGGATGAAGACTGGCAGACCGCGCTTGTCGTTGTAGCCCACCCTGACGACATAGAGTACGGCGCCGCCAGCGCAGTGTCCAAATGGACCGCAGAGGGCAAGATGGTAGTCTATCTCCTGGTCACGAGGGGCGAGGCTGGGATTGACGGAATGCACCCGGATGAGACCCGCGAGGTGCGCACTCGCGAGGAGATCGAAGGCGCTGCTGTGGTGGGGGTCGAAACCGTGGAGTTTCTGGACCATGCAGATGGTGTGGTCGAGTATGGGCTACCTCTCAGGCGTGACATCGCTAGAGCAATTCGCCGTCACAAGCCGGAAGTGATCGTGACTGGGAACATGGCTATCAGCTTCCAGCAGGGGTTCGCGAACCAGGCTGACCATCGTGCGGTCGGGCTCGCCGCACTCGACGCGTCGCGAGACGCAGGGAACCGCTGGATCTTTCCCGAGCTTGTTGACGAGGGTCTTGAGCCGTGGAACGGAGTGAAGATGATGCTGGTCAGCGGATCGCCCAATCCAACGCACGCCGTGGACGTGAGCGACCATGTGTACAAGGGCGTAGAGTCGCTCGAAAAACACGATGCGTACCTCAGAGGGCTTTCAGAAGACGTGGACCCAGAGATGTTCCTGACGATGAACGCGAACGCAGTCGGAATCGAATTCGGCTGCGACTACGCAATTAGCTTCGAGGTCTACCAGATCTAATTTTATGGCGCCTGCTAAAATGGCGCCGACCGCAGAATTACAGGACTGAGTTAAGGAGAACAGAATGGCAGATAAAGAGATCAAGGGCGTAATCGTTCCGATGCTGACGCCGTTGAACCCGGACGAGACGGTCGATATAGGGTCACTTCGCAGGTTGGTCAATTACCTGATCGACAGCGGGGTTCACGGGCTGTGGGCATCCGGGACTACGGGCGAGTTTGCCAACATGCCCGACTCGGAGCGTGTGCGGGCCATGGAAGCGACTGTCGACGAAGTGGCCGGCCGTGTCCCTGTAATCTGCAATATCTCCAGCACATCCACAAAGATGTCCGTTGAGCTGGCGAGCGAGGTGCGAGAGCTGGGCATGGACGGTATCGCGCTTACTCCGCCTTACTACTATCCCGACTCGCAGGATGAGCTTGCCGACCACTACAGGTACGCGCAGGAGCAACTCGGTCTTCCGCTGTGGGTGTACAACATCCCGCAGACGGTAAAGACAGCCGTCGAGCCCGGCACGATAGCCATGCTTGCGGCTGAGGGTACTGTCGTAGGAGTGAAGGATAGCTCAGGCGCCGGTGAACTGCTGGCGCAGCTTAACGTGCTTTGCGATCAGGGTGAGATCTCTCTGCTGAGGTTCCTGGGCACGGTATTCCGGGTCACGAGCGCGGGATCCGTTGGCGTTCATGGCGTCATCCCGGGAATCGCGAACCTGGTCCCAGAGGCGTGTGCCCGCGGCTGGGAGGCCGGCGAGGCGGGAGACACCGAGACCGTGCGCGAGTGCAACGCCAAGCTGATCACGGCGCAGAAGGTCGGTGCTGTGGCGAAGGGCGGTGGTGCGAATGCTGCCAGCTTCGGTGGCATGAAGGCCGCGCTAAAGCAGATGGGCGTCATCGATCACGATATCACTTCCCGCCCCTTCAGACCGTTGACCGACGAAGAGAAGTCGCAGATTCCGCCGATACTTGAGGAGTTGGGGCTGGCATAGAATTGCAAAGAGACTACTAGGAGATCCAGCAATGAGTAGGAGTAATCAAGACAACCACGCAGATCAGATGAACCCCAATAACGATGCCTACTGGCAATCTAGGGGTTACGACGAACGTCCTGAAGACTGGGAAGACGAAGAGCCAGATCAGGCAGATTTGGACAATCATGCCAACCAGATGAACCCCAACAACGATGCCTATTGGCAGTCCAGGGGGCACGAGGGAAGACCTAGCAAGTAGCTCCTACATTAGGTTCGACTAATTGACAGAGCCCTCAAACAACTATGCCTCGGTCAACGGTACCAAGTTTCACTACGTTGACTGGGGCAGTCCAACCGGGCAGTCAGATTGCACCACCGTGTTTCTGCTGCATGGGGACATGCGCACGAGCAGGTCGTGGGATGCAGTGGCCCGGTACCTGTGCGAGCAGTTCCGTGTCATCGCTCTCGACTCCCGCGGGCACGGGGACAGTGAATGGCCGGATTCGGGATACTCGTTTGGGCAGCGCATCGACGACCTTGAGGCGTTCGCAGATGCAATCGAAATGCGGGACGCGGTGGCCATCGCACACTCCACGGGCGGTGTAGTTGCTGCAATGCTCTCGGAGCGAAGGCCTGAAATCTTCACGAAGCTCATGCTGCTGGAGCCGATGGTCGTGGTCACGGAAGCCTTCCAGCGGATGGTGTCGCAGAGGGCGGTGAGGCCCCGACGCACATGGGGCAGTCGCGAAGAGATGTACGATTACCTCAGGCAGCACCCGATGACGGGGAAGTGGCGAGACGACGTGATCAGGGATGTGGTTGCGCTTGAGTCTTACGAGCGACCGGACGGGCGGCTCGACATGAAGTGGGCCAACGCCAGCATGGACTGGAAGGAGCGCGAGGGGGACTATCACGATCTCAGACCGACCCTACGCACGCTCGGAAAGCCGATTCAGTTCATAGTCAGCGACTCGCGCGCTGACAGCTTTCAGGATGTCGCGGAGATCGCCAAGGAGACCGCTGACTTCAGTATGCTCACCATTCCGGACAGCGGCCACAACATGTATATGGACCAGCCGAAACTGGTGGCAGATGCTATCGGCAGGTTTGTCTCTCCCGGCCCCTAAGACGCACTTGGCGAGGGCGAGCCACAGCCACTAGTCGTCCTTCTGTTCAGACCTGGGACCGAATGGTTCTGGACGGAAGGGGTCGTCGCGGACCTTCAGGAAGCCTCGCATCCCACCTTCCTCAGCGGCATCGAGCATCTCTCGCCTCTTGTAGTCCGGTCGCTGGGAAGAGTGGGCGATTGAGGACAGCAGCCAGTTGCTGGTGATCGCGTTGCGCAGGCCCATCATCTCAAGGCCCAGAGTGGCGACGTACTTGTTGGCGGCTACGGTCTCTGGACTGACCATCGCGATTCGGTCGGCGAGGCGGAAGGCCTCGGCCATCATGGCGTCCTTGTCCTCGAAGACCTCGTTCACCAAGCCGATTCTGAACGCCTCCTGGGCGTCGATGTGGTCGCCGGTAAGAGAGTACCTGAGGGCGTTCTTGTAGCCGGCCATGAGCACCCACAGGAAGCTGGTGTTGGAGATCTGGCGCACCTCAGGCTGGGCGAACACGGCGTCCTCGGAGCAGAAGGTCATGTCACAGGTCAAGGACAGCCACGTACCTCCGCCCATGCACCATCCATGCACACAGGCGATAACTGGCTTGGAAAGCTCAAGAATGTGCGTCTGGTTCCTGACCATGTTGCGGTCGTGGTAGAACCAGCGCGACACGTGATCGGCTGCGCTCGACCCCTTCGCGATCATGGAGACTGGGTCGGTCTCCTGGAACGAGGCGATGTCGTAGCCTGAGCTGAACGCCCTGCCCTCTCCCTGGATGATGATGACACGGGCCTCGGGGTCGGCCTCGGCAATATCGAGGGCCTCATGGAGGTCGGCCTCCATCGGCTCTGTGATGGCGTTTAGGGTTTCGGGACGGTTGAGGGTGATGACTCTTGTCGTGCCCTTGGCTTCGTAGAGGATGTGTTCGTACTCAGGCAATTGAAAGTCTCCTGGTCAGCTGTTTGTCCCTCGACGAGGTCAGGACTAACGGTTGCATGTTACGTCAGATTTGCTTGTGGGACTGTTCAGTACGCACAGCGAGGGGCGAGAGTACTGCCTTACACCCTCACCCCAACCCTCTCCCCCGGATCAAGTCCGGGGCAGGCTCTGAGGGAGAGGGGGTCTGTTGGTTGGTACTCGTGCTTGTGTACGTACCCTTACCTACCCTTGTCAGCCCTGAGGGAGAGGGGGTATGTTGGCGGGAGTTCAGGGCCCCACACTCACGGCTTGCTTTCCCACGCTATCTGGGGACTTTGTAGCCGCCGGTCTGTACCTCTGCGAGGCTGTTTTCGTCCCAGGGGTGCGCGAGGGCTACTTCTTCGTTGATGTCGGCTCCCCAGCCTGGGCCTGCCGGGACGGTCATGTAGCCGTCGATGATCTCCGGGACGGTCGTGGTCAGTTCGTCCTTCCAGGGGATGTCGTCGATGTCGATCTCCATGATGCGCACGTTGGGTAGCGTGGCGCACAGGCTCGCGCTGACGAAGGTGGAGAGGTGACTGTAGTAGTTGTGCGGCGCGACGTTGTGCTGGTACACCTCGGCGAGGTCACCGACCTTCTTGGACTGGCTGAAGCCGTTCCAAGGGACGTCGATCATGAACATGTCGGCTGAATGGTTCTCGAAGTACGGGATGAAGTCGCGCATATAGAAGAGGTTCTCGCCGGTGCAGATGCGCGTCGAGGTCGAGTCCTTGATCTGGCGCAGGCTCTTCGGCTCGTACATGTCGATTTCCAGCCAGAGCATGTCGAACTGCTCCATCACCTTGGCGATACGCAGTGCGCCCTCGGTCTTGAAGTGGAAGTTCAGGTCGAGGTTAATGTCGATGTCGTCACCGACGGCGTCCCGGAAGGTGCCGATCAGCTTCTCAACGTGGGGAACGAGCCACTTGGGAGCGTACTGGTCAGTGGAGCCGACGCCACCGCTGAATCCACCGCCGAAGGTGGCGTTCTGTCCGGGCATGAGTATGTTGGTCTTCAGGGCGGTGAATCCGCGTTCCTTGACCTCATGGCCCAAGTTTGTCACTGCCTGCCAGGAGTCAATGGGAGGGGTGCCAAGGATGTCGTGGTGCCTGATGCGGGAGCTTCCGCAGTGGGACCAGTAGACTCGCACCTGCTCTCTCGTGGGACCTCCGAACAGCTCAACGACGGAGATGCCGAGGGCCTTCGCCTTGATGTCTATGAAGGCGCAGTCGAGTCCGGCGATGGCTTTGGCAGCTATGCCGCCTGGGCTCTGGCGCGTAATCCGGTACATGTCCTGGAAGCGCATCTCGAAGGCCCTGGGGTCTTTTCCAATGAGAAGCGGCTTCATGTCGCGGATGGTGCCCTCGATGCCGTGGGGCGATCGACCATCGCTGCACTCGCCCCAGCCGGTGATGCCCTCATCCGTCTCGACCTTGACGAACATCCAGGGTCTCCAGCCAGCGTCGACGATGAAAGTCTCGATGTTAGTGATCTTCATTTGGGAATCTTCTCCAAGGTTTTGGATTTCGGCACGGATGATAACACAACGACCCCAGATTCATTGCCGCTCGTCTCGGGCGGGTGTCATAATGGACTCGCACGAGTCAGACGCGGTTCGTGCATCTGAAAAGACACCAAACCAAGGCTTCAACAGAGCCAGGAGATGTGCATGCCTAATCCGGTTGCTTTCTTTGAAATCGGTGGAAGAGACGCTTCACAGTTGGGGGAGTTCTACAAGGACCTCTTCGGTTGGAACGTGCAGCCCTATGGGAAGTCCGGGGCGGGCACCGACTTCCACTATGTAGAGCCCCAGGACGGAGGAATTGGCGGCGGGATAATGCAGACCGCCGGAGAGATGCCTCCCAACTACGTAATGTTCTACGTGGGAGTTGACGATCTGAAGTCGACCCTGGAGAAGGTCGAAAGTCTTGGGGGCCAGACTGTAGTTCCGCCCATGCCGATTCCCAATGACATGGGTCAGATCGCCGTCTTCATGGACCCTGAGCAAAACGTGATAGGACTGCATTCTTCGTAGTAAGCTTGGTACTCTGCCAGCGGCAGGTGCCGAATGGCATTGGCCCGGGATGACCACGAGGGGTAGGAGTTTGAGATGACCAATCAAGACCAGGAACTCGCATTCGCGCCTGCGACTGAGCTACGCGATCTCATTACCAGCAGGCAGGTCACGTCTGTCGAGCTGACGGAGATGTACCTGTCTCGTATAGAGAGCCTAGATGGACAGCTCAACTCATACCTGACCCTGACTCCCGACATCGCGATGGAGCAGGCCCGCCGGGCGGATGAAGCCACTGCGAGGGGTGAGAGCCTTGGGGCGCTTCATGGTCTGCCAGTCTCTCTCAAGGACCTACAGATGACCAAAGGCGTCCGCACGACGGGCGGCTCTCTTGCGTACAAGGACAGGGTGCCCGACGCGGACGCGGCCTGCGTCGAGAAGGTACTCGGAGCAGGGGCTGTGATGTTGGGCAAGACCAATACCCCTGAGTTCGGTCTGCTCGGTGCGAATGAGAACCGTCTGGGCGAGCCCTGCCGCAATCCCTGGAATAACGAGAGAACGTCCGGTGGGTCGAGCGGCGGTGCGGGCGCTGCCACAGCTGCGGGCCTCTGCGCGCTTGCCACGGGCGGCGACGGTGGAGGATCGATACGTATCCCGGCCAGCTTCAACGGCATCTACGGCATCAAACCGACGCAGGGGCGGATCTCCAGCTACACAGGCGTCTACGCGCCCCCGGCTGCGAACATCACCAGCCAGCAGGGCCCCTTGACGCGTTCCGTGGCCGATACAGCCCTAATGATGCAGGTGATGTCGGGATACGACCCGAGAGACTCAGGCTCGCTGCGCCAGCCGGTGCCAGACTTCATGTCGGCACTGGACAGGAGTATTGAGGGTCTGCGGATCGGCTGGACGCCCGACTTTGGGTACCATCCGGCGGACTCCGAGGTCACAGCGTCGGCCGAGGCTGGGGCTGAGGTCTTTGCAGAGTTGGGGTGCAGCGTCGAGGAGTCAGACCTGAGCCTGGACAATCCGTTCGACACCTGGATCGTCTTCTTCGCCGGGAACGCTTACGCGGTAAACGGGCACCTCCTGGATGACCCGGAGGACCCGCTCAGCTGGTATGGGCGCTGGGCCATCGAATGGGGAGCGCGGTTGACGATGCCAGACTACATCCGTGCCCTCGGAGAGAGGGACCGGATGATCAACCAGTTCATGGACCAGTTCGATAAGTTCGACCTGCTGGTCTCGCCGACCATGCCTACGACCGCCTTTTCAACTGAGGAATACCCCCAGACCGTAGGCGGACTGGAGCCGTACCCAACTCCAGCGTGGGGGTTCGTACCATACACTCACCCGATCAACACGATCGGGTTCACGGCGGCGAGTATACCGTTTGGATTCGACTCGGACGGTATGCCGGTCGGACTGCACATCATAGGCAAGCCGGGAGACGAGGAGACCGTGCTGGCGGCGTCCGCTGCGTTCGAGGCTGCGCGCCCGTGGGCGCATCTGAGGCCACAGGTGTCGTAAGGCACCCGTCCCTCTGCGGAGAGTCTCCAATGCGAGTCGGTACGCAGGACATAGCAGAGAAGCTACTTCTGCTCCTCGCTCATGCAGCGCTGGGCATCTTCTTTTCAGGAGCACTTGGGCTGCTGCTCTATATCGTGACGGTCCCGATTGTGCAGTCTTTCTGGAGCATCGCCGATGTCAACTTTGCTCTGTTGGCTGTGCTAACAATTGGGTTCGGGGCAACGGCTGGGACTTTCCTGGCATGGTTGAACAGGGACCTAAGCAGATCAACACTGCTCCTGATCCTGTTTCTCACACTGGCGGCAACTCTGCTGGCCGCATGGGTGGGACTGCACAACAGCCGGGACGTGTTCAAGCACGTGGGCAAGCCGGGCATACCGGCGCTAATCGGGGTCGTCGTAGGGGCCATCGTAGGTGGCAACGCGCTAAACCTGGCGTTGTGGGTGTTGAGAACGGTGCGGGACCCACGGCTCTAGAGCTACACCCTTACCCAGCCCTCTCCTCTGTGTCAAGTACGGGGCGGGCTCTGAGGAAGATGGGGATACGCAAGGAGCCCTCTCGCGGGAATGACAAGGAGGGCCAGACCCTTAGAGTTGGCGTAGGCGGGGGTCGAAGCGGTCGCGCATCCAGTCGCCTAGGAAGTTGAGCGACATCACTACCAGGAAGATCGCAAGGCCGGGGAAGAAGGTGCTCCACCAGGCAGTCGTAACGTAGGACCTGCCTTCGGAGACGATCAGACCCCATGCGGGTGTTGGCGCAGGTATGCCTGCCCCGATGAAGCTCAGAGTGGCTTCTGTAAGGATCAGCTGCCCCACTCTAAGGGTTGTTATCACTATGACCGTGTTCATCACTCCGGGCAGGATATGGCGCAGAATGACTCGAGCTGTGGACGCTCCCGCCACCTTCGCAAGGGCAACGTAATCGCGCTGTTTTAGAGATAGTACTTCCCCTCTAACGAAGCGGACGAAAGATGGCCATGTGAACATCGCCAGCAGCGCCATCACGAGCCAGAGACTGGCGCCGAGAACGATTACGGCGACAAGCGCAATCAGGACAAACGGGAGGGACAGCCACACGTCGACCATGCGCATAATCAGCTCATCCACGAGGCCCCCTGTGTAACCCGCAACGAGACCCAGGGAGGTACCTATTATCACGCCTGTGGTCAACGAGACTGCGACTACGAGCAGAGAGATGCGGGCACCATGGATTATCCGGCTCAGCACGTCTCGTCCTACATGGTCGGCTCCCAAAAGCCTGTCGGTACCCTTGAATTTGTCCTCTTGCTCCCAGAACTCGGCATTCCAGAACGGGGGAGCGTTGCGCAGGGCCAAGTGCTGCTTATAGGGATCCTGCGGTGAGATCTGAGGTGCAAACAGCCCAGTAACCACCAAGAGAGCAAGTACGATCAATGGCAGAATGGGCCAACGTCTCAGGACATACCATACCTTCCCTGGAAGGCTGCGGGCCTCCAGACTGGACTGGGGCAGGATAGTTAGTCCAGGTTGTTCTGCCATCGGGCCTTCCTAATCGTACCTTATCCGCGGATCCACCATTCCGTAGAGCACATCCGCCAAAAAGTTGAAGAAAGTGTAGGCAACCGCGAAGAACAGCACTATGCCTGTCAGTAGCGCAAAGTCGTTGTTCTCTACTGCGGTGAGCGCCAGCCTTCCGATACCGGGCCACGCAAAGACCAATTCCACAACCGTTGCGCCAGTTATGAAGCTGGCGAGAAACAGGCTGGAATACGTGATCGGCGCTATCAGGGCGTTCTTGAATGCGTGTTTCCAGACTACTGTGTGAGACCTGACTCCCTTGGCCCTGGCCAGTTTCACGAATTCAGAATCCAGCACCTCCAGCATGGAGGAACGCACGAGGCGCAAGTAGGTTGCAGAGCCCAGCCAGCCCAAAGTGATCGTAGGCAGAACGAAGTGCCTGATCTGTGTACCCAAGTCTTCCCCGGGAAACGCGCGTCCAGCGGCGGGCAACCAGTCGAGATGCACTGCGAAAATGACGATTGCCATTATCGCGATCCAGAACTGGGGCAAAGCCTGCCCAAACAATGCAAACCCTCTGCCAAGGTAGTCAAGCAGCCCCCCTCTTCTAGTTGCCGAAAGGACCCCCAGAGGAACCCCAGTTATCACCGCAAATACCCATGCGGCAATGGCAAGTTGGACAGTGGCTCCCAGCTTGCCTGTGATCAGACCAGACACCGGAGCGCGATCCAGCAGAGTTTTACCAAAGTCACCCTTGAGAGAGTTGCCAAGCCAGACCAGATACTGGATTACGAGAGGTTTGTCGAGTCCGAGATAGCGAGAGATCTCTTCCTTCTGTTGCTCACTGAGGCCGTAGCCCCCGCCCTCCTGGGTGTAGACCAGAAGCGGGTCTCCTTTAACCCTGGACAGGCCGAACACGATTATCGTCGCCGCGAGCAGCGACAGGATCGCGAAGTAGGCTCGTCTAACTAGGAATCGCCTCATTCGGGCATGAGCCTCTGACCTGGTGGTTCTTCAGAAATGCAGTGGTTTCCCCTCTCCCCAGTTAAGGAGAAGGTCAGGATGAGAGAGAACCTAAGGTTTCACCCTTACCCCAACCCCCTCCCTGAGGGAGAGGGTGTTTTGAGCGGTCGTCGGACCGGCGCCTATCTTGCGGCCGGTACGATGTTCCAGAAGGCGGTAGTACCGAATGGGCTGGGCTCCATGACCCACTCATCGATCGAGTTCGGGTTATAGATAGCCAGATTCGGGATTGCGACGACTCCAGGCTTGAGCGCCCAGAAGTGCATCAGGTCGAAGTATTCGCTGTTCAGGTCGATGCGCTTCTGAGGATCGTTCTCCTTAGCGACATCGAGGTAGATCTGGCTGATCCACTCCGTCTCGTAGCACATGCAGTAGCCCCCACGCGACAGGCTGGACTCTTCGATCCCCTTCGGCCAGTCGAACGGGTAGATGGTCTGTCCGTCATCACCGGAAGTCATTCTCGGTACGGTCGCGCTCCGATTCACTAGGCCAGGACGATAGACGGCATAAGGGAACTTTAGTACCTCGGTCTTTATGCCTATCTCGTCCATCATGCCACCGATCGCGTCGCCGATCTCCTCACCGAGACCTCCGCTATGACCAGACGAGATAAACAGAGGCATTTCCATTCTGACGCCCCCGCCCTTCCGGGGATATCCAGCCTTGTCCAGGTACTCTTCAGCCATTGCCGGGTCGTATGGATACTCCCACTTGGTCTGCCAGAACTCACTCTTCTCATCGACGTAGCCGACGTGGACCGGCCAGCCGAGACCATTCAGCAGGTGCTCGTTGATCGTATCTTTGTCGATAGCCATTGCGACGGCCCAGCGGACTAGTCGCGCCTGCTCCATGTCGCCGCAGCTCTGGTCCATCTGCGTGGAGTCCGCACCATCCGGGCAATCGAGAGCGTCGGGGTTGTTGCCATCGTTTGGACTGTAAGGATTGCCGATCCACTGGATGTCACGCGCGTAGACGCCGTTGGCAGGTGTGTTGAGATCCTCACCGGTGAGGGCGTTGTGTGTCTCCCAGAGGTTTCCAGAGAAGATGACGCCCTGCTGGCTGGCATTTCCGGAGCCAATGCTGACGAATCCCGCATCCAACGCCTCAGGGACGCTCTTTATGGCAAGGGCCGCGATGTCGAGCTCTCCGGTCCTAAGGGCTGCCACACGGGTCGCGTCTTCCGGCATTGCCAAAATGACCACTTTTTCGACCGCGGGGTCGAATTCCCAGTGAATACCAGACTTGGAGAACACGGCACGGTCGTCTCTAATCCACTCATCGACCTGGAACGGGCCGGTGCCGACGAAGTTCTCGCGCATCCAGTCCTCGCCATTCTCTTCCTGGGCCCTCTGAGGGTGGACAACCATACCGACGAACCCGTTGCCATTCATCATGTAGGTGTGCCAGTGCGAGTCAACGGCAGCGAACGTGTAGTTCACCTGATTGCCCGATGCGACAGCGTGATTCTCCCCGAAGAGGGTCGAGAAGTAAGATGCGCTTGGTGCGATGCTGTGGGTAGTGATTAGCGGATTAACCTGGTTGTAGCTCCATGCCACGTCCTCGGCGGTCATGGTTCCCCAACCCTTGTGAAACTCGACGCCCTGGCGGATGTCCACGACAACTGAGAGCCCATCGGGGGCGAGCTCCCATCCAGTCGCGAGCTGACCGGCTGCGTATTCCACAGTGCCGTCATCACGCCAGCGCCATGTGAACAGGTCTTCACCAACGCCCCAAGCTACTGCCTGGTACTGGGAGCAGAAGACAGTGCCGGCCCCTGGATTGCATCCGAGGTTCGACTGGGCGAACTGAATCGTGCCCAACGGGTTCTTTGGGTCCGGGGCATCGTCAGTGGCCGCTGCTACGGGTACCGGGATCGCGGTCGGCGCCGCGGGAGCCGGTGCGGTCGTTGGGGCCGCAGCGGGGGCCGGGGCCGTCGTCGCGGCAGGTGCTGGCGCCGGGGCTGTGGTCGGTGCCGGTGCTGGCGCCGGGGCTGTGGTCGGAGCGGCAGGTGCCGGTGCGGGAGCGGGTTCCTCCTCTTCTCCACACGCTACTACCAACAGCAATGCAGCAATCAGTAGCGCAACTATCGATAGAGTTAGGAGTGATCGAGTCATCATCATCCTCCAGACATGACTTAAAGGGCGGTTACTCGGTGGAATAGATGTAGAAGTCCCTGATGAGGCAGACTTCGTCCGACGGAAAATGCAAAGGCTAAGGAAGAGAGGTTAGTACGGCTGGCTCCAAGTGCCTCCTCCCATGTGCGCACTTATACGCGAGCAAGTGGAGGTTGTCAACACTCAGGAATCAAACTGCAGGTTTTCAGTAGGCTAAGGTGACGGCAACGACGCCTCCGACTGTCATAACTATAGACAGCGTCTTGATGACCAGAATCTTTCGTTCGAGAGGTTCGTTCAGCACGTTGGAGATGCCGAGGCTGAGAACGATGCCGAGCGCGAAGACGAACAGCGGTCTCGTTGCCATGACCGTTGATACCAGCGAGACGGGACCCGAGTAGATTGCTCCCAACAGGAACGCGAGTGCGACGAACACCAAGGCGCCCTCCGTGAAGAGAATGAGGCCTACCGATGTGGGTCTCCGTAGCGTGTCAATCAGGTCTCTCATGCCGCTTGGCTTGATGGTGAACACCACACAGGCGGCGCCGTTTCCGAGCGCCCTCCAAAAGAAGAGAGTCCAGACATCCATGCTGTCGGCAACCATCTTGCTGAAGACCTGACTCAACCCGAATCCGAGGCTCGCGAAAATCAGGAGAGTGAACGCGAGCATCTGACCGCGTCCCCTGTCGCGGGCTCTTGCGGTCGGCCCCAGTGACATTAGTGCGGCTCCAGCAACGGTGACGACGATGCCGATCCAGGCAAGCAAGCCTACCTGCTCGCCGAGCAACACCAGAGCCAGAACGGCGACGAAAATTGGATAGGTGGACGTGACCGGGATTACTCGCGAGACGTCCTGAGTACCCATTACCCAGAACATGAGCACCAGGTATCCCCCCGAGGTCAGACCGGACACCACCGCTAGAACCACGTCCGCGTGCGTGTAGCCGGTCCACTCGGTCCAAGGAATTATGACGAGAGCCAGCAGGAACTGTGTAAGGCCGACCATCACGATGAACGTGCGGGCGTTGGGCGTGAAGCGTGCGATCAGGATTTTGTCCAACGCCGAAATGAAGGCGAAGGTGACGGTGCTGCCGAGCGCGAGGAGGACCCAGGTCATGGAATTGGGAATGCGGAATTTAGAGTGGTGAAGTGACTTGGTGAGAGCGTCAGCTGGGTTATTTTCATGCAGGGGCGTGAGGTCAGAAGGTCGCGTCGTCTCCGAGTACGTCTCGGATCATCAGGCGGGAGCGCTGACTGTTCTTGATGCGGCGGTCGAGGGCGTCGGCGTCGCCCCAGATTTCCATGATCCTGTCGGTCAGACGTTGCTGGACGACTGAGTGTGTGCCGTCACTGGCGAGGTTTACAAACTCTCCGGGGTCGGTCTCCAGGTTGTAAAGTTCGATGTCAGGGGATTGACTATGGTGGCTGTATGAGAGCTTCCATCTGCCTTGTCTGAGCATCGCTCGGGGCCTGTCGGTGCCGTGCGCGAGGTGTTCGGAGAAGGCTTCGTCTCGTTGAACATGGGTTGCGCCGGTCATCTGTGGGAGCAGCGATGTGCCGTCCAGATTCATAAACGACTGTGAGGTCTGCTCTGTGGATGCCATATCGAGAATAGTGGCCGTGGCATCCACAAGGGAGACCGCGCCAGAGAACCTTTGTGCCCCCTCGATTACTCCCGGCCACGAGATCTGGAGCGGCACCCTCGCCGACTGCTCGTAGAAGTTCATCTTCCGCCAGAGGCCGTGCTCACCCAGGGATTCGCCGTGGTCTGAGGTGTGGACAATGACAGTGTTTTCGTACATGCCCGTGTCTTCGAGAGCATCAAGGAGGCGGCCGATCTTGTCATCCAAGTATGTGATCAGGCCGTAGTAGGCGGCGCGGGCGGTACGGACCTCGTTCTCGGCGTATCCGCTGAAGTTGAAGGCCTGCCTTAGCCTGCCTGCCGCTGCTGGAAGACTATCAAGGTGTCCCGGAGGGTTGTCTGGCAGGTCTGCATACTCGGGCCAGTACAGGGAGAAGTAAGGCTCTGGAACGACGAACGGGAAGTGGGGAGCGACGAATCCGACGCACAGCGCCCAGGGAGCATCTCGCCGAGCCGGGTCGCGGAGGTATGCCAACGCCGCTTCTTCGATTGCATCGTCCGCCTCGATCATAGGGCCGGTGCCCGCACGGGCTTCTTTCACACTGGGCCAAGGGTCGTCTGAAGTTGGCACGCCGTCTTCCCACAGGTAGATCGGGTGCATTCCGCCCGTTGTTAAGCTCTGTTCGTCATCTCGGCGATGGCCTCCGCCGTGGGGGTCGTATGCGAGTTGGTCCTCGAAACCGTGGAGTTGGTCAGGTCCAATCAGGTGCATCTTGCCCGAGAGGGCCGAATCGTACCCGATGGACCTTAGCAGGTAGGGCCAAGTCGGGACGTCTGTAGGCAGTGGTTTGGCGTTATCCCATCCCTCACATCTGGACACGTAGCGACCGGTCATAAATGACAGCCGAGAGGGAACACATAGCGGGGAGTTGCAGTATGCGGCGTCGAACGTCGCGCCGGCCTCCGCGATTCGTTCCATGTTTGGAGTCTGGACGAAGGGGTGTCCGTACGCAGAGGACCACATTGGTCCGTGTTCGTCGGACATAATCACCAGGAAGTTTGGGCGGTCGGTCACAGTGCTGTCCCGTAGATTCGCTCGGGTACGACTATGATGGCGGCGCGGTGGTCGTCGATCATCGCCTGATCGTACTCTTCCCAGTTGGGGTGCTCCTGGCCGGAGGCCGATCTGTAGATGCCACGGAGGGCCTCGCGGATCTCGGCGTCGTCAGACTGCCCTCGCCGCAAGACTCTGGCGTGGCCTTCGAGCACGATATAGCCCCACCAGTCTGCCTTGGATACCAATAGGGAACAGCGCGGATTGCGTGCGAGGTTGTGGAGCTTCGCGCGGTCTTCGGTGGTGGTGAACCCGGCGCCGTCTCCATACGGTCCGACGGTGACTATGCTCATCTGGGCGGCACCGTCCTTGCGGAACGTGGTCAGGACTGCCTGATGGTTTTCGGAAACAAACTCGGCAACATTTTCGGGGAGCAATTCTCGACCTCTCTGTTATGCCAGGAAATCAATCTCGTACATGTCGTAGTGAGAGTGGTCCATGCCGAGGCTCTTGTAAGTCTGCTGCGCCCCTGTATTGGTACGTTCGACGTAGAGCCTAACGCCACAGAGTCCGTCGTCGGCCTCGGCCATGCCAAGCACGTGTTTGTGCATGGCGGTGTATACGCCCTGACGGCGGTATTTCGCGTCTACAAACACGCTCTGTATCCACAAGAACGTGGCGTTGCGCCAATCGCTCCACTCGTAGGTGATGAGCAGGCTGCCGACCACTGAGCCATCTACTTCAGCCACGATGTAGAAGCCCTTGTCGGGAGATGCGAACACTGCCGCGACCCCAGGGGTGACGAGTGATTCATCCAAGGTCTTGCCCTCTGTTTCGAGGGCCATTGCCTGTTGGAACTCGACGATCCTTGGAGCGTCTTCAGGGCGAGCCGTACGAATCGAGGGCGTTGACCGAGCCAATGTGACCTCCGGAAAGGTGTGTGCGAGCGAGCGGATTGTAACACAGGCCATTGAATCGGCACTGAATTGACCTGCTACTTTCGCAGTGCTATCGTCCTGCCAATCCTTGCCTACGGTAATATCAGACTGCGAGGCCAACATGCTGCCGAAACCTGCGAAGGACGAGTTCAAGCGGTCGACTTCAGTATCATCCGATACGAATGTAGCAGTGTCGATGAGGGACGGGGTGGTGCTGCGGGCCGACGTGTACAAGCCGTCCGGAGGGGGTAGACACCCTACCCTGCTGCAGCGAATTCCGTACGGGAAGCATTCGCCGCGTTACCGGAGCATGTACCTCGACCCCATTCGCGCGCTCGATAGAGGGTACGCGGTCGTGATCCAAGATGTCCGCGGACGTCATGCCTCTGATGGGGAATGGTATCCGTATGCAAACGAAGCGATTGACGGCTACGACACCGTAGACTGGATCGCGTCGCAGCCGTGGTCCGACGGCACGGTTGGGATGTTCGGCATCTCTTATCACGGAGCGACACAGTGGCTTGCTGCCACCGAGCCGCATCCGGCTCTGAAGGCAATCGTCCCTGGAGTGACCGCAGACTCCTACTACGATAGCTGGACTTACCTCGGTGGAGTGTTCCAGCTGTTCTGGATTAGCGGCTGGGCGTCCGGGTTCGTGCTGGACGACTTTCCTCCACGTTCAGAGCGGTCACCCGAGGCAAGAGCGTTGCTGAGGGAATGGCGACGTGATCCATTCGCCATCGCCAATCACCTGCCGTTGAGCGACATGCCCGCTCTAAGAGAAGTGTGCGACTACTACTACGACTGGCTGTCGCATCCTACGTACGACGACTATTGGAAGTCGTTTGCTCCGCGAGAGAAGTACGATCAGATCACAGTTCCAGCGTTGAACCAGGGTGGCTGGTACGACGGGTTCATCAGGGCCACGCTCCGCAACTACGAGGACATGCAGAAGCATGGCGGAAGCGAGCTTGCTCGCAGCCAGCAGCACCTCGTGGTCGGGCCATGGCTGCACCAGCCCCTTCCGGACCCGTCTGCAGGCAATGGATACTTCGGACCCTCGGCTTCAGGAGCCGCCATCGACTGGCACGGGATGCAATTGGCCTGGTACGACCGGTGGTTGAGGGACGAGGACAACGGTGTCGACTCCGATCCCAGCGCGTACCTGTTCATCATGGGTGCTAACGAGTGGCGAGCGGAGGAGGTCTGGCCTCCGCAGGACGCAGAGACGATGACGCTGTTCCTTCACAGCGGCGGCAGGGCCAACACGCTGAATGGTGACGGGACTCTATCTGCTGATCCACCGGCCTCAGGTGAGCCGTCTGATCACTTCCTGTACAACCCGGCTAATCCGGTGCCGACGGTGGGTGGCGCTCATCTCGGGGGAGTTGTGACGATCTTCGAGGTCGGTGTCCAGGACCAGCGTGGCGTGGAGTCGCGAGGAGATGTTCTCGTTTACACGTCTGAGCCCCTAGTGGCGGACACTGAGGTCACTGGATATGTCACGCTTGATCTCTGGGCAGCGACCACAGGTGAGGATACCGACTGGACGGCCAAGCTAGTGGACGTGCATCCCGATGGGAGTGCACTCAATGTCTGCGACGGCATCCTCAGGGCCAGCTACCGGGACTCGCTAGAGTCGCCGTCGCCGATCCAGGCCGACGAAGTGCACCAGTATCAAGTCGATGTCGGGCCGACGGCGATGCTGTTCCGCAAGGGTCATCAGATCAGATTGGAAGTGTCCTCAAGTAACTTCCCTGCGTATGCACGGTACACGGGCTCACCGCACGACCAGTCGGGCGACATGAGCCCGTCAACGCAGACAGTGCTACACGATGCCGACCATCCATCAGCGCTGCAGCTACCCGTGGTGAAGAGGTAGCCGAGGACTAGTCCGTAGACGTGTAGTCGGCTATGCGGGTCGGGACCAAGCGGAAGATGACGACATCCGGATGGTCGCCTCTGTAGCCCTCAGCGAAGTCACGTCCTTCTTTGTCGCCGTAGTAGCGGGTGGCCATCGACAGGACGAGGTCGTAGAGGGGTCTATCGACTTCCTCGACAGTGCCGTCGACGATGACTGACTTATATGGTGGCTCTCGCCAGTCGACGCAGAGTGAAGCGCGTGAGTCCCGTAGCAGGTTGCGCCACTTCAGCGTCCCGCGCCCGGTGAAGAAGTCAGCGGCACCGTCTTCCCACTGGTACCAGATCGGAGCGGAGCGGGGCCGGCCCTGAGCGTCCACGGTACAGATGACGCCAACGAGGGTCTGGGAGAGAAATTCATCAATGTGGGTGTTTAAGACTGTCGTCAAATGACCGTTCCTTCAGGGTGAATTAGCTGGTGTCATCGCCGGTCTGCGTCACGTGCTTCTAGAATGGCAGAAGCTGGGACGTGGATTCCTGACTCTTCGACCCGCCTCCGAACTCTCTTGACCCAATCCTCCGGAGAATGCCCCGACAAATCAGCATTTGGAATGGACGCGATTCTCTTCAGTTCGCTGAGAAGGTAGTCCTCAATTGACTGGCCACGTCTCTCCGCACGAGCTTCCAACTCATCGCGGATATCTTCTGGAACGTCTTCGATTGTTATGTCGACTGGCATGGCTTCATTCTTCCAGACGTCCCGGCAGATCGCAAACCACAGATACACCAGTAGTGAACACTTCTTAATTCTTCAGTCTGCGGCCTGTGCCGATTCCAGCTCCAGGCTTGGGAGAACATCCCGCAGATATTGACCGGTCTGGGAGTGGTCCATTGTGGCGAGGTCTTCGGGGGTGCCCTGGGCTACCATGTCGCCGCCCTTGTCGCCGGCGCCTGGGCCGAGATCGATCAGCCAGTCGGCGCTCTTGATGAGGTCGAGGTGGTGCTCGATCAGGACGACGCTGTTTCCGGCATCAACCAAGCGGTGAAGGACGCGCATGAGATGGGAGCAGTCCTCGAAGGATAGGCCGGTAGTTGGCTCATCAAGTATGTAGAGGGTCTGCCCGGTTGCCCGCTTGGATAGCTCGGTCGACAACTTAACGCGCTGGGCCTCGCCGCCACTTAGCTGAGTGGCCGGTTGGCCGAGCCGGATGTAGCCGAGACCGACGTCGTACATTGTCTGGAGCTTGCGCTTGACGCGCGGTATGTTCTCGAAGTGTTCGAGCGCCTCGGTGACCGTCATGTTCAGGATCTCGGCGATGTTCGCACCCTTCCACTCGATCTCGAGGGCTTCACGGTTGTACCGAGCTCCCGAGCAGATCTCACAGGGGACGGTCACGTCTGGCAGGAACTGCATCTCAATGTTGATGTATCCATCGCCAGTGCAGGACTCGCACCTGCCGCCCTTGACGTTGAAGGAAAAACGACCGGGCTTGTAGCCGCGTGTTCGCGCTTCGGGGACCGTTGCGAACAACTCGCGGATTGGTGTGAACGTGCCGGTGTAGGTCGCGGGGTTCGACCTCGGAGTACGTCCAATAGGCGACTGGTCAATATTGACGACCTTGTCGATGTTGTCTATGCCCTCTATTGCGTCGCAGTCGCCGGGACGCTCGCGAGACCGATAGAGGGTCTGTGCGAGCTTCTTGAACAGAATCTCGTAGATGAGAGTGCTCTTGCCGGAGCCTGAGACTCCGGTAATACACACGAGCTGTCCTAGTGGAATCTCGACGTCAATGTCCCGGAGGTTGTTCTGACGGGCGCCCCTGATGGTGATTGACTTGCCGTTGCCCGGCCTGCGCTCTGTGGGTACAGGGATCTGCTTCGTTCCGCCGAGATACTGGCCAGTGAGCGATTCCGGTTCCTCGATGATCGCCTGAACCGGACCCTCGGCAACTACGTGGCCTCCGTGCTCGCCAGCGCCGGGACCCAGGTCAACGATGTGGTCGGCGGCACGCATGATCGCCTCGTCGTGCTCGACGATCAGGACGGTGTTACCTATGTCTCGGAGATTCTTGAGTGTGCGAATGAGACGGTGATCGTCTGCAGGGTGAAGTCCGATGGAAGGCTCGTCGCACACGTAGAGGACACCCATCAGGCCGGAGCCAATCTGGGTCGCGAGTCGTATTCGCTGCGCCTCGCCACCGCTAAGGGTCGAGGCGGTCCGCGAGAGTGTGAGGTAGTCCAGGCCGATGTTCAGCAGGAATCTGAGTCTAGCTTCGATCTCCTTGAGAATCTGCTCGCCTATGGCCTTCTCGCGGTCGGTAAGGAGGTCCTCTGGTTTTGTGCCGTTTACAGACGGGGCCTCACCAGAAATAACGTTGATCCACTCCAGCGCCTGCGAGATCGAGCTGTCAGTCATGGAGGTGATGTTCGATCCGCCTATGGTAACGGCAAGAGCCTCGGGCCTTAGCTTCTGTCCGCTGCAGTCGGCACACGGACGGGCCGACATGTATCTCTCGATCTCCTGCCGGACGTGGTCGGACTCGGTCTCCATGTAGCGGCGTTCGAGGTTATTCAAGACGCCTTCGAATCGGGTGTCCCAGCGGTACGTGCGACCGCGCTGAGTGCGGTGCGTAATGCGAATTCGCTTGCGGCCGGTGCCGCGGAGAAGGGCACTCAGCTGCTTCTTCGTGAAATTCTCAATCGGGTCGTCGACCTCAAAACCGAATTCTCGGCCCAAGGACTCAAGCTGGCTCAAGTTCCACGAGGCGACTGTGCCCGTCCGGGACCACGGTTCAATCGCGCCCTGGACGATGCTCTTCTTCCTGTCGGGAATGGCCAGGTCGGGGTCGACTTCCAGCTTGTAGCCGAGGCCGGTGCAGGTCGAGCAGGCGCCATGCGGGTTGTTGAAGCTAAATGTGCGTGGCTCCAACTCGCCCATGCTAATGCCGCAGTGAACGCAGGCGAAGTGCTCTGAGAAGAGCATCTCGTCGTCTCCGGCCACGTCGACGAGGACGATACCACCAGCCATGCGGAGTGCAGTTTCCACTGAGTCGGTGACGCGGCCAACGTCCGCGCTGTCACCAGAGACCAGACGGTCTACTACGATCTCAATGGTGTGCCACTTCTGCTTATCAAGGTCGAACTGCTCGCTGAGGTCGCGGACCTCGCCGTTCACTCGCACCCTGACAAACCCAGCCTGGCGCGCGTTTTCGAACACTTCCTTGTGTTCGCCCTTTCGCCGACTGACCATCGGCGCGAGGATCTGCAGCCTGGTCCGATCAGGCAGGCCTAGTACGGCGTCGACTATCTGCTGGACAGTCTGGCGCTCTACAGGGCGTCCGCACTTGTAGCAGTGGGGGCGCCCTACCCTAGCGAATAGTAGCCTCAGGTAGTCGTAGATCTCGGTTACGGTGCCAACAGTGGAACGTGGGTTGTGAGAGACACCCTTCTGGTCGATGGAGATGGCGGGGGACAGGCCCTCGATGTACTCGACGTCCGGCTTGTCCATCCTGCCGAGGAACTGCCGTGCGTAGGCTGAAAGGGACTCTACATAGCGTCGCTGGCCCTCAGCGTAGATAGTGTCGAACGCAAGGGAACTCTTTCCGGAGCCGGAGACACCCGTGATGACCACGAGCTTGTTGCGCGGAATGGTGACATCGACGTTTTTGAGGTTGTGCTCGCGCGCTCCGCGAACGACTATGTTTTCGAGGGGCATAGTTTGAGAGCGTCCTCCACAGGCGGGTTTGAGGATGCAGTATGCGGGCCCCACAGGGCCTCATTCGCAACCTTGATTCTAGCATCGGAGGGACTTCGACGTAAGGTAGCTGTGACCCGTCCTCTTTGGATGACGAGGCCACTTTATGACTCGGGCGCCGCGAATGATTGACGATACTCAAAGCTGAGCTTAGACTAGGCCTCAAGCCCAGTAGCCCGGCAACTTGGCGTCCATCAATAGACTGGCCCAGTGTACTTAACAACGGCAGAAGCGGAGGAGGAGTCAAATGTCCAACAGAGAGGACATCGCACTGATGGCGCACCTGATGCGTCGCGCGGGGTTCGGAGCGACCAGGGACGAACTGGAAGCGCTGGCCGAACAGGGGTATGAGGAGACGGTGGAGCAGCTGATCAGCCCTCCTGACGAAATTCCACGCGCCGACCAGGACATCCTGTTCCGGTACCTGCCCGCCACAGAGACCGGCGGGCCCAACCCAATACCCGGGGCAGCGCAGTGGTTGTACCACATGCTAAACACGCGGCGTCCTCTTGAAGAAAAGATGGCTCTGTTCTGGCACAACATCTTCGCCACCGGCAACTCAAAGGTCGACAACGACAACCACCTGAGCGCTCAGACCCACCTGTTCCGGAACCATGGAATGGGCAACTACAGGGACCTGCTGATCAGGGTGGCGCAGAACCCGGCCATGATCTTCTGGCTGGACAACAACGAGAACCATAAGAAGACGCCTAACGAGAACTGGGGTCGAGAGCTCCTTGAGCTGTTCTCGCTCGGTGTCGGGCACTACACCGAGACGGACGTCTTCGAGTGCGCGAGAGCATTTACCGGGTGGACCATAGATGCCAAGATCCCGCGCCAGCCGCACCACAGGTTCTCATGGAGGTTCGAGTTCAGGCCCGAGGAGCATGACTACGGTCAGAAGACATTCCTGGGGCACACTGGCGACTTCGACGGCTACGACATCATCGACATCATCCTGCAACAGCCAGCTTGTCCGCGATTTATCGCACGGCACCTGTACAACTTCTTCGTGGCCGACGAGCCACAGGTACCAGCGTGGTCAGTGGAGCCACCGCGAGATCCGGAAGCGGTCGAACTGCTGGCAGAGACGTTCATCGAGTCGGGCTACGAGATCAGACCGGTACTGCGGACGATGTTCAACTCCGACTTCTTCAAAGACTCGATGTACCAGAAGGTGAAGAGTCCAGCGGAGGTTGTGGTCGGGACGCTCAGGCTGGTTGGAGACCTTCAGGGTCCGGACCCGCGACTTCTGGACATGGGCCAGGAGCCCGCGTACATGGGCCAGAGCCTGCACGACCCGCCGAGCGTCGAGGGATGGCACACAGGCAGGGAGTGGATCAACAGCGGCTCGGTCGTGAAGAGGATAAACTTCGTGGTAGACCGCGTGAGCGACACTGATCTGCCAGGCGTCAGGAGCATAGTCGACCGGGTCGCGAACGGCGACCAGGCGATGACACCCGAGGCATTCGTCGACCGGTGCCTTGAGTACATGGGGCCCGTGGACGTCTCGGCGCAGACCCGCCATGAGCTCGTGTCACACGCTGAAGACGAGGGTCCGGTGTCCTGGGCCAGTGACGAGGACTACAAGACGTCCTCCGGCCGTGTCAGCGACATGCTCTCGCTGATTGCGGCGACCACTGAGTACCAGTTCGGCTGAGGAGCGAGAGGACTTCCGAGTCGTCTTAGTGAGGAGAGAAGAAGATGGCGTCCACAGAGAAACCACCAGTAGTTGTGGTGCTGCAGCTCACAGGCGGCAACGACTACATGAACACGGTTATCCCCTACAACGACCAGAACTACTACGATAGCCGGACGACGTTGAGCATTGCCCAGGACGACGTTTTGAGGGTGGACGAAGACCTCGGTTTCCATCCGACTATGGGTCCAATGCGGGACATCTACGAGCGCGGCGACATGGCGATCATCCACGGCGTTGGATATGCCAACTCGCCGAGGTCGCACTTCCGCTCGATGGACATCTGGCACACCTGCGAGCCGGACATCATCGGCACCGAGGGCTGGCTGGGACGCGCACTGCGCGATCTAGATCCCAGCGGTGAGAATCCGGTCGCCGGAGTGAACATCGGGCAGGGAATGCCGCGCGCGATGCTGCTGCCGGGCGTATCGGTCGCCTCTGTAGCAGACCTTTCGACGTACGGTTTGCTGACAGGAATCGAACAGCAGGACCGTCGCAGCAAGATGCTAGAGAAGTTCGTGAACATGTACGGGCAGGCCATCGGTACCGGTCCTGTCCAGGACTATCTGGGTCAGACAGGCTTGGACGCTCTCAAGGGCGCCGACATTCTGAAGGAAGGTCTGTCTCGGTACTCTTCAAGCGTGGAGTACGCCAGCAATCCGATTGCCAACAGCCTTCGCGACGTGGCGATGATCCACACTGCGGATGTGGGCACGCGGGTGTTCTACACGCAGCACGGCAGCTTCGACACACACGCATCGCAGGGGCCGACGTTCGACAAGCTGTGGACGGAGGTGTCCGGTGCAATAGCGGACTTCTGGGACGACCTGAGGGAGCACGACGCGGATGACAACGTCGTCATGTTCCTGTTCTCCGAGTTCGGCAGGCGAGTCCGTGACAACGGATCCGGCACCGACCATGGGGCAGCTGGAGCGTGCATAGCAATTGGCCCTCGCGTGGTCGGCGGGATGCACGGCGAATATCCGGAGACCCGGCCGGAGGCGCTGGACCAGGGTGACCTCGTTCCACACCAGGACTTCCGAGGAGTCTACTCGACACTGTTGGAGGACTGGCTCGATCTCGACGCGGTGCCAATAGTCAACGGCCACTTCGAGAAGCCCAAGTTCGTAGGGACCAACGGCAACAGGAACTAGCCGGAGGTAGAGTCATGCAGACCAAAACCGTCGCTGGCCGAACCTGGCACTTCAGTCATCCAATTGGCTGGCTGTCAGGAAGGGGTCGAGGATTTGTGCATCCGTCGTCAGTGGTCGTCTCGTCCGACGGAGTCATCCACGTACTCAACAGCCGTGGGAACGTCGCACCACCCATTACGGTCCTCACGATTGACGAAGAGTACCTGGGAGAGTTCGGAGAGGGCGACTTTACCTGGCCGAACGGTCTTGCAGTAGACCAGGACGGCAACGTCTACTGTGCCGACGGATACGAACACTTCGTAAACGTGTACAGCCCGGACGGGGAGCTGCTGGCCAAGTGGGGCGAACACGGCTCCGAAGAAGGGCTACTGAACCGTCCCGCAGGCCTGGCTTTCGACAGCCACGACAACCTGTGGGTCACGGACAGCGAGAATGGCAGGGTCCAGCAGTTCACCAAGGACGGTCAATTCCTGAAGACATTTGGCGCGCCGGGAAGCGAGGAGGGGCAGTTCAGCCGGCCGTGGGGCATCTCGACCGACCAGAACGAAGACGTTTATGTCGCGGACTGGGGTAATGACCGCGTCCAGAAGTTCTCCCGGGATGGCGAATACCTGGGCAGGTTCGGATCCACGTTCGATGATGGAGGGATGTTGAGCAAGCCGTCTGATGTCGCGGTGGACAGCGAAGGCGACGTGTACGTCACGGACTGGGGCAACGACCGTGTCCAGATCTACTACCCAGACGGGGACATCATCGCCGGGCTGTATGGTGACGCCCGGCAGTTCTCCAAGTGGGGCCAGGACTTCATGGACTCGAACCCTGACTACGTCAAAGCGTTCCAGCGGGTGTCCCCAGACGAAATGGTGACACTGGGCTACTTCCGTCGTCCGGGCGGCGTCGCGATCGATGACCAGGACCGGATCATTGTGACTGACGGCATCAGGTGCCGGCTTCAGATCTACGTCAAGGATAAGGACTACCTGGAGCCGCAGTTCAACCTGTAGGTGAGGCTGAACCTAGCAAGCTTGAAAGAGACCCCGCCCTGGTGGCGGGGTCTTGCTCTTTGAGGAACTGAACGAAGTCGCCACTGGCGATGATATTCCTGTCCATCAGGTCTACGTTTCACTATCACACGACTCCTTTCCCCGTATCACGGTCAGGGCAGGCGCTGAGGGAGTGGAGGCTAACTATTCTGATGGTCGGCGACGGCCAAATTGATGCAGATCAGCTTTGGTCATTCAGCTTGTTCGTGTTCTTTTGCAGGTGCTACAATCCGACAGCGTGTGCCTACGAAGTATGGCACTCGAATGAACGGACTGCAAACGACTAAGACGTGAGGTAGGTGGAGCAAGTTGGCTGACATCAACGTGGCGATAATAGGCGTGGGGAACTGTGCTTCTTCCCTCGTTCAGGGAATACACAAGTACTCCGACGCCGGCCCCGAAGACAGCATTCCGGGAATCATGCATCCGGTGCTAGGCGAGTATGGAATTGGCGACATAAATGTTGTCGCAGCGTTTGACGTCGACGCCACAAAGGTCGGGCTCGACTTGTCTGAAGCCATCTACGCTGAACCCAACAACACGGTCAAATTCCACGACGTCCCGCACACCGGAATCTCAGTGCAACGCGGCATGACGCTTGACGGCGTGGGCGAGTACATGTCGGACATCGTGGAAAAGGCGCCTGGGCCAACGGACGACATCGTCGGAACGCTGAAAGAGCGCGAAGTCGACGTGGTCATCAACTATCTGCCCGTCGGTTCGGAAGACGCCACGCGCTGGTACTCAGAGCAGATCCTCGCGGCTGGAGCAGGGATGATCAACTGCATCCCGGTCTTCATCGCCAGTGGTGAGGGAGACTACTGGCAGCGCAGATTCAGGGACGCTGGCGCGCCGATTATCGGCGACGACATCAAGTCGCAAGTCGGGGCCACGATCGTTCACCGTGTGCTGACAAGGCTGTTCATGGACCGCGGCGTCGACCTCGAGCGAACATACCAGCTCAACTTCGGTGGAAACTCCGACTTCCTGAACATGCTGGAGCGCAGCCGGCTGACCTCGAAGAAGATATCCAAGACGAACTCCGTACAGTCGCAGGTTGATACGGATCTCGAAGGGGACAACATCCACATAGGCCCCTCGGACCACGTACCGTGGCTGTCGGACCGCAAGTGGGCCTACATCAGGCTCGAAGGCACCAGCTTTGGCGACGTGCCGCTCAACGTGGAACTCAAGCTCGAAGTGTGGGACAGCCCGAACTCGGCCGGCGTCGTGATCGACGCGATCCGGTGCGCGAAGATAGCCAAGGACCGGGGCCTCTCGGGTCCGATCCTGGGGCCGTCGGCATACTTTATGAAATCGCCTCCGGTGCAGTACACCGACTCTGTCGCTCGACAGATGGTCGAGGACTTCATAACGGGCGTGGACAACTAAGCGAACCGCCAGGCCTTCGCCACCCTCCCCTGCTATCAGACCTGAGTCTGATTCCCTCTCGCCACCCGTACTATCCGTTTGTCTGAATTCATGACTAGCAAACCGCGACGGATATGGATAGAATGGGCAGAATCCGGCTATTCGACGATCAAGCCCCCGGAGCAGGCAATGTCGAGACAGGTGACGCGACCTGTTTATCAAGCCCTCCGGATCGCCGTCTGAAGGAGAGGGTATGGACCGACCATGTAAAATCGGCCTATTCTCACCGTATGACCACGCCTACAGCGGTGGAGTTCAGAGTCACATTCGGGAACTCGCCGACCAATTTCGGATGTGGGGCCATACGGTTCGCATAGTTGCGCCAAGCTCTTCGCCTCTCCCTGCTGACGACGCTGACTTTATCCCCATGGGGCGTGCGGTCCCGCTCCGAAGCGCGGACTCGATCGCCAGGGTTTCGCTGTCCGTATGGCTTGATCCGCAGATCAAGTCACTCTTGCAGAGGGAGCGCTTCGACATTGT
Source organism: Dehalococcoidia bacterium (assembly GCA_965116405.1). Classification (GTDB taxonomy): domain Bacteria; phylum Chloroflexota; class Dehalococcoidia; order Lucifugimonadales; family UBA1123; genus VXRN01. The sequence continues at coordinate 113,376 of OZ220685.1, forward strand.
CCACATGCACGAACCGCTAGTTGGGTTCGTGCCGTTCAGCGCACTTCGTCACATCGATACCAACAGGACGGTTACAGTCGCAACGTTCCACAGCTACCGCAGACGCCGGGTGTGGTGGGCGATAGGTCCGGACCGCCTAGCGAACCGGCTGCTGAACCGGCTGCACGGAAGAATTGCGGTGTCAGACCCGGCTGCGCGTTTCGTCAACAGCCACTTCCCAAGCGACTATCGGATAATTCCGAATGGTGTAAGGGTAGATGACTTTAGGGGCGTTGAACCGCTTCCTGAACTGATGGACGGGAAGACCAACATACTGTTCCTTGGTCGACTCGAAAAGCGCAAAGGACTGAGGTACCTGCTGACTGCGTACAGCCGTTTGAAGTGGGACCGGCCCGACCTTCGACTCATCGTTGTGGGCGGCGGACAGATGGACGCTGACTGCTACCGGATCATGAGCGAACGCAACCTGCAGGACGTCATGGTTGTCGGGCGTACTTCAGATGAAATGAGGGCGCGGTACTTCAAGTCCGCACACATCTACTGCTCGCCGGCGACCGGCAAGGAGAGTTTCGGGATCGTCTTGCTTGAGGCTATGGCGGCAGGCGCGCCCGTGGTGGCGACCGAGATAGAAGGATACGCCAGCGTCGTAGAGCATGGTCAGAACGGTCTGCTGGTACCTCCCAAGGATGACGAGGCTCTCGCGCAAGCCATCACAGCGGTTATCGATGACGGCAGCCTTAGGAATCGCCTGATTGAAGAGGGGACCCGGACTGCCGACAGCTTCCGATGGGAACGAGTCGCAAGGCGAGTCATGGACTACTATGGCGAGTTCGTCCCGGAGCAAACTGCGGCCGCAACCGCGTAGGGACTAATTTGACCGCATACGGGCTGCCTGCCTAAGATGTCTCGATACCTGAGGATTGTGCGGTGACTTCATGATGGGCAGGGACAGCGCTCGACGGGCGGTTGCAGACTACGTTGAGCGACCGGTTGCGCGGCTGTTCTCGCGATTGGGACTTACTCCCAACGTCGTTACGTTCATCGGCCTTGCCATCGCGGGCGCAGGCGCCTACGTGATAGCGATGGGAAACTGGTGGGCCGGCGGGCTGATAGTCCTGTTTGCGGGCATCTTCGACCTTTTCGACGGTGCCCTTGCGCGGGCAACCGGCAAGGCCTCGGACTTCGGCGCACTCCTGGACTCCACCATCGATCGGGTATCCGAAGCCGTTGTTCTATTGGGACTACTGGCCTACTACCTGATCGCGGACCACGATCTCGGTTCCGTCCTTGTGTACGTCGCTCTCGTGGGATCGATCATGGTCAGCTACATGAGAGCGCGTTCAGAGGGGCTTGGGATTGACTGCAAAGTGGGCGTGATGACGAGGCCTGAGCGAGTCGCCGCAGTCGGGATAGGACTGATTGTCGGCCACTGGGTTCCGGTTGTCGTCCTAGTAGTGCTGGGCGTAATCGGTGTACTCACGACCGTAACGGCGATACACCGGCTGATCCACACTTCCCGCATGATCGCAGATGAAGAACGCGAAGTTCAGTGATGGCCGCGGCAATCTCTGAGCACTGTTGCGGTCGTATGATGAGTAGGACTACCAAGTCCCGTAGCCAATCTAGCATTCAAGCCATAACCTCTTCAGGCAGAGCACGTTTTAGACGTTGCAACCGTCTGTGCACCCTCGGAGCTGGAATTTGACACCAAGTCGAGTCGTTTCGGTACTGCCTCGTGCCTTGCTCGTCCTCATTGCCTGTGTTTTCACTGCGATTGTCACGGTACAGACATCGTCTGCTTCCTCGGAGACGATCTCGGTAACGTCCGCTGACGTCGTTAGCGAGTTTCCTGAGGGGATGAGATTCTCCATCGAGGTCGAGTCTGAAGCAGAAGTCGAGGAGATCGCGGTCAAGTTCCGCACTGGCACCCAGACTCGCGAAGTCTACGGCTACATGGAGTTCGACGAGGCGAAGGTCGTGGACTCGGAGCTGTTCTGGCGCACCAACACGTCCGGACGCTACATCCCCCCGGGAACCATAATCTACTACTACTTCGAGATTCGAGATGTGGACGGGAACGAACTGGCCACAGATGTAGAAGAGTTCATCTTCGAAGACGCGCGATTCACGTGGCACGAGGTCTCTGAGGGGCCTGTGGCGGTCGCGTATCACGGTCCGGTCAAGACGCGCGCAGAGATAATTCTTGATGCTATTACGCAGACACTAGACTTCATGGGACCGATCCTTGGAGCCGACACGACGTTGCCGATTCGGGTAACCATGTATAACAACGTCAAGGAGATGCTGGAGGCGCTTCCTCCGGGGTCAAGTACCATCCGGCGGGAGCTCATTACCGAGGGACAGGCTTTCACGCGGATAGGTACGCTGCTTGTGCTTGGGGGTGGCAGGAGGGCCAAGGGGACGGCGTCACATGAGGTAACGCATATACTAAACCACAGAGCGGGAGACGCTGCTGTCAGAGGCATCCCTTCCTGGTTGGATGAAGGGCTGGCCGAATTCGGAAACGTCGATCCTGGAATCTCGTATGACATCGCGCTGGAGTTCGCGATGGCGACTGACAGGTTGCTTCCCATCACCTCCATGCCGATCCTGCCCGGTGACCCAGAGGACGTCATAATCTTCTACGGTCAGGCCAGGAGCCTGATCCAGTTCATGGTGTTCAGGTACGGCCCCCAGGCGATGCGAGAACTACTGAGTACGCTCAAGTCGGGCACGAACATGGAGGACGCAATCCAGAGCATATACGGCGTCTCCCGAATTGAGCTCGAGAACCAGTGGAGAGACACCCTCGGGGCGGACCATTATGTGCCCCCAGACAGGGACAGCGCGAAGCCGACTCCGATTCCCGCGCCAACGCTCCAGCTATTCAGCCTGACGCCGCAGGCAGGTTCGGAAACGGTCGGAACGCTCGAGGCGACACCGACCCCTGAGCCAGAACCAGCGCCAGCTCCTGAGCCGACGGCAACCGAGCCCCCCGCACCTACGGAATCAACTGAAACACTGGAGTCTGACGCAGGCTCCGAAGCCAGCGGAGTCGAGCGAAGGGAAGGCGGTTCGGCCTGCTTCGCCCCCGCGACGCCCACCATGCGTCTGTCCGACCTTGCAATTCCACTCAGCGTTCTGGGTCTGATCGGACTCGGACTGCGCAGACGCAGGAGATGATGCGTGGAAGACGAACTAGACTGGATCAGGGCGGCGGAACAGACATGGGTGGTCAGGTACCCGGCGCAGAAACTCGCTACATTCGGGATCACGTCGCTCTCGTACTACGTGGTGACTGAACCGATATACAGGGACCTGCAACCGGACAGCAAAGAAGGTGTCGTCCGGACCGGGAAGGTCGTCGCCGAAGAGCCTTCAATCGTCACTCCGTACTACGCGATGAACCTGGAGGGATTCAGTCCAGAGGCGTACCGCTACCTAGAGTATGTGTCAAGCCAGCACGGACCAAACAGCCCGGGCATCCTGTACCAGTACAGGAATGAGCCTGAGGGTACCGAGATTGTGAGCGGTGACGCTGGGGAGATTGCCAGTCGCATCGATGCCCGGCTGACCAGCGAGCAGAACAACCTCTCCGTGGTGATGGTCGGCGTTGATGAACTCTGGGACGTGTCTCTGATCAAGTTCATCTATGAGTTAACTTCCACGTCTGCGCCCCACCATGTCGAGGAGTTGGGTTCCAGGGGTCTTCTGGACCCCGCACCGGGCGCAGGCGGACTGCCAATGGCGGCCGTGCAAAGAATCGAGAAAATGTTCTTCGAGGTTTCCAGGGGGCGTGACCCGGAAGACCTCAGGAGAGAGCTAGACCGCTGGGGCGTGTTCGACAGATACGAAGATAGGTTCCTCAACCTGTTCCGTCGTTAGCCGGGCCGGCCGCTGAATCGTCGACACCGCAAGCGAGCAGCCACTTCAAGATGGCTGGCTTTCACGCTCATCTCAGTCACCCTAATCTGCTTGCGCAGTGATGGACTGGCAATGAGTTCCACTCAGGAGCTGTCGGCAGAGTACGCCCATGACCTCATCGGATGGCATCTGGCGAACTCTCACTCCAAGTGGACTCACTGGCTCCGAGGTCTGATCCCCGGACTCGGCTTGTCCGACTCAGAGCGCCTGGAGAAGGTCCGGCAGTTCTTCGAGCTGGGAGACGAAATCAGGCGGCTCACCAGTCGAGCGGAGGCAGCAAGTGCCAGTGGCGTGGGTGAGAGAGAACTCCGGGAGTTGGAAGGCTGGCTGCAACGACTTCCAGACTTCCGCGCGTCCTTGAGGAACGATGTCGAAGAGACGATCGAGTCCGAGATCAGCACTGTCATCAGGGCAAACAGACTGGGACTGTTCGGTGAGGTCGTGTTCCCTCCAGTCGATGTCAGGCTCGAGGCACCGCCAATGGTGCTCGTAACGTCGCCCCGAAACAGGATCGAACGCCTGGACGATGTACTGCTGGAAGCTGACATAGAGGTTGGTTCGAGAGAGGAGATAGAAGATAGGGTCGCAGAGAAACTGGACCTGTCCTCCCTGGTACTGGAGGTGGGAGGAATTGCCACCTACCCGGCGTCAGTCCATCACGGCGCGGACCTGAGAAACACGCTTCGGCTGGCGGCGCATGAGTGGGTCCATCACTACATGTTTCTGAAGCCGCTGGGACGGAATCCGTATGCCAGCTCGGAGCTGATGGTCCTCAATGAGACAGTGGCGAGCATTGCCGGCGACGAGATTGGGGACATCGCCTACTCGGCCATTCAGGCTCGGACCCCGGAGGACAACGGCCCTGCACGGGATAGCGAAATCGAGTTTCACATAGCTGACCTGACTGAACATACTGAGGTCGATTTCGGAGCACTGATGAGAGAGACCAGGGTGACAGTCGATCGACTTCTGGCTGACGGCCACACAGAACAGGCAGAAGCCTACATGGATGAGCAGAGGAAGCTGCTAATCAGGGGCGGTCATCCGATTCGGAAGCTCAACCAGGCTTATTTCGCTTTCTATGGCACATACGCTCACGGCCCGGCGTCGATTGATCCGATCGGCCCTCAGATACGGCGACTGAGAGAGCTATCCAAGGATGTTGGAGAGTTTCTCATGCTGGCCGGATCAATGACGAGCAGCGACGATCTCCTGCAGCTACTTCATCAGAGGGAATCCGCCAGAAGACCTCGATGAAGGGCCCAGGTACTCATGAAAACCATGCAGTGCTTAAGGTGTTTCGGAGAAGCGCCTGACTCAGTCTAGCCCGCGGCGATCCACCCGACGGTACGTTCGGCAACCATGATGACTGTGGGGTGTATGCCGCCTGACCTGGGAATCCTCGGCATTACCGATGCGTCGGCCACCCAAAGCCCCTGCACTCCCTTTACGCGGCAATACTGGTCAACGACCGCCATGGGGTCTGAGTCGGTCCCCATCCTGCATGTCCCGGATACGTGGCGAGCCGTACCTACCGTCTGGCGTATCCAGTGGTCCATGGTATCGTCGTCTGCCAAGATGTCGTCTGTTGGATCGACTATGTGGTCCACTACATCTCTGTACGAGTCAGATTCAAGAAGGCGTACTACTAGCCGCAGACCCTCTCTGACACGCCGGATATCGTCCGGGTGCTGGAGATAGCAGTAGTTGAACTCCGGCTGGACGCCCAGACTGGCGGAGGCGAGGCGAACATACCCCGAGCCCTTTGGAAGGCCGAGGGTGCAGGAGATGCGTGCCGCCCTGTCTGGTGGGACTTCGCCCGTCCTGTACTTTGTACGCACGCCCGGAACACGCTCCTGTCGCTCGTCCACGACGTTGCCTGTTCTCAAGAGCATGTCGTTGGTCTCATCGGAGCCTCGTGACGTGTAGTGCAGGCCGAAGTGCGGCGCTTCGAGATCGGCAGTTAGGGAGACCCCGTCCTTGACCTTGAATGTGACGTGGGCACTGAGGTGGTTCCAAAGTCCCTGCCCCACGCCAGGGAGATCGTGGACCTGAGGAATTCCAAATTTCTCGAGGTCTTCTCCAGGTCCGACGCCGGACAACATGAGGATGTGAGGCGACCTGATGGCTCCTGAGCTTAGGACGACTCTATCCGCTGAGACAGTGAATACCTCTCCCCCACTCTCGGCTTCCACGCCGACGACCTTCGATCCCTCGAACAGAACCCTACGGACGAACACCTCCCCCCTTACAGTGAGGTTCAGGCAGTGGCGCATGGGATTAAGGTACGTCATGGCGGTACTCATCCTGACGCCGCCCAGGTTGTTGGTGGGGGACACGCCGACGCCGGCCGGATTCGGGCCGTTGACGTCCTCAGTGACGCCATACCCTTCTGCCACACAGGCGTCATGGAAGGCCCTCTGAATGGCGGGCCAGGCGCCAGACTGGCGTCGTCTCACCGGCATCGGCCCTTTCGACCCGTGGAAATCGTCCTGTATGTCCAGGTCGTGCTCCATCTTCCGGTAGAAAGGGAGTACCTTTTCGTAAGACCACTCGTCGTTGCCGAGGGCGGACCAGGAGTCGAAGTCTTCGGGAAATCCGCGCTGCATGGCCTGTCCGTTGATGGACGACCCTCCGCCGATAACCTTGCCCTGGGCCACATGGATCTGGCCCTGCTCTTCGGTAGTGGTACCGCGCAATGCCCAGTTGTGCTCAGAGTCGGGGGCTTCGGCAAACCTGGTGTGGCCGAACTTTATCTCATCCGGCAGGGTGTCAGGATCGGGATAGTCCTTTCCCGCTTCGAGCAGCAGGACGGTCGTGTTCCGGTCCTCCGCCAGCCTGCTCGCCAGGGCCGACCCGGCCGCTCCTCCGCCAACTACGATGACATCGTACTTCATGGGTCCCCCCGGATCGTGTAATACAGAGAATGTCAGTGCCAGCACAGAGGGTATCAGGTTCGTCCTTTGTGTCAACGGAGAGAGTCGCTGTCCAACCCCCTAACGTACTGTGCTAACATATCGTTACAGTAGTAGGTAGTTTAGAGTCCAGCAGGGAAGGCCAACAGCATGTATCGGCCAGAAGAACCTGAAGTCAATTTTGATCAGATCCTCGAGCGAATCAGAGGATTTTTCGGCCGGTTCAAGATCGGCGGTGGTGGAGGCGGTGGCGGCAGCAGCGTTTGGGCGATAATAGTCCTGGCGCTGTTCGGTATTGGCGTCTTAGTCTGGGTTGGCAGCGGCTTCTTCACCGTACAGCCCGGCGAACAGGCGGCGCTGCGTCGCCTTGGAATGTTCGACAACATCCAGGGACCGGGGCTGCACTGGTGGTGGCCCACCCCGATAGGGGCCAGGGACATCGTAAAGGTTGACGACATCCGCAGGCTTGAAGTCGGTGTACGCGGGGGCACACCTGCTCTCGACGAGTCGCTGATGATTACGGGCGACCCGGATGAAGCGGGGCAGCCCGGGGAGGCGCCAAACATCGTCGACGTGCAGCTCCTGGTGCAGTACGACATCAAGAACCTCGAGCAGTTCCTCTATAGGGCGGTGGACCCAGCGGGACAGACCATCAAGGACGCCACGGAGACCGCGTTGCGCCAAGTGGTCGGGAGCCGGCCTATCGACGATCCACTTACGGACAAAAAGGAAGACACCCAGGCTGACACCAAGTTACTCCTTCAGAGATTATTGGACGAGTACGAGACCGGCATAAACGTGCGTGAGGTCAAGCTGCTCAACGTGTTCGCACCGGAGCAGGTCAAAGACGCTTTCGACGATGTCGTCCGTGCCAAGGAAGACAAGGCACGGATCATCAACCTTGCGGATGCGTATCGGGAGTCGGTCCTGCCGAATGCCAGAGGTGAGGCGGCTCGGCTCACCGAAGCTGCCGAAGCATACAAACAGGAGCGTGTCGCATTTGCTGAAGGTCAGTCGCAGCGTTTTCTGTCGATCCTGAACGAGTACGAACTGGCGCCGGAAGTTACACGGCAGCGGCTCTTCCTGGAAGCGATGGAAGAGATTCTGCCGGGTGTTAGAAAGTACATCATCGACGACGATACCGGGGGAGGTCTGATCGAATTCCTTGACCTGACCGGCGACACCGAACTCCCGACATCACTCGGCAGCAGGAACTAACGAGGAACGCGATCGATGAAATTCCTGGCAATAGCTCTAATCATACTAGCGGCAATAGCCGCAATCGTGGGACCGCAGCTGTTCTTCGTTGTAGACGAAAAACAGCAGGCGATCGTCACCCGCTTCGGCGAGGTGCAGCAGTCAATCAGGAGTCCGGGCCTCTACATCAAGACGCCTTTTATCGATGCTACTACGTACTTCGACAAGCGCCTGTTGAGCTTTGACGCTCCACCCGAGTCGTTGCTAACCAAGGACAAGAAGCGCCTTATCATCGACGTGTACGCAAGGGGCCGGATTGTCGATCCTGTGCTGTTCAGGGAGACCGTCCAGACGGAAAACCAGGGCAAGGCGCGGGCGGTAGACATCATTACATCGGAGCTACGGCGCGAGATAGCGAGCGACAACCAGGCTGAGATAATCACCACCAAGCGTGAAGACATCATGATTCGCGTGCGGGACCTCGTGAAGCCCAAGCTGCTTGAGTTCGGGATCGATGTTGTGGATGTTCGCATCAAGCGCGCGGACTTCCCACCCGAAATCGCGGAGTCCGTATATGCAAGGATGCAGTCCGAGCGCAAGAGGAAAGCGGACAAAGAGCGAGCCGAAGGACAGGAGATCGACGCTGAAGTCCGCGCCGCTGTTGATCGCGAGGCAGCCATCATCAAGGCAACCGCGCAGAGGCAAGCGGAGATTACTCGAGGTGAGGGCGAGGGCGAGGCGATCAAGATATTCGCCGAGGCAATTGCGGAAGATCCCGAGTTCTATAAGTTCCAGAGGTCGCTGCAAGCCTATCGCAAGATACTAGAGGCCAACTCTACTGTCGTAATCCCAGCAGACAGCGATCTGTTCGAGTTCCTCCAGTCTGAGGAGGGACTCAACCCCAGTGTGGGCTCTCCGTAATCCCACTTATGAGCAGCAAGAATCCCTGAATGCCGTGATTGGCAAGAGGCATGTGATCTTTGCCTCTTGTCCGCTCTGACGTGCAGTCTCCCAATATATGCAGCTAGCAAGTTCCGGGAACATGCCCAGAGTCCAAGTCCAGGTATTTGACGAGTTTGTGGAGAGCATCCACGGTGCCTGGTTGACTTCAGTGGCTGAGGTGGCGCTGGCTACCGAAGGGTCCGAGACAGAAGGGCTTACTACGGTGGTCATCGCTGACGATGAGACGGTATCAGAGCTAAACGCCGAACACCGAGGACTGGATTCGACCACAGACGTTCTTTCATTTTCCAACGTTCACTCCGGGACGTACTACGGCACCGACTCCCGCGACGCGGACGTGTTCGAGTTCGTACTGCCGCCGGACCATCAGACTGAAGTAGGCGAGGTGATCATCTCCCTTCCTCAGGCGGAGAGGCAGGCAGAAGAAGCCGGACAATCGCTGCAAAATGAGCTCGCCGCGCTGGTTGCCCATGGGATATTTCATCTGCTAGGTTACGACCACGAAGTCGAGTCCGATGCCGTAGTCATGCAGGCGAGGGAGGCTGAGGCTAAGGGAGAGATGCGGCGAAAGGGACTCGTCGACTAGCATCGATTCCACACCTATCCACCCTCTGGGTTCCGGTCTTTCACCGGAACGGCAGTAAGGCTGTCCGTACGGTTTATTCTCACACTGAGTGGCAACTGCTATGGCGGAAGTGCTTTACAGGAAGTGGCGTCCACGTGCCCTTGATGAAGTCGTAGGGCAAGAGACTGTCACCAATACGCTCAAGAACGCCGTCTCCAGCGGAAGGCTGACTCATGCTTACCTGTTCTGCGGCCCCCGCGGGACCGGAAAGACGAGCACCGCGCGAATACTGGCCAAGGCCGTCAACTGCCTTGATCCACATGATGGGGAGCCTGATAACGAGTGCGAAAACTGCCAGGCTATCATTGAGGGACGGGCACTCGACCTGATCGAGATCGACGCGGCCAGCAACCGCGGAATCGACGACATTCGCGACCTGAGCGACAGGATCGGTTTCGCGCCCACCCAGTCCCAGTACAAGGTCTACATCGTGGACGAGGTCCACATGCTGACGGACGCGGCGTTCAACGCCCTCCTCAAGACGCTTGAAGAGCCGCCTGGGCACGCGATCTTCATATTGGCCACGACAGAGGTCCACAAGGTCCCACTGACCATCGTATCCAGATGCCAGCGATATGACTTTCGACGGATTCCAATCGAGGCGATACATCAGAAGCTGTCCCAGTTGAGCGAGGCAGAGAGCGTAGAGGCGGATGCAGACGCGCTCGACCTGATCGCGAGGCACTCGACAGGGAGCCTGCGAGATGCGGAGAACCTGCTCGAACAGGCAGTCGTGTCCTACGGGTCGCCCCTTACAGGCGACCAGGTAAGAGACATGCTGGAGCTTACGGGCGACGAGGACGCGCTCGATCTCTGCGGGATGGTGGTCGAACGAAAGCTGGCCGAGGGGTTAAGCCTGATCGGCCGTATCGCCGACCAAGGGTCCGACCTCGGACAGCTCCAGCGGGCCGTGACTGAGTTCCTCCGGGCCGTCATGCTGATCAACTCCGGGGCCGGCGATTCCTCGCGATATTCGGACACCACTGCGGAGCGGCTGGCCAAGATTGCTGCGGGAGCCGACCATGGACAGGTCCTGCGCGCGGTCAGAGCCTTCGCGGAAGCTGACGTCAGGCAGGATGTCTCATCACCACTGCCACTTGAACTGGCGCTTGCTGAATCCAGCCTGGAGCCGGTGGCCGTCCCTGAGATGGCTCCACCAGTGAGACAGCCGGCAGGCAGGCCAGCGCCCCCGAGACAGGGTGCGGGAGCGCGACCTCCTGCCCCTCCAGTCCAGCAACGCAGGGCGGCTCCTGCTCAGAGTTCGCCGCCCCGCCCCACACCTGCGCGCAGTCCCGACCAGGCGCTTCCTTCCAACCCAGACGAACGGCTGGCCGCCGTGTGGCCGGAACTCCTCAGGACACTCAGGAACACTGGATCGCGCTTCAAGTTGGGGCCGTTGCTACGCAGCGCGCGAGAGTATAATCTTGAAGACAATCGGATTGTCGTCAGGTTCGCGCACGGCTCTCATATCGAGCGTGCCGAATCCGAAGTCGGCAACCCAACGGTCAAGCGCGAATTGAACGACGCTATCGCCCAGGCGATGGGCGGCGAGTTCGAGCTGGCAATCGAGTTAACGTCAGGAAGCGAGCGAGCTAACAAGAGACAGAGTGAGCAGAGTCACCTGGTCCGCGCAGCCCAGGCAATGGGAGCGAGGCTTGTGGAGACTGTCGAGGAGGACACATCTCAATGAACCGCCGAATGCTGCGTCAGGCCCAGCAGCTACAAAGAAAGATGGCGGAACTCCAGGAAGAGCTGGAGACCGCGACGGTGGAGGCCTCCGCTGGCGGAGGCGTCGTAACCGTAGTAGTAACGGGCAAGCTGACGCTGGAGTCAATTGAGATCGACCCGGAGGTGGTCTCCCCAGAGGACGTCGACATTCTTCAGGACCTGATAGCCGCCGCCGTCAACGAGGGGCTGTCGAACGCGCAGGAGATGGTCAGCTCAAGAATGGGAGAGCTGACCGGCGGTCTAAACATCCCTGGGCTCACGTAAATGACCAGTCCTGTCGTCTACACCGTCGCACCGATCGCGAGGCTCATCGAGGAGTTCAGCAAGCTGCCGGGAATCGGACCCAAGTCCGCCCAGCGACTCGCGTTTCACCTCATCAGGATGCCGGAACAGCACGCGCAAGAACTTGCGGCCGCGATTGTGGGCGTCAAGGAAAGCGTGGCAATGTGCTCACGGTGCTTCAACCTGACGGAGGACGACCCATGCGACATCTGTGCCGATCCGGGACGGGATCCCCAGCGGATCTGCGTCGTTGAGGAAGCGCTGGACGTGCTCGCCCTCGAGCGCACGCACTCGTACAGGGGCCTCTACCACGTGCTCCACGGCGCGATCTCGCCGATGAACGGCATAGGTCCCGACCATCTGAAGATTCAACCCCTACTCCAGCGCCTTTCTGGCGAGTCGGTCCAGGAAATCATTCTTGCGACCAATCCGAACGTCGAAGGGGACGCAACGGCCATGTACATTCATGGGCTGATCTCGCCACTTGGAGTGTCGGTCACCCGGCCCGCGCGCGGTCTGCCCGTGGGTGGTGACCTCGAGTACGCTGACGAGTCGACGCTGGGACGGGCCATCGAAGGCAGGCAGGTCTTCTGACCGGCATGAGCCGAACGAGGTCGCGGACGTACAGGACCAGCGGAGTAGTCCTGCGCCAGTACCCACTTGGTGAAGCCGACCGCATCGTCTCGATTCTCACGCCAGACCTTGGCAAGGTCAGAGCGGTTGCCAAAGGTGTTCGCCGCCCCAACGGTCGACTTCGAGGGCACCTGGACCTAACCAATGTCATCGACTTCGCCGCAGCGTATGGGCGGAACCTCGACGTGATCACAGAGGCCGCACTGCGTGACGACCATCCCGGTTCACGCGAAGACCTGTCGCGGCTGTCTCAATCGATCTACGTCTGCGAAATCGCTGACCTGTTCTCCCAGGAGAGGTCTCCGAGTCGCGCGCTCTTTCAGCTTGTGCAGGAGACGCTGGAGGCTCTTGGAGAGGTCGGCGATCCGTGGCTCGTCGGCAGGTGGTTTGAGCAGCGAGTGTTGGACGTGACCGGGTTTAGGCCCCAATTGGAGTACTGCGTTGAGTGCGACTCCACCCTAGAGCCAGGGGACCACCTGATCGACCTTGCAGCTGGAGGCGTGCTGTGTCCGACGTGCAGGGCGCTCGGGATTGGCCAGAAGGTGCAGATTTCCGAGTCAGCCATGCGGGTACTGAGACACCTTCAGAGGAGTGATTCGGTAGCCAGTGTCGGGCAACCGACACTTAACGATGGTCTGCGTACCGAGGTGGAGCGCATCAGTTCGCGATACATCAGGTCGATTGTGGAGAGGGACATTCGGAGCGCAGAGTTTGCGAGGCGGGCGAGTTCAGTTTGAGCACAGTCCTACTGTGTTGACACGGGGCGATTTCCCCTGTCAGAATTTGGCGGTGGTCGTTCTCAGCGATCACGTTTGCTCTCAGTCCACGTGCCCCTGTAGCTCAGGAGGATAGAGCACCGGTTTCCTAAACCGGGTGCCCCGGTTCGAGTCCGGGCAGGGGTACCAGGCTCGTCAAGTACAGGCCCTCTCGCGAAAAGGTTCCTCTGAACCCGTCTCTTCACCGGGCCCCTCCCCTCACTCGTAACTCTCAGCTTGCCACGCACTATGGCTGGCGGTTCCTTCTCCTCATGGAAGCTTGATGGGTTGACCCCCACATGCTGTTAGTATTGGCAGAGGTACGACAGCGGAGTTCGACGAATCCAATGAGGACACCATGAGACTTACACCGCGAGAGATGGACAGGCTGACTATCTTCAGCGCGGCAGAGCTTGCCCGGAGGAGGAGAGCCAGAGGACTGAAGCTGAACCACCCTGAGGCGACGGCTCTGATTTGCGATGAGATCATGGAGTGCGCCAGAGACGGCAACAGCTACATGGAAACGTTAGAGCGCGCCACAAAGGTGCTCAGCCGCGATGACGTGATGGAAGGTGTACCCGAGTTGGTGGACCCCATCAGGGTAGAGGTGAGCTTTCCAGAAGGTACGAAGCTCATGTACGTACGGAACCCCATCCGCTGAATCGGGAGGAGGTCGTCATGATACCGGGTGAGGTCATCTACGCCAGCGAGGATATTCTATGTAACCAGGGACAGGACCCTGTGGTCGTCTCCGTGGAGAATACTTCACGTTATCCGGTATATGTGACCTCGCACTACCACTTCTTCGAAGTGAACAGGCGTCTGCGGTTCGACAGGCGCGCGGCGTACGGCAGACGGCTCGACGTCCCGTCAGGCAGCGGCGTGCGGTGGGACCCGGGGCAAGTTGTAGAAGTCCGTCTCATAGACATCTCAGGGAGACGGCGGGTGTACGGGTACCAAGGCTTCGTCAACGGCGCCTTGTCGGAGAGCCAGGTCGGCGAGGGGCTGGCAAGAGCCCGCCTACAGGGCTTTCTCGACACAGGTGAATAGTCATGCCTTTCGAAGTAGATAGACAAACTTACGGGGCCATGTATGGACCCACCGCAGGCGACCGCATACGTCTGGGAGACACGGACCTGTTCGCGCTGATAGAGCGAGACTACACGAACTACGGCGACGAGATCCTGGGTGGATGGGGCAAGAACCTCAGGACGGGAATGATGTACTCGCATCGTCCCGCGAAAGACAGCGAGCTAGACTACATAATCTCGAACGCAATCGTCATGGACCCTGTCATGGGGATTTTCAAGGGTAGTATTGGGATCAAGGACGGAAGTATCGTCGGGGTGGGAAGAGCTGGAAATCCCGACATAATGGACGAAGTCGACCTCACTGTAGGGCCGAACACCGTCGTCTATCGTGCGGACGGCCTGATCGCCACCCCGGGCGGCGTGGATAGCCATGTCCATATCGGGAACAACCCCAAGCTCATGGATGTGGCGTTGAGCGCGGGCCTAACTACGCTCATAGGCGCTGGCCTGAACACCACGGGGCGCTCCACGATACAGGGCTGGCTACGGTCGTTCGAGAACATTCCGGTAAACCTCGCGCTCCAGGCAAGGGGCAGCGCGAGCCATCCATCTCCAATGGTGGAGAGCATCGAGGCAGGGGCCGCAGGCTTCAAAATACACGAGGACGAGGGCGCCTATCCAAACGTCATTGACGCATGCTTGCGTGTGGCGGACGAGTACGACGTGTCGGTTGCCCTCCACACCGACGGTCTCCACGAGTCGATGCAGGTGTCCGACACGATTGAAGCAATCGGAGGGCGCACAGTACACGCCTATCACGTCGAAGGCGCAGGCGGTGGGCATGCACCCGACCTGATCAAGCTAGCAGGTGTGAACAACATCATCACCTCTTCTACGACTCCCACGATTCCATACACTGTCAGCACATACGAAGAGCACTTTCACATGACGGCGCAGGTGCACAACGTCAACGTGGCCGCCCCACCTGAGGCAGCCGCTCTGGATGAACGACTGCGGCGGGAAACCATGGCCGCAGAGGACGTTCTCCACGACGTGGGGGCAGTGCCAATTATCAATTCAGACTCACAGGGAATGGGACGGATAGGAGAGGTAATCACTCGCACGTGGCAGCTGGCCCACAAGATGAAGGGTGGGCGAGCGGCGACTCACCGTGAGCACGACAACGAACGCATCTTGCGTTATCTTGCCAAGTACACTCTCAACCCGGCCATAACCCACGGAGTCTCGTCATATGTGGGCTCTCTAGAGCCGGGCAAGATGGCTGACGTGGTGCTCTGGAGTCCCGCTTTCTTCGGTGTCAAGCCAGATATGATCATCAAGGGGGGATTGGTTGCGTGGTCTCCCTCAGGAGAGGGGAACGCCTCCATAAGGCAGTCCGAGCCGGTTACTTATGGGCCGGCATTCGGAGCACTGGGAAACTCCGCTTCCAGTATAAGCGCCTTCTTTGTGTCTCAAGCCTCACTGGAGTCGGACCTCCAGGGTCAATTGGGCACGCGACGAAAGCTCCTGCCCGTGAAGAACGTACGAACTGTAACTAAGGGCAGCATGTTGCGGAACAGCCTCAATCCGCGGATAGTAGTGGACCTCGAAAGCAAGCGGATCAGCGTTGACGGAAGCGTAGTGACTTCGAGCCCCATGAGCGAGGTGCCCCTGAACCGGCTCTACACCTTAGCGTAGCTCAGGGGTAGTGGGCAGGCAGACTGCATTCGGACATCCCATCGAAAAGGGCGCACTTAGCCATTTACAGTTCTGAAATCTCACAAGAGTCCGAACCGCTGATACACGCTCGTCGAGCGCCGTGGTCTGCTAACATTGTCGAAACTCAGACGGGAGAAGCTCGCCATGGAGGAAAAGACGAGAGTCGTTATCGTAGGCGGCGGGCACAACGGTCTGGTCGCTGCAGGCTACCTCGGACGGGCCGGTCTGGATGTCCACGTCCTCGAGCGGAGAGACGTCGTCGGGGGCGCCGCAGTGACCGAGGAGTGGTTCCCAGGCTTCAAGATTTCCACCTGCTCCTACATCTGTCACATCCTGCAACAGAAGGTGATAGACGAGCTGGAGCTGCGCAGGTACGGATTCCACGTCTACCCCATCGACCCCTCCCGCGTCCATCCCTTCCCTAACGGAAAGGCGCTGACCCTCTGGCACGACGATGAAAAGACGG
Organism: Dehalococcoidia bacterium; assembly: GCA_965116405.1. Lineage (GTDB taxonomy): Bacteria > Chloroflexota > Dehalococcoidia > Lucifugimonadales > UBA1123 > VXRN01. Next base: position 129,614 of record OZ220685.1, read on the forward strand.
CTGATGAGCTCCGCAAGCTGTCGCCTGAGGACGCCGACGCCTGGATCGAATGGGCTGACTTCTGGCACCGCGCCGTAGGTATCCTGAGCGACTACTACCTCGGCCCGCCCCCATCGCTCGCCGAGCTGGCAGACAGGTTCCGTCAGGAGGGTGAAGAGGAGCTCCTCGAAACGCTACTGACCGTCCCGCTCAGGGACCTCATCGACCGTTACTTCGTCTCGGATGAGGTCAAGGCGGCAGTAAGCACGGGCGCTCTGGATATGGGCGACATAAGCGCACCAGGGAGCGCCTATATTGCCGCGCTCTACAGGTACAGCGCCTTCCGAGAGGACACCGAGAACTACGGAATCGTCCGCGGCGGAATGGGCTCCATCACACAGTCGCTTGCCCGATCCGCCGAGGCGGTGGGCGTGTCGATTAGGACAGGAGCAGAAGTGAGTCGCATCGTGACGAGCAACGGCAGAGCCACTGGCGTCGAGCTCGCCGATGGAGAAGTGGTGGACGCGGACGTCGTCCTGTCAAACGCAGACCCGAAGAGGACCTTCCTCAAGCTCGTGGACGGGGCCGACCTGGACGAGGAGTTCGTCGACGAGATCGGGGCGCTAAAGACGCAATCGGCATCCGCAAAGTTCCTCTGCGCACTGAGCGAGTTGCCTGACTTCTCCGGGCACCTGGGCTCCGAGTACAACCCTGAGCATCTCGCTATGATCAGCATGTGCCCCACGGTGGAGCATGGTGAGCGGAGCTGGAACGACGCCAAGAACGGGCGCATCGCTGAGACACCGATCATCCAGGTCCAGATTCCTTCGGTTTACGACAAGACTGTCGCCCCTGAGGGGCGTCACGTACTGTCGATGTGGGTCTACTTCCTGCCGCCACACGTCCGGGACGGCTCGTGGCCCGAGATGCGGCAGCAATTCGGCGAGCGGCTCATCGACGAAGTGTCCAAGTACGCTCCTAACTTCAGGGATGCAATAATCGACTGGACGCTGCTGACGCCAGAGGACATCGAGGAGCGCATCGGCCTCACAGACGGCAATATAAGGCATCTCGATATGGTCCCCCAGCAGATGATGTCGCGCAGGCCATTGCCAGGATGGTCCGACTACCGGACACCGGTCGAGGGTCTGTACCTGTGCGGTGCCGGGACGCATCCTGGAGGGGAGGTGACGGGCGCGCCCGGACACAACGCCGCGCACGTCGTTCTACAGGACTTGGGCCGTTGAACACACGAAGCGTTTGGCGTCCTGACAAGGACGAGGTAGTCGTCGAGCACGGAGCCGTCGCGACTGCGCACCCGATTGCTGCCCAAGCCGGGGTCGACATCCTGAAGAGTGGCGGCAACGCTGTAGACGCTGCCATCGCCACCGGGTTCTGTCTCAACGTGATCGAGCCGTGGAACTCCTCCATCGCCGGTCATGGTCAGATGATTGTCCACATGGCCGCAGAGGGCCGCAGCGTCGCCATCGACTACGGTCATCGCGCACCCAAGGCCGCGACCGCCGACATGTTTCGTGTGATCGGTCAGACTGTCGAAGGCAACGGGATTTACGAGGTCGAAGACCGCGCCAACGCAGTCGGGCACCTGTCGGTAGGCGTGCCTGGGGTCACAGCGGGCATGTGTCGTGCTCACGAGATGTTCGGCTCCCTCCCACTGAAGCAACTGCTGGAACCGGCTATTCACTACGCGAGGGAGGGCTTTGAGGCGGACTCCACAACCTGCCTGATGATCGCCCGAAGTATGCCCAACCTGATTCGGCATGGAGAGGCCGCCCGCGTGTTTCTGCCGGACGGATTTCCTCCTCCTCCTGGTGTGAAAGTCCTGCAGCGTGATCTTGCCGACACCCTCGAACGGATTGGCAGAGAGGGCAAGGACGCCCTGTACAGGGGAGAGATCGCGGCTGCCATCGACGAGGAGATGAGGCGAAATGGGGGCGCTCTCAGCTCACAGGACCTAGCTGAGTACGAGGCGCAGGTGCTCGAAACGGTCAGTGTTCCCTACAGGGGGTACGAGATTCTCAGTTCTCCCGTACCGGCTGGTACTATCACCAGCCTGCAGACACTGAGAATCCTGGAAAACTTCGAACTTCGTAGCTTCGGGCACGCCTCTCCGGAGCATCTACACCTGTTTACGGAAGCGGCGAGGCATGCGTTCGCCGACCGATACAGCTTCGTCGGAGACCCTGACTTCGGACCGGTGCCTCTCGACGGAATGCTCTCACGAGAGTATGCGAGCGAGATCGCCCATAGCATAGACCGCGAGGTTGCCGAGCTGGAGGAGGAACGAGATCTGCAGCCGTGGGTTGCTTACGCTGACAGTCCCCTGCACGACCCGTGGCGCTACGACCCTCAATCGAAGCCCGATCGCGCTGCGATTGCGTCGCCGCCCAGCGAGGGGGACTGCACCACTCATTTCAGTGTCATCGACCGGGACAGGAACATGGTGGCCTGCACACAGACTGCGGTGGGAGGCTTCGGCTCAGTGGTCATCGTCCCGGGTACCGGCGTGCTGCTCACGAACGGCATGATCGTGTTCAACCCCATGCCCGGAGCGGCGAACTCAATCGCCGGGTACAAGCGCGGACTGAACAACATGGCGCCTGTGCTGGCACTCAGGGACGGCAAGTCATTCTTCAGCGTCGGAGCACCCGGCGGTCGCAGGATCATCTGCCGCATTGCGCACGTCATCTCCAACGTGATCGACTTCGGGATGACCATGCAGGAGGCGATCACGGCGCCGGGCGTCGATGCCGCCGAGCGCGAGACATTTGTCGATCACCGGATCGATCCGCACACGGTCGAGGCGCTCGCCACGATGGGACACAACGTCGAAATCGTGCCCGAACCTGCTACTGGTGGAGGTTTCTCAAGGCCGCGCGGCGTCATGGTGGACCCGGACACCGGTCTCCTCCATGCAGGCGTGCAACCCACTGGTACCGACGAGGCGCGGGGTTACTAGAAGGCTTTAGCTCTGTTGAGATGGCGGCGGGCTGCTGGGAAGCTGCGGGGGACTGCCCTTCGACAGACTCAGGACGAACGAAAGCGGGCGAGACGCGCGCGCTCCAGTGCGTGGCTGGGCAACGGCACCTGCTGAATCGTTATGAGCTCAGGCGCAGTTGCTGAATTGACTCGATTCCGGCCCGGTGTTAGCATCCGCTGGTGCTTTCGACCGACGACCTCAGAGTGACTGCGGACCTTAATTGAACCTAGCCCCCCGACTTGCACATAGGACTCCGTTCTTCTATGGATGGGTCGTTTTGGGGTCGGCCAGCAGCACCCAGATCGTCAGGAATGCCGCGGCGAGCCTCACAATTGCGGTGTTCATGTTCCCCCTCGCAGAAGACCTCGGCTGGAGCCGCACGCTGATAGCCGGCGCGGCCAGCTTCGGCGGTCTGGCGGCGTCTGGAGCATCCCCCATAGTCGGCTGGCTCATAGACAGGTACGGCGCACGACTCGTGCTAGCCGTCAGCGTGTTCATTCTCGGGCTATCGACCATCTCGCTTGCATGGGCTACGGTGCCAATCGCGTTCTACCTAGCCTATGGGATCGGACGGGTGATCTTCTCCAGTCCTGTTCAGATCGGCGCGTCGGTAGTTGCTACTCGCTGGTTCGTAAGAATGCGCGGGAGGGCGAGTGGAGTGCTGTTCCTCTCGCACTCGGTCGGAATGATCGTATTCCCACTTATTGCATCGATTGTTATCGACAAACGCGGCTGGTCTGATGCCTGGATCGTCCTGGGCCTGATTGTGTGGGCCGTTGCCCTGCTGCCATCAACGCTGCTGATTGCCGAGAGGCCAGAAGACGTTGGCCTGAGACCGGACGGAGACGAGGTGGAGGAAGAGGAAGATGCCTCAGGTCGTCCAGCAGCAGAGGAACCCGGCTGGACGCTGAAGGCCGCCATGAAGACTCCGGCGCTCTGGATTCTGGCCCTGGGAACGGGGCTGCTGTTCCTGATGCAGGCGGGGATCAACACGCACCTGGCAGCATTCCTTCGCGACGAGGGGTTAAGCCCAGTTTATGCAGGAATCGGCGTAGGGCTCAACGCGGCCTTCCTTGGAATCGGTAGTGTCGCGTGGGGCTGGATTGTCGAGCGCGTACCCGCGAGGCACGTCCTGACCATGGTGGCCGCAGTCATGGCGGTCGGCGCACTGTTGTTCATGACTGCCAGTTCTACCACTCAGGCCCTGGCTTATTCAGCCTTCTTCGGCTTCGGACTTGGCGGGATGCTCTCGGTGCCTCCGGTCGCGTACGCAGACTACTACGGACGACGCTCGCTCGGGGCAATCAGGGGAGTCGCGGAGCCGCTCACCAGCGGTGGTCAGGCGGTTGGAGCCGTGGCTGCCGGCGCGGTGTTCGACCTCACCGGCAGCTATCAGATCGCATTCGTCGCGTTCGCCATCCTAGGCGCACTGACGATGCTTATGGTGCAGTTGGCGCGGCCTCCGAGATATGTGCCGGAGGCCACGCAAGAAGAGTCCTAGATCAGTTGGAGCCGGGACCCCGCTCCATTGAGTAGGGCTGCCAGCGGGTCAGGTCGGTCCTGACCAGCACGGACGGGTTCACGCAAGTCCTGGGCCAACGTCCACTCAGGACGAGCGAGATCTCCTGCCCCACCCTGCGTCGAGCCTCTGGAGACATCCGTGCCGATGCAGAGGCGACGTGCGGCGTCAGGATGACGTTGTCCATCTTCAGCAGCGGGTTGTCAGGGTGCGGCGGCTCGATCTCTGTCACATCCAGTCCTGCGCCGGCGATCCATCCCTCGTCGAGGGCCCTGATTAGCGCGGCCTCGTCGACCGTCGGCCCACGACCGTTGTTGATGAAGAGCGCGGTGGGCTTCATGCGCCTGAAGTGCTCTTCCGTGAGCATGTGATGGACTTCTGAAGTCGAAGGCGCGTGCATGGAGACGAAGTCGGAGCGCTCAAGAAGATCGTTGAGGCTAACAGGCTCGACGCCGTAGCTGGTCATCGTGAGCTCTTCGATGTATGGGTCGAACGCGATCATGCGGAGTCCGAACGGAGCGGCGCGGAGGGCTGTTGCCCTTGCAACGTGTCCGAATGAGACAAATCCCAAAGTCTGGCCGTACAGTCGTGGGAACTGGTTGAGGTAGGGTCGTCCCTCGCCGTAGCGACCGGTGCGGACCATCTCATCCATCAGGTTCAGCCGCCTGAAGGTCGCCAGGAGGAGCATCATCGTGTGGTCTGCGACCTCTTCGATGAAGGTGTCGGGTACGTTGGTGACGGGTATGTTTCGCGCGGAAGCAGCGGGGACGTCGACGGTGTCGGCCCCGACGCTGCCAAGGGCTATGATCTTGCAGTTTTCGAGGCTGTTGATGATCGACTCCGTGATGCGATCGCCGCGTGCGATCAGGGCATCGCAGTCCCGTACCTGCTCGATGATTTCGCCCTCGCTGGCGGCCTCGAACTCGACTATTTCCGCGTCGATAGTCGAGAGGTATTCCATCTCGTAGTCATAGTCACCTCCGCCGAGGGCGTAGGTCACATTTGTGGGCCTTTGAACAGCAACTTTGAAGCGTGCCATTAGTGCGTTCCTCCGTTGGAAACTTGGTAATTGCTCACGTGTGAGCGAGGTCGGAATTAGGATAGAACGGTGATGTGAAGAATGTCCAGAAGATTGACACTCTGAGGGGCCTTTGCTAGCATTCGCCAAAGTGGACGACTTATCTGATAGACCTATCAGCAGCTCCGCGCCTGACTCGGGCAAGTCCTGCCCTTCAGTTAGGCGTTTTTTTGTGTCCGCGCCATGACTTCGTTTGCCGCCGTCATCCTTGCAGCGGGAGATGGCAAACGCATGAACTCCCGCACTCCGAAGGTCCTGCACGCCGTCTGCGGTAAGCCCATGGTTTCAATCGTCTCAGAGACTGCGCGAGCGGCCGGGCATGACCCTGTAGTCTTGGTGGTCAGAGGGCCTGAGTCGGCAGTTGTCAGCACCATGGGCGACTCATACACCTATGCATACCAGAGCGAGCCACGCGGAACAGGCGATGCTCTGCTCTGCGCCAGAGCGGCCGTTGGCGACCATGACAACGTACTGGTCATAAACGCCGACGTTCCGTTGATCCGACCAGGCACTCTTCAGGCGTTGGCCGAGGCCCACATTAGCTCTGAGGCTGCCATTACTATGCTAACTGCGACGGTTGACGAGCCGGATGGCCTTGGCAGGGTGGTTCGGGATTCAACCGGGTCAGTTACAGCCGTGGTGGAGCATTCAGATTCGGATGAGGACACGCTTCGAATCAAGGAGGTCAACGCCGGCGTTTACTGCTTTCGCGCAAGCTGGCTGTGGGACAGCCTTCCCAGCGTTCAATCTTCTGCCTCAGGTGAAGTCTATCTGACCAACCTGGTTGGTCTGGCCACAAGCTCTGGTTACGGAGTGGCGACTCTAGGCCTCAACGATCCGACGGAGGCGAGAGGAGTGAACACCCGGGTCGAGTTATCAGAGGCCGAGTCGATCTTGCGAGACCGCATCCGGAGGCTGTGGATGCTCAGGGGTGTGTCCCTGCCCGATCCGCAGTCAGTTTATATCGACTGCGATGTCGAAATAGGCGCCGACACAGTTATCATGCCCAATACTCATATACGCGGAGCCACGCGGATAGGCACTGAGTGCGAGATTGGCCCCAACTCGATCATTGAAGACTCGAGCATCGGAGACAATGTGAAGGTGACCGCTTCGGTCATTGAGGAAGCGACCCTCGAATCGAATGTGGACGTCGGTCCATTCAGCCACATAAGACCGGGCACGTATCTCGAGTCGGAGGTCCACATCGGCAACTTCGCAGAAGTGAAGAACAGCCGCCTGGGACGAGGCACCAAGTCAGGTCACTTCAGCTACATTGGCGACGCCCAGGTGGGGACAAACGTCAATGTAGGTGCTGGTTCCGTCACCTGCAACTTCGATGGTGAAGAGAAGCACGGCACAGTGGTTGGGGACGACGTATTCATCGGTAGCGACACGATGATGGTAGCGCCGGTCACGATTGGAGACCGTTCGTACACATCTGCCGGGTCGGTTGTAACCAAGAGCGTTCCTCCAGACTCGGGAGCCATCGGAGCGCCAGCCCGCATCAGACGAAAGCAAACCGGCGGGACGGAGGCTCGCACCGCGAGTCCCAACGACCCTCCCACACCGGAGCACTGAATTGGAGAGCGATAGTACGTTACCGGCCCTCGCGCTGGTTGCATCGATCCTGGTGTTCGCCATCACCGAACTTGGAGCCACTGCCATCGCAGGCAGGATCCAAGCAGTAGCGTCCAGCGTCCTGAACGAAGAAGCGAGCAAGTCAGGACAGCTCCGACTGGTAAACGACCTCCCGGGCGGACCTACCGCCGGACTGCGGCTTCTCAACCTGATTGCGCTGGCTGCGGCTATGGTTTCAACTACGGCGGTCGTCTGGACCTCCTGGGGGGTCAGATGGGACATGATCACCATTGGCGGGGTCGTAGTTCTTTTGGCACTGGCCGGAGCCACATATGTCGTCCGGTCTCTCGGGATGCGTTACGCGGGCCCGATCTGCACTTTCATGCCCAGGGTTGCATGGGTCTTGTCCTTCCCACTTCGCCCGATTCTGCTGTTGGAGGAGTCAATTGTCAGGAGTCCTTCGACAGAGGTCTCCGGCCCATCGGACCCTTCGCTCGACATTACCCTGGCGGTAGACCCAACGGGAGAGGTACTGGACGAGTACGAGAAGATAATGATCCAGCGAGTGGTGCAACTCGACAAAACCGTAGCACGCGAGATCATGGTGCCGAGAGTCGACATCGTGGCGGTGGAGTCAGAAGCGTCTCTCGACCTGCTCGTGGACAAGATGAAGACGGCTGGCCACAGCCGTATTCCGATCTACGAGGGCGATCTGGACCATATTGTCGGTGTCGCCCACGCGAGGGACATCCTGCAGCAACTCGCCCGAGGTAGCGATGCCTCGACCACTTCGGCAAAGCAGGTAAGCAGGGAACCTCTGTTCATTCCAGAGTCCAAGACGCTCGAGGGCCTCCTGGAGGTGTTCAGGGAAGAGCGTATGCACCTTGCTGTTGTGATCGACGAGTATGGCGGCGTCTCAGGGATCGTCACCATCGAGGACCTGCTGGAGGAGATCGTCGGTGAGATCCAGGACGAGTTCGACGCCGAGCAGCCCGAACTCCAACGTGTAAGTGAATTAGAATTCGTTGTAGACGCCGGAATGCCGATAGACGAACTCAACGAGTCCCTGGGAGTGAGTGTTGTTGCGGAAGGGTTCGATACGATCGGGGGGCTGGTTTTCGAACGCCTGGGCAAGATACCTGTGCCGGGCGACAAGGTGGATCATGCCGGGCTGAACATCGAAGTGATCGGGACGATGGGCAGAAGACCCACAATGCTGAGAGTTATGCTCGTACAGACGCCGGACCAGGAGACGGTACGGGCAGAGTAGTCTCTATGGCCCTGTCTGCTCCAGACGGGAGTCTGTACCCAGCCCTTCCACGCTTAAGGCACTAATCTGGTTCTGCTCGTCCACGATCTTAACCGGAACGCTAGCCCTGCTGCCGTCCGAGCCCATCGCGACTAGGGAACGTTCCCCTTCAATACGTCGCACACTAATGATGGGTTCAATCGCAATCCTGTCGAATGTGATTGTGAAGTTTCCCGCCATGTCTGCCAGAACCTGGGCTCCCCCAGCGCCACCAAGGACAATTGACCAATCGCGGTGTACTCTTAGTTGAAGTACAACAGGTTCCCCGGGTTGAAATCCGGAGCCCTTAATCGTAAAGGGATCATCTGTAGTCGCCAGTGCAGACTTGCTGATCTCGATCATTGCCTCCAGCGGTCGAGTTTGAGGCACCGCCTCTGAAGAGGCCGGACCTGGCGGACCCGGTGGCCCCGCGCTTCTCGCTGGGGTTTCTGTCATTTCCTTCTGCTGCCCCTGACAGGCGAGCGAAGCCAGTACAGCAATGGACATCGTAGCTATTGCAAGGAAGCACAGTGCCGAACGAGCGAAGTCATTCATGGCGTCCCCTTCCCTCAAAACGACAAGCGCCGCCTCCCGGATAGGAGGCGACGCTTTATCGCCTAAGTTTCGCTAGGTTCTGTGCTAGGCGGGTCTACTTCTCGGCTACTATGACCAACGGAGCCGTGGCGGTGGAACCCATGTTGCCAGTCGCCCTGAGCGTGTATACGCCTTCGGCGAGCGGGTTGGCTGCGTCGACCGAGAATGCACCGGAACCGTTAGCGGTCACGCCACCGAAGATGCGGTTTCCTCCGCCTTCAGCAGCACCCACGGCTATGAGCGATACAACCTCATCGGCCTGGAAGCCAGCGCCCCAGATCATGATTGCCTCGCCAACGGCTGTCGCGCTGGCGAGAAGGCTGGTATCAACCGCTGTCATTGGCTCAGGTGCACCAGCGACCGTCACGGGTACGCTGGCCCTGCTACCATCTGAGCCCTGAGCATAGAAGGTACGGTTGCCCATTGCGCGAGCCTGGCTTGCCGCGGCACCACCGATCTCGTCAAAGGTTATGCTGAAGGCACCGGCCTCGTTGGCCTGAACCTGGGCACCCCGTGCGCCGCCAGCAATGATCGACAGGTTCTCGTCGACTCTGAGCTGGAGAACAACGGGCTCACCGGGAAGGAACCCGGAGCCGCGTACGGTTACTGAATCGCCGGCAGTTGCGATGGTTGACTTGCTGAGTTCTATAGAAGCTTCAGGGGAGACAGCAGGAGCACCTGGTGCACCAGCCGGTCCCTGAGGGCCTGGAGGTCCAGCGGGTCCAGGGTTACCCGGATGTCCCGGAAGACCGGCGAGTCCCGGCTCACCCTGAGGGCCTTGAGGACCAGGAGCACCTGGGTTGCCCGGGTTGCCCGGAAGACCGGGCTGTCCAGGCTCACCTTGAGCTCCCGCACATGCTATTAACGCCAATACAAGAACTGAAGAAAGCAGGGCAACTACTATGCCCTTAACGGGGAAACGCCTTCTCATCTGACCCCCTCTCGAGATGATTCCTTATTGCTTATTGTCCATCCGTCGGACCGATCGATGAAACTTTTGTCTTCCAGACATACAAGTCTCCCGCCGGTAGAGCCGACGGTGCACAAATGCGGCATAATCATATTCACCCAGTACTTGTATGTCAAGGGCTACAGCAGCGTCTTAACGACCCGTATTGAGGCCGCAAAAAGGCGCTGTCGAGCTATGGATGACCACGTCCCGGCTATGTTCGCTGAACCGGACTCTCCAAGTCAATTCTGCTTGTCGTCCGGGGGCGCAGTTGCTATATTGTTGAACCAGTAACGCCCCCGTAGCTCAGCGGATAGAGCACTGGCCTCCGGAGCCAGGTGCGTGGGTTCGAGTCCCGCCGGGGGTACTCCCTCTCTTCAGCCCTCTCGCCACCGACCCGGTGCGTCTTTCAACCGCGCCATGCCGAGAGAATCGCAGAGCGCGATGAAGTCGTCCTGAGGAACACCACGCCAACAAAGATCATCGAGGTCTTCGGCGAGCGGGACGTCTGTGCGCAGTGTGGCAAGCGTGCGATACAGGTCGGCTTCGGTCCGGCGGTCCGTGAGATTCGTCGCGAGTGAACGAGCCCCCCTTACAGTGACCGTCCAGTCATCGTGTGACTCCGGGATGGCCTCAAGGTTGCCATACTCAGCCAGAACTGTTGCCGTGCCCTTCGCGCCCCAGCGCGGGACACCCGGTATTCCGTCAGCGGAGTCGCCAACGAGGGCGAGATAGTCAGGGATGGAGGCAGGAAGAACGCCGAACCTCTCGACGACGTCGGGTTCGGTGTAGGTGATGTCCCGCCTGCGGTCCCAGACAACCACTCGGTCGCCGTCGACGAGGTTCATGAGGTCCTTGTCGACGGAGCAGATGATTACGCTGTCTATCGCGGGCGACTGCTTCCAGCGGGTTGCCGCAGTTGCGATTGCGTCATCGGCCTCAAACTCGATCATCGGCCAAGTGACGATTCCCAGGGCCCTGGACGTCTCTTCAGCGAGATCGAACTGAGCGGCGAGGTCATCCGGGACCCCCTCCCCTGTCTTGTAGCCCTCATACAGATCGTTCCGGAACGACTCAACCACGTGGTCAAACGCACAGGCGATGTACCCGGGCTGCTGCTCACGAAGGAGCAGCAACAGGGTCTGAAGGAGTCCGGCAACCGCGCCGATGGGGGTTCCGTCGGGAGAAGTCCTCGGGGGCGCGCCGTAGTGGGCTCGGAAGAGCTCGTAGGTGCCGTCGACCAGATAGAGACTCGACATCAGAACCAGTTGGCCTTGTCGACGATGTTCTTTAGCTCAAGGCCCTCACCGAACCTGACGCAGTTCTCGATGAAGAGCTCCGTCCTGCGGTCGTCCAGGTAGGGACCTGCTCCGGCACAATGCGGGGTGATGATGACGTTAGGCATCTTCCAAAGTGGGTGGTCCGACGGGAGCGGTTCAATCTCAAAGACGTCCAGGGCCGCGCCCCTGAGTTCACCTGCATCCAGGGCGGCAACGAGGTCATCAAGGACCACTGTCGCGCCGCGACCGATGTTGATGAAGTATCCAGAAGACTTCATCTGCTGGAAGCGACCGAGGGTGAACAGTCGCTGCGTCTCGGGCGTCTCGGGGACCGTGACTATCACGAAGTCCGCTCGCGGGAGCACATCACCGAGAGCGTCGGGAGTTACCAGCTCTGACACCCCGGGTGGTGGAGAATCGATACGAGGGTCGACTCCGATGACGTGCATGCCGAATTCGGAGCACAGACGGGCAGTCTCGCCGCCAATACCGCCTACACCAACCACGACCGCTGTGGCATCAGGCAGGTTGACGATTTCGTAGCCTGGACTCCAATCGGACTCAACCTGCTGCCTTATATAGACGTGAAGGCCCCTGGCAAACGCCAGCACGTAGGACATTATGTGATTCGAGATGTGGTCGTTGTAGATGTCCCTCGTGTTCGTAACGACGACATCGCTGTCGATCAGGTCCTGGTGGTAATACCCTGCCCTGGGACCGGCCTGCGGACACGAGACCCATCGAAGGTTGCCCCGGCGCTCAAACACCTCGGGGGCTATATTTCCGAAGGCAGCGTCCGCTTCCCCTATCATCTCCATCGCTTCGCCAACGGAGGTGGCGACGTTCACCTGGATACCGGGAATCTTTTCTCGCAGCAGGTCGGGCCACTCGCCGATTCGGCCGCGCTCACGAGTGCCTTCATCGAAGATGAGCAAGTTGAATGACATAGAACTCTCCAGAGTCAGGTTATTTCGGTGACTAACGGGTGCGTGGGTTGAGGACGTCGTTCAGCGCGTCGCCGAGCAGGTTCCAAGCGAGAACGAGCGTCCAAGCCACGAGCCCTGGGGTCAGCAGCATCCACGGCACCTCACGCAGGGCGCTCAGGCTGCCAGCCTCAAGGAGCATGACTCCGAGGCTGGGCCTCGGGGGCTGAATACCCAGTCCAAGCCAGCTAAGGATGATCTCGGTGCCGACCATGGAACCCATGCCCATCGACACAAGTACGACGATCGGGCTGATGGCGTTAGGGAGCAGGTGTGTAAACAGGATCCTGGGGGTACTTGCGCCAACCGATCGGGCTGCGTCCACGAACTGCGTCTGCTTGAGTGCCAGCACCTGGCCACGAACGATCCTGGCCATACCGAACCAGCTAAACGACACAAGGGCGATCGAAATAACGAGATAGTCCACGACTCCGGCCTTCACCAGGCCGTCAAGGAACGTGGTGTCTTCCAAGTGCCTGACGTAGTCACGAAGCCTGGGACCGAGCGTAGCCGCGAGAATAATGACCAGCAGTATGTCAGGGAAAGACGCGAATACCTCTCCTACACGCATGATGAGGGCATCCACCCAGCGGCCGAAGTAGCCCGATACCAGCCCGAGGGTCACACCGATCACGAGGCCGCCAGTCGCCATTGAAATCACGGTAATGATGACCGTGTTCTGGATTCCCCACATGACCCGAGTGAGCAGGTCGCGACCCTTGAGGTCGGTGCCCGCCCAGTGTTCTGCACTCGGAGGCTTGCGTATCGCTGTGTAGTCCTGAGCGGTGTACTCGTAGGGAGCGATCAGCGGCGCAAATATGCCGACTGAATACAAGAAGATCAAAATGATCACGCTGGCCATGGCCAGCTTTTTTCTTACCAGCCGCTCCCAGGCACGTCGTAGATGACCCTTGCCACCCTGATCTTCGGCGGCAGTATCGAGGTCCGCTATTGCAGATCGTGCAGGCTGTTCGTTCAACTGTACCTGATCCTGGGATCCACCAACGAATAAGCGATGTCGGCGAGAAGGTTTGCCAGAACGAAGGCACTAGACCCGATAATCGTAATAGCCATGATGACTGGATAGTCGCGATTGAAGATGGAGTCGATGGCCAGGCTTCCCATTCCGGGAATACCCAGAAGTCGCTCTGTGATGAAGCCTGTACTCAGCATTCCCGCGAGGGTGAATGAGAGCACAGTGATGATCGGTATCATTGCATTCTTCAGGATGTGGCGGTAGTCAACCGCAAAGGCTGTCAGACCCTTCGCATAGGCGGTCCGGATGAAATCCTGGCCCATTACATCGAGCGTACTGGCGCGCATGAGCCTTAGAAGACCTGCAATGCCCGGTATTCCCATTACCACAGCAGGCGTGATTATCCTGGGGTCCCAGAAGCCTCCCCATCCTGAACACGGGAGCAGGTCCGTTTTCAAGCAGGTGACCCAAAGGAATGCGGGTATGCTGACCATAACGGGAATGGACATTAAGATCAGCGCCGTCGCAACAGAGGACGGGTCGACCCAACCGCCCTGCTTATGCGCGATGAAGAATCCGAGAGGCAGTCCTATCGAGAGGCTGACCATGAGGGCGGCCAAGTTTACCTGGAAGGACACCCACATCTTGGACGTCAGCAGTTCCCTGACAGGGCGGCCCCTGAAGCGATAGCTCTCTCCAAAATCACCCTGAATGAAGCCCCACATGTAGCTGCCGTACTGAACGGCGAAGGGCTGATCGAGGCCGAGCTCCCTTCTCAGACTCTTGGTAACGGCAGAGTCAGGATCGTACCTATTACCGAGGATGACCTGAACGGGGTCGCCGGGGCCGAATCTGCCGAGTGTGAATGTGACCAGCGACGCTGCTAACAGCAACACAGGCAACCACAGCAGCCTTCTTGTAATGTACAGCCACATTTGAGTTTGGGGTACCCTGGCGGGCACCCCGATCCTCGCTTCAGTCTATGCAGTAGAGGGTTAGTCGGTCAGGCGAATGTTCTTGAGCTTCGGGACGATCATTGGGGTGACCTTATAGTCCTTTACGTAGTCCTTAATAAGAACGTATCGCTCACCAGAGTACCACAGTGGGAGCCATGCGCCATCCTTCACGATAATGTCCTCAGCCTGCCTGTACAACTCAATCCTGCGCTCGACGTCGGTCTCAGTCCTGGCTTCTTCCAGAATGACGTCAGCATCGGGATTTGAGTACTTCCCGTGATTCAGCGAGCTCTCCGTGTGGAATAGGATGTCAAGGAAGTCCTGCGGGTCAGGGTAGTCCGCCTGCCACCCCAAGCCAGCGTAGGCCTGGAACTTTTGCGCGTCCAGGTCCTGCAGGTAGGTAGCCCACTCAACCTGCTGAATCTCTACCTCAACGCCGAGCTCCTGCTTCCACATTTCAATCACGACTTCGAGGTCGAGTCCGATTGTGCCGCCTGTACCCGGAACGGTAACGACGATCCTGGGGCGGGTTGCTGGGTCAGCGTAGGCGGACTCCTCCAGCAGCTGCCTTGCAAGGTCAGGGTCGTATTCGAGACCGGTGAGGTCTTCGTTGTAACCCGGGAAGCCGGGAGGGAGTATGCCGAAAGCGGGCTCGACGAGTTCGGATAGCACCTCTTTTGCGATCAGCTGCTTATCTACGGCGTGATTGAGCGCCTGCCTGAACTTTGGATCATCAAAGGGCGCCATACTCGCATTGAAGCCCACGTAGGAGATGCTGAAGTCCGGGGGAGCTACGACCAACTCCTCATTGAGCGGCTCCGAAGGGTCAAGAACCCTGTCGAGGTCGAAGAGCCCGACGCCGGTGATGTCGATCTCGTCGTTCTCATACATGGCCATGGACTGTCCGCCAGCCAGGTTCATTGCGATGGAGTCGACGTTCGCGTGCTCACGATAGAAGTGTTCGTTGCGCTCCAGAATGATGCGTTCACCAATCCGGTACTCCTTGAGCTTGAACGGACCGGTGCCATTCGGGTCGTCAGTCCAGGTCCTGCCTCCGGATATCACGTTCTCACTGTCCAGTACGTAAGCGGTCGGATATGTCAGTTTGGCCAGGAAGTATGCCTTAGGGGCGTCGATCTCAATCTGAAGTGTTGAGTCATCGATGACAGTGACTCCGCTAATGTCTTCGGTCTCGCCCTCGAGGACCGCTTCCACACCGACGATGTCGTTGAGGTAGGTGTCAGCGACCGGCGAGGCCGTATCAGGGTGGGCTGCTCGCTGCATGGACCACTTGAAGTCATCGGCAGTTACGCGCTTGCCGTCGTGGAACTTCGCGTTATCCCGAATGTGGAACGTATAGACCGTTCCATCTTCGTTGATCTCCCAACTCTCCGCGATGTCTGGCACCAACTGAAGATCGGTGTTGAGAGCAACGAGACCGCTGAAGATCTCAACGACAAGGCCCGCGGACGTCGTGTCTGACGTGAGGTGCGGATCAAGAGTCGGAGGGTCTGACCAGAGCCGCCGGAAGACACCTCCTGAAAGCTCTTCACTTGGAGCTTCTTCGGCGGCGGCAGGGGCAGCGGTCGGAGCTGCCTCAGAACCTGGAGCCTCTGTCGGCTCCGGCGTGGGCTGCTCGGACTGAGCCTGTGGCTCGGGGGTCGGAGTCTCGGTCTCCCCGCCTCCGCAGGCGAGAACAATAGCTAAAGTAAGGGCGACGAGTAGAGTGACAATTATTCTCATGAGGTTCCTGCGGTTACTTGGATATTGCCGTGGCTTCTTTTCCTACCGTTGTCTTTAGATACGACGTGATGAAGTCATCCAGATCACCATCGAGCACTGCGGCCGCGTCTGATACAGAGTGATCTGTCCTGTGGTCCTTGACCATCTGATAGGGATGCAGAACGTAGCTCCTGATCTGGTTGCCCCACTCGGGAGAGATGTGCTCCCCCTTTATGCGTGCCATCTGCTCTGCGCGCTTTTGCATCTCGAGCTCGACGAGTCTGGCCATGAGAATCCGCATGGCAATCTCCCTGTTCTGATGCTGGGAGCGCTCGTTCTGACAGCTCACTCTTACACCTGAGGGGATGTGGGTGATCCTCACGGCAGTTGAGTTCTTCTGAACGTTCTGCCCTCCGTGGCCTCCGGCCCTGAACGTCTCAATCCTGAGATCGTCGGGGTTGATGGTCACCTCCGAGTCGTCTTCGACGTCAGGCATGACCTCAGCGAGTGCGAACGATGTATGCCTTGCGTGATTGCCGTCGTAGGGGGAGATCCGCACGAGCCTGTGAACGCCCTTCTCGGCCTTGAGGAATCCATAGGCATTGAGGCCACTAACCTGCACTACCGCGCTCTTGATACCTGCCTCATCACCCATTGACACGTCCAAGACCTCGGTCTTGAATCCCCTGCGTTCGGCCCACCTGAGGTACATCCTCATGAGCATCTGCGCCCAGTCCTGGGAGTCAACACCACCTGCCCCCGCATGGAGTGCGAGGATGGCATTCTGGTCGTCATACTCACCGGAGAGCATGAGCAGGAATTCGAGGTCGTCGAGTGCAGTCAACAGATCGACGAGTTCCTGACTCATCGTGTCGATCAGAGAGTCCTCGTCTTCCAGGATGGCCAGCTCAACCAGCTCATCGAGGGCCTCTGCCCTGGTCTTCAGGCCGGACCAAGACTCGACCTCGTCCTTGAGGCCAGCCATTCTGCGCATCGCGGTTTGCGCCTGCTGGTTATCTACCCAAAACGAGGGATCAGATGCCCGCTTTTCTAGTTCCTCTATCTCTATCCGCTTCCTGTCGAGGTCAAAGGCGCACCATGAGATCGGATATACGGGAAATTAATTCGGTCACCTGACCTCGCAAGTCTAACATTGGATACGTCCTCGACTCTGGCCGCGGATTCCGGCGAGGACATCGCCGGGGGGCATAACGAAATGATTATATCAACCCATGAATTGAACCTACCACCGCACGAAATCAATAACGTTGTACAATCGCCACCTAAACGAGAGACCGAGGTGGGCAAATGCTCGACATCCTGATTCGCGACGGGCTGATAATCGATGGCACAGGCAATCCAGGCTACTACGGATCCGTTGGAGTCGAAGGTAACACCATCAGAGTGTTTCGAGGGGCCGTCGAAGGCGTAGAGGCAGTCAGAACAATCGATGCCACTGGATTGACTGTGTGCCCCGGGTTCATAGACATGCACGCACATTCCGGGCTCGTATTGCTGTCTGAGCCGGAGCACGAACCAAAGGTCAGACAGGGCATCACAACCGAGCTTATCGGAGTCGACGGCAATTCATACGCGCCGTTCAAGTCCCAGGACGACTTCAGGCGGTTTGTGGAGATCAACTCCGGCCTGGACGGGAATCCTCCCCTACCCGGATCGTGGTCGACTGTCGAGCAGTACCTAAACATGTTCGACCGGAAGTCGGCAGTGAACATCGCGTACATACTCGGAAATTCGCCTGTGCGTATCGACGCAATTGGATGGGAGTCGACTCCGGCTACAGAGGGTGACATCGCGAACATGAAGGCGATGATCCGAGAGTCGATGGAAGAGGGAGCGATAGGCATGTCCACGGGGCTGGACTACCCGCCCGGTGGGTATGCGTCCACCGATGAGCTAGTGGAGCTATCGAAGCAGGTTGCGGAGCTAGGCGGTATTTATCACACACACGTCAGGTACAAGTCCGGCGACATGTTCATGGACCCGTTCAGGGAGGCGATTGAGATCGGCGAAAGGAGCGGCGTGCCTGTGCACATCACTCACTTCTACCAGAAAGCGCCTTCGCCGGGCGGAGCGCCCCAGCTTCTGGGTCTGGTTGAAGAAGCGTCGGCATCGGGTCAGGACGTGACGTTCGACAGCTATCCGTACAGCCTTGGAAGCACGCGGATCCTTATCGTCTTCCCCGACTGGGTGCACGAGGGAGGGCCTGAGCGGCTCAAGCAGGCGCTGGCTGACGAGGACGCCCGCGAGAGACTGCGGGGTGAGGTCGTCCCACGCGCACCTACGTGGCACGACATGTGGCTGACGTACTTCAAGCGTCCTGAGAACCACCAGTACGAGGGAAGGTCCATCGCAGAGATTGCGGAGATGCGCAAACAGGACCCCGTGGACGCGCTATGCGATCTGCTGATCGAAGAGGACCTTCAGACATGCTACGTGGCTGAGGGACTAAACCAGAAGACGCTGCCCGCTTTCGTCACGCACCCGCTCTCCATGGTTGGCAGCGACGCCGTTCTGCTGGGAGATTTCCCGAGTCCGCGCACTTACGGTTGCTTCCCCGTGATTCTGGCGGAGTACGTTCGTGAGGAGCGGCAGATGTCTCTGCCGAACGCCATCAGGAAGATGACCTCGTTCCCGGCGCAGAGGTTGGGTCTACAGGATAGGGGCGTCATTCGAGACGGCATGAACGCAGACATTACTGTGTTCGATGCCGGATCGGTGAGAGCGCCCGCCACCCGGACGGACCCGAAGCAGTTCCCGGTGGGAATTGAGTACGTCATCGTAAACGGGACGGTGGTTATCGATGGCGGTTCGCACACAGGGGCGCTGCCTGGAAGGGCAGTCCGGTAGTGGAGTTCTCACCCTCGCCCCATCCCTCTCCATGAGGGAGAGGGGGCCTTGCTGACCAACGTAGCGATCCCAAGAGGCCGTTAGCAGGTCGACATAAAAGGACTACCTCGCCACGGGCAGCTCTATGTGGGATGCACGGCCTGGGCTGTGGTGAATTGTCTGGTGCGCTGCCTCGTAGGTCCTGTCGACTCCAAGTGGGGCGCCCGTATTGTGGTTTACGTCGAAACGGGGCCAGTTGCTCGAGCTGATGTCCAAGCGTATGCGGTGTCCGGCGACGAACGTGTTAGACGTCGGGTAGAGCTCGAACTCGAACTCGTAAACTTCACCGGGTTCCATGAATTCCGGCTCGTCGTACCCGTTCCGGTAGCGGGCGCGAATGATGGAGTCGGTGATATTTATCGCCAGACCCTCCGGGTACTCGGGCGCGGGCGGATAGACATCGATCAGCTTGGCCGTAAAGTCGGTATCGACCGCTGACGATTCGGCCCACAGCCTGACGGTAATTGGACCGGTGACTTCGACGTCTGCCTCCAGCGGAGGGGTCTGGAACGTCAGCACGTCCGACCGTGTGTTCAACGGCTGGTGGTCCTGGGTGCCGTAGAAGCGGGTGGGATCGCCCCGCTGGTCGTAGGCACCTGGCTCCATGATGGGATTAGCCGCGGAGATACCTCCGCCAATTGTTGGAACCGGGTCGGTAGGATCGAACACGTAGGACGTGCCTGGCTGGTCGTCGCTGCCGGGCTGTTTGCGGGAGAGAGTGCCGTCTCCATGAACGTAGAACGGCACGAAGCGGGTGCCGGGTACGGGCCAGTCGTCCGCGCCGGTCCAAAATCCACCGTGGTTGAGTCGATGCTCATCGTTGATTTGCCCGTCGCCGCCGCCCATCGTGAAGTAGCGGACGGGGCTCCAATCGGCGACCTCGGTGTGCAAACCCTTGAGATAATGGTCGAACCACGCAAGTTTCAGGTCGTTGTAGTCGATGTGGGCGGACAGGCCGAAGTCGATGTCGCCGGAGTGTGTAATCTCGTACTGGGCGTGAGTCCAGGGGCCCATGAGGAGCCTCTGTGGCGATTCCTTGAGCCTGCTCAGCTTCATGTAACACTCTGTAGAGTTGCGCGCGTAGGAGTCGTACCAGCCCCCGAGATAGAGGGTAGGCACGTCAGCGTGCTCATCGTAGTACTCGACCGGCGCGTAGCCCCGCTGTTTCCAGTAGTCTGTGCGCTCGCCGACGGTCTGAAGGTCCACGACCCACTGTTCCACCGTAGGAACTCTACGGAGAATCGAGGTGTCCTTGAGTATCGGGAAGTTCTCGACGACCTCGGGCATACCGTTCTCGAAGATGTTGAGGATCGCGGCGCCAAGAGCGGGATCCGCCTTCGCCTCTGGACTTGTTGTGGCCATTCTGTAGGCGTAGATCAGGAAGCGCTGTTCAAGAGTGCCGTTGTGGCGCATGGAGCTTGAGAAGTAGTCAGACGCTCCAACGGCGACGATCATCGTCGAGAGATGTGGGGGGTTCAGCGTCGCGAGGGCCGCCTGATCAGAGCCGGCGTACGAGTCGCCCATTGTGCCGACCTTGCCGTCGCTCCAGGGTTGAGTACCTAGCCACTCGACGGTGTCGTATCCGTCCTCGGCCTCGTCGAAGAATGGCAGCCAATCGCCTTCGGACTTGAACCTACCGCGCACATCCTGGATCGCCACGACGTAGCCTCGCCTAGCGAAGAACTTGCCCTTTGAGGTCTGACGAGCGGCCAACTTGTCGTAGGGAGTGCGCTCGAGTATCACCGGGAACGGCCCAGTGGCAGGAACGTCGTTTATGGAGGGAAGGTAGAGGTCCGTCGCAAGTCTCGCGCCGTCGCGCATCTCGACCATGACGTCGCGTTGAATCACGACGCCATACGATGCAATGGAGCCCTGGTAGAGGCCATCTCCTACAGGCTGGGTGGCACCATTTTCGGACGGAGTCGCAACCTCGGTTACCGAAGGCTGTTCAGCGGGCCTGATGGTCTGGATGGACTCTGAGTCTTCAGCAACCAGGTCCCACGAGTACGTGGCAGGAATGAGTTCGACGTCTGCCCAGATGGGGCCCTGGTCGGCGTAGTGCGGACTGGCGGCGTGACCGGATGAACCCAGTGGGACTATCCAGCGGGAGTTGTCCCAGTCGGCGGTGTCCCAGACGTACCGGGCAACGGATGTGCCCGTGATGGTAAACGAGTCCCAGAGTGTGGAGGACGTGTCGGGAGCGACGAGCCCGTAGCTTCCAGCCTGGGGTGTATCGCCGTCGCCGCTCATACCGAACCCCGGCGGGTCGAGCAGGTCCGCAGCGTCAGGGAATGCCGCCGACAGAGGGTGCATTGGCCTCGTGCGGTGCACATCGCCCCACTTCCACGCGTCGACATCCCTTCCGAGGCCAACGCCGGTCCTGGAAAGCCTGTGCACAGCCTCGTTGAAGCCCTGGTACAGCTCGCTGTCGAAGTCCCATTCCCAGTCAGGATCAGGTGGTCGGACGACCTCGACCCCGCTCTGCAGGTCAGCGACCAACAGGGCCGCAAGCTGCCTGAGGTGGCCGGGGGCCCCCCGGCCCTGTGCGCCAAGCGCGTCTCCAGCCAGACTTCCGAACAGCCTGGAGAAATATCTGCCGTGAATTTCGGACCTGATCGCGCTGTAGATGGTGGGCGCCACGAGGTCCCTGTGCATGCTGCCGTCCCACCCCTGAAGGTGTCGGATGCACGCTTCCTCGACTTGGGACATGCCTTCTGTAGAAAGGTTGGCAATGAACTTGGAGTACACCTGAGCCGGAATCGACACAACCTCAGAGTGAATCGCAGCCATGTCCTCAACAGTCGCGTTGTGGAGTTCGCTGAGCCTTTCAAGGATCCGTCTCGCGCGATGATCGGGGGCGAAGCTGAGTGAAATGTAGTACGGATAGTCTTCGCCAACGATCCGGTTGTTTGCGGTGACGATGAGTCCGCCCTGCGGGTTTCTGATCCTGGCAAGGTCCTCGAAGGGTATTGCGCCCTGCCACTCGTGCTCTCCGGTCCAGCCCGGAACAGGGAGCCATGCATTCGCCAACGACCTGACCGGGACCTGACCGCGATTGAGGTAGCCGATGTCGCCGTGGACGTCAGCGAGGACGAAGTTGTTGCACGGGTCCACCCAGTCGCGCATCGACTCGTCAATCTCGTCGATGTTGTGTGCGTACATCATTCGGCGCAGACACTCGAAACCGAGGTTAGGACCCGAGGTTGCAGTGTACTTGAATGCAAGGCCCTTCGAGCCGTCGCTGCTCTCGGCAATGATCGGCCCGTGGCCCGTCGAGAGAACGGCGACGCCTACGTCGTCGTCACCCCTGACGGCGATGGACTCCTCACTCACGTCCGCAGGATGCCAGTCGCCCCGAAACTCGTACTCCGGTCCATGTTCACTTCCACGTAGTTTTTCGACAAATAGATCCTGGTAGTCGGCGCCGGCGTGCGTGACACACCAGGCGACCTGCTCGTTGTGTCCGAAGTGCGGGAATCCGGGACAGCCCGGGAAGGACAGCCCGATCACGTCGAAGTCCGGACAGGCGATGTGGTTCTGGTAGTAGACGTTAGGGGTATCGAGGCCGCGGTGAGGGTCCCCAGCTACCAGGGGCTTGCCAGATGCGGTGCGAGAGCCGTGGACAGCCCAGTTGTTGGAGCCGCTGTCGTCGTCCTTGAGCCAGTCGATTGCCGCGAGTCCTTCTTCCAACTGGTCGATTCCCTCGTCGAGGTCAGACTCGGACTCTGCCCCCGGGGGAACGATGACCAACTGACTGGAAAAGCTCGCTGCTCTCTCGTCGCCCCAAATGCTCTTGACGCGATCGCGCCACTCATTTCCGTAGCCCTTGAGCAGACTTGCCGCTCGTTCCGGCCCGAATTCGTTTACAAGCCTGGCCCGCCACGTCTTGCCCTCGAACACCCCCATCATGATGTGTCTGACTTTGAACACGGCCAGGCAGTCAAGGGCACTCCACGGCTCTGGCTCAGCCCCGATAAGCGTGTACTCCACCGGCAGGGAGTCCGACGATTCCATGAAGGTGTTGACGCCGGCGGCGTACGCCTCGAACATAGCCTGGGCTTCTTCGGATAGGGCCTCCCAGTCCCTCTCGACAGAGGCGCGGATCTGGAATCTGCGCATCATGAGATCGTGTTCAAGGCCATCGGCCCCGATGAACTCGGCCCACCGTCCGTAGGCCCGAGCCCGGTCATAGTCCATGTGCCAAAGCCTGTCCTGCGCTGTAGCGAATCCCTGCCCGAAGAAGGCGTCGTGCTCGGACTCGGCTTGGACGTGCGGTATTCCGAAGCTGTCACGAGTTATCGTGATCTCTCCTTCGGGGCCGGAGACCGTGACGTCCGACGCAGTGTCGGGAAGAGAAGAGCTGAAAGACGCGGACTGATGTACCGGTATCTGAGTCATTTCTGGCGCACCTCTGGCGTGGGCAATGTGATCTGCGACATCGTACCAGCAAAGCTGAGAGTCGAGTAGGCGTTCATACGCGGTAATGGTTGCCTATCCAGCCTCGTCAGGGGACACATGTAGGCATCCACAAGCCGTCATTCCTACGAAAGCGGGTATCCAGCGGATAGGGGTGCTCAGGACGAACGAATCGGCGGTCCACCAGCCCCTGTAAGCTGGCTAAGGGAGAGCACTGACTTCAGGAAATCTGCCATCTGGGAGCGGTGTACGGGGTAGAAGCGTTCGAATTCCCTGATGTTGCGGGCGGCCTCTTCGGCGGCATCGAAGCGGTCGCCCATGAGGTCGTAATCGGAGGCCAGCTCGCGGTTCCAGACTAGCAACTCATCGAACGTTAGCTGAGGCTCGAACTGGACTCCGTAGGCATTTCCGTACCTGAAAGCCATGTCGAAGCGCCGGTAGCCTCCGTCGCGGCCGAGCATATAGCCCTCCGCGAGCCGAGTCGCATCGGAAGGTATGGTGAAGCATTCGCCGTGCAAGGTGGGCACGAGCGGCGTCGTGATCTTCCCAAATGCCGGGTCGTCGTGACCCTCCTGTGACACCCATAACTTTCTGAGGCCGAACTGGTAGCCGCCGGTGGGTTCGACCACTGAACCAAGGGACCTGGCAAGCAACTGCGCGCCAAGGCAGATGCCCATAACTCTGATGCCTTCCTGCGCCACGGCTCTAAGGTAAGCCATCTCGGCCTCAAGGGCTGGAAACCCGTCGTTTGCTGACATGGGGCCGCCGAGAGCTATTACGATGTCGTCACTCTTCGGCTTGGGAGCCTCGAACTTCTGGAACATAGGGGCTTCAGCATAGACGGGAACTGTAACGATATCGAAACCGGCGCCTTTCAGTACCGACTGGAAGTTGGAACCGAGTGTTTCGAACTGGTGATGCTGGATGACGACGGCCTTCATGCTCAATCTCCCGTGGACACCGCGCTATGGTAGCATTGGCCCGCCAAAGTGAACGATGATCGAACGACGTGTGAGAGGTAAGGAAGATGGCAAGAGTTCCACTGATTGAGCAGCGCAGCGACGTCCCAGAGGAGGCGGCCCATCACTTCGACTCGATAGCGAGCAGCCGGGGTCGCATCAGCGGCCCGTTTGCGGTGCTTCTCAACAGCCCTGAAGTCGCCGGACGGGCAGCGCATCTCGGCGCGTACATCAGGTTCGAGTCCTCACTGGACCCGGATATCAAAGAGCTGGCGATCATCACCGCCGCAAGGGAGTTCGACTGCGACTACGAGTGGTCTGCGCATGTAGTGCTGGCGCGCAATGCCGAGGTCAGGGCCGAAGCGATCGACGCAGTGGCGAACCGAGGGGCATTGTACAACCTAACGGCGGATGAATCCCTGGTGATCGCGTATGGCCGTGAGATGTTCCGAAACAAGCGTGTGTCGGATGCAACGTTCGACGCCGCAAAGGAGAGGTTCGGAGTCCAGGGGGTGACCGAACTTACGGCTACCATGGGCTACTACGGAATGCTGGCGTGTGCGCTGAATACGTTCGAGGTGGAGCCTGCGGCGGATGCTGAACGGTTGCCGTAAGTTCGTACTGAACTTGAACAAGAGCTAGGGTTTTCACCCTCACCCCCCCTCTACCTTAGGAAGAGGGGGTTAATTGGTTGAAGGCGAGCCTTATCTTGCCTCAATCGATCCGGGCTAATACCCGTTCGGCGAAGGCTTCCTGGTTTAGGCGGATGCGGTCGACATCGTCGGTGCCTACCTGTAGGACAATCTCCGATACTCCGATAGACTCGTAGCCCTCGATTGTCCGCAGTAACTGGTCGGGTGTGCCTATCATTGGGGTCGACGGGTTGTCGGAAGGTGTGTCGAGTACGTCGAGTTCGCCGCGGACCACGAGAGTGACTTCTTCTGGATCCCTGCCGAACTCGGCGCACATAGTCCTGACAGCGTCGAATCGTTCTCCCATCTCGGCTACTGAGCCACCGTTGGGGTGCCAGCCGTCGCCCAGCCTTGCGGCTCGGCGCATTGCGGCCTGGCTCATTCCTCCAATGAGAATCGGAACTCCTGGCGACTGCACCGGTTTGGGAGAAAACTTGAAGCCGTCGTAGTTGAAGAACCGACCGCTGTAGGCGGGGTCCTCAGATGTCCACAGGTCGCGCATGACCTCGATAGACTCGTCGGCATAGGCTCCTCGGGTGGTGAAATCGCTGCCGAGAGCTTCGTTCTCCTCGCGGAGCATGCCAACTCCCACGCCGAGCGAGACCCTACCGCCGGACATGACATCCAGGGTGGCGATGGTCTTCGCGAGGACCAGCGGGTTCAGGTAGGGAAGCACGAGTACGGTGGTTCCCAGCCTCACCCTCTCTGTCCTTGCAGCCACCCAGGTAAGCACGGTCAGGGCATCGTAGTACGGCCGGTCCTCAAGGCGGTCGTAGATGTAGCCGACATTGAGGATGTGGTGGTTGACCCAGACTGAGTCATAGCCAAGCTCCTCGGCACGGACGCCGAATTCGACGACATCCTGGGGGTCGGAAAGACCCCAATTCTGCGGAATGACAAATCCGAATTTCATGGCGCATCCAGTATCGAATTCACTGTGGCGAGGTCTTCGGCAGACAGTTCCCAACTGGCCGAGGCGGCGTTAGCCTCTATCTGCTCGAGACGTGTCGCCCCGGCAATCACGGAGCTCACTGAAGGGCTCGCGAGGAGCCACGCGAACGCGAGCTCAAGAATCGTGTGTCCACGTTCAGCGCAAAAGTCCTCAAGCTGTTCGAGAATGTCGAAGTTGCGGTCGGTGAACACGCCCCTATCGTTTGCAGCCAGCCGCGTACCCTCGGGTGCGGGAGCGTCCCTGCGGTACTTGCCAGTGAGGAAGCCGTTTTCGAGTGGATAATAAGGCAGGACCCCGATGCCGTATCTCTCGCAAAGTGGGAGCATCTCGGCCTCCGGCTGCCGGTAGAGCATGGAGTACCTGGGCTGCATACTAACGAACGCATTGATACCGAGTGTCTTCGAAATCCAGTCGGACTCGCATACCTGCCAGGCTGTGAAGTTGGAGCAGCCGGCGTACCTGATCTTGCCCATGTGAATGAGGTCGTCCAGCGCCCTCAGCGTCTCATCGAGAGGCGTGTCGGGGTCCCACCAGTGGATCTGGTAGAGGTCAAGGTAGTCGGTCTGGAGCTTACGGAGGCTGATGTCGACCTGGTCGAAGATGTGCTTGCGCGAATTTCCAGAGTTGTTGGGGCCGTCCGCAACCCGGCTGGACACCTTGGTTGCAATTACAGCCTCTTCGCGTCTCCCCTTAAGAGCGTCGCCGATAAACTGCTCAGAAAGTCCACCGCCGTAACTGTTGGACGTGTCGATGAAGTTGACACCTGAATCGAGGGCGGCATGGAGGACCGACGTCGTGCGCTTGGCATCGACGCGGCCACCAAAGTTGTTGGCCCCAAGTCCAACTGCAGAGACTTGCAAGCCTGATTTGCCTAGTTGTCTATACTTCAATGCTGTTTCTCCTGCTTGATTCGAACTCAGACGGAATGCTTGCGGGCGACCAGAAGTCCCTCTTCCTGGGTTACTCTGATAGCGAAGTTGTGGGAGTCGATAGTGACCGCCATGTCCCGGTCCTCAATTGGGAAGTGAGGTGTCGCCGGATTTCCGTACTTTCTTGCCTCGCTGCCGGCGAGAACCAACGAGCGAACGCTTTCGTGGTCTGGGGTGACCCCCTGGAACAGGTTGCGCATGAAGAGTGCGCACTGCTCATCCTCGTCGGTTCTAATACGGCCCTCAGACCCCATGGCGACAATGGTGACCAAGGGCGGATCGAGACGGCGGACTGCCTCGACAGTTGCGGATGCCACAGCAAGCGATCCTCCGTAGAGTTGGTCGGCACCCTCGGCGACTGTCATTCCCACAGTACCTGCCCGAGTTGACTGAATGATCGTCTTGCCCTCCAGGTCAACCGGCCTGATCTGCGACGGAGAGTTGTTGAAGTCGAAGCCCTCGGGCCTCATGCCGCCAACCTCGCCAACGCACATGTCCCCTACACCATCGTTTCTTAACGCCAGGGCCTCCTCGACTTCGGCAACAAGAATGATCTTCTCTGCCCCCTTTGAGAGGGCGACAGCGGCAGTGGTGTATGCCCGGAAGACGTCGATGATGACGACTACGCCCCTGGCGCGGCGCGCACCTTCCATCAGACTGTCGATGACTATCTCCACAAGCGCCGTCCCAGATTAGCGGAGCCGGTGAGCATGAAGCGTCAGGACCTGAACTCGTTGGGAAGGACGAAGCTGATGTCTTCGTCCACGCCTTCGATGGTCGTAACTTCGTCCGGGGCGATCGTGTCGATTACCGACAGAACCAGTTCTTCGGGCGTAGATGCCCCCGAGGTAATGCCGATGCTTTCCACACCCTCAAGCCAGGCGTTGTCGAGCTCTTCAGGTCCATTGATCAGGTACGCGGTGACGCCACTTGCTTCGGCAACCTCTCGAAGCCGGTTGCAATTCGAGCTGTTCTGCGCCCCGATTACGAGGACGAGATCAACCAGAGATGTTAGCTCCTTGACCGCTTCCTGGCGGTTTGTGGTCGCGTAGCAGAGATCGTTTCTAACCACAACATCGGAGAATCTGTCCTCGATGTGGGCAATGGACCTGCTGGTGTCGTCAACCGAGAGCGTGGTCTGCGTCAGGACAGTGACCGGCGTGTTGTCGTCCCAGTCAGGCAGCTTTGCCGGCTCCCTGTCGTCTACGAGATGCATGTCGGTCTGGCCCATCGTGCCCTTGACCTCCTGGTGGCCGCGGTGTCCTACCAGGATCAGCCTGCGACCGTCGGAAGAGTAGCGTAGAGCTTCATTGTGCACCTTTGTGACCAGCGGGCACGTTGCATCTATGACTCTCAGGCCACGAGCTTCGGCCTTCTGAAAGTCCTCTGGAGGCGAGCCATGGGCGGAGAAGACGACCGTCGAGCCCTGGGGGATCTCCTCGACGTCCTCGACTGTTCGAGCACCCTTGTCTTCCAGAGACTTGACCACGTACGGATTGTGGACGATCTGGTGCTTTACGTAGACAGGGTGTGGATACTTCTTCAGCGCCAACTCGACTACGTCGATGGCGCGCACCACACCTGCGCAGAATCCTCTAGGTATTCCCAAAAACACCTTCAATAGAACGACCTCCGTATTTGTGGCTGGCGCAGGCGAATTGTATCATAGGGTGAATAAATGGGATTATATTGGTGTCGGAGCCATGAATTGCCCACGTGTTCGCTGACCACTCGAACAGGGCACGGGCATTTTCGCGATGATTAGCACGACCAGCGAGAGGAAAGCCGCATGAAACTCGCCCACAGGATGGCGCGTCTGGGCACAGAGACCGCATTCGAGGTACTCGCAAAGGCGCGCCTTCTAGAAGCCGAAGGTATGGACGTCATACACCTGGAGATCGGAGAGCCGGACTTTGGCTCTCCGACTCACGTTGTAGAGGCTGGCCGCCAGGCCCTGGTTGACGGATACACCAGCTACGGGCCTTCACCCGGCTTCCCGGAACTCAGGGACCGGATCGCCGAGGAGATCAGCGGCACACGCGGTATATCGGTGACCGGGGACCAGGTCGTTGTGACTCCGGGCGGCAAGCCGATCATGTTCTTCCTGATCATGGCGATGGTCGATCCCGGGGATGAAGTGCTGTACCCGAATCCTGGCTTCCCGATTTACGAATCGATGATCGAGTTCATGGGCGGTGTCCCCGTTCCCATGCAGCTCCACGAGGAGACGGGCTTCAACGTAGACGTAGATGCCGTCGCCAGCAGCATCACTGACCGCACGAAGATGATGATCGTCAACTCGCCGAACAACCCATGCGGGTCGATCATCCCCACAGATGACCTTAAGGCCCTCGCTGATCTCGCCAGGGAGCATGACATTTTGGTGCTCTCGGACGAGATATACAGTCGATTCCTATACTCCGGCGAGCATCACTCGATAGCCAGTTTCCCAATGATGCGAGAGCAGACGGTGATTCTGGATGGGTTCTCCAAGACCTACGCAATGACAGGATGGCGCATCGGTTACGGCGTGATGCCGATGGAGTTGGTCGAGCCGGTATCGAGGCTGGTTACCAACAGCGTTTCCTGCACCGCCAGCTTCACTCAGATTGCCGCACTGGAGGCGCTGAACGGTCCCCAGGACGACTCGTTCGAGATGGTTGCCGAGTTCAAGAAGCGGCGTGACATCGTCGTGGATGGGCTTAATGCCATAGACGGGATCCGGTGCCCGGTACCACAGGGTGCATTCTACGCATTCCCGAACGTTGCTGACACCGGACTTCCCAGCCAGGAGTTCGCCGACCGTCTGCTGAGGGACGGAGGCGTCGCCTGCCTCCCGGGTGAGTCGTTTGGCGAGTTCGGGAAGGGCTTCGTACGCTTCTCATTCGCCAACTCGACCGAAAACATAGAGAAGGCGCTTGTCAGGATCGAAGACTTCGTCAAGAGCATCTGACTGCAGCCCTGTTGACTCTGCCCTACTAGATCCAATAGCTCCACACCTCCAGCCAGTACCCGTGTCACAGACCCGCGATACCTAGTAGCAAAGGCCAACAGATGCCCATGCGAAAGTTCAGAATCGCGCTGGCGCAGATCAATGTTACGGTCGGCGACTTACCCGGGAACACCGCGAAGATTCTCAATGTAGTTAACGACGCCCGAGAGGCCGGGGCGAACCTAGTAGCTTTCCCGGAACTCACGGTCCCCGGATACCCGCCTGAAGACCTGCTGCTGAAACCGCAGTTTCTCGCCGAGAACCGGCTGTGCATGGAGCAGATTGCGGATGCCTCTCAGGGCATCTGTGTCGTTGTTGGCTTCGCCGACTTCATAGGCGGAGAGGTGTACAACGCCGCCGCGGTTGCATACGACGGACAGCTCGTCGGCACCTACCATAAGCAGTTCCTACCCAACTACGGCGTGTTCGACGAGGACCGGTATTTCCGGTCAGGCGACACCTGCCCTGTGTACGTGCTGGATGGTACTCCAATAGGCGTAAACATCTGCGAAGACATCTGGTATGCAGTCGGACCGTCGGTCGTCCAACGGTCGGTCGGCGCGGAAGTGATCGTCAACATCAACGGGTCTCCGTACCACGCGGGCAAGCGACGGTCGAGGGAGGTGATGCTCGCGACCCGTGCAGCAGACAATGGCGTATTCCTGGCTTACGTCAACATGGTTGGCGGGCAGGACGAGCTGGTATTCGACGGCGGGAGTATGGTATTCGATCCGCTCGGCGAGATGATCGCGTCGTCCAGTCAGTTCGAAGAGGACCTGTTGGTAGTCGACCTTGATGTGGAGTCCGTGTTCAGGTCGCGCCTCAGGGACCCACGTCCTCGCAAGGAAGACGCCGAGTCGATCAGACAGCTGGGGCGGGCCGAGTTGGTGCCTGTGTCTGACTGGGACGGAAGTGGTGCTCCCGATGCGGAAGTGGATCGCGCGACTGGGACCTTCTACGACGGGCCCGCTGAAGTGTACGAGGCGTTGACGCTGGGGACCCGAGACTACGTCAGAAAGTGCGGATTTGAGAAAGTGCTCATTGCCCTCTCGGGCGGCATAGACTCCAGCCTGGTCGCTGCGGTCGCCGTCGACGCGCTCGGCAGCGATAACGTGGTTGGCGTCTCCATGCCATCTCGGTTCTCGTCCGAAGGGAGCATCGTCGATGCCAAGCTCCTTGCCGAGAACCTGGGCATCGAACTCTGGACTCTGCCAATCGAGCAGTCATTCGAGGCGATGCTGGAAACGCTGGAGCCACAGTTCAAGGGTACCGACTGGGGAATCTCGGAAGAGAACATACAGTCAAGGATCAGGGGAAACCTGATCATGGCGCTTTCCAACAAGTTCGGCTGGCTGGTGCTTACAACCGGCAACAAGAGCGAGATGGCGACCGGGTACGCGACCATCTACGGCGACATGTCCGGCGGATTCGCAGTGATCAAGGACGTCCCGAAGGTCATGTGCTACGAGCTGTCCGAGTATCGGAACAAGCAGGCTGGACAGCCGGTCATTCCGGTGTCGGTCATCGAAAAACCTCCCAGCGCGGAGCTGCGTCCAGACCAGTACGACGAGGACAGCCTGCCACCCTACGAGCGCCTGGACCCTATCCTCAAGGCCTATGTCGAGGACGACATGAGCTTCGAGGAGATCGTCTCGACCGGCGAAGACCCCGACGTGGTCAAACACGTGGTCGGGCTTGTAGACCGGTCGGAGTACAAGCGACGGCAGGCAGCGCCGGGAATAAAGATCACCCCACGCAACTTTGGAAGGGACCGGCGAATGCCAATTGCCAACAGGTGGCGAGCCTGGACGTAGACTGAGGCCGTTACCAGTTGCGGTGGACCAGAATCCGGGAGCGGTCGGTCTCGGTTAGATGCGGCTCTATCTTGGCCTCGAACTCGTCGACAGTCTCTTCAACGCTGGATGAGCTGGTATCGAGGGCGATCTTATGCCTGAAGTTCGACCTTTCGAAAGCGTCGTCGTAGGCGTCGAGTACGGCCTGGATGTCGTCGCGTTTGAGGGGACTGTTGGGATGTGGCGCAGACTCCATGCGCTGAGCGATCACGTCGGCATCGGCGGTGACTTGCACTAGCACTATGTCCGGGGCGAACCTAAGTATGGAGCTTTCGACCTGGTGTGAGACGACTTTTCGGTCGTGCGGCTTGCCGTCTCCACCGTAGTCGAAGTAGAGAGGTCCGTACACCGTGTCGTCGATGTGCAGGCCGATAGCCATCCAGTCGGGCCCATTCCAGGAGTTGGCCTGTATGTGGTAGTACAGGCTGTGCCTCTGGGTCATCTCCTTGAGCTCCGAGCTGAGCCCCAGTACCTGGCTGCGCTCATCGTCTGTCATATCCGCCTGCGGGTGACCTGACGTGTCAGGAATCTTCCAGTGGTCATGAATCAGCGGGAAGCGTACTCCCATCTTCTCGTGAAGCCAGTCGTCGATAGCGAATGCGAGCGTCGATGTTCCAGAGTATTCACAGCCTGCAATGACAAGTCTCATGTTTTTTCTCCAAGGCTCTGATGGCGTGTGTTGGACGGGTTGCCGGGCGCAAACACAGACCCGCCCGTGTCACGATGATTCTCCAACTTGCGGGAACTGGTTGCAAGTGACGGAATGTTGCCCAGTGTCGGGAATCTAGCTACACTGATTCAGAATTTGCGAGGGCCGGTTTAGGAACGAATCAAAGCATGGTAATCAGGCGAAAAGTCGATAGTCGCACCCAGTTGCGCAGTATGCGTGAGGAGTCGCTCCTTGGCGGAGGTCAGCGTCGCATCGACGCTCAGCACAGCCGGGGAAAGCTGACGGCCAGAGAGCGCATCGACCTGCTCCTGGACGAGGGCACCTTCGAGGAACTGGACACGTTCGTCGTACACAGGGCGACAGACTTTGGACTGGCGGACCAGCGCTTTCTGGGTGACGCAGTGGTGACGGGGTACGGTCAAGTGGACGGGCGCCTGGTGTTCGTCTACGCGCAGGACTTCACCGTGTTCGGGGGCTCGCTTTCCGAAGCAGTTGCGCAGAAGATCTGCAAGGTCATGGACCTGTCAGTGACAACGGGAGCCCCCATAGTGGGCCTGATCGATTCAGGTGGCGCTCGCATCCAGGAGGGTGTGGACAGCCTTGGCGGGTACAGTTCGATTTTCCACAAGAACGTGTGGGCTTCGGGCGTAGTGCCCCAGATATCGGTGATTCTCGGACCGGCTGCAGGAGGAGCCACCTACTCCCCTGCCCTTACCGACTTCATATTCATGGCTTCCGGCATCGGGCAGATGTACATAACTGGGCCCGACGTGATCCGCTCAGTCACGGGCGAAGACGTCAGCCACGAGGAGCTAGGCGGGGCTGACGCGCACGCGTCCCGAAGCGGTGTGGCACACTTCGCCGTCGCGGGCGAAGAAGCCTGTCTTTACCAGGTGAGGCGGCTACTATCGTTCCTGCCTCTCAACAACATGGAAGACCCGCCGAGGGCCTACCAGTCGGACGATCCGAAGAGACGCGAGGATGACCTCGCCTACATCATCCCAGACAACCCGAACCAGCCATACAACATGCTGGACGTCATTCACCGCGTGGTGGACAGCGGCGACTTCATGCAGGTGCATGAGAACTTCGCTCCAAACATCGTCGTGGGTTTTGCCCGATTCGATGGGAGAACCGTGGGCATAGTCGCCAATCAGCCCGAGCAACTGGCCGGCGTGCTGGACATCGACGCCTCGGTGAAGTCAGCGAGGTTCGTGCGATTCTGTGACGCCTTCAACATTCCACTCGTCACATTCATTGACGTGCCCGGCTTCATGCCGGGGACCAACCAGGAGTACGGAGGCATAATCAGGCACGGGGCGAAGTTGATCTTCGCGTACGCCGAGGCCACAGTACCCAAGATAAGCGTGCTGACTAGGAAGGCATACGGCGGCGCGTACATCGTCATGAGCAGCAAGAACCTCGAAGGAGACGTCAACTTCGCGTGGCCGACGGGTGAGGTCGCTGTCATGGGCGCGGGTGGCGCTGTGAACATCATTCACAGGAACGAGATCCGCTCCTCCGACGATCCCGAGACGACGCGGGCCGAGCTTGTGGCCGATTACGAACAGCGCCTGATGAACCCTTATGCTGCTGCCGCGCGTGGAATGATCGACGACGTGATCGACCCGCTGGACACCCGGCCCAAGATCATCGCCTCGCTGGAGATGCTCGAGAACAAGCGCGAGCAGCTCCCTCCCAAGAAGCACGGGAGCATTCCCCTTTGACATCGGTGACGCTAAACGGCGCGAACGGTGTCCACGGCGATGTTACTGCCGCAGCAATTGCCGCAGTGCAAGCCTATCTCGAGGGCGAAGCGCTGGAGGTACATACTCCTCCGAGACGAGGGATTTCGTCATGGAGGATGGCCCTTACCGATCGATCGACGCCACGCGGGTTCGGGGCAAACGTGTCCTGGCGCGGTCGAGACTAATCGACTACTGAATAGACCCAGGTTGCCATGAACGGAACCCCTCTCAAACTCAGCGACACCACGTTTAGAGACGCTCACCAGAGCCTGATGGCGACTCGATTTAGGACGGAGGACATGGCGCCGCTCGCGGAGGCGATGGACTCCATAGGGTTCTACTCAATGGAGGTCTGGGGCGGCGCGACCTTCGACAGCGCGACTCGGTTCCTGCTTGAGGACCCGTGGGAGCGGCTACGGACGTTCAAGTCGTTAATGCCCAACACGCCGTTGTCGATGCTCCTTAGAGGACAGTCCCTTGTCGGCTATCGCAATTATGCTGATGACGTCGTCGATGCGTTCGTCGAACGGTCTGCCGAGAACGGTATAGACATCTTCAGGGTGTTCGACGCGCTGAACTATGAGCCGAACCTCGAACGCGCGGCTGCCGCCGTGAAGCGCGCAGGCAAGCACCTCCAGCTCACCATGTGCTACACGGTGACGGACGAGGGCCGGATGGGCGGGCCGATCTATAACCTCGACTACTACAGGTCGAAGGCACAGAGTCTCAGAGACATGGGTGCAGACAGCATCTGCATCAAGGACATGGGCGGCCTGCTCGCGCCCTATGATGCGTACGAAATCGTCAGTGCCCTTAAAGAGGACAGCGACCTCCCCGTCCAACTTCACTGCCATTACACCAGCGGTATGGCGTCGATGAGCGCGCTAAAGGCGGTCGAGGCCGGACTGGACATCCTGGACGTGTGCCTCGCGCCGCTGGCGCTGCGGACGTCGCAGCCGGCCGCTGAGCCGATTGCCGTGACACTGGGTGGAACCGAGCGGGATCCAGGGATCGACGTTGACTCGCTCCTCGATATCGGCGACCGGCTTGAGGCTGTCTTGCCGAAATACGCTCAGCACATGCAGCCGACGAGGGCGGCAGTGATCGACCCCGGTGTGCTCAAGCACCAGATACCGGGCGGCATGGCGTCCAACATGGTGTCCCAGCTCAGAGAGGCTGATGCCGTGGACAGGCTCGGCGATGTCCTGGACGAGATCCCTCGTACCAGGGCAGACCTTGGATATCCGCCGCTGGTTACGCCGATGAGCCAGATGGTCGGAGCGCAGGCGGTGAGCAACGTGCTCTTTGGCCGGTACGTTGCTGTGTCCGAGCCGGTGAAGGAGTATGTCAGCGGCGGTTATGGTAAGCCTGTTTCTGAATTGAGCCAAGAACTTGTCGAGAAGCTGAAGGGTGAAGGGGTCGAAGTCCCGGACGACAGTCCCGAGCGCCCCGGAGACGTCATCCCACCTGAGCTGGAGTCGGCGAGGGAGGCTGTGGCCGAGCTCACGTCAGACATCGATGACGTGCTTACATATGCGCTGTATCCTCAGACTGGCGAAAGATTCCTTCGAATCAAACATGGGGTCGATCCGGCCCCGGTTGAAGAAGAACCGGCGCCAACATCGACCGTCGAACCAAAATCGACTGCTCAGGCACCTCCTCGAAGTTCGAGTGCTCGCCGATTCAACGTGTATGTCGGCGACCAGTTCTTTGAGGTGGACGTGGACCCTGTCGGCGGCGACATCGGTGCACCGGCCGCACGTGTGGCCTCTTCAGGCGCGCCTGCCGCTAGCAGCGCAGCCCCTGCCCAAGGTGGGGAACCCGCTGAGGGAGACGTACAGGTCACAGCACCGATGCCTGGTATTCTTGTGAGCCTGTCAGTGGAGGAGGGAGAGCAGGTCAGCGAAGGGCAGCCTCTACTGGTACTTGAGGCCATGAAGATGCAGAACACGATACCGAGTCCCTCAGACGGCACGGTCACTTCGCTGCCCGTGGCGCCAGGTGTCCAGGTAACAAGAACCCAGGTGCTTGCAGTTATTCGAACCTAGGAATCCAAGTCAGATCGGACTGAACTGACAAACACGAGAGGAAAGGAGCCAATTGTGGCTGACAATCAGATTATCGAGGCCGCGAAAGAGCATTTTGGCGAGGTTGTGGCGCAGCAGTTGGAGCGTGTGGAGCGCCTCAAGAATGAACCCGACTGGGTGGACTACTCAACCGTATCTCCCATCGTGGTAGGAATGCTAGGAGGCGACGGCATTGGTCCATCGATCAGTGCAGAGACGCAGACCGTACTAGAGCACCTCCTCAGGGAAGAAGTGGACTCCGGCAAGGTCGAATTCAGGGTCATCGACGGCCTGACCATCGAGAACCGGGCCGAGAAGATGCAGTCCATTCCTGACGACGTTCTCGCAGAAATCAAGGACTGCCACGTCACTCTGAAGGGCCCGACGCATACTCCTGAGCAGGGCGACGGCTGGCCGAACCTTGAGAGCGCTAACGTTTCCATGCGCAAGGAGCTGGACCTGTTCGCGAACATCAGGCCTGTCCGTATCCCGTCAGAGGGAATTGACTGGACGTTCTTCCGCGAGAACACAGAGGACATGTACGCGGTCGGCAGCCAGGGGATCAACGTCACTGAAGACCTGGGAATGGACTTCAGGGTGATCACCTCGCAGGGTTCAAGGCGAATCATCGACGCGGCGTTCGCCCATGCCCGGCGGACGGGCAAAGACAGTGTGACAATCGTCACCAAGGCGAACATTGTGAAGACCACTGACGGCAAGTTCCTGGACATCGCACGCGAGGTCTCGGAGAACTACCCGGGCATCGAGTGGGAAGGCTGGTACATCGACATCATGACCGCCGCGCTCATCAACCCGGCCCGCCAGAAGGACTTCCAGGTGCTGGCCCTGCCAAACCTGTACGGTGACATCCTCACAGACGAGGCTGCGCAGATTCAGGGTGGCGTCGGAACTGCCGGCAGCGCGAACGTGGGCAAGCAGTACGCGATGTTCGAGGCGATCCACGGCAGCGCACCGCGCATGGTCAGGACCGGCCGAGCGCACTTCGCAGACCCAAGCTCGTTGCTACGCGCAGGCGCCATGATGCTCGAGCACATCGGATACGCCGACATCGGAGCCAAACTGCACAAGGCAATCGACGTCTGCGGACAGTATGAGCGCAAGCTGGTGATGACCGGCCGAGACACCGGCGCGACCAGCGCGGAGTTCGGGCAGTACCTGATGGACACCGTCGCCGACTCTACGCTGGAGGACCGGTGGCAGGAGTACGTGGACGCCAGCTAGGCTGAGACCGTGGCCCGAAGGAATAGAGATTAAGCAAGGGGCGGGTACAGATGACCCGCCCCTTCAAACGTCAGAGAGGCGCGGTTGCGCCGGAGGTTGGAATAGATGGCAAGGAACAAAGTAACGGTCGTCGGTGCGGGCAACGTCGGGGCGACGGCTGCCCAGCGAATCTATGACAGGGGATATGCCGACGTAGTGCTCGTGGACATCGTCGAAGGGCTTCCGCAGGGCAAGGCGCTCGACATGCTCGAGTCGGGCCCGGTGTTGGGGTCGGACGCAAAGGTCGTTGGTACCAACGACTATGCGGACACGGCTGGATCGGACGTGGTCGTAATCACATCTGGAGTTGCGCGTCGTCCTGGCATGAGTCGTGACGACCTGCTGCTTACGAACATGAACATTGTGACGTCAGTGACCGAGGCGGTTGTATCGGCGTCACCTGACTGCATTCTCGTAATTGTGACCAATCCCCTTGACGCGATGGCGCAGCAGGCGTTCCAAGTTAGCGGCTTCCCCAAGGAGCGAGTAGTCGGGATGGCCGGCATCCTGGACACGGCAAGGTTCCGAACATTCCTGTCCGAGGAGCTCAACGTATCGGTCAACTCCGTCGAGGCGTACGTGCTTGGCGGCCATGGCGATACGATGGTGCCGGTAACGGCGAGCACGACAGTCGGTGGAAGGCCGATCGCGCAGGTACTGTCGGCTGGGCGCATCGACGAGATCGTCAAGCGTACCCAGGACGGGGGTGCCGAGATTGTCAACCTTCTGAAGACGGGCAGCGCGTACTACGCGCCGTCTGCGGCGATCATGCAGATGGTCGAGGCTATCCTGTTCGACAAGCAGGAGATACTCCCCTGCACCGCCTTGCTGGAGGGCGAGTACGGTATCGACGGACTCTTCGTCGGCGTACCTCTGAGACTTGGAGCCAACGGTGTCGAGGAGATCATCGAGTTCGACCTAACGGACGATGAAAAGGCTTCGTTGCAGAACTCGGCTGAGGCGGTGCGTGAGCTCGTCGAGGTGATGGCGAACAGCGGGTAGTCTCGGGCTCTTAACTCGACTCCTGGCATCCCCGGGGCAGCCCAGGAGCGTATAATCAGCAACAGTTGACGACTGTTGTGATGATCCATGCGCTTTCCGTGGGCAAATATACTCCTGCTCTTTTTCCTGTTCCTCGAACTGGTCTCGGGATTCTATGGCCTGACTTCTGGGTCCGAGGAGCGGGCGTTCCACATCCAGATCCACCGCATAGCCGGGTACGGCATTATTGTCGTCGCGGCATGGAAGGTGCTGAATGTGCTCAGATCGCTGAGGTGGCCGAGGACCGGGTCTGTGAGAGTCGCATCGCTGGCTCTCGTAGTCGGTCTGGTCGTGACGATGACCCTGGGCCTCTTCTGGTCGATTGGCGGATCATATCGGTGGTGGCTGTTCAGCGGAATGAGCTGGCACATCTACGCGGGGGCAGCGATAGTCCCCCTGCTGGTGTGGCACTCGTGGTACATGCTGAGCAAGTTTCCAATTGCGGTCTGGATCGAACGGCGGCTGGCTCTGAGGGCGCTAGGGCTGGCAGTCGCAGGGTTCGTCGGATGGCAGCTGATGGAGAGAACGGCCTCTGCCGCCCAACTACCTGGAAGTGAAAGGCGTTTCACAGGATCGTATGGCCGAGGCGAATTCACTGGTAACGCATTTCCGCGAGTTTCGTGGCTGAATGACAATCCCTCCCGCATCGATATCAGTGGCTGGGAGCTGCGTATCACGGGAGCAGTTGACCGGCCAGTGACGCTTCGCTACGACGATCTTGAGTCTCAGGCCGAGGTAACGGCCACTCTGGACTGCACAGGAGGCTGGCACACGACTCAGCGTTGGAGCGGGACCAGGCTTGCAGAGGTCCTTGAGCCGGCGGGGCCTTCCTCGCAGGCCAGGTCCATTGCCGTGCGGTCAGTGACCGGATACTACAGACGTTACGCGATGAGGGACGTAGACGGGCTCATCCTCGCGACACACGTTACCGGTGAGCGACTATCACATGGTCACGGCTTTCCAGTGCGGCTCATAGCGCCGGGACGCCGTGGCTTCGAGTGGGTCAAGTGGGTCACCGAGATCGAGGTCGATGAGGCTCCCTCGTGGTGGCAGCCGCCACTACCGCTCCAGTGATCGTGGTGCGCCGCCGAAGTCG
This sequence comes from Dehalococcoidia bacterium, assembly GCA_965116405.1. Taxonomy (GTDB): domain Bacteria; phylum Chloroflexota; class Dehalococcoidia; order Lucifugimonadales; family UBA1123; genus VXRN01. The sequence goes on from OZ220685.1 coordinate 169,122, forward strand.
GGCAGCCAATTCAGGAAGCTAGGGAAGTACCAAGTTGAATCGCCGGTTAGCTTCATGACGGCCGGGAGAAGGATCAACTGTACCAATACCGTGTTCAGCAGCAGACCGACGGCCATGGCGACACCAAATTGATGGAATGGGGCCAATCTCCACGAGAATAACTCGATCACGAGGTTGCCGAAAATCGCTGCCATAACCAGGGACACCAGCGCGACGGTCCCAACGCTGGCACTCATGCCTGATGTAACGGACTCAGAAATCTCGCCAGTTTGGCAGTAGTGTTCCCTCATTCGTCCCAATAGAACAAGGTTGGTGACTGTAAGAATCCCGACCAGCAGCGGCACGATCAACATAGGCAGCCATGCTTCGATGACCGGCGTCCCGTTCGCCGTTCCGGCGACACACTGAAATAGCAGTACCAAGACTCCGAGGGCTGCTCCCGTTGAGAGCAAGTTCATCGCGGTCACCAGAACCGGAACGATCAGCGAGCGTGTCGCCATTATGAGAATCAGGAGACTCGACACTAGAACCAGAGCCACTACAGGCAGAGTGTAGCGCTGTGTGATGTCGAGCAGATCCGCTGCGAATGCGGTGCGTCCGGTTACCAAGACTTCCACCTCCGTGTCGCCGAACACATCCGGTATGTGCTCGTCCCTGAGGCGGCGCACGGCTTCAATTGCCGATTCGCTCTCAGGATGACTGATGGTCGGTACGGACATCAGGACAACGTCTCGATCAAGGTTGGTCTGCACAATCGCCTGTGGCGCGAAGTCCTGGTCGAATGTCACCGCGGCCTGAAGCTCCGCAACCCGAGTTTCCACTTCTGGGTCTGCGAACGGCGCATCGATCACAACCTCAACTGGCGACATGGCTCCCGCCGGGAATCTCTCGGCAAAGCGTGTGAAGGCCTCGTAGTGTTGAGGGCCGTACGCCTCTCTTCTGTTGTGGCGATTGGGGGTGGTCTCGGGACTGTTGAAGCCGAGTGTCAGGTCAAAGACGGGGAACGACAACGCGACCAGAATCACGATCACGGCCAGAGCGCTTGGAACGGGCCGATCCATTGCAATGCTGACTATACGGTTCAGAAAGCGTGAAAGCTTGCCCTTTCCGTTGGAGGGCGTACCCTCCGGGCCATCCGATTCAGCGGCCTGGTCACTGAATACACGGTCGTATCGCAGCGTGATCAGCGCAGGCGTCAATGTCACGGCGCCAATCGACGGCACACCGAGCGCTAGAATTGCAGCGAGTCCCATGCTGACTACAGTGCTCACGGGGACCACCAACAAGCCCACAAGGCCGATCACTGCGGACAACACACCAAACACGATCGCCACACCCACTGTGGAACACGCCTGTTGGATTGCATCCAGATTGTCATGTCCTCGGAGCCTCTCTTCCCTGTACCTAAGGGCGATCAGGATCGGTAAGACCAATCCCAGAACCGCTGCAATCAAGGCCAGGACATTGACCGCAAGGGCATGTACAGGGAAGAGCACCCCGATCAGAGTTGCGACCGCGGCTGGTACGCAGACCATTGGCAGGCTCAGGAAGACTGGTAGACGCATGCCAGCCAGGGCACCCATCCCAAGAAGGCCAAAGAAAGCAATGAAGTAGACAGCGTTGCCGATCCCTATGGTTTGGGAGACCAGATAGAGTCGCGTCGCACTCTGTGCAATCCGGGCGGCGACCGAAGCCTCGCCGACGAGAAGAACTTCGAAGTCGTCCTGCCTGTTGTGGCTTCGGACGACGCTCATCAGCTCGGAGACGTTTGCTGCTGCGTCATCGAGCGTTCCGGACATCGTTACAGAGATGATGGTCGAGTGGCCGTCGTCCGAGACCTGCCAGTCTGAACCAGAGTTGTAGTACTGGCTGACACCTGCAACGGCATCGGGAACGAGGGCAGCGAAGCCGAAGAACAGGTTCTGAACGGTGACCTCGAATTCAGGATCGGCGACTGTGTAGGTGTCCGAGTGGACCACCACGATTTCAGTGGCAGGTCTCGGGCCTCGGAAACGATCCTCCAGAATCTTCTCGCCGACGTTGTACTCGGGTTCGCCGAAGAGGACGCCTTCGCTGGTGTATGCGCCGTCCCACAGAACGGCAACTACCCCAAATGCCAAAATGAATGCCACAGCCCAGAGAGCAATGACGACCCACGGACGACGGGCGCAAGATCTGGCAAGCGAACCCAGGGTCACTTCGGAACATGCCCCCTTTCGCTGCCGTGAGGGTTTAAGGCGTCAGGGCGAGCTCGGAGAGCAGGTTCTTGGTAGAGATGATGTGGCGATTGAGGCGCATGGCCTTCGGGTCGATGCCGAGCGCCAGGCCGATCAGCTGAGGCAGGTGCAGGATAGGGATATCGATGGGAGCCATGGGGCTGTTCGCCTTGGCCGCCTGCGGTTGGTAGCCGTCCAGGTTGAGGTGGCACAGCGGGCATGGGGTGACCATCGCGTCCGCGCCGAGGCCCTTGGCATCCATAGTGTGTGTGGCGACCATCTTGAGCGAGTTCGTCTCATTGATGGTAAGAATCGGGAAGCCGCAGCACAGCGTCTTACCTGCGAAATCGACGACCTGCGCTCCTACAGCCTCAATGACACGCTCCAGGGCGTCTTCGCGCTCGGGGTGTTCGGCGAACTTGAGGTCGGTGGACGGCCTGACAATGTAGCAGCCGTAGAATGGCGCCAGCTTCAGATTAGGCAGGCGCTGAACGACCATCGACTCCAGTTCTTGGACTCCGATCTCCTCCACAATTACCCACAAGAGGTGGCGAGGGTCAGCGGTGCCGTTGTACTGAAGTCCCTCTTCCGCGAGGTCTTCATTGATGGATGCCCTGTACTCGTCGTCCTGGAGGCGGGCGTTTGCCTGAGACATGACGCCCTGGCATGTGGAGCAGATGGTCATGATCTCCTGGCCGGCGCGCTCAGCCATCGCGAAGGTACGAGCGTTAAGCGTGTCACCAAGTCGCAGGTTCTTCTCCTGGAGTACTCCAGCGCCAGTGCACGAGGCGCCCTGCATGGTTACCAGGTCAAGCTCGATACCAAGCCTTCGACATACCTCGAGAGTGGCGTCGTAGAGTTCGGGACAGGCTCCGCGTGAAACGCAGCCCGGATAGAGGGCGTATCTCATGGTCTGTTTTCTACCTTGTGTGCGTCTTTGAGTTTGATGGTGTTCGAACCTGTCGCGTCATGGATTCCCGCTTTTGCGGGAATGACGGATCGAGATGAACCTAATCCTCTTGGCGGCTTTCGACTTTTTCGAAGACCCGCTGGACGTTTTCGACTCCCGGGATGCTCTTGTGAACGAGCGGCGGCATCTTACGGGCCTTCATTGCGCGGAGTCCAACCGGGACGAGTTTCAGCATCTCTTTGAAGTTTGTCATCCCGTGGCTCTTGACCACGAGCTTGGTCTCGTCCAACCATCCGCTGTGCTCGACGGACTCGGCGAAGGCGTTGGCGTGGCGGGCGCCTGTCGTGTTGACATAGCCAGCCTCCATTGCGCGATCCCTGAGGGCCATTATCCTGCCCATAGGATCAACGCCCTTGGGACAGACTTCGACGCACTGCATGCAGCGTGTGCAGTCCCACACCCCGCCGTACTCGTTCAGCGCACCGAGACGCGCATCGTCCGCGTCGTCCCTGGGATCGCCGACGAACCTGTACGCCTTGGCCAGGGCGGCTGGGCCCAGGAAGTTATCGTCGACGTTCAGCACAGTGCAGTCCGACACGCACGCCCCGCACATGATGCAGGCCGTTACGCCCGTCAGGTGCTGCATAGCGTCGGCCGGGGCCAGATACTCGGTCTCCGGCTCGGGACCCTCGGGTTGGAGCCAAGGCTGAACGTCTCGGACCTTACTCCAGAAGGGAGCGAAGTCGACGATGAGGTCCTTCTGGACCTCCAGGTTACCGGCAGGCTCTACGATGATTGGGCCGCCGTCCTTCGGCATGGCGTGAATCAGCAGCGTGTTGCAGGCAAGCCCGGCCTGACCGTTGATGCGCATCGCGCATGAGCCGCAGATCGCGCTCCGACATGAGCAGCGCAACCCTAGTGTGCCGTCCATCTCCTCGCGAATGCGAATCAGTCCGTCCAGCACTGTGTTGGACTCGGTCATCTCAAGCTCGAAGTCGTCGTAGTGTGCGACCGGGCGATCAGCGTCGGGATCGTATCTCTTGACCCTGAACTTAACTTGCATGTGCGTTCCTCTAGTAGCTTCTAACCTGGGGTTCCCACTGGGTTATGACGACAGCCTGTTCGGACAGTGCCGGGCCGTCGTCGGTCTGGGTTACCAGGATGTGCTTGAGCCAGTTCTCGTCGTCCCGTTCGGGGAAGTCTTCGCGGGTATGCGCGCCGCGGCTCTCCTTGCGCTCGATCGCTGCGAGTGCAATTGACTCAGCGCAGTCCAACATAAAGCCGAGTTCCAGCGTGAAGACCAGGTTGGTGTTCCAGGTCTTGCCCTTGTCGGGCACATAGACTGACCGGTAGCGTTCTCGGAGTTGCCTGACCGTGTCGAGCGCGGTCTCCATGCCAGACTGGTTCCGATAGACGGCCAGATGCTCGTTCATTGCGCCGCCCATGTCCTGCCTGATCTGACCGAACATGTCGCCGCCGTTCTGTTCGTTATTGAGAAGTCGCTGGATGTTGGCTTTCTGTCCGTCTGCGGCCGTGTCATCAACTGAGCCGTGCGACTTGGACTTGGAGACCTCTGCGGCGTGTTCACCAGATCTACGTCCGAAGACGAGCGTGTCAAGGAGCGAGTTTGCACCGAGTCTGTTGCCGCCGTGAACGCTTACGCAGGCCACTTCGCCAGCGGCGTACAGCCCGGGCAATTGGGTCTGGCCATCGATATCGGTCTTGATGCCACCCATCTGGTAGTGCATTCCGGGGCGGATCGGGACAGGCTCTTCAAGCAGGTTGACGTTGGCGAAGTCGCGTGCGATGTCGAGTATCTGAGTTAGCCGTTCGCGGATCACTCGCTCACCGAGGTGCCGCATGTCGAGGAACACGCAGCCGTCAACTCCCCGGCCCTCGTTGATCTCGGTCTGTTCAGCGCGGGAGACTACATCGCGGGAAGCAAGCTCCATCATGTTCGGGGCATAGCGCTTCATGAAGCGTTCGCCCTCGGAGTTGAGCAGGTGAGCGCCCTCGCCGCGGGCACCCTCGGTGATCAGAACCCCGCTGCCCTTGAGGGTTGTGGGATGGTACTGGACCATCTCCATGTCCATAAGCGACGCGCCCGCTTTGTAAGCAAGCCCCATTCCATCGCCTGTGCAGATGAGAGCGTTGGTCGAAGGCTCGAAGACTCGTCCGAGTCCGCCAGCAGCCATGATGACCGCCTTGGACCTAATGACGTGGATTTCGCCAGAGCGGATCTCCATGACGACCGCGCCCGCGCACTGGCCATCCTCGACGATCAGGTCAAGGACGAACCACTCCTCGTACACGCGGACGCCGGCCCTCATGATCTGCTCGTACAGAACGTGGAGAAGGGCCTGACCGGTGAAGTCAGCTACGAAGAACGTGCGGGCCTTACCCTGCCCTCCGAAGGCACGGGTGCCCAGCCTGCCCTCTTCGTCGCGGCTGAAGGTGACACCGTAGTGCTCCATCTGGATTACCTCGGAGCCTGCCTCGCGGCACATGACCTCGATGGCGTCCTGGTCACCGAGATAGTCGGAGCCCTTGACGGTGTCGTATGCGTGATCGCGCCAGTCGTCTCCGGCGTGTTCGAGGGCGGCGTTGATGCCACCCTGTGCAGCGTTGGAGTGGCTGCGTACGGGGTGGACCTTGGAGATGACCGCTACATCGGCCCCGTTCTCGGCCGCAGAAAGCGCCGCTCTCATGCCGGCCAATCCGGCACCTACTATCAGGACATCGTGGGAGTACATTCAGGGCCACCTCTGGGGTCGCAAATTCCGCAGTTGAACATAGCATACCGTACCTAACTCGTCCATACTGACCGCCATGCTGAGCATGTCCTAAGTCTCTGAGTAAGTCCGTCTGGTCCGCATCAAAACAGGGGCGTGCTCAGAGGGAGAGGGAGCAATGTGATCACGATGGGGAACGATCTCGTCTGAAGACGTGACTGCGGGCGGCCCTTGCCTCTGCAGCCTCTTTGACGGTGGCGAAGTGCTTGCGAATTACACTGTGGTACAACGGACGAGTGTAGATGACCCCGCCAAACCATCCGAAGAACGGGATGCGCTTCCAGATGAAGCTGCCGGAGTGAGTCAGCAGGGTCCCTCCGTCAGAGGTCTCTTCCAGTGTGAAATCTTCTTCCGAGAAATAGAGAGGACCTTCGAGGTGCTTGAACTCGATCTTCTCAGGTCTGTGAAGGGTGACCTCTTCGAGCGTCCTGTACGAGAATGGGCCGGCCTTGGTGATGAACTCGACGGTTTTCACGTTGTCGTCTTCGGATATCAGCCGGGTTGATTCGGCGTTGTCGCCGGCGATCCTGCCTCGGCGAAACGAGGACAGCATCTGGAATACGAGCTCGCGGGGAGCGTCGATCTCGACTGACTGTGGCTCTAGCTGGATCGCGGACACAGGAATTAACCTGCGTCACGCACTGCTGCGGCAAATGCCCTGATCTTGTCGGGGTCTTTCACTCCGTCAGTCTCGACTCCACTTGAGACGTCCACTGCCCACGGTCTCACAGTGTCGATAGCCTCCGCGACGTTGTCGGGAGTCAGGCCTCCCGCAAGGGACACGCGGAAGTCTTTCGCGATGTCACGGGCGAGTCCCCAGTCGAACACAATCCCGGTTCCTCCCAGGTGACCAGCCTCGTGTTTGTCCAACAGTACACGGTGCCCAGCGACCAGAGCTTCCTCGGCCTTCCGGCACGCCAGCTCAAGGGATTCCTCACGCGGCAGGTCCTCCCTGACCTTGACCTGGCGGATGACGCGGGCATCCAGCAGACCCCACATTTCGGGCGGTTCGTCGCCGCACAGCTGAAGATAGTCCAGACCGCACAGCCTGGTAACTTCGTTTATGAAACGCGGCGGCTGGTTTGCGAACAGGCCAACGATTCCGGGTGAGGAGTCAGGAGAGCCGTCACGGAGTGCGGTGATGATCTCAGCAGCGACATCCGGCTGCAACTGACGGCGGACACCATCGACAAATACGAACCCCAGAAGTTCGGCCCCGGTCTCAGCCGCAACCAGTGCGTTGGGCAAGTCGCGTATGCCGCAGATCTTGAACCTGGTCACGCGAGTTCCCGAAGTTTCTCGCCGGGGTCGGGAGCCGTTACCAGCGCATCGCCGATCAGTACGGCAGACGCTCCGGCCTCGCGCACACTCTCGATGTCCTCGGGGGTGCGCAATCCACTCTCGCTTACGAGGATGCACTCGGATGGCACCTTGTCCGCCAACTCGAAAGTGGTCTCGAGAGTCGTGTGGAATGTTCGGAGGTCACGGTTATTGATACCGATAATTTTCGCCTCGGCGTCGATCGCGACCGCGAGCTCGTCTTCGTCGTGGACCTCAACAAGGCACTGCATTCCGAGCTCTTCAGCCTGAAGCTTCAGTCGCATTAGCTGGTCCGGCCTGAGCATCGTCGCGATCAGCAGGATCGCGTCGGCACCGTGCGCACGTGCCTCGACTACCTGATAGGGATCGTAGACGAACTCTTTCCGCAGCACTGGGATGTCGTTCCGGTGTGCGATCGCGCCTGCGGCCATCATGTCGTCCAGGCTCCCATGGAAGTGGTCCCTATTGGTGAGAACTGAAATCGCCGCTGCGCCGTTTTCGACGTACAAGTTGGCAAGCCACTCCACATCGAGGTTTTCTCGCAGGACGCCCCGAGACGGGGAAGCTCGCTTGACTTCCGCGATGACCTTGACGCGGGCGCCGGACAGAGCGGCGGCGAAGTCGAGGGGTTCAGCCTGGTCCTCAAGTCGAGACTCGAGATCGGCGATTGGCACTTCGTCCTTCAGACGGTCAACTTCACGGCTCTTGACCTCGACTATCTTCTTGAGTATGTCGGGGGAGTCGGTTCTGACAGTCATGATCGGAGCTAGCCTTTCAATAGCGGACCGGCTGGCAGTCTCTTAATTCTACCAGAATCGGGACTAATCTCGAACGAGGTCAGCCACGCTCTCGAGCAGGGCCACCCTGGGATAGGCGCCAAAAGTCTCGAGAGGCGTTGCACCCGTTTGCACTGGCACAAACGGCATCCCCGCCGACTTGGCGGCACTGGCGTCGACCTCGCTATCTCCAAGATAGACACAGCGGTCTACGGGCAGTCCAAGTCGATCGGACGCCTTCAGCAGACTCTCGGGGTGTGGCTTGTGGTGCGTCACGTCCTCACCGCCAATGATTACCTCGACCGTGTCGAGTACGCCGTCGCGTTCCAGAACGGTCTCTATGCGGAAGCGGTACTTGGTCGAGACGATTCCCAGTCGGTAGCCGAGTACGTGGAGGGTCTTCAGCACGTTCATTGCTCCCGGTAGGAAGTAGGTGCCTTTGACCATGACCTCATCGGCCTTGTGGGTGAAGTGCTTTAGGACTCCTGGCCACGGGGCCGGAACTCGTCGCCTTTAAGGGCCACGAGAGCATCAGGAATGTACAGCCCGATAGTCTTAATGATGTCTTCAGTTGATGACTCGCCGAGACTCATCTCTGAAAGCGCGTAGTTGATGCAGGTGATTATTCCAGACGACGAATCTGCGAGGGTGAAGTCGAAGTCGAACAGCACGGCGTCGGCGTCAACGACGGCCGGGTGGACTCCGCTTGGGCTGGTACTGGCTTCACGTGTCATTCGAGCGCCTGACTCAATTCGACCAACTCATCGAGTGTGGCGACTGCCCTGCCGTGATCGATAGAGCGGGCGGCTAGCTCGACCCCTTCGACCAGGTCTGAGGCGACGTCAGCCGCAACGAGCGCGGCAGACGCGTTCATCAATACAACGTCTCGGGCAGGACCGTAATCGCCGGTTAGCACGCCTCGGGCCATGGCCGCACTCGATTCGGGACTGTCTATCTGGATCGATTCGATTGCAGCGCGCTGGAGTCCTAGGTGTTGCGGAGTAACCTCAGACTCGGTAACAACACCGTTTTCGAGGCTCCAGACGGAGGTCGGAGCCGAGATGGAAAGCTCGTCGATACCGTCGGTGCCGTGAACGATCAGCGCCTTCTGGCTGCCAAGTCGTCCCAAAGCCTCGGCCATGCGGCGAGCGAGGCCAGGATCTGCTACCCCGATGACCTGGCGGTCGGCACCTGCTGGGTTGGTCAGTGGGCCGAGAATGTTGAACACGGTGCGAATGCCAATCTCTCGACGCGGGCCTGCTGCGAACCGCATCGATGGGTGGAAGCCCTGGGCGAACATGAAGCCGAATCCGACCTCGTCGATGCATCTTGCAACGGATGGAGGCGATAGAGCGATGTTCACTCCCAGCGCCTCGAGCACGTCGGCGGATCCTGTGGACCCGGACATTGCCCGGTTGCCGTGCTTGGCGACTTTCGCCCCCGCGCCCGCTGCGACGAGGGCTGCAGTAGTCGAGATGTTGAAGCTGGACGAGCTGTCGCCACCGGTCCCAGCGGTGTCGACTACAACGCCCTCGACCTCGACGTGAAGAGACTTCTCTCGCATCACTCGGGCCATGCCCACTATCTCGTCGACGGTCTCGCCCTTCATTCGCAGGGCGGTCACTAGAGCCCCGAACTGTGCGGGCGTAGCCTCTCCCGTCATGATCTGTTCCATGGCGTCGGACGCCTGGTCGGTTGAGAGATTGCGTCCGGAGACGACTACCTCTATTGCGTCCTGGATCATGCTAATTCTCCTCGGTAATTGGCTGTCGCGGCAGGTACCGGCATATCCAGAAAATTCTGCAGCAGGTCCTTGCCGACCTTGGTCATAATTGACTCTGGGTGAAACTGAATACCCTCGATTGGGTAGTCGCGGTGGCGCACACCCATAACAAGGCCATTCTCGGTCCAAGCCGTGACGCTAAGCTCTTCGGGCAGATCGTCCTGGTAAACGGCAAGCGAGTGATAGCGGATCGCCTCGAACGGGTTGGGCAGACCTTTGAACACGCCCTCACCGTCGTGGTGAATCAGGGACATCTTGCCGTGCATGATCTCCCCGGCTCCTCCAACGGTGCCGCCGAATGCGTAGCCGACACACTGGTGGCCCAGGCACACGCCCAGAGTGGGCAGACTGGACCCGAAGTGGCGGATTATGTCGTTTGATATGCCCGCCTCTGCAGGCGTGCAGGGGCCGGGAGAGATTACGACCTTTTCCGGGGCCATGTCCGTGACCTCTTCGAGGGAGATCTGGTCGTTTCGGGCTACGTGCACGTCCGCACCTAGCTCGCATAGATACTGGTAGAGGTTGTATGTAAAGCTATCGTAGTTGTCTATCAGGAGTATCATGGTTGGGGTCTCCTTCGTCCTTCGACGAGCTCAGGACGAACGGTGTGGACAGATGTCATTTTCCTGCTCGGTTTCGACCAGTATGGGCGAACGGTGTACATCAGATATCGATCTCCTGCTCGGCCTGGTCTATGGCGGTCAGGATGGCTGACGCCTTATGCAGGGTCTCCATGTATTCGAACTCTGGGGTCGAGTCGTACACGATGCCCCCTCCCGCCTGGACGTGCGCAACGCCGTCCTTAACGACAGTTGTCCGGATCGCGATCGCGGTATCCATGTTGCCTGAGAAGTCGAAGTAGCCTACTGCCCCGGCGTAGACGCTGCGTCGGTCCGGCTCCAACTCGGCGATGATCTCCATTGCCCGTATCTTCGGAGCGCCGGAGACCGTCCCCGCTGGGAAGCAGGCACGCAAAGCGTCGTAGCTCGTGTATCCGTCCTCCAGCTCGCCGGTCACGTGCGACACGAGGTGTATGACGTGAGAGTAACGCTCGATGTCGAGGATCTGCGTTACGTCAACTGTGCCTGGTTTGGAGACTCGGCCGACATCGTTGCGGCCGAGGTCGAGGAGCATGATGTGCTCGGCGCGTTCCTTCTCATCGTTGCGCAGCTCGTCTTCCAGCGCGAGATCCTCTGTCTCGTCTCTTCCCCTCCTGCGAGTGCCGGCGATAGGATGGACGGCGACCTGGCCATCCACAACCTGTACAAGCAGCTCGGGCGAGGCGCCGACGATCTGAAAGCCGTCCAGGTCCAGGTAGTACATGTAGGGCGAGGGGTTGATAGCTCGGAGCGAGCGGTAGATCTGGAAGGGGTGCGCCGAGGTCTTTCGAGACATCCTCTGGGCGACAACCGTCTGAATGACGTCGCCGGCGATGATGTACTCGCGGGTCTTTTCGACCATCTCCTCGTAGTACTCGCGGGTCATGTTGAACTCGAGATCCGCGTCTGTTTCGCCCTCTAGATTGGGCACGGGAAGCTGAGGCTGCTCCTTGAGCCTTCCGACGTACTCGTCAATTCGGGCGCAGGCGTCCTCATACGCACGTTTGACATCGCCCTTTATGTGGGCATGGCTGACTATCTTTATCCTGTGCCGAATATGGTCGAATACCAGGTAGGTCGTCGAGAGCATGAAGATGGACTGGGGCAGACCCAGCGGATCTTCGTCAGGACTCGGCAAACGCTCGAAGTGCTGGACGGCGTCATAAGCTATGTATCCGACCGCACCGCCATTGAACTTCTCGAGGTAGTCGACGTCAGCGATCCTGTACTTCGACAGCATATTCTCGACCGGTTTAAGCGGGTCGATGTCACCTATTGGCTCATTGGGGCCGGTCTTGATGATCTCCACAGGATCGGTGCCGATGAAGCTATAGCGGGCCAGACGTTCGCCGCCTTCGACGCTCTCGAGCAGGTACGAGTATGGTGGCCTTGCGACCTTCAGGTACGCTGAAACTGGGGTCTCCAGGTCGGCGCTAATCTCTCGGAACACAGGTACGAGGTTCGCGTCCCTGGCGTACTCCTCGAACTGTTCCAGGGTTGGGTAGTACATTGGATATGTCCTTGGTATGGGGGAAGGTTAGCTGGGCAGGACGAAGCCGACCCGCTCCTTCATCTCTTCGAGCTTGGGACTCGATACCTCGCGTGCCTGGTCGGCACCGACGGCCAGGAGTCTATCCAACTCGGCGACATCGTCTATCAGTTCGTAGTAGCGCTCCCTGATGGGTCTCAGTCCCTCGATGACTACCTCCGCGACGCGGCGTTTGAGGTCGCCGTAGCCGCGGGCGTCGGCGAAGTCGCGTTCGACCTCGGTCTCTGACTTGTCAGTCATCACCTTGTAAATGCCGAGCAGGTTGTTGACGCCCGCCCTTTCGGGGTCGTCACTGAAGGTTATTTCGTTGCCTGAGTCGGTCACGGCACGCATGATGGAGCGTTCGACTTCCCTCGGCTCATCAAGCATCCTGACGGCGTGCCCCCTGATGTGAGAGAAGCTCTTGGACATCTTCACGTTCGGGTCGTTGAGCCCCATGACGCGACCGCCAATTTCGGGAATCACCGCCTCAGGAATGACAAATGTGTCGCCATAGATGCGGTTGAACCGAAGGGCTATGTCACGGGTCAGTTCGACGTGCTGTCGCTGGTCGTCGCCAACCGGCACCTCGTGGGCGCTGTACAGGAGAATGTCGCCGGCCATAAGCACGGGGTAGTCAAGCAGGCCGGTGGAGACGCTTTCGAGTCCCGCGGACTTCTCCTTGTACTGTGTCATGCGTTCCAGCCATCCGACCGGGGTGACGCAGTTGAGAATCCAGCACGCCTCCGCGTGGGCGGTTACGTGGCTCTGGACAAACAGAGTGCTCTTTGCAGGGTCGATGCCGCTGGCGAAAAGCACGGCGGCGAGCTCGCGGCTCTGGCGGCGGAGTTCATCCGGCGCGATATCGACTGTGATCGAGTGCAGGTCGACTACGCAAAAGAAATTTTCCTTCTCGTCCTGCCCCTCGACCCAGCCTTTGAATGCTCCGATGTAGTTGCCGAGCTGAGGATCTCCGCTGGGCTGAACGCCGCTGAAGACCCTGCGGCGTGTGGGGACACCTGGTCCGGTCTCGGTTGAAGGTGTTGTAAGTGTTGTCATGGTTTCTCCGCCGGAATTGGAATCGCCATTCGTCTCATGATTCGAAGACAAGACGAGGTCGGCTCGACCCCATCAGTTAGAACCTGCTCCACAAGTGTCGGCGGACTGTCCTGTACACGCCTTCACCTCCAACTGCGCTAGATTTCTGCAAACAAAAAACCCGCCCCTCATAGGGACGGGTATCGATGATCCGTGGTACCACCCTAGTTCGCCGTCCGCAGCTGCGGACGGCCTCTAATCAGGCACGGAGGACGCATCCTCGATGCCCTGGGCGTTGGTAACGGCGCCCTCCCCGTCCAAGCCTACAGACCGCCTAGGCGGATTTCGGTTGGCGGCTCCCAGGTCCATTCTGTCCCCTCGTAAGCGCCGGGCTCTCACCAGCCCCGACTCTCTGAGGCTCCGTCTGAGGACTTACTAGTCCTGATCTCAGCCTTTCAATCTGTGGTGTGAGTATAGCCGATGGGCGTCGGAGAGTGTCAAGAAGCCTTAGAGCGATTCGGCCAGCGGCATGATCTCCTCAGAGAAACGGGACATTCTGTCTTCAGTCGCGGCGGGCTCCTGGCCCCGGAAATCGAAGATGAGGTGCGTCACCCCGGTGTCCGAGTAGATTCTGATGTCTTCTACGACATCTTCAGGGTTGCCGGAGAACCGGCGGCGGGTCCCTGCCTCGTCCATTGAGGCATCGTACAGTGGTGCCTTCATCGAAACATCAATCGTGTCAGGGTCACGTCCGGCCTGTTCGGCCACTTCCCTGAGCATGGCGACGTTTTCAGCCAGTTCTTCAGGTTCGAGCGGAGTCGCGGGAATTGCGCCTACCGGGTGCCAGGCATTCCCGAGCCGGGCAGCGCGCCGGATCGCAGGACGGCTCTGGCCGCCTATCCAGATAGGCGGATGGGGCTTCTGCACAGGCTTGGGCAGGAATGTGAGGTCTGAGAACTGCGTGTACTTGCCATCGAACGAGGGACTTTCCTTGGTCCAGAGCTCGATGAACGCCTGCAGGTACTCGTTGGTCACTGCTCCCCGCTCTGCGAAAGGAGGAGTGCTCAGCATCTCGAATTCCTCCTCCATCCAGCCGACACCGGCGCCAACGATCAGTCTGCCCTTTGAGAGCACGTCCAGCGTCGCCAGCATCTTGGCGGTTAGTATCGGATTTCGATACGGGACGATCATGACGCTGGTGACCAGTCTGATTCGCTCTGTGATCCCAGCCAAGAAGGCGAGGGTGGTGATCTGCTCAGGCCACTCCCCCCCGCCCATGTTGCCGCCGGCCAGGATGTTGCCAGTCAGGCTGTAAGGGTAGACCGAGTCGACATGGTTGGGCTGCAAGATGTGATCGGGAGCCACCATACAGAAGAAGCCCAGGCTGTCCCCGAGACGGGCGATCGATGCGAGGGCGTCCGGCTGAGCGCCTTCACCGCTGCTGGGAAGATAGAAGCCGAAGTTCATACGCCTACCTCGCTCGAATTAAGCGCTATTACAGTCTCAGTGCAGCTCCTGGACGCGTTCGTTCAGCGCGCGACAGGATGTTAAGAAATAAAGCTGTAGGCCGTCGGTAACTTACTCGTCGGATGCGAGGGTTCCGGCCTGCGCCCAGTTCTCCTTGGGGACGTCTTCGAAGATGACGAACGTGGCATCCGCAGGCGCCTTGCCGATATTGACTACGGCATCAGTGATCGCCTTGGCCAGTTCCTGCTTCTGCTCGTGCGTACGTCCGGGCCACATTTCTACTCTTACGATTGGCATTCTCTTTCTCCTTTGTGAAGTTCGGTTGGTAGCTTAGTAGTACGGGCGGCCGGTCAACTGAGCAGTGGTACAACACGGTTGAGGATCTCGACGCCAACGTCGTACTTAGACATCAGTGGCAGCCTGTCTATCCCACCCTCTCGGTCGAGGATGATTACACGATTGTCGTCAACGGCGAAACCAGCGTCCTCTGCGGTGATGTCGTTGGCGACGATCATGTGCAGGTCTTTCGATAGGAGCTTGGACTGGGCGTTAGCTATGAGGTCCTCGCTCTCGGCGGCGAACCCGACCTTTACCAGGTTCTCTGAGGCGAGGCCTGCGATCAGGTCCGGGTTCTTGACAAGGTCGATCGTCCAGGTGTCTTCCTCGCCCTTCTTGACCTTCTGGTCGGCAGCTTCGGCCACTCTCCAATCGGCCACAGCCGCGGCCATGACGACGGCGTCGGCGTTGGTGCATTCGCCGTACAGGGCGTCACGCATAGAGAGGGCAGAGCCTACCTTGACGACGCGTATGCCTGTAGGATCCGGCAAAGCGGTCGGAGACGTGACAAGGACCGCCTCTGCACCCCTATCTCTGGCTGCTTCGGCGACAGCGTAGCCCATCTTTCCGGAGGAGTGGTTGGTGATGACGCGTACGGGGTCTATGGCCTCCTGTGTACCACCAGCCGTCACTACGATCTTGCGTCCCGCCAGATCGCTGTTCCGGCCGAGGACGATGCGAATGTGCCCGATCAGCTCAGGGGTCTCCAGGAGCCTGCCCTTACCCATTAGGCCGGATGCGAGTCGGCCCTCAGCGGGTCCGGCAATGTGTACTCCACGACGATTGAGTAGTTCGACGTTTGCCCGCGTCGCAGGGCTGTCAAACATGTTGCCGTCCATCGCGGGTGCTACGAGTAGTGGTGCACGGGTGGCCAGCACAGTGGCGGTGATGGCGTCGTCGGCCATACCTTGAGCGATCCTCGCCATGGTGTTAGCGGTGGCGGGCACGACAGCTACGATATCGGCGCGCTCCGCGAGCGCGACGTGGTTGATGCTCAACTCTGATTCCGGATCGAACATGCTGGTGACGACAGGTCGGTGCGTAATGGACCGAAATGTCAGTGGGGTGACAAATCGCTGGGCGGCCTCGGTCATAATCACATCGACGTTTGCTCGCAACTGAGTGAGTTTGCTGGCAAGATCGACCGCCTTGTAACAGGCTATTGAGCCGCTGACAGCGAGGACTACGTTAACTCCCGAGAGGTCCTGCGGCATGGTTCAGCGCCCGTCCTTGTTCATATCAAACACGATCCTCAGTCCGGTTAACGTGAGGTTGGGATCAACCGAGTCGAAAACCCCCGCCTCGGAGGCGACGACATCTGCGAGGCCGCCGGTCGCGATGACACGGGCATGTTCGCCCAGCTCGCTTTTGAAGCGCCCAACCATTCCCTTGACGAGTTCTGAGTAGCCGAGAACCAGTCCAGCCTGGAGTGCGTGGATGGTATTTCTGCCGATGGCCGTGGGCGGCGGCGCGAGTTCCACCCTTCTGAGCATCGCTGTGGAGTGAAACAGCGAGTCTGCGGCAATAGAGATTCCGGGAGCGATCGCGCCGCCAAGGTAATCACCCTGGTCGTTGACGGCGTCGAACACAGTAGCGGTGCCTACATCCACGACAATGACAGGCCCTCCAAACATCTTGAAGGCGGCCGCAGCATCGACCACGCGGTCTGCTCCCACATCCCTGGGGGCATCGTAACGAACACGTATGCCAGTGCGAGTGCCTGAGCCTACTTCGAGCGGTTCGACATCGAAGTACGTCCTGGCAAGGTCCACAAAGCTAGGGGTCAGTGGTGGCACCACGCTGCACAGGGCCACCGCGTCGATGTCGCTCAGCGACATACCCTGCAGCGGGAGCAGCTGGTTTATCGTTACCGCGTACTCATCCGGCATCTTTCGCGTGTCCGTGGCAAACCTGAACGTGGTCCTCAGATCGTCCCCGTCAAACACACCGATGGTGACGTTGGTATTGCCTATGTCGATGGCGAGCAGCACGGTCTACTTCAGCGCTGGCATGACCTCTTCGCAGAACAGCTTGAGAGATGACTCGATCTTGTCGGGAGGAACCTCCTCGCCGGCGTTGAACTCGGCAACGACGCCTGTCAGGCTCAGTTGGTCACGCAACCTGCCGAGCTGCTCGACGACCATGTCGGGGGTCCCGACTGCGACCTTCTCCTTCCTGACCTCTTCCCAGGTGATCTCGGCGAGCTGGGAGCTACGTTCGGCCCGATCTTCTCTGGGGTCTGTACCGGCTCTGGTTACAGATGCAGCGAGCTGTGACCCCAGCCGCTTGAACTGCTTCATGAAGCTGTTCTCTGGGGTGTTCACGCCGTCTTCCTCGGAATCGCTTACGTACACGGGAATGCGGAGGGAGATGTCGATGGGCCCATCGTGGCCCGCGTCGTCCCATGCCTTCTTATACAGATCGACCTGCTCCGCAACCTGGGACGCTCCGAGGCCACGTACGCCGACGAAGATCGGGTAGCCCAGCTTACCCAGGAGAGGGAATGTGTCAGTTGTGGTAGCGGCGATTCTGAACGGAGGATGCGGCTGCTGCAAGGGCTTGGGAGTGAGACAGACGTCGTCGTAGGAGTAGAACTCGCCCTCGTAGCTGAAGGTGTCGGATGTCCAAAGGCCTTGGATGATTTCGAGGTATTCGTAGAAGCGAGCTCGGCTCTCGCCGTAGGCCATTCCATAACCTTCGTAGGAGCCCGGGAAACCGCTACGGCCTACCCCGTATTCGAAGCGACCCTGGCTGACCTGGTCGAGAGTGGCCGCTTCTTCGGCCATTCTTATGGGGTTACCTAGGGGTATGACGTGTACGGCGGTACCGATCTTAATGGTACTCGTGCGCCCCGCAATGGCAGCTCCAAGCACGAGAGGCGCGGACAGAACAGACCGCTGCGGGTTAAAGTGGGATTCCGCCATCCACACTCCGTCCAGTCCGAGTGACTCGGCAGTTTCTATGTGAGTGAAGCCTTCCTCAAACGCGTCGGACTGAGTGAGTCCCGGCCGCGTGTGAAATTCCATAAATGAGCCGAATTCCATTTGAACCTCCGAACGACTTCTATCAAAGCCGCTAGTGAGTCCAAGCGTACGCCTTCACCTTTTCGCGGTCAAGATTTGGCGACCCAGTATACTTTCACGCAAGTGACGAATCTCGGTAGAATTGAACAGCCACAGTGAAATCAGTCACACTGATTCTGAATTTCAAGCCGGGAGAGTACGAAGGAGAACCACACTCATGGAGGCCGCCAAGCGAGAACCGATAGTCGTCGCGAATCAGGTCCATAAGACCTACAGCAGCGGCAAGGGTGTGAAGGTGCATGCTCTGCGCGGAGTCGATCTTTGCGTGAACAAGGCAGAGGTCGTGGGCATCATGGGGCCGAGCGGATGCGGGAAGACGACCCTGCTGAACTGCCTGTCGGGCATCGACAACATCGACGAAGGGGAGATCACAATCGGCGGCGTCTCGCTCAGCGAAATGGACGACGACAGCCGGACCGACTACCGCGCCGAAGAGATGGGGTTCGTATTCCAGCTCTACAACCTTCTTCCAGTCCTGAGTTCGGTCGAGAACGTGGAACTTCCGATGCTGGTCAGCGGAGCTAAGCCCGGCGTCGCGCGAGCGCGAGCGATGGAGTCCCTGGAGCTAGTCGGCCTTACCGACTGGGCCGGTCATCATCCCGCAGAGCTCTCAGGGGGTCAGAGACAGCGTGTAACCATAGCGAGGGCGCTCGTCAACGAGCCTGAAATAGTCTGGGCGGATGAGCCGACTGGTGACCTCGACTCGGAGACCGCACAGGAAATCATGGACCTGATACTCGACCTCAACCGGGAGAACAGTCAGACATTCATCATCGTCACGCACGCGCCAGAGATCGGCGAGCAGTGCAACCGTATCGTTCGGATGCGCGACGGCCAGATCGAGAGCGACGGACTGTAGCCTAGATGAATCCCCTGAGCTTGGCGACCTTGGCTACGCGTCCCACGCCCACCAGGAACGCAGCGTCGCGGTAGCTGATTCCCTCTGATACGGCGGTCTCCCTCACGGTCCGGTATGCCCTGGTGATGATCGCGTCAAGCTCGTCGTTCACCTCTTCGAGAGTCCACCTGTGCTGATACAGGTTCTGGGTCCACTCGAAGTAGGAGACGATCACGCCCCCGGCGTTGACGAGAATGTCGGGAATCACGATCACGCCGCGATCTTCGAGTATTGCATCCGCCTCAGGTGTGACAGGGTGGTTGGCAGCTTCGACTATCAGATCGGCCTTGACGCGCCCGGCATTATTTTCGTTGACGACGCGGCCGACTGCTGCCGGAACGAGAACTTCACAGTCCAGTTCAAGGAGTTCGTCGTTGTCGATGTAGTCCGCGCCTTCGAACCCGACAACGGTCCGCGCCTGTTCCGTGTGCGCAACGAGGGCGTCGATGTCCAGTCCGGCGTCATTATGAACGCCACCGTTTACGTCGGAGACTGCGACGACCCTGCAGCCCAGTTCACCAGCTATCCGGGCTGTCCATGAGCCCACGTTGCCGAATCCCTGGATGACTATGCGCGCTCCTTGCGGGTCCATTCCGAGGTCGGAGGCGGCGCTGCGCATGACGAAGACCACTCCCCTGCCAGTCGCCTGTTCACGCCCGACCGAACCGCCCAGTTCTACGGGTTTGCCGGTGACGATGCCGGGAGTATAGCCGTGGATCTGCCCATAAGCGTCCATCATCCAGGCCATTGTCTGCGCGTTGGTGCCGAGATCCGGGGCGGGAATATCGCGGTTCACGGCGATGAGATGCTCAATGTTAATCGTGTATCGCCGTGTGAGCCGGTTCAGTTCCTCAGTGCTAAGCGAGAGGGGATCACACTGGACTCCGCCTTTTGCGCCCCCGAAGGGTATGTCGACGATCGCGGTCTTCCAAGTCATCAGGGACGCGAGGGCGCGGACCTCTTCCTGATCGGCTTCGGGGTGGTACCGTACTCCGCCCTTGTACGGGCCTCTCACGCCATTGTGCTGGATCCGGTAGCCGTTGAAGACCTCGATACATCCGTCGTCCATTCTGACTGGAACCGACACGCTAAGCTCGCGCCAAGGCCTCTTGAGCATGTCGCGCACGCCGCATTCAAGCCCAAGCCTGTCGGCAGCGCGATCGAAGAATACGTTTACTCCGGCAAAGGTGGATTGATGGTTATTGGTCGTCATAGCCCGCAACGCCTTTCGAAAGCTACTCGTGCTACAAGTCCCCCCTAGATCAATTCTAGCATCGCTGGGAACGAGGTGAAGGGCCTTATTGCGGAACTTGTCGCAGGTCGGAGGTGAATCTCGAACTCCACCAGGAGGCGGTGTTACGTTCTACGACATTGTTCATACGCTGCCAGCGCGACCTGCGCTCTTCAAGAGGCATCCTGAGGGAGTCGTAGAGCGCGCGGGCCATTCCGTCAATGTCGTAGGGGTTGACGATTACAGCGTCGGTCAACTCCGCGGCCGCCCCGGTCAGGCTCGATAGCATCAGTACTCCGGGGCCAGCCACCTGGGAGACTACGAACTCCTTGGCTATCAGGTTCATGCCGTCCCTGATGGGGGTGACCATGTTGACGTCCGCATCTCTATAGAACGCCGCAAGGCTCTCCTGGCTGAACGAGCGGTACAGGTAGCGTACCGGAATCCAGCCCCCATCCGAGTAACGCCCGTTAATCTCTCCGGTAAGGCGCTCAACGATCTCACGTTCACGGACATACTCGGGCACGCGAGCCCGAGACGGGTTGGAAATCTGGACCAGGGTGACTTTGCCGTGCATGTCACGGTGCTGTTCGAGCATTCGAGAGTACGCCTGAAGCCGGTGGGGAATCCCTTTGGTGTAGTCCAGGCGATCGACCCCGATTATGATCTGGGTTGTCGGGTCGAGGTTTAGCAGATCCCTGAGGGACTCTGTCGAGCTCCTAGCGGCGCTCTGAAACGTGCAAGGGTCAATGCCAATGGGGTAGACGCCCAGCCTCGACGAGCGTTCCCGGTAGGCGAGGTCCCGTCCATTCCAGTCGCCCCCCAGTTCGGACCCAAAGGCGTCCACGAAGTTAAACAGGTACCGTCTTGTGTGAACGCCGATCAGATCGAACGACAGCATCGAGGCCAGGACCTCCCTGGACCATGGCAAGATGGAGAAGATGTCGGCCGCCGGGAATGGGATGTGAAGGAAGAAACCCAGCTTGCCCTGCCAACCAAGACGTCTGAGCTCATCACCCACAAAGAAGAGGTGGTAGTCGTGAATCCAGACGAGATCATCGTCGCTGATAACAGACGCCAAAGCGGTTGCGTATCTTCGATTTACACGCCTGTATGCCCGGTAGGTGTCAGGACGGATCTGTGTACGCTCAATGAAGCTGTGAAGGATTGGCCAGAGAGTACGGTTGGAGAAACCGTTGTAGAAGAGGTTGATTTCGTCGGAGGTAAGGTCGATGGTGGCAAGATCCACGGGGCCGGGGGTGTGAGCAACTTCCGTCGCGGACCTCGATCGACGGGGGACAGTCCGCCCACTCCAGCCGACCCACGTGCCACCAGTCTGAATTAGAGACGCGCGAACCGCGCTGACAAGCCCGCCAACAGCACCCGCCCCTCTGCTCGACGGATCCAAGTCTGAAGCCGCCGGGACTCGGTTGGAAACCATTACGAGCCGTCCCATGGGCGAATGGTAGTTGGGGCATCAGCGGTCAGTCAACCGAGTTAAGCTACGTATTCAACCGATTTGCAGTTGCGAAGTCCTCAACAATCGCCGATGAAATTGCTAGCAATCCTCAACAAGCTGCTTGAGACGGTCTTACTGTTCCTCGGCGTGGATGATCTTCCACTCCCCTTCTACGTGACGGAAGGCCATTCGTATCAGTCGAGTACCTAATGGTTCTTTCAAGTTCAGGTACATCTCTCGTTCGTTTTCACCTTTCAGGTGAGGGGGAGTGTTCTCGCTTACCTCAAGCTTTACGCCGAAGAGCTTGATCAGTTCAATTTCGTTGCCAACTTCTTCCCGCTGCTGCTGGCGGTAGCTCTCCTCCATGTACCCCAGGGCCTTCTCCGCATCGTAGGCGTTGAACGCCTCCCAATAGGCGAATGCGAGCTTTCTGAGGGCATCCGCCTCCTGCGAGTCCGTCACCGGACCAGTAACTACGGCGGCAGTAGGTTCGACCGTCGGTGCGCTCTCTGTCGATCCCCCGCAGGCGACGCCGACCAGCGTGATCCCAACAATTAGAATGAACGTCAGCCACAGCTTGGCCATCACTTGCGCACACATCCGAGCACCCCTCCGGCCTTATCGGACTCGTCTGCATTATATGTCAGGGCGCCAGTGGGACTGACCTGAGTCGAAAGGGGGAAGTTGCGGACACCTCACCACCGTCTCAGATTCAGGCGTTCGCCAGAAAGACGGAATAGGTCTTAGATACTCAACCTGGGAGGCTCCATGGGAGTGCTTCTTGTTGAAGCGGTATAGGGCCCGTGCTATACTTGCGACAGCTATAGACCGCACATTTTCGAGGAATAAAACCGCCTTGTCACGGTACGTTTCAGCTACATGCACATGTCGCAGCACCCGTCTCTGCGCACGGCGTTCAGACAGGGTGGCCGCACACCGGTAGCTAGCTGGCGGCCTCGGCCATCACCATGATGGCCCCGCTTAGAATCGGCCTCCAAGTCAACGCCACGCGTTCGACACGGGAGGCTTTTATTTTGCACTGAATACCCGACCATAATTGCGGGTAGACCAGAAGCAGCCAACACGACGGCAAACTAGAACCGGAGGAACGTAATGACAACTACCACGGTCAGGCCCCTGACTCCCTACCAGGTGAGAAGGTACAGCCGCCATATCATCATGCCCCAGGTGGGCAGCGCTGGGCAGCGCAAGCTGATCGACGCGAAGACGCTGATCGTCGGAGCCGGAGGCCTCGGGTCGCCTATTGCGATCTACCTGACGCTTGCCGGAGTGGGGACGATTGGGCTGGTGGACTTCGACACCGTCGACGTGACCAATCTCCAGCGCCAGGTACTCCACTACGACGGAGACATCGGCAAGCCGAAGGTGCAATCCGCGGTTGAGACGCTCAATGCCTACAACCCGGAAACCAATGTGATCACCCACGAGGCTCCGCTGACTTCAGACAACGCCATGGAGATCATGGCAGACTACGACATCGTCATCAACGGCGCCGACAACTTCCCGGCACGGTACCTGGTGAATGACGCAGCGTACCTGTCCAACAAGCCACTGGTGGACGGAAGCATCCTGCTGTTCGACGGGATGGCGACGGTCTTCCTGCCGGACAAGGGCTGCTACCGGTGCCTGTTCCCGACTCCTCCGCCTCCTGGCGAGGTGCCAAGCTGCGCCGAGGCTGGCGTGCTCGGAATGCTTCCCGGGATGGTCGGCACGATCCAGGCGACCGAGACCGTCAAGCTCATCCTGGGTATCGGCGAGTCACTCTCGGGCCGCCTGCTGCTCATCGACGCGCTGGAGATGGACTTCAGAGCAGTCAAGCTGCGGCGCAACCCGGAGTGTCCGCTGTGTGGGGACAACCCAACGGTCACCGAGCTAATCGACTACGTCCAGTTCTGCGGTGGAGCTCCCCTCACTGGCTAGCTCCACGAATATCAGAGACTCAATTGAAACGAGTTTCACTGAATAGGAGGAACACCAATAATGGCAGAACAACCTGCACATCCTGAATCGATCGTTTCGACCCAGTGGGTCGCTGACAACATGGGCAACTCAAACGTCGTACTACTTGAGGTCGACGTCGACACGGCGGCATACGACCAGGGGCACATCCCCGGCGCAGTGGGCCTGAACTGGAGCACCCAGCTAAACGACCAGCTTACCCGTGACATCCTGATGCGCGAGCAGATGGAGAGTCTCATGGGCGAGTCGGGCATCAGCAATGACACAACTGTCGTTCTGTACGGAGACAACAACAACTGGTTCGCCACGTATGCGTTCTGGCAGATGCGAATGTACGGTCACGCCGACCTCAAGATCATGGACGGCGGACGCCAGAAGTGGATCGACGAGGGGCGAGATGTGACCACGGACGCACCTTCCGTCGAGGCGACCACCTACACTGCATCGAATCCAGACACGTCAATACGTGCCACGCGTGACTACGTCCTCGGCGTTGCGTCAACGGACAACAGCACTGGCCTCGTGGACGTACGGGCTCCCGAGGAGTTCGACGGCACACTACTGGCTCCGGCCCACCTACCACAGGAGGGTTCGCAGCGTGGAGGCCACATCCCCGGAGCGGCCAACATCCCGTGGGCTTCGGCAGTCGCCGAGGACGGGACTTTCAAGTCCGTCGAAGAACTCAGAGAGATCTACGAGGGCAAGGGGATTTCCGGAGAGGGTGAGACCATAGCCTACTGCCGTATCGGCGAGCGGAGCTCGCACACCTGGTTCGTTCTGAGTCAGATCCTCGGACACGGCAAGGTACGAAACTACGACGGCTCATGGACCGAGTACGGGTCCATCGTGGGAGCGCCGATCGAGAAGTAGCGATTCCAGACGATAGAAATTCCAAGTAGTAGGGGCAGTCCTTGAGGCTGCCCCTTTCAGTTCACAGACGTTACCGGGCGACCACAAGGGGCGCCCCTACAATGCTCAGCTAGACGAGAGCCTGTCTGTCGACTCGGTTCCCGGCGAGGTACACGTCGGTCACGTTCCTAAGCGCGTTGATGTCCTGATCAGGGTCGCCGCCGACGACCAGCACGTCTCCCTGTTTGCCGGGCTCCAGCGTCCCCACGGAGTCGTCGATCCAGCATGACCTTGCGGCGTCCCTGGTGGCGGACACTATTGCATCCATATTGGACATGCCGGCCATGGCGTGGGCCTCGATCTCCGTCTGGAAGTCGCCCATCTGGTAGAAGCCCCAGGCGGTGTCCGAACCGGCACTCATCATGACGCCTGCGTCGACCATGCGGGCAACGTTCTCCATGCGGACCTCTGACGACTGTCGCATCAGGTCCAGATCAGCCTGCTGGGACGATGTTAGGTCTGGTGTGTTTTCCAGCATCCGGATACGGGTCACTCCCCCACCGAGCGTGGGATTGACGTACACTCCCTGTTCAGCGATCTTTTCCGTGATCTCAGGTCGGTACACGTCGGAGCCGTCAGCCTCCTTGTGGACGCCGTGGATGATCGTGTCGATGCCAGCGGCGAGCACGTTCACCATGCCCTGCGACGAGGCGCAGTGAGCGGCGGCGTGCTTGCCGAACTTGTGGGCCTCCTCGCAGATTGCGGACAGCTCGTCGATATTGAACGACGGGCGAAGCGAGAAGCTGGTGCGAGTGCTGCCCCCAGTGGCGGTGATCTTGATGAAGTCGGCGCCCTCTTTGATGAGCTGCCGGACGGCCGCTCGGCACTCGTCCTCTCCGGTAGCCTGGATACCGAAGTAGCTCAGGTGGCCTCCGATGATCGCGACAGGTCTGCCCGCGAGCACGAGTCTCGGCGAAGGCACGATGCCCATTTCGACCGCATCACGCAGCAGGAATGTCGTGCGGTTCTTCGCGCCGCAGTCGCGCACGGTGGTAACGCCCGAGTGGAGATGCCGCCTGACGTTCTGGGCAGCCTGAACGGTGAGAACTTCGTCCGGCAGGGTCACGAGCTCGTCTCCGGCACGACCGTCGCCGATGCCGATGAGATGGACGTGGCTATCCACGAGTCCGGGCAGGATCGTGGCGTCACCGTAGTCCACTTCGCGCACGGATGCACCCTCAGGGGCCTGAACGGTCTCCTGCGTGCCAATCTGGCTGATGGTGTCGCCGTGCAGCATTACCGCCGCCTGCTCTGCAACTGGACCTCCGTTGCCGTCGATCAGTCTCGCAGCTTTCAGGATTGTGAAATCAGGATTTTCCGGCATGGCTGGTACTCCCTTGCTGAGGCTGAAATACAGGTTGGATTACGCGAGTCTACAGAGTTGCGGGCTGCTGGCGGACCGCGGCAAGCGATTCGTCTGAGCCGCGTTCGAGTTTCTGGCCTCCGAAGAAGACCTCTCTGACATTCCAGAGGTCGTTGATGTCATCGGCGGGGTTGCCGTCAACTACGAGAATGTCAGCCAGCTTCCCGGGTTCAAGCGTGCCGACCTGGTCGTCCATGTCCAGCGCGGCGGCGGCCCAACTAGTGACCGAGAGCACACCCTGCATGTGCGAGTACCCGGCGTGCACGAGAAGCTCGGCCTCGTACACGGTATTCCCGAGCCTGTAGTTGCCCCATGAGGAGTCTGAGCCAGTGATGACTTTCAGGCCCATCTCGATCATCCTGCGCGAGTGGTCGAGCTTGACCTCCATGCTGCGACGCCCTGCATCGAGGTCCGCTTCCTCCTGGGGCGTCAGGCCAACGTCGTCACGCTTGTGGCCGAGCACCCAGGCGCTCGACCGTCCGACATGGAGCGTAGGGTTAACGAACACACCCTTTTCGCCTATGCGTTCGGCGATGTCGCTGCGGAAGTTGTCTGTGCCGTCACCATCTTTGAAGGCGCAGTGGATGATCATATCCACATCTGCGTCCAGCGAGTTGGCGATCCCCTGTGACGACAGGCAGTGGGTGGCAGTGAGTTTGCCGACCTTGTGCGCCTCTTCGGTCACTGCATGAAGCTCATCGACAGTGAATGACGGCCTGAGTGGGAACGAGGTGCGAGTGCTGCCGCCGGTTGCGGTGATCTTGATGTAGTCGGCGCCCTCCTTGATTAGCTGCCTCGTGAGCGCTCGGGTCTGATCTGCTCCAGTAACCTCGCCTCCGAAGTAACCCATGTGGCCGCCGATGATTGCGACAGGCCGTCCGCACAGCACCATGCGTGGTCCGATGGTCAGTCCGGCGTTGATCGAGTCGCGCAGCCTGAACATCGTCACGTTCTTGGGGCCG
Organism: Dehalococcoidia bacterium; assembly: GCA_965116405.1. Taxonomy (GTDB): domain Bacteria; phylum Chloroflexota; class Dehalococcoidia; order Lucifugimonadales; family UBA1123; genus VXRN01. The sequence goes on from OZ220685.1 coordinate 195,772, forward strand.
TTCTCGCGAATCGTCGTCACCCCCGAGTACAGGCTCGCCCTGGCGTTGCGTGCCGCCTGGACGGTCAGTACTTCGTCTGCGAGCAACGTCAGTTCGTCGCCCATCCTGCCGTCGCCAAAGCCGTTGTGATGGGTATGACAGTCGACCATTCCAGGAAGGGCGGTACAGCCTGCATAGTGGTGGGACTGGACAGACGCACCCTCAGGGGCCGAGACATCGGCTGCGCGTCCAACGGAGACGACTTTGCCATCGTGGACGAGCACTGCACCGTTTTCGATGGGTGGGCCGCCCTTGGAGTCGATGACGCGGTCCGCCGTAATTAGTAGAAAGTCGGAGCCCATGGTCATGTCACATCCCTCCTGAACAGCACTGACGTTAGCACGGGCACGCTGAGGGTGCAACGAGTATGCGCCAGCGCAGGCGGGGATGCTATGATTATTTGGTCGCGCACCGAATGGGCCAACGTAGCTCAGTGGTAGAGCAGCGGTTTCGTAAACCGCAGGTCGGCGGTTCGAATCCGCCCGTTGGCTCCAGCTCTTCCCCGGTCAACTGCGGCTAGTAACCGCGATCGCCCTGGGCGGCCTTCAGGTACTCCCGGATCATCAGGGCGGCGGTGGCTCCCTCCCCCACTGCGGCTGTGAGCTGCTTGGTGCTCCCTGACCTGGCGTCCCCAGCGGCGAATACGCCTGCAGCACTGGTCTCCATCGACTGGCCGGTCAGAATAGCGCGGCGTTCGTCCAGGTCCACGGATCCATCGAGAAACGACGTGTTCGGGTCGAGTCCGATGAAGATAAACGTCCCAGCCGCAGGGATCTCGTTGACCTTCCCTTCACTGTCGACAGTGACGACTGTCTCCAACTTGGGGTTGCCTTTGAACTCCCGCACCTGCGTGCCCAGGCGTACCTCCAGATCGGGATGGGCGTCAGCCTTCTCCCGGAGGATACGGCTTGCCCTGAGCTGGTCACCACGTTCCAGTAGTATGACTTTTTCCGCGAAACGAGTCAGGAACAGGCCCTCTTCCACTCCGCTGTTTCCGCCTCCGACCACCACCACATGCTCACCCTTGTAGAAGGGACCGTCACATGTGGCGCAGAAGTGGACGCCTGCACCGATGAGGTCGTCCTCGCCTGGGACGTTCAGTCTGCGATAACGTGCTCCGGGAGTGAGAAGAACAGCGGTCGCGGAATAGTTGTCTCCGCTCTCAGTGCTTACCACTCTGTACTGTCCTTGAGTCCCGACAGAGGTTACGGCTTGGGCTGGCAGTACCTCGACGCCAAATCGCTCTACCTGGGCGCGAATTCTGTCGGCCAGATCGCCGCCTCCGATACCGTCCGGGAAGCCCGGGTAGTTGTCGATTCGCTCGGTAACACCGGCCTGGCCCCCTACGCCGCTGCGCTCGATGACAAGCGTTTCGATTCCCTCGCGCGCCGCGTAGAGCGAGGCGGTAAGACCAGCCGGGCCACCGCCGATGACTATGAGATCGTAGTGTTGCCGCTCGGCCCTTGGGTTGATGCCAAGCTTGGCGGCGAGTTCGGCGTTGGATGGTTCGGCGAGAACCGAGCCGTCCTCAAAGACTATGGTTGGGATGATCTGCTTGCCGTCGTTGATTCTACTGACGTATTCGCGGGCGTTCTCGTCGAGATCGATGTCTATCCAGTCGTATGGGACGCGCTGCTCTCCGAGGAACTGCTTCGAACGCCTGCAGTCAGGGCACCATGGGGCGCCGTAGACAGTTAGTGCTGATGTCGTCATTGGTCGCTCCTGTCACTGGCTGGCGAGTGTCATTTCGACCAGCGAGAGTGTTGTCATCGGTAGTGGCGCTGCACTTCGGAAGCGTATCTCTGTCCCAGATCTGCTGCATTCTGATCCAGCCACTCCGAGAACCTTGTGGGGGCAGGCGGCTCGGAACCTGACCTGGATACAAGAAGTCCAGCGGATAGGCCCCTGATTTCATCCCTTGTTAGAACTATGTCGTCCAGAAAGACGCCCAGCACACGCCCGGCGGCGTAGGTGAGCCACTTGGGGGATGGGACCACAAGGCACCGGGAGCCCATCTTGTCTCTAACCAGCTTCACCATTTCCGCATAGGTGAAGACCTCCGGCCCTACAGCGTCGATTTCGATGCTCTCGTCCCCGCGAGACGCTTCGACGGCAAGCTCAGCCATGTCCTCCACGAAGATCGGCTGGATACCGTAGTTCCCTGTGCCCGGAAGCAGCACTACCGGGAACTTCCTGAGAGTCCAGGCGATGTTGTTCAGGAGAATGTCTTCAACGCTGTACAGAATGGTCGGACGGAGTATGGCGTAGGAGATTCCCAGAATTCGCAATGCATCTTCAAGTTGTCCCTTACCACGAAAGTAAGGGAGTGAGGAGTTTGAATCGGGGTTGGTGACACTGACGTGGACGATGCGCCTTACACCAGCATCTTTGGCCGCATTGAACAGGATGCGCGATTCCTCAACGCAACGTTCGTGGGAGCGGTCGCCGTAGTTGACGCGAATCCAGTATGTGTTGAATAGCGTGTCGGTCCCTGCCAGGGTTTCACGGAGCAGGTCGGGGCGATCGAAGTTGAACGGATGAAGCGCTACCTGGTCTCCAAATGGGCTGGGGCGCTGTGGGTGGCCGGTAATCGACTGGACCTTATGCCCCTCTTCGAGCAGACGTCCAGCAATATAGCGTCCGGTGTAACCGGTTGCTCCGGTTACAGTGTGCATAAGAGAATCGCTCACTCTGACCTCAATGGCTTGCGCTTCCAAGCTTTAGTCCTGGAAATGTGCCTTCACTTAAATGTTAGGCGAGGAGCGGGACGTAAACAACGCAAATGTTCAGACAAAGGCCTATAGAGCGAGTGTTATGAAGAACTGAGGGAGGTAACACCGCAGGGGAGCGAATGGGCCCTTGGGCTTAGGGAAGGAAAAGCCGCGTTGGGACGAGCCGGCAAAGTGTCCGACCAGGGACTCTACCGCAGTGTCCACTCCGTACCGGCAGCGGAATCCTCAAGCGAGACGCCGAGGTTGGCGAGCTCATCGCGTATGCGGTCGGCCTGGTCGAACTGCCGAGCGGCACGAAGGTCTGTTCTCAGATCCACGAGCAGTTGGATGAACGGTCCGGCGGATGTATCGGCGCCATCGTCAGACTCAGTTAGGTCTAGTCCCAGGACATCGGCCAGATCGGAAAGGGCCTGCTGAGCTTCCGACACATCGGCATCGTTCTCGCGTCCCCTATTGATCTCTCGTGCGAGATCGAACAGCGTGGCTAGCGCACGCGGGGTATTGAGGTCGTCGTCCATGGCCTCGACGAACCTGGTGCGGAAGTCAGTGGCGTCTACGGATGGGCCCGAGCCGGACTCAACTCGAAGCGCCTGCCGAAGTCTCCTGATTGCACGCTCCTGGCTCCGGACTACTTCCTCGCTGTAGAACAGTGGCGACCTGTAGTGGGAGCTGAGGAAGAACAGTCGGAGAGCCTGCGGTTCGAATAGATCGAGGGCCTCAGGCAGAGAGATGATATTGCCGAGGGACTTACTCATCTTTTCGACACCGAGGCGGAGCATCCCGTTGTGCAGCCAAAACCGGGCAAAGGGCTCGACGTCGGTGAACGACTCGGACTGCGCGATCTCGTTCTCGTGGTGAGGGAATACCAGGTCCTCGCCGCCGCCGTGAATGTCGATAGACTCGCCCAGGTACTTGATCGACATCGCGGTGCACTCGATGTGCCAGCCGGGTCGACCGGGGCCCCAGGGGCTGTCCCAGGCGGGCTCGCCCGGCTTCTGAGACTTCCACAGAGCGAAGTCGAGCACGTCTTCCTTACGCTCGTCGATCTCTACGCGGGCGCCGCTGAGAAGGTCGTCAATACTCCGGTGGCTTAGCTTGCCGTAGTCCTCGTCTTGCCTTACGCGGAAGTAGACGTCGCCATCGACATCGTAAGCGTAACCCTTGTCGATCAGGGACTGGATGATCTCTACGATCTTGTCGATTTCCTGCGTCGCCCTGGGGTACTCGTGCGCGGGAGCAACATTCAGTTCTCCCATCGCGTCTATGTACTCCTGGATGTTGGCGTAGGCGAGGTCCGACACTTCGATACCGCGCTCGTTGGCGGCGGCGATCATCTTGTCGTCGATGTCGGTGAAGTTCTGGATGTGCCTGACGTTAAATCCACGGAATTCGAGATACCGCCTTACGACGTCGAACGACACGGCAGACATAGCGTGACCGATGTGGGACGACGAATACGGGGTGATTCCGCAAACATACATGCGGACCTGCCCGTTGGGGGAGTGGAAGTCGTGTAGCTGACCCGAGAGGGTGTCGTAGAGTCTCATACTTTCGAGATGGTGACGACTACGATGCAGCAGATGCCCTCTTCCCTGCCAACGAATCCGAGATGGTCTGTTGTTGTAGCTTTCAAGCTAACCAGTTCGCAGTCGATTTGCAGGGCCTCGGCAAGCGCGGCGCGCATGTCGCCAATGTAGGGTCTGAGCTTGGGTCGTTCGGCGATAATTGTAGCATCAAGGTATTCCAGCCGCCACTTGCCTGCTCGAAGCATCTCAACCGTCTCCGACAACAGAGTAGTGCTGCGTACGCCAAGGTACTTTGGGTCGGTCGATGGGAAGTGGGCTCCGATGTCCCCCAAGTTGGAGGCACCGAGACAGGCGTCGATAACCGCATGAACAAGGGCATCACCGTCACTGTGACCGTCGAGGCCTGTGTTGTGGGGAATGTCTACACCGCCTAGAACGAGGTCCCTGCCCTCCACGAGGGGGTGAACATCGACGCCGATACCGGTCCTGTAGGTCAACGCCGCGATGCCTCCAATCTGGTCCGCGCGATTGCCTCGGCCACCGGAATGTCCTCCGGTGTCGTCACCTTTATGTTTTCATGAGCTCCCATGAAGAGTTTGACGGGATGACCGAGGGCTTCAACCATAGCGGCATCGTCCGTCACGTCATAGGTAATCTGCGAGTGCGCCTCCCGGAGCAACCCCATGCTGAACGCCTGAGGAGTTTGGGCGGCCCAGAGAGTCTCCCTTCGAGGCGTAGAGGCTACTGTCATTTCCGGCGTTGCTACCTTAATTGTGTCCTTCACAGGAACGGCGGCAGTTGCCGCGCCGAAGCGTCTGGCTTCATTGACAGCTCGGGCAATGATTGCGTTGTCAACAAATGGACGCGCGCCGTCATGGACGATAGCGATGTCGACCTCTCCGAGCGCGTTAACGGCGTTGAATACGGAGTCCTGGCGCCTCCCGCCACCGGGCACAACGGATGCCAGTTTGCTGATGCCGTGCTTTCGCGAGAGTGCAGTCACGTGGGGGATGCTTTCGATTGCTGTCGCAATCGCAATACTGCCCACGTCTGTTGAATGCTCAAATGCTTCCAGGCAGTACAGCAACAGGGGTCTGCCAAGGATATCTATGAAGAGCTTGTTACGGCCCTCCATGCGGCGGCTGGACCCTCCGGCGACGACAGCGACTCCCACAGTCGGACGCAGTCCGGACGTGTCGTTACTATTGGAGGGTTGCAAGCGATTCGGGGCCTAGGACGGGCTGGCGAAGATCATGCAACCGGCAGCGGTCTGAAGGACTCGCGCCACGGTGACATCGAGCTCAGTATCTATGTAGCGCTCACCGGAGTCCACGACGACCATAGTTCCGTCTTCGAGAAACCCGACGCCCTGTCCCGGCTCCTTGCCCTCGTGCAGAATCTTCAGTCGAAGACTCTCACCAGGGATCACCACCGGACGGAGTGAGCTGGCGAGTTCGTTAACGTTGAGTACAGCGATTCCATCTATCTGGGCGACGCGGTTCAAGTTGAAGTCGGTGGTCAGAATCGAGGCTCCGATCTCCTTTGCAAGGCCGACCAGCTTTGCATCCACCTCGCGGGCATCTGGGTAGTCGATCTCAAGGATTTCAGTCCGAACGAGTCCCTCTTCCCTTATCTCACGAAGCATCTCCAGGCCCCGGCGTCCGCGCGTACGCCTCAACGAGTCCTTGGAGTCTGCGACGTGCCTAAGCTCATTCAGGATAAAGCGTGGAACTATAAGCGTCCCCTGGAGGAAGCCGGTCTTGGAGATGGCGGCTATTCGTCCGTCTATAATGGCACTTGTATCAAGCAATACGGGGCCTGCATGACCGTTACTGGAAACTGCCGCCGCGCCATTAACCGCAGAAAAGGTTCGACTGTCGGGCAAAAACCTGTGAAAGATGTCTCGCGACGGAGCAAACAGAAGCGTTGCGCCGAGATAGGCCAGGAAGAGGCTGATCGCTACAGGGAGAATCAGGCCCAGCCAGCCTGGAATTCTGAAGAGCGGTATCGAGACCAGCAGGGCAATTAAGAGGCCAACTACCATGCCAACGATGGCAGAGAGCAGTCTGGATGTGGGAACGGAGCGAGTCTGGTTGGCGATGCTGCGGGACAGGCCGGCGGTGGCAAAGGGCGTGGCTACAAGTCCGATGACAACTCCGGCAATTGTCAATCCAAAGACCCAGAAAACGAATTGTTCCGGGCCCCACACGTCTGCTATGAAGTTACCGAGACCCCATCCGACTACCGCTAGGATGGCGCCTCCTGCAATGCGGGATAGAATATCCGCGACCATGCTTCAGCACCCGTCCAGTTTCTTCTGCGGTCCACCACCTCGTAGGACCAAGCAATCCACGCCCCTTTGGAATGATCTACGATCAGGAATCGAATCCAGATGAACCGGCGGGGCGCAACCTGTCCTCCCGAATGATGCCGGAGCATTGACCAATTTCAGAATAACATTGGCCAAGGATAGTGTCAAAGCAAGAAAAGTTCTCAAATCTGTTCATATTAACTAGCCTTAAGTCCTTCCCGGTGGATGAGTTTTGAGCGAACAAGATGCAATAGGAAATGCCGGTTCAGGTGCAGGATTCAGAGCACGAGCCCGCAGGGTCGCCAAGCGACTTGCAATTGGGTTTGCGGTTCTCATAGCCCTGGTAGCACTATGGTTTGCAGTCACTCCTGAGGGGCGTGTCGCGTGGCGGACAGCTTTGTTCATACCCCAGGTGGTGGGTTCTCTACCTGTTAACCCTCAACCGTGGGTGATGGGTACGCCGACCAGGGAGGAAGTCTTCCACGAAATCAGCACGGGGCGCGGCAGCGCCGATCTGTACGCTCCGGCAGGCGATGGCGTGCACAGCGCAGTGCTCTTATTCCTCGGAGTGAACCCCGCGGGGCGAAACGACCCCCGTGTGGTCGGCCTTGCCGAGGGGCTTGCCCGGTCAGGGGCAGTCGTGTTGATCCCATGGTCGGAGGGAATGACCTCCCAGCGTGTTACGGAAACGGAGGTCGAGGACCTTGTCAGATGGTTCGAGTTCCTTCTCGAGCACGAGAGGGTCGATCCTGAACGAGCAGGAGTTGGTGGCTTCTGTGTGGGTGCGTCCCTTGTAACGGTCGCGGCAAGCGACTCTCGAATAAGGGATGACGTTCAGTTCGTCAACTTCTTTGCCGGCTACTACGACGTCAGAGACCTAATCGCGGCAGTTCTGTCGAATAGCAGGTATTACAACGGGGTGGTCGAACCGTGGACGCCAGCCGACCTGAGCAGGAGGGTTGTGACGGCTCAACTCATTGAAGAGATGGAAAACCCGGCTGAAATAGCTTTGCTCAATGGCATGTTCGTGACCAAGGACACATTTGTGGACCACGCTGAGTTGGCCAAGTTGTCGGAGGAAGCTCAGATTACGAGCAGACTGTTATCTGGGGTGGACACAGATGAGGCCCGGCGGCTCGTCGACAGTCTGCCGACATCGACCCTTGAGTCGCTCGCGTCGATCTCCCCGAGCTCGTCAGTGGACGGTCTGCGGGCCAGGGTACTGATAATGCACGACCGTGAAGACAATCTCGTCCCCGCCGCTGAGTCGCGCCGCATGGCGGATGCGCTTGCGGAGCGAGGCGACTTCACACACACAGAGTTCTCTCTGTTCCAGCATCTCGATCCTACCAAGCCGGTCGGGCCAACGGAGTACGTGCGCGAGCTGTCCAAGCTGTTCGGTCACATGTACATGGTGATGGACGAGCTGAGGTGACTTCTGCGGTTGGCTGATTGCAGAGCCTTGATATAGACTGCAATCGCAAATTCAAGGAGGTATGGACTGCAAAATGGGATATGAGTTCAATCACGTTCACCTCAAGGCCCCAGACCCAAGGAAGACGGCTGAGTGGTACGCTGAGGCGTTCGACTTCACCATCGTCAGCGACATTGTGCGTCCGTACGGGGACCAGTTCGTAGTTACCCGGACCCCGGATGGGGTGACGGTGAATATCTCAGGCGCCAGGACCGGCGAGTCCATGGGCGATGGGAACGCCGACGCACACTGGGGACTGGAGCACATCGGGATAACTATCGACGATCTGGACACTGAGCTGGAACGTCTGGGAGCGATGGGGGCTGAGTTGAAAGAGGGACCAATCGACGTTCCGAATGGGCCGAAGATCGCTTTCATCAAGGGCCCGGACGACACGCGAATCGAACTCCTCGAGCTACGCGGGTAGTCCAGCCGGAGGCTTCACGAACCGCACTCTTACAACAGACCAGAGGTCAGCCATGCCGAGACGATCGTACTTTCCAAATCCTGACAACAAACCCTCGGGCTTCTCACCTGCCACCCGAGCGGGTGATCTCATCTTCGTATCTGGTCAGGTATCCGTGGACGCGGGGGGCGGCATAGTCGGCGAAGGTGACGTCTATGCCCAGGCGGTCCAGACTCTGAGCAACGTCGAGGCCGCGCTGAACGCGGCTGGCGGGACACGGGCGGACATCACCAAGATCACGGCGTTCCTGATCAATGCTGAGGACTACGCAGGCTACGCGAAGGCGAGGCTTGAGTTCTTCGATGGAGACCCGGGACCTGCGTCCAGCACGGTGTTTGTGAAGGGCCTTGTGAGTCCGAGCTACCTCATCGAGATCGAAGCGTTGGCCGTCGTAGGCGTGTAGCGGCGCAGGTACGGACATGGACGAGTTCTGCGTCTTCTGCAAAATCAGGGACGGCGAGATACCGAGCGAGATCCTCTATCGTGACGACCACTGCTTCGTGATCAGGGACATCAACCCCCTGGCGCCCGTTCATCTGCTGGTGATTCCCCTGGAGCACTTCGCTCTGTTGTCGGAGGTCGAGTCAGGTCTGGATGCAACGATGGGTGCTATGTTCGACGCAGCTCGAAGCATGGCCGCGGCTGAGGGAGTAGCCGAGAGTGGATACCGGCTGATCATAAATCAGGGGAGCGACGGCGGCCAGGAAGTGCATCACCTGCACCTGCACGTAATCGGCGGACGCCGACTCGGACTTCCTGTATAGGCCCCAGATACGTGGAATGTCTGACCTGCCCGACGCCATAGAGTCACGACTGATAGAACTGCCAACCGGTCTACGTGACCACGTGGAACGTTCCCGCGAAGTCGGCCAGGAACTCGCGATTCGACACGGGATCGATGCGCACCTGGTAGACACGGGAATTGCAGCCCATGATCTCGCGAGGGCCGTCAAGAAACGTGTACTCCTGGGCGAGGCCGAACGGCTCGGACTGGGAATCGATCTCGTTGAGAGAAGTCAGCCGATGCTCCTGCACGGTCCGGTGGCCGCAGGGTGGCTCAGTGAAGACGATGACTACAACGTCGGATCAGTCCTTGAGTCTGTACGATTCCACACTACGGGCCACCCTGGTATGGGGGATGTCGCCAAGGTAGTGTTCCTGGCTGACAAGTTGGACCCGTGGAAAGTGGAGAGAGCGCCGTTTCTTGTCCGTGTACAGGAAGTAGCCAGAACTGATGTGGATGCGGCGATTCTTCACTACTTGGACAAGACCGTCGAACGCCTGATTCAGGGTGGCCAGATGGTCCATTCGACTGCGGTGGAGTATCGGAACGACCTGATCGCGCGAGGGGTCAGGGCGTAGGCTGACGAGGGATCTGACCAAGCAATTCGGTGGCTCAGATCAGGGTGTTTCGGCCACGATCTCGATAGTGTCCCCAACGGATGCGTTCAGAGCCTCTGCTGCATTTCCGTTCCCCAATGCGATCTCTACGGTGCCCTGGCTGCCAATTATCGCCATGATCTTGCCGACGGACTCTGAGTACGAACGGCTGAGTCCGGTAATGTGGTAGTTGGCGATCTGGAACACAGTCCCTTCGGTTACAGCCTTCGCAGGGATGTTCGTGATCAGATTCCCGTACCGATCCATGTGGACTATGATGCCGCCGCCCTCCCACGACCTGCCTAGAAGCAAGGATGTGATGACTCCGACGGTCTCCAAGGGCGAGCCCACGTCAGAGATCGCTACTCCGGATGCAATGTGAGCGGCAGCGGGTGCGAAGACGTCTCGCCCGTGGAAAGTGCGGCTGACTTTGGGGAGCCAATACGATGAGTCGTCGAGCACGACTCCCCTGCACTCTTCGGACAGATCAGCCTGCGTCAGAGCCGCTTCTTTTTCTTTGGCAGCGGTGTTGTCTTCCCCAGTAGCGGGAGAGTGGATGAACTCTGCAAGAGCGAGAGTCAGAAGGCCGTTGTCCGGGGCTACAAAGGTGCCAGAAGGCGTTCGTACTGCAACTGGTATCCGGTCGGAGCCGACGCCCGGATCTACCACGGCGACATGGATCGTGTTCGGCGGGAAGTACCTTGCCCCAGTCGCCAATACGTATGCGCCTTGAGAGACCACCTGCGGCTCGATTTCGTGCGAGATGTCGACGATAGTCGCATTGGGGCAGCGGCTGAGGATCACTCCCTTCATCGCACCGACGTAAGAGTCGCTAGTACCGAAGTCGGTTGTGAGGGTGATGACCGGTCGAATCACAGCCAGAGGGCTAGAAGAAGCGGGCGCTCGCTATAGACAGACCGAGAAAGACGACTATCAACGCAATCGTGAACCTAAAGAGCTGCAACTCCAGACCACGCCGTGTCCTGAACGAGTTATCCGCCGCGCCAAACAGACCAGTACCCTGCCCCTTCACCTGTAGCAAAATGATTACAACCAGGAGAACTGAGACAAGAATCTGGATGATGTTGAGAACCGTCACGTTTGGCCGACCTCGAAAAGTTCAGTTGAAAGTAGCTTTACACAGAACTGGACTGCAATTCAACGTTGCCGCGTCGCCTGCCATTAGCCGCCCCATTTAGCTCCATGATGGCTGAGGCGAGCTTGTCGGAATCGTGCCTGACCGGGTGTGTGGGATCAACCATATCAGTCAGAACGATCTGGGCGTGGGGTATCCGCTGGCCATCGTGGAAGACAGGCTGTCCGGCGAAGCGGTCGTCAAGTGGGAGCGGGTCGCTGTTGGCCACGACGTAGTCGGCGATGTCGTCGAAGGTGTGCCGCTGAAGCGCCATCACATGGTCCCTGACCGTGTAGGCGTCAGTCTCCCCTACTTGAGTGGCAACGTTGCATACGTAGACCACTGTCGCTTCAGTCCTTGCCAGCGCATCCGATATGCCGCCAACCAGGATGTTCGGCAGGATGCTCGTGTAGAGGCTGCCGGGGCCTATCACGACAATTTCAGCTTCCTCGATGGCCTGCACCGCCAGCGGGTGGGCGGGAGCTGAGGCCGGTTCGATCATCAGCCGGTCGATCTCTCCGCCATGGTTGGTGATGCTGGACTCGCCCCTCACGACCGTCCCATCGCTGAATCGGGCGGACAGCCTCAGGTCGGCAGACGTCGAGGGAAGAACTCCTCCACGGACCGCAAGTACGCGGCTGGACTCAACCAGCGCCTGATCGAAGCTTTCGGTCACGTTGGTCATAGCCACAATGAATAGGTTGCCGAAGCTGTGACCCTTGAGACCGCTTCCCTCATCGAAACGGTACTGGAACAGGTCGGCCAGGAGTGTCTCGTCCTCAGACAGGGCCACCAGGCAGTTGCGGAAGTCTCCGGGAGGCAGAACTCCCAGCTCCCGCCTCAGAATTCCCGAACTGCCCCCGTCGTCTGCGACCGTGATAATGGCTGTGAGGTTGTCGGTGTGCAGTCTTAGGCCGCGCAGCAGCACCGACTGACCGGTACCGCCTCCGATAGCGACCACCTTGGGACCCCGTCCCCTGGACCACCTGTTGTAGACGGTATCCGCCACCGCATCTATAGACTTCGAGCGCATGAAGAGCGGGCTGAGCGCCCTGTAGTAGCCGTACATGGAAAGTAGAATCGCCCCGCCTCCGACACCCAGCAGGAGAAAGCCCTCGAAGTACCAGGGCAGGAAGTCAGGAAATCCAACTGAGAAGAACTTCCGGATCAGATACGCCAGCCCAATCGAGCAGAAGGCTACACCGATCGCGCCTATCAGAGCCCAGCGCTTCAGACCAACCCCAGGATGCAGCAGACGCAGGAACCTCTGAAGGCGTGACACATGGCTGCCGTTCAGTTCTGACCTTGGCGAAGCGCCGTTGCTGCTTGCAGCCATCAGCGCATCGCTTCCAGCTGTTCGCGGACCATCTGGCTAGCCATCCGTGGGTTTGCCTTGCCGCGAGTGGCCTTCATCACCTGGCCAACCAGAAAACCCATCGCCTGTTGTTTGCCCGCAAGGTAGTCGGCCACAGGGTCCGGGTTGGCCGTTATGGCCTCCTGCACTGCGGTCAGTACGGCGTCGGTGTCTGATATCTGTACCAGGCCTTCTGATTCGGCGATCTGGCGTGGGGGTTGACCTGTCTCGAACATCTTCTCGAAGACAGTCTTTGCCATAGTCGAGCTCAGCGTCGAGTCGTCAACCATAGTCTGTAGCTCGGCTAGCTGGGAAGGTTCGACTCTTACTTCCGAGAGGTCCTGACCGGACTGGTTCAATAGGCGGGCCATCTCGCCCAGCATCCAGTTACTGGCGGCCTTCGCAAACTGTTCCGAGTTGGAGGCCTTCCCGGATGAAGCATCAAGGACTTCTTCGAAGTAATCGGCGGTCGCTTTAGTGGACGTCAAAAGAGCGGCATCGTATTCAGGTAGGCCAAGTTTGGAGACGAAGCGCCCCTTTCGAGCATGTGGCAGCTCAGGAAGAGAGGACTCTATCTCACCGACCCACTCAGTGGAAATCCTGAGGGGTGGTAGGTCGGGCTCGGGGAAGTAGCGATAGTCGGACGCTCCCTCCTTGACACGCTGAGACACGGTCACAGCCTCTTCTTCTACCCAGCCACGAGTTTCCTGGACGATTCGTCCGCCCGACTTTACGACTTCAACCTGTCGTTCCGCCTCGTATTCAAGAGCCCGATACACGGAGCGGAAGCTGTTCATGTTCTTGATCTCGACCTTGGTGCCGTACTCCTCCTGGCCAACGGGGCGAACGCTGATATTAGCATCGCACCTGAAGTTGCCCTCCTCCATGTTGGCGCTGCTTGTACCAATGTACTGGAGAATCGTGTGGAGCTGCGTCAGGTATGCGCGAGCCTCGTCCGCACTTCTGAGATCGGGCTCTCCGACGATCTCCATGAGGGGGACTCCGGCCCTGTTTACGTCGAGGAGCGAGTAACCCTCGCCGAACCCCTCCGTGCGATGCATGAGCTTTGCGACGTCTTCCTCCAGGTGGACTCTGGTCACGCCAACCGTGCGCTGTACGCCGTCTACCTCTATCGGCATAGTGCCATTTGACGCAATCGGAAGGTCGTACTGGGAAATCTGGTACCCCTTCATGAGGTCCGGGTAGGGGTAGTTCTTCCGGTCGAACTTCGTGTACGAGGATATTTCGCACCCCAGGGCGAGTCCGGTTCGAATCACGTGCTCGACGGCTTTCCGGTTGATGACCGGGAGAACACCGGGCATTCCCATACAAATGGGGCATACCACGGTGTTGGGGGCAGCATCCTGATAGTCGGAGCTGCACGCACAGAACATCTTGCTTTCAGTGGATAACTGGGCGTGGACTTCCAGCCCAATGACGACTTCAAAATCCATATTTGTTGGCGTCCAAGGGGAACTGATCAGCGAGGAGAAACACAACGTAAAGTATATGGAACAGTAGCGAGGGTTACAACGCCGGAGGGCTAGCTCCTCAGGTCAGACTCAGACCAGGCGTCGCGTCCAATCAGGGGAACAAAGCGGCACGCGCCGAGGGCACGGGTAACCACGCCGTCCATTGTCCTCACAACCTTCATGAGACTCTGCTCGCGCAAGTTGCCGACGGGTATGATGAGCCTGCCGCCAACTTGGAGTTGTCCAACCAGAGTTCGGGGTATCCTTGGTGCGGCCGCCGCAACAACAATGGCGTCAAAGCGCGCATCTCCAGGACATCCGAGGGCGACACCTGCCTCTTCAACGCTGATGTTTGTGTACCCCAAGCGTGCCAATAACTGCCTGGCAGAGTCGACAAGTTCGGGAACTCGTTCGACTGTGACCACCTCGCGCACCAACTCTCCAAGGATCGCGGCCTGATACCCACTTCCGGTGCCGATCTCGAGTACCCGGTCAAACCTCTTGAGCTCCAGTTCCTGCAACATGATCGCGATGATCGTTGGTTGAGAGATAGTTTGGCCCGCTGCAATGCTGAGAGCGATATCGTCGTACGCAACATGGCGGTCTGCCTGGCGCACGAACCGCTCCCTTGGCACCGCAGCGATGGCGTCGAGTACCCGCTTATCGGAGATCTGCCCCGACAACTTCCGGAGCAGTCTATCTCTTGCCCGCTCAACCGGCATGAGGATATGGGTTCCCTTCCCAGAAATCGGCAATCAGCGTGTCATCACCTTACCAAAACTGGCGATGAATGAGCCTCGACATAGTTGGGCGAACTCACGTGCCACTATGGGTTAAACTAAATTGCAATACGAACCAGCCAGACGGGAGGATGTTGTTGCCAAGATACTATCCGGCCTTCATCGACGTTCGAAAGCGTAACTGTGTCGTGATTGGCGGGGGCGCGCTGGGTGAGGAAAAGGTGGTGAAGCTGCTGGAGTGTGACGCAAAGGTTACTGTGATCGCCCCGGAAGTCACTCCAGTAGTGGAGAAGCTGGCGGCGGAAGGCACAGTCGACTGGGTCCAGCGAGGGTATCGACCGGGCGACCTTGCACAGGCGTTCATAGCCATCGCGTCAACTGAGGACGATGGTACAAACCGCCAGATCTATGACGAGGCAGAAGAGCGGAATGTGCTGCTCAACGTCGTAGATGTGACGCATCTCTGCACATTCATCGCCCCCTCTGTCGCTCGACGTGGCGAGGTCACTGTGGCAACTTCAACCGGCGGGGCGAGTCCCGCGCTGGCGAGGACTTTCCGCGAGAAGCTGGAGTCCAGCAGAATCCTCGAATACGCCGACCTGGCGCCAGTGCTGGCCAGAGGGCGAGCGGAACTTCGGCGGCGGGGACTAAGGGTCGCGCCGGACCACTGGCAGAGCTGCATTACTGAAAAGCTGCTGGACACCGTTCAAAGTGGGGATGAGACTGCCGCTTACCAGATGCTCGAAGAGGGCCTGCTGGCAAGTGCGGAACCGATCGATCCTCTATGACTGACCGCGTCATCAGGATCGGGACACGAGGGAGTGCGCTCGCCAGGGTGCAGGCAGACGAGGTCGTTCAGGCTCTCAGGAAATCGTGGCCGGATGTCAAAGTCCAGGTCGTTCCAATCACGCCAGATGGCGACCGTCGAAAGGCTGCCCCTCTCCAGTCTCTCGGCAGGGGCACGTTTGTCAAAGGGCTAGAGGAGCCGCTGCTGAAGGGCGAGATCGATCTGGCGGTCCATTCGGCCAAGGACATGGCTTCGGAAGTCCCGCCAGGGTTGGCCATCATCGCGTACCCCGAGCGCAAGGACCCCAGGGACGTCATCGTCAATAAGTGGAATACTGGATTTGGAGATCTGCCGCAGGGAACCAGGCTGGGTACCAGCAGTCCCCGGCGAGCGGGACAGCTTCTAGCCGTCAGACCTGATCTCGAATTCGTACCAATTCGCGGAAACGTCGACACCAGGATCGGCAAGGTGGGCGTGGATGGGTACGATGGCGTTGTCCTGGCTGCCGCCGGCCTCGAACGGCTCGGATGGAAAGACAGAGTATCAGTCTTTCTGGCCCCTGAGCTGTGCATTCCGGATGCCGGTCAAGGTGCACTGGCCGTAGAGGCGCGAGCTGATGATCAGGAAGTGATCGATCTGCTGGCGGCGATCAATCATCGGGCGACATGGTCCGCCGTGACGGCTGAGCGTGCCTTCGTGGAGGCAACTGGAGGGGGCTGTCGCGTTCCAGTGGCAGCGCACGCGACTGAGTCGGGAGGCACTCTCAGCATTAGCACGATGGCGTGTCTCCCTGACGGCTCCAGGATGTTCCGGTCCAGCATAGTGTCGTCGGTAGACGACCCGATCGGCACAGGTCGTGAGGCAGCCCAAGCTCTCGAAGACACCGGAGCGAGAGAGATCATGTACTCCGCACGCGCCGTCTGAGCTTGCACAACAGTTAACGAAATTTCGGGCTACCTGGAAGAGGGCGTGTTGAGCAAGGTCGGGAAAGTATACCTCGTGGGAGCTGGACCCGGGGACCCGGGGCTGATTACGGTCAAGGGACAGCGGTTGGTCGAGTCGGCGGACGTAATCGTTCACGATCGACTGATCAATGATCGGCTGCTTGCAATGGCGGGGGCAGGAGTCGAACTCATCGATGTCGGCAAGGTGCCAGGCCAGATCGGGAGAAAGCAGTCGGACATCAACAGGCTCATCGCAAGTGAGGCGCTTCGAGGCAAGTTAGTAGTCCGGTTAAAAGGCGGGGACCCGTTTGTCTTCGGAAGGGGCGGTGAGGAGGCGGAGGCGTTGTCTGCTGCCGGGGTCCCATTCGAGGTGGTTCCGGGAGTAACTTCAGCCGTGGCTGTCCCGGCCTATGCCGGGATTCCTCTCACTCACCGCGACCATTCGTCGTCATTTACAGTCGTTACTGGCAGTTCCGCGGCATCGAACGAAGTGGACTCTCCGCACTGGAGATCACTAGCCAAGATCCCAGGCACACTTGTAGTCCTCATGGGATGGAACAAGCTCCCAGACATTGCTGCAGCGCTTATCGAGAACGGGAAGCCGGGTACCACGCCTTCGGCGGTCATAAGTTGGGGCAGCGAGCCAGGCCAAAAGTCGGCGACTGGACCTTTGGACTACATCGCCGACATCGCGAAGTCCCGCGGGCTGTCGTCCCCGGCGGTCGTTGTCATTGGCGATGTAGTGGATTTGAGGGACAGTCTTAGCTGGTTCGAGTCGCTCCCTCTTCTGGGCCGACGGGTCCTGATCACTCGCACCCGGAACCAAGCTGGCCTTCTCTCTCAGCACCTGTCGGAGCTCGGCGCACTCCCAGTTGAGATACCGACGATCGAAGTTCAGCCTCCGCAAGACTCCTCAGACCTGGACTCGGCGTGCGGTGAACTGTCGGGATTTGACTGGGTAGTCTTTACCTCTTCCAACGCCGTTCACGCTGTCTTCGAGCGTCTACAGGAAACCGGTCGGGACACGAGAGCACTGCATGGCGTGAGAGTCGCCGCAATCGGTCCGGCGACTGCAGACGTCCTGGCAGGATTTGGATTGGCAGCCGACCTCGTTCCCCGTACAGCTACTTCGACCGGCCTCGCTAATGCACTTGTCGACCGTGGAGTTAATGGAAGCCGGGTGCTGCTTCCGAGGGCAGACATCGCGACACGAGAACTGCCGGAGATGCTGGCCGCGCAGGGGGCGGACATCTCCGAAGTCATCGCATATCAGACCGCCATACCGGCAGAGTCGAAGGACAAGGGTAGGGAAGCCATCAGGGCTGGTGTCGACGTGGCAACGTTTACTAGCTCCTCTACGGTGAGAAATCTACTCAGACTTCTCGATGAGGATCACAAGTCGCTCGCCGGCGTTAAGATTGCGTGCATTGGGCCAACAACGGCCTCAACGGCTGGTAGGTTGGGATTGAAAGTTGATATAGTTGCGAAGAATCCAACTATCAGAGGGCTGACGGCAGCCTTGGTAGAGCACTTCGCTTCCGGGAAGTAGTCAAGAGAATGGCATCGTTCCCCACAACAAGATTGAGAAGGCTCAGGGAGAACCCTGGTCTCAGGCGCCTGGTCGAAGAGACACGTCTTTCGGCATCCGATTTCACGTACCCGCTGTTCGTTACTCACGGACGGGACACGCGAACTGAGATCCCACCGATGCCGGGGATATATCAACTTTCCCTGGACCAGTTGATCCACGAGGTTGGCGAAGCAGCCGATGTGGGCATCGAGAGTGTGCTTCTGTTCGGTATCCCGTCCCACAAGGACGCTGTGGGCTCGGAAGCTTACTCCAGAGGCGGCATCATCCAGGAAGCGATCGGGGTCATCAAGCAGGCCGTCCCAGGCATGACAGTCATTACAGACGTGTGCCTGTGTGAATTCACCGATCACGGCCACTGCGGGATAGTAGACGGTGACCGCATCGACAACGATGCCACGTTGGAACTCCTGGGTCAGATGGCAGTTGCCCAGGCGCAGGCAGGGGCAGACATGGTCGCTCCCTCAGCCATGATGGACGGTCAAGTCGACGCGCTCCGAAAGGCACTGGACTACGCAGACATGCCTGACATGCCGATAATGGCATACTCCGCGAAATATGCGTCCGGGTTCTACGGCCCCTTCCGGGTTGCCGCCGACTCAGCCCCCAGCTTCGGGGACCGCAGCAGCTACCAGATGGACCCACCAAACATCAGGGAGGCGATGCGCGAGATTGCCCTGGACATCGAAGAAGGCGCCGACATGGTGATGGTCAAGCCTGCTCTCGCCTACCTCGATGTACTGCGGGCCGCCAAAGAGCAGTTTGCGACTCCGATAGCTGCCTACAACGTTAGCGGCGAGTATTCCATGGTGAAGGCAGCTGCTGAGAACGAGTGGATCGATGGAAGGCGCATTACGCTTGAGATTCTTACATCGATCAAACGTGCGGGGGCAGACGTCATACTGTCCTATCATGCCAAGGAAGTCGCCGGCTGGCTAAGGTCGGAGCAACCCTGACAAAACGAGAGAACGATGCCAGCTTACATTCTGCTACTGTCACTGACGCCCGAAGGCCGCCACCGGATGCTCGACAATCCTGACAGGCTTCTGATTGCCGAGCAGTCGATAGACATCCCCCGGACGCAGGTCCATGGCCTGTACGCCGTCCTGGGCGAATACGACTTCGTGACCATACTGGACGCACCGGACAATGAGTCAGCAGCGCGTTTCTCGATGGAACTTGGGGTGTCAGCGGGAGTCCAGATCACAACGCTGCCTGCGATTCCAATAGGCAGGTTCGAACAGGCGCTAGGAGAGCACGAACCAGAGATGGACATCGCAGGAGCTCCAAATCCGAGCGACTTCGTCCCGAACGACGACTAGCTAAACCTGACTGGCCGTCTGCTGGTCAGCGGCCACAGCCTAGCAACCGCGATGCCTGCGAGCCTTGTCAGCGGGATTGGGCCGAATTCCCTGCTATCCGTGCTGTAGGCACGGTTGTCTCCCAGGACGATGCACTCCCCAGACCCAACCAGCCACGAGCGTGACGCTGTTCCCAAGTCGGACGGAAGTCCGAAGAGGTATGGCTCCCGATGGTGTTCGCCGTTGATGTATAGCAGGCCATCATCGAATGAGACATGGTCACCGGGCAGCCCAACGGTCCGTTTGATCTGCCAACTCCTGTCCGAACTGTGGGGAAGGTCGGCGACCACCACGTCGCCACGGCGTAGTTGCCTGCTGGGTCTCCTGACCAGCAGCACGTCTCCATCCAGGAGTGACGGTTCCATGCTTGACCCTCGTACGATATAAAGTGGGTGTCGCAGGTCAAAAGGCAGCAAGCCGAATCCTCCCGCAGTGACCTATGTCACAAGAAGATAGCACAGCCTCTTATCCTTCAATCGAAGATCTCCTCGTCAGTGTTGCCGGGGATGACATTCCGTACCTGTCTGCAGGTGAATCCGGGTCGGAAGTAGTCATGGTCCATGGCGCGGGAAGTTCCCGTTGGGAATGGGCAGAGAGCATGACAGTCCTGGCTTCTCACCACCGGGTCGTTGCCCCTGACCTGATCGGCTTCGGAGACTCACCAAGGCGTGACATCGCCCACACGACCGAATACCTTGGGCAGTTCCTCATTGGGTTTCTCAATGCTGCGGGTGTAGGCAGGGCGACACTTGTCGGCCACTCGCTGGGAGCGCGAATATGCCTAGAAGTCGCGCTTCGCAGGCCGGAAGCCGTCGCGGGCATGGTACTGGTCTCCCCGCTCGGATTTGGCGATCTGTCACTGGCGGGCAGACTGCTCAGCACGGGAGCGTGGTGGGTGAACCGTCTCCTGAGACGAAAGCAGCCCTACCCCAGTCTCGAAGTCAACTTGGAAGAGCCGGACATCGACGCTTTCTCTGGGATCAGATGCGATTCACTGCTGGTCTGGGGCAGCAAGGACCCATACTTCCCCGTGGCTCACTCAGAGCGGGCACTGATGGCGATTCCAAATTCCAATTTGCACCTGTACGAGGGTGCCGGACATGCCGCACACCGAGCTCAGTTGGAGAGGTTTATAACCGACGTTCGAGGCTTCATCCAGCGTAACTTCTGACACGACTGTTCAGGGTTGCGCGGCTACCTGTATTTCTGTATCTTCATACCGAAACCACGAGGCAAGCAATACTGCCAAAAGAAGGAAAGGAGAAACGCAGGCTATGACATTTGCGTCTGCTTTGAGAGGACTACTGGGAGTACGTGAGGCGAGCGCCCACTGCGACATCCCATGCGGAATCTATGATCCCATCGCGGCAAAGATCGCCGCTCAGACAGTGCAGAAGATGGTTCTCCGCATCGGACAGCTAGAGGGCGACGATGCTGGTGCCCAGAACTCGCTGTCCCGCTACATTACCGTCAAGGAAGAGCACGCAGAGCTGTGCAAGCACGAGCTTCGTGTACTCTGGGCCGACTACACATGGCCCGGCACTGACGCCAACGAGATCGCGGCGAAGTTCAACGCCGCCCTGAAGCTCGCCGGCCAGTGCAAGCAGACCGTCAGCATGGATAACGCGGAGGCGCTGGTAGCCGCCGTCGACGACATCGCCACGGTATTCTGGTCCACCAAGGGCGTCGAGTACAGTGACCCTGTCGCCGAGGTCCGCTACGGAACGTAGACGGACGTCATCAGGAAAGTAACCCTTCAGTGAAGCACGAAGGGGCGTTCGATGGAACGCCCCTTTTCTTTTGTACGCTGCTGCCGATCGAGTCAGTCCATGTAGTCTTCTCTCGGCGGGCTGAAAATGTCGAGTGCCTTCGAGGGCTTGTCAGTAGCTACCAGCCCGTGCTCGACTCCACCGGGGATGATGTATGTGTCGCCCGGTTTGACCCTGGTCGTCACACCGCCGATGGTGAAGTCGAACTCTCCCTCCAGCACCATGCCCGCCTGTTCATGTGGGTGCTCGTGCATCGGCACCTCAGAGTTGGCATCGATTTCGACCACGCTGAGCATGACCTTCTCGCCCCACATCGTCCTGAGCATTACACCAGGGGCGAGTTCTCTCTGTTTCACTTCATCGGGATCGTAGGTGTAGGTCAACTCGGCTCCTCCGGGACTTTCTATAGATTCGGTTTATGTTCACTCCATGGCGCGCTTATGCTGGGGGGTTAGGCAGGCCGTGATGAAGTCGTTAATCGGCGTCGGCACTCCCAGTTCCCCACCCAACTGGGATACCTTCCCATTCAGGTTGCCGAACTCCATCGGCTTACCAGCGGTGAGGTCCGCGTGCATTGAAGATATCAGGTGTTCTTTGTCTTCGATGAATATGTTCATAATCGAGTCCACGAGATCCGGAGACAGGTTCACTCCAGCCGCCTTTCCGACGGTGGCAGCTTCTGTGACTACGCCGAGCGTCATCTCTCGCGTCTCAGGAGAGTCCATAACCTCCAGGAAAGACGAGTGCGTGATGCAGGTCATCCCGCTGAGGCCGCAGATATAGACCAGTTTATTCCACAGCGCCTGTTCGATGTCTTCGGCAATTTCGGAATCTATACCTGCGTCGGCAAAGGTCTGTTTGACCTCAATCGCGCGCTGTGACGGACTCCCATCCTGCTCAGCGAAAACGATACGGCCCTCCCAGCCAACCTCGCGGTACAGGCCGGGAGCAGGATGGGCCGCCTCGACATAGGCTGCGCCCAACATGACACGCTGCTCACCGAACACTGCCGACAGTTCGTCGCCGCTGCCGACGCCGTTCTGCAGCGTGAGTATGGCTGTCTCAGGGCCCACAGCCGGGGCGATAGTGTCCATTGCGACGCTATTGTGATAGCTCTTGACGCAGAACAGGACAAGATCGGCGGTCCAGGATCCATCCGGACGCTCTACCGCCTTGGCTTCAACTGTAAAGTTGCCGGCTGTTTCGCTCTCGACTATCAGGCCTCGATTGGTTATCGCGGCCAGATTCTCACCCCTGGCAACGAACAGGACATCGTTGCCTGCCTTCGCCAGAAGGCCTCCAAAGTATCCACCGACGGAGCCGGCGGCCATCACCAGGACTTTCATTTAGCGACCGCCCCTACTGATCTTTCAACTCGACCAGGACATTTACATACCTGGTATCGGTGTTGTTTATCACTCGGTGAATCTTGTGCTCGCCGTGGAATCGCCAGGTGCCAGGGCCCGAAGGACTGTCATCGGACGTCCCATCGTCGTACTCGACGGTGAGGCCGGCGCCCTCCACCACGATTGTGACGTAGTCCCGCCCGTGCATGTGCCAGTCGCTCGACTCCCCTGGATTGACGATCAGATTCCAGATTTTGACCTTGTCGTTTTCAAACAGAACATCAGTGGCGATGTCTCCGAGTGGTGCATCCCCTCTTGGCATGGCGTCCTCCTTCTAACTACTCCTGTTAGAGCCCTACTTTATCTCAATGATCGAGTTACTGTAGAGGGCATCCCCGACGTTGGTGACCCTGTGGATAGAGCCACACTGGCCCTGCACGATTTCGCCGAGGGCATAGTCGCGTTCTGCCGACGTTCCATCGTCGTACTCAGCTAATAGCCTGCCGGGTCGGGTCACGATGAACACATAGGGCCTGGTGTGCAGGTGCCAGTCGCTCGACTGACCTGGTTCGAGCACAAGGTCCCAAGTCCTCACGTAGTCGTCTTCCCACTTCCTCTCAGTGCCCACGTCTCCAAGTTGCCGCTCGCTCATATTCACCTCTCTCATTACTCAGAATCCCAAGTGCCTTGACTTCATGCTCAAGACATCCGGATGGCCGACAACTATGTGATCGAGAAGGTCGATGTCCATCATTTCGGCGCTCTGGTTCAGTCGCCTCGTTACGAGTATATCCTCTGGGCTGGGTGTTGGATCACCGGACGGGTGGTTGTGCACAACGAGTATGGCAGGACAGTTCCGCCGGATCGCGGGCCTGAGGATTTCGGAGACCCTGATGGAGGCTGAGTTTACTGTGCCCTGGTAGACGGTGTCCACGCCGATGATCTGGTGCTTGTTGTTCAGCAGGAACACCCTCAGCTGCTCCTGGTCGAGCGCAGCCATCTCAGCACCGACCAGGTTCTTGATATCGTCGGCGCACGTGATGGTGGGCCGGGAGTCCGGCGCCATGCTAGCAGTGCGGCGTCCCAACTCGATTGCAGCTATCACCTGGCTGGCTTTTGCGGGGCCGACACCGTGAAACTGGCAGATCTCGTCAATGTTGGTCCTTGAGAGCCCCTGAAGTCCGTGCAGTTCCGACAGTATGCGACTCGAGAGGGCCAGCACGTTCTCCCCTCTCGTGCCGTCCCTGAGGAGAATCGCTATGAGCTCGCCATTGGAAAGGCTCCCTGGTCCGCTGTCGCGGAGCCGTTCGCGGGGTTTCTCTCCAGACGGCATGTCATGGATTGTCGGCGTGTATCGAGGTTTAGTCTGTTCGCTCATGTGCCCGGTATGTGCCTGTTCGATGCGGCCTGCACTACGAGATTCGAAAGGCATCCGTTCGATCAAACTCGTGGTTCCGAACTTAGCACACGTGTTCCAAACCCGTCAAGCACTTGTGCGGACGAATTCTGTCACCTTGCTGAGTGCGGGTTGACAGGTGTATGAGGCACAATACAATTGACGCGGTACAATTGCTTTCAATCAAGTGTAAGGATGCGCAATGATCAGACGGGACAGGTTGGTCGAGACTTTCTGCGATCTTGCAAGGATCGACAGTCCATCGGGCGAGGAAGAGGCTGTCGCCCAGTTCCTTATTCCCAAGCTGGAAGGATTTGGGCTGACGGTCGTCCGGGACGACTACGGGAACGTTGTCGCCAGTGATGGCCGAGAAAACCCGATCATCCTTTCCGCACACATGGACACGGTTGAACCCGGACGTGGGATTCAGCCGCTGGTTGACGGCGAGCGAATTCACACAGACGGAACCACCATCCTGGGGGGCGACTGTAAGGCGGGAGTGGCTTCGATAATCGAGGCGTTGGAGTCGATTATCGAAGACGGCGTGGAGTACAACGCCGTTGAGGTGGCATTCACGCGTGAAGAGGAGATAGGTCTCGTTGGCGCTCGGAACATGGACTTCTCTCTGCTCAGCGGCAAGGAGGCAATAGTCTTCGACGGAGAGGGGCCGCCCAGCCAGATCACGTCCTCGAGCCCAGAGTACATCGGATTCGACATCGAGATCACAGGAAGGGCTGCCCATGCCGGCGTGGAGCCAGAGAAGGGCCTATCCGCAATTCGGATCGCCGCTGAGCTCATCACACGGCTCCCCCAGGGCAGGCTTGACGATGAGACTACATTCAACGTCGGGACGATCGAAGGCGGGACCGTGCGAAACGCGGTCCCCGAGTCGACGACTGTTCACGGGGAGTTTCGCAGCCGGAACATTGAGTCACTGGACAGCATTCGAATACAGGTCGATGAAGCTGTCAACGAGGTCAGGAACATGTTCCCGGAGGCTGAGATCGACTGTCACCTCCACACCGAGTTCGTGGCCTACACGCTTGAGGAAGACGACCCGGCTCTTGACCGGGTGAAGGGCGCGCTGGAGTCCCTTGGCTTGACTCCTACGCTGCAACCCTCGGGAGGTGGCACGGATGGCAACGTGTTCAGGCTAAACGAGATAAGCGCAGTGGTTGTCGGCATGGCCGACCACGGGATGCATACGGTTCGGGAGTTCGTCACCATACCGGACCTGGTTGACGCGGCTCACCTGTGCGAAACCCTGCTCAGGAAGGACCGGTAGCGGATGTCGGTAACGTATCTGGGCCACGCCGCCTTTCTTTTCGAGGACTTGTCCGGGGAAAAGCTGCTGATCGACCCGTTCGGCAACGACGACCAGAATTACTGGTTCCTGAAGTCGTTTCCCGCCCTCGACGTTGACCTAGTCGCGGTGACCCACGACCACTTCGATCACAACGCGATTGACGCCCTCCCCACATCGACACCTGTCATACTGGATGAAGGTACTCGCCAGGCTGGCAGCACGACCATTACGGGTGTTCGCGATCTGCACTCAGGAGCTTCTGGCGAGGCTGGAATGGCCAACGTGATCTTCGTTATCGAGCATGAGGGCGTCAGGTTCTGTCACGTTGGGGACAACAGGCACGACATTCCTGACGATGTTATCCAACGACTGGGCAAGGTGGACGTGCTGATGACGCCCGCCGACGACTCGTGTCATCTCCTGGCATTTGATGAGGTCGATGCGCTGGTCGACTCGCTCGACCCCAAGATCGTCATACCTATGCATTACTTCATCGACGGACTGACAACTGTTGAGTCGACGTTGGAGGGGCCTGACGGATGGGTGCGAAAGCAATCGCCCCGCCGCACAGTGAGACAGCCCCGAATGAGAATCGACCGCAGAGGGCTGCCGTACGAGCGCGAGGTCTGGACGGTCTGGGCTGAGCTGGCACGTTGAAAGTCAGGCTGGCTTACGGAAGGTCCGGTCTTGTCATCGACGTCCCAGAGCATCGCACGACCGTCGTACAACCCCAGTATCTCCCAGGTCTTCCTGACCAGTACGGGGCGATACGGACAGCATTGCGGGACCCGGTTGGCGGGGCTCCTCCTCTACGCAGGATGGCTGGGCCATCCGACATCGTCGCGATCTCGGTGTGCGATATTACGCGTCCTATGCCCACCAGTACCGTGCTCCCTGTAGTCCTTGAGGAACTTAGGCACGTCCCTGACGAGAACATCGTGATTCTCATCGCGACTGGGACTCACAGGCCGAACTCCAGCGAGGAACTCCGGGATATGCTTGGCTCTCAAATCGTGGAACGCTACACCGTCGTGAACCATGATGCTTTCGACCTCTCCGGTGTTGTTCATGTTGGAGAAACGTCTGCAGGCATCCCTGTCCTGCTCAACAGCCTCTGGACGGAGGCCGATGTCAGGATAACTCTGGGGTTCGTTGAGCCCCACTTCTTCGCGGGATTCTCTGGCGGTCCCAAGATGGTCGCCCCGGGACTCGCGGCGTTTCAAACGACGATGATGCTGCACAATTCTGAGATGATCGGGCATCCGAATGCCACGTGGGGCGTTACGGTCGGGAATCCCATTCACGACGCAATCAGAGAAATCGCCGAACGGACGGGTGTGGACTTCTCTGTGGAGGTGACACTGAACCGGGACCACCAGATTACAAGCGTCTACGCTGGCGATCCCCCCACGGCACACCGCGCTGCGAGCCGGTTCGCGAAGTCGGTGGCCATGCAGCAGGTCGCAGAGCCGTTCGACGTTGTCGTGACGACAAACAGCGGCTACCCACTCGACATGAACCTGTACCAGTCCGTCAAGGGAATGTCGGCGGCGGCCCAGGTTGTTAAGCGCGGAGGAACGATCATTTGCGCCGCCGAGTGCTCGGACGGTGTTCCTGAACACGGCGAGTACAGCAGGCTGTTGAGATCGAGGAACAGTCCTGAAGAGCTCCTGGAGATGATCTGCGGGGAGGGCCATAACACCCACGACCAGTGGCAGGTGCAGATACAGGCCCAGATTCAGATGCAGGCGAATGTGCTGGTCAAGACCGGCTATCTGGACGATGAAGAGTTACGGCAGGCACACCTGGAGCCAGTAGATGATGTCGAACTGGCCATGCACGACAGGCTGGATGCGGCAGGGCCGGACGCACGGCTGTGTGTGATCCCGGAGGGGCCACAGACGATTCCGTACCTAGCGCAGTTGTAGCTGGAGACCCGGTAGGCTGAAATAAAGCAAAGAGGCCCGCGCCAGGAATGGCACGGGCCTCTTGTACGCTACCTGGGGAGGTCGGAGCTTAGCCGACTTCTACCACGGCTCCTGCCTCTTCGAGCTTCTCCTTGAGGGAGTCAGCTTCTTCTCGCGGAATGGCTTCCTTGACCGCGGCGGGCGCGCTCTCGACAAGGTCCTTGGCTTCCTTGAGGCCCAGCGTGGTGACCTCGCGGACGGCCTTAATAACCTGGATCTTGTTGGGGCCGATCTCCTGAAGGGTTACGTTGAACTCGGTCTGCTCCTCGACATCGGCGGCGGCCTCAGCAGTGCCAGCGACGCCAGCAACGGTGGCCATCTGGACCGGGGCTGCGGCGCTAACGCCGAATTCCTCTTCGAGGGCCTTGACCAAGTCAGCGAGTTCCAAGACCGACAATCCCTTGATTTCGTCTATCAGTTCATCCTTCGTAAGGGCCATTGCCTTTCACCTCCGTGTGTGCTGCCGTTCTACATTAGATTGGCCGGTAGAATCTATGCCGGTTGCTCTTCCATGTTATCAATGCGTCCCTGAAGGACTCTTGCCAGTCCGGCGAGCGGGCCGTTTAGTACGTTGACAAGGCCACCAATGGGGCTATTCATCCTCATCAGCAGGGTTGCGACCAACTCGTCTCGAGTGGGCATGTCGGCTAGTCGCTGAACATCCTCGCTGGAAAGTGCGCGACCGTCAAGTTCGCCTCCCTGAATCGTGAGTGCGGACCTATTCGTCCGGATGAATCCGCTCAGCGCCTTAGCTGGCTCCGTCGCCTCTCCATAGCCGAATGCGATTCCGGTAGGGCCGTTTATGACGTCCTTGACCGCAGGCTTACCGGCCTGGTCGGCCGCGAGATATGCGAGAGTGTTCTTGATTATGCGGTACTCGACGCCGGCCTCACGAAGTGCGCGCCTCAACTCCGTCATCTCCCCCACGGGGAGACCGGCGTAGTTGGTCGTAACCACTACAGTACACTTTTCGAACTTCTCGGCGAGGGTGTTTACTGCATCGACTTTTGCTTGTGTCGGCACTTCAGCATCGCTCCCTGACTAAACGTAAATGCCCTGAGCCAGAGGCACAGGGCACGTCAATCGCTGTCTTGATTGCTCTCTTGTGCGGCCTCGGCGGGCTGGTATCTTAGTCCCATTTGGGAACCCGCTGTCTCTGGCGATTTTCCTATTCTATTTCAACTTTGCCCGTCGAGTTCCAAGTCCCGTACCTGACCGGCAAACTGTGGAGTTATTCTATACGAAGATCTGAAAGTCTATCAACGTCCATGGGTATGCTAGGACCCATGGTGGCGGTAAGGAACGCGGCCCGCAGGTACTGACCTTTGACGCCGCTGGGGCGCGCCCGAATCACGTTGTCCACCAGTGTGGAAAGGTTATCCATCAGGCTTTCGTCTTCGAAGCTGGCCTTGCCGATCGGCACGTGGATAAGTCCGGTCCTGTCGAGGCGGAACTCGACCCTGCCCTTCTTGGCATCCGAGATGGCCTGCGGGATCCCATCCTGCTGTACGACCGTTCCTGTCCTTGGATTGGGCATCAAGCCCCGACGGCCGAGGATTCGACCGAGACGACCGACCCGCCCCATCATGTCCGGTGTGGCTATCGAGACGTCGAAGTCCAGGAAGCCGTTTTCGATCTCACGGATGAGTTCGTCGCTTCCGACGTGGTCGGCGCCAGCTTCACGGGCGATGGTCTCGGCCTCACCCTGGCAGAACACGAGCACACGGACCGGCTTGCCCACGCCATGCGGCAGCACTGCCACGCCTCGCACCATCTGGTCGGCGTAGCGAGGGTCGGCACCCGTGCGAAGGTGCAACTCAATGGTCTCGTCGAACTTGGCGCTGGCCGTCTTCTTGGTCAGCTCCACAGCTTCCTGCGGAGAGTACCTCGCGTCGGGTTCCAGCAGGCCGACTGCGTCGTTGTATCGCTTTCCTCTACTGGCCATGTGTGGTGAGTCCCCTTGGCTTGTTCGGTGAACTTGTGAAAGTGCGGATCAGCTGACCCGGAGTCCCATACTGCGGGCTGTGCCCTCTATGATCCTCATGGCCCCTTCAATGTCGGCGGCGTTTAGGTCAGCGATTTTGATCTCGGCGATCTCCCTGACCTGGTCACGAGTGACAGTGACGGCAAGAGGCTCGGCCTTCGGGTTGCCGCTCCCCTTCTCAACTCCGGCCGCCTTTCGAAGCAGCTCTGCTGCCGGCGGGCTCTTCGTGATGAACGTGAATGACCGGTCTTCGAAGACCGTCAGCTCCACAGGAACGACTGTCCCCGCGTTCTGTGCCGTTCGCTCGTTGTACTCCTTCACGAACGCCATGATGTTGACGCCGTGCTGTCCGAGCGCGGGACCGACAGGAGGGGCAGGACTTGCCCTGCCGCCTTCGATCTGGAGCTTTATGAGTGCGCGTACTTTCTTGGCCAAGTGTCTATTCCTGTGAAGTGTGTTGTTACGGCAACTATGTAAGCGCGTTAAGCGCGTTCGACCTGTAGGAAGTCGAGCTCGACGGGTGTCTCCCGTCCGAAGAACGAGACTAGGACTTTGACCTTCGCTCGTTCCTGGGAGACTTCGTCGACTGTGCCCATGAAGTCCACAAATGGACCGTCGGTGATCCGGACGCTCTGCCCCTTCTCCAAGCCGATTCGGGGCCTGGGGGTGTCGGTCTCGATCTGTCTGAGAATGGTCTCGACCTCACGCTCTTCCAGTGGGACGGGCTTGGGTCGGTTTTCGCTTTCGTCCTCGGCGGATACGAAGCCGGTGACTCCGGGCGTGTTGCGAACAACGAACCAGCTCTGGTCGTCCATTCTCATCTGGACGAGAATGTAGCCTGGGAAGATCGTTCGCGGAACAGCCTTGCGCTGGCCGCCCTTGATCTCCATTTCGTCTTCCGTCGGGACCACAACCTGCAGGATCTTGTCCTGCATGTCCATGGTCTTGATGCGCTGTTCGAGGTTGTCCTTGACCCGCTTTTCCTGGCCTGAGTAGGCGTGGATTATGTACCAGCGAACTTCAGGGTCTGAGTGTGTGATCTGAGTCGTCATTGGCTCAATTCCCCAGCAGTATCCCCATTATTCGAGCAAAACCCAGATCCACCAGCCCGAGGAATGCGCCTACGGCAGCAGCGACCGAGATCACCATTATGCTGAGCCGGAATGTCTCTTCCTTGGTAGGCCACGTGACCCTGCGGAGCTCGCCAACGACTTCGCCTATCATCCGAACGCTGAAGGCGCGACGGGCGACCTCGCCTCCGACCCTTCGGGTTACACCTGGGTCCCTCGCCACGACTACCTCACTTCCCGATGCAGCACGTGCTGCCGGCACCGCGGGCAGAACTTCATCAGCTCGATGCGCTGCGGATCGTTCCGACGGTTCTTGCTGGAGTTGTAAGTTCGCTCTCTGCAGGTTGTGCAGCCGAGCGTCACGAGAATTCTAGCTTCTCCCCGACGGGCCATCTTTTATCTGCTCCCTGCTCCTGCCAGCTAAAGAGAATGACCGATGCCCAATCTGAGGCCATCGGCTCCTGAAGTACTTTGGCTGGCGGAATTCCTACCCCGCCCTCTCCGGATTTGGACGATCAGTGAGAGGGCGCGGTTTCAATCGATGTGGCTACGTGACCTAGTCGAGAATCTTCGTGATGACACCAGACCCGACAGTCCTGCCGCCCTCACGGACGGCGAACCTGAGCTGCTCTTCGAGCGCCACTGGCGTGATGAGCTTGATGTTCATCTCGATGTTGTCGCCGGGCATGACCATCTCGACACCGTCCGGCAACTGGATCTCGCCGGTCACGTCCGTGGTCCTGATGTAGAACTGGGGCTTGTAGCCGTTGAAGAACGGGGTGTGCCTGCCGCCCTCGTCCTTGCTGAGCACGTAAACCTGGGCCTCGTACTCACGGTGGGGCGTCATGCTCCCCGGCGCAACCAGAACCTGGCCACGCTCGATGGCGTCACGGTCAACACCTCGCAGCAGGACACCGACGGCATCTCCGGGCTCACCCTCATCCAGAATCTTGTGGAACATCTCCACGCCGGTGACCACGGTGTTGGTGGTCTCCTTGATTCCAACGATCTCAATGGTGTCACCCATCCTGACGATGCCGCGCTCGACACGGCCGGTCACGACGGTGCCGCGGCCCTTGATGCCGAAGACATCCTCAATGGGCATGAGGAAGTCGAGGTCACGCGGGCGCTCTGGCACGGGGATGTAGTCGTCAACTGCGTCCATCAGCTCCCAGATGCCGCTGGCCCACTCGCCCTCTCGCGAGTTGTCTTCAGCTTCGAGAGCGTTAAGGGCGCTGACCCTGACGATCGGAATGTCGTCTCCTGGGAAGCCGTACTCGGAGAGCAGTTCCCGCATCTCCAGCTCGACGAGCTCGAGGAGTTCTTCGTCTTCCATCGCGTCAACCTTGTTGAGAGCGACGACGATAGCGGGCACCTCTACCTGACGGGCGAGCAAGATGTGCTCGCGGGTCTGCGGCATGGGTCCGTCAGGAGCGCTGACGACCAGGATAGCGCCGTCCATCTGGGCAGCACCGGTGATCATGTTCTTGATGTAGTCGGCGTGGCCCGGGCAGTCGACGTGGGCGTAGTGACGAGTGTCGGTCTCGTACTCAACGTGCTGGATCGCGATCGTGACTCCACGCTCCCGCTCTTCAGGAGCGTTATCGATAGAGTCAAAGGGACGGAAGTCTGCCATACCGGCTGACGCCAACACCTTGGTTACTGCAGCCGTCAGGGTCGTCTTTCCGTGGTCAACGTGACCAATGGTACCGACGTTAACGTGGGGCTTCGTCCGCTCAAACCTCTGCTTAGCCATTAATCCTCATTCCTCCGTTATCTGGAGCCCACAAGCAGACTCGAACTGCTGACCTCGTTCTTACCAAGAACGCGCTCTACCTCCTGAGCTATGTGGGCCCGGTCCTTAATTTGGCGATCAGAAACCTGTCAATATGGTGGACGGGGAGGGATTCGAACCCCCGTAGCCCTTCCGGGCGCCAGATTTACAGTCTGGTGGTATTAACCACTCACCCACCCGTCCACGGCTAATCCAAGCTAGTTTAGCATAGCGAACTTTGGCAATCCAAGAAAAGTAAAACGCCCAGAAAGTGGGGAGAGCCCCAGGGGGGATTCGAACCCACCAACCTCCCGATTACAAGTCGGGTGCGCTGCCGATTGCGCCACTGGGGCCCGCGATCTGCGTCGTATGACTTTAGGGCAGGGTCGGTTTTGGGGTCAATAGCTGGTCTTCTGCGCTGCGCTGGACAGAACGGAATACCTGGCCGAGAGGAAGTCCGGTCTCGGCCGCTATCCTTCGGCAGTCTTCGTACTCTGGACTTACGGCTACCGTCTCTCCATCGAGGATCTTCAACTTCACGGCGGCAGTTCCGAGTCGGGTCTCGACTGACCGAATCTCGCGGACAGCCTCGTATCGTTCGACAGGCCGTGCCCTCACTCCGAGCGTGGTCGTCTCACGCATGATCAGATCGGCGGCCTGTCTCTCAGTGCTCTCGTCGACTATCGCGCACAGCATAGTTGCAGGCCTGTTCTTCTTCATCTGGATTGGCGTGAACCATAC
Source organism: Dehalococcoidia bacterium (assembly GCA_965116405.1). GTDB lineage: Bacteria > Chloroflexota > Dehalococcoidia > Lucifugimonadales > UBA1123 > VXRN01. The sequence continues at coordinate 228,434 of OZ220685.1, forward strand.
GTCCCTAGCGCCCAGCTCAAAGAGGCGTTCCTGGACGTACCCCAGCACCTCCCCGGTGGAGTCGTCCAGGTTGGTTTCCAGCAATGAGAGGCCGCCAGTTCTCTCGTACGATGCGAGCTCCCCTACCCACAGGCCCAGGACATTCGGGTACTCCTCCGGGTTTCTGGTGCCGAGGCCATAGCCTTGAGCCTGCATGGCCATGTGAGGCTGTCGAAACTCGGCCAGCGTGGTTATGATTCCCGCGCCCGTAGGGGTAACCATTTCGCCGGTCCTTACCGGGTTGTTGGGCGCCGGTACTAGCGGCGCGTCTGCCATGGTGAAGAGCACGGAAGTGGCCGGTGAGGGCACTGGGAGCACTCCGTGAGCGCTCCTGAACACCCCCGTTCCCATTGGGAATGGTGACGAGTAGACTCGCTCAACGCCGAGGTGTTCGAGTCCTACCATGGCGCCTACCACATCAACTAAAGTGTCAAGCGTTCCCAGTTCGTGCAGATGCAGGTGTTCTGTGGACGTCCTATGTACCCTTGCTTCCGCATCGGCCATGCGATTGAAAACGCTAGTCGACCGCTCTTTGACGCGATCTGAGAGCGACGAGGACTGCACGGACTCTATGAAGTCGTCGAATCTATGGGACCTCCGGGCCCGGTCATCAAGCTCAACGCTGATGTACGTGCCAACTACTCCACCGCGCTGTGATTGCTCGGTGCTGAGAGCGACGCCACTTACCTTCATCGAGTCCAGAGCATCCGTGATTACGCTAAGGGGTACACCGGCATCTACGACGGCGCCGAGAACCATGTCTCCGCTCGCACCACCAATGCACTGGAAGTATGCTGCTCTCAGCTTCTCACCCTCCCAAACCGATCAGACGACACTTACGGAAGGCTTAGAGCGAGAGCCGGACATCGAGCCCGTTATGGCCTGCCTGAGTGTCGCGGCGGGAACCAGTTCGAGTGAACGAGCCGGGCTGTCAAGAGCAGCCCCACCGGGCACAACGCAGCTGGTCAGACCGAGTCGTCCAACCTCCTGAACTCTCCTCGCGGGCTGGGATATCGAACGGACCTCCCCTCCCAGACCCAGTTCTCCAAAGGCGGCTGTCCCTGCGTTGACGGGCACGTCACGAACCGATGAGACAATCGCCAGGGCGATCGCAAGATCTGCTGCAGTCTCGACGACCCTGACCCCTCCTGTGACGTTCACAATGACGTCCTGGCTGGAGAGCGAAATTCCGGCCCTTCGAGTCAGGACGGCACAGACAAGCAACAGCCGGTTGTAGTCCACTCCTGACGCCACGCGTCGGGGTGTCGGCAGCAGAGAAGGGTTAGTCAGAGCCTGCAGTTCCACGAGGATCGGGCGGGTGCCCTCCAGTGCCGGAACGATGACCGAGCCTACAGAGCCTGAGGAGTGCTGGGACAGAAGCTGGGCGGAAGGGTCCTTCACGTCCCTCAGGCCCGTCTCGGTCATCTCAAAGACGCCAACCTCGTTGGTGGAACCGAACCGGTTCTTGACAGACCTCAGAAGCCTGAATGAGCTTACGGGATCCCCTTCAAGGTAGAGGACAACATCGACGACGTGTTCGAGAACTCTCGGTCCGGCTATCTCGCCTCCTTTTGTCACATGTCCGGTCATGACCACTGAGGTGCCGGTCGACTTGGCCCAATGGGTGAGACGGCGAGCGCACTCCCTGATCTGCGTCATGCTGCCCGCTTCAGAGGGGAGCTCTTCATCAAAGACGGTCTGAATCGAGTCTATGATGACAAGGGAGGGATTCAGTCCGTCCATCTGAGCCATGATCTCAGACAGGCCGGTAGCAGGCAGGAGATAGAGTCCCGGAACATCGATCGTTAGCCGGTCCGCACGTAGTTTGACCTGATGGGCAGACTCTTCGCCGGTAACGTACAGTACGGGCGCCTGGCTAGAGGCGTCTGCCGCCGCCGCCAGAAGCAGTGTTGACTTGCCGATGCCGGGGTCGCCGGCGACCAGAGTCACCGATCCCGGCACCAGTCCGCCACCGAGAACACGATTGACTTCCGCCGACTCGAACGTCGTTCTGGGATGTTCCTGGAGCGTAACGTCGCGCAGTTGCACCGGCTCACTTCCCATGGAATCAGTCCACGTCCCGCGCCTCGGCGCTACAGGTTGAGTGACCTCATTCAGGGTGTTCCAGTCGCCGCAGGTCGAGCAGCGCCCCTCCCATCTGGAAGACTCGCTGCCGCAGGCAGAACACACGAATACTGACCTGGCTTTTCTTGCCATTGTCCCCTGAATGAAATGAAGGCCTGGGAGGAGATCCGTCCCAGACCTTCAGCAGATTACTGTTGCAGCCGGACTTAGGTCGAAGACGCCACCGAGAAGGGCGATTCAGCCCTGATGACGATCTCTCCCTCGTCGTCGACATCGATGATCGCGGTGTCGGCAGGCCCAAGCTCTCCACCCAGTATCGCGTCGGAGAGCTTGTCCTCAACGTGATCCTGTATAACGCGGCGAAGAGGTCGTGCGCCGAAGATGGGGTCGTAGCCCTTCTCAACCAGCCAGCCCTTGGCCGCATCGGTTACGACAAGGTCTATGCCCTTCTCGATCAGGTTGGACGTTACGTCCTTGAGCTCGATCGGGATGATCTGGTGCATGTGCTCCTGGTTGAGGGAGTGGAAGACAACCGTCCCATCGATCCTGTTGAGGAACTCGGGGCGGAAGAACCGCTTTACCTCGTCGAGGACGTTGTTCTTCATGCGATTGTAGGACTCGTCCTCGGTCTGACCCTGTCCCGACCTTGCGGCGAATCCGATGGACCGATCCTGCCGGATCAGGTCGGAGCCGATGTTCGAGGTCATGGCGACGATGGTATTGCGGAAGTCCACCTTGCGACCCTTGGAGTCGGTGAGGTGTCCGTCGTCAAATATCTGCAGGAGTATGTTGAAGACCTCGGGGTGTGCCTTCTCAATCTCGTCGAGCAGGATGACGCAGTACGACTTGCGTCTTACAGCCTCTGTGAGCTGGCCGCCATCGTCGTAGCCGATGTATCCCGGAGGGGCACCGACCAGACGCGCGACAGAGTGTCGCTCCATGAACTCCGACATGTCGATTCGAATGAGGGAATCCTCTGAGCCGAATAGGAACTCGGCGAGCTTGCGAACGAGGAGGGTCTTTCCCACACCGGTCGGACCCAGGAACATGAAGATGCCAGTGGGGCGTCTCGGATTCTTGAGACCTGCGCGACCGCGGCGAACGGCCTTCGAGATCATCGTGATCGGCTCGTCCTGGCCGATTACCTTCTCGTGGAGGACCTCCTCCATGTTGATGAGTCTTTCGGTCTCGGTGGCCGCGAGGCGGGTCACAGGAATCGAGGTCCACATGCTCACTACTTCGGCGATGTCTTCCTCGGTGACTACAGGACTCTCATCGGCCTGCTCGTCCTTCCAGGATTGCTCGAGCTCTTCGAGGTTCTCGACCATATGCGCTTCCCTGTCACGAAGCTCGGCGGCGTACTCGTACTGCCTGCCGGCGATCGCCTCGTCCTTCTCCTTGCGAACGCTCTCCAGCATCCTGGTCGCGTCCTGCACGGACAGTGGGGCAGTGCTGAAGTTGATACGAACCCGAGAGGAGGCTTCGTCGATCAGGTCGATGGCCTTGTCGGGCAGGAAGCGGTCTGAGATGTACCTGGATGCCAGAACTGCCGCCTGCTGGATGGCCTCGTCGGTTATCGAGAGTTGGTGATGCTCTTCGTAGTGCTTCTTGACTCCGCGTAAGATGTCGACCGTCTCTTCCGTGGTCGGCTCTTCCACCCTGACAGGCTGGAAACGCCGCTCCAGCGCCGGGTCGCGCTCCACGTACTTGCGGTAGTCGTCGAGAGTCGTTGCGCCGATTGTCTGAAGTTCGCCGCGCGCCAGGGACGGCTTCAAGATGTTCGCAGCATCGACGGCGCCCTCGGCGGCTCCGGCTCCGACCATGGTGTGGACTTCGTCTATGAAAAGGACACAGTTGCCAGCGTTGCGGATTTCCTCAACGACCTTCTTGAGACGTTCTTCGAACTCGCCCCTGTACTTAGTGCCTGCCACAAGCGCGCCCATGTCGAGTGTCACGAGACGCCTGCCCTGCAGGGTGCTCGGCACGTCGTTGTTCGCGATTCGCTGGGCGAGCGCTTCGACGATCGCTGTCTTGCCAACGCCGGGCTCGCCGACGAGGACAGGATTGTTCTTCGTCCTGCGGCTGAGTATCTGGGTGACGCGCTGAATCTCCTGCTCGCGGCCGACGGTCTCGTCAAGCTTGCCCGAACGGGCGGCTTGAGTGAGGTCTATGCCGAGCTGGTCGAGCGTTGGCGTGCGGGAGGAGGACCTGCTGCTGCCACTGCTCTGGGACTGCTGGACGTTCTGGCTAAGTATCCGGCTCGTCTCTGCGCGAATCTTGTCCAGCGTGACTCCGAGGCTCTCGAGCACTCCCGCCGGGACGCCCTCGCCCTCACGCATCAGACCGATCAGAAGGTGTTCGGTACCGATGTAGTTGTGGTTGAGCCTGCGCGCCTCATCGACGGCCAGCTCTATTACTTTCTTGGCCCTGGGTGTAAGTCCAATCTCTCCGGAGGGAGTGCGCTCTCCCCTGCCGATGATGAACTCGACAGCAGATCGGACCTTGCTGAGCTCTACGCCAAGGTTGTTGAGCACCTTGGCGGCGACTCCGTCTGTCTCGCGAACAAGGCCAAGAAGGATGTGCTCCGTACCAATGTAGGTATGGTTGAAGCGCTGTGCTTCTTCTTGTGCCAGGGAAAGGACTCGACGTGCCTTTTCCGAGAATTTCTCAAACCTGCTGGCCATGGGAAGCTTCTCCTCGTCGGAAAGTCAGTTTGTCAGGATGGTTACAGGGCTAGAAGAATCGCTCTTCGCTAGCCTGCTTGAGGCTGAGTCCAAGCCTTCTGCGCTCGGGCTCGATGCGCAGGATCTTGACTTCTACCTGCTCGCCTTCCCTAACCACTTCCCGAGGGTGGTTGATCATCCTTGCTGAGAGTTCGGAGATATGTATCAGACCTTCGATGGAGTCCTCCACTCGCGCGAAGGCCCCAAAGTTGGTCAGCTTGGTCACAGTTGCGTTTACGATGTCGCCGATATTGTGCCGCTCGTGGATAGTCTCCCATGGCTCTGGCTGGAGCCGCCTGAGACTCAGAGCGATCTTCATGTTCTCCGCGTCGACTCGCAATACGTAAACGTCTACTTTCTGGCCGACGCTCACCACCTCTTCAGGAGAGTTGACCATGCTCCACGAGAGTTCGGAGATGTGGATCAGGCCGTCGGCTCCGCCGATGTCGACAAATGCGCCAAAGCTGCTGATGCCGGTTACGGTGCCGTTTCGTGTCTGACCCTCTTCCAGCTCTTCAATGAGCTTGGCCTTGCGGGCGTCACGAGACTCCTGAACAGCCTGCCGCTCTGAGAAGATAGCCCTGTTGCGGCTGCGGTTCACTTCAAGAACCTTCATCTGAATCTCACGACCCAGTTCGGCGGTCTGAGCTTCCTGAATGCTCTCAGTCTCTTCGGTTGACAGTCCATCACCACCGTCCTGGTAGATCCGGAATCGCTCGCGCGGAACCGAGACCAGCTGGGACATGGGGACAAAGCCCTGGACGCCTTCGACCTCTACGATCGAGCCGCCCCTGTTGAAACCGGCGATCTTGCCTTCGATAACCTCGCCGGCTTCCATCGCCTTCTCGAGGTAGCGCCAGCCCTGCTCGCCTATGGCCCTGTCCACGGACAGAATCGCGGGATTGTCGCCCGACTCCGGGCGTACCACCATAGCGATTATGGAGCCGCCCACCAGCCCTTCGATGTCTGTGGTGTCGATGGTGCGCATCTCATTTGCGGGAACATGGGCTTCGGCTTTCTGCCCAATGTTGACGAACAGGCCGTCAGAGGTATCTGCCCGCATGACGACGCCTTCTACGACGTCTCCCCTGCGGACATTCTTGATCTCCCCCATCATCTGGTCGAGCAGTTGCCCCATGTCTTCTTCAGAGGCCACTTGCTCTCGCTCTTGTTCAGTAGTCATTCGTTCAACTTTCCGGTTAAGAGTCAGGTAGGTTCATTATATGTAATGATTTTCGACTGGTAAAGCCGCGTCCATCGCACAGAACGCCCTATGTCGGGCGTTTCGAGAGTTAGAACCTGGTAGGAGTCGCCGCCCCGACTTTCCCCCTGCTATTAGTAAAGTGACGTGATTGTATCACGGCGGGAATGGGCTGAAAACCCATTTTTGGATGGCGACATACCGCACACAGCTAGGCATGTGCGGGGCGTTCCATAAAGGTCTCTAATGATGCTTTGACCTTCGAGTGGTACACCCTGGCAGTGGCCTATTTTCCCACACCCTTGCGAGTGCAGTATCGTCAGCGCTGAAGCGTTTCACTTCCGTGTTCGGGATGGGAACGGGTGGGGCCGCCTCGCTCAAACCACCAAGGATACTTGCAAAAAGTATAGCGCAGCCGAAATTTCGGCGTCAACGATTTCCTTGACTGGTATTCGGGCCCATGCTAGCATTGCCGCGAAGCGGAAGACTCCCCGCGAGAGCCAGTTATGCGGAGGTAATGCACGTGGCGACAACCCAGCTACTAGAGGTCAGCGAACTGGCCGCCCAGAAGTTCCAGGACATTCTCAAGGAAGAGGGTGAAAGCGAAGGCCTGCTCCGCGTGATGGTGATGCCCGGACCTCAAGGGGGCGTGCAGTACATGCTCAGCGTCGAGGCCGAAGCCGCCGAAAACGACTTTGTCATCGACACTCACGAGATCCAGGTTCTGGTGGACGCGGACAGCGCTCCCCTGCTCGACGGCTCAACCATCGACTACATGGAAGGGCTGATGCGAAGCGGATTCGTGATAAGCAACCCCAACTTCCAGGGTGGATGTGGATGCGGCGGTGGGGGCTGCGGATGCGGCGGCGAAGGTGGCGGTGGCGGATGTGGCTGCGGAGGCGGCGGTGGCGGATGTGGCTGCGGAGGCGGCGGTCACTAACCCTCAAGGCCAGTCAGAATAAACTACTAAAACGGAGCGGTCCAATCGCTCCGTTTTTGATTTCCACAAACATTGCTGATTTCGTCTATCGATCTGTTCGAGAGGGACCCTCTGCTGGGTCTGATTACAGTCGTCACGCTTTGCGCCTCGCTGGTCATCGGGATCACGGTGCACGAATTCAGTCATGCGTACGTGGCAACTTCGCTTGGAGATCGTACGGCACGGAACCTCGGACGACTCTCGCTCAACCCGATCAGGCACCTGGACCCATTAGGCAGTGTTCTGATCCTTCTCGCCGGATTTGGTTGGGGCAAGCCCGTGCCGGTCAGTCCGGTCTTCCTACGTATCGGGCAACGAATCGGGATGGCCATGGTATCGCTGGCTGGACCGCTATCGAACATCATTGCGGCAGCAGTGTTCGGAATTGCGCTGAGGGCTGACGTCGCGGGGCTGGCAGGTTCTGAGTTCACGGTTGGCACGTTCCAGGGCAGCGACCTGATTAGGTTCGCACTCGTTGAACTCGTAAAGTGGAATCTGATACTAGCCGTGTTCAATCTGCTCCCCATCGCTCCCCTCGACGGGTTCAAGGTCGCACTGGGCGTGCTTCCGCGGAAGGCAGCAAACACCTACGCACGGACAGAGAGGTATGGACCGGTTGTCCTAATGGTCCTGATCCTGGCTGGGATCGTTTTTGGGATTCCAGTCTTTTCAACTGTGATATGGCCGGTAGTGAACTTGTTCAGCGAGATAATCCTAGGTTCGAGCCTTCTGTGATAGTCTGTTAGCGACGATCGTCGCTAACAAAGGACCGTTGAGGTGTCATCTTGGAACGAATTGCAATTGTGGGAGTCGGCCCGATTGGCGTTTCAATCGGTCAGTCCCTAATGAAGCGCAACCTCAGCAATACAGAGGTAGTGATTACGTCAGGAGACCGGGCAGTTATGTCTGCGGTCTCAAAGTTGGACGCAGCCCACCGGACGATCAATGGACTCCGACAGGCCGTCGAAACCGCCCAACTTGTGATCCTCGACGCGCCGCTGAACGAGCTTCATGAACTAATGGAGGCCGTTGGGCCCTCCATCGAGCCGGGAGCGGTTGTGACCGATACAGTCAGCGTCAAGGGCCCGGTCATTAGGTGGGCCAGCGAATATCTGCCGTCAGACGCCAGCTTCGTTGGGGGCCATCCACTGCTGAAAGTGACCCCGTATTCCCTCGAGGAAGCCGATCCCGCCATCTTCAACGGAGCAAGGTACACCGTAACCCCGGCGAAGTCATCGGACGAGCAGTCGATAAGGACCGTTGTGGGACTAATCGAGGCCCTGGGTGCCAAGCCGGTGTTCCTCGATCCTGCGGAGCACGACTCGTACGCCGCAGCCATGCACTACCTGCCAGTTGTGATGTCTTCTGCATTCGTCAACTCGACTGCCGGCAGCGACGGGTGGCGGGAGATGCACATGCTGGCGGAGTCGCAGTTCGAGACATTTGGAAGACACGCTGCCAACGATCCGCTGGACAACGAAGCCATGTGCCTGGCCGACCCGGAAGCGCTGACACACTGGATAGACCAGCTTATCCTCGAGCTCTACGAGTTCAGAAACGAGATCAAGGACAGCAGCGAGGACCTCATCGAGAGGTTCGTAAGCGCATGGGAGCACAGGGCGAAGTGGGAGGCCGACGCTGTCGTGCCGCAGGATGGTGTTCGGATACCCAGCGCGGGGGAGTCGATAGCCAGTGCGATGCTGGGCGAGAAGCTGGCGCAGAGACTTGGTGCGCTTCGACAGAAGGAAGAAGAGCAAGACACCAGGTACAGGAGATAGAGTCAGTGAACCGTACAGTCCAGCACAGTGCCCGTCTTGAAGGGACGGTGGTACCCCCGGGCGACAAGTCCATCTCACACCGGGCAGCGCTGTTGAACGCTATTTCCGATGGGGACGCTGTGGTCTCCAACTTCTGCGTTGGAGACGACCGGACATCGATGCTTGGCTGCTTGCGCGGCCTGGGAGTGGAGATCGTGCGTGACGCTGAGGATGGAGTCTCTGCGGATAAGGAGTACTTCAACATCTCAGGACGGGGTAAGTTCGGACTTAACGAGCCGACAGACGTACTCTTCTCGGGGAACAGCGGCACGACGATGCGTCTGGTCTCGGGACTACTCGCAGCGCAGCGCTTCTTCAGCGTCATTACCGGCGACTCCTCTCTGAGGCGTCGACCCATGAAGAGAATCCTGACGCCTCTTTCGATGATGGGAGCCGAGGTGATGGGCAGAGACGGCGGCTCGCTTGCGCCACTCGCGTTCAGCGGGGGTGAGCTCAAGGGAATCGAGTATGAACTCCCCGTGGCGAGCGCTCAGCTCAAGTCTTGCATTCTCATTGCTGGTCTGTACGCAGGGGGCGAGACCACAGTGGTCTCGCCGGCAGAGTCCCGCGACCATACCGAGCGGATGATGGCGGCCATGGGGGCAGACATCGAAAAGGACGGGCTTCAAGTGACGGTTAGGCCGTCAGAGCTGAAGTCTATCGACATCCAGGTGCCCGCAGATATTAGCGGTGCTTCCTTCTGGCTAGTTGCCGGAGCAGCACATCCTAACGCCCGGATAACCGTCAAAGGTGTGGGAATCAATCCGTCCCGTACCGGCGTACTCGACGTCCTGGCCGAGATGGGCGCCAATATTCGGATGGAGAATGTCCGTGAGGACGGCAATGAGCCGGCGGCAGACCTTGTCGTCGAGTCGAGCGACCTGAAAGGGATCGAAATCGGTGGAGACATCATCCCTCGCGTAATAGATGAGCTTCCGGTGCTGGCAATGGCGGCCTCGCAGGCGTCGGGACGCACGGTCATCAGGGACGCCGCAGAGCTGAGGGTCAAGGAGTCGGACCGGATCTCGGCGACAGCGGAGGGGCTACATGCCCTGGGTGCCGCGATCCGAGAGACTGACAACGGCATGATCATAGAGGGTGGCTCAAAGCTCTCGGGCGCTGAGGTTGTCAGCCACGGTGACCATCGAATAGCAATGTCGATGGCTGTGGCAGGGTTGGTCGCTGGGGGCGAGACTCGCATAGGGGATTCGGAGGCCGCAGATGTCTCCTACCCGTCATTCTGGGAGACACTGGAAGGTCTGAGGTCCTGACGATAGATTGACTCGTCGGTCAATGGACAACAGATCGAACGGCCGACTGTTTGTTCTCTCCGGCCCATCAGGGGTCGGTAAGGATGCCGTGCTCTCGAGGATGAAGCAGCTAGGCAGGGACTTCCACTACGCGGTCACTGCGACAACGCGCCCCAGGAGACCCGGTGAGCGCGATGGCATTGACTACATCTTCATGGCTCGCGAAGACTTCCTGCGGCTAGTCGAGGCAGACGGACTGCTGGAGTGGGCCGAAGTGTACGGCAACCTGTACGGGGTCCCCAAGTCGCATGTGACAGAGGCCCTTGATGGTGGTCGCAATGTGATGTTGAAGGTGGACATCCAGGGAGCCGAGACGGTGAAAGGGCTGTACCCTGACGCGGTGCTGATTTTCCTTGAGCCGCCGAGCATGGACTCACTCGACAGCCGGCTTACCGAGCGCGGGACCGAACAGGGCGAGGCGCTCCGGGTCAAGCTCGAGACGGCGCGCGAGGAGATGAAGTCAGCTGATTGGTTCGATTACCGGGTGGTCAATCGTGACGGCATGATTGACGAGGCCGTCTCAGAGATCGACCAGATTGTAAGCCGAGAAACTGTGCTCAAAATAGAGAGCTAGAAGACACACTTTCCAATAGAGGGGGAACTCGGATGGACCAGGCGCTATCCAATGTCAAAGTACTTGACCTCACTCACGTTCAGGCCGGACCATCCTGCGCCCAAATGTTGGGGTTCCTAGGGGCTGACGTCATTAAGGTCGAAGATACTCGGGGTGGAGACAGCACAAGAACTGATCTCGCCCACAGGGAAGACTCAGACAGCGTCTACTTCCTGATCTTCAACAACAACAAGCGAGCGGTGACGCTGGACCTCAAGACGGACAGGGGTAAGGAGCTGTTCGTACGGCTGGCTCAGTGGGCCGATGTACTGGTCGAGAACTTCTCACCGGGAATGCTGGACAGGCTGGGGCTAGGGTGGGACGTGCTGCACCGACTGAACCCGAGACTGGTCTACGCCACGATCAAAGGCTTTGGTACCTACGGGCCATACGCCGACTACAAGGGGTACGAGTTCGTAGCGCAGGCTGTGGGCGGAGCGATGGCGACCACCGGGTTTGAGGACAGGCCGCCTGTGATGGTAACTCCCGGCGTCGGCGACTCAGGCAGCGGTCTCCATGCCGCCATAGGCATACTCGCCGCGCTCCACAAGCGGGAGCGGACAGGCATAGGTCAGATGGTCGAAGTCTCGATGCAGGACTCGGTGGTCAACCTGATGCGTATGTTCCTGACGCGCACACTTGGGCACGGCATCGACCACAAGCGCCAAGGACACCAGGGGACGCGCGGCCTTCCGATGGTCTTCCCCTGCGCACCGGGAGGTCCGAACGACTACGTTATGATCCACCCTCGCGGCGATGGCTGGGACCTCATGCTGGCCGCGATGGACAGGTCGGACCTCATCGGCGACCCGCGATTCGACGACGAAGAGACACGCGTGGAAAACAGTGACGAAGCGGAGCGCGTGATTTCCGAGTGGACGTCCAAGCGCACCAAGTGGGAGGCCATGAAAACACTGGCTGGCTCGGGTGTGCTCGCAGGGGCGACGATCGGAGCGGCAGAGGTACTCGAGAACGAGCACCTGATCGCGAGAGAGATGATCGTGAACGTCGACGACCCGGTGCGGGGCGACTACAAGATGGTGGGCATACCGGTCAAACTCTCAGACGAAGCCAACGAAGTGACCAGGGCGCCGAGGTACTCGGAACACACGGATGAGGTCTTGAAGACTGTGCTTGGTTGCTCGTCTGAAGACGTGGACGAACTGCGAAGGCAGGGTGTAATCGTCTAACGCTCAGACGGTCCGCTCCTCAAGCCAGTCCAGGTCGAACTCCATGCCAAAGCCCGGAGCATTGCTGGGCGTAACGTAACCGTCCTTGATGACGGGCGTGCCCGGCAGCAGAACCATCTCTTCCAGCGGTACACCTGGAGGAGCGACGCCTTCAGATCTCTCGCCCCACGGAATCACCGGCATCGCATAGGCAAGGTGCTGACCGTAAGGGTAGTTCATTCCACCGTGTCCGATTACAGTGACGCCGTGGGCCTCGGCTATGTGGCATATCCGAATGCTCGCGGTCATGCCGCCTACCCACGCGATGTCGGGCTGGAGAATATCCACAAGACCCTGCCCGGCAGCCAGTGCGAAGGGATGGATCGTGTACCAGTGTTCGCCGGTTGCCAGGGTCTGTCCCGGAACGCGCTGGCGTACCTTCATGTAGCTGTCCATGTCTTCAGGCAGGAGGTAGTCTTCTAACCACTTGATCCTGTATGGCTTAAGGGCCTCTACCAGCCTGACGATGTACTCGGTGTTCAGTGACATCCAGGAATCTACCGCGATCTCAACGTCGGGACCGACCTGCTCGCGGGTGCGGGCGACGAGTTCTTCGTTCTTCCGCAGGCCCTCGAGGTCATGCTCAGGGCCGTACCTGGCGAACAGCTTGACCGCCTTGAATCCAAGCTCCATGAACCAGTCGATATAGTTCTCGGTGCCGTAGGTCAGCATGGTGTTTGAGGCATAGCAGAAGATGCGGTCCCTGACCGGACCGCCGAGCAGTTCATACACCGGCATGCCGAGCAGTTTGCCCTTGAGGTCCCAGAGGGCGTTGTCCACCGCGCTGATCGCGTAGCTGGCGAGCCCGTGCGTACCGTATGGGGACGACGCCCGGCGCATCAGGTCCCAGTGCTTTTCCACGGACATTGCGTTCTGGCCTTCGAGCAACGGCGCGAAGTGGTCGTTGATGATGGAGAGGACAGGGCCGCTATTCGTCGTGATACCGAGGCCCCAAGTGCCGTCGTCCGCAGTCACCACGCATGCAGCACGGCCCCAGCTGTCGCTCCATCCACGCCCAGGGAAGTCGCTTTCGTAACGAGCCATCGGGCTGGTGAAGTGTCCAGCGTCCGGTATCGCCGGAACGCGAGGCTCGGTCACCATAGACGGCCTCAGGTTCACTGAAACTGCGCGTATACTCTTGATGTTCAACTGCTCCTCCGAATAACCCAGTCTCTGTTAAGGGTGAACTGCACGTACTCTGAACTCTATGCCGAGTGGAGTTCTGAAACCATGCCTGCCAGCATCTCTTCGTCCTCGCCTGTGGGCGTAGGGATGTCAAAGCTGATTGACGTGGCGTAGTCCGAGTGGGCCTCTTTGAGCTTGTCCACGATCTCGTCGTGGGTGCCAATCACCGCAAAGGTCTCGAGCATGTCATCCGTGATCTGACCGGGCATCTCTCCCCACTTGTTCCCGACGGACATGCGGTAGAGCCTCGCTGCCGTGTCCTCCCAGCCGTGCGTGCTCATGACGGACTCGTAGCTCCTTGTCGAGGCGTAGAACGATATCTGTCCCTTCACGCCCGCCTTCTTGGACTCTACTTCTTCCTCTGTGGCCCCGGTGATGATGAACCCACCGGCGTTGATCTCGAAGTCGTCCAGGGACCTCCCAGAACGCTCGGCGCCGATCTTCAGGTTTGGAATGATGACGTCGCGAGTGTACTTGGGAGTGCAGAAACCGTGAAGGAGAACACCGTCGCAGACCTCGCCAGCTACTCGGAGCATGTATGGGTTGACTGCGGAGACGAAGACCTTGACGTCCGGCTGTTCAATTGGGCCGGGATTGAAGAACGGGGGCATGAGGTTGAAGTCGAAGTGATCGCCGTGGAACCTTACCGGCTCCTGCGTCTGCCACGCGTTCCAAATGTGCCGAAGAGCCTGAATGTACTCGCGCATCCTGGGAGCCGGTGCGGACCAGTTCATACCGAATCGGCGGACGATATGGCCCCGGACCTGGCTGCCGAGTCCGAGAGTGAACCTGCCGTTGGACATTGCCTGGAGGTCCCAGCCGATGTAGGCGACGTCCATCGGGCTTCTCGCAAATGCGAGCGCGATCGAAGTGCGCAAGTCTATTCTCTCAGTGTGTTCGGCGGCGATAGCCAGGGGAAGAAACGGGTTGTGGTTCGTCTCTGAGGACGAGTAGGTATCGAATCCCAGCCTCTCTGCGCGACGTGCGGCCGCCGCGATCTGCTGTGGTGTCCTGCCGTCCAATCTTGCTCCGACTTTCAATTAGAGTCCTCCGGGTTCAGGTGATGGCGATTGGCGGGCACATGATAGCAGACGGATAATTCGGTCGCACGAGATGACCCTTTGAGCATCGAACAGCGTCGCTGTGGGTTGGCAAGTCTGCTGCAGGTTCGATACAACTAGGGACATCGAAGGATGAAAGAGAGACCGATCAAGTAAAGCAAGGAGTCACCCATGGCAGACGACATCGGCCTGTTCGAGGCCATTTACTCACAGCGAGCGATACGTTACTTCACGGACGACCCCATTCCGGACGAGCTAATCCACAAGCTCATCGAGGCCGGAACGAAGGCTCCGAGCGGAGGCAACAGGCAGGGATGGAAGTTCATGGTCATCACGGACCCGGAGACGAAGAAGAAGATCGGTGAGTACTACGAGCAGGGCTGGGAGCACGCGTATGGTTCTGCCAACCCTAATCCGCCTGATATCCAGTCGCATGTGCGAAGGTCTGCAGACCACCTGGCACGTACGATAGGACAGGCACCCGTCCTTCTGATGGCGTGCATCGAGCACGACGGCGGGCCGTCGACGATGGGACGAGGTGGTTCTATCTTCCCGTCGGTCCAGAACATGCTGCTGGCCGCTCGTGCGCTAGGACTTGGCAGCTGTCTGACCAGCCTCCACAAGAGGTATGAGGATGAGATCAAGGAACTGCTGGGAATACCGGAAAATGTGGAGACGGCGGCCCTGCTGCCGGTAGGGTTCCCAGCGGACAACAACAGGTACGGCCCGACCCGGCGCCAGCCTGTCGAAGAGGTCACGTACAGGGAGAAATGGGGCGAGGGTTGGTAGCTAAGACCTCTGCTATACTCTGCACGTTCTGAAGCAACCACTCCGAGGAGATACTCATGTCATACGAGTTCATTACCTACGAACAGAAGGGCCGGATCACATACGTGACCATCAACCGGCCCGAACGGCTCAACGCGCTTCACCCCCCTGCGAACGCCGAGTTGCATGACGCGTTCACAAGGTTCAACGATGATCCTGACGCGTGGGTAGCAATCCTGACTGGCAGCGGAGAGCGTGCATTCAGCGCTGGCAACGATCTGAGGTATACGGCGGAGCGTGACCAGGGGCAGCACGGCGACCAGGACCCGAACATCCGATACGCTCGCGCGCCATTCGGAGGCATCACCTCGAATTTCGAGTGCTGGAAGCCTATGATAGCGGCGGTAAACGGGTATGCACTCGGAGGAGGCCTTGAGACGGCCATGGCCTGCGACATCATCATCGCAGCCGATCACGCCGAGGTTGGCCTGCCTGAGCCTCGGGTTGGTCTGTACGCCGGAGCCGGGGGGGTGTTCAGGCTTCCCCGTCACCTACCTACGAAGATCGCCATGGGCATGATGCTCACCGCGCGCCGCATCAGCGCGCAGGAGGCGTACAGAATAGGCCTGGTCAACGAGGTCGTGCCCCTAGCAGATCTCATGCCAACGGCGGAGAGATGGGCGAACGAGATCCTGGAGTGCGCTCCCCTTTCGATCAGGGCCAGCAAGCAGATGGGATACATGGGTCTGGACTGGCCTCTAGACGTCGCCATGTCGCGCAACTACAGCGAGGCACAGAAACACAACTCATCAGCGGACAGGATCGAAGGGCCCCGGGCTTTCTCCGAGAAGCGAACGCCCAACTGGACCGCCTCCTGACGCTTCGTCCTGCAATCGAATCAGCAACCAAGTAAAGGAACCGGAATGGCATCATCAAACGAGTGGCAGCTACCAGCCGGCGTTCGGCCGACGCGATACGCCCTGAACCTGGAGCCCAACCTGGACACGTTCAAGTTCGACGGCTACGTGTCGATCGACGTTGAAGTGGAGGAAACTACGTCGGAGATCGTGCTCAACAGCGCGGAACTCGACATCCACTACGCCCGCATTACTCTCGCCAGCGGCTCGTCGTATCGAGCGACCGGAGTCTCGCTGGACGAAGAGCGCGAGACGCTCACTGTTTCGTTCGACAGTCCAATTCCGGCAGGCACTGCGCAGCTAGGGATCGACTTCACTGGAGAACTCAACGACAAGCTGCGCGGGTTCTACAGGTCTTCGTACACCGACGTGGATGGCAACCAGCGATGGATGGCCACGACGCAGTTCGAGTCCACTGACGCGCGCAGGGCGTTCCCATGCTGGGATGAACCCGCGGTCAAGGCTACGTTCGACGTGACCCTGATCGTTCCTGAAGAGCTTGAGGTCATCTCGAACACGGAGCCTGTGACTACGACCGTCGGAGCCAGCGGGAAGAAGTCAGTGCGCTTCGCAGAGACGCCGATCATGTCCACCTACCTGCTCGCATTCATCGTGGGCGACCTTGCATGTGTCGAAGACAGGACGGAGGACGGAGTCCTGATGCGCGTGTGGGCGACGCGAGGGAACGAGGACAAGGGCAGGTTTGCACTTGAAACTTCGATGGACCTGCTGGACTACTTCCACCAGTACTTCGGCGTCCCCTACCCCCTCTCTAAACTGGACCATCTAGCAATCCCGGACTTCGCCGCCGGGGCAATGGAGAACTGGGGAGCGATTACCTACAGGGAAGTGGCGCTCCTCGTCGACCCGGAGAATAGCTCGGCGGGAACGCGGGAGATCGTCGCCGCGATCATCTCGCACGAGATGGCCCACCAGTGGTTTGGGAACCTCGTAACCATGGAGTGGTGGGACGACCTGTGGCTGAACGAAAGCTTCGCCTCGTGGATGGGGGACAAGGCCGTCGACTACCTGCATCCCGAGTGGGAGATGTGGACGCAGTTCCTGACCCACGACACCGGTTCCGCTCTCAACTTAGATGGGCTTCGCAACTCGCATCCGATCGAGCAGGAAGTGGGGAACCCTGCTGAAATCGGTCAGCTATTTGATGCCATCAGCTACTCGAAGGGCGGTTCCATCCTAAGGATGCTTGAGCACTACCTTGGGGAGGACGCATTCCAGCAGGGGCTACAGATATACATCAAGCGTCACGAGTACGCCAACGCCCGGACGCGCGACCTCTGGAACGCGCTAGGCGAGGCGTCGGGCGAGCCAGTGGCCGAGATTATGGACACCTGGACATCGCAGACGGGATACCCCGTTCTCGAAACCAGCATCTCCCGGTCCGATGACACAATCGACGTCGGCCTCTCGCAGTCGAGGTTCCTGTACGACGACGTACTGGGAGAGGGTGATGAGGACGATACGATCTGGAAGGTCCCCATCACGGCACGCACGGCTTCAAACGCGGAGCCGGTGCGCGAGCTGATGGACGCGCCAGAGGCCACTCTGAATCTGGAACCCGCTTCATTCGGGCAGGGTGATGAGTGGATCAAGGTCAACCCAGGCCAGTCAGGCTTCTACCGGGTCAGGTATTCGGACGACGAAATTGAGCGGCTAAAGGCGCCGATCAGGAGCCTGACGCTACCAGCACAGGACAGGCTTGGACTGAATTCCGACGCATACGCACTGGCAAAAGCCGGTCACATATCTGCGTCGGCGTACCTGAACCTTGCCGAGGCATACTCCAACGAGACCGATCCGTCGGTTGCGAGCGACCTTTCGGCGTCGCTGAACGCTCTCGACAACCTGCTATCCGACGAGGAGTTCTACACGGCATACCAGGCTTTCGGGCGGAGTATCTTCAAGCCCATCGGCGAACGTGCTGGCTGGGATGTGAAACCCGGAGAGGGGCACAGGGATGCGCTGCTCAGATCAACCGCGCTCGGTCAGCTCGGACGATTCGCAGACGCTGAAACGCTCGACGAGGCCGGCAGACGGTTCGAAGGCTACAGGGAAGACCAGGCGTCAGTCCCTGCAGACCTCAGGTCGGTGACCTTTTCGATGGCTGCCCAGCAAGGAAACCGGGACCTGTACGACACGATGTGGGAACTCGAGCAAGCGGCGACATTGCAGGAAGAGAAGATGCGCTTCCTCGGCGCGCTCTGCAACTTCAACGATCAGGTGCTTCTCCAGCAGACGCTGGACCGGTCGCTCGATGACGATTACGTCCGAAGCCAGGACACCATCCGGGTTATGGTCTCAGTCGCTTCAAATAGACAGGGCCGTGAGCTTGCGTGGCAGTTCCTCAAGGACAACTGGGATGAGTTCGACCGGCGCTACGGCGAGGGTGGATTCGCCATCATGAGACTCGTCAGCATCTCGTCTCTGTTCACAACGGAGGCGAAGATGCAGGAGGTCGAGGAGTTCTTCGCTGCTAATCCCGTCCCTTCGGCGGAACGAACGATTCGCCAGGGTCTTGAGCGGATGGCGATCAACATCGCGTGGCTGGACAAGAACCGAGAGGACCTCGCCAACTGGCTGGTGGCCTAAAGCCGCCTGAGAAAGTCCAGCCGGCTCGTACGGCGGCACTTTCTCTCAATGTCGTAGACCGCCTGTGGAAGGCGACGCTGGACGTCGTATTCCCTATCGACTGCCTTGGGTGTGGCACGAGAGGTCGATTCATCTGCCCCAACTGTGCATCCGAGATGCCTAAGCTCGACCGCCCGTTCTGCACGGTATGTGCTAACCCCGGTGTCGGCGGTATCTGTTCGTGGTGCCATGCTCACGCGCCGTCGATTGACGCGACAAGGTCGCCATTTCTGTACGTGCCGAGTAGTCCTATCTACAGGGCAATCACGATGCTCAAGTATGGCGGGATGAGAAGCATAGCCCCCGAGATGGCTGAGCTTCTGTACTCGTTTTGGAAGGGACGCCGCACGGCAGACCCAGACATCATCGTGCCGGTTCCCAGTCACTCCAAACGCGTCAGGGAGCGTGGGTATGCTCAGGCGTTTCTGATTGCCAACGAACTAGGCCGCAGGATGAACGTGCCCGTGAGCACTGAAGCGTTAGTGAGAATTGAGAACGCTCCCTCTCAGCTAGAGACCGAGTCGCGCGAAGACAGGTGGACCAACGTCCAGGGGAGCTTCAGGTCTGAGTCCCGCTTAGAAGGCGCGAACGTACTTCTGATCGACGACCTTGTAACTACGGGATCGACGGCATCTGCGTGCGCTGCCGCATTGAAAAGGGCAGGCGCACGCAGAGTTATATGTCTGTCGGTAGCCAGGGCGCCCTAAGTTACACTCGGACGAACTTGGAGACTCGTTCGCCCTGCCCGATCTCAGTGACGTAGATGCTGCCCTGAGAGTCGACGCAGATGCCGTGGCCGCCTATAAGCGTTCCCATTCCGGCGCCTTCGTTGCCGCGCCAGCGGGTCAACAGCTCACCGTCCAAGGTCCAGATGCTGACGCCATTGCCGCCGCCCTGTTCGATGACGTAGATGATGTCGTCATGAATCCAGAGGTCCCCGGGGGCGACCATGTCGGTCCACTCTTCGATGAAGTTACCTTCGTCGTCGAATATCTGCATCCTGTTGTTTTCGCGGTCGGCGATGTAGACCCTGCTGTTCTTGTCCACCCATACGTTGTGAAGAAGAGCGAATTCGCCAGGGCCGGTTCCCTGCTTGCCCCACGACTTGACGAGCTCACCATCGGCGGTGAACTTGTGGACGCGGTGTCCTCCGTAGCCATCCGAGACAAACATGTGGCCGTCCGGCGCAATGGCCAGCCCGGAAGGCATGTTGAACGGCGCTCCCTGGAATGACGGTGACGGCGCAAGCTTCTCGCCTAAGGTCCTGAGAACCTCACCTCCCGGCGTGTACTCGGTGGCGATGTGGTAGTCGCGGTCGACGAGCCAGACGTTGTCGTTGGGAGCGATATAGATGCCGTGCGGATTGGCCGAGAACGTTCCCTCACCCCAGGAACTGATGAAGTTGCCGTCAGTGTCCCAGATGGTCAAGGGATGGAGTCCCCGGCTGAAGATGTACACCTCGTCCTTGGAGTTCACCGCACCATCTGAAGCTGCTCCGAACTCCCAGTACTTGGGCATGTTCGGCCACTCGGGTACGCGCTCGTATTGATAGTCTCCAGATCCTACGACTGCCATGTCGGTTCACCTCTCTAGTCGAATAGTTTACGAAGCAGGGCGATTGTATTTTGCACCGGGTGCATGGTCAACCTGACGTACAAGCGTGAGTCCTGGAGTGAAGCTGCTGTCTACAACTTGGGCCTCCCATCTGTGGACTCCCGCCTTCGGGGAGTGGTGAGGTCGATGGGTCAATTGATCACCAATTTCGGAAATTTCCCAAACTGGGTATTGACAAGTGACCAATATAGGTATATTCTTAATTTTGCCCCAAGTGGTTGAGGCTGACGATTCGGTAGGCGGTTACAGCAGGCGGGACGCCGCAGGTTGCGCCGGTCGGGTCGGAAGGTCCGGGTCTCGGACGAGCAGGCGGTGCGTCGCAGGTTCCCGGGAACTGGGTCCGAGAGGCAGGTAGCGTCGGTGGCGCATCGCAGGCGCGGACGCCGGTCTCGAGGGTGAGGTCACTTGGGGCGTTTGCATTTCCCAGTTATTCCGCGCTCCCACCCACCCTCGATACGACGCTTGACGTTGAGATAGCGGAGCCATTCCGCAACCCCAGATCCAACACTCGGACGTCACGCAGGTTCCTGTACGCCCCATTGTAGTCCAGGCCGCATCCGACCACGAAGACATCCGGGATCTCGAAACCCACGTACGCGACTTCAAGTTCGTGCGTCCTCTTCGAAGGCTTATCCAGCAGGGAGCACACCTCGACCGATTCTGCTCCAAGTTCGATCACGTGTTGGGAGAGAGCAGTCAAGGTCCTACCAGTGTCGACTATGTCCTCCACCAGTAGAACATGACGGCCCTCAACGCTCTGCTGAGACGGTAGCCATTCAACCGAAATCTTGCCCGGTTCAGTTCCGTGGTAACTCTGGACACGTGCAGTGGCCACGTCGACGGAGTGAGGGAATGCCCGCATCAGGTCTACAAGAAAGCACATCGCGCCGTCCATCACGCCAACAAGAAGCGGATCGGAGTCACAGAAGTCTTCGGAAATCCTGCTAGCCAGCCGAGGAATTGCGTTTGCAATTTCGGCTTCCGAAATCAGGATGTCTCCCAAGGGCATAATCGACTCCTTACCGGCATTGAGTCCTAAAGGCACGAAACAGGCTCGTCTCGAGTTTATTGCAATATAACATTCTGTTTAGGCTGTTCCAATCATCTGCATCCGAAGCTCAGATCGCTAGGCAGACCAGTTGCCAATTCGCCATGTCTCTGTCATCAGCCATGCTCTATGTGATAGTCTCGGACGGTCGCGGACAGCCTCTTCAATTCTCTCTACTGGACTCACTCATCGGTGCGTAAAGGCGTATTCAGACCCACGTCGGCCAGAGAGGCCGTTACAGGCGTGCGTGGTATCTTCTACGGCTGGTGGCTGGTAGGCCTCTCCTCCATCATGCTAACGCTGATGTCGCTTACCGTCTTCCAGGGACTCGGCACGATGCTGGTGGCCCTGGAGCGTCAATTCCAGTGGAGCCGCACTGCCCTTTCAGGGGCGTTCTCTCTGGCGCGTGTTGAAGGAGCTGTGCTAGGCCCGCTTGAGGGCGTGCTGATCGATCGCATCGGCACCCGCCGCATGGTGATGATCGGGTACACCATCATGGGCTTAGGATTCATCTGGCTATCGCAGATAGAGTCACTCGGCAACCTGCGTCTCATTGCGAAGATCACGCCGTTCGACTCGCTCGATGAGAGTCTAATCCAGTTCTACCTGGCGTACATCTTCATCACGCTCGGATCAGGTCTAGGAGGCTGGTTAGCTCTTATCGCGCTGGTGAACAACTGGTTCAGCAGGCGTCGATCGTTCGCGATGGCGACCGCTATGTCGGGGATACATCTTGGCGGTCTGCTGGTTACGCCGTTCGCCCTGGCAATAGACACCTACGGATTCGAGAGCACCGCACTTGGGATTGGCATTGTCCTGTTAGCCATTGTCGGACCAGCGACGAAGGCCATTCGGAATCATCCTGAAGACATGGGGCTCAACCCCGACGGTGACGCTCAGCGCACCCAGGCAGGCGAAAGTCATACCGCCCGGTCAGTAGTAGATGACGAGCCCGAATTCACCGTAATGCAGGCGCTCAAGACACCTGCATTCTGGATGCTGACAATCGCCCAGGTTGCTTCCAGCGTAGCCATCGTAACGCTGGCGCTGCACCTGGTTCCGAAGCTGACGGATACGGGAATGTCTCTAACTGCGGCAGCTTCGGTCCACACAACCTACACGATCATCGCCCTGCCCGCGCAGTTCATCTCAGGATACTACGCCGACAGACTTCCGAAGACCTTGATGATCGCGTTCTTCATGTTCGTACAGGGCGCTGGCATTCTGATCATAGCCCTGTTCGACGGGGTCATGATGGCGTACGTGTTCGCGGTGCTGTATGGAATCGGATTCGGAGGCCGGAGTCCGCTGACCACTGCTATCCGAGGCGAATACTTCGGGCGAAAGGCATTTGCGACGATCATGGGGATATCGCAGTTCCCGATGAACATCGCTATGATCTTTGCACCGCTGTTCGCAGGTTACATGTTCGACACGACAGGCACGTACATCGTGCCTTTCACGATATTCGCCGGGCTGACCTTTGCGGGCGGCGTGCTGATGCTGTTTGTCAGAAGACCACAGGCGCCGCTGGGTACGATTCAATCCGACGAAGAGTCAGAAAGAGTCCAACCCGATAGCGAAGTCCAAGCTCACCCTGCAGGCGCTGATCAGTCAGCCGATTCGTCCAGCGCAGTTGCCGAGTAGGTAGGCTCTGGTTCGGACCTATTCAGTTGTGTGCTAACGGTCGGTCGGGACCGGGATGCCAGGGATGTTCACGCGGACGCTTCCGACCATGTTCCAGGTCGTGAAGAAGAGGCTCTTCCAGTCATCGCCGCCGAAGGCGACATTGGTGGTCGCGCCCTCGCCGTGGGCGACTGTACCAAGATGGTTGCCCTCGGAGTCGATCACCCAGACGCCACCCGAGCCTCCGCAGTAGATGTTGCCCTCGACATCGACCTTCATGCCGTCTGGAACGCCAGGGCGGTCGCCGCTGAGGTCACACACCACCCTGTCCGAAGCCAGTGCGAGCGTGCCATTCGGCTGAACATCGAAGGCTCGGATGTGTTGTCTGCGGGTGTCGTTAACGTACAGGATGCTTTCGTCTGGCGAGAAGGCTATCCCGTTAGGGGTCAGGAAGTCCCCCACGACCATGGTGATCTCGCCGAGGTCGGGAGAGACCATGTAGACGCCTGCGTAGTCGAGGTCGAGTCCGGGGCCAGGCGCGCCGGGGTCGGTGAAGTAGATGCTGCCGTCCGATTTCACGACGGCGTCGTTGGGACGATTGAGCCTCCGGCCGCGATAGCTCCAGGCGATAACGGTGACTTCGCCGTCAGCATCCTGTCGCGTCACGCGGCGGGCACTGTGCTCACAGGCGATCAGTCTTCCCTTGAGGTCGCGGGTCAGCCCATTAGCGTGGTTGGTCGGCTGCTGGTATACGGAGACTCCAGAGTCGGGGGACCACTTCATCCTGCGATTGTTGTGGATATCACTGAAGAGCAGGTAGCTGCCCTCATGCCACCAGAGGGGACCCTCAGCGGGGCCGCCATCACCTCCGTAGCCACTTCCGTGCCACTGTATCTGCTGGTCGGTGTCGAGAACTTGCTGAAGATCAGATGAGTTCTGTTCGATGGGCATGGGGGGATCCTTTCTGTGATTGATCGACACCAGCTTATTTCGGACATGGTGCTGCGTCAACGTCGTCTTGACCACTGAACGAGGTGCGAATAGTATCAGCCGGACACATTGAGGAGTGCCGACCATGTTTCTGATGCGCTTCACGGAGCGAGCCTACTTCCACTACTCGGAGGAGGACGTGAGGAACAGCTACCGCAGCGCGGTGAGGCTGACTTTTCCGAATTCTCACTTCGACCCTGAGACTGCGGCCGACATGTACAACTACTACCTCGATGAGTACGAGTACTGCGAGGAGATGGGGTTCGACGGGCTGATGCTCAACGAGCATCACAACACGCCGACTTGCATGGGCGCGGCGATGAACCTGGAGGCCGCGATACTGGCTCGCGCTACCAAGAACGCGAAGATCGTGCTACTTGGAAATCCGCTGCCGATCTCTGACAACCCCGTCAGGATGGCCGAGGAGCTTGCGGAGATAGATCTGATCTCTCGCGGCCGGCTGGTATCTGGATTCGTGCGCGGCACCGGCGTGGAGTCGTGGGCCACGAACACCAACCCTGTCCACAACCGCGAGCGTTTCCAGGAGGCGCATGACCTGATCATCAAGACGTGGACGACGCCCGGCCCGTTCAGGTGGGAGGGACGGCACTACGAGTACCGAGTGGTCAACCCGTTCGTGCGGCCTCTCCAGGACCCGCATCCGCCGGTGTGGGTGCCGGGCAGCGCTAGCCCTGAGACGATGATCTGGGCAGCCCAGCACCACTACCCGTACGTGTTCCTGGAGGCAGATCCTGAGGTAGTCGGCGATGCAAAGGCCATCTACGCCGAGGCAGCGAATGAGGTCGGATACGAACCAGGTCCGCAAAACTTCGGCTACCTGTTCCGCATCCACGTTCAGGACACGGACGAGAAGGCGTACGAGGTTGGCAAAGGCTTCCTGGCCGGAAACGCCGGTGTGGGACGTGTTCCCATGCCGCCGGAGTACATGAACCCGCCGGGATACACGTCGATCGAGGGCAGGAGACGCAGCTCCAACATCAGCCTGCGTCCCGACAGGCTTGTCGGTGGAGTTGATGCGGCGGGGTACGACAGGGTCGTGGGGCTGAACCGCATCGTGGTCGGCAATCCCGACACGGTCATCAGGAAGCTGCGGGAGGTGCTGTCGGTCATCCGGCCAGGCATTCTAGCAGTGTGGACGAACGACGGCACCATAAGTCACGAGGACACGATGAGGTGCCTGGAGCTTATGGACTCTGACGTGCTGCCTGCTCTACGAGAAATCGGTGAGGAACTGGAACTTCCGGGACCGTTCGAGGTGGCGCCATGACCGCTAGATCAGCCGTTGAGGAGTTCCTTGAGGTTGGCGGATCGAAGGTCCACCTCATCAAGGGTGGTGATGGCCCTCCCCTGCTCTTTCTGCACTCCATAGAAGGCAACCTGGGCTGGCTGCCGTGGATGGAGGAGGTCTCTAAGTCCGCGACCGTCTACGCACCGACGCACCCGGGCTTTGGACGTTCGGAGCGACCCGTGTTCCTAGAGTCGGTGTCTGACATGGCTCGGTTCTATCTGTGGATGATCCAAGAGTTGGGGCTCGATGAGGTGACACTCGTCGGGCACTTCCTCGGTGGATGGATTGCAGCTGAGATGGCGACCATGAGTCCGGGAAGCCTGAGCAGACTGGTCCTGGTCGACGCTGCCGGTGTCAGGCCGGGCGAAGGTGAGATCGCCGACATCTTCCTGTTGGGAGAGGAAGAGACGGCGAGGCTCTCATTCCACGACGCGGCTACCGTCCAAGGATACGGGGACCTGTTCGAACGCGAATTGAGTCCTGAGGAACGGGAGCTTCGGATACGCGGCCGGGAGATGACTACGAGACTCTGCTGGAAGCCCTACATGTACAACCGGAGCCTTGAGTGGCTCCTGCAAAGGGTCGACATGCCGACACTGGTCGTGTGGGGAGCCGAGGACAGGATCATTCCTGCGGACTCAGGACGTCGGATACACGAGGCGATTCCCGGATCGCGGCTAGAAGTCATCCCCGAGTGTGGTCACTTGCCCCACGTGGAAAAGTCGGATGAGTTTTCGAGTTTGGTGCTGGAGCAGTTGTCGGCCAAGTGAACGGAGGTCCCATCGTGTGACTCACAAAGGTGTCCGGGCTGACCACCCCAGTCACTGGTGATGCAACACACGATACAGACTTGAGCACGTAGAGGTGTACTGTGAAAATGCTTGATGAGATTAGAGATGCGGTGAAGTTGTGTCGCAACACTGACAATGTCGGCTGTACGCGACTCACCAAATACCGTGATCAGGCCGATGTCAAAGGCGCAAGTCATCCTGTGCTATTTCAAGTCGTACCCGATGCAAGAATCATGATAATCGGGGCTATCCCAGGTTCAATTGACTCCAGGCCTAGTAAGGCTGCCTACCAAAGACTGGTCAATGGACAATTTTCTCTGGGACACAGCAGTGCAAAAGGATTAGGGGAAATAATGATGAGAGTGGGGAAGATCAAGGACATAAAGCTCCCCGCAGACATCACTATCCTCCCCAACAAAGAGAGTATTCAAGAGAATCACCTGCTGGCACGCCAACGTTTAGGTCTTCATGTAACTAACCTAGTCAAGTGCTATGCTCCCTCGAGCTGGGAAAAGACACACAACGAGACTTGGGGGCTAAGTGCTGACGCTTGCTTGCGCAGACACCTGTTACATGAAATGGACATCATAGATCCTTCGATGGTGATACTCCTGGGGACACAGGTGGCTGAGCATTTCTCAGACGCCGAATCATGGGGAGTAAAGAGAAGGAATCTCAAGATATCCGCTTGGGCAGAGAAGGCAGATTATCTGCCCATTTGCGGTAAGGACAGGTTCGTAACTGCCTGGCCCCATCCCGGACAAGGATACTTTTGGATCAAGAGTCAAGGCCAGACATACTGGAATCTGTATGCAAGTCAAATAGCAGAGTTCGTCCATTGAACTGGCTGGCTTTGTTCATAAGCACTGGCCAACATAGGGTGTGTACTGAGGGCTGAAGGGGTAGAAACGAATCAAGCTCGTATGTGAGTTGGCGGGAGTGAAGAATCAATCAATAGAGTAGCAGGGTGTGACCGCGAGATGATGAGGAGCGGCCGAGTCGTCAGTGGAATTTGCTGTGTTGCGGCGGCGCGTGGTGGAGTACACGTTTGCCTGGCTAGTTCGAAATGGTTGGCTGTCAGAGGACTAACAGCCTCCTATCGGAGACTGAAGAGGCGCTAGTGTGAACTGCCACGGTTTGATTGATGCATCGCACATTAGCAACACCGACCCGAAATGACTCCTCTGACGCCCTCCAAGTAGGAACATCGCCCATGGCTACAAGCGCCGACATTAGCGGAACATTAGCTGTCACCTAACACTGAGCCGATTGATCGCACTAAGTCCTGCTCCAATTTCTGGATTCCTTCCTCGTTTGGAAGGTAACGGAGGTTCCTGATTCTGCCTAGGTCGAACGGAACATCCTGTTGATTCTGCACAATCATGATTACATCGCGATTGAGCGCGTGGGCCAGGCCGGTCTCATACAATACATTGGGATTGCGACCGGTGAGATCGCTAATCATCAATCTGCTCTGCGCTATGGTCGAGAAGACATCATCCATGATTTGAGTCGGGCCGTAAATCTCATCAACACGGAGAGCCTCAATACCATTGCTTTCGCAGGCCGACTTGATTGCCTTATACACCGGATCGAACTGCGAGTCGAAAGGCATCATAACAGCGACATGACCAAGTGCAGGCAATGGCCATTGCTCGACATTGAAGAGCCTCGGTCTTTCCGACATGGCACGGTCCTTAAGGAGCCTGAAAAGCCCTTCAATCAGGTCGCCTTCCTTTACCGCCCAGTGTGTGCGATGGCGTTCGTCAATCCCTCCACTTGTGTCGATATCAAAGTAATAGCTATCGAAAACTTCATCCGAATTGAACTGATCGAACAAGTGTTGATACCTAAAATTGATGTTTCGACCCAGTTGCCAAACTTCGTCGATGCGAACAAGGACTGCCGGTGTCGGTGCTTCAGGTCGAAGCTCACCCAAGACCAATGTTGGCAATCCACTCAAGCTGGATAGATCGTTTCGGAATCGATCCCTTAGCTCGGGGCTAGTCTTCTCGAATAGCCGCTCTGCCGGGAATGCACACGTCCCAGAAGGTTGATTGAAGACAGTGACGTCTAGGTTCCAATATACGATCAGGTTGTATTTGGTTCGTGACCACGTCATTACAGTTAATTCTTTTGAATATGGTGGTTCCGCATTGTTTTCTTGATGCCGGTGGATGGAGTCCTTCCACTTAGAGGGCTAAACCGTCAATGCACAGAACCTCTCGCCCTCGCGACGGCAGCAGCCTTTTCGGCTTCGCGGGCAGCACAGCGATCCCACAGTTCCAAGTTGACGCGGGCATTCTCGTCGACTGGGACATCGATCATCATGGTGGTGCCCGGATAGGGTATGGCCGCGGTGCCACGCGCTACACCTTCGGCGAAGAGGCGTCGGGTCTCACGGTAGAACTCCAGCCTGTCTTCAGGAGGGGCAAACGCCCTGTTGCAGTGCTCCACCCATGACGGATCGGGACAGATGGCTCCCGCGAAGCCGAGGTTCTTGGACCTGAGTGCGAGTCGCGCGATCTCACCTTCGTCGTCGAACTCAGGCAGCATACCGTACGGGTGACTCATACCGATCGGCTGGACTCTTGAGGCGCGCGCCTCGATCACCACCCTGCCCTTCGCATATTCGAACGGATCGAAGTCGGCGTTCGGGACAATCCCCAGATTCCGACACAGGGCTGGCTCGTCGATCCCGGCGGAACTGACGCGGCCGGACGCACGGACTATCTCTCTGATATTCCATACACCTGAACCTGAGGTAAGAAGAACGATGATATGGAGCGAGTTCTCGGGGACTCCACTGGTCTTCTCGGTCTCGGACAACCAAGCATCAAGCCGTTCAATCTCAGATGCTGACTCCGCCCCTGCGTATACGATGCCCTTCAGACCGGGGCCGGACGCTGCTTCCAAGTCCGCAAATGCCAGGTCCCTGTTCGTTAGGACAAACACCTCGGCTGCACCCAGCGCTGCAGTGTTGACCGCCTGTCGCAGGTTAGCACGAGCCGAAGAACGGGCCGGCGGCCCCGTCGGCAACGATAGAATTACGGCGTCTGCGTTGTAAGTCCAAGAGGAACTCACTGCTTCGCGAGTGACGATGTCGACCATCAGATGCGACCTTCTGACGAATGGCTTCATTCGGACGACTCCTCGGCAGCCTCGGTCCGTGCCCTGGCAGCGGCCTTCTCCGCGTCTCGCTGGGCGCAGAGATCGGCCCACTCGATAAGCTCCAATGCCCTGTCAGCCTCGTAGGCGTCGACGATCTGGCCATCGAGTTCCCCCTCGACCTCACCTGCCTCGTCAAGCTCTGCAAAGAAGTCGAGGACCCTGTGGGCGTATTCGACTTCATCAGGGGTGGGAGTCAGACCCTCGTTCTGCGGGGCGACGACGTTTGGGTGGAGGCCGCCTCCTGAACGCAGCCCCGCCTTCCTGTTAGCACGGGCGCGATTGAGCGCGAGGTCGGCGTTGCCGACGTTGCCGGTGGTGTCCGGCATGTAGACACCCCCGTCGCGCTCCAGTCCGAGCGCGAGTGCAACTAGCTCGCCCTCGCCTCGGTTATAGAAAAACTGGTCGAAGCCGACGAACATCTCGACGCCCATGTCCATGGACATGTCGTAGCCCGTGCCGGGGCCGAACGAGTCCAGTCGTGAACTGGCTGATGCGATTTCGTAGGAGTTTGCCACGCCGAGAGTGGTCTCCACTGTTGCGCCAATTCGGACCGTGCCGGGCCTGATGCCCCTGATTCGCTCAATCTTCGTAATGAGTTCGTCGAGGTTCCTGATCTGCTCGGCAGTCTCGGCCTTTGGGAAGTTGATCTGTGTGACTCCCGGCCACACGGCTGCGGGAACATCGGCCTCAGGATAGGCGCAGTTGATCCTGATGTTGACCTCTGCCGCTCCCTTCTGAGCCTGTTCGATGGCGTACTTGACCAGCGTCCGGGCATGCTCCTTCTGGGACTGCGGGACTGAGTCTTCGAAGTCGAAATTGAGGTAGTCGCAGTCGCGAGTCCAGGACCGCCCGACGAAGCGAGGGTTGTTGATGGGCATCGTCAGCCCGGACCTTCTCACTCTTCTGGTCATAGAGCGTCCCTTCTAATCGGTAACGGACTGCGATTGACTTCGTACCAACTGCCTCGCCTCATCACGTGCCGCACAGGCGTCCGCCCATGAGACCACGGTGGACGAGATGTCAGATGCCGACGACAATGCCGCGTGACTTTCTACTTCTAACTCAGATGGAGTGAAGCCCTTGTTGAGCGCGTCGACCTGACTGACTCTCATGCATAGTGCGCCCCGGAAGCCTGCTAGCCGGCCGGTTACTGCAGCCTGTAGCGTGTCATCGTAGGAGGCGACCAGTCCTCTGGACGTAGCGCGCCACCATGCTCCGACAGGCTCGACGCCGGTTGCGTTCGCGATGATGATTAGCCGTTGCATAAGATTCGGGAGCAGGTGGAGGTCGCCGGTGGGCTCCTCGCGGAGGTCCATAACGAGGTCAGCCCGTCCGAGGCTGACCGACCTGACGCGGTCGCTGGCTCGGATCAACTCTTCAGCGTGCCAGTTGCCGGGGCCAGTGTCGAGAGACAGGTGGATCTCGAGAGCCTGCTCCGGGCCGCGGGGGTCGTCGGCCTCTCGAACCTCGCCTACGGGAGGCGGTTTGACCACGCCGCGCTCGGCTTCGAACTGGGTGAGGATCTCGTCGGCTTCCCGGACCTGCTCAACCCTCGTTACGCCGGGCAGAACAACGCCTGACAGTCCACGCCAGACGGATGCATCGAGGTCAGCGTACATCAGCTCGACGTCGGAGCGCACGAAGACCTCTGACCCAGCCTCTCTCATCGTTTCGATTGCGCCGCGGACGTTGGCACGGGCATCGTGCTTGCGGCTCTCGTGTACGGTGTCCTGCAGGTCTAGGACGACAACGTCGGCGCCTGACTCTGCGGCTGCAGATAAAGCCTCGTCGTTGTGGGCTGGGACTATCAGCCAGGAACGGCGGACCGTGTACGTCATGAATCGTCCTGTTTCAGGACTACCAGGGCGTCCAATGCCTTCACGCCGCTTCCCTCCGGAAGCACTGCGAGAGGGTTGATGTCCAACTCCTCTATCACGCCGTCAAGATGAACTGCGAGGTCAGAGACCCGTACGAGCGTATCGACAAGAGCATCGACATCGGCCTTTGGCTGACCACGGAATCCGCGCAGCAGCCTGCTGCCCCGCACCTGGGCAACCATCTCTTCGGCATCCAGTCGCGAGATAGGGCACACACGCAGTGCGACATCGCGCATTACCTCAACGAGGATGCCACCCATCCCAAAGAGCAGGACTGGTCCGAGCTGTGAGTCGTAGGTCACGCCGACGATGACCTCCGTTGCATCGCGAACCATCTCGCCGACGAGTACGCCGTCGATAAGTGCGCCCTGTGAGTAGGACTCAGCATTAGCCACAACCTCTCGGTAGGCCGAACGCACGGCATCATCACTATCCAGGCCAATTCTCAGCCCTCCGGCCTCGGTCTTGTGCAAGATGTCCGGGGAGTTGACCTTAACCACAACCGGATAGCCTATCCCGCGCGCGGCTGCCACGACTTCATCCTCAGATGTCGCCAACCGCTCGGTTACGATTGGGACTCCCCACTGAGCTATGAGCCGCTTGGCCTCATGCTCTGAGAGGGTTCCACCGTCCCTGACTTTGAGAGCATTGGCACTGGCAGTCTGGTCGTCGCTCAGGGGCTGAGCGCGTCCGAAATCCAAGTCTTGCCGGGATTGCTTCCATGAGTGATAGTCGTGGAACTTCCTCAGCGCAGATGCCAGGTTCTCAGGACTGTGGAACACCGGTACGCCTGAGTCCTTCAGGCGTTCCAGCCCGGTGGAGGCTCCCAACTCGTTGCCCGTGTACAGGAAGGTCACGAGCTTGTCGTGCCTGTCGCGAACGTCGATGACGTGCTGCGCCTGGGCGTCAGAGGCCGAGCTCGCGACGACTAGTGTGCTGACCTCCGGTTCGTTGATCATGTGCTCCATGATGGGCAACACTGTGTCGCGGCTGGCGTGTCCGGTAATGTCTGCCGGATTCGCGGCCCAGCCGAAACCCTCGAGGATGTCGTTGATGGCGTCTCTGGCTGGATCGGAAAGCTCCGGGAGATCAAGTCCGGCGTCGCCGAGGTTGTCTGCTGTGAGCGAGCAGACGCCTCCAGAGTGGGAAACGAGTGCTATACCCTGCTCGGACGGCGACTTGCCTACTGAGAGCAGTTGCGCAACCTCAAGCAGCTTGTCCCAGTCGTGGACGCGGACGACACCGTACTGCTCGAACGCTGCGTCGTACACTTCATCCACTCCGGTAAGGGCGGCGGTGTGTGAGCGTGCGGCCCTCATGCCGAGGTCCGAACGACCTATCTTGACCGCGACGATTGGCTTGCCACGTTCCGCGGCGAGCTTTGCGACTTCGAGGAACTTTCGAGCGTCCTTGAAGCCTTCTATGAACATGGCGATGACGCTGGTATCGTCATCGTCGAGCAGGTACCTGGCGAAGTCGGGAGCTTCGAGATCGGCTTCGTTTCCGGTTGAGACGATGTAGGAGTAGCCTACGCCGCGTCCGATAGCCCTCGACAAGAACGGACCGAAGGCGGACGCACCGCTCTGGCAGACGAGACCGACGTTTCCGCTCTTGAGCTCGACGCCCTCAAGTCGCGAAGACGAGCACGCCCAGATGTCGTCCTTGATGTTGGCGAGTCCGAGACAGTTAGGACCAGAGATGCGTACTCCGGTCTCCTGGGCGACCTCACCAAGTTCTGCCTGAAGCTCGCGCCGGTCATCCACTCCGCGCTCCGAGAAGCCCGCCGAAATCACAATGGCAGAGCCGGCGCCGCGTTCGGCGCTCTCTCGCAGTACGGGAATCACCCTGTGATACGGAACTATGATGCCGACAGCGTCGGGGGCTTCCGGCAGGTCCAGCACGCTTGAGTAGCACTTCTGCCCAAGCAACTCGTCGTAGCGTGGATTGACCGGATAGACACGCACTCGGTCGTCAGCCTGGAGCGCAGCGCGCAGGAACCTGCCGCCGTACTGGGGCCGCTCGGTCGCGCCTACGACCGCGATCGAGCGCGGGTTGAGCATCTTGTGAATGGAGGCAAGCTGCGCCTCCGACCAGTAGTTCATTGTTAGTTAGGTAGGCTGGCCTGAATTACATTCAGCGCTCAATCTCGCGTTCACCTAATAACTACCCCAAATATTGAAGTTCGTTGGTGCGTGCTTATCAACCTGCCGAAGAGTTTGGTCGCGCACTTCTTCCGACAGCTTACTACTGGGCGACCTCACAAGGAAGTATCGATAGGCAGCGCTGCAGACCACGATGAAAACGAAGGCAGCAGCAAGAATGGCGATTATGGCCACTTCAGCTTTTCCCCAACTGTACTAGTCCGCTGTGGCTACGGCCTTGGACTTTTCCATCTCCCGGATGACCGGGAAGACCTCTTTGCCGAACAGTTCGATGGAGCTCATGACCTTTTCGTGAGGAATGGTCTCGGTCTGGATTATCATCATGACTTCGTCGACGCCAATCTCCTGGTACTGCTGAATGGCCCGGATGCAGCTTTCAGGGTCGCCGGCTATGGTGACGGCGCGGTCGGCGAGAGTGTTAGGGTCTAGCTCCGCGATGGCGGCTCGGGCTGCGCCGGGACCGGAGTCCAGCGAGATGCCGACCTCCTCGGCCTGCTGCTTGTGCGCCTCGTCGGACTGTCGGAGCCAGCGGCCGAAGTCGGCCTCAAGGTGCTCGGGGACACCACCCCAAGCCTCCAGCAGCTCTTCGTAGGCGCCGACGCGTCCCGCGATATACGGCTTGTCCGGACCGAAGAAGGTCTTCATAGACTCGGCCGCGAGCTCACGCGCCTCCTGGTTGTCCGTGCCGCAGAAGGCGTGGACGTTGTTGGCCCAGTAGTTAGTCGTGAATGCGCCAACAGGATTGGCGTGCTGTATCTTCTCTTTGTAGGTCTTGACGTGGGACTCCAGTACGGACGTCGCGTATGAGGCCGAAGAAAGAACGCCGATGCCCTTCTCGGCCGCAAGATCGAAGCTGGAACTCTGCGTGCACGCGAGGTACATGTTCGGATGCGGCTTCTGGACCAGCTTGGGCAGTACACGCCGCGAGGGAACGTTCCAGAACTTGCCCTCCCACTCGAACTCGTCGGACTGCCAGATCTGAGGCAGCATGGTGATCGACTCGTTCCACATGTCTCGGGTGTCCCTGGGGTCTACGCCGAGTCCCATCTGCTCGTATGCGTTAGACCGGCCGGTTCCGAACTCGACCCGGCCGTCGGTGAGTTGGTCGACCATTGCCACTCGTTCCGCGATTCGCACCGGATGGGCGTGAGGCAGGATCGACACACCGAAGCCTATTCTGATGTTCTTTGTGCGCTGGCTGAGCGCGCCAAAGATCACCTCAGGGCATGGCGAGCCTGAGAATCCCAGCAGGAAGTGGTGCTCGACGAACCACACCCTGTCGTAGCCGACGCTGTCAGCCAGTTCGCATTGGTCGAGGGTCTCTTTGTATAGCGTGTTCCAGTCGATCTCGGTGCCCTGGTACGGGCGCTGCATCTCAAATAGCAGACCGAAGTTCATTATTTCTCTCCTTGGGAAAACACTTCATGTAGTGTGCACAACCCTCGACACGGCCAATCCTACTAGTGCGTAGGGCGGCGTGCAACGGGTGGAACTCGCAGTGCTATGTCTGCCGGAGTCGTGGGTCCATCCTGTCGCGGACCCAGTCGCCGAGCAGCGTGAACGCGATCACGACTAGGGCGATGATCATACCCGGGGCGAGGCTGTCCCACCATGCGTCTACGACGTACAGACGGCCGAGGGCGACCATCGAACCCCACGCGGGTGTAGGCGGCGGCACTCCTGCGCCGAGGAAGCTGAGCGACGCCTCGGCCAGGATGATGTTGCCGACCTGGATCGTTGCAACAACCACGATGGTGTTGAGCACGCCGGGCAGGATGTGCTTGTAGAGTATGCGAGTGGTAGAAGCGCCAGTGACCTTGGCCAAGGCTACGTAGTCCATCTCCTTCAGCACAAGTACCTCGCCGCGGACCTGGCGGGCGAATCCTCCCCAGATCAGGAAGGCCAGAAGTCCGAGCAGCAGGGGCAGGCTCGGGCCAAAGATGAGAGCTAGAGCCAGGGCGATGAGAATGAATGGCAGCGAGAACTTGATATCAACGATGCGCATGATGATCTCGTCTACCCAACCGCCGAAGTAGCCTGAGATCATTCCCACAACGGTGCCAAACAGCCCTCCGACGACCAGAACCACGGCTGCGACCATCAGGGATATTCGCGCGCCGTAGATCACGCGGGTCAAAATGTCCCGACCCAGGTAGTCCGTGCCCAGGACGTGCTCGGCGGTTCCACCGAAGAACATCGGAGGGATGTGCCGGTCTCCCAACTCCCCTTCGTTGAGTTCGTACGGAGATATCCAGTCCGCGCCGACAGCGGCGATCACGAACAGCCCGAGAATGATGATCGATGACACCGGCCACCTGCGGAGTTCGGGCAGCGGAATTCCAAGCAGGCGAGGACCAGAACGCCTTGTCAGCGCCTGTTCCGGAGTGAGTGTCTGTGCGCTTCTGCTAAACATATCGAGCTAGTTGTACTTGATTCTAGGATCTATGTAGGCGTAGAGAAGGTCGACTCCAAGTGCGGTCAGCACGTAGATGACGGTGACGAGCAGTATCACGCCCTGCAGTACCGGGTAGTCGGACTTGTTAACGGCCTGGATGGCAAGCAGCCCAAGTCCAGGCCACGCAAAAACCGACTCTGTGACGACTGTGCCTGTTATCAGGCCCGCGAAGAGCAGACCGGCGGCAGTAATCGGAGCGATCAGCGCATTTCGGAAGGCGTGCTTCCAAACTACCTGCAACGATGACATTCCCTTTGCCTTCGCCAGCTTCACATACTCTGAATCGAGTACTTCGAGCATCGACGATCTCATTAAGCGCAGTATGCCTCCTGCAGCGCCCCACCCGAGCGCCATGGATGGGAGCACAATGCTGTCCCAGTCTCCCTTGCGAGACGTCGGAAACCAACCTAACTCCACCGCGAACACGACGATGAAGATCAGACCTACCCAGAATGAAGGAGCGGAGTGTCCAAATATCGCGAAGCTCCGGGCCCCGTAGTCCCATACGCTTCCCCTGGTAATGGCCGCCAGCACCCCCAGCGGAATGCCCAGGATGAGGGCGATAGCAAAGGCTGCCAGCGCAAGCTGAACGGTATTGGGGATCCTGCGCCACAGCAGGGTCGCTACGGAGGTCCCGTCCTGCAGCAGCGAGTCTCCAAGGTCGCCCTTCATTACCTTGCCGATATAGACAACGTACTGGATTGCGAGAGGCTTATCGAGGCCCATCTCGCGGCCCCAGGCCTCGTACTGCTCGTTCGTGGTGTAGTCCGAGAGCATCACGGCCCGTGGATCGCCCTGCAGACGCGCCAGCATAAAAACCAAGATGCTGACCGCCAGCAGGGTGACCAGGGACATCCCTGCCCTTCTAACCAGGAAAGCCTTCATTGGGCTACCTAGGGCTTCTGGATCCTGTCAAAGGCGGCAAGTCCACCCATGCCAAACGGGATCTTCCACTCCCCAATCTTCTCAGTGTTGACACCGATCAGTCCGAAGGTCTCTACCACGCCAATGATCTGCTGGTTGTGGTGCCACCAGTCCCAGTGGACATCTCGGAACTCATCCAGGCACTCGGTGTTCTTGCAAGCGTCGATCTTGGCCAGAATCTCGAGCTGCTCGCGGATTTCGAAGCCGGGATTGAACGTGCGGACAGAGTTACGGCGCAGCAACGCGATCTCGGGGTTCAGACCCAGACCCTCGCCACCGGTGCGGAACCACCAGTTGCCGCATTCACGGGCGACCACGCACGGCCGGTTCGCCGAGTAGGCCATTGTCACGACGTTGACGTCGAGCCCTATGTCAGTCATGCCCTTTGCGATCGCCTCGCACATCTCGACCATGAGCGGGTGCCCGGTCGTGCACCGCATCTCCATTTCGAACCCATCAGGGTAACCCGCGTCTACCAGATACTGCCTGGCCATGTCGGGGTCGTATGGGACGGACCACTTGTCCAAATAGTACTTGTCGTAAGTCACGCCCACCATTTCAGCGGGGCCTGCCTGACGCCCGAATCCGCCCAGGATGTTGTCCACGATTCCCTGCCGGTCGATCGACATCGAAACGGCCCATCGTACCTTCCTGGCGTTCTCCTGCTCCTCGGGGCTCTCGCAGTCACCGACCCAAGGCTTGGTGGGATCATAGCCGGGTCTCGGATACGGGTCGACCGGCACGGTGCCGTCGAGAGACACCTTCATGCAGAAGCGGCCCTGCGCGTAGAGGC
Source organism: Dehalococcoidia bacterium (assembly GCA_965116405.1). Taxonomy (GTDB): domain Bacteria; phylum Chloroflexota; class Dehalococcoidia; order Lucifugimonadales; family UBA1123; genus VXRN01. Next base: position 265,770 of record OZ220685.1, read on the forward strand.
GCTGGTATCCGCCACCTCGCTGGCGCCGAAGCTCCACTTTCGAGCCTTCGAAGCGTTCCGCCTGCGTGACTGGAACAATGGCCGCATCGACCTCTCCAACAAGCAGCGCGGCTACCTGTGTGGCTGACTCTTGAATCTCCACCATCGTCACGTTCGCGTAGTTGGAATCGTTCCTCCAGTGGCCAGGAACAGCTTCAAGCTCCGCGCGGTCGCCAGAATCGAACCTCGTGTACTTGAAGGGGCCGGTCCCGCCAGTGAGGTTGGTGTGGGCTTTTTCACCAAGTTCGTCAACACGCTTCTTGCTGGCGAATGGGACGCTGCCACAGCCTGCACTGGGTATGTTGGTGTCCAGGAAGAAGATGTTGGGCTTCGTCAGGTGCATGGACACGGTGTAGTCGTCAGGGACTTCAATCCGGTCGATGTGGTCTCGACCCAGGAAGATGGGGAAGACGGAGTCCTGCTCCATCGTGGTCTCCCAGGCCCACTTCCAGTCGTGGCCCGTCACCTCTCCCCAGCCGTCGTGGTACTGGACACCTTTTCTGATGTCGAACGTCAGCTGCAGGAGGTCGTCGCTGAACTCCCAACTGGTCGCGAGGCCTGGCTCGTAAGCGACCTCTTCAGCGCTCCAGAATATGGCGCCTTCATCGACGCCCCAGCGGATGTTGTTGTCATGGTCCGTACAGCCGGTCTTCTTGGGAACCCTGGCCGGGAAGTCGATATCCTCATCTGCGAAGACGAGAGAGCCCTCGGGGCCCATCGTGGCCATGGCGGCTGCAGGAGTGGGGACGGCACGCCTTGGGATTGCTCCAGGCTGGATAAACGCGGGGGTCGCTGCCGGAGCAGCGGTTGCGGCTGGCATGGCGGCCGCAGGCTGAGCGGGCTGCATTGGTGCCGCTGGTGCGGCTTGAGCGCCGCCAGAAGCAGGTTGGGCTGGTGCGGCGGCCGCAGGCTGAGCAGGCTGCTGAGGGGCTGAAGGCTCTTCCGCCGCTCCACAGGCTGCGACCGACAACAGAATCGCGGCTGCCACTCCCAAAAGTGCCAAAGTCTTCAAGCATAGCTGAGTTGACTGCATCGGCCGCCTCCTTACTGGAGATCCGTATGAATTTCGACTTGTGGCCCGATTAGGTCTTGGGAGTTCCTCCGGTCATCGTCGTATGGTGCCGAACTATATGAGCAATGATTGGGTCTGTCAAACATTTCACGAAACATTGGGCCGGGGCAGAAGGCCCCATATTGAGCCGCACCGGGCCATGTTCCTGAACGTCACGCCGGGGCAGCGTGTCCGTCTGTTCTGGGGTCAGATCCGGCGGTCCTTACGCCAGTTGCAGGATCAATGACGATTAGCTTTGCCGAGCCTCCGGAGGCTCGGCCCTGGCTGACCGAGAGCGTATGACCCCTCGCACGCAGTTCGTCCATATCGGACTGGTCCATTCCGCTTTCAAGCTCGACAACGAACGGCTTGTCCACGTCGTGGGGATCGGTACTGGGGAATGATGCCCACCTGGGAGCCTCCACGGCCTCCTGTGCCGACATGCCGTGGTCCAAGACGTTTGAGATGACCTGAGCGTTCCACGCTATCTGCCTATCTCCGCCGGGCGTGCCGCCCACCAGATATGGCCTGTCGTCACGCATAACCATGTAGGCGTTGAGGGTGTGCATCGTGCGCTTCCCTCCCTCTATGACGTTGGGGTGTCCGTCGACCAGGCTGAAACCGCGGCCTATGCGATTGTTAAGCAGGACTCCAGTATTGCCCGCCACGAAGCCGCTTCCGAACCCCATGGAGAGACTGTGAATGAACGAAAGTGCATTGCCTTCGGCGTCTACTACGCAGAAGTAGCTTGTGTTGCCGTCGCCCGGGATGGGCGCGGCAATCGGTCCGGGTTCATAAGAGCCTGACATTGAGGTGATCAGCTGTCTGCGCTGGGTGGCGAATCTCTTCGAAATGAGTTCATCTACGGGTGTCGAGACGAACTCTGGGTCGCCGGCGTACCGGTTGCGGTCGGCGAATGCGAGCTTCTTCGCCTCGACCATCGTGTGCACAGACTCGGCGTTGTAGAAGCCCAGACTCGCGATATCGTAGCCCTCAAGGATGTTGAGCATCTCCAGCAGCACAAGGCCCTGAGAGGGCGGAGCCGTCTCGTAAACGGTGTTGCCCCGGTAGGTTGTGGAGATTGGCGGCTCGTACCAGATGTTCTGGTGGTCTGCGATCTCTTCGGCGGTGTAGAGTCCTCCGGCGGCCTGAATGGCTCGGGCCATTTCCCGACCGATGTCGCCCTTGTAGAAGGCCTCAGCACCGCCCGTCGCGACGGTTCTCAGTGTCTTCGCGAGGTTCTTCTGCACGAGCAGTTGGCCTGTCAGTAAGGGGTTGCCGTCGTTTGTGAAGATGTCCCTGGAGTCTGGGAACTGGGCGAGCTTTGCATTCAGGGCGTTGAAGCCGCCGCCAAGCTGGTCGCTGATTGGGAAGCCGTCTTCGGCATAGCCGATGGCCGGCTCGATCAGCTTTGCCAGAGGTCGGGTCCCGTGGCGATCTATTATCTCCTCCCAAGCGAGTACTTCGCCCGGAATGGCCGCTGCAAGCGGACCCTGCAGAGGCATGAAGTTGTGTCCTCGTTCGATGAAGAAGTCTCGATTCGCAGCGAGTGGTGCGCGTCCACTCCCAGTCAGACCCTGGACATTGCCGGTCTTCGCATCGTGCATGATGACGAACGGCTCACCTCCCACTCCACACGCAGGGGGGACAGTGACGGCTTCTACTGCTGCGACAGCCACAGCAGCGTCAAATGCGTTGCCGCCGTCTGCCAGGACCCGCGCTCCCACTGAGGCTGCGAAAGGTGAAATCGATACCACTACACCGCCGCTCGAATATACCGTGCTCCTGCCAGTTTCAATCTGTGGTCTCGATGGTGCTGCTGTTGCCACTTTCCCCTCCCTTAACTTGAACTCGAGCTTGGCGCAATGCTATCACAGCGGCACTCACTCGATTGACATTGAAACTTCCATTGAGTGGCGGCAAACCCTTATGCTGAATTCGAACCAGCCTAAAGCTGGACTATAGCTGTAGGGGTAACAATTGCAGGCGCCAACTCTTCACGACATCATCCAGGCCAGAGGACGTATAGAAGGCTACGTAGCACGGACACCGCTCCACCGATATATCGGGCTGGAGAAGCTGATCGGCGCAGAGGAGGTCCATGTCAAACATGAGAACCACCAGCGTCTGGGTGCATTCAAGATGCGGGGCGGCATCAACCTGCTGTCGCAGCTTTCGAAGGACGAGCTCGAACGCGGAGTTGCTACAGCCTCCAGTGGCAACCACGGGCAGTCCATCGCTTATGCCGCGAGCGTGTTCGGATCGAAGGCGTACGTCGCCGTCCCCATAAATGCCAACCCTGGCAAGGTCGCTTCCATGCGCAATCTCGGGGCCAAGGTGATCCATCACGGTGAATACTTTGACGAGTCGCGGGAGTACATCGAGCGGCTATCAAAAGAGGAAGGCTATCGCTACGTCCATGCCGTGAACGAACCCAACCTGATCGCGGGTGTGGGCACGTACAGCCTGGAGATTCTCGAAGACCTGCCTGACGTGGACGTGATTGTGGTCCCTGTCGGCGGAGGGAGCGGAGCGAGTGGGGCATGCATCGTCGCGAAGTCGATCAATCCTGACATACATGTGATCGGAGTTCAGGCGGAACAGGCCCCTGCGGTATACCTGTCGTGGCGAGAGGGGCACGTCGTCGAAGCCCCGATGAAGTCGGCGGCTGAGGGTCTGGCCACAGGTTCCGGCTACGAACTGCCACTAGGCATCTTGCGCGAGCACCTGGACGACTTCATCCTCGTGACTGAAGACGAGATGAACCACGCGATAGTCACGCACCTCGAGCAGACTCACAACCTGGTCGAACATGCCGGCGCCGCCTCTCTCGCGGGGGCGATCAAGATTAGGGACCGACTCGAGGGCAAGAAGGTCGTATTGGTTCTTAGCGGCGGCAACCTGTCCATCGAGCATCTGAAAGTCGCGTTGAAGGGGATGAAGTAGTGACCAACCAGCCGATTACAGACGAGTCGCCCGGGTCTGCGCTCTTTCCTGAGTTCGACACGCTATACGAGCTGATCGCCAACGAGGTCGAGGGTCTGACAGACGAGCATCTTGACTGGACATCGGAAGAGTACGGCTGGGCTGAGTGGAGCATACGGATGCAGCTCAGCCACATGGCGTCACTGATCTACCGGTGGCTGATACTGCGGTGGGGAGACGTGACATTCCCGAACGGCGAACACGGAGTCGAGGACGTTGAAGGGCTGGCAGCTTCACCCTTTGACCGCAGGATGGATGAAACGAAGTACTACGAGCTTCCTGTTATTCTGACGAAGCTGCAAGAGGGGGTCGACCTTGCACGTCGAGTGCTCGGCGAGCGCAACGTCGGCTTCTTGAGGGCGCACTCAGTTACGGTGACTCTGAACGAGAGCTGGGGGCTGATGATCAAGGCCCATCCCACCGCTGTTACGCCCACGGAAGACTCCAGCACGGTGACCATGCTGATGGAGGGATCGATTCGGCACGTCTACTTCGAGGAGATCACCCACCTGTTCAACATCCAGCGACTCAAGAGGGCCCAGGGGCTGCCCACAGTCTCGGAACTCCCGAAGGTTGGTTACTGGATCCTAGACGGCTGGGATACAAGTGAGGCGAAGTAACTCACCCTAACGCTTACGCTTGACTCTGGGTCATACGGGCCCTGACATCAGCAGGGACTTCCCGCACTCTCTCCCTCGCGGGCGAATCATTACGACGCGAGACGCTGACGGCGGCTTCCGCTAGCAGATCGACTCCGCCCAGGAAGTCCTCAACATGGATGAACTCGGCACCTATACCTGAGTTGGGATCACGAACTCCCGTTGTTGCATTGTGGTAGTTTCCGAGGGGGAAGGCCATGCCGGTAGCCCGGTAACCCCAGACAGCAAAGGCCGTTCCCTCGCACACTCCGCCGCTCATCAGCTGCCGCTGGCATTTGAAGTCGGGATTCCTGCTGCGTATTGAATCACGGGCGACAATCATCACCTGCTCGGCGTCTGCATTGAACGTGTAGAGCGCATCTCCGGTGCGAATCACGGGACCTCCGCCCTGCTCGACCCCGGGAATCAGCGGGCTGGACTCTATTGAGACTACCAGGGTATCCAGGGGAAGAGTCCTCGCCTCGGCCATCAGCCGCGCTCCGAAGAGGCCGCCCTCCTCGGCGCGGGTGAACACGCCATACACGTTGGCCTTGGCACCGACTGAGACAAGGCGTTCGATCGCGGAGAGTGCCGACGCGCATCCGGCGAGATCGTCTGCCGCCCTCATCCTGATGAAGTTGTCGTCCAGCTCAAAGTCAGGCAGGTCGAACACGACGGGGACTGGCAGGACGATCTCAATGGCCTCGTCGAGGTCGAAACGGACCCTTCTGGACTCGAAGTCGAGTTCAATTGTTCGCCCCCGTACTCTGCGGCCATCTGGCAGCAGAGCTAGTACGCCTGCAGGGTGCGAGAGCGAGACCTCTGGGACGCCACCGAGGGCGACGCCCACGGGGCCGTCGCGGTCGACCTCGTCGATCTCAAACCCCGGATGGTCCATGTGGGCGACGAACGCTATGGGAGGGTCGTCAGACTCTGTCTTGGAGTAGTGGACGACAACGTTGCCAAATTCGTCCCTGAACGGCGACAGACCGAGGTCTGAAAGCCGATCAAAGATGTACCTCGCGACAGGTTCTTCGTGAAACGGTGCGGCTGGACGCTCTCCCAGGCCTTTGAGAATGTCCAAGGCACTCTGATTGTTACTGTTCATTGACAACTCCGCTGTGATCTCAAGTTGCTAGAGTTTACACCGGATCGTTTGGACACAATGCATCTGGTAACATTCAGTTAGAAACTCAGGAGGGCCAAACGGCTCCGGCCGCCTCCCTGAGAGACAACACAGACACAACATGGAGACGCCAGATGCAGGTCGGATTCTTCACTATGCCGCTGCACCCTCCGGGGTCGGACATCACCCAGACTCTGGAGGACGACCTTCACCAGATCGAGGTACTCGACCAGCTAGGCTACTCGGAGGCGTGGATTGGCGAGCACTTCACGACAGTGTGGGAGAACATTCCCGCGCCGGACATGTTCATCGCCAATGCGCTGGCGCGCACGAGCAACATCAAGCTCGGCACTGGCGTGACCTGCATGCCCAACCATAACCCGTTCATGATCGCCCACCGTATCGCCCAGCTGGACCACATGGCTAAGGGGCGGTTTCAGTGGGGAGTCGGATCAGGTGGATTCCCGGGAGATTTCGAGGTGTTCGGGTTTGACCCTCGGGGTGACGGACACAGGAGGATGACCCGCGATTCCATCGACACGATTCTCGGGATCTGGAATGACCCGAAGCCAGGCGTCTACGAGAGTGAGTTCTGGAAGTTCACCATTCCCGAACCAGTGGAGGACTTCGGTCTGCGTTTCCACGTGACTCCCTATCAGCAGCCGCATCCTCCAATCGGAGTCGCCGGCGTGTCACCTAATTCCGACACGCTGATCCTGGCCGGCGAACGAGGCTGGATTCCGATGAGCATCAACCTCGTTCCCTCCCGAATTCTCAGTACGCACTGGGACGCGGTCGAGAATGGGGCGGAAGTGACCGGCCTTAACCCGAACCGTGCCGACTGGCGAATCGCAAGAGAGATCTACGTGGCCGAGACGTCTGAGCAGGCTCGCGAGGAGGCGCTGAACGGTGTGCTCAGGCGAGACTTCGAGCAGTATTTCCTGCGACTCTTGCCGAAGCTGGGGATGATCGACCTGTTCAAGGTAGATCCCGACATGCCGGATTCAGACGTCGACGCGGAGTACCTGGTGGACAACGTGTTCGTCGTGGGAAGCCCGGACGAGGTGGTTGAGAAGCTCGGCACGCTGTACGACGACGTTGGCGGATTCGGCGTGCTGCTGGCAATGGGCCACGAGTGGCAGCCCTACGACAGCTGGGTGCGCTCGATGGAGCTCCTGGTCAAGGAGGTGGTTCCCAGGCTGCCGACTCCGGCATAAGGCCGAGCCAGGTTCCGACTCTCTGCTCTCCCATCTTGAGATGCGTCTCGGATCCTGTGCGCAGCCCAGGGAATAGCTCCCATGCAAGCAGGGGAAATCGTCCTAGTCCAACTAGACGCCGGTCCGCGCCTCGCCCGGATCATCGAACCGGCTGGAAATCGCCTTCGTTTGGCCATTGGACGCAACCGGGAGGCCAGGCTTCCACGGTCCCGGGTCCTCCACGAGACGGGGGTAACCGGGGCTGGGTTCGAAGCTGTAGAGGACTTCAGACGGCATGCGGAGTCGGCGCTCAGCGACCTCGACCTCGACCTCGAGGAAGTCTGGGACGTTGTCTGTGACGATGGCGGACCGCTCACCCTCTCCGACATAGGCGAGCTCTACCTGGGAGCCGAACCTTCACCTCACCAGACGGTCGCGATTCTTCTCTACGTCCTCGACGACGACCTGCTGTTCGTTCGCGACGGTTTGCACTTCATTCCACGGGACCGCGAGACCGTGACGTCACTGATCGACCGTAGGCAGCGTCAGCAGCAACGCACGGCAGACGCCGAAGAGTTGACAGCGGCTTTCCGGGCAGGGGCATTGCCTGGATCAATGACAGACTATCAGTCTGAGATACTGGGGCAGGTCCGGGACTTTGTACTTCACGGGGACGATTACACGAGAGCTGGATTCGTCAAGCGATTTCTTGAAAACGCGGGAGTGCGTGGTCGAGACGTTCAGCGTGCCGCATTCGAGAGGCTTGTCGCTCTTGAGGTGGTGGACGCTGACGAGCACCTGGACCTGGAGCGGAACGAAATCACGAAAGAGTTCTCCGAAGACGCGCTTCAGGAGGCAAAAGGCACTAGCCAATTCAAACTGCTCTCTGGCGATGACCGTACCGACTTAACGAGTCTTCCTACATTCACGATTGACGATGCAGACACACGTGACCGTGACGACGCGCTCTCGATCGAATCACCGGAGACTGGCGTGTATCGAGTCGGGATTCACATCACGGACGCGGGCGCACTCATCGACGCAGGTTCCGCTCTCGATGCGGAGGCGGACCGCAGAATGTCGTCCCTGTATTTGCCTGAGCAGACCATTAGCATGCTTCCTTCAGCAGTGTCGGCAGGTTCCGGGAGCCTGAACCCCGGTGAGTTGAGAGCGGCGGTCAGTGTAATTGTAGATATGAATGAGGGCGGGGAGATTGGCGACTGGAAGGTTGTGAAGTCCGCCATACGCAGTGATGACGCGCTGTCGTACCAGGAGGCCGACACCGCCATACAAGACGCATCCCACCCGCGTCACGCTGAACTTCACACAATGCACCGGCTGGCAAGGTCGCTCAGGGCCGCACGAGACGCAGGCGGAGCGCTGAGCCTGGACAGGGATGAGCTGTCAGTAAAGGTAGACGCCAGCGGCACCATCGATGTTCGAGTTGTGCCCAGGCTGGCCCCTGCCCGCAGTCTGGTCGAGGAGTACATGATCCTGTGCAACTCGCTGCTTGCACGGTACTGCGTCGATAACGAACTGCCAGCGCCGTTTCGGTCTCAGGCCCTGCCGGACATGTCGGACATCGTGTCACAGGTGCCGGAGGGGCCACTTCGAACCTTCATGATGACTCGGCGACTGACGGCAGCCACTGTCAGCGTTAAGCCCGGTCGACACGGAGGACTGGGAGTTGATGCCTATACCCAGGCGACGTCTCCTCTGCGGCGCTACCCGGACCTGCTGGTCCAGAGACAGATCTCGCATCATCTTCGAGAGCTGGGCACTCTGTATGACGAGGAGACGGTCACGTCGGTGGCGCACCGGGCTGATGTTCAGGTCAGGCAGATCGCACGGATTGAGAACAACCGGCGCGCGTATTTCTTCCTGAAGTGGTTGGACAGTCGCAGGAAGGACACGGAGGTTCAGAATGGCGCCTCTGTCCACCAGGCTGTCGTTCTGGAGAACCCCGGCCGTCGCGTTGCTCTGATGGAACTGTCCGAGTGGCCATTCCGAACCCGGGCGGCGGTGCCAGCCTCTGTGTCGGCCGGCGCTGAGGTCACACTCCGTCTGCACGGCGTGGACCTATGGCGGCGAACAGCCCAATTCACCTATGAAGGTGAGTGAACAGGGCCTCTTTCGCTGAATGGAAGAATGTGCACGGCTCTCCGGCAGTGACCCCCGGTTGGCATCTTGGCCTCTCTGCATTATTATCTGTCAGGATCGCGTAACCGATTCTCGGCCCACTGATGGTTAGGCCGAAAGCGACACATTTCAATGGGGGAGACAGACAATATGGTGAAGCAGGGTGTGATTCCCGATGAGCTGACAGGGCCATTCTGGGAAGCCGCGAACGAAGGACGACTGGTTATCCAGAACTGCACCGCCTGCGACCGGCTCCAGAACCCTCCTCTGCCGACCTGCGGTGGATGCGGCTCAGGTGACAGTCTTGAGTGGAGGCAGATGAGCGGACGGGGCACCATCTACAACTACTGCGTTGTGTATGACTGTCCGATCAGGTTGCTCCAGGAGGACCAGCCGTACAACCTGGCTGTCATCACGCTGGAAGAAGACCCGGGCATCCAGATGTATTCCACTCTTCCCGGCACACCGATTGACGAAGTTCCCGTCGGCGGAGCGGTGAAGGTCATCTTCGAAGCGACTGCCAACGGCCAGAAAGTGCCCGAGTGGCAGGTTATTGCCTGAACACGAGCAGCTAATCATCGCTTAGGCGATCCGTAGTACACCACGATCAAGTTGACACGCCAAACCGCAAGGGAGTAATGAAATGACCACAATAGATGCCCCTGAATCTATGTACAGATCAGTCGAGGGACTCGGCGTGTGGGAACACCGCGGGAAAGTTGCGGCCGTCGGGGTAGGTCACTCCCCAACCGCCAGACGATGGGACGGCAGACCTGAAACCACCGTTGGCGCAGGCAGCATCCAGTCAATGCGCCAGGCGATGGAAGACGCAGGTGTCAGCCCGGACCAGGTAGACGGACTAGTGATAGTCCCAGTTACAACAACCGGAGCGCCATGGCCAGAAGGTACGCCATTGCCCATGGATGTGGTCAATGCCTTTAACCTCACGGATGACCCGTTGGATGGCATCGGACAGCTCAGCGCCGAGTGGCTCGTAAAGAACATGCCGGAGTTGACTAACGTCAAGTTTATGATGCACGCGCCGGGATGCATGTCGGCTGCCATCACTGTAGCCGCTCAGGCAATCGGTGACGGGCTCGCCAATACGTGCCTTGTGGTCAAGGGCTGGCACAACTACGAGGGCCGCTATAACCATGGCGGCATCAGCGCGGCAGACGAAGTACCCGGCAACTACGCTCTTGGCGTGGGTCGGTCCCTGTGGGGACCCCCCGGCTGCTACGGCACGGCGCTGCAGTTCGCTCAGTACTGCACGAAATACGGCAAGCATCATGACATGATGGCCGCATTCATGCAGAACTCCAGGCGCAATGGCCTGATGTTCCCCGAAGGATACTGGGCCCAGCATAGGCCGGAGGAACTTCCGGCCGAGGACTACCTGACGTCGCGCTGGATTGCGAAGCCCGCGAACCTGTTCGACAACGACATTCCCATAATGTGCACGGCGGCCTACCTATTCACGACGGCCGAGAGGGCGCAGGACATGAAGCAGAAGCCCGTGTACATCCTCGGCCACGCCTCGAGCCGTGGCAGGCCCAGGAGCCTCACGCCAACCCTGGAAGAGGTCGAAGCCGAGACCGCCAGCACAGGTCGAAAGATCTACGAGAGCGCCGGAATCACTGCCGACGACCTTTCCTTCGAGAACATGTACGACGGCTTTGCCCAGTTCCACCAGTTCCACATCGAGGGACTAGGTTACCGCGGCATGGGGTTCGGGGACGCCCTGGACTTCTACCAGACCGACATTTCGATCGAGGGGCCTAATCCGATTTTGCCCAGCGGTGGCAACATTGGAAGCGGCCGGAGCCGGTTCTGGATGCATACGGACTCCATCCAGCAGCTCCAGGGACGCGCGGGAGCACGTCAGGTCACGGGCGTAAAGCCTGAAGTCACCGTTTCCGGTGGGCCAATGCCTCTCGGAGGCAACTTCACCGTCTGGAGCGCAACGCCCGACTAGCAGCCCTGAATTCTCTTACTAGTTTCACGTACGTACACACTCAGAAATGAATTTCGCACTGCAAGCCCGACCTGGCGTAGGGTAGGCTCGAGTTTTGACCAAGGAGAAGGACGCATTTGGCGATACTGATTAGCTTTGACATCGACGGCACCATGGAAGTGGGGGATCCTCCCGGTCCCTTGACTATGGAAATGGCACGAATCGCTCAGCAGAAGGGATTCCTGATAGGGAGCTGCTCGGATAGGCCGCCGAGTTCTCAGAGAGCGATCTGGGAGCAGGCAAACATAGATGCAGACTTTGTCAGTCCCAAGCATATGCTGGCAGATGTCAAAGCTAAGTTTGACGCCGAGAGGTACTTCCACATCGGCGACCGCGAAGACCTGGACAGGCAGACTGCTCTGCGAGCCGGGTTCGAGTTCTTGTGGCCAGATGAAGCTGCAGAAAGGCCTTGGTTCTCCCTAGACGAGTAACCCTGAGACAAGGATAATTGCAGATAATGCTCACATAAAGTGAGAGTACCGCTCATTGTGGCCTGGAGTTTTGGGTGCTGAACTCCGTTAGAGGCTCAATAGAGTTCGACAGGGCAGGGACCGCCATTCAGGAGTAGGAATCGTGGCTGAACGGGATGGAGTTCAGGACGAGGTTTCCCAGCATCAGGAGCCGAACGTGTTTCAGCGCACTGGAGGGCACTTCCAGGGCAAAACCGTGTCTGGCTTACTGGAACTCCTGCCGATTATTGTCCCTATTGTAGTCATCGTGTATGTCGTTAATCTGGCAGACTCCGCGATCATACCGATCCTGAACACGATAACGAGGGAGTTGTCGAACGACACGAGGGACTTCCCCACCTTCTGGGGTACAGGGCTGATCGTTGCCATCGCGCTCTTTTATCTCGTCGGACTCTTGACATCCACGAGAGTCGGTAAGGCAATCATGAGCTTTGTGACGGACGTGATGGGGAGCATTCCTGTTGTGAAGGGGATACTCGGCGTAACACGTCAGGCCACGACGGTGATGACATCCCAGTTCAACTTCAGCCGGGTCGTTTTCCTCGAGTGGCCTAGAGAGGGAATGATCGCACTGGGATTCGTGACGGCGCGGATCCTGAAACCTGACTCGGACGTCTCTCTCGCGATCGTCTATATTCCGACTGTTCCAAACCCAACGTCCGGGAACATGGCTGTCGTTTCCGAGGACGAACTATTCGAGACAGACCTCACCGTGGAGGACGCGATGAAGTTGGTATTCTCGGGCGGAATCGTGCCTCCCGACTCGATCTCTCTGGGGAGATTGCCCATAGAGTATAGGGTCGACTCCGAGCTAATCGGACGCTTCGATACCGATCGCTAGGTTGCCTTAAACGCCAACCGGCTGCGACTCGTCTTCCTCGACGACCATAGGCTGAGTGGTCGGTAGCAAGACAGTCATCTCGGTAAACTCACCAGGCTCCGTTTCGACACTGATCGATCCGCCGTGCTGACGAATAATGTCGGCACACAGAGCGAGTCCCAGACCTGTGCCCTGGTTGGGGTCCTTAGTGGTAAAGAACGGATTGAAGATGCTGTCGATGACTTCGGAGGGGATGCCCGTACCGTTGTCCTTGATGCGGATCTCTATCTGGTCGTCGAGTCTCTTCGTGGCCAGATAAACCGTCGGCATGTAGGAATCCTCGTCGAAGGATTCATCTCCAATTTCCATCCGCTTTTCGTTTGTTGCAAAGCCGGCATTTGTGACCATATTGATGATGACGCGACCCATGTCCTGTGGGATGACTTCAGCCTGTCCTGCATCAGGGTCGAAGTCAGTGACAAGATCAAGCTGGAAGTCGGAGTTAGTCGCCCTTGCGCTGTGGAATGAGAGCCTCGCGTTCTCTTCAACAAGGCTGTTGATATCGGTAAACTGAGGTTCGGACGCGCCACGGCTCATGAGAAGCATGTCCCGCACTATTCGCTCGGCGCGGTTGGTGTTGCTCTGGATGCGGTTAAGGCTGTCCTTGAGTTCTCCAGAGATCTCCTCCACCAAGTCCTTCTGGCTTTCCTCCAGGCTCTCCGCCGCTTCCTCAATGACTTCAGTGAGCTCTTCCAGAATCTCCTCCGAACCTTCTGCGAAGTTCTTGATGAAGTTCAACGGGTTTCTAATCTCGTGGGCGACACCCGCGGTCAGCTCACCGATTGCGGCTAGCTTGTCGCGTTCTACTATCTGATTCTGCGCTCTTTGGAGGTCATCCAATGCGCTGTCACGCTGACCGACTGTCTCCGTCAATTCTTCGTTGGTCTGCTCCAGTTGATCGTTGAGTCTCCTGACTTCATCGAGTTCCAGGGCGTCCAGAGAAGCCTTGCGGAACACCTCCAGGGCATCCGCCATTTCAGATACTTCGTCACGCCCGCTGGTGTCCACCTCGACATCGAGGTCGCCGCCGGCCATGCGACGCATTGAACCGAGCAGGATCTGAAGGCGACTCAGCAGAATCCTCCCAATGAACAGCCATGCAATCAGAGCGGCTCCGCCCACGCTAACCACGCTAAGTGCGGCGAGGACGATCTTCCCTGCAAAGACAGCCTGATCAGATGAAACTGCGGCGTCCTCTACGCTTGCATTGGCAATGCCAACGAAGCCGTCGACTTCATCGAGGAGCTTAACTGCAACTCCGCGATTCTGCGATAGCAAGTCATCGCGTCGTTCGAGAATTCGAAAGCGGTGTTCGAGAAGTTCGAGCGCACCCTGTTCTCCTATACCAAGTTCAGAGAGCCTTGCTATCAGGGGCTCAATCTCCTCCCCCAGATCCAAGCCCCGGATAGCCGCAAGATTGTGGTTCATGCGGCTAATGGCCGACTCGAAACTCTCACGCAGAGGTTCCAGCGTTGACGACTCAGACACGCCAAAACCGCTCTCGAGGGTCTGCCTGGCGTAGTCCGTGTCCGAAACGAGTGCGGCCAGGTGTCTGTATTGAGACAACTCGCGTTCATTCAAGCGTCCAACCATGGCGACGGGCGGATCGTCCGGATCGCGATATCCTGTCATCATGTAAAACCACTGGTCGTCCGCGGCAGGGGCCAACACGGCCCTGAGTTGACGGTCCACGTCAGCTATCTCCGCCCTGAGCTGTTCCAGCAGTATGTCCCTCGCAAAGGACTCAACCATTCCCGTTTGGATCTCGTGGGTATTGGACGTCAATTCGTCCACATACGATCTCATGCGGTGGAAACGTGGATCGCTGGTGTGCTGTCCCTGCAGCAAGGCAAGTTGACCAACCAATGCTACGTTGGCCGCGGAGATATCCGCGGCGACAATCTGAAAGTCCGTAGTATTGGTAGTGGCCGCGAGACGCGGTCCAGCATCCACGAGTATATTGGCCAACTGGGCAATTCCAAATGCAGCAGTCATCTCAGGGACGCTGCCTTCGTTTACACGAGCCTGCTGAATACCTACTCGATCAAACGAAAACCAGCCGACCAAGCTGGCGGCGATGGTAAGAAAGACCGCGCCACCAAAGGCCAGGTATATCTGCGTGGAAATACGATATCGGCTCTCCAGAATGCGTACGAAGAATCCACGATTCTCAGCCGATACCTCCCCGGACTGGCGAGAACCTTGATCAGCTACGCCCCCGGCGTGTCCTGAACCGTCAGAATCGACAGCCCCCTGCGGGTCAACATGCACTTCGGTGTCATCACTTCGGAGTGGATTGTCTGATCGCTCGCTCAAGGCACTTCGTCCTTTAGAGAATTAACAGAGTGGTATTGGCCGTCACTTCCGATCACGCTGAGAAAGACGGTGTCGGAACCCTGATTGTCGCCGGGGGCGAAGTGAAGCTTAAAGCCATCTATGTCGATCTCGCTCGACTCTCGAACACCTTGAAAGAAGCAGTCGTGGGTTACTTCCTCGCCGCAACTGCGTAGTGCCTCAATCGCCAACCGACCGGCGAGGTATCCTTCGAGAGACACGAAGTCAGGTGGCGCGCTGGGGTCATAGACCGCAAGAGCAGACAGGTATGCTGACACAGCCGGGAAGGACTCGTCTCCTGGCAGGGGAACAACCTGTGTAACGTACACGCCCGTCCCAAACGGGCCCAATTCCTGCGCCAGCGCAATCCCACCAGAGAAAGACAGTGTCATGTACAGGCTGTCCATTTCTGTTCTCCTTGCCCAGGAGATCATACTAGCAATTGGCTGGTAGGCGCCGATTAGGATAACCGCTTCAGGTCTGCCCTCCCAGATGTCCAGTAGTGCAGTCTTGACGGCAGTCGTGTTGCGGGGATAGACGCCGGTTGATACCAAGCTCATGTTTCTGCGGTCCAGGGCGGCTGTAACCCCTCTGTACCCTGCCCGTCCGAACGAGTCATCCTGATACATCAGACCGATGCGCCGAATGCCGAGGTCTTCGGTGAGGCGTTCTACCATCTCTTCGGTCTCTTGGTTATAGCTGGCCCTCAAGTTTATGACGGTGCTGAGCCTGGAAACGTCTCGTAGAAAGTCAGCGCCAGTAAACGGCGCTATGTATGGGACACCGTGTTCTAGTGTGATCGGAGCTGCGGACCGAGAGGTGGGAGTACCTACCGCTCCTATCAGTGCAAAGACCTGCTCTTCTTCTATCAGAGACGTGGTATTTGCAATCGCTATGTCGGGCTCGTATGCGTCGTCCATAGAAATCAACGCCAGCTGCCGTCCGTGAACACCACCGTTCTGGTTGGCCTCGTAGAAGGCAGCCTCAACACCACGACGCATGTTGATGCCAAGGCCGCTCGCGGGGCCGCTCAGCGCGGCAGACTGCCCAAACACGACCTGATGTGGGAAGACTCCGGGCGTTACCTCAGCGGGTACATCTTCCGTAACCAGGGGCTCGACCGCCGGAATCGCGGGCACGTCCATGTTGACGTCCCATGGAGCGGCAACGAAGAGGACAACACCGGCAATAACCGCGCCCAGCAGGATTACCAGTCCCCCCAAGCCGATCAATAGAAGTCGGGATGTACGGTGGGGGAGAGGGGAGCTCATTCAGGACAAGCAGGAGTCTCAGTTCGGTACTTGACCACTGTCAAGCAGTTCTTGCCGTCAATTCTCCGATAGTCTGACCGATCCATGAGGGTACGTACCAAGTAGACGCCCAAGCCGCCCACAGGGCGACAGTCAAGCGGAGCGTCGAGGTCCGGTTCGGGCGTCTCTCTGAGGGGATCGAAAGGCCGACCAGCGTCTATTGCCTCAATGGTAACGGCCTCTGCATCGGACGTTACGTTGATCTCAAACTCGTGACTGCCACTCTCAAACGCGTAGTCGATGATATTCAGGCCGATCTCTTCCAGAACAAGGTTAATTTTGAAGAGCAGGTCTTCGGGCCAATGATCCTGCGATGCGATTTCTTCAACCGCAGTGACGATGCGGTCTAGCTCTTCTCGATCGTTCTTGAGCTTGAGAGATAGTTTAGCGACCAAGGGTTAGCCTCGACAGAGAGTCAGGCAGGTGACATCGTCGGACTGTGGCGTGTCGCCTGCAAATTCATCAACTGCGTCGAAAATCAGTTGGGTGATCGCGTGAGCTTCGTGAGGATGCGATCCTGCAAGTATATCTTGCAGGCGATCCACGCCGAACTCTTCCTCATCGGCATTCATTGCTTCAGTCACTCCATCGGTATAGAGGACGAGTGTCTCGCCTGGTTCCACGGTCACCGTGTTTTGTTGGTACTCATAATCGGGAAGAAGTCCGAGTGCAAGGCCTTCAGTCGACGGCAAAAGAGTCGAGGTGTTGTCTGCGTGGACAATCAGAGGGGGATTGTGACCGCCGTTCGCATAGGTGAGTCGTCCCGTCTCCGGATCGTAGACGGCATAGAGGAGAGTGACGAACATTGCCGCTTCGTTATCCTCACAGAGAAGCTGGTTCACAGTCTCCATGACATCACCTGGATTGATCGCCCCGATGGCGGCGCCCTTCAGGAGAGTGCGAGTCGACATCATGAACAACGCTGCGGGCACGCCCTTGTCTGAAACGTCAGCTATCGCAAGTCCAACACGTCTGTCCGGCAGACGAACGACATCGAAGAAGTCTCCGCCCACGTTCCTGGCACTCTTCATGCTGCCGAACATCTGGTAGTCCACCTCCCTCGGGAGTTCAGTAGGCAGAATGGACTGCTGGATGTTGCTGGCAACGTCCAACTCGTTCTGAAGAGTTACCAGTTTGTCGCGCGCCATCAGAGCGTCCCTCAGCTCTTCAACGTGAATCAGCGTGCGATCAATTGTGACCTGAAGGTCTTTGAAGTCGATCGGCTTCGTGACGAAGTCGAAGGCGCCCCGGTTCATGGCAGTCCGGATGTTCTTCATATCTCCATAGGCGGAGATGATTACGGACCTAATATTTGGGTTAACGTCTGGGATCTGATCGAGAAGCGTAAGCCCGTCCATCTGAGGCATGTTGATGTCGGACAGAACCATATCGATCTCTTCGTCCTGGTCCAGCCTCTGAAGTGCCTCCAGGCCATTGCCTGCGAAGACAAACTCATAGCGGCCCGCCCTTATGGCGCGCCGCATGCGCTGAAGCAGAAGAGGTTCCAGGTCCGGCTCATCGTCTACTACAAGAATCTTATATCTGCGTTGCAGTGTCATCGGCATCTCACGGTCGGGCGACTAAGACCGCCCCGTACTAACCTGCTTGGCGGCTGTTAGGCTTGGAAGCTCGCGATCGCATCCGGTCTGGAGTCCCGAACAGGGATGATTTTATCGAATCCGCTTATTTCAAACACCTCTCGAATTGACTCGGATAGCGAGCATACGGCCAATTCCGCATTTTGTCTCTTAAGAGCCCTAGCCGTCAGCAGGATTACGCGCAGCCCTGCACTGCTGATGTAAGTGATCTCGCCCAGATCCAGTATCACCTTACGGTCATCTGGATCAATAGCATCGGTGAGTTCTCCCTGAAATTCCTGTGCGTTTGCGCCGTCCACACGGCCCTCTGCCACAGCGATCAGGATTCCATCATTGCGTTCAACGCTGAGCGCCATTTCTCTTCTCTCCCTAGGTCATCTCTTTTGCGCAAGGCTGGCTGCCCACAAGCGAAAGGCTCAAGGACAACACTCAGAGAAAGCTAGATTGATGCTACACTTGCCACTTTTGTAAGTCAACGGTTTTGCTAAACCCTAAGTGTCGGCGAACAAGTGGACTTTGGCACGCTTCGCTAAACGTTCTTGTATAATCGACTCAAGCACGACTTACACAGACGGTCAGGAGAATGACTTGCAGGAATTCGACAGAGAAAGAGACCTGGCCCAGCGGATCGTCGACAACGTTGAGCGCGTAATAGTCGGCAAGAGCACGGCCGTCGAGCTCGGCGTGATCGCGCTCATGTGCCATGGGCACGCGCTGATCGAGGACGTTCCAGGGGTTGGCAAGACGATGCTGGCGCGAAGTATCGCCAGGTCAGTCGGATGTACATTCAAGCGAATTCAGTTCACTCCTGACCTTTTGCCAACGGACGTTACCGGCGTGTCGATCTACAATCAGCAGAACCGGGAGTTCGAGTTTCGAGCAGGTCCAATTATCTCGCAGATCGTCCTGGCCGACGAGGTCAACAGGGCAACTCCCAAGACGCAGTCGGCCATGTTGGAGGCGATGGATGAGCGCCAGGTCACAGTCGAGGGAATCACCCACAGGCTGCCGAGTCCTTTCATGGTCATGGCCACACAGAACCCGGTCGAGTACGAAGGCACTTTCCCGCTGCCCGAAGCGCAGCTGGACCGCTTTCTATTGATAATCCGCCTGGGCTATCCGACCGTGGAAGAGGAGCTGGAAATCGTTGACCGGCAGCAGGCCGAACACCCAATCGACACGCTCAGGCCCGTGGCGGAGGCGGACGAGATAATCAACCTTCAGAGAAAGATCCGCGAGATATACGTAGATGATCTCGTAAAGCAATACATAGTCAACCTGGTCGAGGCAACCAGGATCCATCCTGACATCGCGCTTGGCGCATCGCCGAGGGCATCTCTGGCGCTTTTCAGAGGAGGCCAGGCGGTCTCTCTGATACGCGGAAGGGATTACGTACTTCCTGATGACGTTAAGGAGCTCGCCTCGCCCATGCTCAGTCATCGCATGATCGTTTCTGCAGGAGCCCGAATGAGGGGCGTCGGAAGCGAAGAGGTCGTGGACCAGATTCTAGAAGAGACTGCTGTTCCGGGCGGCGGCGCTCGGGCTGGTGCGGCGGGATAGTTGGTCCTCTCGTGAAGTTTTCAGTCCAGTTACGACTATTCCTTGTTTTGGGTCTGATAGTTATCACCCTGTTTACAGGCCTTGCGACCGGATTCGCGCTCTTCTACAGGCTGATATACATTCTTGGCCTTACCGCTGTTGCCGCATTCATATGGAACTGGCTGAGTGTGGTTGGGCTCGAGGTCAGCGTCGACAGGCGAACGAGGCGGGCCAGGGTCGGCGACGACATTGAAGAGAGAATTACCGTACGTAACAGGAGTTCGTGGCCCAAGTCCACTCTTGAGGTCGAAGACGTAACCGACATGCCTGGCTACTCAAATGGGCGTGTGCTGAGTCTTCCAACCAAGGGGTTCAGGTCCTGGAGAACGCTGGCGCCTGCCCGGAAGCGGGGCCTGTACAAGCTGGGGCCCGTCCGCGTCTCCAACACCGACGCCTTTGGCTTGTTCAAACGGGACCGAGACTTCGGCGAACAGGACGAATTAGTTGTCTACCCGAGAGTCTATGATCTTGCAGACTTCGAGATGCCTCCCGGGTACCTGTCTGGTGAGAGTTCGGCTCGCCGCAGGTCTCATGACCTCACGCCGCACGCGGCCAGTGTCAGAGAGTACGCGTTCGGTGACAGCCTTAGCAGGATCCACTGGCAGAGCACAGCGCGGACTGGACGGCTTATGTCCAAGGAGTTCGAGCTTGGAATGGCAAGCGACGTCTGGATACTCGTGGACCTGCATAGCGAAGTGCAGGCTGGTGACCTCGATGAGAGCACAGACGAGTACTCGGTCTCGATCGCTGCCTCACTGGCGCAGAAGTACATTCGGGCACAGCTCCCCGTTGGCCTGCTAGCTTACGGGGATGAGAGATACCTGATTCCTTCGGACACCGGGTCGGCCCAGTTCGAGCGGATGATGGAGCATCTTGCAATGAGCAAGGCCGAGGGCACTCTGTCCCTCGCTGAGGTGCTATCTCGAGAAGAACAGCTCTGGGGAACGCACAGCCAGATCATAATCCTGACGTCATCACACCGTGAGGATTGGACGGTCGCCCTCCGCGAGCTGGTCCGGAGACGACTAAGAATCGCGGTCATTCTTATTGACGGTCTTTCATTTGGAGGCCTGTTCGAAACGACCGCGGCAATCCCCGCACTGTACGACGCGGGAATTGCGCCGTTCGTCGTCAGGATGGGAGACAACATCCCCGTCGCACTCTCACACCCGTTCACGGTCGACCGGACCGAAGAGCTCGCCGGAGCGGCAGATTGAGCACACCAAGCATAGCCGCCCTGCTGGGCCGGCGAGGGAGTCCGCCCGAGCAGCAGCGTCACCCCGTGTTGAATTGGCTGGTCCGTTACTCACCCAGTCAGGGTTGGGCAACTTTCGTTATCCTCATTCTCGCCCTATTGATCGTAGCTGACTCGATTAACTCGGCGGGCTGGGTCGAGTCTGCAGGACTCACAGGGCTGTTGCTCTGGTCGGCGGTCATTGGACTGGCACTGTCAAAAATCAGGCTCCCCTGGTTCGTACTCGTGCCCGTGGGACTTCTAATTGGCGCCCTGGCGATCGTGTGGCAAGCCTCTGGGACGGTTGAAGGCGACTCCCGGATCGACCGCCTGGTTGAAACCTACGGTCGTCTAGACGTGTGGTGGGAAGCCGCCACGACCGGCGGAATAAGCACTGACCTGCTCCCATTCCTGATGATGCTCCTGGCCCTGGGATGGATTGCGGGTTTCCTGAGCTCCTGGTTCATATTCAGGTGGAGCAACGGTTGGGTAGCGGTAGTCCTGCTGGGTATGGCGATCCTCACTAACCTGAGCTTCCTGCCAGATACGTTCGCCTCACGATTCTTCATTTTTGCGTTCATCGCCATGGTGCTGGTCGTCAGAATGAGCATCATCCAGCGACATGAGAAGTGGAGACGACTTAGAGTCCAGTTCACGCCAGGCGCAGGATGGTTAACGCTTCACGCAACGGTATGGTTCAGCATCGCCGTACTCATAGTTGCTGTCGCACTTCCCATGAACGCATACACCAACAGCACAGCCGCACAGGTGTGGAACATAGGTCGTACTCCGATAGCGACGGCTGAGGACTTCTTCGCCAGACTGTTCGCGGCGCTGCCTTCGAAGAAAGACCAGCCCGGCAGGTTGTTCGGCAGATGGCTTCCCTTCATCGGGAAGATCTCCTTCGGTGGTGAAGCGGTTGGATGGGCGACAACTGACTATCCGTCCTACTGGCTCTCGCAGACTTACAACCAGTACACGTCGAAAGGCTGGGTAGCGTCCGCTACGGAGCAGCTTGAGATAGGGCCTGAAACACTGCCGCCTCCGCAAGGCGATACGCTGAAGCGAGTCCCGAGGTCACAGATTCTCCAACTTGGTTTCTCCACCGACAGGTTCCTGACCGGCGGCGGATACGACTGGGTAAGCCGGGAAGGCGTTGCTGAGTCGCTGGAGCCCATGAAGTTCTTCATCCACCTTGAGGACGATTCTCTGGACGAGACTATGCCTCCCGACATTAGAGAACTGGCACAGGAGTTAAGGTCCGAATCGATCGGCCTGACACCCGGGGGAGTACAAACCCTCGCCACGCAGTTGGCGCCAGATGATCTGATATTCCTAGAGCTTCTCAGAGACACTCCTGGTAATGCGGAGTGGGTGGTCTTCCAGCGAAAGGCGCCGACAACGCCTGACCTGGTGGCGTGGCACTTCAAGGAGAGCACCGAAGAGAATGAAGCGTACCGAATGACGTCGCTGGTGTCGATTGCCACTGACGAGGAACTCCGAGAGGCCAGCACTGAGTACGACAACTTCCTAACCGACCACTACCTACAGTTACCAGCGTCGCTTCCGGACAGGGTCAGGGATCTGGCCGAAAGACTCACCGCAGACGCAGACAACCCGCTGGACAAGGCTCAGGCCGTCCAGGAGTACCTGCGTGGGCCTGAGTACACCTACTCCCTGGACATCGAGGGGCCGCCGATTGACTCCGATGGGGTCGACTGGTTCCTATTCGATTCGAAGGTCGGGTACTCAGACTACTTCAGCTCTTCTATGGCCGTGATGCTCCGATCAGTTGGCGTGCCAGCAAGAATTGCTGCGGGGTACGCTCCAGGAGAGGTCAACGAAGACGGTCAGCGAGTAATCAGGGACTCTGACAGCCACGGATGGGTGCAGGTGTACTTCCCCGGATACGGCTGGATCGACTTTGAGCCGACTCCGAACTGGCCCACTCACGAGAGGACTCTGCGAACACCGCAGTTCATGGGAGGGTCAGCAGACCCCATTGAGGACGATCCAGAGGGATTGTTTGCCGAGCTCGAGTCGGACCCGTTCATTGAGGGGGCATTCGACGACACCGACGTTACAGTCAACCCTGGCAGCGTACTGTTGGAACGATACGGCGAATATGCTCTTTGGGTGCTGATCGCAATTGCGGCGGTGGCAGGGGCATGGCTCCTGGGGCACTTCGTATGGAACTTCGGGCTGGGATCGTTGGGACCGGAGGCCAGGCTGTACGCCAAGATGACCAGGCTTGGATGGCTTGGTGGAATAGGCAGGAAGCCAGACCAGACTCCACTGGAGTACGCTGCCCACATGGGCAGTCTCGTCCCCAATGTGAGTGACGGGGCGTCCCTGATCGCGTGGGCGTACGCAGCTGTTCGTTACGGCTCAGGGGATGAAGACGAGGAGAGGCAGGCAGCCGTCGCCGAAGCGTGGAACTCGATCAAGTTCAGCCTGTTCCGCCGTATCTTCGGACAATTCGGGGCAGGGGCACGCGCACAGCCCGAGGCGGAATGAGCACCAGGTTCTACCACGTTTTCGAGACAGAGCAGGGCTGGGTGGGCCTGCTGGCATCGCCTTCGGGCATCCGTCGCAGCACACTGCCCTGCGAAACGCCGGATGCGAGCATCGTGTCTCTGGGACCCGAGATCAGCGGGGCCATTGAGGACGACACAAAACTGGGTGAGACTCCAGACCTGCTGGAGTCATATCTGGCAGGGGTCGAAGTCGATTTCGCAGACGTCGAGCTAGATGTCAACGATGCCACGGAGTTCTATACAAGAGCGTGGGAAGCTTGTCGGTCGATTCCGAGGGGCGAGACGCGCACCTATTCGTGGCTCGCACGTCAGGCCGGCAATCCCAAAGCTTCACGTGCGGCCGGCCAGACCATGGCGAGAAACAGGTTCCCCCTGATCGTGCCTTGCCACAGGGTTGTGGGCAGCGACGGGAGCCTGCGGGGCTTCGGAAGCGGCGACGAACGCCTCGATCTCAAGCGTTGGCTGCTGGACATGGAGAGCGGGACACGTCGACTGCTGTAAGGCGAGTCGCGCCGTCACGTTAGAGCAGGCTGTACGCTTACCGATCCTGAATCGGCCAACACCTCCTGGAGGCGGTCGCGCAACTCGTCACAGGCATCTACCTGGATCGCGGCCCACTCCAACCTGAAGATCTGGCCCTGTGCAGCGATCTCGAGCATAACCTGATCAGAGCCCGAGTACTCAAGCAGCAGTCTCTTCACATCGTCAAGGACCATCTGGTCATCGATAGGACTGTCGGTCTCCCTGATCTTCAGGTTTAGCTGGTTGGTAACGACAGGCCTGGAGTGGGCAAGGCCTGGGGCTTCCCCATTGACCTCGGCGGACTTAGCCGACGCGCCGTTGACCGTACCATTGGTTGGAGTCTCGGTGTGTTCCTGTTCCAAGTTTTCGTCATACCTCGCCGCGGTGTCGCGAGCCTCGGAGATCACCGTCACCGGTGGAGAGGCCGCAGGTGTACTTTCAGGGTTATCATCGGGCACGTCAGGGTTAAACAGTCCGGCGTCTGAGCAACTGATGCTTACCTGATCTTCTCGAACCCGCACTGTGCCGGCAACGGCAACGGTCTGCCCGACTTCCCACAGGCCTTCAGATTCCTGCATCTGCTCTTCCCAGACGAAGACCTCGATCTGACCGTCCATCAGAGCGAGACCGGCAATCAGGAACGGCTTGTTAGTCCTGGTAAACCTCTGCGTGACCGAGGCGACCTGGCCAACTACCGATACCTTCTGGCCCGCGAGGTTAGAGTCGATGTCGCTCCTGAATACGATGTGCTCCGAGTCCGCCGCTCTCAAAATGGAAGAGAGTACGCTCATGTTGGAGAGAGATACTCCCAGAAGTTCTCTTTCCCACTCCTCTCTTTCGCGGTCAGACGACCGTACATCGGGCAGTGAGATCGTTGTGAGGGGCTGTGAGACCGACTCACCGAACAGGTCGAACATAGTCGACTGATTGGAGTCGCGCAGCCTCGCTTCACTCTGGGCAAGGGAGATTATCCTGTCCATCGACTCGAGAACGGCAGCGCGGTCACCGAAATCGTCTAGGGCGCCTACCTTAATGAGACACTCGAGCGTCTTGCGGTTGACGCCAGCCATCTCCTCGGATTCCCTGCACATCTCTTCTATCGATTCGAAGCCGCCGAGACGTTCCCTCGACTCCACGACAGCGTCCACTGATGCGGTCCCGACGTTTTTGACGGCGCCCATGCCGTACCGGATAGCCGGGCTTCCATCTTGCTGGTTCTCAAGTGTGAAGTCGGTGTGGCCTTTTGTAATGCTCGGAGGGAGCACGGGAATCTTGAGCCGCTGGCACTCGGCGATGGCGGACGTAATCCGGTCGGTGTGCCCCACGTACGAGTTGAGAAGGGCGGCCATGTACTCCGGCGTGTAGTTGGCCTTTAGGTACGCTGTCCAGTAGGAGATCAGTCCGTAGCTGACAGAGTGGGCCTTATTGAAGGCGTATCCAGCGAACGGCTCAACAAGAGAGAAGACCTGCTCCGAAAGCTCCGGTGTGAAGCCCTGCCCTCTCGCACCGTCGAGGAACTTGTCCCTCTCTTCGGCCATGATCTCGGGGATCTTCTTGCCCATCGCCTTGCGTACGATGTCGGCCTCACCGAGAGTGTAGCCTGCGAACGTCTGCGCGATGTGCAGGACCTGGTCCTGGTAGACGATCACGCCATAGGTCTCTTCGAGAATGTCCTCAAGATCAGGATGCAGGTACGACACCGGCGCGCGCCCATGCTTGGCGTCGATAAAGGTCGAGATGTGCTCCATAGGCCCTGGACGATAGAGGGCTATCATCGCGGCAACATCACTCAGCGTGTTGGGCTTGAGCTCCTTGATGTAGCGGGTCATCCCGCTTCCTTCAAGCTGGAACACGCCGACGGTCTCGCCCCGTGAGAGGAGGTCAAATGCCCTGGTGTCGTCAAGGGGGATCTCAGTCAGATCGAAGTGGATGCCTCGGTGTTCTGCAATTAGGTCGCGAGCCTTTGCGAGCACCGTCAGGTTGACGAGCCCAAGGAAGTCCATCTTCAGCAGACCCAAGGCTGCAACCGGGTCCATGGCATACTGGGTGGTGGTCGCGACCGAGCCGCTGCCGTCGGACTTCTGCGGCCGCTGAAGCGGCACCACCTCGTCCAGCGGCTGCTGCGATATGACGACCCCG
This sequence comes from Dehalococcoidia bacterium, assembly GCA_965116405.1. Taxonomy (GTDB): domain Bacteria; phylum Chloroflexota; class Dehalococcoidia; order Lucifugimonadales; family UBA1123; genus VXRN01. Next base: position 291,581 of record OZ220685.1, read on the forward strand.
GCGGCGTGTGTGCTGGAGTGGCGTGTAACGCCTTCGAGACCCTCAGCAGTCTGGACAAGCTCGCGAATGGACTCGTCGGCTTCTATAGCCTCACCGAGTTCGGAACCTTGTTCGGTCTTGGCATCCTCAAGCGTTATCCCAAGCCTCGTCGGAATCATGCGAGCAACACGGTCCACGTCAGCGTACGGAATTGCTAACGCCCGCCCCACATCCCTGATGGCCGCACGGGCGCCGAGCGTGCCGAATGTGATGATGTGGGCAACGTGCTCCCGCCCGTACTTGTCAACGACGTAGTTGATGACTTCCTCGCGGCGATCGTCCTGGAAGTCCATGTCTATGTCAGGCATCTCCTTGCGTTCCAGGTTCAGGAAACGCTCGAAGACCAGCCTGTACGGCAGCGGATTCACGTTAGTTACGCCGAGGCAGTAGAGAACGAGGCTTGCGGCCGCGCTTCCCCTCACGGCGAAGAAGATGTCGCGCTCGCGGACGAACTTGGCGATGTCCCAGACGACGAGGAAGTAGTTGTCGAAGTTGGTCTGCCTGATTACCTCGAGTTCGTAATTCAAGCGCTCCTTTTCGGATTCACCAGCGCTGGGCATGCGCTCGTTAAGGCCGTCCCAGCAGATCTTGGACAGATACTCGAACGGAGTGACCCCATCCGGTACCTGGTACTGGGGCAACCGGAGCTGCGTGAAGTCGATATTCAGGTCGCACTTGTCGGCAATTAGCTGGGTGTTAGCCAGGGCTTCGGGAAGATCATGGAACAGTTCTTCCATCTCCTGAGGACTCTTGAGGTAGTAGGAGTCCTCCTCCATGCGAAGCCGTTTGCCGTCTTCGACGTTAGTGTTCGTATGAATGCAGATCAGGATGTCCTGAAGACGGGCATGCTCCTGGAGAATGTAGTGTGAATCGTTCGTGGCGACGATGGGAATGCCGAGATCGCGGTGAATGTCGAACAGGCCACTGTTGATCGCAGGGAGCTCAGGCACGCCACCGTGCTGCATGACCTCCAGGTAGTAGTCCCCGAAGACCTCCCGGTACCAGGATGCAGTAGCGCGGGCTTCGTCCAACCGGCCCTGGGTGATCAGAAGAGGTACCTCGCCGCTTGGGCACCCTGACATCACGATCAGCCCTTCGTGGTAGCGCTCCAGTATCTCGCGATCCACCCGTGGGCGATAGTAGAAGCCCTCCAGGTGAGAGAGCGTGACGAGCTTGACCAGGTTCTGGTAGCCCTTGTAGTCGCGTGCCAGCACGGTCATGTGGAATGGGCTGCGATCGTCTGGGTTGCGCTCGTGGCGGCTGCCTGGCGCGACGTACATCTCGCAGCCAATGATCGGGCGAACACCTTCAGACTTGGCGATCTGGTAGAAGTCGATCGCACCGTACATACCACCGTGATCGGTGATGGCGAGGCTCTCCATGCCAAGTTCCCTGGTGCGCTGGACCAGCGGTCCGAGGCGACTGAGGCCGTCGAGCATGGAGTACTCGGTGTGCGTGTGGAGGTGGGTGAACATACAGGCGGACTCTCAGTGGGTCAGCTTACCTACCAGCCGGGACATGACCGGAAAGCACTGTTCCGTCGAGCGGCATTGTAGCACCCAAGAGTCCGAGATTTCGCCGCCTTACGGGGCAAAATTCGACCGATCAGAGACGGGTCTGGATAGAGCGAACAGCCGGAATACTAGCCCTGGTCGGAAAGGGGCGCGACGCTGAAGATCACGTGGAACGGCATGCAGTAGATGATGACCGAACTTATCGTGTCAGGGTCGACGCTGGATGGGACCTCGTAGTTCTGGTCGCCACGATTGCCCTTGAGCTTTCCCAGAGTAGAGTAGCCGGCGTCCCTGAGCTCACCCTTGGTCATGGGGTCGGGATGTGTCGAGACCAGCACGTGAAGATCAGGGCCGTTAGTGACGCTCAAGTCCTCGAATCTCAGGACTGCGTCTCCGCTTGGCAGCCGGTACAGATTGACGTCACCGCTGCCCTTGTGGAAGCTGTCGGCGTCCCGGAACTTGCCCGATGCCAGGACCATGGCCTCAGTCATTGGCTCCGGCATCGGCTCGACCGCCTCCATGCTGATCTTGGCCATGCCCTCCATGATTTCCTCAGCCTCTTCCTGGGTGACACCCTCTGGCATGTCCGCAGTGGCGGAGAGAGGGAACTCCTCGTTGATTGTTGTGTTCAAGAAGAGTGGCGACAGGAGCCACCATGCGAAGGCGAGTACAGGAATGGCCACGACCACTATGACGATGAGAACCAGTTTCCTCGTAAGAAAGCTCATGACGATCTCCTGTTCCCCTAGGGAGACTTACATTAGCCGACCCATGGCGGGCAGTGACCCTACCAGGGGCTTCACGTAGTCGATAAAGTCCTGAGTTACATACGCTTCATTGCGCGAAAGAAACGACTCCGGCATGGGTCTGACCTTGCCTGCGATCTGTTCGAGTGGCGCAACGCCCGTATAACAATTGTAACCGTGGGTTTCGTCACGTTCCAGAGTGATCATCACATCACGACCGCCATTCAGAGCAGTTGTCACTGCTGCCCTGCCCGCCATCTCGGCTTCCCGCAAGTCTGACTCGGATGCAGACTCCATGAACGAGCGCTGTATGGTCCCCGGCTTCTCATATCGTGCCCTCACGCCAAGGGTGCGACTAACGAGACCAGCAAGGTATCGCGCAGGCCCATCGAAGTATTGGTGACCGAAGTCATCGACGAACCAGGGCTCGTCCTGGCCTCCAATTGGGTTACCGCAGGGGTCTCTCGTGTTTTCCGAGATCACGGCTACGCAGAAGCCATGTCTGACGTAAGCCTCCTGGACGCGGGATAGGAACTCGTCATCAGTGACCGGGACTTCGGGGAAGCAGATCAGGTGTGGCGCATCCCGGTCGTCGCGTTTCGCCAGAGCCGACGCCGCGGCAAGCCAGCCGGCGTCACGGCCCATGACCTCCACGATCGTGATCGGGGATGCGCCCTGCATCGCCTCCGCGTCGCGGCCCGAACCCATGACGGCAAGGGCGATGAATCTGGCAGCGCTGCCGTAGCCGGGGCAGTGATCGGTCAGGACGAGATCGTTGTCGATGGTCTTGGGTACGTTTACGACGCCAAGGTCATAACCCCGCTCGTCCGCCAGTGTCTGGAGAGTGTGGCCCGTCTCAGCCGAGTCGTTGCCGCCGATTATGAACCAGTAGCCAACTTCGAGCCGATCCATGTATTCGAACACGGAGTCTACGTCTTCGTCGCGCAGCTTGCGGCGCGTCGAGCCGATGGCGGCGCCGGGCGCGTCGGCGACTGTCTCCCACTGGGACTCCGAGACTTCGGACAGGTTGACGCCTTTGCCTTCCAGCAGGCCTTCAAACCCGTGAGGAACACCAAAGAGGGTGCCAGCGCCGACACGTGAGAACTCGGAGGCGAGACCGTACAGGCTCCTGTTGAGGACGTTTGTGCAGCCGCCAGACTGCATGACCAGTGCGTTCCGGCGACGAGGTGCCATCTGTCGTGGACTGCGGCCTTCCCGAGGAGCCGCTACGTGCCCATCTTGGCGGCTAGGTCGTTGAAGTCGGTCGCCACTACGTCGATCCAGTCCTCGGGGGATGTGTCGATCTCGCGTCGTGGCCCATGCTCTCCAGGGCGTGGTATGAACGCCGTCTTGAGTCCCTGCGCACGGGCGGCTTTGAGGTCGCCCTTGTGAGCGGCGGACATCATGACCTGCGGCGGCTCCAGCCCGAGAATGTCTGCGGCCATCAGGTAGGTCTCCGGATCGGGCTTGTAGTGCTTTGCCAGCTCCGCCGAGAGAATGCAGTCCCAAGGGAGGCCGGCGTGCTTTGCCATATTGGTCAGCAGTGCGACGTTGCCGTTGGAAAGCGTGCCGATGACGTACTTGGTCTTCAGGCGGGTGAGGCCGGCGGAAGAGTCGGGCCAGCCGTCTAGACGGTGCCAAGCCTTGTTAAAGTCGACCTTCTCATCTTCGGTCAGACCCTCGATTCCGAACTTCTCCAGGAGTTCGTCGAGCACCATGCGATGAAGGTCGTCGATCCTGGTCCAGGGAAGCTTGCCGGTGCGAACGAGGTTCATCGACGGACCGTAACCGCCGCGCCAGGCGTCCGCGAACTCATCCCAGTCCACGTTGGTGATCCCCTTGCGCTTGCCAAGTTTCTCGCCCTCTCGGGTGATGCTGGAGCGCCAGTCGACCACGGTGCCGAAGACGTCGAATACAAGGGCTTTGACTTCATCCTGGAGCATGTTTGGGCCTCGCGTTGGTTTCAGAGTGGAACGTGCGTGAATATTACGTTTGGCCCTTGGGGGTGTCAATGGCGCGCGGTGTGGAGCAGACAAAGGCCCCCGCAGTTGACACAGGCGAAGCAGGGTGCGAGATTATCCGTGCATTCTTCAGCAACGAATAAAGGGGGCAACCGTGTCCACACTCGCCGAGATTCTGAACGGCCATCCCGCAGACAGCGACGCAGTCGTCGTACCTGAAGGACCGACTGCGAGCTACGCAGTCCTCAGAGATGAGGTCGAGCGCACTGCTGAGACCCTCGCTGCAGCAGGGGTCGAGAGAGGCAGGGCGGTCTCGATCGTTCTCCCAAACGGACTGGACTTTCTCGTCACATTCATGGCTGTTGCGCGCGCCGGTGCGATCGCCGCGCCGCTGAACGCGGCATACACTGTGGACGAGTTCAGGTTCTACATGGAGGACGCCGAGGCCCAGCTGGCGATTCTGCCGCCCGGCGACCATGCCGGTCGCGAGGCAGCCGAGGGTCTGGGAATCCCGACCATGGATGCTTCTCTCGATGCCAACGGTAGGACAGTGCTGGAACGGGACGGACGGGCTTTGGCAGGTCGCGTTGACGTGGCAGGTCCATCCCCTGACGACATCGCGCTTTTCCTGCACACGTCGGGAACGACCAGCAGGCCCAAGGGTGTGCCGTTGACGCACGGCAACCTTGTCGCATCGCTGGCGAATATCGGAGATACATACGAGCTCACGCCGGATGACGTGTCACTGGTGGTGATGCCGCTGTTCCACGTTCACGGCCTGATAGGGGTAGCTCTCTCCACACTGCGTACCGGCGGAAGCATCGTGGTGCCTGACCGGTTCAGCGCTAGCAGGTTCTGGGACCAGCAGCGCTCTTCCGGGGCGACGTGGTACTCGGCGGTGCCGACCATCCACCAGATACTGCTGATGCGCGCTGATGACGACGAGGCCCCGCAAGAGAGCTTCAGGTTCATTCGCTCCTGCTCGGCCGCGTTGGCTCCATCGGTGTTCTATGACCTGGAGCAGCGTTTCGGCGCACCGGTACTCGAAGCGTACGGGATGACCGAGGCATCACACCAGATGTCGTCGAACCCGCTGCCTCCCGGAGGCAGGGCGCCTGGCACCGTAGGCAGAGGCACCGGCGTGGACATCGGAATTATGAACGACGACGGCGGGCTGGTTGCTACCGGCAGCACCGGCGAGGTCGTGATCAGAGGGCCGAACGTTACTCACGGCTACCACAACAACCCGACGGCAAACGCCGAGTCGTTCACGAACGGCTGGTTCCGAACCGGGGACCAGGGGGTGCTCGACGGTAGCGGTGTCTTGACTCTTACGGGAAGGATCAAGGAGCTCATCAACCGGGGTGGCGAGAAGATATCACCGCTGGAGGTGGACGCGATACTGTTGCAGCATCCCACCGTTGCGGAGGCCGTGTGCTTCGGCGTCCCTGACGTGAAGTACGGGGAAGCTGTTCAGGCCGCGGTCGTACTGACCGGTTCGGCTTCCGAGGACGACGTTCTCAACTTCTGCAGAGACCACCTCGCAGACTTCAAGGTGCCCGACAAGGTATACCTGGTAGAGTCACTTCCACGCACTGCGACGGGCAAGATCCAGAGGCGAAACGTGGCGGCGCAGTTCGCGGAGACGGAGTGACCTGAAGTAGGTCGCCTGCTTGGCGCGGTCTGTGAGGCGCGTGGTATAATCGCGGCGTCCGGTTAGCGTGGGGATATAGCTCAATTGGGAGAGCGCGGCGTTCGCAATGCCGAGGTTGGGGGTTCGAGCCCCCCTATCTCCACCACTCCCCTTCTCCGCCTGCGTGATTGACAACGCCCCTGATCTACATGAGGCATTGGCCCGTGCCTCGTGACTCTCGTTCGACGCGGCTCTAACACGCCCCGTCGGTGAGTCTGATCCACGGACATGCATCCTGTGTGATTAAAGCCCTGACCCACTACCTGTCCCAGACGGCCGCTGATATAATCGCGCTCACCGTCTGGAATTCTGGATGACCCAAAACAAGCCGAATTTAGTCCGACGCGCTGTCGACCTCCCCCACCTGGCAGCTCTCAGGTATCGGGACTACCGGTACACCTGGCTGGCCAACATGTGCTCGGGCGCGGCCATGTGGACATTCATCGTTGCGGTCACCTGGCTCATCCTCGAGAAGTCGGGCAGGTCCGGCGATGTGGGCATTCTCACGTTTGCGTCCATGCTGCCGTTCCTTGTCGTATCTCCGATAGCGGGCCTGATAGCCGACAGGTTGGACAGGCGGTCGATAGCCAGATTCACATTCATCGCCAGCGCGATCGTCACTGCACTGGTGGCCGTCCTTGCGTACACCGATACGTTTGAGACCATGGTCCAGGGACTCGTCCTGCCGCTGGTGTCACTGGACGCGGTCGAGTTGATGCTGCTTGGCATCCTGACCTTCGCCTCGGGCACGATGCGGTCCACGCAAGAGCCTGCGATAGCGTCACTGATCCCGAACCAGGTGCCGCAACGAGACCTGCTGAATGCAATCACGCTGAATGCGGCCACACGTCACGGGGCAAGATTCTTCGGACTGCTGGTTGCATCTCCGCTTTTGGCAATCGATGTCATCGGCGCCCCCGGCGTACTGGTGCTGAGCACCTTGTTCCAGCTGGCCGGCACTGTGTTGATTTCCATGGCCAAGACGCGTTCTACGGGAGAGTCCGCTCCGCAGCACGGCATAGCCCGAAGCATGATCGATGGGCTTGTGTACATCTACACAGACAAGATGATCTCAATATTCATCCTGCTCGTGGCGTTCCACTGCGCGCTCGTGATGTCCTACGACTCGGTACTTCCCGTATTTTCCAGGAACGAGCTTGGGGCCGTCGATGGCTCGATACTCGGGTACATGGTGATGGGATTTGGTGTCGGGGCGCTGATTGTCACGGTCCTAATGGCAGGCGTAAGAACCGAACGCAACAAGGGCCGGTGGCTGATGTGGACTGGAATTGTCAGCGGCATTATCCCAATCATGTTCGCGTACAGTCCCAGCGCCATCCCGGCGGTTGTCGTTGCAGCGGTGATGGGCGGCGCCCAGTCTGCCTTTATGGCACTGACGACAACCTACGTGCAGACGCTAGCGCCGGACCGGCTCAGGGGCCGGATATCGAGCCTGTACATTCTTCATGCAGGGGGAATCATGGCGTTCGCCAACCTGGGTTATGGGTTCATTGCAGACGTGTTCTCGTCTCCACCCATACTCTACGGCACTGGGACGATTTTCCTGCTGTTCATTTTCGCCGCAAATTCGTCGCTGCCCGACCTGAGACGAGTGTACCGGACCGGGCAGGTCGCTACGGCCTGAAAACGCCGACACGCGAGGAGAGAAATGTCGATTCGAAAGGCAGTAATCCCGGTCGCCGGGTTCGGGACGAGGTTTTTGCCGGCAACCAAGGCGGTCCCGAAGAACGTCCTTCCGGTGTTCGACAGGCCGTCCATACACTTCTGTGTCGAGGAGGCCGCTGGGGCCGGTATCGAAGAGATCATCCTCGTCGTGTCACGCAACCAGGAGGCTATACCCAGGTATTTCGAAGAGTGGCCTGAGCTGGAGGCCGCTCTGTCCGGACGAGGCAACACGACGGTGTTGGATGAGATCAGGGACATCTCGTCCCTCGCGAAGATCACGTGCGTGACACAGACCGAGCAGAAGGGGCTGGGTCACGCGGTGCTGATGACCAGAGAGGCCGTCGATGACGAGCCGTTCGCCGTGTTCCTGCCCGACGACATCATCTGGGCTGGACGACCGACCATAGGGGAGATGATCAGTCTCTGGGAGTCCACCGGCTCGTTCGTGATCGCAGTAAAGCGCGTGCCGGACGAGGCCATTCCGAACCTGGGAATCGTATCGCCCGAGGGGGAATCGGACACCAATCACAAACTCGTCGGGATGGTCGAGAAGCCACCACTGGAGGAGGCGCCGTCCAACCTGGCAATTATCGGCCGCTACGTTCTGGGGCCTGAGATATTCGACACGCTGGAAAACGTCGAGCCGGGTGCTCTAAACGAGATCCAGCTAACTGACGCGATCGCGGCACATATGGACAGTCCTGGCGTTTACGGGCACGAGTTCAGCGGAGAGCACTTCGACGTCGGCACTCCGCTCGGAATGTTGAAGGCGTCGGTCGCCGCCGGACTTCGACGGGAAGATGTAGCTGGGGAGTTGCGCGACTGGCTCGCAGACGCGCTCGACTCAGAACAGTAGGGAGGCTACCGGATGGACAAGGCGCTAAACGGAGTTCGCGTAATCGATCTAACGCAGTTCGAGGCCGGCACGTCGTGCACACAGATGCTGGCTTGGCTCGGAGCCGACGTCATCAAGGTCGAAGAGCCCACGCGGGGCGATCCGGGCAGGAACGTCATGGGATCGAACGGGGTCTCACACGACTCCTCTTATTTCATGAACCTGAACTCAAACAAGAAGAGCGTGACGCTCAACCTGAAGACTGAAGAGGGTCGCAACATCTTCTTCGAACTGGTGAAGCAGGGCGACATAGTTGCGGAGAACATGGCTCCCGGCGCGATAGAGCGGCTCGGCGTCGGATGGGACAAGCTGAAAGAGGTCAACCCACGCATCATACTGGCGCGCATCAAGGGGTTCGGCACATACGGGCCGTACAGCGAGTACAAGAGCTTCGATCCCGTGGCGCAAGCCGCTGGCGGTGCGGTTGCCGCCACAGGATCGCCTGACACTCCACCGGTCAGGCCTGGCATCACCATCGGCGACACCGGGACCGGCATGCACGCGGTGATTGGCATTCTCGCCGCACTATGGCAGCGCCAGGCCACGGGCAAAGGCCAGCAGGTCGAGGTGTCGATGCAGGACGCCGTAGTGAACGTAGCACGAATCTGGATGAACTCTTATGCAGACACCGGTGAGTCGCCCCCGCGGCGCGGTGGGTCTCGATGGCCGGGCAGGCCCGGCTCTGGTCTGTTCAAGTGCGCTCCGGGAGGTCCGGACGACTACGTGTTCATGACCGCAAACGTGCGTCGTCTGAGGATGTGGCACGCCCTGTTGCGGACAATTGGCAGGGACGACCTGATCGAAGACCCGATATACTCCGACCCGACCAACCATCCCGAGGCGGCAGAGGAGATCAACGACATCATCGAGTCCTGGACGATGCAGCACACAAAGCAGGAGGCAATGCGCGTGCTGGGTGAAGCCGGCGTGCCGTGCAGCGCGTGCTTCAACGCCGACGACATCTACAATGATCCGCACCTCAAGGAGCGAGGGATGATCGTCAGCTACGACCACCCCGAGCGTGGCCGGTTCACCATGCCCGGTTGTCCGGTGCAGCTGGAGGACTCGCCTGTTGAGGTCACCGCTCCGCCACTACTGGGTCAGCACACTGATGGGGTGCTAAGCGACCTTCTCGGATTCTCAGATGACGAGACGGCCCGCCTGCGAGATGCAAGCGTCCTATAGGTCGCTCATCTCGTTCTGACTAGTCAGCCCCCGAGATGCTCTCATCGAGGACTTCGAGCAGGTCCTTTGCCTGTTTCGTGTCTCCTCCTTCGACCGAGCCTATGCCCTCCTCGAACATCTGGAGACAGAACGGGCACGACACGCCGACGGTTTCGGCGTCGGTCTCGAAGAACTGCTCGGTCCGCGCGTGGTTGACTCGCTGTCCCCTGGACTCCTCGATCCACATGTGACCGCCACCCGCGCCGCAGCAGAAGCCTCTCTCGCGGCAGCGCGTCATCTCCACAAGCTCGAGGCCGGGGATTGCTGAGGCAATTTCCCTGGGTGCGTCGTAGATCCCGTTGTGGCGACCGAGGTAGCAGGAGTCGTGGTAGGCGATTGTCGCGTTGATCTCGGCGACGGGCCTGATGCGACCGTCCTGGATCAGGCCGTTGACGAACTCCGTGTAGTGGATGACCTCGAAGTCACCTCCGAGGTGTGGGTACTCGTTCTTGATCGTGTTGAAGCAGTGCGGGCAGATCGAAACCACGGTCTTGACGTTGTAGGACTTCATCGTCTCGATGTTCTGCTGCGCTAGCACCTGGTAGAGGTACTCGTTGCCCATGCGCCGGGCTGGGTCGCCAGTGCACGTCTCCTCGTCGCCAAGGATGGCGAAGTCCACGCCGGCCCGCTTGAGGATCGAAGCCATTGCTCGGGCGATGCTCTGACTTCGCTGCTCAAGAGCGGCGGTGCACCCGACCCAGAACAGGACGGCGGCGTCCGGGTGATCGGCCAGAGTCGGGACATCCAGACCCTCGGCCCAGTCAGTTCGCGCGTAGGTAGTGCCCCGCCACGGGTGTCCGCGCTGCTCCATGCTGAGAAGGGCACCCATCGCAGTCTCGGGCATCGAAGCCTGTTCCATGACGAGGAACCGGCGCATATCTACGATCGAATCTACGTGCTCCACGCCGACTGGACACTCCTGGATGCACGCGCCGCAGGTGAGGCAGTCCCAGAGCGCCTCCTCTTCGACCCAGTTGCCGATCAGCGGCTTGGAATCCTGCCCATCCTCTCCAGCCGCTACACCAGAACCGAACTCGATGACGTGCTCCTTCATGTTCTCGACGATGTGCATGGGAGACAGGATCTTGCCAGTGAGATTCGCGGGGCAGCTATCAGTGCATCGACCGCAGACGGCGCAGGCGTAGCCGTCGAGCAGCTCCTTCCAGGTGAAGTCCTGGATGCGGCTGGCCCCGAGAGCCTCTTCATTGTCGAGCGCGGCCTCTAAGTCAGGAGTAGGAAGGGTGCCACGCTGTTCCAGCTTGCGGGTGACGAAGCTGATAGGGGCAGCAACAAGGTGCATGTGCTTCGAAAGGGGGATATACAGGGAGAACCCAAGTATGATTCCGAGATGGAGCCACCAGAATACGCCGTGTAGACCGTTGGCGAGATAGCCGTCGATTCCAGCGTTGGCGAACGCCTCCCCGATGGGACGCCCGATAAGAGCATCGGCGTGAGGTCCAGTGCCGCCCGCAGCGACGAAGAACGCCTCTGTGAGCAACGTGAAGAGCATGAGAGATGCGATTAGAAGCAGGATGATCGCCGACTCCAGCTTCTGCGTAAGGTCGAAGCTGAGCCTGTTTGGCTTGACGGCCCACCTACGAACAGCGGCCCAGATCAAAATCACGAAGAACACCAGCGCAAGAATGTCCAGGTAGGCCGTGAAGATGCGTACTCCGGTGTCTGTCAGGATCGTTGCCGAAAAGTCGTGCCAGATCACGTCGCCGAAGATGTAAAGGATGTAGCTGGTCGTGAACGACAGAAAACCCCAGAAGATGATGAAGTGCGCCAGGCCCGCGCGGTCACGAAGCGACACACTCTGAAGCACCTTGCGCTGCCCAAAGATGTACGGGAGCGCCCCAACCAGGCGGCGGACTGGTTGGTCGAACCTTCCGGGGTCCTTGCCCAGCAGGATGAGTCGGAAGACTCTCTGGTAGAGAACGAATCCCGCCGCAGCGAAGATGCCGATGGCAAGTACGTAGACGGCGATCCACGTTGGAATGACACCAAAGACGCTGTCTGGAGGGACCATTCATTCACTCCTGTCGATACGCGTATTCAAGCGGCGGGCCAAAGTTTGGCGGAGTTTAGCATATCGTGTCGTACGTCGCGCTGCAGCCCTTCCGTCTCTATCCTGCGACGAGCAGTATGCCAGCAGCAGCCCCAATCCACAGGACCACGGAGGCTGCAAGAGGGGCGTCCCTAACCAGCATCTCCTCCGGGTTTTCACCTGAGTCACGGGTGTGGACGAGGAACATGTACCTGAGAAGCCCGAATGTCACGAACGGCAGCGTAAGGAGCATCGCGTGGTTGTCCGGCAGGTTGTCTGCTATGAACGTGTACAGCGCGTAGGTTACAAGCGCTGAGGCAGCCACCAGCGCGATCATCTGGTCGAGCATTGGAAGGGTGTACCGACCAAGAGAGTCACGCTGATTCCGGGCCGATTCCCCAGCCGCAGATAACTCGCTCCTTCGCTTGGACAGCGCTATGAACAGTGCCCCAAGACCAGAGCAGATGTACAGCCACTCGGACATGGGGACCTCGATCACTGCCGCTCCCGCCATGACGCGCAGCACGAATCCGGATGCCACGCAGAAGACGTCGACCAACACGATCCTTTTCAGGCGCACGGTGTAGGCGTCCTGGATCACTAAGTAAGCAAGGCTGATCACACCAAACAGTGGATGTATCAGGAAGGCCGCAATCAGTCCCAGGACGGTCAATCCTGCTGCAGACGCCATCGCCACTCCGATGGGGAGACTCCCGGATGCGACCGGCCTGTATCGTTTCCGTGGGTGTGCGCGATCGCGTTCCGCGTCCAGACAGTCGTTCAGCAGGTACACCGACGCGCTGAGCCCAATGAAGATGACGAACGCTGCTCCGGCACGAAGCCCCAGGTCGACAGTGCCAGAGAGATCGTCCAGGCTCCACGCCTGGTTGACCGAGAAGAACAGCGGGAGAAACACGAGCAGGTTCTTGCTCCACTGGAGGGGGCGCATCGCCGCGAAAAGCGCACGGAGCACCACCGCAATTCCAGCCCGCTGGCCGCTGTCTTTCAGTCCATTCACGGCTCGATGATAGGGTCGACCACAAGAGGCCGTCAACGATGAATTCGGTAGCGAACGAAGGCGGTGAAGCCCGAGTGGTCTGGCGTTGACACTGTCAGAATTCGTTCGCTATCATTCGAGTTAGCAGTCTTGCAGAGAGACTGCTAAGAACGAAAACGGTAAACGAGAGGCACAGAGTAAATCAGGAGGTCGAAACAAGAATGGCGACTGAAACACAGGTTACCTTCAAGCCCCTGGGCAACCGCGTGGTCGTGGAGCCCCAGGAAGGCGAGGAGCAGATGACCGCCGGCGGCATCTACATCCCGGACACAGCCAAGGAGAAGCCCCAGGAGGGCGTCGTCGTGGCGATCGGACCCGGTAGGCTGTCCGACGACGGAAGCCGCGTCCCCATGGAAGTAGAAGTCGGCGACACCGTCATCTATTCGAAGTATGCGGGAACCGAGTACAAGGAGGGCGAGGTCGAGTACCTGGTCCTTCGCGAGGACGACATTCTCTTCAAGAAGTAGCCCCACCCAAAAGGGAAATTAAGGAGGACTGAACAAGTATGGCTAAGCAGCTTCAGTTCAGCGAAGAAGCAAGAGCCGCGATGAAGCGCGGCATCGACATTATGGCCGACACTGTCGGCGTAACCCTGGGCCCACGCGGCCGAAACGTTGTCCTTGACAAGAAGTTCGGCCCACCCCAGGTCTGCTCCGATGGCGTCACGATCGCCAAGGAGATCGAGCTCGAGGACCCGTTCGAGAACATGGGCGCCCAGCTCCTGAAAGAGGCCGCGAGCAAGACCAACGACGTGGCGGGCGACGGCACCACCACCGCGACGGTCCTCGCGCAGGCCATCATCCACGAGGGTTTCAAGAACATCGCCGCAGGCGCCAACCCCATGGCCCTCAAGCGCGGCATCGAGCGCGGCGTCGTAGCCATGCGAGATGCCATCGAAGGTATGTCCACCCCAGTCGAGGGCCGCACGCAGATCGCTCAGGTAGCGTCGCTCTCCGCTCATGACGATGAGATGGGCGAGCTCATCGCCGACGTCATGGAGAAGGTCGGTAAGGACGGAGTCATCACGGTCGAGGAGTCGAAGGGCCTCTCCTACGAGCAGGAGTTCGTAGAGGGCATGCAGATCGACCGCGGCTACATCTCCCCCTACTTCATCACCGACCAGGACAGGATGGAAGCGTCCATCGACGACCCCTACATCCTGATCACCGACAAGAAGATCTCCGCAGTTGCGGACGTACTCCCCGCCCTTGAGAAGATCCTCCAGGTCGGCAAGAACGTCGTGGTAGTGGCAGAGGACATCGAGGGCGAGGCTCTGGCCACGCTCGTCGTCAACAAGCTTCGCGGCACGCTCAACTGCGTCGCGATCAAGGCCCCTGGCTTCGGCGACCGCCGCAAGGCGATGCTCGAAGACATGGCCATCCTGACCGGCGGCCAGGTCATAAGCGAAGAGGTGGGACGCAAGTTGGACTCGGTCACCGTTGAGGATCTGGGCCGCGCCCGCCGGATCGTCGCTTCCAAGGAAGAGACCACGTTCGTTGACGGCGCAGGCTCCGAGGGCGACATCTCCGGCCGGATCAACCAGATCAAGGCCCAGGTGGACGAGACCACATCCGACTTCGACCGCGAGAAGCTCCAGGAGCGCCTGGCCAAGCTTTCCGGTGGCGTTGCCATCATCAAGGTCGGCGCGGCCACTGAGGTCGAGCTCAAAGAGAAGAAGAACCGCGTCGAGGACGCGCTTTCCGCGACCCGCGCAGCCGTCGAAGAGGGCATCGTTCCCGGCGGCGGACTTGCAGTCCTGCGTGCCAGCACCGCCCTTGAGGGGCTGTCGCTAGGCGACGACGAGGCGACCGGCGCTTCGATTCTCAAGACCGCCCTACAGCGGCCAATCAAGCTGATCTCCGAGAACACCGGCGTATCCGGCGAGGTCATCCTTGCCGACAGCCTCGAGAGCGAAGGCGACTGGGGCTACGACGCTGAGGTCGGCGAGTTCTGCCACCTTCTCGAGAAGGGCATCATGGACCCTGCGAAGGTCACCCGCGCGGCCATCGAGAACGCTGCTTCCGTGGCGGCGATGGTCCTGACGACCGAGTCGCTCATCACCGACGTTCCGGACCCGACGCCCGCAGGCGCCCCGGCAATGCCGCCGATGGACTACTAGGTCGACCGAAAAGTCGAATAGGTAGCTAGCACGAGAGGGCAGGTCAATTGACCTGCCCTCTTCTGTTGTACCTGGGCAGCTCTCCCTAATTGGGCGAAGCTGTGTCAGTCTCTAGTTGGGCAGAACATTTGACAGGCGCCAAAGCCCCGTTATAGGATTCTTGACGTTGACAACTGAATACTCGTGGCTCTTATCCAGAGTGGCGGAGGGACCGGCCCCTTGATGCCCGGCAACCGGTCTGAGCGCTTCGGCGCCAGACAAAGGTGCCAATTCCGGCGAGCGCATGGACGTTCGAGAGATGAGAGTGGTAGACCGACTACCTGCAAGGCTTCTCTCGTTCGAGAAGCCTTTTTTGTTGTCCGAATAGTGTCAGAGTGAAATGGTGGTGGCGAATTGACAGGGACATTGTCTGAATTCACCCCAGTAGAATGGCGGGGAGACTCGCTGGCGATTCTCGACCAGCGTCAGCTACCCGCTGTCGAGACCTGGATCGAGACGTCCGACTACAGGAACGTTGTCTTCGCAATATCCAACATGTCGGTGCGGGGAGCGCCCGCCATTGGGATTGCCGGTGCGTACGCGCTGGCGCTGGCCGCCATGGAGCTTGCCCAGACCGCGAATGGCGACTTCACCGACCGGCTGCTCGACGCGGCTCGCGAGATCCGGCTGGCCCGTCCAACAGGAGCCAACTTGGGATGGGCCGTCGACAGGCTGCTGTCGGCCTCGGCGTCCGCGCAGTCGACTGAAGAAGTCGTGTCGGACCTCGTTGAAGAAGCCACACGAATCCATCGAGAGGACGTTGAGAGCAACCTGGCGATCGGAAGACTCGGCGCGAAACTTCTGCCGTGGGGCACCAATGTGCTCACCCACTGCAACACGGGGGCACTGGCGACTGGTGGCTACGGGACCGCGCTTGGAGTCATCAGGCGAGCCTGGTCTGACGGCAGACTCGACCATGTGTACGCCAGTGAGACGAGGCCGCTGCTCCAGGGCGCCCGGCTAACGGCGTGGGAGCTCCGGCGTGAGGGTATCGACGCAAGTCTGGTGGCCGACTCTGCCACCGGACTACTGATGAAGCGAGGCATGGTGCAGTGCGTAATCGTCGGAGCTGACCGGATAGCTCTCAACGGCGACGTTGCCAACAAGATCGGTACCTATAACCTGGCCGTCCTGGCGAAGGAGAACGGGATTCCATTCTACGTTGCCGCGCCTACGTCTACATTCGACCCCGGAACTTCGACCGGGGACGAGATCGTCATCGAGGAGAGGGACGAAGAAGAGGTGCTGGGCTATGCGGGTTCGCAGGTCGCGCCTGCGGGAATCTCAGGATTCAACCCCGCGTTTGACGTAACTCCGAACAGGTACGTCACGGGCATCGTGAGCGAGGCGGGTGTGGGCCGTCCGCCGTACCGGCGAAGCATCCCAGCGCTGCTGGAGGAGTCCCATGGCTAAGCCCACGCTCGGGTTCATAGGGGGCTCGGGTCTCTACGACATGGAGGGCCTAACGAATGAGCGAGAGTTCCACGTCGACACCCCCTTCGGGAAACCAAGCGATTCGATCGTGACAGGAGAGCTAGACGGTGTCGCCGTCGCGTTCCTGCCCCGGCATGGACGTGGGCACCGCATCTCCCCGACCGAGCTGCCGGTTAGGGCAAACATCTACGCGATGAAGCAGTTCGGCGTACAGCGTCTCATCTCGATCAGCGCGGTGGGTAGCCTGAGGGAGGAGTTGAAGCCGCTCGACCTCGTTGTGCCGGACCAGATCATCGACCGGACCCGCGAGCGTCCTTCCACGTTCTTTGGAGATGGACTTGTGGCGCACGTCGGTTTCGCCGATCCGTTCTGCCCTACTCTGCGGAGGCAGGCGGTGGAGGCCGCGTCAGGCGAGACCGATGTACACGATGGCGGCACCTACGTCGTCATGGAAGGGCCTCAGTTCTCCACGAGGGCCGAGTCGGAGATGCACCGCTCCTGGGGAGCGAGCGTCATAGGAATGACGGCACTGCCCGAGGCCAAACTCGCCCGCGAGGCTGAGATGTGCTACGTCACGCTCGCCTTCGTCACAGACTACGACGTGTGGCATGAGGCCGAGGAGGACGTTTCGGTCGAACTCGTCGTACAGAACCTGATACACAACGTACAGACCGCCCAGACCATCGTCAGACGCATGGCTTCGATGTCAAGCGATCCGGCGTCTTGCGGTTGCGACAGGGCTCTTGAAACCGCAATAATCACAAGTCGCGATTTGATCCCGCCAGCGACCAGGAAGAGGCTCGGTCTGCTGGTGGACAAGTACCTGGACTAGCAGGTGTTGAAACAATACCCGACCGTCATTCCGGCGTAGGCCGGAATACAGGGAGAGGGGAAAGGGAAGGTGGGCTAATGCCCAAGCAGATACCGGGAGAGCCATACACCAGGATAACGACCGATGAGGCGGCGGAGCTTCACGGCACTGACGACAACGTATTCGTAGATGTCCGCCGGATGGATGAGTACGTCGACGGTCACGTTACGGACGCGATCTTCATTACCGTGGACGACCTTTTGGGTCGAATCGACGAGCTGCCGCAGGACAAGAACCTGCTGTTCATCTGCGCAGCGGGGGTGAGAAGTGGACTTGCCTGCGAGATGGCCGCCGCTATGGGCTACGACACCGACAAGCTCTACAACATAGAGGACGGCACCCCTCCCTGGATCGAGAAGGGCTATCCCACCAGCTACGGGATGGACAGCTAAGTTGTCCCTCCTGGTAGTGGGATCGGTCGCGTACGACTCGGTCCAGACTCCCACTGGCCGCCGCGACAGAGCACTGGGCGGCTCGGCAGTATACTTCTCGTTAGCAGCCAGCTACCTGACGGATGTAAGCCTCGTTGGCGTCGTCGGCGAGGATTTCGACAGCAGCGACGTTGAGCTTTTGAAGGCGCACGACGTCGATCTGTCCGGTCTGGAAAGAGTCGAGGGCCGGACGTTCCACTGGTCCGGGGTCTACTCAACCGAGGACGTAAACCAGAGGGAAACGCTCGACACCCAGCTAAATGTATTTGCAGAGTTTAGTCCATATCTCAGTGAGGCCCACCGGTCCGCCGACATTGTCTTCCTGGCCAACATCGATCCCGTTCTTCAACTTGACGTGCTGGAACAACTGGACGCCAGTCCCAAGTTTGCAGCCCTGGACTCGATGGACTTCTGGATCGGTGGGAGTCGTGGAGACCTGGAGAGAGTAGTCTCCAGGGTCGATCTGCTGTTCCTGGACGAGGGCGAGGCGAGAGCCCTGTCAGGTGAGTTCAACCTCGTAAGGGCAGCGAAGAAGATACAAGAATCAGGCCCTGCCGCCGTCGTAGTCAAGCGGGGCGAGCACGGCGTCCTGATGGTCAATCGCGATGACGTGTTCAGCGCGCCAGCCTACCCCCTCGAGCGCGTCGTCGATCCCACAGGCGCGGGAGACTCGTTCGCAGGCGGGTTCATGGGCACGATCGCCGCAACCGGAGATACTTCCAATAGAGGCCTGCGGCGAGCGGCAATTGTCGGCTCCGTCATGGGCTCGTTTACCGTCGAAGACTTCAGCACAGAGAAGCTGGACTCGCTGACGACTTCCGATATACAGCAACGCTTCAAAGAGTTCCAGAGCCTAACCTCGTTCGACGGATTCGATGACTGATCCGAGTTCGAACTACTCACAGAACTGGTAGCCAGCGCATGAAGTGCGCGGTAATCCAGTTGATTAACAGGAGGAAATGTTGACCACATCGAGCACACAACAGGGCCACATCCTTGACAGTTCGCTGGCATCCGCCGGCGTCCGCAGGATCCAGTGGGCCGCCAGGGAGATGCCGGTCGTCCGGCAGATCAGGGAGCGCTTCGACAAGGAGAAGCCCCTCACCGGACTGCGTGTGGCTGCGTGTCTGCACGTCACGACTGAGACTGCCAACCTGATGCTGACATTGAGAGACGGTGGCGCGCAGATCGCGGTGTGCGCCAGCAACCCGCTGAGCACGCAGGACGACGTCGCTGCCGCACTGGTCTCCGAGTATGGCATCCCGACATTCGCCATCAAGGGCGAGGACAGGGACACGTACTACAGCCACATCCAGTCGGCGCTGGACCACGGGCCGCACATCACGATGGACGACGGCGCGGACCTCGTGGCAGTCCTGCACACTGCGAGGACCGACAAGCTGGACGACGTGGTAGGGGGAACCGAGGAGACGACAACAGGAGTGATCCGCCTCAACAGTCTGGCGGCCTCAGGAGACCTCAAGTACCCGATCATCGCGATCAACGACGCCGACACCAAGCACTTCTTCGACAACAGGTACGGCACCGGCCAGAGCACCCTGGACGGAATCACGCGGGCCACGAACGTGCTGTGGGCGGGCAAGAACGTCGTGATTTGCGGGTATGGCTGGTGCGGTCGTGGCGTGGCGCTTCGGGCACGCGGCATGGGCGCACACACGATAGTGACCGAGGTAAACCCGATTCGCGCACTCGAAGCCGCCATGGACGGTCACCAGGTGATGCCGATTGCCGAGGCTGCCAAGGTAGGAGACATCTTCATCACGCTGACCGGCGGTATGAGCGCAATAGGCCGGGAACACCTTGCCGTGATGAAGGACGGCGCGATGTTCGCCAACAGCGGGCACTTCGACGTAGAAATCGACATCAAGGCCCTAGAGGAGATGTCAGACGGTAAGCAGACAATCCGCCCATTCGTGGATGAATATCTCATGGGCGATGGACGCCGCCTCTACCTGCTCGGAGAAGGCAGGCTCATCAACCTCGCCGCGGCCGAGGGACACCCTTCGGCAGTGATGGACATGAGCTTCGCTGACCAGGCGCTTTCTCTGGAGTACCTGGCTCAGACCGCCCACACCCTGGAGCCGCAGGTCTACGACGTCCCAAGGGACATCGACGAAGAGGTCGGGAGGCTGAAGTTGCAGTCCATGGGTGTCCAGATCGACACACTGACGGCCGAACAGGAGCACTACCTCTCAAGCTGGGACATTGGGACATAGCGGATTTACCCGTGACTTCCCCCGATGTACTCACCACCAAGCCGCCTCGCTATCAGGGACGTGACTCGCTCGTGCGTCCCGTAGATGCGGAAGCTGCCGGGCCACGGTCCGGCAATTACCCCAACTGCTTCGGCTGCGGCGCAGACAACCCATCAGGGCTGCGCCTCGATCTGAAGCTTGAGGGTGACCTACTGACCACCGAGTTCATTCCAGAGAGGCGGCATGAGGGCTGGCCGGGAATTGTCCACGGCGGCGTGATCGCAGCGGTCCTCTACGAGGTCATGGAAAACTGGGCGTACCTGAACGGCATTACGTCCATGATGCGAGACATGGACACCAGACTGATAGCTCCCGCGATTATCGGAGAGCCTATCCGAGCAGTGTCCTGGCTCAAGGACCGGGACGGACGCGAGCTTTCGGTGGCGGGACGTCTGTCAGTGGTCAACAGAACAATCGCAGAGGGAACAGCATCGCTCGTTGAGCTATCCCCTCAGCAGCAACGAAGACTTGGGATTCAATCCGAACCCCGAGCTAAGACGGCAGGAGGCATTTGATGGCCAACAGCTTCATGGAAAGTCCCTCATACCTATTTACATCGGAATCGGTCACCGAAGGTCACCCGGACAAGCTATGTGACCAGATTTCCGATGCAGTCCTGGACGCCATTCTGGCGGACGACCCCCAGGGGCGTGTGGCGTGCGAGACCTGCACCACGACCGGACTTGTACTCGTGATGGGTGAGATATCGACCTCGACATACGTAGACATCCCGACAATAGTCAGGCACACGATCCGTGACGCCGGGTATCAGGACTCATCATTCGGGTTCGATTACCAGTCGTGCGGAATCGCTGTCTCTGTCCACGAGCAATCGTCGGACATATCCCACGGTGTTTCCCACTCGTTAGAGACGCGACATGAACTTCCCGACAACTACCTAGACGTCGAGACTCTTGGAGCAGGCGACCAGGGGATGATGGTCGGCTACGCGTGCAACGAGACGCCCGAACTCATGCCTATGCCGATAGCCATGTCTCACCGACTTTGCCAGCGAATGGCCGATGTTCGCAGGGAACGCGACCTGCCCTATCTCAGGCCGGATGGGAAGTCCCAGGTGACCGTCGAGTACGAGTATGGCGTGCCGAAGCGCGTACACACGGTCGTGCTGAGCGCTCAGCACAACCCCGAAGTCAGCCAATCGGTAATCGAGCGAGACCTCATAGAAACGGTGGGCAAGGAAGTGATCCCCAGCGAACTGCTGGACCGCGGCACACGATGGGTCGTGAACCCGTCAGGGCGGTTTGTGACCGGAGGCCCGGTCGGAGACTCAGGCCTGACAGGCAGGAAGATCCTGGTCGACACATACGGAGGGATGGCGCGGCACGGGGGCGGAGCGTTCTCTGGCAAGGACCCGACCAAGGTCGACCGATCTGCGGCATACGCGGCGCGCTACGTAGCGAAGAACGTGGTTGCCGCCGGGCTAGCCGACCGCGCCGAGATCCAGGTCTCCTACGCAATCGGTGTCGCGCACCCGATCTCGGTATCTGCCGAGACTTTTGGAACTAACAAGGTCGCCGACAGCAAGATCAACGAGCTAATCGACAAGCACTTCGACCTCAGGCCAGGAGCGATCATTCGCGACCTCGACCTGCGCAGGCCGCTCTACACCAAGACCGCTGCGTACGGTCACTTCGGCAGACCGGAAGAGGACTTCCCCTGGGAGCGAACGGACAGGGCCGCTGCGCTGAGGCGAGAGGCCTTCATGAAGAACGCGGAAGACGCCGCTTCCTAGGGAGTTGCAAGTCCCTTCTCCCCTGGTGGGAGAAGGTTAGGATGAGGGGGAACTGTACCCGCCTTTTCACCCTCACCTCAATCCTCTCCCATCAAGGGAGAGGAGGACAGGAGTGGAAGACTGGATGGCAAACATACGGTTCGGCACTGACGGCTGGCGGGCGATCATCGCCGAGGACTTCACGTTCGAGAACGTCCGCATCTGCGCGCAGGGCACTGCCGACTACGTCAATGCCACTGGGGTCGCCCCAAGGGGATTCGTAATCGGGTACGACACCCGTTTCGGATCCCGGCAGTTCGCCGAGGCCGTCGCAGAGGTCATGACTGGCAACGGCGTGCCCACGTACCTCAGCGACCGTGCAGCTCCAACGCCTGTTGTCAGTCACTCGCTGGTGTCGCTGACAGCGGGAGCCGGGGCCGTTATCACGGCAAGTCACAACCCGGGCGAGTGGAACGGCTTCAAGTTCAAGCCTGACTACGGGGGAAGCGCGTCCAACGAGATCGTGGCCGAGCTCGAGCGCCACATCGGAAACGCAGAGAATACGGGAAATGTCCGTCGAATGGACATTCGTGAAGCCGAAATGCGTGGCCTGCTCGAACGGTTCGATCCCAGACCGGACTACCTGAACCACGTGGCGCAGTTCGTCGACTTGGAGGGTATCCGCAATGCTGGCCTCAACGTGGCCGTCGACTCGATGTACGGGGCTGGAGCGGGATACTTCAGTGACCTGATCTCAGGTGGAAGCACTCGCATCGTCGAGATTCGCTCCGAGGTCAATCCTTCGTTCCCCGGCATGGCCCAGCCAGAGCCGATCGCGCCCAACCTGGGACCGCTCGTTGACGCGGTCGATGACACCACCGCGGACATCGGGCTTGCGACAGACGGCGATGCCGACAGGCTTGGGGTCATCGACGATGACGGCCGATTCATGACCACGACTGAGACATTCAGCCTCCTGTGTATGCACCTGCTAGAGGTGCTTCAGCAGTCGGGGCCCCTGGTGAAGTCGATCACCATGAGCAGCATGATCGACAAACTGGCCGAGGCCCATGACGTTGATGTCATCGAGACTCCGGTCGGCTTCAAGTATCTCGGTCCCCAGATGATGGCCGTGAACGCGCTCGCTGCCGGTGAAGAGAGCGGCGGTTACGCCTTCAGGGGCAACATCCCCGAGCGGGACGGCATCCTGAGCGGCCTGCTGATGCTAGACATGGTGGTCAAGACTGGAGAGAACCCCGCAGACCTGCGGGAACAGCTCTTCGAGCGGGTTGGCTCTCACGTTTATGAGCGATGGGACGTTGAGTTCGACCCCCGTCTTCGAGAAGGCATCATGCAGAGGGTCAGCACGTCGCGTCCGTTCGAGATGGCTGGGATGTCCGTCCTAGGAATCGACAACCGGGACGGCGTGAAGATCCTCCTGGAAGACGGATACTGGGCGCTCATCAGGTTCTCGGGCACTGAGCCCCTTCTGAGGATCTATGCCGAGGGACCGTCGACTGGGGAAGTGGCTGCAATGCTTGGCGAGGCCCGGGCGCTGACCGGCGTTTAGCCTATCGGCGGGCACGCTGAATCCCCTGACATTCGACTCGGGTTCTCGCTGGAACGTCCGCGCCGATACGACTGTATAATCGGGCTATGTCCACCGAGGCCAGCTTAAAGCTGGACATGCAAAGGATGAGCCCGATGACCACTGCCCCATCTCAGCCAACGCTTGAACGCGACCCCCTCCTGCTGCTGATGGACGGCCACGCGCTCGTTCACAGAGCCTGGCACGCCATCCGTGAACCCCTCAACGTACGGGCCACCGGTGAGGATGTACGCGCCATCTACGGATTTCTGAACATATTCCTGAAGACCCTGAATGACCGGAGCCCAACGCACATCGCAATTACGTTCGATGTGTCCGCCCCGACTTTCAGGCATGAGGAGTACGAAGAGTACAAGGCGCACCGTCCTCCCACCCCACCTGAACTCCGACCGCAGTTCGACCGTGTCAGGGAACTCATGAGGGCGTTCCAGGTACCGATCTTTGAACTGTCCGGATATGAGGCGGACGACGTATTGGGAACGCTGTGCAGGCAGGCTGAGGAGCAGGACATCGAGACGATCGTCCTCACGGGAGACACCGACACCTTCCAACTCGTTTCGTCTCATGTGAGCATTCTCCTCAGTCATGCGGTTGGACAGAGGACTCTATACGACGTTGCGGCGGTAGAGGATCGATACGACGGACTCGGTCCGGAGTCGGTTGCCGAGATCAAGGCACTGGAGGGAGACTCATCTGACAACATTCCCGGCGTGCCGAGAGTGGGAAGAAAGAGGGCCATCTCCCTGCTGCAGGATTACGGCAGTATCGACGGCATCTACGAGCACCTCGAGGAGGTGAAGCCACCCAGCGTGAAGAAGAGCCTATCCGAGAATCGCGAGGTCGCCACCAGGGCGAAGTTCCTGACAACGATCAAGCGAGATGTCGACGTGGACCTAGAACTCGACCTAGCACGATTCGGGGACTTCGAGCGCAAGGACGTCGTGGACCTGCTCACCTCGCTGGAGTTCTTCAGCATGATCTCCAGGATTCCGGCGTCTGAAAATGACGCCGATGGTACGCAAGGCTCCTTCGATCTCGCACCGGAAGCAACCCCCGTCGACTACACAGTCGTGGACACGGAGGACAAGCTCGATGAACTGGTAGAGGCCATCGACACTTCGAGCGGGTTCTCATTCGATACGGAGACCACCTCGCAGGACCCAATGATCGCCAGGCTGGTTGGCCTCTCGTTTTCCACTGAACCCCGAACAGGCTGGTACGTACCAGTGGGGCACCTCGAAGGCACTCAGCTACCCATGAACGAAGTGCTGGATAGGTTGAAGCCAGCCCTGACAAATCCGGAAGTGCCAAAGACCGCTCACAACGCCAACTACGACATGATGGTGCTGGAGAACCACGGCATAAAGGTCGAGGGGCTGGCATTCGACACGATGCTCGCCGCCCACGCTGCGGGCAGGTCGTCAGTAGGGCTGAAGAACCTTGCGCTGGACATGCTTGGCGAGGAGATGACACCGATCACCGATTTGATCGGACGCGGCCGCAACCAGAAGACGATGGACCAGGTCGACATCGCAGACGCGGCAGACTACGCTGCCGCTGACGCCGACTTCACGGAACGTCTCAGGCGACTGCTAGAGAAGGAAGTCGAAGATACGGAGATCGAAGACCTTCTACAGCGGTATGAGCTGCCGCTGACCCCCGTGCTTGTCAGGATGCAGCGTGACGGTGTGGCTGTGGACGTCGACCTGCTGAAGGAGATGTCCGCCGAGCTAAAGACCGACCTAGACGATATCCGCCAGACGATGTACGAGACCGTCGGTCACGAGTTCAACCTCAACTCGTCCCAGCAACTCGGCGGCGTACTGTTCGACGAACTGAGGCTGCCGCCAACTCGAAAGACGAAGACCGGATACTCCACCGATGCCTCGTCGTTGGAGGGGCTGAAGGCACAGCTTGATACGGGTACGCTCGATAGTGTCGACCCCAGCGCGTACGCGGTTCTGGACGACATTCTGCACTTCAGGCAGCTATCGAAGATCAAGTCGACTTACGTGGATGCGCTGCCCGGCCTGGTAAACCCTGATACGGGCAGAATCCACACCAAGTACAACCAGACGGGGTCCGCCACCGGCCGTGTGTCGTCCAATGACCCGAACGTCCAGAACATCCCGGTGAGGACAGAGCTTGGACGCCGAGTCAGAAAGGCTTTCGTCGCACAGGACGCGCCCGAATGGACGCTTCTGGCCGCCGACTATTCCCAGATTGAGCTGCGCGTGCTTGCCCACTTCTCGAAGGACCCGTCACTGCTCGAGGCCTTCCACAGAGGGGAAGACATTCACAGCGCGACGTCTTCACTTGTGTACGACGTACCGATTGACGAAGTGACTGGAGAGATGCGACGAATTGCCAAGATTCTGAACTTCGGCGTTCTCTACGGACTTACAGCCTTCGGGATATCTCGACAGACCGACTTGAATCCCCACCAGGGCCAGGAGTTCATAGACGTGTACTTCGAACGCTACCCCGGTATACAGGGTTACGTGGACGAAACGGTTGAGAAGTGCAAGGGGCTCGGCTACGTGGAGACCGCGCTTGGACGACGACGTTACCTGCCCAACATCAACGCTCGCAACTTCCCTGTGCGGCAGGCCGCGCAGCGTGCGGCCATCAATATGCCAATCCAGGGCACAGCCGCCGACATAATCAAAATCGCCATGATCGAGATCATGGACAGGATGGACGACCTCAACATGAGGTCCAAGATGATCCTCCAGGTGCACGACGAGCTGATCTTCGAGGTGCCTCGGGAAGAGCTGGACCAGATGTCCGAGATCGTCATGGAGTTAATGCCCTCCTCCATGACGCTTGAAGTCCCACTGGCGGTTGAGTTGAAGACAGGAGACAACTGGGGAGACTTGGAATAGCCCTTGCATCCGTAATTTATGTGAGTCACACTAATATATAAAGCTAGCTATAACCAGCGAGCAAACCATTAGAACTCACATGGATTACGGAGGACAGCAATGTTTCCGAGACTGTTATTCCCAGCCGCCTTGGTTCTGGCTCTGGCGTTTGCCTTTCAATTGCCTTCGGGGTCTTCGGAGGTCCACGCGGGGTCTCAACTGAACCTAACGGTCCGAAACGTGACCGCTGGACAGCCCCTCACTCCACCCATAGCGGTCGTACTCGAGCCCGGCACGTCTATACTTCCTGCAAGTTCAGAGGAGTTGGACGGCCTCGAAGAACTCGCCGAAGCCGGGGAGCAGGAAGTACTGGCGGCTACCCTGGCAGATTTGGCCGGCGTGAAGGAGGTAGTTGCCTTTGATCCACCGCCCATCCTTCCGGGTGAGGAGCGCACTGTATCCGTCACAGCCGCCGAGCCGGGAGACCGTGTGAGTGTGATCACGATGCTCGCATGTACAAACGACGCGATTGCGTATGGCAACGTAGTCGTTCCCGAAGACGGCAATCTCCCGGCATTGTCGTCCGGGCGCGTTCTGGACGCGGGGACCGAAGTAAACGACGAGACGGAAGCGACCGTCCCGTGCTTCGGGCTGGATGGCAGTGGCGTGTCTAACCTGGATGAGGCTGATGGCGAGGGGATGATCGCAGACCATCCTGGGATAACCGGTGATGCCGACCTGACATCGCAACACGCCTGGCAGGGTCCAGCCATGGAGCTGGTGCTGACGGACGGTGAAGATGACGTCCCCGGAATCGTTGAGTTCGGCATCTCGCTTGAGAACATGACTGGCGGGCAGCCGATAACTCCTCCGGTGGTCGTAGTGCACGACCCCAACGTCGATGTCTTCGACTACGTCAGCCCAACAGAGCTCGATGGAATCGACGATCTGGCAGAAGCGGGAGCACAGGGTGAACTACTGGCGACTCTTCGGGCCACTCCCGGGGTGGTACGTGCGTACGGCCTGGACAGCGGCGGCCCGATTGGCCCAGGTGCATCGTACACAGAGAACATGCTCAATGGCATCGAGGGCGCGGACGTGACAGTCGTCGGAATGCTGGCGTGCACGAATGACGCTTACATCCGGGTATCGGAGTCGCTGAATGTGGTCAGGGGAAGCCTGGTTGCGACCGGGCCGGCCGCCGCGCTGGTGTTCGACTCCGGCTCGGAGGACAACGACGAGACAGTTGCCACTGTGCCATGCCTTGGTGGCGAGCCTGCTGCCCTGTCCGAGGGCCTTGGAGAGGGCATGAGAGCCCCACATACCGGCATCAATGGCGGAGCGGACCTGAGCGTCGAGACGCACGGATGGGTAGAAGGCGAAGTCGCCTCCCTATGGATCCACGGCCCCGTCAAGGAAGACACCCTGAATCTGGACGTCACCGTACGCAACGTGATTTCAGGGCAGCCGATAACTCCTCCGGTCGTGATCGTTCACACTGGAACGCTGGTGACTCTACCAGCCAGCGCGGGGTCGATTGCCGGTCTGGAGACGCTGGCTGAGTCTGGGGACCCGTCCGGTTTCGCGACCGGGGTCGCCGGGTTCGCGGGAGTCAAGTCCGCCACCGCAATGGACGTGTCCGGGCCGATTCCTGGTGGAGAACAGGCTGTTGCCGAGGGTATCTCGGCAGCGCCGGGCGACTTCATCAGCGTCATTGGGATGCTAGCCTGCACCAACGATGCGGTAGCCTTTGGAACAGTGATCGTCCCGCAAAATGGCGTAACGCCACTAATGTCTTCAGGCGCAGTCTTCGACGCCGGCACCGAGCACAATGACGAAACCGAAGCGACCGTGCCCTGCCTCGGAGGCGAGGGTGTATCTGCCGCTGGTGGCGAAGGAGTTGTGGCCCTACATCAGGGTATCGACGGAAACGCCGATCTGGCGACCGATGCGTACGACTGGGACGGCCCCGCCATCGAGATCTTCGTAACGTCCGCGGGAGTCGATGCGCCTGAGCCTGTCGACTTCGGGCTCACTCTTGAGAACCTTACAGTTGGACAGCCGATAACTCCACCTGTGGTTGTGGTACATGATCCCAACGTGGGCGTATTCGACTACACAAGCCCGACGGAACTCGACGGCATTGACGACCTATCGGAGAGCGGATCTCAGGTCGACCTGCTGGCGACACTCGGCGTGGTGCCCGGTGTGGTACGCGCGTACGGACTGGACAGCGGCGGTCCCATTGTCCCTGGGGAGTCTTACACCGAGCCGACGTTGCACGGCATAGAGGGCGCGGACGTGACGGTGGTCGGTATGTTCGCTTGCACCAACGACGGCTATGTCCGGGCCTCTCAGGCTCTGACAGTCATCGGCGGGGAGCTGTTCCCCGCCCTACCCGCCACGGCGCTAGTGTTCGACTCCGGGTCTGAAGACAATGACGAGCTGGCGGCAACGATTCCCTGTCTTGGAGGAGGTCCTGCCGCACTCTCGGAGGGCCTGGGAGAGGGCATGCGGTCTGAGCACCCCGGCATCTCCGGCATGGCTGACCTGAGCAGGGAGACGCACGGATGGACGAGTGATGCGACCGCGCTGCTGTTCATTCATGGCCCCATTCAGGTGGAGGAAGAGGAGGCTGCACCGACGCCGACTCCAACTCCAGAACCTGAGCCAGCCGAGCCGCCAGCTACGGGGGACTTTGCTGCATCCGGCACGCCGCTCCTGATTGTTGGGCTGGTTGGCATGATGACTGCTCTTGCAGGCGTCGCCACCATCTTTGGCGGGCGGCGTAGAGTCAGGGCCAGGCAGCGCGTCAAGTAAACCCAAGGGCCAGCGCCTTACAGGCCGCCCAGCACCTCCTCCGACAGTCCTGTTGGACTGTACACGGGGAGGGGTTGGGCGGCTCCTTCTGCCCAATGAGTGTGATGCTCTGCTTTGACCTTCGATTGACCCACGGCGACGGTGCACGTATCCTAATAGTCAGTGAGCGGGAGTAGCTCAGCGGTAGAGTTCCTGCCTTCCAAGCAGGCTGTCGCCGGTTCGAATCCGGTCTCCCGCTCCACCAGCTTTACGCTGGACATGTAAGGGGATTGGCGGGGTGGTCTTCTCGCAGTTACCCCGTTCGATACCTGCCCCAAATTGACATGCGCGTGGTCACGCGTTGCAACCAACGGGAGAGAACCATCAAGCGCGTTGGATTCCTGCTGAAGGTCAAAGAGGAACTGCTCGCCGAATACACCGAGCATCACCAGGCTGTGTGGCCGGAGATGCTCGACGCGCTTCGCAGGAACGGCTGGCGGAACTACTCGCTGTTCGCCCGTCCCGACGGTCTGCTGTTCGGGTACTTCGAGGCCGATGAGGACTTCCAGGCTTCGCTCGACGGCATGTCCACTGAAGAAGCAAATGCACGCTGGCAGGAGTTCATGGCGCCGTACTTCGAGATCCCGGAGGGCGCCCTGCCCGACCAGATGATGCTGGAGCTTGAAGAAGTCTTCCACACTGACTGAGAGCGCGTCGAAGGAGAGCGACATGAGACTCGACGGCAAGGTCGCAATTGTAACCGGCGGCGCGGCTGGCATAGGCAGGGCCATATGCGAACTGTTCGCATCCGAAGGCGCGAAACTTGTCGTCGCTGACATCGATACGGACGGTGGCCAGGAGACCGTCGACCTCGTAAACGATGCAGGGGGCACGGCGACCTTCGTTGCTACCGACGTCTCAAGAGAGACTGAGGTCCAGAGCCTCGTTGAAGCCTCCAGAGAGGCCTATGGCGAAGTAAACGTCCTTGTAAACGACGCTGCGGCATTCGTGTTCGGCACCGTTGAACAGGCCACGGATGCAGACTGGCAGCGAGTGCTCGGCGTCAACGTGCTGGGACCGTCGTACACGGTCAAGCATGTCCTGCCGCACATGCGAAGTGCAGGCGGCGGTTCGATCGTGAACATCGCGTCGGTGTCCAGCTTCATCGCACAGCCCGCGTTCGTCCCGTACAACACGTCAAAGGGGGCACTGCTGCAGCTCACCCGGTGCCTCGCGCTGGACCTCGCGCCAGACAACATACGCGTCAACTGCGTCTGCCCGGGTGCGATCATGACTCAGGCGACCGAGTTGCACCGCCAGTTCACGGGCGAGGAGCGGGAACAGTTCATTGCGGACGCTGCCAACTCCAACTTCATGAAGCGATTCGGAGAGCCGATGGAGATCGCCTACGGCGCGCTCTTCCTGGCATCAGACGAGTCCTCATTCATGACAGGCCAGCCCCTCGTGATAGACGGAGGCGCTACAGCCCAGTAAGGGCACTCATAGAGAGCTAACCTATCCGATTGTCGCCATTTGGCCTGTAGTCAGAGGCTGGCAGTTCCGTTGAGAACACTGGGGCATAGGCAGGCCTGCCGCGTCTGACCCTCTCCGCGGGGTCGGGCATGTCGGCGGCCCGAGCGTCAATGTCTGGGCTAGCCCGCTCGTCGCTCCGTCCCTGAATGAAAGCCGGTCTGGCACTCATTCCCGGAGCGCCGTTTGGCCTCATTGGAGGAGCCGAACCCAGCCCCACAGGTCTCGGCTCGAATACCGATCCCGTCCCTGAGGCTCCGAACTGTGGCCCCGGTGCTACTGCTGGCCTCCCTTCAGGTTTCGGCTGTGATTCTCGCCGCTCCTTGCGGGACCTTCGCCTGCTCATGAGGAAACTGACGAGGCCCGAAATCATCCTTAGCAGCAACTCCAGTGAAACTACGAAAGCAAGGTAGTAAGTCAAGGAAACCAGGGTCTCCCACTGGAGAGCAGCTTCCCTCACACTCTCGGTAGATTGCACGACTCTTATTATCGAGTTATCTATCAGCATTATGCCGAGTAGGGCGAATGGGAGGATCTTGGAGATGTCGGTCGACAGCGCCTCCTTGTAGTACGAACATATGCGGATGGCGCCTACCACCCCCATAGCGACGAGCATCACGACCTCAATCGACTGGTTCCTGCTCAGGAGATAGAGCAGCACTGCCATCACGACGAACCAGAAGAACACAAAGACCGGGTAGAGCATCAGGCACTTGAATGTGTAGAAGATTACCGAGATGGTCTTTCTGAGGGCCGGACGCTTCGCCTGGTTGTGCTTCTGGAGGTCCAGCGTGAATATGTCCTTACGCGCCAGGAACCTGTAGAAGTTGAACACGAACACGCCGTAAACGGTTATACCGCCAATGATGAGCGCCAGCGGGCCGAGGATTTCGAGGGCCTGCATCAGGTCGAAGGTCAACTGTGGAAGTACCATGTCAAGTCTCGCTCGTACTGATTAGAGGGTGTCACTGACCTCATGGTAGGTGTCCCTCCGATCAGGCGACTAGCGAAAATGGGTCGTACGTACAGCCAAAATGGACAGTGAGTCCCGCTGACTAGCTGATCACCCACATTCAGTTGCCCGGGCGGCTAGCGAGGAGATGCGACCCCACGGACGCGCAGGGAACCAAGGAGAGTTCGTGACACGGTAGTAATGTCATCGACCGCCTGATCAAAAACTGCTTCGTTGGCCCTGGACGGCTTACGATACCCGCTGATCTTGCGGACGAACTGGAGCGCGGCCTCTCTAATCTCGTCATCTGTGGCCGGACGCTCTGAGTTCCTAAGCTGCTTGATGCTCCTGCACATTGTCTTCCCCCTTCCATCTCAGCCGGTGAACTCGTAGATGGTTACTTCGTCTGTACGGAATACGGGGGTCAAGCTTGAACTCATCTCGTCCTCGAACTTGGCAATACCGTGCTCTGGATAGTACAGCCGCTCAACCTGACCGAGATAGACGTATTTCACGCCGTACTGATTGAGCAGATCGACGGCTTCAGTTGGGTCGGCAGTCGAGTATATCCGGTCCACGTCGCGGATTCGTATGTCGACCTGGTCACGATAGCCCCACCTCTGCTGCTGTTGATGCCAGCGCCACCCGACGACGCTGGGGAGTCCTGTATGAATCGAGACTCTACCGCCCCAACGATACAGCGGCGTGTTGGCTTCCAGGATCACAGGCGAGCCCTGCACGTTCTTTCGCAGCCAGTGTACGCCTTCCAGGTCGGCCTCAAGGTCAATCGGCCCCTCCCTATCCAGGTAGGTCGTACCTGGAACGTAGGCGAGGCCATCCAGTGTCAGGGGGACCTGATCCGCGTCGAATCGATCTCGAAGCCTGTCCTGGGTACCCAGCACCGTGAACACGGCTGCACATGCGACCAGCACCAAGAGACTACCCACCCACGCAATGCGGGGTTTCAGTGACTTAGTTGGCATGGACAATGACCCCGCCATTCGCCACACGAGATACGCAGACCCGAGTGCAAGAAGCACCCACACCTGCATGTAGAACTTGAACACGCTGTTCATTCTCTCGATGTCGCCCTCTACCCTGACGAAGTCGAGGCCGATGACGATGGCGAGAGCGGTGACGATTACGAGGGCGATGAACGCAGCGGTCGGAGTCTCAGCGTCGATTCTAATGACGGCCTTGAGGCCCAGGATTGCTGTCAGCGCAAGCAGCGTTCCAGCCACGATCACAGTTCCCCATCCCGAACCGGAAAGCAGCGAAGTCAGCAGGAATCCCAGTAGCAGCGCGCCGGACACGAGGGCAAGAACCAGTGCAGGACCAATGTGTACGCTCAGGCCTGAGACCGAAGCCGAGCCTGGTACCGCATCACCTGCCAGGGCTCGGGAGAATGACCCGGTTCCGCGCATGGCTGCGTTCCAAATGGTCGATAGTGTGCCGCGGAGCTCCCAGAGCAAATACGACCCGATCACGTATGTGAACAGTCCGAAGATCGCCAGGAATTGCCAGAGCGTGGTCTGGTTGGTCGTTCGTTCGACACCAAGGAAGAACGTCTCGTTGGTCATGTGGAACGGCAGGAAGACCGCTATGCCAACCACCAGAGTTAATGCCGACTTGGCAGCAGTCCTGAATATCACACCTCCTGACATGCCTCCCTGGGCCAGCAACTCTGCAAGTCCAATCGCCGCGAATCCAAACAGGAGATACGTCGGGTAGTCCCAGGTGTTCAGGAGCCTGAGAGCGCCGACCGATACACCGAGAACGAACAATGTCAGCAGGTGTCCCGGTCGCCAGACGTCGCGCAGTGATCCGCTGCGGGCCAGTCCAAACACGATTGACGCGGAAAGACCGATGCACAGCAGCGTGAACGGCAGCGCCCACAGGTGAGCGTGCGGGTCGGCAAATAGGAACGTGAAGAACGGGAACTCCGTAATCTCGTGGCCGGGCGGGTCCGGTGGCATCATTCGGCTGGACCGCCAGAAGTCGAACTCGCCGGCGGGCAGGCCTTGCGCCAGCGCCTTCCACGCGGATTGGACGACCTGAATTGCCCCGTCCAGGTTGCCGATGACCACCACGAATACGAGCCCGGCCAGTCCCGCCACAACAGGCGACAGTCCGGTGGGTCCACCTCGGGAATCTCGGACCCACGATGCGAGGTTGTACGCGACTGAGTATGACAGCGCGGCAGTCATGGCAAAGAAGGTCGGGATAGCAAGATTAACGGCGATCTCGGGAACAACCCCGGTCAGGTGAATCAGGGTGGAGACGAGGAACTGTCCCCAGTAGTAGTAGTTGAGGTATCCACCTGAGAACCACGGATCGAAGGGAGGCATGTAGACGGACTTCATCACGGCGTTTAGATAGGCCATGTCCATCGGCTTTTCGCCGCCGCGGTACGGATGCCAGAGGTCCGGGTTAGCCATCCGGATGGCGACGAAAGCTAAGAACGCGGCGAGGAAGATCACCTCGGCAATGGCGATCGTCTTCCAGCGTCGCCTGAAGAACTGGAAGATTTCGCGGCGATTCGCAATCAACAACACGGCGTTAACGGCCGCGACAGCCAGCAGAGCCGCTATGACCGTGGATCTGGAGAAAGTCAGCACCTCCACGCTGGCGAGAAGCCACGTGACCAGACCGACGATTAGCAGGCCGAGGGCCTTGGACATCAGCCAGCCCCGGTCTGCGAGTGGTCTGAAGACAATGAACGCGAGAGGTACGCACGACAGTGCAATCACCTGGACTACGACGAACCAGAGCAGCGCCGGGACACGCCCTGCAACTCCGCCGTCGTCAATGATGTCAGTCCACGTACCGCCTGTCTGGCGGTCTGCGACTTCCTCCGGCGTCAGCATAAGCTGCCGTCCGATGGGTTCGGGTTCGCGGTATGCAAGTGAGTCTACTGAAGGGTATCCTCCTGAGCCCTCTTCAATATGGCGCAGAATCTCGTCCGCGCTGAGTCGCTCCGCGTTGCGGAAGACCAGCACCTTGGGATGGTCATAGACTGAGAAGCTCTCGTCAGCATAGCCGAGATTGATCGAGACCGGGTATGGCCGCGCTTCAGATAAGTCCCCCGGAGGCGGGAGGTCGGGCCTTTTGAAGGTCTCATCCACGAATCCGATACCAAGCAGGTTTGGATAGGAAGT
The DNA here is from genome assembly GCA_965116405.1 of Dehalococcoidia bacterium. Taxonomy (GTDB): domain Bacteria; phylum Chloroflexota; class Dehalococcoidia; order Lucifugimonadales; family UBA1123; genus VXRN01. The sequence continues at coordinate 326,257 of OZ220685.1, forward strand.
GAAGTGGGCCTCCAGCGTGTAGCCGAGTTCACCGCTGAAGAGAAGCCGGTAAAACTCCCTGCTAGTGGGATATCGTTCTGGCAGCCTTGAGACCGTCCCGTACAGTCGATTGCTGTACTGCGTAATATAGTCGGCCTCGGCCAGCAGCTCGCTCATCCGCCGGAACTTGGAAGGCCGGTCGTACTCGTAGATCGGCAGTTCCTCGATCTCGTACTCGTACAGACCGGGCAGTCCCTCCTCCCAGTGCTCCTTCAGGATGGTCGAGCCTCGGGGCACGTTCTTCTCGATCCACTCGGACGCTCGGACCGCGGGATGTACTTCGGAGTAGATGCCGCTGTACGAGACTCCAAAGAAAACGGTAGTAGTGGCTGCAAGTGCGGCCAGGGCCCCCAGCACCACCTTCAAAGTCGGCTGTCTATCTCTCGCCCATGACCAGAGATCTACGAGCATCCTTGACCCGAACATCAGGAGCACGGGTGTAATCGGGAGCATGTAGCGCATGAACTTCACGTCGAATGCGCCGACGATGAGGAAGTAGGGTATCACCCACGATAGAAGGACGGCGTTCAACCTCGTATCAAGAGACCGAACGGGGATCGTGGCGACAATTGCGCCGACCGCAATGGCCGAAGCCAGCAATGTGGCCGCCATGCCGCTCGACAGGATGAGGATCGCTGCCGGGAGCAGGATACCGACTACGAGATAGACGATCGCATACCAGACCCTGAGACCCTTGATCGCCCCGTAGAGAGTCCCTGCCAGAGCCACGATTCCGAGGGGCAAACCCAGACCCCAGACCGCAAGCTGCTGGACGTGATAGAGATAGGGCGTGGTGTCTATATACTGGCGAGTGTACGGGTAGTCCCGAATCCGGCGGACCATCTCGGATTGCTCTGCGAAGTCGGCGTAGAACTGCCTCCAGTCCAGCAGGGCATACGGCTGGGCCACCAGGAGCGCGCCAACCATCACGCCAAGTCCGAGCAGGCCAGATTTAGCGCCGGACGATAACTTGTCAAAGAAGGCTACATTTCGATCTACGCCACCTGGAACGAGTCCGGTCACGTAGATGAGGTGGGCGACCACATAGGCTGCCAGGATCGGGGCCACGCTGATCTTGGTCGCCAGGGCGAGGCCGATGCATAGTCCGGCGAGCGCAGAGTCTGAGTACCGACCCCAGCGGGCGACACGCAACAGGAAGTACAGCGTCGCCGTCGCGAACAGCGCCATGAGTGTGTCGACGGCGAAGAAGTGGCTTAGCTGTATGTGAATTACGGAGAATGCGACTAGACCGGCGGCCAGGAGGCCGGTCATGCGAGACCAGACGGCCCTCCCGATCAGGTAGGTGACCAGCATGGTCGCGATGTCCGCGAGAGCCGAGACGGCCCGCGCGGGCACTCTGAGGTCTTCAAACCCGACCACCGGCAGGTCGCTGAAGAGGATGTCGACGAGCTTAATGAGATAGAGGGGGAAGCTGCCGTAAGGGAACCATCCGGGGTTCCATGGACTCTGCTCCGCGTCCAGGAGCACTCCAAGGTCGCCGATAGGCGGCAACTCGATCTCGATGACCTTGAAGAGAATTGCCCGCTCGTCGGGATGAGGTGTCCATCCAAACCCCTCGTCCCAGTTCAACCCATATAGCCTAAGTGCGAGTGCGGCCAAGAGGATCGCGGCCAGAACAATCGTCGAAATTCGACGGTTGAGGTCAGGGCCGCCTAGTGCACCGGGGTAGACGAAAGCAAGAAGTCGACTTATCAAACCAATCCGGTGCCGCGTGTCCGATTTTGGACGATCAGCCATCAGCAAAGTAGGGGTGGAGAGACATGCTGGCCTTTAGGAACCCGCCAGCAGCGCATCCACCTCGGCCCTGTACGGCATTGCCTCCTGCGCGCCGCTCTTCGTCACTGCAAGCGCGCCGGCGGCTGACCCGAACCTGACTGCTTGTGGCAGCGATTGACCCTCGGCGAGCGCGATACCAAGTCCCGCAGCGAAGGCGTCACCAGCAGCCACTGTGTCGATGGCATCGACACCGAACGGGGCGACGAGCCCCGCCTCGTCACGGGTCATGTAGAAGGCGCCGCCTGAGCCCAGAGTCGGGACTGCCGCGGACACCCCCTGCTCGACAAGGGCCTTGGCAGCAGCCTCTGCCGAAGCCGGACCGGTGACGGCTATTCCAGTCAGGAACTCCGCCTCGGCCTGGTTTGGAGTCAGTACGTCGCACAGGCGAAAGGCTTCATGTCCCATTTCGAGCGCCGGAGCCGGGTCCCAGACGACGGTCACTCCCCACTCTTTCGCGACTGCGACCGCACTTAACGCAACGTCAAGCGGCGTCTCAAGCTGCAGCAAGAGAACGTCAGCGCCGTCGAGCGCGTCATCGACCGCGGATACCTGCGCCTCGTCGCATGCCATGTTTGCGCCATAAACGGCCACGATCATGTTCTCGGCATGGTCGTCCAGCAGGATCAGCGCGACGCCGGAAGGGTTGTCAGGATCGACCGCAACGCCGGAGACGTCAACGCCCTCAGATCGCATCCCTTCGAGCAATGTAGGCCCGAACTGGTCGTCGCCGACTCGACCCACCATGCGCACCTCTGCGCCGAGACGGGCAGCCGCAACGGCCTGGTTGGCGCCCTTCCCGCCTGGCGCGGTGTGAAAGGAAGTCCCAAAGACGGTTTCACCGAGGCTGGGCATACGCTCGGACGTGGCTACCAGGTCCATGTTGATGCCGCCAAGCACCACGACAACGGGAGAGCGTGAGGCGTTCATCCGACGTAACCTCCATCCAGCAGATATTCGAGCACCCTGGCGACACCGTCGTCTTCCATGGAAGGAGCAACGAGGTCGGCGGCAGCGATGGCCTGGGGCACGCCGCCATCGACGGCCACACCGAGTCCGGCCGTGCTGAGCATCTGTATGTCGTTGTACCCGTTTCCGAAGGCGAGGGTGTCGTCGGGATTAATGTCCAGGTGCTCACACAACCATCCAATCGCCTTGTCCTTGCCGGCATCGGGATGGAGTATCTCGCAGAAGTACGATAGCGATCTGGTGACGTAGAGGTCACCATTGAATTTGTCGTTCAACTCGACCTCAAGGGACTCGATTGCATCGTCGTCGCCCCTCACAACGAGCCTTGTCATTGGACCGGACATGGTCTCATCTGAATCTACGAGGTGGATCGGAATGGAGTTCCGCTCGCCGTAGTCCTTCGCCCACCATGACATCTCTCTTACGTAGATGTCGTTGCCGTGGTAGGCCATGATGTCGAACTCGTCCCTGCCCTCCAGTGCAGCCAGTGCGGCCTCCGTCATCTGTGGTGTCAGAGGGGTGTGCCACAGCAAGTCCCCGTTCGGTTTCGCGACGTGCGCACCCTGGAAGGTGATGATCGGGCACGTCAGGCCCAGGTCGGTGGATGCGTTCAACGCGCTCAGAAAGGTCCTGCCCGTCGCCAGGGTCACATAGGCCCCGCTCTCCCGTACTCGCTCGATGGCTGACCGTGTACGAGAGGATATCTGCCGTTCGCGGTCGCGAATGGTGCCGTCGACGTCGAGCGCTATCAACCGGAAGCGCCTGTTCATCTGCGCTCCCTGCAAATGGGGGGTGTGTTACCATTCCGTCGGCGTAGCATGACACCAACAGCGGGGTTCGGCATGTTTCGATTCACTCCACGAAGGGCACTCTGGACCATAGTGGTGCCGATAGTAGTCACTCTCTTGATCCTGGCGCTCAGGGACGGTGCCTGACAACGCGCCGCTGACATTCTAGCCTAGCACTCCCAAAGTGTGAACGGAGGATAGTATGACGGACAAGGCGCGGGTACTTGTGACCGGAGCCGCCGGACAGATCGGGGGCATCATCCGCAGCAAGCTGGGTTTCAGATATGACCTGGTTGGTCTCGACATCGTCGACTGCGGATGGACTGAATCGCACGTCGCCGATCTGAGCGACATCGACTCGATCAGTCCCGCCTTCGAAGGCGTGGACGTCGTCGTACACATGGGCGCGGACCCAAGCCCGCAGGCCTCGTGGGAATCGACCCTGAACAACAACATAATCGGCACTCGCAACGTGTATGAAGCGGCCCGACTCGCAGGTGCGAGAAGGGTGATTCTCGCCAGCACAAACCACGCCGTCGGGTTCTATCCACTCAAGGACGACCCGTACAAGGCGATCTACGACGGTCGGCTGGCTGAGGTCAGACGGCCTTTCAGGATGCTCGACGATAGGGACATGCGTCCCGACAGCCTGTACGGAGTGAGCAAGGCGTTCGGGGAAGTGCTCGGCAGCTACTATCACGACGAGTACGAGCTGTCCATCATTTGCCTCCGCATTGGCTGGGTAATGACACCGGACGATCCTACGTTCCATCCAGCCGCGCTCTCACTGTGGCTCAGTCACCGGGACGCGGCGCAGCTGATCCAGAAGGCAATCGACGCGCCACCATCGGTTGGGTTCGCAATCGTCTATGGCATGTCCAGGAACGACCTACGGATCTGGGACATCGAGGCTGGTGAGAGAATCATCGGCTTCTCCCCCGAGGATGGCTCGGGCGAGGACTGGACCCTGGTCGAAGGCGCCAGAGGATTCATGGGGTAGCTGTCCGATGACCTGGGGCATTCGAGCCGAATCTTCGCGGCAGGCATACGGCCTGACCGAACTGCTTGCGAGTGGTGATTCGATACCGGTTGCGGGGGTCTACAACCCTCTCTCCGCGCTCATTGCCGAGGATGTCGGTTTCAAGGCGCTGTACTTCTCAGGAGCAGCGTTCTCAGCCAGCCTGGGAATCCCTGACATCGGCCTGTTCACGCTGGACGAGCTCACTCAAGCTGTCAGGTGGGTAACGCGAGCTACCAACCTACCCCTGATCGTCGATGCGGACACTGGCTTCGGTGAGGCGATCAACACCTACCGCACGGTCAGGGAGCTTGAGGACGCCGGAGCAGCCGCGATCCAGATCGAAGACCAGGTGATGCCGAAACGATGCGGACATCTCGACGGCAAGCAGGTCGTCGGTCCCGACGAGTTCTGCGCCAAGGTCAGGGCGGCCGTTCAGGCTCGCAGTTCTACCCTGATCGCGGCCAGGACGGACTCCAAAGCAATCAACGGCATGGACGACGCTATCGACCGAGGACGAATGTACCTGTCTGCGGGGGCGGACATAATCTTCCCGGAGGCGCTGGAAACGGCCGGCGAATTTCGACACTACTCCGATTCGGTCGACGCCCCTCTGGTTGCAAACATGACTGAATTTGGGAAGACGCCCTACCTGAGCGTTTCCGAGTTCGGAGCGCTGGGTTACCAACTCGTGATCTTCCCTGTAACATCGCTCAGGATCGCGGCCAAGTCGATGCGATACGCCATGAGAGACATCCTCGAAAAGGGCACGCAGGCTGGTCTGCTCGACGGCATGCAGACCCGCTCCGAGTTGTACAATCTGATCGGGTATCAGGACTACGAGGGACTGGACGCGAGTCTGTCCGCTTCCCATGTCGAGAGCCATCTGTAAGCAGGCCAGGTGAGATGACCGAAACCGAAACGAACAGGACCGCGAGACTCGGAGACGAGGTACGAGTCCACTACGTAGGCACGACCGAGGGTCAGCAGTTCGACTCTTCACACGAACGCGGCGAGCCACTGGAGTTCGTACTAGGGGCCAGACAGGTCGTGGCGGGCTTCGAGAGCGCCGTGCTGGGTATGTCCCAGGGTGAAAAGAAGACGGTCACAATTCCGGCGAGCCAGGCGTACGGCCCTCACAACCAGGACATGATGCTGGAAGAGGACCTTACAGAGCTTCCTCCGGGCGTCGAACTGGGCGTTACTCTCGTGGGTCAGGACTCGGAAGGCCAGCAATTCCGGTTCGTGGTCATAGACATAGTCGATGGCCGGGCGATTCTGGACGCCAATCACCCGCTGGCGGGGCGGGACCTGACGTTCGACCTGGAGCTGGTGGAGATCGTCTTGGACGGCGGCGTGGACGAGGTCGAACTGCCCTGGGGCGGCACTGAAACCTAGTCCACCGCGTACTTCGCCAGCTTTTCTTCGTCAAACTCGACCCCCAGACCCGGGGCATCCGGCAGCACGATCTGCCCGTCTTCGACGACAGGCTCCTCGGTGAACATGTCAAACGTCCAGGGCATGTGTTCCACCGTGATGCCATTGGGAGCCGCGGCTATCGCGTGGGCAAGCACCTCAGTGGCAAGGTGGCTGACGACCGGCAGGTTGAAGATCTCCGCCATGTGGGCGACTTTCATAAACCCGGTGAGTCCCCCTACCCTGAGCAGGTCGACCATCACGATATCCAGCGACCTGTGCTCGAGCATGTGCCTGAAGGGAATCGTACCGTAGTGATACTCGCCGGTCGCGATCGGGGTATCGAGCGCATCGGCAATGCGGGCGTAGCCTTCGTAGTCCTGGTGTTGAATCGGGTCTTCGAGCCAGAAGAGGCCGAAGTCCGCCATGAGGCGTCCGATCCTCATGGTCGTGTTGATGTCCCATCCCTGGTTGATGTCAACCATTAGGTCGATCTCGTCGCCGATCGAAGAGCGCATTACCCGCATCCGCTCTATCTCTTTAGCGTCGGTGTCCTCGCCGCCCATTCTGAACTTCATGGCCTTAAAGCCCTGCTCAACCAGCTCGGGGCCAGTCCTGGCGAGCATGTCTAGGTCGTAGGTGCGCCACAGGTGGCCGCTGGCATACGTCGGAACGCGGTCGGCAAACCCTCCCAGTAGTCTGTACACAGGCTGGCCGAGGGCCTTGCCGCGGATGTCCCAGAGCGCGACGTCGATTGCCGAGACCGACCTTGTTACCAGTCCAGCCGGTGAGCCGCTTCCTCCGAGCGCCATGAGGTGTGAGTTTATCTGCTCGACCATCATTGGGTCCGAGCCGATGGTCTGCTCGGCCAGGCTGTCGACCGACTGCTTCAGGGCCTTGAGCATTACGTCAGAGGCAAACCCGGCGTAGCCGATGCCCTCGATGCCGTCCTCGGTCCTGAGCTTGAGCGTGACGAAGCTGGCTGCCACGCTGCCGGGCCCGGATGATAGGGGACCTACCGCTCTCGGCAGAGCGACTACTCCTGTCTCAAATCCTGTTACCTTCATGATTGCTCCTTGGGTATTAGACCCAGTGGTTCTGCTGTCGTGAGGGCATGGTGAACCTGCTTCGGTACCCGCCTCTGTTCTCAGTCTCGCCCTGTGGGTACTTGCGCAGGGCCTCTTCATCCAGTTCGACTCCGATGCCCACTCCCGGTGGCAGGTCGAAGTAGCCGTCCGTCTGGCGGGGGAATGGTCCCTTCAGGATCGCCTCAAACCATTCGGCGTGTCCGCCCTCCTGGATCAGGAAGTTGGGCGTGCCGGCATCGACATGCAGCGCGGCAAGGGTGTTGATCGGGCCGTAGGGATTGTGGGGCGCGAAGCCTACGTAGTAGGTCTCTGCCATTGCAGCAATCTTCTTGAGCTCGCTGATGCCGCCAGCGTGGCACACGTCGGGCTGCACGACAGACACTGCCTGCTTCTCCAGCAGGTCCTTGAATCCCCACTTGGTGTAGATGCGCTCTCCAGTAGCCAGCGGAATGTTGATGGCCTGCGCGACGCGGACCATGGCGTCAATGTTTTGGGGAGGTACCGCCTCCTCGTAGAAGAACGGGCGGTACTGTTCCAGTTCCTGACCGATGCGGATGGCCTCAGCTGGGGTCAGTCGACCATGGACCTCGATCAGCAGCTCAACGTCGTCGCCCACAGCCTCGCGGACCGCCGCGACCTTGGCGAGCGCGTCCCTCTCGGACTCGGGCGAGGTGAAGATGCCCTGGTGTCCAAACGGGTCGCCCTTCAGCGCGGTGTACCCCTGCTCGACGAAGGACATCGCAGTCTCGACCGCGGCTGCTGGGTCGACGCCGTCGAACCTTCCATAGGTCCAGAGCCTGTCTCGCATCGCGCCGCCTATTAGTTCATAGACCGGGACGTTCAGCGCCTTGCCCTTGATATCCCACAGCGCGATCTCGATCCCGGAGATTGCTGCCATCTGGAGGGCGCCGCCCCGCACGTTGTGGAACAGGTGGTACATGTCCTGCCAGTGCTCTTCGATTCGGAACGGGTCCTTACCGACGATGGCGGAGCCGAACTCCTCGATGACGGCAGCGACGGAATTCGCGCCGATGCTGGACTCGCCCCAGCCTACGATGCCCTCATCCGTGCTGACCTTGACGAAGACGTAGTTGGAAAAGGCTCCGGGTGGCTTAGTTACGAACGCGGAAATGTCTGTAATCTTCATGGGGTGCTCCATTGAGGCTGGCTGAACGAAAGTCGCGGCCAATTCTATTGGCGGGCATGATGTCGGTCAACCAAGATGAGCCGAAGCTCAACTAGGGGCGGTTGACCTCGAAACGGACACGACCCGTCAGTCGGCGTATCCACGTTGATACCAACCTGTTGGAACGCACTGCGAATAGCGACGTAAACATCATCCGGAAGACCCAGAACCTGGATACCTTGAGACGGACATTCGGGTTCAACCAGTATTGACTTCGGACAACACGCTCCAGAGTGGCAAGTCCCATCAGCAGGGGCCACATCGCAGCGAGTCGCAGTCGGACGCATGATTGAGGAATAGCGACCAAGTATCGCTCTGCCTCCGAGAAGTGCTCGAGCGCCACTTCGACGCCGCGAACAAGGACGGGTCTTGCCGCAAGACCGATGCGGTGATCGGTCAAGTCCTGGGGAGTGAGACCGATCTCACTCAGCCACTCGCTGGGCAGATAGCACCGACCCGAATGCAGGTCCGCAGGCAAGTCCCGTAGGACGTTCGTCATCTGCAGGGCCTGGCCAAACCTCACACCGATAGCTGACATCTCTTCCAGGTCCCAGTAGCCAAGCGCATCCGTGTGGGCGACCGTAATTCTGGTCCAGAATTCACCGACACAACCGGCGACGAGGTATGTGTACATGTCCAGCTCACTGCGACTGTCCAGCGAAGAAATCTGTCCCATCCGGTCGGTTGGAAACCGGGTCAGGTCGAACTCCATTCCCTCAGTAAGCCTGATGACGATGTCGGTCACGAGGTACCGATCACTCACGTCCAGGCGAGACAGGGCATCTAGCGTAGCTGGAATCGAGTCCAGCAGATGGTATTCCGCCGCGGATAACTGATGCTCAGAAAACGTTTCCAGGCGATCTATCAGGTCACCATCTGCACGCCCTGACCTTACGATTTCCCGAAGTGCGAGCAGACCATCGAGACGCTCTTCAGGAGGCAGGGCCTCGGTGTCTGTGATCGTGTCCGCCGCCCTCGCCAGCAGATAGGCTAGCCCCACCGGCTCCCTGAGAGTAGTCGGGAGGACCCGAATCGACAGGTAGAACGCCCGGGACACGCGCTTGAGAAGCGGCAGAAGCTCCAGCGGTTCGGTAGAAGGTCTGACATCGCTCGATGAGAACGAACCGCGATCATCCTCGGACAGCATCAGAACGCCGGGGCCACCCTCGTGGCGAAGTGCTCCATCGTGCGTATGCAGTCATCGATGTTGGAAGTCCGAAAGTCGAAGGTCAACTGATCGATCCCGATCTCCCTGCATTCGCCGACGTCCTCGATGACCTCGCCAGTAGATGCGATGAGGGCGCCGTTCGATCGGTTGGCTGGTCCCTCGTCTATGCCCAGGTCTGTGAAGTGGAGTGTCCGCTTGAGGGACATTGTAATCTCCGCTGGGTCCCGCCCCACGGACTCCGAGTACTCCCGCATGTACGGGAGGTGGCGCGTGACGAACTCGGGGGTCTGCCGGGTCGGATGCCAGGCGTCGCCATAGTTGACAGTTCGCCTGACTGCTCTGCGAGTGTGCCCGCCGACCCAGATCGGAATGTGACCGTCACGCACGGGCTTGGGAGCGAAGTAGATGCCGTCGAAGTCGTAGTGTTCGCCGTGGAACTCAGGCTCCTGCTCTGTCCAGAGGGTTCTGAAGATCTGGAGGTACTCGTCCGTCACCGGCCCCCGATCTGGATATGAAGCTCCGAGGACGTCGAACTCCTTCTCCAGCCACCCAACGCCAACGCCGCACACGGCACGTCCGCCGGTCAGCACGTCGAGCGTTGCGAACATCTTGGCCTGCAGAATTGGGTTGCGATAAGGGACGATTGCCACCGTCGTGCCGATGTCGATTGTCGATGTCGAGGATGCTATGTAACTCAGGACGATGAACGCGTCGAGCTGTGGGTCGTTCGGACGTGAGACGAAACGGCCATCGGGCGTGTACGGATACTGGTCGGTCTCATCCACGGGCAGGACAATATGGTCGCCTACCCAGACCGATTCAAACCCGAGGTCTTCCACGGCCTTCGCAAACTTGACCAGCTCACCGCCGTCTGTGCTCTTTGGGAGTGCAAAACCGTATTTCATTCGCGACCTTCCTGATTTGTGCACCTACGGGCAATCATTCACGGTGCCAGCGCAACTTCCTTACCCACGATGCCTGGTGTCGGCATCTGCATCGCCGTCGCCTGGTCACCAGGTTACGGACCAACGCTTGAATTATCTCATGTAGTCTCTATCAGGGCCCTGAAATTGGAGAGCAGATCAGCTCCGTGAGACAGTACCGCGAGGTCATGCTGCGGGACCTGCCTGACCCTTGTCCTGTAGTCGTAGGCGCTGGTCACAAAAACTGCCATGTCTTCCTGGGGAGTCTTCTCCAGCAATGACTTCAGGAAGTGGGGGCTGTTCGTTGCTATGAAGTACTGATTACCAAATCCGTCACGGGCGATGCTCTCGGCCAGACCCTCTTCGTGGCTGGAATATGGATGGTTCTCAGGGTCCTCGAGGACTACAAGCGATTCCGAGTTCGTTCGCAACGCCGCGATGTGAAACACGAGCCTCTGCAGGTGAGACGATGTCAGGTAGTAGGGATGGGAAAAGCTGGAGCTTCCGTACTCCGTCAAGACATCAATCCTGTTCTCCTCTGACCTCAGACCAAGTTGCAGGCCATTTTCGGAAAAGAGGGCCTTTACCTCATTGGCCAGGTCAGTTTCCCTGAGCAGCAGGGACAGTAGATTCTCGCCGGAAGGCGGCAGCAGGTACCCGCCAGCCTTTACGGGGAAGGAACTCAGGGGTTCGAAGCGGTAGAACTTGCACGTGGGTACGATTCCCAGCGCCCCCGTTCCCTGAGAGACGCTGAGAGACTGGCCACTTCCTACCATTGCGTACGCACGGGGTACGATCGGAGTATTGATTGGCGCCGCGCCGCGCTCACGGATTAGCCCCTCCTCGCCAACTCCGCCTCTAAACCTGCCCTTGTCGTAGCCCAAGACCAGGCCAACTCTCTCCTGAATACGGAGTTCACCGTCCAGGGAACGCGACCTGTTGAGCGTTATCTCGATGGGCCGGCCGAGGAGGCCGCCATAGAAGAGGTTGGTGACATCGTCGCATCTCACAAACGAATCCAGATTGCTTCCTCGACTGGAGTGACCCACGTAGGAGATCAGGCCGAGCGATTCAAGGATGTTGGACTTGCCGGAGTTTGGCTTCCCAATGAGGACGTTGATTCTCCGGCAGCTGAGCTCAAGGTGCTCGACGGACTTGAAGTTCCTGATTTCCAGGTGGTCGAACATGCTTTCCCCCGCATGTCAGGAGCCCAGAGGTGGCCCAAAGGTTGAACTCCCTATAGAGGGAGCTTGAGGTTACAGAGCGTTCGGTGGAGTGTACCAGAACAGGACGAAGCGCTCCTGTACATCAAGTGAGAAACTTCGCAGCATTCTGATTAGGGGGAGTGACCCGCCTCGGACTCGAACCGAGAACCTACTGATTAAGAGTCAGTTGCTCTGCCGAATTGAGCTAGCGGGCCAGGGTCTCACGAAAGCCAAAACCGATCATTGGTCAGGCTGGCTAATTCTAGTTACGGGCGTCGATATCAGTCAAGAATCGCCTGGCCTGGTACACACACTCTGCGCTGGCTGTTGGATTGACGCTAATAGGAGCCTGTGCTACCATTTCGTTCGTGAAATATTGCACATTCGGCATCTATTGCCACCGCCCCCTCTAGCCCGGTCGCCAGCCAGACGAGACGATGTCAAGCGACAGGGCACAGATCATTTTCCGCACAGTGGCAGTCGCCGCGGTGATTGCGGCGTTTGGACAGGTCACCCTTGGGGGCGTCGTGAGGGTCACCGACTCCGGACTGGGCTGCCCTGACTGGCCATTGTGCTACGGTCAGATTATTCCCCCATTCAGCGTGCCGACCATGATCGAATACAGCCATCGCTTGTCTGCATCCGTTCTCAGCCTGTTTGTGGCGGGAACAGCGGCACTTGCGTGGCTGCAATTCCGTGACAACCGTGTGGTGCTGGTAAGCGCCGTCGCGGCACTCGTCCTGGTGGTTGTCGCTGCCATACTGGGTGGAGTAACTGTCCTCACTGAGCTTGAGTGGTGGGTAGTGCTGTTTCACCTTGGAATAGCCGAACTGCTCCTGGCTTGCCTGATCGTCACAGCGATTGCTGGGTGGAGCGGCAACCGCGGAGGTGCATCGACTGCTGTTACAAGGCCTGGCGCTGCCACCAAGAGGTGGGCGATCGCGGCGATAGTTGGTGCGTTCATTCTGATACTCTCAGGGTCGTACATGGTCGGCTATGGAGCCGGTACTTCATGCGCGACCTGGCCCCTGTGCCGTGGAAGCTTTTGGCCGTCAGATGCGGCGGCTTACCTGATTCACATGGGCCACCGCTACATTGCCGCACTGGTCGGGCTCATCGTCCTGGCCGCGGCATGGCATGTGATTCGCACCCTCAATGACAATCCTCCAGCACGGCTGGCAGCAGTGGCAGTCGTGCTGACTTTTGCTATCCAGATAGTGGTCGGCGCAGCGGTTATCTGGACGAGGTTCGGAGCGGACTTCAAGGCTGTCCACCTGAGCGTAGCTACGCTCGTCTGGGCAGCGCTAATCGCTATGGTCGGACTGACGTACCTGCCACAGCAGAGCGCGGCAACCGCGTCTTCAGCACTGCGTTTCCAGAGAGCGTAGACGAGAAAACCGAATGGCAACCACGGCAGTAACAGCAAGGCGATCGCAGTCGACACTGCGGGCTTACGTCACGCTCACGAAGCCAAGGATCATATCGCTCCTTGTCTTCACGGCGCTGGGCGGTATGTTCGTCGCTTCGAGGGGGGCGCCCGATCCCCTGCTGACGGTTGTCGTCCTTGCAGGCGGGGCACTGGCCGCCGGAGGAGCAAACGCCCTCAATCACTTCCTTGACCGGGACATCGACCAGTTGATGAGGCGGACTGCCACACGACCGGTCGCCAACGGGAACATCCCTCCGGTCAACGCTATGTGGTTCGGCATTGGGTTAAATGTCGTAGCATTCGCGATCCTGGCCTTGCTCGCAAACCCGCTCAGCGCGGTCCTCACGCTCTCAGCAACGCTTTTCTACGTCTTCGTCTACACCATGACCCTGAAGAGGAGCACCCCGCAGAACATCGTCATCGGGGGCGCGGCAGGCGCCATCCCTCCAATGGTCGGTTGGGTCGCCGTAACCGGCAGCCTGGACCTGCCGGCGCTGTACATGTTCGCTATCGTATTCTTCTGGACCCCGCCGCACTTCTGGGCGCTATCACTGATCATCAAAGACGACTACTCGCAGGCCGGTGTCCCGATGCTTCCTGTAGTCGCCGGAGTCACCGAGACGAAACGGTCGATCCTGCTTTACACGATTCTGCTCGTGGCCCTCACGGCGATGTTCTTCACCACCCAGGCGGTTGGCTGGGTGTACTTCGTGGGCTCGCTGGTCCTTGGAATTGGATTCATCTACTCAGCCTACAGGCTGATGCGCAGGCCCGGGATAGAGGGCGCCAAGTCCACTTATCTCTACTCCCTGGCCTACCTCGGCCTGCTGTTCACGCTTATGATGATCGACAGCGTGGTAGGCGTTTGATTGCGAGTCAGAAAGCGACGGACTTCACATTGGTCGAGAACGCAGGAGACAGGCACGAACTCACGTCAGTTTGTAGAGGCCAGGAGGGCCTTCAGGCCCTTCGTGAAATCCTTGACTGCCATAGGGTGCTTTGATAGATTTTACAACCGGTGTCACAAGCCATTTCTAAGAAAACAGACACCAGTCAGAGGGATTCCCGGAATATGTCCAGAGTGTTAAAGCGCGGTAGAGTTCTGGTGGGCATTGCTGTGCTCGGCGCCCTGCTGATGCTCGTGTTCGGTTGCACGCCCGACAATCCTCAGTCCACGTTCGATGCGCTTGGGCCTGTTGCCCAGTCCCAGTTGAACCTGTTCTGGATCATCCTGGGCGCGGGAACGGTCGTATTCATCCTGGTCGAAGGGGCTCTGATCTACTCGGTCATAAAGTTCCGCAGGCGAAGCGCGGACGAAATGCCGCATCAGACCGAAGGCAACCATACCCTGGAGTTCGCCTGGACGGCGGCGCCGACAGCCCTGCTTATCGTCGTGGCCATCCCGACCGTGTTCACGATCTTCGACAACCAGGTCTCCCCTGAGCCTCACGCGCTGACAGTGGAGGCCATCGGCCACCAGTGGTGGTTCGAGTTCCGATATCCTCATCCAGACGATCCCACGAAGGAGATCGTCTTTGCCAACGACCTCTACATTCCCGTCGACGAGGTTGTTAACGTCAACCTGGATTCTATCGACGTGATCCACAGCTTCTGGATTCCGAAAATAGCGGGCAAAGTCGACATGGTGCCCGGCAACGACAACACCATGTGGATTAAGGCCGATCGCACGGGCGAGTACTACGCTCAGTGCGCCGAATTTTGCGGGGTCCAGCACGCCAACATGCGCTTCAAGGTGTTCGTGGTGACCGGCGAGGAGTTCGACGACTGGCTCAGGTTCCAGGCATCGCCTGCGGTTGAATCGCAGGACCCGCTGATAGCAGAGGGCAGGAGACTGTTCGCTAGCGCGAGTGCCGGGTGCAGCGGCTGCCACGCGACAGAATCGGTTGTAAACGTAGGCACGCCTGGACGTGACGGGCCGAACCTGACACACGTAGCCACCCGCTCGCAACTCGCGGCCGGTGTCTTTGACAACCTTGGCGAAGACGGCAATGTGAACGACGCTATTTTCCAGCGCAACCTCAGGACCTGGATAGAAGATCCTGAAGCAGCCAAGACGGGTAACATTATGGCCCGACGCGGCGCTCCATACATCGACCCAGCCAACGCATTGACGGAAGCTGAACTGTCGGCGCTGGTCGCCTACGTCTCCAGCCTGAAGTAAGGGGCAGCACCTGTGACGCAAATCTTTGGAGGAACGGGATGACGACCATTCCCCTAGCAGTTCCAAGACCAGTACATCCAACTGGTATCTGGAACTGGATGACCACAATCGATCACAAGAAGATAGGCGTCCTCTACGGCGTTACAGCCTTCCTGATGTTCTTCTCAGGCGGCATCGAGGCGATGATCATTCGCGTCCAGCTGATGAGGCCCGAGCAGAACCTCGTCACGCCCGAGATCTTCAACCAGCTCTTCACCATGCACGCCACGACGATGATCTTCCTTGGCGTGATGCCGCTTTCTGCGGCCTTCTTCAACTTCGTGATCCCACTCCAGATAGGAGCGCGTGACGTCGCGTTCCCGCGACTAAATGCATTCAGCTACTGGACCTTCCTGGCAGGCGCACTGATCCTAAAGCTGAGCTGGTTCACCCACGCGGCGCCGAACGGCGGTTGGTTCGGATACTCGCCGCTGACAGGAATCACCTACAACACGGGACACGGCATCGATGTCTGGATCGTATCCCTGCAGGTCTTGGGGGTTGCATCGCTGGCGGCGTCGTTCAACTTCATTGTGACGATTGTGAACATGCGAGCTCCGGGCATGAGCCTCATGAGGATGCCGCTGTTTACGTGGATGACTCTGGTAACGGCGATCCTGCTCGTGCTGGCCTTCCCGGTCATCACTGTCGCCCTGATCGAACTGCTGTTCGACCGCGCCTTCGGTATGAACTTCTTCAACGTTGTCGCCGGCGCTAATCCGGTGTTATGGCAGCACCTCTTCTGGGTCTTCGGGCACCCGGAGGTCTACATTCTGATCCTACCGGCCATGGGTATCGTCTCAGACGTCTTACCCGTGTTCTCCAAGAAGCCCCTGTTCGGCTATCCCACCATCGTGCTGGCGGGCGTCATCATCGCATTCATGGGCTGGATGGTCTGGAGCCACCATATGTTCACGGTGGGACTCGGACCGGTAGCCAATTCGGTCTTCGCGATAACAACCATGATGATCGCGGTGCCAACGGGCATCAAAGTGTTCAACTGGATGGGGACAATGTGGGGAGGTTCACTGAACCTCAAGACCCCAATGTTGTTCGCGATTGCGTTCGTGTCGATGTTCGTCATCGGTGGCATCAGCGGCGTCATGCACGCCATCGCTGCGTCCGACGCGCAGCAGCAGGACACATACTTCATTGTTGCCCATATTCACTACGTGCTCTTCGGAGGCGCGATCTTCGCGATTCTCGCGGGTGTCTACTACTGGTATCCGAAGCTGACCGGCCGCATGTACAACGAGAGGTTAGGCCAGGTCCACTTCTGGTTGATGTTCATTGGGCAGAACGTCACGTTCTTCCCGATGCACTTCACGGGTCTTGATGGAATGCCCCGCCGCATCTACACGTACTACAGCGGAATGGGCTGGGACTTCTGGAACCTTATCTCTACTCTGGGCGCGTTCATGCTGGCCATCGGGTTCCTGTTCTTCATCTACAACATGTGGAAGAGCTGGACCAAGGGCGAGCTTGCGGGAGCCGACCCGTGGGACGGGCGCACTCTCGAGTGGTCGATACCGTCACCTCCGCCCGAGTACAACTTTGTTGAGATTCCAAACGTACAGGACCGCGACGACTGGTGGGAAGAGAAGCAGCGCCGTCAGCGCGAGGCCACTGAAGTGCCCGTGGTCGCTGGAGCTTCCGACGAGGAAGACGAGCACCACGACATACACCTTCCACAGCCGTCGTACTGGCCGTTCTTCGTTTCGCTTGGACTGTTCATAGCCGGTTTTGGTCTTGTGTACCTGATGAACGTTGACGCAGCGGGAATTCGTACCCTGAACTGGCCCGCGCTTACCGTGACGGTAATCGGCGTTGTCATCGGCATGGTATCCGTCTATCGATGGTCGTTCGAGCCGGTCAATGATCCTGAGCCGGACGGCGAGCACGCCCCAGCCCACTAACAGCACGGAGGCTTTTCGAGAGTGGCACATGCTTCGGTCACCGCGACCCTGAGACGGCTGGCGCTCACATCGCGCACCAATTCAAACGGAGGCGTTTAAGTGGCACAAGCTCCCGCCGTTCACGGCGAGCATGAACCAACGACAACCGGTCTGAATCACAGGAAGCTCCTGATGTGGGCATTCCTGGGATCGGACTGCATGTTCTTCGGTACCCTGATTGCCACTTACCTGGTGTACAAGGGCAAGAGCCTGGTCGGCCCCTACCCTATCGATGTCTTTGACATCCCCGTCACCTCGGTGAGCACGTTCGTACTGCTGATGAGCTCGATGAGCATGGTGATGGCCTATGCGTGGCTGACACGGGGCAACCTCAAGGCGTTCCGCATCTGGCTGGCCTCAACTGCCATCATGGGCACGACCTTCCTGGCCTTCCAGGTGTTCGAGTTCTACGAATTCGCAAGCCTCGGTCTCACGCCCAGGACAAACCTGTTCGGCACCACGTTCTTCACGTTGACCGGCTTCCACGGCGCGCACGTAACGCTCGGAGTGGTCTGGCTCCTCTCGATTCTCTTCCACTCCTTCAGGAAGGGTGGCGTAACCCCTGAGAAGAACCTCGACGTGGACCTCGCCGCTCTGTACTGGCACTTTGTCGACATCGTTTGGATCGTGATTTTCACCGTCGTGTACCTGTTCGGCGTGTTCGAGGGCTTCCCAGGAGTAGTACCCTCAGAAGTGGCGCATTGACGCAACGGTCTTATAGGTTCCCACATACTTGACGGATGCAAACATCTCGGGAGAAGGAATGAGTCAGGAGAACATTCAGGTCGAGGAGCACGGCGCAGACGCCGCACATACCGGCCACCCAACGCCGTCAACGTACTTCAAGGTTGCGATGGTGCTGGCGGTACTGACGGCCATCGAGGTCGCGATCTTCTACGTCACGCAGTTGAGCTACGGGATCATTCCTATCCTGGCGGTACTGTCAATCGGCAAGTTTGCCCTCGTCGTCATGTACTACATGCACCTGAAGTTCGACTCGAAGATATTCACCGGAATGTTCTTCTTCGGGATGATGGTCGCTACCGGCGTCGTCTTAGCGCTGATGGCGCTGTTCGGTTGGTTCCTGCTCTGAGATAGTGGTCAAGCCGAAAGTGCTCAGGCAGCATAGTCCGCGACGGCGGCAGTGGAAGGAGATGAGGGATGGGACTCGGCACCGGGTCGCTGTGGACTACATGGCAGGCCGAACCCGAGTCGATAGTCTTGCTGGTGGCCATAGAGGGTCTGTATCTGCTCGGAGTGGGTCCGCTAAGGGAACGCAACAACTGGGCAGACTACGTGGACCCGCGCCAGGTCGCGACCTTCACGTTCGGCGTATTGGTGCTCTTCGTTGCGCTCGTCTCACCCATCAACGTGGTCAGCGACAACTACCTGTTCAGCGTCCACATGCTCCAGCACGTGCTTCTGACGCTCGTCGCGCCACCGCTGCTCATCCGGGGACTGCCGCACTGGCTGATCAGACCGCTCCTTCGTCCCAACTGGGCATTCCGTGTAGCGCGTACTGTCACGCACCCAATAGGGGCGTTTCTCGTGTTCAACATCGTGTTTTCGTTATGGCACATACCGGCACTGTACAATGCGTCCCTGTCAAACAACGCCGTTCACGTCGTCGAGCACATTATGATGATTTCGACGGCGATGGTCATGTGGTGGCCCCTCACGAGCACCATGGCGGAGCTGCCGAGGGTATCGTACCCAATGCAGATGATGTACCTGTTCGGACTGTCGGTCGCGCAGATAATCGTCTTCGGCTCACTGACGTTCGCGGGCCAGCCTCTCTACCAGCACTACGTAGATGCGCCCCGTATCGCCCCGTTCTCAGCACTCACGGATCAGCAGATCGGCGCAATCATAATGAAGATCGGAGGCGGGCTGCTCTTCCTCGGGCTGCTGGTGGTGACTTTCTACCGCTGGTACGGCGAAGAGGAGAGGGTGCGCCAGGCCAATCGCAGACAACGCATGGACTATCTTGAAAACGGCGCTCCCGGACTGGAGGAGACACCTAGATGAGTAAAGAATTCAGATTCTCAGTACTGTTCCCGTTTCTAGCGATCTTCATGATCGCCCTATACGGGGGCGGTCTTGGTGTTCTATTCATCGTCCTTTTTAAGACGACAGGCGTGTCTTCGGTGATAATACTCGGGTCCTCACTGGTGTTTGGCGTACCGATAGTCGCCTACCTGCTCACTCGTAACGAGCCGATGGAGGAGCCCGTCCACTGAATCGGACATGCGACCCGATCGCTGCGTCAGGTCGCCCAAGTCACACTGCTCGAAGGCTGAGTCACTCCCGTACACTGGCAATTCTCATAGCCGTCGGGGCGCTGTTCGTGCTCACCGGGTGCGGCAGTACCCAGTCTGAGCCTGAGTTCAACGGTACTGTCCTCAAGAACACTGAACCCCCTCCACCGTTCGAACTGACCAACCAGTTCGGTCAGCCCGTCTCACTAGAGAGCCTCCAGGGCCGCGTTGTCGCCCTCACCTTCTTGTACACCTACTGTCCCGACGTTTGCCCGATCATCACCACACAGCTCAGAGACGTTCAGGAGCAGCTATCGGGGGACGATGTCGAATTCGTGGTCATCAGCGTTGATCCCGAACGTGACACAGTGGAAGCCGCCCGGGAGTACCTGGAGCGCTGGAAACTGGAGGAACGGTGGCAGTACCTGGTCGGCAACCGCGCGACGCTTGAGCCCGTGTGGGAAGGATACTTCGTAGACCCCTACGCTGAAGAAAACGGGAGGGAGACCACAACGCCTGAGCCGAGAGGTGCAGTGGATGCGCTGAGTGCGGCCATCGCCGAGCGATACCTGGTTATCCACTCAGCTCCGGTATTCCTGATCGACAGGGAGGGACAACGGCGGGTGGTGTTTACTTCCCCGCTAGACCCCGAGGAGATCGCTCAGGACGTCAGGACGCTTCTCAGGTGAGAGAAACAGCAGAACCTGCTGTCAGGCCGCTTCGACGTGCTGCCTGGCAGTCTCGACGATCTGGGCAAATCCTTCCGGGTCCCGCATGGCAACGTCGGCGAGCATCTTGCGATTGACTTCGACTCCGGCTTGCCTGAGACCGTGGATGAGAGTGCTGTAGGTCATGCCGTTGGCGCGGGCGGCGGCGTTGATCTTGATGTTCCAGAGCTTGCGCATGTCGCCCTTGCGCTCACGACGATGGGCGAATGCGTATGAGTAGGCCTTGAGCATGGACTCGTTGGCCTGCCTGAACAGCGTGTGTCGTCCACCCTGATGACCCTTGGTCATCTTCAGTATCTTCTTATGACGCTTTCGCTTCGTGACACCGCGCTTGATCCGCGTCAATGTAGTTCCCTCTCTGCTCAGACATACAACCGCCCCTGCACTGAGGAGGGGCGGTGTGGAATTCGGATCCGATTAGGAATTCTAGCAGTTAGCGAAGACCGTAGGGAAGCGCGCGCTTCAGCATCTTGACGTCGGACGGGCTCGCCTCGATCTTCTTGGCAAAGAGACGCTTCGACCTCGCGGTCTTCTTGCGCCGAAGGTGACTTCTGTGTCCCTTCATCCGAACCAGCTTGCCGGTGCCGGTGATTCTAAATCGGCGCTTGGCGCCTTTATGGGTCTTAAGTTTAGGCACTAACTTTCTCCGGTTGACGTTCTGACCGCTGCTCCCTCTGAGCAGGCGGTGTTATTGGAGTCAGGACCATCGAGAGCATCCTTCTGCTCTCGAACCTGGGAGCGCTTTCCAGGGCTGCGTCGTCGACAAGGGCTTCCGCAACCTTCCTCAGCAACGCCATCCCAATCTCCGGATGGTCGTTTTCGCGGCCTCGGAACATTACCGATACCTTGACCTTGGAGCCCTGTCCGAGCAGTCGCTTGACCAGCCGCGTCTTGGCAAGCCGATCATGCTCGCCGATTCGCGTTTTCATCCGCACCTCGCGAAGCTCGTTGGTAGGCCTGGCCCTGCGAGCCTTGCGGGCTTCTCGCTCCTTGCGAGTGGCCTCGTACTTGAACTTTCCGAAGTCCATGAGGCGACAGACAGGCGGCTTCGCCGCTGGGGCAACCTCAACGAGGTCGTACCCTCTTTCGTCTGCTATCGCAAGCGCCTCTCGGGTCGCCATGACACCCAACTGGGTGCCCTCTTCATCGATAACGCGAACTTGCGGAATTCTTATCTGCTCGTTGGCTCTGTAGTCCCTTGGGGGTATCCTGACACCTCTCTCTTGAGTTTTCTCAAAATGACACTAGCTCAGGCCCGTACCTGAGTTTCACAGAATATAGCATACAAGCTAAGGCCCGGCAACAATGTTGAGGGTTGCATACCTCTGGAAAACCTCTTCTCTCTGTCGAGGTCCGGCGTCCAGGTGCTGAGCGCGTCCTTCGACAAGCTCAAGACCAGCGATGTACTGCTTACCTTCCCCTGTCATCCGCGAGGGAGAGGGGTCTACGCCCTGGACAGGTGCGCCGGCGGAAGCATGTCATGCCTAACCAGACCGGGATTTCGTCTCCTCGACAATCGTGTCGACCAGTTCAGAGACCGGGGTTGCGCCAAGGTCTTCTCCCGAGCGGAGGCGGACACCGACTGCGTCAGCGGCGATCTCACGATCTCCGACTATCAGCATATAGGGCACCTTCTGCATCTGGGCTTCGCGAATCTTGAAGCCCATTCGTTCGTTGCGCAGATCCGTCTCGGCCCGCAATCCAGCGTCGGCCAGGGTGATTCGGACAGCCTCAGCGTACTCGTGGTGCCTGTCCGCAATCGGAATGATCGACGCCTGCACGGGAGCCAGCCAAGTTGGGAAAGCTCCGCCGAAGTGCTCGATGAGGACACCCATGAACCGTTCCATAGAGCCGAACAGGGCTCGGTGGACCATGTATGGCTGGTGCTCGGCGCCATCGGCGCCGATGTAGGTCAGGCCGAACCTGCGAGGCAGGTTGAAGTCGAACTGGACGGTCGTGCACTGCCAGAGACGCCCGATGGCATCTTTGATATGGACGTCGATCTTGGGACCGTAGAAGGCTCCTCCACCCTCCTCTACTTCGTAGGGCATGCCGCGCTCTTCAAGGGTGGACTTCAGCGAATTTGTGGCGACCTCCCACTCCTCCTCCGAGCCGACCGCTTTCTCGGGGCGGGTCGAGAGCATAACCGAGTAGTCAGTAAAGTCGAACGTGTCCAGCAGGTGGAATGTGAGGTCCAGGACGCCGTTCACCTCGGCTACGATCTGGTCGGGACGGCAGAAGATGTGTGCATCGTCCTGGGTCATCCCCCTTACGCGCAGCATCCCATGGAGAGTGCCTCCACGCTCGTACCTGTACACTGATCCCAGCTCCCCGATTCGCATCGGCAGGTCACGGTAGCTGCGAAGACCGCTGCGGTAGTACATGATGTGGAACGGGCAGTTCATTGGCTTCAGATAGTAGTCCTGCCCCTCCATGTCCATCGCGGCGAACATGTTCTCCTTGAAGTTCTCGAGGTGGCCGCTGGTCTCCCAGAGTGTGGAGCGCCCAATGTGGGGCGTGTAGACGAGGTCGTAGCCCCAGCGGTAGTGCTCCTGCTTCCACAGGTCTTCGACGAGCCCGCGTACCCGAGCTCCCTTCGGGTGCCAGATGACAAGACCCGGGCCGGTCTCGTCATGGACCGAGAACAGGTCGAGTTCTCGGCCCACCGTCCTGTGGTCGCGGAGCCTCGCCTGCTCGAGTCGCTCCAGGTGCTCGTCGAGCGCTTCCTGAGACTCGAAAGCCGTGCCATAAATACGCTGGAGCATGGGACGGTTCTCGTCACCGCGCCAGTAGGCTCCCGCGACGTTCAGCAGCTTGAAGGCAGGGATTCGCCCTGTGGACTCGACATGTGGGCCTGCGCAGAGGTCCTCGAAGTCGCGGTGGGTGTAGGTCGAAATCGGCTCGTCTTCAGGGATTTCGGCAATGACCTCCAGCTTCAGCGGCTCGTCCGAGTTCATCTCGTTCATCTGCTCGCGAGAGTATTCGGCGTACTCGAAGGCGTGGTCCTCGGAGATCACCTCGTGCATACGCCGCTCGATCTCCTCGAGGTCTTCTGGCGTAAATGGGCTGTCTATCATGAAGTCGTAGTAGAAGCCGTCTTCAGTCGGCGGGCCGATAGCCAGCTTGGCGCCAGGAAACATGGTCGTGACCACGTCGGCCATAACGTGTGCGGTGGAGTGCCTGATCCTCTCGCGCAGGTAGGCGAGGTCCTGATCGGATTGAATTGCCATGAGTCATCTCCTAATTTGCCTACTCTTATGCCGGATTACGCATCCGAGTCAGGCGGTGGCTCGAAGTGAAGGAAGGGTGTAACACCAGCCCGGAACACACAACAGCCTCTCGCTGCGCCCCGGGCCGGGCAAGCGAGAGGCTACGTAGTTGTTGCAGTGAACCTGAAAGAGGTTAGGAAGTTCCCAATGGAGAAGGGCCGTCCATGAACTGGTGTGCAGCCTCATTCTAGTGAGATAGCTGTAGCGGTAGCAAGTGGGGCAGGCTCCGTTGTGGGTCATAGTTTGACGTTTGACATAACCCAGTTGCCCGGTTAGACTTGCGCGCAACACAAAATACAGCCCCGGGGGAGCTTGGAAAACGCCAGGCTGAGAGGGCAGCCGAAACGCTGTCGACCCCTTCGAACCTGATCTGGGTAATGCCAGCGTAGGGATCGTGGCAAAGCCCGTCGCCCATATGCACCGCCCACCCAGACAGAGTGGGCGGTTTTCATTTGGGTCGATGGTGACTGACGAAACAACGGACGGCAGAGCTGCGGGAACGACGCCTGGACCTCAGGTTTCGAAGACTGCGTTCTATGCCATCGAGACCGAGCATCTCTCCAAGGAGATGGAACGGGACTCGCAGCCCCTGTCCGTACTGCGAGACGTGAACTTCCACGCCGATGAGGGCGAGTTCGTCTCCATAATAGGCCCGTCCGGGTGCGGCAAGAGCACGCTTCTGAACATCATTGCCGGCCTTGACGTACCGACTTCAGGCAGTGTCTCCGTCCAGGGCAGCAGAGACATCCAGCGCTTGGGCTCTGTCGGCTACATGCAGCAGAAGGACCTGCTGATGCCATGGCGGAATGTCATGGACAACGCCACTCTTGGCCTCGAGCTGCAGGGCGTCTCCAAGAGGGAAGCCGGCGATCGAGCCAGGCAGCACCTCGGACGGTTCGGACTGGAGGGATTCGAGAAAGCCTACCCTCACGAGCTGTCGGGCGGAATGCGCCAGCGAGCGGCTTTCCTCCGCACCGTTCTTGCCGACCAGGAGGTGTTCCTGCTCGACGAGCCTTTTGGCGCCTTAGACGCGCTCAACAGAACACAGATCCACCAGTGGGTCACAGGACTGTGGGAGTCTATGCAGAAGACCATCATCCTGGTCACGCACGACGTGGATGAAGCCATCCTCCTCTCCGACCGAGTCTATGTGATGACCGCGCGTCCGGGCACGATGAAGTTGGTACAGCGCGTCGATCTGCCGAGGCCTCGGAGCATGGACGTGTTTTCGACGCCGGAGTTCATGGCAATGAAGTCAACTCTCCTGACATCCATTAGAGAAGAGGCTTCGGACGAGTCCCATACATGAGCGCCGAAGTTCAACACACACGCCGGGCCGGGGGTCAGGACACCGAATCCCTTGCAACGTCATTTGATCGGGCGGTGCGGCAGTGGCTGCCTTCCATTCTGATCGTGGTGGCAATACTTGTCGCGTGGGAGGTGTACGTTCGGGTCTTCGACGTGCAGACGTGGCTGCTCCCTGCCCCGTCGGACATTGGAACTGCTCTTTACAACGACGCCGGGCTGCTGTGGAAGCACACACAAACCACTCTGTCTGAGATTATCGTTGGATTCGGGCTTGCGCTTGCGAGCGGAGTTCTCCTCGCGACAGCAATTGGGCTGTCTCGGACGCTCGAGCGTGCCATATACCCGTTCGTAATCGCGTCCCAGACTATCCCGATCATCGTTATCGCGCCGATGCTGCTGATCTGGGTCGGATACGGACTCGCGCCAAAGGTGATCGTCGTAGCGCTCATCAGCTTCTTTCCCATTGTGGTCAACATGGTGGATGGACTGAAGTCCGTGGACCGCGACATGGTCAACCTCATGCGAACGCTCGGGGCCAACAGGCTTCAGGTGTTCCTCAAAGTACAGGTGCCCACGTCCCTGCCCTACCTTTTCAGCGGGATGCGCGTCGCCATTGCGGTCAGCGTCATTGGAGCGGTAATCGGCGAATGGGTGGGTTCGAGCGAGGGTCTGGGCTACCTGATGATCAGGTCCAAGCCTCAGTTCCTGACCGAGCGGGTATTCGCGGCAATCGCGATCCTGTCAGCGATGGGAGTGGGCCTGTTTGCGTCAATAGGAATCATCGAACGGTTTGCCATTCCGTGGTGGAGAGCCGCTAAGAATTCAGAACTGTGAATTAGCAATGAGGAGTGTGTGTAGATGAAGCGACAGAAGACTTGCCTAATTATGGTGTCGGCTTTGACGGGGATATTGCTGATGCTGTTGGCGTGCAGCACCGAAGAGGAGGCGGTGCCCGTCAAGCTCGCGCTGGACTGGTATCCCAACGCCAACCACATTGGACTCTTCATCGCGCAGCAGAAGGGGTACTTCGAGGAGGAAGGCCTGGACGTCACCATGTACACGCCGTCCGACCCTTCAACGGTGCTTCAGACCGTTGCGTCCGGGTCGGATAACTTCGGCATGAACTACCAGCCCGACGTCATACTCGCGCGCAATGAGAACGTCCCGGTCGTGTCGATAGCCGCGGTCGTCCAACACCCGCTGAACTCCGTGATGGCACTTGAGTCGTCAGGAATTACGCGACCGTCCCAGCTTGCTGGCAAGAAGGTCGGCTACCCGGGCATCCCGACCAACGAGCCGCTGCTCGACACGATGCTCAAGGCGGACGGCGTGGCTGGCGGACTCGACGAGGTCGAACTCGTAAACATCGGCTTCAACATTGGCGAGTCCCTGATCACGGAGAATGTCGACGCTGCCGTCGGAGCCTACTGGACACACGAGTCGATCCTCCTTGAGAACCAGGGCCATCCAGTAAACGTGATGAAGATGCAGGACTGGGGCGTGCCCGACTACTACGAACTGGTCCTGGTGACGAGTGAGGACTACCTGGAGGAAAACAGGGACGTCGCCGAGCGGTTCGTCAGAGCGGTCAAGAAGGGTTTCGAGGAAGCGATTAGCGACCCGCAGGCCGGAGTGGACATACTCGTGGAAGAGAACCCCGGAGAGATAGACGAGGGGATCGACAGGCCCGGAGCCGACCTGCTCGTTCCTCAGTGGCAACTACCCTCAGGCGGTGGATTCGGTACACAGGAATCAGCTCGCTGGGAGAGCTTCGTCGACTGGATGAAGCAACAGGGAATGATCGACGCCGGATTCGTGGCAGCGGACGCATACGACGCCGGGCTGACTGGCGAGTAGGCCCTTCGGCAGGCTCAGGGCGAAGATTAAGAGAGCAATCGGGCGAGGACGAATATCGAAAGGCTCTGACATGTCGTTAATCCAGGAACTCAGAGAAAGCCACAGCGACCTGTGGCACAGAATGACACATCACCCGTTCGTGATCGAAATGGGGGACGACACGCTGTCAATTGAGCGTGGGAGGCGATACTTTCTCCAGGACTACGTGTTCGTGAACGACCTCGTCGCCATGATGAGCATGGGAGTGGCCAAAGCGCCGGACCTCGTCGCAGCCAGCCACCTGCACTCTTTCCTGGCCGGGATTCTGGACCCCCAAGCCGCGGCCGAGAACGAGTTCTTCCTTAGAGCATTCGACGTGCTGCAGGCGACTGAAGAGGAGTATTCGGCAGTCAGCGCGTCGCCCGTCACGCAGGGATTCGGTGACTTTCTGGTGAGGACAGGGAGCGAGGGAAGCTTCGAGGAAATCGTGACCGTCTGCTACGTGACCGAGGGCACCTACCTCGACTGGGGTATACGCCTCATCGAACAGGGAAAGCGACCGTCGAATCCGATCTACCGTCAGTGGATAGACCTGCACGGGCCTGCTGTGCTGGGTCACTTCGTCGGCTGGTGCAAGGAGTACCTGGACGCCACGGACCTCGACTCCCAGCGTCCGAAGATTGAGCGGGCATTTCACACCGCGCTGCGCTACGAATACCTCTTCTGGGAGGCAGCCTACAACGGAGATTCATGGCCTGATCAGTAGGACCCGACAGACATAAGAATCGTCTCTTTGGCAGCCGCTGGAAAATGCGCACTCCAACGCCGTGAATTTGACACTTTCCACTTCGACTCCTAATATACGCGCCAACAATGTTCGGCTTCGGTTCTCACGATGGAACAGCTTGAGTTGACGAACTCAAGATCAAGCGAAAGTCGAGACCCAATACACAGCTGACAGTTCCTTAGGAGGAGAAACAAAAATGAGTCTGAAGAGGATTTTTCTGGTCCTCCCTCTCGTGCTGATCTTTGCCGTGCTAACTCTTGCGGCGTGCAGCAGCACAGACGAGGATACAAGCGAGCCAGCGGCCCCATCGCAGCCCGCTCCCGCAGCGGCCACGGCCGCTCCTGCTGCCCCGGCTCCGGCGGCAACTCAGGCGCCTGCAGCTCCGGCACAGCCCGCCCCGGCGGCAACTCAAGCTCCAGCAGCACCGGCTCCATCAGCGCCGGCGACAGAGACCGGACTCGTAGGGAAACTGGAAGGTCCATCGGTCGTAACCGATGAGAGCCAGTTCCCGACGTCGTTCGGAGAGGCGCCCCAGTTGGCTTCCCTGGTCGCGGCAGGCAAGCTCCCTCCTGTCGAGGAGAGGCTGCCCAAGCGTGAAGACCTGATGGTGCTAAAGCCGCTCCACGGCACTGGAGAGTACGGCGGCATTCTACGGCGCGGCTTCACTGGACCTGCGGACAAGTGGAACGGTTATCGTTGCTGCACAGGCCCGGACCACATGCTGTTCTGGGACTACACCGGCAACAATCCCGGACCGAACGTAATCAAGGAATGGGAAGTTGGCAATGACGGCCGCGAGTACACACTTCACCTTCGCGAGGGCATGAAGTGGTCTGACGGCGCCCCATTCACAGCCGACGACTTCGAGTTCTGGTACGAGAAGATGTACCTGGACGACGAGTTGGTGCCCACCAAGACCTCTTGGTTTGCCATCAATGGCAAGCAGGGCACACTGGAAAAGGTAGACGAGACGACCATCAAGATCACGTTCGATGACCCCTACTACTTCTTCCTCGACGTTCTGGCAGGCTCGACGCACCTCGGCGGCCACGCCTACCAGGGCCCCTCGTTCCGCGGCATGGTGGCTCCCAAGCACTACCTTGAGCAGTTCATCCCCAGCATCGCGGGTGAGGACGCAGTTCAAGCCGTCGTGGATGCCGAAGGTTTCGACAACTGGAAGAACCTGCTCGCCTTCAAGAATGACTGGGCTCTGAATCCCGAGCTGCCGGTCATCACGCCATGGGTGACGGTTACACCTATCAACACGGACACCTGGAAGCTCGAGCGCAACCCGTACTACTGGATGGTGGACACGGACGGCAACCAGCTTCCGTACATCGACGTTGCGATTCTGACTTTGGCTGAGGACCTTGAGGTCATCAACCTGCGCGCCATTGCTGGCGAGTACGACTGGCAGGGTCGACACCTGAACATGGCCAAGGTGCCTCTGTACCTGGAGAACCAGGAGAAGGGCGGCTACAAGCTGCACTTCGACACCCAGGAAGCTGGCGCCGACGCAACCGTCAAGTTCAATATGTCGTACCAGGTTGACCCGTACATCGGTGACCTGTTCCGCAACGTGGACTTCAGGCGCGCGCTTGCAATCGGCATCGACCGCGAACAGATGAACGAGGTGTTCTTCCTCGGATTCGGTGTCCCCGGATCGTTCGCACCGGCGCCCACCAACCCGTTCTCGCCTGGACCTGAGTCCGAGTGGCGTGGGAAGTGGGGGACCTTCGATCCCGATACAGCCAACGCAATGCTGGACCAGATCCTCCCGGACAAAGACTCGGACGGCTTCAGGCTGCGAACGGACAACGGTGAGAGGCTCGTGATCGAGATTAGCGCTCGAACCGCGCAGTTCATCGAGTTCGTTCAGATGGCTGAGATGGTCGCTGAGCACTGGGAGAGATTCCTGGGCGTCAAGACCAATGTCCTGGCGATGGAGCGTAGCTTGGCCGGAACCGTCCAGGCTTCCGACGAGAACCAGATTCGCGTCTCCTGGGGTGATGGCAGCGAGCACCTGTTCACCTTCCCTGGCCACGTATTCCCTTACTCGACCAGCAACGAGATGGGATCAGCCCTCGGCCTCTGGTTCCAGTCAAACGGCGAAAAGGGCCAGGAACCACATGCTGAACTCAAGGAAGTAATGGCGCTCTACAAGAAGGCGTTCGGTGTGCCCGAAGAGGAACGCATCGAGCTCGGCAAGCAGATCTGGCGGATAGTGCTCGACCAGGCATGGTCCGTTGGTCTCGTCGGTCAGTCGCCGGCCTCGCTGGGCGTAAGAGTTGCCAAGGTGGACCTCGGCAACGTGCCTGAACGCCAGTTCAACAGCCCGGACACCAAGACTCCCGGCATCTCGAGGCTCCAGACCATCTATTGGATGAGCTCTGAAAACCGCGAGCCACAAGCTCTGTCATACGAATAGAGTCAAACTCGGCCTGTCATGACGCCGTCGCCCGCTTCTGTAAGTGGCGGGTGGCGGCGTCCGATGACAGGACTGACTGAAAGGGCCACAATCTTTGGTTGCATTCGCCGTTAGGCGGCTCCTGCTTGCCATCCTGACGTCATGGGCTATATCGGTCATATCGTTTGGGATCATTCAGCTCCCTCCGGGAGACTACGTGACCTCGTACGTGGCCCAGCTCATGTCGACAGGTACACAGGTCACTGACGATGAGGCAGCCAACCTGCGTGAGCAGTACGGACTGGGAAGCCCATTCATAGTCCAGTACTTCAAATGGATGAGCCAGGTCGCCAAGGGCAACTTCGGCATCTCAATGGGATACAACAGGCCGGTAAAGGATGTCATAGGCGACCGGTTATGGCTCACAGCCGCACTGGCCTTTGCATCTATAGTTTTCACTTGGATATTAGCGATCCCCATAGGAATATACTCCGCTGTGAGGCAATACTCCGTGGGGGACTACGCATTCACATTCGTGGGATTCATAGGGCTAGCTGTGCCCAATTTCCTGCTTGCATTGGTCTTAATGTACTTAGGGTTCGTCTTCTTAGGAGCGAACATCGGCGGGTTGTTTTCCCCCGAGTACGCGGACTCCCCTTATAACCTAGCGAAGATACTGGACCTGCTTAATCACCTGTGGCTGCCCGCCATTGTTTTGGCCGTTGCGGGAACCGCTCAGCTGATTCGAGTGCTGCGCGCCAACCTTCTGGACGAACTTCGAAAACCGTACGTCGTTACGGCCCGAGCCAAGGGGCTCTCCGAATGGCGTGTGGTGCTTAAGTACCCGGTCAGGGTTGCCCTGAACCCACTGATTAGCACAGTAGGATATCTGCTGCCCCTGCTGGTCTCGGGAAGCATCATCATTTCAGTTGTGATGAGCCTGCCGACCGTAGGGCCTATGCTGCTGGTGGCGCTGCTGGCTCAGGATATGTTCCTGGCGGGCACTATCATCATGCTGATTGGCGTCATGACAGTGGTCGGAACGCTTATCTCAGACCTGCTTCTCGCCTGGATCGATCCGCGAATCAGACTGGAGGTCACCTGATGGCTCAGGCTCAGGAGGCAATCGCGGGCGCGCGCCAGGACGTCGCAGAAGACCAGGTATATGTTGCTTCCCAATGGCAGCTCATGTGGTGG
Source organism: Dehalococcoidia bacterium (assembly GCA_965116405.1). GTDB lineage: Bacteria > Chloroflexota > Dehalococcoidia > Lucifugimonadales > UBA1123 > VXRN01. Next base: position 357,246 of record OZ220685.1, read on the forward strand.
CGGCTGCGAAGGCACCGCCTCGCCATGGGCGCCGGGATAGTCCTGATCATTATGTACCTCATCGTGATCGGGGCAGACTTCCTCGCGACCTCCGACCCATTCCTGAGTGAGGCGCGCCGGGGCGAGATGTCTCCCCAGCGCGTGCATTTCTTCGATGGGTGGAAGCCGGATCTCCACGTCAATGCAGTGAGCGGCTCACGTGACCCCAGGACCTTCAAGCGAGTCTATACGGCCGACCCCGACGTGAAGATACCGATTCGATTCTTCGCGCGGGGCTTCGAGTACAACTTCATGGGCATAATCCCGACTGACCGGCATCTGCTTGGCGTCGATGCACCGGCCAAGGCTGAGGAGGTCATTTTCATTCTTGGTACCGATGTACAGGGACGCGACGTATGGTCGCGCCTTATGTACTCGACACGGATTTCGATGACGATCGGACTGGTCAGCGTAGCAATCAGCCTGTTCCTCGGTGTGCTCCTCGGAGGCCTGTCAGGATTCTACGGCGGGTGGATCGACACAGTCATACAGAGAGTCATCGAGATTCTCAGGTCCATCCCAACGATACCGCTCTGGATGGGAATCGCGGCCGCGGTGCCGAGAGACTGGTCGATACTTAAGGTCTATTTCGCGATAACCATTATCATCTCGCTCATCGGATGGACGACCCTGGCCCGCGAGGTCAGGGGACGATTCCTGTCACTGCGAGAGGAAGACTTTGTGACGGCGGCTGAGATCGCGGGTGCCAGCCAGCTGCGCATCATATTCAGGCACATGGTGCCTTCATTCCTCAGCCACATCATCGCAGCTACAACTCTCGCTTTCCCGGCGATCATCATCGCCGAGACTTCGTTGAGCTTCCTAGGGCTTGGTCTGCGCCCTCCAGCTATTAGCTGGGGCGTCATGTTGCAGCAGGCCCAGAATATTCAGGCAGTGGCCCTGACACCCTGGCTTTTGGTTCCGGCAGTTCCGGTGATTGCAGCGGTGCTGGCATTTAATTTCCTTGGAGACGGTCTCAGAGATGCAGCGGACCCATACGGCTAGTCCAGAAACCCGGAGCGAACGGACCGGAGAGCCTCTGCTCTCCGTTAGAGATCTTGCAACCCACTTTCCGCTGGATGAGGGCACGGTCGTCGCCGTAGACGGAGCCTCGTTTGACCTGTATCCGGGGCAGACATTGGGAATCGTCGGTGAGAGCGGGTGCGGAAAGAGCGTAACTGCGAGGTCCATACTCGGTATCCTGGATAAACCCGGCGTAGTCGTCGGCGGAGAGATCCTGTTCAGGCGCCAGGGGCGCGACGGCACGGCTGACGTGCTGGACCTCACGTCGTACGACCCTGACAGCTCAGAGATGCGAGCGATCCGCGGTGGGGAGATCTCGTACGTCTTCCAGGAGCCGATGACCTCGTTCAGCCCTGTGCACACAGTGGGCAACCAGCTAATGGAGGCTATCCGACTGCACCAGGACGTCTCCAAGTCTGAAGCTCGCGAAATGGCTGTCGAGTTGCTTCGCCACGTTGGCATCCCACTTCCCGAGCAGAGAGTTGACGAATACTCTTTCCAGCTCAGCGGCGGACTGAGGCAGCGGGCGATGATAGCCATGGCGCTCTCATGCAATCCGACAATACTCATCGCGGACGAACCGACGACTGCGCTCGACGTAACGACGCAGTCACAGATCCTTGACCTGATGAGCACTTTGCAAGGTCAGTACGGCATGGCGATCATCCTGATTACGCATGACCTAGGGGTCATAGCCGAGATGGCCGACTACGTGGTGGTAATGTACCTCGGGCGTGTGGTGGAAAGCGCTCCAGTGGACGACATTTTCCACAACCCTCAGCATCCGTACACCCGAGCGCTGCTCGAGTCCATCCCCCGCATCCAGACGGACGAATCGCAGGACAGACTTGCTTCCATCACAGGATCGGTGCCTCACCCGTACGCAAGGCCCAGCGGCTGCCCATTCAATCCGAGGTGCCCGGCGTTCATGAGTGGCGTTTGCGACATCCAGGCTCCGACTCTGCTTCCATTCGCGAAGAACCACGAAGTCAGCTGTTTCCTGCATCACCCGCCTTCCGGAAGTGGACAGGGAGGAGCTTAAGCCTTGACTGAAGCAGTCGCCACAAACGGTTCCCCAAACACGCTGCTAGAGATTAGCAATCTCCGCAAGTATTTCCCGATCAAGAAGGGCTTGTTGCGGCGTGAGGTCGGCGCAATACGCGCGGTCGACGACGTCAGTTTCAATATCAACGAGGGTGAGACACTCGGACTCGTGGGCGAAAGCGGATGCGGGAAGACTACGACTTCGCGCTGCATCCTTCGCGCGGTTGAGCCGACGAGCGGCGAGGTGCTTTACAGGTCGGAAGATGGATCGGTCATTGACGTAGCCGCCGCACCCCGGATGCAGCTTCGAAGTCTGCGCCGCGAGATGCAGATGATCTTTCAGGACCCATTCTCCTCTCTCAACCCACGCATGACGCTAATGGACATCGTCGGTGAGCCGCTCGTGATAGACGGCATGGGGCGAGGTGAGCGGGAGGACCGGGTAGCCGAACTGCTAGGTCTGGTCGGACTCAGGCCCGAGTTCATGCGACGCTTCCCGCACGCGTTCAGCGGCGGCCAGAGGCAGCGAATCGGTATAGCACGCGCGCTAGCCCTGAATCCGCGGTTGATAGTGGCAGACGAACCCGTCTCTGCACTCGACGTGTCGGTACAGGCGCAGGTGCTCAACCTGATGATGGACCTGCAGCGAGACCTGGGACTGACCTACCTGTTCGTCGCGCACGACCTGAGCGTCGTCAAGCACATCAGCGACCGCGTCGCCGTCATGTACGTTGGAAAGCTGGTCGAGACCGCGCCAACAGAAGAGCTGTTTGCTTCGCCGAAGCACCCCTACACCGCCGCCCTGCTATCGTCGGTGCCAGAGCCGGATCCCAGGGTCGAGAGAGAGCGCGTAATCCTTCAGGGCGAGGTGGCGAACCCCGCGAATCCTCCATCCGGATGCTACTTCAACCCGCGGTGCCAGTTCGCCACCGACCTTTGCCGCACTGAGGCTCCCGAACTGCGTGAGATTGGACCCGGACACTTCGCAAGCTGCCATCGCGCCGAAGAACTTGAACTGGCCGGCGTCATACCACCACAGGGGGCACAGGCTGACGGGTGACACGCCCTCGACAGTATCCGATCAGGATTGAAGGGTTAACACCGAGGCGCCTGCGGCTGATAGTCTCTGTCGGGCTCTACGGCGGAGCGCTGGGCGGAGCTTCGCTTCTGGTCAACTTCCTTGCCAGGACCGACCCCCCACACGTACCTCAGCACATGCCTCTCGACGCGACGGTTCTCCTTTCCGGCGGGGCCTTTACCGCGTCCGCAATCCTTGCCGCACTGATGGCGATGTGGCTGTCGAATCCAAGCGAACGGGAACGTGCACGGGGTTGGCTGGTGTGGCTACTCGCCGGGTTCGGGTTCGGTGTGCTTTCACCGGTTTTCACCGGGGCCGTGCTGCCGCTGGCCATGATGTTCCTTGCGACCTTCAACGGGGACCTTCCAGCGTCAGACATTCTAGTCCACATGGTCTCCGCGATTCTGCAGGGGCCTTCATCAGCATTTACGCACGGGGTGTTCGGCCTGTTCACCGGGTTCATAGCGGGCGCTCTATTCGCCGTCGGCGCATGGCTGGTAGACCAGGCTGCCCACTCTTCGAAACCAACGGTACCCGGCTACGCTCCGTACGTGCTTGCCGCATTTCTCAGCATCCTGTTCTATGGCATCGCTGTATTTGGGCCCGCTGAAACGCTGGCGAGGTTCGGGTAGCGCTTAACTCGCTCAAGCCGCGAAATCGGCGTGCCCCGGGTGTCCGGCCATTCCGAACATCGGACATCCTGTGCATGACCTCAACTCCCCACATGGTGCTGCTGGCTGCTGCCCGACCTTAGCAGGTGCGGAGAATTGCTTCTCTTTAGACTCAGCACCGAACAGGTCCATTCGCAGTTGTTTCGCCGTCGGTGGTCGATAGCCGGAGAAGACTATGAACGGCCATGCGCGCTTTCGCACGACGCCCATGGCCTGAAGGTCTCGCCATGCGTCGATGCTGTGTCGTCTCCTGACGTCGAGTATTCGTTCCGTCGACTTTGGGCCAACGCCTGGGATACGCAGCAGCTGATCTCGGGACGCCCGGTTGACGTCCACGGGGAAGGCGTCGAGGTTCTCAGCGGCAATCGACGTCTTTGGGTCCTGGTCGAGCGGCAGGTATCCATCCTCTGAGAAGGCCAGGTCGAGATCGTCGTTCTCGAACCTGTACACCCTCTTAAGCCAGTCGAACTGGTAGAGTCGATGGCTCCTCGTCATCGAGGTGGGCGGGTGCTCCTCCAGCGGTGTGTGACGCACCGGGCGGAACGGTGCGTAGTAGATGCGCTTGAGATGCCACTCCGTGTAGAGCTGGTCCATCCTGGAGAAGACGTCGCGGTCGGTCTCGTCGGCTGCGCCTACGACAAGCTGAGTCGCCTGGCCGACAGCACGACCTGTGCTGGCCTCGTTTAGCTGGTCGATCCAGCGCATGGGAGCCAGGATGTCGTTCTCGAAGTCCTTCATGTTGCTGAGCTTGAGCATGTGCTCAGTCGTCGGGGTCTCCATGTTGACAGATAGTCGCGTGCCAAGCTCGTGGGCTGCCTCGACCTGGTCGAAGTCCGCGCCCGGCATCACCTTCAGGTGTATGTATCCTCTGAATCCATGTCGATTGCGGATGGCGTCCACGACCTTTACCAACCGCTCGGTAGTCTTCGAGCCGTCTCCGGCAATCCCCGAACTCAGGAACAGGCCGCTGACCATGCCCCGCTGTTGAGCCTCCATGAAGACCTGAGCAAGCTCGTCAACCTTGAACGCGTACCTCTTCCTGGGCACCCAGTGGCTGTTTGGACAGTAGGCGCAGTCCATCTTGCAGAAGTCGGTGAACATGACCCGCATCAGGTTGATGAACCTGCCGTTGGGCAGCGATGCGCTATAGACGCCGAACGACGGGTTCTTCTTGGGCTGGGGATACGGCCCCCTGCGTCCGCCTCTCTGCTCGGGCGGGTACAGGATGTCGTCAGTCGCCATTCCACCTAGAATGGCAAGCTTTTCATATCGGTCGGGGGTACGCTTGATCAGCATGAAAGGTGCAACCTTCTATTGAAGTCGTACATATGTTCTCATAGAAGGCGAGAGATGTCAACGAGAAGAATACTCAGCGAGGAAGTCGAGGAATCCCGGGCGGTACGGGACCCCAGATGAGTTGTGAGGCTAGGTCCGCCGGTAGATCTGGATCCTGTGTCGGTTGGCCTCGGTTACGTAGACCCGGCCGTCGGCGTCTAGCTTTATGGACACCGGCGCCCAGAACAGGCTCTCCACGTGGGCCGATTCTGTGTGCGGATCGCCGTCATAGACATCGGCCAGGTCGGGCTTCATGTTGGCCGTGGCTCGCGCCGCAGCCTCTTCACGGTTGGTTGCCATGAAGTCGCTGGCCCACTTGGACAGGCCTGCCTCACCCCTCAACACCTGGACAGGACGACCGTCGCTGTCCAGCACCTGCACCCTCTCGTTGCCCCAGTCGGACACGTACATGAACCCGTGTTCATCGACGGCAATGCCAGACGGCCGTCTTAACTGCCCGTCCGCACGTCCCGTCGTGCCGTAGGCAGCGACGAATTCGCCTTTGGGCGTAAACCGCTTTATGCGGTCGTTTCCCCAGTCCGCCACGTAGATATCTCCGTCTGGTGAGACGGTCAGACCCCAGGGCAGCCTGAGTTGTCCCTCTGAGGTGCCCAGTGAACTGAAGGCAAATAGAAAGTCGCCGGAGGACGTGAACTTCTGGATCCGGCTGTTGTGAGTATCTGCGACGTAGATGTCGTCGTGTTCATCGAAGGCAAGTCCCGAAGGCCCGTTCAGTTCGCCCTCAGCCGATCCATGAGCGCCCCACCTGAGGGCGAAACCGCCATCGTAGTCGAACGCGGAGATGCGATGCGTGAAGTCGTCGGCGACATAGATCAGTCCCTCGCCGCTCTCTGCCGCGCACGTGGGGGAGACAAGCTGCCCCTCTCCATCCCCCAGATAGCCGAAAGTGCCGTAGTACTCACTGTCCAGGTCCAAGACAGTGATCCTGACTCCCCGCTCCCCGAAGTCCCTGGACCTGTTCGGCACGTACATCCGACCGTTACTCGCCGGTACCGTGTCGGTGGGGTACTCGAAGCCGCGACCCTCCATGGCGACGATACCGATGGTGTGACTGTACTCGAGCATGGGGCTAAGCAAGCTGGAACTCTCTGGTCGAGGCGGACAGCCTCAGCAGGTTTTCCACGTTCTCACGACTTCGGTCTGACTCGATGAATCGAATGAGGACGTCCCTGGTGTCGTCGTCCACCGAGAATGCCCCCATCTCGTCCAGGCAACGGTCCACAAGCTGTTCGGCAGACAACTCACCGACGTCTTCGCTGAAAATCCTGTCGATCATTGTCCTCACACCGGGCTTGTTTGAGTCGCCGAACTGCTCAGACGCGAAGTTGATTCGCTCTATGAGTGTGCCCGTGTCGATCCACTCAACACCCTCGTGCCAACCCTCGACACTCGGCGGATTGCTAAGCTCCTGCCCCATCCAGACGGTCTGACGATACCTTGGAATCATCTCCCTGCGCGGCAAGTCGAACTCGCCGGTCATCCTGAGGACGCCCACCAGATACTCCGCTGGGCCTTTGACCTTCTTGAACCTCACGTCCTCAGACTTGAAGAAGTCGGAGTTGAAGAGCACACGCAGGACAGACCTGAAATCGTACCCGCTTTCAAAGTATGCCTGGACCAGTGTCTCGATAGCTTCTGGGTCTCGAGGTGGAGTGTACGGCCAGGCCGGAACGGGGGGCTCATCCGCAACGAAGTAGTGGTACAGATGCCTGGAGATGAAATGTGCAGTGGACTCCTGCTGGCAGATGATCTCAATGATGTCGTCACCGTTGAAGTTGCCCCTGCGTCCAAGGAAGGTCTTCACACCGTCGTCGTGGTCTTCAGGACGAAAGTCGAAGTGATAGGCGATCCGACCATAGGGCCAGTCCGAATCTCTCTGTGAGCGGACCATCATGTACTCGGTGTTGCCAATGGTCCATCCGGTGAACGCCCGGGCGCACTCCTTGATGTCGTCCTCCGTGTAGTTGCCAACACCCATCGAGAACAGTTCGAGCAGCTCGCGTGCCCAGTTCTCGTTGATCGCGTGGCTGTGGTTTTCCTGGTTGTCCAGCCAGACGATCATCGCCGGGTCTTTCGCGAGCCTGACGAGGATGGAGTCGAAGCTGTCCATGCCGTGCCTGCGGAAAGTATTGATCTGGTCGTAAAGCACCCTTCCGTTGATGACCTTCGGCACTCCGGTTGCGAATATCCCGTGCCAGAAGAGCGCCATCTTGTCGAGCAGAGGCGCGTTCGTAGTTATCATGCGATAGACCCAGTTACGGGAGGATCCGGGCGCGTTTATCATGCCCGACGCCTCAAGGTCGAAGCGCCTGACCATATCGTCTCCCAGCCACTCAGTATCAGGCGGGTTCAGCAGGTCCTCGACGGTCGCTTCGTACCCCTTCTCTGCGTGCGCGTCCAGCTCCTCGCGCGTAGCCCCGAAACCGGCCCTCCTCATGAGATGGGCAATGAGTTTGATGTCTGATTGAACCATGGTCTTTCCTGTGTTGATTCCCAGCCCGCAGAGGGATGGCAGCGATGCCAGTTCTGGGCGATTGAGGACAATATATCCAAGGCCTAATGCAACGGCAAGCACCGCACCATTGGGTCCAGGCTCTACGGTCTACCGCGATCCTTCGACAAGCACCATTACAACATCCATTCCGTGGTACTTCCTGTGCTGTACTGAAGACGCGTAGTGTCTCAGTAATCTGAAAGACACTTCGCCTGGATCTGGGATTTCCGTCTGATCTCCCAGGTAAGCCAACCTGTCCTGGATGTTCTCTTCGTCGCTGACGGACGCTACAAACTCCAGTTCGACGACTCCCTGTCTTGGACTTGCTGAGACATGCAATTGAGGAGGCTTATCCGGCTCAACATCGTCGCCCGACATCAGCAGGCTCGAAAGAGTCTCCTCCCCTGCTGAACACAGCCGTAACGTTGACTCTTCGTTCCATCCCAGGTCGGATGCAAGCTCGCGCAGGAACTCGTCGATTCTTGGAAGTGCAGCGAAGTCAAGTTCTGCCTCCAGCCGCCTCCGGCGCGGACCGCTGAGTTCAATGAACGTGGTCAGCAACAGCGCAACGATCATTCCGGCCATCACTCCGTTGCCCAGCAGGGAACCCCAAGTCTCTCCGAGAGCGTTCTCTACGACGTTGTTGTGATGCATAGCCAGTCCGACAACAAACGACAGGCCAACCACCATCCCCTTCTGCGCGTCGAGTCCATCCTGGATCGCAGTCTGGATTCCCCCCACGAAGTACATACCCAGAAGCAACAGCATATAGGCGCCCATGACCGGATCGGGAATCGTGAGAAGTATCGAGGTCAACTTTGGAAACAGAGCGACTACGATCAGCACAACTGCGAAGGCGTACCCGACGCTCCTTGCGGCAACTCCCGTGAGATTGATGAGGGACACGCCATACGCTGAGTAGGGCATTGTGGGCGGCGCACCCGCGAATCCGGCCAGCAGCATGCCCACGCCATTGGAGCTTACAGTGCCCTGCACGCGTCGGAAGTCTATCGCTCGCTGCTCTCGCTGGGATGCGTTCTGGATGATGACGCTGTCAGTGGTGACCTTGATCGCAAGAACAAGGGTAAGAATCGCAAACGTGGGCAGAAGCGCCCAGAACTCAAGCCCAAACGACAGGTCGAGTCCCGGGAACTGGGCGTCAGGAAGTCCAACCCAGGGCGCATCGATCACTCGCTGGAAACTGTACAACCCGAGCAGGGCGGCGATTACACAGCCGAGCGCGATGGTGATCAGTGGTGACCACAACCTCCATTGGCCAGGGGCACGTAGCGCCAACACCGTTGATAAGACCAACGTAGCCAGAGCCACGGCCGGACCGGAGACGGGAGATATGCCCTCCTGCACGTCTACAATCCTTTCGAACACCACCGGGAGCACAGTCGCCGCAACAAGCATCAGAACAGTGCCGGATACCACCGGGGTGATAATGCGGCGCAGCAAGGGAAGCCACGCAGCTACCGCAAACTGGAAGACCGACGAAACTACCAATAGCGTAGCCAGGAGCGCGGGCCCTCCCTGGGCTACCGCGGCGACGCTGACGACTACGAACTGGATCGTGGGCCCGGTAATCACCATCTGCCCGCATCCGAGACGCCAGAGACGGAACGCCTGAATCGCCGTAATCACTCCATTAATGACCAACGCGGCAAAGATGGCCCAAGTCAGGTAGCCATCGCTCTGGCCAGTCGCCTTTACGGTAATGACCACGACCAGAACTGTCGGCGCGAGGATCAGTAGGATGCACTGAACGGCAACACCAACGGTCAGCAGAAGGGGGCTGCGATCATCCGGCTCATACTGGATGTGTTCGTTGACTCTCAATGTCACTTTCCTTCCCCTGTGGGGGCATCACCAAATATCTGAGACACCCAGTCGATTTGTCAATCCGTTTCGCCTAGAGACGAACTTCCTGCGCTCCTAGAATGACGCTCACAACACTGCTTCACTTCAGGAGAGACGATGAGCTCAACAGCCCACTTCACGCCAGCCCTGTTCGAATTCCTGTCGGACCTGGCCGATAACAACAATCGCGAGTGGTTCCAGGAAAATAAGAGCCGCTTCGAGCGCGACGTACGGGATGCCCTGGTCCAGTTTGTCTCAGACTTTGGAGACAGACTACGGGAGATAAGCCCCCACATGGTCGCCGACCCACGACTGTCGGGAGGCTCCATATTCCGCATCTACAGGGACGTACGCTTCTCCAAGGACAAGAGCCCGTACAAGACCAACGCGGGGATGCACTTCCGCCACGAGGTAGGACGTGAGGTGCATGGTCCCGGACTCTATCTGCACCTCCAGCCGGGGCAGGTCTTCGCCGCCGCCGGGATATGGCGTCCCAACTCCGCGACGATCGGGAAGATCAGAGGAGCTATAGTCGCAAATCCTGAAAGGTGGACGAGCATCGTAAACGAAGACGGGTTCAACTCGATGTACAATCTTGAGGGCGAGTCGCTTAAGCGGGCCCCGAGAGGTGTTGACCCTGACCACCCCCTGATTGATCACCTCAAGCTCAAGTCCTTCGCGGCCACGACGAGCTTCACCCAGGAGGAAGCGTGTTCGGACGACTTCATCGACACTTACGCTGAAGCGTGCAGGACCGCCTCGCCCTTCTCGGAGTTCCTGACCACATCAGTCGGTCTGGACTGGTAATGAGTCAGCCGGGCATTGCTGCCAGCACTGCTGCCCCTATCCCTGAGCCATCTCGGACATACGCCACCTGGACTCGGTCGCCCAGGTCTCCGAGCAGTTCAGAGATTCCGCGTTCCACCTCTACTTCGTAGCCCGGGTACCCCCTGAACAGACTGCCATCGGCGGCTACCAGATGCTCTCGCTCCAGGTCTGGGTCTATATATGTTGCGGTCGCCACAATCGACATCGCAACAAGCCGCGCAGATCTTCTGCCAACGCTGAGACATATATCTCTCAGGTATCTGCGATCTTCTTCGTTTGGGTCCGTAACGCCTAGCCCGTGAAGCAGAATGCCGGTGGCAGTGAGATCCGGAGAGGTGTCATAGGCTATGTCCGAGAGGTGCTCGGTAGCAAATGCATACGGCTCCCTGAAAGCGCTGCTCTCTCCAGTCAGGCCGAGGAATCTCTGCCCTGCCGACGCCTGATGAACGACGGCAAGGCGAACGATCTCCCCTAAATAGCGGCCCGATATCATCTTCTCCAGCAGTTGGCCCTCTGTGTCTGAATCGGCATCCAGCTCGCGGTCGAAACGCGTCTGCACAGATTTGACCCCGGAGAAATTGCCGCACTCCATGTTGAACAGCATCTCACCAGTATCGTGATCGGCGGCGACATCTTTGTGGATCATCGAGCCTGGAACAGCAACGGCCATGTTGGTACCGGTAGCGACGATCAGGCCCATGTCGCATCTCGGATCGTGCAGGGCGCCGGCGGCCAGCACACTGACCGTGTCGTTGGCAAGCGCCCCGATCCCTAGTTTCCGAAGGGAGGGAAGAGCGGCTGACTCTCGTCGAATTGCACTCTCGAGAAGCCCGACCACCTCCTGACCCTCTACACCGGTAAACGCGAATTCTTTTGTCCACTTGGTGAGGCGCCCGCTGCGAGCGCCTGTCTGCTCCATCGGGAACGCGAAAATGAAGCCAAGGGTGTAATCGGTCTCGTCATCCAGCAGGTCACCGAGGAAACGCGCTACTGGACTGAAGAGGTCATCAACGGACCCGCTGGTGGATGAGAGGCGGAACCCATCGCTCTTCAAGATCCTGATCGAGCCATCTGGGCCCATGTTCAGAACGATGGCGCGCACATTGGTGCCGCCAAGGTCCAGGACCACGAACCGGCCCTGCTCTCTGCCGGACGGCATGCCAACGAACGACGGGTGCATGGCAATAGAACTGTTTAGACCCGACAGGCCCCGCCTGATCTCGTCCTGAAACGGAGCTATCAGCCCTGCCAGGTCTGCCGTTGGGACTGCAAAGTCAGAGTGCACGCCGTTACCAGGCCTCAGGCAACCATGATCGGGCAGTGACTAAAGCACTGCCTCAGCCATACGCTCGAGCTGCTCTGCCATCTCCTCCTCGGTCTCGCAGAACTCGGGTCGAACGACAACCCGGTCCGCGCCGGCGTTCAGGTAGTCCTGAGCGTTCTGCCGGTCCGCGGGCTGACCGTAGACGGAGATATTGATCGAGCTTGGGTCGCGCCCGCGCTCTTCTGCGAGCGCGTCGAGCTGTCGCCTGCTGTCCTCGATGATCTCTGGCGTGACGCGATTGGGAAGCCAGCCGTCCCCGACTTCTACGATGCGCTGCAGCACCCTTCGTGCCATCCCGCCTATGAGGATCGGCGGATGCGGCTTCTGTGCGGGCTTGGGGTACATCTGCACTGGTGGGAAGTCGTAATAGTTTCCGTGAAACTCGGCCTCGTCCTTCGTCCACAGCTCCTTGAGAGCCAGCAGCGACTCCCTGGTCTGCGTCCAGCGGTGATCGAAGTCTCCGCCCATTATCGTCGTCTCTTCACGGTGCCAGCCGGTGCCGATCCCGAGGATGAAGCGGCCGCCGCTGAACAGGTCGAGCGTCGACACCGCCTTTGCGAGCACCAGGGGGTTGCGCTCCGGGATGAGCGTAATCCCGGTGCCGAGCTTGATCTTGCTTGTCGCGCCTGACGCCTGCGCGAGCGCGATGTACGGGTCGGCGAAGTGGGCGTATGTCCAGGGGATCACGCCGTCATCTGAGCCGGGGAATGGGCTGTCCGACTCGACGGGAAGGATCGGATGCTCCGCGTACCATATCGACTCGAAGCCAAGCTCCTCAGCCTTTGACGCCATGAACGCGGCGTTGATCCTGTATGCGGGGAGTGGGGTGGATACTCCTATGGTCATGTCCGTCCTCCGTGCCAGCTATCTGCTCGAATTGCTATACGTGCTACCTAGGCCAGCGCGCCCATAGGGTCCCACGGCGGGAGCACTATGGGTTCCGTGTCAAGGGCCGCCAGGACGTCGTCGGACACGTAGCCTCGCGGGGCCGCGATCTCGAACATGTACTCGTCGAACCACGAGTCGTTCATCAGGAAGAAGCCCTTGTCGCCGACCTTATCGCCATAGCTGTTCTCGACTCGCCAGCGCCTCGGTACGCCGTCCACCACGTCGACGCCGGTAAACAGCATGGCGTGGGTCATCTGCGTCTGCCCGTACTGGAGCCGGGTGGCCTTGTCCATGCCGAACTCCGAGCCGTACACGCTTGCGTAGTCGAAAAGCTCGGCGTCCCACAGGCCCAGGGTGCGGTGGTTCTGCTTGCCCGTGTCGCAGCCCATCCAGACGGGACGTCCATCCTCGATCTGTCTCTGTGTAATATTCTTCATGACCTCTATCGGCACGTTGAGGTAACGCACCGACCTGGCCCCTACGACGTTGCCCAGGTAACCGATCGTATAAGACTGGAAGTAGGGGTGGTCCGGCCTCGGATCGTTCACCAGGCAGACCATGTCCCTGAATCCGGGCTTGACGTATCGCTCAGCGAATTCGAGCGGCGTCAGTTCGCCGTCACGGTGGAACTCCCCTTCCCTGTCCCGCCACTGCCAGTCAACCGACGAGGGGGGATCGCCGAGGTGAATGCACAGGATGCGATAGACCGACTTCAGCGTATCAAGCTTCGCCTGGCGCATCGCGTCCAAGCCGGCCTCGTCCTGGTAGAGTCGCCGGATGGTTGCCGTTCCCTGCCGCACCTGGTAGTACAGCATGCTGTTCATCTGGCGCGTGTTGCCCGAACTCTCAGTCTCAGGCATCGACTCCTTGGGGACAACGCCGTACTTGTCCACGATGTTGATGAACATGTCCCACTGGCCGGCGTCTTCGACAGGGGCAACCATCAGGTGTTGAACGATCCGGTCGTCGATTGGCCGGTCTGCGGTCTCAATCACAGACTCGAGTATGAAGTTCGCCCGTTCGACCTTATCCCAGAACATCATGTAGTTCTGGCTGTACTCGAACTGCTTCACGTTCAGGGAGTCCATGGTGTCCACACGGAAGAGGTTGAGTCCGCTGAACAGCCAGCACCTGCCGGATGCGCCCTGCTGTGTTGGAGACCAATCGTCCAGCACAGTAGAGAAAGTGTGAGTCGCATTCGTAACGATGCGTCGGTCGAGCGCGACTTCGTTGACGTCGCGCTGAGTCACTGTATTCTGCATCAGCCGGTTGCGCGGGTCGGATGCGAAGTCGTCGGCCAGCCCCGCGAGGTCTTCCGTTGTGAGTGTATGTCCAGTGTCGTGTACGGTGGTCACTGCGTAGTCTCCCCTAGTCAGAATTCGCGGCTGGTCGTCCTAGCTGACCTTCACCAGCTTTTGCATCGACCTAAGCTCGCGCGGCGGGTCCATCTTGCTGCCGTAGTCGCTCCAGGAGACCTCGGCCACGTAGATGTCGCCCTTCGAGTCTACCGCTATGCCGTGCGGCGAGTAGAAACGCCCACTCTGCGCTCCATAGCTCTGGCGGCCGACCCGTGCAAGCACGTTGCCCTTGGTGTCCATGATGGTGACGCGAGGACCCAGATCGGTGCCGATGTCGTTGGTCGCGATGCCGGCGAAGTACTCGCCGATGTACACCAACTCCTGTCCAGACTTATCGTCTATGCAGATAGCAGCTGCACGCGACAGGTTCACCCACTGAGTCTCGAACTTGCCCTCCGGGCTGAAGATCTGGATGCGATGGTTTTCGCGGTCCGCGACGTACACCCAGCCCTCGCTGTCGGTCGTGATGTTGTGGACGATGTTGAACTGACCCTCGCCAGTTCCCGACTCTCCCCAGGAGAACTGGTAGGCGCCGTCCGGAGTGTACTTGTGCACCCTTGCGTTCGAGTACCCGTCCGCGACGTAGAACTCGCCAGTTCGGTGGTCGATTGCCACGTGCGCCGGGACGCTGAACGGCTTGCCGCTCATCTTAGGGGCGGGCTCGTGCGCGGTACCCAGGGTCATCAGCAGCTTTCCGTCAGCGGTGAACTTACGGACGGTGCTGTCGCCGTTGTCGACGCAGAAGACGGTGTCGTCGGGGGCAATCGTGACCCCATGAGGGTTGGCGAAAACGCCCTCGCCCCACGTGTCGATGATGTTGCCCTCCGTGTCGAAGATGATCATCGGGCATGTGCCGCGGTTGAACACGTATACGTGGTCCTTGGAGTTGACGTCGACCGCTGTGCCCTCTTTGTAGACCCAGCCCTCGGGCAAGGTACCCCAGTTGGTGCCGGAGACCTCGTACCTGAAGTCGCCCTCTCCTAGAGTGACCGGCCCCTCGCCACCACCTTCGTGTCCCTCGTCTCGTATGCCAAATTCCCAATCCTGATCGTGTGTGGTTGTCATGTTTTCTCTCCTCAACATTTGTTCAAACTATCTGTACACTTCACGCCTGTGTCCTACGTGGAGAATCAGGATCGAGCGTTCTCGTCGGTCATACTCGAATATAACTCGCCAAACTCCGACCCTCACTCTCCACTCTGTGGGCGACCCAGTAAACGCCGAATGTCGGACGATGCCGGATCAGATGCAAGGCGATCGATTGCGAGTACTACTCTAGGTCTAACTGATGGTTCGAGCCGACGAACGTCTCTCGCCGCTCTGCGTGTATAGACAACTTCCCAATTCAAATACCTAGTTCTTCCTTAAGGTTCTCCGCCGAGATAGTCCTCCCAGCAACGATATCTTCTCGTGCCTCGGCAATGGCAGCGCGATCTTCATCAGTCAAGAGTTCATCGTCCCATGGCGCATCTGCCAAAGCGTTCAGCAAGGGGTCCTGCAGGTCCCTGACATATTGAACGTATCGTTTCACAGCATGAAGATCATCCTCGGGGAGACTATCAATGAGGGATATAATCTCCCGTTTGGCATCTTCGTGCTCCAGAGTAGCCATCGCAAGCCTCCTATGTTGATGGCTCGACGAACGTCAGGATCGATGCCGGGTTGTTGACGAGTATGTTCTGGATCGACTCTTCTGTGAATCCCTGCCTGCGCATCATCGGGACGATCTGAGCGAGGATGTAGAAGTAGCCGTGACCACCGTACTTGAGGAGCCTGTGCCTCGAGCAGATGTCGTGTGCTATGACGATCTTATCGCCGTACCCCTCAGAGATAAGCCAGGCGATGTCGTTCAGCTTGGTCCCGTCGTTGGGATGTTGGATTGCGGGATTCATGCGATAGTAGGCGCCCTCACTGCCGAATAGGTCCCACTCGAAATAGCATCCAGCTTCTCCGATAGCAGTGAGAGTGGAATGTTCGAAGACCGTCCGGTCCAGGTGGCCGATGATGGTCCGGCTGAGGTCGGCTCCGGCTTCGTCCAGCACACTGATGATCTGCAACGGTGACGTCTCATCACGGCCGGGATGTATCAGTATCGGGGCACCGGTCGCCCTCTGCGCCATGGCCGCAGCCCTGACCACCTTGCGCTCGTTATCGGTCAGCGGCCATGAGCATCCGACCTCTCCGATGATTCCCGAACGGATGCCTGAGTCGTCGACGCCTTCTGAGACGTCCCGGATGATCTGTTCCGCCAGCTCCTCCTCGCTGCGCTCGCTGACGTAGTCGGGTTGGGCGACGTCCACGTAGAATGCCGCTCCCATGACGATGTTTACGCCCGTTGCTCGTGAGATGCGTGCTAGGCCGACAGGGTCGCGGGAGATGCCGATGCTCGTCGCATCGACCAGCGACACTCCGCCGTACTGCTTGTACAGATTGGCCTCGTCAATTGCCGTGTCGACGTCAAGCAGCCGAGAGTTGTCGTAATTGGCCGCGTGATGATAGCGGATGTATCCGAGTGCCTCAGGGGTTAGTGGCGAGTAGAAGATGTCCTTCGCACTGGCCTCGACCGGAGGAGGATTGTAAAGCACCGAGAGATCGATCAGCAGATGCTCGTGTGTAAGCGTCGTTCCCAGATCGCCCGGCTCGATAGGCCCGAGTACAGTCTGCACCTTCCCAACAACGTTTGACGATGGCATCTGTGATGAGTCCTGGAAGAGAGTCTGAGGCGCGTCCCCGCGCATCGTGGTTGTACACCATTGCCAACGGCAGGTCAAACAGAAAGCATACGAAAGTCAGGTGGTCAGGCCCTATGTTATCCTCAGGTAAGGCCCTGAGCCACAGGAGCGACAGCCATGAAGATCCTGCTCGTAGCGACCAACCAGACCGACAGATTCATGGACCGCATGGTCGTGCGACCGGTCCCAATCGGCCTCGCGTACATCGCCGCCGCGGTGGACGAAGACCGGCATCAGATGCGTGTGCTCGACCTCATGTTCTCAGAGGACGCACCGGCAGATGTCGAAGAGGCAGTAAGGAAGTTCCAGCCCGATCTCGTCGGGCTCTCCATAAGGAACCTGGACAACCAGAGTTACTTCAACCCGGTCTGGAACCTGCCCGGCGTCAGGGACATCGTCGAACGAATCCGAGAGTCCAGTGACGCCACGATCCTCTGCGGAGGACCGGCGTTTAGCATTCTCCCGGCGGAGTGCCTGGAGTACGTGGGAGCGGACGTCGGAATCGCCGGGGATGCGGCCGAAGCATTTGCTACTCTCGTAGATAGACTGGAGTCGGGAGACGACTACACCGAAATCGCCGGAGTGGTGTACCGGAAGGACGGGCAGATCGTCGTCAGCGAGGGCAGCTTCACATCCGACTTCCATAGAGCGCCGAGGCTTGACCTTCTGGACATGCGGAAGTACAACGGCTCTGGTTTCGGGGTGGGAGTTATTACGAAGCTGGCGCAGGCTTACTACCCGACTTCAGACGGCAGTTTCGACGGCACAGACTGGCGGATTCGCGACCCGGACGAGGTTGTCGACGAAGTGAGGAACCTTAACACCGAGTTCGGGATCAACAAGGTCTTCTTCATAGACTCGGGATTTAACATTCCCGTCGACAATGCCAAAGCCCTGTGTCGCGCCATAATCGAATCAGGTATCAAGATCAGGTGGAATAGCTACGTTCGCCCGGGCCACGGAGACGATGAACTGGCTCAACTGATGAAGAAGTCAGGGTGTTCCCTGGCGCTTCTGTCGGAGTCAGGAGGGGGCGGAAGAGACCTGGCCGAGAGGCTCGACCGGCTCGGGGTCATGGGGCACCTCTTCCAAGAGGCAGGGCTGCCGTTCTCTCTCAACATCAGCTTCGGAGAGCCGGGCGAGAGTCAGGAAACCGTCGATCAGAAGCTCAGCCTGCTCAGGCAGACCGAGCCATCGTTTGCGGTATTGAGGCTCGGCTCAAGAGTACTGCCAAACACGCCGGTTGCCCAGAAGTCAGTCGAAGAGGGGATGATAGAGTCCGAGTCCGACCTGATTCGGCCGGTCTTCTACATCTCTGAGGAAGTGCGGGACTGGCTACCCGACAGGCTCAAAGAGGAGGCCGCCAGCCGTCCCCGCTGGAACCTGACTTAGGCGGGCGACTATAGCCAGAAGTCCCCGAGGTCCGGCGATACTGACAGGGACGCCTCGGTGATCTCCTGTACGTCGTCCGCCGTCCAGCCGGGCGCGACCTCGGTCAGCAGGAGACCATCTGCCTCGACGCTGATTACGGCCACGTCAGTCACGATCAGGCTCACGCACTCCTGGGCCGTCAGGGGGAAGTCGCACTCGCTCACGATCTTTGGGTTGCCGTTGCGGTCCGTGTGCTCCATCGCAACGATGACGCGCTTGGCTCCCGCAGCGAGGTCCATGGCTCCGCCCACATTTCCGATGCCCCGGTCGGGCAGCATCCAGTTGGCAAGATCGCCGCGCTCGGAGACCTGCAGGGCGCCGAGAACCGTGACGTCTATGTGTCCGCCCCGTATCATCGCGAAACCCTCGACGGAGTTGAAGAACGCCATGCCGGGGTTCGGCGCGAGGAACTGTCCTCCCGCGTTGATGAGGTCTATGTCTTCTTCGCCAGGTTCGGCCATCGGTCCGTAGCCGACCACGCCACTCTCGCTGTGGTATACGACACTGCGACCCTCTGGGATGAACTGTGAGCAAAGGGTGGGTATCCCAATCCCAAGGTTAACGACGTCGCCGTCCTGCAGCTCTCTCGCGACGCGCATCGCCACGATCTCACGCGGGAATCTTTCTTTTTCCATAAAAGTGTTCCTTAGTGGTCCGGGGAAAGCTCCCTCTACCCGATCTTCACGATCCTGTCTACGTAAAGGCCCGGCGTATGGACAGCGCCAGGGTCTATCTCACCCGGTTCCATGATTTCGTCGACCTCAATGACGACCACATCGGCCGAGGTGGCCATGACACCGTTGAAGTTCCTTGACGTTCCCTTGTACTGAGTGTTTCCGAGCGTGTCCGCTCTATCAGCACGGAGCAGTGCGAAATCCGCTTTGAGTGCAGTCTCAAGCAGGTACTCCCGACCGTCGAATTCCCGCACTTCCCTGCCCTCCGCCATGAGCGTGCCAACGCCCGTCGGTGTGTAGAACGCAGGAATCCCCGCTCCGCCTGCCCTGATACGCTCGGCGAGTGTCCCCTGCGGCACGACTTCGAGGTCCACCTTTCCTTCCAGGTAAGCACTCTCGAAGGCCGTGGGGCGGGAGGGCGAAGGCGACACAGGGAAGGACGCGATCACCTTCCCGATCTGCTCGTTCTCAACCAGGACGCCAATGTCGGTGGGCGTGTCGCCCGGAATCGTGCCGAACCCTATCACGGAAGCAAGACCAGCCGTGTTCGAGATGATCGTCAGCTCTCGCGCCCCATGGTCTCGCAGCGCGCGAATCAGGTTCTGAGGCGTCCCACCCGGCCCGGCAAAGCCATCGATCATGAGCGTCGCCCCGTCAGGAATGTCAGC
Source organism: Dehalococcoidia bacterium (assembly GCA_965116405.1). Lineage (GTDB taxonomy): Bacteria > Chloroflexota > Dehalococcoidia > Lucifugimonadales > UBA1123 > VXRN01. Next base: position 376,717 of record OZ220685.1, read on the forward strand.
AACGGCCTCAGCAAAGGTCGGAACGATCTTGTTCACGGGTCGAAGGCTCCTTCAGGCGATGAGATTCAATGACAGAGTATATTGCCCGAACCAGTGCCCGAATTCAATGCGTCTGAGACCCTCGCGGTGGCGCGAACACGACGAGCAACTTCAGGTCGTCAGTTATGGAGTGAAACCGGTGCTCTACTCCGGCGCCGACGAAGATCACGCTGCCGGGACCTATCTCGCTGTCCTCGCCGTCAATATGGGCCTGGCCCGCTCCCCCGACGACGTAGTAGACCTCGTCTTCGGTATGCGGGTGCTGGGGATCGATCGATCCGGCGGCAAGCTCGTACACGCCGACACTCATGGTGGGCGCCTCGAAGAATTCGAGATACAGTTGACCGGACTCTTCCCGCCTGGACAGCAGGTCTGAGATATCAAACACGTCCATTCGAATCCCTCAGGTCCGGATAGTTCCGAGCGGCACAGGTGAAGCGCCTAGACTAACTTCCATCTGGGTGGGCGACCTTAACGGTGATGATGTCGGTATCCTGGTACTGGTGATGCTCGACTGACAGGGCGTAGCTGCGCAGCAGCCTCAGCGACAGCTCATGCTCTATCGGAGTCTCCTCATCGAGCTGCTGGAGCTGGCGGACCTGGTCTTCGATGTTCTCCTCGCCTCCTCCACCGATGAACTCCAGGTCGGCGATCCCTCCCTCGCTGGAGGCCAACACGACCAACTGCCGCTCTTCAGCTGCTTCTTCATCGTCGTCTCCATCCAGGTCGAATGACATCAGGTCCAGTGGCGACAACGTTAGCAGGGTCTCTTCAGCGACCGCACTCAGCCGTGTCTTCATGGCCTCATCCCATCCCCTGGTGTCGGCGAACCGGGCGATAAATTCGTTCAACTCGGGCAGCACTTCGATGTCCAGCTTCGACTTGAAGCGCATGTGCCTCGGGTTGGTGAACTCCAGGTACAGGATCATGACAACCACCGCCAGACCTCCGGTGGTAATGCCGCTTCCGAGAAGGGCGCCCCATACAGGGCCGACGTCCGGTATCGTGAACAGTCCGAATTGGAAGGAAGCGCCTATCCAGAAGCACACCCCCGCAACCAGAACTCTTTGGCGGTTCTGCTCAGACTGGATTACCAGTCGCGCCCCGTCAACGAACAGCGTCCCTGACATCACGATGAGGTATCCCGCCATTACCGGCCCCGGAATGGTACTCAGCAGACCGGACACTTTCGGCAGAAACGCAATGGCGATGAAGATGAGACCGATGCAATAGCCGACCCTCTTGGAGGCGACTCCGGTTGTCTGGGCAAACGAGGACGAGCCGGAATTGATGATGTTCGGCACCGTGCCTGCCAGTCCGGCCAGCAGGTTGGTGACACCGGCTCCGGCCATTGCCCGCTGCACCTGCCTGAAATCAACTGCCCGCTCCTCACGCCATGCGACTCTCTGCTGCGTGATTGCTTCTCCATTCGCCTGAATAGAGATGATGATTCCCAGGAACAGGAATGCAGGAAGGAGCGTCCAGAACGCGAAGCCGAAGTCCAGTCCCAGGCCGGGCCACTCGCTGGGCAGTCCAATCCAGGGCGCGTCAAGCACTATATCGGCGTTGTAGAAGCCGAAGATCGCGGCAACCACACAGCCAGCGACGATGCCGACCACAGGTCCCCAGAGACGCAGCACCGCCGACCCGCGAAGGACGAATATGGCTACTACGGCTATCGTGGCCAGGGCGGTCAGATGCGCTCCAACAGGCTCCACCAAGGCAACCTCGTCCAGCAGACGCGGCACCACCGAGGCCAGCGTGATCGAAAGAATCATCATCACGGTGCCGCCCAGCACCGGCGTCACTAGCCGCCTCAGGAGAAACAGCCACCTGGAAATGATGAGCTGGGTGATTGCCGTGACGAGCACCAGCGTAATCAGGGTTGCCGGACCCCCATCCACCACTGCCGAAATGCAGAACGGTATGGAGAAAGCCGCCGTGAACATGGGCAGCAGCGCTCCCGCTCCGATCGGCCCGACCCGTCGCACCTGGATCAGAGTGGACACGCCAACGACCAAAAGCGAGGCGAAGACCATCCACACGAGGTAGGAGTCGCCTTGGCCGGACGCCTTGGCCACCACGACCGGAGTCACCAGCAGTGTAGCCGAAGCGATCAGGCTGAACTGAGCGCCGTAGCCGAGACTAGCCAGCACCGGCGGGCTTTCGTCCGCCTCATATCGTGGATTCTGAGAAGCCTGTGTCGTCATCTGGGCTGCCTTCCAGCCCCGACTGTCTGAGGACGGCGGGGACACAACTGTACAACGAACTTAATGTCAGGCGGTCTCCATTATAGTGTCCACAAGGAAAAGCACAAGCATCCATATTATCCAGAAACCTGACACCGTAGAGTCCTCGTGTTAACCTATGCGGCATCAACTTCAGGAGGCATCCGTCATGCGCGCCGCTGTTTACAAGGGTGGTCAACAGTTCGCCATAGAAGACCTGCCCGATCCCGCACCAGGACCCGGCCAGGTGGTCATCGACGTCAACTACTGTGCCATCTGTGGTACCGACGTACACCACTTCCTGTACGACATCGCTCCCCCCGGCACCGTGATGGGTCACGAATACTCCGGGGTTGTGAGCAGCGTGGGAGACGGAGTCACCCGCTGGAGTGTGGGCGACCGTGTCGTTGGCGGTGGCGGTGAGCCGCCGCCTGCTGTCAGGGCCGCGAGCCCGAACCGCGGAGAGCGGTTCAACTACAGGCTTGAGGGATTCTCAGGCCCCTCGTCGCGCGTAAGAGCATACGCAGAGAAGGTCGTACTGGAAGAGTGGGAGCCCGTGCCCATACCTGAAGGGGTGAGCGACGATGAGGCCGCCATGTGCGAGCCGTGCGCTGTCACCGTCCACGCAGTTAGACTGTCTCAGCTTAAGCTTGGAGACTCTGTCGTGGTGCTCGGCGCAGGGCCCATTGGCCTGCTGTGCATGCAGGTCGCCCGAGCCGCTGGAGCGAGTAAAGTCATCGTTTCAGAACCGGCCCCCGCAAGGGCGGACGCCGCCCGTCGTCTTGGTGCGGACGCCGTCATTAACCCGCTCGAGGAAGATGCCGTCGAGCGTGTCGTCGAGCTTACCGACGGGACTGGACCAGACCTGGTCTTCGAGTGCGCAGCCGCGCCCGGGACACTGGACCAGGCCATGAACATGGTAAGACGCAACGGACAGGTCGTTCTGGTTGCAATCGTCTGGAAAGAGACCCCTGTGCTGCCTCCCGACTGGATGGCGCGAGAGATCAACCTCAAGACATCGTTCGGGACTCAGCCTGAGGACTGGAGAATAGCGCTCGACCTCATCCGCACTGGCAAGGTAACCATGGAGCCACTGGTCTCAGAGGCCAGCTTCCTCCCGCTGGACGAGATCCAGGGCGCATTCGAGGCCCTCTGCGAGCCGTCCAACGAAGTACAGATGGTGGTGAGGCACGGCTGACCATGGAGACTCTGAAGTTCTCTCCGAACCAGTTTGGCGGCGTGGTAACTGATGTTGGGACCCTCCCTGACGATCCTCGCGAGTTCGAGAGGCTGTTGGGACACTCCCTTTCCTCGTGGACTGACGAGGGTTACAAGGTCGTCTGGCTGGAGCTGCCGATCGACAACGCGGCCCTGGTGCCGGTCGCGGCAGCCGCCGGATTCGAATACCACCACGCGAAGTCAGAATACGTTCTAATGACCTTTCAGCTCGTTCCCGGATCGTACATTCCTCCCTATGCGACGCACTACATTGGCGCAGGCGCGGTCGTTCTGAACGAGCGGGACGAGATCCTGGTCGTCGTGGAACGATACCGCATGGGTCCAAGCCGAGGACCCGGGTACAAGCTGCCCGGCGGCGCGTTGCACCCCGGCGAACACCTTGCCGACGGTGCAGTACGCGAGGTGCTTGAAGAGACTGGAGTACACGCCAAGTTCGAATCGCTGGCGTGCTTCCGTCACTGGCACGGCTACAGGTACGAGAAGTCGGACATCTACTTCGTCTGCCGGCTCTCGGCGCTCTCCACCGAGATCACCATGCAGGAGGAGGAGATCGCCGAGTGCCGTTGGATGCCCGTCGACTACTTCCTGTCCGACGAGTCAGGCATCCACCAGTTCAACAAGAGCATCGTCCGGGCCGCACTGGAGAACCCGGGCATTGTCCCCGCGACCATCGACGGGTACGAAGACCGAAACCGCTTCGAGTTCTTCATGCCGCAGAGTATCGGCCTGACCCAATCAGACACATTCGGAGTAAGGAGCAACACATGACCTCACTGAAAGAGAAGATTGTACGGGGCGACATCGTCCTTGGCGTCTCTGTACCCATCGACGCCACGAAGAGCCAGATGGAGGACATCCTCGGCAAGGACGATTACGACTTCATAAATGCCGACGCGCAGCACTCGCCCTACAACGAGGACAAGCTGGTCCAGTACTGCGAGACCGCCAAGGAAGTCGGGATACCAGTCCAGTTCCGCATCAAGCACCCGCGACACGCATACCTGGTGGGCAATATTCTCGATCTGGGTCCCCTCGGCATCGAAGTACCGCTGGTCGAGGATGAAGCGGTAGTGGACGAGGCCATCAACTGGTTCTACTATCCGCAGGTGGCGAAGCGCAGCTGGGGCGGAGCCGCCCGATACGGCATCGAGGGTCGTGAGGACCGCCTGGAGTACGCCGAGTGGTGGAACGCCAACGGCATCCTCTGCATCCAGATGGAGACGCTTAGAGCGGTCACCAACGCGCGCCAGCTCGCCAAGCCCGGAATTACCTGCCTGACCTGGGGACCCGCCGACCTGACCTACGACATCGAAGCGCACCCACACCACCCGCTCCAGTCCGTCGACGACTGTGTTCGCCACGCGCTTAAGCAGCTGGAAGGCACAGACATACGCATCAGCTTCCGCAACTATGACTACAAGCTGCGCGAACACTACCAGGAGATGGGTGTCACTGTGTTCATGGAGAGCCCGAAGCCCTGATATCCCGGTGCTCCAGGGAATGCGGCATTGCTTAACGGATGCACGGTGCATTGCCTAGGGATTCACATGGTGACATACTCATTATTACGTTTTCCAATCGGTTGTTAATGTTGTGTTAATCTTTTGTTAACACCCTATTAGACGACCTGCGATAATGTAATCAGGATTCTTAAGAGGAGTACGTGTCGATATGAGAGAAATAGTCACAGCACAGAGCGCTCTGAGGGAGCACTCTGTGCTTTTCAAGTCCTGCATCCGCTGCAGCGGGGATCGCCAGATCCGTCGCGACTTCGAGGGCTTCTACATTGCCTGCCTGGCTTGCGGGCACGTTACCTACCCAGAGGTCCACACCGACGAGGTCGCCAGACTGCTAGAGTGGAAGACCGCTTCCTAACCGTCCCCTATAGCCCCAGACCCAGTTGCTCCTGAAACCATGAGCCGACGCGCAAGTCAGTTGCGCGTCGCTCAATAGGTGCAACCGGTAAGTACACCGCTCCGACCTGTGACGACAGGCGGACGCCGTGTGCCTCTTTTCTCCGTAGGCTGAGCCCTTTGCCTCATCCTTCGCACCCCCGAAGATCTCGGATGTGGGTTACAGGCACGCTTAAATTCTTCCCGGGACGGCGCTCTCTTGCTATCCATAGTCTCAGCCTGAGACGACCCTGACCTGCCCCTTCAGTGTGAACACACCACATGGTGAGCGTTGACTCGTAACTGCGGTTAGGATATCCTAAGACTCACTGTAAGGCTCTCGAAATAGAAGCTGTTAGCCTGGCTTGCCAGCCTTCATGAACGAGAGCTTACCGACTTGGTAGCGGCCGCCTAGGCAGACTGAGTGCTGGGACCTCTCAGGGGGAGTATCGGGATGATGATCACCGTACCAACACTACGTGCAGCGGCGCCCTCGCGTGATCTCGGTGAGCGATCCGTTACCCGGATACGTGGCCATAGGCAGCGCGAGTCTCTCCATCTACCCTGGCGGGTAAATGCCGCGATTACCGGCCTAACCGGACTGGCTATCGCTATCTGTGTCCTGCTCCAGATGTAGCCTTCTTCCAAGCTGGACCGGGCGATGCGCCCCGTCAGCCGGATTCGGACTCGAGGGCCCGCCTCCCCGCCTCTAGCGTCTCGACAATAGCGTCCACGTCGAACACGCAGCCTCCCCAAGTGCCTCCCGAAGCGTGCTGAAGAGCAGCCCACAGCCGGGAGTCATCTGGAAGACTCGGGTGCGGCTCGAGATCGTCAGGGTCCGGGCGCCGACTTAGCTCTGCCTCTCCCCACTCGGCGCCGCGGTTCACACCATTGTCACCGACCAGGTTGATCCTGCCCTCCAGGTCGTTCCGGTCGACCAAGATTTCGACGAGATCGCCTTCTCGCACCTTGCCGATAGGCCCTCCAGCAAGTGCTTCCGGTCCGACGTGGCCTATGCACGCGCCAGTCGAAACGCCTGAAAAACGCGCGTCCGTGATGAGCGCGACGTACTTTCCGTACGACAGGTGCTTGAGCGCGGCTGTGATCTGGTAGACCTCCTCCATGCCGGTGCCCAGCGGCCCGCCGCAGGTCAGCACCATGATGTCGCCAGCCTTGATTCGCTCGTCTTCGTCCCTGCTCTTGATAGCGGCGATTGCTGCCCTCTCCGAGCGGAAGACTCGCGCTGGACCAGCGTTACGGTACACACCGTCGTCGTCCACCACGGTCGGATCGATCGCCGTGCTCTTGATGACCGATCCTTCAGGCGCAAGATTGCCCGCCGGGAAGCAGACTGTGCTCGTCAGGCCGCGAGACCTTGCGCGGTCAGGCTCCAGTATCACGTTGTCGGGGTCCACACCAGAAACGTCTCTCACGTAGGTCCGCACCTGCTGGCGGCGCTCGGACTCCCCCCACCAGTCAAGGTTGTCGTCCAGCGTCTGGCCGGTAACTGTCAGCACCGACGTGTCCAGCAATCCCATGCGTCGTAGGTGAAGCATGACCTCCGGGACGCCGCCCGACGCGTAGAGCACCGACGTCGGATGTCCCACCGGACCGTTCGGCAGCACGTCGACGATTCTAGGGGTCTCCTTGTTGACCCGGTTCCAGTCGTCGACGCCCATGCGCCGTCGACCGGCAGCGTGAGCGATCGCCGGCGTATGCAGCAGCAGGTTCGTAGAACCGCCACACGCCGCGTGCACGACCATCGCATTCTCGAACGCAGCATCGGTCAGAATATCCTGAGACGTGACGCCACGCTTCTCTGACATGACCAGCGCGCGCGCCGAGCGACGGGCGATGTCCAGCCAGGCGCCGGTCCCGGAGGGCGACAGTGCTCCGTGAGTGATCGCCAGTCCGAGCGACTCCGCAACCACCTGGGACGTTCCGGCTGTTCCAAGGAACTGGCACCCGCCGCCCGGAGATGCACACGCCCGGCAGCCCATGTCCTGGGCATATTCAAGCGTGACCTCACCCTGGGCGAAGCGAGCGCCGATCGACTGGATCATGCCGGTGTCTTCGCCGTGCTCTGGTGCGAGGGTGACACCTCCCGGCACGACAACCACCGCTGTGTCGTGCATTCCCGCGAGGGCCATCATCATGGCGGGCAGCCCCTTGTCGCAGGACGCGACCCCCAGCACCCCACGGGACGTTGGGAGCGACCTCGCCTGTCTCCTGAACACCTGCGCCGCGTCGTTCCTGTACGGCAGGGAGTCGAGCATCCCCGTCGTGCCCTGCGTACGTCCGTCACAAGGGTCCGAGCAAAACAGCGCGAACGGTATGGCCTTCTGCTCACGCAGCTCCAGTGCGGCGGCCCGTACCATCGTCGCAAGCTCAAAGTGACCCGTGTGCAGTCCAAGCGCGACCGGCTCGCCGTCCGGCTCCCTCAGTCCTCCCGCAGTCGACAGGATGACGAACTGCTTCCGCAGCAGCTCGACCGGGTTCCAGCCCATCCCGGCGTTCTGAGTCATCCCGAAGTGGTCTCCTGACGCACCGTTGACCAGAAAGTCCTCGGTGAAGGGCACCGAGCCGCCGGGGCCCGGAGCATGGGTGAGAATCTGTGGCTGTCCTCCACCCAAGACGTCATCTGTCGTAAGTTCGCGCGTATCGTGCTCAGGGCTAATGCGTGTGGTCATTTTTCTCCCATCCTCCAAGTGTGGCGCAAGTATAACCCAACCCGCGTAGGCGGGGACCAGGCAGGTCAATGCCTCGTAAGGCAACGCCCCGCCGCTCGACTCCGAAGAAGAGCCAGATGACTCCCGAACAGGCCCTCTTCCAGGCCGCCGTCGACGAGAGGCCTGCCACTCAAACAGCAGTAGCGGAGAAGTCCGAAGAGCAGCCTGAGTCTGATCCCTTGGATCCGACCAAGGTCTACAGATACCCCGATTGGGACCCTCTCGAAATCGACGAGAAACGCCTCCAATACTTCGAGGCGTGCTACGACGATAACTTCGACCCATCCGAGGCAGCTCAGAACCCGGTCTACGCCGATTCATACAAAGACTGCCCCGACCCCGAGTGCGAGGTCCACGGCAGTCCCCCGCCACTGGACTTCGACCCCAACGACTACCACTACTGACCTCCCAACACCCTCATCCAGTGTGATGCAAGGGTAGTCATTTCAAACATCGTCTCGGACTCCTTTGACACCTTCACAGCAACATCGTATTCTGTGGCCATGAAAGGTTCCGACGATTTCCTGACAGCACAGCACCTGCGTAAGCAATTCGACGGGATAACTGCGGTCGATGATGTGTCTTTCTCAATTCGGCGGCAGGAGATCTTCGGGCTGCTCGGGCCGAATGGCGCCGGGAAGACTACCACTATCAGGATGCTGTCCACTGTGCTGAGCCCGGACGACGGTGAGATCACCATCGGCGGCAGCTCGCTCACGAGCGAGGGCGACAAGGTCCGTCAGGTGATCGGCGTGTGTCCACAGGAGCTGGCGCTGTATCCCGAGCTCTCGGCGAACGACAACCTGGTCTTCTTCGGTAGGATGGCCGGGCTCCCTGGACGGGACGCCAAGGACGCGGCGAGTGAAAACCTGGAGCGTGTGGGGCTGCTGGACCGCGCCAAGGACAAGGTGGACAACTTCTCCGGTGGGATGAAGCGGCGCGTAAACCTGGCTATCTCCCTTATGAGCAGACCGCAGCTCCTGTTCCTGGATGAGCCGACCGTCGGCATCGACCCGCAGTCCCGAAACCACATCTTCGACACTGTCGAGGCGCTGCGCGATGAGGGGATGACGGTCCTTTATACGACGCACTACATGGAGGAGGCCGACCGCCTGTGTGACCGGCTGGCAATCATGGATCACGGACAGATCGTCGTGATGGGGACTCCCCGCGATCTCAAGTCGGAGATTGGAGACCCGGAAACGGTCACGCTTGAGACGGTCTTCCTGGAGCTCACGGGCCGCAGTCTCAGGGACTGAACCCCGGTACACGCCATGCTGCGGCCGCTACACATCGCCCTCCTCGAGGTGAAACGCTACCTCGTCAGCATTCAGGAGCTTGCGTTCAGCGTAGCGCTGCCAATCGTTCTGTTCGCCCTGATGTACGGGGCATTCGGGGGGGAGGAGTCATTTCACGCGACCGCCCATGTGGTCGACCTGGACAATGGCACCTACGCCCGCTCCCTTATAGACCGCCTGAACGCGCTGGATGAGATCACCGTCAGAGAACGGACTCTCGACGACGCGAACAAGGCCCTGGACCGCTCCGCGATACTGACCGCAGTGGTGATTCCGGTCGGCTTCTCGGCCGGGATTGAAGCTGGCGAGCCCGTCGCCATTACGTTCAGGAAGCGCGGCAACGGCGGCGATGCGGGACAGATCGTCGAAGCCATCGTCAGATCTGTCGCTCAGCAGATGGCAGGTGAGGCAAACATTCGCAGCACTGTGAGCGGTACGCTCATGGAGTCTGGCGTCCCCAAGGACAGGATTGATGCGGTGGTCGCGAGACTGATCGCGGAGTCGCGCCTACGTCCCTCGATTGGCGTGGAGACACGATCGTTGGGCGGTGATGAGCCGGACCCAACTGACCGTCTCGTGCCGGGCTTGCTGGTCATGTTCCTGATGTTCGCCGTCACAATGAACGCCCAGACACTGGTAGAAGAGCGACAGAACGGCACCCTGGAGCGACTGATGACTACCCGCCTGGGCGTCAATCAGCTGTTCTTGGGTAAGTTCATGGCAGGTGTGCTCAGAGCCGTCGTACAGGCACTGGTGCTACTGGCGCTCGCATTCGCGGTGCTGAGAGTCGGGGACATCGCTGACTTCGCGGAACTAACGGTGTTCTCGGCACTGGTCGCAATGGCCGTCAGCGCGATCGGACTGGTAATCGGATCGATAGCGAGAACCAGGGACCAAGCTATATGGGCCGCTGTCTTCATCACCATGTTCATGACTGTCTTCGGCGGTACGTTCTTCGACCTGACTGGCTCAGGACCATTGGACATTCTCTCCCGATTTACGCTTACCCGCTACGCAATCGACTCGATGTACGGGATGCTGGCAAGCGGTCAGACACTAGCCGGTCAGGGCGTTGGCATAGCCGTACACGTGGGAGTTGCCGCTATCGGCCTTGCAGCGGCACGGACGATGTTCAGGGTAGCCGGAGGTGGTCGGTAACGTGGTAGTGATCGCTCGCCAGTCGCTGCTCATGGCGGCAAAGGACACCAGGGTCTTCTTCAAGGACAGGTTCGCTCTCGGATTCGCGTTCCTGTTCCCATTCCTGTTCGTCGTAGGGTTCAGCCTCGCCCTCGGAGACATCGGAGGCAGCGATGACGCCCTGGAGTTGGCGATCGCCACACAGGAGACCAGCGGTTTCAGCCTCGAGCTAATCGAAGACCTGACCGGGGAGACAGACAGACTCGTAGCGTTAGACTACCGGGCCGCACTGGCAGGTGTCGAAGACGGCACACTGGACGGCTTCGTCGCATTCCCTGCCGACTTCACTCAGAGCGTGTCGGGAGGCTCACCCACTGCGCTCGAAGTAGTAGTACGCAGCAGTAGCCCGCCTGAAGTGCAGGCGGCCCTGACCAGTCTGGCCACATCCATCGCAGGCGAACTGGATAAGGTCAACATCACACTGTCCGCCCTGTTCGAGCTTTCGCCACCCGCACAGGACGGCACACTCGCGTTTGATCCAGAGGCAGTCATAGGCCAAACGGCTCCAGCAATGACTTTCGAGGTCGAGTCTGTTGGCGACGTCGAGTCCGTTGGCGCGACGAACTTTACTCTCCCTGCCTACCTGACGATGTTCGTGTTCTTCGCGGCTGCCCTGAGCGCCGAGGCGATAGCTCGCGAACGGCAGGGACAAACACTCGAACGCCTGCTGTCCAACGGAGTGCGGCGGGAGTCCATCATAGTCGGCAAGTTCGTCGGCGTGGCTTTCCGGGGTCTGCTGCAACTCGCGGTCCTATGGACGGTCGGGATCCTGGCCTTCGGGATAGACCTGGGCGTCTCGCCTATTGCAGTGATCCTCGTGTCCGTACTGATGGCCGTGACGTCGGCGGCGTTCGGAGTCATGCTTGCGAGTTTCATTACCGACATCAAAGCGTCCGCTACTGCTGGAGTACTGGTGTCTCTGACTCTCGCGCCCATTGGTGGATGCTGGTGGCCGCTGTTCATAACGCCCGAGTGGATGCAGTCGCTCGCGAAGCTGACCCCACACGGCTGGGCCAACGGCGCGTTCAACAAGCTGATGCTTTTTGGGGCAGAGTTCGGAGACGTTTCGCAGGAGCTAATCGCGCTCCCGGCGTTCGGAGTGGCGTTCCTGGTCATCGCCCTGTGGAAGTTTCGGCTGTCGGCCTCGTAGCCGGAGCTACTCCACAACTGCCTGTGACGACCTACCGGGCACTCTCTCCATAACACGCTGTGCGATTGACTTCACGAGCATAACGCACTCACCCTGAGCCTCAAACCCAAACTCCTCCAGGGCCGTCGAAAGCCGTGGCGCGTACTCCTCCGCAACGACATACACCGTCCGTGTGCCCTTCAGCCTTCTCAGCCCGGCCTCGACTACATCGGCAGTAAGAGCGTCGTAGTCGGGGTGAAGCACGACGGAGAGAATCCCTCTGCCGGACCTTGTGGAAGTGCGCAGCGATCCCTGCACTTCCCCATCCACTGTGAGTACACTCTCGCGCAATCGCCCCGGACCTCGCTCGCGAGACGACGACCACTGGTCGAAGGTCATACCGACCAGCTGACGCACCCTCACAGGAGTCGCTGCGTTGTACAACCTGAAGAGTGCGTGATCGTCTTCCGGCAGTCGTGGCCTGAGATGGGAGTCGGCGTCGAAGAGGCTATGGCTCGGCCCTGACCGCTCAGGAGTGCCCTGATAGACGACCTCGTAGTGGCTGGGAAAGTACCCGGCCAACCGGGCCGCCTGGAGAACACCGCTGTCCGCCCCTACTCTCAGGAAGACTCTCTCGGCGCCGCGCATACCGGCCCCGGCTGCAGTCCTTTCAAGTAGCCGGACCACTGCCTGATCGGAGGACGAGTGCGAATAGAGGTGGGATAGCTCCCAGCTCTTTGGCCCGGATCGCTGCCGTATGCTGGCTAGAGCACGAATGCCGTCCTGACCCGCACATACCCAGGCATCAGGGGGGCGGGTCACCAAACTCCGCCGCGACAGACCTACAAGAGCAGTTCGAAAGGAGCGAGGCTGGCAGAGGCCGCTTATCGTGACTGCCGAGTCAGTCATCCCACTCGGACCGTTGAGAGAACAACGCACCAGGTCCAGGGCCCCTAGGGCCCGTACCACGGTTGCGCTGTCTGGCTGGCGACCCGTATCAGACATCTCGAAGTAAGGAGGCGCTGCGTACGCTTTCGCTAAAGTATATCAGGGGAACTGGCCCTTCCCGACAGAGTATTCGGGTTGGTTCTGAACCAGTTCAGGAGGCGAACATTTCACCCTCTCCCTGTCCATGAGGAAGAGGGGATGCACCGAAGGATAGTGAGGCGAAGTTAGCCGACCTGCTCCACCATGCCGACGAACAGCTTGTGCATGCGAGAGTCGTTGGTCAGCTCGGGGTGGAACGCGGTGGCCAGCATGTGTCCCTGGCGAACAGCCACGGGGCGGCCATCTTCGAGGCTCGCGAGGACTTCGACCTCGTCGCCGACGGAGACGAATACAGGGGCTCGGATAAACACCGCCCTGTAAGGTGGACCGTCCATGCCATCCACATCGAGGTCGGACTCGAAGCTGTCGACCTGGCGGCCGAAGGCGTTACGGCTGACGACCGTGTCCATCAGACTGAGAGGAGTTGGCCGGTGATCGGTTAGCTCACCGGCCATTACAATCATTCCAGCGCAGGTGCCCCAGGTGGGCATCTGGTCGTCCAGTATGCGCTCTCGCAACTTCTCGCGCATCTCGTAGATGTCGATCAACTGGACGATAGTCGTACTCTCACCGCCCGGCACAATCAGGCCGTCGATGTCGTCGAGCTGGTCAGGAAGACGGATCTCCTTGACCTCTACTCCTAGCCGTTCCAGCGATTCACGATGTTCGACGAAGTCACCCTGAATGGCGAGCACACCAACCGTGGTCAAGTGCTACCACCCCCTGGTGGCGAGTCTCTCGGACTCGGGCATGTCTGTCAGGCTCAGACCGGGCATGGCGTCGCCAAGGCCCTTGGACACTTCGGCGATCATCGCCGGGTCCTTATAGTGTGTCGTCGCCTTGACGATGGCGTCGGCCATCAGGTCGGGGCGCTCAGACTTGAAGATGCCGGACCCGACGAAGATACCGTCGACGCCCAACTGCATCATCAGCCCTGCGTCTGCGGGAGTGGACACGCCGCCAGCAGCGAAGTTGACGACCGGCAGACCGCCGCGCTCCTGCACTTCCTTCACGAGCTCATAAGGAGCTCGCAGGTCTCGCGCAGTTGCCATGAGCTCATCGTCGCCCATGTTCTGGATCCGGCGAATCTCGCCGAGCACCCTGCGTGCGTGCCGGACTGCCTCGACGATGTTGCCGGAGCCAGCCTCGCCCTTGGTGCGGATCATCGCAGCGCCCTCGCCGATCCTGCGGAGCGCTTCACCAAGGTCACGGGCGCCGCATACGAACGGTACGGTGAAGTCGTGCTTGTTGATGTGGTTGTTCTCGTCAGCAGGCGTGAGGACCTCGGACTCGTCAACATAGTCGACGCCAAGGGCTTCGAGGACCTGGGCTTCCACGAAGTGGCCGATTCGGGCCTTTGCCATGACTGGGATCGTCACAGCATCGACGATTTCAGCTACCTTGGTGGGGTCAGACATTCTTGCGACGCCACCCGCCGCGCGGATGTCCGAGGGGACACGCTCAAGCGCCATAACCGCAACGGCCCCCGCGTCTTCAGCGATCTTAGCCTGCTCGGCAGTAACGACATCCATGATGACGCCACCCTTGAGCATCTGAGCCAGTCCCGCCTTGACTCTCCAAGTTCCAGTTTCGGTTCGAGTATCGACTGCCATTCGGCCCCCTCCGTTGCGGTTGCGGTCGCGGTCGCGACCAAATATGTAGATTGCATTATACCCCAAACGTAGAACCATCTGCCTAAGACAAGGCAGACATTAGAGAAAATTACAGAAATCCCAACTCATCGTCAATGGCATGACCTCGAATTGGCCTCGTACGTTCGATTGGGTTACACTGAGGCCCATCTGGAGGAGGCCGCCCTTCCTCCGTAATCGCAAACTCTCCAGGAGGCACCGGCTAAAGAAATGACTACGTATGCCAGATATCTAGCGCACGGCGACGTGGCCCATGGCGTCGTCGAAGGCGACACCGTCCACGAACTGACCGCAGCACCGTACGAGGACCACGAGGTCACAGACCACACTCACAGTCTTGACGAGGTCAAGCTGCTCGCCCCGGTTATGCCGGGCAAGGTGATCGCCATTGGTTTGAACTACCGCAGCCACCTAGGGGACCGCACACCTCCCAGCGTACCGGAGCCGTTCTTCAAGACTGCTTCGTCCGTGGTCGGCCCCGGCGATGACATCATCATCCCGAAGGAAGCCATAGAAGAGAATGTCACGATGCAGCCAGAGGCCGAACTGGCTTTGGTAGTTGGCAAGAAGTCAAGGCGTGTCAGCGCCGCCGACGCGCTCGACCACATCCTCGGCTTTACCTGCGGCAACGACGTTAGCGCCCGTGACTGGCAAGCCAACGACCTCTCTTGGTGGAGGGCTAAGTCGTGTGATACGTTCGCTCCCCTCGGTCCAGTTATCGTCACCGGCCTCGACCCGTCTTCCCTGCACCTCGTGGGACGCATCAATGGCAAGGTGGACCAGGAGCAGATGACCAGCGACCTGCTGTACGGCGTACCCGAGATCTTTGAGTTCGTTACACGATCGGTGACTCTCAACCCTGGGGACGTAATCATGACCGGCACTCCGGGCACGCCAGGCGACATACATGACGGCGACGTCGTGGAGGTCGAAATCGACGGCATCGGCAAGCTGACGAACAACGTCAGGAACGAGGCCTAGCCTTTCGAAGATCAGCCGTCGCGGGCTTGCGAGCAGGCGTGCCCGCGACGGCCTGGAAGGGGAAGGCTGACTGCTACCGGAGTATCTCTCCGAGAGTCAGCCAGTAGAACACGATGTAAGTGCCGGCCGCTATCATCAGCCATGTCCCAACAGGCTGCACGTAGGGCATGATCCTTCGCATCCCCGTCACCATCGCACCCCGGAACACCGCCATGCTTACTGTCAGGGCTAGAATCACGGTCCCCATGCCCACCGCGTACAGGACGAACTGGGCGAATTTGTGGATGAGTTCCTCGGCCGCAAACGACACACCGATGACTGACAGGAATATGGGCAGCGTGCAGCTAAGAGACGCCATCCCGTAGCTCAAGCCAAACAGGAAGTACCCTTTCACGTTGGCGCTGGCCGGATTTCCGAACCTGTCGGCGGCCTGCTGCGCAAGCGCCGTATAGATCTTGCCCCCACTCAGCAGCCACGCTCCGGCCACCACGAGTACCACTCCGATACCCAGCCCGAGCCAGGGGAGTATGCTCCGCACTACAGAACGGGCACCCAGGCCTATCACTGCTCCAGCCAGGGCGAACAGCAAGATGAACCCTGCTGTTACGGAGACTCCGACGAGCACTGCTTTGCCGAGCTGCCGAACAACGGAAACTCGTTCCTGCTCATCCCCAGTGCCCAGGTAGAGCCCCATGTAGGCAGGCAGCATTGCGAATCCGCACGGATTGAATGCCGCGGCCACACCCGCGCCAAACGCGAATCCCAGCGGGGCGATGATTCCCAGACCGCCGAAGAACGACCCTGAGTTGCCGGACAGGGTCTCCACGAAGAGGTTGATCCCATCGATGCTGTCCCCGCCGCCGACAGCGAGCGCGCCGACGAGCGCGATTGCAAGGGCCCCAATCGCAACCAGAACCGGAACCAGAACGCTCCTGAATACCGTCCTTCCATCAGAGTAAACAGTCGTCTCATTCATAAGCCACACCGCTCCCGCTTTCGGCACGCGTTTTGTACATCCATTGTACCCAGTAAGATGCACTCAGTAAGGTGTCCGATTCGGGGATCGGCGCTCAATCCAGTTGACACCCCAATGGCGTGTTGATAGATTGTTCTGGCTATGGCTAGTTTTCGCAGCCTCGATTTCACGTGCACATGTATCCGCCCCTGATAGGGGCAGCCTCGGAGCTACCGCAACCGATGACCGTCCCGTCTCACGCCTGTGAACGGGACTTTGTTATTTTCAGGCCGACGCCAACCAACCAGTAAGGAACCCAAGGCAATGACTCAGACGAAGCCGATCATCGATTACTACCCCTCTGAAATCGAGGAGTTCGAAGCCGGAGTCAAGAGGTTCCAGGCAGGCGACTGGGACCCAACCGACTTTATGGCGTTCAGGCTCCGCCAGGGCGTGTACGGGCAGCGCCAGCCCGACGTGCACATGTTCCGCATCAAGATACCGTTCGGCGGCATGACTGCTGACATGCTCGACATGATGGGCGATATCGTGGAACGATTCGCGCCCCTCAACAAGGGTCACGTCACGACCAGGGAGAACATCCAGCTCCACCATATCCCCTTGGAGGACACTCCTGAGATGATGCGGCTGCTGGCCTCTGTCGGGCTGACCACACGAGAGGCGTGTGGAAACACCGTGAGGAACGTTACCGGCTGCGAGATCGCCGGCGTGTGCGCCAACGAGCCATTCGACGTCACGCCGTACGCCGCGGCGTACTCCAGGTACTTCGTGCGGCACCCGTTCACACAGTCAATGCCCCGCAAGATAAAGTCGGCCTTCTCGGGATGCTCGAGAGACTGCGCGATCACCGGCATCCACGACGTTGGATTCCTTCCTGTGATCAAGGACGGAGAGAAGGGCTTCAAGATGGTGATGGGCGGCGGCACTTCGATCATGCCCCGCATCGCGCCAACGCTCTACGAGTTCGTCAGCACTGACGAGTACCTCAAGAAGACCGAGGCAGCGCTGCGGGTGTTCCATAACTCTGACGAACTCCGGCGCAGCCGGATGAAGGCCCGGGTAAAGTTCCTGATCGATCGAATAGGTATCGACGAGTACCGCGACCTAGTCGAAGAGCAGCTCCAGGAAGACTGGGCGCAGAGATCGTTCGATCCGACCGGTCTACTGTACATCGACGATGAGGAGGCGGATGCGCCTTCACTGCAGGGCGACTTCGCCACCGGCTCTGACCCCGAGTTCGACCGCTGGCTGTCCACCAACGTAAAGACGCAGAAGCAGAGCGGCTACCACACGGTGACCGCCAAGCTGCCGCTGGGAGACATCAGCCCTGAGCAGTTCCACCAACTCGCGGACATGAGCCGCAAGTATGGCGCGAGCCGCGTAAGGCTGACCCACCAGCAGAACCTCGCCATCAGGTGGGTGCCGGAGGGTGCGCTATTCGAGGTATGGTCGAAGCTGAAGGAGATGGGCTTCGGCGACGCCGGCGCTCTTGAGATCACCGACGTGGTCTCCTGCCCCGGCACCGATAGCTGCAAGTTGGGCATCACGTCCTCGATGGGACTTGGACGGGCCATCTCAGACGCCGTTGCGGTCATCGACAAGGAGGCCGACCCGCTAATCCGCAAGATGCACATCAAGATGAGCGGCTGCCCAAACGGATGCGGGCAGCATCACGTCGCGGACATCGGATTCCACGGCGCGGCGGCCAAGGGTCCCAGCGGGCAGGTGCCTGCTTACGAGCTCTTCCTCGGAGGAGGCTTCGAAGATGGTGACACCCGCATCGGCCTGCGAGTCAAGACCAAGGTGCCCGCAAAGCGGATGCCTGACGCTCTCAGCAAGATTCTCGACTTCTACAAGGCCGAGCGCCAGGAAGAGGAGATCTTCCGGGACTTCGCAGCACGAGTTGGACCTGAGTCGTTCGAGCCCGTTCTGGAGGAGTTCAAGGACATTCCCGAACTCAACCGCGAGTCGCTCGATACGTACATAGACTGGAGCAAGACGGTCAAGTACGTGCTGGAGCGAGGCGAGGGCGAGTGCGCGGTCTAGTTCAAGAGTTATAGGCTGAAGAGAAAAGGGCGGGACTCGGTCCCGCCCTTCTTCGTTTCTGTTGGATCAGGCCTCAGAGTCGCCTCATCGCCTCGTGATCCTGCGGCGAATTCTGTCCAGCCAGGACCCACCGGGAGATTCCATTTCCACTGACTGCCCACGCCAGCGCTTCTCGATCTTCGGCGGACGGACCAGTACCATCCCATAGCCGATGATGAAGATTATGAGCCCAGCCCACGCAAGCATGCCTGCGACCCCGGAACTGAACGGTCTGACCAGGAGGAACGAAAGCAGCAGCACGAACCCGAGCAGCATGATCCGGCCCGGAGAGATGGAGAAGAGGTTGCCGCTTAGCGACTGCCTGACGTAGAGCCAGACCAGTTGGCGAAAGCTGCGTCGGTTTGGGGAGCGTCTGGGAAGACGCTTGGGGCCAACCTCGCCAGCTTGCTCGAGGATGTCTTCTATTTCGCGCTGGTACCTGCTTGGCATCCTCAGCTCCCGTCAGAATACCCTCAGTTGAATCGTAAAGAACATCATTTGGGGTGTCAAGGTGAACGTATCAGGCAGTTGGCCCGTTATCCGCACAGACGACAATAGGGGCGTCTTTTGCAATCTGGAATGACGCTCCTCTATGCTATAATCACCGAATACGATACGCGTTTCCAGGAGCCCCAATTGAAGATCACTCAAGATGATGTTGTGGACAATCAGACGACTCTCCACATCGAGCTTGAGGACGAGGACTTAGGTCCATATCTCGACCGGGGATACCAGCGCATCGCCAACCAGATCGTCATCCCAGGCTTTCGAAAGGGCAAGGCCCCCCGCCGCGTCGTCGAAAGCATGGTGGGCCGGGAGAGCCTTCTTAACGAAGTGCTCGACAGCATGGTCTTCGAGTCCGTCGGCAAGGCGATCGAGGAGCAGGAGCTGGACTCCGTAGGCCTTCCCAAGATAGACGACCTCGACCTCGACCCAGTACAGTTCACCGCCATTGTGCCCCTGAGGCCTGAGATCGACCTCGGCGCTTACGAGGAAATTCGCGTCGATTTCGAAGAACCCGAAGTTACCGATGAGCAGATTGACGAAAGGCTACAGGCCATTCGCGAGAGCCTAGGTACTTGGGAGACGGTCGAGAGAGCCCCGCAGTTCGGCGACATGGCCGTGATTAACATGACCAGCGAAGTTGATGGCGAGAGCCGCTGGCAGGGCGAGGAGTCATCGTTCTACATGGCCGAGGACGGCCGCTATCCCGTGCCGGGATTCGCTGCCGAACTGGTTGATCTCGAAATCGACCAGCCCACAGAGTTTACACTTGAGATACCAGAAGACTTCACGGACGCCTCTCTTGTCGGCAAGGAGGCGTCTTTTAACGTCACGGTCACAGAGGTGAGGGAGAGGGTCCTCCCAGAGCTTAACGACGAGTTCGCACAGGGCCTTCCAGACGGATACGAAGACCTCGAAGCGCTCATGACTGCCGTCAGGGAGGGCATGGCTTCCGAAGCTGAGATGCAGACCCAGATGGAGTACCGCGACAGCGTAATCGAAGCTCTGCTCGAAAGCGCATCGTTCACGATACCGCCCGTTGTCATTGAGACCGAAATCGAGCGCATCCAGGACAGCCAAAGGCGCTCCCTGGAGAACGCCAACATACAGGTCGCAGACTACCTCGCTGCCGTCGGAATGACCGAAGAGGAGGCCGAGCAGGAAGCCGAGGAACAGGCTGAACAGCGAGTGCGGCGCACTCTCGTAATCAACAAGCTCGCCGATCTGGAAGAGGTAGAAGTAACAGACCCGGAGATCGACGAGCAGTTCAACCAGCTTTACGCCGGTCAGCGAATGCGCAGGCAGGAACGCCGAGACCTGCGGAACTCGCTGTCCGACAGGATCCGGTACGACAAGGCTATCGACGCTTTGGTGTCTATCGCCAAGGGCGAACGCGACGGCGACGATACACAGGACGCACAAAACGAAGAATCCGAATCCCCCGACTCGGAAGGAGACCAGCAAGAAGATGATTCATAGGCCAGAAAACGTCATCCCGATGGTGGTGGAGACAGGCGCCCGGGGCGAGCGGGCTTACGACATATACTCGCTGCTTCTCAAGGAGCGCATCGTCTTCCTCAACTCGGCCATCTACGACCAGGTTGCCAACAACATCATCGCCCAGCTTCTCTACCTGGACAGGGAGGACCCGGACAGGGACATCAGCCTCTACATCAGCTCTCCGGGCGGCGTCATTCCCTCAGGTCTGGCGATCTACGACACCATGCAGCTGATACGGCCTGACGTGTCCACTATCTGCGTGGGCATGGCAGCCAGCATGGCGACCGTACTACTTTGCGCGGGCGCACCGGGTAAGCGTTTCGCCCTGCCCAATTCCACAGTCCACATGCACCAGGCTCTTGGCGGGGCCCAGGGGCAGGCAGCTGACATAGAGATTGCCGCTCGAGAGGTGCTGCGCCAGCAGGACATAATCCGCAAGATTATTGCGGATAGGACAGGACAGCCCTACGACAAGATCGCGACCGATTCAGACCGTGACTTCTACCTGAGCGCCGAAGACGCCAAGGAGTACGGTCTCGTGGACGACGTGCTGGATACGTCGACAGCTTCTGCAGCGGCTGACTGACTCCGGGCAACATTTAACAGCACTCCTGAACACCGGGGGACCCAGATGTGGGACGAGCGACTTGACGACTGACCGAGGCGGATCGAGCACGAGAACCGGGCGGAGCGACTACCAGTGTTCGTTCTGCGGTAAGTGGCAGCGACAGGTCAAGCGACTCATCGCCGGCCCTGACCATGTGTTCATCTGCGACGAGTGCGTCAATCTGTGCGACCAGATTATCGCTGAAGAGAACGCGGACAGAAAGTCCAAGACCGCTCAGACCAACCTGGCCGCAAAGGACCTCAACCCCAAGACAATCTACAAGCGGCTCGAAGACTACGTCGTCGGCCAGGAACAGGCCAAGAAGGTCCTGAGTGTAGCTGTCTATAACCACTACAAGAGGATCTGGTCGAACCACAAGCAGGAAGACGTCGAGCTTCAGAAGGCCAACATCCTGATGCTGGGGCCGTCGGGTTCCGGCAAGACCCACCTGGCACAGAACCTCGCGCACATCCTGGAAGTGCCGTTCGCAATTGCGGACGCCACGACGCTGACTGAAGCCGGGTACGTTGGCGAAGACGTCGAGAACATACTGCTCGGACTCATACAGGCGGCAGACTTCGACATAGCCCGCGCCGAGCACGGCATCATCTACATCGACGAGATCGACAAGATTGCCCGAAAGAGCGCAAATCCGTCGATAACGCGCGACGTATCAGGTGAGGGCGTGCAGCAGGCGCTGCTCAAGATCATAGAGGGATGCGTTGCAAACGTTCCTCCGCAGGGTGGACGCAAGCATCCCCACCAGGACTTCCTGCAGATCCGCACGGACAACATACTGTTCATGTGCGGCGGCGCTTTCGAGGGAATCAACGAAATCATCGAGAAGCGCGCGTTCAAGGACCGCAAGCGGATCGGTTTCAAGCCCAACGTCGTGACCGATGATTGGGGCGAGCGCACCGCCGATCAGGTGAGGAGCCACGTCAACGCCGACGACCTGATGGACTACGGTTTCATCCCGGAGTTCGTCGGGCGACTGCCGGTGGTCGTAGGCCTGAACGCGCTCCACAAAGAGGACCTGATCAGGGTACTCACTGAACCCAAGAACGCCATTGTCAAGCAGTACCAAACGCTGTTCCATATTGACGGCGTGGAGCTGGTGTTCACCGACGATGCCCTGGACGCCGCTGCCGAGAAGGCCGTGAATCAGAAGACCGGCGCGCGCGGCCTCCGCACGATCCTGGAAAAGACACTCCTGGACGTGATGTACGAACTTCCAGGCACCGAGGGCGTCGAAAAGTGCGTTGTGGACTCGGGAGTCATCTACGGGACATCTCCGGTGATGCTGGTCACAGGGGAAGGCAGGCAGTTCCCGCTCACCCTCGAAAGCACCGAACCGGAGAAGAAGTCGGCGTAGCCGGCACTCTCCCCTCGAGGAGCGACCACGTGCAGTAGGGTCCTCTGTCGAGGACATAACGCATCACCACCCGAGCATGGGAGACACGGTCCCGACCGGAGTCAGTTTCAGCCAATTCAGACCTCGCGTGCGCGATCCTCGACCGTCAGCGCCGGTTCTGGAGTTGGACCATCAACCTGATTGCCTCTCGCTGCTGCTCGGACTGGGACCTGCTGAACCTGGCCGCGAGGGCTGCGTCCCTGATGGCCCTGTCGTAGTTGCCAAGCTCGGCCATCACTTCTGCCCGCTCAAGGTAGCTGGGACCGTGCGCTGGGTCGATCTCTATGGCCCTGTCCAGTTCGTCGATGGCGGCCGACAGGTTTGCAGCGACGCGGAACTCCCTTGCCTGACGGAGGTGCGTTACCGGTGAGTCACCGATGTTTGAGTCCCCTATGATGACGCCGGCGGACAGCACTATCGCGGCTGCGGGCAGTACCCACCAACGCTTGAGGAGCGAGTTCACGTCCACGACGTTGGCAACGAATCCAAACGTGTCCAGCACCGGCACGTAGCGAGGGCTGAACGCGATCCCGAGTACAAATCCGCTGACAAAACCGCCTATGTGAGCGTAGTTGTCCACGCCGGCCGTCACGAGTCCGAACACAAGGTTGACCCCGGCAAGCAACAGCAGACCCACGAGGCTGCGACGCCCCATGTCCCCCAACTGGTTGCGATGTGACAGGAAGAATGCGACCAAGGCGCCCAGAACGCCAAAGAGCGCTCCGCTGGCACCCATGCCGATTGCGTATGGCATTAGGCTCAGGTTGAGAGCGTAGCTCGCAACGCTACCTGCCAGTCCAGACAGAATGAAGATGGCAGTGAAGCGGCTGTGCCCATACAGGGGTTCGAGCAACTGACCGACGACGAACAGACCGAAAGCGTTCAAGCCAAGGTGCATCCAACCCGAGTGGAGAAAAATCGCGACGAACAGACGCCAGTACTCGCCAGCCGCGATCTGCTGGCCATTCATCGCTCCGAGTCTCCACAGCACATCCGGGTCGTTCGACCCGCCAGATAGCTCGGCAATCAGGTGCATAGTTCCAA
Organism: Dehalococcoidia bacterium; assembly: GCA_965116405.1. Taxonomy (GTDB): domain Bacteria; phylum Chloroflexota; class Dehalococcoidia; order Lucifugimonadales; family UBA1123; genus VXRN01. The sequence continues at coordinate 400,278 of OZ220685.1, forward strand.
TGATCGCGAGCAGTGCCCAGGTCGCGTACGGCTTTCGCCTCAGGCCGGGCAGCGGCACACCGGGACCGGACTGCGTTTCTTCACTCTGATCAGGTCTGGGGAACAAGGCAAACATCCTGCTGATTCCCTTTCAGGATAGCAGGGGCGAACCAGGTGCGTGGGCTACGAGCCTCGAACTCGTCCTGAATGCGAGGGCGATCTCAAGAAAGGCGTTAGAGCTTTATGATGCCCTTTTGGAGGCCCTGTGTGACCGCTTGTGTGCGATGACGGACGTTCAACTTGCTGAAGATGTTGGCGACGTGGGTCTTAACCGTGCTCTCGCTGATCAGAAGCTCCTCGGCGATCTGCCTATTGGCCGAACCGCGAGCGATGAGTTGCAGCACCTCGATCTCCCGGTCCGAGAGTGTGTCGGGGTCCGGTCGGGAGAGCTCCTGGAAGCGGGTGATGAGCCTGGCGGCTACACCGGGTTCGATCTGCGACTCGCCTCTACAGACGGCGCGCACTGCGCTGAACAGTTCATCGCGGGACGTGTCCTTCAGCAGATAGCCCTTGGCTCCGGCCTGCACTGCGTCGAAGATGTACTCATCGGTATCGAACGTTGTCAACACGATGATCTTGATATCCGGGCTCTCTGCGCCGATTATCTTCATGGCCTCTACCCCTGACATCTCGGGCATTCGAAGGTCCATGAGGATTACGTCTGGGTGGAGCGACCGCGACTTCTCAATTGCTCCCAGTCCGTTGCTCGCCTCGCCTACGACATCGAAGTCGGGCTGCCTGCTCAGAATTGTCGTCAGTCCATCTCTCACGAGGGTGTGGTCGTCAACTATGAGAATCCTGGTGGGTGACATCTAATCGTCCTCAGAACAGCGCGCGCGCCGAAGTGAAGTTGCCGAGTCCTTGTATGTTATACGAGCCGAGTGTGAAAATCCTAGTGTTTCTCATCTTGAAGGCGTGAAGCTGAGAGTCAATCCGCATAAACCGCGAGAATCGCACCCCTCCCCTAGCGTTCTGCCCACATCCACAGCTTTTGGCCATCTGTCTCGAGCGTGATCGACCCGCGCTCGGCAGTCGAGAAGACCTGAGACCCGTTAACTAACGTCTTCAGCCGCTCGACTACTTCAACGTGTGGATGGCCGAAGCGGTTGTCTTGCCCCACGGAAAAGACCGCCACACCAGGGTTCACGGCTTCCAGGAATTCCTGCGATGAAGACGTCCGGCTGCCGTGGTGAGCCACCCTCAGAACGTCGCTCGCAAGTCGCTGTCCTGAGTCGACGAGCCAAGCCTCGCCTTCGCTGAACAGATCGCCAGTGATAATGAAACTCCTGTTGCCGTAAGCGAGCCTGATGACAACCGAGCCATTGTCCACGTCTGATCCAGTCCCTGACAGCAGCTCAGTGGGAGGTCCCAGTACTTCGACCGTTACGCCGTCCGGGAACGAAAACGCCAGTCCGGGACGCGCGTCGATCGTGTCGGCGCCTTTAGCCTCGACAAGGCTGTTCCAGACTGCGTATTCAGCACCCTCGAACTCCTGCCGACGCTCCAGGATATTCGCCACGTCATATCGCCTGAGTGTCTCGTTGAGACCGGTTATGTGATCACTGTGAGGGTGAGTGAGTACCATGAGGTCCACACTCCGCGCCCAGAACGGGAACTCGCCTCCAAGCACTTCCGCAGACCGCAGGGGATCGGGGCCGCCGTCCACGACGATTCTGTGACCTGAAGGCGTCGTGACCGCCGTCATGTCGCCCTGCCCCACGTCGGCGAACACTACCCTGAGATTTCCGTTCGGCTGGTTCAGCGCCGCTACCCAAACCAGGCAGGCGATCGCGACGGCAATCATCGTCACCTGCCATGGCGGTGAGACCCGGCGGACCAGGTTCATCGACAACGAGGAGTTGAGCTCGCGAGGTCGCCACGGCACGTATCCAGTTAGCACAAGAGCAACTGCTGCGAGGACGACGTAGTAAGTCCATACCAGCGCCGACTCCATTTCCTCAAGGCTGACGGTTACAGCAGGGACCTGGGCAAATGCGGAAACGACGCCGATGACGTACGACGAGAACAGCCAGGCAAGCCAGCCGAATGGCAACGCAGCGATGTCCGACACCAGCCCGACGGCAGCTGCGATCGCGTGAAATGACAGCGCGAACGGGACTGCCGGAAGCACAAGCAGCGAAGTCGGCAGACCCACCAGCGGCAGGTGTCCAAAGTGGAGCGCTACCAGTGGAGCCGTGGCCAGTGTAGCGGCGACAGAGATGCCAAGCGTGCCGACGAGCGCGCTTGGGAACCCACCGGCTGCAGGCTGAGGAGCCAGTCGGTCATGGACTCTTTCGAGGTACACGCTTATTCCCAGCATCGCCGCGAAGCTGAGCTGGAATGAAATGCTGAATATTACGCGAGGGTCAATGGCAGTCATCACGAGCGCGGCCAGCGCCAGCGCTGGTATGAGTGAGCGTGGCCTTCCTACGGCTAACGCGGCCAGATAGACCGTGCCCATAGCCGTCGCGCGTACCGCGGAAGGAGATGCGCCGGACAGCAACGCGTACGTCCAGATCACTCCCAAGGGCAGAAAGAGGTACAACCGGCGCCTTCTTCCGAAGGCAACTGATCCTACTGAAACCGCCATCACCAACGCCATTCCGACGTGCAGGCCCGAAATCGCGAGCAGGTGCGACGCGCCTGTGCCTCGAAAGTCGTCCACCAATAACTCGGGGAGCCCGTCTCTGATTCCCAGCAGGATTGCATTGCCGAACGCGCCCGCTGGTTCAGCTACTATCCTCTCCGCTGAGTCGGCTAACGAGAGTCGGGCTTTCGAGAGCCAGAGAACTAGCCAACTGCCGTTTCCCTCCGAGATCAGAACGACTTCAGGGAAGGCGGTGACGGTCCTGATGCCCTGCATCTCGAGATAGGCGGGATAGTCGAAGTCTCCGAGGGGTTCGGGTAACGTCAGTCGGCCCCGAATCTCCAATCGGTCACCGTATCGAAAGGGGTGCGAACTCCTAGTCTCTGAGATCGACGAAGTCGGTTTTGCGGATACACGGACATCGCCAGACACATCCAACCAGTTTGGGTCAGTGTCTGAAGTGATGCGGTCCACCGACAACCGGAAGCTGTAGGCTCCTCCGCTGTCAGTCGGTTGATCAACCACCAGGCCCTGGGCAACCGTGCCCGGCACACCGTGGTATCTGAGAAGGTCTTCTCCGGGTGCTTCGATGAAACCAACCCTGAGAAGCCCGAGCAGCGCTGCCAGCAGGCACAACGCCGGCAGCAACGAGACGCGAGACAGTCCTGACAAGACGACCATTAGGACAGCCGCGAGCGCCAGAAGCCACATGGCGACAGGTGGAAAGTCCCAGACTTCAGCAATCAGCAGTCCGGCGGCGAACGCCACCGCCAGCAGCGGCAACAGCGCCGCCCGTTCATTTGGAGTCAATTACTGGATGTCAGACAGACTCAAACTGGACGGCAGATAGGTCCAACTCAGAAGAACGCTGGGAAAGGTACAGCATCTCCACGCCCACGACCTCATTTGACTCGTTGTAGTCGAGCACCACACCAGGCGAGACCTCCTCTGACTCGACAATTGGTGACTCATCAAGTCGCAGGTAGAGTGCGTCTGCTTCCTTATCGACACGCAGTTTCATAGCCTCCCCCTCATCCTACGGTCAAAGAAGACACTAACAATTCGCCACGGTGTAACCTGGGTATTCACTGCTACTCGAAGCACTCTCCCTTCCCTCTCTGGGACCCTCCCGAAGAATCTCTCAACATCGACATCATTGGGGTCGCTGATACGCAGTTCCGGCTCTGACACCAGTCTCACCACCCATTCTGTAGGAATCGAGCGTTCGACCATGGCAAAACGTGCATGGGCGGTGAATTCTAGATCTTCCGAAGACGCCAATGTTCCTCACGCAAAGGAACTAGGTCACCGATATAGCAGCCGCTGCTGCGCCTTCGGATCCCGACCCGGGGGAGCGCTCGACTTCTATCCAGAGCTCTTTGACTCCGCGCAATACCACCTGTTCTCGATACTCGGGCTCTGACAGAAGCCTGATCGACGAGAACCGATTCAGCAGGCTTGTGAAGGCGATTCTCCCTTCGAGCATAGCCAGGGGCGCACCAAGACAGTAGTGTATGCCGCGTCCAAAGGCGATGTGACTCGCCTCCTTGCGACCTATGTCGAACACCTGAGGATTGGTGAATACGGACGGGTCACGGTTAGCCGCACCAAGGATGCAGATTGCTCTCTGACCCGGCATGATTGTCTTTCCACCGATCTCGACTTCTTCCGTCGCCATACGGCCATCAAGCTGCACCGGGCTATCGTAGCGAAGCATCTCGTTGATCGCGGAGTCGATCAGTTCGGGTTCGTTCCTCAGTCGCTCCATTTGGTCCGGATTTTTGAGCAGCGCGAGAGTGCCGTTGCCGATCAGATTGCGGGTCGTCTCGTTTCCTGCCACCAGCAGGAGCAGCAGCGTTGCCAGCAGCTCCTCATGGGTGAGGCGGTCGCCCTCATCCTCAGCGGCAATAAGCGCAGTAATCATGTCGTCCTGAGGATCGCGGCGGCGCTGCTCGATTATCTCCTCGAAGTAGTCATATAGCTTTTCACCAGCCTCGTCGATTCGGCGCTGCTGCTCGTCGTTGACGGTTGGCTCGATGCTGAGCGCGATGTCGTTTGACCACTCTTTGAACACCTCGATGTCCTCGGATGGGACGCCGAGCATCTCCGCGATCACAATCACCGGCAGCGGGTATGCGAACGTGTCGATGAGATCAACCCTATCGCTGCCTTCCATGTCATCAAACAAGTCGTCGACCAGTTGCTGAATACGAGGCTTGAGATCGGCAACAGAGCGTGGGGTGAACGCCTTGGAGACGAGCGTCCTAAGCCTCGTGTGGTCGGGAGGATCGGTGTCGAGCATAGACCGGTACGCACTCTTTCCCCCGTAGTCGCGGGAGAAGCGCTCGTGGTCCCGAAGCACAGCGTTGGCGTGCTCATACTCGGTCAGCACCCAGGCGTTGATGGTTCTGAGCCGGTGGACCGGGTCCTTCTGGCGCAGCTCCTCGTACTTGTCGAACGGGTACGCCCTGGTCTTGGCCGAGATCGGGTTGTAGCTGACGCCCGACTCGATGCGCTCCCAAGCCATGAACGCCGGCATGAGCGTCGATCTAAGAATGCCGCGGACCACTTGCGGAACTGGAGCCATCCGTCATACCTCCACTCAAGTGTCTCGAAGGAAGTATACCGCTTCCGACTCGATTACGGATGGGCTGGGGCGCCGTCCTCGTGGGAGGCGAACAGCACAGGTCGATACCGGTACGGGTAAGACTCGAAGACTTCCTCGTTCAGGTCCACTCCAAGTCCCGGAGCTGTCGGGAGCTCGTAGTATCCCGCCCCCAGAGCCATGGGCTCGACCTGAATCTCGTCGAACACGGGAATCCGAGAAACATGCTCGAGGATCAGGAAGTTGGGAATGGCCGCGGCAACGTGGATGCTGGCAGCGGTAGCGACAGGCCCCTTGGGGTTATGGAATGCCATGTTGATGTAGTAGGTCTCGGCCATTGCGGCGATACGCCTGAGTTCGGATATTCCACCGCAGTGGCAAACGTCAGGCTGTAGGACGTCGACAAGTTGACGCTCGATAACGTCCTTGTTGCCCCACCGTGTGAGCAGCCGCTCTCCCGTAGCGATTTCCATGGCAAGGCCTGCCTGTCTCACCAGTGCGAGCGAGTCTATGTTGTTCGGTGGCACAGGCTCCTCGAAGAAGAGCAGGTTGTACTCTTCGACGGAGCGTATGAGCTTGATTGCCATGGCGGGCCTTGACCGGCCATGGTTGTCGACCATGACGTCGATGTCGGGGCCGACGGCTTCACGCATCATCGCTATGTGGTCCCTGAACTTGGCGGGTTCTGTCCTCTCGTCGAGGTCGATCATCGAGTAGCCCCAGCCGGACTTTATCGCGGTGAATCCCTGCTCCACAGCGGTCTGAGCGACTTCGGACGTATCTGCGCCCGTGTAGGTGCGAATACGGTTACGAACTGCGCCTCCCAGAAGCTGGTACACGGGGACTCCCAGCGCCTTGCCCTTGATGTCCCACAGGGCCTGATCTATGGCGCTCAGGGCGGAGTTGATTATGACGCCGTTCCTGTAGCGGTTGTGCAGGTACATCGTCTGCCAGTGGCGTTCGATGTCGAATGCGCTCTGACCGACGATCTGCGGGGCCAGCATGTGCACCGCCTCCGCTATGGTCGTTACCTGGTTGACCAGCGTCCCTTCGCCCCACCCGTGTATGCCTTCATCGGTCTCGACCTTGACGAACATCCAGTTGCGACCGGCGCCCTCGGCCCACATGACGTAAGTCTTGATATCGGTGATGTTCATTACACCCTCACCCCAGCCCTCTCCCTGAGGGAGAGGGGGTAGCTGATTGAGATACAAATCTGAAAGAACACATCGACCAATGCTGTGCCAGTCCTAAGGGAAGTGTGCCTGGCTGCTGGTCAGAGCTGCCTGAGTCTGGGGTCCCACCTGTCTCGCAGCCAGTCGCCGACGAAGTTGAGCGACATTACGACCAGCAGGATAGCAACTCCCGGGAACACCGGTATCCACCAGGAGTCGACCAGGTAGTTGTTGCCCTCCGCGATCATGACTCCCCATGCCGGAGTTGGGGGCGGGATGCCCGCACCCAGGAAGCTGAGCGTCGCCTCGGTGAGAATAAACGTCCCTGAGCCGAGAGTTGCGAGCACGACGATGGTGTTAGCCACGCCCGGAAGGATGTGTTTGATGATGATCCTCGGCGTCGACGCCCCTGCAACTCGGGCAAGTGCGACGTAGTCCCTCTCCTTGAGGGATAACACTTCGGCGCGCACGTTGCGCACGAAGCCCGTCCAGGCGTTGAGAATCAGCAAGGTCATTACGACTCCGAAACTCGGGCCGGTTATCGACACCACGATCAGTGCGATCATCAGGAACGGAACGCCGACCCAGACGACGACGACAAACATCACGATCTCGTCCACCATCCCACCGTAGTAACCCGAAAGAATCCCAATCGCGCTGCCGAGCAGCGTGCCTGCTGTCAGACCAATGACCACTACAGTCACGGAGATTCGCGCGCCGTGAATAATGCGGCTGAGAATGTCCCGTCCGACGTGGTCAGCGCCCAGCAGGTTGGTCGTAGTGCCCTCTTCGGCCCATGCAGGAGGGGCAAGCCGGCTGCGCAGGTTCTGCTTGATCGGGTCGTGTGGTGCAAGCGTCGGTGCAAATATGGCGGCGATCAGGAGAACGGCCAGTATAAGGATCGGTATCACAGGCCAGCGACGAATCACGTACCAGACCCTGGAGCCGAAGGTCTCGGATGTCGCCTGACTCGCGAACAGGTCTGCCTCTGTCGTGGCCATGCCTAGTTCAACCTGATTCTGGGATCGAGAATGACGTAGATGATGTCGGAAATGAAGTAGGCGACCAGGTAAAGCAACGTAATCATCAGAACAGAGCCGGTGAGGAGCGGAAAGTCGTTGTTGTATAGCGAGTCGAGCGCCAGTCTTCCCAGGCCGGGCCAGGCGAAGATTAGCTCAACCACGGTCGCGCCGTTTAGGTAACCCGCCAGCAGGAGCACAGATACCGTCACCGGCGGGATCAGTGCGTTCTTGAACGCATGCTTCCAAATCACTGCCCACGACGTGACGCCCTTGGCACGGGCGAGCTTGACGTACTCAGAGTCGAGCACCTCGAGCATCGCGGATCTTGTGAGACGCAGGTAGCCAGCGGCGGGCCCCCACGCGAGCACCACAGTAGGCAGAATGAAGTGCTTGAGCTGAGTCGTTAGTGGAACGTCGGTGGGCCGCGTAGATGTCGGCAACCACCCAAGCATCACCGAGAATATCAGTATCGCGACTATACCGAACCAGAACGCGGGCGTCGCCTGACCGAACAGGGCAAACGTACGGCCGAGGTAGTCCCAGATCGTGGCCCGCTTCACCGACGACAGCACTCCAAGTGGGATGCCGACTATTGTGGCAAGCGCCCATCCCGACACAGCGAGTTGTATCGTCGCCGGCGCTCGCTCCAGCAGCAACCGTGTGACCGGTCTCCTGTCCACGAGGCTGTTGCCCAAGTCTCCAGTGAGAGCATTGCCGAGCCACATGAAGTACTGCACGACCAGTGGCCGGTGCAGCCCGAGGTACTCACGGAGCGCGTCCATCTGCTCAGGGGTCCTACCGTAGCCCTCCTTGGCGTACAGCAGCAGGGGATCGCCCATCGTGCGCGACAGCGTGAACACGACGATCGTCACCGTGAACGCCGACAGCAGAATGAACAGGAATCTACGAATTAGAAAACGCCGCAACGGGAACCCCTAGGTCCTTAAGGAGGCAGGTGAATTCACCCTCACTACAGCCCCCTCCCATCAAGGGAGGGGAGCTGCTAATTGACATTCACGGTAGGGGCAGGCCTGAAACCTGCCCCTACATGGTTGCGAACAGGAGCGTTGTTGTCAGCTAACGAGCCGGCACGATGAACTCAGGATAGGCCATCAGGTCGAGCGAGCCTGCCTGGCGCATCGCCCAAGATTCAATGGCCTTGGAGTTGAAGACAAGCAGATCAGGCAGCGATACCACGGCGGAACCCTGCATCATGTGGTGCATATGGTCCATAAGCGCGGTGTTGATCTCGACACGCTTGAGCCTGTCCGGCTCCATGCCGTTGTCCAGGATGGCCTGCGTGATCTCCGGCACCTCGACTCCGGGACCGAACCCGCCACGACCGAGACTGGTCATTTCACCGCCCTTGGGCCAGTCGAACGGCCTGTTGGTGGCGGTCTCACCGATTGCCTGGATGTTTATCTTCACGAACGACCTGGCCACCAGCGACGGCCTGACAGTGGAGTAAGCGCTCTTGTCGACGGTCGTGCGAATTCCGACCTCGTCCCAGAAACCAGCCACGGCGTCTGAGATGGCGTCGACGTTCGTGCCGGAGCGGAATATGTCCGCGTTCATGCGGACGCCATCGCTCCCGCGTGTGTAGCCGGCCTCGTCGAGAAGCTGCTCGGCGCGGCTTGGGTCATACGGGATGAGCCAGCGGTCCTGCCATTCGGGCTGGATGACCGACGCCGACCACATGTACTCGGGCCAGGCGAGGCTGTCCATCAGGGCCTCGTTGATCAGCGCACGGTCTATGGCGAGTGACATGGCCCAGCGGACCATCCTAGCCTTCTCCATGCGCTTATCGACGTCCATTGGGTCGACCACCGGTACGACGACCGCCCAAGGCACTCCGGGATCGTAGCTCAGCCCGATCGGGCCGAGCGGCTCGCCTGTCCTGGGGTCGTGGGTCTCCCAGTAGTTGCCGCCCCAGAAGATACCGGCCTTGCGTCCGCCTCCGGCGCTAACCGTGCGGAAGCCAGCGTCGACGAGCCTCTTCAGGTCTTTGAACTCCGGCTTGGCGACGTCTACCTCACCTACGAGCAAAGAAGCCAGCCTTGTTGCCGCCTCCGGCTGCGCGACGATGTGAATGGTCTCCACTCCTGCCGTCTGGCGCCAGTGATCGGGAACTCTGCTCAGTTTGGCGAAATTCTCAGTCTGCCATTCCGTGATCTCGAAAGGACCAGTCATGACGACGTTGTCCCTGGACCAGTCCTCTCCGTTCTGGTCGTAGGCGTTCTTGCTGATGACGCCGAACGAGAATCCGAACATGTTGGTGCGGTTGCCGTCCCATGCCGGATCGAATGTCGCGAACGGCAGGTCGAACGTTGAGTCGTCGATTGCCGAAGCCTCATTGAAGAGCACTCTGAAGTCACCAGCCTGTCCGTGAATGCTCTCAGGAGTTATGGCGGCGTTGGCGTCGTTCAGGCTCCACACGATGTCGTGGGCAGTCATCTCCCCGAAGCCCTTGTGGAACATGACACCGTCCTGCACGTCTATTGTCGCCTTGGAGAGATCAGAGGCGATTTCAAACGACTGCGCCAACATGGGGCCCTGTATGTTGCCCTCTTCAGTCGGCATGAACAGGGTCTCGGCAATACCCATGTAGTTGAATAAGTCGCTCGCACCGTGTCGGTTTAATCCGACTGCCGGGGTCAGGGTCTCGGCCACTATCTTAATCGTGCCAGCTGCTGCCTGTGGTTCAGGTAGCGTAACGGCTTCAGGTTCTGCTGTCTCCTCCATCGCGCCGACGGTCATCACGGCTTCGGCCGCGGCCTTAGCCATCGCCGACTCGACCGCGGCCTCGATGTCGGCCTGCGACATCGACGGCTGCATCGGCTGATCGGCCAACGCCTTTGCTATGGCATCCGAGACCTGGGCCTCTGTGACCCCACCGGACTGCATGGCCATGGCGTTCGAGATAGCGTCAGCCATCTGAGCCTCGGTCACACCGGGTTGTGCGGCAAGCGCCTTTGCTATGGCATCGGCGACCTGTGCCTGGGTTACCCCCGGCTGGGCGGACATAGCGTCCTGGACCGCAGAGGCTACGTCGGCTGGAGTTACATCCTGCTGTCCGGCCATCGCCTGCGCAATCGCGTCGGCGACGTCTGCCTGGGTAACGCCCTGCTGTCCTGCCATCGCCTGCTGCATGGCCGCTGCCATTTCGTCAGCAGTGACACCCTTGGGTTGGGCATCCAGAGTCCTCTGGATCAGTGCATCGAAGTCCACTGGAGTGGGCACAGGGGCCGGCGCGGCTTCCTGCGAACTTGAACAGGCCAGGGCCAGCACGGACAGAACCAGTATCACTACAGCCAACAATCCAATTCTTGCTCTCGACATCTGTCCGTCCTCTCACTATCCCTAATTCATGTCACGAGATTCCGGTAACCAATGTCGCGCATTCTAACAGACGGGGCAGACATTGGAAGTTCAGTCCGAATCGTTTGAGAATTCGGGCAAGCATGTCTTACCTGGAAACACTCTGCATGGGTGCCGCAGGATCGCATTCTTTCGGTTACAATCAGCGCCAAACAGGCGGATCGGCCTTTCGATAAACAGCGAGGCAGGAAATGCAAGATAGACAGCCGACTATCCCCGAAGTGGTGAACAGGGTGGCTCTCGGAGTAGTCCAGATCATTTCTGAGGCCGGGACAGGATCGGGATTCATCGTCTCCACCGATGGGCGGGTTATCACCAACGAGCATGTCGTTGGTCTTTCCAGGGCTGTTGACGTGAGAGTCTCGACCGGGATGACCTACAGGGGCATTGTTGTGAGCATCGACCCTAACAACGATCTGGCGTTCATATACATAGATGCATCCCGCACGTTCACTCCCATCTCAGTTGGAGACTCCGACATAGTTGATGTCGGGGAGGAAGTGTTCACAATGGGATTTCCACTTGGAGAAATGCTGGGTAGCTCTCCAACGATCACCAGGGGAATCATCTCAGCCAAGCGAATCGGGAGATCCGGTATTCCGGAAATTCAGACCGACGCAGCAATCAACCCAGGCAACAGCGGCGGACCCCTGTTCACCCGCAACGGCGAGGTGATCGGTGTGAATACATGGGGTATAAGTGAGACTGAAGGCGGTCGATCTGTCGAAGGCATCGGGTTCGCAATAGCCATCAACGGAGTGATGGACCGGATGGACGCCTTGGTGCATGGACAGGCTGATGTACGCCAGACTAGTGCTGAGGCTTCACACACCTCGCAGAGTCCGAACAGTTCCCGGAAACACTTTGATAGCGACCGGATCGAACTGAAGCACAAAGAAAGTGGTGACAGGAAGATCTCGACCGCGAAGATACTCTCCGATGTACGGAACTTCCAGATGATAGCTAAGTTTGATGTGCCACTCTCGGTAATCAGTGACTGGGACATTGGCTTGATGTTCCGCCATTCATCATCTGGTAGTTTTCACGGAGTTATAGTCACTCAACGCGGCGAATACAGCCACGACGTAGTGTCTGATGGAGAGTGGAATGAATTGGCCAGCGGCTCTGTCGGTGATTGGAACGAGCAGGTGGGTGAGACAAACTCCATCTCATTGGTAGTTATTGAAGAACGAGGTTGGCTATCGATCAATGGGCGCTTAACTGCCGAACTGGACGTATCTGATGGAAGCCATTCAGGTCAGCTGAGTGTTGCAACAGGTTTGCTCGTCGGCAATTCTGAAGGAGGGGGACGAACAGTCGTAAAGGACATCCATGCCGAAGAATTGGCCCTGCTCTACGGCCCGGTGTCAGGCGAGTTAACCAAAGACTCCGGGTATATCGCAACACGGAGCGCCGACATAGACGCGTCGATGGCGTATGCAATTGCAGAGGTAATGCCGCCAATCGGCACTGATGAGTGGAGCACCGGTTTCATTTTCAGACACAAAGACAAGGATGACTACCTGAATTTCCGTGTGAATCCATCGGGAAGGTGGGTGGTCCAAAGGGTCAAGGATAACGACAGACTGATCCTGGCTGATGGGCTTACCGGTTATATCGATTCAATCGATCCGGTCTGCAACCGAATCGAGCTTTTCTTCGCCGGACAAATAGCGGTAATGTACGTCAATGGTCAGTCTCAGGGTGCAGTAAGAATCCAAGCCCAAAGCGCAGACGCATCTGAGACATCAATTCTCGGTTCAATCTACTCGTCACTCTTGGGCTCAGACTCTGGGGGCAACCGGGAAAGTACATCGGGAAACGTAAAGTTAGGGTACGGCTTTTACAATGAGGATGACCGAAACACGGCCCATTTCGAGAACTTCACGGTGTGGGGTTAAACCAACGGGCGAAGCGTAGGCCTCAAAACAGGATCATCTCAGTTTCCTGAGAGAAGCCAAGCTGCTACCGCCTGAAGTACCTAAGGACAGACACGGATCGCGTGTCATACCGGCATAAGCTATCCAGCCAGCCGCCTCACCGCATCCTCATCAATGTCGACGCCCAGGCCGGGGCCGTTGGGGACTGAGAGGTAGCCGTCGACCTGGTCGAAGGGGGTCTCCATCAGGCCTTCGCGGATCTCTGAGGGCGTTCGGTCGAACTCCATGACTGGCTCCTGGACGAAGGGCTCGGGCGTCCCTGACGGCGGACAGGGTGGAATCGTGGCGGCGACATGGAGGCTGGCGGCTATCATTACGGGTGAGCCCCAGACGTGGGGGTTGACCTGGATGCCATTTGTGTTTGCCGTCATCGCGACGTTGCGCATCTCGGTGATGCCGCCCACGTTGACCACGTCGGGCTGGGCGATGTCGTAGGCGCGTCGCGCCAGGAACTGGGAGAACTCGTAGCGGGTACGCAGGTTCTCTCCGCCGGCAATCGCCATTGGCAGCGCGGACTTCACCTGCAGGTATCCATCGATGTCCTGGGCGTTTACCGGCTCCTCGAACCAGACGGGGTCGTACTCTTCGAGCCGGCGTCCAATGCGAATCGCGCTGGTCGCGTTGTACGCCTGATTGGCGTCGACCATGAGCTTGACGTCCGGGCCGATGGCCTCGCGGAGAGCGGCAACGCGCTTCACGTCTTCGTCCATCGGCAGGCCGCCGACCTTGGTCTTCATGCCCATGAATCCCATCTCGACGTACCCGCGCGCCTCCTCCAGCAGACGTGTCGGGAACTCGCCCTCGGTGTAGTACAGACCGGTGGCGTACACGGCGACCTTGTCGCGCACCCTGCCACCGAGTAGGTTGTGGACCGGCTGGCCGAACGCTTTTCCTGTGATGTCCCAGAGGGCAGTGTCGACGGCGCTAATGGCGGACCCTCCGAGTCCGACTGCGTTGTTGCCGTTGTATAGAGCGTGGAACATGCGCTGCCACAGGCCGATCCGATTTGTCGGGTCATGCCCAATCAGCACTGGGGATAGAAGACCCTCGACTATCTCCCCTCCGACACCCTCTCCCCATCCGACGACTCCCTCGTCAGTGCTGACCTTGACGAGGTTCACGCTGCGGTGGCTTATCCAGTTCTGGGACCACCCGAACGGCCTCTCAAGAGGGGAGGAGAGCTGGAAGGTCTCGATTTCCGTGATCTTCATGTACTAGTCTCCAGCGGCAGACGCGGCCTCGGACTTCTTGAACTCTGGGATGACGTACTTGCCGAACAGCTCGATAGACCGCATCACCTTCTCGTGCGGGATGGTCTCGGTCTGCATCATGATCATCATCTGGTCGATGCCGGTGGCCTCGTGCTTCTTGAGGCCCTCGATGCAGCTGTCAGGATCGCCCGCGATGACTACGCCGCGGTCGGCGAGAGTGTCGGCGTCGAGGTCTTCCCAGACCTTGTGGGCGATCGCCTGGCCGCCGGAGAAATCGAGCACGTCGGTCACCTCTTCGTCGTCCTCTTCGGATGCGACGTAGCGGGAGAAATTCTGCCTGAGGTGATCGGGCACACCGCCCCACTGTTCGAGCAGCCGAGCGTACACGTCCTTCTGTCCCTGCACGTATGGCCTATCGGGGCCGAAGAAGTTCTTGAGGGACGCGGCTCCCAGCTCGCGGGCCTCCGTGTTATCGTCAAGGCAGATGCCGAGCGTCGAGTTGCACCACTGGTCGTTGACGAACCCTCCGACCGGGTTCGCCTTCTTGACGTTCTCCCTGTACGCCTTGATGTGGGGCTCAAGAGACGAAGGTGCGCTCGAACCGAATGCGAGAACACCGATGCCCTTGGACGCGGCGATCTCGTAAGTTGCTGGCTGGAGAGCGGCCACCCAGATGGGCGGGTGCGGGTCCTGGTACGGCTTGGGGAGTATCTGGCGAGACGGCACCTGCCAGTACTTGCCCTCGTACTCGAACCAGTCCGACTCCCAGATCTTCGGGACCATGGTGAGCGACTCTTCCCACATCTCCCTGCTGTCCCTGGGGTCGATGCCCATGCCGGTGAGCTCGTAGGGAGCGGAGCGGCCTGTGCCGAAGTCCACCCTGCCCTCGGACAGGTGGTCGAGCATCGCCACACGCTCGGCGACTCGGTTAGGGTGGTGGTAAGGCAGGATCACCACGCCGAGTCCGAGCCTGATTTGCTTAGTGCGCTGACTGAGAGCGGCGTACACCAGGTCTGGACACGGCGACGCCGAGAACCCGGTCAGAAAGTGGTGCTCGACGAACCAGAGGTAGTCGAAGCCTACCTCGTCGGCCAGGATGCACTGCTCCATCGTCTCGGTGAGTACCTTGTGGTCGTCAAGCGACGGCCTCTGCATCTCGTACTGTAGGGCTAGCTTCATTTGACGGACCTCGGCGGTTGGGATGGGGCCCATTGTACGTCGTGTGTGGGAGGTTGTCAGTTGGGGCTGGGCAACTTGGCTCGTGTTTCGAGTCCACGTGACGTTGCAACCTAGCGTGCCCCAGCACGTCTTGGTAGCATCACCGCGCGGAAATCACGCTTGCAAGTCATAGTTGGAAATGGTGGGCTCTTGACGGGCTTGGAAACTGGTTCTCACTTACGGCGGGTTCACTTTCTGGGACTTTCCAGAAGGCTGCTCCTGCTGCCAACTCTGGTGTTCGCCTGTCTGATCCTCAACGCGGTCGGGGCCGATGCGCAGACTGCTGACGACCACGGGAACACGTTCGGTACGGCCACTCCTCTGTCATTGGGGTCTTCCATAACCGGACGCATTGATCCTGGAAACGACGTTGATGTTTTCAAGTTAGATCTGACCGGTAGATCGGGCAACACTGATGTCTGGGTATACACAACGGGTGAACTCGACACCAAGGGTGGCCTGTACTTACCAAGCTCCGTGACCCCTGTCCTATGGAACGAGAACAGTTTCATAACAGGAAGGCGACTTAACTTTCACCTGCGGGCGACCCTCGCGCCCGGAACATATTATGTAGGCGTCTTCAGCTTTGACCGACTCACAACTGGCGACTATGTCCTGCATTCGGAGGCAGTCACCGATCCGGGCAACTCAATCAGTACGGCGAAACCACTGAACTTAAGCGATCCCACCGCTGGAACGATTGATTTTGCGGGAAACGTGGACTACATCCGGCTGAACCTGTCTAAGGACACACATCTCTTTCTCTACGTACGCAGCGTCTATGGACAAAGTGTTGTCGGGTATCCTGTGGACACGTCAGACAGGTTCGTTCCCTCAAACACACATATCAGGCGCAACGGCTTTTACGTTAGAGATTTTTTTGGCCCCGGCACCCATTACATCAAGATCTTCACACTTAGCAATCTCACTCCCCACCCGGTGCCTTACACCATCCACGCCTTTGAGGAGTCCAGTTACCTGGACTTTCTAACTGACTGTCAAGCGGCAACAAGTGCACTTAACGATGCGCAGATCAGTGACTCACTGTATGGCTGCCAGTGGCACCTGCGAAATCAGACTGGGGAGGACATAAATGTAGAACCCGTGTGGGCAGATGGGATTAAGGGAGAAGGTGTAAACGTCGCCGTTGTTGATGACGGCATGGACTTCAGCCACATAGACCTACGCGACAATGTTAGTACGTCCCTCAATCACAACTACGCCGACACAGAAAGCATCTTCAATCCCTTCACGCACCACGGCACTCAAGTAACCGGAGTGGTATCCGCGAGGGACAACGGTGTCGGAGTGCGGGGCGTAGCTCCACGAGCCACAGTCTATGGGTACAACTATTTGGTTTCTGAGAGAACGGATGCTCAGAGGTCGGATGCCATGACCCGTAATGCTGCTGCGACGGCCGTGTCCAACAATAGCTGGGGACATGTAGAAGGACCCGGATTGGGTAAGGCCAGCTTGTTCTGGGAGCGCTCGGTTGACTTTGGAGTCAATAGCGGGTACGGCGGCAAGGGTACCTTCTACACGTGGGCTTCGGGAAATGGGCACATGCTGGGGGACGATGGAAACCTTGATGAACTAGCAAACTACTATGGTGTAACTGCCGTTTGCTCAGTCAATGACGGCGACCTAAGGGCTTCATACTCTGAATTCGGCGCCAATCTGTGGGTCTGCGCTCCCTCAGGTGATCTGTCACTTGCCGAGAATCGAAAGATTGTCACGACCGAGAATTACGACCGGTACGTCTATGATTTTAACGGAACTTCAGCAGCCACACCGATTATCTCAGGCGTTGCCGCGCTGATGCGGCAGGCGAACCCGAGCCTTACTTGGCGTGACCTGAAGCTGATTCTCGCCGCATCTGCTCGCAAAAATGACCCGACGAACGCTGGTTGGAAGGAAGGGGCCCGCAAGTACGGCTCCTCCTCGGCAGCAGAGCGATATCACTTTAACCACGAGTACGGCTTCGGGGTGGTCGATGCCAAGGCCGCTGTCGACTTGGCCAGAGGGTGGACCAACGTTCCACCATTTGAGAACGAGACTGTGGCATCCGGCAATCTAGATCTGTCGATTCCAGACGCTCCAATTCTTGGAAGTCCGACTACCGTGACCCATTCCATTACTCTAAGCACGGGTGTCAACTTCACAGAGTTCGTGGAAGTAAACGTGTCTCTTCGGCACATCTCATTCCGAGATGTTGAGATAGAGCTGAAGTCCCCGTCCGGAGCTGTCTCCAAGCTGGCAGTCCCGTTCGATACCTTTGCAGACGATGACCCTGACACGGGCCTGATTATCCTTTTAGGCGAGTTCCGATTCGGTTCGGCGAGGCACTTGGGCGAGGACCCCAACGGCACATGGGAACTGAGCGTAGCCGACAAAATTCCAGTTGTGGGCGGGACTCTCGACTCGTGGAGCATCAAGGTCTACGGGCACAGGGGAACGCAGGTTGACACAGGCCAGTGTGGGGCCGGAACTGCGGTGCCCAATCCATCTAACAACTCAGGGCTGGTGTCGGACTGTGAGACGCTGTTGGAAGCGCGTGACACCCTGGTGGGAACCGGCACATCATTGAACTGGGCGGCGTCTACGCCAATGACATCATGGGACGGCGTCACGGTTGGGGGAATGCCTACGCACGTCACGGAACTGTCCCTCGAGAACAAGGGGTTAAGAGGAACAGTACCTGCACAGTTAGGCAATCTGTCCGAACTTAGGGCCATACGCCTAAGCACCACGCGCGAAGTGTGCCAAGGCGATGTTTGTCGAGAAACTCTAGAACATGAGCGGAATCAGCTAACGGGGCCGATTCCAACTACACTCGGCGATCTTTCCAGGCTCCAGACCTTAACAATAGGACGGAACCAGTTGAGCGGGCCAATTCCCACGGAACTCGGAAACCTTACCAACCTGACGCTCCTAGCGTTTGGAGGAAACCAACTCAGCGGCACAGTACCTACATGGTTGGGCAACCTCAACAGCCTCGAAGGACTGTTCCTATGGGGCAACGGATTTACAGGTTCCATACCGACAGAACTCACTCCTCTTACAAATCTGACCTGGCTGGAACTCGGACGGAACCAGTTGAGCGGGAGTATTCCTGTCGGAATTGGCAACCTGATTAACCTGGAGCGGCTAACTTTGCACAGTAACCAACTTACTGGTTCGATTCCGACCCAGTTGGGCAGCCTCTCCGACCTGAAGGTCTTAAGCCTTTGGGGCAACCAACTCTCCGGCACAATTCCGGCATCTCTGACCAGCCTCCTTAACCTGGAGGGCCTGTATCTTCGTGATAACCAGTTGACTGGCTGTATCCCGTCCGCACTACGAGCCGTGGCGGAAAACGATCTCGATCAACTCGCTGTGCCGTACTGCGATGTCTTGCTTAGCGGCCTTGTCATAGACCCCGGCGCACTGACACCGGCGTTCGACCCATATCAGACCGACTACACGGCGGTGGCGAGCGCATCAACTGTGACGGTAACTCCCAGCAGTTTGCACGCCGCGACATTCGAGTTTCTTGACGTAGACGACATTGTGTTGGTGGACGCTGATGCCAGCATGGCTGGGCATCAGATCACACTTGCAGCCCAGGGAGTCACGGTCGTCAAGCTCAAGGTAACATCGCAGGATGGTGCTGCCACCAATACGTACACCATCCGGATAAGTATGGTGGGTGCTTCTGAAGCGACAGCCGTGAGGTCCTTCTCCGCTCCAGCGGTTGCACCAGGCAGCCAACTCGTGGTGACGATCGAAGCCAGCGACTACGGAAGCTTCGGTGGCGTAGTGGAGACCCTGCCGGGTGGCTTTGGCTATGTATCCAGCAACTTGCCAACAGAATCGGTGATGGTTACGGGCCAGAGCGTCCAGTTCACGCTGTTCGGGGAAAACAGCTTCACCTACACTGCAACTGCTACCACCACTGAGGGCTTTTACACCTTCTCTGGAATCCTGAAGGACTCGAACGGGATTGACTCCAGGGTGGGCGGGACCTCCGCTGTTGTAGTTGGGGATGCTCCGGGTGTTTCAGTCTCCCGTACTGCTGCGGGCGCGTTAGCCAATGTGAGGTTCAACTCGCCCATACCATTGACAGCTACGTTCAGTGAGTCAGTGTCTGGGTTTACCGTCGGTGACATTACCGTAACCCATGGCTCTGCCAGCAATTTCGTCGGCGACAATGGCGACTCAGTTTACACATTCGACGTGACTCCTGACGCCGTCGGCAGCGTAACGGTGGACATCGACGCAGATGTGGTCCAGGATACCGACGGCAAGGGCAACTATGCCGCCATGCAGTTGGTCTTGGGGCTTCCATACGACGACGACCAAGATGGGAGGATCAGTAGGGACGAGGTCGTAACAGCCATTGGCGACTTCCTGTTTAGCGGCGCGCTCACGAGGGACCAGGTCGTAGCGATCATCGCCCTCTTCCTCTTTGGCTGACATAAGTCAGTTACGCGCCGAAGCAGAATCGTCTTCCGCTCCAGAGCGGTCGGCTCGCCGCACAACCCTGCGCGTTGACACCTGGGACTGCCGACAATACACTCTGGCAAACCTCGGAAGACACGATTTCCAGCTACGGACAGGAGTACGACCTTGGGCAGACTAGATGGCAAAGTGGCAGTGATTACGGGTGCGAGCAGGGGCATCGGCAGGGACATGGCTGTCGTGTTCGCGCGTGAGGGCGCGAAGGTGGTCGTGTCGGCCCGCACTGAGAACGAGGGCGACTTCCGAATCCCTGGAAGCATACAGACCGCGGTCAATCGTATCCGGGACGAGGGCGGCGAGGCGATCGGCTACCGGTGCGACGTAACACAGGAAGATGACATCACAGGCATGTTCGAGAAGACCGTGGAGGAGTACGGACGCATCGACATCCTGGTCAACAACGCCGCCATCCTGGTGCCCGGCACCATCGAGGAGATGCAGGTTCGACACTGGGACCTGCTCTACCGCGTCAACATCAAGGGGCCGTTCCTCGGCTGCAAGTTTGTGATCCCCTACATGAAGGAGCAGAACTACGGCCACATCATCAACATCAGCTCTATCGGGGCTGTCGGGCCCGGCGAGGGTCCATACGAGTCCGCGCGTCCAGACGGCACCGCATACGGCTCAGGCAAGGCACACATGGAGAGGTTCACGCAGGGGCTGGCGAGCGAGCTGTACAAGTACAACATCGCGGTCAACGCACTCTCGCCCAGAGGCGGAATCGCTACAGAAGGCCAGCGCTGGTTCAGGGGTGAACGGCCGTACACCGGCGCGCGTGAGGACGGTATCATCATGGGCGACGCCGGGGTCATCATCTGCGAGAAGAACCCGCAGTCGTACACGGGCAAGATACTCTACGATGAGGACGTGCTCACAGAGGCTGGAATAACGGACTTCTCTCCCTACCCGATCATCGGAGAGTAGGGGGATGAATTCAATCCAGTCACACTCACCCAGCTCTCTCCCTCTAGGGAGAGGGGGAGACTTGATGGAAGTCAAAAATGCTAGCTGATTTCGTGGAAGTGACTACCTCTGACGGGGTGCTCTTGGGAGGTGCTTACTTCGCGCCAACCGTTCAGGAGCGGTCGTCATCGGTCGAAGCTGTGTGCTTCTTTCACGGCGACGGCGGTCACTTCTACCGCACGCTCTACCTGGAGCTTGGCGCACGTCTGGCGGCCGAGGGAATTGCGTTCCTGGCTGCAAATCGTCGTGGACACGACATCGTCTCGAACGGCGCGCCCGGCGGCCCACTGGCGGGCTATGCTCACGAGTCGGTGGACGAATCTCGCCTGGACTACGCCGCCTGGCTCGAGTTGCTGCGCGAGCGCGGACACTCGTCGTTGGTGATCGGAGGACACAGCGGCGGAGCCGTTAGAGCGACATATGCACAGTCGAAGGAGCACTTCGAGGGGGTAGCCGGCATCATCCCGGTGTCGCCTGGCGAATACAACCACGAGGGGATAATCGACCTCCATGCGGATGAATTCACCAACGCCTACTCATGGTGTGTCGAGCAGGTGGAATCAGGCAACCCGGACGCGTACATCCGACCAGGGATTCCGTGGGGATCGTCATGGACAGCGAGGGCGTTCATAGACTGCTTCAATCCGGACAACCGCTACAGCGTCACCGAGCGCGCGGCCGAAGTGGACTGCCCTGCCCTGTTTATCTTTGGGTCAGAGGAGTGCGGCGACGGCCCGCAGCGTCTGCCCGTCTGCGGAGCCGCGATGCGCAGCCTCAGACGAGTCGGCTATCCTCACGTCACTGTCGAGGTGATCGACGGCGCCAACCACGGATATGTAGGGCGGGACCTTCAGCTATTCCAGACCATTAAAGGGTGGCTGACGTCCCTGTAGCCCAACTCGTCTGTAACTCTTGAAACAGCGGGCTTTGTTACCGTCATCGGACTTCGATGAGGTGCCTGATCGAGCCCAGAATTCCGTCACCTATTCCGCTGACTTCCACGAGGTCGTCCACGCGCTGGAACGGACCGTGCGTGTCGCGGTGCTCGACGATAGCCGCTGCCCTCACACTCCCGATTCCTGGCAGGGCTTCAAGATCGTCGGCGGTAGCGGCGTTCAGATCCACCTTACCCAGAACTGGCGTGTTGGACGGCCCCACTTGCCCTGACGTCGGTGAATTTGCCGATCCAACTGCTGGGATATGAACCTGGTCCTCGTCGTTCAGTCGCAGGGCGAGGTTGATCCTGTCAAGATCAGCGTCTGAGGTTGGACCTCCAGCCGCGTTCAGGGCGTCGGCGACCCGGTGATCGGAGTCGAGCCTGTACACACCGGGGCGGACCACCTCGCCGGACACGTATACCTGGATCTTGGCGACGGGTTGAGACTCTACCGGCACGGGAGTCGGGGACGGCAACGTAATCTCTATCCCGCCCGGCGACCTTGAGTCGCGCAGCACCAGGACTCCGGCCCCAACGACGCACGCCACGATCGACGCACCCAGCACTATGTTCAGGACGAGCTTCAGGTTCACGTCACGCCGCCCATGATACGGCCACTAGTCCATTAGAACCTGTACAGAGCATCCCCTGAAGCGGGCTTGGCCGGGCCTCCGCTGAACCCCGCTGGGGTACCGTCGGCGCGCCAGCAGGCCGCACCGTGGATGACGCCTCGCCCGTGGTCGAACATCACGCCGTTCATCCCTCCGGCTACTTTCGCGACCTCCTGGACGTCGTGGCCGAGTGCTGCAAGCCTCGCACGAACGTCGTGGTCGATTCCGCCCTCGACCTCCAGCGACTGACCTTGAGTCCAGATCCGCGGGGCCTCCACCGCCTCCTGGAGAGTCATGCCGTGGTCGATTACGTTGACGATAGCCTGTAGCACCGATGGGAATATGCGGGTTGCGCCCGGAGTTCCGAGCGCCATGAACGGCTTCCCGTCCTTCATTACTATAGTTGGCGCCATGCTGCTGACCATCCGCTTGCCAGGAGCGATCGAGTTTGCGGTGCCTGGATGCGGGTCGAATATGTTCATGGTGTTGTTGAGCAGCATTCCAGTGCCGGGAGTCGTGACCTTGGAGCCGAACGCCGCGTGGATGGTCTGAGTGGTCGAGACGACGTTACCATCGCCGTCCGCGACCGTCAGGTGGGTCGTGTCCGCCCCTTCGCCTACGTAAGCAGAGGGATTGCCGTACGTGTAGGAACGTGCCGCGCCGGTGTCGATCTCGCCGCGCCGCGAGGCCGCGTACTCCTTGGCCGTCAGCGCGGCAACAGGGACCTCCAGGAATCCGGGATCGCCCAGATACTCGAACCGGTCTGCGAACGCGATCTTCATCGCCTCGGCCAGCAGGTGGACGCCATCGGTCGTTCCGAAGCCCGATCCGGCCACGTCGAAGCCTTCCAGGATGTTCAGCATCTCGACTATCGCCGTACCGCCTGAGCTGGTGGGGGCCATCGCGACGATCTCGTATCCCCTGTACGTGCCCCTCACAGGCTCTCGCAGGTGGATCCTGTAGTCGCGCAGATCGTCCGTTGTGACGATGCCGCCGTTTGCCGCCATGTCGTCGGCAACCATCTGGCCTATGCTGCCCGTATACAGCACGTTGGGGCCGAGTCGAGCCACTTCCTCGAGGGTGCGGCCGTAGTCCGTCCTGACGATCAGGTCGCCCACAGACGGCGGAGACCCACCGGGCAGGAAGACCTCCGCGCTGGCAGGGAACATCGCAAGGTCGTCGCGACTCTGGTGGATGATGTCCACCAGGTACTGGCTGGCCGGGAAGCCCCGCATTGCGTACCGGATCGCGGGCTGTATGACCGTGTCGAGGCCAAGCCTGCCGTACCTCTCCTCAGCGTAGCACCAGCCCTTCAGTGCACCGGGCACGCCGACCGCCCTGTAGCCGACAAGGTTCTCGCGGTCTGCCGTCTCCATGTAATCGGGCCACGTATCGGAGACCGTCTCGTACATGTCCGCAGTTGCCTCATGCGGCGCAACCGAGTAGTTGTCGATGTTGACGAACTCGTCGTCAGAGGCGTTGTAGAAGTTGATGAATCCGGCTCCAAAGATGCCGATCATCATTGGTTCGACGACACTGAGAGCGAACGCCGAGGCAACAGCCGCGTCCATCGCGTTCCCGCCCATCGCGAGCATCTCGAGGCCTGCCGCCGAGCCGAGGGGATGGTTGGTGGCAACCATGCCGTTGGTTGCGACCGCGTCGTGCTTGTACGTCTCAAACGGGCTTCCGGCGTTGTTCTTCCAGGACATTTTTTCTTCCTTATTCATTGTTCATTGTGTCAATTGCTGGTCCTGTGGGAGTAGCTACGATGGTACTACTGCCATCGTAGTCGGGCAACGCGGACAGGGTTCCAGCACATAGAGCGTCAGACACACGGATATCAAGGGCGGTTCGCGAACCGCCCCTACAGTGTTTGCAAGTGTCGAGGTTTTGGCGGCTCCTTCCGCATTCCTTGACCCGATTTTCTGCCCAAACCTATACTGAACGCATCCAGCCAGTTCTCAAGTGGAGCCCTCATGAACGAGTCCGGGATCGCCAGTCAGATCGAATCGCTGCAGTCAAAGGCGCTTGCAGAGTTGGAGTCTACCTCCAGCCTTGAAGCCCTCGATGAGTGGCGAGTCTCGTTTCTGGGCAGGCGCGGCGAGCTGACCCAGCTTCTCCGTGGCATTGGGTCGCTGCCCGCCGAGGACCGTCCAGCCGCCGGGGCCGCAGCGAACGCTCTGCGCCAGGCGCTCCAGGACGCCATGGCGTCCGCAGAGGACGCGCTGAAGCGTGCCGCTTCCGAGCAGGCCGAGGAGCCCATCGACGTCACCCTGCCGGGCTGGCCGGTGCCGAGAGGCGGCATTCATCCCACCACCCGGATTGTGCGCGAGATATGCGCGGCGTTCGCCTCGATGGGATTCAGCGTAGTCGAGGGACCCGAGATCGAGTGGGACCACTACAACTTCGAGATGCTCAACATTCCCAAGGGTCATCCGGCCCGCGACATGTGGGACACGCTGTGGATCGACTACGAAGACGAGGACGGCGAGCGCCCCATGCTGCTCCGCACGCACACGTCGCCGATGCAGGCGAGGATTATGGAGGGCCAGCGTCCGCCGGTGCGTGTCGTCATTCCGGGAAAGTGCTACAGGTACGAGGCGACTGACCCCAGGCACGAGTGGCACTTCTACCAGATAGAGGGGCTCGCGGTAGATCGCGGCATCACAATGACCGATCTCAAGGGCACGCTGTTCGAGTTCGCGCGCCGCATCTTCGGTGTCGACCGCAAGGTACGGTTCCGCTGCGACTACTTCCCGTTCGTCGAGCCTGGCGTTGACATGTCCATCGACTGTTTCCTGTGCGACGACGGCTGCCGCGTGTGCAGCAACACCGGCTGGATCGAGATCATGGGCGCCGGCATGGTGCACCCCAAGGTGCTCGAGGGCGTGGGATACGACCCCCACATCTACACTGGCTTCGCGTTCGGCATGGGCCCTGAACGCATCTCCATGCTCAAGCACGGCATAGACGACATCCGGCTATTCTACTCCAACGACCTCCGCTTCCTACGGCAGTTTAGCTAGGTCAAAGGGAGCCCTATCGGCTCTTGAACGGTTAGGTTGAGGTGAGTAGGGTCAGTAGTGGTGGGCGTTGGGGTCGAAGTCCGGGTCTTCGGGGTCGCCGTGAAATGGGCAGCTGATGTTGTCGCAGCCGTCGTAGTTGAACCAGTAGTCCTCATCTGAGGCTGCGCGCATCGGATCGAAGTTGGGGTCGATGCACTTGCTTGCGGCCCTGTTCACCTCGGCGTCAAAGCTGGAGTTTGCTTCGGGTTCAGGCTGGTGTGCCTGTCCTGACTGCGTCTCGGAGTTCTGTGCAGCCCTGTTGGCGGCCATGCGCTCGGCGACACGTGCCTCGAAGGCGGCAGCCTCGGGACTATGTGGACGCTTTCTGCCGGTCCTGCGGGTCCCGTTGGTCGAGCTTTTGGGTTTAGTCGACCCTGGGGGCCTGGGTAGGGGTCTGCCCTGACTCTTGCCATAGGCCCGGTTGAGGAGCTCTTTCGCTGCCCATACGCGGTGTCCGACGTTAATGCCCCTGACTTCTCCCTTCACCACGTCGATGAGGAAGAGGCAGATGTCACGGCCGCCATTGGACTTTTGCTTGATGAGTGTAGAGAGCCGGGGGTCTATCTCGACCTGGATTCTCTGGCCCCACTTCTTGTCACAGACTTCCGGTGTGTTGTCTGCGATGAAGTCGTCGGCTTCTTTGTGTCCGTAGATGGTGAGGAGCCTGGCGGCTGTGAGCCTGTGGCTGATCTTGGTACCGTCGAGGCGACCTTCCATGACGTCGATGAGGACGCGGGCGACGATCTTACCGTCGTCGGTGTTTTCTCTGATGTAGTGTGATAGGGTCATAAATTGGCTTACGCCTGCTAAGTCTGTCGCCGATAATAGTACATGTGTTCTGTATGAGTCAAGAGCGACGAGGCATAACGATGTCGCGCTAGTTTGGTAGGCGAACATTTCACCCTCACCCCAACCCTCTCCCTGAGGGAGAGGGGGCCTGTCGGCTGGTATTCATGCTTGTCTCCGTGCATCTACCTACCCCTGCCAGTCTCTGGGGGAGAGGGGACATTCGATGCTGGAGTGTATCGCTGACTAAACTGCTACAGCATCCGGCATAATGTATAGTCAGACCAGCTTGGAACGCAGGAATTTGCAGGAACAGACATGACCTCCACGGCACACTGGACAGAGCCGAGCGCGAACGCCGCTCTGGGGAGACGGCTTGGCAGGATGCTTCCCAGCTACACCGTGCGCTACGAGAACACGCAGCAGATCGTCGGGCAGCCTGCGCTGCAGCCGGACATCCTCATCACCGCGACGGGCCGCGCTCCGGTGGTGATCGAGGCCGAGTTCATGCCCGCATACACCGCCGAGTCGGAGGCGAAGGACAGACTCGGACTCGAGGTCAGGGACACTGCGCGCACCATCGACGCCGCCATCGCGCTCCGATACCCCGACGGCCTCGAAGACTCAGACGACCTCTCCGCTGGTACTCGCGACGCGCGGCTGTCGTACTGCGTGTGCCACGAGGACGGGAGCCGGTTCCCGGAGTCGGGCTGGCTTGAGGGGTCTGTCGAAGACCTCGCCGATCTCGTCAGGCTGGTGTCCGTGCCACAGCGGGCAGTGGACGAGGCCGCCGATGCGCTGGAAAAGGGCATCGACCGCGCCGCCGCCATTCTCGGTCAGCTTGCCGAGTCCAGGCCGGACGTCGTCACCAGCATCGCCGGGCTTCTCGGAATGTCCGAGGTCCTGCAGACGTACCGCATGGCAGGCGCAATCGTCGCGAACGCGATGGTCTTCCACGAGCGTCTGGTCGGAGTACACGGCGTCAAGCCTCTCTCGCAGCTCTGCTCCAGTCGCGTCAGCAGCCCAAAGGAGAGCATTCTCGAAGCCTGGACGCAGGTGCTCCAGATCAACTACTGGCCGATCTTCTCGATTGCGCGAGACATAGTCGAGCAGCTTCCGGCGGGTGAGGCGGCCCAGCTCCTGACCAACCTGCGCTCGACTGTCGAGGACGTTGCCGCGACGGGCGCGAACCAGGCGCACGACCTGACGGGTCGCATCTTCCAGAGGCTGATCGCGGACCGCAAGTACCTCGCGACGTTCTACACGCTCCCGGCGTCCGCTGCGCTGCTGGCGCGGCTTGCGGTCTCGAAGATGGACGTGGACTGGTCAGACGCCGACGCGATAGGCAATCTGCGGATCGGCGACTTCGCGTGCGGCACCGGCGCGCTGCTGTCTGCGGTGTACGAGCAGGTCGCCACGAAGCACGAGAGCACAGGCGGCGACCTTGCCGCGCTCCACACCGTCATGATGGAAGAGGTGCTGTACGGTTGCGACGTGATGCCGTCGGCGATCCACATCACCGGCTCGACGCTGTCCGGTGCGCAACCCAACGTCGGCTTCGGCAAGACGCGGCTGTACACGCTCGCCTACGGACGGCAGGAAGACGGAAGCGTCGCCATCGGCTCGCTGGAGCTGCTGCAGTCGTCGGCGACTATGACTCTCTTTAATACCAGCGATCCTGGACTCCGCACAGGCAGCGTCGGCGAGGAGACTGCCACGCAGGTTATCGCGGATGTGCCAGATCAGGGCTTCGACCTCGTGATAATGAACCCACCGTTCACCAGCAATACCAAGCACTACGATGCTGGCGATGGAATACTTAATGCCGCATTCGCGGCATACGACTCTTCAGAAGATGACCAGAAGGAGATGGCGACTCGTCTGAAGAGACTCGCCAAGGACAGCACCTACCACGGACATGCCGGGCTGGCATCAGCCTTTGTCCAGTTGTGCCACCGCAAGCTTAAGCCCGGTGGAGTGATCGCACTGGTACTTCCCTTCACTGCAATTAATGGATCGTCTTGGGTTAAGTTTAGGGAATTGCTCGCCACCAAATATACGGATCTCTCCATTTTAAGCATAGCCGCCAATGGCAAGGCTATGTCGTTTTCATCAGACACCGGCATAGCTGAATGTCTTGTAGTTGCCCGCAAAGTGTCGAGGGGTGGAGGCAGCAATCTGGCTGCAAGGGGGACGTTCGCGTCTCTAGGTCAAAGGCCGCAAGAATTTGCCCATGCTAGTGCCATTGCGAGCTTCGCTATTGAACGCGACTATGTTAGGGCCATTGAGGATGGCCCATACGGTGGAACCATATTGACCGTCGGTGATGGGTTGGAAGGAGAACTACTGGACGTACCTATCGCCGATTACGAAAACGGTTGGGGAGCAGCGAGAATCGCTGACGCCACGGTTGCCCAAGTGGCTCACTGTTTATCCCAGGGAAAGCTCTGGTTACCAGCCCATTCACCAGCTAACAAGCTATCCATTACACAGTTGAAGGAAATTGGGCAGTTGGGTGTACACGACTCGACGCTCCTATTGGACACTCACAAGGGCCCTTTCGTTAAAGTACCTCCCAGCTCTACTGCTACATATCCTTCTCTTTGGAACCACAACGCACCTGCGGAGAGGTTCATGCTATGTGTTGCAGATTCAGCCCTTCAGGTGAAGCCGGGAATGGAAGCTCGAGCTACTGAGCTGTGGGGTACCGTTAGTCGTACTCACCTAAACAGGGACTTTACATTTGGATCTCAACCTCTTGCAGTCGCCTTCACTGAGCAAGTGTCAGCTGGTGGCAGGGTGTGGCCGAACATTCGATTCGACGAGAATCGGTTCGAGTTCGCCTTCACCCTATGGTGCAATTGCTCCCTGGGGTTATTGACTTACTGGTGGCACTCTAGTCGCCAGCAGTCTAGCAAAGCGAGTATGACTCGACTTGCCGCACCCTATTTGCCCGTCCTTGATCTCCGAACGCTGTCTGACGAGCAGCTATCCACCGCCGAGGCCATCTTCGACGAGTTCAGGGACAAGGAGCTCATGCCCGCGTTCCTCGCCGACGCGGACCCCAACCGCGCACTCCTCGACCGCCGTGTCGTCTGCGACCTGCTCGGTTTCGATGAGAGCGTGTACGAGGCAGTCAGAAGACTGTCCGCCAAGTGGTGCGCTGAGCCCTCAGTCCACGGCGGCAAGAGGAGGCCGAGAGGGGCGAAGCTGGTGATGTAGGGGATTCTCGACTGCGTCTTATGCCCAATGAAGAGGCACCCTGGTCAATAGCGTTTACTTTGGGGCTACTGCAACGCTATCGTATCCTCGTGATAAGTCCACTTCCATAGCCCAAACGGAGCAGTAGATTTGGCCGAAACCAGTTCAAAGTACGTCGGCGTAGACGGTTGCGAGATTCCGTAGGACACCTGCCGATGGAAATGGTGTTTGTTGAAGCTGAGCCAGGCACGCTCTAGTTTCTGGCGAGAAGTGGATTCCCGCTTTCAGAGACCTTTGCGTAATTTCGTCATTCCGGCGAAAGCCGGAATCCAGAGGTGTGGAGAGGCATTCAAGTAGCTTTGGTAACAAGACCTTTTCACCCTCACCCCAACCCTCTCCCTGAGGGAGAGGGGGATTTGCAAAGGTCCGCTTTCGCGGGAATGACGGGTAGAGAGCTTTGAGGGCAGATGGAATACCGGAATGACGGATGAAATGACGAAAGGCGAATCTCAAGGAATCAAATGCTAGTACCTATCTCCTGGCTTAAGAACTATGTCCCGATCAGCGACTCGCCTGAGGAGCTTGCGCACAAGCTCACTATGGCGGGCATCGAGATCGGGGACGTCGAGGTCATCGGCGCGGACTGGGAGCCGGAGTCGCTTATCATCGGGCACGTCCTGAAGGTCGATCCGCATCCCAACGCCGACAGGCTCAAGCTGCCCACTGTGGACATCGGCAACGGCGAGACAGCCACCGTAGTCTGCGGGGCCCCGAACGTCGCCGCCGGACAGAAGATCGCCTTTGCCAGGGAGGGCGCGTCGCTGTACAGTCCGCGCTCCGGCAAGATGGAGACTCTCAAGCGGGCCCGAATCAGGGGGGTGGAGTCTGCTGGCATGGTCTGCTCAGTACTTGAGCTGGGACTCGGCGAGGACCATGAGGGCATCCTGGTGCTGGACGACGACGCTCCGGTTGGTACTCCGCTCGGGCAGTACCTCGGGGACGCGATACTCGACGCCGAGGTTACGTCCAACAGGCCGGACTGCCTCTCGATTCTCGGCGTAGCGCACGAGGTCGCGGCCATCACCGGAGAGAGCGTTACCGAACCGGACTACTCGTACCCGGAGGACGGCCCGGACATCGACAGCAAGGTCACGATTGAGATTGCAGATCCCGACCTGTGCTACCGGTACACGGCCAGCCTCATCGAGGATGTGACGATAGGCCCGTCGCCGCAGTGGCTGCAGGACACGCTCATCAAGGCCGGGCAGCGGCCCATCAACAACGTAGTGGACATCACCAACTACGTAATGCTCGAGTACGGCCAGCCACTGCACGCGTTCGACTTCGAAAAGTGCAGGGACGCGACGATCATCGTCCGTGCGGCCCGCGAGGGCGAGAAGCTGACCACACTGGACGGGCAGGAGCGCAAGCTCGACCCGCCGATGCTGACCATAGCGGACGCGCACGACGCCGTCGGACTCGCAGGAGTAATGGGCGGCGCCAACTCAGAGATGACCGAGGAGACGACATCTGTCCTGCTGGAGTCGGCGAGCTTCAACGCCGTCAATACGCGGCTAACCCGCACAGCCCTCGATCTGCGAACAGATGCTTCCGACCGGTTCGAGCGCGGCATTCGTTCAGCGCTCGCCCCGTATGGGCTCCGACGCGCAACACAACTCATCGTAGAGCTGTGCGGAGGCACAGCGGCCAAGGACATCATCGACCTCTACCCCACGAAGCGTGAGCCGCCCACCGTCAGCATCAGCCGCTCTCGTATCCAGCAGGTGCTGGGCGTGGACTACCCGATGTCGCAGGTGAAACGAGTGCTGGAGTCGCTCGGGTTCGAGGAGGCCGAGGCTCCGGGCGGGCTTATCGACCTCATAGAGGCCGTTGAGGCAGCACCGTCCGCGGAGCGCTCTGACTCGCTCTGGCTAAAGGTGCCGTACTGGCGTTCAGACATATCCATAGAAGACGACCTGGTCGAAGAGGTGGCGCGTATCATCGGATACGACTCGCTGCCGACCACAATGCTGTCGACCGCGATCCCGCACTGGGAGCCGCAGCCGATGACGCAGATCAAGGACGTGGTCCGCGACCTGATGGCAGCAGCCGGTATGCAGGAGACCATCTCCTACTCGCCGACCACGCTAGAGAACCTGTCCCGCGTGGACGCGCTGGATGAAGACAGTCCGCCGCTCAGAATCTCGAACCCGCTCAGCCGCGAGTGGGAGTACATGCGCACGACGCTGCGGGCGAACGTACTTAATACGCTCGCATACAACCGCAGGATAGCCCAGGGCGAGGGAGTTCGAATCTTCGAGGTGGGCCGCGTGTACATCCCCAAGCCCGAGGCGAAGGAGCGAGACCTGCCGGACGAGCTTGAGATGCTGGTTGGCGTAGTCTCAGGCCCTCGATTCTCGGAGTCCTGGGTGACCGAGTCGGACGTAATGGGCTTCTTCGACGCCAAGGGTGCGCTGGAGTACGCCTTCAACAGACTCGGCATCGAGGTCGAATACGAACCATCTACAGATTCCATCATGCAGACAGGACGCACCGCGCGGATCACAGTGGATGGTGTGCAGCTGGGTGTAGTTGGCGAGGTGCGCACTCCCCTGCTGGAGAGTTACGACCTGGACGGATACCCAGCCGCGATGTTCGAGATCAGCCTCGACGCGCTGCTCTCGGTGGTGGGAGAGCTGCGCCAGACCCACGTCGGCGCGAGCAGGTACCCTGAGTCGTATCGAGACCTCGCGGTCGTGGTGGACGATGACGTTCCCGCCGCAAACATCCAGCGGATCATAGACCGCCACGCGCTGGTGGTACGCAGCGCGCCGTTCGACATCTACGCGGGCGAGGGCGTGGCGGACGGGCGCAAGTCGGTCGCGTTCAGGGTCGTATTCCAGTCCGACCGGGGGACGCTGACGTCGGAGCAGATCGACCACTTCCAGCGTGACATAGTGCGGCAGCTCCAGCGAGAGTTGAACGCCGAATTGAGGACCTGATCCAGCGCCGCCGATGGACTTCTCATACGAGTACACCGATGAGCAGCAGCGATTCCGGGAGCAGGTCTCCGGGTGGCTGGACGCCAACCTTCCCGAGAACGTCGATGCGCTGCTCGACTCTCCCGACGCTGGACCTTCGCTCAGAGATGTCTCCGCCGAGCTTGGACGCAGGGGCTGGCTGGCCCCGTCCCAGTCTGCCGAAAGCGGCGGCGCTGGACTGTCGCCAGACCAGACAGTCGTCATCCTGGAAGAGCTGAACCGTCGTGGCCTGCTGTGGCTGGTCGATGGTGAGGCCCAGTCGCTTAGGCAGGCTCTTGGCACCTGGGACTCCAGTGGCCAGAAGACTGAACTGGTCACTGCCCTTTCGAGAGGAACTCTTTCTGTCTGGAGACACCGGATTGCCCTGTCTCCGCAGTCCAACGGTGAGGTGGGCCTGGACCCTGATTCAGTCGGGATCATGGCGACGCCCGACGCCGACGGTTATCTGCTCAACGGCTCTGGCATGTACGCGGGGTACGGCAGCAGACCGGACATACTCTGGACGGTAGCCCTCGTTTCACCGGACTCAGACTCGCGGAGTGACTTTCCGGAGCCCGTCTGCCTCGTAGTCGAGGCAACCTCGGATGGGATTACCTACCCTTCAACCCGGACACTGACCGCCGCAGCGCCGACTATGGTCGACTTCGAAGACGTGTGGGTATTGCGCACAGATGCGCTGGGGCCAGAGGGGGAAGGCCATCGCGTGCTCAGCACGAGAGTGAGTATCGATCCGCGTGCCGACCTGCCATCCTGGGTGGAGTACGAGACCGACGCGCTCATCGAATACGCACGGGAGAACGGACTCGGCACAGACCCGATCCGTGCCTTGGTACTGGTCGAGGCGTACATCGCCAGTCGTGTGTCGCGTCTGTTGAGGATGCGAACTACATGGCTGGAGCAGACAGAATCCGAGCCTGGAATAGCGGCATCTCTGGCGTCACTCTACAGCAGGTCCGCTGCTTCCAGCCTGTCGGATGCAACAAGACAGGTCGTGGGGCCGACAGCCCTACTGTCGGCAACAGACCCCAGGGCCGCCGACGCCGGGAGGTTCGACCGCGTGTCACGTCGCGAGTTGGCCGAGCGTGATGACGGCCCATCCGGCGACTCCGACCGAGAGGCAATCGCGTCTTCACTGGAGTAGGAGAGGCAGGCAGACTAATCTCTCTCCTCTTCTTGGTGTTGTACTGTTGCAATGCCTGAGTGTCGTCTATAATCCCTGATAGGCGCCCATCACACGCAATCACCGCGCACTGATGTGGTAGCCGCTCCTTTAAGAGCATCTTGGTAAGGAAAGGACAATCGCAATGCTGACACTGGTAGAGGAAATCATCCTGCTCATGCTCAACGACGATGACGGCAGGTTCGTGCGCGTTCCCAGCTGGTCCACTGAGTATGCCATTGCCGGCGGTGTACTGATGGACCTGGCAATGGAGAACCGGATCGATACTGATCTGGAGCATCTCATCCTCCTCGACTCCACCCCCGTAGGCGACAATCTGCTCGATCCGTCACTGGCCGACATTGCCGCAGGAGAGAAACAGGACATCCGCTTCTGGGTGGAACGCGTCGCTCAGAACGCATACGACCTCCGCGAGGAGGCGCTAACCCGGCTGGTCGACCACGGCATCCTCGAACGCCAGGACGACAAGTTCATGTGGGTGTTCAAGTCGAGACGATATCCGACCATCGATGGCGCGGTCGTGCGCGAGGTGAAACTGCGCATCATGGAGGTGCTGTTCAGCGACATGATCCCCGACCCCAGGGACGTCATGCTGATCTGCCTCGCAGACGCGTGCGGAATCTTCAGAGAGCTGCTGTCCACCCGAGAGTCGCGTCAGGCGTCCGAACGTATCGAGCAGGTGCGCAGGCTCGACCTGATCGGGCAGTCCATGTCCCAGGCGATCCACGACATCGAAATGTCGATCGCCGCGTCCGTGCAGGGGCACGTGTACTAGGAACCCTCTGGCACCTGATCGGGACCGGACATTTAACGAAGTTTCAGAAGCAAGGAGACCTAACATGGGTGCGATTCTGGGCGAAGGTGATTTCAGGTACGAGCACATTCTCGACTGGCACAAGATGCCGGAAGGGGCCAGACTGATCGAGACTCCGGGTGTCGCGGTAGACTCGCAGGACGATGTGTACGCGTTCAGCAGGAACCCCGACTTCCCTGTCATGGTTTTCAACCAGGACGGCGACTTCGTCCGCGGCTTCGGGAAGGGCATCTTCGGAGACCGTACTCACGGCATCTACGTAGGCCCAGAAGACACCATCTACTGTGTCGACGACGGTATCCACACAATCACGAAGTTCACCCGCGAGGGCGAGCTATTGATGACTATCGGCACGACCGGTCAGCCCTCAGAGATATGGAAGGGCGAGCCGTTCAACCGCCCCACTCACGCCGCGGTCTCCAAGAAGACGGGCCACATATACATCTCCGACGGCTACGGCAACTTCAACGTCCACAAGTACACCGGCGACGGCGAGTACGTCATGAGCTGGGGCGGACCCGGGATCGACCCGGGCGAGTTCCTCAGGCCTCACAACATCGCGGTTGACGACGGCGACCGCGTCGTGGTCGCCGACCGAGAGGCCCACCGCATCCAGGTGTTCGACACCGACGGCAATGTCCTGGACGTGTGGAACAACATCCATATGCCTAACGGCATGACCATCGGCCCGGACGGGAACATCTACGTCGGCGAGCTGCCTGGCGCGACCCAGGCGGAGCCGACGCCGCCGAGGCACGGACATCGCATCAGCATCTACGATCCCAGCGGCAACCGTCTTGCGCTGTTCGGCGCGGACGACGAGGGCACCGGGCCGGGCGAGTTCATCGCACCGCACGGCATGGGCGTGGATAGCCACAGCAACATCTACGTCGGCGAGGTGTCCTTTACCATCCGTGGCGGGCGCATGGACCCGCCACAGGAGCTACGCAGCTTCTCCAAGCTAGCGAAGATCTAATCGACG
Organism: Dehalococcoidia bacterium; assembly: GCA_965116405.1. GTDB lineage: Bacteria > Chloroflexota > Dehalococcoidia > Lucifugimonadales > UBA1123 > VXRN01. The sequence continues at coordinate 435,533 of OZ220685.1, forward strand.
AACCTGTACTGCTGAGCCGGCTTGCCTCCTTCAGGCAGTCCCATCGGCAGATGTGCGTTGATAAGGAAGGGGCGCTTTTCGTCCTCGACAACTCGCAACCCTTCGGCGATGGTGTCAGAGATCTTGGACTCGTCCGTCAGGTCTGCGGCCTCCATGCCGAATCCCTCGGCGATCTTCGTGGGGTCCATGCCCGTCAGTGCTACTCCACCGTAGTCTCCTGAGTCGTGCATGTGTCCACCTGCCCGGCCGAACGCGCCCGCGACGATCCCGTACGCCTCGTTGTTAGTGATGAGGTACAGAACGGGAATTCTGTGGTGCACCGCCGTCCAGAGACCGCTGTCCGCGTAATAGAGCGAGCCATCACCGACGAGTCCGACGACCGGGGTATCGGGCGCGGCAAGCTTGGCGCCGATCGGAGCGCCAACGCCGTAGCCCTCAGAGCCGCCTGCGGGACGAATGTACATGTTATTGCCTGGGCCGTTGTCACCTCCAACGACGTCCTGTGGCACCGCGAACTGCTCTGTGGTCACGATGCCGCCGCCGATGCGTTCGAGTTCGGCGTCGAGCGACTCTATCAGCGGCAGAGGGCGTACACGGCCGTCCTGAGCACCGACTGACCCTAGCGCCATGCGCCGCTCGTCGCGAAGCGCAGACGCGGCCTGACGAGCCCACTGCCTGCGGTCGTCGTAGCGACCAGGCTCTGTCTCGCTCATCACGAGCGATTCCAGCCGCTCCATAGCCCTCCCCTCGTCCGCGAGGATCGCGAGGTCGAGTCCGGGCATGTTCTTGAGGTTCTCGACGTCAGATCCGATGGCCATCAAGGTCGCGTTCCCTGAGAAACCTACGTAGTCCTCGGACGTGCCGGCGCCACCGTGACGCGAGCCGATGGCCAGGATCAGGTCAGGATCGAGTGCCTCGACAGCTCGCTCGAAGTATCCGGCGTGCTGAGGATGCTTGATCGGTACCCCTCTCAGGTCGTTCCGACCTGTTGCCACAGCTGCGCCGAACCGCTCGGCTATCGCAGCCACCGCAGCCTCAGCGCCACTCTTCCAGATGCCATCGCCGGCGTAGATCAGCGGTCGTTCGGCCTCGTGCAGAGCGACGGCGACGCGCTCTATGTCGTCATCGGACGGATAGCCAGCCCTGACCTCGGGGGCGGCCCCTTCTATAATCTCTGTACTGACCGGAGCGGCACCGAGCATACTGTCATAGACGGCCAGGTGAACCGGCCCCACAGGGGGCGTCGTGGCGACTCGCACGGCGCGCTCTATCGCTGAGGGCAGACCCTCCGGCTCTACAACCGTCCAGTTCTCCTTGGTCATGGGAGCCGCAATTGACGTTGGCCCAAAGCTGTGGCTCAAATCTAGGCTGATCCGGTCGGCGAAGCTACCGGTGTCTCCGGCGAACGTGATGACTACTACTGGAAGGCTCCCCCACCACACGTTGATTAGCTGCCCCATGCTCTGGGCAAGACCTGCGCCGAGGTGGACGACCATAACGCCGGGGTCGGCAGCGACCTGCGTGTAGCCACCGGCCATCGCCGTGACTGTACCTTCATGCAGCCCCAGGATGCCGTGAATGTCAGGGTGCGAGTGGAGAGTGTCGAAGAACAGGGCCTCCCTCGAACCCGAGTTGTTGAAGACGTATTTCACACCGGAGGCAGCAAGCTGCTCCACCATGACCTGCGACGCATGTGCCGTAATCGCTCGCTTCTGCACCTTAATTCTCCCGTCTGTTAGGTTGCGCCCAATTGTATCAGCGCACGGGCGCGGTCGATACTGACCAGCCGCTGACCTGATAAACTCCGCCTACAGCGGTCACGCTCAGCAGATGGGAGCAGTCGATGGCTCTTTCCACTAACACCGTCCTGTACGAAACGCGGAACCAGGTCGCCTACATCACGCTCAACCGACCAGAGTCGATGAACGCACTCAACCGCGAGCTCGGTGTTGGACTGCGTGAGGCAGTCGACCAGTTTCGGGACGATCCGGACCTGCACGTCGCGGTCCTGATTGGCAGCGGCGGTCGCGCATTCTCCGCTGGAATGGACCTGAAGGAGCGTGCCTCGCTCGATGCCGCTGGCGACATGGTGGAGAGTCCAATCCGGGGCAGGCACGAGGCATCGTTTGCAGACAGGGGCGTGTTCAAGCCGATCATCGCAGCGATTGACGGCTACTGCGTCGCCGGAGGGCTGGAGCTGTCGCTGAAGTGCGACATCAGGGTCGCGACACGACAGTCCCAATTCGGCCTTCCCGAGCCACGGTGGAGCATCTTTCCGGGTCACGCTGTACACAATCTCTCCCGGATGATACCCCTGGGAGAGGCGCTTAATCTGATGCTCACAGGGACCAGAATCGACTCGGAGCGCGCCCACCAGATCGGTCTTATTCAGCATCTCGTCGAGGACCGGGACGAGTTGCTCGCCAAGTGCGACGAGATTGCCGAGGAGATCAAGCTTTGTGGTCCGCTTGCTATCCAGGGGATAAAGCGTATCGTGTACGGAGCGAAAGATCAGCCTGTCGAGTACTCCGTCCGCCTTGGCGCACCAATCATGGAAGATGTTCAGGCATCCGAAGATGCGATTGAAGGCCCCCGCGCATTCTCGGAAAAGCGCCGACCGGTCTGGAAGTCCAGGTAGGACTGTCAATCAACTGTCACCACTTAGTACTCAGAAACCGCTGGAGGTATTCAAATGGCCCAGATAGAAGGAAGCGCTCTCGTAACCAAGTCGATCGCCAACGAGGGCATCACGACCCTGTTCGGGCTTGCAGGCGGCCCCATAGTCGAAGTGATGGGCTACGGCCCCAGCTTCGGCGTGCGCCCGATAGGAGTGCGCCACGAGCAGGCGGCCACGTTCTCCGCGACAGCCTACGGCTACGTTAGAAACGAGGTCGGGGTCGCAGTGCTCGCGGCAGGGCCGGGTGTCACCAATGGAGTCACCGGCGCGCACGTGGCATTCGACAACTGCATGCCGCTCCTTATAATAGGCGGCTCGGGTCCCCAGCACGGTCGCTACTCGGGAACGTTCCAGGAGACCGACAACGTCCCGATGTTCAGGTCGATAACGAAGATGGCCGTACAGGTGGACAGCGCGGCTCGAATCCCAGAGTACATGTCGATGGCGTTCAGAAAGGCCAAGACCGGGAGGCCGGGCCCCGTGTATCTCGACCTTCCATCCGACGTGCTCCAGGAGATGGTGGACGAGGACTCGGTAAACTGGCCGACGGGATACTTTGCTGGATCACCCCCTCAGGGCAACCCGGACGAAGTCGCACGCGCCGCCAAGCTTCTACTCAACGCCGAGCGTCCAGCCATGATAGTCGGCAAGGGAGTCCGCTGGTCCGAGCCTGTCGAACAGCTCACGCGGCTCGTGGATGATCTCGGGATGCCGTTCCTGCCGTCGCCCATGGGGCGCGGATTCATTCCCGACGATCACCCGATGAATTTCAATGCGGCACGCAGCACGCTGATGCAAGGGGCCGACGTGGTACTTGTGGTCGGTGCAAGGCTCAACTGGATGTTCGACTTCGGTCGAAGGTTCGCCCCGGACGCAAAGATCATACATATAGATATAGAGCCGGAGGAGATCGGGCTCAACAGGGCTATAGACGTGGGGATCATCGGCGATGCGGGTCAGGCGCTCAGCCAGATACTTGCAGAGTTGGAAGGCCGTACAGACGGTATGAGGGACAGAGCCGAAGAGGGCCCGTGGCTCACCGAGCTCAGAGAGAAATCCGCCTCCAATGGCGAGTCGATTCAACCATTCCTGGAGGCCGACATCTCACCGATTCGCACGTACCGTCTGCTCAACGAGGTCCGCCAGGTCTTCCCGAGGGACACAATCTACAGTGTGGACGGGCAGATCACCCTTGCGACGGGGCGCCAGGTGCTTCCGTCCAACACACCTGCCAGCAGGCTCAATTCGGGCACCAACGGCTGTATGGGTGTCGGTGTGCCGTTCGCCATCGGCGCGAAGCTCGCTCGACCCGATGCGCCTGTCGTTAGCGTGAATGGCGACTGCGCGTTCGGGTTCAACTCGATGGAGATGGAGACCGCGGTTAGGCACAATCTGCCAGTCGTATTCATCGTAAACAACAACTCGGGCATAGTAGGTGGCAACCTGGAGTCGAGGATGGGCCTGCCCGACGGGTACGGAGAGCGCGTAGCCAGGTACGTCCAGGACGTCCGGTACGACAAGATGATGGAGGCGTTCGGGGGCCACACGGAGTTCGTGACCGAGCCTGATGACATCCGCCCTGCCCTGGAGAGAGCCTACGCCGCCAGCCAGGAAGGCGCTCCATCTTGCGTGAACGTGATCACGGACCCAATGGAGCAGATGATAACCCGGTCCAATCGCGCCAGCGCCCTGATGGGGTACTGATGCGTATTAACCTTTGTCTAAAAAACAATTGACTTGCAGTGCCGTCTGCCTTACCTTTAAGCGGACACCGTACGCGATGGAACAGAACAGAGGCTAAGACAACGTCGGCAGACAGTCCTCATACACCCAATTTACTTACAAACTGGGTTGCGGATACGCCTGTCGAGACCTTGACAACAACTCTTTGCAAGGTGTACAAATCTTAGCGGTTTGATAATCTAAGTGAGGCGCAGATGCAGGCAACCGCCGCATCCTGTCAAAAATCGGAAAGGTTCTTCTCGGGAGGGGAATGCCCCCTTTCGAGTATCAGTGTGTTTACCAGCCAAATGGTCATCATCCATCTTTAGTCACGGAGACCTAAGGGGGTAGTTAAGTGAAGAATAAAACGCGGTTCATACCACTAGTGATAATTGGGGCTATCCTCTTGTCCCTGATCGCCGTGATACCGGCCTTTTCCGCTCAGGGTGACACGGCATTCATCGATCCCGATGACACCGACGAGGGTCTTGATTGGACAAGGCAGGGCGGTACGTTCATGGTCGAAGTCGATGACGACGATCTGGATGTGCCCATCAAGTATGTGCTTTACCCTGTTGGGACTGCGGGCTCCACTGACCTGTCACGTATAAGTGGCACAGTCACCATCACCGCAAACTCCACTATGGTAACTCGCGACGGCGGCGCAAACTTCATCGGCGTCAATGATGGCGACACCATCCTTGTCGCAGATCAGACGGTCCGAGAGGTTGTGTCTGTTGAAGATGACGAGATCGAGGTCAACGTACCCTTCTCTGAGTCCTCCAGCGGCCTGAGCATAGCCAAGGTAGAGGCTGATGCTGCGAAGTACGACGAGTGCTCCACGTGCGCCCAGGTCGAAGCTGTTAGTACAGCAAGTGTTGTCAACAACAGCTTCATACTCAGCAGCCGCCCTGTGGTTGACAGTGGTGTAGGCAGAAACAGGCTGGAGGGCGATACAGACACCCTCATAGGCCCTAACGACGTACACGTTGTACTCCAGAGTTCAGTCGGCACGTCGCTTCCCGTGTTCAACCTGCTTCAGAACGGCACAGTGACTCTCACCAGCGCCCCCGCAGGCAACATGTACGTAGCCTACTGGGGTTCGGTGAAGAACGACACTGGTGGCGCCGTCACTCTTGAGTCAACATCCGATCCCAACGGCATCTCCGTCGTTCTATCGGAGACTGGTCCGACAACCGGCATCTTCCGGGCTACCGTAATGGCGGGAATGGATGACGACACCGATTCCGACGCTAGCGCAGATACTCCGATCCTGAAGGTTGGGGCCAGCGATACGATCAGGCTCCTCTACAAGGACGCCAAGCCTTCCAGAACTGACCGCGCAACACTAGCGGTCGAGTCAACCGACCCGGCATTTGCAGATCTGGGACCGGCCAACGGCTCGAGAGGCAAGGAATCCCGGCCGGACGTCACGGCCCAGGTCACAGACGCCAACTCAGGCGTTGACGAAGAATCCATCCGCGTCGTGTTCTCACGCGCTGGGGCAGGTTCGACCGAAATCGACACTGGGAACTCCCAACAGCGTGTACCCGTCGACGATGGAAGGTCCCGGGACCTCGCCACTGGATCGGGCTTCAGGATCACACAGAGTGCAGGTTCTAATCTGTCCGGCTCTGATGACGCGACCGTCTACTGGTGGGTAGTTGCTACCGATAAAGCAGGCAACGTCGCCGTTCTAGACCGGCAAGAGAACAAAGACTTCTTCGAAGAAATCGATGCCAATGGGGAACCGACGTATATCGAAGTAACCAGGGCTACAGACGCACAAAAGGCTGAACTGGACAAGGAATCACGTCCTGATCGTTGTAATGCCGATGCGTTCGTCGAGCGTTTCCAGAACTCCGACGGCGAACTAGCTGTCGAAGATGTAGACGTCGCAATATCAGCGGACATCGAGGGTTGCCAGCCCTTCTCCTACAGCATCGACTTCACGGAGCCTGTGCTGACCGCTGCGGTAACCGGCTCACACTGGGACACCGCGTCCGATGACGATGACAAGACGGTAACTGATTCCGCAGATGCTGATAACACCAGCATTCGCGTTGACTTCAGCGAGAACCTTGACGCCGACAGTGTAGACGCATCGGACTTCATGGTTAAGATGGACGAGGACGACAAGGGCAAGGCGCCATCTGACGCCGAAGTCTTCGCTGGTAACGGCGACAGCGTCTTCCTTACAGTTAGTGAGTTGGATCCGGATGCCCAGCCAACAGTCCTAGTCGTGGACGACATAATGGACATCGCCGGCAATTCGCTCGACACTGACGAAGTTGACGCCGTGGACGGCATCGCACCCTCTATAGAAGTGTCGATAACGGGCACCGGGAGCGAAGGGGGCCGACCTGTAACCGACGAAGAGATCGTAGTAGCCATATCGGTGAACGAAGCGGTTGCCACACCCAAGGTTTCCGTATATAGCGTCACCATGACAGAAGCCGACGACGATGACGCAACAGACGACATGCTTTCGCAGGTCGGAAGCGAGCGCAACGCCGTCCTGAAGTCGGAAGGCAACTACGAGTTCAAGTTCAAGTCCAGCAGCGCCGGTCTGTACAGCGTAATGGTGACCGCAGGCGATGCCACCGAGAACAACCAGGGCAAAGCGGGTGACACAGAGCTCCCAATTAGCTTGGACGACGACACCAAGGCCCTGCTCTTCGAGGTTGACACCGCTGTCGCGGCTCCCATGATCACGCCTGAAGAGACCGACAACTCCAGCCCATTCGTCACACTGGACTACTCCGACGAGGGCAAGGAGTACGCGATGATGGACGGCGAGGTCACTGAGGACCTCGACTCGCACGCCAAGGTCACCATAATGTCTGCATCCTTCGATGGTGAGGACATTACGGATGCCCTCGTGACGAGCGACATGGTCAAGTACCTGTACAAGGCATCCGACCTTGGCCCAGGTGAATACAAAGTTGAGGTCACTGCCAAGGACGAGGCCGGCAACGAGCTCGAGTCCGAAGGCATGGTCGAGATCGTAGAGCGCAAGCCTTACAGTCTCGCCCTGGCACCGGGCTGGAACCTGGTTTCCATCCCAGCCGAGCCCGCAGACAGTGACATCAACTCGGTGATCCCTGCTGACCACCCGGCAATGTCCGTACTCAGCTACGATCCATCCGTCCCCGGAGCCTGGCTGACCGCAACGCGCGCCAATGGCGGCGCCTTCGCGGGCACCCTGATGGAAATCACCTCCGGCAGGGCTTACTGGATCCACACGACATCCTTCGAGGCCATCAAGGTAGACATACCCAGGCTCGACGCTGGCAGCCCAGTCGTCCCGCCGACGATTAACATCGTCAAGGGCTGGAACATGGTGCCGGTACAAGATGTCGACGAGGACAGGGCAGACGTATCGGCGAAGGCTTACTTCTCCGGTGTGGATGTCAGCCGTGTGTACATGTTCGACACGGTCGGCAACTCCTGGACTAGCATAGACGTTGGATCCACCGATGAGGATGGAAACGCAACAGACATGCTCCAGGTTGGCAAGGGCTACTGGGTCTTCGCAACCGAAGAGGGTACCCTAGCCCCGTAAGCGGCCACGGCCACCTAAGGCGGTAATAGTAGGCCTCCCTTCCCGAGATTGTTCGTGGAGGGAGGCCTTTTCATCTAGTAGAGAGATATGTTGAAACAAGGACCCATGTTGAGGCTTCTCGTGGCCGGCGCAGTTGCTCTGATGGCTGCGGTGCTGGCCTCAGGAGAGTCGTCAGCACAAGGCGTGCCACCAATCCCAGCGGTCTACTCCGGCATAGCCACGGCGGCTGGAGTACCAGTCCCTGATGGCTACCAGATATTCGCCAGAATCGGAAACACCTACCAGTCTGAGCCAGTAACGGTGGCTAACGGCGAGTACGAATTCCTTACAGTCGCGCCACCTAGCTCCAGATTTGCTGGGCAACTGATTACTTTCCACATCGAAGACATACAGGCTGCCGAGACCGATTTGTGGGTGTCCGGCAAGTTCGACACGAACTTCGACCTCAGTTTTGCGCAGCTCCCCGAGCCCACCCCGACTCCTTCGCCAATTCCTACTGACACACCGACACCGGCTCCCATACCTCCGACTCCTATCTCCACACCCACGCCTACAGTCGCGGAACCTATGACATTTGCTGCAGGTCTGGTGATTGTGACAGGCGGGGTCCTGCCGCCGGACGCGGTCCTGACCGCTCGCATCGGTGACTCATACGAGTCCGCTCCGTCAGCGATCTTGACTTCGGACGGTCAGTACGGCGGCCTGGTAGTCGATCCCAAAGACAACAGCTTTATCGGTCAGGACGTAGGTTTCTACATTAGCGGCCAACCGGCACGGACTACGATTCCCTTCGAGAGCGGTGGGCTGCGAAGGCAGTTCGACATCATCTTCACGGCCGACCTGTCCACACCTACGCCGTTACCGACTGCGCGCCCTGAGCCCACCCCGACAGCAACGCCCGCTTCGGTGATGACCGTTGAAGGCGGAACTACCACGATCAAAGGAACGGCAGATGTGCCGACCGACACGTTCGACCTCTCAGAGGGAATAGCGGTATTCGACATCAGACACGACGGTACTGGAGAGTTCTCCGTCGACCTGCTGAACTCGCGTGGCCGCTCCGAGCAGCTTCTCGTGGACACCTCGGGCAGGTATTCAGGCGTGGTTGGAGCCGGAGTCAACGAGGACTCAGTTAGCGGACCTGCCCCTGGGCCTCACACTCTGAGCGTAGAGGCCTCTGGCGCGTGGGAGGTCGCGATAAGCCAGCCCAAATGGACTTCCGGCGATCGTGCACCGATCTCTTTGCGAGGCTCGGGCGATGACGTCGCTGGACCAATCGAGCTCCAGGCAGGTCGAGTCGACTTCACCCTGGTACACGACGGCACGAGCAACTTCGTTATCGATCTCGTGAAGCCAGATGGCACCCTGGTAGACACTCTTGCCAACGAGACCGGCTCGTTCAGGGGCACGAAGCGGCTGGGCGTAAGGGCTGGAGCGGCGCAGGGGGCCGAGCCTGGAATACACGGCCTGTTCGTTACCGCGGACGGCCGATGGTCGATTTCGATGCAGGCCGAAGCCGTAGCGACTCCGACTCCACAGCCCACACCGACAGCAACTCCTGTTCCGCCGACTCCGAGGCCTACCGCGGTCCCACCGACTGCTACGGCGACACCGCAGGCACAGGCGCCCACACCATCGGCGCCACCGCCTCCGAGCCAGCAGGAGCCGACTGATGAGGCAGAAGAATCCGGCGGAGGATGCGGTTCGGTCGGACCCGTATCGCTATCAACGGCAGCTGCCAACATGTTGCTGCTGTTCGCGCCACTTGGTCTCATAGCCGGCATCCGAACAGTCAGAAGAAGGCGCTAACTCCATGGTTTAGCCGCCTTAATGAAGGGGACCGCTCCACTTGGAGCGGTCCCTTAGTTAATTTCTTAATCCGGGCAGAGACATACCGCCCGATTGTGTTACTAGCTTCGACGGCGCGCTGCCGGCAGATTCAGCAGGACGACCCTGGTCTCTCGAGGGAGATTATTCTGGGTCACATTGAGGCGGAGTTGCGGCTCCGGACGCTCGACGTTCATCTGCCTAAGCAACGCATCGAGGGGCGCCTCTTCCTCTGAACCACTCCCCTGCCCTTCTCCGTCCTCGCCAACCGGTATCACAATCCTGGGACCCAGTACGTTCACGAGCCTGGAAATCTCAGTTGGACCGACCTCACCCCGTTGTTGCGTTGACGCAACCAACACGTCAACCGAACCGAGCGAGTCGAGCTGTCTGGCATTCAGCTTGGACGTGAGGGATCCCAGGTAGCACACGGACACGCCGTCAGACCTGATCACGTAAACGGTGTTGATCCTCCGACCCTCTTCACCGTCGCTGAGCGCGGTACCTATGCCTGTAATGTTGTAGCCCAGCACTTCGTACATACCTGGACCGTCTATCAGGTGAGGTTCACCATTCACAGCCTCATACGCAGAGTGCAGCGGGTCATCGTTCGTGACCGCTACTATGTGGACCTCCGGAGGGACTACGATGTCTAGGAAGGGATCGGTAAGCAACACTACGTCGCTGCTCACAAGCCTCGTCGAAGAGCATCCAAGCCAGGTTATCTCCATGTAGTCATTCTCCATCGCCCACTGGTGTCGGCTGTTCCTGCCTGTAGTATACTGGTAGAGCACCGTTAGCTTACAGGCGACCCTGACGCTCAATCGGTCCGGGGACAGCAATCACAGCCAACATCACAAATGGTCACCGAACGCCAAAAGCACATTCTCCGATACATCGTGAGCGACTACGTTCACGACGCAGCACCGATCTCGTCGGAGAGCCTTGCTCGAAATCATCACCTCGGAGTGAGCCCGGCAACTGTGCGCAACGAGGTTGCGGCTCTCGAAGATCAGGGCTATATCTCTCGCCCGCACGCGTCCGCTGGAAGTGTCCCCGAGGACAAGGCCTACCGCCTATACGTAGAGTCGTTCGTCTCCAACAGGGCAGATCGGATGCCGTCGCAGGCACGCCAGACGATCAGCAGCCGGTTCGCGGACGTCCGGGACGATGTCGACCGCTGGGGCAATGTAGCTGCGACTTTAGTAGCACAGCTCTTCAGTAACCTGGGAGTCGCCACCTTCCCCAAGACTTCCGTGTCTCGGATAAAGCACCTGGAGCTGGTGCCTCTACAGGATGTGCTCGCGATGCTAATCGTGGTGTTGGAGCAGGCGAAGCTCAGGAAGCAGATCCTGCGTTTCGACTCCCCCATGGACAGGTCGCATCTCGAATCAATGTCCACGCGACTTCGCAGCCAGATGATTGGACTGACTCACGAGGAGATCGCGGAACAGGCGTTATCTCTGACGACGCCGGAACGCCTGGCGGTCGATGCGACGATCGACATGCTTCAGGAGGAAGACTCGTCGGGGCACGATGACCACTATGTGAGCGGCCTGCGCAACCTGCTTGACCAGCCCGAATTCGTTGACTACGAGAAGGTGCGCCCCATCATTCATGGCATAGAGGACGGCTCACTCGTGGAAGCCGCTCTGGAAGAGGCTCCTGTCGGACAGGTAGTCAGGGTCGTGATCGGTCAAGAGCACGAGGGTGATGTGCTCCGGCCGCTCAGCGTGGTGATATGTCGCTATGGCGTGCCTGGCCGAGCGCTTGGCACCCTGGGCCTGATAGGCCCGACACGCATGGAGTACGACCAGGCTATCTCAGGCATCCGTTTCATCTCGACGATAATGGACAGTATGGCGGAGTCCGTGTACGGAACTGGGCAGGACGCGTAAACTGTCGAGAACGATCAATGAGTGTGATTAACGATGTTTGAAGCTCTCACCGGAAAGCTGAACGACGTATTCGGGCGCCTTGGATCTAAAGGCCGCCTCACCGAAAGGGACATAGACTCCGCTCTACGAGAAGTGCGCATGGCCCTCCTGGAGGCCGACGTCAACTTCAGGGTCGCTCGCCAACTCGTGTCGAAGATCAAGGAGCGCGTGTCCCAGGAGGACCTGCTGACCAGCCTGACCCCCGGGCAGCAGGTGGTCAAGATCACCAACGAAGAGCTGACGGCCATCCTCACTGGAGGCAACCACCGGCTCGAAACAGGATCATCCCAACCCACAGTCATCCTGATGGCCGGCCTGAACGGCGCTGGGAAGACGACACTGTCCGCCAAGCTGGCAAATCACCTGAAACAGAGCGGCCAGTCGTCAGTGCTGGTTGCTGCCGACCTTCGCAGACCCGCTGCAATAGACCAGCTTGAGACCCTGGGTCGCCAGACCGGTGTCGAGGTCTACTCCGAGCGAGGGACCTCCGATACTGTTGCCGTTGCCCAGGCGGGCGTCAGGCGCGCCAGAGAAGTCGGCGCAGCGTGGGTGATTGTAGATACATCGGGCCGTTTCCAGGTAGATGACGAGCTGATGGAGGAACTCGAGTCCGTCCACAAGGCCGTGCGACCGACCGAGACACTTCTTGCACTCGATGCCATGACGGGCCAGGAAGCCGTCGACGTTGCAGAGAGGTTCCACGAGCGGATCAACCTGACCGGCCTTGCGCTGACCAAGATGGACGGCGACGCGCGAGGGGGTGGGGCGCTTTCAATCACGACTGTCACCGGTGTTCCCATCAAGTTCATGGGGACCGGCGAGCGTATGGACGCTCTCGAGCAGTTCCATCCCGACAGGCTCGCATCCAGGATCCTCGGGATGGGCGACATGCTAACGCTCATCGAGAAAGCCGAACAGGGCATAGACGAACAGCAGGCCCTGGAACTGGACCGCAAGCTGCGGCAGGCCCGTTTCGACCTGGATGACTTCCTTGAGCAGCTGCAGCAGCTCAAGAGAATGGGTCCGCTGAGCCAGGTGCTCGAGATGATCCCCGGATTCTCTTCGGTCAAGGGGAAGCTGCCTGACGACCAGTTGGACAACGACGGCCTGAAGAAGATAGAGGCGATTATCTACTCGATGACTGCTGAGGAACGTCGCAGACCCGACATTATCGGTGGAAGCAGACGCAGGCGAATTGCCAGAGGCAGTGGAACAACGCCGAGAGACGTCAATCAGCTCCTGAACCAGTTCAAGCAGATGCAGCGCATGATGAGACAGATGTCATCCGGCAGAGGTCGCCGGGAGATGATGCGCATGTTCGGGGGCTAGGATCGATTACGGTGCTGTGGAAGTTGCGGTCGTAGAGGTCGCCACTTCATCCTGAGCAACTTCAGCGTCGCTCTCAGCCATACCGTCAACATTAGCGGCAACGATTGAATCTAGCGTCTCAACGTCTTTGGCCACAGCTAGCCACACCGTGGCCCCCCTGTATCTTACGTCCACCGCGGCACCGTCAGTAGCGATCCGATAGGCGGCCTCGCCGTACATAGGCTCCTGTTCCATCCACTCATCTGCACCGGTTACTCCCTGAAAGTACTCCATCAGCGCGGTCGAGTATTCCGTTGCATCTTCTTCGGTGTCCCAGACGCTGACTGAAGCGAGCGCCTCGTCTCCGGACGGGCTTTCCAGCAGCAGGAAGGTATCTCCTCCCCACCCTGCTGCAGCGGGGCCAGCTACATCAGGCGTCAACACGCCCTCCAGGAGCGCCGCGATGAACAGCTCGCCCATCACGTCCCTGTCGATCTCGGTCCAGCCGTCTCCAAGTTCAACAGCCAGGTCCGGTATGGTAACTGCCTTCGGTGAGTCCAGCCCCAAAAGTTCCGGATGCAGTATCTGTTCGGTCGACTCGGGCAGCGACTCGTATGCTGCGTCTATCGCTGTAAAGTCCCCATATTGCTGGAACAGGTAGATGGCAAAATTCGCTCCTTCAAAGTATGGGAACGAAACAGTACGTTGGATGAACGCAGGAGCTGCCCTGAATGCAGACAGGTCAGTAGATTGCGACTCCTCTATTAGCCGCTCACGTTGAGCATCATTGAACACACGGAGTCTGTAGATTATCTCAACTAGAGAGGCGTCTCCCTCGATGAGAGCCGTGATCGCTCGCATCCTGTCTGAGTTGTCTTCATAAGGTTCTCTGATGTCCCTGATATTGAAATGCTGCTGTTGGAGGCCATGAGTAACCTCATGGGCAACGGTAAGCTCGTTCGACAGGGTGAACTCCTCGGCATCCGCACGAACGAATAGCATGTTTTCGTCAGTGTCGAACAGTCCAGCCACTATGTTGGAATAGACGTCCAGCAGCAGGTCGTTAAGGGATGAATCGGGCTCGATGATTCCGACCAACGAATAGAGGCGGTCGGCAACTTCGATGTCCTCAGCGTTTTCAGCGAGGCTCTCTTCCAACTTCTGCCTCAACTCGTCTGAAGAGACCAGCTGCCTCTCCAACGACTCCTGACTGGTGAGGCCACGAATCGCAGCCGCCTTCAGACTGATGGCATTCAGCTTACGGTCCAGGTCCGGAGGGAATGCCGCAGCGGGGGTCGGCGTCTCGAAAATTACCTCAACCGTCGGGAGAATAACGGGTGCGGGCGCGAAGGTGGGAGTCGGTTCAGGCGTACTCGTTGGAACCGGAGTAGGAGTAGGCTCGGGTGTCGATGTTGGTTCGGGAACGGGTGTGGGTTGCGGAGTAGGAGTCGACTGTGGAGTAGAGGTCGGCAGTGGAATCGCAGTGGGAATCGGAGCAGGTTCATCGCCACACGCCGAAGCCAATATGAACAATGCAATAGTAGCGACGAATGCTCTCAAGAAAGCCTCCACACGTGGCTAATCCACTGCTAGCTACCACTTAGTAGCCCGTCAGAGAGTATCATGGCGGAGGATTCATAGTGTCAAGATAAGCCGATCGCCGCACTCGACGCGAGGGGTGAACCCGAGGGCGAGTAGTTCGAGTCGATCAGGCTATGGGCCCTGACCTCCCTCGCTCACAATCATATGAGTCCGCACCGACTCAACTTCTATACCCCGTCCTTTCACCCAGCAGGCGAAAGCAAGGGCCCCGTCTTCAAGGCTGCACCAATTACGGAGTATACCTCCAGTGCGGTTCAGGTGGTGGATTTCGGACCAACAGACTGCTCGGACAGGGCGACTAGTGTTCAATTTTTCGTGAATCAAGATATCGAATCTCCTTGACATATCACCCCCTCGTACCTAACATGAGACAATTCCCAAACCGCCTATAGGAGTGGGAAAAACAAAGGGAGGTGAGTCGCATGGAAAGCATTATTGCACTGCTCGCCGTCCTAATAGGCCTATCGGTAGGGGCTGGAGCCGGCTTTTATGGCCGTCGGCTGGTTTCGGCAAGACGAATCAATAGTGCTCAGGTTGAGGCTAACCAGATAGTAGAAATTGCGCGGAGCGAGGCCCAAACCCTGGTTCTAGAAGCCAAGGAGGAAGCCCTGCAGCTCCGAGCTGAATGGGAATCCGAACAGCGAGAAAACAGTTCTGAGCTCAAACGGTCTGAGCGCAGGCTAAGAAAGCGAGATGAAAACCTCGACAAGCGGGCAAAGAACCTCGAACGCCGCGAGAGAAAGATCTCGCAGCAGGAAAGTCACTCTCAGAAGATAAGAGACGAGATCGAGGATAGCAAACAGCAGGCGCTCGCAAAGCTCGAGGAGATATCTGAACTGAGTCTTCCGCAGGCCAAGGACATGCTGATGCAGGAGGCCGAGGAAGATATACAGCACGACATAGCCCGGCGGTATAGAGACATCGAGGTGCAGGCCCAGGAGGACGCCCGCGAGCTCTCATCCAGAATACTTGCAACCAGCATTCAGCGAATGGCCGCCGACGTCGTCTCTGAGATGACAGTCACCACAGTCCCCCTTCCGAATGACGACATGAAAGGTCGTCTGATAGGCCGTGAAGGACGGAATATTAGAGCAATCGAAAAGAATACAGGCGTCGATCTGATTATCGATGACACGCCAGAGGCAGTGACCCTGTCGTGCTTCGACCCAGTGAGGAGGGAAGTCGCCAGAATCGCCGTGACCAAGCTCATTGCGGACGGCAGGATCCACCCTGCCCGCATCGAGGAGATGGTCAACCGCTCCGAGAAAGAGGTCGAGAAATCGATCTGGACCGCTGGCGAAGAGGCGATTTTCGACACCGGGGTACGTGGCATGAACCCCGAGATCATCCGGCTGCTGGGACGATTGAAGTTCCGCTACAGCTACGGTGAAAACGTGCTCCAGCACTCGTTGGAGGTCGCACACATCGCAGGCATGATCGCCTCGGAAGTCGGCGCGAACATCAAGGTCGCCAAAGCCGGTGGCCTTCTCCACGACATCGGCAAGGCGCTAACACATGAGGTCGAAGGACCTCACGCAGAGATCGGTGCCGAAATCGCGAACAAGTACAACGTTTCCGCAAGGGTCTGCGCATGCATCGCCGAACACCACGACGACGTTATGAGCTCCCCTGAGGCGTTCATTGTCGCGGCTGCCGATGCCATCAGCGCTGCCAGGCCGGGCGCTCGCAAGGACACCGTGGAGAATTACATCAAGCGTCTACAGGCTTTGGAAGAAGTCGCAAGCGACTTCGACGGCGTGGAGCGCTGCTTTGCCATACAGGCCGGGCGCGAGGTACGAGTCATGGTAAGGCCGGACTCGATTGACGATATCATGGCCTCAAAACTGGCAAGAGACATCGTCAAGAAGGTTGAAGACAACCTTGTGTATCCGGGCCAGATTAAGGTCACAGTGATTCGAGAAAGCAGAAGCGTCGAGTACGCGAGGTAGAACCTACACCACCTATCATCGCATTGGAACGCAGCGGTCGGGGTATTCCGGCCGCTGCGTATGTTTGACAGGGAGGTCTGAATGGCTTCCAGTCACCTCCTGGACGAAACATGACGATTGAAGTCGACCTTCACCTGCACACCCGCGCGTCGGACGGTACGTTGACGCCGACCGAACTCGTAGAGCTGTGCGGCAGTCGAGGCCTAAAGACCATAGCGATCAGCGATCACGACTCCACAGAAGGACTTGTCGAGGCGTTCGCCGCGGCCGAGAGAATCCCCGACCTCCGGGTCATACCTGCAATAGAGTTGAGCACCGACGTACCCGGTTCCGAGATACACATCCTGGGGTACTTCATCGACACGTCCGATGAGGAATTCCAAAACACACTGGCGCGATTCAGGGAGGGGCGCTACGACCGGGGACGGGCAATGGTAGAGCGACTGAACTCGATGGGTTACGCCATAGAGTGGAGTAGGGTCCAGCAGATCGCAGGAGACGCCTCCATTGGAAGGCCGCACATCGCGAGTGCGATGGTTGAGGCCGGATACTACAAGTATCCCAACCAGGTATTCGACGAGCTAATAGGGCGGGAAGGGCCTGCTTACGTCGAACGGATGAAGCTCACGCCTGAGGACGCGATTCGCATGCTCCTCGATAACGGAGCGGCGCCCGTTATGGCGCATCCTACCTACTCAGAGATCA
This sequence comes from Dehalococcoidia bacterium, assembly GCA_965116405.1. GTDB lineage: Bacteria > Chloroflexota > Dehalococcoidia > Lucifugimonadales > UBA1123 > VXRN01. The sequence continues at coordinate 452,825 of OZ220685.1, forward strand.
AGTCCAGCAGGGGAGAAGTGCAGCAACTCGACCTGACAATCAGGCAGCTGAAGGAGCATGGATTGGTCGGGGTCGAGGTGTTCTATGGAGACTACACTCCCGACCAGGTGGGAAACCTGAAGCGCATCGCAGACGAGCTGGACCTGATCCCGTGCGGCGGGAGCGACTATCACGGTTCCGGGAACCCGGGCGAGCCTGAGCCCGGTACCGTAGGACCACCAACTTATACGGTCGAAAGGCTCGAAGCTGCGCACAAGGATATAACCCGGTTAAGCCTGAGAACCTGACGATGCGAGTATGATCGAGGCCGTACTCCTGATAGCTGGGGCTTACCTGCTCGGATCAGTCCCGACCGGATATCTGGTCTCCAAGTATGCGGCGGGCATAGACATCAGGGACTACGGCTCCGGCAACGTCGGAGCCTCCAACGTCATCGAGCACGTGGGAAAGTGGCAGGGAATTCTCCAAGGCACATTCGATTGCCTGGTGAAGGGTCTGCTCCCGGTAATCGTGGGGAAGCTGGTTGGCGTGGACCTGTGGGCGCAGGGTGCCGCCGGGTTGGCGGCGGTTGTCGGCCACAACTGGTCCGCCTACCTGAGGTTCACAGGTGGAAGGGGGGTGTCCGTAGCAGTCGGAGCCGCACTCGGACTCGGCATGTTCTGGGAAATCCTGATCCTGGGAGTAGCCGTATTCACAGTAGGCAGATTGCTTACCCACGACACCGGATTCTGGACGTTCGTCGCTCTCCTGGTACTTCCATTAGCCGGGCTGGCCTTCGGCAGAGATCCCGAGGTCATTCTCACTATTGTCGCCATCTGCCTTATGATGTTCTTGAAGAGATTGACTGCAAATTGGGAGCGGCCTCCATCAGAATACCCTCTGCGGAAGGTCCTTATGTACCGACTAGTGTGGGACCGCGACGTACCAAAGAGAGTTGAGTGGACGGAACGCCGCCCGGACTGAGGTCGTTGAGCATGTCACAGGCGACATTCTGCAAACGTCATTCCGACGTAGAGACGAGCATAGCCTGCGGTCGCTGTGGGGACGCCATCTGTCCCAGGTGCATGGTCCACGCGCCTGTCGGTGTCCGCTGCCCTGACTGCGGCCGGTCCAGGCCTACCCCCACCTTTGACGTTTCGCCATGGTTCTTGGCAAGGGGCATTGGAGCCGGTGTTGTTGTAGGGATAGTCGGAGGGATTCTCGTCTCCGTTGTCGTGAGGATCGTCTTCTTCCCCTATCTACTGGCGGCCCTCATAGTAGGACTTGGATTCCTTGTTGGAGAGACGATCAGCCTGTCGACGAACAGAAAGCGGGGAATGCGGCTGAAACTCGCAGCCGGATTGTCCATGTTTATTGGATACTCCCTGATAACATACCTAACAGGTGGAATGACCTTTAATTTGATCAACTTGCTGGCGGGTGGAATAGGTTTCTATTTATCCATTAATAAGTTTTAGCCATACCTGCTATCCTAGTCACGTGCATTACACCAGTCACAAATGAGATGATCAAAAAGAACCTCGTCCACACATTGGGCCTGCGTTTCGTGGAAAATAAGAGCGTTAACGCCCATTTGTAGGCTTGAGACACTTTTCACAACGATTTAGAATATCTAGTGGACTTGAAAATTCACCGAGATCGAGGCGAACGCAATGGACAGAATTGACGTGGCGATTGTTGAGATACTGAGCAGCGACGGACGAGCGTCCAACGCTCAGATCGCCCGTCACGTTGGCGTCAGTGAGGGAACGGTCAGGCGCCGCCTAAAGCGGATGGTGGACGAGGAAGTAGTGCAGATCCGGGTCATCTCGGATCCCAAGGGACTGGGACGACTGTCGCAGTGCATGGTTGGCGTTACAGTCGAACCATCCCAGGTTGACGCTGTTCTGGAAGAGGTCTGTAGCCGGGAAGAGGTTACGTTTGCCGCGTGTACAACCGGCAGCTATGACCTGATGCTGTGTATAAGCGTCGACAGCCCCGACAAACTGGGGCAATTCCTGCTGACCAATCTCGGCTCGATTCCTGGTATACACCGGATCGAGAGCTATATGCTGCTGTCTGTTGGCAAGGACAGCTTGGGCCAGTTCACCAGCTAGCCAGCCGCAGGCGCCCAACTGATACTTCTGCCGGGTCCGCTAGGGGGCCCGCAACCTTCCAATGCTCGCGCTACGGTGGGCTGCGTCAACGTGGCAGGCATCTTTCTCAAGTTTACACGCTGTACTGAACCTAGTTATTATCAGGTCATGCCGCAAGCGTTGTGTCTGCGGCATCTCCCACACATTCACCTGTCCGAGGTATCGCATTGCTCAAGTCGATTAGTTGCGGAAGTCTGAGGGCTGAGCACGCCGGCCAGAAATCCACCCTGGCCGGATGGGTGCACCGCCGCCGCGATCACGGTTCTCTGATCTTCATTGACGTCAGGGATCGTGACGGTCTGACCCAGGTAGTCTTCAATCCCGAGATTGCCCCAGACGCGCATCGAACGGCTGAGAGGTTCCGCAACGAGTGGGTGATTCAGGTGTCAGGCGAGGTCGCATTGCGCCCGGAAGGAACGGACAACCCGGCAATTCCAACGGGCGCAATAGAACTCGTGGCATCCGATGCATGTGTCCTCAACGAGTCCCTTACACCACCCTTCTACATCAACGAAGAGTCCGATGTAGAGGAGCTGCTCCGCATGCAGTACAGGTACCTAGATCTAAGGCGTCCTGGCATGAGGGACATGCTGATTCTCCGCCACAGTGTGGTCAAGTTCATTCGTGACTTCCTGGACGAGCGTGGCTTCCTCGAGGTCGAAACACCCATTCTCATCAAGAGCACGCCTGAAGGAGCAAGGGACTACCTAGTACCCAGCCGATTGTATCCGGGCAGCTTCTACGCGCTTCCACAGTCCCCGCAGCAGCTTAAGCAGCTGTTGATGGCCGCGGGAGTCGAGAAGTACTTCCAGATAGCACGATGTTTCAGAGACGAAGACCCGCGCGCCGACCGACAGCCGGAGCACACGCAGCTCGACCTCGAGATGAGCTTCGTGGAAGAAGATGACGTGCTGGGGCTGATTGAGGAGCTCTACACGGCGCTGATTGACACTGTCGTACCTGAAAAGCGCGTGTTGAGACCATTCCCGAGACTCACCTATGCCGAGTCGATGGCGTCCTACGGCACCGACAAACCCGACCTGCGCTTCGGAATGAAGATGGCCGACCTCTCCGACATAGGAGCGGCAACGGACTTCCGAGTGTTCACCTCAGTCGTGGAGAGCGGTGGCATCGTTAAGGGGTTCAGCGCGCCCGGTTGCGCGTCGTACTCGCGGCGCCAGACGGACGAGCTGATCGACTTCGTCAAGGAGTGGGGCGCTAGAGGCCTGGTCACAATAGCACTGACCGGGGACGGATCACTCGACGATCTGGCCGAAGACCAGGTGAGGTCCGCGGCCGCGCGATTCCTGTCGCTCGACCAGATCAAGGAGATTGCCAGGCAGACTGGCGCGGATGTCGGCGACATGGTGCTCATAGTCGCGGGACCCGAAAAGACCACCAACCAGGCTCTGAGCAGCTTGCGGCACGAGATGGGGCGTCGACTGGAACTGACCGACCCCGACCTGATCGCTTTCGCATTCGTAACCGACTTTCCGCTCTTCGAGTGGAACGAGAACGAAGAGTGCTGGGACGCAATGCATCACGCCTTCTCGATGCCCAAGTACGGCACCGAGAAGTTCATCGAGACAGATCCGAGCAAGGTGATCGGGCGCCTGTACGACCTTGTAGCTAACGGTCACGAGCTCGCCAGCGGGAGCATCAGGATCCACACGAGGGAGCTCCAGGAGAAGGTGTTCGAGGTACTTGGTTACACGACAGAAGAGGTCGCTGAGCGATTCGGTCAGCTTCTCACCGCCTTCGAGTACGGCGCGCCTCCACACGGTGGCATCGCGCCCGGAATTGACAGGCTCCTCATGGTGCTCCTGCAGACCGACAACATCAGGGACGTGATCGCTTTTCCAAAGACCCAGAATGGGATCGATCCGCTCTTTGGAGCGCCCGGCGAAGTCGACCTGGGACAGCTTGATGAGCTCAAGTTGAAGGTGCTGGTCGAGTAGCCGCACAGAGCGGTCCAATGGTCACGAGCCGCGCATAATGTGTGTTATCATTGTGACAGATTTCGCTAACTGACGAGGGAACGGATTTGCCGCCACTCAGTGCAGAGGACAGCACCCGGCTGCGACACGCGATCAGCAACCAGCGTCGCCCAACGGTAACCGTTCTTTCCTCTTTGCTCGCCGTACAGGACGAGCTTGGCTACATCCCTGACGAGGCCATCGAAGAGGTGGCCGTCCTGAACGAGACGACCATCAACGAGGTCTGGGGAGTGGCCTCGTTCTACACCAACTTCAGGTTCACTCCTCCCGGTGTACATACCGTGGAAATCTGCTGGGGACCGACCTGCCATCTCAAGGGCGCGTCCCACATACTCCAACAGGTCATGGACCAGTTGGGACTCGATGACGAGGGCGAGACGGAAGACGGAAACATCTCATTCAAGTTCAATACGTGCCTCGGGGCCTGCTCCGTCGCACCGGTAATGAGCGTAGACCACCACCTTATCGGACGAGTGACTGCCGATTCGGCATCCAGCCGGGTGCAGGAACTCCGTAACACTTAGCTTATCGCAGGCAGCGCGAGCAGCGGTCGACAATGACCACCTACGAAGAGATCAAAGAGACCGCCGACGCACGTTGGCAGACCCTCATCAACGGGCCCGACGCCTGGATCAGGGTCGGCACTGCCATGTGCGGCCATTCGGCCGGAGCCTATGACGTAATAGACACGCTCAGGGTCGAACTGGAGCGTCGTGAGATTACGGCAAATATAGATGAGGTCGGCTGTCTCGGTCTGTGCTACGCAGAACCGCTGATTGATATCCTGCGGCCCGGTTCAGAATCGAGACTATTCTTCGGAAACGTCACGCCCGGGGATGTGGGCGGTATCCTGGACGCCTACCTGGTGCAGGGTACAGTTCCGGCCGATAAGGCGCTCGGCTACCTGGGCGAGGAGCCCATACAGGGAGTGCCAGACCTGAATGAACTCCCCGGTATAGGCCGGCAGCAAAGAATTGCGCTGCGAAATGCCGGTCACATTGCTCCCGGCGATATCTACCAGTACGTTGCCAACGGCGGATACGCAGGCGTCCAAAAAGCGATCACACAGATGGAGCCTGACGACGTCATCAAGGAGATGACAGACTCGGGACTGAGAGGTCGTGGAGGAGCCGCCTTCCCCACTGGTATCAAGTGGAGCTTCATGGTGAGGTCGCCCGGACCTCCAAAGTACATGCTCTGCAACTGCGAAGAGGGCGATCCCGGCGCATACAACGACAAGGGCATCCTCGAGAGCGACCCTCACACGCTGCTAGAAGGGTTGATGATCGGTGGGTACGCGACGCGGGCCACCAATGGCATCGTGTTCATACGTCACGGACACGACGGCCCAATCGACCGCACCGAGGAGGCCATCAGGCAAGCCTACGAAGCCGGCATCCTGGGCAAGAACATCTTCGGCACCGACTTCAGCTTCGATATCGAAGTGGCGCTGACGGGTGAGTCCTACGTCGCCGGCGAAGAGACAGCACTCATGGAGGCAATCGAGGGCAAACGCTCTCAGCCGCGCTTCCGTCCTCCCTTCCCCGCCGCGTTCGGCGTTTGGGGGCATCCATCGACCATCAACAATGTTAAGACCTACTCATACGCTCCAGAGATCATCTCACGCGGCGCCGAGTGGTTCAGCTCCATTGGCGTAAACCGCAGCACGGGCACGGCGATAATCTGCCTTACCGGAAACGTCGAGTACCCCGGTCTCTACGAGGTGCCGATGGGCCTGACTCTCGGAGAAGTCATCAACGAGATCGGAGGCGGCGTGCCGGATGGCAAGCAGCTGAAGCTGCTCCAGACCGGAGGGCCGCTCGGCGGTGTCCTGAGCTCGGACAGCATGTCGATACACCTGGACTTTGACGAGATGCGTGACGCGGGGGCCATACTGGGCTCAGGCGGCATCATCGTCGGCGACGAAGATGTGTGCGCCGTTGATCTCACACGCATACTAGTAGCCTTCTGCCAGTTCGAGTCCTGCGGTAAGTGCTTCCCTTGCAGGCTTGGCATGGAGCACCTTCTCGAGATCACAGAGCGAATAGCACGTTGTGAGAGCCGCCCCGGAGACCTGGAGCTAATGCGGTCGGTCGGCACTACGATGGAAGCAAGCTCCCTGTGTGGACACGGACAACTCGGCTTCGGCCCCATCAGGTCTGCGCTGACGCACTTCGAGTCCGACTTCGTCGCACATATCGAAGAGCGCAGGTGTCCGACGGGAAGCTGCCTCGGGCCGCTCATAGCTCCGAAGAATACCAGACCATACGCCCTCGACTTCGTACCCGGAGCGCAGAATGGCTGACGAAATCACGATCAACGTAGACGGACAAGAGATTCCAGCGAAGCCCGGTCAGATGATCATCCAGGCCGCGATGGACGCTGGGATGTACATCCCGTATCTGTGCTACTACCCGGGGATGAAGCCTTTCGGGGCATGTCGCATGTGCGTAGTCACGGCCGAAGCTCCGGGACCTGATGGCGAGTACCGCTCCCTGCCTGGCTCTCCGGCATCCTGCACCACTCCGATATCCCCTGGAATGAGGGTTACGACGAACAGCGGAGAGCTGCAGGGCCTGAGAAGGGGCATCATGGAGCTTCTGCTGTCGGAGCATCCCCACGGATGCCTGACATGCCACAGGATCGAACTGTGCGGACCGGCAGACATCTGTCTCCGCCACGTCTCCGTCAACGACCGGTGCGTCACCTGTCCGAAGAACGAGCGCTGCGAGCTCAAGGACACGGTGCGGTACCTCGAAATGGAGATGGATACGCCACTCACCTACAACAATCGACACCTGCCGCTCGAAACCAAGGACCCGTACTGGGACATGGACATGAACCTGTGCATCGTCTGCGCACGTTGTGTGCGCGTCTGCGACGAGGTACGGGGAGACTCTGCGCTGACGCTTCAGATGCGCTCTGGCAGGAGCCTGATAGGAACGTCCCAGGGCACCAGCCTGCTGGAGTCCGGCTGCGAATTCTGCGGCGCCTGCATCGACGTCTGTCCCACCGGTGCGCTCGTCGAGCGCGACTACAAGTGGGACAAGGCCGTCGAGACAGTCAACACCATCTGTCCACACTGCCCCGTTGGCTGCGAGATGACCCTTGAGATCAACAAGCGCGACCGAATGATCCGCGCGATTCCAGACCGTCACGGAGCGGCCAACCACGGACAGGGGTGCTTCAAGGGCAAGTTCGGACTCGACTTCGTCAACCGAAGAGACCGGATCAGGACTCCTCTCATCAGAAGAGACGGAGAGCTTCAGGAGGCCACATGGCCCGAGGCCCTCGACCTTGTCGCCGAGAGACTCGGCGAATACAGGGACGGTCAGTACGCCATCGTCGTTTCACCTCGTGCGACGAACGAGGACGCGTACATCGCCCAGAAGTTCGCTCGCTCGGTCATGGGCACTAACAGTGTCGACATGGCCTCCAACACCCGTCCAGGTGTGCTGAAGCCCCTGATCGATCAGCTGGGATACGGCGCGGCCACCAACTCGATCTGGGAACTTGAGTCCACAAAGCGATTCCTGGTCGTATCATCGAATATGACGGAAGAGCAAAACGTTGTAGCCATCCCGATCAAGAAGGCCGTGCTCCACGGCGACGCAACCCTCGTAGTGATAGACCAGCGCGAAACCGAGCTGGCACGCCATGCCAAGGTCTGGCTGCGGCCCAAGCCCGGAAGCGAGACTGCGTTGATAGGCGGGATGATCAGGGTAATCTGGGACCAGTCCCTTGACGACCATGAGTTCCTGTCCGAATACGTGGACAATGTCCAGGCTTTCAGGAACTCCATCATCCAGGAGTTCGACCTTACGCGCGTTGAGCGCCTGACAGGAGTTTCCCAGGACGACATCCGGGCTGCCGCGATGACTTTTGCGGAGGAGAATCCCGGTGCCATTCTGTACGGGCTTGAGACTCTGCCCAGGGGCATGAGGGAGGCTTGTTCCAGAGCCCTCGTCAACCTCGCGCTCGTAACTGGCAACATAGGAAGGGCATCTTCAGGTCTCTACCCGCTGCAGGCAGGTGCAAACGATCAGGGAGCCCAGGATGTGGGCTGCACCCCCAACCTTCTTCCCGGACAGCGTCCAATTGAGAGCGAGCAGCAGCGACAGAGATTTGCACGCGCGTGGTCATCCAGTATCCCCGAGACTCCCGGAATCGGCGTGCGCGAGGTCCCGCAAGCTGTGGAATCAGGCCTGGTAAAGGCTGTTCACATCGTCGGAGACAGCCCCACCTACTCGAACGGTGACCTAAATGGTTTCATGTCGGCCCTGGACCAGGCCGAGTTCATTGTTGCCCACGCTTCGTTTAACACCCACATCACAGAACACGCCGACGTGGTGCTTCCGTCACTCACGTTTGCGGAGCGTTTGGGTACATACACCAACCTCGAACGCCGCGTGCAACTGCTGAGACCCGCGCTCGGTCCAAAGGGGGACGGAGACGCCGACTGGCGCATCCTGACCCAGATCGCCCGACGCATGGACGGCTCGGGATTCGACTACACTCAGGAAGAGCAGATCTTCGACGAACTGAACAATCTTGTTAGCATCTACGGTGGGATCACCTACGGCAGACTGGAAGCCGGAGGCCTCCAGTGGCCCTGCCTGGCAGCCGACATGGCCGACACGCCCATCCTGTATGAAGACACGCTGGAATCAAACAAGCCCAAGCTGGCGGCCATGTCTGTCGAAGTTGCGGAGCCTCACGAGGACGCTGAGTATCCCCTGCTGCTGGCCCATGGACGCGTCCTGCACCAGCCGGAAGAGGATCTTGAGATCATCCAGATCAACGGCAGGAACGCGATCCGACGCGACGAGACCGTTGAGCTTCATCCTGAAGATGCGGCCGACCTCGGCATCAGCGCCGGCGAGTGGGTTGAGGCCGTATCCGCCCGCGGCAGAGCAGCCGGAATTGCAGACCTTTCAGGCCCTCAGCGCGGACTTGTTTCGATAACCACTCTGTTCGGCGACCTCGCAACCGACCTGGCAGCGAGCGAGGAACCCGACCCTATGTTAAACGCACCGACACTACCGTTGATTCCGGTCCGGGTGGCCCATCTCGCCGTCCAGGCCGCAGCAGACTGAACAACAGGGAGTAATCACACTTTGACGACCACCCGCAGAAGACCTCAGCGTCCCAAGCTAGCTACTACAACGATCACATATCGCGAAGACATAACCCACGACCTTTGGAAGGTGTGGATCGAGAAGCCTGAAGGGTTTCAGTTCAAGCCAGGCCAGTACTGCACGATAGGCGTCGACGGCATCGAAAGAGCCTACTCGATCGTGTCTGCGCCCTATGAAGACGATCTCGAGCTTTTCGTCGAACTCGTCCCGCCGCCGGACGGTAACCTGACACCGCTTCTGCACGAAATGGGAGTGGGCAAGACGGTCACTATTCGGCCTCGCGCAAAGGGCATATTCGTCCTGAACCCCAGCCTTCCAAACCACCTGTTCGTGGCAACCGTGACCGGTGTAGTTCCCTACGTGAGCATCATCCGGCAGTACCTCCACGATGGTATGACGGGTCACAACTTCCACGTCCTGATGGGCGCAAGTTACGCTGACGAGTTCGCTTACGACGAGGAGCTTCAGCGGCTCTCCGAGGAACATCCGGAGTTCATTACCTTCGTACCGACCATCAGCCGTCCTGACGAAGAGCCTAATGCCAACTGGAAAGGCGAGAAAGGCCGAGTCAACATGATCGTCGAAGCCTATGCAGAACGCGCTGGGCTGACCCCCGAAGACACGATCGTGTACGCCTGCGGGCACCCCGGGATGATCGAGGACGTCAAGGACCGAATGATCCCCAGGGGCTACAAGGTCGAAGAAGAGCGATTCTGGAAGGACGACTAGGTCCCAATCGCTGACCATAGGTCCCCCGCCCAGGGGTTCGTGCCGTCGATCTCTTCACGGTTCCTGTAGAGTATTCCGCTTTAAGCCCCGCGACTTCGGGGCTTAAAATGGGGCCGGGATATATCAGACATGACCACCCCGGCACGCAGGCAGTACCTGCGCATCAAGAGCGAGCACCAGGACGCCATCCTGCTGTTCAGGATGGGCGACTTCTACGAGACCTTCGATGACGACGCCCGCGTTATTTCTCGCGAGCTTGAGATCGCGCTTACTTCCCGTGAATTTGGCGCGGGCTCCAGGGTGCCGCTTGCTGGTATTCCCTACCACGCGCTGGAGTCATACCTCGCTCGCCTCATCAGGCAGGGCTACAAGGTAGCCATCTGCGAGCAGACCTCGGACCCCGCCAAGTCTCGCGGCCTTGTGGACAGAGAAGTCGTGCGCGTTGTCACGCCCGGCACGGTCGTCGAAGAGGCCCTGCTCGATGGCAAGTCCAATAACTACCTGGCTGCCGCCATCCTGGATGGCGATCTCGCCGGCGTAGCCTACGCCGACATCACCACAGGCGAGTTCGCAACAACCCAGACCTCAGCGGCAGAGCTGGACGTGGAGCTGGTCAGGCTCGAACCGGCGGAGCTTTTGGTGATCGACGAGTCCCTTTCCGTCGAGGTGGGAGAGGACACCGCGGTCGCGCCCATTGGGCCGGAGCCTTTCGATCTCGACTGGGCCACGGAGTCTTTGCAGCGGCACTTCAATGTGAGCAGCCTGGAGGCGTTCGGCTGCGACAGACTGCCTCTTGCTGTCAGGGCCGCCGGCGCAATAGTCGACTACCTGACCACCACTCAGGGCTCAACAACAGGGCAGTTAACCACTCTGCGGACCTATTCCACCGAGCGCCACATGGTGCTCGACCCTCAGACGCGACGCAACCTTGAGCTGTTCGAAGGAGGACGATGGGGCGATACGTCGGCCTCCCTGCTGTCCGTACTCGATCGAACCAGGACGTCCATGGGAGGACGCACACTGAGGTCGTGGGTCGGTCACCCGCTGCTGGACCTCGAAGAGCTGCAAAGGCGGCAGGGAGCCGTCACCTGGTTCCACAGGAGTGGCCTGCGCCGGGAACGAATCATTGCGCTACTGGACACAGTCTCTGACATACAGCGTCTCCTCAATCGAACCCGTGCGTTCGGGGCTACGCCTCGCGACCTGGTGTCGCTTGCGGAAAGCCTGGAAGCCGCGCCTCACATGAAGGGCATCCTGACCGAGGACGATGACGCAGAGGCCATGGAATTCGTCTCAAGCGGAATCAGAGACACGTCTGACGTAGTAACCCTCGTCCGTTCCGCGATTACCGACGATCCGCCCATATCGCCCGGAGACGGCAGGGTGATCCGCCCCGGATTCTCGTCGGACATGGACACTGTCCGCGAAACGTCGCTCAACGCCCAGCAGTACATAGCGAACCTGGAGTCGCGGGAGCGGGAGCGTACAGGCATCAAGTCCCTCAAGGTCGGCTACAACAGGGTCTTCGGCTACTACATAGAGGTCACCAACGCCAATCTCAGCGCGGTTCCCGACGACTACGTCCGCCGTCAGACACTTGTCGGCGGTGAGCGGTTCATCACCCCTGAGATGAAGGAGTACGAGTCGCGAGTCCTGAACGCTCAGGACCGCCTGGCCGAACTGGAGAGCGAGCTGTTCAGAAGCGTGTGCGCGCAGGTCGCAGAGCATACCGGTCCGATTGCAGAGACGGCCGAGGCCGTCGCGCTGATTGACGTCTTCTGCGCCCTCGCCGATGTTGCCTCAAGACAGGACTATGTGAGGCCCGAACTGAATGAGTCGGATGCTATCGTCATCCGGCAGGGTCGCCACCCGGTAGTAGAGAGGGTGCTCGACTCCGGGGACTTCGTACCCAACGACACAGACCTGGACTGCGCCGAGAGCCAGCTTGCCATCATCACGGGGCCGAATATGGCCGGGAAGTCGACGTATATCAGGCAGGTTGCGGTGCTGGTGCTAATGGCGCAGATCGGCAGCTTCGTTCCCGCTGATTCGGCGTCCATCGGACTCGTGGACCGCATCTTCAGCCGTGTCGGACTCCAGGACGACCTCGCACTGGGACAGTCAACGTTCATGGTCGAAATGGTGGAGACGGCCTCGATCCTGAATCACGCAACCAATAGATCGCTGATTATCCTGGACGAGATCGGACGCGGCACCAGTACGTTCGATGGACTGGCGATAGCCCGTGCCGTCGCAGAGTACATACACAGTCACCCGCGACTGGGATGCAAGACACTGTTCGCGACCCACTATCACGAGCTGACCCAACTGGCCGACAACCTTCCGAGGGCGCGCAATTTCAACGTGGCCGTATCAGAGGAGCAGGGGCGGATAGTATTCCTCAGGAGGATCGTCCCTGGCGGGGCCGACCGCAGCTACGGCATTCATGTCGCACAGCTCGCGGGGATGCCTAACGCGGTCGTCAACCGTGCGTGGACAGTCCTGAGCGACCTCGAATCGCAGGACACCGACGACGCTCGCAAGGCCAGGAGAAACGCGGGCGGGAATCATCCAGCCCAGCTCGCGCTGATACCGATGTCGTCCCCTGCCCTGGACGCGCTGCGCGAGATCGACGTGTCGTCGATGACCCCAATCGAAGCTATCAACAAGCTCTACGAGCTGCAGGAGCGCGATAGGGAGGCCGGAGCCTAGTTTGACTCATCACCCCAGTGGGGCTCATACCTATCTCGTAGGGGTTTCGAGAACCAGCCCTACTCGCGTAGGTTCTCTTCACATCCTTGACGTTCGTGTGGGGGCGTACTAATCTAGCGATGCCGGACGACCTCCGAGCATCACGATGCAACTCAACCAGCCAGGAGCGAGACTCATGACGTTGACAGCGCTACCCACCGATCCGGTAGAAGTCCGCAGACTAATCAGGGAAGGCAGGTTAGTGCAGCCGACCGGTGGCTTCGCGCCCGGCCGAGTGCAGGCGAACCTTGCGATCCTGCCCAGAGACCTCGCGTTCGACTTCCTGCTGTTCTGCCAGCGCAACCCGAAGCCGTGTCCGCTACTGGAGGTGATCGAGCCAGGGGAGGTCGAGCCATCCGAGTTCGCCCCCGGCGCCGACATCCGCACCGACATCGCGCTCTACCGTGTCTATGAACACGGTGAACTGACCGCTGAGGTCGAGGACATATCAGAGTACTGGCGCGACGACCTGGTGTCGTTCCTGCTGGGCTGCAGCTTCTCGTTCGAGACCGCGATGGTCAGGGCAGGCATACCTCTTCAGCACATCGACCAGGAGAAGAACGTTTCGATGTTCATCACGAACATCCCGACAGCCTCGGCCGGGGCGTTCTCAGGTCCGATGGTGGTCTCGATGCGCGCCGTTGATCGTGAGAAGATCGTCAAGGCCGTGCAGGTGACCTCGCGATTCCCGGCCACTCACGGCGCTCCGGTGCACATAGGCGACCCCGAGGCCATAGGCATCAAAGACATCCACAAGCCCGACTTTGGCGAGCCGACCGACTTCGAGGACGGGCAAATACCCATGTTCTGGGCCTGCGGCGTGACGCCCCAGGCAGCGGCCATGCAGTCCCGCCCGCCGCTGATGATTACCCATGCGCCGGGCCACATGTTCGTCACCGACAAGAGCGATGAAGATATGTCTGCGCTATAGGTCTTCGCCCACACTCACACGTCGCTAAAAGGAAAGAGAACAGGTCCCTCGAGACCGTCCACGAGGAGCATTCAGTGACCATAGAAGACATCATTCTCGACCGGGACCGGCGCGGGATCTCGAATCTCAGGCCACATCTGCCGTCGAACTTTGCAACCGAAGCCGGACAGATCATCCTGGATAACCCCGGCACGGCCATCATCGTTACCGGCTTCTACATCCTGGACGCGGGTTACGCGGAGACCGACGGCCCCCCCGGCGCGGTGGTTATTGGCAGCGCGCTCAACCAGCTAGGGTACGAGGTCGTGCACGTCACAGACCGCTATTGCTCAGACATCATGGACAAGACCGGCGGCGACTACTCCAGGGTGGTCGAGTTCCCCATCGTAGATGACGACGCCAGCAAAGAGTTCGCCAGCGGCGTGATCGATGATCTTAAGCCCTCGGTCGTCATAGCGATCGAGCGCTGCGGCCTCACGGACGAGGGCAAGTACCGCAACATGCGCGGAAGGGACATAAGCGACTACAACGCCCGGATCGACCACATCTTCCATGCGGACATCCCTTCAGTGGGAATTGGCGACGGTGGAAACGAGATCGGGATGGGCAACCTCGCCGAGGAGGTCACGCAGGTCGAGTCGCTGGTCAAGATACCGTGCATCACGCAGACCTCGAAGCTGATCCTCGCGAGCGTCTCCAACTGGGGAGGCTACGGACTGGCTGCTGCGCTTTCGGAGCTGTCGGGCCGCAACCTGCTGCCATCCATTGAGGAGGAGCAGGCGCTGCTCAAGCAGACCGTGGACCTCGGCGCCGTCGACGGCATGAGCGCCCAGCAGGAGTACAAGGTGGACGGATTCACGCTGGAAGAGAACAGCGAGACCGTCCAGGCCCTGCACGACTACTTAGCCTCAAAGGGCATCTCATAGGAGGGGACTCACCCTCGTCTCAGTCCTCCCTTTCGGATTGCTAAGTGAGGCGGGTACGCTTGCTTTTCACCCTCACCCCAACCCTCTCCCTGAGGGAGAGGGGGGCGTCGATTGATATTCACGCCTGTCTGCACACGGGGGATTCGCCTATCAGGACAGGTAAAGACCCTACATGAGGACGACTGCGGTTTGCTAGAATTCCTCGCGTGAAAGACGCGGGGCAGTACTCCTTATCCAACCTGATTTCCAAGGCCACAGGGGCGTTCTACGGCTGGAAGCTGGTTGGCATCTCAGTCTTCATGCTGGCCCTGATGTCCCTGACTGTGTTCCAGGGACTCGGCACCTACCTGGTTGCGCTTGAGCGCGGCTTTGGATGGAGCCGTACGCAACTCTCGCTCGCTTTCTCTCTTGCCCGAGGTGAGAGCGCCATACTGGGACCGTTCGAAGGCTGGCTGATAGACAAGCTCGGCAACAGGACGATGATCCTCATCGGCTACGTTGTCATGGGCATAGGGTTCATCTGGTTCTCTCAGATCGAATTCCTTGCAAGTCTTGGCCTGCTGGGCTGGATGGACTTCCTGGACGAGAGGCTCATTCACTTCTACATAGCTTTCCTGATCATCACGCTTGGCTCCGGTCTCGGAGGTTGGCTGGCGATGATCAGCATGGTCAACAACTGGTTCGTTAGGAAACGGTCGCTGGCGATCGCGACGGCTATGTCAGGCGTCCATATCGGCGCGTACCTTGTCACCATCCTGGCATGGGGGGTGGACAATCACGGACTACAGGTAACAACCCTCATAATCGGGATCTTCATCCTTGCGACGGTTGGCCCTGTGGTGAAGGCTGTCCGGAATCGGCCGGAGGACATGGGACTGACACCGGACGGCGACCGCGCACCCAGAGGGGGCAGTCAGTCTCGGTCAGGCGCGACCTCAGTCGACGACGAGCCAGACTTCACCGTCGGTCAAGCTCTCAGGACCAGCGCGTTCTGGACGCTTACGATAGTCCACCTATCGTCCACCATCTCCATCGTCACTCTCTCGATTCACCTGGCGCCCAAACTGACCGACATGGGCTTCTCCCTCACGGCCGCCGCGATTGTGCCGGTCGTGTACACGTCAGTCGCCCTCCCGGCACAGTTCATAGCCGGCTTCGTTGCCGACAAGTTCCCCAAGCCGCTTGTCACCTTTGTGTTCCTCATGTTCCAGGCTGCCGGCATCCTGGTGATAGCGTTCGCGGAGTCTGCGCCCATGGCGTACCTGTTCGCGGTGCTGTACGGGATCGGCTTCGGTGGGCGCATCCCCCTGCTCACGGCAATCAGAGGCGACTACTTTGGGCGCAAGGCGTTCGCCACGATCATGGGGCTATCGCAGTTCCCGAACAACATTGCGATGATCTTCGCTCCCCTGTTTGCGGGCTTCATGTACGACCGCTACGATTCATACTTCATCCCGTTCCTTGCCTTCTCGGTGCTCGCCTTCCTGGGGGCGCTTTTGATGCTGACGGTGAGAAGGCCGAGGCTGGCCCAGAGTCCAACGGCCAGGCAGCAGGAAGCAGTGGCGGACTAGCCGTGCGCGTCCTGGGTCGAGAGCTGGTCGATCCCTTCACCGAGTTCTGGGAGTCGGTCGCGCATGAAATTCCGGTGGACCCCGATGCAATCGAACGTGGACTGAGCCCGGTATTCGGAGACCAGGGAGTAGAGTACGCGGGCCGGATGCCTCGCTGGATGTCGCTCCCCGACGACGATCTCGCCTATCACGTGGCACATGAGCTAACCCACACTCTGATGAGGGAACGAGGGTATCCAAAGTCCGTGAGGGGTGTCGGATACCCTCCCGACTCCGCTGAAGCCAGGATCGGCGAGGACCTCGAGGAGATGGTGCTGCACCCGTCATTGGAGACGATACTCGAGCCGTTTGGGTTCAGGCACGACTTCATCGTACGTAACATGGCCTCAGGAGCCCTGCAGGGACTTCAATCGGCTCCCGTACCCGAGTACGGGACTCCGTGGCACTTCACCTGGGCCATACGATTCTGCCTGTTGCAGATGGAGCTTCCCCTGGAGCTGTGGACCCCGCTTGAAACGATCTACGTCGAACGCGCTCCGGCGGTCACCGACCTCGGACGTGAGCTGCTGAACATCTTGGTTGAAACGGGCTGGGGTACGCCTGAAAAGGCGCTGGAAGCGATGGTGCGTACCAGGGACGCACTGGGCCTCGACGTACAGGACAAGGTACTGGTGCTGGACCCAACCACCGGGCACGTCGTCTAACGCAAACGAGTATCGACCGGTATACTGGTCATACAATACTTTTCTCAAAAACAGGGCAGCTAATAGCCTTTCTCATGCGCAGAACCCGTGATAGCATCGGTCTCCATGCGAGATGTAGATTCCGATTCATGGACGCTGGATCAGGTGGGCTCATACACCCCCTAACGACCGGCGTGAGTGACTCTAAATCGGGGATTCATTTCGGTAATCAAGCGTGACAACGCGGATAACAGGAGGTTCGCACAGGGGACGCCGGCTGAGGACCCCAAACGGGCCTGGCCTGAGGCCAACGTCAGAGCGAGTCAGAGCGGCACTGTTCTCGATTGTCGGCAGCGACGCCGTTGACGGGAAGAGAGTGGCTGACCTGTACTCCGGGACTGGAGCCATTGGACTCGACGCACTGAGCCGGGGGGCTGCGTGGGTCGACTTCGTGGAGTCTAACAACAGGCTCTGCCGGGAACTCACTGAGAGGCTCCACTCCTGGTCCCTGAACGACAGGGCCAAGGTGTACAGGGGAAGGGTCCTGAGTATGCTGAAAAGCCTACCGGGCGGTTATGACCTGGTAGTAGCGGATCCCCCGTACAGCTTGTCAGAACTCGCAGATGTCGTGGACGAGTTGCAGCCTGAGCGGATGGTCAATCCAGGAGGGCTGCTGGTGCTGGAGCACCGGGCTGGACCGAGCGAACACTTCGCAATTGGAAGGTTTGAGTTGGAGACCACTAAGACATACGGAGACACGGCGTTGACCGTGCTATCGGCCGGAGTTGCGGATGGCTAAGGCAATCTACCCGGGCAGCTTCGATCCTGCACACCACGGGCACATAGACATTGCCAAGCGCGCGGCGGCAGTGTTCGACGAACTCATCATAGCCGTGTACAAGTCGCCCCCGACGAAGCGACTGATGTTCTCGACCGAAGAGCGCGTGGAGATGTTCGCGCAGTCAGTCAAGGACACCCCGAACATCAGCGTAGTTCCGTTCACGGGTCTGGCGCCGACGGTGGCGCGCGACAACGGCGCCGAGTTCATCGTTCGCGGACTAAGGGCCGGGTTCGACTTCGAGCTCGAGTTTGAAATGGCGCTCATGTGGCGTCACGTCGCACCTGACATCGACGTGGTCTGCATCATGAGCTCGCTGGAGTACCAGTTCATATACTCCAGCCGAATCAAGGAAGTGGCCGCACTCGGCGCGGACGTGTCCGAACTGGTACCGCCGCACATAGAAGAGGCGCTGCTCAAAAGGCTGGAATAAGCGATCGGCCGGACAGGCCGGCAATATCGACTGACGACTGCAAGTCCAGATATTACCAAGGAGGGAACACGTGGACTTTGAACAGGCATACGGCGAACTGCAGAGACTGTACTCCAGCGCCGGTAAGGTACCCGGCCTCCGCCGAAAGGTAATGGTGGACGCCGACCAGTTCGCGAGGGTTGTCAACGAGCTCCGAACTGCGATGCCGGCTGACATCCAGGAAGCCCAGGAGATCATCCGGCAGAAGGACAGCATCCTCAACCAGGCGTACCTCGAGTCGCAGAGGCTGAAGACCCAGATCGAGGAAGAGGTCACCGCCCAGAAGCAGGCTTCCATGCGAGAGCATGAGTCCCTGGTGGACGAGTCCGCCATCATCAAGGAAGCTGAGTCCCGAGGCGATGAGATCAGGGAAGAGGCGCAGGGCGAGGCTGAGGAAGTCATCCAGGAGGCACAGCGTCGTGCCTACAGGATAGTCACCGAGGCCGAGGACATCGCTTCATCCCGTCGCGAGGGCGCGAACCAGTACGCGAGCGAGGTGCTGTTCAGCCTCGAGGAGCAACTCTCCGAGATCCTCGGACAGATCCGCAGGGGCATCGACACACTCAGGCCAGAAGCCGACATGCGTCGCCCCGCAAACTCTGACAACATGCAAATAGGCGTGTAGTCAACCTGATCACTCTTTGAAAGCAGCCGGGGTCGGCGCTTGCCGACCCCGAACTCTTAAAGTCCCGCGATTCCAACTGTCATCGCGGTAACTCAGACAGGCTTCGTCGCGCTGATGTTCATGCTGTGAATGCTTGACTGCCACCCCTCATCTCTCCAGGGGGCTGAAGACACCACCTGCACGTCGGTGAACCCGGCGCTCTTCATACGCCCCAGGTACACTTCCTTCATTTCCGTACCAGCGAGGCAAGAAACCCAGTTCGCGGTGTCTTCAGCCTCTTCCTGAGGTATCTCCTCGGTCTTCACAAGGTCCGAGACCATCAGGCGGCCTCCGGGCCGGAGAATGCGGAAGGCCTCCTGGAAGACCAGGTCCTTGTCCGGTGCAAGGTTTATCACGCAGTTGGAAATAATGGCGTCCACGGTATCGCCCTCCAGAGGCGTGTTCTCCATCTCGGACAGGTGGAACTCTACGTTGCTCAGTCCTAGCTGCCGGGCGTTGCCCCTGGCGAGGTCTATCATGTCCTCGGTCATGTCGATGCCGACGACCCTTCCCTGCTCCCCAACTGCCTTGGCGGCTATGAAGCAGTCGATGCCGCCGCCGCTGCCAAAGTCGACAACCGTCTCGCCCGGCTGAAGAGTTCCAATCGCGTGCGGATTGCCGCAGCCTGCGGATGCAGCAATCGCCTCAGCAGGCAGCCCCTCGGTCTGGTCCGACGCGTAGAGGGTAACAATGTCATCGACATTCAACTCGCCGTCTGAGCAGCAGTCGGTCGAGCAGCATGAGTCGGCGGAGTTCCTGGCCAACTCTCCATATCTCGCGCGCACTACTTCCTTGATTTCGATGTCGTCTAGCTGTGTCATTACGTTAGCTCCCGTGCTGGTGTCTTCAATGAGAGTAGCACAGATCGATAAGGCGATCATGTCCCACGGGCAAGGGCAATTCGCGTACTGGCCATACGACTGATTCTTGACCATCCGATGTCCCACGTGTACTGTCTCCCATGATTCCAGTAGGAGGCATGGCAAATGAAGATCACGGATTTGAAAGTCTGGGTGACCAGACCGGAGCCACAGGGCAGATCGTTCGTGTTCTTCAGGATAGACACCGACGAGGGTGTGTCGGGAGTCGGCGAAGCGACCAGCTCCGGGGGTGGCGGCAGCATAGTCGTCGCTAACATGGCTCGGTTCCTGAGGGACTCGACTGTCACCGAGGACTTCCGAGAATCGATAATCGGTCAGGACCCGCTGTACATCGACCGCATCTGGCACAGGCTGTATCGCCGGTTCACTGGAGGTGGAGGTTTCGGCGGCTTCGTGACGACCCTGCTCAGCGGGATAGACATCGCCCTGTGGGACATCAAGGGCAAGGTCGAGAACAAGCCCATCTACCGGATGTTCGGAGGCCCGATCTGGGACGACGTTGTGATGTACACACACGTCGCGCCCGGTGATCCTGCCGCCGCGGCGCGTCAGGCGAAGGAACTCGCCGACGAGGGATTTACGGCGCTGAAGACAGACCCGTTCATGCCGGAGATGCGGGAACACCACCGCCGCTACCTGAAGGGAGAGATCTCGGCAGCGGGCGCAGCGCTCGGCGTAGAGACCATCGCGGCCATGCGGGAGGCTGTGGGGCCGGAGGTCGAGATTCTGATCGACGCGCACGGCAACTTCAACGTGCCGACAGCTATCAGGCTAGGTCGCGCGCTAGAGCCGTACGACATCGGATGGTTCGAGGAACCCGTCCAGCCGAACAGCAACGAGGCGCTGAAGGCTGTGAGGGATGCCGTGGACGTGCCTCTGTGCGTGGGCGAGAGACTCTACAGCCGCTGGGACTTCGTGCCTATCCTCAGAGACCGGCTGGCTGAGTACCTGATGCCGGACATCCTGTGGTGTGGCGGCATAACAGAGATGCGCAAGATCGCGAACCTCGCGGAGTCGTTCTACATTCCGGTCAGTCCGCACGACGCGAGCGGCCCGATCAACATACTCGCCGGCGCGCACACGATGATGACGGTCCCGAACTTCTACAAGCTGGAGTTCAACCACGCCGCCCTGGACGTCCACAACAGGCTGATCGACCACCCGCTGGACATTCGCGATGGCGTACTCCACCTGTCAGAGAGACCGGGATTGGGAGTCGAGCTAGACGAGGAGTTCCTGGACGCACACTCAGACCCTGACTGGAGCGGCAACTAGGCTGAGGCGAGCGGACTAGCTCTCTCTCTGTGCGCCCTCGGCAGTAGAAGGAAGGCTATCCGTCTCGGCGACGCCGTTGTCGGACTCGCGACTCGCCGCCATTGCGGCCTCACGCCTCTGTTGCCGCACCACTCCGCGGTCGATGTTGTTCTTCATCCGTTCGTACTCGGAGCATATCTCCGCGCCAAGCAGCACGTTCAGGCTGCCCAGGTACGTCCAGAACAGCAGCACAATCACTGGCGCTATCGACCCGTAGACACTTTGATATGAGGCGAAGCCATCCAGGTAGAGGATGAAGAAGTTCTTGGATATCTCGAAGAGAATTGCGGACGTGATAGCCCCCGGCCAGACGTAGCGCCAGTACGTCTTGGTGTTCGGGAGCAGCTTGTACATGAGCAGGAATATGACGATCATCAGGCTGAGCGACACCGCCTGCAGGATCAGCTCACCAATGGTATGCACCCAGAATTCCGGTATGGGCAGCTCGGACTGCACGATTTGCTCGGACGTCCTCGCGATGGTCGCGCTGGCGACCGAAATCGAGAAGAGCATGCCAGCGCTCAGCGCCATCAGGAGCTGCCTGGGCTTGTCGATGTAGATCGGGCGGTCGTTAGGGATATCCCAGGCGCGGTTGATCGCGCGGCTCAGTGCCCCGAACATCGCGCTGGCCGACCACAGCATTCCCAGGAACGAAATCAGACCCAGCGCGCCCCGCAGCCGGATCACGGCTTCCACGTTGTCCCTGACGAACTGCTCGGAACCGGGCAGGAAGTTGGAAATCACGTCGCCCATGAGCGTCTGTATCTGCTCAGGCTCCAGCAGGAAGCTCATGATGGAGATCAGGCCAAGTATTAGAGGGAAGATCGAGAACAGCACGTAATAGGCCACGCCAGCAGCCATGTGCGGAATGTCGTCCTCGGCCATCTCGCGGATTGTTCTGATCGAGAGTTCGACGACAAAGTTCTGCCGGACTCGATCGATAATGCCGCCGTAGCGACTGTTAATCCGGTCCGAGGTGCGCTCAACGAAGCGCCTGATAGCTCGGACAGAGTCCTGGTCAACCATTGCCGACTGCAACCCTGAATGCGTTCACTATCTGCTCGTTGCTCTGTCTGAGTATAGTCGTATTCACTGTCAGGTGAGGTGAGGCCCGGTCCTCTTCGCCCGCATTTACGATTACGCGAAACTCGGCCAGGCGGTTTGCGAAGTGCTCAAGCTCCACGCCAGCCGGCAGAGTCAGCGAGAAGATGTTGGACCCGTGCTCGTAGGCTCCGACAGTCAGTCCCGGAATCGCATTCAACTCGTGGAACAGGCTGCTGGCCTTCGACATCGCCTTTGCGAACCTGTCCTCGAAACCATCGACTCCCTCCAGCGCCAGCGCGGCCGCGAGGGCTGCGCTCGACAGACCACCCCCGAACATCCTGCGGTGGTGGTACAGGTCGCGGCAGAAGTCCTCGGCGCCTGCGAGGATCGCTCCGAATGGCGCCCCGAAGTACTTGTACAGGGAGACGTACACCGTGTCGAACATTGCAGAGTACCCGGCGGGAGACACGCCCGTGGCCGCGCTCATCATGAACAGGCGCGCGCCGTCCAGGTGCGTGGGAATGCCCTGCTCTGAGCAGAAGGTCGTGACCCTGCGCATCTCGTCGAGAGGCATGATCTGGCCGTGTTGCCTGCGGACGGGACTCTCTATCATCAACACCCCAACCGGAGTTACGACTCGTCCACCAATCGACTCATCGACGGCCTGGCGGACCTCATCGAGAGTGAAGTAAGGACGGCCCGCCGCCAGCGGCACCATGTTGATGCTGCTGAGCTGCTGAACGCAGTCCCCGGTGTCGTGGTAGAGGTGGCTCTGCTCCTGGACGATGGCGCGCGGCTTGCCAGCGCACAGCATCCTCAGGGCCAGGTGATTGGCGAGCGTGCCGCTTGGCATGAAGACCGCGTCCTCCTTGCCAAGCAGGGCTGCGAACCGCTCCTCCAGTTCCCGCACGACGCCGCCGTTCGAGTAGTTGTCAGCCTCGATTCCCCGGCTGCTGACGATCTCGGAGAGCCGCGCCACCAGACCCTCAGGGGTCTTGGGCTCGCCGTCGCCCCGGAAGACGACCGCATCTGGGGAGTCAACTCCACCTTCAGCTGCGGTCTGAGCGGCTGTACTTTGAGTTTGAGCTACCATATCCACCTCCACGGTCAATTATTCTACATGGGATGGGCTACCTGGCTCACCTTTGGTGACTCAGTTGACTGTAGCAGAGGCGGCCTGTAGCATCCCGCATCGGAGCTAGGAGGACAAAATGTCCCACATAGAACTGGCCTGCGTCGAGTGCGGAGTGTCCACCGAGGCCGACATGACAGCTCTCGGCTGCGAGTACTGCGGCTCGCCGCTGGATGTGTCCTACCTGGACCCAGACCTGCACACGGCGGCGTTCGACGGGCTCGAGATGCCGGTGCCGTTTCACGCGGACTCCCCCACCGTGACTATGGGAGAGGGTCAGACACCACTCGTCGACCTGCCAAGTGTAGGACGAGAGATGGGCGGGTTGAAGGTGGTCGCCAAGCTCGAGTTCATGAACCCGACCGGCTCGTTCAAAGACCGAGGGACGGCCACGATGCTGTCCGTCGCGATGGAGCACGGAGTCGAGGCCGTCGTAGAGGACTCGTCCGGCAATGCGGGGGCGTCCGTCTCTGCGTATGCGGCACGCGCGGGGATCGACGCACACGTCTTCGCGCCTGCAACGGCGCCGGAGGCCAAGATGGGGCAGATACGTGTGTACGAGGCCAGCACTCACCCGACGCCCGGCCCTCGCGAGGCCAGCACGGAAGCGGCCGTCGACTTCCAGCGCCAGCACGGGATGGTGTACGCCTCGCACAACCTGAGCCCCTACTTCGTCGAGGGCACCAAGACGTTCGCATACGAGGTCGCCACCCAGATGGCAGTCGGTCCTGACCACATCGTGATCCCCGTAGGCAACGGGAGCCTGCTGCTGGGCGCGTGGAAGGGCTACCAGGAGCTAATTTCACAGGGCGCCGTCTCACAGATGCCGAAGCTGCACGCGATACAGGCTGAAGCCGTGATGCCTCTGGCAGCCGCATTCATGGGTACGGGCTGGGAACCTGGCGCGACAACCATCGCTGGTGGGATAGCAGTCGGCAGCCCACCGCGCCTACAGCAGTCGCTCAGGGCGATCAGGGAGTCCGGTGGAACGTCGCTGGCCGTCACGGACGCCAGCATAGTCGAGTGGCAGAATAGGCTGGCTTCACAGGAGGGCATCTTCGGTGAGCCGACTTCGGCAGCCGCGTTCGCGGGACTTCAGCTGCTCGTGGAGAGAGGGGTAGTTGGCACTAACGAGGTAGCGCTCGTTCCAGTAACTGGATTCGGGCTGAAGGACGCGCTGCCTACGTAGGGTTACAAGGGTATGCATTCGTGCCTTTCACCCTCACCCCAACCCTCTCCCCCGGATCAAGTCCGGGGCAGGCTCTGAGGGAGAGGGGGTCAGATGATTGACTCTTGGCGCCGGAAGCTATACTCACACATCCCTGTAAGCCTCGTAGAGGTAAGCTAGGAGCCGCCCACGGCCTCCATGGCCTTCCTGAATCCCGGAATCGAGCCCTCGAGGGTCCTGTCGGTTACGCAGAAGGAGATTCGGAAGTAGCCGGGCATCCCGAATCCCATCCCAGGCACCGTGAGAACGTTGTGCTTCTGGAGATCAGCGACGAACTCCACGTCGTCCTCGATCGGAGCCTTGGGGAACATGTAGAACGCCCCCTGCGGCTTGACGAGGTCGTATCCCAGTCCCGTCAGGGAGTCGTACATGAAATCTCTCTTGGCCTGGTACTGGGCGATGTCAACCGTGACCGACTGCAGCTTAGCAACTATGTGCTGCATGAGCGCGGGCGCGTTGACGAAGCCCAGTGTCCTATTGCAGAAGATCAGCCCGTCCATCACCTCTGCACGGTCTTCGTAATCGGGGTGTACCGCAACGTACCCGATTCGCTCGCCCGGGAGCGCGAGGTCCTTCGAGTGCGACGTGGCGACAATCGAGCGAGTGTGGTGATGGAAGATGTGCGGGTACTCCAGGCCGTCAAACAGCAGCTTTCGGTACGGCTCATCGCTCACGAGGAAGATCTCGCGGTCGTACTCTTCTTCCTTTCGCCGGATCACGTCGCTGATGCTGGCCAGGACCTCATCGGAGTACAGCACTCCTGAAGGGTTGTTGGGCGAGTTCACGAGCACTATCTTCGTCTGTGCGCCGATAGTGGACTCCAGCGCCTCGATGTCAGGCAGGAAGCCCTCAACCGGCTGGACTACCTTGCAGCCGCCTCCATGGTTGTCAGCGTAGAAGAAGTACTCGACGAAGTACGGCGCGAAGATGACGACCTCGTCGCCGGGGTCGAGCAGCGTCTTGAATACCACGTTGAGCGCCCCACCCGCTCCGCACGCCATCATCACGTTGTCCGCGCCGAACGACAGACCAGTCTCCTCAGAAAGCTGTGCTGCAACCGCCCCGCGGGTCTCGGGATAGCCGGAGTTGGGCATGTACCGGTGCATTCCCGGCGCCGGATCGTCAGCGATGCGCCTGAGCTCATCGAAGAACTCCTCGGGCGGCTCGATCACGGGGTTCCCCAGGGACAGGTCGAACACGTTGTCCGCGCCATACTTCTGGCTGAGGATTATCCCCTCTTCAAAAATCCTGCGGATCCACGATCCCTGCTCCATAAAGTCGTGGATCTTCTTCGCGACGGCCATTGGCTATCCCCCGATGAGTGTTACGCAGGGGACTCTACCGACGCGCCCGATTGCTGTCAAACGCTCGGGCAACCCCGCCGTCCGCTTCATCTTGACACTATCTCAAGACGTTGGTTAGGCTAGGATTCACTCTCGCAGTCGCAGCAACACGCGACTCTCCCCATTCGTGGGCCTGTAGCTCAGTGGTAGAGCGGTCGGCTCATAACCGATTGGTCGCAGGTTCGAACCCTGCCGGGCCCACCATTCAAAAGGCGAACCATTTTTACCTAAAGGCAGAACCATTCTTGCGCCACGGTTCAGCCCGCAACCCTCTCGATGTTCGAGTGGACGATGACGCTGGAGCAGGAGCGCGAGGCCGAACCGGTCGGCGCGGGGCGCTAGCGCCAACACAACAGGGGGAGGACACCGAGATTCGGGTGTCCTCCCCCTGCCAGTCCATGTATGTAGCCCTTTTTGCTTTCCAGATGTGGAGAGGGTGCCAGTCCGAGAAGCGAAAGGAAATCCAACGCATCAAGTTGCCAGGCGAACCTACTGTAGGCCGTCAGCATGGCCGTATAACACTACCTTACTGTTGCTTTCGTTTCGGGACCGGTTGGCCCAAAGACCACCTCCGAATCTGTCCCGACTGAGCCAAGCAATGCAGTAGCCGATCTACTCACGCCTTCACGCACACCGCGCCAGCGCGACAAGAAAGACGCTCACCAGAAGAACGACGATCCACCAGATACGAACCATGACTTCCAGTACCCATCGGTTCGTCTTCATCCCTGTACGAGTCTCACTGATGCCTGCTCCCGTCACCGCACTTCCGGCATATGGCCGCTCGGCGTCGGGCATAGTACGTCGACAGCACGCACATAGCGGTCGTTGTCAAATGTCGGTCTGCAAGAGTCATTGCTGCGTGCGCTAGTTTCCGAATGGTGGTAAACGAAATGGGGAATCGGCGGTTGACTATGTGGTCCATCAGTGCACCTGCTTTGCTGAATGAGATCTCAACGTGCTGAAGAAGCCATCACTGTCAGAGAGCCTCATCATGTACTTGTACAGCGCGCCCGACGTCACGGAGGCACCCGTACCGATAAACGCGGAACTGCCACCCATGTCAGTATCCGACGTGAAGCGACGGTGTAGCTAAGGCTAGCGCCAGCAGCTATAAGGACCCGGAGGGTGCCTCCCAACGAGGTGACGCCGGATTCATTCGGATACCAGGCGCCGCCATACGACACATTGGTCAACCCGTTTTCGTCGGCTATTCCAGACGTGTCCACTGTCAGCGTTTGTCCCACTTCGGCCGTGCCACTTATGGTCGGCGTGCCTGTTGCGGGAGAGTTGTCGTTTGCTCCGACCTCAGAGGGTGGAGTCAGGGTGATCATGGCTAGCATGGCCAGCATCACGATGACAGTCATCAGCGGTCGTGAAATTCCGAGCCATCTTGCAGTGTTCATATACCTTCAGTCCCTCGTTCGGTTTCCGTGCTCGGCATGCGCACAGGCACTCGGCCTTGGACTGCTGGGCCAACCTCCTCGTTCAACTGCCTTGGGGAGTACAGTGAATGAGACAGACACTCCCAGCTTCATAGTATGGCGAGTCGAAGATGAAATATGGGTAAAAGAAGGAGCTATATTGCTTTCATATCGCTTAATTACGGGGCCGAAAGTGGTACAATTGGCTCCGAAGGGGGTGTTGCGGCCCCCGTTCCAGCACTGTCGGATGCCCCCAAAAGGGCTTTACCACTCATCGGCAAGGAGCCTGCAGGGAGAAGGAATTGAGCGAACCCGACGGCCGCGACCAGCAGATAGCAGTCCTGCGGGAGCGGCTGTCTCGCCTGAGCGAGGCCAGCCTCCGTATCAACGAGAGCCTCGATCTGGACGATGTCCTGCAGGGAGTGCTAGACAGCGCACGAACCCTGACCGGCGCCCGCTACGGCATCATCACCACCCTCGACGACCAGGGGCGGATGGAAGATCTCCGCGTCTCCGGGTTGACTGTCGAGGACGCCCAGCGCATCTGGGACATTCCCGACGGGCAGCGGTTCTTCGAGTACCTCTGCGCTATACCGGGTCCCGTACGGGTGGCGGACCTGGGCGGCTATGCCGCGGAAATGGGCCTCTCCGAACTGCGCACCCCTATGCCCATCGGCGCCTTCCTCGGCGTCCCCGTACGCCACCGCGGGGTGAGCGTGGGCAACATTCACCTGAGTAGAGAGAAGACCGGCGGCGAGTTCACCAAGGAGGACGAGGAGACCCTGGTCATGTTCGCCTCCCAGGTCGCCCTGGTTGTATCCAACGCCCGCCGGCACCGGGACGAGCAGCGCGCCAAGACCGGACTGGAGACCCTCATAGATACCTCCCCCGTGGGAGTCGCCGTATTCGATATGACGAACGGCGCGCCGGTCTCAATCAACAGGGAGGCGAGGAGGATCGTCGACGGCCTGCGGGCCCCAGACCAGACGGCGGAGCAGCTGCTGGACGTGCTGACCGTGCGCCGCGCCGACGGTAGCGAGATCTCCCTGCTCGAGTTCCCCCTGGCCGAGACACTGAGCGTGACCGAGACGGTGCGGGCCGAGGAGATCGTGCTGGAAGTGCCGGACGGTCGGAGCGTCAGCGTGCTGCTCAACGCCACGCCCATCCGGTCGGAGGGGGGCGACGTGGAGTCGGTGGTCGTCACCATGCAAGACATGACGCAGCTGGAGGAGATGGAGCGGCTGCGCGCCGAGTTTCTGGGCATGGTGAGCCACGAGCTGCGCATGCCGCTGACATCGATCTGGGGATCGGTGATGGCCATGCAGGAGAACCCGGAGGACCTGGACCCGGTCGAGATGCGCCAGTTCCTGCGCATTATCATCGACCAGGTCGGCAGCATGCGCGACCTGATAGGCGACCTGCTGGACGTGGCCCGCATCGAGACGGGCACCCTGCCCATCAACCCCGAACCGGTGAGTGTGGCCGCGCTGGTGGACCGCGCCCGAAACACCTTTGTGAGTTCCGGGGGCAGGAACAACCTCGACATCGACCTTGCCCCCGACCTGTCCCTTGTGATGGCGGACCGGCGGCGCGTCGTCCAGGTCATCGGCAACCTGCTGACCAACGCCGCCAGGCACTCGCCGGAGTCGTCGGCCATCAGGGTCTCCGCCGTCCTGGACGGCGTCTACGTCGAGTTTTCGGTTGCGGACGAGGGAAGGGGGATTCCCACCGAGCGGTTGCCGCACCTCTTTAGAAAATTCTCCGGCCGGGAGGACGACGACCCCGGCGGGGACACCGGCCTGGGCCTGGCGATCTGCAAGGGGATCGTGGAGGCCCACGGGGGCCGCATCCGAGCCGAGAGCGACGGACCGGGGCTGGGAGCGCGGTTCTTCTTCACCCTGCCTGCCGTGGAGGATGCCCCCGTGGCAGAAGCTCAACTGGACCAGGGTTCGCAACAGGAAGCAAGGGCCGGTGAGACCATACTAGTGGTGGACGACGATCCGCAGGCGCTTCGCTACGTCCGGGGCGCGCTCGCCGACGCCGGGTACAACCCGGTCGTGGTCGCCGAGCCCGAGGAGGCGCTCGCCGCCATGGAGGAGAGCCGGCCCGACCTGGCCCTGCTCGACGTCGTGCTGCCGGACGCCGACGGCATCGCGCTGATGCGCGACATCGTGTCCATCGCCGACGTGCCGGTGATCTTCATCTCCGCCTACGGCCGCGACCAGGTGGTCGCGCGGGCCTTCGATGCGGGGGCCGAAGACTACATCGTCAAGCCCTTCTCGCCGACGGAGCTCGTCGCCAGGGTCAGGGCGGCCCTGCGACGGCGGAGGGCTCCCTACCAGACCCAACCCCCGGAACCGTACGTCTTCGGCGACCTAGCCATCGACTACGCCGAGCGCCGGGTCACCTTTGCCGGGCGCCCCGTGGAGCTCAGGGCCAAGGAGTACCAGCTTCTCTACGAGCTGTCGGTCAACGCCGGCCGGGTGGTGACCCACGATGAGCTGCTGCGGAGAATCTGGGGGGCGAAGAGACCGGACGACCTCCGGGCACTCCGCACTCACCTGAGGCGGATTCGGAGCCATTTCGGGGAGGATGCCAGCAATCCCACCTACTTCTTCTCCGAGCCGCGCGTCGGCTACCGCATGCCCAGTGGGGATGTGAGGGCGAAAGAGGACGGGAGCAGGGGGAGAGCCGACGCCGATGTGACTGCAGACGGATCGCCACCGAGACAGTAGTTCGACATTGCCTATTGCGGCAATCTATTGGAAGAAAGACCCGTCGGAAGAGAACTCGAGACCCCCGAAAGGATCGCGGTATCAGGGCTCACAACCCGCCCAACCGCAACTCGAAGATGGTTCTGTCTACCGTAGACCTTCGTAGAACTCCGGCGATGTGGGCCAGGCCCGGACCATGTTCTTGGGACTACGCCGCAGGCTGGATGACGCCGTCCTTGCCTACAACCTTACCGAGCCCTGGGTCCGCTCCCGGATGGCTAGGGGCGGGACGGTAGAGGGTAACTGACGAAGGGGAGTAGGAGAGCCTCCAACCCCGTAGGGCAGGAGGCTTGTGAGGACCTAGGCGCAGTCAACTGCCCCCTTCCTTTTATATGATATATGGACTCCCATCTGGAAAGTTCGCAAACCGGTACGCCTTGGCCCACAAGAAGGGACTCGAATTCTCCTTAAGGGTTGCGGTGTTAGGGGATCACCCCGAGCGAAAGCTCGAAAACGGTTCTGTCTACGGAGAAAATACGTCCACCAAGCATCCACCAGCAAGTCCTAGACTCTGTCTATTGCCACAGGTCGGGATCGGGTCGGTTCATCAGTCCGATGCCCAGATATCCATACCAGATGACCAGCAGCACGTAGCAGCTCCGGGCCAGGGTGATGAAGGTGTCGAGGCCGTCGTTGCTGAGTATGGCTATCACGAAAAAGACCATTACTGCCAGGCTGATAAGAGCAGCCAGCAGGGAGACTATCTGGTTGAAGTCGTCTCTGGTGGAGAGGCCCAGCGCGAAGATGAAGCCGCCAAACCCAAACATAATCCCACCGGCGTAGAAGAAGGCCAGTCCGGCGTGGTAGACGGGAACGCTTCCGCTTATCTGGTCACTGGTTTGGGCATCGGCCAGAATGAAGTCCACGCCGCCGGCTAGTATCCAACCGGTCACTCCGATCAAAATCACGAAGAAGCCCATCTGAACAAGCGCCTTGCCATTGCCCTGCAAGGTTACGTTCCGCATTAGCGCATAGAGACCCGAGAGGATCAGGGCCAGGCCAAGGATTATCGCGATGTTGGTTACATTGGTCAGCGCGGCGTTGGCGCCCTTGGATGTTATGGAGCCAACGGCGTCTGACACCTTGGCGTTGTCTATCAGTAGCCCACCCGGCTCTATGAGGAAGAAGACGAAGGCGATTATCGGTCCGAATATGAGGGACAGACCTGCCAGTCGATTCACGGATATTGTGCCCATGTTTGAACCTCCTTTGTGTGAAGCTATGGGAAGGACCCAGTTCAATCCCTACTGGCACACATCTTGACGCAAAAATTTTGGCCCTGCAATAGGAAACTCCCAGGGCTGAGACACTCGTCGGCAGTGAACTCGGACAGAAGGTGTCATGTCATTCCTTGCGCCCATATGTCTATTTATCCAGAATTATCTGGGCGAGGACATAGGCAGTCTCGCCGCCTGCCCAGAATTGACCCCAGCGTATTTCCGACTCATGCAGAGATGCGAACAGCCAACAGGACCGAGTGCAATGGCCAGCAAAACATCAAGAAGATCAAAGAAGCCAGATCCCAAGAACACCGCCTCCGGCGAGGTAAGACTCCTTTCAGGCGGCAATCCGCAAATCGCGAAGGCGGACGGCGATGCGCCTGTTCAGGCGTACATCGCGGCGATGCCAGAGTGGAAGAGCGATCTCGGACGCCGCCTCGACGACCTAATCGTGCGCACGGTGCCCAATGTGCGCAAGGCCGTGCGGTGGAACTCGCCCTGGTACGGCATCGAGGGTATGGGGTGGTTTCTGAGCTACCACGTCTTCACGCGCTACGTGAAGGTGACCTTCCTGAATGGCGCGTCGCTGAGTCCTGAGCCACCTGGATCAGGCAAAGACCCGGACGCGCGCTGGGTGGACATCTACGAGGGTGAGCTCGACGAGGAGCAGATGGAGGAGTGGGTAAGGCAGTCGGCAGCCGTTCCCGGATGGGACGGCTTCGACACGCTGTAAAGCTCGATCAGTCGCTGTCGGCTAGGTTCGCAGGTAGCGGTCGAAGAAGTCGGCGGAGTCCATGAGCATCTGCCGGACGTTTGGCAGGGTGCTTACGTAGAAGCCGTCGTTGGGATAGACCCTGTACTCGCAGGTCTTGTATTGCCGCTTCATCTCGACAGCGAAGTCCTCTGAAGTCTCCGGCCAGTCCTCCCTGCCCTCTCCGTGTAGGACAAATGTGGGTGTCGTCGCGTCCCTGACCCTGTAGAACGGGGAGCTGCGATACCAGACCTCCTCGTTTTCGTCGAAGGTGCCGAACTCGTGCTCCAGAAGCTTCATGTGGCGTAGCTCCAGCACGTGGCGCAGCCTCGGCCAGTCGCTGTAGCCGGACATCGGCACTGCTGCCTGGAACACGCCCGGCGCGAAGGTTACCGCACACATGGACAGGATGGCACCGTAGCTTGTGCCCGTGATCCCAATGGCGTTTGGGTCCACGTATCCGAGACCTTTAAGGAATTCGGCGCCGGCTATGGCGTCCTTCAGGTCGCCTCCACCCCAGTCCCTATCGTTCAACTCCTCGAATGCCTTGCCATACCCAGAGCTGCCTCTCACATTGGGCAGCAGCACCACGTAGCCGCGCTGGACGAAGTGCTGGACGTAGGGCTGGAAATCGTCGCTGAACTGGTTGGTGGGTCCGCCGTGGATGAAGAGCAGTCCCGGATGTCTTGCACCTCCGTTTCGGCTCTCGGGACTGTAGAGATACCCGTGTATAGTGAGACCGTCGAAGCTTTCGTAGGTGACTTTTTCGGGCACGGTCAGGCGCTCGGTTATGCTGCCGGAGACCCCGGCGTCAGTCAGCTTCCTGACCTGACCGTCTTCCACTGAGACAACCCATAGCTCGGACGGCGACGTTGGTGTGCCGTATCGGAAGACCACCTCCGAACCGTCCGGCGACCACTGCGGCGACGAGCACACTCCCATCCCAGGTGAGAACAGCGCCCTCGACTCCCCGCCTGAAGCGTCCGCCAGCCTTAATTCCAGGGTGCCGTTGTGGTTGGACGTGTAGACGACCTGCTGCCCCGCAGGAGACCACGCAGCGTCGCCCTGCTCTGCGTCCTCAGGTGCCAGAGGCTCCGGCTCACCGCCGCTGACGGGCGCCGTCCAGATGTTTATGTGGCCGCTGCGCTGGCTGCGAAACAGTACGCGCTCGCCGTCGGACGAGACCAGCGGATAGCCGAACGTCGCCCCGTAGCTGTAGTCGAAGAAGTCTGTGTCTTGAACGACAATGGTTTCTCCACTTCCGTCCAATTCAATGCTGACGACTTCGTGGTCCTCCCACTTATCGTCCAGACGGACGTACAGGATGTGTTGGCCATTGGGAGTAAACACCGGATTCACGGCGTATAGCGGCCCATCGGTAAGCCGAGTGGCTTGCCCTGACGGGACATCAACGAGGTAGATATCATACGATCCGTAGCGGTTACATGAGACCGCGACGCTGCTGCCGTCGGGGGACCAGTTCATCGAGTGGATTCGGCCGCCCAGGGAGGTCAACCGGTATGCGGCGTCCCCGTCTACCGGCCACAGCCACACTTCATCGTTACCGCTCTTCTTCGAGACGCAGGAGACGTACGAGCCGTCGGGGGACCAGAGGGGAATACGAGGGGCAGTCCCTCCGTCCCCTGCCCCAACTGTCATGCGGGATGGGAATCCTCCGCTAGCTGGAACGCTCCACAGCTCCGCCGTGTCCCCCTGGGACGATACATAGAGGACCCGTGCGCCATCCGGCGACCATCGGGGCGTCTCCGCAGCTAGCACGGGTCGGATGGACAGTATCTGGTCCAAACTCAGCTTCGATTCAGTAGTCCTGGTCAACCCTGTCACCTCATCAGCCTCTGTTGGCGTCCGAACCAGTTAGTTCGCTCAAGCTCCCACCTTTATATCACCGCACAGATGAGTCGAAAAGCTGGCGGGACAGTAACGAATGCGGGCAAGATGCCCGCGCTCCAAGTAAGGGTGCCCACAAATCCGGGACTAGCTCGACAGTATGTGCAGACCAGCCATCTGACATCTAAATCGGCGGCCGTTTACCCGACGAGGAGCGGCCATCCCCCAGTCTTCCAATCTGTGGTAGCTTAAGCAAACTGACACCTCACTGAAAGGACTCAGACATGACTTCAAACCGGAAACCCGTCGCCGTTGTAATAGGGGCTACGTCCAAGTGGCAGTCGGACGGTCGCAACACCCGGCTGATCCACGGCAGTGAGATCGACGACAGCGATCTACCCATCGGCGTGCGCTGGGGCGTCGGCGGCGCCATCTCCCAGAAATTCGCCAGCGAGGGCTTCCTTACCGTGTTGACCACCCGAAACGCGGCCAACGCCGCCGCGTTGCAGGCCGCGATCGGCGAACAGGGCGGAGAGAGCATCATCGTCGAGCTTGACCTGTCGTCGCAGGAATCGATTTCGAACGCGTTCGCCGAGATTCGCGAGCAGGCAGGCGACCCGGACGTCCTGGTCTATAACGCGGGCTACCTTGAGGGACGCGACCTCCCGCCCGAGCAAGAGCTGCTGGAACACATCCCGTTCGAGCTGTTCGAGACGGCGCAGCACATCTCCAGCAGCGGTCCATTCCTCGTGGTCAAGGAAGTCCTGCCCGCGATGAGGGAGCGGGGCGAGGGCTCCATTCTGTTCTCCAACAACTCGTCGTCGCTACGAGGCAGGAAGCGGTACACCGGACAGTCGCTCTACTACCCGCGTGTGCTGATGCGTACCCTGGCGCAGGCGCTGACCGAGGAGTATTCGGAGCATGGTGTACATGTCGCCAATGTGGTGATCGACGGCACCATCGATTCTCCTGGAACCCGTGCGATGCCCCGCAGCCAGCAGCACCCTGAGCTGCTGATCAACCCTACTGCGATCGCTGACGCATTCTACTATCTGCACACGCAGGACAAGTCCTGCTGGACGCACGAGCTTCAGCTTACGCCATACGCGAGCAAGCCGAGCTTCTGATTCTGCTAGTCGCTGCGGTCTGCGAACTCGGCCTTAGCGGCCTCAAGCAGAGTCGCGTCCAGCAAGAGGTCGCTCGCTGTCAGGCTCAGGGTCTTGGCGACCGAGAGCGCGTTGGAGAGTGCGAAATCGGTAACGGCCGTGTCGGTCATATCTCTCGTGTGAGAAGCCACCGGCTCTTCGCTGACGGCATATCGCAGCTCGAACGCAGGCATGACGTGGCTGACGTTCCCGAAGTCAGTGGATGCACCGCTGCCCGGCCGTCCGGGAGTCGGTTCGTCCAGTCTGATGCCCAAGTCTTGGGCATTGGCTCCTACAGCCTGCGAGAGGACAACGTTGGGTAGAACATTCTCGTAGAAGGGATAGAATTCCTCGATCTCGAGGCGCGCGCCGGTCATAGAGGCGGCGCCCTCCGCCACCTGCCGCACTTTGCCCACCACCTCGTCGCTCAGGTAGTGCCGGTCCCTGCATCGCAGCATGAAGTTGGCGGCGGCGAACTCTGGTACCACGTTGGGCGCCATTCCCCCGTCTGTGATTACGCCGTGGATGCGAACGTCGTCCCTCAGATGCTGCCGCATGGCATCGATTCCCGTGAACAGGTGGATGACCGCGTTCAACGCGTTGATGCCAGCCTCAGGGGCCGCGGCAGCGTGTGCTGCCCTACCGTGGTACATGTAGCGGTAGCCGACCATGGCAAGGCTCCAGCTCTCGCCGATAGGCGCGTCAGCCGGGACCAAGGTACGATTCGAGAAGGGGTGCGACGAAAGGGTGGCGTCCACGTCTTCGAAAACGCCTGCCTCCAGCAGCCGAATCTTGCCACCTCCGCCCTCTTCCGCAGGCGTTCCGATGATCACTGCGCGTCCTGGGAGGTCCCGAGCGTTCGCCTGCAGGCCCAAGGCAGCGCCCATCGCGGCCATTGCGATGAGGTTGTGCCCACAGCCGTGTCCGATCTCTGGGAGCGCATCGTATTCCGCAAGAACAGCGACCGTGGGCCCATCCCCACCACCGCAGGGAAGGGAGGCCCGGAAGGCCGTTTCTAGGCCGCCTATGCCACGCTCAACGTTGAATCCGCACTCCTCCAGGAACACGGCCAGAGCATTCGAGGAGTAGTGCTCCTGGTAGTTCAACTCGGGGTGCGCATGAACGTCCTTCGAGAGGCCGAACAGGGCCTGTCTCGATCCCTCGATCGCAGCATTTGATCTGGCGGCGATGTCTTCTCTCTTTCCACGAAACTGGTCTGTCATAACTTGCGTACTCCTTATACTCGGGAGACTTTGTTGATTCGTAAGTTCCTCTTAAGAGGACGGAGTGGGACGACCAACAAGCTGAAGTCCACGGATGTTTAGGTCCGGAGTCTACTCCGGCAACATTTGCCTTGACACCTCTGCCCCCTTTTTCCTTCACTTCCAGTCAAAACGACAGGGGCAATTTAGCTGCATAGGGAAGGTCTGTGGGGTAGGATACATCAGAGCAACGAGATTACACGTTCGATGATTCCCACTTGTGGTGTATCCTGATTTCGACACACGAGGGTCAGAATTGGAAAAAACTGCGGGATCTGCGACCAAAGACCACAGCCCAACTGCTGGTGCATCAACCACCGCGACTCAAGGTCGTCTCCCTCTACACAAGCCAGAGCGTGCCAACCTCGGATACGTGAGATTGGACACGGACGAGGACTTCAAGCTAGAGAGTTTAGCCCAGTCCATATTGATACGAGGGTCCGCCGATGAAGCCTTGACCCGGCTACCTACCGGCACTGTGCAAACGGTCGTGACTTCTCCGCCGTACTGGTCTCTTCGTGACTACGAAGTGGATTCTCAGATTGGCAGAGACGACTCACTTCCCGAATATGTGGCGAGCATCGTGCGAACTTTCGAGCGGCTGCGTAGGGTGCTCAAAGACGATGGTACTGTATGGCTGAACGTAGGCGACTCGTACACATCTGGTAATCGCAAATACCGTGCACCGGATCGTAAGAACCGAGCTAGGGCCATGTCCGTTCGTCCCCCTACACCTTCGGGTCTGAAATCGAAGGACTTGATTGGCGTGCCGTGGAGACTAGCCTTTGGGCTTCAAGATGCTGGCTGGTGGATTCGGTCCCAAGTAATCTGGGTCAAGCCCAATGCGCACCCTGAGTCCGTAAGAGATCGGCCCACTCTAGACCATGAGACGATCTTCCTGTTGTCGAAGAGTCAGAACTACTATTACGACAATGATGCCGTTCGGGGCCCAAATGGGAGAAGGCTACGAACGACATGGTCAATTCCAACCGATCCCCAAAAGCAAACCTACGCAAACGGGACTATCCATCCCGCAGTCATGCCAATTGAATTGGCGCAAAGATGCATTAAGATCACAAGTCGTCCAGGAGACGTGGTGCTCGATCCATACGCTGGGTCCGGTACTACATTGGTAGCTGCACGAGGAATGAACAGAAACTGGATCGGGGTAGAGTTGAATTCAGAGTTCGTAAGTATGATGGAACGACGGCTTGAGGTATGAGCGACAGGGAAGAACTCAAGGCTAGAATCGATAGCCTTTCCGACACAGCAGCCAGGTTCGTCGCCCGTATAGTTGATTCGCTGTCATCACCTCCCTCCGCCACTACGCGAGAGCCAATAACGTGGATTTCAGGCGCTCCCGATTGGATTGAGTACTTCGGCTTGGCGCTCTCTGTACATCACGGGACAACTGTCGATCCATTGGGGCTAACCGGATTTGAAACTACCTTTAGCAATGCCTGCGAGTCATCAGGATGGAATGTTGAGCGTGTAGAATCCACGACGCATCGCTTCAGCGATCTCACTGTAACCGACAACGAGGGTAGGCCTCGCAGACTATCGTTGAAGTCAACCGCGGCTCAAAGACTTTCTGAGTCGACAGTCCATATCTCAAAGTTGACGGAAGCAGCGTGGATTCAAGACGTGCGCTCTTCCAGACAACGCAGAATTCGAACACTGGAACTCTTCGACGAGTACTGCAATGCCGTTGACGCTATAGTGATGCTCCGTGCGTTCAGGCAACGCAACCAGATCCCCGATCGCTACCAGCTTGTTGAGATACCTAGTTCCATCTTCCGATCGTTGCAAGATACGACCGTGAGCGAGTTTGACAGCGATGCTCCGGTGATCACCTGCTCGTTCCGAGGGCATCGGGACGCTGCGCGCGTAGCCCTCGACAGATCCGATGCTAAAATCACGATACGCAGGATCAGCTTAGACGTATGCTCAGTTCATGCGGAATGGCAGTTGTCTTCCGACAATTCTCCTACTGAACCCTAGGATGTTGAGTCTAAACCTCCGTAGGCTTCCAGTTACGTGACATCACGATGACAACGGGTCCGAATCGAAGTACCACGTTGACTCGCAGCTTCTCACGTAGCGACAATGGATGGGTCTTACCAGGTCAACTCAGGAGCCCGCGAACCATGACCGAAAGGCCCACGACGCTGATTCGCCCTGCCTGCATGGCTGTTGCGCTGGCAGTGCTCGTAGTTTCAATTGCTCTGATCCTGCCGCAGGACGCGAGGGCGCAGTCAGATGAGACCTTCCAGCCGCTGTTCAATCGCGAGGCTGGGCCTTACGATGTCGCAATGTCATGGGTGCCGCCGTCCCCGCAGGTGGGGATCATCAACATCGGCGTGAAGCCTGCGCTGCTGTCCGACGGTTCCGCTGTTACCGACGCTCGAGTAACTCTGGTCGCTGAGACCGAACCTGAACACCCCGAGTTTGAGGTCGTCGCCGTCAACACACCGAACGACCCTGAAGTCTACCGCGCCAACCTAAAGTTCGAGGAAGCAGGCAACTGGGTAGTACACGTGAAGATCGACAGCCCGACTGCGGGTCAGGCTG
The DNA here is from genome assembly GCA_965116405.1 of Dehalococcoidia bacterium. GTDB lineage: Bacteria > Chloroflexota > Dehalococcoidia > Lucifugimonadales > UBA1123 > VXRN01. The sequence continues at coordinate 491,597 of OZ220685.1, forward strand.
ACTTCAGATCGCCGCTGGTAATCCTTCCGGCACCAATCGAGCCCGGTGTGGGGGGCGCCTGGGTGTTCCTGGGGGTCTTCGTGGTTCTCACTGCCGGGAGCGTGTGGATCGTCATGGCGATCCGGAGGTCCCAGGCGGCTCGGCGTATGCATCTCGAAGGGAGACTATAAGCAGTCGCTCCCCGGACTGCCGGTAGGTCACCTCGACAGGGTCGCCCAGGACCATATGCTCCCTGACGTGAGCGGGTGTGAACTCCTCGAATCGCCTGCCGTCTGCATGAAACGTCAGGACCGTCCCCGACTCGTTGGCGACCGTTACTGACTCGAGCTCAAGCAGGGATTCTGCCTCGAAGCTAGTCACCGTGCCCGTGAAGCTGGACTGCCTATCTCCGGTTCCCTCGGACGTACGGTCGCAGCCACCCAGCGCCACGGCGACAATCGCCAGAGGCCAAATTCCGAACGATACCAATGTTTTGTTTAGCACAAAACATGTACTTCTTTCTCGTTGACTGCGCATGATGTGTCTCATAATGTTTAATTCGGGGCAAGAATAACATGCGCTTTCTTTCGATACTTATCCTGCTCGTCGCGCTCACGCTGACGGTCACTCTGTCCAGCTCGTCCGGTCAGGCGGAGGCCCAAAGCCAGGCGGACGAACTGACCTTCTTCGTAATTGACCGGCACGAGATCTCCTCCGATCAGTCGAAGGTCGACCTGGTCAACTCACTTTTGGGGTTGATGTTCAGACTGAAAGAAGGGCAGCCGTTCGCATTCGTATTTGGAGACGACTTCACCAACGTCTACGGCCCAACGGACACCAACGCTGAAGGCTTCATACAACTGAGAAGAGCTGTCGAGCAGAGACTGGCTGCGTCCCCCCCGCCGGAGCCGCTCGACCTCGAAGCGGCGTTGGCTGAGACCTATAACTTCCTCAGTGGCCTGGTGGTGAGTTCTGAATCTTCGATCGTTCTTATAACTGGTGACACAACCACAACCGACCCGGCCTCCACAGTCGATGAACTGGACCCCATACTCGACCTGATCGAGGAAGTGGGCTGGCCGGTATTCAACGTGACCACTCCAGAGGCTGACTCCGGCCTCAAAAACGTTCTCGCTGAGATTGCCCGGAGGACGAGCGGAGAGTCTTTCGAGCTCTCGATCCCTCACGGTTTTGAAGAAATGACCAACCGTACGCTCATCCGGGAGGGCAAGGGCGCTCTGCAGACTATGGGCAGCACGACGCTAGAGCCCGACTCCATCTTCGAGACAGACCTGGACATCGTGCCCGGTACGGGCGAGCTGAGCATGGTCTTCTTCCGCGAGGACGACGCAACTTCGTTCAAACTCAAGAATCCGTCGGGGGTTGAGGCGTCTTCTGCGGACCGAGAGTCCTCTGAGACGATCGAGCTGCCGAACGTCGCAATAGTCCGGCTGGTAGAGCCGATACCCGGACGCTGGTCTCTCGAAGTAAGGGGAGACAGAGGGCTTCTTGCGGCCCACCGCTACTCAATCAACAGGTACCGAATCGAGCTGCAGATGCAGGGAGCGGTCCCGGTTGGAATACCCGTCAACATCATAGCCTCTGTAACCGACGACGGCAGCCTCGTCTCAGTCGATGCGGGCCTGCTGGCGCGCATAACCGACCCCGACGGTACGTCCGTCCTCTATGACCTGAACGACGAGGGCACCGGCGGCGACGCAATCGCCGGCGATGGCTATTACTCGGCCACACTGCCCTCGCTGACCATCGACGGCACGTACAACGTCGAGATGCAGCTGCAGTGGCCCGAGATCGCTCACACGATCACGACCCTGTCATCGTTCGACGCTCGACTGTTCCCCGACTTCAGGCTTGACGAAGAGGCCGTGGACATCCTGGAACCGGGCGTACGCACGAAGATTGCCGAGATCACCGTAGGTATCGGCAACCAGCCGTACTCCATTGCGCCGGAAGACCTTATGACGACTGTCGCAACTAACCAGGGCGATCCAGGCACCCTTGAGTTGGTCCCGCGTCGGATCATCACAGAGGGCAAGGCCTTCGAGTATGACGTCTACTACACGGCCCCAACCGAGGCACTTGCCACGGTCGCCGTCTCGCTGGACGTCGAATATGCCGGTCAGCAGTTTATGCGAAGCGTGGACCCGCTAGTTATCTCGTCGGTCCCACCCGCACAGCCGATCCCAACGCCGCCTCCGGCACCAACGCCGGCGCCAGCGCCGACCACAGCGCCTCCGCCGCCTGTTGAGAGGGTCGAGCAGACCGCACCGACTACTACCATCCTGATTGTGGTAGGAGCCATCATCGTGGCGGCTATTGCCGTGCTGCTGATCAACTACCTGGCCAGGGTCGCGCCGTTCGGCTCCCTGCTCACGGAAGATGGACGCCTTGTCGTCAGGCTGAGGGATGTGCAGCGTCCACCGCTGCAAAACCTTCTGACGAGGAACCGGTTGTCAGGCGAAGAGCTTGGTATCAACGGGTTCGACTCGATCTCGTTCAGGTTCTACCGCGACGAGGTCCTGATAGAACCTCTAGAGGTCTCGACCAACACGGTCCGGCTGAACAACCAACCGGTAACCGACCTGACCGTTCTGCATGACGGGAGCTGGCTGGGGGCGATGGGACGCCTGTACACGTTCAGCTACAGCGACGTGCAAGTCGAATCGCAGCAGGCTTCCGCCGCCGAGCCCCAGGAGGACGAAGGCGAACCTCAGTCCGACGAGAGCGGTGGCGAGGAGAGAGCGTAGACTGCGACGCGGCCGTAACGAGCCCTACTCTTCGACAATCCTGATAGTCGTCACAACGTCACCAGGAGAAGTCGCCGAGGATGGGTCACGGACGGAGATGTTGTTGACCGTGTCCATGCCTGAAGAGACCTTGCCGAACACGGTGTGACAGGACACCCCTCGCTGAGCGCATGGCTTTTCTGAGTCATCCGGATTCAGGCCGTCGAGAGCGGGAGTCGGTACGAACGTGATGAAGAACTGGCTCCCGTTGGTGGCGAGACCGCCAGCGTTGGCCATCGACAGTATCCCAGGGCTGTCGTGGCGCAGATCGGGGTGGAACTCGCTTTCGAAACGATAGCCCGGTCCTCCCGTGCCCTTGCCCGTGGGATCGCCGCCCTGAGCCATAAAGCCTGGAATGACGCGGTGGAATGTTACTCCGTCGTAGAAGCCCTGCCGTGCCAGGAAGACGAAGTTGTTGACTGTCTTCGGGGCCTTGTCGGCGAACAGCTCGATCTCGAACTCCTCTCCCTTTGCGAGTTCGAAGACAGCAGTGTAGTTCTTGCTGGTGTCGATCTCCATTGCCGGTGGTGAGTCCCACTGCTGGGGTCCACTCGGAGCAGGCGCCGGCTGTGACTGCGCGACGGGAGCGGCCGTCGGCTGAACCGGGGCCGGTGCTGGAGCGGGCTCCTCGGACTCCGAGCTACAAGCCAAGAGGGCAATCGTAAGAATAGCCACCGCTATCAGGGACATTTTCGAGATCATTGTTGCCAGGGCCTCCGGCGGAATTCTGCGCGACGAAATGGGGCCGCCAGTATAGGGCAACATTTTACAGGTGTCGCTGTCGGATGTCAGCGGCCGCCCCGCCAGGGCGTCATTCGATAGACAGGAAGCGCCGCCAGCTGCGTTCCCTGACAGCATCGGTGACCTCGTCCGACTGCCGCCAAAGGTGCGTACCCGCCACGAGGAACGACAGCACGATACAGAGCACTATCTGCCCAGTCGCCTGCCCGGTGGCTATCGTGAGCGCGTTCAGAACGATGAACACGCAGGTAACTGCCAATACGCCATGCCGGGTCAGCAACAGGACCAGCAGTCCGGCCGCGCCCGATATAGCCGTTATCTGCCACAGCATGAAGGCCGAGATGCCCAGAACCGTAGCCGCGCCCTTGCCGCCCTTGAACTTCAGCACTGGCGAAAAGTTGTGGCCGAGGGTCGCCAGCAGCGCCGTTCCGTAGATCCACGCATCGGTGACCGACATCGCCTGGGCAATGATGACCGCCAGAATACCCTTGCCAGCATCGACGAGCAGCACGACCAGACCAACCGACTTGCCGTACTGTCGTACGGCGTTCAGCGCGCCTGGATTGCCGCTGCCGGCGTCGCGGATGTCGCCACGCGACAGGAGCTTACCGGCGACAAAGGCTGTTGGAAATGACCCGAGCGCGAGCGCGATCAGCAGAGCAGCTATGCCCTGGGCCACCTCGATGTGCTCCGTCCTAGCCCGAGTTCAGGGAGTGCAGCACTGCCCGCATGCCCATGTGGTATCCGAACAGCCCGAAACCTGTTATGACACCCCTGCACACGCCAGCAACCTGGGACTGCCCGCCGCGAGAGGCCGGGTTGGAGATGTGGATCTCGTACACTGGGAAGTCGACCTGCGCGATCGCGGCGAGGATTCCGGGGTACCCGGAAGAGTAAGCCGCCGGGTTGAAGAGAGCCGCGTCGAAGTCGCCGGCGTCGTGGGCCTCATACAGCTTGTTGACAACGTCGCCCTCGACGTTGGAATGGAAGATCTCAATGTCGATTTCCAGTTCCGACGCTGTCTGGCTGATGTACTCGTCGTATTCATCAAGTGTCTGGGTGCCGAACGTTGCCGTCTGGACCTTGCCTCGCATGTTCATTCCGAGGCCGTGCAGGACTAGAATCTTCGCCAATGTGTTCTCCTTTGAACGAACCTAAAGTTCCAGAGCGGCATAGGCTGCCGCCATGATGTTCTCAGAATCTATTCGGTACTCGCCGTAAAGCTCTTTCATGGAGCCGGACTGGCCGAACTCCGTAACTCCTACCGGAATCAGAGGCGTCCTGAGCGCGCTGCCGACCCATGAGAGTGTATGAGGATGCGCATCCTGAACGGTCACAATGGGGGCATCCCGAGTACCGGGGTCGATGGAATCGGCCATGAACATGTTGAGGTCGCCCTTGCCGTCCATCGCGTCGTACACCGACTGCTGGAATGCCCGGTAGAGGGGACCGGGACCAGTCACGTTGACCACGTTGGCGAACACGCCCTCTTCGAGCAGCGCGTTGCTGGCAGCCACGGCCTCCGGGATCATCGCACCGCTGGACAGAATGTGCACCACGTTCGTTCCAGGTTTGAACCCCCTGTTTCGACTCCTGTCGATGAGCCTGTACGCGCCGTTGAGAACCTGCTGGCGCATTCTCTCACGCGCTGCAGGCTCTTCTGGCACCCTCAGGAGTCCCTGGTCGACCCGCTTGCTGGTGAGCCGGAGATAGTAGGAACGCGTGCGGTTCCTTATCTGCTCCAGCGCCGCCAGCATGATCCACTCCAGCTCCTGGCCGAAGCAGGGCTCGTAGAAGTCTATCTCTGGGATTTCCGTGCCTATCGACGGCGTGATCATAGACTGGTGCGCGCCTCCCTCTGGAGCCAGCGAAAGGCCCGAGGGAGTCCCCACCACGATGAACCTCGATCCCGAATAGACGCTGTACACGAAGGCGTCCAGTCCACGCCTTACAAACGGGTCGTACAGGGTGCCTATCGGGAACAGCATCTCGCCGTTTGTCTCGAACGACAGCCCAAGCTGCCCGAGCATCATGAAGAGATTGTTCTCCGATATGCCCAGCTCGATGTGCTGGCCCCGGGGGTGCTCTTCCCACCTGAGGGCGCGAACGATTGACTCCTCGGGCAGAGGCTCCTTCTCGTCCTCGTGCCACACGCCTACCTTGTTGATCCAGCCGCCAAGGTTAGTCGAGCTGGCGACGTCCGGGCTGACCGTGACGACCCGCTCGGTAACGTCCGGCATATTTCGGGAGATGGCGGTCAGAATCAGACCGAATGTCTGCTGAGTCGCCATGTTGCCCGTGTACCGCTGACCGAAGTCGGCGGGGATGTTCATCTCCGGTATGTCGAACCTCGGCTTGCGACCCACGCCGAGCCTGCGGCCAGTGTCTATGCACACCCGCCCGGCTGGCGTGTCCGGGGACAGCCTGTCCCACTCGCCATCGGGCTCAACCTCGAGCTCACTCCTGAGCTGAGCCATCTGGTGATTCGACAGCACCACTGAGTGGTTCTGTGGATCGCCGATGGAGGGAAGTCTCCATCCCTTCAGCGTGTAGGCGAAGACAATGTTCGGTCCCGAATCGAGCTCGGTCTGAGAGAACGCGTCTCGAAGCATCCCGAAGTCGTGCCCGCCAAGATTCCTGAACGAGGCTTGCAACTCATCGTCAGGCCAGCGAGAAATGAGTCTCGACATGTCCCTGGGGTACCGGCTGGTCTTTGGAAGCCACTCGCGCAGCTGTCCGGGCGGCACGCGCAGAAGCCTCTGGTACACCTCGTTGGACATCTCGTCGATGGCCAGGCGGAGAAGCTCGCCGTTAGGCTCTGCGAACTTGGCCTGCAGCCGCTTTCCGTACTTCGCGTCAATGACCTTCCAGCCGTTGGCGTCAAACATCTCGCGCCATGCACGCACGCGAATTCCTGGGATTACGCGGTCGAGGCTCTGCCTGTTGAGGTCGACTACCCAAAGGATGTTCGGCTGGCCGTGCATTGCCGGCTCAGCGATGGCCTCCCAAACCGAACCCTCATCCAACTCCGCGTCGCCGACAATCGCGATATACCGGCGGTTCCTGTCGGACCCGGAGAACAGGTGCGACCTGTTGTACTTGCTCACCAGCGCCGCGAAGTTTGGCGCGACAGGGCCCAGCCCAACCGAGCCTGTCGAGAAATCCACGTCGTCAGGGTCCTTGGTCCTGCTTGGGTAAGCCTGGAGACCGTGGAACTGCCGCATCATGGTGAGGTATGACTGATCGAGGTTGCCGAGGAGGTACTGTATCGCGTGATAGACCGGTGCGGCGTGCGGCTTGACCGATATGCGATCTCCCGCCCTCATGAAGTCGAAGTAGAGCGAGGTCATCAGAGTGACGACCGACGCGCTCGACGCCTGGTGGCCGCCCACTTTGAGACCGTCCGGGTTGGGACGGACGTTGTTGGCGTGATGAACGAGGTTCATCGACAGCCACAGCACCCTGTCCTGGATCTGCTCCAGCACCTGGTCGCGGTCCACGAAGCTGCCCGAGTCGATAGCAGGTGTCGAAGTCGTCAATCCCCTACCCCTTTCGTCCCCCTCATGGTCTCGCGTGAGCGGCTGGCCGTCGGAGGCGACTATACGTAGTCGCTAATCCAGCCTAGCCCGCCCAGCGTCGTAGAGGCCGGTCGGTACTCGCACCCAATCCAGCCGTCATATTCGGAATTGTCTATCAGGTTAAATAGGAACGGATAGTTGATCTCGCCAGTGCCCGGCTCGTTCCGTCCCGGATTGTCCGCGAGCTGCATGTGCCCGATCACGTCGAGGTTCTGCTCGATAGTCCTGGCCAGGTCTCCCTCCATTATCTGCATGTGATAGATGTCGTGCTGCAGAAGCAGATTCGTGGAGGCGACTTCGGAAATTATCGACCTCCCCTGGTGGGTACGGGTCAGGAAAAACCCGGGAATGTCTATCGTGTTGATAGGCTCGATCAGCAGCCGTATTCCGGCCGATTCAAGCTCGCCTGCCGCGTACTTCAGGTTTTGAACGAACGTGTCGTGCGCCACCTGGGTAGCAACACTGCGTGGGACTACTCCAGCAAGGCAGTTTACCTGCGGGCAATCGAGCGCGGTCGCGTACTCAATCGCGGTCCCAACGCCGTCCTGGAACTCCCCCACCCTGTCCGGGTCGCAGGCGACGCCCCGGTCTCCGCCGTCCCAGTCCCCGGCCGGCAGGTTGTGCAGTACCTGTGTAAGACCATGCTTTGAGAGCAGCTCAGCAAGCTGGTCGGCCCTATAGTCATACGGGAAGAGGTACTCGACACCCTCGAATCCAGCGGCTGCGGCAGCCTCGAAGCGGTCCAGAAAGTCCACTTCGTTGAAAAGCATAGTCAGGTTAGCGGCAAATCTCGGCATTGGTGTTCCTTTAATTCTCCGATGGTTTCATCGAATTATATGAGCGCAACCCTCAAGCCTCAAGCAGATATATATATTCTGACCAATTACGCGACCTCCGAGGGCGCAACCCACGAGCGCTCATCGGAAGCCTGGTACATCGCGAGGATTATGCGCAGCACGTCCTCTGTAAACTCGATGTCCATCATCGGCTGGCGATCCGTGAGAATGCCGTCGACAAAGTCCCTGGCAGCCCCGTTGAAACTCTCTATCCAGTCCATCGGGAGCTGATACGAGATGGTCTCGTTCCCCGTGTGGAGCATCAGCGGAGGCATATCCAGCATCTCGCCCGTGCAGCGAGTTACCCACAGGATACCCCTCGAGCCGACAACCTCCATGAACTCGTCTGCCGGGTAGTATCGTGTCCGTAGGGGCATCTCAGCGGCTTTGGCGTACTCTATGCTGGCCAGCCTTTCGGAAGCGGCGTACTTCCAGGTGGCAACGGTCGGCGTCTCATCAATGAAGTTGTCCGTCCTGTTAACGACAGCAGAGACGCTGTCGACGTCTCCACCCCACCACACTGCGGTCGCGACCTTGTGCCAGCCATCGTCGAAAAGTAGCCCACCGAGGTTCTGTTCGCGGTCCTGCCTCCACACGTAGGCGCCCTCCGTAACCGGAATCGGGGTCTCCGATCCGCCACCCCGCACCGTGCGAATTCGCACAAGCGAGATCTCGCCGAGGGTGCCGTCCTCGATCAGCTCCCGCGCCTTGACGATCGGTGGGTAGTACAGGAAGTTCTCGGTGGTCCTGTAGAACGTGTTGGCGCGCGCGACCGCGGCGGCTATGTCTCTAATCTCGCCTATCGAATTGGCAGCAGGCTTCTGGCACGAGACGTGCTTGCCTGCGGCAAGACCGTCGATTATCTGCTGCGGATGCAGGGGTGTAGGAGTGAGGAGCTCTACGGCGTCGACGTTCGAGTCATTGAGCAGGTCTTCGTAGCTCGTGTGGATCCGCGGATCAATGCCCCACTCGGAGGCGCGAAGCTTGGCGCGCTCCTCAACCGGATCGCACAGCGCGACCACGTCGCAGCGCTCGTCTTCCAGGTAGCCGGGCGCGTTGAGCTGCGAAATCGTTCCACACCCGACGATACCCAATCGGACCTTGTCCATCGTTTAACCCCTGCTCGAAGAAGTAGCACAAGGGTATCAGGATTCACTGTCCAGCGGTCAGCCTCAAGTGCAGTCTCGTGTGCCAGTACCTTCGCTCTGGAATGCAGAACGAAACTTCAGTAGACGAAGAGGTGAAGCACATCTATTCTTTATGTATAGAGACTTATAACATTAAGATACATAAATCATTGAGGCACCCCATCGAAAGGAGGCATCATGACGAAGATAACGACCGGATCCCGCGGACTGAAGCCTCACATCATCGGCGCGAGAGTCGGCTTGTGGTCGATGTCTATCCTGGCGGTCGCGCTCATTCCCTCACTGATCGTACTGGCTATTGCACAGACCAAGCCTGCTTTTGCAGCGACGCACACTACAGACGACTCGAATCCCATCGCAGTGGCTGCGGAACTTACGGACGACGAAGAACCGGACCTGGCCGAAGTCTGGTGTGCGACCCTCACTGTAGGCTACAGCAGCGATTCGACCATTACGTACCTCGGCTACACGCCTGCACTAGCTCTGTCGGGAGGATCCCTCGACAACACGGCGTTCACGTACGAAGACGTGGACTACACGGTCGAGAACCTCTTCTACCAGGACTTTGCAGGGACCGTACGTCAGGTGATCTTTGAAGCCAACTATCAACTGCCGGATGAGTTGATCCTTCGACTTGGCGACGACGAGTTCTTCGTTTCCGATTCACTTGTGCTGGGGGCCAACGAAAACATCCATGCCTGGCGGCTTGAGTCCGGGTTGGGATGGGTTGAAGGGCAGACTGTCGAAGCAACCTTGAGGGCGCCGCAGAGCCAGGAAGCGGCTGTTATCGCACCAGAGGGAGACCGGATCATTCCCGTAAACGGATCGCTCAATGGAGAGTTCACAGGCTCCAACGACCTCGACGTGTACACGATCACCATCGAAGACAACAGGAGATACGTGATCGACATGAAGGGTGCTGAAACCGGCGACGGCACCCTGCCCGACCCCTGGATCTCAGCGATCAGTGCCGTGTTCGATACAGAGGACGGATCCCGCAGGGAACCCGTTTGGTACGACGACCTCCGCAGGACATCCACGTTCGCGACCCTTCCCGGCGGATCCGTAGTCTGGATGGACGAAAACAGCCGCATGTACAAGACACGGACTGCCGAGGGCCGGTCGACAGTCGTGAGCCCCGGCAGCGGCGCCAACGATGACGGAGGCGAGGGGTTCAATGCCAGGCTCTTCCTATTCAATTTCCCGGCAGGTGACTACTTCATAACGGTCGGTGCGGCAGAGAACCCCACGGCACTGGGTACATACGCTATCAGCCTGACCGACATGTCGGAGGATGACTACGCCGCGGTGGCTGACGGCGCGGGGTCGGTGCTGGTCGGCGAGTCGGTCTCAGGCGACATCGAGACTCCTGGAGATGTGGACTGGATTGCCGTCGATCTGACCGCCGGCGCTATCTACGTGATCGAGATCAAGGGTCAGCTCACAGGCGACGGCACTCTTAGAGGGCCACGCCTCCAGGGCATCTACGACAGCGAAGGCTCCCTCGTGGAGGGCACTGGAGACGGCAACGCCGGCCACGGGACCGTCAGAAACGCATCGCTCGAATTCACGCCGGAAGACGACGGGACGTACTACATCGCCGCTGCCGGCTTCAGGCCCTACATGCCCAATCGCTCAGACATCCCAATCGGCACCTACACAGTGGAAGTGAGCGTCAAGCAGTGAGAAGAATTCGCGAATCGATTTTATTCCCGGCTGGCAGGGGAGTCTGACTCCCGTCAACTGCCGGTCTCCCGCCCTCCCGGAAGCATACCCGGCAATGTCTTTCGGGAGGGCAATTTCAGCTTTTCACTTCACCGAGATATGATCCGGCGCCTGACGAGAGCAACGAAGTAAGGTGCGTGTACAAGTATGTGACCCCGTGGTCCAGGTATCTCCTCGTCGCGTCAGCATTGCCCGCCGAACCGGACACTTTTCCAGCTGCTGCCACGGTAGCGAACACGCCGTCCATCGCCTCTCTCACCACCGGCGTATCAGGTCTGCCGGGGTGCCCAAGAGACTGTGATAGATCGGACGGCCCCACGAAGAACACATCCACAACACCCACCTGGACGATCTCGTCGACGTTCCTCACGGCCTCCGCCTCTTCAATTTGCACGCAGACCAGGGTCTCCCTATTGGACTGTCCGGTGTACTCGGACATCGACATACCGTATCCGTAGGAGGCCGCCCTGACGCCAGCAGCCAGTCCGCGTTCCCCCAGCGGATGGTACTTGACTGCCTCGACCGCGCTGCGGGCATCTTCCGCAGTATTCACGTGCGGCACCTGAACGCCCATTACGCCCCGGTCCATCAGCTGACCGATCGCCTCGAACGAATTGACTGGTGGCCTCGCGATGGGTGTAACACCGGCGCTCTCGGCGGCCATAGCCATTAGCTCGACGCTCTCCAGTGAGATCGAACCGTGCTCGCAGTCGATGAGCACCCAGTCGAAGCCCAGCCGTCCTACGATATCCACGATGTGCGGAGACGGGAACATGACCGACACCCCGAACGCGGGCTGACCGGACTGCAGTTTTTTCTTCATCTGGTTCGTATTCATCAGTATCCTTCTCGCAATTCACTGGCAACGTGTGACATTACACCATACTCTCCGCACCGCAACCATGAACCGGTCACGCAACCACAATCCAGGTTGGTGATAGAATGTACACCATTCAGAGGCTGCCCTCCTGTAAGTCTAGGAGGTAGCTGAGCGGCCTCACCCCCGAACGCACCTACTTGCTCGCCTCAAGCATATTCACCAGACCTGTCTACAAGTGGTGGGTCTTCGCCGCCGTGGCCCTCGGCACGCTGACATCAGTCGTCAACCACGGCAGCATGTCGGTCGCCCTACCCACCATCGCCCAGCACTTCGGGGCCGACCTTGCCACCGCCCAGTGGGTGGTGATCGCCGAAGGTCTAGCCATCAGCGCGCTCATCCTCCCGATGGGACGCCTCTCGGACATCCTCGGACGGAAGCGCATCTACTTTGCGGGCCTGGTCATCTTCGCTGGCGCGGCCTTTATGGCAGCCAGTTCACAGAACATTACCATTCTGATTGGCTTCAAGGTCCTGCAGGGACTCGGCGCGGCAATGACGCAGGGCACCGGAATGGCGATGATCACCTCCGTGTTCCCGGCCGAAGAGCGCGGCAAGGGAATTGGCTCACACGCGAGCGTCGTGGGCGCCGGTGGAGTCCTGGGCCCCGTCATGGGCGGATTCGTCGTGGACCTTTTCGATTGGCGCTGGGTCTTCTACGTCAACGTCCTCATGGGAATCTGCGCGATGGTAGCCGTGCTACTGCTCATCAGGAGCGAGGCATTCAGGCAGGACTCACGCAACCGACGTTACGACCTGCCCGGGGCGGCGCTCTCGAGCGCGGTGCTGCTGACCTTCCTCCTCGCAGTGTCCAACGGCGCTCGGATGGGCTGGACCTCACCGCCCATCATAGTTGCGGCTATCGCGTTCGTCGGGTTCCTCGTGGCCTTCGTAAGGTGGGAGATACGCTCCCCCTCGCCCATGCTGGACATGAACCTGTTCAAGAGCAGGGTCTTCAGCATCGGGATAACCACGAACTTCATGTCCTTCCTGGCGATAACGTCGGCCAGATTCCTGATGCCTTTCTATCTCCAGGCCGCGCTCAGGTACACTCCAGCCCTTGTCGGACTTGTGCTGCTTCCCAACGCAGCCAGCAGAATCGTCATGGGTCCGGTCAGCGGACGGCTCTCCGACCGGTACGGCTGGAAGCCCTTCAACATTATCGGCCTACTTCTTTCAGCCGCCGGACTGTTCGTGCTCGCCTCGCTGACGGTGTCCTCTTCCGTCCTTGTGGTGATCGGCGGCATCCTGCTGCAGAGCATGGGTTCGGGCCTGTTCCAGTCGCCCAACTCCGCGTCCATCTTCAGCGCCGCAGACGCCAGCAGGCATGGTGTAGTAGCGGCCTTCGTGAACCTGTCCCGCAATTCCGGCAATGTGACCGGCATAGCCATAGCAACGTCGATTGTGACCGCGGTCATGGCCGGTGGAGGCTTCGAGCCGCAGATCGACGCCGTGCTCGAGGCAGGACAGGGCTCAGGGCTGCTTGCCTCGTTTATGACAGGCCTCAAGGCGGTGTTCCTCTCGATGGGCGTGCTGCAGGTGATTGGGGCAGTCGCCTCGTTCTTCAAGAACGATCCCCGGTCCGAGCCATCCCCACGCGCAGACAGCGTCGAGGCGCCCTCCCGCGTGTCTTCCTGAGGAACTCCCCGGGGCGCACCAGAATTCTCGATTTCGGCGTTACTTTGTAGCGATTCCCACTATGTTGGGAAGCTTAACCGGCAGGCTGACCGAGAGGTCGAATGCGTCGAGCTCAACGTCCGAGAAACCTGCGTCTTCAATCGACGCGATGAGATCGCGGTTCAGGTTGCAGCCCGTCGTGACGCACTTCCACACCGGATTGAGCTTGTCCTGCCACCAGCGTCCGCGCCTGTGAGTCGACACCACGTGCTCGTAGAAGAAGAAGGCTCCCCCCGGCTTCAGGACGCGCCGCACCTCTCGTACTACCTCATTTGGGTCGCGGACCATGCATAGCACCAGGGTCGTTACCGCCGTGTCGAAACTAGCATCCGCGAACGGCAGACTCTCTCCGAACTGCTGGACAATCACAGCATCCTTATTCCGACGGCGAATGTGTCGGTCCAGCCTACTGATCATGTGGCGATCGGGTTCGATGAACGTCAACCTGGCATCTTGCGGATAGTATGGGAGGTTTGCACCAGTGCCCCCTCCGATCTCCAGCACATCTCCCCAGGCACGGCCGGCCGTGCGCTTCCTGTAGGGCACAATCCGACCTTCAACACCGGAGTTGAGGAGGTCGTACCATGCGGCGAATAGTCGCTTACTGAGTGTCATTTCTGCGCTCTCCGGGATGGGAGTCTGTACATGCGCCCCCACAAGACCCCGGTCATGTTAGATGACCTCAGCAGTCGCTCTCAACAGGTTAGAGGAAGCGCTTCGTGGCTCGGGCTACGGAGCCGTCCAGGGCGCGGTTGAGTCAGGGTCAGACCCGGCTGAGGCGGTGACGCAATCGGTTAGGGCAGCGCGGGAGTTGGCTGGCGACGTCGGGCTGACTCCAGACGAATCCGCGGCGATTCTTGCCGAGGGTGCTCTGGAGGCTGCTAAGGCGGTGGGTGGGGATACGCTGGCCCGGTGCGACAAGGACTATCGGACAATGTTAGACATCTTCCGTCGTAGAAGTTCAAGCCCTGGCTGGCGCCACAGTAACCAGAGCGACCTTAGTCATTTGGACTTCCACCAAATGCGATAGTCGCTATATCAATTGGCATCGTCTCCAGTCAGTTGAAATGACAGCAAGTCCCAGAGACTCTTCCCAAAGAATCCTCCAAGTAGAAAACCGACCAGTAGCGCAACTAGGGCAGCCACGCCAATCAGGACCATTAACCAACGTTGCAACTCTTCAGACTCAGAAAGCTCCGCCTGTATGCGCTCGACCTCTTGCTGATGAGCCATCACGGTTGCATTAAGGTCCACAGAGGAGTCTTCAACCGACTTGAATATGGGTGTCACAGAGTCGATCAGACTCAACGCAGCCCAAGGACGCCCCTCTTCGTTAAGCTCCTCGGCCTTAGCCACCAGTGACTCAGTGTAGGGTGTAGGATTCCGTTCCAGTCCCAATATACGGGATTCCACTTCTGCCGTAAGAGGATGAATTGCCCACACGTTGACTTTGTGTTTGACATCTTTGGTCTTGTCATCTGCGAGTGAGACGATGAGAATCTCACGCGGAGGTGCGATCTCCCTTGTATAGGAGTCGACCTGTCCCAGGTAGTCTTTTTCCTCATTGGCGGTTACGACCACTCGGTTCTTGGGAATGTAACCTTCCAGTTCGATCACAATTGAACCGTCGCCCCGGTATTCACGAGCCGCTATGGAGTCGCCGGTCTTGGCGAACGTGCCGTTCAGTTTCCAGTCAGCCCCGATCAGTTCAGTTCGCCCTTCCCATCCAATCTGAGGTTGTTGCTCGACTAGGCACTTAACGTACAGCCAACTGCCGTTGTTCAATCTATCCGGCAACTCCTTGATGGCTACCCCCGTCTGTGTCCTGTCTATCTTGAAGGAGCAGTCGGGAAGGGTCGTTACCTGCATGGGCTCGATCGCGTGAGCCGGCGGCGACGAGACGGTAGACGCCGCGACCACGATACTCAAGACCGCTAGTACAAGGGCGGCCTTTAGTAATCTCCCGCCCGCGTTTGAGGCATGTGCTGGCATATCCGGTTCTCCAATAGTGGCTGATGAGGCTGATTACCCGAATTGAGGTGCCGCGAATCAGTCAGTCACTTCTTTGCCTTAGGATCTTGTTAGCCTCATCCACTGCAGATGCGGGGACATCTGGCCAAGCATTGCGGTCGGCGGGCAAGGTGTCCACACGGATCCTACGACCGCCTTCAGTCTTGTAGAAACGAGGCGTGTGCTTCTCGTCCTTGTAGTCCCAGTGCATCAGGAAGTAGCAGGGATTGTCGTCTGGCAGCTTTTGTCCCACCTCGCCAGTCCAGTCTGTCCGCGTTCCCTTTGTTTCGTCCACATACCCGAAGTTACTGTCGAAGAGCGCCCTAACGTCTTCGTTGCCCTTATCAAATCCGAAGTCTGCCACGGCCTGTGCGGGTGCTCCGATCCTTACAGTCAACTTGGTAACTCCGGGAGGTGCTTCAGCCATGCTGATTACCGGGCTAATCGCATGGGTCAGCAGAGTTTCAACACCCTCAGACATTTCCTGCCTCTCAGCATCGCGTTCTACTTGGACTTGGTTTTCGTAGGCAGAGTCGCTGGTACTGAGTGGGAGCGAAGCGTCATTGAACTTTTTGATCCAGTTGTCAGCCTGGGGCATTACCCAAAGCCGGGAACCCGGGCGCTCATGCCATTCCTCATGCAGCGCGTTGATCGCCCTTTGCTCCAACCTGGCATCTTTTATCGCTACTTCCAGTCCTTCAATGCGATACCTCAGTCTTCGTGCAGCTTCCCAGAAGACCCCTAAACTCTCCTGTTCGGCATCCCGGGCCGCCGCAGCTCTCTTGTTGTAGCGAGAGCGGGCAAGAATCATGGAGATCAATATTCCAACCACCATGCCAGCCGCTCCGAGTGCAGCACCCCAAATAACTGCTCCTTCGATGCTGCTCGTGATAAATCCTCCTACACCTCCACCCACAAGAGCCGGGAGGATAGTCAATAGCACAGGAGGGCCGAGACTGAAGCTGCGTGAGGACCTAGCGCTCTTTCCGCGCTCTTCCCTTGCACGCGTGATCTCGTTTCCAGCTTCGCTCAGTTCCTTCGCAGCTTCTTCAAGTTCCGCTTCTGCTGTCCTGATAGCACCTAACTTTTCCAAGAATGTTGATGTTTTCTGACTCTTGGCGATCTCCTCCACCGTCTCCAACACTTCATGGAATGAATCAGGAATGCTGGGAACGGCAGCCTGGACCTCATGAGGGGCAATCTGGTCAGGCTCACGATCAAACTCATCCCGTACTTCCTGTAGAGTGCCTAAGACTTCCTCCACGGCAGGCGCTATGTTCTTAATCTGTTTCACCTGGTTTTGATCTCGTCCGGTATCGACACCAGCCATTACCAGCGAGAGGTTAGTGAAATTGCCGAGGTCATCCAGGATCTCGTTGCGGTCGGCAATCCGATGTCCGGATGATGCCAGTCCAGTGAAAGTGAGGGCCAGGGTTCGTGCAACCCAGTCGTCGAAGTCCTCAATGCCCATGTGTTTCCGGGGGTCTGCACTCGCATCCAGGCAGGTATAAGAGTCAAACACTGAATTCCTCAGGGGATTGCTCCTCTTCGGATTAGGGTCCGGCTCCCGCTTCCCCAACTTACTTGCTATCACTTTGGCCACATTTAGCCCATGACGGATGTTGTAGTCAGCCGCGCCAAGTGTGGGATCCGGGGGAAAGAGCCCAATTCCTATCTGATTTGGGAGTGCTCTATCATCCAAGACAGGTGCCCGATCGTCTCCATCTGGGTACCATCTGTTCAGCGTCAGATCCCTGATACACGCCGCAGCTTCCAGCGCGACCGTAGCAGATGTCATGCCAGTCATTCCAAACACGAAGACGATCCTTGCTCTCAGATCTCCCATCTGTTCAATGTAAGTCCAAACAGCGTCGAATATCCTCTCCCGTCTCAACCACACATGATTTCGAATCATTGCAGGCCTGTCGTGAATCTCTGCATCCCAGTTGACTACGGAGGGATCCATTCCAAGTTGCCGTACGTGTCCCTCGAATTCTCTTCTAAACCGAGCGCCTTCTTTTTCAAGGTGAGTGACAGATACAGGCACCCTCATACCCTCCTCAACTTCTTTCCGGAAGGGGTGAAACTCATCTTCGTCGTGGTCTATGAAGAGAACACCTCGTACGCGTCCGCGTAACGTACGGCACAGGTGCGGAATGATGTCTGCCGATGAACTTCCGCCTCCTACAAGGATGATGTCCGCATTGGGAAGTGGGGTGCAGTCGATTGTCTGCTGCTCCTGCCGTAAGGGGTCTCCGTCTCGCGCCTCGGTGTCTGTTCCTGCGCGCGTTATGGTGACTTCACTGCCTCTATCCGTTGTCATTCGATTCCTCCATATCCGCTGCTGGAGCTAACCAGACTTCATAGTCGGTTCACTTTCATACTTACCTAGATTTCCAATCATGAGTTCCGGCCTACTCAACTGAGCCAGGCACTTCAGTCCCAAACACATGCCTGCACATAGATGACGGTCCTTCACAGACGAAGTTATCGACCACGACTGGGCTTAGCGCCTGGCTCAGGTCGATGAGCTTCACGTCCAAGATTTGGTAGTCCTCACCGATCGCCGAAACCAGGACAGTCAAGAAACTGCCAGGCTTCGGAAAGTCGGGAAGGTGGAACTGGGCAATCCTGGTTGGGACATCGACCTTGCTCTTGCTGCAAGTAGCATCGACATCAGCCTCGCATTTCCACCTGTATTCCTGGTCAGTGTCAGGGAGGTTGCCGAACTCTCCGGTGTCACAGGTGTTGATCCTCGATCCGCACTTCCCGGGCGAGGCACTCTCCAGGATGACCGGTCTAGGCTTGCTGCAAGTGGTATCTATGCCGCCGTTTCCTCCCAGGCACTGCCATCGGTATTCCTCTGCCGTGGATGACAAGGGTCTTGCTTCCCCGGCTTCGCAGGTGTGGGTTGTTGCACCGCATCTGCCGACAACACCTCCCTGTCCGCTGGACGCCTTGGACTTTGTGCAGGTCGCCGCCGTTCCACCATCGCTAACGCACTGCCAGCGGTAGTCCTCATCGGTGTCTGCCAGATTTACAAAAGCCCCTTCTGAACAGCTATTAAGAGTCTGACCGCAGCGCGGTAGACGTTCTGCTGAAGGCCCAAGAGGTTTGCACTGGGCGCAGGTCACGTTGCTGCCACCATTTGCGCCTCGGCACTGCCACCTGTACTCCTCAGGGGTATCAGGTGAGTTGACGAATGACCCAGCGTCGCAACTGTTGAGCGTCGAGCCGCATTCCCCATCGACCGGTGGCGAGGCTTCTACTTGTTCGCTCTGTAGAAATGTTGTGGTCAAAATCGCCAATGCTGACAGTACGGGAATCACTGACCGAACGAGGTATCGAAGTGCGCTGTTCCCGGATGTCATTCCTTTTCCTGCTTGAGTGGAGCCGCAAATTCGAATGGTGCGTCTCTCCAGTTCATTCTTTGTCCGGATCCGGCAAGCTGGTCCCGCTCACAGCGGTCGCCCAGCCCTTTAGCTCCCGACGGTCTGTAAATCCCAGCTTGTGGCATCCAGTCCTCAACTGGTTGCTGATGGTTCTCTCCGACAATTCCCGTCTTTTGGCTATCTGCTTTGCCGACAGTCCCCTAATGAATCCGACCATTACTTCCAATTCGGCCCTCGTCAGCCTGTTGCCAAGAGCGTCCGCTCGGCTCTGTAGGATTTCCTCAAGTGAGTCGTCATCAGAGGATGACAGTTGGGCCAGAATCTCTTGGGCGACTCGAAGCTTTGCTATAGCCCGACGTATCTCTTTTTGAATGTCCACACCGTCCGGTTCCTCAAGACTTCTCAAGTCTTGCCTAGTTGTTATGCACCACATCGCGACATCTGTCATCGGATGTAGGACTATCTATCCTTAGTGTCTATGTCCCAATGACAGTTACATGACTATCAGACCGGTGTTGCAGAGTCTGTGACACATGTGTCACAGTTTGCCTTGAATTCGTGACGATAGCTTGGAAAATGGCTGATTTCGACAGAGATGACAGTGCGGCTGTCCTGGTGGGAAGGCTGATCAGGTCATACCGGGACGACGTGAGGCGCAACGGAAGGCGACTGACACAGGAGGGCCTTCTCGACCTGATGGTCGAGCGAGGCGAGGACTCAGCCGCCTACTGGGACCGCTCCATGATCAGCAACTGGGAGCGTGGTGCGAGGCACCCTCCAAGGGAGTTCCTGGTTGCCTTTGGGCGTGCTCTCGATGTGCCGCAGACCGAGGTTGACCGCATGCTGATCCTGGCAGGCTACGAGAGTCTGGGCGAGGAGGAGGGCCACGAAGCTCTGCTGACGGCGGCACAAGCCATTAGGGAACAGGTGGAGGGACTTGAAGAGCGTGTACGCGGTCTTGTGGACTCAGTCACCACGCCGAAGCCTGCCGTGGATGCGTCGACCGTCGCGAAAGATGCCCTGTGGCGACTTGCCCCTGCAGGTGCTTACGCATTGGTGGTGGGATTTATTCTCAATGCCTTTGGCCAGAACGGGACAGTCGCGCTGCTGGCCTACACCCTGGTCGCACTTGCGATCGTGGTGGGTCAGTGGGCGCTGAGATGGCTGAAGCCTGACCGAGATCGAACGGAACATGACCATATTGTCGACCTGTTCTTCATCTCCCTCTTCTTCACGTCGAACACATCAGTACTTATCGGAGCTTTGACAAAGGCGGACCACTTTGGGTTCTATACGATTGAAGCTTTCACGAACACGCCGATACCGTTCCTGTTCGCGACGCTGGCGCACCTAATGATCTCCCTGATTGCCTCGGTCATGTTCAGCTTGCTTTGGAGACGGCGATACGGCCTTCGAAATATGGAAAGTACCTTTTCCCGAGCAGTCTGGATCACACTACCGCCTCTACTGTTCGCTTACGCGAGCATCGTGGTGTTCACCAACCTGGGGGTGTGGATGTCCTTCATGGTGGTCTATGGAATACTGTTCGGCACTTTCGCGACGATCGTGGCGCTGAATGAGCCCGGGACGACCCTGGGAGATGCAGACTTCTTCCTCAAGGCGGCAATCGTCGTGATAACACTCCTTACCGTATTCGGTGTTATCGCGGTAATTGTCGGCTACCTGGAGCCGCACGTGCTGGTTACTGTCTCCGAATTCCGAATAATTCCTCTGCGGCCCATTAGCGCAGAGGAGCTTGGCTACACTCCGGAAGAGGGACTGCAGTACCTTCGAATTGGAGGCACCTGGATGGCCCTTGCGAACATTGTCTATCTCGTCACCATTGTGGGGGGATACCTGCTGGTGACCATACGCAGAGCCGCGTCACAGGGGGCTGTGGCTGCGACCGAATAACCATAATCTCTACTTCCAGTGCATATGCTCGCAGGATCAGTTGGGGTTCGAGTTCACGGAGACCGTCACGACATGAACTCCGTGTCCCTGCTGGTCAGTCTCGTCTCCTGACACGGGGTTGCGCCTGCACCTGGTGTACTCCTCCGCGCATATCCATCCGCGGACTCTCAGCGGGAAGTCCCCGATTTGCCTGGGCGTTATCCTCAATACTAATGTCCTGTCGTCAGAAGGCTCCCATGTGGGATCGTCCGACTCGACCAACAGGTGTTCAGCGGGGAACATCCTGTTGTCATCCTTGTGATAGATGGTCTTGCCAGGGCTGTGAAACCCTACGTTCGACAGTCCAGTGGTGTAGTTGACCGCTTTTACGTCCGCGACAGTGGACGAGAACTTTCCGTCGGACTCGCCACCATCCGTCAAAGACGGGAATGACACCGAAATACCGCCGTGCTCTCCAGCTTGCTGAACTTCGTGCATGCGTACGGTGAGAGTGAAGCTCTCTCCAGACACGACTTCAGATCGCGAGGTCTCCCAGTCCAGAAGAAATGGCTTGGGTCCGGTCGCCAGCGCACCACCACAACCAGCGAGAGCCAGGAAACTCAAGGAGATGGTAAAGGCGGCACCAATTCGAAACGCAATGGCAGCAGATAAGAGCATGACGACGTCCAATGTGAGAGTCGAAGTGGGAAGAAGAGATGGTGGAGACGGGGGAGGGTCGAACTCCCCGTCCAGAAGACTCTCCGACTAGGACATCTACAAGCTTAGCCGGTACTTAGGGTCACTCCGGCGCGTCCGTACCGGCGGAGCTCGCGCTCAGAGCTAGCCGATGGTCTTGAGTCCCGGGCATCGGCGTCACCGGGACAGCACCCCGATTTACGTCGCCCCATCGACCCCCTCAGGGAGAGAGACCGAGGAACGTAGCCGCCCTTAGGCGGCTAGAGCGAACTGTCTGTCGTCAGTTACTTTATTTGCCACCTGATTAGCGAGGTTGATGGCACCTCGGCTTGCAGTCCCGCGAAGGCATCCCCTGTCGAACCCACGCGTCCCCACATGCCTCAATTATAGCACGGGGCCAATCTCAGCTAGAACCCAGGTTGATTACCCGAGACTGTGACAGTTTGGTAGGCAGCGCCTCCACCCTCACCCCAGCCCTCTGCCTGAGGGAGAGGGAATCCTGATATGGGATAGAATCTAGGGTGGGCAACTATTGATCCAGGAGTAGAGATGTCGAAATCCAATCTGATAACACCGTTCGGAGGCGAGCTAGTCAACCTGGTCACCTCCACAGAAGGCGCAGAAGAGCTTCGCGAGGAGGCCGGGCGCCTGCCGTCCATCCAGGTCTCTGAGCGGGCCGTCTGCGATCTCGAACTGCTCGCTACTGGCGGGTTCTCTCCGCTCGACCGGTTCATGTCCCGCGACGACTTCAACGGGGTCGTCGAAAGCATGAGAACCGCTGACGGCACTCTGTTCCCCATTCCGATTACGCTTCCCGTCAGCAAGCAGGAGGGCATCTCTCTGGACAGCCGCCTCGCGCTCAGGGACTCGACCAACGACCTGCTCGCCGTCATGGATGTCGAGGAGGCGTACGAGTGGGATGTGGAGGACGTCGCCAAGAGGGTGTACGGCACGCTGGACCTCAGGCACCCGATCGTGGCGGAGATGCACCAGTGGGGACGCTACAACATCTCAGGCCGGCTCCAGGTGATCCAGCTTCCTCAGCGTCACGACTTCAGCGAGCTGAGGTTGACACCTGCCGAGACGAGGAGCGCGCTGGAGGAGACAGGCCACCGGAACGTCGTGGCATTCCAGACCCGTAATCCCCTGCACCGTGTGCACGAAGAGTTGACCAAGAGGGCCGCAGCATCTGTTGACGGTGTGCTGCTGCTTCATCCGGTGGTCGGTCTGACGCGTCTGGGAGACGTCGACCACTACACTCGCGTGAGGACGTACAAGGCGTTGACAGACCTGTACTACGAGCCGGACAGGGTGCTGCTCGTGCTGCTGCCCCTGGCCATGCGAATGGGCGGGCCACGCGAGGCCGTGTGGCACGCGATCATCAGGCGCAACTTCGGGGCGAACCACCTGATAGTCGGGCGCGACCACGCAGGGCCCGGTGTCGACTCTCGAGGCGAACCGTTTTACGGGCCGTACGACGCCCAATACCTTGTCGAAGAACACGCCGAAGAACTGGGCGTCAATGCGGTGACATTCACCGAGCTGGTGTACCTGCCGTCGGAGGACAAGTACGAGGAGGTATCCAACCTGTCCGCTGGAGCCGAGACGGCTTCCATCTCAGGCACGCAGGTGCGCGAGGACTACCTCAACGCCGGCAGGCCGCTGCCCGAGTGGTTCACCCGGCCAGAGGTTGCTGAGATTCTTGCCGACACCTACCCGCCCCGGCACCGCCAGGGTGTCTGCATCTGGTTCACGGGCCTCAGCGGATCAGGCAAGTCGACTACTGCCGACGTGCTGACCTCTCTGCTGATGGAGCATGGTAGGCAGGTGTCGGTGCTGGACGGGGATGTAGTCCGCACCAACCTATCGAAGGGACTGGGCTTCAGCAAGGAGGACCGGGACACGAACATCCTGCGCATTGGATACGTCGCCTCCGAGATAGTCAGGCACGGTGGTATTGCCATCTGCGCGGCGATCAGTCCCTATATCGCGACTCGCGACGCCGTTAGGAGCATGATGGGCGAGGGTCAGTTCGTCGAGGTGTTCGTGGACACGCCGCTGGACGTATGCGAGTCGAGGGACTCCAAGGGGATGTACGCCAGAGCTCGTGCAGGGGAGATCACAGGCTTTACTGGTATCGACGACCCTTACGAAGCGCCACCGGACCCTGAGCTTACGCTGGACACCGTGGCGAACAGCCCCGCTGAGAATGCGGCTAGGATCATTGAGCTTATGACCGGGGCTGGGTTCCTCAGGTCGACGAATTAACAGGATCGCGGACGTCTCGCCCTCTAATCAGCCTCAAGGAGACGCCAAGCTTAGAGGTTGCGCCGGCAGGCTCCGCTGAACTGTCGCTCGGTGGATGCAATGCGGGCGGGACGTCCGCGCTCCGAACGTGGCTATTGGTCGGCAGAGTCGAAGGGGATGGCGTTCTTGATGAAGCGCTGGGGGTCGGAGTCGGCGGTGCTGGCGGCAGCGGCGTCGGCCATCTTGTCGTATCGGGGGTCAAGCTCATTCAGACGTGTGCTGAGCGACTTGTGGAACGCCACACTGGAGATGATGCGGTGGGTGTTGTTGCCCCGGCAGGCGCGGCACGAGATGCTTTCGGGAGCGTCGAAGCCCCTGACCAGCTTGGCGGTCTTCTCCTGGCAGTCTTCGCACCTGTACTCGTAGATGGGCATTGGGCTACTCGAACGTAGTTTCGACCTGGCTCGACACATCGAAGAATCGCTGGATGGTCAAGTGATACCTAGGGAAGTTGTTCATCCCGTATGGGTTGGATGACTCGACTATCCCGTTCTCAACATCCAGCGTATTGAAGGTGTGCTCTGAGTCGGCGCCACCGTTCTCCCTGACGTTGGTCAGTAGCAACTGCCACACGTCCGGGGTCATGTCGAGGTAGAAGTCGACGTCTCGAAGGTGGTGCTCTTCGACCTGGGACACGCCTGCACACTCGAATGCATCGAAGTCCAGTAGGTACACGTCGTCCCCGACCTTGACACCCACCTGCGCTTCGGCGGTACCGAGACTTCGGAATTCGGGATCTGCATTGGCGGCAGTCATTACCGCCTCAAACCACTCTGCTGAAGGAAAGGTCGGCATCTAATCAAGCTCCATCAGCGAACTCAGTTGGCACCCTGGACGACAGGTCAAAGAAGTACTGGAACGTCTGGTTATACCTGAAGAAGAGGTCCTGGCGGTACTGGTCTCCCGAAACAGACAGGGCCAGACCATTTTCGCTGTCCAAGTCTATGGTATTGAGCGTGTAGTCGAACGTGGCCTCGCCATTCTCCTGGATGTTGGTGAGCATGTCCTCCCAGTCGTCAGGCGACATGTCGAGATAGAAGTCTGTCGACTCCAGGTCAGACTCTTCGATTTCAGATGCGGGCTGGCATTCGAATCCTTCGAAGACCAGCAAGAATAGGGACTCGCCGACTCGCACACCAACCCTGGCGTCGCAGGTGCCGCCGCCCGCTCCACGGACGGACTCGTCGGTGTTGAATTCGTGGCGAACGGCATCGAACCACTCGACTGAGGGGAAGTGGGGCAACACTAGTCCTCCAGATACTGAGCCAGCTCTTTGGGGAAGGCAGCCCCGCGCTGGACGCCGATCGATTCGGCCATCGAGAGGTATCCTCGGACCCAGTCGGCCATCATGCGTCTCACACGCTCCATGCCAACCGTCGCGCCCTCGATGCCGCCGCCGAAGACTATGGCCATCGGCTCGAGCAGCGCAGGCTCCTGAAGCTCTCGCACGAAGATGCGTTCACCAATGTTAAGCAGTCGCTCGAACACCAGAGCCTTGTCGTCCTTATGGGTAACGGCGTACCGCAGATGCTGCAGGCCGTAGGCAATATGCCGTGCCTTATCCTGCATCGCCAACCCAAACAGCACTTTCTCCGCGGGGTTGTTGGCGTAGCGTTCGCCGTACCGGTACACGCTCTGGATGAATGTACCCCGGAGCAGGTGGAGGAGCAGACTGGTCTCGGACCAGCCACCCTTGCTCTCGAGGATCATCCGGTTGACCTCGCCACGGCTTTCGAGTCCGAGTCCGCCTCCGTTCGACAGGGCGCGCTTTCTGAATGCCTCGTGGTGCCGACCAGCGTCGAACATGTTGGTCGCCAAGAACAGCTTTACTTCGTGATAGCCGAACGACATGTGCTGGAGCCAAGAGCCGATGGTCTCGAACTCCACGTTCGCAGCCTGGCTCAGCTCGGTGCAGAGCTGGCACATCGCCGCCTCAACGTCGTCGGGCAGAGGCTCGATGGTGTCCCAAGGGATGTCTGTGGCTGGAACCCAGCGTCTCTGGATCGCCTCTTCGTAGAGATCAGCGGCGTTATCGGCCCAGAGATCTCGCTTGCTGCGCAGTGCGATGCCTATCGGAGGCACACCCGGCATTGGGTACGCGCCCCTCGGCATCCTGGTCTGCTCTTCCCAGTGATCGGGAATCTCGCCGTAGATGCCGACGTTGAGATCGCCGATCTTCAGTCCACCCTTACCGGGCTTTGCCCGGGTACCCCACTGCAGGGTGCGAGCCTTCCACTCCAGGGACGGCTCGGAGACCTCCACGCTCTCATCGAGTACAAGCCTGCGCCGGCCCCTGACGGGTCTCTCGTTGCTCACGTCGGCCACCTAGTTCTTGACGTATTCCATTAGCTCTGGCAGCGCGCGTCCGTTGTCGAAGCGCTCGCCGAAGCCCGCGGAGCGGATGCGCTGGACATACTCCTTGGCCTGCCGCTTGCGAATCGCCAGCAACTTCCGGTAGCCCTCGTCGTAGTTCTTTTCGCCGCCTCCGAGCAGCACCGCCAAGGCCTCGCTCTGCGCCGTGTCGCGCGCAGCGGGATTCTGATTGCCGGCAACAAGGGCGCGCTCGCCCTCGTCGAGGTATTCGTGGACCTCTTCCTTGCGCTCAGGTTCGGTCTCGGCAAGGTAGCGCATGTGCATGACGCCGAAGGCGACGTGCCTCGACTCGTCCTGCGCGGCGAGACGGTAGATGCGCTTCTCGGCCTCGTTGTAGGCCATAAGCTCGCCCATCCTGAAGATGGTCAGGACCGCACCCTCTCCTGATATGTGGAGCCTGGAAGACATCTCGGTGAAATCACGAGAGAGATCGATGCTGCCAACCGTTCCACTGGTGGTAACGTTTGGACGCTGCATCAGCCCACCGCCGTTTGCAAGCGCCCTCTTGCGGAAGACGTCGAGGTGTCTGGACTCGTCCATGATCTGCGTAATCAGGAACATTCGAGGCTCAAAGTAGTCGGGAGACGTGCCAGCCACCCAACGTCCGGGGACGTCAGCGGCGACGAACTCGACCTCTGTCAGGAAGGTGGCAAGCTGGCACTGGGCGCGTTCAACGTCGTCAGGTAGCGGCCGGATGGTATCCCAGGGGACGTCGGTGGCCGAACTCCACTGTCGCTGCAGCGCCTCTTCGTACAGCATGGCAGCATTAACGAGCCAGATGTCGGACTTGGTCCGTACCTGGTAGCCGCCGATGCGGTAGGCATTGGGCCTGGCAGCCGCGCCGCGCGGCCTGCCCGTCATGTTATCTGACGTGGGCCCGGGATCGCCGTAACTTCCAACCTGTACATCCGACAGGGTCAGCCCCTTCTGTCCGTCGGCGGACGCCTTGACGCCCCACTCGCCCTGCTGATCGATCCAGTCGAGCTTCAGTCCCTGGTCGCTGGCGTACTCCTGGATGCCGTTGAAGTTGTCGTTGGTCGTGGTCATCGCGACCTCCCCCGCACTTGGTAGCCGTGTCTACGTACTATAGCGTCTGAGGTCGGAGTTGGGAATGGTGAACGTGACTTCAGTTGTACACGGCTAGGCCCCACATAGTACAATTGAGGGTGCACGGAGTTGGGTCGGGACGTTACCAGCGTTGAGTTTCTCCTACCAGTTGGAGACCTCCAAGTCACCGACCAGCAACCTTCTCCAATGCGCTTCGCAGGAGCGTAGCTCAGGCTGGTAGAGCATCGGTCTCCAAAACCGAGGGTCGCGGGTTCGAATCCTGCCGCTCCTGCCACTTCTTCTTTCTTCCCTCGCAGACTGCGAGGCACCAGCGCCTTGAAGAGATGCTGACGCCCGACAAGTGGTACTGCGTTAGTTTAGGGAGTGACGCTTTCACCCTCACCCCAACCCTCTCCCCCGTATCAAGTACGGGGCAGGCTCTGAGGGAGAGGGGGCACAATGAGCCACCTCTTGGGGCACGTTCATTTGAACCAATGTCGTGTTCAGGTCACAATGTGTGCATGGAAGAGACTCCCGCGTTTCCAGAACGGTTCTTTCAGCGAGTGGACGAGTCCGACGACGGGGTGTTCTACACCCAGCCGAGGCTCGTGGTCCACATCGATGACTATGCCATCGAGGCCATCAGGCATTACTTTTCCGAGGAGCTGCCCGAGAACGGATCGATACTCGATCTGATGAGCTCGTGGCGATCCCACATGCCGCATGAGCCACGCGGACGCACGATCGTCGGGCTGGGGATGAACGAGGTCGAGATGAGGCAGAATCCGCAGCTCGACGACTTCGTAATTCACGATCTCAACAGACGTCCCAAGCTGCCTTTCCAAGACCAGGTATTCGATGCCGCAGTAGTCACAGTGTCGGTGCAGTACATGACGCGCCCGGTGGAGGTGTTCTCAGAAGTCCGTCGACTGCTGAAGGATGGCGCCAGCTTCCACGTTATCTACTCGAACCGCATGTTCCCCACCAAGGCGGTAGCGATATGGCAGTCGCTGGACGACTACCGGCGCGGCCAGTTAGTTGGGGCCTACTTCGTCAGCAGTGGCGGTTGGGACGATGTGACGATCAGGGACATCAGCCCGGAGGTTGGGCACTACGCAGATCCGGTGTACGTAGTTTCGGCCCGGAGGGCTGCCGAGGTGTGACCTCTACACTGGACAATATAGGAATCTGGGCTAGAATCTCTTGGGAGCATGAAAGCTAAACCCTTATGGGGAGACAGCTGAGGGGGGTAAGCAGACCGATGAGTACATTGCCCCGGACTCTGGGTTCCGGCCTACGCAGGAACGACGAATTGCATAATACCTACCACTGTCAGTAGGGAGACGGTGAGCACATTGGAACGAACTGAGCTGCTGGAGAAATTCTCCGAAGTGACGGACAGGCCGGACTACGAGATTGACGTAGCGCGGGCGGCACTGCTTCTGTCAGCTTCGGAATACCCCGACATCAGCATCGACCAGGAGCTGTTCACGTTCCAGCGCATCGCCGGGTCGATCTCCAGCAAGCTGCTCGACGACGATGACCCCCTGTACTGCATGAACACCATCAGCGAGGCGCTGTTCGATGAAGGCGGGTTCCGCGGCAACGACGATGACTACTACGATCCCCGCAACAGCTACCTGAGCCAGGTGCTGGAGAGGCGCGTAGGCATTCCGATCACCCTCGCTGTCGTCTACATGGAGGTCGGACGGCGGCTGAAGGTCCCTCTTGTCGGCATAGGTATGCCGGGACACTTCCTCGTCAGGCACCAGGAGATCGACAACCTGTTCGTCGACCCGTTCAACGGCGGTTACCTGCTGTCCAAGGACGAGTGCAAGAGGCTCCTCGAAGAGCGAATGCAGGGGCCTGTGGACTGGGACGAGAGCCTGCTCAGTCCGGTATCGAACCGGGAGATCGTGGCGCGCATCATACGCAACCTCAAGGCTATCTACATGCACGAAGAGGACTACGTTCGCGCGCTGGACGTCGCCGACTTCGCCCTGGCCCTGGAACCGCACTCAGCAGGGAATCACAGGGACCGAGGAGTGGTGCACTACCAGCTCGGTCACAGTGCGGAGGCGTTAGACGATCTTGTCCACTACCTCGACCTCGTGCCCAACAGCGCAGATGCCGAAGGGGTGCATGCGATCGTGGCGGAGCTGCGGAGCTTCCTGGAGGACTAGGCAGCTACTTTAAGCAGCTCAACGGCGGCGTTTTCACCCTCACCCCAGCCCTCTCCCTCAGGGAGAGGGGGTCATGTCGTTCACTCTTGATGTTGGATATGGCACCACTGCCGGAATAGGCCTGCTTGGTTGGCGTGCAGGCTGTTGGATTCGAGGGTCACGTCTGTCGTGTCGGTGATGTCTATCGCGTGGACTCTTGATTCTGTGATCTGGTTATCACGGATGACGTAGCACGTCGAGGGGTCGTCTCCGAGTTCGGAGGGCGCCCACCATAGCCTGACCCCATTTCGATTTCCTGAGATGACGTTACGTTCTATGAGATTGTCGCTGCCGTGCTCTATGGCAATGCCGTCCATACGGTTATATCTGATGCGGTTGCCTCGCACGACGGTCTGCCTGGAGTACCCGAGCCAGAACCCGTAGTTCGAGCCGCCGGCTATGTTGTCCTCGAAGATATTGCCGGAAGAGAACACCGCCTCGAAGGCGTTGTTCGGCGAGTTGCTACCGTCGTTTCGTGCTATGTAGTTGTGGTCAGAGGAGTGACGATTGTTGGCCCTGATGAACAGACCGTCGCCTGAGTACCTGAAGATGTTGTCTATTATCCGGTTATGGTGAGAGTATTCCTCGATCAGGATTCCGGCGGAGTCAGCAGTGTCGTTCCAGAAGCGGTTCGTGAACCTGATGCAGTGCTCCGCCCTGCACTTCTCGATCGTGCAGTGACTGGAACTCAGCAGGTGAATGCCGACGTTGGAGCAGTGCGAGGCGTCGGTCTCGTTAACCGTCACCCGGCTGCACCGGACGAGGTCGACCCCATTGAAGTTCCCGGTGACCAGACAGCGGCTGATCGTCGAGTCCGAAGCGTTCAGCAGGTAGATGCCGCCGCCGTAGCCCTCCTCATTGGGCTCGTGAGTGTCGGGAAGCCAGCCGACATCTCGTGGACTGTGGTTGTCTGATACCACGCAGTCCTCGATGCGGAGATTACGCACGTTTTCAGCGCGGACTCCCTGGTAGAAGCCTCTGATCACCCCGCCGCGGATCGTCACGTCGGCACAGTCGTGAACGTGTATGCCCACGCCGGTGAAGTCAGACCCGTCAACGACACAGCCTGTGAGTTCGAGAGTAACGCCGTCGGTGGCGACTTCAAATGCGGGTGCTGAACCACTGGCTGAGTAGCGGTCAGGGGTCAGTATAGTGGATGTAGAAACTCGCACGGTCTCAGGTTTGCCAAGCGCTTTATTGCTAAGTAGAATCCGGTTCAGCAAGAGTCTATGACAAGTTCACGTAAGAGGCGACAGGATCGCAAGTCAAAAAGGACGTTTCGGCGCAGCGGAAACGTGAAGCGGAGCCGCGCGCGACAGAACGACTGGACCGATAGCGTCGAACAGGACTGGGACGAGATAGACTACGACCCGATCGAGAGGGTCATGCCCCGAGACGAGCGGGACCGACGCAAGCAGATCGAACAAGCGGTCGTCGTGTCTCCACTCATGTCCGACCAGACCGCCGATGCCACGCGTAGCGTTGCGGTGGTCGACGTCCAGACCGCCCTGGTAACGGAAGTGGCCGGGATGTCGGCGCAGATCGAAGTAGATGGCGCCGAACAACCTGCTACGGTCAGGGGGCTGCTTACGGAGATCGACACCGGCTACATCAATCCCGTCGCTGTCGGGGACCGCGCTGTAGTCACCGAAGGCGCAGCAGGCTCCTGGGCGATAGAGGACATTCAGCCACGACGGACCATCCTTGCCAGACCAGACCCGTTCCTTGCGCCACGTCAGCAGGTCATCGCCGCGAATGTCGATCAGCTTCTGATCGTGTCCTCTTGGCGGAGTCCAGACCTGTGGCTCGAGCTGATTGACCGCTACCTCATAGCGGCTGGACTGTCGGAGATCGAGCCTATCGTATGCATCAACAAGGCAGACCTGATCGACGACCGCTCAGAGCTGCAGGCGGCCACCGCCATCTACCGCGAGATGGGACACTCAGTCCTAATCACATCTGCGACAACCGGCCTTGGCATAGACGAGCTCAGGAACACACTTGCGAAAAAGCTGACGGTCGTCGTCGGATTGTCAGGCACGGGAAAGAGCTCGCTGATGACGGCAGTTCAGCCCGGTCTGGATATCAGAGTAGGCCGGATCAGCGAGGCACACCGACAGGGAACGCACACAACCACACGGTCGAAGCTGTACAGGTTGGACGTGGGGGGTTACGTCGCAGACACTCCGGGCATCAGGGAGTTCGGGATTGCGGGTCTGACACTGGGAGAGCTGCCGCTGTATTTTCCCGAGGTCGACGAACTCGCGGCCGAGTGCAAGTTCAGCAACTGCTCCCACCTCGAGGAGCCTGAGTGCGAAGTGCGAACTGCGGAGGCCGAAGGTCGGGTGTCAACTTCGCGAGTGGCGTCGTACCGCGCCATATTCGATGAGCTCGAGGTCTAGGCCTGGCACCAACTTATACACCAGGTAGTCTCGGCTGCACGATTGGCTTCTGACTCTCCCGGGCATCCTCGAAACCGGCTACGCCTACGCCGACCAGTCTGAATGTTCGTCCCGGGCCGGTCTCGTTGCGGACCAGGACCCCAGCGGCTTCAGCTATCTCGTCAGAAGCCTGGACTACTTCCGGGAGCGTCACCTGGCGGGTGAAGGTCGTGAAGTCCGACAGCCTGAGCTTTACCTTGACGGTGCGTCCCCACAGGTCTCGTCTCTCCAGAGAGCGAGCGACGTCCTGGCTCAGTCTGTTGACAAGCTCCTGGAGGGCGTCCGGGTCTCCGGTGTCAGTGACGAGAGTGGTCTCCGAGCTAACCGACTTGGTATCCCTGCTGGTCTGAACGGGACGGTCGTCCTCACCTGCTGCGAGTCGCTTCATGTAAGTCCCGTTGCGTCCGAATCGCGTAGTCAGCCACTCGTCAGTGAGTTCAGCAAGATCCCCGACTGTCACTACGCCCTCTTCGGACAGGCGTTCCCGCGTCTTTGGTCCCACGCCGGGAAGCGTGCCAACCGGCAAGGGCGCAAGGAACGACCTCTCGGCACCGGGTGGCACCACCGTCAGGCCGTCAGGCTTGTCTAGGTCGGACGCTATCTTGGCCACGGACTTGCTGGTACCGACTCCTACTGAGATCGTCAGGCCGAGTTCACGTCTGACTCGCTGTTTGAGCCGGCTCGCAATAAGCTCGGGCGAAAGTTCGGACGTGACCCGGTCGGTTACGTCCAGGTAAGCCTCGTCGAGCGAAAGCGGTTCAACCAGCGAGGTGACATCGTTGAAGATGTCCATGACTCTACGCGAAACCTCACGGTACCGGCCAAAGCGGGCGCTGACTCTAACTAGGTTCGGGCAGATGTTGAATGCGGTGCGCATTGGCATCGCAGAACGAACGCCGTACTCGCGGGCCTCGTAGGATGCGGCAGCGACTACTCCCCTCGACTCCGGGCTGCCGCCTACCGCGAGCGGCTTGCCCCTGAGTTCGGGATTGTCTAGCTGTTCGACGGAAGCGTAAAACGCGTCGAAGTCCGCGTGAAGGATGTGGCGCATCTGTCCAGTCCGGATTGGCTACCAAATCTCGCCGAAACTGCGTCTGAATCACTCTTGCACAAATGTTCTATCAGTGACTACTATTATATGCGCGCTGTGGCGAAGTTCAAGCTACGGCAGCCACCTGTAAACACCGGTTTAGCGCCGGAGATTCATAACAGCACCCAGGAGGTGTACCTATGCCCAACCCTGTAGTCCACTTCGAAGTCCAGTCCAACGACGCTGAGAAGAGCAAGGCGTTCTTCAGTGAAGTGTTCGACTGGGAGGTGAACGACGCTCCGATGCCCGGTGGCATGACTTATGGCGTCGTCGACACCCAGTCCGATTCCGGCATCAATGGCGGCATCGGACCTTCGTTCACGGACGAGACCTGTGTTGCGTTCTACATCGAAGTGGACGATCTGCAAGCATATCTCGACAAGGCGGTAGCTGCTGGTGGAAAGGTCCTCATGCCAGTGACGGTCATTCCCGGCGCAGTGACAATGGCCTTCTTCGCAGACCCGGCCGGAGCGGCCGTGGGTCTTGTCGCAAGCGAGACTCCTCCTGCGGAGTAGGTCCTAATTCGAGATACTTAGTTGATGAGGCCCCGGGGTGGCAGCTCTCCCGGGGCCTCTGTTCGTCACAGGAGATTGCCTAGCACTCTCTGTGTCCATTCGAGGCTGAATGCGGTAAGCTTTGCTGCCAGATCACCGGAGGGGCTTGGGCGTGAACATACTGATAACTGGTGCTTCGACTCGGATAGCCCGCCTGTTGGCCGACGCATTAGGTGAGTCTCACAGCGTGACACGCTCAGACCGCGCTGCCGCGTCCGAGTCAGACAACTTCGTACTTTGCGACCTTGACCATGACGATGCCACCAGCGACCTGGTAAGAGGGATGGACGTCGTCATCCATCCGGGACAGGTAGATGCGGCTCTTCCCGTCTCTGAGCAACTGGATGGCGGCATGAGGTGTGTCTACAATCTCGTCCGTGCCGCTGCCGAAGAGGGTGTCCCAAGGTTTGTCTTTCTAAGCTCGCTCTCGGTCATGGGGCGTCACGACGAGGACAATGCCGTTACCGAGCGATGGCTGCCCGCCCCTACTACCGAGACGGACGTGCTCTGCTTTCACCTCGGGGAATTCATCTGTCGCGAGTTTGCGCGGGAGCACAAGATCGAGATTGTGTGCCTGAGGCTCGGAGATCTCGCAGACGACGAGGGCGCATCCGCGTCCACGTCCGCCCTCTATCCTGGAGACGCGGTGCAGGCCGTCGAGAAGGCGCTTACGGCGTACATATCCGCAGGGTATGCGGACTCGCGGAGCTACTGGGCGGTGTTCCACATACAGTCCGACGTCCCTGACCGCCGCTTCCTGACCGATACAGCCGAGACACGCCTCGGATTCAGGCCATCTGGCTAACGCCAGTCGTGAAGGCGATACTGGTCAACTCTGCGTAATTGGGATATTCTCAACCTAGCGTGGCTGCGAAGTTTTCCGC
Source organism: Dehalococcoidia bacterium (assembly GCA_965116405.1). Taxonomy (GTDB): domain Bacteria; phylum Chloroflexota; class Dehalococcoidia; order Lucifugimonadales; family UBA1123; genus VXRN01. Next base: position 525,873 of record OZ220685.1, read on the forward strand.
CAATGACTAGTTACTTCCATTTATGTCAGACAGAGGCGCATCTATGAACGTACTGATACTGGGAGCCAACGGTATGCTCGGCCCCCACGTTGTAAGGGCGCTCGAGGGAGAACACACCCTGCGGCTCACTGACATCAACGACCCTCCTGACACTCCTCACGAGTACTTGAATCTGGACGTCTCGGACCTGGACTGTGTGATCGAGGCCGCCGAGGGGATGGACGCGATCATTAACCTATCCGTATTGCGGCCCCACCGTCGGATCGCGTTTGATGTCAACGCCCGAGGCACGTACAACGCATGCGCTGCCGCGGTGCATCACGGTATTCGGAGGGTGATAAACACGGGGCCCCACTTCACGATAACTGGGCCAACGTACGAGAACTCAGACCATCTGATTGGGCCGGACGTACCGTCGCAGTCGGGTACGCTCCTGTATGCGATCACTAAATCACTTGGGCAGGAGATCTGCCGCGTCTTCACCGAAAACCACGACCTGTACGTGCTGACGCTGCTGTTCTACAACTTCCACTACGGAAACGAGATAGAGGGTTACGGTAAGGATTTCACACCGTTCAACGTGACGTGGAAAGACGCCGGTGAGGCATTTGCGCCCGCACTGAGTATTCCCCTCGAGTCGCTGCCTTCAAAGTGCGAGCCGTTCTTCATCTTCGCCGATCTGCCGCACGGAAAGTTCTCCAACGAGAAGGCCAAGCGGATTCTTGGATGGCGTCCGACCGACAACCTGGAGAGTTTCTGGACGAAGTCAGCGGCCGGCGGCTGACGTACGCATAGGCTCAAGATCTATATCGACTTAACGAAGAGAGGGAGAGGAAGATGACAACGTCAATCAGCGCTTCGGCGATGGAGCAGGGAAACATCAGTCAGCAGGCGACCGGACGTCCGGTGGTCTATGGCACGCAAGGAGTGATCTCGAGCGGTCACTACCTAACCTCGATGGCCGGAATGCGAATGCTGCTGTCGGGAGGAAACGCATTCGACGCGGTCGTGGCCGCAGGATTCGCCGCTGCGGTGACGGAGCCTATAGCGTCATATTCGCTGGCGGCCGAAGGCGTGTTCATGCTCTACCACGCAGGGAGCGGAGACCTGCTTTCTCTGAGCGGACAGGGGACTGCTCCGGACAGGGCGACTGTGGACTGGTACCGCAGCCTGGGTCAGAGCGAGATTCCGACCGGCCCAGGTGCGCTGGCCCACCTCAGCTTCACTCTCCCAGGTGTCGTGGCGGCGTACCTGTCCCTCCTGGAGAGGTATGGCAGGAAGACTGTTGGCGAGGTACTCGAGCCATCCATCCATTACGCAGAGCGTGGCATACCGAACTATGAGTACATGCTGGAGCGTATCGACAGCCCGACCACCATTAGCCAGTTCGAGCAGTATCCTCCCGGAGGGTTGGACGTCTTCTATGACAATGGCAAGACGCCAGAGCCGGGGTCGCTCTTGGTACAGAGGGGACTCGCGGACGTCTTCCGGAAGATGGTCGAGGCAGAAGGGGCTGGAAGCGGACACAGGGCCGACGGCGTCCGCGCGGCACGCGACTCCTTCTACACGGGTGAGATCGCGGAGATCATCGCCGAGTGCAGCGAGAGGGTCGGCGGCATTCTGGACATGCCCTCACTGGCCGCCTACGAGGCCAAGTATGAGACACCGGTCAAGACAAGCTACATGGGTCACGAGGTCCACGGCCAAAGTACATGGACCCAGGGCGCGGTCCTCATGCAGGCGCTGAACATACTCGAGAACTTCGACCTCAAAGCAATGGGCCATAACTCAACGGCGTACATCCACACAGTCAGCCAGGCGGTCAATCTCGCATTCGCCGACCGCGAGGCCTACTACGGAGACCCTGACTTCGCTACCGTCCCGATCGACGGCCTCCTCTCGAAGGAGTACGCACGCGAGCGGGCCGCATTGATAGACTCGTCCAAGGCCATGCCGGAACTGCCTGCTCCGGGGGACCCGTGGAAGTACTCGGCACTATCAGGCGCTCCTACGGCTGCGAGAGAGCCCGCTGCGGCGGCAGGCGACGGTGACGGCGGTTCTGACAGCGGAACGACGCACATCTCGTCCATCGACCGCGATGGCAACCTGGTGTGCGCGACGCCATCAGGGGGATCGTTTGCCAAGTCGGTATTCTTCCCGGAACTGGGCTGCGCTCTAAGCACCCGCATCGAGATGTTCAACTTCGAGGACGGGCACCCCAACAGGCTGGAACCTCGCAAGCGTCCCAGGACGACCCTCGTAAACTACATTGTGTCGAAAGACAGTGTGCCAGTGATGACGGTCGGTTGCCCAGGCGGCGACCACCAGGCTCAGGCCAACATGCAGCTGGTGCTGAACTCCGTGCTGTGGGGCATGAACCCACAGGAGGCGGTTGAGGCCCCAAGGTTCGCCAGCCAGGGAGTGAGGAACAGCTTCTACCCGCACACTTACTATCCGGGACAGCTTGGAGTCGAGCCGGGCATCCCGCAGAGCACCAGGGACGAGGTGAGCGCGATGGGCCACGACATCGTCGAAGTCGCCAGCGCCGGCATGGGTGCAACTGTGTCCACACGCGACCCAGAGACAGGCGTCCTGGCATCATCGGGCGACCCGCGCCGAGCCTGCTACGCCCTCTCGTGGTAAGGAGTTGAGCATGACAACCAAGGAATCGGGTGTCAGCACCGAGCCCCAGCACATCAAGATTTCGGACGTAGTCGCGCGTCACGGGGAGCCGCCCTGGGCTGAGAAGCTGCTGTCCGACGGACGAAACGACGCCGTACTCATATGCAATGCGCCGGGGCAGGAGAACGATCCGCACATTCACCCTGACTTCGTCGAGTGGTGGATCGTACTGGCTGGGGAGATGATCTGGGAGGTCGGCGACTACCCGCCGGTGCGCGCCACGAAGGGCGACGTTGTCATGGCGCCAAAGCGACAACGCCACGCCATCCGGACGGTCGGCACCGAGAACTCGCTGCGCCTGGGAATCACGAGCCCGACGTCGAACCACGACACGACCGGGCCGAGGTCGAACATCATCAGGCCGTTCCCGGAGCAGGACGGGCCGCCCAACATGATTCACACGACGCTGGACTACATGCTTAAGAAGTTCGGTGAGCCGCCCTGGGCAACATCGATACTTCTGGACGACCGCAACAGCGCGAACCTGATCTGTCACGGTCCGGGCATGACGAACAACGCCCACTGGCATCCCGACTTCAACGAGTGGTGGACCATTCTTGGCGGCGAACTGACCTGGAACGTCGGAGAGGGACGGCCGCTGATCCACGCCTCCGAGGGCGACATAGTGTTTGTGCCCGAGGGGATGAGGCACCACATCAGTTCAGTTGGGGACGGTATTTCGTTCCGGCTCGCCGTGACGACTCCGGATCAGCCGCACATCTACACCGACGACGATGACGCGGCTCCACCGCCCGTGTCGTAGCCAAGACAGGGCGCCACTAAAGAGGAAGGTACTCTACTCGGCCTTCCCACTCGTCGTCGAGGCTGCCTTCTGCGATCAGCAGCAGATCATCAACCACATCCCTAGTTCGTAGACCTTGACTAATCGGGATGAGGCCCGACATTGGTTGACCCTTCCTCAGGCGGTCGTAGGCAAAACTCGGCATCGTGGATACATCGTGTGTCAACAGGATACGGCCCTCTCCTGCCGCCCAGGCAAGCACAGTGGGATCATCGGCACCCGCCAAATCTGCATCCTGTACCCGAACTATGTCGACTGTTGGATTGCGCTCAAGCAGTCCGGTGACGATGTGGATGTTGAGGTTCTCGTCGGCCGCGAAGCGCACCAATAGAGACTAGCCCCTCTTTGCGCGTCGCTTCAAAAGGCGTGCTAACGGTATAGCCGGTGGAAATTGGCGCTCGACCTCGATCCTGATCCTTTTAGCATCAGCCGCGCGGGCATTAAGGTACTCGTCCACCTCATCCTGTCGCCGAAGGTAGTATCCAAGTACCGAGTGAACATCGCAGAGTTTAACTGAGGGATACTGCTCGTGGATTTCCTCAGCATTCGCACCAAGTTTGAACGCACCGATGAGGACGTCAAGGGTCACCCTGGAGTTGCCAACTCTAACCGTACCGCTATCGTCCATTCGCAGCGGCACAGGATCAGCTTTTACCTCAAAGCTCATGCCCCGTAAGTACTCCGCGAAAGTGTTCCAAACAGTGTAGCACCTACGACATTAAGAGTCGGAGGACGACAGGCCGCGTTCTCGGGCGCGGCGGACGCCGCCCATGTCGGCGCCATCGAGAGGGACGGTGCCGATGACCTGAGTGGCCTCTAGCTCGGCAAGCCTGCTGTGGCTCAGGCCCATGAGGTCTCCAAGCACGTCCTCGTTGTGCTGACCCAGACCGGGCGCCGGCTCGTGCCTCACCTCGGACCGGTTGTGCATACGCCAAATCGGGCCGCTCAACAGATGAACGCCAGCATCGGGATGGTCCACAGCCTGGAAGTAGCCGCGGTCCTGCAGGTGTGGATCGTCGTAGGTGTCTCCGCCGCAGTCCAGTACGGGCCCGGCGGCTATGCCGTACTCTTGAAGAAGGTTGGCAACCTGGTACCTGCTCTTATCTCGCGTCCACCGGCTGATAATCAGATCGAGTTCGTCCTGGTTGCGCAGGCGTGCGGGAAGCGACTCGAAGCTCGGATGGTTGGCAAGCTGCGGCATCTCCATGGCCTGGCACATGTCTCGCCACTGCCCGTCTGACTGAACTGAGACTGCGACCCATTCGTCGTCCCCAGCGCATGGGTAGGTCCCGTGAGGAGCCATGCCGGGATGGCGATTGCCCCTACGACTTCTTGGCGTTCCAACCAGGGAGTGCTCAAGATAGACCTCGCCGAGATGCGGCATGAATGCTTCCGCCTGCGACAGGTCGATGAACTGTCCCCTCCCGGTCCGGGCCCGATTGTGGATGGCGAGGCAGATCGAGAACACGGCGGTGGCACCGGCGACAGCATCCGGATGATGAACGAGCGAGTTGCGAGACAGTTCCATGTCGGGATAACCCCGCAGCGCGGTATGGCCCGTTATTGCGTCGATAACCATGCCCATGCTGCGGAATGTCCTGTAGGGGCCCGTGTTGCCGTAGCCTGGGGTGAACAGCGCGATGATGTCAGGCTTGACCTTGCGAAGCTCTTCGTAGCCCAGGCCGAACTTGTCCATCACACCAAAGGCGTAGTTGGTGAAGACTACGTCGCTGACGTTTACCAGCTCCTTGAAGGTGTCCGCACCGTCTGAGGTGGTGAGGTCGAGTGTAATGCCCAACTTGCTGCGGCTGAGCACGTTGAAGTTGGCGTGCCTGTTCCAAGGCTTGTCCCCCGGCTCACCGTCGGGGTAACCGGAGGTCCCCGGGCTGGGCCTGATCGACCCCCTGGCGATTCGTTGGATCGCCTCTACCTTGATCACCTCAGCGCCCATGTCTGCGAGAAGGGAGCCGCAGAACGGACCGGCCCAGATCTCGGCAAGCTCCAGGGCGCGAATGCCAGACAGAGGTCCGGGCTGGATGTCTGGTGAGCTAGTCACAGCTGGTGACCCCTCTTTCTACAAGCGTCTCAAACCCATCGTTCGAGATGTCGAGCAGGCCGGTCAGCACTTCCCTGCTGTGCTGACCGAGACGCGGGGCTGGCGACGATGGCGAAATCGAAGCGTCGGACAGCCGGAACGGCAGCCCTGTATAGCTGTGCGTACCGTGATCGGGATGCTCGATGCGCTGGAAGTAGTCGCGCTCTCTGAAGTGTTCGTTGTCAGCGGCTTCGAGGGCCTCCAGCACCGGCCCCCCGGGTATTCCCGCCTTCTGTGCGGCGTCGAATACCTCCATCCTGGTGTGCTGGTCCAGCCAGTCCTGGAAGATCATCTCCAATTCCAAGCGGTTGTCACTCCGGTCATTGGTCGTGAGGAAGCGCGGGTCTTCTCTGAGCTCGGGCTGCCCGATCATCTGGGCGATATTGGGCCACATCCTCGGACCCAGGGGCAGGAAGCTGACGTAGCCGTCCTTGCACCTGAAAGTTCCCACAGCATAAGGTTCACGACCTCCGGCAGCCGACGTGCGAGGCTCGACACGCAGGTCATTCTCCCCTGAATAGGCGAACGGGGCACGGCGCCCGATCTGGTGGGGATGACCGGCCATCGCCTCCATGATGGATATGTCTATCCAGTCTCCGACGCCGGTCAGTGCAGCGCCCGTGACCGCACCCATCGTGATGGCTGCGGCGGCCGTTCCCGAAAAGTACTGGGCGATCTCGCCGCCATACTTGAGCGGGTACCTGTTAGGCAGACCCTCCCGGTGCATCGCGCCGGTCATCGCGAACAGCGTAAGCTCAGTGTAGCTCCACTGGCTGTAGGGGCCGTCCTGTCCGAACGGGGTGACGGACGTCATGACAATGTCGGGCCTGGATTGTGACAGCGTCTCATAGCCGATTCCCAAGGCTTCGACCGTGCCAGGTCTCATGCTCTCCACTACTACATCGCAGCTTAGAGCGAGGTCCAGCAGCACCTCCCGTCCGCGCTCCAACTCGAGGTCGAGTGTCACACTCTTGCGGTTGGTGTTGAGGTGGAGGTGACGGGCCTTTCGCTCGGCCGCGTTGACCTCCTCGTAAGGTTGAGGGACGGAGTTCGGAGGGTCTACCTTGATGACCTCAGCACCGAAGTCGGCCAGCATTTTGGCGCAATACGGACCGGCGATCTCGTTCGTCAGCTCCAGTACTCGTACGTTATCGAGGGCCACTTGTGGCAAGTTTGAACTCCGCTGCCGCAGACGCGGCTTGGACATTCTCTAACCGATAACGCGGAGTGTCAATCTCAGTGCGGGACCGAGAAACGCGGTCAGCGATGCTTGCGTTGTTCCAGTGCGGCTCTGTGCAGCTCACCCTGAGATGGGAGTCCGGTGAGGTGGGACTCGTCTGCATCTGATCGGTCTTCGTCCGACTCGCGTCTCCATCCCCACAGGACGCTACGCATGCGTTCCCTGGGATCAGGAGGAGACGGGATCATTACGGCTGCCACGGACAGGGACATCAGAAAGGAGATCGAAAATACCACTAGCACGAGGCGAGAGAAGAGCGTCGCCTGCGGGCCAGGAGTGTACATGCCCGCGCTGAATGTGCCCACGATGCAGGCGAGCAGCAACAGTACCCGAGCGCGTTTGCGGTTTCTTCTCCTGCGTTGTACTGCTTCGGACTGATACAAACGTCTGTCCCTTCCCAGTGGATACTGACAGGGTCAGGTATACACCCTCACCCCGGCCCTTTCTCGAAGGGAGAGCGGGCCTGTCGGTTGATATTCACGGTGGGGACAGGTCTGGAACCTGCCCCTACATAAAGTCGCTCATGAGGTTTATGTTGTCGGCTTCAGAATTAAGCGCGCCAGCCTCAACCTGCTTGATGAGCGAGGTTATCCGATCACATGCTGGGGTTGAGACACCGACCTCGCGGCCGCGATCGGCGACGTATCCATCGAGGTACTCGATCTCTGTCCTGCGGCCCTTCATAACGTCCTGCAACATCGACGGTCGGCCCGCGCCAAGCTGGCGAGCTGTCTCGGCAAGCTGGGACTTGAGGTCCTCCAGCACCATCGCGTCTTCCGACGCTTCTACGTACTGCTGGGCCGGGACGTTATTGATCGGGTCGACGTCGACACCCAGCGCGGTGCCCACACGGACCACCTCGGCACCGATCCTCACGGTTACGTCAACGACACCGGGGGTTTCCCGGGACGCGCCCGAACTCAGACCAGTCAGAGCGCAAACTGGGTTGGCCATGGAGTTGACAGCAAGCTTCGACCATCGCTGACCCCACAGGTTGGGTGTCACCTTCGTGGGGCCGACCACTCCGAGCATGTCGGCAATCGCGTGCGCCCTGCTGGACTCGATGCCGCTGGGCTCACCAATGGTAAAGGCCAGTCTGTCGGCGACGCTCGTCCTGATCGGGTTGGCGGGCTCATACATGCCAGCCCCGAGCGTGATCACGCAGCCAAGCACCCTGCTCCAGCCGGCGATTGGGCCAATGCGCTCGTCATTGATACCGTTCTGCGCCGAAACGATCACACCGTTGCCGGTCATGTACTGGAGAATGAAATGGGTCGCCCACGTGGTGTCGTATGACTTCATCGCGAGGAAGACCAGGTCGAACGGTTCGACGATGTTGCAGACCTCGCCAAGGTGGACGGCGTTGGCCTCGACGGTGAAGTCTCCCTCCTGGGTCGAGACGGTGAGGCCCTTATCCCGGATCGCGTCCACGTTCGCGGCCCACTGGTCAATCAGGGTGACGTCGTGTCCGGCTCTGGTCAGGTAGCCTCCGATGATTCCACCAATGGCCCCGACTCCAAGGACTGCAACTCTTTCGAACATGGGCCTTCGCCTCCGAAGATATGATTGGGCACGGGAGCGATTGTATCAGGTTGGGAAGTATGTTTGAGGAGAGTGTGCTTTCACCCTCACCCCAATCCTTTCCCGTCAAGGGAGAGGGGCCTTTTGGTTTGAATTCAAAGGCTCGATGCCGAACTGGTGACTCCTGATATAGAATGTACTCGGCCAGACGAGGCTGTCCGTAGCTAGCCACAGACAGGAGCCAGACATGAGATTCGGTATGTTCGACGTTATCAGGTGGCACGAGACGATGTCCGACCGGGACACGCTCGAGAATGCGCTGGAGCAGGTGGAGTTCGCGGACAAGCTCGGTATTCAGGACATCTGGCTTGGGGAACACCACTTCTCAAGGCACGGGATACTCTCTGGGGTATTCTCGTTCATGGGCGCGGTGGCAGCGAGGACGACGCAGGCGAGGATCGGCACGTCGATAGTCATATTGCCCTTCCACAACCCGGTTCAGGTGGCTGAAGAGGCGGCGATCATCGACATCGTCTCTGGCGGCAGGTTCAACCTTGGCGTCGGCGCCGGATACCAGGCGCAGGAGTTCCACGGCATGGGCGTGGACATCACCAAGTCCAGGGAGCTGTTCAAGGAGTACCTGGATGTGGTCCAGAAGTGCTGGGAGGACGGGAATCTCACGTACAAGGGCGACTTCATCGACATCGAAGACATCTGGGTAATACCCAAGCCGGTGCAAAAGCCCGGTCCGCCGATATACATAGCGGTCAGCACCAGCCCTGAGAGCGTCGACTACGCGGCGCAGATCGGGGTGCCGATCCTGGTCGGCGGTCCGACGACGACACTCGGCCAGACGCCGCGTATCGTCGAGATGTGGCACGAGCGCATGGAGTTCCACGGCAACCCGCACGAGCACATCGACCTGCCCGTAAGCGCGAACGTGTACGTCGCGCCGACGATGGAAGAGGCTGAGAGTGAGACGGCCGGACTCGAAGCGGCGATCAACGAGGAGTTCTACCGGATCGGCAACCCTGCCGACAAGGACGGCAACATCCCCGACAACTACAAGCACTGGGTGCATCGCGACCGCGACCGTGAGCTGGCCGCTGTTCGCGCCAGGGAGGAGGGTATTCGCCCGCTGGTTGGCACGCCCGAGGTCGTGTGCGAGAGGCTTGAGGTGCTGAGGTCGAAGGGGATCAACCGCATCTTCGGCAAGTTCGGCGCAGCCGGACTGGGGCAGGACAAGTGGCTCCGCTCGATCCAGATGTTCGCCGAAGAGGTGATGCCGGAGTTCGCCGAGGAGGCGATCGCGGCGGACTAGTCCCTTTCGAGGAGCTCGATCCTCACGTTCTCCGGGGCCAGTACGTACGCTATCTTCAGGCCGGGGCGCAGCTGGAACGGTTCAGTGGTGAACTCGGCCCCCTTTGACTTGAGGTCGGCCGCGGCTTCCTCAATGTCGTCCACGAGCAGCCCGAAGTGGTCCAGGCCCAGGTGCGACTCTTCGGGAGCAGGCGTGGCGCTCTCGTCCGCCCTGGCGATGAATATTGTCAGTCCATTTATGTCCAGATCGATGCGGGATTGGCCATCCGTCTGGATCGACTCGATGATCTCTGCGCCAAACATCTCGTTGTACCAACGGGCGGTGGCCATCGGATCCTGAGTGCGCAGGTGTATGTGGTCGTACGAGTAGGTCGGCATGTCTCTCCTCCAAGGTGTTGACTCGAACTCGGTGGCTCTCAGCTAAAGCTCAATACGGCAGACGCGTCCGATGGGTCGCATCAGAACCAGAGTGAGCCGTCGTGCATGGCGTGAGCCACATGTCCTCTATTTCGGGCATTCGACACTCCTACCCTGGACTCACGGCCTTCATCATACGCGGACGGTTGTCGTAGGGGCGGTCCTCGAACCGCTCCTACCTGGTGTGACGGTACGGCAATCCGCCTGTAGTTGCGTTGACAAGGTACATACCCAATGTTACGCTCAGCGAGACTGTCATATCTACAATTGTGCGTATCCAGATTTAGCTGGGTTACAGGAGCCCGACGGGAGGGAAAACCATGGCCAAGTCCAAAGTTTATTGGATGGACGCTCATTCGACGTCCACCGAGACCAGCCTGGTAGCGAAGATGACCACGGTCTTCGATGCGGCAGGGCTAGACAAGATGATCAAGCCCAACGACGTGGTAGCCATCAAGATCCACTGCGGCGAGTGGAACAACTCCGCATATCTGCGACCTGTCTATCCGAGAGCGCTAGCGGACAGGATCAAGGAGCTTGGCGGCAGGCCGTTCGTCTGCGACACCACGACTTCTACCTACTCGCCATACGGCTCCCGCTCCAGCCAGCTCGACATCCTGTTGACGGCTGAGCGCAACGGCTTCAACTCGGCCACCTTGGGCTGCCCGTTCGTGTGCGCGGACGGCTGGCTCGGCACCGCCGACTTCAGGGTCGATGTCCCCGAGGGATACCTGCTGAAAGAGGCCTATGTTGCTGAGGCAATCGCAGCAGCCGACGTACTCATCGCCCTGACTCACTTCAAGGGGCACGGCATGGGCGTCATCGGCGGCGCGCTCAAGAACCTGGGCATCGGCGCACAGTCCAAGCGCGGCAAGCTCAACGTCCACATGGGCGGCCACCCGAACTACGGACTCGGAGCTGCCGCAGTCTTCCATCCTGAGGCATTCAAGGGCAAGGCCAACACGCCTGACTGGGAGCTTCTCGAAGACTGCTGCCCATACGACCTATGGCACATCAACGAGAACGACGAACTCGAGTGGGAGCGCGAGAAGTGCGCAACCTGCCTCGGCTGCTTCGGCGTCATGGGCAGCCGCGGAATTCTCGAGATTCCGCCGGTGAACTTCGACGCTGTCGACATCGCTATCGCAGACGCCTGCCTGGGCGTCGAGAAGGCTCTCAACGGCAAGGTCGGATACATCAATATGGCGATCGACGTATCGCCTCGCTGCGACTGCGCGAACCATGCCGACATTCCGATAGTGCCGCACCTGGGTGTGTTCGCATCCACTGACGCAGTCGCGATCGACATGGCCTGTGTCGACGCAGCCAAGCGCTCAGCCGGAATGCCCGGTTCGGCCGCAGAGCTGATGGAAGCGCACCACCCCGGCGACCGCAAGTTCGAGGCCGCCGCCGCGACGTTCCACTCGCAGAGCGAGGTCGCAAGCATCAACACCGGTCACGAGATCGGACTCGGCAGCCGCGAGTACGAGCTCGTGGACGTGGAGCCGCAGCCTGAAGAGATGCATAGGTTCCCATACGACCGAAGGGCCAGCCGCCCGCGGTACATGGAGAAGTTCCAGCGCTTCATGCCGTTCCCGTACGACCGCCACGACGGCAGAGGCTTCGACCGCAAGGACGAGGTCGATATCGACGCCATCAAGCACCACTACGAGGAGTCCACAAATGGTCACCACGTAGGAGCGGAGCTCGAGGAGTTGGTGCCAGCGGACGACGATGACGACTAGGCGCTTCGGCAAGCTCAGCACGGGCGCGATCGCCTCAGTTGGGTGTGCCCCGCCTGTCGTAACATAGTCTGAACAATAGGGGCGGGTCCTGTACCCGCCTCTTTTGCAAAGAGAGAGAAACTAGAGCTGGGACTTAGAGCCTGACATCTCTCTTAAGATGCGCCTAGCGCAATCTTCTGATTTTTATATGGAGGACAATTAAAGATGCCACCCTCTGGACAGGAGATGCTTGAGCAGAGCATCTCGACATGCCAGCAGATAGCCGACGGACTCGGAAGTCAGAACTCTGACTGGGAGACCTCGGTTGTAGAGATAGTCGACAAGTTCGGCGAGGTCAGCGGGACTTTCTTCTTCCAGACGATGCCCTCGATACCGCCGACGCGCACAGCCATGCGTGCCGCCGACGCCGCGCTCAACCACAAGAACAGCGGAGACTGGGACGCGTTCGGGCCCGCGCTTACGGACCTGATCGCGAGCGCTCAGGACGTCATCGAGGCGGCTGGAATGAAGGGGACTACTCTCACGTGACCAATCCGGCTTCTTCAAGCTCAGCGCAGGCGGTACTCATCACCGGAGGCGCGGGCAGTGTCGGACGGCAGCTTGTCGAAATGTTTGTCGAGGCTGGGCGCGCAGTGCGTGTGTTCGACCTTCCGATAATGGATTTTTCCGAATTGGAAGGCAGGGATGGGATAGAGATAGTCCAGGGCGACATTACTGACGCGGACGGAGTCCGCTCGGCGGTGGAGGGCGTGGACGCTGTGCTCCACCTGGCGGCGATACTTCCGCCCAATAGCGAGCGAAACCGCGACCTGACCTTCAAGGTAAATGTCGACGGGACGAAGAACATCATCAATGCGCTGGAGCAGGATGCTCCTGACACCAGGATGGTGTTCACATCGTCGATCAGTACATACGGAGACACCAGCGCCGATGACCCGCCGGTGCGGGTTGGCCACTCGCAGAGCGCCATAGACATCTACGCTGACAGCAAGATCGAAGGTGAGAAGCTGATCTCAGCGTCGTCGCTGACCAATACGGTCTCATTGAGAATCGCAGGAATCCTGGTTCCAGCGTTTCTGGAGCCTCCCACTCCCTGGCCGTTCATGGAGGACCAGCGGGTCGAGATGGTCCATCGCGACGACGTTGCAGACGCGCTGTTTGCATCGGCGTCGGCCCCCGAGGCCGGGGACAAAGTGTTCAACGTCGCGGGCGGTCCCTCGTGGCAACTTCATGGTCGGGACTACGTCAAGGACTTCTTTGAAGTCATGGGCGCGCCGGTCGAGATGGCTGTCTACCGCGACACCCCAGGATGGATGGACTGGTACGATACAGAGGAGTCGCAGCGCATCCTTGGGTACCAGAATCGGAGCTACCAGCACTACATCGGAGAGATGCAGGCGATCATCCAGGAGATGATGGAGGGGTAAGTCCTCTGAAGTCTCTTGAGGACATCCCGGATGAGCCGTGTCACTAATCGGAGAGATGCCGATGGCAACCCAGACGGAAATCCAGATAGTAGATAAGCAGACCGCTGAGAGGAAGATGGAGTCCTTGCGCGGGATACTGCGCGAGATGGGGACCGTCATTGTTGCCTATTCCGGTGGTGTTGACAGCGCGTTCCTGGCTGCGGCTGCGAATGACGTGCTCGGCCACAAGGCGCTGGCTGTGACGGCCAAGTCTCCGAGCCTCGCGCCATCTGAACTAAGAGAGGCAGTCGAACTCGCCGATCGTCTCAGTCTCAATCACCGGGTGATCGAGACCCACGAGGTGGAGCGGGAAGACTACGCCGAGAACAACCCGAACCGCTGCTTCTTCTGCAAGGACGAGCTCTACACGTACCTAGCTGACTTCGCTCAGCAGGAGGGTTACGAGCACATTACAAACGGCACCAACACGGACGACCTCGGCGACTTCAGGCCCGGGCTCAACGCCGCCAAGCAGTATGGCGTCAGAAGTCCAATGGTCGAGGCAGAGCTGTCCAAGGCCGAGATTCGAACGCTGTCGCGGGGAATGGAGCTACCGACCTGGGACAAGCCGGCGCAGGCGTGCCTGTCATCGCGGATACCGTACGGTACGCCAGTCACGGTTGAGGCGCTAACGCGCATTGCACAGGCTGAGGAGTTCCTGCACGACGAGATCGGCATCCGTCAGCTTCGAGTACGCCACCACGACACGGTGGCGAGGATCGAGGTCGAGACCGCGGACTTCCTGACGCTGACGGAGGAGTCAACGCGTGCCAAGGTAACGGAGTACTTCCGGTCGATTGGCTACTCGTACGTCACGCTGGACCTGGAGGGCTTCAGGTCTGGGAGCCTCAACGAGGTACTTGCAGGACTTCGTAAAAAGGCCCAAGCAGGGTCGTAGCCGCATCTGCACCGGCGTTGTCGCGCTCCTTGCTGTGCGACTGTACTCGCTGTATCGTTAGCCACACTCTAAGCACTCGAGTGAAGCACGTCTGAAATCTTGGAGACTCGCCATGCAGACCCTTGACGCCATCGCCCATATCCTGAAGAGAGAAGGCATCGAATACCTGAGTTCCTTCCCGACAACGCACGTGATCGAGTCAGCGGCGGATATTGGGATTCGTCCGATCATCTGCCGGCAGGAGCGCGTCGGTGTCGGCATAGCAGATGGGTACAGCAGGGTCACCAATGGGAATCCTGCCGGTGTCTTCGCGATGCAGTACGGGCCGGGAGCAGAGAATGCCTATGCGGGCGTTGCGACGGCCTTCTCAGATGCGGTCCCGATGCTTCTGCTCCCGCTTGGATACCCGGGGGACAGGGATGGTGTGTACCCGAACTTCAGCTCAGTCAGGAGCTACGAGTCCATCACCAAGAACGTCGAGCGGCTGAAGGCGTCGAATCTCGTGGTTGAGACGATGCGTAGAGCCTTCGCTCGTCTGAAGATGGGTCGTCCGGGGCCCGTGATGGTGGAGATCCCGTCAGACGTCGGCGCGGAGGACGTACCGGACGAACTGGTAGAGAGCTACCGTCCCGTCAAGGTCGCGACCGCCGGGGCGAACGTTGCCGCAGTGGACGAGGCGGCCGCAGTGCTGCTGTCTGCCTCTCACCCGATCATCTATGCAGGTCAGGGCGTGATGTACGCTGAGGCGTCCGACGACCTCGTCGAACTCGCAGAGCTCCTGCAGATACCGGTGACCACCAGTATGGCCGGCAAGAGCGGCTTCCCGGAGAAGCACCCGCTGTCGCTCGGGTCCAGCTCGGGTGTCATGAACGGCGCGGCCTACAGGTTCATGGGACGCGCGGACGTGGTGTTCGCGGTCGGTTCCAGCCTGACCAGGCACGGCATGACGACGAACATTCCCAGCGACAAGACCTTCATACAGGCCACGAACGACCCGATAGACATAAGCAAGAACTACGACGTCGAGTATCCCCTGCTCGGTGATGCCAAGCTGATCATCCGGCAGATGATCGAGGCGTGCAGAGACCGTCTCGGAGGCAAGTCGAGAGACGGCGAGACAGCCGAAGAGATCGCAACCGTTCGTCAGGCGTGGCTGGACCAGTGGTCGCACAAGTTGAATTCGGACGAGGTCCCCATGACACCATACCGGGTGATTTCGGAGTTCATGAAGAACGTAGATCCCAACGACGCGATCGTCACCCACGACTCAGGTAGTCCCAGGGACCAGCTCATGCCGTTCTACCAAGCAGGTGGACCACACACGTATCTTGGCTGGGGCAAGTCGCATGGACTGGGTACGGGGCTCGGCCTGAATATGGGCGCGAAGCTCGCGGATCCGGACAAGTTCGTGGTCAACTTCATGGGAGACGCCGCGTTCGGTATGACCGGTCTCGATTTCGAAACCGCCGTGCGTTCCGGGATACCGATCCTGACGGTCGTATTGAACAACTCGTCCATGGCGATCGAGACATCAGCGATGGCGCGCTCACACGAGCTGTACAACACCCGCGACCTCGGCGGCAGCTACGCCGACCTGGGCACCGCGATGGGCGGCTGGGCAGAGCGAGTCGAAGACCCGTCTGACGTTGGGCCAGCAATCCTGCGCGCCAAGGCCGCCACAGAGAACGGTCAGGCTGCCCTGCTGGAGTTCATCACCAGTGAAGAAGGCGAGTTCAGCCACAGGCGGCCATTCGGGTAGGTTGCTGATTGGTCTTTCGTAATGCCGGGCAGGACGTGATGGCGCTCCGACTCTCTTTGCTTGCTGCGGTCCTCCTTGCCCTGTTGAGCGTCGCTGGCTGCAGTACAGAATCGGAGCCCGAGCCCACGCAGGCCGCTCCTGTCGCACCGCCGTCGCTACCTGATCCAATAACAGTCACGGTCGCTTCAACAGACCTTGCGGAGGGCGACAACCGTGTCGTCTTTGGCCTCATCCGGCCGGGCAAGGGCCCGATCAAGGAGGCCCAGGTCGACGTCGAGACATTCCTGCTCACCGCCTCCGGGCAGGACGGACCCAGGCAGACCGTTCCCGCGGAGTTCCAGGTCTGGCCGGGAGGCTCGGGAGGGGCCTATGTCGCTAATCTGACGTTTGATGAAACCGGCGAGTGGGGACTCGGGTTCAGACTGAAAAATCCGGATGGCACTGAAACCCTGGCAGGAACGCGGGTAAAGGTGAAGTCCGAGAGCGCTACTCCGGCGCTCGGAACAGCAGCGCCGCGCAGCCAGAACAAGGCGGCGCGGGACGTCGGTGACCTCAGTGAACTTACGACGGACTCAGAACCCGATCCTGAACTGTATGCCAAGACAATCGAAGAAGCCCTCGACGAGGGCGTGCCCCTAGTGGTCAGCTTCGCGACACCTGCATACTGCAAGACCGCAACGTGCGGCCCGCAGCTCGACGCGATCAAGCAGCTGAAGACGACATACTCCGACCGCGTCAACTTCCTGCACGTCGAGGTGTATGACAACCCGCCTGAGATCCGGGAGAGCGGAATAGCCGCAGCGAAACTCTCCCCCACACTCGCAGAGTGGGGCCTGCCGACTGAACCGTGGACATTCGTCATGGACGCAGGTGGGAACGTCAAAGCCAAGTACGAGGGATTTGTTAGCTCAGAGGAGTTGGAAGAGGCCATAGCCTCGGCGCTTGGTGGCTCCTAACAACCTCGGGGACAAATGGCGAAGTACCCATTCCTGCAGTTGCTGGAAATAGAAACGGCCCGCCGCGGTGGCCGTGCAGCGGGCCGTTAGCCAATGGGGAAGGACTTGGTTTATGCGATGGCGTAAGCCATTTCGCTGTCGATGGCGCCGAAGATGCTCTCCGACTCCAGGATACCGGCCAGCTTACCTTCGTCGACTACCGGAAGGTACTCGAACTCGCCGTCGATGATGATAAGCGAAGCGTCGCCTATGTGCGTGTCGGACGGGATGGCCTGCACCTGGGCGGACATGTGGCGCTCGACCGTGCACTGCCATGGGATGTGACCATCGGCCATGCAGCCGACGACCATGTCGCTCTCGCTGATTACGCCTTCGATTCTTCCATCGTCGATTACGACCAGGCACGACGCGCTGGTGTCGCGCATGAGTTTCGCAGCTTCTGTGACTGTGGTAGACAACTCAACGGAGTTGGATGTGGGGCGCATGAGTTCACTTACGTTCATCCTCTGTCTCCCTCTTCCTTTCACGCCGCTTCGGTAGCCTGTTCTGGAACCGCAGCGTGCGCCTTAGTGTTCTGCATTGCGCCAACTTTCGGACGCTTCACCAAATACTTTACATGGCGGGTGTTAAGTGCATGTTAAGTAGATGTTACAGGTGTGTGACATATCGACCATGCGGGCCGCCTACTAGGGACGACCACACTTGTGATATATTGCACATACTATGGTACAGTCAGCCACAGCCATAATTCCAGCTACTGGACCGGTTCGCCGTATAACCGGCGACATCTTACTGGTTGGCAGTGCGCTGCTGATGGCCATCACCCTGTACATGGTGTACATGTGGGTACCCACCGAGCAGAACCTCGGAGTGTCCCAGCGAATCTTCTACTTCCACGTCCCGCTCGGCTGGATCGGAATGGTCTCGATCATAGTAGTGGCGGCGGCCAGCATCCTGCATCTGGCCACTGGAAAGCAGAAGTGGGACGATCTCGCGTACACGACAGCGGAGATCGGCATCATATTTGCCAGCCTGATCCTGATTACGGGTGCGATTTGGGGTAAACCGGTCTGGGGAGTCTGGTGGACATGGGACGCCAAGCTTACAACCACGCTCGTTCTATGGTTCATCTACGTTGGCTACCTGATGGTGAGGGCTTATGGCCCCGCTGGAACGCAGGGCAAGCGGTTCGCATCGGTTATCGCGCTGATCGGGGCGATCGACGCCCCCATAATCTATAAGGCCACTGACTGGTGGCGGTCGGCGCATCCTGAGAGAAACGTACCTTCAGACCTCGACGAGAAGATGTTGCTGACGCTGCTGGTTTCGGTACTGGCATTTACGGTCTTATACGTGTACCTGCTCATGGAGAGGTACTCGCTGAGACGATCTGAGTCTGACCTCGATGAGCTTTACCAGAGAATTACATAGCTACGCTCGGTCGCCACTTGCGATGCTCGGCGCGATATTCGTGGTGGGCATCGTCGCGCTGTCGGCCATCGGCGTGGTCGGCGCCTACGATGGGCCGATGCAGGCCGCGGCACAAGGTGCGGCTCCTGCTCAAGAAGGCAGTGGCCCCGAGGCCAACCTACCCTTCCTTTTCGCGGTGTATATAATTACCTGGGCAGCGTTCTTCGCGTACGTCTTCTATGTGTCGCGCCGACAGCGCGAGTTGCAGAATGAGATTCGGGATTTAAGACGAGCTCTTGAAGAACGCGACAAGCGGGATTCAGAAGAGTAGAACCGGTACGAAATCGCACATGGCAGAAGGTCAAATTACCCAAACCCTACCGGAGGACGACGGTCCAGTCTCGTCCCACCGTATCAAGCTGCTGATCGCATTCGTGGTACTGGTTGCCGCGCTGGGCTACTTCGCCTTTCAATCATTCCAGGGCGCGACGGTTTACTACTACACCGTGGGCGAGATGCGGGACATCGGCTACACGCCCGAGGACCGTATGGTTCGAGTTAGCGGCAAGCTGGTGCCGGACTCGTTCCATCGTGCCGATGGTTCGACTCTCGCCGAGTTCAACCTGACCGACGGCGCAGAGAACCTGGCCGCGGCCCATAACGGCGTCCTGCCTGACCTGTTCTTCAACGAGCACTCCGAGATCATCCTCGAGGGCCGCTATCACCCGGACGGCATCTTCGTGAGCGAGAACGTCATCGTGAAGTGCCCGTCCAAGTACGTAGCGATGGAGGAAGAGACGGGCTAAGTCCTCGCAGCCCAGTTCTCTCTCACCCCTGGCGCACTGCCGACCTATAGTCGACTCGTAACTTTCGCGGGTCTCTCTGAGAGCCATTCTCGCGATGACCGCAGGCTCAGTAGCTGAAATTACCTCAAGGCTGGCCCCGTCATTCGCCTTTCGGGACTTCCGGCTGCTGTGGGTGTCCACACTGCTGCAGTCGGCCTCTATGGGGATGATCTGGGTCGTGACCGGCTGGCTCGTCTTCGAGATCACAGACTCGGCGTTTATGGTCGGTCTGTCGTCTGCGCTGACGATGCTGCCGTTCTTCGTGCTCGGGCTGGTGTCAGGTGCAGTCGCGGATCGGGTGGAGCGGCGTACGCTGCTCATCGCCGTTACGCTCGGCGGGGTCGCGGTGTCCCTGGTCATAGGGACCGTGCTTATTGCGGATGTCGCGAGCCTTTGGCACATCCTTGTCCTGATCACAATCGGCGGGTGCGTGACGGCCTTCCAGATGACCACGCGGCAATCGCTCACCTACGACATCGTGGGACCCAGACTCGCTCTCAACGGTCTGTCACTGAACTCTGTCAGTATGCAGGTGGGCAGCATAGTCGGCTCGCTGCTGTCAGGTGTGATTATCGAGGCATACGGGGCCGGCGGGCAGTTTGTCCTCATTGGAGCGATGTACTTTGCCTCCGTGCTGTTCCTGCTGCCTGTGGGTGCACGGCGAGAGGCGCCGGTAGGCCAGCGAGCCTCGGTCACACGCAACCTCGCCGACTACGTGGGCATCATGCGCACCAACCGCATACTTGTGACGCTGATGGCGCTGGCGGCGCTGACCGAGATATTCGGGTTCACGCACATGAGCCTGCTGCCGGTAATCGCCAAGGACGTGCTCGGGCTTGGCCCCGTCGGTCTGGGCGTAATGACCGCCACCAGGCAATTAGGGGGAATCGCCGGCCTGCTCACCCTGTCTTCCTTGGGGAACTTCCGCCGCAAGGGTCTTCTGATGTTCGGGATCATGGCTGCCTTCGGAGCGAGCCTTATGGCGCTAATGATCTCGACCAACCTCGCGCACTACGTGGCGATACTGACACTGGCCACTGGCTGCGCGATGGCCGTGGATACGCTGTACATGACGCTGATGCAGGAGAACGTCCCAGACGAGCAGCGAGGTCGGGCGATGGGCGCATGGACTCTCAGCATAGGCGTCGCTCCAGTGGGACACCTCGGGCTGGGTGGGCTTGCAGGGGCCGTCGGGGCTCCACTAGCACTATTCGCCAGCGGGTCTGTCCTGCTCGTGAGCAGCCTGATCACGGCGATTGCGCTGCCGAGTGTAAGGCGGCTGGAATAAAGCAGTAATCGTAACTCCATGCTACAATAGTACGTAGAGCGTAAGCCTACACTGGGATATGGGCATAAAACACTTGTGAAGACTGCGCGATCATATAGTAGGTGCAATCCCATGACCCATGACCAAGAGTGGACGGAGCGTGAGCTCGAAGAGCAGGAACGGATCAAAGGTCAACTAGCCAAAGAGCGACGACTCTACAATCTGCATGCAAAGCACCTTGAGCCGGAGCATAACGGTGAATTTGTGGCGATCAGTCTCGACGGGGAACTTGTCGTCGGAAAGAGAGATGGTGAAGTCCTGAAGCGTGCGGTGGATACGTTCGGGCATGGAAACTTCGCCATGGCCCGTGTAGGTCACGAAGTAATGCACGAGTGGCTTACTTTGTGGTAACGAGCGAGGATTTCCCCTACCTGTCGATACGACTCGCGATCCGAGATTGGGAGGTCCACCAGCTAGCGTTGATAGATACAGGGTTTACTGGCGATCTCGTAATACCCGAGGGTTCAATGCCGCGAGATATTGGGGACCCCGACTATCTCAGAATATACCGCGTTGCCGACGATCGGTTCACACGCACCCCGATATTCAACGGCGAGGTAGAAGTCATCGGTCTTCCTGCCATACGAGACGCAGCAGTAGCCGAATTGGGCAGCAAGTACATCATCGGCCTTGGAATCATTGAGAGGTACGTGGTGACGCTGGAGCGTGGGGAGAGAGTGATCGTCGAGGCCTAAGTAGAAGGGCCGACTCAGCGTCGGCCCTTGCTATCTGTGACTAATTTTTGAAATCTCTCAGCCCAAACCGGCCAGAGCTTCCCTTTGGCGGCTCATGCGACTGTCGCGCTCGTTGGCAAAGCGCTTGATTCCGGCGTAGATGGAATCGGCGTCGAGATGGGCCTCGGCGATGACGTCGGCCTCGGTGCCGCCCGTCAGCCACTGGTTGTCCCAGTCTGAAGTCAGCGAGTACTCGTCAGTGAGCGGACCGACGTTCTGGACAGGCCACATGCGGCGTGTGCCGGTGGTGACCACCATCATGTCGTACTTGTCGCTCGCAGACAGGACAGAGTCCTGGTACTCCTGCGACTGTCGCGTGAACAGCTCCTCACTGATCGCGGCGACTACTCGGACGTTTACGCCCTCTTCCTCGAGTTTCGGCAGTACCGAGACGAGGTTGACTGTCGACGACGAGCCCTGTACCAGCACAGTGCCGTGCCTGGGCTTCTCTGGGTCGAAGTCGCGGATGAGATAGAGTCCCTTCGCCGCGGCCCTGATGTCGGTGTCGGCAAAGGTGCTGCGGTCGGCGACCGGGAAGTCCGGCCTGGCGACCTCGAGCACGATCACGCCAACCTCCTTTTCGCGCGCAGCGATCTCGGCGGCGGCGAAGTAGCCGGGTGCGACATCGTTGTAGTCCCAGAAGCTGAGGGTAATCGCCTGTCCGCGTGGGAAGAGCTTCCACACCTGCGGGGCGAAGATGCCGAAGTGCGTGCGGGCGTCAGCGGCCGTCTCGGGGCCGGAGTGTCCCGCGAGAATGTGCAGTACCCCGGTCCTGAACGGGCTGTCCTGGTTCTGCTGGCTCCACACGCGGGACGGGAGATACATGAGTGGCGTGAACGCACCGTAGGTACCGCTGAGTGCCCAGACTCCAACGTGCTCATCGGGATCGAGAGAGACCGACTGTCCGACAAGTCCAATGGCCGTCGACGCGTTGCCCGCTTCCTGGATGGCGGCCTTGAGCCTTCCCCCACTGGGGTTTGCGACCGGATCGAAGGTGTCCCAGATCGCGCCGTGTTCGACGTTGATCGACTCTGCGAGGTCGGCGGCAACCACGATGAAGCGGTTGTTCGTGACGTAGTTGGCCCACTTGATGATCTCAGAGATAGCCCTGCGGGTGCCGCGAACGTTGCCGGGCTCCTCGAAGAGCTTGATGGAGAGGTCTTTTTCGTCGCCAGTGCTGGGGTTGGTGACTGTAAGGTTCTGAGCCTCGACAGGGAGGCTGTCAACTGACAGGCGCGTGTCCTTAAACGGGTTGGTGGCGCGGTCGATGCGCAGCGGCAAGCCGTCATCAACACTGTCACCAATTTCGACCAACCGGTCGGCGACCCAGTCGCCGAGGCCATTCTCTTCGAGGACCGACATGGCGATGTCCATGTTCTTCTTGAACTGGATGAGTCGCTCGCGGTCGTCCGAGACTGCGCCGTCACGGATGCCCTCGAACTCGACTCCGAAGCGTCGCTCGAATGTCTCTGCCAGTCCGACGAAGTAGTCGCCGTTCATTGCGAGGTTGTACGGGTGGCTGTGGTAGCTGACCACCTGCTCGCCGAAGCCGGGTATCTGGCCATCTACTGCGGCGGGCCACCAGCCCTTGACCGTCTTGCCGACGACGATCATGGGACGATCATCCTCGTGGTCCCATTCCTCCATCGTCTTGAAGGCGGCGACCACCTGGTCGTAGTCGTTGCCGTTGTCTAAGGTCATGACGTTCCAGCCGTAGGCGGCCCACTGGTCCTCGATACGATAGGCATCGTAGACGGGACGTATGACGCTGCCGACAAGCTCGTCGTCGATGCCGGCGTTGTTGTACGAGAGAAGGATTCGCAGGCGCTTGCCGACCTGCTGCGCGACGGCAGCGGTCTTCATCTCCTGCGAGTGACCGGACGTCATGGCGAACTCGCCCTCGATGGCCATGATCTTCAAGCTGTCGGGCGCGCCGACGATGTCCCAGAAGGCAGCCTTGCCCGCAGCGGTCGCGATTCCTATGCCGGACGGTCCGCCGTTGACGTCGTTGGTGAGGTCTGTGGTCTCAGAGTGACCGGCGAGCGACCTGATTCCTCGAATCTTGGCCTGCTCCATCAGCGGGTGATCGACGAGGTCGTTCTCCTGCAGCAGCGTGTCGAGCGCTTCCCTGCCCCGTCGGAAGCCGAGGGCGTCGATGGAGAGCATCGAGGCGTTGGGATCAGCGGCGTACCTGTCGTCGCCGGTTAGAGCGTGCTTGCGGGCAAGAGCCTCACCCAGGATCATCCACAGAGCGTAGGTGACGGGGGCATTGTGACCTCCGGCAAGCATGAAGCGGTCGGCATAGGGGTGCTTCGGGCGGCGGTAGTCGTACCTGAGTCCCCCGAGGTCGGGGCCGACCAGGTGGGAGGTGACGGTGTACGGTGTGTAAGCCAGCGGTCCGCCGAAGTGGCCGGTCTGCGCGTAGTTGCCTAGAAGCACCAGGGTCATGGCGGTCAGGAAACCGACGTCTTCCAGTCGCTCCTTATCGTAGTCCGGCAGCTCGACTTCACGCGCTGTCATGCCGTGTGACAGTGAGAGTGTGTTGACTATCGCCGTAGAGCCGCTTGTTGCCACCATGAAAAGTCTCCGTCCGCAGGTCTTGTTGCAATGGGAATCGATAGTTTCGCGCGTAGTCCAAATGTGTCACATTGGCGTACGACACCAAACTGAATGATAAGCGTTCGCGCTACGTGGTTGCAAGATTGACGACCCAGTGAAAGGCCCACCATAAAGGCGGGCTGAAGGGCGACACATAACGTACAATTGCCACTACGGAGAGGCAGCAGTTTTCTACGGCGCAGGGGGTGACCCATGAGGCTCGAGGGCAAGGTAGCGTTGATAAGTGGGGGCGCGCGCGGACAGGGAGCCGTCGAGGCCAGGATGTTTGCCAGCGAGGGCGCGAAGGTCGTGATTGGCGACATACTCGACGACCTCGGCAGACAGGTCGAGGCCGAGATCGCAGAGGCCGGAGGGGATATAACCTACGTCCACCTGGACGTTACCAGTGAAGCCGACTGGGAAGACGCGGTCAGGACCGCCGTGGAGGGTTACGGCAAGTTGGACATACTGGTCAACAACGCCGGGATCCTAATCCGCGCCAGCGTCGAGGACACAACCGAGGAAGACTGGGACCGGATCATGGACATCAACGCCAAGGGCGTGTTCCTGGGGACCAGGGCCTCGATCCCGGCGATGCGCGACGCGGGCGGCGGTTCGATCATCAACATATCGTCGGTAGCAGGGCTGCAGGGCAGTCCGCAGTCGGCGGCGTACAGCTCGACGAAGGGAGCCGTACGAATCCTGACCAAGTCGACGGCGGTCCAGTATGCCAAAGAGAACATCAGGTGCAACTCGGTGCATCCGGGGATCATCTACACCGACATGACGAGCGACTCGCTCGACACCGAGGAGGGACAGCGCAACTGGAGGAACAGGGTGCCCCTTGGCAGGCTCGGTCAGTCGGAGGACGTCGCCAACGGGGTCCTTTTCCTCGCCTCGGACGAGTCGTCTTACATGACGGGCAGCGAGCTCGTGATAGACGGTGGAATCACGGCCCAGTAATTTCCGTGTAGGACACTAGTCTTCGCAGAATGGGACATCACCAAGAAGTCCGTCGACGCCCTTTAGTCTGTCCGGTAAACACCCGGTCAAGCCCGTATCGTAAATGCTCAGGTACTCCAGCTTGATCAGGTCGTCCAGCTTGCCTGTGACCGGCCCTGTCAGTCCGTTTCCCGCTATTACCAGCCACTCCAGGCGCTCGAGATTGGAGAGCTCGTCAGGGATGGGGCCGGACAGGTCGTTGAAGCTCACGTCCATCCACGTCAGAGTTGCCATGTTTCCCAACTGTGGCGGGATTTCACCAGTGAGCAAGTTGCCGCCAAGGTCGAGTATCGTGAGGTTCCCAAGCTGAGTTAACTCCTCTGGAATCCGCCCTGTAAGCTCGTTGCCGTAGAGATGGAGGGACTGCAGCGCCGACAGCTGACCCAACTCCGGTGCGATCTGTCCGGTCAGTCCGCTGGTGGTGAGATCCAGTGCCACGACTCGTGACTGGTCTCCTGCGATGATTACACCCTGCCATTGGGTTATGGGTTCATCAACATGCCAGTCGAGTTCACCATCGCCGATGAGGGTGGGCAGCGCAGTCAGCAGCGCGGCGCAGTCAGCAGCCAATCCGCCTTCAGCCATTGGATGCTCACTCGGAGCTCCCCCAGGGCACACGATAGGCGGAGCCGATCCCTGCTGAACGATGGAGAATCCGGCAGAGGCCGCCCCCAGTCTCTCTGGTTGCTGGGACAGGCTGGCCAATCCGCGGTCCTGTGAGATGACCACCCCAGCGACGGCGGCAGCGATGCCTAGAACGATCACTACCTGGGCGATAAGGTACTCTCGCGACCACGAGCTGTTCCGTTCTTCGCCGTTCCCATCGTTAGAGGGCGTCGAGTCCGGCTGGCGATCATCGTTCACGGTCAATCACCACACGGAACAGGGCTGGGAAACAATCGCGGAAGACTATCAGTGAGCCAGCGAGCTTGGCACCCAACCGCCATACAGAGGGTACTGGGAGCATATGAACTCGATGTAGGCTGGCTGTCCGGACTCATTTGCGGCAAGTGCGCGCTCCAGCGCGGGTACTACCTCTGAAGGCTCGGAAACGCGCTCTGCGTGAAGGCCCAGTTGGCCGATGACCTTGGACATGTCCACGTCATCCGGGCCCAGCACGACGTGCGTGTATGGATCATGCCCTTCGCCCCAGAAGCCGGGACCGTATCCTGCGAAACCTCCGTTGCTGATGTGTGCGACCGTGATTCCTATTCGCTCGCGCAGAGTGACCTCCAGGTTGCCGAGCATGTAGCCGACTCCGGCATCGCCGGTGACCGCGACGCACTGGCGATCGGGGTAGGCCAGCTTGGCGCCTATCGTCGATGCGAGGCTGAAGCCGAGCGTGGACACGTTGCCCCATCCCAGGAAGCCCCTGGGGATGAGCGTGTCGTACACGGTGCTGAGCTGATCACGGGTGTTGCCCGAGTCGTGCGTCACGAACGAGTTGTACGGGTCGAGCACCTTCATCATGTCGCCGTATACGCGATATGGGTTGATCGGCGTATCGTCGGACGCCATGGCCTCATGGTAGCCAGCAAGGGCGGTATCGCGTGACGCCGCGACCTCAGACTCAACGTCTGGCGCGGTACGACCGTCGCCGCCGGTCCGGTCAGAGACCTCGGCTGCGAGCGCATCGAGAGTGAACTTGGCATCGCCGATTACGGCGTGGGCGGTCGGATAGATGCGGTTGACGTTCAGCTCGTCAAGGTTGCACTGGATGATCTTCTTGCTCGCAGGGTTTGGAATCGCGTGGCTGAAGCGCCCAGGAGACAGGCTCGAACCGACTGCTAGTATGACGTCGCTCTTCGCAAGGAACTCGGCAGGGGCGTCTCCCCGGACTCCTACGAAGAGTGGGTGGTCTTCGGGGAAGGCCCCCTTGGCCTTGAGCGTTGTGATGACAGGAGCACTGAGGAGCTCCGCAAGGGACTTCAACTCTGCCGATGCGCCGGCATATATCACGCCCTCGCCGGCGTAGATCAGCGGGTTTTCGGCATCGAGTACGATGTCGGCTGCTGCGGCAACGTCGGCTGGGTCTGGGGCCGTCTTCCAGCCCTTGACCGGGGTATACGGGTCAGCGGTCTCGTCATACTCCCCCGAGGCTTCGGGCACCGACAGTACCACCGGCCCTGGCCGCCCGCTTCGGAGCATGGTGAACGCGCGGCGCATGAACTCCGGCACCCTGGACGGCCTGTCGATGTACCCGTACCACTTTGATACTGACTTCAGGCTTGTGGTCACGTCGAACTGCGTGTTCTCGGAACTGCCCGCCGGTACTCCGTCGGTGATGCACAGGATGGGCGAGCCGTCTTCGTAAGCCTGGGCCAGTCCGGCATAAGCGACCTGGATACCTGCTGCATTCACGCCTCCCTGCACGGTGCATACGCCTATGCGTTCGCCGCCCGTCACGCGGGAGAAGCCGTCGGCGAGCGCAATAGCGTAGCGGTCATCCCGCATCATGACCATAGGGACGCCCTCGCGTCCGAGGGCGTTGTTCACCCTGCACACAGGGAAGGTCGAGACCCATTCGACCCCTTCCTGCTTCAGGATTCTGGCTATTGCGGTTGCAACGTCGATGGTCAATGTTCATACCTCACATGATGGGTGGGATTGTCACCCTCACCCCAGCCCTCCCCCTCAGGGAGAGGGGGCCGATTGACTCAGTAATGATTCCAAGCTTACTTAACTCTGCAAGTTCCCTGGTGTAAGACAGTCAGGATGAGGGTGACTCCATGTGTCACCCTCACCTCAATCCTCTCCCGTCAAGGGAGAGGAGGCATTAGTAATCATCTGATTAGACAAGATCACACTAAGCGGGTGCGAGATCCGACAGTCTCGGCATCACCTCCTGGGACAAAAGCCGCACGGACTTCTCGTACGAATCTCTGTCTTCAGAGTGGTCGAAAGTCAGCCAGAGGAGGGTTCCGAATCCGCCGACGGTTTCGTACAGGCCGCGAAGCTTCTCCTCGACAGTATCGGGCGAGCCAACTATCCACAGGTTGTCCAGCATGTACTCGAGGGTGACGTCATCGTCGGGGATTGACTCGTCGTGCTTCATGAAGCTGACGAACGGATAGGCCCCGAATGAGAACAACGGATGCAGGTATTCGCGCCAACAACGACCCAGCATCCCGTTCATTGCGCCTTCGCGGGCCTCCTCGTCGGTGTCCGCTACCCAGACGTCCCTGACGATACGCCACTCGCTGCGTGAAGGCGGCTGCCTGCCTGCTGCCTCCGCACCCTCAATCACCGCGTCCCAGTGGCTGGCGACGTAGACGGCGTTCAGGCCGAGGCTCATCGGGATATAGCCTCGCTCGCCGACTATCTTCAGGGTGTTGGAGCCGGGGCTGGCGCCGGCGACTCCTATTGGCGGGTGCGGCTTCTGGTATGGCGTCAGGAACGTCTTGAGCGTCGCGTACTCGTACTCAGCAGGATCCGGGATGTTGACGTTCCAGAACTGGCCCTTGTACTTGAACGGACCCTCAATGTGTTCCCACAGGTTGAGGATGATGTCGAGCGACTCGCGCGTCCTGGCGTGGTGCTCGCCCTCGTCGAAGTCGACGTCGAATAGCTCGTGGTCGGAGAGCAGCCCGCCGGAGCCGATGCCGAACATGTAGCGGCCCTGCGCGAGGTGGTCCAGGTAGGCGACCCGGTGGGCAAGCTCCACGGGGTGATGGAACGGGAGCAGGTGCGCGCCGGTGCCTAGCTTGATGTTCTTGGTGCGCATCAGTGCCTGCGCGATGAGGATGTCGGGCGTGGGCACGGGCTCCCACGGAGCGGTGAAGTGCTCGCCAATCCACGCCTCGCTCAGGCCGTAGTTGTCGGCCATCTCAAGGCAGTCCAGGTCCCACTGGTGGGCATCCCAGGTGGAACGCTCAGGGGGATGTGAAGGCATGAGGAACAGTCCGAGCTTCATCGTGGACCTCCGTGGCTGGCATCAGACGACGCCTGAGATGAGTCTTGGCGCACAGTATATCCTGTGCGCCGTTGGATGTGGGGAATTGCTTCATTTGCAGGGCAAGAGTCCAGCTTGGCCGGACACAGTGGCGTCACCCTGACCCGTCAAGGGAGAGAGGGAGTGTCCCGCCAGCCTAACCCCGGTCGAAGGCTGCGAGTCCACTGGTCACGGCAGAGGTAATGAGGCCGTAGTCAGGACCGTACTGGATGAACGTGAAGCCCTGTGCCTGGCGTTCGCGAAGCCCATCGGGTGTATTGGCCGACACGCCGATCTCGACGCCGTGCCTGCGCCCCACCTCGAGCGCTTTTACGGAGATATCCTCGATCTCTGGTAGAGGAAGCTGTCGTGGGTCGAGGCCCAGTTCGAGCGAGAGGTCCCACGGGCCTATTGTCAAGACGTCGATGCCCGGGACGGCGCATATCTCATCGAGGTTCTCCACGGCGTCCCTCGTCTCCAGAATGAGAGATACGAGGATGTTGTCGTTGGCGCGTTCGAGGTAGTCGTCGTTGTCCAGCGTGTAGGCTGACGCTCTTAGTGGGCCCCAGCTCCTTACACCGATAGGGGGGAACCGCGTGTACGAGACGATTGCTCGGGCCTCATCTGCCGTTCTGACTCCGGGTACGAGGATGCCCATCGCTCCCATGTCGAGCGCACGCTGGATGAAGACCTGGTCGCGGTTGGGTACTCGCACGATTGGGACGGCGTCTGTGTTACCGACTGCCATCAGCATCTGCTGGACCTCGGCGGAGTCGAGCCCGTTGTGCTCTGTTTCGATTACGAGCCAGTCCATGCCGGCGAGACCCATCATCTCGGCGACCGTCGGACTGCCCAATCCGAGAAAACAGCCGATAGCAGGCTTTCGGTCTTTGACGAGTTGGCGTACACGGTTGTCCTTCATGATCGAGTCTCCGTCAAGTGGGGGTTTCCGGCAGTCTATGTAGGGAGCCCGACAACGTCAACATCCGATTGACCGTCAAAATTCAAGGTGCTAGGATTATGTGAGACCATTCACAATCAGGCCCGGTCTGCGGCTGTTCGCACCCAGATTAGGGCCTATCGGACTGTTTAGGGGCCGCGTTTGGGGCCGACAACCAGGGGGGATTTTGGTGACGAAACTTGCAGTAGCGGCGATCCTGGTAGCAACCGTCGCCATTGCGGCTGTAGCGTGTGGCCAGGCTGCTCCGACTGAGCCGTCTGTGACCATCATCCAGCGTGCGTCGCCTCCTATTCCCGCCCCTGCCCCCACCGCAGTACCAGGCGAAGGCGAAGACGCCATGGAGGCCATCGTCGGTACCCCACTCACCGTGAACATGATCGACAATGGCGGCGCCGGCCCGATGGAGTACGATCCCGTTGACCTCACGTTCGGGGTCGGTGAGGGTGTTAACTTCACGTTCATAGCCGAGGCGGCGTTCCACACGTTCACTGTCAGCGACCTGGAAATCAACATCGAGGTGAACGCTGGTGAGACAGTAGGCTTCGACTACATATTCGAAGAGCCTGGCACGTACGACCTGATATGCGTGCCGCACGAGGCCCTTGGGATGGTCGGCACCATCACGGTGCAGTGAGGTCGCTCTTCCCTGCACGAGTATCAGTAATCCTCCGAGCGCCTCTATGGCTCCTGATCTCGCTGACGGTCGTTACGCTGTTAACGGCGTGTGCGGAAGGGACTGAGCAGCCTTTTTCGGGAGTCATCCCAACCGCTCCTGCCATACCAACGTCCCCACCCGTTCCAACCGCAGTGTCCATACCGACAGCCGCATCGATACCAACAGCGGTCTCTATACCTACCGCAGTATCCGTACCGACGGCAGCGTCGATCCCGACAGCGGCATCCATACCGACGGCGGTGTCGATACCCACCGCTCCCGCGATTCCAACTGCCCCCTCTGCTTCGTCTGAGTCAAGCGGAGTCACTGCAGCTATAGAAGAGGCTACGATGGCTCGCTACATCGTGGGTGAAGAATTGAGGCGGCTCGATCTGCCGATCAAGGCAATCGGAGAGACTTCAGAGGTTTCGGGATCGATCGTATTCGCAGAGGACGGCGAGGTAGATTCCGACTCTTCCGTCCTGCAGGTTGGTCTGTCAGGGTTCAGGAGCGACGAGGACCGGCGTGACAACTGGGTCAGGTCCAGCCTTTTTGACACGAGGCAGTTCCCGAATGCCGAGCTGGTTGTCAGAGGATTCGACTACCTCCCGTGGCCGCTGCCTGAGTCGGGCGAGGCGACCTTCGAGCTGTACGGTGACCTGACGATCCAGGAAGTGACGAAGTCTGTCACATGGGAAGTAACGGCGCAGTTCGACAGCGGATCAGTTTCAGGTCAGGCCAAGACCATGATCACGTTCGACCAGTTTGAGCTAGACAAGCCCACCTTCGCGTTCATACTCAGCGTGGACGATGAGATCTTCCTGGAGATCGACATAGTCGCGTCGATTGACCGATTTAGAACCGTCGAACGAGTGTCGCCGTAGCGCAGTCTCCTGTTCCGTCAACTCGATCATGTGGCCCAGATGGAGTCGCAGTATTTACGTATAATCACTGACCTTGTTCCCGATTGGTCTCTCTTATTGTCTATTCATGTCCCTCGTTTGCGTTGACGCTCCAAAATTCTGACAACTATACTACTCGGCAACTCAGTTGGCGGCGGTCGTGGGGAAGATGCACATTCGCGTGAGTTTTCCTAGAACCCTGCCATGGAAATCAGAACAACAAGGATGTAACCGATGCAGCTTTCATGTCTGCAAGAGAATCTCAGCCGCGGGCTGTCAGTCGTGCAGCGGGCTGTGGCCACCAGGACGACACTTCCGATCACGCAGAACGTGATGATGTCGACAGACAACTCCCGTCTGAAGCTGTCGGCGACCAATCTCGAGATCGCGATCAGCACATGGGTCGGCGCCCAGGTGGAGGAAGAAGGGGCACTGACGGTGCCAGCGAGGCTGCTGACTGAATTCGTAAATTCGCTGCCCGCGGCACGCATCGACATCACCTCGTCGGCTCAGCCGCTCAGCCTGGGTCTCAACTGCGCCAGGTTCGAGGCGAACATCAACGGACAGGATGCCGAAGACTTCCCTCCCATTCCGACTGTTGACGAAGGCTCAGTGGGACGGATAGATGCCGAAGTTATGAGGGACGCGATAAACAGGGTGGCTTTCGCGGCCGCCACTGACGATTCGCGTCCGGTGCTGACGGGCATCAAGGTGGAGATGTCTGGCGACAGCTTCACGTTCGCTGCCGCAGACGGCTTCAGGCTTGCGGTGTATGACGGTAAGCTCTCTGCACCTATCGTTGAGGACATCAGCTTCACAGTGCCCGCCCGGGCTCTTCAGGAGGTTGGACGTCTGATCAGCTCGCAGTCTGACCCCGTGGAGTTCACTGTAACCCCGCAGAAGAGCCAGGCCCTGTTCAGGCTCGACAACGTGGAGTTGGTATCCCAGCTCGTTCAGGGTACATTCCCCAACTATCGGCAGCTGATTCCCGAAGATCGCGGCACCCGTGTAGTGGTCGCCCACGAGTCGTTCACCCAGGCAACCAGGGCGGCGGCGACGTTCGCGCGCGACGGTTCCGGCATCGTCCGGCTGAACGTGACGGCGGGCGAGGAAGGTGCCGAAGGCAAGCTGGCGGTATCATCCAGAGCTGAAGAGCTTGGAGAGAACGTGGGCGAGATCGATGCCACAGTCGAAGGCGACGACGCGAAGATCGCCTTCAACAGCAGGTTCCTCAGTGACGTGCTCGACGTTCTCGGCGACGACGAAGTGGCGCTCGAAACGACGACTCCGTCAAGTCCGGGGGTCATCAAGCCCGCATCGGAGTCGGAGGGCTACACGTACACGCACGTGGTCATGCCGATGTTCGTGCAGTGGTAGGATCGGCACGTGTGGCGTGGGCTCTGCCCCGCCAGTGTCAGGAAGCCAGACCCTCTATAGCCTCTCGCTGAATCTCGATCAGCTGGCGTATGCCTGACTCCGCGAGGGTCATCATGTCGTCCAGTTGAGTCCTGGTGAACGCCGACTCCTCAGCCGTGCCCTGGACTTCCACGAACTCCGATCGGTCGGTCATTACGACATTGAAGTCGACTGCGGCACTGCTGTCTTCTTCGTAGCAAAGATCCAGCAGTGGCTCGCCATCCACTATGCCGACGCTGACGGCCGCAATCGCCGCCTTGATGGGAAGACTGTCAAGATCACGGCTGTCCCCTACGGTCTTCAGTGCCTGGCAGAGAGCAACGTATGCTCCGGTAATGGACGCGGTCCGGGTTCCCCCGTCAGCCTGGATGACATCGCAGTCGACATTCAACGTGATCTCGCCCAGCCTGTCCATGTCCACGGCAGCGCGAAGTGAGCGTCCGATTAGTCGCTGGATCTCCTGGGTACGACCCCTGGGTGTGGTCTCCCTCCTGGTGCGCGTGTGGGTGGATCGGGGGAGCATGGAGTACTCCGCTGTCACCCATCCCTGCCCTGAACCTCGCAGAAAGCGTGGGACATCGTTCGCGACGCTCACTGCGCACAGTACGCGCGTGTCGCCCGCGGAGATCAGCGCTGAGCCCTCAGCGTACTTCTGCGCGCCGATCTCGATGGTCACCGGCCTGAGCTGGTCGCTGGCACGACCGTCGGTTCGGACCACTTTCGAGTCACCTCCAGAAAAGTCGGGCGGAGTATAGCACAGGGGGATGTGGGCTCCAGGACTGATATGATGGTGGCGACGATTTTCCCGACTCCAAGCACCACGCTTCCCCAAGCGTCCCACTTCGCAGGAAACACATGCCCTACGTCCAAAGCGCCGGCTCACGAATCCACTATCGCGTGGAAGGGACTGGACCGCCAATCGTCATGGTCCATGGGTTCAGCGACAGCCTCGTGGACTGGTATGAGGCTGGATACGTCGATGCGCTCAAGGACGATTACGAGCTTGTCATGATCGACTGTCGGGGGCATGGCCTGAGCGACAAGCCTCACGCTCAAGAGGCGTACACGATGGAGATGCGGGTCGCCGACGTCCTCGCCGTAATGGACGAACTGGGGATAGACGCCGCCCACTACTGGGGATACTCGATGGGCGGGAGAGTCGGGTTCGGAGTATTGGAGTGCGCGCCTGAACGCTTTCTCGGCGTGGTTATGGCCGGCATCGACCAGCACGGCACCGACGCCAGGCGGTTCCATAACCGAATCGGCTTCCTCTGGAGGGGTATGGTGCGCTACCTGGAGGGATTCGAGGGCAGGTTCGGTCGAATGGAGCCAGACACAAAGCGAGACCGGTTTCTCGAAAACGACTACCTAGCCATGATCGCGAGCACCCTCGCCCTTCGCGACCACGTCAGGGCCTACGATGACATAGTGGAGCAGATGGCGATGCCGTGCCTGTTCTACGATGGAGACCAGGACGCGTTTCACGACAACGCTTGTCACTTCGTGGAGACACTTCCAAACGCGAGTTTCGTCTCGCTTCCGGGACAGGACCACGGGGGCACTTTCACGCGCAGTGATCTCGTGGTGCCAATGGTGCGCGAGTTTCTTTCGCAGACCACCAACTGAGGGCGACATAGACTCCTACTTGACGGCCTCAAGCCGTGGGTGGTTAAGATAGCTTCAGTATTTTCTTTCCATGGGGACCTGCTGCCATGCCCTCTTCCATCGCCCCCGACCTCGTATACAAGCTCGTGAGCGTTGCCTCACCTTCGCTGTCTCCAGACGGCTCCAGGCTAGCCTTTGTGCGCTCGCACGTAGATACGGAGAGCATGGAGAGTCGGTCCCAGATCATAGTGATGGACTTGCCGTCAGGCGAGTCAGCACCCTTCACCAGCGGCAAGAGCGACTCAATTCCGAGGTTCTCGCCCGACGGGAGCCAACTGGCCTTCGTGCGACCTGATGACAAAGGCAAGTCCCAGGTCTGGACCATGCCCACGGGCGGCGGTGAGGCGCGCAAGCTGACCGACGTCGCTGGGGGCATAACCGACATCGCGTGGTCCCCTGACTCCAGCGCGCTGGCATTCGTGTCGGACGTGGACCCGGACCGAGCCCCGGACGACCACGATCCAAAGAAAGACCCGCGTGTCAGCGTCGTCAGGCGGATCAGGTACCAGGCAGACGGCCTGGGATGGAGAGGCGAGGCCTTCAGGCACATATTCGTCGTCGACCGTGAGTCAGGCGAGACGCGGCAACTGACAGACGGCGAGGGTGACGACAGTGCGCCGTCGTGGTCGCCGGACGGCTTGCAGATAGCGTTCGTCGCAGACCGAAGGCCCGACCGGGAGATCGCTACTCACTCCGACGTATACGTTGTCCCAGCCAGCGGCGGAGAGATAGAGCTGAGGTCGCAGGGCCTGTCGAGCGTAGCCGCACTGTGCTGGTCTCCTTCCGGCGACGCGATGGCCGTGGTCGGTTCAGACGATGACATAGTTGGCGCGGGCTGGCAGTCATGGCTATTCGTGATCGAGCCCGGTAGCGTTCCCCGGAAGCTGACCGACGATTCGATCAGCCCAGCGGGCGGATACGCACCGCTGGTACCGGCACCTGAGATGCGCTGGACAGATGACAACTGCATCTCGTTCATCGCGGACGCTCGTGGAGAGTCCGGTATCTACCAGGTCGATGCTGACGGCGGCAGTCTCCGGAAGGTTGCCGGCGGTGGGTTGATGTCGCAGATTTCGTTCGACTCCAGCGCGAAGAAGGCAGTCGTGCTTACTGTCCCCCCTGACTCTGCGGGCGATCTGCACTCTGCTGACATGACGTCCGGCACGGTCAGCCAATTGACCGGCTTCAACCGAGGCTATTTCGAAGGCCATCCGCCAGCGCGACTGGAGAAATTCAGCCTCGACAGGGCCGGCTTCGAGATCGAGTCGCGAGTCCTGTTCCCTCCCGACTTCGACGCCAGCCAGAGTTACCCGCTCGTGCTGGACATTCACGGCGGGCCGCACGGGGTCTTCTCAGACAGCTTCAGCGCACAACAGCAGGTACTGGCGACCGCCGGATACATCGTGCTTGCGGTCAACCCGCGCGGCTCGTCGACGTACGGCACAGACTTTATGACGGCCGTTCTCAACGACTGGGGTGGCGAGGACTACCTGGACATCATGTCGGCGGTCGACCTCGTCTGCGAGCGCGACTACGTCGACGAGTCGAGGCTGGGGATCACAGGGTACAGCTACGGCGGCTTCATGAGTTCGTGGATCATCGGCCACGACACGCGGTTCAAGGCCGCCGTCGTCGGCGCGCCCTGCATCAACCTGTCCAGCATGTACGGGACGTCGGATATCGGCGTGCGCTTCGGTGAGGTGCAGTGGGGCGGAAAGCGCTGGGACGCACTGGATACATTCCTGGAGCACTCTCCGCTCACATACGCTCCCAACGTGGAGACTCCGGTGCTTCTCATGCACGGCGAGGACGACCACCGCTGCCCGATAGAACAGTCCGAGCAGTACTTCGTGACGCTGAAGCGGATGGGCAAGGAGGTCGAGCTGGTCCGGTTCCCAGGCAGCTCCCACGGCTTTGTCAGGACGGGACATCCCAGGCTGAGGGAGGAGTACCTGTCGCGCCTGCTCGGCTGGATGAACAAGCACATTCCGGGCGCCAAGTAGATTGCTTCTCTCCGCATCTCAGCTCCGACTCTTCTACGGCGACATCGAGGTGTTCGCCGGTGTCGACGCCGACGTGAGTGAGCAGTCGCGCATTGGACTTGTGGGTTCCAATGGCAGCGGCAAGACGTCGCTGCTACGCCTGCTGGTTGGAGAGCTGGAACCGGACGCCGGGACAGTATCGACCAACTCTGGACTCCGGCTGGCGTACGTCCCGCAGCTCGCCGAACACGATGCCCCTGGCACACTACGCGACGGGGTTGAGTCGGCCTTCGCCCGCCTGTTCAAGCTGGAGGCCGAGCTTGCCGATACGGCGCTCGAAATACAGCAGCGCGAAGGCAATGCTCGCACTGCTGCGGAAGACCGCTACAGCAGGCTGCTCGAGGAGTACGAGTCGCTAGGCGGCTACGACTACCAGAGCCAGGTGGAACGTGTCGCGCAGGGCGTCGGGCTGACACAGGAGACTCTCGACACCCAGGCATCCGTCGCAAGTGGTGGAGAGCGAACGCGGGCAGCGCTCGCGAGAGCCCTCCTGACGGACCCTGACCTACTGATACTCGACGAGCCAACCAACTACCTGGACTTCGACGGCCTGAACTGGCTCGAAGGTTTCCTGTCAGAGTTCAGGTACGCGGTGCTGGCTGTGTCCCACGACCGGTATTTCCTGGACCGCATCTGCACTGAGATCTGGGAGTTGGAACATGGCCGGCTCCAGCGATTCCCCGGAAACTACTCCGCGTACCGAGGGCTGAAGCACGCGCAGGTGCTGCGTCAGCAACAGGAGTATGAACGCCAGCAGGAGTACATCGCCAAGGAGGAGTTCTTCATCCAGCGGTACAAGGCTGGGCAGCGGTCACGGGAGGCCCGAGGGCGAGAGACGCGTCTTGGACGCATAGAAAGGATCGAAGCGCCTCAGTCTGAGAAGACCATCAAAATTGGCACGTCTACGGCTTCTCGAACTGGGCACATCACGGTGAGCCTGAGAGGAGTCTCGGTCGGCTTCTCGAACAACGGGACGGCGACCACACTGCTGAAAGTTCCAGACATAGACCTTCTCAGAGGCTCTCGGACAGCCGTGGTGGGGCCGAACGGGATCGGCAAGACCACATTCCTGCGCACCGTGTTGGGCGAACTCAGCCCGCTAACGGGAACGGTCTCGCTTGGTCACAACGTCCTGACAGGCCATCTCAACCAGGGCACTTGGAACCTTCCAGACAACAAGACGGTGCTCGAGGCGTTCCTGGAAGTAAAGAACATCCCGATCGGCGACGCGCGGGACTACCTGGCGAGGTTTCTTTTCCAGGGGGACGACGTGTTCAAGATGGTCTCGTCTCTGTCCGGCGGAGAACGCACTCGGCTGTCCTTGGCGCGACTGCTAATCACCTACCCTAACGTGCTTGTACTGGACGAGCC
Organism: Dehalococcoidia bacterium; assembly: GCA_965116405.1. GTDB lineage: Bacteria > Chloroflexota > Dehalococcoidia > Lucifugimonadales > UBA1123 > VXRN01. The sequence continues at coordinate 563,633 of OZ220685.1, forward strand.
GACCACTCACCTGGACATAGCCAGCCGAGAGGCGCTGGAGTCCACCCTCGAGTCCTACGACGGCACGCTGCTGTTCGTGTCCCACGATCGCCACTTCATCAGGTTGATGGCTGAGCGGATTCTTGTCATCGAAAACGGGGCGGCGCGACTGTTCGAGGGAGGCTTCGAGGAGTGGGTGCGGATTAACCGACCTCCTGAACCGGAGCCGGTCTCCCGACGCGCCCGCGCCCGGCATCGTCGACGGGACCGTGAAACCAGGCGACGAGAGCGGGAGTCGGGCCCTGAAAAGAATGCCCAGACTATCGACTATGAGGCGCTCATCCAGCAGCTTGAGGCCGACGTAGCGGAGATCGAGCGGCGTCTCGAAATCGCCTCGGTAAAACAGAACCTCAAACAGATCGAACGGCTGGGCCGCAGGCACGCCAAGGCTCAAAAGGCTGTCGAGGATGCCTGGGCGAGGTGGGAACAGGCATGAGCGGGACGGTTGTGGCAGGAGAAGCAGACCGCATCATCTCATCACGAATGCTACGATAAGTTCATGACGAACAACTCCAGGCACGAACGGCGTCTGACCACGGCTTTCCTTCCGCCGGTCATGGAACCGGACTACGCCCTTTCTGTCATTGACCGCGCCCTCGACTACCGGAACGAAGCGTCTGACAGTGTCCGCAGCAGGCTCAACTCCGTAATCAAGGACAGCGTGAGCATCCCTGGATTCCAGGACGCAAGTAAGGCCCACCGTCGCCAACTGCGAGAGCCTGTCCTCGCGACGGTCCTGACTGGAGAGAGCGACAAGCTCGCCGGCGAGCTGCTTCGATGCTGGGTGGAGTCGAATGCGTCGCTTAGGAGCGTCGTGTCCGATCATCTAGCCTCCGAGGGCATGTCAGCCGACGGCCCGGACTTGCAGCGAGGCGTCTTTAGTTCCGTCTGGCTGCGACACGAGTGGACCGCCGAGTCCAAGCGAATCGGAGACGGAACGACCAACGGTAGTTTCGATACCGAAGACGTAGGCCTGATGCTGTGCTTCGTGTCAGGCAGGGTGCCGACGCTGGAATCGACGGTCGACATGCAGACTCCCCTATTCCAGAAGTGGCTCGACGAGCTCAACGAGCTTCCAGCGGATGCGCCTGAGTGGGACCACGTCGACGAGTTCGCAGGCTCGTTAAAGGGACTCGCGCTGGAAAAGATCACGGAGCGTGTCACGGTCCAGATCGAGGCCATTGCTGATTCCATCAGTGAAGTAAGGGACGAATTCAAGCAGGAGTTACGCTACCTGGAGCTGGACCTCAGCTCGTGGTCGGCTGAGAACGCTGTGCGAGCAGGCCAGATAGAGGCCGCGCTGGCGCAGGTCACCGATCTAAAGACCGTGCTGTCCGAATATCGTCCGATTCGTCCGCAGGCGTCTTCTCGAAGCGAGGAGTCGGCGCGGGCTTGTGAGCGGGAGACGTACGAGAAGTCCGTCATCGAAATCGTTGAAGCGTGGGCCGAATTGATGAGTGCCCCAGTCGCTACGGTCGACGATGTCACTCCACAAGACCCCCATGCAACAGACCAGACTGTCGACGACGAGTTCACGGCGGAGGTTGACTCGGCGGATTCAGGCACCGGCTCAGACCATGAGCTTAACTTGGCTGGTCCAGAGCTAGACCTGCTTCGGCGGGACATCGAGGCACTCAGCTCCGAGAAAGATCGACTGGAGCAGGAAGGCCGAAACCTCCGAGAAGACAAGGACAAGCTTGGCGAGCAGATCAGCCGGCTGAGAGATGAGCTGTCTCAGAGCCGGGAGATGCAAGAGCACTGGAGGAGAGGATACGTTCTCGCGAGTGCTGGGCATGCACAGCCTGCATCTGAACAGCCCGTGCACTTATCCAGCGTGCATGATGCGCTAGAGCTTGCGGAAGACACCTTTCCCGACCGAATCAGGGTGGCCCTCAACTCGAAGTCGAACAGCAACACTCCATTCCAGAGGCCTGATGAAGTGTTCGATGCGCTCGCATGGCTGGCGACGGAGTACCACAGGCTCCGGACCAACCCAGGTGACGCACCGAACTTCGACAAACTCATCAAGGAGGCGTGTCCAGGCTGGTCGTACAAACCGAAGCAGACCGAGGTTACGAAGGACCAGTTCACGGAGTGGTACACAACCACACTGGATGGCAAGACCTACGGGCTGGACGCGCACGTCGGCAAGGGCACCAGCTTTGACCCGCACCAGACGATTCGCCTTGCGTTCGACTGGGACGACGAGCCAAAGCAGGTCATCGTCGGCTACGTCGGGAGACACCAGAAGAACCGCAGCTCGTAGCCTCCAGGACAATCACACCTCAGCTGCTACTTCCGGCCCTGATCTTTTCAGCGTTCTTCAGCGCCTCTCGTCGCGACAGCGGACTGAGCTGGTCGTGGTGCTCTCGAACGTAGGCCTCAACTGTATCGAGGTCGGTCCAGGCTAGATCACGCAGGGCCCAGCCTATGGCCTTGCGGACGAAGAAGTCAGTGTGCGACAGGTTAGGCTCTATGCAGTCGAAGAGCAGGTCCAGATCAGTAGCGTCTTTGCGATTGATCTGGCAGATGATCGACGAGCGGCGCTTCCACATGTCCGGGCTACGACTCCAGGACCTCATCCTGCGGGACATCCCCTTGGGGTATCGTTCGAGCAGTTCCCGTAGACGATGGGTGGCTATCGCATCGACGTAGTCCCACCATGCCCCGGTGACCACCATCTCCTCGAACATGGGCAGAGTGTCGAAGGTGCGGAACTCGGCGTACTGCTTTAGGCCAGCCAAATCGAGCGCAGCGTAGCGCTCCTCGCGGTACCCGGCATTGCGCCAGAGTTCCAGCACGGTTTCACGCCAGTCGGTCTGCCCAGAGATCGAGTGACTTCGGAAGATCGGACGGAGCACCTTCAACCTGATCGGTTTCTGCACGCCACGGTACGGCATCTCAGACTTCATGTAGGCGCGCATGCCCTCGGCTTTTTCAGGGTCGCCGTTCTCGGCGAGGGCACGTCGGATGTCCTGCACCAGGGCAGATGTCATCGATTTACACCTGACCATAGGTTCGATATGCAGACTCGTAGGCCTCGGGAGTGTTGAGGTCCAGGCGTACCATCGGATCGTCGAATTGGACCTCGGTGATCTCGGCCCTGTGCCTCTCGAAGACCTCTCGCAATCCTTGATTTTCTTCAGAGATCAGCTTGAGTTCGGGCAGGAGACGGGACGAAAACATCAGGGGGTGTCCTCCCCTGCCCTTTAGCCGCGGGGACGTCAGCAGGGCTGCTGCAGCCAGGTGGGCATCAACTACTCGTCCAACAATCTCGGCGGTACGAGGCTGGTCGACTCCCATGAGGATGATGTTCTCCGCACGATCTGGGACGGCTGAGAGTCCCAGCTTTATGGACGACGTGCGGCCTTCTTTGAACTTGTGGTTGACCACGTATGAAGCACGAGTGCGCTCAACGTACGGGATGACGTCATCGTAGCTGTGGCCAAGGACGACGATGACCTCAGACGCGCCACCTTCCATGAGTACAGAAACCTGATGCTCGACGAGCGTCGTGCCCCGCCATTGGAGCAGAGGCTTGGGTCGGCCCATGCGGGAACTGAGTCCGGCGGCTGTGAGTACTGCGACGATCACGAGAATCAACGACTCGGAAATGCTGCTATGCGCATGTCCATCGATCGTCGACGCACTGGGGAAAAGAAACTAGTCGGCGACTGCTGCAACAGGCTGTTCCGCTTCGACCTTGGCGATGATGCGGTCGATGCGGTGCTGCTCCAGCTTCATCTCCTGGCCGGTGCCGCCGAGCCTGAACATGAGGATCTCGCCCATGATGCTGATCGCGATCTCCTCGGGAGTGCGGGCGTGGATGTCGAGGCCGATTGGCGACCTGATCTCGCGTAGTCGCTCCTCGTTGAGGCCCATGCGTACGAGGTCCTCGTAGATGAGGATCGTCTTCCGCTTGCTGCCCATCAACCCGACGTAGCGGGCCGGCGTGTCGGCAGCGGCTGCAAGGGCGACATTGTCGAACCTGTGCCCGCGTGTCGCCACCACGATAAACGTATTGGGGTTGATCGGGAGCTCCTTGAGGGCGTCCTCAGGCTTCTTGGCGACGACTATGTCTGCTTCTGGGAAGCGCTGGGAGTTGGCGAACTCCTCTCGGTCGTCGGTGATGAACAGCCTGAAGCCAAGCGGCTTGGCATGGCTTGCGAGAGCCCTGGAGACGTGGCCTCCGCCGCATATCACAAGCTGGGGCGGCGTGGTGTACGCCTCGATGAAGTACTCGACACCCTCATCGGTAATCACGTACTCGTTTCGGCCCATCGCCATGAGGTTGCGCGCGCGCTGGACGGCATCGTGGTCGAGCCTGAGGTCGCCGAGCGACCCTTCGGTCGAGCCGTCCTCTCGAATGAAGAGCTTGGAGCCGATTGATCCGAGCCCGTTGGCCGACCTGATGAGGCTGGCGAGCGCGACCGACGGTCCGCCCTCGTAGGCGGCGTCGATCTCCTTGGCGACGTCCAGGTACTGTTCCGGACGGTAGACAGGGTCGATGAGGAAGAACATCGTGCCGCCGCAGACAAGTCCGTCTTCCGCAGCGAGGTCTTCGTTGAGTTCATACTCACGGTACTGGGCGTCCCCGCCCCGCCTCATCAGCTGGCTGGCCGCGTACCAGATGTCGCCTTCGACGCATCCTCCGCCCAGGGTGCCGACACCCGTTCCGTCCTTCCGCACCAGCAGCTTCGCGCCCGGCTTCTGGGGCGTAGACCCCTTGGTGCGGATGACCGTCGCCATCACCAGCTGCTCGTCTTTTCCGAGCAGGTTCACAGCTTCGTGGAAAACGTCTTGCATCGTGGCTTACCGCCTTCGTAAACAACCGACTTTAGTCATCTTGCGTCTCTCTTCAAGCTTACCACAAGTAGGATTGATCGTTTGAGTAAGCGAGGACCAAGGATTTGCAACCCTGAACAGAGCACAGACGGTGCAGCAATAGCCTCCCCCAGCCCTGACCCTGATGGAGAGTATATGCTCGATATCGCTTGTTGGCACACAGAAGCAGTTAGCCGAGCCAAGCCGATTCATGAGCCACCGGCTGACTTCGTTTGAATGGGCAAAGTAGAGCGCCGTGGTCGAATAGGCTCAGAGCACTCCCAATCACACTTAACTTAGTTTGACAGACAAGACAGTTGCTGGATTCTGACCCGATCAACCACTTCGGCGGAATGACGACTCACAGTATATCCGCCCAACTCCAAATGCGATTACGTTGGTAGAAGAGTGTCTACGTGCGTGTTCTGGAGCGCGCGGGTCTGACTACGGGGATATTTGTCTTCCGGACTATGGCGGAGTCCAGATTGTCCGGATCTCTATATTGGACTGCCGCCATCGCACCTTTTTTGATAGTGCCGGGAGGTAGCCGTTTGTGCAGGTACCTTTCTTTCAATTCCGGTCGACAATCGGGGCCTATGAAGCCCCAACGCCTTGGATTCTCTGGAAACAGAGGGAAGTTCTGCTTGACCCCCTGCAACCACTCTTTTGGTTCGAAGACGCCCACAATGAGATCCTGGACTCGGGCCAGCACCAATGGATACTTGCAGGCTCTATTTACGTTCATTCTCCATATGCCGCGGGTTCCCTCGTAAGTACCATGGGAACGCCATGTATTGTTGATGCAGATGAGAATCAAAGGATCCAGGAGTTCGCAGTACGGAGCCGCGTACTGGCGGATGACGTCGTCTGTATTGCGGACGCCCCTATCTTTGGAACCTGCACCGGACTGCAAATTCGTGAGGCCAGGGTAGACATCGATTAAAGCGGCCTCAACTTCTGCAGCGACGTGGTTAGCTAAGCCGTGGCGGTGGATGACGTGGATTACCTTATGGCCGTGGGTAAGAATCTCGTTTATCCGTTCTTTCTTCGATCCTGCGGCGTATTCGGAGTCGGATTCGAACTTACCGTTGGCGTGGTCGAAGACTCGGTTGCCCCTTCCCTTACCTACATAAAAGGTCTCAGCATTCCTGGGATCTATGAGTCGGTACACGTAATATTTCAACTCGTGGTGGATCGATGGCGGAAACGCTTGTACGGTGTCGGTCATCACTTCTTCGGTCACCTACCCCACGCGCTCGAAGATTGTGGCGACGCCCTGGCCTCCGCCTACGCACATTGTGACGAGGCCGAGGTTCTGGTCTCGAAGCTCGATCTCCTCGAGCAGCTTGACCGTCATGACCGCGCCAGTGGCTCCGACCGGGTGGCCGAGGCTGATGCCGCTGCCGTTGACGTTGGTCTTGTCTAGGTCCAGATCCAGCTCGCGGATGCAGTAGAGTGCCTGGGCCGCGAATGCCTCGTTAAGCTCGATCAGGTCGATGTCGTCGACGTCCATACCGGCCTTGCCGAGGGCCTTCTGCACGGCAGGCACAGGCCCGATGCCCATGATGGCGGGGTCGACTCCGGCGACGCCCCTTGAGTGCCATCGGAGCTTGGGTGAAATGCCCAACTGCTTCGCCTTCTCCTCAGACATCAGCACAACCGCTGCTGCGCCGTCGTTGATGCTGGACGCGTTGCCTGCTGTCACCGAGCCGTCGCGCTTGAACACCGGGCGCAGACCGGCGAGACGTTCGAGGCTGGTGTCGGCCCTGGGCCCCTCGTCGGTGTCGACTACCACAGGGTCGCCCCGGCGCTGGGGGACGCTCACAGGCGTGATCTGTCCGTCGAACCGGCCGTTCTCGATCGCGGCGACGGCACGCTGGTGGCTGATGAGAGCGAGCTCGTCCTGCGACTCGCGGCTCACCTCGAAACGCTCGGCAACGTTCTCTGCGGTCACTCCCATGTGGTAGCGGTTGACGGGGCATCCGAGTCCCTCGATCAGGCCATCCCGGAGGGTGCTGTCACCCATGCGAAGACCGTCGAACCTGACGCTCGGGTCGAGCATGAACGGCGCCTGGGTCATGTTCTCGGTGCCGCCCGCGACAGCGATGTCGACCTCGCCTGTGCGGATGAGCTGGGCTGCCATGTTGATCGCCTCGAGGCCGGACGAGCACTGACGATTGACCGCGATGGTTGGGGTCTCCTCCGGAATTCCGGCGTTGAGCGATGACAGTCGGGCCGCGTATCCGGCCTCCTGCGCTTGGAGCGCGTTGCCCATCACCACCTCTTCCACCATTTCGGGAGAGACACCGGCGCGTTCGAGCGCGGCCTTGATCGCGGTCGCTCCAAGTTCCGGGGCCGCAACGTCCTTGAACGACCCGCCGAACCTTCCCATGGGTGTCCTGGCGCCGCTGACGATAACCGCGTTCTGCATTTCTTTTCTCCTTGTCGAGTTGGCTAGTGGTTGGGGCGATTATACGTCATTGACTGTCTCGGTGACGGGCGTTCCATCCTCACCCCATCCCTCTCCCTGACGGAGAGGGGGGGTTAGCTTGCATTGAAGTACAGCGTGGGGTATAAATGCGTCGGCCAAATCACGTCCCGCACTCCGAGCGGGTCTAGTGTATTTATATGTCCAGCTTTGAGCTGGCGGTTGGAGAGAGATCTGATGCGAGCTGCCCGGATTAGCGCACCCAAAACGTGGGAAATCATGGATGTCGAAGCGCCGACTATAGACGACGGCCAGTGCCTCATTCAGTTGGAGCGGTGGTCGGTCTGCGGCAGCGACATTCGACACGGATACGGCCCACTCTACCCTGAAGAAGACTACCCGATGCGAGTGGGCGGTCCGTGCCATGAGTGCGCGGGCACTATCGTCGAGAGTCGCAGCGACCAGTTCCAGGAGGGACAGCGCGTCATAGTCCTGCCCAATCAGGGTGGACACGGCGGAATGGTCGAGTACATGGCGAGCACCCCAGACCGGATGGTCGCGCTTCCAGATGAGGGTGACCTTTCCGAGTGGGTAATGTGCCAGCCGTCTGGGACCGTGCTCTACTCATGCCAGCAGATGGACACGATTCTCGGCAAGCGCGTCCTCATATTTGGCCAGGGCAGCATCGGGCTGTCGTTCACGGCGATTACGGCGCGTTCGGGCGCGAGGCAGGTCATAGCGGTCGACCTCGAGGACTACCGACTGGAGTACTCGAAGAAATTCGGCGCGACCCACACGCTCAATCCGACCAGGGACAACCTGGACGAGGCGATCGCAGAGATCACGGGGGGACGCGGTGCGGAGATCTCCGTCGAGGCCGCCGGATATCCCGACACGTTCAACAACACGTTCAAGTACGTCTCACAGTTCGGACGGTGCATAATCTTCGGACTTGTCGGCGGGACGGAAGACATGACTCCGCTCCACTACCGGCAGTTCATCATGAAACAGCCGACGATCGTCCCAACCCTCGGCGCAGCCAGCGGCGACGCCGTCGGGCACATCCAGAGGATGGTGGAGCTCAGGGAACGGGGCTGGTGGGACCCGGGAGAGATGGTCACACACGAGATGTCGTTCGACGACGTCAAGAACGCCTACGACATGTATGAGAACCGCGAGGACGAGATCGTCAAGGCGGTGATGAGTCCGTAGGTTTGTCGGAGTAGGAGTTTTCACCCTCACCCCAGCCCTCTCCCATCAAGGGAGAGGGGGCTAGTTTGACCGAGGAATTCAGGAGCAAAGGACGGAAATGAGAGCAGCTAGGATCAGCGCGCCAAAGACTTGGGAGATCATGGACATCGAGACGCCGACCATCGATGACGGTCAGTGTCTCATCAAGCTGGAGAAGTGGTCTGTGTGTGGCAGCGACATCCGCCACGGGTACGGCCCAGTACTCCCGGAAGAAGAGTACCCGATGCGCACGGGTGCGCCCTGCCACGAGTGCGCCGGTACGATAGTCGAGAGCCGGACGGACGAGTTCCAGGTCGGCCAGCGTGTGATCGTGCTGCCGGGTCGAGCGGGAACGGGTGGACTGGTGGAGTACCTGCCGGGCACTCCCGACAGGATGGCGCTGCTGCCGGAGGAAGGCGACCTGGCCGAGTGGGTCATGTGCCAGCCGTCTGGAACGGTGCTCTACTCGTGCCAGAGGATGGGCACGATTCTCGGCAAGAGTGTCGTAGTGTTCGGACAGGGCAGTATCGGACTGTCGTTCACCGCAATCACGGCCCGCGCCGGGGCGCGAGAGGTAATCGCCATAGACTACGAGGACAACCGGCTCGAGTTCGCCAAGCGGTTCGGCGCGACGCAGACGATCAATCCGGCCAGGGACGACCTCGACGAGGCGATGGCGGAGCTTACCGGTGGCACAGGAGCGGACATCTCAGTTGAGGCTGCCGGATACCCCGACGCGTTGAACAATTGCCTGAAGCATGTGAACCAGGATGGCGGCAAGGTCATCATCTTTGGTATCCAGGGCGGAGGCGGCGACGGCACGGTGCCGCTGGTCTTCAGAGGCCTGTTCCGAGAAGGCATCACCGTAATCCCCACCCAGGGCGCCGCCAGCCCGGACGCCATCGACCACATCCAGACGATGATCGAGCTCAAGCAGCGCGGCTGGTGGGATCCGGGAGAGATGGTCACCCACCGCATGAGCTTCGACAACGTCAAAGAAGCGTACGACATGTATGAGAACATAGACGACAACGTGGTCAAGGTGGTGATGGGAGAGTAGAGATGGGTGAGTTCGACGGCAAGGTGGTGATCGTTACGGGCGGCGCTCTCGGAATCGGGAGGGCCACCGCGATCGAGTTCGCGAAAGAGGGCGCCAACGTCGTAATCGCGGACGTGAACGAGGAGGCTGGGCGGGCCGTCGAGTCCGAGCTTAACAGCACTGGCCCTGGCGGGCTGCTGGTCAACGCAGACGTCGGGCAGTTGACCGAGTGCAGTCGCGTCGTCGCACAGACGGTCGAGGCGTTCGGCGCGGTTGACGTGCTGTTCAACAACGTCGGAATCCAGTCTCCCGACTCGTACAGAAACGTCGAGGACACGCCTGAGGAGATGTGGGACCGCATCATCAGCGTTAACCTCAAGAGCTACTACATGATGGCCAAGTTCGCCATACCGGAGATGCGTAAGCGTGGTGGAGGGGCGATCGTCAATACAGCTAGCGTGCAGGGCCTCCAATCGCAAAAGCTCGTGCCCGCGTACGCGGCCAGCAAGGGCGGCGTGCTGTCGCTGACTCGTCAGATGGCGCTCGACTACGCGGAGGAGAACATCCGCGTGCTAGCCGTGTGTCCGGGCACCATTGATACCGAAATGGTGAGAACGGTCGCACGCATGGAAGAGGGCGACCCGGACGAGACAATTGCGGAGTGGGGCAAGGGACATCCGATCGGCCGGGTCGGCCAGGGCGTGGACATTGCCAACGTCGTACTGTTCCTGGCGAGTGAGAAGGCCAGCTTCATGACTGGCGAGCACGTCAACGTGGACGGCGGATTCATGGCGCTTGGCGCGTGGGCCTCTGGTGCGGGATCGGCGGCTGAGTAGGGTTTCACCCTCACCCCAACCCTCTCCCTGAGGGAGAGGGGGTCTGTATCAGATTTGACTGATCCCGACGCTGTCTTGAGGAGGTGGTGCATGGAGGGCAGGGTAGCAATCGTTACCGGTGGGGCTGGCGGCCTCGGTTCTGAGATCTGCCGAAGATTCTCAATGCGAGGCGCGGCAGTTGCCGTGGCCGACGTGAACGGAGAAGCGGCATCTGACGTGGCCCGTTCGATCGCATCTGACGACGGCAGCGCAGTCGGCGTGGAAGTCGAAGTTACTCACGAAGATTCCGTAGTCGACGCAGTCAGGACTGTCGTAAACGAACTCGGTCGTGTCGACTATCTCGTGCACTGCGCGGGCACGAACATCAAGTCGCCTGTGCTCGATATGTCGCTCGATCAGTGGAACCTCTCGCTCGAAGCGCATTTGACTGGTGCGTTTCTGTTCTGCAGAGAGGCCGGACGACAGATGGTGGACCAGGGAGACGGCGGCAGCGTGGTGCTGATGTCTTCTGTAACAGCCATGTCGCCAGTCCCCGAACGCGGCGCGTACGGACCCGCGAAGGCAGCTCTCATCAATTTCGCCGGCCAGCTAGGACTCGAGTGGGCTCATTACGGGATCAACGTCAACGCTGTCTGTCCGGGAGTCGCGATGACGCCGATGACCGATATGGTGTACCAGAGGGAGCCGGAGCTGCGTGAGCAGAGACTGAAGCGGTTCCCGATCAAGCGCGAAGTGCTACCTGAAGAGGTCGCCGAACTGGTGCTCTTCCTGTGCAGCGACGAGGCACGCTACATCAGCGGCGTCGGCATCCCTATAGACGGCGGGTTCCTGAACTCGGGGTTCTACCAGGACCCGGGGAGCTGAGGTCCAGGCCTAACGATTGTTGGAGTGAATCACTACGAATCACCCCCTCCCCCGTATCCAGTACGAGGCAGGCTCTGAGGGAGAGGGTGCAATTGAATGCTGGAGTTACACGCATGGCGCTGCTGAACAACGATACCGACGTATCCGTGCTCGTGGACGGACTCGACCACGTCGAAGGCATCGCATGGGGTCTGGACGGGTACTGCTACGCCGGTGGCGAGGCAGGCCAGATATACAGGATTGACGTTGAGCGCAAGGAGGTAGAGCAGATAGCCGACACCGGCGGCTTCATTCTGGGCCTGTCACTTGACACCGACAACAACATCTATGCCTGCGACACGGGTAACCTTGCAGTAATGAAGATTACTCCGGTCGGAGAGGTAACGAAGTACTCCACCGGCGCACCTGATGAGCCGTTCGGCACCCCAAACTACCCAGCGTTCGACGCGGCAGGCAACCTGTACGTGTGCGACTCTGGCGACTGGAGGTCCGACAACGGCAAGATCTACCGAGTTAAACCCGGCGGCGAGACAGAGGTCTGGAATGAGACGCTGTGCGAGTTTCCAAACGGCCTCTGCGTGGGGCCTGACGGAACGAGTCTGTTCGTGGCGATGAGCCTCAATCCGCCGAGAATCTCTGAGATCCAGATCGCGGCGGACGGCTCGGCGGGTGACGTGCGGACTGTAGTGGAGGTGCCGGACTCGGTACCTGACGGAGTGGCATTCGACACTGATGGCAACCTGTACATAGCCTGCTACCGGCCTGATCGCATCTACCGATACAGCACTTCCGGCGAGTTGGAAGTGCTTGCGGACGACTTCGAGGGCACGATCATCGCCGCTCCGACCAACATCGCTTTCTGCGGTGCTGAGCGTGACGTCCTGCTGAGCGCCAACCTGGGGCGGTGGCACATCACTCGCTACGAGACAGGTGCAAAGGGCATCTCGCTGCACTACCCTAGTCTGGGCTAGTCAAGGCGTGTCTGAGGAGACATACACATGACGCACTACCAACTCGAACGAAACTATGGGTGCCGTGTTTCGGACGCGTGGACCTTTCGGGGACTCAAGACGGCGGTCATCGAAAACGAACTGCTGAGGGTGGTGGTGCTGATCGACAAGGGCGCCGACATCTACCAGTTCGTTCATAAGCCGACGGACACTGACTTCCTGTGGCGTTCTCCGTGGGGCGTGCGCGACCCTCGGGCGCGCATACCGACCACGGGTTCCGGTGAGGGCGGTTGGATGGACGTGTACGAGGGCGGCTGGCAGACCGTACTGCCCGGCGGAGGCTTCCCCACGCAATACATGGGTGCCGACATGGGGCTGCACGCCGAGGTCAACACGGTGCCGTGGGACGCGGTGATCGTCGAGGACACGCCCGAGGTCGTATCGATGAGATTCTGGGTGCGGGCCGCACGGACGCCGTTCTTCTTCGAGAAGACTCTCACACTGCGTTCAGGAACGGCAGTGCTCGAGATAGAGGCAAGTCTCACAAACGAGGGAGAGGAACCAGTCCACTGTGTCTGGGGAGAGCACATCGCACTCGGCCCGCCGTTCCTCAGCGAGGACTGCGTCATCGACCTGCCGGGCGGTACGCTCATCAACGAAGAGGGGGAAGACTGGCACCCCAACGTCAAGCTCAAGGGCGGCTACAGGGGGCCGTGGCCGATGTCCCAGCTCAAGGACGGCACCCCCAGGGACCTGAGCAGGATTCCTCCCAAGAGCTTCAGGTCGTACGACATGTCGTACATCGAAGACATGCCCGATGGCTGGTACGCCGTGACGAACCAGAGCACTGGCGTGGGCTTCGGCTTCCACTACCCGACAGAGGTGTTCAAGTTCCTGTGGTACTGGCACTCGTTCGGCGGCGGGTTCGGATACCCGTGGTGGGGCCGCACGTACAACGTGGGCCTGGAGCCGTTCACGAGCTTTGGCAACGGCGGACTCGCGGGCGCGGTCGAAAACGGGACCGCGATGCTCGTGCAGGCTGGTGAGACGGTCTCGACCTCGCAGCGAGCAGTCGCGTTCAGTGGCGCAAACCGCGTGGCGTCGATCTCCCCAGACGGCGACGTGACGCTGGCTTAGAAGGCTTGGCCTACGACTCCCACGGTCGTTCGCGAGACAGTCGCTCGAACGTGGCGGCGTTGTAGTACTTGCCAGGGGCGGCGTCCTCGCTCTCGATGAGCGACTTGATGTGCTCCTCGGCCTTCTCGTGCTCTTCGACCCACTCGATGACCTCTTCGGCGATCTCCGCGGCGACGACCACGACTCCATCGTCGTCACCCACGATCAGGTCTCCGGGCCGCACGGCAACGCCTCCGCACTGGATGGTGACGTTGGCCTCATAGGGCCACACGTCAGGGGCGCCGACCGCGCCTGTCCTGCCGCCTGAGAAGAGCTTGTAACCGTACTCGGCCACCGCGCTGAGGTCTCGGATCGCGCCGTCGGTAACGAGACCCTCGGCTCCGCGCAACTTTAGCTGCAGCAGTTTCACGTCGCCGCCTATTGACGCCCACGACTTCCCCATGGCGTCGAAGACCATCACATCGCCGGGCTCGCACGAGCCCATTGCAACGTACTCGGGGGAGTCGGCGCCAAGCTCAGTCTCCCGCATTATGTCCGGCCGAGGCGGAACGAAGCGCAGGGTCTTGGCACGCCCAACGAGGAGCGCTCCCGGGGTCCTTGCGTGGACGCCCTTCATGAAACTGGGGTCGTAGCCCTTCCTTCGCACCCCACTGTAAACGGTGGCGACGGTTACTTTGCGATAGCGCTCGATCAGAGCGTCGGAAACCTGGGAGTCAGACAAGAGATTCCTCCTGTGTCGAAGTGGCCGGGTGGCGACAGCGATTCTACCACGCGGGCCTGCGATCCGATGTTACGGACTTCGTGAATTCCTTGTCACTGCTGAGATAACGGTGTTAGACTCGTTGAACATCTCCCGATCTCCCCGCATGGCTGTTCAGCCCCGGTGCGCCGCGAGACGGAAGGAAGGCCACTTGGCACGAGGAGCAGCCGGCAACCCCATCTTCTACGGATGGTTCATAGTTGCTGCGGGATTCTTCTCCCTGTTCGTTTCGATGGGTGCGAGGAACGGTTTCGGTGTGTTCGTCGTCCCAATGACCGGGGACCTGGACTGGACTCGCACCGAGATATCAGCGGCCATTTCGGTCGGCATCCTCGTTAACGGACTGTCACAGCCGTTTCTCGGCAGACTCTACGACAAGTACGGCGGCCGCTTAGTCATATCGCTAAGCCTGCTGATACTCGGCGTGATGACCATGCTGCTGGCTTTCACCAGCGACTTCGGCACGGACTTCGGGTTCCGGCTGGACTTCGGAGTCGTGGACATCACGCTCTCGGCAAGCTTGCTCTTCCTGATAGCGATCTACGGTCTCGTTATGTCCACGGCCTCCAGCGGCGTGTCCCTGGTGACCGTCCACGCCATTTTGGCGAAGTGGTTCTACAGGCGACGCGGCATTGTGCTCAGCATCTGTACGGCCGGGACGTCGGTAGGCGGTCTGATACTGACCCCATTCGCCGCGTCGCTGATCCTGTTTGCGCACTGGCGCATCGCATGGGTAGTGCTGGGGGCCTTCGTGCTGGTGCTAGCGCTACCGCTGGCGGCTTTCATACTGCGAGACAGTCCGGAAGAGATCGGCGAAGTCCCGGATGGACGAAAAGGCACAGAAATGTCGCCGGCCATGGCGGCGTTCATGAAGACCCTATGGCTGGTTGTCTGGTTCGTCATCCAACTGTTTGCACTGCCACTTGTCGCCTTCATCAAGCTGGTCTCCTTCATCACCAGGGACAAGAGTGACTCCCTGGGAAGTTCCACCGGCCCGCCTCCGCTGGAGTCGGATAGCTGGAAGGACTCGTTCAGGTCCCCACCGATATGGCAGCTTTCAGGAGCGTACTTCGTCTGTGGCGTCACGACGCTGATAATCTCGACTCACTACGTGCCGTTCGCCATCGACCTCGGGATAAGCCCGGCGGTTGCCGCGCTCGCTTTCGGCATGATGCAGGGCCTCAACGCCGTCGGCGTGATGGTGGTAGGCATTCACTCGGACAAGTTCAGCCGCAAGAACCTTCTTGGGACTATCTACTTCATGCGGTTCTTCGCGTACGTGATGCTCGTGGTCCCAAGTATCCTGAGCGATGTCGTCGGGATAGGCATCCCGCCCTCGATCGGAATCTGGGGATTCGCGTATCTCGCTGGCATGTCCTGGATAGCCACGCCGCCTCTGACGTCGTCGCTAACCGCCGACATCTACGGCACCAAGAACCTGGGTACCCTGGGGGGATTCACGACGTTCGCCCACCAGATGGGCGGATCGCTTACCGTGGTGGTCGCGGGAGTCCTGTACGACATTACCGGCACCTACGTTGTCCCATTCGGACTTGCGGGCCTCACCCTACTCGGTGCGACAGTGGCGAGCTACTCCATCAAGGAGCGCACGTACTCGGTGCGGTACCAGACGGCGACCCCGACTCCAGCAGTCGCGACCGCGGCTGACGGTGACTAATGATCCTGCTGTCCGCGCTTACCCACCACGGGGAGCCGGGCGACCCCGTGCTTCTACAGTGGATCAACGACCAGATTGACGCGATCCTGGGACTGGGCGACTTCGCGATGGTCGCAGTACTCGGAGCGGTGATCGTAGCCATCCCGATAGGCATCTTCGGGTTCCTGGCGCTCCAGCGCCTGAGGGGCTGGAACTAGATCCCGAGGGTCTCCCCTATGCGTCGGCGGTGGAACCTTGGGTCTCCAAGGTAGTGGTAGAGGGTGCGGGACATCTTCGTGTGAAGAGTTAGGCCGTACTCGCGCACGACGCCAATTCCGGCGTGGACCTCGTGGGAGTGGTTGCATCCCTGGTAGTAGCCCTCCGACGCCACCGCCTTGGCTAGGTGGACGCTGGTGGGGTCGGGGCGCTCGCTGTCGAGCTTCCAGAGCGCCTCGTAGGTGGTCCATCGCGCTGAGTCCAGGTGATTGACCATCTCGACTATGTGGTCCTGCACACGCTGGAACCTGCCGATCGGGGTGCCGAACTGGATGCGTGTACGCGAGTAGTCGAGGGTCATGTCGAACACCGACTGCGCCCCGCCGACCTTGTACGCGCAGAGTATGGGGATAGCCTTCTCGAACGCTCTCTGGAGCGGCTGCCATCCGCCTCCTACTTCACCGAGAACGGCGTCTGCCGGGACCTCGACATCCTCGAAGGTAACCTCTCCCACCCATCCCATGAAACCTGACAGTAATCTCGTCGAGAGACCGGAAGAGCGTGCGTCCACCATCAGCAGGGTGACGCCCTCGTCGCCGCGCCCTCGGACGGCGCAGATTAGCGTGGTGGCGGCCGCGGCATCGTGGATGAACAACTTGGTGCCGCTGAGCGCGTAACCTGAACCGGTCGGCTGAGCGCGCATCTGGATGCTGCTCGCCTCCCAGCCGTAGTCCGGCTCGGTCAGAGCGAGGGAGACGACCTCGCGTCCGCTCGCGATGTTTGGAAGCCATCGCTGCTTCTGCTCATCGGTCCCGGCCTCAGCTACGATCAGGGCGCCGAGTACTCCGGATGAGAAGAACGGACCTGTCAGCGGACCGAACCCGAGCTGCTCATAGACGACGGCCGCGTCGGTCAACGAGCTGCCCGACCCGCCGTACTGCTCAGGCACGAGCATACCGAGCCATCCGATTTCTGATGCCCTCTGCCAGACATCCTCAGAGCAGCCCATTTCGGACTCGTCGAACTCCAGCAGGGCCTCTTTCGAGCACTCCCGCTGCATGAAGTCCCGCGCGGTGTTCCTGAGAAGTTCCTGCTCTTCAGTTAGGGAAAGGTCCATTCAGTGATCCTCGACTCGGATACCTACGCCAGTCTTCCGGCCTGCTCTCGCACCTGCCGTCCGATGCCGAGGCGGCGGGCCATGATGACCTTCTGGATTTCAGCCGTGCCGCCAGGGTGCATGGCGACTATGCTTGAACGCTGGAAGACCTCCATGTGGCCTTCCGACTGGTCCCACTTGGGATCGTCTGTCAGGGCGTAGGGTCCGAGCACTTTGAGCATGGCCTCAGCCGACCTGAGACCTGACTGTTTCCTGTACAGCGAATGCTGTGGGCCCTCGTGGGCGAGCTTCTGACCTGCGTGGCGCATCCAGTAGTTGCGCAGCCCGAACAGGCGTGAGATCTCGGCCTCCACGAACACGTCCACCAGGAGTTCGCGTATCTCGGGGTCCTGGGTCAGCGATCTGCCGTCCTGCTTGAGGTTCGCTGCGTACTCGAACAGCCTGTCGACGAGACGGTTTCGGCGTATCGTGCCGCCGGAGCCGTGTTCGAGCTCCAGGTGAGTGGTCGCGACCTGCCAGCCGTTGTTCTCGCCACCGATCAGGTTGAACGCGGGCACGCGAACGTCGTCGAAGAAGATCGTGTTCTTCTCGCCGGTGCCGGCGCCGCCCTCGCCGCTGGTGATGAGCAGGTCCATGGGCTGTATGGTGATGCCTTCGGTCTCGGTCGGAATCATGAACCAGCTCAGGTTCTGGTGACGATCGCCTTCAGGGTCGCTGCGTGCGATCGTCCACAGCATCTCTGCTCCATGCGAACTGCCGACGTACACCTTCTGTCCGTTTAGCACGAAGTCGTCCCCGTCCCTCACGGCGCTCATCTGCACACCGGCCAGATCGGAGCCCGCCCCCGGCTCAGTCAGGAGCTGCCATGTGCGGACCTCGCCCTTGAAGATGGGCGGGAGGAAGTGCTCCTTCTGCTCTTCAGACCCCCAGACGAGAACGCTTGCTCCGCCGAGACGGCCGCCACTGTCGTAGTAGGGAGGCAGCGACAGATCGTACTGGTCGAGTTCCTCTTCGATGACGATCGCGTGGTCTATCGATAGCCCGCCTCCGCCATATTCCGTCGGAGCGGTCGGCCAAAGCCAGCCCTGGGAACCCAGCCTTCGTCCGAGGTCACGCAGCTTCAGGTAGCCTTCGTAGCTGAGGTCCATCGAGTCCGCCGGGTACTCGAGACCGTCAGGCACGTTTTCTTCCAGCCAGTCCTTGACCTGCTGCCTAAACTCCTGCTGCTCGGGGGTGTATCGAGGCTCGAAGTCCATAGTCCAGACACTCCTGGGAAGTTACATGCCGATGGTGGGGCAGATTGTAGTACCGGAGGCGGGGAGGGTCAAACGCCGTAAGTGGCCGAGATTCGCGAGTAGACCTGGACGCTAGATCTTCAGGATGTCCCTTGCGATCTCTCTTGCCTCGTCCAGAGTTGCGACGTCATGGTTCTCGGGGAGGCTGTGCAGGACGTTCAGGGAATGGATGGTGTCCGAGGGCTCTCCTGAAAGACCTACGACTATGCACTCGGTATCCTGGGCTATTGCAGTGTCTATCATCTGCTCCACGACCAGGCCCGCACTGTCGTCGATGTAAACAGTGTCGGAAAAGTCGAGGATCACGACCTCATGCTCCCGTATGTCCTCGCTGATGGTGTTTATCAGCTTGTTGGACGACGCGACGGTGAAGCTGCCCCTGAGAGCAATCAGACCCACTTGCGCCGAGAAGGGGTCTAAGTCGTCGGAGTCATCGAGGTTGAAGAAAGTCATGTCGAGGATCGGCACTGAGATCACGCTGTCGAGTTCCATGCGTTCGAACTGGCGCATGTTCGCCAGGCCCGCGGCGATCAGGCCGATCGCCACAGCCGTAATCAGGTCTAGGAACACCGTGAGGAACAGTGTGATGGACATCACGAGCAGGTGTTCTCTTTGTACATGACGAATCCGCGTAAGGAAACGCCAATCGATAATGTCCCATCCGACTTTCATGAGGATTCCGGCCAGGGCCGCGTGTGGAATCGACTCGACGTACTTTCCAAGACCGAGTACGAGAGCCAGCAATATGGCAGCACGTATGGCCCCTGAGATCTGAGTGCGTCCACCAGCACGTATGTTGACCACCGTGCCAAGCGTCGCCCCGGCGCCGGGCAGCCCCCATATGAATCCAGCGGCCACGTTGCCTATGCCCTGCCCCACAAGCTCCTTGTCCGGGTTGTGGCGTGTGCGGGTCATCGAGTCGGCTACAAGCGACGTGAGCAAGCTGTCAATCGAGCCGAGCAAAGCTATCGTCAGAGCCGGCTGCACCGCACTGGCAAGCACTCCGAGGGAGAAGTCCGGGAGCTGTAGGACTGGGAGTCCGGTCGGGACGTCGCCAATTACGGGGGTATCCTTCAGCCACAGGACTCCCAGTAGCGTTCCTGCAATGAGGGCGACCAGGGTCGGCGGCAGGAATCTCCGGAGTTTCTCCGGCCAGATGATCCCCACTACCAGGGTCACGACGGCGATTGCCAGCGCGCCGAAGTTGACGCCGCTCACGGCGTCCGGCCATGCACGTATGGCCCCCATCGGGCCTCCGGTGGCGACGGTCTCGCCAAGGAACGGCAGCGTCTGTATCAGGATGATGATTATCCCGATACCGGACATGAAGCCGGAGATGACCGAATAGGGAGTATAGGATACGAAGCGCCCTATCCTCATGACGCCCAGCAGGATCTGGATCGCCCCCGCCATGATGACTATGGTGAAAGCCTTGGCGAGGCTGTCAGCGTTGGCCGTGACGATTACGGCCATCGCAACCGACATGGGGCCTGTGGGGCCAGAGATCTGGGATCGCGTTCCCCCGAACACCGCCGCGAGGAAGCCTACTGCGATTGCACCATATATGCCCGCAAGCGCTCCCAGTCCAGACGCCACGCCAAATGCGAGCGCAACCGGAAGACCGACTACTGCTGCGGTGACGCCTCCGAAGACGTCCCCGCGGAACGTCTGGAGGTCGTAGGTGAAGTTAAACTTAAGAAAATTCAACTATTGCGATACTCGCGACAACTGCCCATCGTCGCTTTGGAATCCGTCTCAGCCCAGTCCAGTCTTACCCCTGACTGGGATCCTACGTCTCGCAACTGTAGGACAAGTACCGGGCGAGAGGAAGCACTTACCATATAAACGAGAATGCTCAAGGCATCAATGTCTATTTATCTGAATATAGATAGTATGTCAACTACCCTGAGGCCGGGAAGGAGCAGGTGATAAGATCGACACATGACCTACACAGCCGACCTGCACATCCACTCTTCGTACGCATACGCAACGAGTCGCGACCTGAATTTCGAGAACCTCGCCCACTGGGCGAAGCTCAAGGGAATCGACCTGATGGCGTCGGCGGACTTCACGCAGCCGGAGTGGTACGAGGAGTCGCGTACAAAGCTGACTGACACCGGCGACGGACTATACGAACACGATGGCGTGAAGTTCGTCCTGGGAACTGAGTTGAGCTGTGTCGCGCGCGTGAACGGTCGCAGCAGGCGCACCCACGTACTTGCATTCGCGCCAAGCCTAGAAACCGTCGCCAGGATCAATTCAGCCCTCGCAGAGACCGGCGCCAAGCTCGACGGCGACGGAAGACCTACGCTGACGATAACTCCCAAGGACCTACTTGAGATACTGCTGGATATCGACCCTCGCTGTTTCGTCATACCCGCGCACGTGTGGACCCCTTGGTTCGGGCTGTTCGGATCCAAGTCCGGATTCGACTCGCTTGAGGAGTGCTTTGGAGACCTGACCAGGCACATCTTCGCAGTGGAGACGGGGTTGTCAGCAGACCCGACGATGTGCTGGCGTGTTCCAGACCTGGACGATCTGGCCATTGTCTCGTTCTCTGATGCCCACTCGTTGCCCAAGCTGGCCCGAGAGCTGACGGTCTTCAACGGCGACCTAAGCTACGACGGGCTGGTCGAGTCGTTACGAACGCAGGACATCGCCTACACAATCGAGTTCTTCCCCGAAGAGGGAAAGTACCACCTTTCAGGACATCGCAAGTGCGGTGTTCGCTACGAGCCGGAAGAGGTCGCCACTATCGGTAGCGCCTGTCCGGTCTGTGGAAGGGCGATGACGCTCGGCGTGATGCAGCGCGTTGAAGATCTTGCCCGGAGAGAGGTAGCCGATCCGGTATTAGACGACGGCCTTGTTATATCGCCGGACGGCAGACCGCCTTACAGGTCGCTGGTATCGCTCCAGCAGGTACTGTCGGAGACGCTTGGCGTCGGGGTCAACACGAAGCGCGTCCGCACTGCCTACATGAGCCTCGTGGAGACGTTCGGGAGCGAGATGAAGGTGCTGATCGACACGCCGACTTCCGATCTGGCCGGCTCGATTCCAACCCACGGCCCGAAGCTGGCAGAGGGCATAGGTAGGGTACGCTCGGGCGACATCCACATCGAACCCGGCTTCGACGGGCAGTTCGGCGTCGTCAAAGTGTGGCCGGACCGCGCCAAGTCCAACACGTCCAAACAACCTCTGTTAATCTGAGCATAAGAGTCACATATGAGATGAAGCCGGGGCTGGAGGGTGACATGACCACAACCACTGAGAAGCTGCTGAAGGTCGGTACGGTAAAGGATGTCCGCGAGCGGGGATGCAGGGTCGTCACCGGAGGCGGTCACACCATCGCAGTATTCCCATGGGGCGATGACTTTGCCGCAGTGGACAACCGGTGTCCGCACATGGGGTTCCCCCTGGACAGGGGCACGGTCAGCAACGGCATTCTCACCTGCCACTGGCACCACGCGAGGTTCGATCTGTCCAGTGGGGGCACGTTCGACCCGTTCGCCGACGACGTTCGCTCATTCCCGGTGACTGTCTCAGATGGCGAAGTATGGGTAGACCCGAGTCCGCCCGAGTCCGATCCGATCCCCAGATGGTCTCGCCGCCTCGAAGACGGCATGGAGCACAACATCAGGCTGGTGATAGCCAAGTCGGTGCTGGGTCTCAACTCCGCAGACGCCGACTACCGAGTGCCCCTCACGATCGGCGCGGAGTTCGGGACGACGTACTCGGACCAGGGCTGGGGACAGGCGATGAGCATGATGACCTGCTCTGCCAACATGCTTGGTCACCTCTATCCGGACGACCGCTCGCTCGCGCTCTACCAGGGGATTCGGCACGTCGCCTCAGAGTGCGCGGGAAGACCGCCGAGGTTCCTGGTCGATCCGCTGCCGACTGGTGAGACGAGGCCGGAGGTATTCAAGCAGTGGTTCCGAGACTTCATCGAGGTCCGGGACGACGAGGGCGCGGAGCGCTGCCTGAGGACGGCCATAGATCTCGGAATCTCACAGCGGGAAATTGCCGACATGATCTTCGCCGCCGCAACCGACAGGGTCTACATTGACGCCGGACACGTCGTCGACTTCTGTAACAAGGCGTTCGAGCTTCTCGACCACATCGGCTGGGAACATGCCAGCCTGATTCTGACGAGCCTCGTCCACGGCATGGCGACTGCCCGACGAAGCGAGGAGCTAAACTCGTGGCGCAACCCGATAGATCTCATATCGCTGGTCCAGGAAGCGCGGGCTGCGCTGCCTGACCTGTGGGCCGAGGGAGAGGCAAGTCGTGGCGAATGGGACGGCGAAGACGCGCTCGTCACGACCATCCTGGAAGATGATCCGGCTGCCACGCTCGATGCGCTCAAGGCTGCCGTACGGAACGGCGCGACCGCCGAGCAGCTCGGCAGCGTGGTAGCTTACGCCGCGTTCCTCAGGATGGCACGGTTCCACACGTCGAACGAGTTCGGCGACTGGGACACCGTTCACAACACGCTCACCGCGGCCAACGCGCTCCACCAGGCCTTGATTCGGGCGCCGTCGGTGGAGCTGCTCCGCGCGGCGTTCGACACGGCGATCAGCGTGTACCTGGACAGGTTCCTCAACATGCCGGCACAGCGTCTGCCCGAACCAAACGGCGTGGGAGGCTCGGAAGACATCGGACAAGAAATCCTGGACACCATGAACTCACAGCAGCAGGTCGAGCAGTCGGCGAGTCTGGTGACGGACTACGTCGCTGGCTCGGACAATCCAGACAGCGTACTGGCTGTACTCGCCCACGCGATGCTGCGCGAGGACTCGACGTTCCACCACTTCCAGATTGTTGACGCCGCGATCAAGCAGTACGAGCTTCGCCGGGGCACGGACTCTGCCCGGCACGTGCTGGTTGGTATGTCGAGATTCCTGGCAGCGCACTACCCGACTCCGAGGTCTGTCAACCAGACGTTCAACATCGCAGTCCGGCTGAACCGCGGCGACGAGATTTTCCGGGAAGACTAGCAAGAACGAGTTCGACGCCAATTGAATAGCTAGGAGTATCTGCCATGCCGGACCGACTCGCTGAAATCGTTGAATCGTCAGAGCCCGAACAGCTTGCCACTGGCTTCCAGTTTACGGAGGGGCCACTGTGGCACCCGGACGGCTACCTGCTGTTCGTGGACATCCGCACGAGCAGGATATTCAGGTTGGAACCTGGAGGCGAGCCGGAGCTGTTCCGTGAAGACAGCGGCGAGTCCAACGGCATGACTTTCGACTCGCAGGGCAGGCTCGTGGTCTGCGAGATGATCAACCAGCGGCTGACGCGGCGCGAGGATGACGGCTCCTATACCGTTCTCGCGGACTCATGGAACGGCCAGCGGCTGAACCGCCCCAACGACGTCGTTGGCAGGTCGGACGGCAGCATCTACTTCACCAACCCGGGCAGGGAACGACTGGAACCGTCGCAAATAGACATGCAGTACAACAGCGTCCACAGGATCACGCCGGACGGCACGGTGGACATGATAGTCCCCGGCTTCGGATACCCCAACGGACTCGCATTCTCACCCGACGAGAGTACTTTGTATGTGGCGAATACAAGGCCCGGTCAATATATCCTGGCGTTCGACCTGGACAATGGCGGAGACGTGTGTGGCATCAGGCACTTCGCCGACATGCCTTCCGACACCGATACCAACGGGGTCCCGGATGGTATGAAGGTGGACGTGGAAGGCAGGGTCTACTGTACCGGCCCGGACGGATGCTGGGTGTTCGATCCGAGCGGCGAGTTAATCGGCATCATCCGGCTACCCGAATATCCCGCCAACTGCGGCTGGGGCGGCGAGGACAACCGGACCATGTTCTTCACTGCCAACACGTCCGTGTACAGCCTTCGAATGACCACGCCCGGAACGCAGATTCCGAGAGCCTGAAGTCGGCGACAGACAACCCGTTGGTACCCTGCGGCGTTGTATCCTGTGCAAGGAGCAACGCCGCAAGCATGAGACGTAGCCGACTTAGAACCGTCATCTGGACTGCCGCCAGCGCAGTCGCACTCATCGCAGCCGCCTGGACTATGGCGGGTTGCGGGAACGCGGCCGCTCCCGAGCCGGCCCTTCCGGAACCAACCGCAGTTTCGGCTGCGCCACCAGTCCAGGCAGAGGCGACTCAAGCGCCTGAGCCGCAGAGTCCGCCTCAGGTGCCCTCGACCCCAGTCACGGCTCAGGCCGTTGAATCCCCCGTCACTCAGAACGTGGCAACCTCTCTGAACCCCGAAGCCCCGGAGCAGGCCGCCCCTGCACTCCCTGAACGGGTCGTACTCAACGAGGTCGACCTACCGGACAGAGACCTTGCTGAGCTCGCCGTCCGTTTGCGGGGAGCAAACCCTGTGGATTCCGGGGAAACATCAGCTACGCCAATGGCCGAAGGAGACCGGCGGGACTTCACGATTACAAACCTTGCAGACGGCTCTCCCAGACCCATGACGGCGACGCTGCAAGTGGTCAGCGACAACGCCTACTGGTTCGTTGAAGACGCAGTCACCATTCCTAGGAACGACCTGGCTCGTGCTGCCAGCGTCTACGAACAGCAGGTGAGGCCGGCCGTGGTAGGGACCCTTGGAGACATCGCCAATCCCGGCCTGGACGGTGATCCACGTCTCTTCATCGTCCACGCTGTTCTGGACGGGGCCGCAGGATACTTCGGGTCCAAGGACTCGTTCCCGTCCGAGGTACACCCTCATAGTAACGAGAGCGAGATCATCTACCTGGACGGTCGTGCCGCTCAACACGGGACCGACACTCATCTGGCGATCATCGCGCACGAACTCCAGCATGCCGCGCACTTCGACAAGGACGTCGGAGAGGAGTCCTGGGTAAACGAGGGGCTGTCAGAGGTCGCGACGCAGCTCGCCGGGTACAGTGTGCAGTCGCCCCGTGCGTTCATGCGACGCCCGAATACACAGCTCAACTACTGGCCCGACTCTCCCGGCTCTACATTCCCGCACTACGGGGCGGCGGCGCTCTTCTTCACATACGTTGGGCAAAGGGTTGGAGGAGTCGGCAACCTTGTCGAACTCGTGAACGAGCCACTCGACGGGATCGCCGGAGTCGAGTCATTCTTGAAAGACCACGACCTCACCTGGCACCAGGTTTTCGCCGACTGGGTCGTCACCAACTACCTGGACGCCGACGATGAACGCTATGGCTACCTCGACCGCAATGTGGGCATAGGGCCAGTCCGAAGGCTGTCATCAGGTGGTGGCAGGCCAGACAGTCTGTCCCAGTACTCCGCCAGGTACTATCGCCTGAACACGGACGCCGACTCCGGGACAATCACCTTCGAAGGCGATACCGAAGTCAGCCAGGTCGGGACCGAATGCCCGCAGAGTCCCACGTGCTGGTGGAGCGGTCGAGGCGACGGCATCGACACCAAGCTGACGCGGGAGTTCGACCTCACCGGACTCGACAGTGCAACGCTCGAGTTCCAGGTCTGGCATGAGATCGAAGAGGGCTGGGACTACGGATACGTCCAGGTGTCAGGGGATGGCGGTGAGACGTGGCACATCCTCGAAGGCGAGCACACGACCACTGACAACCCCAGCGGCAACGGCTACGGTCCCGGATACACCGGAGAGAGCCGCGAGTGGAAGCAGGAGTCCATAGACATCACAGAGTTCACCGGCGGTCCGGTGCTGGTCCGGTTCGAGTACGTCACTGACGACGCCGTCTATCTCGATGGGATGCTGATTGACGGGGTAGGCATTGCAGAGCTCGGCCCTGTGGACACAGATTCCGAATGGCACGCCGAGGGATTCAGCATGGCTGGTCAAAAGCTCGACCAGGACTTCATCGTCCAGGTGGTCACTTCCACGCAGGACGGTGACTACTCCGTTTCCCAAATGCCGCTGGACGCTGGTAACTCCGGCTGGATGAGACTGGCAACACCGGGTGGCGGCGGTGAGATCGTGGTCGTCGTGTCGCCGGTGACGGCCGGGACGCGCCACGAGGCGAGCTACGTGCTGGAGTTCGAGCCGAACGAAGGCTGAATTCAGCCCGTATCATGTGTCAAGTCGCTGTATGGTAGGATACCAGCGGCACTGGAAACACTCCAAAACACTTCCCAAGAGGTGCGACACATGACAACGGCAACGCGCGAGTACAAGGTAGTCGGCACAAGGCCGATCAGGCATGACGGGGTGGATAAGGTCACCGGACGCGCCGTCTATGGCGCAGACATGAACCTGCCCGGAATGCTCTATGGCAAGGTGCTGCGCTCACCGCACGCCCACGCGAGGATCAAGAGCATCGACACGTCGAAGGCCGAGGCCCACCCCGAAGCGAGGGCAGTGGTCACGTCAACGATCTTCCCGCCGTCGGATCCGGTAGGTCCGATAGCTGTCATGGGACAGATGCCCCAGGACAACATCCTGGCGAGGGACAAGGCGCTGTACAAGGGCCACGCGATCGCGGCTGTGGCCGCATCAAGCCCGCACGCAGCGGAGGAGATCCTCTCCCTGATCGAGGTCGAATACGAGCCTCTTCCCGCGTATAGAGACGTACAGGAGGCGATGGCTGAGGACGCCGCAGCCCTTCACGACACCTGGTCGAACAACCCCGACCTTCCCGGAGGCGTGAACGTCGCCGGCCAGGAAGTGTACGACTTCGGCGACCTCGAGGCCGGCTTCGAGGAGGCCGACCACATCTTCGAGCGCGAATACACCACAAAGACCGTCCACCAGGGATACATCGAGCCCCAGAACGCGACCGCGTGGTGGGCGCCGGACGATCGACTGACTGTGTGGTGCTCCAGCCAGGGACACTTCGGCGTCAGGGACAACATCGCCCGCATACTCGGAATGCCGGTCTCGCAGGTGAAGGTAGTCCCGCTGGAGATCGGCGGCGGCTTCGGCGGAAAGATCCCTCCGTACCTGGAACCGGTCGCAGCGATGCTGTCCAAGCTGAGCGGGCACCCCGTGAAGATGGTCATGGACCGCACCGAAGTCCTATTGGCGACCGGCCCGACGTCGGGCGCGCTGGTGCGAATGAAGATGGGCGTTACGAACGAGGGCAAGATAACCGCAGCGCACTGCTGGATGGCCCTGGAGGCCGGAGCATTCCCAGGCGCGCCGCTGGCGGGAGCCGCGTCGGCCGTCTTCTCCCCCTACCTGATCAACAACGTACGAATCGACGGCTTCGACGTCGTCTCCAACAAGCCGCGCACGCAGGCCTACCGTGCCCCCGGCGCGCCAATCGTGATGTACTGCACCGAGTCGCTGATGGACGAGATTGCCGACGCCCTCAACATCGACTCGGTGGAGCTGAGACTGCTGAACGTCGCGCGACAGGGCGACCGCCGCGCCGACGGCGTGATGAACGGGCGCATCGGCGCTGAAGAGGTCATGCATGCCGTCAGGGAGCATGACCACATGTCCGAGCCTCTCGAGCAGGTTGAGGGCAAGCTGAGAGGCCGTGGCTGGAGCATGGGCTTCTGCCGCAACAACACCGGCATGGCGTGCGTTGTGGCCAACGTGCTCGACAACGGCAGGGTCAGCCTGGTCGAAGGGTCCGTGGATATCGGCGGCTCCCGCACTGCAATCGCGCAGCAGTTCGCCGAGGTACTTGGAATCCCAGTCGAGGACGTCAACCCATCCATCGGCGATACCGACACCATCGGCTACACCTCAGTCACAGGCGGCAGCGGAGTGGCATTCAAGTCCGGGTGGGCCGCGCACGAGGCGGCGATGGACGTTCGACAGCAGCTCATCGTCCGCGCCTCCCTGCTCTGGGACACCGACCCCGACAACGTCGAGTATGTCGACGGGATGCTGCAGCACAAGTCGGACTCGGAGCTCCGTATGTCGTTCCAAGAGATAGCCGGCAGGCTTCCCGAGACCGGCGGCCCGGTGGTCGGACGAGCCAACATGAACCCCGGCGGCTCAGGCGGCTCGTACGCCGCAAACATCGTGGACGTTGAGGTCGACCCCGGTACCGGCAAGGTGGACATCCTCAGGTACACCGCAATCCAGGACGCCGGATTCGCCATACACCCCTCGTACGTGGAGGGCCAGATCCAGGGCGGTGCCGTACAGGGCATCGGCTGGGCCCTGAATGAGGAGTACTACATGGGCGACGACGGCTCCATGATGAACACGAGCCTTCTCGACTACCGTATGCCCACGAGCCTCGACCTTCCCATGATCGACACGGTCATCGTAGAGGTCGGCAACCCCGGCCACCCGTTCGGCGTCAGGGGCGTCGGAGAGGCGAACATCGCTCCCCCGCTTGCAGCCCTCGCCAACGCGATTCACGACGCAACCGGCGTCAGGCTCAACGACCTGCCGATGAACCCGCAGTCAGTAGTCGCGGCGCTGGAAGAGTAAGTCAAAATAAGAGGCCGAAGTCTTGAACAGGCGTCGGCCTCTTGATCTCTTTCTTCGGGTCAGCTAAACGAGCGCGCGGCGCAGCGACTTCCCGAACTCCTTTCGCTGCCAGCGACGGACCTCGGGGTCTTGCAACTCCGACTCAAGCTTGTCGGGTGAACGCGAGATGCGCTGCAGGCTCTTCATCGGCCACACGAGCGCCGGATCGAGAGACAGCTCCTTGCCATGCGCAATGCGCCACTGCTTGAGCTTGGCAAGACGCCTGCTTATGGCCTCACGCTCACCACGCGGAACTCGAGGCTGTCGCGGCTGAACTGGACGCTTGGGCGGCTCTGCGGACTTACCTTCCGAGATCGCCTTCCGAATCCCCCTTGCCTGGCTCCCGCGGGCGAAGTTGCCGAGTCCTCGCACCCGGCGCAGGTCTGAGTTGGGCTTCTCAGCGAGCGAAATCAGCGCCATGTCAGGTATCACCCGGAAGTGCGGTCGGCCCATCCTGACCGCGTGGTCTTCCCGGAATTCCACGAGCGACTTGAGTATGGCGAGGCCACGGTCGTCGAGACTGCGCCAGCCCTTGACGTTGAAGACTGCCATCCCCGGGTCCGGAGGCTCATACTGGGTCTCAGAAAGCCTCTGGCACTCCTCTTTTACCCAGTCCTCGCGGCCCAGCTTGCGCAGCTTCTTTCCCAGGGCGTCTCTGAGCTCATGAAGGTAGCGCACGTCGTTCGCGGCGTAATCGAGCGCCTTCTGACTGAGAGGACGATTGCTCCAGTCCGACCGCTGAATGCGCTTTTCCTTGGGGATGTCGACGCCAAGCTCTTCTTCGAGCACGTTGGCCAGCCCGAGGCGGGACATGCCGACAAAAGCCGCCGCTATGTTCGTGTCGTAGAGATTCTCGATTCTCATGCCCCAGTCGCGGTCTAGGCTGACGACGTCATGGCTGCCGGCGTGCAGGACCGTCTCAACCCTATTCTTCGCAAGCACGTCGCCCAACGGCTTCATGTCCTCGAGCGCAAGGGGATCGATCACGAACACTTCACGAGTTGTGGAGATCTGGATGAGGCAGACCTGCTCAGGGTATCTGAAGAAGCCGTTGGACTCGAGGTCCAAGCCTATTCGTCGAGCCCGGGAGATCTTTGACATTGCCCGGCCGAACCCGGTTTCGTCGGCAATAAGCTCGTACTCGTCAGTCAAATGACCGCAGTCCCCATCACATCACTCTCAGTCACTTCAGTCTGTCCATGATACTACCCTACCTTGCGTGAGTCCGTCGCCCCCAGCCTGATTCAGGGTCAAACCCCGCCGCTGTCCCGCTTTGTCTTCCCCGCGTAACTGTGGTACCATCCGGTACAAATGTTCTTATTCTCAACCGAGACAACTCTGTGGCACAATAGTACAGTTAGCCATCCGGCGAAATCCCCGAATAGTTTACTGAGGTAACCTTGCCATGCGAGTCGTATTCTTGGAAGATGTGCCCGGCGTAGCCCAGGGCGGAGATGTCAAAGAGGTCAAAAACGGCTTTGCCCGCAACTACCTCATACCGAAGAGCCTGGCGACTCCGGCAACGCACAATGCGCTTCAGCGCATCGCGAAGCTGCAGCGACAGGCCGAGGTCACCCGGGTCAGGCGGCTTGAGGACATGAAGGAGTTGGCGGCCGAGCTCGACGGCACCCAGATCAGCGTCGAGATGCGCGCCGGGAGCACTGGCCGGCTGTACGGCTCGGTCACTGCGGCGATTATCGCGTCGACACTGGCCGAGATGACCGAGAAGGATATCGACCGCCGAACGGTTACGCTAAGCGAGCCAATCAGAGACCTCGGGGAATTCGACCTGACCCTGGACCTCCACCCTGAGGTGCAGGCGGGGGTCTCGGTACTGGTCTATCCGACCGGCACTACGCCGGAGGACTACGTGGAGTCGCTGAGGGCCGCCGAGGAGGCCGCTGCCGCTGCTGCGGCAGAAGCCGAAGCGTTCGACGACGAAGAGGAAGAGTACCCGGACGACGAAGAGGAGGAGGGCTAACCCGCCGCGGCAGCCGTCGCATCGCGAGTTCTCCCTGCCCCGCCGGGTAGAGAATCGATCCGCCGTGCGGAGGCAGCCTTGGTTAGCGACCGTCTTCAACCCCATGATATTGGCGCCGAGGAGTCGGTAATCGGCTCCATACTGATCGACGGCGAGTCGATCGCGCGCATCACCAGCATCCTCAGGCCCACCGACTTCTACAGCCAGCGCAACCGCAAGTGCTACGAGGCTTGTATCGCGCTGTATGAGAGAAACGTCGCGATCGACCAGATTTCCGTAGCGCACGAAATCTCCTCCACCGAGGAGGGTGCGCTGGAGCAGGTCGGCGGAGCCGAGTACCTTGCGCAGCTCGTATCCAACGTACCCACTTCGTTCCACATCGAGCACTACGCCAACATCGTGCGTGGCTCGTCGATCCTCAGGCACGTAATCAGGGCTGGCGGAGAGATTGCGGAGCTTGGATACGAGGGCGGCCCTGAAGTCGAGCCGGTGCTCGACAGGGCCGAAGAGGTGGTCTTCGGCATCCGGGGCGGGCGGAGCGACAGGGGCTTCACCCACATCCGCCAGTACCTCGACAACTACATGGAGGAGACCGGAGCGCTGCACGATCCTTCTCGGGTCTCGCTCGCTCCAGTGGAGACCGGATTCCCCAGCCTGGACGAGCTTCTGGGCGGCGGACTCCAGCGCTCAGACCTGATCATACTCGCGGCTCGTCCGAGCTTGGGCAAGAGCGCGCTCGCGCTCAACATAGCAAGAAATGCCGCAGAGCGCGGGTTCTCGTCCGGTCTGTTCAGCCTGGAAATGAGCGGCGAGCAGATCGCATCCCGGCTCCTGGCGTCCGAGGCAGAGGTCGATAGTCACCGGCTTCGCATGAACCTGGTCAGCGACATCGAAGAGGTCCGCGTTCTGGATGCGGTCGGCCTGCTGTCCGATCTTCAGATTTACGTGGACGAGACTCCGTTCCAGTCCGTTATGGAGCTTCGCAGCAAGTCGCGCAGACTCCACCAGGAGAGCGGCCTCGACCTGCTGATCGTGGACTATCTGCAGCTCATTGACGTGGGCAGAAGCGAAAATCGGGCCGTTGCCCTGGGTGAAGTGTCGCGTTCACTGAAGGCGCTTGCCAGGGACCTGGATATTCCTGTGATGGCGTGTTCACAGCTCAGCCGTGCCGTCGAACAGAGGCCCAACCACAGGCCGCTGCTGTCGGACCTGCGTGAGTCCGGCTCTATCGAGCAGGACGCTGACGTTGTCGCGTTCATTCATCGCGAGGACCAGTACACTACCCGCGAAGAGTGGGAGCGCAAGTTCCCAACAGACCAGTACCCTGAGAACATCGCGGAGATCATCGTATCGAAGCACCGAAACGGGCCGGTCGGGACAGTGCCGCTGTACTTCCGCAACGACCGTGTCCGCTTCGAAACACTTTCAGAAACAAGCCCGGCGCGTTCAATGGAATACGTGCCGACTTAATCCGGCAACGCGATGAATAGGATGATCCGCTGAATTCCACACCCAAGCAGACGGAGACCTACCCCGGCTTTCCGAGGAGGGTGCACAGGGTGCCGGTGCCCGCGCCGTTGCTCGGGTCGCTGCTTGCCCAGATCGATGACATGGCGGAGCTCAAGTGCACGCTGAGGGCGGTCGCCCTGCTCAGCCAGAAGCGAGGTTATCCGAGATTCGTCACGCTCCAGGAACTGCAATCCGACGAGAGTCTCTTACGAGCGGTTCCCGCGGAGAACGAAGCGCAGCCCGCCGCACTGATCGAGAAGGCGATGGGAAGCGCGGTCCGACGGGGGACCCTCGCTTTCGCGATCATTAACGCAGATGGCAAACGCCAACCCATCTTCGGGTTGAACACAGAGTTCGACAGGTTAGCCCTCGAAAAGGCAGCGTCTCAACCCCCGCCCTGGTCTGGAACCTACAAGGAGCCCCCTGACCCGTCAGTTGAGCGACCGAACGTGTTCGAGATGTATGAGCAGAACATCGGGATGATGAGCCCGATGATCGCAGATGCGCTGCTCGAAGCCGAGGAGATGTATCCCGAAGAGTGGATCGAGGACGCAATCGAAGAAGCTGTCGTGCAGAACAAGCGGAGCTGGCGATATATCTCGCGAATACTCGAACGCTGGGAGCAAGAGGGTAGAGGACAACGAGAGTTTGGAGGGAAGCCTCGCGGATTCTAACAGTCATGACACAGGTCTTTTCTATGCATCAATGTTCCAAAGAACCGATTCTGTGAGCGTGACAGGGCTGGTGTTATGGAGAATCTTGGAGACATACTGAAACGGCTGCGTGAGAACCAATCTGCCAATGGCGACGGCGTTGATGCAAGTAATGGGTCCATGTCTGCCAACGAGTCGGAGGAATCGGCCTGCCCTATCTGTGAAGGGAGGCTGTGGCTCGCAATCGACGCGCCTGTGGGACACCCGGACTTTGGTAAAGCCGAACCCTGCCAATGCCAGACTCAGATCGATCTAAGCGAGCGTGCAACGAGGCTACGGCGCTACTCTAACCTTGGTCCGCTTTTCAGACTGACTTTCGGATCGGTAAATCCAGAAGGTCCTGCGAGCGATCCCGATAGTAGGAGGCTGTTCGGTATCGCTTACGAAGCCGCGCTTTCGTATGCGGAGCAGCCGCTGGGATGGCTCGTCCTGACCGGTCCGCACGGTTCGGGCAAAACACATCTCGCCGCAGCAATTTCCAATCACTGCATCGAACAGGGGCGTCCGGTATTCTTCGTGCACGTCCCCGACCTCTTGGACGACTTGCGATCTACCTACTCGCCC
Source organism: Dehalococcoidia bacterium (assembly GCA_965116405.1). Classification (GTDB taxonomy): domain Bacteria; phylum Chloroflexota; class Dehalococcoidia; order Lucifugimonadales; family UBA1123; genus VXRN01. Next base: position 597,187 of record OZ220685.1, read on the forward strand.
ATGAGTGAACTCTCATACTCCGAGCTGTTCGAACAGGTCAACGAAGCTCCCTTGCTGGTGCTGGACGGACTGGGGGCACAGAGCCCCACACCGTGGGCGCAGGAGAAGCTCCAGCAGATATTCAACCGAAGGGCGAACTCTGAGCTTCCGACGGTTGTGACTACTGCGGTCGAAATGCGCGAAATCGATCCATACATAGCGAGTCGCATGTCTAATCCTCAGTTGGGACAAGTGCTGAGGTTAGGAGTAAGGAAACACGAGCAGACCGGAAGGTTGATGGGAGTTCGTGGTGCGACAATTGATCGGATGACGTTTGATTCGTTCGATACGCGAGGTAGGGGAGCGTCAGCGCAGGAGCGGGCCAGCCTTGAAGGAGCATTCAGAATCGCCAGAAGCTTCGCGGAGAATCCCGAGGGCTGGCTAACGATGTTCGGCGAGACTGGTATAGGGAAAACTCATCTCGCAGCCGCCATCTATTCTGAGTGTCGCAAGCGAGGAGAATCTGTCGTTTTCGTATCAGTACCTGACTTGATGGACTATCTCAGATACACGTTCGAGCCGAATACAAAGGCCACCTATGATCGACTCGACGAGGTCAGGAACGCACCACTGCTAATCCTCGACGAAATGGAAGGCCACGAATACTACACCGCCTGGGCTTACGAGAAGTTACAACAGATCATCGTCCATCGGCATAACATGCGTAGGCCGACGGTTATCACTAGCCGTACCGACTTCTCTGAACTGACGGGACCGATCAGTTCGCGCATCCAAGATCAAGGGATGAGCTCACTGATCCGTATGGAAGCACCTGACTACCGTCCAGGACAACGTGACAGAAACAGGCAGGGCAAGCCCGAGTGGCAGCCCAGACGGAGCAGCCGCCGGTAGATGCCCGAGTACTGCACCTTCTGCGAGATAGTCGCGGGGCGGCTGCCATCGCGGATAGTCCACGAAGAGTCCGACATCCTGGTCTTCAAGAACCGGCTGGACTGGTACGACGTTCAGCTGCTCATCGTGCCCAAGGCGCACATGACCCAGGAGGAGCTATGGGCGAGCGGTGAAATGCTGGGGCGCATCGGAAAGCTGGCGGTCGAACTAGGGAGCGAGTCGTGTCCCGGCGGGTACAGGATCGTCTCCAACTTCGATGACGATGGCCTTCAGACTCAGGATCATGGCCATGTCCACCTGATCGGCGGAGAACCGCTCGGGCTTTACGTGAATGGGACGATCCCCCCAAGGGGTCTCGACTACTTACGCCAGTCTGAATATCCGAGCTAGCCTGATCGCCAACATCAGCACCGGCATCAGCAGGTCGCGAAGCCTGAATACCAGGTACGTCACGGGAGCCGCGATGGCTGCTCCCGCGAGAATGTCTAGCGGGTAGTGTACCCCCGCGTAGACCCGTGCCAGCCCGTACAGGCCCGCCGCCGCGATGGCGTAGTACCCGAGCTTGCGGTTTACCCCCCATATCCCGAAGGCCAGCCCAAATACCGCGGCGACAGCGTTCGACGGGAAAGACGAGTCCGTCGGCTCGTAGAACAGGAGCGAGACATCGTTGTCCACGAACGGCCTCGGCCTGAAGTAGTAGAAGTTGAGGATGAAGACGACTGAGTTGGAGAGCGCCATCGATGCAAGCGCCACGAAGACTCCGAGCTGACGCTGCACTCGAAGCTCGCGGTCCCTGTCGATGAACCACATGAAGATTAGCATGAGCGCGAGCGCGATTGGCATCAGGTAGTCGCTCACAACCCACCTGGCGACCCTGTCGACGATCGGCACTGTGCCGACGAAGCCATTGATCAGCAGGAACAACTCCGTGTCCGGGCCGTTCAGCGCTTCAGGCAAAGCGTCCACCAGTACCTGATGCTCCGCGCAAGGGAGAGAGCGTAGTTGGTGTCCCGCAGGCTGTCGACGCCGGCTTCTGGGTCAGCCTCGGGACCGCGCATCCGGTGGTTGACGATTGACGTCACCACTAGTGTCACAACAACCGCAGCGATAGCGCCCAGGAAGAAGAACAGCGCCTGTGTCGGGGCGTCAAGGCCGCCCTCGTAGTCGTTGATGTTGCGGGTGCCGGTCGAGAAGAACAGCACGAACCCGCTGACGACGAGTGTCAACCCCAGAGTCCTCGCCACGACCCGTGACTTGAAGAGCAGCAGTCCCCTGATGTCACCGACTGAGAACGCAAGCTGCAGCATACCAAGCGTCGACACAAAGACGCCAATGGAGTAGTCGGTTGCGAAGGTGAACATGATCGGTAGAGCGTGGGCTCGGGGCCTTCCGCTGCACGCCGATGTCGCTGGAGGTTACTCCAGAGGGATCTCAGTGCACCAGTCCTGGTACTTGGGGTTGCCGCCCCTGATCAGGTCCACGTAGGTGTCGCTGATCTTCTGCGTGATCGGGCCGACTCCGCCGTCGCCGATCGGCCTCCGATCCAGCGAGCCCACCGGCGTGATATGGGCCGCTGTTCCTGTGAGGAACACCTCGTCGGCAAGGTATAGCTCGCTCCGACGGATGTTGCGCTCCACGACCTCGATGCCCAGCTCCTCGCGCGCGAGGGTCATGGCAGAGTCGCGGGTGATCCCAGTGAGGTTGTTGTCTGCGACAGGCGGCGTGAAGATCTGACCGTTGTTGACAAGGAAGAGGTTTTCACCCGATCCCTCCGACACGTCGCCTCCGGGCGTCAGCATGATCGCCTCGTCGAACCCGGCCAGCGTGGCCTCGGTCTTGGCGAGTATCGAGTTGACGTAGTGGCCGCTGATCTTGACCCTCGGCGGGATGATTGTGTCGTCGATGCGCCTCCATGAAGAGGTCGTGCAATGGATCGCGCCCTCAGCCTCGATATAGCTGCCGAACGGAACGGCGATCAGGGTGAAGTCGCTGTCGAGCTCCTGGAGCTTGAGGTTGGCAACCAGCTCCTGGCTCTTGTAGGCGAGCGGCCTGATATAGAGGTCTTGCTTGTAATCGCAGCTCTGGAGCAGCTCGATGGTTATGCTGCACAGGTCCTCGGTTGTGTATGGCACGTCCATGAGCATCATGCGGCAACCCTGGAGCAGCCGGTCGTAGTGCTCGGGCATTCGGAAGACGTAGAGCTTGCCCTGCTCCTCGTTCCAGTTGCCGCGTATGCCCTCGAAAACGGCGGTACCGTAGTGCAGGGCGTGGGTCATAACGCTTACCTGAGCGTCTTCGATTGGGACTATCTGTCCACGGAAGAAGGCAAGCGACTTAGGCATCTGGAAACACTCCCTGGGTAGTTAGGTCGCCGCACATTATAGCCAATGGCTATCGCTCGGACAATGAAGCCGAGGGCTACCTGTCGGCGCGTTAGGCTTCGTCTTCGTCCTCGGAGCCTGGCACAGGGCCGATGCAGTAGTAGGCGCTGTTGTCGAGGAGGCGCTGTATTACGTCCGGCGACGTGATGCGTGTCATGGGCCACCGGCTGGAGAGATCGGCGCTGATCTGCTCAGCGTCCATTGGCTCGTTCGAGTTGCTCAGAAGAATGCGGAAGATGGCCTCCTTCATCGGCGTGTCCGGCAAAAGGAAGTCCTGCTCGTTCGAGCAGTGGCCGACAATGAGATCGATGAAGTCCTGCGGGTCCGAAACGACGATCTGCTCGTCCTCGTAGCCCTGACGGCACATGTAGCAGAGACGGCCGGCTACAAGAACAGGCAGAGAGCGCCCCGACGCCTCAGCGCCCTCAGGGTCAATGAAGTAAGGACGATACTGTGGGGCTTCGTCCTCGGTCCGCGTGGCATTAGTCATCAAAAAACATCCTCGGGCCAGTCTAGCATCTGCACCTCGACGGTCTCTCCCGGCGCCTTGGAGGGGATGCCTTCAGGACACACGGCGAGTCCGTTGGCGCCTGCCATGGAAGTGAGCAGATTTGAGCTCTGATTGCCGGTCAACTTGGCGCGATAGGCGCCGTTTTCTTTCGTAATCATGGCGCGGGCGTAAACGCGGCGTCCGTCGGTATTGTATATCGGCTCGTCGAGCACAGCTTCGATACTTGGCTTCCCGAGGCCGCTCTTGCCCATCATCTTGTGGATGGCGGCACGGCCGAATTGCTCGAATGTCACCATCGCGCTGACGGGGTTCCCCGGCAGTCCCAGGTGGGGGACTTTCCGGCCGTCTTCGGCATTAAGCAGTCCAAATGCCAGCGGCTTGCCGGGGCGCATCCGCACAGACCAGAAGTCGATCTGGCCGTGCTCGGCAAGCACGTCCTTGACCATGTCATAGTCGCCCTTGGAAACGCCGGCCGAGGTGATAAGGAGGTCTGCCTTCAGACCCTCGGCAAGTTTGGCGTTCATAGAGTCGAGGTTGTCGCGGGCGATACCTAGCTGCAGTGGAACTCCGCCGTACCGGCGAACGCTGGCGGCAACCGAGTAGCCGTTCGAGTCGTAGATCTTACCCGGAGCGTACTCGTCTCCGGGGTGGAGAAGCTCATTTCCTGTGGACAAAATGGCGACCACCGGCCTTCGCACGACACTAACGGAATCGAAACCCAGAGAGGCAAGCACACCGATCTCGGCGGGCCTCAGAGTCGTGCCCTTCGAGAGCACCAGAGTACCGCTCTGGACATCCTGGCCTGCTGGCCTGATATCCGCCCCGAGAGTTGCAGGGAAGCGGACGCCGACCTCGTCCAGGGTAACACCCGCGTTGCGCCTGTCGACCTCGTCCGTGTCTTCGAACGGGACGACCGTGTCTGCGCCCTCAGGAATTGGAGCGCCGGTCATGATGCGCACGGCAGTACCGGGAACGACGGTGTCGCTCGGAAGGTCTCCAGCAGTTACCAGGCCGACTACCTTGAGCGTGACCGGCGAGTCCTCGGAAGCGTTGGCGACGTCGGCGGCCTGAATCGCGTAGCCGTCCATTGCCGAGTTGTCGAGAGGAGGGATGTCGTGTGTAGCTGTGGCATCTTCGGCGAGAACCTGACCAAGCGCGTCGAGCAACGGGACCTGTTCAGTCTCGAGGACGCTGAAATTGGCGAGAATACGCTCAAGCGCGTCTTCCACGCTGAGCATGGCTTCGCGGGGGTCGTGCCTGTGTCCGTGTTCGTGGGGGTGCATTCTTTGTTCCTTCTCCCCAAAAATGGAGCGGTGAGTTAGCGGTTGTACTTACACTAAACCCTCGCCCTGGGGGAGAGGGATTCTCACTGTTGTTCGTTTCGTTGATCGCGCAGGTACTGGTAGATGCTCTCGATGGTGCCATCTTCGCTGACCCTGAAGGCGACGCCGCCGCGCTCGGCCTCAATGACCGACATGGCGATCTCCCAGCCCTGGTAGGCCGGACCGATGCGGCAGTCGTCAGGTACGAAGACGTTGTCGAACGTCACCCTGCGCTCGCTGCCCATTAGCAGCCGCATGGTGCGGATCTCCAGCCCGGGACTGTTGGCGTCGACCATGAAGACGCCCAAGTTGGAGCGCCGGGGACGATCGGGGTCGGTATTGGCCAGGGTGATTAGGTAGTCAGGATCAAAGCGTCCGGTGATAAACGCTTTCTGACCGTTGATTCGCCACCCGTCCCCGTCAGGGACGGCACGCGTGTTTACAGCGGCGAAGTCGGAGCCGGACTCCGGCTCATTGAAGCACTGCCAGGTGATGGACTCACCCTTCAGACAGGGCGGGATGAACCGCTCTTTCTGCTCGTCCGTGCCCCAGACCATCATAGCCGGGACCCAGCGATTGTTGTCGCCCATGCTCGGGAGCGGCAAGTTGCGCATCTCCTCCATGAGAACGACATCGAAGCCTGCGGTCAGGCCACCGCCACCCAGGTGCCTGGGCCACGAGGGAGCAAGCCATCCCCTCTCGCCGAGCTTTCGCCTGAAGGTCTTGACCTTGGCCTGGTTCTCAGCATCGAGCGGACTGCCATCAGGCGGGACTTTCAGATCGCGCGGAAAGTGTTCGACGAGCCAGGCACGAGCCGCTAGACGGAATGCCTGCTGCTCCTCGGTGTACGGAGATCGGAAGTCCACAAAGTCCCCCTGCGGTGACGCGCGACTTTCAGAGGCCGCGCTATCGACACTCTATTCTATATACGCAGGGTGGGGTTGTCGAATTGACCTGTCCGCGCACCTGCAACCTGCCGCGCAGCCAGGGGTCCAGCACGTCTCTGAGGCCGTCGCCGACGAAGTTGAACGAGAGCACAAGCAGGAAGATCGCGATACCGGGCGCGAACGACAGCCACGGGGCGCTCCTGAGGTTCACGAATGCCAGGTTGAGCATACTGCCCCACGTGGCTGTTGGCGGCCATTACACGAGAAAAGGTCAATCTTGTGATTTTCGAGAAGATGGGCGAACCGTGTAAGCTTCTGGTGCAAACATACCGGCCCCGAAACACAGTACGGGGTAGGCGCTGGGAGACTCTGGAATGAACAGATTCCTCATATTTAGAACGATGGACATGCAGGCACGGGAGGCGATGCTTCAGCGCGTAGAGCGCCTTACGGAGCTTCCACTTCTGCTGCTGTCGTTCGCCATGATTCCACTGCTGCTTGGCCCCCTGATGTGGGAGCTTTCGGACTACGACGAGTCGCTGTTCTTCACGCTCGACGTGTTCATCTGGGCGATATTCGCCGCAGACCTCGTCGTGAAGCTGGCGATAGCTCCGGACAGGCTTGGATACGCGCGTAGACGCTGGCTGGAAGTGCTGATCGTACTGATCCCTTTCATCCGACCTCTGCGAATCCTGCGCCTGTTCGTATTCGGCGCGCGGGCGTTTGGCGGCGCGAGACGTCTGGTGAACGTGGACTTCCTGCTCGTGTACGCGATAGGCATGGTCATCATAGCGGCCACGTTCGTGACCTCGGTGGAGCGCGGACATGACTCGATCACGTCGTTTCCTGACGCGCTCTGGTGGTCTTTCGTGACCGTAACAACGGTCGGATATGGCGACCTGTCGCCGGTCACACCGATTGGACGGGCGATTGCAATTGTCCTCATGCTGGTCGGGATCGGACTGTTTGGAGGCCTGACGGCGAACCTGGCATCGGCGATCGTGAAGTCCGAAGACAATGTCGAAGACAAAGTAGACGCCCTGCTGGATGAGGTACGCGAACTTCGTACTCAGGTTGGAGAACTGGGCACGATCCCTGAGGCCGCCGTCCCGCGCGACGAGCCGAGTAGGTCATCGATCCTTCAGGGGTTTTCATTACCCGGAGCCGCTAATATAATTCGGGGGCGGCTGTCAGGCGCCTTCAGCAGAATAAGCCGCAGGCGCACCCAGGAGGGGGCCGGCAGCCAGCAGTCCGATGAATCAATCGAAACCAGAGGTGTAGATATGCCCGATGCACAGACGTTCCGACAGGCGTGGGGGAAGTTCGCCACTGGCGTATCCATCGTCACCACGGCCGATTCGGACGGCAGCGTGCACGGCATGACCGCCAATGGGATAAATTCCGTGTCGCTAGACCCGCTGCTGGTGCTGGTATGCGCGGGTCACACGACGACCTCGTACCCGCTCATCAGGGATTCCCGCCGCTTCGCCATAAACATTCTCAGCGAAGACCAGCAGGCAATCGCCGAGTACTACGCCCGTCCCACTGACCAGAAGACCGGCGACCTTGACATCGCGATCAGTCAGACCGAGCGCGGGGGGTACATAGTGGACGGCAGCCTCGCGCAGATGGACTGCCGCGTGGTCACCGAGCACGAGGCCGGCGACCACACCATCTTCATCGGCGAGGTCGAGGAGATCAACGTCGAGGACGGCAGGCCGCTGCTCTTCTTCGAAGGCAGGTTCGGGCAGATCGCCGAGGGCTGATCAGCTACCTGGGATTGCGCCAGTTCAACGCCTGGTCAACGATGTCCAGCCCGGCCATCTCGCTCCACGCCGCCAGCATCTGCCTGCTGACCGGCCCGGGGATCTCATCCCCTACCTGGCGCTTGTCCACCGTGCTCACCGGTAGAAGCTGGTAGCTGGAGCTTGTCATGAACGCCTCGTCGGCTGTGTAGGCGTCGTACGGCTGCAGGTCCTCTTCGACTACCTCTATTTCGAGTTGCTCCGCGAGTTCCAGCGCGACCACACGCGAGATTCCCTGGAGGATGCTGTTGTCCTTGGACGTCCTGATGACACCGTCTGTGACGATGAAAAAGTTTGCGGCAACGCTCTCTGTGATGTTGCCACGCTGGTCCAGCATGATCGGATAGGCGTGCGGGTCGATGTCCGCGACCTGAAGCTGGGCCTGGACGAAGTTCCCCCTGCTGTAGTGCTTGGCCTTCGGGTCCATCGAATCGCTGCTGTAGCTGCGAGCGCTGGGGATTACTGTCGCCGCTCCGGTTTCGTAGTAGTGCGCGTACGAAGCGAAGTCGACGGGTGTAACGATGTTGACGACCGTTGAACTGAGATCGTCGGTGACGTTGCCCTGCGAGCCCGTGACCGTCGGCCCCCTCGTCACGACCTGCCTCACCATCCAGTCGCCGCTGGACGGACGCACGGCCTCGTTCCGGCGTACTAGGTCCAGCGTCACCTCCGTCATTTCATCCTGGGTCATACCGGCGTCCATGCGGGCGTACTGCAGCGATCTGTAGAGCCTGTCCATGTGGTCTTCGAGCCGGAAGACCTTGCCATCGAAGGTGCGTTCCACGTCGAACACAGCGTCCCCCATGGTAAAGCCGCGATCGAACAGGTCGATCACCACCTCGTTGTTCGGGACCCATTCGCCGTTGAAGTAAGCCGTGAACTGAGACATCGTACACCTCCAATTGCCGTATCCGGCCAAGCTTGATTGCGACTGATCGCGATTGTACCAGTCTCTAACCCATTCGGGGCGACTGTCCTATCGACGACACCGGAGTCTGGCTCCAACTCACGTTACGCTTCCTGCAGTTGGGTGGATACTCAGGGGGAGAAAGAGAGGCTTTAGTTTGGTCGTCTGCTCCACGGGGAATAGATCGTCCGCGCGGACTGCACTTTCAGCGTCTCTGGCTTCTGTGGTACGCTGAACTCGGTGGCAGCACTTAGAGCTCCTTCGGTCGCCGCTTGGTACCCCAGTTCACCTCCGGTCCCTCACCAGCTTCCCAATGGAACTCCCATGATGTATTTCGTGTGCTTACCAAGCTGCCCGCTCAAATCATTAATTGCTGTTGGAGTGAGCTGAAAGGAGATCATCATGATGAACTACCAGGACAGGACCTTGTCGTGCGTGGAATGCGGTCAGCCGTTTACGTTTAGCGCTGACGACCAGGCGTATCACGCCGAGAAGGGTTACACGAACGAACCCAGACGCTGCCCGTCCTGCCGTCAGGCAAGGCGAGGTCAGCGCGACAGGGGCGGCTTCGGCGGCGGCGGGTTCGGCCGAGACACACGGGAAATGCATCCCGCAGTGTGCGCCGAGTGTGGCAAGGATACTACCGTTCCTTTCAGACCCAGAGGCGACCGCCCGGTCTACTGCAACGACTGCTTCAGGAGCCGGCGCAGCCAAGCCCCGTCGAGGCGATTCTAGGTTCGTCTCAGCCCATTAACGTAAGGGGCTATAGTACTGCGATCACTACTACTAGCGCGATTCGCATACTAGACTGAAACAGCTTCGGCAACGGGCCGATTTCTTGACAACGTAATTTGCCCGTTGCTACGATTCCGATTGCTCAAATGCCTTTTATGGGTGCAGGGTGCGCCCTGCTGAAACAGGCTGATGCCGGTTCCCCTTGGACTTCGATTCGTCATCCCACTTTGTCTTAACAGGGATTTTGGCGTGGAGCGGACACCGGCTGCCGATGGTGGAGGAGTGCGGAGTTGTCCCACGTAAAGTGTCTGCGTTGCCGTGGGTGTGACAGGGAGTACCCTGTCGAAGCCCTCAATGCGTGCGACTTCTGCTTTGGACCGCTGGAAGTAGAGTATGACTACGCCAGCATCTCCAGGGTGGTGAGCCGCGACAGCATCACCGAGGGGCCCCACACCATGTGGAGGTACCACGACTTTCTGCCGGTGGAAGCCGACAGGGCACTCGACATGGGCACGGGGTTCACACCCCTGATTCACGCGCAGAACCTCGGCCGCAGGCTGGGACTCGAGAACCTCTACATCAAGAACGACAGCGTCAACCCGACCTTCTCGTTCAAGGACAGGGTCGTCTCGGTAGCTGCCGCAAAGGCGCTGGAGTTCGAGTTCGACACTCTCGCGTGCGCGTCTACAGGAAACCTGATGGGTTCGGTCGCCGCACACGGAGCCAAGGCCGGCGTTCCAACGATGGTCTTCTTCCCGGCGAACCTGGAGAAGGGCAAGGTGCTCGGAGCGGGCATCTATGGCGCAACGCTGATCGCGGTGGATGGCACGTACGACCAGGTCAACAGGCTTTGCAGCGAGCTGGCCGACAACCACCGCTGGGCGTTCGTCAACGTGAACATGCGACCGTACTACGCCGAGGGGAGCAAGACGCTCGGATACGAGGTAGCCGAGCAGCTCGACTGGCAGGCCCCGGACCACTGCATAGTGCCGGGCGCGTCCGGCGAACTCTTCACCAAGATACACAAGGGCCTGACCGAGATGGCCGATGTCGGACTTATCGACGAAGTCGATACCCACATGCACATCGCTCAGGCCGAGGGGTGCGCCCCGATAGTCCAGGCATACAACAGGGGCGACACCGACGTGCTGCCCGTCCGACCGGATACGATTGCGAAGTCGCTCGCGATCGGCAATCCGGCATCCGGGCCTTTCGCGCTGAGAACGATCAAGGAGTCCGACGGCTCCGGAGTGATCGCGCTGGAGACCGAGGTCGCCGAAGGCATCAAGCTGCTCGCCGAGACCGAGGGCATATTCACCGAGACCGCGGGCGGCGTGGTGATCTCAGGCCTCAAACGCCTTGTCGAAAGGGGCCTCATCGGCTCCGAGGACGTCACCGTAGCCTACATCACGGGCAACGGACTGAAGACTCTCGAAGTCGTGGAGCCGGTGGTGGAAACTGTCCAGATTGCGCCCACTTACGACTCGTTCGAACAGACGATGGCGGCGAGGGCCAGGTAGTTCTGCCTGGCTGAAGGAGGCGAGGGATGGCTAGAAGGCGAGTCAAATTCACGTTCCCTACCGAACTGATCACGGACCCGATCATCTATGAGCTCGGACACCGCTTCAAGGTGGTCACCAACATCAGGCGCGCCGATGTTCGCGAGGACATGGGCTGGGTCGTACTCGAGCTGGAGGGCTCGGAGGACGAGGTGGCCAATGGCCTGGAGTGGGTGACGAGCACGGGTGTACGTGTCGACCCCGTCAGCGGTGACGTGATCGAGGGCTGAGCTCAAAAAAGATTCCAAAAGAGGTTTGGGAGGTCCCAACGGATATGGCTATTACGGTGAGGATACCGACGCCGCTTCGTAGAGTTACGGACGGTCAGGACAAGGTGGACACTGAGGGCGAGACCCTCAGGCAGCTTATCGACTCGATGGAGGGTCAGTACCCCGGCATCAAGGAGCGTCTCTGCGACGAGGACGGCAACCTGCGCAACTTCGTCAACGTGTACGTGAACGGGGAGGACGTCCGCTTCCTGGATGGGATCGACTCCACGACCGGCGACGGCGATGAGGTCAGCATCGTTCCAGCCGTAGCCGGAGGGGCGTAACACCTCCCGATTCTCCCTTGTTCCTTCTCCCCCAGGGGAGAAGGTTAGAGCCTGCCCCGGACTAGATCCGGGGATGAGGGGAGATAGCCCGTACCTTCCTCAGTCTTGGAGGGTAAAGGGTACCTCAACCACTCCTAGAACGAGGTGTATCCTCCGTCCACCGGCAGCGATACGCCCGTAACGTAGTCCGACGCGCTGCTCGCCAGGAATACGGCGGCGCCACCCATCTCGTCGGGCTCTCCCCAGCGTCCGTGCGGGATGCGCGACTGGATGTACTCGTAGCGTTCGGTGAACTGAGTGCGTATCGGGGCCGTCAGGTCCGTGTGAATCCACCCTGGCAGGATCGCGTTAACCTGGATGTTGTCCTTCCCCCACGCCACTGCCAGACTCTTGGTGAGCTGCACCACTCCGCCCTTGCTCGCCGAGTATGAGGCCACCCAGTCCGAGCCGAACACGGACGTCATAGAGCCGATGTTGATGATCTTCCCACCGCCCGCGTTCTTCATGTGCGGATAGACTTCGCGGGAGCACAGGAAAGTCCCGTCGAGGTTAATCCCGACGACCCGCTGCCACTCCTCGAGGGAGTAGTCCTGTGGAGGCTTCCGAATACCGATCCCGGCGTTGTTCACCAGTATGTCGATGCCCCCGAACTCGTCGGCGGTGGCCTTTACCGCGCTGATCACGCTGGCCTCGTCAGCCACGTCTATATCGAGTCCGATGGCCTTGACACCGATACCCGTGAGCTCCTCAACCGCGGCATCGGTCTTCTCCCTGTTGCGAGCGGCAACGGATATGTTCGCCCCGGCGCCGGCAAGAGACCTCGCGATGCCTAGTCCTATGCCGCCGTTGCCTCCGGTGACAAGCGCGGTCTTTCCGGTCAAGTCGAACTGGTTAGCCATTTCGTGTACTCATCCTCAGTGAATTAGCGCGGACTACGGCACAGACTCCGGGGGGATGGGCTGCGCCGTAAGCCGGCTTCGGGATTGTACACGTAATGACGTGCTGGTGGTGTGTCTAGACTACCCTGCGGGTCGGACCATCCGGACGATGCTCATCGAGAATGGCTGAAGTGTCGCGGTGGTGCTCGACCCCGGACTGACGCTGCTTGGCAAGCAGGTCCAGGGCGAATTCAGAGAGCTTCGGCTCGATGCGAAGCTCCTCTGGAATGTACCGCATACAGCGGCGCATCATGACCTGGGCTGGGCGGCGTGTACGCTCAGTGCAGCCATAGGCATAGACGCACATGTACGCGATGCACTTTGTCGTCTCGCGATATATGGGAGGCACGCGACTCGACGACGGAGGCACGTGCCCACTCAGGTACTGCTCCAGCGGGCTGTCCAACCGCTGGGGCAGTGGAGTAACGTGTCGCACTTGTAACCTCGCCTAGAACACAAATGCTAGACGCAAGTTAATCTCTTTCTTATTCCAATGCAAGGTATTCACAGACCACTTCTACACGAATTTCGCGCATCGCCGACTCCGTCAGAAGTGCACGGTCGTGCTAAAGTATCTGCTGACAACAATGGGAACCAAACCGGGAGGCCGAACAGCGGTCTCAACGGTCAGCGATATATTCAGGAGAAGAATATGCCAATTCTCGACAAGAACGGAGTTGAAACGACGGAGATGTACAAGGGCTTCAAGCGGACGTCGATGGTCGACGGCGAGCGTGGCTCGACACAGCTATCGGTCTCCGAGGTGCTGATGGAGCCGGACTCCGCACCCCCGCTGCACGCCCACCCAACTGAGGAGACGATCCTGATCGCCGACGGTGAGTTGGAAGCCTATATCGGTGACGAGACCTACACCGTCACCAAGGGACAGTTCGTGTTAGCGCCTCCGGGAGTCAAGCACGGCTTCTCCAACAAGTCAGGCAAGCCCGCACTCATCTACGGAATCCACCCTACCCCGGCAGTCCAGACGGAGTGGGACCCCGAATAGGTCGAGACAGTCTTAGTCTCTGTATCGCCGGCCGAGTTCGGCCGTGTCGGACAGCTGGCCGTCGCGGATCTCTTTGACCTCGTCGGCCATTGCGAGCAGCGTCGAGTCGTGCGTGGCCGAGACCACGCTGATTCCGCGCTGCTCGACCATCTCCTTGAACAGGCCGAATATCGAGCGCGCATTGTTGGAGTCGAGTTCCCCTGTCGGCTCGTCAGCGAGTATCAGGGGCGGCTCGTTGACTATCGCGCGGGCGATGGCGACGCGTTGCTGCTCTCCGCCTGACAACTCGTAGGGCCGGTGGTTGGCTCGGTTCCATAGTCCGACGATCTCAAGGGCCTCGCGCGTCCGCTCTTCCCTCTCGCGGGTACGGGCACCGGCGATGCGAAGCGGAAGCTCGACGTTCTCGAACGCCGACAGCAGCGGCAGCAGTCCAAACGACTGGAAGACGAAACCAATCTTGTGGCGGCGCAGCTCTGTGAGGTCGTGCTCGCCCATCTCTGCGATGTCCCTGTTCTCGAAAAGCACCTGTCCCGACGTGGGCTTGTCGAGTCCCGCCAGGATGTTGAGCAGCGTCGTCTTGCCCGAGCCAGAGCGTCCCACCACTGCGATGAACTGCCCAGGCATTACGTTGAAGTTAATGCCTCTTAGGGCATCGATCTGCTCGGAACCGAGGAAGTATGTCCTGCGTAGGTCCACCGTGGTAATCAGCGGAAGGACTCTGCTCATCTGGTGCTATCTCCTAAGTGGGCGTATGGAATTGGACGCCGCCTGAGGTTATTCGCCTGGTACTATCGTTACCCTGCCGTCCTCGACCTGCACGCGCGCCTTCTCTCCGATGTTGAGCTCATCGAGAAGGTCTCTTGGAATCTGGACGCGTCCGTTTCCGTCAATCAGGACGAACTCTTCCAGTGGCTGGTCCACCTCCGCCTCTCCGCGGATTCGCTGGTAGGTTACCCTACGCCGGATTTCGGTGGACATCTTCCCGTCTCTAATCATTACGACACGGCCCACCTTGTAGGCGATGTCTGGATCGTGAGTGACAATGAGGATGGTGGTGCCCATCTCCTCATTCACTGTCCCGAACAGGTCCAGTATCTCTGCGGCGGTGGCGTCGTCTAGCTCGCCCGTCGGCTCGTCTGCAAGAAGCAAGGGAGGACGATTCGCTAGGGCGACAGCTATCGCCACGCGCTGCTGCTCTCCGCCGGACAACTTCTCAGGCGTATGGTCGAGCCGGTGGCTCAGTCCCACAAGTCCCAGCAACTCTTCTGCCCTCTCCCTGCGCTCGGAACTGGGAGTGTTGGTCAGCATCATCGGCAGCGTCACGTTCTCAAGTGTGCTGAGATAGGGGAATAGGTTGCGGCTTGTCTGCTGCCAGATGAACCCGACGTCGACGCGTCGGTACTCCTCGACCTCGCGAGCTGACATGCGAAGCAGGTCCTTGCCGCCCACCATCACCCCACCAGCGGACGGCGAGTCGTACCCTGCCAGGATATTCAGCAGAGTGCTCTTGCCGCTGCCGCTCGCCCCGACGATGGCTACTACTTCGCCAGCGTCGACGGCGAGGTCGAGTCCCCTGAGGGCGACTACTTCAAGGTCGGCGATCTTGTAGATCTTGAATACGTCCTGACAGAAGACGTACGGGGAGTTGTTCATGCTGTGTAGAGTCCTTTGTTTCTGTCCATTCGTCTGATTGTAGCGCACGCGGACTGGGTCAGTATTCCGGGTCTGCCCGCATACGGCACCCTTACACCTCTCCCAGTCTCAGGATGCGCTGTAGGGATATTCGACGCACGAGAATGATGACGCCGGCGATGATGACTGCAAATAGCAGGCCCATCGCGATGTACGTGATGGCCAGCGTTCCCCAGTTGATGTCCACCACGAACGGCGGCAAGACGCGCGTGCCTCTGTCGTCGTGACCGAGGAACGGCATCATCGTCGCGCCAAGCCTGCCTCCCATCCACGTGCCGAGAGCAAGGCCCGCACCTATCACCAGCACCTGTTCGAGAAGTACCAGCGTGCTGAGCTGTCTCATGGAGAAGCCGACTGTTCTCATCAGCGCGAACTGTATCTCACGGCTCTTGAAAGAGACGTAGGCATGCACCAGGAAACCGAGGCCGCTCAGCACCAGCACGGCGGCGAACGCCATGAACAGCAGCGCGCGCCACCCGGCTTCGACCAGCGGGTCGACGGTGGAGTCGGCAAGCACCTGTTCGCGGTCGTAGATCTCACGATTAGGGAACGGCTGGCTGTCATCAAGAAGGGTCAGCAGCCGCTCTCTGTCCGACGACGATCCGTTGGTCGTTATCCACACTTCGTTGGGACGAAGCTCGCCACCAGTCGCCTCCAGGTTGGTGTACGCGCTTACGGAGTCGAGGTCGGCAATGAGGTACGAGCGCCTGAAGATGTCCAGCGTGGGGAAGAAGTCGATCACGTCGGTCAGTTCTACGTCGATGCGGTGACCCTGTGCTGAGACTTCGATTACCTCCCCAAGGCGGTGTTCGTTGACTCGCAGAAACCTGCTCGTCGCAAGCACAGGCAGCGGCTCAAGGACAGGACCGTGGTAAATGCCGCGGCTGACCAGCGGGCGCCCTTCCACCCAGATGAACGAGGCCTGGCCGCTCGTGCCGTTCAGCCCCTCATCGGACAACTTGAGCACGTCCGACTGTGACTCGGGAACTGCTGTGAGGGGTGTCCAGGACGACACTGAATCGAACGACTCCAGCACAAGGGTCCCGCCATTGAGCCGAGTAGCGAAGATCTCGTCTACGGCAATCGAACCAGCCCTCAGGCGATTCCGACCGTTGGTCTCGAAGAGTGTCAGGGACACAAGTGTCAGAGGCCGAGCCGGCTGAAGCGTGGCGAACTGTCGGATCCCGGTGCGGGTCAGGGGCTGCTCAAGGGTCGTCCACCCCGAGTCCTCCAACTCGCCCATCAGGTACGTGAAGAAGCGGCCGTTAGCGTCACGCATCCTCAGTGCAAGCGCGACACTGGGATGCGGTCTGTCGGGCTTGACGGTCACGCCGACCGATTCAGCATCGACCGGAAGCTCTATGCCCAATGGGAGGGTCTCTGACTCTAGCGTCGTCAACAGCGCTTCCATCGGCGACTCGGAGAAGTCGTCCCTGAACCAGCCCATCTCCTTGATCTTCTCGCCCTCTACGGCAAACATGGTGTACGAGTCGGCGAGCAGCTTAGACAGGTCCGAACCGAACCCTCTGAACGCCAGGCTCACCTCTTCAACTGCAGGCAGGTCCTCGTAAGACTCTCGCATCGGAACGGACTGTCCCCTGGTATTCAGCAGGGCGCCTACCAGGCGCACGTCGGTCCCTGTCGAGTACAGCGCTCGCTCAGAGAAGCTGCGCTGCAGGGTCCCTCCGAAGCTGGCCGCGAAGATCCCAAGTCCCGCCATGAGAATCAGCATCAGCGACAGCCGTGCGTAGTGAGTCGGGTTCCTCGCCATCTGCCAAATGCCAAGTACCAGTCCTGCCGACAGGAACGACGAGAGCAGCGCGCTGGAGACCCTCATGAAGAGCGGGAACAGCCTTAGCAGCACAAGTGCCGAGGCGACCAGGACGATTGCAGGTACCGCCAGCAGCAACTGGTCGGTGGCCACTTCGCCGAAGACGCCGACTGCCACGACCGAACCCTGCTCGGAAAGCTGCCTCAGCAAAAGCACACCGATGATCAGCAGCAGGATGTCCAGGTAGTAGCGCTGGTAAAACGGCTGCGTATAGGGCCGGGCCGACTGGTGCCGGAAGGTCGTCACGCTCATGCGGGACGCCTGGACTGCCGGGATCATGAGCGCGGCGAAGCTGAGCAGCCCTCCCAGCGCGCTCATCATGTAGGCGCCTGGGGACAGCGATACGGACAGGAGCTCTCCGCCGCTGAGGTCCGAGAAGGCGGGGGTGATGCCAAGCAGGCTAATCACGACTGCGGCGAGAAGAGGGGCGACCACAATCGCCAGAATGGCTATTGTTACACCCTCCAGTATGTACACAGAGAGTACCTGCGCCGCGCTCGATCCCCTGCTCTTCAGAAGCACGATCTCGCCCCGCTGCTGCTCGACTACCAGCGAGGAAAGCGTGATCACGTAGTACAGGATGACCACCGAGATCAGGATGAGGATCACGAACATCGGAAGCTTGGAGAAGAACAGCCTTACGTCGTATTGAAACAGCGCTTCGTCGAGCTCGGTTATCTGCCTGTAGCTGAATAGGTTCGTGGAGAGCCGGTCTTGCGTGGCGGTGATGGACCGCCGCGCGAAGGTCGCGTTCCTCGCGTGCAGCGTGCCCACGTCCACCATCAGAAGCCAGCTAAAGACGCTGTCGAGCTGCTTGAAGGTGTCGCCAAGCACCTCGTAGTACGCCCTCTCAGTGAGGTAGAACGGCAGCGTCTGGAAGCTGCGCGCGGTGGCGGCGTTGAATATCCTGTCGTTCAGGTACCAGAACTCGTCGTCCGGGTTGTTACGAGTGAACGTGCCAGTGATGACTACGTGGATGAACGGCGAGGTGTCCGACCAGTACGGCACGGCGGCGAGGCGGTCCCCCACTCCCACCCTGAGATCGTTGGCGGCCTCCAGCGGCACGATTGCTTCGACTGTCGGCTCGCCCCCCGGAGCGTTGACGTAGCCATCTCCGGGAGCCCGACCTCCGGGCTGAATGGTGACGTGGTCGTAGAGCCTGGGGAGATGACCGAAGAAGGCGCGGGGATTGTCGGTGTCGGCTGCTTCCTCCTGCCCGACCTCGGACAGGAAGAACGTAGCGGTCTTGACCCCGGTTGTCTTGTCCCTGAGCATCCACGAGATGCGGTCGGCGATCTCGCGTTCAGTCTCGGTAACTACCTTGTCCCGCTCGGCGTACCTCGTTGGGCCTCGGTCTGACTTGAGCGCGATGTTGGTTTCGTTGACGCTGAGCTTGCTGAGAGCGTTCTTGAGGGCCAGCTCCCTTAGCGCGTCGAAGTAGATGACCGTCCCGGCCATGATGGTCGACGCCAGCAAGACCCCGACTACGACCGTGGACATGAGCCGCCAGTTGGCCATCGACCTGCGGGCGACTTGTGGCCAAGCAGTGATAAGCCTGGAGACTAGACCCACTATTCACCCTCCAGGCGTGAGAGTTCGTGGATATTCACCCTCGAGACCGAGCGGGCAAGCCAGAGCAGTGCCCCGACGAACGTGACCACCAGGGCCACATATATTGGCCCCATGAACTCCCAGTTCGTGGTCAGGATGAACGGAGGCACCACGGGAAGGCCGTCTTCTGTCACCGCGAGGGCTGACACCATGATGTTGCTCATGGCGAACCCGGCAATCGTGCCCAGGGCGAGCCCCATGGCGACAACGACCAGGTGTTCAGAGCTGAGGAGACGGGTCATCTGGCCGCGTCGCAGACCTAGCGCCTGCAGGAAGCCGGTCTCCGCCCTGCTCTGCCCAGCAAACGATATCAGGTATGTGATGTACCCGAGCGCGGACACGAAGACGATGACGGCGAAGGTCACAAGCACCATCGCGCGCCATCCTGCTGTAATCAGGGGGTCGAGACGTACGGCCTCAAGGAGCCTGGTGCGGTCGTGTACCAGGTGCGGCGACCGTGCAAGGGCAAGTCCGTACATGTAGGCTTCCTCGCCCGCTCCCGGCGACTCCTTCAGTATCAGCTCGTTCGGCCTGATGCTGCCAATGGGCGTCAGGATATTCAGGTGGCGCAGGAAGCTGTCCAGGTCTGCGATCAGGAAGCCGTTGCCAGCCGGGTCCATGGTCGGGAAGTAGTCGACCGTGTCCATGATTCGGACCGGGACCAGCCTGCCAAACACATTGGCTATAAGTGCATTGCCGACGACGGTGCCGGTGCGCCTCGTGAAGCTCGTACTGGCAACTACGGGCACGGGGCCCCCGGTAGGACTCCTGTAGAACCCGCGAATGCCCCTGTCAGTGTCCTTGCCGAATACGAACACTCCCGAGCGCGCGCCGTTCTTGACGTCCTGGCGAGTGAACCCGATCGAGTCCCTTGAAATCATCGACGTCGAGAGCGGCGTCCACCTGTTCATGCCCTCGAAATCGTCGAGCATGTGCCTCTCTGCGGTGCCCCTGACAGTCGTCTGGATGTCGTCGAGAAGCAGGGTGCCAGCCGTTCCGGCCGGGCCGAATGCGGGTTCATAGACCTGGACACTGACAAGGCTCAAGGGTGACTGAAGGTGGCGCGGGATGCTCGAAGTTCTCAGGGTCCACTCCGTGCCCGACACGGGACCGAAGGTAATGGTGTCCGTGACGCCTCGATGGTCCTGGAGCACCATCCACAGGAACATATTGGGATAGTCATCGAGCGTTCGGGTCCAGACGTAAACGTCTTCGGCTCCGTCCGGCAGATCGATGCTCGGCTGGTTCGCCCCAGACCTCAGCAGGCTCATCACCTGGGGCAGTGGACGCTCCGAGAAGTCGTCCCTGTACCAGGTGACGTACGGAAACTCGTCCGACTCGATCGCCAGCACGCCGAAGCTGTTGCCCGAGTACGTGGCTCCGACCGACCCCTCGCCTCTCAGCGCGAGCGATACCGAGCTTACGCCCGACATGGTCAGGTACCTGCGCTTGATCTCCTCGGTGCTCTCCGCGAAGTGGGTGGGCATACCGGTCACGCGAAGGTCGGACGCGACCTCATACAGGATTCGCTCCTCGTAAGAGCGGTCCAACGTGCCGCCGACGGTGGTCGCAAGCACGCCCAGTCCCGTCACCATGACGATCAGCAGCACCAGCCAGCTGTACTGGAGCGGGTTGCGTCCCATCCGCCAGATGGCCATGGACATCCACACCGGATAGAACCGTGACAGTCTGCGGAGTGCGACGTACAAGACCTGCAAGGGCACCAGCGCACCGAGTACGATTGTGGGCATGTACGCGGTCGCGTCCGAGTTAGGGACGTCATTGTAGATGAACAGGCCGACCAGGACGGCCTGCGTTGCCAGGCCCAGGACAAACAGGACGCGGCGACGCGTCCTCCAGGTGCCGTAGTAGACCAGACTTACGAGTGCGAGGTGCGCCGCCATGGTGAGCCACCCGAGCTCGTCCCCTGCCCTCACATCCTGCACCACGTTCAGCAGCACGATACCCGCGATAGTCGTACCCGCAATAAGGTGCAGCAGCGCGGGGGAGTCGCCGCTCAGGTAGCGTACGATCAGCGGGAAGAACCTCATGAAAAGCAGCGCAACCACTGTCAGCAGCAGCACCGGCGCGAACAGCAGGGCCTCGTTGACTCCCCTCTCGCCGAAGAGGCCGCCGGATATGATCTGTCCCCGAGCAAACAGCTCCCAGAAGACCAGTCCGCCGATCACCATGAGTCCTACGTCAATGAAGTAGCGCTGGAAGAACGGAACCGCGGGCGGGCGGGATGAGCGCAGCTTGTGGACAATCAGCCCCGTCCTCGCCCCAACGACACCGGGCACGACATAGATTGCCAGACAGAGAAGTCCAACCGCGCCGGACACCAGGAACGGCATGATCTCCAGCGAGATCGGTAGATACTCTCCAAGGGTAATGTCCCTGAAATAGCCCAGCTTGCCAGCGAGCGCGATGGCGCCCATCGCCATGAATGGCGCTATGACAGATGCAACGACGGTGATTCCAATGCCCTCCAGGGCATAGATACGAGCCAGCTGCCACGCGCTCACGCCCCGGCTCCTGAGCAGCGCGACGTCGGCCTCGCGGCTCGACACCAGGTAGGAGACCATCATCAGGATGTAATACAGGACTGTGATGGCCGTAACCACGAGCAGCAGCAACAGCGGTGCGCTCGTGAAGAAGCTGCGCTTGTCGAACGCGTCGAGCAGTCCCCTAATGCCAGTCAGGACCACGGATCCCGGCATCGCGACTGATACCTCCGCCTCCATCTCGGCCAGTCGGGATCGGACCTCGTCCTTGTCCCACTGCTTCAGCGCCTCCCTGTCGACGAACACGAACCAGCTGGAGTTCACCAGCGTTCCGGGATAGGCCCGACCAACGCCGTTGACGAGGACCGGCTGCGATATGAACACTGGCAGTGGCGGCTCATCAGGATCGACTTCCACTTCGGCGTCCGGCAGCTCCTCCAGCGGCGCGGGGTCAAGGAAGACGTTGGGGTTTTGCTGCCAGTACTCTTCAGTGGGGTCGGTGGGCTCGACTACGCCCACGATCTCTACCACCGCGCGCATTGGATGGTTGAGCGACGGTGCAAAGATGACCCTGTCGCCCATTTCAAGGTCGAACGCGGCCTTAGCGGGCAGTCCGACTATGGCCTCCATCCTCGGACTGCCATCCTCCCAGATGACCTCGTCCGATGCCATTCGGCCCTGCAGGAAGGTAACGTGCTCGTCAATGCGCTCGATGTGCTGGAAGTAGCCTCGAGAGACACGCGTGCCGTCCTCCGGTACCTGAGATAGCGGTACGAGAGGCGATTGTGGTGTTCCCACCAGGTACGTCGGCGACTTCAGGTAGCGAACTCGTCCCCTGTAGATCGCGGCGATGTTGTCGTCTATCGCCTTGTCGAATGCCTGGTCGGTGGCGTTCAGCGAGTCGCCGGCGAGAGTAATGTACGGGGACGCCGCGTAGATGTTGAGGTACGTCTGGTTGGCGCGGTCGATTGCCGTGTCTATTCCCTGGCGCTCCAGCGTGCTTATGTAGACCGGAGCCCCTGCCAGGAGTGTGGCGGCAATGGTGATCCCCGAAAATATCGCTGCGAGCAGCTTCCAGTCGTCCGACAGACGCTTGGAAATGAAGGATAAGATCGTCATCCCGACCACCACCAGCTAAAAGCTGGACTTACAAAGAGGTCGACCGCAAGCCCCCTGGTTTCAGGTGTTTGCAGGTCGTAACTCAGCTAATTGCTGAGAACGGGACCATGCTGATGGACCGCGACACAGTCATAAGTCCGCACCGCCCAACTCATAGTCCAATCGCTGACGCCACCGCTTCGAGGTGGACGTCGGCGTCTCCAAACATCAGCTCGGCTGCCTTCGCCCTGCGAGAGTATAGCTGCAAATCGTACTCTTTGGTGAATCCCACGGCCCCATGACTCTGGTGAGAGAGGGCGCAGACGCGCTGGTAGGCATCAGAGACCCACGCCTTCGCCATTGCGACCTCTCGGTCGGCGGACACGCCCTGCGCCAGTGTCCACGCAGCCTGGTAGGTGATGTAGCGGCACCCATCGACGTCGGCAGCCATGTCAGCAGCGTGGTGCTGAACGGCCTGGAACGACCCGATGGCCCGTCCGAACTGCATACGCTCCTTGGCATACTGTACCGTCATGTCCAGCACGCGCTGCGCTCCGCCAAGCATCTCGGCGCACTTCCCTACGGCACCCCACTTGAGCACCGTGGCGACCGTGCCCCAACCACCGTTGAGTTCGCCAAGCAGAGAAGCCTCGTCAACCCTTACGTCATCGAATGCCAGTTCGGATTGACGGTCTGCGGCAATGGTCGTGAGCAGACTCTGGCTCAGACCATCTGCGTTGGAAGGGACGATAAACAGGCTGACGTCGGTCTCGCCCTCTCCCGTCCTGGCCGCGACGATGACGTAGTCGGACACGTGAGCGTTCGGGACGTACAGCTTGACGCCGTTGATGACGTACCCGCTGTCGGTCCGGCGGGCAGTCGCCTCGATCCCACGCGGTTCCCACAGTCCGCTGGGTTCCGTGATAGCCATCGTGGCGATCAGCTGGCCTCGGGCAATGCGCGCCAGGTACTCGTTCTTCTGGTCGTCGGAACCTGCCTCGGCCAGAGCGACGCCCGCCATGACGACAGTCGAAAAGTACGGGCCCGGCAGGAGCGCGCCCCCCATCTCCTCTAGCAGGATTGCAAGCTCTACGAACCCGAGGCCCTCGCCGCCATACTCTTCCGGGAAGACCAGTCCGAGCCATCCCAGCCCTGCCATGGCATTCCAAAGTTCAGGAGAGTAGCCACGCTCGTCCTGCTCCATGTCCCGAACGTAAGAAATCGGGCACTCGGCCTCAAGGAACTCACGTGCGCTGGTTCTGAGCATCTGCTGGAATTCGTTGAAACCAAGGTCCAACGTGGAGCCTCCGTAAACGAGTAGGGGCGCACATCGGTGCGCCCCCGGCTTGATCAGGTTTTCAGTAGTTGCCGCCTACACGGCTTGCCGGGCCTATGAGCCGCCCACCACCATGCAGGTCACGGTCCGGACGATGCCCGACACTGTGTGGACCTCTCGCGTCACGATCTGACCGACTGCGTTCAGGTCGTTCGCCGACACGACGGCGATGATGTCGTAGGGGCCGGTGACCATGTCCACGGCATCCACGCCCGGCAGTGACTGGAGTGCGTTCGCCACGCCCTCGGACTCACCCACAGCGGTCTCGATCAGAACATAGGCTTTTGTGCTCATTTGTTTACTCTCCGTGCGCGGTGCCGCGCAGTGCGAACTCTCAGCTTGAAAAAGTGCCTGCATTCTAAAGTTGGGCATTAAATGGTGTCAATTCAGACGTCGCTTACATAAGCCGTAACTAGGTCGTTTCTTGACAAGCAACAAAGTAGGAAATATATTTCGCATGAAGTGGACCGAAACATGCTGAGATTTCAGGAGGTGAGGGTTCCACAATTACCCGGCTTGTACATCGTCGAAATTCTGCGAATACATGGGATTGCCATGAGGAGGACTGGGATGATTCGTTATTCACGTGCATTATCGACACTTTTTGTACTTACGGGAGTGCTTGCCTTGGGCCTGCTAATGGCCTGTACCGGTACGGAACCTGCTCCAGAACCGCAGATTGTCGAAGTAGAGAAAGAAGTCGTAAGAGAGGTTGAAGTGATCAAGGAGGTGCCGGTCGAGAAGGTCGTCACCGTCGAGGTCGAGAAAGAAGTCGTAAGAGAGAAGGAAGTACCGGTAGAAAAGATCGTCACCAAGGAAATCATCAAAGAAGTACCGGTAGAAAAGATCGTCACCAAGGAAGTCATCAAAGAGGTCGAGGTGCCGGTCCCTGTGACGCCGAAGGAGGTCCCAGCGCTTGCAGCGCCGACGCCCGCTCTACCGGCAGCGCTGATCGCCGAACAGGACAAGTACGGCGGAAACCTCAAGGTCGTCTCCCAGGCCAGCGTCAAGAGCATCGACCCGTCTTTCGCCCCTGCCTACGTAACGACGGTCACGTCCCAGCACATATTCGAGCAGCTCTTCGCTTGGGACGCGAATTACGTGGCCCAGCCGCAGATGGTCAATGACTGGAAACTGACCAACGACGGCAAGACCTATGAGATCACTCTCCGAGACGGGATGACCTTCCACAACGGGAATCCCGTAACCTCCCATGACGTGATCGCCTCATTGGGTCGCTGGTGGGAAAAGCAGGCGGCGGGCAAGCTCGTTTTGGAGTCCATGGCCGAAGATGGCATCCAGGCCGTGGACGACACGACGTTCACGATGACATTCCAGGAGCCTTTTGGAGCGCTCCTTAACGCGACCAGCATCCCGCACCGATACCCGGCAACCTTCACCCAAGAAGCCGGTTCTCTGACAGCCTTCGAGGACATAGGGGAAGACAACATCATCGGGTCAGGTCCGTACAAGCTTCAGCTATGGGAGCCGGGCAATCGCATCATTGTTGAACGCCACGAGCAGTATTCACCACGCAGTGAACCCGGAAGCTTCCTGGCAGGAGGAAGTGTCCCTTACCTCGACGAAATAACATGGGTGGAAATACCGAACGAGGAGACAAAGATAGCTGGTCTGGAAACTGGTGAATGGGACCTTGTCGATGGGGCAGGTCTGGACTTCTACGACCAGCTCAGCATGAACCCCGACATCAGGATCGTCAGCTATCCCGGACACCAGTCGACCATCCAGATTCACGTTGGTGTTGCGCCAACCGACAACAAGCTGGTCCGACAGGCCATACTGGCGGCAATCGATGCCGAGGCATTCATGAGTTCCCTTGGACCAAGAGAGCTATGGTCCCTCTGTTCTTCGGCCTACTACTGCAACACTCCGTTGGAGAGCCAGGGCGGCGCAGACCTGTACAACCAGAACAACATTGAAAAGGCACGGGAGCTGATCAAGGAAGCCGGCGCTGAGGGCGCTGTCATCAAGGTGATGAACCCGAACGACTACGGCACAATCACCCCGCTCGGCCTGGTGCTCAAGCCCATGCTCGAGGACATCGGTCTTACGGTCGATATGCCTGGAATGGACTGGGCTACCCTAATATCCAAGCTCCGCGGTGACGACTACAACATGTTCACCACCTGGTGGGCACAGTGGGCAGCCGCTGACCCGATCACTGATGTCATCGTAGCCAGCACTGCAGGTTACGCGGGAGACTACGACAATCCGCGCTTCAAGGAACTCCGGCTCCAATACGCGGCAGCCCAGACTGCGGAAGATCGTCTGAGGATCGTAGATGAGATCCAGGAGATCTACTACGACGAGGTACCAAAGATCTGGCTTGGCCAGTTCTCGTCCATCTTCCCGCACCGCACCAACGTCCAGAATCTGTCGGTACCCGCGATGCCCGTGTTCGTGAACGTCTGGATGGACAACTAACGTATCTTAACCATCACCCCCTCTGTTTTCCTTCGGAGGGGGTGAGCAACTTCACCACAATAGACGGATAAGTCATGACGGGTTATATCATCAGACGCGTCCTGGCCACGATCCCTGTGTTGGTGGTGGTGGCACTGGTAGTATTTGCCCTGATCCGGTTCGCTCCCGGAGACCCAGCCGCCATCATCGCCGGACAGGAGTCGACCCAGGAGGAGGTCGAAGGAATCAGGCGCCAGCTTGGCCTTGACCGGCCGCTGCCGGTGCAACTTGGAATCTGGTTCAGGGACATCCTCAGGGGAGACCTGGGACAGTCGATTCTGTCCAAGCACGAAGTCTCGGAGCTCATAGTTCAGCGTGTGGTACCAACACTCTCGCTGGCCGTGTTGACCGAGATATTTGCGCTCGCCGTAGCCATTCCCATTGGAGTCCTTGCCGCCTGGAAGGCAAACACATGGATCGACCGCACAGTGATGGTGTTCGCTACTCTGGGATTCTCCATTCCTGTCTTCTGGCTTGGCTTCATACTGATCTTTTTCTTTGCAGTCAAAATCCCTCTGTTCCCCGCAGCCGGGTATGTAGCCCCTTCTGAAGACTTCATTGCCTATGCGCACCGGCTGGCGCTGCCAGCGCTTGCTACGGGCGTGATAATCATGGCGCTGATCGCCCGCATGACCAGGGCCACTGTCCTCGAGACGCTCAACGAGGACTATGTCCGGACGGCGCGCTCCAAGGGGCTAGCTGAGAACGTGGTTCTCATTCGGCACGCTCTGAGGAATGCGGCCCTGCCAGTCATTACCGTCGTCGGTCTCGGCGTCGCGGCTTTGCTCAGCGGGTTGGTAGTGACAGAGAGTGTATTTGGAATCCCGGGACTTGGAAGGCTGCTTCTCAACGCCATAGTCTCTCGAGACTATCCGATCATCCAGGGGACGATACTCGTAATCTCGGTCGTTTACGTGATCATAAACCTCCTCGTGGACATTTCGTACGCCTTCTTTGATCCGAGGGTCAGATACTGATGGCGCATCAGCAGGAACAGGCTACCCCGGAGATCGCGAAGTATTCGGCGCTCAGCCTGCGCTCCGTGACATCACGCCTGTGGGGGCTGACCAAGCGCAACCCGACCATGATGGGCGGGATCGCTATCGTGCTGGTCATGGCCGTGCTGGCACTCCTGGCCCCATTGCTCAACACCATCGATCCCAAAGATATCGATCCCAGAAACAGGTTCCTCGCCCCTTCTGCGGAAACATGGTTCGGCTCAGACAACGTGGGGCGCGACGTTTACTCGCGGACGATCTTCGGCACCAGGGTGTCGCTAATTGTGGGATTCGCTGTCGCCGTCATAGCCACTTTCTTGTCAGCGATGATCGGGGTCGTCTCCGGCTACTATCGCAAGCTGGACGCTGTCATCATGCGGGTTATGGACGGGTTGATGTCCATCCCATCGGTGCTGCTGGCAATGGCCCTGATGGCTCTCTTGGGAGGAAGCGTACAGAACGTCATAATCGCCCTGTGCGTTGTGGAGACCCCCAGAGCGGTCCGCATCGTCAGGTCGTCGGTGCTGAGTCTGAGGGAGCAGATGTTCGTCGATGCCGCAAGGGCGCTCGGCACGTCTCCGATCCGGATTCTCTACCTTCACATCCTCCCAAATACCCTCGCCCCACTGATCGTGCAGGCGACATACATCGGCGCGTCGGCAGTTCTCGTCGAAGCGTACCTGAGCTTCCTAGGCGCAGGTCCTCCGCCTGACGTTCCGAGCTGGGGGAACATCATGGCCGAAGGGCGAAACTACATCAGGCGAGCCGTCTGGGTGATCTTCTTCCCAGGGGTGTTCCTCACACTCACCGTGCTGGGAATCAACCTCGCAGGGGATGGACTCAGAGACAACCTGGATCCGAGACTCAGGCGTCGGATGTAGCTGGTACCAGTCCCGGAGCGATTGCGCACCCTTCAGGCCGCTGATAACATTCCGTCCGCAGCCGACCCGCCGCAACGGGCGGTGAGCACATTGGTCTGGAGTGCGTGGTGGCCCGCATTATCCGGCTTTCGATAGCCCCTGTATCCAACAATTCAAGCTACCCATGGGAGCCTTCCCCAATGCGTGTTGTGGAAGGCTCCCTGCCTTTCTCACTTCTGGTGCACAGCCGATGACCATCTCCGGCATAACCGCTGTACCCGGAATCAGCGTCGGGCACTACACCGACCTGCGAAACGCGACCGGCTGTACAGTTGTGCTGTGCGAGGACGGCGCCGTGGGCGGAGTGGACGTTCGCGGCTCCGCGCCGGGGACTCGCGAGACAGATCTGCTGTCTCCGACCGCCATGGTCGACAGGGTCCACGCGGTGCTCCTCAGCGGCGGCAGCGCCTTTGGGCTGGCAGCGGCGACAGGCGTAGTCGACTTCCTCGAGGAGAAGGGCGTCGGCATCGAGTTTGGCAATGCGACTATTCCGATAGTCCCAGCCGCCATACTCTTCGACCTCGGACTGGTCACGCACGAAGTCCGTCCTGACGCCAGTGCCGGAAGGCTCGCCTGCGAAGCTGCACACAGTGGCGAGGTCGTCGAGGGCACCGTCGGCGCAGGTACCGGTGCCACTGTCGCCAAGATACTCGGACGCGACAGATCCTTGAAAGGCGGCATCGGTACGGCGAGCGTTCACTTGGGCGACGGTGTAACGGTCGGCGCGATCGTCGCTGTAAACGCAGTTGGAGGCGTGGTCGATCCGGAGACATCGCGGATCGTGGCTGGGCCAATCAGTGATGACGGCGCAACCATGCTGGACTCGATGGCGCTGATCACCGACCCAAGCTACGAGGATTCGCGGACCCCACCTGGCGAAAACACGACCATAGGCGTGGTTGCCACCAACGCAGACCTCACGAAAGCGCAGGCGAACAAGCTGGCAGCAGTCGCGCACGATGGCCTCGCAATGGCCGTCAGGCCCGCGCACCTCATGAGCGATGGTGATACCATGTTTGCCCTGTCGACGAGGCGGCACGAAGGCCCGGTCAACATGAACCGCCTCTGTGCGGCGTCGGCAGTTAGCGTAAGCAGGGCGATTGTACGAGCCGTACAGAAGGCAACCGGACTCGGCGGCGTAAAGGCCGTCTCTGAATTGATCGAATGAGAAATATCAACAAGTCCATACCCATCGGTTTCATCGGCGCAGGCGCGGTCGGAGGTTCAATCGCGGTCGCGCTGCACAACGCCGGGTATCCCGTCGTTGCGACTGCGAGCCGGACTCACGCCTCGGCGCAGGGCTTGGCAGACCGCATTCCGGGCTGCGTGCCATACCGCAGCCTCCAGAAGCTCGTAGATTCAGTTGGCTTCGTTTTCATCACCACGCCGGACGACGCGATCAGCACCGTGTGCGACTCACTCGCTATTCGCGAGGGACAGGGCGTGGCGCACTGCTCCGGCGCGGCGAGCCTAGAACCCATCCAGTCAGCTGCTGAACAGGGGGCGATCATTGGGGCCTTTCACCCCCTTCAAGCGTTCTCGTCAGTAGATGAGGGCATACAGAACATCCCCGGGGTGACATTCGGCATAGAATCCGCTCCAGGGATACGAGACTACCTGGAGCAGATGGCACGCGACATAGGAGGCAACCCGATCTTCCTGAGGCCAGAGGACAAGGTGCTGTACCATCTGTCGGGCGTGCTGATGGGCAACCTTCTTGCGGTGCTCGCCTCAGTGGCAGCATCTGTGTGGCCGAAGTTCGACCACTCCCGCGACGAGGGCATACGGGCGCTGACGCCAATGATGGGTGCGGTCGCCAGGAACCTCGACGCCAACGGGGTGCCCCAGGGCGTCGCCGGTCCCTACCCTCGTGGAGACGTCGGGACGATCCGCAAGCACCTCCAGGCCCTTCAGTCGCACGCGCCGGAGTTCCTGCCGCTGTACTGCGAGCTGGCCCTCGCAGGGCTGCCGTTTGCGGTGGAGAAGGGAACGCTCAGCGAAGAGCTATCTGCCGAAATCGAACAGATAGTATTAGAATACAAGACAGGCACATAGTCAGGTCATAATCGACGGACTTCACTCGATTCGAGGAGGTACCAATGCGAGTTACGATCCGAGACCTCAGGCGGATGAAACGGAACGGGGAGAAGATCCCCATGATCACCGCCTACGACTACACCTCAGCCCAGCTGGTCGAAAGAGCGGGCGTCCCACTGATACTTGTGGGCGACAGCCTCGGCCAGGTCGTTCTGGGCTACGACTCCACTGTGCCGGTGACCATGGACGAGATGGTCCATCACATCAAGACCGTCGTCCGAGGCACCCAGCGCGCCCACGTGGTCGGAGACCTTCCCTTTCTGAGCTACCACGCCGACGTCCCGGAGGCGATCCGCAACGCTGGACGTCTGCTCAAAGAGGGCGGAGCGCAGTCAGTGAAGCTCGAGGGCGGCCGCAGCCAGGCCGAAACGGTGAGCCGCATCGTCGAGAGCGGCATCCCCGTCATGGGTCACATCGGGCTGACGCCCCAGGCGGTCAACCAGCTCGGCGGATACCGTGTGCAGGGCCGAAGCCTCAAGGATGCGGTGCGTCTGATGGAGGACGCTCGGGCTTTGGAGGAAGCCGGTGCATACGCAATAGTGCTCGAGTGCGTTCCTGCCCAGCTCGCCGACATGATCACCGAGCGTGTTGGAGTGCCGACAATCGGCATCGGCGCCGGCGTTGGCTGCGACGGTCAGGTGCAGGTCTTCCACGACATGATGGGTCTGTACCAGGACTTCGTTCCAAAGCACGCGCGCCGGTACGCTCAGTTGGGCCAGACAATCGTTGAGGCGACCCAGGGCTATATCCGGGATGTCGAAAACGAACAGTTCCCCGACGACTCCGAGAGCTTCAAGCTGAGCGAGGGCGTGCTGGAAGCGTTGTCCGAGTACTCGGCCAAGCCGGTCTGACCTTTCCTGTTGCCCCTCTCCCCTGAGGGAGAGGGTTTGGGTGAGGGTGTTACTTCTTGACGTCACCGACAGACCTTGAGGCGATCATCGCGGAGACGACCGCCGCAATCGAGGTAGACCCCAACAACGCCGAAGCCTGGTTCAGGCGCGGCAACGCCCACTCCAACAGGGGCGAGTACGTGCAGGCCAAATCCGACATGGAGCGAGTCATCGCTCTCGACCCCTCAAACGCGATGGCCCACAATAACCTCGGCGTCGCCAACCTATGCTTGGGCAATTTCGGGGACGCCGTGGAAAACGCGTCTCGCGCCATCGCACTCGACCACGAGTACCGAGACGCCCATCACAACCGGGGGCTGGCACACTCCGAGGTCGGCGACCTGGAGTTGGCCCTCACAGACTTCAACCGCGCGATAGAGCTGGATTCAGAGTACTGGCCCGCATACCGTCACCGAAGCGTCGTCAACCACCTGCTCGGCAACTCCGAAGCCTCCTACCAGGATTTTCTGAAGGCGCGTGAACTGGAGGCTAATTGATAGCCTCGACAGGCTAATGCGATAGCCCTGACATCCGAGATGTACTAATCATAACTGTCTGTTATTAGCATCTCAGGTATGCTGGACGTTGATCGTAACGGCCCTCGATTCTGATACCAAGCAGCCACTAACCTCTCTATTACATTACTTGTGTCAACGAGAGGCCTGTCCCTTCCTTGACCCACTGAGTAGGCTCCGCCCATAGCGGATAGACCGCTAACGAGGAAACCGCCTTCGATCCTATGTAACTTCAACCGATATTCCATGAGAGGTCCAGTTCACTTGCTGTTCAACTTGACTCTATCTCGGTGGCACTAGGCCGACGGCAGAGGCTCTCCATGCCTGCGCATACTCTCAATGATGCCCTCGATCGCCTCTCTGATATTCTCTAGCGCTTCTCCCCTGTCACGTCCCTGCGAATGGCATCCGGGCAGAGCTGGGCAACTCGCTACGATGAATCCGTCTTCATCCTCTTCGAGTGTCACTAAGAACTTCATCTGTCCTCCAAATTGATACGAGGCCGCAAATCAGGCCTTCGGCCTGAAGATGCCGAATGAGCTGGTGTAGCCGTGCAGATACGTAGAGCCTGACACCTGCCCGATCTCGCCGTTACAGAAGAAGCCGGCCAGTGGGATGTCCCCGACCTTGTCGCGGAACATGTCCGTGTCGTGGTCGGGCCGCCCGTACAGGTACTCGCCACGTCCCAGACACTGGAAGAGCAGCGCGCCTGTTCCCGTGGTCTGAACTCCGTCCGACGCGTACTGGTTCAACATGTCGTTGAGGTCCTGCGACGACGTCTCGGCGTCTCTGAGGTGGAACTGGACGATCTGGCCCTCTTTAAGGTACTCCCCCACCGCGAGAGCGCCGCGCTTGGCGTCCATGCCGATGATGTTCCTGATGAGGAAGTCGCCCAACTTCGGCTCTTCATTGAACTCGTCCATGACCACGCCGAGGAACAGCGAGTGCTGTGCAAGACGCTGGTCCCGCTCGCTCATACCGGCGAACAGCTCTCTCAGCACGTCGAAGGTACTCCGACCATCCAACTCCATCAGCATGTTGCGGTCGGAACCGGTTATCTGCATCCGGCCCCCTATAGGCCGGCAGCCCTGCGCGACGATTGTGTCGACAGCCACGTTTCCGTGGAGCGCAACGCCGACAGCCCCCGATCTGTGTACCTCTTCGCCGAAATACAGCGCGTTGGAGCCTGGCTGCTGTCCGCCAGACGCCAGACCGCCGATCTTAGCGCTCCGTGGGAAGGCGTAGTCGAGCCCCATCAGCAGGTGCTCGCCCTGTACGCTGAACGGGTCGGAGAGGATCAGGAACTGTGGATCGTCCTGCGCGGTGACCCGCATCAGCTCTTCCCACATGTGAGGCGGGGCGTCGCCATCAGGCAGGTCGGAGTTGTCGATGTGGAATGCCGTCACAGTGG
Organism: Dehalococcoidia bacterium; assembly: GCA_965116405.1. Classification (GTDB taxonomy): domain Bacteria; phylum Chloroflexota; class Dehalococcoidia; order Lucifugimonadales; family UBA1123; genus VXRN01. The sequence continues at coordinate 630,069 of OZ220685.1, forward strand.
ACTCCGGCAGCATGGCCACCGCGATTGAGAAGCCGGGGCGGTTCTCCACCTCCCTGCCAGCGCCGATGACTCCACCGCCTGAGCAGCCGATCAGGACGCACTCCCCGATCAACTCTCTGACGAGCGAGGGGAGCTCCTCGTACCGGGCAGCGTGGTGAGCGGAGACGAAGGCGATTGCCAGGTCGGGACTCTGGTCGCCCAGCGCAGCCTTGATCTCGGTCGCGCACTCGGCCACCGCATACTTTAGAAACCTGTGCTCCGATACGGCAGTTACCCACTTCATCGTCCGCCCTCCCGATGAAATCTAGTCCTCGGCGACCCTCAGGAGGCCATTGTAGCAGGGCATCACTGCCTTGAGTGCTCATTCGGATGCGACAGAAGTTGTGTCAATCTGGTAGGTGCCTCCCTACGGAATCTAAGGTCCCCTCTCCCTGAGGGAGAGGGCTAGAGCCTGCCCCGGACTTGATCCGGGGGTGAGGGTGAAAACACTGCCTACCAAACTGACACAGTCTCGATACGACACCTGTGCTGGTCTGTTCCACGACTGTGGGCGCGCTTGTTGCGTCTTAGCTAATGATGCAAGCGTGTCCATAGTAATCTATTGACTTTCTATATACTAACTAATATGTTACGTTCATAGTTAGTCATTGCTACGTCCTCACTATCTACATAGATAATTCCGTACATAGTGAGAGCTATCTAGAAAGATTGGAGACCCGCCATGGAACTCGCTTCTGTTACACGCCTCTTCAAAGACCAGTCTACCCAGAAAACCACCCTGCTGATCGAGGCCGTCGGAAGCAAGGAGAAGTTCAAGATAACAATTCCCAGCCATAAGGCAGGCATATTGGCCCTTGAAGGGCACGGACTGAACGACCGCTGCGGAATCTACGGGATCCTCTCGGAATGCGTAGAGCGGCTCGGAGGCTCTTTCGCCTCGGTCATAGTCAGGCTGGACAAGACTAGGGGCGTAAGCGCGGCCATATGCATGAGCCGCGATGAAGAGCCAACCCGTATCAATGCCGACGTCGTCGAGCTTATAGCGTTCGCTTTGCATGTGCAGATTCCACTCTTCCTCGATGTTGTAGACGAACCCAGCGAGGGCGAGCTCAAGGAAGCTGATGACCAGCCTGGAGCAATCAATCCTGGCCTGCCTGCCATTTTCGAAGACGTATTGTCGGAAATCATGGGACCAAAGGAAGGCCATTCCTCGATGAAGGACGACGCGGCCGACGCCGACCACGAACTCCCACTGGACCACTTCGAACACTAGAAGGGGCCAGTCCGACATTGCGCACAACGCACACTCGGAGGACAGCATGAATCCAATCACGAAGAATAGTCGAGCCTGGTTTTGCGTAACGGCGGCAGTTCTCATTCTCTCAGGCCTGCTCGCCGTGTCATGCGCGGCAGACAGGGCTGCTGAGGCTCCCGCCCCTACCCCTGTCGTTATTGAAAGAGAAGTGGTCAGGACAGTTGTAGTCGAAGTCGAGAAGACAGTAGTCCAGGAGGCGCCTGCTCCACCGCCGGTTGTCGTGGAGAGAGACGTCGTCCGGACAGTCGTGGTCGAGGTTGAAAGACCGGTCGTACAGGAGGTCACCAAGGTCGTTGAGGTGGTTGTGACCCCTACGCCGTTGCCACCGGAACCCACTCCGACTCCTCATCCCGATACTCGCGTCGTTAGAGACGACACCGGGAGAGAGGTCGAGATCCCCTTTAGTCCCGCGCGAGTCGCCGTCACCAACTCATGGATGGTTGAAGTGCTGATGGCGTGTGACTACACACCGGTGGCGCGGCCTCAGATACCTCTGGAGTTCGTGTTCCCGCCTGAAGCACACGATATACCTGTGGTCGCAGTTTCACACTCCGCCGGTCCGAACATCGAGCAATTGGCAGCAGTCCGCCCGGACCTCGTTCTAACCTCACCGACCTACGGTAGATTCGCGGAGCCTATCCAGCAGGCGCTGGGCGTGCCTGTGCTGATCTACGACGTCGACACCGTCGAGGACGTTCTCGATAAGGTCGAGGTTCTGGGCACCATGGCCGGCTGCACCGCCAAGGCCCGGCAGGCCGTGACAGACCTTCGCTCGAAGATAGAAGAGCAGCAGCAGGGACTGCCAGAAACGGGTCCGTCTGTATTCGGCATCTTCGGAACCAGCGAGTCGTTCCTTGGGTTCACATCAGCGTCATACCTGGGTGACATGGTGAATCTCCTGGGCGGCGGCATGATAACTGACGGCGACCCGCCGTATATGTACCGAGGTATACCCAACCCCGCTTACACGACGTTCAGCCTGGAGAAGGTGATTGAGCGCGACCCTGAAGTCTTGCTGGTCGTCCGTCACGGCTCGCCCAGCGAGGCGCGCGAGGAAAACTTCGCAGGCCTGTTCACCAATCCCGCGTGGTCAGGACTCACGGCGGCGCAGTCGGGCCGTACTCACGAACTGTCAGAGTGGCTCTATCTCCGGTACCCGGGCCCACGAGTAGTCTGGGCGATGCAGGAGCTGCGACCACTTCTCTACCCCGAGGTCCTGAGCGGAAGGGAAGGGTAATGAGTCTCGCCGACTCCATCTCCCCGAGGGTCCGGCCCTCCGCAGCCAGGGTCGGTCTCTCAACCACGATTCGCCAGTCGGCTGTTCTGGCAGCCGGTCTGCTCGTATTGCTAGGGGGACTGGTCATTTCCACTGCCGTCGGCACGGTCTTTGTCAGTCCGTCGGACATTCTGAGTGCAGTTGTCGACAACGCTGATCGCGTCCCTCATCAGATCATTTGGAATCTTCGTGTTCCGCGGGCGCTGGTGGGTGCGCTGGTGGGAATGAATCTGGCCGTAGCGGGCGTCCTGCTCCAGGGAATCATGAGGAACCCGTTAGCCGCCCCGACCATCGTCGGCGTGACCGCCGGGGCTGGGCTGGCCGCAACCGCTGTTATGGTGCTGATGCCCGGCCTCCCGACGTTCATACCGCTGATCGCCTTTGGCGGAGCCATGGCCGCGTCTGTGTTCGTGTATCTGCTGTCGTGGCAGCCCGGTCTTGGCACGTCCCCCATGCGCATGGTACTTGCTGGGGTCGCGGTGACTTCGATGCTGGGGGCATTCACGACCGGACTAATGACGGTCTTCAGCGACCGTGTCCAGCCAGTGATCCTGTGGATGGCCGGCAACCTCGTCGGCCGGAGTTGGAACCACCTCGAACTGGTCTGGCTGTACAGCCTCGTCGGGGTCATAGGGGCTCTACTGCTCGTCAGACAACTCAACGTGATGCAGCTCGGCGACGAAGCAGCGCGCGGTCTGGGTGTTCGAACCGAGAGAATGCGCCTGATCGCCATTGCTCTGGCGTCTCTGCTGGCAGCATCCGCGGTGAGCGTCGCCGGACTGGTTGGATTTGTAGGACTCATGGTGCCCCACGTGATGAGGCTCCTGGGAGGACACAATCACGCGTACCTCGTCGTAGCCTCGGCAGTTGGCGGATCTGCGTTGATGGTATGGGCCGATCTCGGCGCGCGCATGGTTCTGTCGCCCCTGGAGATGCCCGTAGGTATAATCACCGCGCTTATCGGAGGGCCTTTCTTCGTTTTCCTGCTGTACAGGACCCAATTCATAGGCGGCAGAGGTGTTTAGACTTTGACATCAATGGATTCGACTGCAAAGTATCCAGACTCAGCGGCCCGCAATGCCGGACGGCTTCTCCTCGTGACAGCAATCGTCACAGTGGTTGCTGTTGTCGGACGTGTGGCTGCTGACGCCGATCAGGACACATTCGAGCACTCGATGACGTACATCGCCGTGAACAGCGGCCTCTACGGACTCGGTGGAGCGGCCAGAGCGGTATCTGGAGTTACACTGGTCGCAGCGTCCTGGTTCCTGCTAAGGACATGGATAATTCGCGAGCGACTGGGGTCACCCATTGTGCCAGCACTCTTCGTAGTATCCGGCCTTTTCACCTTACTGTCAGGGGTCTGCGCTGTCGCACTCGCCCTTTTTGCACCTGATGTGAGTGAGACCTCCATTCTGGCCAAGCCGGAACAGTGGCTGGAACCGGTTGCGTACGTCAGGTGGCTCACTGGCAAGATCGGGTTCGCGCTAGCGGGCTTGGCTCTGATCGTAGCAGCGCGTTACCAGTGGAAGGTCGGCGGCGCCCTGAGGTATATCGCACCCGTGTCTCTGATGATCGGACTGGCAATGCAGTTCATATGGATCGACTCAGCCACCGTCATGCACCCGATAATCGGGACCGCGTTCTTCCTATGGCTCATGGCAATTGGATTCATGCTGGCGTCAGGGCGTGTCGAGATTCACTTCGACGCGATGGCCTCCAGGGCTTCGACTTGATGACCACTGTACGTAAAACCGAGGCCGGTATTCGCGTCCAGGAACTGACCGCCGCGTACGATCGACATCCCGTTCTGAACGAGGTTGACCTCACTGTCTCCGCCGGAGAAATGGTCGGCGTAATAGGTCCGAACGGCTCAGGCAAGTCAACTATGCTCAAGGTGATCGGCAGGCTGCTCGCACCTGAGCACGGAGTCGTCTACCTGGATGGCGAGTGCATGTCAGACCTATCCACCGGGCAGATCGCTCGCAAGCTGGCTACGCTTCCACAGGCGCCACCAACTCCTCCAGAGCTAACTGTCCGCGAGCTCGTCGGTTATGGCCGCTATCCACACGTCTCCTGGCTCAAGCGGTTCGCGGCGCATGACAGGGACATCATCGAGCGGACGATTAGCAAGTGCAATCTGGAAGACCTTGCCGACCGCAAACTCGCGACTCTATCGGGCGGCGAGCGCCAGAAGGCGTGGATCGCTATGGCCATGGCCCAGCAGCCGCAGGTGATGCTGCTGGACGAGCCGGTGACGTTCCTGGACATCAGTCACCAGTTGGAGGTGATGGACCTTGTCGAGGAACTCAATCACACAGAGGGCATTACCGTAACTGTCGTGCTTCACGACCTGAATCTAGCCGCCCGTTACTGTCCCCGGCTGATCGCGATGAAGGAAGGCAGAATTCACTCGGATGGGACTGCCAACGAGGTGATTGCACCGGATGTGTTGAGGGCGGTATTCGGGATAGGAGCGCACGTTGCCGAGGACCCTCTCACCCTGAGGCCGGTATGCTATCCGTATCGACTGAGCTAACCACAGGGTAAGGAGTGAACAGTGTACGTCGGAACCAACAGGATAAAGGTACAGAAGGGCACGGGCCACAAGCTGGAAGAGCGCTTCGCCGAGCAGGGCGGCGTCGAGGATCAGCCCGGTTTCATCCGCTTCCAGATGTGGAAACTGGACGACGACGAAGAGGACTCCGAGGAGTACCTCATCGTCACACAGTGGGAGTCTAAGGAACACCAGCGCGAGTGGGTCAGGAGCGAGGGCTTCCGACAGGCGCACTCGGGTCCAAGAGCCGACTTCATACTCGGCCACGCCCGTTTCAGGGGCTACAGCGTCCGGCTCGCCTCCGAGCCTGGACAGGCCAAGGCGTCAGTGTAGGGTAAAATGTAAGTAGCCCTCCGGGGCGACGACGATTGAACCTAAACACCCAGGAAAGAAAAAATGCTATCTGACAGGCTTCAGGACGCTATCAACCGGCAGATCAACAACGAGCTGTTTTCCGCACACCTCTACCTCTCCATGTCCGCGTACTTCGAGTCGCTCGACCTCAACGGCTTCGCCCACTGGATGAGGCTACAGTTCGAGGAGGAGACTGCGCACGCGCTCAAGCTCTTCGACTACGTCAACGACAGGGACGGGAGAGTGATGCTGCACGCCATCGACCAGCCGCAGGTCGAGTTCGAGTCGCCCCATACCGTCATGCGCAACGCTCTGGAACACGAGCGGCTCGTCACCTCGATGATCAACGACCTGTACGCGCTGGCAATCGACGAGAAGGACTACCCGACGCACGTGCTGCTCGAGTGGTTCGTTTCAGAGCAGGTCGAGGAGGAGAAGACCCTCAACGAGATCGTCGCCCACATGGACCTGATCGGCAACGACGGCACCGGCCTGCTCATCATGGACCAGCGGCTCGGCTCCCGCACCGCCGAGGCTGAAGCAGGCGGAGAAGCAGAAGGCGCCGAAGCTATATAGGTCTTCCCAACACTAGACCTTTAACCGTATCGGGGCCGCTCTCCGTAATCCCCTGATCCTCACACGCCGCAACCGGGGTGAGGCGGCCTTTACCGTCCCCAACTTCCCCTATTCCCCGTAGATTCCCCTCCAGCATCCTCTGCTGGCGCCGCTCGGTGCTGCCCTCCTGCAACGACGCCTCCCTGAAGCTAACGACCGACCACCGCCACGACGGCATCAAGCATTAAAGTCGCTAATCTTCTATGGCTTTGGGAATAATCCAGGTTTATATTGAAAGTGAGGACGCATAAACGAACGCGGACAGAACAAAAGGTGAGGCGAGAAGGAAGTGTATAGACAGCTCAACTGGGCAAGCCTTTCGACCTTCGTCAGCCTGACAGCAGCTGCGCTGATCATGGCAATCACAATCGCAGGTGCCGGAACGGCATGGGCCGCCATCGCTACAGACGGCTCCCCACTGTTAAGTGAGCTTCAGCCACCAGCCCCGGATGACAGGCTGACCACCCAGCCCCCGATCACTGCTGGCCCAATCGTCGACCCCTCGATGACTGTGACGGGCGAGGATGTCGTGTCTGCGAGGACAAACAATAGGTCGCCTGCGAAGATGAACCGGCAGATGACGCCGGAGATCACCATCGAGGCCAGCAGGAACCCATACGTCGCTGGGCTGGGAGACTTGACATTCACGCTAACCAGGACCGGGGACACGGCGTCTGCCCTCGATGTGACGGTGAGTCTCACTCAGGATCAGACCTGGCTATCTGCAACCTCTAGTACCGTGACCTTTGCCGCAGGAGCGTCCACAACTACACTCACATTCTTGGATACGGACTTCTCTACTGACGTAACACAGAGCGGCACACTGACCGCGACAGTGGACGCAGTATCGGGCTACGACACCGGCAACGCGACAGTGAGCGTTTCGGTGATCTCACAGGATGGTCCGGCGGTTACGGTGTCATTCGAGAAGGCCGAGTACTCCGTCGCGGAGAACGCAGGCAGTCTCGAAGTTGTCCTGGTGGCACAGGCAACGACGAGTGTCCCATATGTCCCGGACTTTTGGGTGTTAGTCATAACCGATGAAATCGAAGCATCCAACACAGACGACTTTGCTGAACTCCGGAGGATTTTCCTGTTCGACTCCTCCAAATTCGTCGATGTGGACGGTTCCCTAGTTGGAGAGGTTTCAATTGTACTGACTATTGCTGATGACGAGATTCGGGAAGGGGACGAACGATTTGAACTACAGTTTTCGAGAGTACCAACCACGCCTCTGGAAGTCGGCTTCCTTGACCCCGGCGGCACCCTCTGCGATGTCGTCTGCCAGGACCACTATCCGGTAACCATCCTCAACGACGACCCCAACATCTCCGTATCCTTCGAGCAGGACTCTTACGAAGTCGCCGAGGGCAGCAGTGTCACCGTGAAGATCACGCTGAGCGCCGATCCCGAGCGCGACGTAAACATACCGATCATGGTAACTGAACAGGGAGGCGCATCCGTATCGGACTACGGAGTCGTTAGCGAAGTTGAAGTTGTGGAGTTCAGTCTTGGCGATACCGAGAAGGCAGCTGGAGACGCGGGGACGTCACGGTATGGACCGTTCAACCCAGGCGATACCGAGAAGACCCTCACCATCAATGCCTCTCAGGATTTCTGGAATGACGACGGCGAGAGCCTTCTGCTCGGGTTCGGAGAGCTGCCCGACGGCGTGACGGCAGGCATGTACCCTACAGCCACGGTCACCATCATCGACGACGATGACGGCGACCCGGCTTTCAGTGTTGGCGGGCTCGGGGCCTTCTGGACGCACCCCGATTCTAGAAGTGGCAATCTGCTTGTCGGCAGTTGCTCCGGCTTAGAGGCTTTCAGGATAATCTGGGACGCCCGGGAAGACCTCAGGGGCGCTGACGAGTGGGATGCGCACTTCACCAGATTCGGGGGCATGAATTTGGTCAGTCACAGCTTCAGGGAATCACCGGGACATCCCCCCGGTCACTACGAGATGAACGGGACGGCAAGCATGGAAGGCGAAGGTCATCTGTCAATCCGTGTGCGAGGGTTGTTCGGCAGCGATGGTTGGGGAGAGTGGTCACCAGCAGTCGGGTTGTTCTGCCTGGAGAGCTAGGCTCCGGGCCTCCGTGCTAGCCTGGAAGTCATCCTGCCGCTGGCCGGCATGATGTCCCTCGCTAACATGATCACCAGGACAGGGGCGTTCGACTGGGCGGCCAACAAGTGCGCCGCGGAAGGAGCCGAAGCTCTATAGAGGTCGACCGGTCGACCCGAACCGCTCACCTCGCCGGCTCCACAACAGGCCTCCCTTGTAGACGCGCACATCTCGCCTCACGCGCGAATCTGGCGCGCGTCCGTCCCGGCATTTCAAGTCACTTTCGGGCCTATTGACGTTGCTGCTGAATTAGGCCCCTCAGGACTCTCATATGCTGCACCCGCAGCGAGTCCACCGCTTTCCCACTCTTAGCCGGAGACTTCCATCCGGCCTCCCCTGCGATACAGGCGCCGCCGACAGTCCGTGTCGGCACTGCAGCACCTCCCGGAAGGACACTGCTGATCAGTACGACCGCAGCAAGGCCGCTCGTAAAACATTATGCCAAGTAAATTTGCCATCGCTTCCGCAATAATATGACCTTATATTAAAAGCAGGGACGCATAAATGAGCGCAGACAGAGCAAAGGGTGAGGACAGAAGAAAATGTTTAGACAGCGTAACTGGTCAAGCCTTTCGACGATCGTCAGCCTGACGGCAGCTGCGCTGATCATGGCAATCACAATCGCAGGTGCCGGTACGGTGTGGGCCGCCACCTCGCCAGACGGCCTTTCAGCGTCGAATGAGCTTCAGCCACCGGACCCGGTTGACAAGCTTGCCACCCAGGTCCCGATCACTGCTGGCCCAATCGTCGACCCCTTGATGACTGTAACGAGCGAGGATGTCGTGTCCGCGAAGGCGAATAGTGTACCGCCTCCGAAGATGAACCGGCAGATGACGCCGGAGATCACAATCGAGGCCAGCAGGAACCCATACGTCGCTGGGCTGGGAGACTTGACATTCACGCTAACCAGGACCGGGGACACAGCGTCTGCACTCGATGTTACGGTAGGCCTGGTCCAGGACCAGGCCTGGCTATCTGCAACCTCCAGTACCGTGATGTTTACCGCCGGAGCGTCCACAACCACACTCATATTCCCGAGTACGGATTTCTCCACAGACGTAACACAGAGCGGTACGCTGACCGCGACAGTGGACGCGGAATCCGGCTACGACACCAGCAACGCGACAGTGAGCGTAAGTGTGATCTCTCAGGATGGTCCGGCGGTTACGGTGTCATTCGAGGAGACCGAGTACTCCGTCGCTGAGAACGCAGGCACTCTTGAAGCTGTCCTGGTGGCAAGGGCAACGACGAGTGTCCCGTATGTCCCGGCCATTGGTGTGAAGGTCATAACCGAAGAAATTGAAGCATCCACCACAGACGACTTTGCTAACTTCTCGAGGACTCTCGTGTTCGACCCCTCGAAATTCGTCGATGTGGACAATTCCCTGGTTGGAAAGGTTTCAATTGTCCTGACTATTGTTGATGACGAGATTCGGGAAGGGGACGAACGATTTGGGCTACAGCTGGCAAGAGCGCCCGGCACGCCTGCGAAAGTCGTCCTCCTGGATCCCAACGGCGCTCACTGCGGGCAAAGCTGCCAGCAACTCTATCCGGTAACCATTCTTGACGATGACCCCAACGTAACAGTGTCCTTCGAGCAGGACTCTTACGAAGTCGCCGAGGGCGCCAGCTCGACGATCACGGTTGTCCTGAGCGAGGATCCCCAGCGCGATGTCACTATTCCGATCAAGTCCTGTGAGGAGGGAGGCGCAACCTGCACGGACTACAAAATCGTTAACGATTCGGTGGAGTTCCAACCCGGTGCTACCTCAAGCACATTCACTTTTGAAGCCGTCCAGGATTCTGATAATGACGACGGCGAGAGCGTGCTGCTCGAGTTCGGAGATCTTCCACCAGGTGTGACGGAAGGTATGCACCCTGAGACTACTGTCACCATCATCGACGACGATGACCCCATCGTGTCCGTGTCCTTCGAGAAGGACTCCTACGACGTTGCCGAGGGCGGCAGCGTCTCCGTGAATGTGACGCTGAGCGCAGACCCTGAGCGCGATGTCACTATTCCGATCACGCTGACTGGGCAGGGAGGCGCATCTTCCACGGACTACACACCTGTTAACGGCTCGGTGGAATTCCAACCCGGAGCTACCTCAAGTACGTTCACCTTCGAAGCCATCCAGGATTCTGACATTGATGGCGGCGAGAGCGTGCTGCTCGAGTTCGGTGACCTGCCCGTCGGCGTGACGGCAGGTATGCACACCACGACGACCGTCTCCATCACCGACGACGACCCCAATGTAACAGTGTCCTTCGAGCAGGACTCCTACGAGGTCGACGAGGGCGCTAACTTGACGATCAAGGTTGTACTGAGCGCAGACCCTGAGCGCGATGTCACTATTCCGATCACGGCCATTGAGCAGGGAAGCGCATCCTCCACGGACTACATAGTCACATCGCTGGAGTTCCAGCCCGGTGCTACCTCAAGCACGTTCACCTTCTCGCCCCCTTAAGACTCTGTCGATGACGACGGCGAGACAGCGAGGTTCGGGTTCGAAGATCTTCCACCCGGTGTGACGGCAGGTATGCACCCTGAGACGACCGTCACCATCATCGACGACGACCCCAACGTAACAGTGTCCTTCGAGCGGGACTCCTACGAGGTCGCAGAGGGCAGCAGCGTCACCGTGAAGGTTACGCTGAGCGCTGATCCCGAGCGCGACGTAAACATACCGATCATGGTGACTGAACAGGGAGGCGCTTCCGTAGCGGATTACGGTGTCGTCAGCGAAGTTGAAGTTGTGGAGTTCAGCCCAGGCGATACCGAGAAGACCCTCACCATCAATGCCTCTCAGGATTTCTGGAATGACGACGGTGAGAGCCTGCTGCTCAAGTTCGGTGACCTGCCCGACGGCGTGACGGCAGGTATGCACCCTACAGCCACCGTCTCCATCATCGACGACGATGAGGGCGACCCCGCCTTGAACGTGGGTACCCCCGCAGCGTACTGGACTGTGAACGCGCGATCAGAAGAACTTCACCCCGACACCGCAGACCTCAACGCCAACCTGTTCATCCTTGATTCCTGCGTGGGCAGAAAGAGCTTCAAGGTCCTCTGGGCAGGCCCCGGAGACGGCCGCCAGGCTGACAGGTGGGAGGCGTACAGCGCAAAACACGGCGCCGTTGGCGACGTGTCGCACCAATTCAGGACGGACCGGGGCAATCCAAAGTACACATCCCTGTACGGCACGATATGGCTTGATGGAGAAGGAAGTGTCAGCTTCCGCATACGCGGCTGGTTCGGCACCGATGGCCTGGGAGAGTGGTCGCCAGCCGTCGGACTGTTCTGCGACGAGAGCGGAGAGTAGAGCTCGTGCCGTCCTTGGGAACGAGACACTAGTGGCACGCGCCAGACTGGGCTGACCTCTTGACAGAGGTCAGCCCTTCCTCAGTTACAGACTCTCCTGCAGCCCGCATTATAGGTGGTGGGTGTTCGCAGCGGTTGGGATACAGGCCGGAGACTGAGCCGCCATCCAGGTCTGTCTTTGGTCCGAATCCCGGTCGCAGCGGCCGAACCGCACACTCGCTTTCGATTGACCCCTGCATAGGCCTGACGCTAAACTGCCGTTGGCCCGCTTCGGGCCCTATCCTCTAATGGCCTTCTGCACAATCTAGGAGCCCCCAACTGGTACAACAGACCAACACCGGCAGACTGTGGTTGACCATAGTAGTCCTCTTTGCCCTGGGAGTTCCCGGCGCGTATCTGCGATTCTCAGGCACGCATCTGGACCCGGCGCTGGCGGCGCTGATCTTCGGCATCGGCATCATCGCGGGCGCATTCCTGCTGTCGTGGGCCGCAGAGGTCGCGCAAATGGACGTCTCCGCGTCACTTGCGATTGCGGCCCTGGCGCTGATCGCGGTGATGCCCGAGTACATGGTGGAAGCGGTGCTGGCGTGGGACGCGGGCGAGTCATACAAGGCCCTTACGGCGTTCGACGGAGAGGTAACCAGGGAGATGTCCCTCGCTGCGGCCAACGTCACGGGCGCGAACCGCCTCCTGATAGGCATCGGCTGGTCGGCTGTCATCCTCATATTCTGGCTGCGACGGCGCTCCAGCTTCGATATGCGAGGGCTGCTGACCCTGGAACTGCCGATGCTGGTCGTGGCGACGCTGCTGACTCTGGTCGTTGCATTCACCAAGATGATTCCCATTTGGCTCGCGGTGGTGTTCATCGGCGCGTACATCTTCTATCTGTGGCGCACTTCCACTCAGGAACCGGAGGAGCCGGAGCTGATGGGTGCGGCGGCGATGATAGGCTCGTTCCGTCCTCTGAACAGGAGGTTGTGGGTTGTCGGGCTGTTCATATGGAGCGCCGCGGTGATCATCATAGCCGCCGAGCCGTTCGTTCACGGGCTCAAGGAGACGGGCGAGCAGCTCGGCATCAGCGAGTTCCTGCTGATACAGTGGCTGGCTCCGCTGGCGTCCGAATCGCCGGAGATAATCGTCGCAGTGCTGTTCAGCCTGCGCGCGAATCCGAACGCCGGCCTCACGACGCTGATTTCGTCGCAGGTGAACCAGCTGACGCTGCTGGTAGGAAGCATCGTGCTGGTGTTCAGTCTATCGGCAGGTCAGCCGCTCAACTTCCCGCTCGACCAATTCGAGCCTGGTGGATTCTCACGACTATTCAGCGAATTCGGACTGCAGTCGAGCGAGTTCCTGCTAACGGCGGCGACGGCGGCGTTTGGACTGATACTCATTTCCACGCGCGTCATCAAGCTGTGGCACGGGCTAACGCTGCTGGGCATATTCGTTGCCTACATGACGATTTTGCTGCTGTTCCCCGGCATATTCGGCGGCGGGGACGATGTGGAGAACGTGCCTCTGCGCCTCTGGTCGTCCGTGATAATCTTCGCGCTCGCGGCGCTGCTGATCGCGCTGAACTGGCGGCGCGTGGTGTACGTATTCAGGGGAGTCCCGCGACCTTAGAGGAGACACCCGCGTGGCCGGGTGGCGGTTATTCGGAGGCGATCCAGTCGGCGGCGCGCTCGGCGACCATGATAGTCGTCGCGTTGGTGTTGGCCCGCACGACGTCAGGCATCACGGACGCATCGATCACCCTCAGTCTCTGGAGTCCATGCACGCGCAGGTACTGGTCCACGACTGCCATCGGGTCCGACGCCGGTCCCATCTTGCAGGTGCCAGACGAGTGGTGCTGCGTGCCGACGTTGGCGAGCAGCCACGCGTCCAGCGCGTCGTCTGAAACGAGGTCGTCGTCCGACGGGCTGATGCGCTCTGCGATCACCTCAGACAGCGGGGACTGCTGCGTCAACTCCACGCACGTCCTCACCGCTCCCCTCATCCGCTCCCTGTCCCACGCGTCCACGAGATAGCGATAGTCCAGGTGCGGCTGGGTGCCGGGGTCTGTTGACGTCAGCGTGATGCGACCGGCAGACGCAGCCTTCTGCAGCGCTACGCTGAAGCCCGTGTACGTCTCCCCCTCTGGTATGTCGATCGTCGTGGGGCGGTGCTCGCTCGTCAGCAGGATGGGACTCATCTGCATGTCGTTTCGGTGCGGCGAGCCGGGCGTCGTGTAGCGCATTCCTACCTGTATGGATGGAGCGTTCGGCGGCGGGTCTTCGACGTTAGCCTTGTACAGCATGAACGCCGCCGGGTGGTCTCTCAGGTTCTCGCCAACGCCGGGAAGCTCGTGAACTACCGAGATGCCGAACGACTCGAGGTGCTCGCGCGGTCCAACGCCGGACAGCATCAGCAGGTGCGGCGAGTTGATAGCGCCGCCGGACAGGATGATCTCGTCTCCAAACACCTGGAAGACGTCGCCGCCGCTTTCCGCCTCGATGCCGATCGCCCGGTCACCGTCGAACAGGATCCGGTGCGCCAGCACGTTGGCCCTGATCGTCAGGTTCAGCCGATGCCTCGCCATCGATAGGTACGTCAGGTTGGTGCTCATCCGCACGCCGTCAACGTTGTTCAGCGGACGCGGGCCCACGCCCTCGGCCTCCGGATGGTTCTGGTCAAGCGCCTCCGGGTATCCGGCGGCAAGGCACGTCTCCCAGAACTTCTCAGGAACGGGCAGCACCTCGTCCTTCGAGTAGCGGCGCACCGGGATGGGACCTTCGCCGCCGTGGAAGTCGTCGGCGCCGAACGTCAGGTCGGTCTCGGACTTCCTGAAGTACGGCAGGAGGTTGGTGAAAGCCCACTCAGGCGAGCCGAGCTCGGCCCACTCGTCGTAGTCCTCGGGGATGCCCCTGAAGAAGACTTGGCCGTTGACCGAGCTTGAGCCGCCTGTCAGCTTGCCGCGCGGCAGCGGGAACGGCTCACGGTCAGGAGTCGCAGTCGCCATGTAGCCCCACGTCTCAGCCTCGGGCCCGTATGCAGCGGGCCAGACGCTGTTGCCGAACTTGACGCTGTCCGGCATCGTGTCGAAGTCACCGTAGTCCGGTCCCGCCTCGAGCAGAAGCACGGACTTATCGGAGTCCTCAGTGATCCTGGAGGCCAGCACCGAGCCGGCAGACCCGGCTCCAACGATGATGTAGTCGTACTGCATAACAAATTCCCCCGCAAGAGATTTCATCAGACGATATATCTACCGCAGTGGAGCGTCAACCGGGAGAGCTTCTGCTTCCCAAGCAGGCTCTCCACATCGCCAGAGTGAGACTCCACACTTAGCACCTCAGGAAGGCTTCAGACACATGCATCACGACCTCCTGGTCGACATCCGTTCGGTTCCGGCTCCCATTCGGAGAGAATCACTTCCACTAGAGGGCACAACCCGACTATGTCACAGACCAGAGGTCGCAATGAGGTCGCCGAGTACCGATTCCCCGGGGCACGGCTGAAGCCATTAACTTGGCCATTTGTGTCACCACACAAGATAGAGTCTGTGAAGTACACGACCTGCTTGAACGACTCAACCTCAGGCTGATAGCGTAGCGGGGATTTTGCGGAGCACGTCCGACTCTGCGACTACGGCTGTTGGAGATCCTACGATCTCTCCGCATAATGTCTCATAATGAGTAGAGTGAAAAGGGGAGGTAAGTCATGACCACCGCTGATGAAATCAAGCAGGCAGTCCTTAGTCTTCCTGAAGCCGAGTACACCAAGATTATGGACTGGCTCCACGAGTTGGCAGAGGATGAATGGGATCGGCAGTTCGAAGAGGACGTGCTGGCCGGCAGGTTGGACTTCCTGAAAGCGGAGGTTGAAAAAGCCAAGCAGGAAGGCAAACTGACGGAACTGTAGGGTGCATCGCACTACTCCCCAGTTCTGGTCACATTTCGGGCGACTTCCAGAAGCCATTCAGCGGACTGCGCGTCGAAACTTCCAGTTGCTCAAGGCTAGTCCGAGGCACCCATCCCTCCGGTTCAAGAAGGTCAACGAATATTGGGCGGTTAGGGTTGGGCGTTCCTACAGAGCTATTGCCATCGAAGAAGGACAAGACTTGTTCTGGGTCTGGATCGGCAGACACGACGAGTACATGCGGATCATTCGTGGGTAGCGGTTTGTTCATCCTCACTTGAGCCATACCCCCGTCCACACGGCGTCATAGCCGAGGAGATCCTGGAAGACCTGCGGGCTGCCCTTGAGGAGCTTGAGGAGATCGCTGCGGACTTTGCGTCTGACCCTGCGTAGGTACGCAGGCTAGGTATTCACCCTCACCCCAGCCCTCTCCCTCAAGGGAGAGGGGGAAGAATTAGGTTCCCCCGTACCCAATCCACACGGTACTCCCGAACCTTGACGCCGTACTCTGCTGCTATAAACTCAGATGAGTTAAGCGGCTAACTTGTATGTCCAGCTTTAAGCTGGGCTGGACTGGTGAGGCGAGTAACCTGAAAACGGCAGGTTTACATGTCCAGCTTTAAGCTGGCAAGCGAAGGGTCCGGATGGGCGCTCCACCGGATCGACGCGGACGATCTTCGACACAGCCTGCGCATCGCGGTGTGGGTGCGCTGGTTCGTCGGGATCGCATGGTTCGCGCAGCTGAACTACCGCGCCGACTACTCCAACGAGGCATTCATTCCGCACACGCTGCTGGCCGCGTCGCTGATGGCGCTGAACGGCTACGTCCACTACCGCATCCGGTCGAACAGGGGCGCCCGTGGTGAGCACAGTCGAACCATCAGCTGGCACTGGGCGTTCGCCCTCAGCGCGCTCGACGTCATCACGATCACGGCCGGGCTGGTCATCTCGGGCGGGTTCGACAACGCCTTCTACGTGCTCTACTATCCCGCCCTGGCCGCGTTCGCCGTGGTGTTCGCTTCGTTCAGACTCAGCTTCACGTGGGTCACCGTCACCGCCGTCATGTACGCTGCCCTGAGCCTGAACTCGGGCGTCGATTTCGACGACGGACAGGAGAAGGTACTGTTCATCAGGATCGTCACCATGTACGCGGTCGTCGCGGCGGTCAACCTGATATTCAGACTGGAACGGACCAGGAGGAGAGAGGCGGTCGAGCGCGAGCGCGAGCTACAGCGTGAGCGCATCGAGCTTTCGCAGACCATCCACGACACGATCGCGCAGTCGGCGTACATGATCGGCATCGGAGTCGAGACGGCCATAGAACTTGCTGACTCGTCGAGCGATGAACTCACTTCCAAGCTCCGGGCGACCCACGCGCTGTCGAAGTCGACCATGTGGGAACTGCGCCACCCCATCGACGCCGGACCGATATTCGAGGGTCGGGAGCTCAGCCGCGTGCTGAGGTCGCACGCCTCGACGTTCACCACCATCACGTCGATACCCGCAGACGTTGTACAGAAGGGGAACGAGCCACCCCTCTCCACGGTCACACGGGGACTGCTCTTCTCCATTGCCCACAACGCGATGACAAACGCATTCCGACACTCCCACGCGAGCAGGGTCACCATCGCGCTGGACTACGGCGACAGCAGCCTGACCATGTCCGTATCGGACGACGGTGTCGGCCTTCCGGTCGACTTCGCTGAACGCGGTCACGGCTTCAGGAACATGAGAGCCGATGCCGAGCGCATGGGTGGAAAGCTCGAAGTAGGAACGAATTGCGAACTGCCCCTGAGCGGCGAGTCCAGGCACGGCGCAACTGTAACCTGCACTATTCCGTATGACGTCCGAGGCGGCCCGCCAGGGCGCGACTTGGAGGGCGAAAGGAGGCTGTAACTTGACGACAACCCGAAAGACGAGGGTACTGCTCGTCGACGATCATGAGATAATGAGAGACGGCCTGCGGGAAGTACTCCAGCGGGAGGGCGACTTCGACGTGGTCGGCCAGGCCGGCGACGGCGCGGCGGCCGTGAGGATCGCGCAGCAGCTCAGGCCCGACGTGGTCATCATGGACGTCATGATGCCGCTCAAGAATGGCATCGACGCCTGTCGGGAGATCACCGAGATGCTACCCGACACTCGGGTGCTGATCCTGACCGCCTCGGCGGAAGACGACGCCGTAATGGAGGCAGTAGCCGCAGGTGCGACCGGATACCTCCAAAAGTACTCGGGCAAGGACAAGCTGCTGGGTACGATCAGAGACGTGGCGGACGGAGAGTACCGGATTCCGGGAGAGGTCATCAGGAGCGTGTTCGCGGGCATCAAAGCAGCAGCCGAGCAGAACAGGGCCAGGGAGATAGAAAGGCTCACTGAGCGCGATCGAGAGATACTGACCCTGTTCGCGCAGGGAATGTCCTATGCCGAAATCGCCGACGCTAGGAGCAACCAGCCGTTGACAATCCGAAACGCCATCTATGGCATACAGGACAAGCTCGGAATCGACACCAAGCAGGAGTTGGTGATCTGGGCGGTCCGCATGGGCCTGCTGGACGACTACCAGTTGGGGAGTCCCTGATGGCAGTGAAGCTGGGCAATCCGATTCGCGTCGTCAGGGGCGTCTTCCAGATCCGCGCGCTCGGCTCCAGGGTTACTGCTCTCATCGGGGACGGCAGGGCGCTTCTGATCGACGCCGGAATGAAGGGCAGCGCGGGTCTGATTCACAGCGGGTTGGACGAGCTCAATCTATCCGTAGACAGCCTCTCCGGCGTGATCATCACCCACTACCATCCCGACCACGCCGGCGGCGTACGCGAGCTGGTCTACGACAGAGATATCCCCGTGATGGCACACCGGCTGGACTCGCGATTCCTGAAGGGGGCCGAGGAGCAGCCGAACCCGTTCCAGCGCAGGCTGATGGCGAGGCTCGCCGCGCCACTGATGGAGAAGGTCAATGCCCCTCTGACTCCGATAGACACCGAGTTGGAAGACGGCGACGCCATCCCATTCGACTTTCCTGTACAGATCGTCCACACACCCGGCCACACTCCGGGCAGCATAACTATCTATCTGCCCAACCAGAAGCTGCTGATAGTGGGCGACGCTCTCCAGTACAGGCTCGGACGAAAGCTCACGCCTCCGGCAGCGGCGGTGACCCAGGACCCTCAACAGGCCATGGAGTCGCTCCGCAAGCTCGTGGGTCTGGACTTTCATACGATCTGCTTCAGCCACTTTCCGCCGTTTCACGGTGCGGCCCGCGCCGCGCTGAGGCAGATGCTCGACACCTATAGGCTCTGAATAGCGAGAGACAGTCATGACAGAGAATAGTCAGAACGGCGCATCTGCCGGCAGCACCATCGTCGACTTCCTCAGGGGAACCGTCGACAGATACGGCCCGCGTGACGCCCTCCTGTTCAAGCCCGGATTCCGGTACCAGCGCTGGTCATACGAGCGACTCTGGCACGAATCGGGCCAGGTCGCCACCCTCCTGCAGCGGCGGGGACTGTCAAAGGGCGACCAGGTCATCGTTTGGGGGCCAAACTGCCCGCAGTGGGTGCTGGTCTTCTTCGGCTGCATGAGGGCAGGCGTGGTCGCTGTGCCTCTGGATCTCCGCAGCGCGCCGGACTACGTGGAGCGGGTGATCTCCAGGATCACGCCGAAGCTGGCATTCACCTCGCGCTTCACCCCAAAGGGCGACGTGGAACTCGACCTGCCCGAGATCACGTTCGAGGAGCTGGAGAGCGAGATCTACGAGCTGCCCGAGCCAGACCACGTCGATATCCAGCCGGACGACCTCGCTGAGATCATGTTCACGTCGGGCACGACCGGTGACCCCAAGGGCGTGATGCTCACGCACCGAAACCTGACCGCCAACCTCGAGGGCATTACCCAGTACATCACCTGCGACGTATCCAGCAGGCTGCTCTCCATACTGCCGCTGAGCCACATGTACGAGCAGATGGGTGGGCTTCTCACCGTGCTGCACTTCGGCGCGAGCGTCACGTATCCGACCAGCAGGCAGCCGACCGTGCTGGCCCGCACGATGCGTGAGCGTCAGATAACGACGATGCTCCTCGTCCCGCAGGGCCTTGAGCTCCTGATGAACGGGATCGAACGGGAGGTCAGAAGGCAGGGCAAGGGCGCCCTCTGGGACAAGCTGCTGAAGATTGCGGAGAGGACTCCCTACCCGCTGAGGCGGCGCCTGTTTGGTCGCGTCCACAAGCAGTTCGGAGGAAAGCTCGACTTCATCGTCTCCGGCGGGGCGGCGCTCGACCCCGAGCTCGGCAGGAAGTGGGAGCTGATGGGCGTGAAGATCGTGCAGGGCTACGGCGCGACCGAGGCCTCGCCGGTAATCAGCAACCACACGTTGGACGAACGCAGGCCGGAGTCGGTCGGCCGGCCGCTGCCCAACGTAGAGGTGAAGCTGAGCGACGACGGCGAGATCCTCGTACGCGGCGATAGCATCTCGCCCGGCTACTGGAACTCGCCCGAGCAGACAGCCGCCGCATTCGACGGCGAATGGTACATAACCGGCGACCTGGGCTACTTCGACGAGCATGGCTTCCTGCGCATTCGAGGCAGGATGAAGGACATGATCGTCCTCCCCAGCGGCCAGAACGTCTATCCGGACGACATCCAGGCGGTGCTCAACAGGCACCCGAACGTCACGGACTCGGCCGTCGTCGGACTTCAGCCCGCCCGTGGCGGATCTGTGGAAGTCCACGCCGCGCTGATTCTCGACGGCGCCGACGATGCCGAGCCGATAGTCGCCTGGGCCAACGACCAGCTTGCCGAACAGCAGCGTGTCAGGGGCTACACCGTCTGGCCTGAAGAAGACTTCCCTAGGACCCATACCCTCAAGGTCAAAAAGCCCCAGCTGATCGACCAGCTTAAAGCCCGCCTGGACGCGCCTGGGAGAGCTGGACATGTAAAGGGGGAGGTGGGAGTCCCAGCCGAAGCGTCATTCAGTCCCCGCGACGGCAGTCGAGAACTGCTGGACATCGTCGCCGAGGTGGCCGTGCTGGACAGGGCGGACATCACGCCCGACAAGACACTTGGAGACGACCTCAACCTCGACTCGCTCGGCAGAGTCGAGATGCTGTCGGCGATCGAGGCAGACCTCGGCGTGTACCTCGACGAGAGCCAGATCGGGCCTGATACCACGATCAGGCAGCTGGAGGCGATCCTCGAAGAGGGCGCGAACAACCCTCCGGTCACCCAGTTCCCTGAGTGGGGAATGAGATGGTGGTGCCGGATGGTGAGAGGCTTCATCCAGCGGGCGCTCATGTTCCCCATCCTGAAGGTGCCCTACGGTATGAAGGTAACGGGAAGGGAGAAGCTGCAAGACCTGGATGGCCCGGTGCTGTTCGCGTCCAACCACAGTCTCGGACTGGACAATCCACTGATAATCGAGGCGATCCCCAGCGACTGGAGAAGAAGGCTGGCAATCGCCGGCGCGGCCAGGCTGTGGAAGAACCCTGTCTTCTGGGTGATGAACCCGTTGCTGGGCAACGGATTCCCGCTCGCCCAGGATGGGGCGATCAGGCCCAGCCTCGAGAACATGGGCAAGATCATCGACAACGGCTGGTCTGTTCTGATCTACCCAGAAGGGCAACTGACCATCGGCGGGCCGATCAAACCGTTCATGGGCGGCACCGGCCTGGTTGCAGTGGAAGGACGACTGCCAGTCGTGCCGCTGAAGCTTCATATCAATCGCCTGGGGACGCCAAGGAGGTTTCCCATCTTCAAGCGTGGATCAGTTGAGATACGGTTCGGTGAACCGCTGAAGTTCTTGCCCGGGACCGACTACCAGGAGGCGACCAGCAAGATCGAAGCTGCCGTCAGGTCGCTCTAGGTAAGTGGAGAGAAATGCAAACTGCCCGCCAAATGGACGGGCAGTTGTCTCGAGTTTTCGAGCCACCGAATTATAGTGGCCCTGGGTAGGCGCTCCTCCTACCGAAGCGCCCGTCCCTATATTCTGTGCTGGGTTAGCTGGCCTTACCGATCTTGAACATGGTGGTCCCGCAAAGACCGCACTTGCCACGGGTGGCCGGACGGCCGTTCTTCATTGTGACCTGCTCAGCCTCTTCGATCTCACGAGACTCGCGGCACTTCATGCAGTATCCAGTCATTCAGCAACCTCCTAAGAAAAACGATTGATTTCGAGCAACAATGATATCGGAAAGCTAATTGCTATTCCACTTGCTCCAGCAAGAGAAACTACATCATCCTACTGTGTGTGTCTAGCATCTCGCCGCAGGGTCCTGCTCCAAATCCCCTAGGTTCTCCACACTACCATAACAGACTGACATTGACTACATAGACTCGAAGTAATTGTGGGGTGACACGCATATTGGGGCCTTGCTAGAGTTGAATGGCGCATCAATTGGGCCAAACGTAAGCCATAAGCTCAAATTGATGCTCTCATAAATTGAAGAGCAATTGAATCTTTTCTCAGATAATAGCAGTAGGACGAACAGGCAGATGACTAATCGAATGATCAACATTGCAGCAGTCGTGCTTCTGGCCACTGTCCTCGCGGCACTCATCGTCGGATGCAGTGACTCCGACCCCGGGATGTCCCGCGCAGACGTCGTAGATGTTGTGCGTTCCGAGCTTGCCAACACACCCGCGCCACCTGAGCCGGGAGCCTCCGTCGCTGAGGTCGAACGAATCGTGCAGGACTCCATAGCCGATGTTCCCGAGCCTCCCCAGGGCATCACAAGCGACCAAGTCGAAGAGATCGTAAGAGACTTCATCGGAGACATCCCCGAACCCGTCCCTGGGGTCACGAGCGATGAAGTTGAACGCATCGTGCGGGATTCCATCGCGGATATACCCCAACCTGCGCCCGGACTCGGCATCGAAGATGTCGAACGAGTCGTCCAGACGGCGCTTGAGGGCATACAGCCTCCCACACCCCCTGGCATGATGAATCTCGAGGTGTTGACAGAGGCCGCGTTGGGCTCCGTGCCTCTCAGGTCATCTCCCGACGACTACACCCAGTACCTGGTCAGGGACGCCATCGGTAGATACAAGTCCGATGGACTCGATGCAACCGTCGCCTACTACAACACGCCGGAGAGCATCGACGGCCAGTGGTACATCTTCATCGGCGACGAAGATGACATGATGCTCGCCCACGCCGCCAATCCTGACCTCGTAGGAAAACCCTTCTCGTACGCCACGGGACCCAATGAGTATCCCGCAGGCTCCGCCGTCGCGGCCTCTGCCGACGAGGACGGCGAGTGGTTCTCCTACACATATCCAAACCCGTCAACGGGCGCCGTCGAGACCAAGCACTCATGGATGGTCCGATACGATGGACTACTCTTCGGAACGGGTTGGTACGAAGCCGGGCCCCAAAAGTCGGATCCACCAGCCTACACGCAGTCTTTCGTCAGACAGGCCATTAACCTCTACGACGCAGTCGGACTCGACGACACTGTTGCCTACTACAACACGCCAGAGAGCGTCGATGGCCAGTGGTACATCTTCATCGGCGACGAAGAAGACATGATGCTCGCTCATGCCGCCAATCCCGACCTCGTCGGAAAGCCCTTCTCGTACGCCACGGGACCCACCGCATACCCCGCAGGCTCTGCCGTCGCAGCTTCGGCTGACCAGGACGGTGAGTGGTTCTCCTACACATATCCAAACCCGTCAACGGGCGCCGTCGAAACCAAGCACTCCTGGATGGTCCGCTACGCCGGACTACTCTTCGGCTCAGGTTGGTACGAGGGCGGACCGGCCAAGTCTGACGCACCCGCATACACGCAGTCGTTCGTGCAGCAGGCCATCAACCTCTATAACGCTGTTGGCTTCGAGGACACCATCGCCCACTACAAGAATCCCGAGAGCGTCGACGGGCAGTGGTACATATTCATCATCGACGATGACGGCTACACAATCTCTCACTTCAATCCGGAGCTCATAGGGAGAGACCCCGCACTGCGAGTCGACGCGACCGGCAGATTCTACGGCGACGAACTGACAGGAGCCCCGGAATCCGGCCGCTGGGTAAACTACGTCTTCATCAACCCGGATACCGCTGCACAGCAGCAGAAACACACCTGGGCCGTGCGCCACGACGGGCTGATATTCGGCTCAGGCTGGTACGAAAGCCAGTAGTCCAGAAACACCGCCTGTAGGCACACAGCCCTCACAGCCCTGTAAACTGAGTTAAACGGACGGGAATGCCGTCATTCCCGTCCGTTACTCTTACAGGGGGTATTCTGACTGACCGATGGACGAGGCTATAGTCTTCGGGGTCCTCATTCTTGCCCTCGTCCTGTTCGTGACGGCCAGGTGGCGGTACGATATCGTCGCCCTTCTGTCCCTTCTCATCCTCGCGATTACGGGCATCGTGCCCCCATCGGAGGCCTACCAGGGTTTCGGACACCCGGCAGTCGTGACCGTAGCCGCCGTTCTCGTCCTGAGCCGCGCGCTGCAGAACTCCGGTGTCGTTGACTCGATAGCGGGCTGGATCTCGCGAGTACCTGAGTATGCGAGCATTCGGATAGGCGCGCTGTCGGGACTGACCGCGTTCCTCTCTGCCTTTATGAACAACATAGGCGCCGTCAGCCTCCTCATGCCCGTCGCGGTCAGGGTATCCGGCAGGAGCAAACTTCCAGCATCGCTATTCCTCATGCCCCTCGCGTTCGCCTCTCTACTGGGAGGCATGACCACGCTCATCGGCACACCTCCCAACGTCATCATCTCCAACATCCGCCATGACGAGGTCGGTGTCCAGTTCAACATGTTCGACTTCGCCATAGTTGGGCTCGGCGTAACCGTCGTCGGAGTGCTCTTCATCTCACTGGTGGGCTGGCGTCTCATCCCCTTCAGACGGCCCCCGGTCGCCCTGGGCGAGACGCTCGACATCGAAGGCTACATGACCGAGGTGCGAGTACCCAGAGACTCCAGGTTCATCGGAAAGCTCGTGGGAGACCTCGAAGAGCTAGCCGAGGAGGACGTAGTGATCGCGGGACTGCTTCGCAGCGGAGTGGTCTACGGCGCGCCTTCAAGCGATCAGATCATAGACTCCAACGACATCTTCATCATCGAGGCCGATCCCGGCCAGATCTGGACGTTCATCGACAGGACTGGCTTCGAGCTTGAGTGGTCGCGAAACATCGAGTCGGAGATCGATCAGACTCTCAGCTCGGAAGACGTATCCACCCTCGAGGCCATCGTCAGCCCGGACAGCATGGCCGCCGGCAGAACGGCCAGGGGCCTCCACCTGCACGCCGCATTCGGCGTGAACCTGCTCGGACTCTCCCGGCGGGGCACCAGGCTCGTCAGCCGACTCGGCCACATGACGTTCCGCGCCGGTGACGTGCTGCTTCTCCAGGGCAAGACCGAGGCTGTCCGGTCCGCGCTGCCCAGGCTCGGCCTGCTCCCCCTTGCCGAGCGCGAGATCAGGATCGGACAGCCCCGCAGGCTCGTCTTCCCGGTCCTCGTATTCGCGGCAGCCGTACTGCTTACGTCCTTCGAGGTACTTCCAGTCCAGATCTCCTTTACGGCGGCCGTAGCCGTCCTCCTGATGAGCCGGTTCCTGTCACTACAGGACGCCTACGAGGCCATAGACTGGCCGGTCATCATACTGCTGGGCGCCATGATCCCGGTGGGCGCCGCGCTGGAGACGACCGGGGGCGCGGCGAGGATAGCCACCGTCATTACGGACATGGGAGGATTCCTGCCTCCGTGGGCGATGATCGGTGTCATACTCGTCACCACGCTGCTGCTGTCGGCAGTGATCAACAACGCCGCCGCGGTGATCCTCATGGCGCCAATCGGGATTGGCGTGGCAGACACGCTGGGAGCGTCGTCCGACCCGTTCCTGATGGCAGCGGCCATCGGGGCGTCGTCCGCGTTCCTGTCCCCCATCGGCCACCAGTCCAACACCATCGTCATGGGACCGGGCGGATACCAGTTCGGAGACTACTGGAGAATGGGCCTCCCACTGGTGATCGTCATATCCGCCACAGCCGTCCCCCTTATAATCTGGGCCTGGCCGCTGGGGATATAAGACCCCTCTGTGCAATCCCGATTGTCGGTTGCTAGAATCACTCCCACGATCAGACCTGCGCAGTTCACAACGCGCCGCAAATACTTGGAGACCTCCCTAATGCTTGCAGACCAACTTACCGACAAGATCTACGGATGCCTCCTGGGGGGCCTCATCGGTGACGCTATGGGCGCGCCAACCGAGGGCATGCACTACGAGAAGATCATCGAGGAGTACGGCGCCGACGGCGTGACCGACTTCGAGGGCGTCGGCACGGACGACACTGCCATCCGCGGTCAGCTCATAGACGCCATTTACAAGAGCGATGGCCACCCCACCGTCGACCACTTCGCGCAGTCGTTCAAAGATTTCAAGGAGCAGAACCGGCACCTTTGGTTCATCCCCGTGCGCAACGCCTTCCACAAGTACGAGCAGGGGCTTGAACTCCCCGCGTACGCTGGTTGGGGCAACATGCAGAGCTCCTCGACCGCCATGGCAATCTCCCCGATGGGAATCATCAACGCCTGTAACCCTAGACAGGCGGTTCTGGAGACGCTGGACGTGGCATCGTTCATCCACCACGGCGGCAATGTGGGATACTGCCGCGACGCCGCCTGCTCGATGGCAGCTGCGGTGGCGGCATCCTTCGACTCAAACGCGACAGTGGAGTCCGTAGTCGACGCCGCGACCCGTTACTTGCTGCCAGTCAGTGCCGGCGCCCTCAAGCACGCCATCGCAGAAGCGCTCGACCTTGCCGCCGAGGTGGGCTCGTACGAGTTATTCCGGGAAAGATACTACGCCACCTACCAGCGCACTGTGCTCGCTGACTCGATGGAGACCATCCCCGCCACCCTCGCAATCCTGAGCCTCTCCGAGGGCGACCCCGTCCGAGCCATAACCTGGAGCGCCAACTTCGGACGCGACGCCGACACCATCGCCACGATGGTCGGCAGCATTGTCGGCGCGCTCCACGGCGCGTCCGGCCTGCCGTCCGCATGGGTAGCCAAGGTCGAGGCCAACCCCGCCGTCGCCTACCAGGACGACACCCAGAAGCTCGCCCGGGTAGTCCACCAACGCATCGAGGAGTCAAAGGCAACAGCGGCCGCAGTCGAATCACTGGGATAGATGCTTCAGCGACAGCGAAAACCCCATGGGTGACACACTCGCCGCATACCTTGAACCCCTAACCCCGTTCGTCGAGGCGACCGCAGAGTGGACGATCGGGACCCTGCACGTGGCGTGCTATATGACTGAGAGTGAGCCTCCGCCTGAACACGTTACTTCGGCACGGGCGGTTGTCACCGATGGTGACAGTGTGATTGTGGTCGAAGACCCCCAAAAGAAGTACATCGTTCCCGGCGGAAGGCTCGAGAAGGGTGAAGCCCCAGAGGACGCGATGCAGAGAGAAGTTCTCGAAGAGACGGGCTGGACTGTCGCGAGCTTTCGCCAGATTGGAGTCCTACACTACCGCCGCCTCCAGTCGGGGAGCGCCGACTACCCTAATTCCAGTCCAGACTTCCTGCAGATCGTGTATGCAGCCACACCGGACGAATACAGACCCGAACTGAAAGAGGTGGACGGCTACGAACTCGGCGCTGAGTTCATGCCTGTGTCCGACGCTCGAAGGCTCTCCCTCGATCCGGGAGAGTTGGAATATCTAGATGTGGCCATCGAAATCGCTAAAGCTTCCTCGCCTCGATGAGGAACTTCCCGGCGAAGAAGTCTAGCTCCTCACCAGCATCGAGCCGATCCTGCAAGGCATACAGATACCGTTGGTGCGTCTTCACCGTGAAGCCGGGGACTTCCCATGGAATCGCCTTCAGGTAGTATACGATCGCTCCCACGTCGGTGAACGACACGCGACCCTCCCACTCCTGCACATCCACGACCTCGAGTCCGGCGTCTTCCAGTAGCAGCACGTACCTCGCCGCCGTGACACCCGGGAACTGAGGTGCTGAGTCGAATGCGGACGGCAAGTCCCAGAGCCACTTGCCGTGGACCTGCTGAGTCAGAAACGTTCCCGATGCAGGCAGGATTCGGGCTACTTCACTCTCTTGACCATAATCCATGACTGCTCTTCCACGATCTCGGTGCTTCCGTCTTCAGTCCCACCGAAGGTCTGGAACATGATCCGCATCCTAGTCCTCTGTGCCCCCACCCCCACCCTTCCACAGCCGCGCGCTCACTGTGCCAACCAGCACGACGAACGTCACGTTGATGACCACCCAGTAGTATCCACGAGTCGGACTCTGACCATCCTCCCCGGCTGTCAGATCGTCGAACCAGTTCCAGAAGAACAGGATCACCAGCACAAGCGCCACGTAGAACGCCACGTTCACGCAGATATACGTCGTGGTAGCACTGTCCGGCCCAAGTCTTTGCCTGCACACGTAGGTCAGTGCCAGCGTGATCAGCACACCGACTGCCATGACCCAGTTGAGCACGTGCCAGACCGAGATGGGGTCCACCGCATCTTCATAGAACGGGTTGAAAACGAAGTGGAACAGCACGACGAGGGCCATGAGGCCGAGCACTACGGAGAGGGGCTTTCTGACTGACTCTAAGGTGACGTCTCCTAGCTAATCGAGCATGGCGGACAGAGAGGACTGGGATAGGGCCGCGGGCCCCATTTGGAATCCCTAGCTCCTATTCAGCTTCGTCACCCGTCCCCCGATGAGCCATTCGGCCACGTACAAGTTGCCGTTGGCGTCCACTGCCAGTCCGTGAGGGCTGTTGAACTTGCCGGTTTCCAAGAGGCTGGTGGGGACTATCTGTCCATCGTCACCCGTGTTATTGGGCCAACCCTCCACATCGCACACCTGCTCGTTGTCGCCGATGTACGTTAGCAGCTCGTCGTCCATATCCGTGACAGCCAGGCGCGCACGAAGCTCCGCAATCACCATAAGGTCTCCATATGTCACGAAGCCGCTTGGTGTTGTCAGGAAATCGGTGCCGAAGGACCGCTTGAATCCCCCCTCCATGTCGTACACCTGCACCCGGGCGTTGGCCCGGTCCGCTACGTAAAGCTCCGGGGCGGACTTGCGCCGGTCGATGAAGATTCCATGAGGGCAATTGTAGGCTCCGGCTCCCTCTTCTCCATTTATGCTGCTGACGTACTCGCCGCTCCGGGTGAACCTGTGGACATAACTGGCGCCGTAACCATCGCCCACCCAGACATCGCCGTTTCCCCCAAATCGTTCCTCGTTAACTGCGACAGTTGTGGGGGAGTAGCGTGCGCTCTCGTACACCGGATGGGGAGGTGTCTCCAGCCTCATGACTACCTCACCGTCGAGTGTGGTCTTGAACACCTGACCGAAAGCATCGGCTGCGCCCGGAGGGTAATCATAGTCGTGCACGTGACTCCTCTTGGAGCCGTTGTCTGCTATCCACAGGAACTCAACTCCATTCTCGTTGACCAGGGTGATCCCATGTGCGTCTGCGAACTCGCCCTGCCATGAGGACAACAGGTTCCCATCCCTATCGAAAGTCATCACGGTTGGATCGCCTGGATGGCAGGTTATGACGTTCCCGGACTCCGTGACCACGATGCCCGGATGAGCCCAGCCCATGCGGGAGCTGTCACTCTCCGGGATATTGGCCCAGTTATCGATCCAGTCGTACGAGTTCTCTTCGCTTCCTACGCGCATATCGGGACCTCCTAATGCTCTCCTCTTCCACTGATGGGAGTCGACAGGCCAAGTACTTGCAAGCCGTCATTCCAACGGCAGAGCGTCGCCCGGGACCAGGATACACCCAAGTGGACCACCGCTCGGGAGTACTGGGCGGCGACGTCCCTATACAGGCTCAGGACGAACTGTTTACCGGACTACATACGCCTGCCAGCCCTGAGGGAATCACAAGACAGGTGCGTTCCAATTACGGATTCAGGATGACCTTTGTGTACCCGTCGATCCGCTTGTCGAACTTGTCATAGGCATCGACAGCGTCGTCCAGCGGTACTTCGTGTGACACCACAAAGCTGGGACTGGCCTTCCCTGCGATAATCAGGTCGCGCAGATAGGCGTTGTACTGCTTCACGTTGCACTGACCTGTGCCCAACCGCAGACCCTTCTCGAACAGCCTGCCGAAGTTGATGGACAGAGCACCCCGCTTGGCACCTTCATCCACTCCTCCTGGGTCCGACGGCACGTACAGACCCGGAATTCCCATGATGCCCGTGGGATTGATCAGATCGATCATCTGATTCAAAACCACGTTAGGGACCTCGTCCTGTTCACCGCCGGCGGCGGACGAGCCTTGGGCAGCAGCCTGATATCCTACGGCGTCGATCGTCTTGTCCACGCCGTCGCCCCCGCGCAGGTCCCTGATCTGCTGCACCGGATCGCCGTCGTCGAAGTTGATTGCAGTGGCGCCGACCTCACTCGACTTGTCCAGACGTTCCTGCACATGGTCTATCGAATAGACCTCAGCCGCGCCCCTGATGATGCAGCTGTACGTAGCCATCAGACCGACGGGGCCCGCGCCCCATACGGCGACACTCTCCCCGGGACTGACGTCGGCAAGTTCCGCACCGTGGTAGCCGGTGGGGAAAATATCCGCCAGCAGAGCGAAGTCCGACTCGAACTCGTCCCCGGCTGGAAGTGGCAGACAATTGAAGTCCGCGTGGGGTACCTGCAAGTATTCAGCTTGACCGCCGCGCCATGGCCCCATAGCGACGTATCCATACGCACCGCCCGCGAAACCGGGGTTGACTGTGACGCAGAAGCCCGTATAACCTCGCTGGCAGTTCTTGCAGAAGCCGCAGCCAACATTGAACGGCATCACGACCCTATCGCCAGCCGACAATGACTTCACGGCAGAACCGACCTCTTCGATTACCCCCATGTTCTCGTGGCCGAAAATAATGCCCGGCTCGGCGGCCGTTCTGCCCTCGTACATGTGCAGGTCAGAACCGCAGATGCAACTGGATGTAATCCTGACGATCACATCGTTCGGGTGCTGAAGTTCTGGATCGGGAACTTCCTCGACAGATACACTAAACGGTCCCTGGTACACGACGGCTTTCATGGAAATCTCCTCCTCGGCCCGCCTGGGATACTAATGCCAAACGACCAGTCCATACTTAATCGCCGCGAATTGTATCAGGCTGTCAAAATACTGTCTAAGATTGCACTTCCATTGAGCACGTGTCAGTTCCGTGGGCAAACACCTTGAGCGCGGGCTTCCAGCCCGCAAATGTCCAAAAGCCGAAGATTGGACTCGTCCCTTGATCGACTAGACTGACACAAGGTCGTTTTGTACACCTCTCTCCCCTCGCTGAATGGCCACTGTGCTATCCTGAATTCTGTTCAAATTCCCATTCGGTAGCCAGCCAATCATGAGCAATAAACGTCACCCCGTCGGACTCGCAGTAGTCGGCTCGACCGGCGTCATCGGTCGCGTCCACATCGCCGCAATCAACCAGCTAGACAACTGCCGCCTCGTCGGCATCACGGCGCGGACCCAGGAACCCCTCCGCCAGCAGGCTGAGGAGCTGGGCGTAGCGCACTTCCCTACCCTCGACGACACGCTCGCCCATCCCGAAGTCGACGCCGTCGTCATCGCCACTCCACACCCGTCGCACCGCGAAATCACGCTGAAGTCTGCCGCCGCGGGCAAGCACGTCCTCGTCGAGAAGCCGATGAGCGTGACCCCGTCCGAGGCGGACAACATGGTCGACGCGTGCAGGAATGCCGGAGTCAAGCTCGGCGTGCTATATAACAATCGTTTCAGGTCCGAGGCGCTCAAGATGCGCGAGTTTATCGACCAGGGCGCGATCGGCGACATCTACCGCGTCGTCATGACCTCGGCGATGATCCGAAGCCAGGACTACTACGACCGCCTCGCGTGGCGCGGCACCTGGGCAGACGAGGGCGGTGGCGCACTGCTCAACCAGGGCATCCACGCCATCGACATGATGCAGTGGCTCGGCGGGATGCCCACCACCGTGTTCGGGATGCTCTCGACGCTGCGCCACACTGCTGAGGTCGAGGACTTCGCCACGGCCATCCTCTCCTACGAGGGTGGAGGCCAGGGCAGCATGCACTGCAACACCTCCCAGGCGCCGAATCACCAGCGTCTTGAGCTATGGGGCGAGACCGGTGCGATAGTCATGGACGATTGGAAGATCACTCTCCACCGTCTCAACACCGCCGTCCAGGACTTCATAGACAACGACAAGTCGCCCACCTACGACGCCCCCGGACACCAGACCGAGACATTCGAGCTAGACCCCGTAGGCAGCACGCACGTCCCCGCCATCGAGGACTTCGCGGCGGCCATCATCGAGGGCCGAGAGCCGATGATCACCGGCGAAGACGGCCGAAACTCGCAGGAGTTGGTGGCCGCTGTGACCCTGTCAGGGTGCACCGGACAGCCGGTCAGCATACCCGTCGACCGAGAGCGATATGACGCCCTCCAGGGGGAGCTCACGGCGTCCAAAAGCCTGCCTGCCTTCTGATATACTCCAACCCGAACTCCACAATGCCAAGGAGAGCGCAGATGACCACCGTTCACGAGAAGCAAGACGTCGCCCTGATGGCACACCTGCTCAGGCGCGCGGGATTCGGCGCAACGCCGGATGAGCTGGACCATTACATGGGTATGAGCTACGAAGACGCCGTCGAGGAGCTTCTCGCCAAGAGGGCGTCGGTGGACATCCCTCACGACCTCATCCGCCGCTACCACGTTGAACAGTCCGACCTTCGCAACGGCCAGGCGGCCGGGGCGCACTGGGTCTTCAGGATGGTCAACACGGACGCAGTGCTACGCGAGAAGATGTGCCTGTTCTGGCACCGCATCTTTGCCACCGCGGCCACGAAGCTCATCCAGGCTCGGATGGTCACCAACCAGGTCGACATGTTCCGCGAGTACGGCATGGGCGGCTTCCGCGACCTGCTCGTACAGCTTTCCCGCGACCCCGCGATGCTTATGTGGCTGGACAACCAGGACAACCACATGGACTCGATCAACGAGAACTACGGCCGTGAGATCCTCGAACTCTTCTCGATGGGCGTTGGCAACTACAACGAGGACGACATCAAGGAGTGCTCGCGCGCATTCACGGGTTGGCGTGTCGTCAACCCCGACTACATGTCGATCAAGATGAGGAACAACACGGCGAGGCCGTACGGCTACATCGCTTGGCAGTTCGAGTACGACGATGAGGACCACGACCACGAGGACAAGACTTTCCTCGGCGAGACCGGCGACTTCAACGGCGAAGACGTCGTCGACATCATCTGCAAGCAGCCCGCGACCGCAAGGTTCATCGCCCGCCACCTGTACCACTTCTTCGTGGCAGACGAGCTTCCGGTGCCGCAGTGGCCGCACTTCGACCCGATCGACCCAGAGGCCATCGAAATCATGTCCCAGGCCTACTTCGACTCCGGGTACGACATATCCGCGATGCTAAGGGCGATGTTCAACTCCGACTTCTTCAAGTCCGAGGCCTCCAGGTTCGCGCGGATCAAGAGCCCCGCCGAGATGGTTGTCGGCACGCTGCGACTCGCAGGTCCAATCGACCTGCCGTCCACCGACACCTACGCAGCCGCCGGAGCGTGCGCAGCGATGGGCCAGGGCCTGCTCAACCCTCCCAGCGTTGAGGGATGGCAGGGCGGCAGCGAGTGGATCAACACCGGCGCATACGTGCAGCGGGTCAACTTCGCCAGCCGTGTGCTGAACGACCCCGACAAGCCCGGCATCCGCGCCATGATCGACCGCGTCGCGGAGCGCGCAGGCGGACAGCCGATGTCGCCCGAGCAGGTCGTTGACGCCTGCCTCGACATCCTCGGCCCGCTTCCGGTTGTCGAGACGACCAGGGCCGGCCTGATCGACTACGCCTCCAAGTGGGGCGACATGTCGTTCCCGGACCCGGACACCGACCGCCACATCGTCACCCTGATCCAGCTCATCGTGACGACCCAGGAGTACCAGACGGTCTAGCCGAAGAGACTAACAAGATACCCCCCTCTTGATGGGCTGACCGGAGTGGATACGGGTGCAAAGACAAGTTCGAATGTCAGCCAACAGGCCCCCTCTCCCTCAGGGAGAGGGCTGGGGTGAGGGTGAAAACCTCATGACCACACAAACGAAATTCCAACTCAAACCTGTCACAACAGTCGGCTTCGTCGCCGACCAGGGCGGACGCGGCTTCCACCTCCCGACCGACTTCGCCCTCCGCTCCGACGGACGCGTCTTCGTGGCCAGCCGGAGCAACACGACCGCACTCGACATCGTCGGCATCCAGATGGCGACCATCGACCACGAGTTCTTCGGGCAGATCGGCGGCTACGGTAGCGCGCCCGGCCAGATGATATGGCCGTCGGCGCTCGCGCTCGACAACGACGACAACCTCTACCTCGGAGACGACTTTCTGCAGCGAATCACGATCTACGACCGCGAAGGGAACGTCCAGACCACGTGGGGCGCCAAGGGAACCGCCGACGGTGAGTTCGACGGCATCTCGGGCCTGCTGTTCGACCAGGACGACAACTTGATGCTGGTCGACCACCGCAACCATCGGGTACAGAAGTTCACCAGGGACGGCCAGTTCCTCGACAAGTGGGGAAGCCACGGCGACGGCGACGGCCAGTTCAACCTCCCGTGGGGCATCACCCAGGCCCCGGACGGTCACATCTACATCGCCGACTGGCGCAACGACCGCATCCAGAAGTTCACGCCCGACGGCGAGTTCGTCGCCAAGTTCGGCACGTCCGGCAACGGCGACGGCCAGTTCAGCCGGCCCTCCGGCCTTGCGGTCGACTCCGAGGGCAACATGTACGTCGCCGACTGGATGAACCAGCGTGTCCAGGTGCTCGACCCCGAGGGAGGCTTCATTCAGAAGATCAGGGGCAACGCCATTCTCGGCGCGTGGGCCGTCGAGTATCTCGAGGCCAACGCAGACGAGCTTGAGGCAAGGTCCAAGTTCGTCCCAATCTTCGACACTGACACCGAAGACCCGAGCGAGACGTCCGCCAGGATCGAGCCCTACTTCTGGGACCCCGTCCGCGTGGCACTCGACGAACAGGAGCGAGTGTACGTCCTCGAGACAGGCCGACACCGCTTCCAGGTCTACGAAAAGGCCTAATCAAACCTCAGAGCAGGCAGAACAGGTTCACCATAAGGTCGCACACAGAACAACGTGGGAATACGCAAGGAGAAAAAAGAATGGGTGCAGGAAAGAACCGCAAGCTCGTCGTAGTCCAGCTCTCGGGCGGCAACGACTATCTCAACTGCATTGTCCCGTACACCAACCCTGAGTACGTCGACAACCGGCCCAACGTCCGCATTCAGCAGGAAGACGTAATTCCTCTGGACGACCAGTACGGCTTCAACCCCTCGATGGGCCCGATCAAGGACCTGTACGACGACGGCAAGGTCGCCATCATCCACGGCGTCGGCTACCCCGTACCCAACCGCTCCCACTTCCGCTCGATGGACATCTGGCACACCGCCGAGCCGACCAAGGTCGGCGATGAGGGCTGGCTCGGCCAGGCGGTCCGCGACATGCACCCTGAGGGCGACAACGTCGTTGCCGCCGTCAACTTCGGCGCAGCCCTCCCAAGGGCGCTCGTAGCAAAGAACGCGCCCGTCGCTTCGGTCTCCGACCTCTCCTCCTACGGACTTCTCAGCCACATGGACGCTGGCGACCAGCGGGAAGAGGCCCTCGACGCCTTCCGCCACATGTACACCCACGCCATCGGCAGCGGCCCGGTCATGGACTTCCTGAGCCAGACCGGACTCGACGCGCTGCGAGGCTCCGACATCCTCAGCTCCGTGCCCGAGAGGTACGAGTCCAACGTCGAGTACGCGTCCAACGGCTTCGCGGCACGCGCCCGCGACGCTGCTCAGGTGCTGACCGCCGACATCGGTACACGCATCTGCTACACCCAGCACGGCAGTTTCGACACCCACACCAACGAGGTCGCGCTTCTCAACACGCTCTGGGACCACGTCGCAGGCGGCATCTACGACCTCTACACCGACCTCAAGCAGCACGACGCCAGCGAGGACGTGCTGATCTTCGTGTTCTCCGAGTTCGGACGCCGCGTCAAGGACAACGGCAACGGCACCGACCACGGCTCAGGCGGCGTCGCCTTCATGATCGGCGACGGCGTCAACGGCGGCCACTACTCCGACTACCCGTCGCTAGCCCCAGAGACCCTCGTAGAGGGCGACCTGGCCTTCAACCTCGACTTCCGCAGCGTCTACACCGAGATCCTCGAAGACTGGCTAGAAGTCGAAGCCCACCCCATAGTCAAAGGCGAGTACGAAAAGATCGGCGCCCTGAAGGTCTAGTACCACGCCAGGTTGAGTTCGTAACAGCCGCCTTTGCATAACCCCCTCTCCCTCAGAGCCTGCCCCGGACTTGATCCAGGGGCTCACAGGGGTAGGTAAAGGTGTGCAGACAAGTATGAGTGGTAGCCGACAGACCCCCTCTCCCTCAGGGTGAGGGTGAAAACCTAGAATACCTACCCTTGTCAGCTCCCTCAGAGCCTGCCCCAGACTTGATCCGGCGGTGAGGGTGAAAAGGCAATAGTTCCAAGATGCGGGGAAGCATGGCCACCCCTGTCTCAATTTGACTGGAAAAGTGAAGGGCCCCATGTCCCAAGTCACTCCCCCCATCACCACCACCAACCCCACCGAAGCCGTCAAACAGTGGTTCACCCTGCTGTCGCGATACTGCGCCAGCGTCGACTACGACTCCGCCGAGCGCATCGTCGCCGAGGACGTCGCATCCTTCGGCACCGCAACGGACATAGTGAGCGGGCGCACTCCCCTACGCAAAGGACAGTGGGAGAGCATCTGGGAAAACATCACCGACTTCAAGATGGACCTCGACAACGTGCACGCTCGCGGAAGCGGCGATCAGGCCTGGGGCATGGTCACCTGGACGTCCACCGGCTACGACAGCGACCACAAGCCCTTCCACCGTCCAGGACGAGCCACCGTCACTCTCGAACGCCGCGACGGCGTCTGGCTCGCCGTCCACACCCACTTCTCCCTCTACCCCGGCACCCCACAGCGCACTTACGGCACGACGGACTAGCCGCAGATCACGCCTCGCAAAGGTTTGTCCAATGAAGAGCAGGAGTGAGCCCTGCTCTTTTTGGTCTCCGCCGCCGCATTCCCGATTCCAGATTCCTGAAAATACACCTTGCATTTCGTCAAAGAAAAGTTCAATATGCTTGATGCCAATCACAGGGAGGTCTGATCGAAAATGAACGCGATATCGCTTTTCGACCTGGAAGCAATAGCCAAGCAGGTGATGCCTTTCAACAAGTGGGAGTTTGTGGACGCAGGCGCCGCTGATGAGATCACCGTCCGACGAAACCGGACGGCGTTCGAGGACATCACCGTCAACCCGAGATTTCTCGTCGACGTCGGCGATAGGGATCTCTCCACTGAGGTACTGGGCGAGAAGATCGACTTTCCTGTGATGATTGCCCCGGCTGGCAGCCAGCGGGACGTCCATCCCGACGGTGAGCGCGCTACCGCAGCGGCCGCGGGCGCAATGGGCACGCTGTACGCCCTCCCAACAGGGTCGGGCTACTCCATCGAGGAGGTCGCCGAGGTGGCGACCGGCCCGCTCTGGTTCCAGCTATACCACTTCGACGACGAGGTCACAGAGCTTCTCGTCACAAGAGCCAAGGCTGCCGGATTCAAAGCGGTCTGCCTGACGATCGACACTCCCACGCCGAGTCCCAAGGAGCGCGACCTTCGCAACGCGCACGCACGGACTCCCGGACTCTACTGGGGCAGCCTCCGCGACCGAATGGACCTGGTCGAGCGGCGCGAAGTCGGAATCCCCGACATGGCCGACTGGACCCCTCCCGGCTACACCGGTCTCACCTGGGACCGTCTCGACTGGCTCAAGGACCTCACCGGCCTCCCGCTGGTCGTCAAGGGAATCAGGACGATCGAGGACGCCGTGATGTGTGCCGAGTACGGCGCCGACGGCATTGTCGTCTCCAACCACGGCGGCCGCCAGCTAGACGGCACGAGGGCCAGCATCGAAACGCTGCCTGAGATCGCCGACGCTGTTGGCGACAATCTCGAAATCTATCTCGACTCCGGCGTCCGGCGCGGTCTGGACGTGCTCAAGGCCATCGCCCTCGGAGCAAGAGGTGTATTCGTCGGAAGGCCTCTGTTCTGGGGTCTGGCCAACGGGGGACAGTCTGGCGTCGAGCAGATGCTCGAAATCATGCGAGCCGAGTTCGACCGGGCGCTTGCCTACGCCGGCTGCCGCAACGTCAGCGAGATTCACCGTGGCCTGGTCTCCCTCAATTCAGAATTCAGGACCAGACTCTAGGAGAATTCAGAATGGCGAATTACTAATAGAGAATTAGGACATTACTTAACCCAGCATTCTCCATTCACTATTCACAATTCCACGGAGCCAGCCATGAAACTCGGTTACTTCACCATGCCGCTTCACCCTCCGGGGTCGAACGTCACCCAAACTCTGGCCGACGACCTCGACCAGATAGTCACGCTCGACCGGCTCGGCTATCACGAGGCATGGATTGGCGAGCACTTCACGTTCGAGTGGGAGAACATACCCAGTCCCGACCTGCTCATCGCGCAGGCCCTGGGAATGACTGAGAACATCATCCTCGGCACCGGCGTCAACTGCATGCCCAACCACAACCCGATGATGCTCGCCCACCGCGTGGCCCAGCTCGACCACATGGCGAAGGGCCGCTTCTACTGGGGCATCGGCTCCAGCTCAACCCCCGGCGACTACGAGATGTTCGGCTTCGACCCTGAGACCGACGACCGCCGCTCCTACACCAGGGAGGCGCTCGAAATCATCCTGAAGATCTGGGACGACCCAAAGCCCGGCACGTACGAGGGCAACGGCTGGTCGTTCAAGATACCCGAGCGGGTGGACGACATCGGCCTCGCGTTCCACATGCTGCCCTACACCAAGCCTCACCCGAGAATCGCCGTGGCAGGCGTCTCTCCTAGGTCGGACACCCTCATAATGGCCGGTGAACGCGGCTGGATTCCTATGAGCACGAACCTCGTGCCCACGTCAATCGTTGCGACACACTGGGACTCGGTCGAAGAGGGAGCCCGCAGAGCCGGACGCAGAGCCGACCGCGGCGAGTGGAGGATCACCAAGGAGATCTACGTCGCCGACGACACCGAGACGGCCCGCCAACAGGCGCTGGACGGCGTGCTGGCCCGCGACTACAGGCACTACTGGCACCCACTGATGTCCAGGTCGAACAACCTCGACCGCATGAAGACCGACCCTGATATGTCCGATGAGGACGTGACGCCCGAGTACCTGATCGACGCGCTGTGGATCGTCGGCGGCCCCGAGGACGTCGCCGCGCAGATCGAGGAGATGTACAACGAGGTCGGCGGCTTCGGCGTGCTTGTCGCGATGGGCCACGAGTGGCGGCCCAGGGAGCAGTGGCTCAACTCCATGAGGCTCCTCGCCGACGAAGTCATGCCAATGCTCTCGCACCTCAACTAGTCCCGCACATTTCAATCATC
This sequence comes from Dehalococcoidia bacterium, assembly GCA_965116405.1. Lineage (GTDB taxonomy): Bacteria > Chloroflexota > Dehalococcoidia > Lucifugimonadales > UBA1123 > VXRN01. The sequence continues at coordinate 669,042 of OZ220685.1, forward strand.
TGGCCCCCTCTCCCTGAGGGAGAGGGTTGGGGTGAGGGTGAAAGTGACCTTCCCGCGAGCTGCCTGATACCTCCCAAGCCACTCTGGATTCCCGCTTTCGCGGGAATGACGGTAATGATCCATAGGTCTGCAAGCATCGGCAATATCCAGCCGCGCATCGGAGGACACAGTGAAGTACGACGTGATCGTAGTAGGCGCAGGTTCTGCTGGGGCGGCAGCGGCTTCCCGCTTGTCTGAGGATCCCGAACGCTCGGTTCTGCTGCTGGAAGCGGGCCCCGACTATCCCGACTTCGAGACCCTGCCCGAGGAGCTCAAGGTCGGCTATGCGACCGGCACTGACATCATGGTCAGTGACGAGCACAACTGGCAGTTCATAGGCAAGGGCAACGACGTCGCTGAGCCGATGCTGGTCCCCAGGGGCAAGGTCACCGGCGGAACGAGCGCGATCAACGGCCAGGTCTTCCTTAGGGGCCAGACCCACGACTTCGAGGACTGGGCCAACTACGGCAACGACGAGTGGAAGTTCGAGAACGTGCTGCCGTTCTTCAGGAACCTGGAGACCGACACCGACTTCCACGACGACTTCCATGGCACCGATGGCCCGATCATCTGCCACCGCTTCAAGCCCGAAACGTGGCTTCCCGCCCAGACCGGTTTCTACAACGCCTGCATCGATGCCGGGTTCCCCGACGTAGCCGACTTCAACCAGCCTGATGCGCACGGCGTTGGGCCCATCCCGTGCAACAACCCTGACGGCATACGCTGGAGCACCAACCTCGGCTACCTCAGCCAGGCGCGGCACCGGCTGAACCTAACGATCAGGGCCAACTGCATGGCGCACCGGCTCCTGTTCGACGGCAAGAGGGTCACCGGCGTAGAGGTCGTGAGCGGCGGCGAGAAGTTCGTCGTCGAGGCCGATGAGATCGTCCTCAGCAGCGGCACCATCGCCAATCCGCAGCTTCTCATGCTCTCCGGCGTGGGTCCCTCTGACCACCTAAGAGAGTTCGACATCCCCGTCGTGCACGACCTGCAGGGCGTCGGCAGGAACTTCAGCGACCACCCGCTGATCTTCATAACCGCCAGCGTCAAGGAGGGAGTCGAGCTCGACGGCCTCGCGCCGCGCATTCAGGTCGGGCTCCGCTACACAGCCACAGGCTCATCCCGGCCCAACGACATGATGATGTGGATGCAGTCGTTCGCCTCTGAGCGCATCAACCGGGGCGGAACCCGCATGGAACCTCTCGGAATCAGGATTACCGGCTCGATCTATCTGGCGGCCAGCAAGGGTCGCATCACCCTCACGTCCACCGATCCCAACGTCCAGCCATTCCTCGACTACCACCTGCTCGAGGATCCCGAAGACCGCAGGCGCATGAGGGAGGTCGTAAGGCTGGCCGTCGACGTATTCAAGCATCCCGACTTCGCAGAGCTGGTCGATGAGCGCCTTGAGCCCCTGGACTCGGACCTTGAGTCGGACGACACGCTCGACCAGTGGATGTTGAGAGAGGTCACCACAGGTCAGCACCTGACGAGCACCTGCAAGATGGGCCCGACATCAGACCCGCTCGCAGTCGTGGACCAGAACCTGCGCGTCCACGGAATCGACGGCCTGCGCATCGCCGACGCATCGGTCATGCCGGACACCGTACGCGCCAACACCAACGTCACCACCATGATGATAGGAGAGCGCCTAGCCGACTTCGTGAAGAACAGCTAGTAGAAAGTTGCATTGACTATAACCCAACTGTACGATTCCGTTATGGATGTGGTGATTGACACATCTGCAGTCATAGCTGTAATCGCGAATGAACCCGAAGAGGCGGCTGTTAGCAGATATATTGAAGGGGCTAACCTGTTCGCTCCGCTATCTGTTCACTGGGAGGTTGGGAACGCATTCTCAGCGATGTTCAGGCGCCGAAGAATCAGCCTGAACCAGGCGACGGGCGCAATCAGCAATTACGAGCAGTTGCCGTTACGACTGATGAACGTCGACCTACGCGAAGCCTTAGAGCTATCGTACCGCCTAAATCTGTATGCTTACGATGCTTATGTCATTGCCTGCGCCTCAGGCTTGGGCATGCCACTGGTGACACTTGATCGACGGATGTCCGCCGCTGCGCGATCCGCCGGAGTCTCAATGGTGGAGTTGGACGAATGAAAGAGTACACCTGCTCAGAAGCTATGAAGGACTTGTTGGCCGTGCTGACTGCCGCAAAGAAAGACGGGGCAGTCAGAATACTTAGAGGAGACGGTCATTCATTCATTTTGACACCGGAGTCCCCTTTTTCCTCGCCTCTCAATGTGAAAGGACTGAACTTGGGCTTGACGAAAGATGAGATTGTTAGCATAGTTCGTGAAGGAAGGGAACGTTACAGCTAACGCTGGCTACCCTGACCAGATAACCGGATTCAAAACTCGCAACAAGGAACGGAGGGCTGAATAGTGGTACACCAACAAGCGGCAATTCTGAGACCGGAGACGATGGTCGAGGAGTTCAAGAAGAACGGCGTCACCCACGTCGTGACTATCCCGGACTCCGAGACGAACTACCTGTATGAGTTGATGGCAGAGCAGGACTGGCTGACAGTGGTTCCGGTCTCCCGAGAGGGCGAGGCATGGGGCACGGCCATGGGGTTGAACATCGCCGGCAAGGTGCCGGTGGTCCTGGTGCAGAACACCGGGATGCTCGAGTCCGGCGACTCCATACGCGGCATGGCCATCGACGCGGGCTTCCCGCTCGTAATGGTCATAGGCTATCGGGGCTGGAACCGGCGCGGCGTCATCACCGACTCGGTCGCCAAGTACACCGAGCCGTTCCTGACCGCGTTCGGAATCAACTACTACCTGGTCGAGCAGAACGAGGACGGCGAAAGGATTTCCACCGCCTTCGAAGAGGCAAGGGCCACAAGCGGCCCGGTTGCCATTCTCATCGGCGACGAGTACCACGGCTTCAACCGCTAGGTTCCTGCAAGTGACACGAAACTCCTAGCCCCACCGTCATTCCCGCGAAAGCGGGAATCCACAGGTCGGCAGCTACGGTTTGCAACAGCGGCCTCCCCCTAGCGCGGGATTGACGACACTACTGATAACTATACTTAGGAGTCCTCACATTGATTCACCCTAAAGATGTATTCGAAGCCTTCCAGGAGCACAGGGGAGACTCGATAGTCTCTGCCACCGGCACTGCCGGACGGCACTGGATGGACGTCACCGAGAACGAGCGGCGCGACGTTTCGCTCGGAGGCGCGATGGGCCAGACGACGTCGGCGGCCCTCGGCCTCGCACTTGGCCTGCCCGATGAGAAGATTGTGCTGTTCGACGCTGAAGGCTCGCTCCTGATGAACCTCGGCGCCATTGCCTCCATAGCCGGCATGAAGCCGGAGAACTTCTACCACTTCCTGCTGGACAACGAGTGCTACGCCACTACCGGCGGTCAGCCCGTCCCGAACTCGCAGGACATCGACTACGCCGCGATGGCCGCGGGAGCGGGTTACGCTGCCACATACAACTTCGACGACCTCGAAGAGTTCAGCACCAGCGTCGGCGAGATCATGCAGCAGACCGGCCCCGTGTTCGTCGCGATCAAGGTCGTTCCCGAAGTCGAGAACGCGCCAATCGGCCTGCGTGAGCGACGGCCCACTCGCGGTCGTCTTGAGACGATCAACACACTCAGGGAAGAGCTGGGCATAGCCTAATCCAGTACCACGTCACCTACCCCTTCCCTCGGGAGTGCGAGGGGTAGGCGACGGTACGCGGGCAAGCATAGGTACCAGCCAACAGGCCCCCTCTCCCTCAGGGAGAGGGCTGGGGTGAGGGTGAAAGGGACTCGACCGCAAGCTCAGTTGCATCACCACACCCCTCTAGATTCCGGCTTTCGTCGGAATGGCGAAGTAGTGAGAAAGTCTCCCATCTCTGATGAGGTTGGCGGACACCAGTGGCAGGCAGGGATGGAGGTGGTGACATGAGCAGCACAGACATACATCTGATGGCTCATCTGATGCGGCGCGCCGGCTTCGGCGCGACACGCGACGAGTTGGAATCGGCCATCGCAGACGGCTACGAGAACACCGTGGACGCCTTGTTGGACACGTCCACGGTCTCGTACATGCCCGACGACATCATCAGGCGGTACCACGTCGACCAGTCCGAGTTGCGCGTCGTCGAAGTCGCGGTCGCCAACTGGATGTACCGCATGATGACCACCACCAGCCCGCTCCAGGAGAAGATCGCGCTCTTCTGGCACAGCCTGTTCGCCACCGGCGAGCGCAAGGTCAACAACGTGCAGACCATGGTGAGCCAGATCGGGACTTTCCGTAAGTACGGTCTCGGCAGCTTCCGCACGCTCCTGGTTCAGATTTCGCGTGACCCCGCGATGCTCCACTGGCTCGACAATCACGACAACCACAGGGACGCCGTCAACGAGAACTACGGCCGCGAGCTTCTCGAGCTCTTCTCGATGGGAATCGGCAACTACACCGAGCAGGATGTGAAAGAGGCTGCCCGCGCCTTCACCGGCTGGACCTTCGAGAACAGCGAGTACATGGCGCTGCGGGCCATGAAGGCTTCGATATGGCCGTACAGCCGCGTCGCGTGTCAGTTCGAGTTCAGGCCCGACGACCACGACTACTCAGAGAAGACCTTCCTTGGAGAGAGCGGCGACTTCAACGGCGAGGACGTGATCGACGTGATCGTCCGTCAACCCGCTACGGCACGCTTCGTGTGTACGCGCCTTTACCAGTTCTTCGTCGCCGACGAAGTCGACGATGAAGGCGAAGCGCTGATCGAACAACTCTCCCAGACCTACTTCGACTCCGACTACGAGATCGCGGCAGTCCTCAGGGACATGTTCAACTCAGACCACTTCAAGTCGGACACCGTCCGCTTCCGCAGGGTGAAGAGCCCAGCGGAGCTTGTTGCCGGTACGCTGCGGACTGCCCGCCCCTTCCCGCGCCCGACCGTTGAGATGTTCCAGGTCGGCCTCGCAACCAACTACATGGGACAGGAGCTCATGAACCCGCCGAGCGTCGAGGGGTGGCACGAGGGAGCCGAGTGGATCGACAGCGGATCGCTCGTAGAGAGGGTCAACTTCGCCTCCCAGTATCTGGGCAACCCGGACTCACCCGGCGTACAAGACATCGCAACCAGGCTCGGCTCTGAAAAGCGATCCCAGATCGACCCTCAGATGCTGGTCGACTCCTGCCTGGACCTACTCGGACCAATCACGGTCTCGGATGAGACGCGGGCGACTCTCGTGGCGTCCTCAGAAGCGTACGAGCAAGACGACCTGACTACTCGAGTCGCGGAGACGCTTCGCCTGATCGGCTCGACTCGGGAGTACCAGCTGGCCTGATATGCGGGCGGGACGCCCGCGCTCCAAGCGAGTGGTTCACATCAGTCGAAGCTGGACTCCCGCCCTCTCCTCCTGGAGCCTTAAGAACGCCGAGCTGTCCAGGTCGGCCCAGCCTCGTGTCATGGCCTCTTCCATCTCAGCCTGGCAAATCTCGGTCAGGTTCATCGGGACGGCGTAGTGCTCGGCAAGCTCGGTGGCGAGCCGCATGTCCTTCATCGCGGTCTTTAGCGCGAAGCGAGGCTCGAAGTCGCCGCTAAACAGCGTGTCCGGCAGCCGGGTATGGATGTTGAAGTTCCGGCCGATGGCACATTTCTGGAACACTTCGAGCAGCACAGATGCGTCCACACCGGCACGTACCCCCATCGTCAGGCACTCGACCGTTGCCATGTCGAGGGAGAACCCGGCGCAGTTGTGCGCGATTTTGCACACGCAGCCCGCGCCGATGTCGCCGACGTACATGACGGTCTTCGCAATCGCGTCCAGCACCGGCCTGCAGCGTTCGAGGGAGTCGCTGTCGCCACCGACCAGCATTGTCAGGTCGCGTGTCCTCGCACCCTCCGCTCCGCCGCTGACCGGCGCGTCGAGCATCGCCACCCCTGCCCTCTCCAGCCTCTGGTGTGTCTCCCGTACCAGTTCAGGTGAGTTGGTCGTGTGGTCGACCAGCACAGAGCCGGGTCCAATTCCTTCCAGGATGCCGTCACTTCCGTAGACCACCTGCTGGAACTCAGGTGGGCCAGGGAGACAGGTGGATACGATCTCACACTGCTCGGCGACGGCCTTGGGTGAGTCGGCCCACTCAGCACCGGCTTCTAGCAGTGGGGCCGCGGCGCCCCGGTCTATGTCGTGGACTACCAGTGAGAATCCCGCAGCGAGGACTTGTCCCGCCATGGGTCGGCCGATGCTCCCTGTACCAATGAATCCAACGCGCATGGGGTCACACCTCGTTCGGGTCTAGGTTGCCAAGCTGAACACCTGGAGCGCCGGGTGTCAACTAGATGCTGTACCAGTTTGGTAGGTCATACACATGTAGGGGCAATCCCTTGTGGTTGCCCATGTTGGCCATCATGCTCAAGGCGCCCACAAGGGACGCCCCTACGTTTGGGCCTCCGACTAAACTGATACAGTCTCGGTCAACTTAGTGGCGTTGCGGAGTGGGGACTGTTTCGATACCTTGAGGCTCAGGAGGTCGGTAGGATGACGGTGGCAGGACAGTTACTGAGGTACGATCGCACGGTCGGGATCGTCGCGATGGAGGGACGTGGGTTCAGCAACCCGGTGGATATAGCTTTCTCCAGCGACGACCGGATCTACGTCGTCAGCCGCACGAACTCGCTTCAGCCATACGGCATTCGGATCGGCATCTGCGACATCGAGAGCAACTACTACGGCGACTTCGGTTCGTACGGCTCAGACCCGGGACAGTTCGTGTGGCCGTCGGCGGTTGCCTTCGACCCGGAAGACAACCTGTACCTCGTAGACGAGCACAACCACCGGGTCACCGTGTTCGACACGGACGGCGGCTACATCAGGCACTGGGGCGACCACGGATCGGGAGACGGACAGATCGACGGTCCGTCGAGCATCGCGGTAGAGGCATCCGGCACTGTTCTGGTCAGCGACGCCTACAACGGCCGCGTCCAGAGGTTCACGACGGACGGTGAGTTCGTATCGAGCTTCGGCGGTCCTGGGGACGGTCCGGGCGAGTTCAACATGCCGTGGGGCGTCTCCCTCGACGGAGACGGCAACATCTTTGTCGCCGACTGGCGCAACGACCGTATCCAGAAATTCTCTCCGGACGGCGAATTCATAGCCACGTTCGGAGAGTCCGGTGACGGCGACGGGCAGTTCCATAGGCCGTCCAGCGTGGCGGTCGACGACGAGGGGCTGATCTACGTCGCCGACTGGGGGAACGAACGCTTGCAGGTTCTCGGACCCGACGGCGAGTTCCTCGAGAAGCTCAGGGGCCAGGCGACGCTGTCCAGGTGGGCCATGGACTTCTACTCAGCCAACTCGGACGAGTGGGCGGCGCGCCAGAAGGCGAACATCATGGTGACTCCAGGCCCAGACGTGGAGACGCCGCACCAGGAGTCAGCGAGGGTCGAGCCGTACTTCTGGGGTCCGATCTCGGTTAAGCTGGACCGTCAGGGCCGGCTGTACGTTACCGAGTCCAACAGACACCGCATTCAGATATACGAAAAGACAGCAATTGGAGCATGACGACAATGAACGAAGACGTACCACAGGTACCGCAGTTCGGCGGCAGGCCGTTCTACGGATACGACGCCGCCGACGTGCAGCGAAGTTACACCAACCGCGACGCAGTCCAGGTTGCCAACTTCCTGGTTCCCCACCTCTCAGAGGGCAAGAGTGTACTCGATTGCGGCTGCGGGCCGGGCCCACTGACACTCGGTTTCGCGGAGCTCGTAACGCCGGGCCGGGTCGTCGGCATCGACATTGAACCGACGATGATTGACCAGGCGAACCAGCTCGCATCCGACAGCGGAATGGACAACCTCGAGTTCCAGGTCGGGGACATCTACGACCTGCCCTTCGAGGACGGCGAGTTCGACGTCGTATTCTCCAGCGCGGTCATAGAGCACCTGTCCGATCCCGTCCGCGCGCTGAGGGAGATGCTCAGGGTCACGAAGTCCGGTGGCATCGGATCGGTCATCCGCACCGACTGGTCGTTCCCTTTCATCGTGCCGGAGTGTCCTGAGTTGAGCAGGTTCTTCGAGCTGTTCGAAGGCGGCTTCAACCGCATCGGCGGGTCGCTGAACCGGGGTCGATTCCTGAGTGCCCACATGCGTGAGGCCGGGTTCGACGTCGTCGACTTCGAGACCAATATGTCCCGCCTGCTGGGCCAGGCCGCCGCAAGCGCGTCGGCCGAGACATACATCGCGTGGATAGAGAACATCCCGCTGTTCCAGGAGTCCATCGAGCTGGGCATCACGACAGACGCGGAGCTGAAGTCGATGGTCACCGGCATCCGCAAGTGGGCAGATCACCCCGACGCCTACCTGTCACTCGCCAGAGCCCACGCAATCGGCATGAAGGGGGACTAGCACCGGTTCCACTTAATTCTGGTGACTATGATCGTTCGTCCTTGTATCTTGGAGGAAAGGCGTCTTCCAGAGTTCCCCTGACCTTGCGGTCGATCTTGTCTGCACCCTCAAGCGCCAGATCGAGATCAGAGGAATGCTTGGTCGCCCAGGTAGCGCGACTGCCGAACACTCACACCTTCACGTCAGGCGCCAGATGTTCACGGAGAATGTCCTGGACTATCTCCAGGTGATCAGGCCGAATATCAATTGTAGGAGTCGCCAAGGGCCTCGCTCCTCTCTTGAAGTCGATTCAGCAAGTAACACGTATCCTGAAGGAAGTCCGGTACGCTTTCGAACACCTCCTGAGCCTTCTCCTCGTTGTACCTCTTGCGACCCTAATCCGCTGCCGCGCCCTCCATCACCATCGGGCCGTTTCTGGAGGCCAGCGCCGTCTCCAGTTCGCGCCGCTCCTCAACCTCTCGGCTGGCCGAGAACCTCACCAGAAACACCAGCGCCGATGCCGCTATCACTGTCAGCCCGATGAACATCAGGGCCTGGTGGGTGGCAAGAGACTCAATTCTGAACAGGAACCCGAACGCCACCGCTCCGGCATTGCCACCCGCTCCCACGATTCCCGCTACCGAACCCAGCGCGCGCCTGTTTATGAAAGGCACCACCGAGTAAGTCGCTCCCTCCGCCATCTGCACGAACAGGCTGAACACTATCATCGCGCCCACTGCGAGGAGCAGCGCCGACATCTGCGAGAAGAGTATCAGCGCGATTCCTTCCAGCAGCAGCGCGACTCCCAGGAACATTACCCTGCCCCTGAGTCCGAACTTGATGCCTGCCTTGTCTCCGAATATGCCGCCCAGTGTGCGGGCGAATATGTTCATCATCCCGAACAGTCCAGCGACGAGCCCCGCTGTGCCCACGCTCAGGCCGAACCTGTCGTGGTAGTAGAGCGCAGCTATGTTGTTGATGGTAAGCTCGACGCCGAAGCACGCGCCGTAGATAAGGAACAGCGTCCAGACCCGGTAGTCGATCGCGGCTTCTATGAACGTTCCCTTGACTGCCGATGACGAAGGCATCCGACCTTCTGCTCTCAGCTTCGAGTAGTTGCCCTCCGGCGAGTCCTGGGTGAGCAAGAAGTAGGCGATGCCCACGATGAGCAGGGCGACGCCCGGTACGACCATCGCCACCCGCCAGCCCACGACTTCTCCGACTCCGAACATGAGAACCGCCGCCAGTACCAGCGGCATGACCATCTGGGTTACGCCGCCGCCCAGATTGCCCCAGCCAGCAGTCGTCGCGTTTGCGGTGCCGACCACGTTGGGAGCGAACATTACCGAGGTGTGGTACTGGGTGATTACGAACGAGGCACCGATAATGCCTATGGCGAGACGGAACAGCAGGAATGTCTCGTAGTTCTGCGCCAGTCCAATCGTCATGACCGGAATAGAGCCGAGTATCAGCAGTCCGCTGTAAGCTAGGCGGGGCCCTATCCGGTCGCAGAGCCAGCCGATCAGCAGGCGGGCGATTATCGTGATAGCCACTGAAGCGATGATCGTGTTGCCGATCTGCGTCTTGGTAAGCCCCAGGTCGTCCCGGACTACCGCCATAAGCGGCGCGATTCCGAACCACCCGAAGAAAGCCAGGAAGAACGCGAACCACGTCAGGTGGAACGTCCTCATATGCGGTTTCTTCAGGCTGAATAAGTTGATGCTCGGCGCCTTGGCCGATACATTCGTTTTCGTTGTCACTGATTCCCTCGTGTTATGAGATGATTCCCCGAAAAATACTCGGCTAGGTCGGCCACCATGTGCCCCATCTTCGGAGGATCAGGCACTACGTCAGGAGTGACACCATAGCTGGAGAGCGCTTTCGCGCATGTCGGTCCGACCGCCGCTACGACCGTCGAGTTCATCGTCGCGGACAGCACGGACCCAAATCCCTGCTGCTCCGCTATCTTGAAGATATGCTTCACCTGCGCCTGGCTCGTAAACGCCACTGCGTCCAGTTCTCGCTTCAGCACGGCTCCTATAAGAGATTCGAGAGGCCCGGTATCCTCCGGGAGCATCCACTCGTAAAGGCACAGTTCATAGAGGTTGGCGCACGCGGACAATAGGGGCTCGGACAATGCCTCGTTGCGCTCGCCGTAGTTGATCAGCGCGACGCCGCACCCGGACAGGTCGAACTCCCCCAGTGTCTCCAGCAGCTCATCGGTCGTGTATGGCGACCTGACTTTCACCGGGGTAGGAATCCCCGCCTTCCTGAGCGCGGCCACCGGCTTAGGCCCTCTGGCCACGCATACGACCTTACGCAACCCGGTGAGCAGTTCCGACTCCCGCCCCAGCTTGGCGGCTTCCCTGAACAGCGTGGAGACACCAACGCCCGTCTGCGCCACCACAACCTGGAACTCGCCGTCGCTGATGCCGTCTATAAGCTCCCCGACCATCTCCAGGCAGTCAACGGGAGCCTCGCGCAACGCGGGTGCGGACATCACTTCGGCCCCACGCTTGCGGATGAGGTCGCCAAGCTGACCTGCCATTCTGGACTCCAACGCGCCAATACGCTTGCCTTCGAGAGAATGGTCTGTCATTTGTGGTCCCCCCTGGCTCTCTGTCGTATCGTTATGACCATGTCCCCGCCGTCGCTGACCTCGATGGGGTACGTCTTCAACGCCTTGCACTCGTTGCCGATGGGCGCTCCGGTCTCCAGGTCGAACTTATATGCGTGCATCGGGCAATGAAGTTCCCCGCCGCCGATGATCCCGTCCGCAAGCGGGCCAGCCCTGTGAGGACACAGCGCCTGGGTTGCATAGACTTCTCCCGACCTCGTCCTGAACACCGCGACCGGGATGTGCTCGACGCTGATGCGGCGTCCCTCTCCGGGAGGGATCTGCTCAACTGGGCCCAAGTCATAGGTCTGCGCGCTGGTCTCAGTCTTCATCATGGCGATACTCCTACCTCGACACCGCGATGGGAGCGCTTACGAACTGGTTCTGGTGAACCGGCTTCGCGCCCTCTTTCCACGGGTCGAAGTAGGCGTTCACCGAGGTCTGGATATCGGCTTCGAGGCCATCTGCTACGAGGTCACTGTCGTCCATGATGATCTCGCGAAGACGCTCGACACCGATGCGCTCGACGAAGCCGTATGTGCGCTCCAGGTACCTGGCGTTCTCCCTGTAATACTGGATGAACCTGCCCATGTACTTGATGACGTCCCTGGGCGAATCCACGACGCAGAGCACGTCGCCCTTGCGAACGTTCGCGCCCGCCGCGCCGCCGACGTATACCTCCCACTTGCCGCCCTCGACCGCCACGACGCCGACATCCTTCACGGTCGCCTCTGCACAGTTTCGCGGGCACCCCGACACCGCCATCTTCACCTTGTGCGGCATCTCCATGCCCTGGAACCGCTTCTCTATATCAATGCCGAGAGTAGTGCTATCGCCGAGTCCGAAGCGGCAGAAGTCGGTGCCGACGCACGTCTTGCACGTCCTGAAAGCCTTCGTGTAGGCATGGCCCGACGGCATATCCAGTTCGCGCCACACATCCGGCAAATGCTCTTTCGGAATGCCCAGAATATCTATTCGCTGCCCGCCGGTTATCTTCACCATGCCGGCCTGGTACTTCTCCGCTACGTCCGCGATGCGGCGCAGTTCGTCGGGAGTGGTTATCCCTCCGTACATCCTGGGGACGACGCTGAACGTGCCGTCGCGCTGGATGTTGGCGTGTACCCGATCGTTTATGAAACGCGAGTCTCGCTCATCCTCATACTCGCTGCCCCAGACCGTCCTGAGCAGAGAGGCGAGTCCGACCTTGCTCCCCGCGTCCTCGCGCCCGCCGGCCAGCGTCTCGAACACCGACGACACGCTCTTGAGTTCGAGCGACCTGACCGCCTCCACCAGTTCCGGCTTGCTCATCGGTATTCCGGGGACGTAGTAGTTCGCAGATGGGTCCTCCGCGACCAGCCCGTCGGCGGCGAACTCGAGGATTGCCTGTATCTGCGGCTTACACGAGCCACATCCGGTGCCAGCCCGTGTCGCGTCGCACACCGCCTTGAAACTGCGATGTCCGCCGTTCACCGCTTCGACTATCTGCCCCTTGGTAACGCCGTTGCAGTTGCAGACCTGCGTCGTGTCGGGCAGGGACTCTATATCCGTGCCGACGCTCTCGGGTGAGAGAGGAAACAGCATCTCGGCGCGGATCTCAGGCAGCGCCTCGTTTCTGTCGAACGCCTGGAGCAAACGCGGGGCCGACATTCCGTCGCCCAGCAATATCGCGCCGGCAATGTGGCCGTCCCGTACAATTAACTTCTTGTAGATGCCGCGCCCGGGTTCGACGTAGGTGACGACTTCATCCTGCTCGTCGCGTGGCTCCTTGACGCCCGCGACCGCCAGTTCGACGCCCATCACCTTCAACTTGGTAGATACCCGCGAGCCGAAGTATCGCGCGCTCGGATTGCGCTCAGTCAGCCTGTCCGCCAGGATGCTCGCCTGCTCCCAGAGAGGCGCGACCAGGCCGTATATAACGTCCCTATGCTCAGCGCACTCGCCGATGGCGAATATGTCCGAGTCGTTTCTGCAGGACAGGTCGTCGTTGACCAGGATCCCCCGCCGCACGTTCAGCCCCGATATCTTGGCCACGTCCACGTTGGGCCTGATTCCGGCCGATATGACCACCATTCCGCAGTCAATCTCGGCGCCGTCCTTGAAGCGGACTCCGGTAACACGGTCTTCTCCGAGTATCTCAGTCGCCAGCTTTTCGAGATGGAACGCGACTCCCATCTGCTCCAGCGTCTCTCTCAGTAGGTCCCCGGACTGCGAATCGAGCTGCGTCTCCATCAGGTAGGCCGCGAGGTGTACCACGTGAACGTCCAGACCCCGCGTCAGCAGTCCACGCGCCGCTTCCAGCCCCAGCAGGCCGCCACCTATGACAACCGCGTCCTTCACGTTGTCGGTGCGCCCAATCATGTTCGTGCAGTCGTTGAGGGTGCGGAATGCGTACACCCCGTCCCTCAGCGCGCCGTCGCTGTCATGAATTCCGTCAATCGGTGGGATGAACGGCACGCTTCCGGTGGCGATGACCAGCTTGTCGTATGGCACAAGGTGTCCGCCCGCCGCATATACCGTCTTGCCTCTTCGGTCTATGCCGATAGCGCGGACGCCCGCGTACAGCTTTACATTGTTCCTCTCGTACCACTCCAGCGGGTTGATGTATATGTCGTCCTGGTCGTGCGTTCCCGACAATACACCCGACAGCAGAATGCGGTTGTAGTTGCCGTGCGGCTCCTCTCCGAAGACTGATATATCGAACTGGTCGCCTCCACCCCTGGTCAGGACCTCTTCCACCAGCCTCGCCCCGGCCATCCCATTCCCTACTACAACTAGCTTCTGCTTTTCCATTCTCATAGTCCTTAATGGAATTCCCAATTCATAATTGTCAGTTTTCAATCCTTACCGCGCATACCTTGAACTCCGGCATTCTGCTGATGGGATCGAGCGTGGGATTCGTGAGCCTGTTCGCCGCTTGACGACCGCCCCAGTGAAACGGAACGAACACCGTGTCGTGGCGTATGCCCGGACTTATCCGCACCTCGAATTCGGCTGATCCGCGTCGCGTGGCAAGTTCTACCCTCGCGCCTTCTTCCAGGCCGTAGGACCTGGCCGTGGAAGGGTGTATCTCAGCCAGTGGGTTCGGAGCGACGCGGCTGAGTTCTCCAATCCTGCGCGTCTGGGTGCCGGACTGGTACTGCGCCATGACACGGCCCGTCGTCAGGAAGAGAGGGTATTCGGTATCCGGCATCTCGGCGGACAGGCTGTATCCCGTCGAGTGAAACCTGGCGCGACCGTCCGGTGTTGGAAACCTATCCACGAACATTCTGGGCGTACCCGGGTGCGACTCGTTCGGGCACGGCCAGAACACGCCTCCCGACTTCTCTATCTTCTCGTAGGTTATTCCCGAATAGTCCGCGGGCCCTCCCGTGCTGGCCCGTCTCAGTTCGTCGAAGACTTCTTCCGGGCTCTCGAAATCGAAATACTGGCCTCTTCCCAGGCGCTGGGCGAGTTCGCGTAGAATCTCCACCTCGTCCCTCGTACCGGGAGCGGGGTCGAACGCGCGGCGGCGCAGGATGACGCGCCCCTCCAGGTTGGTCATCGTGCCTTCTTCTTCGGCCCACTGCGCCGTCGGCAGAACCACGTCCGCCAACTCCGCCGTCTCCGACAGGAAGAAGTCACCGACCAGCAGGAAGTCCAGGGAGCGCAGCTTTGCCTCCACGTTCACGACATTCGGAGCCGACACGACTACGTTGGAGCCGAACACCATCAGCGAGCGAACTCCGCCGCCCTGTCCCAGTGAGTCCAGCAGTTCATACGCGGACGGCCCTGGCACCGGCAGTTCGGACTCCGGCACTCCCCACACGTCGGAAACGTGTCGCCGCGCGGCGGGGTCGGCGAGCAGCCTGTAGCCGGGCAACTGGTCCGACTTCTGGCCGTGCTCGCGTCCACCCTGCCCGTTCCCCTGTCCGGTGAGACATCCATAACCGCTGTTCGGTCTGCCTACCAGCCCCAGCGCGAGCGCGATGTTTATATAAGAGAGCGTGTTGTTGACACCTTGGGCCTGCTGCTCCGCGCCTCTCGCGGTCAGTATCATCGCCGACGACCGCGACTCGCCCAGCATCCGAGCCGCGCGGACTATCTGGCGCTCAGGTACGCCCGTGATCCGCTCCACCCTGTCTGGCCAGTACGACCCCGAACTCGCCTTCGCAAGCTCGAAATCTGTCGTGCGTTCTCTTATGTAGTCCTCATCGAGCAGGCCCTCGACGATCATGACGTGGAGCAGCCCGTTGGCCAGCGCCGCGTCCGTGCCGGGAGTGAGTTGCAGGTGAAGGTCTGCCTTCTGCGCTGTGGGGGTCAGACGCGGGTCCGCGACTATCAGCCTCCCGCCCGCCTCCTGCTGCCGTCCGAAGTATTGCATTATCGGCGGCATCGTCTCTGCGGCGTTGCTTCCGACGAGCAGGATAGTCTTCGCGCCCTCGATGTCCTCCACCGGAAACGGGAGTCCCCTATCAATCCCGAACGCCCTGATCGAGGCTGCTGCCGCCGATGACATGCAGAACCGCCCGTTGTAATCAATGTTGGGCGTTCTGAGGGCGACGCGCGCGAACTTGCCCATCAGGTAGGCCTTTTCGTTCGTCAGCGAGCCGCCGCCGAACATCCCTACCGACTCAGGTCCGTACCTCGCCTGAGACTCCCTGACTGCCTCCTCGATGCGGTCCATCGCCGCTTCCCAGCTTGCAGCCCTGAGTTGACCGTCCGACGTGCGAAGCAGGGGAGTGCGAAGCCGTTCAGGATGGGAAAGCGCCTCCGCCGAGGTCCAGCCCTTCAGGCAGAGCGCGCCCTTGTTGACCGGGAAGTCATCGTTTCCGGCGACTATCGCCTGATCAGGCTCTCCTGATATGTTCATGCCGCACTGGAATGCGCAGTAGGGGCAGTGCGTAGAGGTAGTCTTCTGTGGCGCTAGGGTCTGGCTGTTCATACTCTGATACATAAATGCGAGTTCATGTATCAGAGTATGTGAAAACTTTTACAAAGTTATTTCGCAGAGGTAAAAAATGTATTACCGACCCGTTAAGAAAGTGTTACAAGACGCCCCGACGCGGTAATAATTCCGCTATCCCAACAGTGTGAACACAGCCCGAATGACAGGACTAACTTACGAACAGGCTGGCCTCACCGCACCGTCTCGTTCTTCAGGTTAACCGCCTTTTCGGCTATGGTGGCTAGCATCCGCCACGCAGTCTCGTGATGGGTTGTCGCCTCGACGTCGTCGTAGTAGGTGTCGAGTAGGACGTGGGTGCAGCCCAGGGACTGCAGACCCTCGAGGTCGGCCCTGATCTGGTCGAGGCTGCCCTCGCCGGCGATGCGCTGATCGTCTGGCATGGACGAGTCGGTGATACGCAGCCGTATCCTCGGGCAGAGCGCGGGCATCGGCATCTGCTCGCGGTCGGCCATCTGCTGCAGCCGGGGAATGTCCGTCTCTTTGAAGTCGGACACCCGTATCCTGATCGGGTGCCAGCCGTCTCCGTAGCGTACCGTGCGTCGGAGGGCGCCGTCGCTGGCGCCTCCTACCCAGATGGGTGGGTGAGGCTGCCGGACAGGTCGCGGCGCGGTGTCGACGTCGGTGAACGAGACGTACCGGCCCTCGTACGAGGCCACGTCCTGCGTCCACAATGACTTGATGGCTGCCAGGTAGTCGTCGGTGATGGCCCCACGCTGGCGGAACGGGACTCCGAGCACGTCGAACTCCTGCTCGGCCCACCCGACTCCGACGCCGAGGATGAATCTGCCTCCGCTGAGCTGGTCGACGTTGGCCCCTGCCCTGGCGATCTCGAGTGGGCTGCGGTACGGCAGGATGGCGACCGTCGTTCCGATCTCCATCGACTGCGTGGTCGCGGCCAGCCAGCCGAGTGTCGTCAGCGGCTCGTAGAACGGGGCCGGGTACCGTGAACTGACGTCGGGGGTGATGGCGACGTGGTCGGAGCTCATGATGAGGTGGTAGCCCATCGCCTCGACGAGGTTGACCGTGCGTGTCAGTGAGTCGGGGTTGGCTCCGGGTCCGAAGTTGATGAGGTTGACGCCTACTTTCATTTTTCTTCCTCTCTGTTCTTTCGTGTGGTTCGACCGTAGGGGCGTCCCTCGTGGGCGCCCTGACTGCGGTGGCCTACACGGGCAGCCACAAGGGATTGCCCCTACGTGAGTCAAACCCTTACGTTGCGGGCTGGGAGTTTATGAATGACAATCAGCCAAAGCCTATCAGGAGACGTACCTATGACTTACACCCTCGCCGATCTGGACGCTATGAGCATTGAGGACGCGCAGGCGCTGTCCTTCGAGGATAGGGACGCGCTGCTCGACCTCATTATCGCAGACGGGCGCCACCAGACGACTGACCTCGACTCGTACCGCGTGGGGCTGTACGGGGACTACTTCGATGAAGACGTGACGCGGATGCTGAAGGTGAAGGCGATCAAGGTACACGTCCGGGGAACGACGGCGTCGGGGTTCGATGGAGTACTCGCGGGGGAGTCCGATGAGGAGCAGTACCGTGCTGCCTTCCGGCATGTGCAGCAGTCGCTCGAGGCGGCGGGTACGAGCTACGACCGCGTCGTCACGCTGGTCGTCTTCCTGACGGACATGGATAAGTGGCCGAAGCTGAACGAGATCTACAGCGAGTTCATATCGAGTATGCCGTGCAGAGCGGTCATCGGCACTACGGGCCTGGCGCAGCCGCCACTGACGATTGAGATCGTGAACTGCATCGCGTACCGGGTGGCAGCGTAGGTATTCTCACTGACCCTGCCCCTTAACTTCGGGGGAGGTAGCGCCTGGGGAACTTGGCGACGACCGAGTAGAGTATGTCCACCATGTTGGCGAGGCGCACACGCGCCACCTGCGAGCAGAGCTGGTATGCGGTCAGACGCTCGATACCGTATGCCGACTCCAGCCACATCACAAGCTCGTAGAAGGCGATCCGCGCAGCGTCCTCCATCGGACGGGCGCTGCCTATGGTCATCAGGAACTCGTCGGACTCGACTCTCGGCGTTGCGACATGGTGCCCCTTGATGAGATCAACAGTGATAGTGCCACGTGTGGGAATCTCTGTGGCGACGCCGCAGACCTCAGCATCGCCCTGCGCGGCATGTCCGTCGCCGATGTGCAGCAGACCGCCGGGCACATTGACCGGCAGGTGGATGGTGTTGCCGGGGCAGACATCGGCTGCGTCCATATTGCCACCGTGAAAGCCGGGCGCGAGCGAGGATATTGCTTCGAGTTCCGGCGCGGTTCCGATTGTGCCGTAGAACGGCTCATAGGGAATAGCGGCGATGTCGAGGTCCTCCGAGAAGGTGATCTCGCCATTGCTGATGGGATGCAGCATGACGCGTGGCGGCAATGGTGGATTGAGCGTGCGAGTGAATACCGTGCCGCACAGTCCGCCGAACTCCGGTATGAGCGCGCTGACGCCGTAGTCGCGAGTAACCTCGATGGAGTGGATGGTGACGGCGATAGTATCGCCCTTCTCTGCACCCTCGACATAGATGGGGCCTGTCAGAGGGTTCACGTATGGCAGCGTGATTATCTGCGTGATGTCGTCGTCCGGCGAGGTAATCCTGTTCTCGAATGCGTCCGCCGTCTCCACGATGAAGGTCTCGCCCGGCGACACCGTAGCGACCGGTTGCTTGTACGGCCCAATCACGTAGGAGAAGTCGCCGGGATCGTTGATTATGGTCTGCATAGACGATTTCACCCCCATTCCTGGTTCGAGCTTAGCCTACACCAGCCCCTCGTCTACGGCTGCGGCTTCGATGAGGTCCCAGCCGTGTTGGATGCCGGGGACGAAGCTGTCGCAGGCTTCGCCCTTCAGGACGATCTGTTCCACTTCGTCGCTGCCGGTTATGGAGAGGAACGCGGACTCGATCTGATCGAACAGTTTCGGGTCTATGTCGCCCTGAGCGGTGAAGCAGCAGTGGCTGTATGGAGGACTCGCCCAGAACGCGCGGACATGGTTGACCGCCTCGCTGCCGTCTTCGGCCATGGTCTCGAGGGTGCGGCGGCTGACGGCGCCGGCGTCGAACTCGCCTGAGTGTACACGCTCGACCACGTCGCGCTCGTCGGAGGCGGTCTGCGAGTCGCGGTCCTCGAAGAAGCTGACCGCCGCCAGGTCCTTCTGTGGATTCAGGCCCGCCTCCTTGATCATGTGATACGGCACAAGGCCTGCCTGCTCTGAGCCGCGACGCCCGAAGGCGAAGCGCTTGCCGACCAGGTCCTCGACGGTCACGATGTCGGAGTCTGCTCCAGCGATGAGGTGGGTGACGAAGCCGACATCGACATCGCGCATGGCGATGACGCGGCACGGCTCGTCGAGGAGTCGCCTGATCTTCACATAGCCCAGGGGGCCGTTCCAGGCGAGGTCGATGTCGCCGTTCACGAAGGCGTCCACCATCGAGTCGTAGTCCGAGTAGAGCACCCAGTCGAGGTCTATGCCGCGCCGCCGGAAGATGGTCTCGAGGCCCTGGAAGACATCGAAGTGCGATTGGGTTGCTGAGCCGCCTAGTCTGACCATGTCTGCCCTCCTGACTCCCTGCCTGTCGTTCCGGCGAAGGCCGGAACCCAGAGTCCGGGTACGAACGACCTATTGGTTTACATACCCCTCTAAGCCCTGAGGGAGAGGGGGACTGTTGATTGGGTCTTGCGTTTACGTCCTATATTCCCAGCAGGCCCTCCAAATTGCGCCAGAGGATCATCTCTTTCTCTTCGGTGTTCAGGCTCTCAAGGCCCATGATCCATGAGACGGGCCAGTCTATGCACATGTCGTATGGCCAGTCGGTTCCGAACAGGACACGGTCCACGCCGACCCGGTCGATGATGTAGCGCAGCGCTTCTTCGTTGTGTGTGATCGTGTCGTAGTAGAACCTGTTCAGGTACGCGCTCGGCGGCTGCGAGATATTGCCCCGGGCCTCGGGGCGCACCTGCCAGCCTCGGTCCATGCGACCGATTCCGAAGCAGGTGTATCCGCCGCCATGGGACAGGCAGATCCTGAGATCGGGACAGGCGTCCATCACGCCGCCGTAAACGAACGCCGCGTACGTCACGGCCCTGTCGGCGAGGTTGCCGATCGTGTTCGGCAGGTGGTACTTGCTCGATCTGGAACTGACGATGGTCGGCCCGCCCTGGTGGATGAGCAGCATCGCGCCAAGCTCCTCACACGCCTTCCAGAGCGGCAGGAACTCCGGCTCGTCGAACGTGCGCCCGTTGACGTGGTCGCCGATCATCGCGCCCTTTAGTCCGAGCTGCGTGACGCACCTCTCGATCTCGTCGATTGAGGCCGGGATGTCCTGCAGGGGAAGCGTGGCCAGTCCGGCGAAGCGGTCGGGATGGTCGACGGTGAGTTGCGCGACGTAGTCGTTACAGTCGCGGGCCATTGCCGCGGTCGCCTCGGGGTCTTTGTCGTAGCTGTAGAGAACAGCGTTCGTGGACAACACCTGCACGTCGACTCCGAGAGAGTCCATGTCCGCAAGTCGCTCCTCGGGCGACCACGTAGTGCGCGGGTTGTGACGGTGTGCACCGACGGCCTCGGACGTGATCCCGTGCCAGTTCTCGCCTGCGTTCATCGCGTCTATGAAGCCCTGGGGAGAGATATGAGCGTGTATGTCGATCGTGCGCATGTAATCGTCCTTGGTTGCTATCTGCTTGGACTCATGAGTGTGACGCCGCCATCGACGGGCATGATCAGGCCGGTCACCCACTTGGCCTCGTCGCTGGCGAGGTAGACTGCGGCCCAGCCTATGTCCCACGGGCTGCCCTCGGTGCCGAGAGGCGACGAGCCGCGACGCGTCTCGCGACGCTCGGCGGTCATGTTAGGGGCGGTCATCGACGAATAGACCGGGCCCGGCAGGATGCAGTTGACGCGGATGCCGTCCTTTGCGTGGTCGACAGCCATGGCCTGCGTCAGCGCCATCACGCTGCCTTTCGACACTGTGTACGGAGTCAGGCCGCGCGGCCTGATCGCCGAGATGGACGAGATGTTGATGATCGCTCCGCCGCCGCCCGATGCCATCACAGGCACAGCGTACTTGCTCATCAGCATCATCGACTTTACGTTGACGTCCATGACGCGGTCCCAGTCGTCGGGGTCGACCTCGACCACGGAGCCGCCGCCACCGATGCCGACGTTGTTGTGAAGGATGTCGAGCCGTCCATACCTCTGGACTGCGGCCTCGACCATCGCCTGGCAGCTCTCTGCGGAGGTCACGTCGCCGATAAAGACCGACGCTGTCCCGCCGTGGGACTCGATGGCGTCGAGCGTCCTCCCGA
Organism: Dehalococcoidia bacterium; assembly: GCA_965116405.1. Taxonomy (GTDB): domain Bacteria; phylum Chloroflexota; class Dehalococcoidia; order Lucifugimonadales; family UBA1123; genus VXRN01. The sequence continues at coordinate 690,307 of OZ220685.1, forward strand.
CGTGCTCTTCGTCGGTGTCGACGAGCAGTACGCTCGCACCCTCGTAGGCGAACAGGATTGCGGCAGCCTGACCGTTGCCGAGGACGTCGCCGCGCGAGCCCGCGCCGGTGACGATGGCGACCTTGTCCCTTAGTCGCGGCTGCCTCTGAAGAGGGGTGTCCGTCGCGTCTACCATGCGCTCCTCCAAGCTTGGCTGTTGGCACGATACTACACGACGGTCGGCGGGTACGCCATCAGACTCAGTCTGAACGTGTGGGCCCCGGCGATGTCATAGTTTCCTGAGGAATTCCAGGCAGAGGCGGCTAGGGACCTGACGCTTCCGTACGCCGAAGTCGCACCCTTAATGTTTTCCAGATACAGCAGGGATTTGCGAAGTTCGTGCTGATTGACAGTAAATCACGTCGGTGCTACCGTTCGCACGAATTATCAAGTGTGAATTCTTTCTCATATAAGGCGGTTCTTCTGGGGAATCCCGACTAGTCTTTGAACCCGGCGTCAACAGAAATATTCGATAGCCGTGGCAATTGGCCCAGGACAGGACGATACTTCGACAAGACCCGAGGAGGGTAGAAATGCAGGCAGACATTCGCGGTATCCGTACGTGGAGTTATTCGGCTTTGGCAGTTGTATTGGCCCTTTTGGGGACGCTTGTCTTGGCCGCTTGCTCCAGTGCAGAGCCTGAGGTCGTCACCAGAGAGGTCATTAAGGAAGTGCCGGTCGAAAAGGTCGTCACCAAAGAAGTGATCAAGGAAGTGCCGGTCGAAGTCGAAAAGGTCGTCACCGTCGAAAAAGAGGTGATCAAGGAAGTCGTCAAAGAGGTCATGATTGAGCCCAAGGCGACGCCGGAGCCACTCAGGATGGACTCGGCCAAGTTCGGATACCTGATGCACGCCGTAGAGTCCGACATCAAGCGCGGCGGCATTGTCAGGACCGCCGGGCCGGTCGAGATGGCCCACTGGGACCTTCACCAGGGCGCCCCCGCTTATACCGGCATCACCAACATTTACAACAACCTGACCTACAGGAACGTCGGACAGGGACAGCGCGACATAGTGCCTGATCTCGCCACCGGGTGGGAGGTCTCAAACGACGGGCTGACTTACACCTTCACGCTCAGAGAAGGCGTCGAGTGGCACGACGGTGTGGGATTCACGGGGCTGGATGTAATCGCCACGTTCGACAGGATCCTGGACCCGCCCGAGGGAGTGATCACAGGCTCGATCAAGCAGAGCTTCGAGCCTGTCGAGGACGTGAGACTGCTCGATACGTACACCGTAGCTTTCGACCTGGTACGTCCCACGCCGTGGTTCGTAAACGTGCTTGGCGCAGCCCCGCACTTCGGGTACCCGGTCATGTACCCGAAGCACTTCCTGGACCTGCATAACCAGAACGTGCGCGAGGACCTGCCTCCCGGAACGGGCGCCTTCATCTTCAAGGAGCGCGTGCCCGGCGAACACCTGGAGATGGAAGCGAATACAAACTACTGGAACCCAGACCTACCCTACGTCGACGGCATCAAGGCCCTGCACATACCCGTGTGGGCAAACAGGGGCGCAGCAGTCCTGACCGGCATTGTCGACTTCACGTGGAACGGCAACCAGGAGACCTGGCAGAGGGCCATGGAGCAGCCGGACCTGTTCCACGGGAGCAATCCTCCCATCAACGGCACTGCGCCGATGTGGACGAACAATGAAAAGGCCCCCTTGGACGACCCCCGCATACGGAGAGCCATACATATAGGTCTGGACAAGAAGTTCGACCTGGATGTCGCTGGGGCCATCGCGCTGCCCAACTACAAGGCGCGCTGGATAACTAAGGCGGTCCCAGGTCACATGTCCGACGAGGAGATCCTGACACTTCCGGGCTGGCGAGAGGACCCGGACGGCAGAGCGGCGGACGTAGCTGAGGCGAAGCGCCTCATGGCCGAAGCCGGATACCCGGACGGTTTCCACATCAAGGCCGTCGGTAACAACACGCCGGCAGGCGGTGAGGTCCGTGGAGTATCCTGGCTCCAGCAGGCAGAGGACATTCTGGGAATCACGTCAGACCTGGAGATCATCGAGAGAGGCATCGAGGGTGAGATACTCGTTGACGGCGAGTGGCACGTCGCCTTCGTTACCGGTACCGGCTCCGACGTGGCTGATCCGACCGCGCAGTGGAACGGAATCTTCAGGTGCGGTGCGGACGGAAACTACTACAGGTACTGCAACCCTGAGTTCGACAAGCTCCTCGACCAGCTGCTCGTTGAGTTCGACCCTGCCGAGCGTGTGAAGCTGCTTCACCAGGCGATGGACATGCTGGACGAGAACCCGCCCGGTTACCAGTCAGGGGGAGCGAGCGGCCTGCCCATGGGCGGCATACACGTTAAGGGCATCATGATCGAAGACCTTGGCGGCTACCCCTGGGGACGCTACGAGACCGTCTGGCTGGACAGGGAGTAACCAACCTTCCGCGGCTGAAGAGTGCGGCGGGACTTGATCTAATGTCCCGCCGCCTGAGTCCGGCATCGAACTAGGAACGTGCGTTCAATGCGGTGACATCCGCATCCTGAGATCGCTCTGGTAAAGATATGCGACCCTACCTAATGCGCAGGCTGCTGCTGGCCATTCCGACGGTGTTCGGAGTGACCATAATGATCTTCCTCGCCATGCGAGTGATTCCCGGCGATCCGCTGAGATCCATAATTGGCGAGGGGCAGATCTACGTGCTGAGCGACGAGGAACTCGCCGCGGTGAAGGCTTCGCTGGGATACGACAAGCCTCTCGTGGTCCAGTACCTGGTGTGGATGCGCGACGTCGCCAAGGGGGATCTGGGCTACTCCTTCTGGCAGAAGGACAAGTCCATAGCCGACATGGTAATCAGGCGAGGGCCTCTCACGCTCCAGATATCATTGATGGCGCTCTGTATCGCGTGGGCAATAGGACTACCCGCGGGCATAGCGACAGCAATCTGGCGAAACTCGGCTCTCGACTACGGAGTGCGCGGCGTCGTTACGCTGTTCATGGCCATCCCGAACTTCTGGCTCGGCCTGGCAATGATACTGGCGACGATACTAATCTGGAACTGGCGGCCCCCGGTCGAGCTTGAGTCACTATGGGAATCGCCGTGGACCAACCTGCAGATGACACTGGGACCTGCCATTGCCATGGGTGTCGGCTTCGGCGCGATAATCGCCAGGATGGTGCGTTCCGGAATGCTCGAAGTGCTGACCGAGGACTACGTGCGTACAGCGATGGCGAAGGGTCTGGCAAGCAAGACCGTCATCATGAGGCACGCACTCCGCAACGCGCTGTTGCCGACGATCACGATTTCCAGCCTGTACCTTGGCGCGACGTTGGGCGGGGCGGTGGCCGTGGAGCGCGCGTTCTCCGTGCCGGGACTGGGGTACAGCTTGATATATGCGGTCCAGGCGCGGGACTGGACGGTTATCCAGAGCCTCGTACTGCTGTTCGCAGTCGCGTACGTGATAATCAACCTGGTCGTTGACGTTATCTACGGTCTGGTCGATCCCAGGATCAGGTACGACTAGCGTGGCATCTTTGACCAGAAGGAACCTCAAGTAGTGACTATACAGAGGAACAGCGGTCCCACCCAGCCCACCATGCGTACATTCGCGGACGCCGGAAGGCAGCCATTTGTCAGCCTGGTGGGATTCGCCCGGTCATCTGTACTCGGCTCGATCTCGCTGATCCTGCTCGCGCTGCTGCTATTCGTAGGGCTGTTCCCGCAGGCGGTGGCCCCGTACCACCCGGACCAGCTCTTTTACGTGAACCTGAAGCAGCCGCCTTCCATGGAACACTGGGCCGGAACGGACTTCATTTCCAGGGACAGCCTCACGCGGATCATCTACGGCGCAAGGATCACCCTGATGGTGGCGTTCGTTTCAGTGTTCATCGGAGATGCAATAGGCTTCGCATGGGGTGTGATGTCCGGTTACCTGGGCGGGAAGTTCGACATGGCGTCGCAGCGCATGGTGGATATGTTTATTGCATTCCCAACCATCATACTGGCGCTGCTGCTTCTGGCCGCTCTCGGAGCGGGTCTGGTCACCGTCATACTCGCAATCGCTGTTATCAGGATTCCGGGAACAGCCAGGGTAATCAGGTCTGTCGCTCTTTCCATCCGGGCCACGCAGTACGTGGAGGCCGCAAGTGCGGTCGGGGCATCTCAGCTTAGAATCATGGTTAGACACGTAGCACCGCAGTGCTTCGCGCCGCTGTTCGTCGTGGCGAGCGCAGGACTCGGCTCCGCCATCTTCACAGAGGCGGCTCTGAGCTTCCTCGGCATGGGTGTACCGCCGCCCACGCCCACGTGGGGCAATATGCTTGGCGGCGTGCTCAACGAACTGTTCCAGCCACCTTGGTGGCTGGTTATATTCCCTGGCGTGGCCATTACCATCACTATTCTGGCCTTCAACCTTCTCGGGGATGCTCTGCGAGACTATCTCGATCCAAGGCTCCGTGGGCACCTGAACTAACCTCGCAGGCGGTCTTTGCTTAGTCGCCCCACCCTCCCAAATTGCCAGGGTCTTTTCATTTTCGCTCGATCTTCGATTCTCTCGTTCGCCCTGAGCTTGTCGAAGGGCCGTCCGTTCATGGTTCGACAAGCTCACCACGAACGCACCACTCCAGAGTCATTCGAAAACGAAAAGACCCTGCTTAACAGGCGAGGTAGCGGCTCCACCTTTTGGCACACTCGGCAACGCCTCATTCGCTGCCACACAGTCAAAGGCAATTCTGCGGCAATCCCACTCCGAGTTTGACCCAGGTACGTCGATTCGGAGTTTTGCCCTTCTTCATGGGAGTCGGCTACTTTCCCGACTGGTTGACGAACTGGCTTGTAGAGAAGACAACCAGGCAGTACGCTTGGCCACACAGGTCATCCCTGCCTTTCCCATCCTTACAAGGCGTCAAGCGTTTTAGATGAACCTCAAGGAACGGATCGCCTCAGTATTAGTCTTGGCCATGTGCTTGGGAGTTCTCGGGTACGGGATTATCCAGGAGTGGCGAGAATCTCCTCAGTGGACACTTATCATGGTCTCTCAAGCTGACCATTTCATCGCACTCAAAGGGGAGGCGACAACCGGACCGGCTAGTATCGTGTTGCGCTGCCGTGCCGACGTGCCACCACCAGACATGCCACCACTAATCGTGACAACGCTAAACGAGCCAATGCCATGGGACGTGTATCTCCGAGTAGAGCCAGAGGTCGAGAAGGGTTTCCGCAAAGACGTGTTACTGACCTGGGATGGAGTACAGGCCACGGGTGAGTGGGGAAGGGCGCGGGATTCGAGCGGACTCCATCCTCTCTTCGATGCTGAGAGCCTTGACTTCATTGAGAAGCTGGCTCAGCATGAGACGTTGCAACTCGAGTTCAAGCATGGCTACCGGACAGCGGTTGCACGATTTGACCTTACCGGCGATGATCCGTGTGAATCGTATGTCGCACACGAAATGTTTCTGTGAAGTGTCGCATAGTCTTTCGTAAACGGCCCACAGACCACTTGGTAGACTTCCGTCTTTCGCGACTAGACCAGCGTCCCACGGTTTCGCACACTCTCGTCAGGTGGTGTCCGGCAGATCAGGAGCATGTATAGACTCCGCTGGCAAAAGGGCGGGACGAGTTGAGAGAAGGGCCTTATGGACGTCACAGATGCTGAGCGGATACACCGACTGGCCTCACATGGCGCAGGTATGTCGCATCGAGCGAATCGCTGAGAAGAAACGCGGCACGACCAGATATACCGCTCAGACTCGTGGGCGCTAACCCCATCTGTCAATAATGAAAAGACCCTGCGACAGATTGCCCTCTTATCTAACCGACAATCTTGTGTTATATTGCGATCAACAATCCCCTGCGGGGATTGCGCTTGGTTATTCCTCGGATTTGGAATTCCCGGAGTCAAGTACATAAACAATACCGACCGGATTTATATGTCCAGCTTTAAGCTGGTTGGGAGGCTCGAATGACCACTGCAACTGCTGATCTGCAACTCCTGGCCCACCTGGTGCGGCGCGCCGGGTTTGGCGCCAGTCGGAGCCAACTGGAGTCGCTTGCTGAGAAGGGCTACGACGCGGTCGTCAAAGAACTCCTGGACCCGTCGCAGTCCAGCGAGATGACCGACGACCTCATCCGCCGGTACCACCACGAACAGTCCGGCATGATGGGCCAGCTCAGCCCTGGCTCGTACTGGATCTACAAGATGGCGACATCGACCGATGCGCTGCGCGAGAAGATGTCCCTCTTCTGGCACGGCATCTTCGCCACCGGCTACCCCAAGATCACAAACGGGAAGGTGCTGAGCGACCAGATCAGAATGTTCCGCCGGTACGGCATGGGCAGCTTCAAGACACTTCTCGTCGAGCTGGCCAGAGATCCCTCGATGATCGTGTGGCTGGACAACCACGACAACCACCGTGGCGCCATCAACGAGAACTTCGGGCGTGAGCTGCTCGAGCTCTTCTCGATGGGCGTCGGCAACTACAGCGAAGAGGACATCAAGGAAGCCTCTCGGGCGTTCACCGGCTGGACGATCGGCAACACCGAGTACATGGCGCTCCGCGCCGAGAGGGACTCGATCTGGCCGTACGGCCGCATCTCCTGGCACTTCCAGTTCAACGAAGAAGACCATGACGACGGCGAGAAGGAGTTCCTGGGTCGCACCGGCAACTTCAACGGCGAGGAGATCGTGGAGATCATCTGCGAGCAGCCTGCCACCGCCGCGTTCATAGCGAGGCACATGTACCACTTCTTCGTCGCCGACGAGCCGCCGGTGCCGCAGTGGCCGTACGTCGAGCCGCAGGACCCTGAGGCGATCGAGACCCTCTCGAAGGCGTACTTCGAAAGCGACTACGACATCGGCCACATGCTGCACGTGCTGTTCACGTCTGACTTCTTCAAGTCGCAGGACTCCTGGTACTCCCGCGTCAAGAGCCCTGCCGAGGTGATGGCAGGCGTGCTCCGGCTGACCGGCGAGTTCCACCGGCCCAGGCGACAGATCGTCGAGCGCCAGCAGCAGATGACCTGGATGGGCCAGACCCTGATCAATCCGCCGTCGGTGGAGGGCTGGCACGAAGGACTGGAGTGGATCGACACAGGCACGTTCGTCGAGAGGCTGAACTTCGCTTCGACCCAGCTCGGCAACACGGAGCATCCAGGCGTCAGGTCGATCATCGAGCGCGTCGCCACGAACGGCGGCTCTGCGATATCTCCGACCGAGCTAGTGGACCGGTGCCTCGACGAGATCGGGGTGATTACGGTGTCTGATGAGACCAGGTCGTCTCTCGTGGACTACGCTAAGGCTGAGGGCGATATCGTCGCCGGACCCGAGGTGGACGAGGAAACGAGCGAGCGAGTGGCCCAGCTGCTCCAGATGATCGCGGCGACTCACGAGTTCCAGAGGGCATAGCGTGTAGGGTCAGGTTTCAAACCTGCCCCCACAAAAAGGTGAACGCCATGACCACACTTGAAACAACCCGGCAGAGGATGGTCTACAGCCACACCATCGGGCTGTCCACGATGGAGGGACGGGGGTTCTACTACCCGGTAGATACCGTCTGCCACAGCGATGGCAAGCTGTACACCATAAGTCGCTCCCTCGAAGGAGACGTCCGAGGGGTACGCGTCACGATCTACGACATAGACAGCGAGTACTACGGCACCTTCTCTGAGTTCGGCGAGGACGCAGGCCAGTTCATCTGGCCCGTCGCGATTACACAGGACAGCCAGGGGCACGTCTACATCAGCGACGAGGACAAGAACGTCGTGACCGGATTCGATACGTCCGGCACGATCATCAACCACTGGGGAGAGACGGGCAGCGCGCCCGGTCAGCTCGACGGACCAGCCGGTCTGGCTTTCGATGCGGACGACAGGCTGTACGTCGCCGACCAGCACAACCATCGCGTGCAGGTCTTTACCGCCGGAGGCGAGTTTGTAGCGAGCTACGGCTCGCAGGGCTCCGGCGAGGGACAGTTCGGGCTTCCGTGGGGACTCACCGTCGGGCCTGATGGCTTCCTGTACGTCGCCGATTGGCAGAACGACAGGGTGCAGAAGCTCTCGCTGGACGGCGAGTACATACGCTCGTTCGGAAGGTCCGGCCGCGGTGACGGCGAACTTCACAGGCCGTCAGGCGTCGCTGTCGACCCGGATGGATACGTCTACGTGTCCGACTGGGGCAACGAGCGCGTCGTCATCTTCGACTCCGACGGCGGGCTCGTGCAGAACATCCGCGGCGAGGCAACTGATTCAAAGTGGGCCGAGGCGTTCCTGTCGATCAACCTCGAAGAGGCGGCCGCACGCGAACGCGCGAACATGGAGCCTGAGATCGATTTCTTCGTCGACGACCCGCACGAGGTATCATCCCACATTGAGAAGTACTTCTGGGCACCGACATCCATTAAACTGGATGACGAGGGCCGGATGTACGTCACCGAGAGCAACCGGCACCGAGTTCAGATCTACCAGAGAAACAGGTAGGGGCAGGTTTCAAACCTGCCCGTACGATCCAAGCCAGGAAACAAATCAACAACAGCAGGGAGTGGTGTTATGGCAGCGAATGGAAACGGTAACAGCAAGTCGGTTGTGGTACTGCAGCTGAGCGGTGGAAACGACGCGCTCAACACGCTGATTCCGTACAACGACGGGCTATATTACGATCAGCGGCCCTACCTCGGCATTCCACAGGACGAGGTGCTGCACCTCGACAACAACGTGGGACTGAACCCGGCAATGGGGCCGATCAAGTCGCTGTGGGACGAGGGCAAGGTCGCGGTCATACAGGGCGTCGGATACCCGAACCCCAACAGGTCGCACTTCCGCTCCATGGACGTGTGGCACACGGCCCAGCCCGCTGACATCGCTCCTGAGGGCTGGCTCGGACAGGCCATCAGGGACCTCGACCCCAAGGCCGAGAACGTCGTCACCGGCGTCAACTTCGGTCGCGGACTGCCGCGCGCCATGTACGCCAAGGACGTCCCTGTCGCATCCGTCGGCAACCTAGACACCTACGGCCTCATGCCCGACATCAAGGACGAGGCGGCGCGCGCGCTTGCGCTCGAAGCCTTCTCCCAGATCTACGGCGGCTCTGGCAAGGACACCATCTCGCAGTTCATCAGCCAGGTGGGCATGGACGCGCTCAAGGGCGCAGACATTCTCAAGACCGCCCCGGGTGCATACTCGTCCAGCGTCGAGTACGCCGACAATCCCATCGCTGAGAACATGAGGAACATCGCGCAGGTGATGTTCGCCGACGTCGGCACGCGCGTCTTCTACACGCAGCATGGCAGCTTCGACACCCACGCCAATGAGCTGGCGTCGCACGGCAAGCTCTGGAACGAGGTCTCGACCGCCGTCGCCGACTTCATGGACGACCTCAAGGAGCACGGCAAGGACAAGGACACCGTCATCCTGCTGTTCTCCGAGTTCGGGCGCCGGATCAACGACAACGGCGCGGGCACTGACCACGGCTCCGGCGGAGTCGCGTTCGTCATCGGCGGCGACGTCAACGGCGGCCTGTACGCCGACTTCCCGTCGCTGAAGCCAGAGGACCAGCTCGAAGGCGACATGCACTTCAGCAACGACTTCCGCGTGACTTACTCGACGCTCCTCGAGCGCCAGCTCGGAATCGATCCTGAGCCAATCACCAACGGCAGCTTCGAGCAGTTCGACTTCCTCAGGAACTAGCCCTAGCGGCTAAATAGTCGGCAACAAGTAGATAACCGGGGGCGGTCTGTCGACCGCCCCTGTTTTGTTTCCACAAGCGTGATACATTGGAGCAGGACTTCCCCATCGGGAATCATCATGTCTGTACCATTGACACGCTTAGCCATGACTTTGCACTGATTTTGCACAAGGAGAGGTAGAGATGGATAAGGCGCTGGAAGGTGTGCGGGTAATCGACCTGACGCAGTTCGAGGCAGGGACTTCGTGCACACAGATGCTCGCGTGGCTGGGTGCGGACGTGATCAAGATAGAGAATCCAGGCGTTGGAGACCCGGGGCGGGGGACGGGACGGGAGTCCGAGGGCGACTCCAACTACTTCATCCATTACAACTCGAACAAGCGAAGCGTCACGCTCAACCTCAAGACCGACAGGGGCCGCGAGATGTTCTTCGACCTCGTCAGGGACGGCGACATAGTCGCCGAGAACCTCGCGCCCGGCACCCTCGAACGCCTCGACCTCGGCTACGACGTGCTCGCCGAGATCAACCCGCGCATCATCCTCGCCCGCGTGAAGGGCTTCGGCACATACGGCCCGTACAGCACGTACAAGAGCTTCGACCCCGTCGCTCAGGCCGCAGGCGGCGGATTCTGCGCAACAGGAGAGGCGGACGGTCCTCCGATGCGTCCCGGCACCACGTCGGGCGACTCTGCTACGGGGATGCACACTGCAATCGGGATTCTCGCCGCGCTGTGGCAGCGACAGGCGACAGGCAGGGGACAGGTCGTCGAGGTCTCCATGCAGGACGCCATAGTAAACCTGAGCCGCACCTGGATGGCGCGCGCCGAGCAGGGCAAGGTCTCGCCAGAGCGAACCGGCAACAGCCTGAGGTCCAGCCCCGGTGTCGGCACCTTCCACTGCGCGCCCGGAGGTCCGGACGACTACGTATATATGATCGCCTCACCCGCTAGAAAGCCCATGTGGAGCGCGCTGGCCACCGCCATCGGACGTGAGGACCTGATCGACGATCCGCGTCTCAAGGACGCCGGGGAGATGGCAAAGGCCACCGATGAGATCAACTTGGCCATCGACTCCTGGACGCAGAAGCACACAAAGTTCGAGGTCATGAAGATCCTCGGCGAGGCGGGTGTCCCCGCCAGCGCGTGCTTCAACGCGGTCGACCTGTACGCTGACGAGCACCTGCGGCAGCGCGAGATGATCGTGACCGTCGACCACCCCGAGTACGGCCCGTTCACCCTGCCCGGCTGCCCGGTCAAGATGTCCGACTCCCCGGTCGACTTCACCGCAGCTCCCCTATTGGGCCAGCACAACGAGGAAGTATTCTCAGAGGCGTTCGGGCTCGGCTCAGACGATCTGGCGGCACTGGAATCCCAACGCGTGATCTGACATGCCAGTTTATCCATGAGAATACTTGCACTGACCCCGATAAGGGACGAGTTTAACGCCCTGACCTCGACGCTCAACCGGTTCGGCTTCGTGAGCTACGGGCGATCCACCGGCAGGCTGCCCTTCGCCAGCTACCTGGGTGGCAACCTTGTCGTCGCACAGGGTGGACTGGGCAAGGCCCAGTTCGGAATTCAGGCCCAGCACGCAATCGACACGATGCGCGATCGAGACATGGTCATCTGCGCCGGGTCCGCAGGTGGTCTTAGCGACGATCTGAAAATCGGGGACGTTGTCGTCGCGACGGAGACGATCGAGCACGACTTCAAGTGGGGCATACTGAGCGGCAAGCCGCTTCCTAACTTTCCCGGCGATGAGAAGTCGATAGCCATGCTTCAGAGGGAACTGCCATTCATGGAAGAGTCGTTCGACGTCCACTTCGGCATTGTCGCCAGCGGCGATGAGGGCATCATCGATTCCAAGCGTGCCGACGAGCTGCGGAACGACACCGGAGCAATAGCTGTAGCCTGGGAGGGCGCGGGCGGCGCGCGGGCCGCAGAGTTCTCGAGCCTGCCGTTCCTGGAAGTCCGGGGCATCTCGGACGGAGCAGGCGAAGACGCTATGTCCGAGTTCGAGGAGAATCTCCCACAGGCGGTTCAGAACGTCGCTGTGATAGTCTTGACCCTGGCCCAGATTCTGCCCTGAACCTCCCTGCCATCCAGCCCATCCAACAGGAGGCGAGCTGTGAAATACGCCATCTTCACCCATGTGCCCTGGCCTGAGAAGACCGACCCGGCGAAGCTCCTGACCTACGCGGCCGACGAGGTGAAGCTGGCGGAGAACCTCGGCTTCAGCAGCGCGTGGATCGCCGAGCACCACTTCACGCGGTACGGCATCGGCTCGTCCGCGCTGGTCATCGCAAGCTACATGGCTGGACAGACCGAGAGGATCAGGCTCGGCACCGGCGTGCTCATCCCGACGCTCCACAACGCAATCAGGCTGGCCGAGGACGCTGCCACGCTGGACGCCATGAGCGGGGGGCGTCTCGATGTCGGATTCGGGCGCGGGGTGTACGGCTACGAGTACGGCGGCTTCGGCGTCTCCCCTGAGACCAGCCAGGAGCACTTCCAGGAGAGCATCAACGTAATCCAGGGGCTGTGGACCGACGAGGAGTTCTCGCACGAGGGCGAGTTCTACAGCCTGAACAAGGTCAGCCTGGCGCCGCCGATCGTCCAGACTCCGCATCCGCCGATCTACATCGCGGCAACGCGCACGCCGGCTACTCTCGACTACTGCATATCACGCGGACACAACCTCTGCATCGCCGTCGTGATGGACACTGAGCCAGCGCTGGAGCTGCTGCAGCGGTTCGTGGCCAAGTCGGAGGCCGCTGGCAACGACAGGCCCGCATCTGAGGTTCCGTTCTTCAGGTATATGTACGTCGCCGAGACGATGGAGCAGGCCCGGCGCGACGTTGCTCCCCACCTTGAGTGGGTGCTGGACATGCTGTTCTGGAGAAGCTACTTCCAGGGCGGAGGGAGCGAGATCTACCACAGCATCGAGGAGTGGCGACGCACCCGCACTGAGTTCCCCGCAACCGTAGACTACGTCTTCGAGAACCGCGCCATAGTTGGAGACCCGGACTACTGCATCGCCAAGATCGAAGAGCTAAAGCAACACGGGGTCAGGTTCCTCGGCGCGAACTTCGCGATGGGCGGACTAGACCACAACAAGGTGCTCAAGTCGATGGAGCTATTCGCCAAAGAGGTGATGCCCGCTGTCGGCGCCCCAGAGATGGCCACAGCCGCCTCATAGTTGCCAATCTCGCACGCTTAACTCATTGATGTCTAGGTAACCTTGCCATGATGCGATTTATCAAACGGCTGTTCAACGCTGAAACTCTTGAGCGCGATCCCTCGCCTGCGGAAAGTGTCGGGCCTTTGGATGAACCATTAACATCGCAATTTGGAGATGCTGTCAGTGATCAATACTTCGATTCAATGATCAAAATGCGGACTGCGATTGCTAAGAATGAATACGGAGAAGCTGCTGAGCTTGTTCGAGAGAACTTAGGTTATATCCCCGGCTGGGTAAATGAGACGCGCCGCCATTACGGATCCTTGGATGTCAGCAGTATTCCAGCCCTGCAACAAGGAGGAACAATTCTCGCCCTGGTTGGTGACGAGAGTGGACTTGCCCAGATGCGGAACATTGTCGTTTCAACTCCTGAACTTCAACCATGGATCGAAAGCATAGACCAACACGAGAACGCACTTCGGCTGTTCCAAGCAATTCAAGATGCGGTAAAGGCTCATCCAAATTGCTTGCAGACAGAGGTCAAGGATCTCGTAGGGGAATCAAATGGGCGACTAGTTGCTAATCTCATCTCCTACTTGGAGAAAGACGGCAAGATAGTGCGAACTAAACATGGCAGAACCTACAAGCTCACGTCTGCGATAGCACCAAACGCTCCTAAGCCCAAGCCCGCGGGTATCGTTGGTTCCCATAGGACAGACAACGAGCCACCCAGGCTACAAGAGATCGATCTTTCGAAGATTAGCTATATACCCTTGCCACGCGCTCCTCTGAAGTGGGAGGAATCACTACTCAGTCGCGAGAGATCACGAACGCCGGAGCCACAAGATCACTTTGAAGTTCATGCTGCCGACTGGTGCATAGAGTCAGTAAACAGTATTCCCCTCGGCGAACGCCCAGACACTGCATTTCGCCAGACTCACCCGACCGACTCGGGTTTGTTGCTAATTGATGACCTCGGCAACGCAGAGGGACTTGGCCAGATCGATGCAGCCGCATTGCGCTACGACCGAGCGGGCAATGAAGTCGTGAAGGCAGCGTTGCAACACGGAACCTATCGTATAGGTGTACATCCACTAGGTCACGGACTAATCGCAATGTCGCGGGACTGCACTGTCCATGCCTATGACGACGATCTCAATTTAATCCTAGAAACCGCTCTGCCTCGTGCCCCCGAAATCTTGGCGTTGAAGGGGCGCTTCGACATTTCGGAAGATGCGCTTAAGAACCACATCCGATGCGTTGGCCTCTCGCATCAGGCAGAATCCTATCTCTTTACGGCAGTAGACGAGGCATGGTGTGTAGACATTAGAGGAAAGGGGCTTTGGGGTGCCAAACTGCCCATCAAGGAAGGATGGACACAGGTCGCGGCCCCCAGCCATGAAGTCCAGACGAGTGAGGAAGTGGAACGGGCCCTAACTGTGATGGGCTTGTCTCTTCCAATTGATCCGGATCTCATCAAGAGCCGATATCGCGAACTTGCCAAAGAGTGGCACCCTGATCTGAACCCAAATGATGCTCAATCCCTAGGAAAGATGACGGCACTGAACTTGGCAGCTGAGACTCTGACAGGCATTGAGGCACAGAGTCTCCCAAGCTACACCGGTGCAACATTTGTCAAAGACAGCGAACATAGGGAGTTAGAGATCGACGGCCTTACAATCACGATGGACCTAATGGTGGGCGAGCGATTCGCCTCTGACTGGATCTATGCCGCAGGCTTCGCAGCGAATTCAAACTCAGTCTATCTTGCCGGCTACTCTGGGCGTGTCGTTGAAGTAGACGAGAGAGGCCAAGGTGTTAGGGCATACGACATAGGGAGTGTCCCTCGCCGTACCATAGACACGGGAGACTATTTGTACCTCCTCACAGACACCAGACTCTATGTCTTGCGTGAGAATGAGCTGCACGCATTGATAGACACTTACGAAGGCGGCGATCTGGTTGTCGCCCAAACTGGGTTCGGCTTACTTGAGAGGAAGCGCCTTCGCTGGTTCAGAGAGGATGGTCACTATTTGGGGAGCGTGCTATCAAAAGACCCCATCCGCCGCGTGTACTCAGTTGACGATGGGATGATCGTGGAAACACGCACAAGACGTGGGGTGGTCAGCGGCGTTAGCTCATTTTGGGAGTAGCTAACAGAGTGGCCCTCACCTCGCCTCCCGCAGGCACTCCTCCAGGAGAGACAGGGCGCGCTCGGCGAAAACCCACATGTTGCCCTCGCGGTCGGGATCGCCCGTCTCGACTGTGATCGAGCGCGCGACCGGACCGGTGACCGCGATGCAGGCGTGCCCGTAGTTGTCCCCGTAGCGGTTGCCAGTGGGGCCGCTCGCGCCGGTCTCGCCCAGTCCCCAGGTCGTGCCCAACCTCGCGCTGATAGTCTCCGCGTTCAGGGAGGCGTAGTACTCGGTGCTGGCTCGATGCCCCTCCATCGCCTCGTCCGGCACGCCCAGCAGACCGAGTTGCGCCATGCGGGTGTAGATTATCGCGCCGCCGACGTAGTACGCCGACGCGCCGGGGATAGCCACGAGTGTCGCGTTCAGCAGTCCGCCACAAGAGGACTCCGCCACCGCGAGCGATTCGCCCCGGTCCTTAAGCAACTGACCGACCGTTTCGGCAAGCGTGCTCAGTTCAGACATGGGTTCGTTCTCACTTTCCGGCCCTTCGCATCAGGCCAGCTCTGGCATGACCTCGTCTGCGAAGAGCTGCATGGACTCTTTGATCTCATCGTTGGTCAGACGACCCCGGCGGTTGAATTCGAGGATACACTGCGCCATGCCGGGCAGGTCGTCGCGCAGCGCGCTCAGCTGCTCGACACACCCGTCAGGATCATCGTAGATCGAATAGCGGACCGCGTCCTCGAAGTTCCAGGTAGCCCACCCCCCTACACCGCTCGTGAAGCTGTGACGCGAGGTGCCCACCGACGATGCCGTGGCGTCCGGCACCGTATTCACTATGTCCTCGTCGAGCCAGTTTCGCGCCATCATCTCGTGGGCCTTCTTACGGGTCTCGGCGACGAAGAAAGAGATGTTGACGTGGAACTCCTGCGGGTGGGTCGCGCCGTCCGCTGGCTTCGCTTCCTTGAACTCCCTGAGCCTGTCGATCATGCGTGGCATCGGCTGGCTGAGCGTCGTCCCGATCACTCCCAGGCCCATGCTGGCGGCGTATGGGAAGGTCTCGTCGCTGTTTGCGGCGAGCAGGAGGGGCGGATACGGCTCCTGGACAGGCTTCGGCTCGACGAGCAGCTCGTCCATGCTCCAGTACTCGCCCTCGAAGTTTGCCTTCTCCTGGGTCCAGGCGGCCCTCAGCAGCTCGATGCCCTCGGCCACGCGGCCCCTGCTCTCCGCTGCGCTCATGTCCTTTGCCTGCCCGAACGCCTGACCTGCAGGCGAGCCCCAGCGTCCGCCGAGACACAGGTCGAGCCTGCCGTTGGTGAGGATGTCGCACGTCGCAGCCTGGGTCGCCATGTGAATGGGATGGTGCAGCGGGAACTGCGCGGCGAGAGTGCCGAACCTGATCTGGCTCGTGTGCTGTCCTGCAGCCGATGCCACCATAAGCGGATTGGACAGCGGCCTACCCGGGAAGAACACCGACTCGGCCAGCCACGCCGTCTCGAACCCCAGCTTGTCAGCCAGGGCTACCTGTTCGATAGTCTCCCAGTGCCGTCTCGGGACCGAAGACCCCAGGAATCCGGGCACCTGCCAGAACGCTCCGAATCGCAATTACATGACTCCTGTGGGGATAACCATCCTCTTCCCTGCTGCAACAGCCTGTATCAACTCAGGCGGCGCCGCGCTTAAGGGTGCAAAATCCCCTCTCCCTCAGAGCCTGCCCCGGACTTGATCCGGGGGCGAGGGTGAAATCCTTGCCTGCCAAACAAACTCATACAGCATCCTGCCGCGACCAGGCACTCTAGCCGGTGGTAGTAGCGGGACGCGCGGCGTTGTAGCTCGAACCATCATCCCCGCTGCCGAATATGCCGAACGGATTCAGCGACCTGGGGGCGTCGTAGATGTCCATCTGCTCATTCCGCTTGAGCCACCCAACCACCAGGTACGTCAGTGGAGTGGCGATTATCTCGTACACGGTCTTGACCAGCCAGGCGAACAGCATTCCGTTGAGTACTGCTGTGGCGGGCCATATCCCCGAGAGGCCAAAGGCGATGCCGTAGAAGATCACCGAGTCCACGCCCTGTCCGACCACCGTGGACGATATCGTCCGCATCCAGAGGAACCGACCCTCCGTCTTGTTCTTCAGCACCACCATGACAGTCGCGTTGGCGAACTCGCCCACGATGTATGCGGAGAAGCTGCCGAGCAGCACCCAACCCGTTGTGCCGAGAATGGCCGCCCAAGCGTCCTGGTTGTCCCAGAAGACCGCGCCGGGGATGGCCCCGCCGATCCAGATCAGGATGACCATTACCAGGTTGCAGGCAAATCCCAGCCAGATGACTCCACGGGCTACTCGGAACCCGTAGACCTCGGTAAGAACGTCGCTGATGATGTAGCTGAGCGGGAAGCAGATGACGGAAACGGAAACGATGACGGCTTTGTCGCCAAGTACCTCGAACGGGAGGGTGAACAGCGACAGCGGCTTTGTAGCGATGATGTTGCTCACCAGCAGCACGGTAACTGCCAGGGCTGTGATGATTACCAGCTTGCCGGAAAAGTTCATTGCTGCCCCTCTTTCCCTCTAAGGCGAAGCTGTATCAATCTGGTAGGTGCCTCCCTACGAATGTAGAGTCCCCTCTCCCTCAGGGAGAGGGTTAGAGCCTGCCCCGGACTTGATCCGGGGGTGAGGGTGAAAACACTGCCTGCCAAACTGACACGATCTCCTCTAAGGCTGTCTGATACCCATACACTCTTCGAACATTACGCCGGTTACGACCTCCATGCGGTCTTCCCACTTGGACATTTCAAGCAGGCGCTCCATCGTGTAGTCCCCAAACCGCGCCTGCTCAGGCGATGGCCGTCCGCCCATCACGAGCGTCGCGATGTTGGCGTTCATCAGCGCGCCACAGCACATCGGGCACGGCTCGAACGTAGTATATAGCGCATAGCCGGTCATGTCGTCAGTGCCGAGAACAGTCGCGGCCTCCCTGAGTGCGACGGTCTCCGCGTGTGCGGTGGGATCTTTGGTGACCGGCACCAGGTTTCGGCCTCGCGCAATCAGCTCGCCGTCCCTGACGATGACCGAGCCGACGCCAACGTTGCCCTCGTCGGCCGCCCTCTGCGCCTCCTCCAGCGCGAGTCGCATGAAGCTATCATGGTCTGTGGCTCCCACGGCAATCCTCCAGGCTCCAGACTGTTCCGCAACGCTATCACAATTCCCTACCCGTGTGGTACGTGCGCGATGTGCCTCCCGACCGGAAGCTGCCTCCGGAACTTGCATCTCATCATCCGACGATCGCGGAGTTTCGACCACAGCAGCCGTTCAGCGTCCGTGGACTGTTCTCTTAGCTTTCTGGCTCTGGACGTCTGTGTCATCTGCTTCGATTGAGAAGAGTGGGAATCTTACCTTTCTCCCTCACCCCAGCCCTCTCCCGCTGGGAGAGGGGGTCTGTTGGTTGCCACTCATGCTTGTATGTACTCCCTTACCTACCCCAGTAAGCCCTGAGGGAGAGGGGGCTGACAGGGGTAGGTAAACGTGTGCAGACAGGCGCGAATACCAATCAATGGCCCCCTCTCCCTCAGGGAGAGGGTTGGGGTGAGGGTGAAAACCTCGAATACCTACCCCTGTGAGGCTGACAGGGGTAGGTAAAGTTGTGCAGACAGCGCGAATACCAGTCAACTGCCCCCTCTCCCTCAGGGAGAGGGTTGGGGTGAGGGTGAAAGGTAAGATTCCCACCCTCCTCGAGGGAAGCAAGTGACACAGATTTCCAGAGCCAGAAAGCTAAGAGAACAGTCCACCGACGCTGAACGGCTGCTGTGGTCGAAACTCCACGATCGTCGGATGGTGAGCTGCAAGTTTCGGAGACAGTTTCCGGTCGGGAGGTACATCGTGGATTTCGTGTGCCGTGAGTACAAACTCATCATCGAGCTCGACGGAGGTCACCACCGGAAACAGCAGGAATATGACGCGGTCAGGACAGAGTGGCTTCAGTCGCGTGGATTTGAGGTACTCAGGTACTGGGACAATGTTGTGTTGACTGAGTTGGCCTCGGTCCTGGAGTCGATTGGGGAGGTGCTGAGGAGGCGTGTGGCAGAGTATTCACCCTCACCCCAGCCCTCTCCCTCAGGGAGAGGGGGTCATTGATTGGTATTCACGCCTGTTTGCACACGTTTACCTACCCCTGTCATCCTATCAAGGGAGAAGGAGCATTCGATTCCGGATTGTGGCGCTGACTAATCTGGCACAGTCTCCGCTCGTCGCAGACCATGCAAAAGAACGGGCTAATCTGGTAGCATTCGTTTCCACACTCGCATGACCGCCGGATGATCCCTGATTTGGGGACATCGGCGCCCCTCTCACGGAAATCTCGGGGGACAACGTGGCCAAACCTGTCGTAGCTATCGTAGGAAGGCCGAACGTCGGCAAGTCCACCCTGTTCAACAGGCTGGTCGGCAGGACCGTTGCGATAGTCTCCAAGCAGTCCGGCACCACCCGCGACAGGGTGATGCTCGAGACGGACTGGGCAGAGCACAACTTCATCCTCGTCGACACCGGCGGACTCGAGGTCTTCCCTGACACCGACATGTGGCGGCAGGTGCGTGGACAGGTCGAGACCGCCATTGACGACGCCGACATAATCATCATGGTCGTCGACGTGACAGAGGGCGTGACGGGCTCCGACATCGACGTGGCAGACCTGCTGCGCGTCGGCGGCAAGCCGGTCGTGCTCGCAGTCAACAAGGTCGATACCGAGCAGAAGGCAGAGGGCGCGTACGAGTTCCACGAGCTGGGACTCGGAGACCCTCATCCCATCAGCGGCTACCACAACCTGGGCCTCGACGACATGATGGCCGAGGTCGTGACCCACTTCCCGCCAGAGCCCGAGTTCCCGGAGCCGGAGGCTGATCTACGCCTCGCAATCGTCGGCAGGCCCAACGTGGGCAAGTCCATGCTGTTGAACGCGCTGACCGGCGAGAACCGGTCGATTGTCAGCGACATTCCAGGCACCACCCGCGACACGATAGACACGCTCATCAGGTACAACGACATGGACGTGCTCCTGATCGACACGGCGGGCATCCGCAGGCGTGGGAAGATCGGCACCGGCATCGAGAAGTACAGCGTGATCCGCTCCGTCAGGGCGATTGACAGGGCGGACGTGGTGGTCCTGCTGATGGACGCGATGGAACCGGCCACGATGCAGGACACCCACATCGCCGGATACATCCTGGACGCCTATAAAGGCGTCGTGTTCGTCGTCAACAAGTGGGACCTGCTGGAGGGCAAGGGGATCACCAAGGGCGAGATCGAAGCGCTGCTAAAGGACCGGTTCAGGTTCGCGACGTACGCTCCAATCTGCTTCACGTCGGCCCTCAACGGGACCGGCCTCGAAGAGCTGATGGACACCTCGCTCGACGTCTACAACGAGTGGACCAAGGGCATACCGAGATACGACCTGCGCCGCACGATGATGAGCGCGATTGCCGAGCACCCGCCCACCGGAATCAAGGGGCGCACGCTCAAGATCTACAGCGTCTCCCAGGAAGAGGTCGCTCCGCCCAGCTTCACGTTCTTCGTGAACCGCGCCGACAGCATCCACTTCTCATACGAGAGGTTCCTGGAGAACAGGCTGCGCCGAGCGTACGACTTCAGGGGCAGCCCTCTGCGAATGCGCTTCAAGGGGAGGAGGCGCTGATGATCGGGTATCTCGTCATGGTCCCGATCGCCTATCTGGTTGGCTCGATCCCGTTCGGCCTGCTCGCGGGCAAGCTGGTCGCCAAGGTCGACATACGCGACTACGGCAGCGGCAAGATCGGCATGACCAACGTGCTCAGGACCGCAGGCGTCACCGCTGCGGCCGTGGTGCTTCTGCTGGACATGGGCAAGGCCGTCGCGGTCGTAGTGGTTGCCCGGCTCCTGTTCGACTCCTATGGAGCCGAGGCGGCATCGGCCCTGGCCGTGATCTTCGGTCACAACTGGCCGGTATTCATCGGCTTCCGTGGAGGTCGCGGTACGGCCTCCGGCTGGGGAGGCCTGCTCATCCTGTCGCCCATTGCTGGCCTGATCGCCTCTGTGATCGGGTTGTCGCTCGTCGGACTGACCCGGTACGTGTCGCTGGGGTCGATTATGGCAGCGGGGCTCGGATCCCTTGCGCTCGTAATCCTTGCGCTGATGGGACAGGAGCCCCTCGTCTATAGCTGGTACGGGATAATCGGGGGCACGCTGATCGTCGTGAGACACCGCGACAACATCCAGAGACTGCTCAACGGGACCGAGCGAAAGCTCGGTCACAAGGCCGAACTCGCCAGCAGCCCCTAGAAAGTGTCTCCGAAAGTGCTAAACTTGCGTTCGACCCCGGATCAAGTCCGGGGCAGGCGCTGAGCCTGTCGAAGGATGCGACAAGCTCACCACTAACGAACTTCATTGGCTTTGGAAACACCCTTTTGGCCGGAGGTTGGCTGAATGGCCATCGTCACGGCGGTCGGCGCCACCAGCTGGGGAACGACGCTCGGCATCATCCTCGCCAGGGAGGGTCACGAAGTGCGCCTGCTCGCCCGGAACGACGCGGAGGCTGCCGGGCTCGAGTCTGCCAGGGAGAACTCCAGGTTCGTTCCCGGAGTCCACTTCCCGGAGTCGATGCACGTGCTTGCCGATCCCGTTGAGGCCCACGAATCCGCCGAAATGACCATCTTCGCGGTGCCGTCCCAGACACTCAGGGCCAACGCCCGCACCGTCGCCCACGCGATTCCGAATGGCACAGTCGTCGTCAACGCAGGAAAGGGGCTGGAGCTGTCGAGCGGCAAGCGCATGAGCGAGGTGATCCACGAGGAGATACCGTCGCTCGACCGCGGCGTCTGCGCTCTGTCAGGCCCCAACCTGGCACGCGAGATTATCAGGTCGATGCCTGCCTCAACCGTGGTGGCGTCCGACGACGCTACCGCTGCAACGGAAGCCCAGGCGATCATCAACTCGTCGACATTTCGGGTCTACACCAACGACGACCTGGTTGGCGTAGAGTTGGCTGGAGCCCTGAAGAACATCATCGCCCTCGGCGCGGGCATGTGTGACGGCATGGGATTCGGCGACAACTCGAAGGCCGCGTTCATCGCCCGCGGTCTTGCGGAGATTGGGCGACTTGGCGAGGCCGCTGGAGCCAATCCGGCGACCTTCGCGGGGCTGGCCGGAATGGGCGACCTCGTCGCGACCTGCATGAGCAACTTGAGCCGCAACCACTACTTCGGCACGCAGTTGGCCGCCGGGAAGTCGCTGGAACAGATACGGTCGGAGATGGAGAGTGTAGCCGAAGGCGTGGACACAACCCGCGCCGCGCTCGACCTCGCCGAGACTCTCGGAGTCGAGATGCCCATCACGCAGGCGACCTACAGCATCATGTTCGGCGGGGTCTCTGTCTCGCAGGCTGTCCGGGACCTGATGGGACGCGAGCCTACGTCAGAGTAGCTATCTCCCCGGAGTCCACAACGCGGGAGCGTCGTCCGATTGCTCTGACGCAGGCTGCTCGCCGGGCGTCCAAAGACCTGACCCGGACTCGACACTGCCCTGCACCTGCTGGCCCTCGGGCGTCCAGATTGGCGCGCCGACCTCACCGTCCTCGCCCTGTTCGATCTGCAGCAGGTCGATCACGTCGTCCGGGATGTCTCCCTGTGGAATGTAGTAGAAGTTGCCCAGACCCACGCTGTCGATCAGTCGGGTGAGTATCGCCGCCTGGTTGTCCTGTGGAGCCGGTATGTACGCCGGGCGGCCCTGGTACCCGAACTGTACGACTCCGGACCTCTCAAATGAGTCAGGTGCGCTGAGAACTCGCTGAGACTCCCTGAAAGCACTCACCGGTCTCAGCCCCAGCGACTCGGCGTACTCGACAGCGCCCCACACGATCTCATGGGCCAGATCAGGGGAGATTGCCGCCGGTGGGACCCCACTGTACAGTCGCGGGATCACCTCGTTGTCGAACACCTCGGGCGCGACGTTTGTTGCGAAAGCAGTATCCTTCACGCCCGTACACATGTAGTCCACCACGTAGTTGCCGAACACGACGTTTTCGCTGGAGTTGGTGCGGGCCACCACCACGATTGCCGCGCCGCGCTCCTGCCAGCCCTCCTGCACCCACGCGCCCTCTATCGGCATCTCCCGGGCGCGGCGAAGTATGCGAGCCGGCGTCTCCCGCACGGACTCCTGCGACTGGCGGCGAGCCATCTTCTCCTTGCGCTGGGTCCGTTTCCTGAGCGCTCGCTGCTGCTTTTTGTGCTGGTTGCGTTTGGTCTTCCGCGCCATGTACGCCGTCCCTGTGGCCACTCTCCCCTGGCTGAAAGGGGTAAGTATTCGAGGTTTTCACCCTCACCCCAACCCTCTCCCTCAGGGAGAGGGGGTCTGTCGGCTACCACTCATAATTGTCTGTACACTCTTACCTACACCTGTAAGCCCGTCAAGGGAGAGGAGGCTAGTCGATTCCCGCTTTCGCGGGAATGACGGGTCAGGCTGAGGCGATCAGGGCGACCCAGTCGCCGTCGATCTGCTGTCGTTCAATCGTGGCGCCCTGGGCAGCAAGAGCGTCCGTCACGCCTTCCAGGTGCTTTTCGATAACTCCCGATACGAGCAGATGCCCACCGGGTGCGATGCTCTCGACTAGCTGCCCAGCCAGGTCCGTCACGACTCGCGCCGATATGTTCGCAAAGACAAAGTCGAATGACCTTGACGGAGCCTTTGGGCTCGGCAGGGTGCCGTGCACCAGTTCGATTGCGGCATCTGCACTATTCAATGCGATGTTGGCGCGCCCGGCCTTGACCGCCACCGGGTCGATCTCGAAGCCGACTGCGCTCTTTGCGCCCAGCTTCACCGCCGCGATGGACAGAATCCCGGAGCCGCAGCCCAGGTCGAGCACTCGGCCCCCCGGCGTCATGTTCTGCTCGATCATCTCCAGGCACATCCGCGTCGTCGGATGGTGCCCGGTACCGAACGCCATGCCAGGGTCGAGGAGTACGACGATCTCGTCGGGCTTCGCCTCATACTCGCGCCATGTGGGACAGACTACGATCCGCTCTCCGACGCGAAGAACGTGGAAGAACTCCTTCCAGCTGTTCTGCCACTCGTCCTGGCTGACCCGGCGCTCGCGAAGCTCCGTCAGCGGCGCAAGGTGCGCGACGAGGCGCACGCCGACGTCTATCTGGGAGCGTCTATGGTCGGCAGTAGGATCGTCGGGGAGGTATGTCTTGACGACGACCCGGTCGGGTACGGGCGGAGTCTCGCCCTCGTCGGGGTTGAACCCTCCGGGCTGCTCGACAGCGACGCCGCCCTCTCCGAAGCGATGAAAGATCTCGGTCAGAGGCTCAACGTACTCGGGCGGAGTCTCGATGCTCAGCTCCAGCCACACGCCAGGGCGCGCCTGCGGTTCGTCCGGCATCAATCGCCCGTCAGCACGTCCTTGACTTTGTCGAAGAGGCCCTTGCTGCCGACGCCCTCGTCGCCCATCGACTCAGACAGGGCGGCGAACAGCTGCTGCTGCTCATTGGTGAGAGACTTGGGTATCTCCACATGGACGGTGACGACCTGGTCGCCCCGCCGGTTGCTGCGCAGGTGGGGGACTCCCTTGTTCTTGAGGGTGATCTGCTCGCCGGGCTGGGTGCCCGCTGGAATCGTGATCTTCTGATCGCCCTCCAGGGTGGAGACCTCAAGGGTTGCGCCAAGTGTCGCCTGGGACACGCTCACCGGAATTGCGACGTGGATGTCGTTCCCAACTCGCTCGAAGACGTCATGCCCCTGTATGTCGAGCACCACGTACAGGTCCCCGGGGCTTCCGCCGTTGAGTCCGGCTTCGCCCTCCCTGTTCAGCCTGATCTGGGTGCCGTTGTCGATGCCGGCAGGAATTGTGACCGCGAGCTTCCTCTTGCGTCGTTCCCGTCCGGCCCCCCTGCACTGCGTGCACGGGTCAGAGATAGTGCTGCCCTCACCGCTGCATACGGTGCAGGTGTTCACCTGGACGAACTGTCCGAAGATGCCCTGGTGCGAGCGTCGCACCTGCCCGGAGCCGTTGCAGTTGTTGCACATCGTCTTGTCGGAACCGGGCTCACTTCGTGAACCCTGACAGCGTTCGCAGACGTCGATGCGCTGGATATCGATGTCCTTCTCGACTCCGAAGACGGCCTCCTCGAACGTGATGTTCATTTTCGTCTGGAGGTCGTTTCCACGCCTAGGCGCGTTGGCGGACGTTCGCGTCTGGCTGCCAAATCCGCTGCCGAAGAACGCGTCGAAGATGTCTCCAAATCCACCGAAGTTATCGAACCCGTCGAATCCCCTGCCGCCGTTCGCTCCCACAGCCGCGTGACCAAAGCGATCATAGTCCGCCCGCTTCTTGGCGTCCGACAGTACCTGGTATGCCTCGTTGACCTCCTTGAAGCGCGCCTCCGCACCCTCGCTCCGGTTGCGGTCGGGGTGGAATTCGAGCGCCAGCTTCCTAAAAGCCTTCTTGATGTCCTCCTCGGAGGCATCTCGGGCAATGCCAAGTACGTCGTAATAGTCGCGCTTGCTGGTGGTCATAGGCAGAACTCGACAGGACTGGTGCTGCGTGGATTCGGAATCGGAATCAGGCTCGCCCCGAATTCGGGGCACATACAACCGCCATTATATTATCCATAGTTGCTTTCGACAAGTGGCGAGTGATTTCCTTGCCATACCCTCATTCTATGAGTTTACATCGCGCCTAGGGTCGTATCTGTGCGATAACTGTCCAGGTGCGATTCAAGTGTCACACAGTCAATCTGCTCGTACGAGTATGTATCAGTCTGGTCGGTCATC
Organism: Dehalococcoidia bacterium; assembly: GCA_965116405.1. Classification (GTDB taxonomy): domain Bacteria; phylum Chloroflexota; class Dehalococcoidia; order Lucifugimonadales; family UBA1123; genus VXRN01. The sequence goes on from OZ220685.1 coordinate 716,105, forward strand.
CACGTATAGGGGCTCGCCGCGGCGATTGTTGTCCGCGTTGGGCATGATGCACAGGGCGCCCACAAGGGACGCCCCTACGATTGGGCCTCCGACCGAATGGATGCAGGCTCTACTCGTGCGCGGCGCCGGTATGCCCAGCCTTCGCTTGGCTTATAATGGGCGCTGCCATTCGACCAGTTGAGCGCAAACTACCATATGCAAGTAATCGAGACCGTCGCCGAATTCAGGGCCATTGAGCGCACCTGCCCCCGCCCGCTTGGACTTGTTCCCACGATGGGCTATCTGCACGAGGGACACCTGTCTCTTGTGAGACAGGCCCGCGCCGACAATGCCACCGCCGCGGCCAGCATCTTCGTGAATCCCACGCAGTTCGCGGAGAACGAGGACCTGTCCACCTACCCGCGCGACATGGAGGGCGACCTCGACAAGCTCAGGAGCGAGGGGATCGACCTGGTCTTCGCTCCATCGGCATCAGAGGTGTACCCAACCGGATTCGACACGAGCATCGATGTCGGCGCAATAGCAAGCAGGCTGGAGGGCGAGCATCGCCCCGGACACTTCAAGGGGGTCGCGACCGTTGTATGCAAGCTGCTGACAATCGTCAGACCGGACAACGTCTACTTCGGTCAGAAGGACGCCCAGCAGTGCCTGGTCGTCAAGCGTCTGAACGCCGACCTGAATCTTGGAGCAAACGTCGTGGTCATGCCGACTGTGCGAGACCCAGACGGCCTCGCGCTCTCGAGTCGGAACGCGTACCTGACGCCTGAAGACCGGCAGTCGGCGCTGGCGCTGTCGAGGGCGCTGCGGTTCGCCGAGACCATGTGCGAAGAGGGAGTCCGTGACGCGGCGACGCTCCGCAGTCAGATGATGATGATCCTGAACACCGAGCCGTCAGCTTACGTCGACTACGTGTCCATCGCTGACGCAGAGACGCTGGAGGAGCTAGCTGTGGTAGACCGGCCGGCGCTGGTGTCCATGGCGGTACGCATTGGGAAGGTGAGGCTGATCGATAACGTGGTGCTGCGTACAGATTGATCCCCCTGATCAACTATGGTTTCTGTAATCCACGAAGAACTGCCCCATGAACGGAAGGCAGGGAATAGAGTCATCACTCTATAAGTCTAAATATGTGGCATACCAGGCTCCCTGCACAATGACGCCGGAATGTATTCAATCAGGCCGAGGCTATCTCCCGATATTGGTCAGCTGTCTCTCCTCTGAAAGGAGAAATCGTCTGGAGACTATGAGGTTCAGGCGTAGTCAAAGCCTGTAAACACAGCGAGGTACTTAATGAAGAAATTCAGAGACGACCTGTTTGAACCATGCGACATACGTCGTTATGAGGACTTGCCGCTGACGATGATTATGTTACAGGGCTGGTTTAGTGACCAGCACGAATGCTTCAAACTGTTTCGTGAAAGGTTAACACCGAAGGATCAATCTAGCTTGTTCGTGGAGGCCTCTGTGCTAGAGTCCGTGAAGGAGAAGTACAAAGTTCTGTGGAACGATCGCACATTCCGAGAAATGTCGACTCAGGGCCAGGGTGTGCATAAGCTTCCCGGCCAGTTACGCTTTAGATCGTTCGCCTGGTGGGCAGCATGCGTAACCAGGGCCGTCGCTGAGGCTGGTAACTTGGAATCGCTCATCAAGGACCTGCACACAGTCGAGGAGGCGCACGACAAGTTCAAGCCTTGGTTCTATAAGACCAGAAAAGTCCGTAATCTCAACGCAGCTGATGCGGCCAGGCTACTCGCTAGGTACGGTTTTCTCAAGCCTGAAGAACGTCCAATTCTTGCAAGAGGAGCACTTAGAGGAGCCGCAATTCTCCTGAACGATGAGCCCCAATCGAAAAAGCGCGATCAACTGGAGAACGAATATCAAGATCAAACAAAGCGTTTAGCCTTGGAGGAAAAAGCAGCTGCCTACATTAACGACTGTCCAGAACTAGCGAAGCACGGCGAGTGGAGAATGGAAGAGGGCGAAAACTGGTTCTGCAACGTCGTACACAAAGGCTGGTATCCCGAGTAGTGTGAAGTACCCACAGCCTTCGGTATCACCGCGTATTCCGCGTGAATGACATCATCGTGAGCATAATGCATGGCTTTTCAATTAGCGACTGAGCATCATTTCAGATCGACGAAAGTCCACAAGACCGTGAGAGTATCAATATGCCCAGCCCCGAAAGGGACGAACACATAAGACTAGATCAGGAACCATACATTGAAAGAGTCCATACAATCATTTGTTCTAATCAACTGCCCCAAATGCCACTACGGGATGGATGTGGAGTTGAATAGCATACGATTGCAGCGATTGGCCTTCTGCCCATGCTGCAAGTCGACGATTCAGTTATTAGATGTAGACGCCAGCCTGTACGGATCCCAAGCAGACATTGAGTCCGACATAGAGAGCCTTGAACAGGAGTTCAAGAAATTCGAAAAAACCTTCCAGCTTGAGATATAGGTCAGCAGATGATGTTACTTCGTAATCTCAGGGTTCAGCTTCAGGAGAGACGAAACCGGCTCTATCGATGCCTATACCAAACATACGGTGCCGAACTCACGTATCTGCTCCAGTTCCTTGACGATAATCGATACACAAGATGCTTGCTGACCGAAATTGATCTGAGTACATCCGTGGACTTTGACCAGTGGCGGAACAATACCTACGCGACTCGGGTTCTGCGATTTCCGGAGACTGAAGAAGGAAGAGCCAAAGTATGCTACTGGATACTCAAGGAGTTGGCGAACACAGATGCCGATGGAGTCTGGATAGATTGGATGCTGTTGTTCAGTTCTGAGTCGAGCCTTGATGCGAAACTCCGAGACTTCACAGAGTCGGTGGTGGACCCATTTGTCAACTTCCTCCACGATAAGGTAGACGATATCGGAAATGTTCTGTATCTGATCGAACGTTTCAAACTACAGGCCGAATGGTTCCGAAGAGACGAGTTGTACAGTCGCTACAAGCAAGACATCTCGGATGGCGAAGCTCATCTAGACTTGTGCTTGCGTGCAGGCCTTTTTGATGGGGGAATTGACTATCCTTTCTCGCAACCTTCATCTCCATCAGGCAAAGCAGATATTGTCGCACTACTTGGTTCCGACGACCCCATGGTTCTGGAGGTGAAGGTTTTTGATCCCGCGAGCAATAAGAGAAAGAGAAACCTAGCGCAGGGACTTCAACAAATCACTAGGTACGCGCAGGACTACAACCAGAGTGTGGGATATCTTGTAGTTTTCAATTGCTCGGATAACCAGTTGGTAATCTCATCTGAAGACTCTTCCGAACCGGAGTTCCCGCCTCGCATTGCTTACGCAGGCAAGACATTCTTCGTCATTCCCATTGACATCCACCCCGGTGTTCTTTCAGCAAGCCGAGAAAAGCCAGCAAGTCGAACTGTCGTAACGCCAGATGAACTCACTGGTTAGCCGGGGCCAGACAGACTAGGCTTCGCTACTGCGGGAAAAGGGAAGCCACAAAAGTGCGGTTAGCACCTTCACAAGAGTCCGAATGTAGGACACATGCCCTAAGAACCGTGGCGTCAACGAATGACTCTGCGAAGTTCACGTCAGGGTGATCGTTCTCTAGCGGTACAGTAGAACAGTTCGTGCCTTCGATATCTGGTCAAGTACCTTGGGGGCTATTGGGGAATGGCGGCCAGAGGCTGGCCGTCTCCTCACTACATCCAACTCCCCACGTACAGCAGTCATCCTAGATATACTGCGCGACCATCGCCCACGCAGAGACTCTTGAAGAGTTGACTACCACAGACTGCCCCGTTCTGGCAGGTCTAGTGGTCCGAATAGGGGCACACAATCCGATCAGGAACAGACTACCTATCTTGCCAGTGCGTGATCTGTTCGACTGCTTGGCGCAGTTCCAGCCTAAGCTCCTCAGCATGAGTTAGCCAGATGATGTGGGGGGCGTCGGAAATCTCGACGTACCGCCCCTGGGGCAGAAGTGAGGACAACTGTTCAGTCGGCCAGTTAGGGCGGATGTCGGCACCCCCATTGATGAAGACTGCAGGCACTTGAAGATCCGCAATCTCACGGAGCATCGTGGGGCGTTTGATGTACTCCCTCCAACTGCGGTTCCCCTGTGGGTTCACGTCTGGGTCCGCAGTTAGTTCGATGCCGCCGAGGTCTTCTCCGACCTCCTCCAATGCTCTGTGGAATTCCTCGCTCCACGTCCTGTCGTTGACCACGCTGCCACCAGCAATCCCGATCAGCCCGGTCACATGAGTGGGGTATCGAAGCGCATATGCAAGAGCCGCGTTTGGTCCGAAACTGTGACCGGCCAGCACGCACCTCTCCACCCCGTACTCTCGTCGAACAGCTTCAGCATCAGCCACCAGGGTACCGATGTCGTAGTTGCCATCCCAATCGGAGCGTCCGCATCCCCTTGGCTCGAAACGGACCACCTGGCAATGGTCGTCGATCATTTCGGCCACTGGCGCCAGGTAGTCGTCGCACCCGGGACCGCCATTGAACATGAGCACCGGCGTCCCGCTTCCGCTCGCCGTGGACCACAGACGGGCAGATCCGGAAAGCACGTAACGTTCCTCTGACGATCCCGTTGATTCCGCAAGTATTCGAAACTCGATGGCTAAACTTGCACCTTGACCGGAAGAGGGACGATGTACGTAGTTGGCGATCTCTACGCCTGCCTGCGAGTGAAGCTTCTCTCCCTGTAGCACCTGGCACACGTTTGGGTATGCGTTCGAGAGCCCGAGAGCCCTGTGTACATCGCCAGCCCGCAAGAGAACTCGCTTTTCACCCGCCAGCCGGACCTCATTGATCCTATGGCAAAGGTATCGGCGTATCCGGTCAGCATCTCCGGCTGGCATCGTACATCCTCCCACTACTCAATCGCATCGAACCACCAAACAGAACATCAAGGTACGCGACAGTCCCTCTCCAATCCACAGGCGCTACGTGGGACTAGGATACTCTGGTGTACGTCAGGGGCAAACTCCTAGCAGACTTGATCCGTTTTGTAGTATTCCTATGCTTTGCGACTACTACGACAGGATAGATCCCATGTTTACATATTCCATAGTTTAATTTACTATGTTTAAGATAGCCCTATGGTTTATACTATTGCCTCCTGATCTGTCGCCATCGCAAGAGGTTGGAAGCGAAGTTCTTGACCTGGTGGCCGGCGGACCAAGCAGATGAAAAAGGCAACGGTATATGGCCTTGGACACAAAGAGGGCGGAGGCTTCCGTGGAGACTGACGCAGAGCGTGGGGAACACCCCGAGTCTGCTCACACACGTCCGCGAAGCGTCGGCATGCTTCGAGCCCAGGCCGAGAGTTCCCATGTGACCAGGGTGATCCGTCTGCCGCTGCAGAGGTTCACCGAAAGCGAGTCGACCAGCGGACTTGTACTTCTCGCCGCGACAGTCATCGCGCTGGTCTGGGCAAACTCGCCCTGGAGCGAGTACTACAAGAGCATACTGCATACTCACCTGACTCTCGATGTTGCTCTGTTCAGCATCGATATGTCGGTCCAACACTGGATCAACGACGGCCTGATGGCGATATTCTTCTTCGTCGTAGGCCTGGAGATCAAGAGGGAAGCGCTCTTCGGTCACTTCTCAACGCTGAAAGGAGCCGCGCTTCCTGTAATAGCCGCCATCGGAGGGATGATCATCCCCGCCGCCATCTTCCTCGCTTTCAATCTGGGTGAGGACAGCGCGAGAGGTTGGGGAATACCGATGGCTACCGATATAGCCTTCGCCCTGGGGGTACTCGCACTGCTGGGGAGGCGCGCGCCCCTGGCGCTCAGGACATTTCTGCTGGGACTGGCGGTAGCGGACGACCTAGGCGCGATCATGGTCATAGCAGTCGCCTACAACGAGTCCATATCCGCCCCGCATCTGGTTATCGTCGCCGGGCTTATATTAGTCACGGTGTTCGTAAATCGGATCGGGCTCAGGCACGCAGTAGTCACCGCGGCCCTTGGGTTCTTCATGTGGGTCGCAATGCTCCAGTCAGGTGTGCACTCGACCATCGCCGGGGTGATCTTCGGACTCCTCACCTCGGCCCATCCTTACCTGGGAAAAGCGGAATTCGCCAGAAAGTCCGAACTGCTGGTCAAGGAGTACAAAGAGGCAATTGCAGACGGGGACTCCGAACGTTCTGAACTAGTCGTCGGCGAACTGGAAGAATTGTCCCAGGGCACTGAGTCTTCGCTGGAGAGACTGGAACGTCTGTTGCATCCCTGGTCCGGCTACGTCATCCTTCCCGTCTTTGCATTAGCCAACGCGGGCCTTCATCTGACTGACGTGGACCTGGGCAGCATGTTTGCCAGCGACGTCACCATTGGAGTAATACTTGGGCTACTGTTCGGTAAGGTGGTGGGAATTTCCCTGTTCCCGTGGGTTGCGTCCAGATTTGGAATCGTGGAGCTTCCGAAACACGTGACATGGACTCACCTGATCGGCGCGGGCTTCCTTGGAGGAATCGGCTTCACGATGGCCATATTCATCACGGGTCTGGCCTTTTCCGACCCTACCCTGGTTCTGAGCGCGACAGCCGGAATCCTGTGCGCTTCGACGACCGCCGGACTCGTTGGCTACACCCTGCTCAGGTGGTTCAGCCATCGCCTCCAGGGACAGGCACTGACCAAAAGCAAGATCACTACCTAGGTTACTCGCTGGGCCGCAGGTTTCTGGTCACCGTCGACCGCTGCCTACTGCGTGCGGCTCTCCAGGTAGAGCGGTGCTAGCATCCCGTCCACAGGCACGAAGTCGTCGGTCAGGACCACCTTGCGTTCGTCGGTGATCCATGCCGCGAACATATCATCCGGCATGAACTGGGTTACGGGTGTCCCTCTACCCTCGAACAGGTTGGCGCTCGTGACCTTGACCGCGTCGATAGGCGCCATGGACGCGGCTACGATGAAGGTGTAGCGGTCGTCACTGTCCCACCTGGAGTCGTCGCGCATCACGTACACATGTGGGAACACGCGCTGCAGCGTGTAAACCATGGACCGCAGGAACCGACCCGAGTACATCTTGTCCACCACGTTTATGGCGTACACGCCGTCGTCCGACATCAGTGCACGCACCATCTCGTTGAACTCCAACGTCGTCAGGTGGTAGGGCACCGACACATCGTTGAACGCGTCGCCGACCACGTACTCGTACTTGCCTTCCGGCAGGTCCTGCAGCTTGGTCCTGGCGTCCTCGGGGTAAGTGATGATGCTGGTGTTCAGCGGCAGCGCCAGGTACTCGTGGGCGACCTGGGTAACCTCCGGGTCTATCTCCACCACCTCGAGGCTGGTCTCGGGAAACAGCTTCTCCATGAACTTCGGCATCGTGTAGCCACCGCCGCCAATGAACAGCGTATCGGCATCCGGGTCGTTATGAGCGATCATCGTTGCAAGGTCCCCAAACACCTTCTCGTATGAGTAGTGGAGGAACAGCGGATCGTCTGTATCGACGTAGCTGTGAACGAGCGCGTCGAGGTATAGCACCCTGACCTCACGGTCCTCGATGTCTCTCGCCCTGACCTTTATGCAGAAGTAGTTGCTCTCCCTGATGCACTCGCTTTCCAGTCCTTCTCCGACGATGCTCACGGCGACAATCGCCACGAAAGCCAGTCCGAGAACAGCTCCGGCGATTCGCACGCGCCACAGGTCGCCGAGAACGATCGCCATCCCCACCAGCACCAGCGAAACGATCAGGATCACCAGTCGCGTGCCGAACAGCTGCACCAGAACGAACCCGGTGAGGAATGTACCCAGGATGCTTCCGGCGGTGGACACGGCGTACATCTTGCCCACGACGTTGCCGGTTTCGGCCAGGTCGGCGAGTCTCAGCTTGATCACCACAGGGGTCACCATGCCCAGAATGACCGCTGGGACTATGAACAGCACAATGGTCAGCATCACGATGCGCGGTATTATCGGAAAGGCCAGGAACCTGTCGGACACGAAGTGGTCCACGGGCAGGATCGAGAGGCTCGCTACTCCTCCGGCAAGCAGTATGAGTCCCACCGTGGACGGTGACGGGTATCTGTCGGCGACCCTGCCGCCGATGTAGTTGCCGACGCTAATCCCGGCGAGCACGATACCGATGATGCTAGTCCAGGTGTAGAGTGAAACTCCGATCGTCGGCGCCAAAATCCGTCCGGCGACGATCTCTATGATGAGCGTGCACCCGCTTGCGGTGAACACGATCACGTATGGCTTCAGGGATCTTAGTAGGTCGATCAATCTGACTCTCCAGCGGGCATCCTATCCTGTGAGGCCGATAGCCTCAAGCTCACCCGGATGACAGAACGGTGGTCGGGGTAGAATAGAGGGGCTATCACAGAGTGAGATCATGGATTGGCGCCTCTTACTTCCAATAATGTAGAGGTTAGCGGGTCCCAACAGAAGGATACTTAACATGAACAGCGAGAACAGGATCCAGAGGGTGTACGCCTCGGAGAACAACCGGCAGATCGAGGAGCGGTACGACCAGTGGGCTAAAGAGTACGATGAAGACTTGGAGTCCGACTTCGGTTACGTCATGCCCAGGATGGCGGCAGAGACGTTCCACCAGTTCGTTCCCACGGAGTCGAAGGTGCTGGACGCTGGAGCGGGCACCGGAATGGTCGGCGTTGAGCTAAACCGCCTGGGGTACACGAACGTCGATGCGATGGACATATCCCAGGGCATGCTTGACGAGGCGGGCCGCAAGGGAGTGTACGGGGACCTCCACCAGATGGTCATGGGGGAGCCTCTTGGCTTTGATACGGGCAGCTACGACGCCGTCATCTGTGTCGGTGTTCTGACCCTGGGACACGCGCCCGCTAGCTCACTCGACGAGCTTGCGCGCATCGTCAGGCCGGGTGGCCTGGTGGCCTTCACCCTGCGCCCCGACGTCTACAGGCAAAACGGCTTCATGGAGAAGCAGCACCAGCTCGAGGCCGACGGCACGTGGGAGATCGTAAACGTCACCCGTGAGTTCCCGGGTATGCCGAAGGGCGAGCCCGACGTGCTGTTCCAGGTCTGGACGTACCGCATCAGGCCACGGTGAGCTACTCGACGGGAAGCGAGGCAGACCGTGAGTCATTAATCGATCTGTCCATTACACTACGGGCCTGTGTCAGTTTGGTAGTAAGGCGCAGTGGGACGCCGCCCTTCGACAAGCTCCCGCCACAGCGGATTTCAACAGGACGAACGAATGCGGGCGAGACGCCCGCGCTCCCAAGTGTGCACCTACCAAACTGACACAGGCTCTTACACAACTCAGCAATCTGGAACTGAAGCTCCCCTGTGATAAAATCCGACCAGGACTTCGGAGATTCTTTCCAGCTTAGAGTCGAGAATCAACCGAAGGTCGTCTAGCTTCCGGAGGCAATGACCATGGGTGTATCTGCAGACACACTCAGAGCAGCTGAGAATGGGCTCACAAAGATGCTCAATCAGGCATTTGAAGGAAGGGTTGTGTTCGGTCCAGTCAAAGTCGAATCAACCGTAGACCACTACGGTGAGGACAACCTTAACATTATCGTAGTTTACGATGGAGACCATGATCGGCTGGATCCGGATAAACTAAATATGGTATCGACCGAGCTGGTCTCGATCCTATCGACGATGGGCTTTCACAACATTCCAACTGAATCCTATATCGACAAGAACGAGTACGAGGAGTGGCTGGAGCTTCGGAGCCAGCCACCGTGGGATCGAGACATCGATTGAACTGGGAGCATTCCATAGATGCGGCCAGGTTGCTGGCTGGTTCATATGGAACGGGTCCTTCTCAGGGTAGGCCGCGCCAAGCCACGCTCAGACGAGCCGTGAGCACCGCATACTACGCGATGTTCCACGCTCTCTGCCAAAGTAACGCTGACACCCTCGTGGGGCCAGCGCCTACAGGCCCAAACATCTCGCTATGGGTGACGCCTACCGAACCTTGAACCATACGACGGCAAAGAATCGATTAGCACAATACGTTCACGCGACTCCAGATTCAGCAGTACGGAGCTTCGCTAATCTCTTTGGCAACTTACAGGAACAGCGCATAAGCGCCGATTATGATCCCAGCGCTAGATTCGTGCGAACACAGGTGATCAGCCTAATCGCTCGGGCGGAGGCAGCAATTCGTGCCTTCTCCAGCACTTCAGTTCAAACGCGCCGTGCGTTGGCCGTATACCTGTTAGTACGCCCCCGGTGAGCAGTTCACCGTCGCTCAGTGCCAGTCGTGTGAGCGTGGCATGTGGACGCCGGACTGGACCGGGCGCACGTCCGATGCGATTACGTTCGTGGTGTCGTCCCACTTCGACACGACGCCGCTGACCTCTATCACCTGGCTTCCGAGCTCCCTGCGACACCGCTCGAACACGCGCTGCCACAGGATGACCTGAACGTCCCCGGTCTCGTCCTCGATCGTCACGAACACCGTGCCGTCCCACCCCTTTGGGTGCTGTCTCGCCACGGGCCATCCGGCGACCCGTACCTCGTCGCCATCTTCGAACGCGTCCACTGCGTCCGCTGTGAGAACGCTGTCGCTAAGGTACGGCCTCACGAACTCCATGAGATGGCCCCTGGGGTAGATGCCCATGACCCGGTACTCTCCAGCCATCTTGTCGCGGTCTGAGAAGTCATCAAGCTCAGGAACACCGTCCTCCATGGACAGAGACAGCGCCATCTGGCCGTTTCGGGCAGGACGGTTGTACAGGCCAGCCTCCCACAGCGCCTCCCTGCGGTTCGGCGTGATGCCGTCGAAGGCCCCGGCCATCGCCAGCGACAGCACCGCCTGCGGCTTCAGTCCTGTCCGTCTCACGAGGTCTCCCGCGCCGGTATACGGGCCGTGCCGATCTCTCTCATCCAGGATGAGCGCAGCCAATCCCGATCCGACGTCCTTGATGAACCTGAGCCCCAGCCGGACCGAGCCGCCCTCGGGCGTGCATGACAGCCCGCTCCCGTTCACGCACGGATTCACGAACGGCACGCCGAATCGGCGCGCGTCCTGCTTGAGCGTCTCCAGCGGGTAGAACCCCATCGGCTGGTTGTTCATCAGCGCGACGAAGAACTCCAGCGGGTAGTGACACTTGAGCCACGCGGCCTGGTACGCGGTTATGGCGAACGCGTGCGAGTGCGACTCCGGGAACATGTAGTGCCCGTTGATCTTGCCGAATATCTTCAGCGCGGTCTCTTCCGGCACGCCCCTCTCCATCGCGCCTTCGAGGAACCTCTGCTGGTGCATCTCGACCAGGTGCTCACTGTTGGGTCTGGAGAAGGCGCGGCGCACCTCGTCGGCCTCTGCGGCGGTCATGCCGGAGACGTCCTTGATGAGCTGCACCACCTGCTCCTGCCACACGATGATCCCGTAGCCACGCGCCAGCGCGCGCTCCTCCAGCGGGTGGTCGTACTCCCACTCGGCCTCGTGCCTGTACCTGTCGACGAACTGCGACACCGCGCTCCCCTGCACTCCCACGCCCGGGCGTATCAGCGCCACCTGGTACGCGAGGTCGAGCAGGTTGCGCGACTTGAGTCGCTGCGCCATCTTGAGCTGCGCCGGCGACTGCAGCAGGAAGACGCCCTTGGACTTGCCCTCGTTTATCATGTCGTACACGTCGTCCTCTTCCGGATCTATCCTGCTGAGGTCGGGCCGCCTTCCCTCGCGCTCCTCGACGAGGTCCAAGGCCTCCTCGATCTGGTCGAGCACAGGCAGCGACAGGATGTCGATCTTGGCGAATCCAGCGTCAGCCACGCTGTCCTTGTTCCAGTCCATGATGTACCGGCCGTCAGTCGCCCCTGCCCTGATCGGCACCATCTCAGGTATCGGAGAGCTGCTGAGGATCATGCCGCCAACGTGCTGGGCCAGCAGCTTCGGGGCGCCGGCCAACTGGGGAGCCAGTTCGAGCAGTTCCCGCCACCCGGAGGCGTCCACTCGCTCACGGAAAGACGGGAGTTCCATCATCTCCTCACGCAGGGTGACGTTATTGTGCGATTCGAGCTGCCTGGAGAGCTGCCTGGTCTCCTCCTGCGGAATGCCGAGCGCCTTGCCCAGGTCCTGCACGATTCCCTTGAGCCTGTACGTAGAGATCGCCCCGGTCAGCACCGCGTACTCGGGCCCGAAGTGCTGGTGAACGCGCTCGATCAGCTCGTCCCTGAGACCCCTGGGGAAGTCGAGGTCGATGTCCGGCAGCGTGGACATGTCCTCGGAGATGAACCGTTCGAGCGTGAGGTCCCACTTGATCGGGTCGATGTGGCTGATGCCGATCAGGTACCCCACCAGCAGCGCGACCGACGACCCGCGACCTCTCCCCGGCGGCCTCTCCTCCACCGGCGTCTCCGGCCTCATCAGCCCGCGCTCCTCCATGATCCGCTGCGCAATGAGCGCGATCTCCCGGTACAGCAGCAGGAAGCCCGCCAACCCGTGGGTCTCGATCAGCCTGAACTCGTCGTCCAGCCGCTGCTCGACCTCGCCGGACATCGCCCCGTAGCGTCGTACCGCCGCCTCGTCGCAGAGCCTTCTCAGGTAGGTAAGCGGCGTGTAGCCGTCCGGCACGTCCGGGTCGGGGAGCGTGTAGCCGAGGTCCGTGCCCAGGTCGAACTCGCACTGCTCCGCGATGCGCACGGTGTTGGAGACCGCCTCAGGAAGCTCCTCGAACAGCGCCTTCATCTCAGCGTGCGACTTCAGGTACAGGTGATGGTTGGGTCGTAGATGCGGGAGGGCCTGGTCGATGGTCGTGTTGAATTTCGCAGCGACCAGCGCGTCCTGCAGCCGCGAGCGCTCGGGACAGTGGTAGTGGACGTCGTTGGTGGCCACGACCGGCACTCCGACCTCGCGCGCCAGCTTCACGAGTTCCCTGTTGCGTTCCGTATCCCCATACAGAAAATTGCGATTGAGTTCGACGTACACCGAGTTCGAGCCGTACCACTCCATATAGCTCCACAGGAGAGCGCGAGCCTCGCCGGTGCGACCGCTCACGACCAGGTTGGAGAGATGCCCGTCGCGTCCGCCTGCCAGCGCGACCACGCCTTCGGAGTGCTCTGGCAGACGTGAGGGATCGACCTTCGACTCCCGACGGTCGACGGCGTTGGCGAGCGTGAAGAGCTGGGAGATGTTCGAGTATCCAGCACGGCTCCTGGCCAGAAGCGTGAGGCGCGAGCCGTCGGTCAGCGTCAGCTCACCGCCCGTGATCGGACGCACGTCGAGGCTGTTGGCGAGACGCGCGAACTCCAGCGCGCCGCACAGGTTGGTATCGGTGAGCGCGAGCGCGGGATAGCCGTACTCCTTCGCACGCGCCAGCAGCTCGTGCGTGTGGGACGCTCCCAGTCCGAAGGAGTAGAAGCTCTTGGCGTGAAGCTCTACGTAGCCGGAGGCCATGGCGCTGTCAGGATCTCACGCGCTCTGCCGGTACCAGCGGCCTTCCATGCGGTCCCTGAACAGCGTGACCTGCCTGCCGTCGCCGGGGTCGACCCGGTAGTAGGAGCGCGCCACCGGTTCGGGAAGCCACCACAGGTCGAACGTCCACGCATCGGATATGCCCGCCACCTGCTGCCACCGCCGCTCGAGGCACACCGACACCGGCTGATGCTCCGTCCCCTCCTGCACATCCACGGGTCTCGGCGAGTGGAGCGGCTTGATGGCGTCCGCGCCCGCCGGATCGATGGGCACCTGCAGCGCGCGCATCTCAGGCGCGGGATGCCATGGAGCAACCTGCGCGACCCTGTACAGCGCGTGCTCGCCGTTCATCTTCGCCCGCAGCTGCCTCTCGATCTCCTCGATATGCCGCCTGCCCTCGTGCACGTCCTTCAGCAGCCCCATCTGCGTCCCTGACTCACCGGTGAACTCCGAAAGCGTAAGCGTCACGTCCTCCACAGTGATCTGAGGCGGGTCGGCCTCGACCTGGCCCCTGACCACCACTGAGGCAGCCTCCCACGTGTTTGCAGGCTGCTTGAACCGGACGACCTTCTCCCACGGCCGCGACCTTGACGCCGTGCACTCGAGAGACGCCGCGCCAACGTATCTGCCTCTCATCTCAGGCCGCGCGTACGCCCGTCTGAGGAGCGCGTCCACTGCGACGAACAGCACCTGCATCGATGACGAGTGGTACGGCAGTTGTGTGTGCTCGACTATCGACTCCTCGTAGGCGATGGGGACGACCGGCCTGTCGTCGATCCCGTTGGACAGCGCCCACGCCCGTCTGCCGTCGGCGCCGAACTGGTCCGCGAGCACGCTCTCCCTCATGGACGCGGCGTTGCCCATCGTATGCAGTCCGAAACGGCGCAGCCCGATCTTCACGCTGGCGGACACCGGGAGCAGCTCGACGGGATGCGGCGCTAGGAAGGCCCTCACGTCGTCCGGCACCCTGGACGCGCCGAACGCCCTGCTCGTCCGCGCCGCCACGAACGCCGGGAACTTCGCTTCAGCTATGCCGACTCGCGGGTGCAGGTACTCAGGGACCGCGTTCAGCAGCGTGGAGACGACTCCGGCCTCGCCGCGGTACAGCTCCTCCAGGCCGTCCACCCGCACGTACGCCGTGCCAGTTTCAGCGCCCTCGACGCGGTCGCTGATGCCCTGCAGTGAGGTCAGCACCTGCGCGAAGACCCGCCGGTAGTATGGCTCATCAGAATCCAGTACGATGGCATTGGCGTGGCGCGACACCGCCTGCTCGGGGGTCATGCCGATCATCACCCCGGAGGCTTCGGGGAAGCGGTCGACCACAATAGGCATCCCGATGGACGGGTTGCGGTCGACGATCAGCGCTGGCTTCCCCTTCAGGTGGGGCCGCCGTCTTATCTCCGCCTTCGCCCTCAGGTGCGTAATGAGAACACAGGCTACTCTCATATCGACTCCTCGATCACCAGTCCCCCCGGTATCGTGGCAGTGGATGTTACAGAACTAGTGTTCTATTTGTCAATATTTCCAGTCAATTGTCCTCTCTCACCCAGAGCTCAAAGGGATGGGTATTCGTACTTTTCACCCTCACCCCAGCCCTCTCCCTGAGGGAGAGGGGGTCTGTTGATTGATGCTCATACCTGTCTATGCACTTCTCTCAGATGCCATAAGGGAAGACTCACGCGATTCTATTGACGGAAGTGCGTATAATGAGCAGCACAATTCACAGAACGAGGAAACACTCATGGCAGACGACTTCCTGTACATATCCCGCAACCGGATCGAGATGAACCGCGGGCTCAGGCACGCATACACCGGCGACGTCCCCGCGCCCGTCGTCTACGGCGTCCAGGGCGCGCTCAAGAGCCACTATGGCGTGCCTGAAGACGCTCCGCCCATCGCGTCCACGCTGGACCACATCGTCTCAGCCGTCGGCGGTTGAATGTACGGCACGCTGGGACGCGCCCTTGAGGCGCGTGGAATCGAGATCGCCCCAGAGGACTACGTAGCCACAGTCGAGGGCAGGATAGAGGGCACTGAGCACACCATCAGGATCAGCAGCATAAACGTCCACTACGAGTTCCCGGTGCCGGACGACAAGCGCGAGGCCGCCGATCGCGCCCTCCGCGTCCATCCCCAGGGATGCCCGGCCCACGAGAGCGTCAAGGACGCCATAGACATAACCTGGACTGCCGATATCAGCGGTTGAAATCGTAGATATAGTTGACCAGTATAAATAAACTGACTAGAATACTGCCCTTACATGAGCGATACCTTTCAACTTTGTAAGCCCCCCGGTAACGTAACGACAAAGGAGGAAAGGCGAGGACAATGGCAGCAGAAAATGTACAACAGGGAACATTCGGACGGTTCTTTCAGCCGTACACGGACGAGTTCTACCTGATCTTCAGGGTAGCATTCGCAGCGCTGGTCGGCATGCACGGCGCGCAGAAGGCGTTCCTGCTGTGGGACTTTCCCGCAGGCGCGAACCCGAACGGGCTCGGCACGCTGGTGGACATAGCCGGTTGGGTGGAGCTCATCGCGGCGTTCCTCATCGGGCTCGGCGTTCTGACCCGACTGGGAGCCGGCGCGCTGGTCGTGACGATGATCGTCGCGTACTTCGGTGTACACGCGGCGCTCAGCCCGGTGTGGCCGTGGCCGCACCTGTACCCCAACCCTCCCGACGGTGGGAACGCCTTCGTGGCGCACGGCGGAGAGGTCACCATCCTGTGGTTCCTCTGCGCGGGGATCATCGGAATCCTCGGCAGCCGCAGGTGGGGCATCGAGCGGTACTTCTTCGGCAAGGAGATCCTGTAGGCCCCATCCCGCGGTCATCATCGCGTGGTACGGTCGGAGTCCAACGCACTGACCGGCAGCTATGACGCACTCGTAGTAGGCGCGGGACCGAACGGCCTGTCGGCCGCGATAGCCATCGCACAGACTGGGCACTCTGTGCTGGTCGTCGAGGGTCAGGACACGGTCGGTGGCGGCGCACGGTCAGCCGAGTTGACGCTGCCCGGGTTCATTCACGACGTGTGTTCGGCGATCCACCCGCTGGCGGCGGGCTCGCCGTTCCTGTCCACGCTGCCGCTGTCCGAGCACGGACTGGAGTGGGTCCACCCACCCGCGCTGCTGGCGCACCCGCTCGACGACGGCACCGCAGTGATGATGGAGCGCTCGGTTGCCGAGACCGCCGACGGCCTAGGACCCGACGCGGAGTCGTACCGCAAGCTGTTCGGCCCTCTCGTGACGAACTGGGACAAGCTCAGCTCCGACGTCATCGGCCCGCTGCGATTCCCGCGCCACCCGCTGGTGGCCGCCCATTTCGGGCTGCTCGGCCTGCGGTCGGCGGTGTCGGTGGCCGAGTCGCACTTCGAGGGCGAACGGGCCAGGGCGTTGTTCGCGGGCATCGCCGCTCACTCGGTGCTGCCTCTCGAAAGACCCGTCAGCGCCGCCGCCGGACTCATCCTGGGGGCAAGTGGACACGCCGTCGGCTGGCCGATGCCGCGAGGCGGAGCGCAGCAGATATCAGACGCGCTTGCCTCATACCTGACCTCTCTCGGCGGCCGGATCGAGACTGGGGTGACGGTAGAGAGCCTGGATGACGTGCCGGACGCGGCTGTTACCCTGCTCAACGTCACGCCGAGGCAGGTCGTCAGCATCGTCGGAGACCAGCTGCCCGACCGCTTCCGGCGCAAGCTCGAGGCGTACCGCTACGGACCGGCGGCGTTCAAGGTGGACTGGGCGCTGGACGGGCCGGTGCCCTGGAGCGCCCCTGAGTGCGCCCGGGCCGGCACGGTGCACCTGGGCGGCACGATGTCCGAAGTTGCCCACTCTGAGCGTGAGGTGCGGCACGGACGTCACCCGGAGGGGCCATTCGTGCTGCTCGCCCAACCGACCCTCTTCGACCCGTCCAGGGCGCCTGATGGCAAGCACACGGTGTGGGCCTACTGCCACGTCCCGAACGGCTCCGACTTCGACATGACCGCCAGGATCGAGGCGCAGGTGGAGCGCTTCGCCCCCGGGTTCCGCGAGCGGATCCTGGCGAGAAGCGTCCGGCCTCCGGCGGCGTTGGAGGAGTACAACCCGAACCTGGTCGGCGGAGACATCGGCGGCGGAGTGCAGGACCTCGGCCAACTATTCTCGCGTCCTGTCAGTCTGCTCGACCCCTACTCAATACCGTCCACCGACATGTTCATCTGCTCATCGTCGACGCCACCCGGAGGAGGCGTGCACGGCATGTGCGGCTACTTCGCAGCCCAGTCCGCGCTACGTCGCCTGGCCTCATAAACTCTACTTGGAATTGCTCTTGTGGCCCGTTATAACGTGGCTTATACTTATAAGTAAGGGTTCATTCAATTAACTTATAGTTATTCAAGAGCAGCGGAGAGAGGGAATGAAATGGCCGGGCAGACGACGGACAGCGGACTCATAGCACAGACAATCGGACGGTACTTCATGTACGGGCTCCTCGTGGCCCCTGCGGTCGCGCTGATCATGGTGATTACCATGTACGTCGCGCTCCGCAGCAACAGGGTCTACGCGTTCGGGACGAGCAACCTCGTACAGGAATCGATGGCAATCGAGACCCAGCAGGGCGAGGACTTCGCTGTCGGCACACGGGACGCCAGCACTCCCAGTGGCGGCGGGCAGCAGACGGGCTTCAGCTACGCAGCCCAGGGCAACGACGAGGAGATCGGCGTTGCAGGCACACAGGAAGGCTACTCCAACGTGGGCGCGATGACCGCCTCCTACGCTGACTGGGGTGGAGAGGACAACGGCATCCTGTCCGCCTTCCTCGGCCATCTGAAGAAGACGCTGCCAGAGGCCCGAGTCCAGAGCGCCGCGAACCAGGTGTTCCTGGGAGCCTCGGAGGCTTAGACGTCGACGGGTACGGGCGCGGTCCTCAGACTACGGGGAGCCGGGAGAAGTCCCGGCTCCTTTTGGTTTGGGAGGGTCAGCGGCTGAAGAACTCTCGCCGATCTATGTCGATGTCACGCAGGATGGGCGGAAGGTCGTCTCCATTTTCCTCGTACGAATCGAGGAATGCGATTGCCACGCTCCGGACGTAGTCCAGTGCCTCGGCCTCAGTATCGCCTCACGCTCGGCAGCCGGGGAGGGCAGGTATCTCGGCTAGGTACTTGTCCTCGGTTTCTTCTGAGGGGCCTCGAACGGTACATACAAAGCGATAGTTCTTCATCGAAAAGTTCCCGCATCCGTCTTAGGCCAGACCCGTTCGTCAGGAGTGATAGTAGCACAGCTCACCCCACATCCCCGGAACCAGATTGTTCTTCCCCTGATACAATCTTCGTTCAATTGGATGCAGTCTTCGTATCATTCCTACGAAGTGGAAGCCGGCATGTAGCGTCTGGGCTTAAGAAAGTACATCCGGCGTTGCGGTACTAGTCACCACGTATCGTCCGGACCCTGAGCGTTGGCACGACTCTCGCACAAGAAGGAGGTAGCCATGCCCCTACTCCACAAATGTCCTACATGTGGCGGAGAGCTTGTCGACAAGCAAGTAGAGGAGCTCGTAAAGGGTGGAGTCAACCTCGCATCGGTAACCGTCCCGGCTGAAGTGTGCCTGCGTTGCGGTCTGCGCCTGTTTGACCCCGACACGGTGCGCCTACTCGAAGAGATCAACAAGCAACTCAGCGCTCAAGAAGTCGAAGACTTCGAGCCGATGGGGAGATCGTTCCGCGTGCTTGCCTGACTAGGCTACACAGCTAAGTCAATTCCAGAAACTCATCCTCGGGCTCTGAACGCGCCCCGCGAGTCGGAGCCTTACTAGCAAGCCTCGCTCGGATATTCAGCGTTCATCACGCTGACCACATTCGACGCCGAACCAAGCTGCTGCTACACTCAGGCTTCTTGATCCCATTCGTCAATTGTCTATATTAAGCATGGCTGGTGACGACAAGTCGGGCTTCTCTAACAGAGGGCAACACAAGAACACAATGGTAGCGATGTGCCTAGGACTCGCGAAGCCCTATCGGCTTTTGGCGTCACGAATCCCGTAAGCAGTTTGAGGCCTGCCTGGCGAAGTTCACCTTCCCGTGTTTATTGGAGAACAGCGACCCTCATGTGGCCCCCACGTCATCTCTCATGTGTGGCGGCTGATTCCTCCAATTCAGGAGGAGTGCCATCATCGTCAATATCAGGCCATTCATCCAAATCTTCGTGCTCTTCAAGGAACTTACTTCCACCGCCTGGAATCATGGACATGCGAGCCAGTATGTGCCTAGATACCTCATCTCCAACAATGGCATCATACTCCTCGATTTCAAACGATCTGACTAACCCTCTGGCCTGAGCCTCGGTTGCGATCTCACGAACGAAGTAAACACCTTCGTTGTAGCCAAGCAGATATACAGTTCGAGCCCCTTCCTTGTTGTTAATCGCAGTCCTGCGAACATAAGGTCTAGTGCCCTCAAAGCGAAGCTTATCTGGTATACCCACCAAGACTATCGCAACCCTGACAATCGCCCCCATATGAACAAGCCCTGTCTTTGTCTGCGTCTCCCGGCTCTTGACCGTATTGTCCAGAAACTCCAAAAACCCGCGAATATCATAGTGATGCCGATGCAGAGCTAATCTGGCTGGCACATATCCCGGATAGTCCCTAAGTTCCGGAAGAAATATCCTAGTGAACAAACCTTGCTGGCCAACCAGACTCAGGGTCTCAATGTACCTGTCCAAATCAGGGCTCTGCTCGATTTCGCGAGGGATTATCTCTTGGGTCAAGTATGCTCTGCTCGAGTGAGCTTGTCGTCGTTCGAGCACTTCATCGACGAACACCAAGTCGACGGCTCTCATAAGATCATTCGGTATGTACTGTCTTGTAGCAGGCATTAGTCCTTCTGCACAGAACTTAAGTGCTGCCTCAACAAGGTTCCGATTGTTATTCTCCGAAAAGCTAAGCTTGAGGAAAGCCTTACCTGACCGAAAGAATGACTCTCGTACGTCATCATCGGGAGTCAGCCACTCGATCTTGACCTCATGGTCTATGAACCCTTGACCCTCTCGGCTAAACTCTTTCAGAGCCGCGTTCAAAGTACCTTCGAGTTCGTTCTTGACTGCTACCCTCTTCCATGCATTTGGAAGAGTAGGCAGTTTCCTCAGAACTGCCGCGCTGAATCTCTTGAGGGGGTCAGGAAGCGCTTCCCAACTTCCCCGTGCCAACAGATACAGTCCCGCAAGCCAGGCAACTGGAGGAGTACCGAGGTCAAGAATATCCGTACTTGGACTGCGGACAAAAGCAGCAGTTATTCCAATCGCTAACCCTGAAACTACAATTCCAACCGCAAGTAGGATCACCGCGCGCAACATGAGCTTATCTCGAGTGCACCAAGTAAGTTGGCATCAAGTCACTCTGACAGCTGCAATTCAAGAGCATTTCCGACCCCACAAGCAGGCTTGGAGCAGAGAAATCCTACCCCCCGTTCAGGCGTGGGGAACACCATGATGACATTGTCGTGCGTAACCTGCTCCTGACAGTTGACGCAGTTGAACCCACCGCTCTCGAATTGCTCTCGAATCTCCAAGGCCTCCAGCAGCCGATCAAACTCTTCGCTGAGAACCGCGTTGACCTCCATCGTCTTCACCCTAGCCATTCTTCGACCCTCCTTCGGTGCGCCCGTAGACAAGTTAGTCCCACCTATACTACGGACAATGCAGCCACCGCTCTCTCCAGACTAGACTCTTAGCATTACGTGGCATCCAGCATCTTCGATTGGATATGCAAGGCATAGTCGACCGTGCACCAGTCAAGCCTTAAGATATGAGTAGTTTCAAGTATATCAGGGCACATAAGTACCTGTGCAGATTGGCGTCATGGCGTTCCTGTCCCTGATTGGTAGGCAAATCTAGCACAGGTTCCTCACCCCACTCCAATTGACACCCTCCGAAGCGCTCGCCTAAAATTCGCTCGTATTGAACGCTGTCACGGGTGCTTGCGTTGATTCGGAGACATTTCGAGGTTGAGAGGTGTGTGCAGGCGGGTTCTTCCCGCCTTGTGGCGGCGTGATCTCCGGGGATGCGAGCGTTCTCTAGTGGCATCCCATTCCCCTGTTTCAATTTCCCTTCGTCGGTTACCTGTGTTACACGTGAGTCGCGTCCGAACGGAGGAGACTGTGTCAGTTTGGTAGACAGTGTTTTCACCCTCACCCCAACCCTCTCCCTGAGGGAGAGGGGGCCGTTGATTGGTATTCGCGCTGTCTGCACACCTTTACCTACCCCTGTGAGCCCCCGGATCAAGTACGGGGCAGGCTCTGGGGGAGAGGGGACATTAGACTCCGTATTTGGGCCATCCACCAAGTTGACACAGCTTCCGAACGGAGGGATCCCTCCCAAAAGACCAACCTGGATGAGAAGAGAAGAACAATGACCACTGACGTTTGGACAAGCGAGAAGATACGAGAGACGTTCCTGGGCTACTTCGAGTCGCAGGGACACAGCCGGATGGCAAGCTCGTCGCTGATTCCCGTCGGCGACCCCACCCTGCTGTTCACCTCCGCCGGCATGGTGCAGTTCAAGTCGTACTTCACCGGCGAGGCCGAGCCGCCCAACCGCAGGCTCACTACGTCGCAGAAGTGCTTCCGCACTCCTGACATCGAAGAGGTCGGCGACGCCACGCACAACACCCTGTTCGAGATGCTGGGCAACTTCAGCATCGGCGACTACTTCAAGCAGGACGCCGTCGACTTCGCCATCGAGCTGATGACCGAGGGCTACGGCTTCCCGCTGGAGAAGTTCGCGGCAGCCGTACACGACACCGATGACGAGACGCGCGAGCTGTGGGTCAACAAGGGCATTCCGCGCGAGCGCGTGTACAGCTACGGTGACGACGAGAACTGGTGGGGTCCAGCCGGCGACGAGGGGCCGTGCGGCCCTTGCTCGGAACTCCACTACGACTACGGGGAAGGCCTCGGCTGCCAGGAGGACGACTGCGTACCCAACTGCAAGAACGTGATGGACAACGGCGACGTCTGCGACCGCTACGTCGAGCTTTGGAACCTCGTGTTCATGCAGTTCTACCACCACCTCGACGGCTCCAGGACGAACCTGCCAGCGCCGAGCGTCGACACCGGCATGGGCTTCGAGCGGCTGCTCAGGATCCTGCAAAACGTCGATACCTGCTACGACACAGACCTGTTCCTGCCGATCGTCGCGGAGGTCGAGCGCATCAGCGGCAAGACCTACGGCGAGGACACGGAGTCCACGTACGGCATACGGGTCGTCGCTGAGCATGGACGCAGCGTGACCTTCCTGATCGCAGACGGCGTGGTACCGGCCAACGAGGGCCGCGGGTACGTGCTGCGCCGCGTCATCCGCCGCGCCATCCGATACGCACGACGCATCGGCATCGAGGGCAACTTCCTCGGCGAGATCGCCGACGTGACCATCGAGAAGATGGGCGATATCTACCCGGAGCTAGTCAACAACCGCGACTTCATCCAGACAGTGCTCAAGCTCGAGGAAGACCGCTTCCAGCAGGCGTTCGAAAACGGCTACTCAATACTCTCTGAGGCGCTGGATACGCTTGAAGGAGCCGATGTCCTGGCGGGCGACGTGGTCTTCAGGCTTTGGGACACCCACGGCTTCCCAGTGGAGATGACCCAGGAGATCGCAGCCGAGAACAGCGTCGAGATTGACATGGACGGCTTCGAGCGCGAGATGGCCGCCCAGCGCGAGCAGTCGCGCGCCGGTGCGCAGTTCGGCGAGGACAGGGCGAAGATCCGCGTGTACGAGAGCCTAGGAGTGGGCGGCACCTCCTTCCTGGGCTACGAGTCGCTGAGGACGTCCACGGTAGTCGTGGGACTGATAGCAGATGATCAGGTAGCTAACGAGGTCTCAGAGGAGCAGGACGTCGAGATCGTGCTGCTGCAGACTCCGTTCTACGCCGAGGGGGGAGGCCAGATCGGCGACGCTGGAGACATATCAGGCGACAACGGGCGCATAGCCGTCACCGACACCCAGGAGGTGATGCCCGGCCTGATCGTCCACTTCGGCAAGGTCGCTGCCGGCTCTGTCAGCCTCGGCGAGACCGTCGACGCCCACGTCGACCCCATTCGCCGCGAGGACACAGCCCGCAACCACACCGCAACTCACCTGCTGCACGCAGCTCTCAGGCAGGTACTCGGGTTGCACGTTCGGCAGGCGGGCTCACTGGTCGCTCCAGACCGGCTGCGCTTCGACTTCACACACGTCCAGCAAGTCACCGACGAGGAGATGTGGCAGGTACAGCTCCTGGTCAACGAGAAGATCAGGCAGAACGCCCGCATCCTCAGGGACGAGGACACCTACCAGGAGGCGATCAGGCGCGGGGCGCTCGCCTTCTTCGGCGACCGCTACGACGAGCGGGTGCGTCTCGTCGAGATCGCCAACGGCGACACGTTCAGCTTCGAGGTCTGCGGCGGCACGCATGTCGACCGCACCGGCGAGGTTGGCGCAGTTTACGTGCTAGGCGAGTCGAGCATCGGCGCCGGCATGAGGCGCATCGAGGCCATCAGCGGCCGCGCTGCAGAGCGCATGGTCTGGGACCGCTTCAAGCGCGAGGAGCGAATCGCACAGACCCTCCAGACATCGCCCGCAGAGGTCGAGGAGCGAGTACAGTCGCTCATGGCCGAGCTGGACAACCTCCAGCGTGAGCAGGAGGCCATGGAACGCCGCCTATCCCTACAGGCAGCCGAAGGACTGCTCACCCAGGCCCAGGACGTCGACGGCGTCACCGTGCTGTCGGCGCGAGCCGCAGCAGCCAGCGCAGATTCGCTGCGCGAAGTCGGCGACTACCTGCGCGACAAGCTCGGCAGTGGTGTCGTGGTGCTCGGCGCGGTCGTCAACGACAGGCCGATGCTGGTGTCGATGGTCACGAGAGACCTGATCGACAGCCGGAACCTGAACGCGTCCGACATCGCACGTGGCGCAGCCAGGGTCGTCGGCGGTGGCGGTGGCGGCAGACCAGACGTCGCCCAGGCCGGAGGCCGCGACGCCTCCAAGCTCGACGACGCGCTCGCACAGGTCCCGGATCTCGTTCGTGAGGCCGCCTCGTCGTGAGCGACAAGCCTTGAGAGTTCTAGCGCTGGACGTGGGCGATCGCAGGGTCGGCCTCGCCATCTCCGACCCCACCGGCCTGCTAGCGTCGCCACTAGGCCACGTCGAGCGCGGACCGACCGACGTCCAGGACATCATCCGAGTCGCTGAGGACAACGAAGCGTCGCAAATTGTCGTGGGCTTGCCGCTGACGCTCGCCGGCGAGAGCCGTATACAGGCGGGCAAGGTGCGCCAGTTCGTCAGGGAGCTCAGGTCGGCCACTGACATTCCCATAGAGACGATGGACGAGCGACTGTCGACAGTACAGGCCCAGCGGCTGCTGACCGACACTGACCAGGGTCAGGGTCGACGCTCCAACCGAGATCGGGGCCGAGTCGACTCCTCAGCTGCTGCGGTCATTCTGCAGGCGTACCTCGACTCGCAGAGGTAGGTATAGCCATCGGGTTTATGGCCTACGGAACTCTCAGAACAAGAGCACAAACACGAAGAGCAGTGCGACGAAAACCAGGGCGCCTGTAGGTACGCCCGCCAGTGGTATCCACTGGTGATGTGTCTCCGAGTAGCCCTTGTATCTCAGCAGAGTTGGACGATCTGCGAGAACCTCTTCGGTATCAACCAGGTCGTACTGGCGGCGCAAGTGCCTATACCCGTAAGGGAGCGTGGCCAGCATCATCACGCCAACTATGGCCGCAAAGAAGACTGTCCCAGCTCCATAGTTGAGCACTATGGGGAGCACGAAGACTCCCAAAGTCGCCAAGCCTACAAGCGTATCGAAACCGGCTATCAGCCACAGGTCCCTGGATGTTACGGTCTTCTGGATCTTCCAGGGATGATAGAACTGGAATTTGTCCGTGGACCGGTTGCGGTGAAGGAACCAGGCCAGAATCGCAACGATGGTCACCGCGACAACAAGAGAAGCGCCGACGTATTCCTCATGGACCCACAACTCAGACACTGCGGCCCACAGAACGTAGGCGATGAGCACCCCGGAAAGAGCATAGAGAGCCAGGCGGAGCCGCCGCCCATCCTTCGCTTCCCTGTCCCAGAACGCTTTCAACCTAACGCCCCCTTCTCACTAATGATCCTACCACGGAATCATCAGATTGACAGCGTATAGCTTAGTGATGCGAACCTAGGGGAGATGCAGTATGAAAAGCCTGGACCGATGCCTGTTATCAGGAGTCGTCGCTGGTGTCTGACTCGGCTTGATCCCGGTCGCGCTGCCTCTGGTTCTCTCTACGGGAGTTCCGGTCCATGTCCCCGAGTCGCTGCTCTACCAGGTAGTGTACGGTACCCTCCGGGTACTTCCCATCGCCGTTCAGGTCACCGGCATCGACGCCGGTCAGCACCTCGATGCCCTCGTCTATGGTCGAGACGGCGTAGATGTGGAATCTTCTGTCCCTGACCGCTTCGACCACATCTGACTTTAGGACCAGGTTGCGTACGTTGTCCTTCGGGATCATCACACCCTGGCTGCCAGTCAGGCCTCTCGCCTGGCAGATCTTGAAGAAGCCCTCGATCTTGGGCGTTGCGCCGCCAATGGCCTGCACCTCGCCAGCCTGGTTGACCGAGCCTGTGACCGCTATCTCCTGCCTGATGGGCAGGCCGGAGAGCGCGGAAAGCAGCGCGTACAGCTCCGTTGACGACGCGCTGTCGCCCTCTATCTGCGAGTACGATTGCTCGAACGTTATCGACGCCGACATGGACAGCCGCCTGTTCCGGCCGTACTTGCCCTGGAGGTAGCCGTTGAGGATCAGGAATCCCTTGTTGTGGATGCGGCCGCTCATGCGGGTCTCACGGTCGATGTTGATGACCCTACCGTTGCCCACCGAGACACGCGCCGATACGCGGCTGGGCCTGCCGAAGTTGTGCTCGCCAAGGTAGTACACCGCGAGGCCGTTAATCTGGCCGATAGTCTCTCCCTGGGTGTCGATGCGTATGGTGTCGTTCTCGATCGACTCGCGCATCCTCTCGTCGGCAAGACTGGCGCGGTACTCCCGCTGCTGCAGCGCCTTCTGTACGTGGCCCAGCTCCACGGTGTCGCAGCCTGACTTGCTCGCCCAGTAGTCGGACTCGGCCAGCACGTCCGCCACGCTCATGAACCGTGTCGTCAGCTTGGTCTGGTTGCCGACCAAACGGCTGGAGTGGTCCAGCACCGCCGCGACTGCCGAGTTATCGAACGGACGCAGGTCGTTTTGCGCGACCTCAGAGGCGACGAAGGACGCGTAGCGCGACAGGTTCTCTTGCGTCCTCTCCATAGTCCTGTCGAACTCGGCTGTCACCTTGAAGTAGCGTCTGAAGTCCTCGTCCGAACCGCGAAGGACGCTCAGGATGCCGGGCGTTCCGACGAGCACGACCTTTGCGCTGACCGGAATGGGTCGGGGACGCATCGAGGTGGTCGGCAGAGGCGTGTCCTGCTCACCTATGTTCTCGACCCTGATCTCCTCGCTCCACAACACGCGCTTGAGCGTGTCCCACGCCAGCCCGCTCTTGAGCAGGTCCCTG
This sequence comes from Dehalococcoidia bacterium, assembly GCA_965116405.1. GTDB lineage: Bacteria > Chloroflexota > Dehalococcoidia > Lucifugimonadales > UBA1123 > VXRN01. The sequence goes on from OZ220685.1 coordinate 743,011, forward strand.
GCCTGGATGACGAGGTAGCCGCCGTTGGCGCGATGTATCGCACCGGGCCTTATCATCGTGTGGTCGGTGGTCATCATCCCGGCAACAGCGCGATAGTCTATTCGCCCGAACAGGTTGTAGTAGCTGGGATTCTGCTCGAACTCGACCGGAGCGCCGTTGCAGTGCGTGTTGTCGATGAGGTCGTTCACCCTGTAGCGGGCAAAGAAGTTTTCTTTTCCCTGGGCACTGCCGTCATCTGTAGCAGGGCTGTCATTCGTGACCGGTTTGAATGCCTGCGTGTTGTGGACCATATCGTCCTCAACGTCGTCGAGGTATCCCACTACGTGCGAATGGTCCGCGTACTTCTCCTGGAGCTCGTCGATGATCGGTGTGAGTGTGAAGCGGATGAGGTCGGCGTCCACCTCAAGCCTGCGCTCGTTGACCTCCTTGTCGATTCGCCGGAACTCGGATGTCGCCTGCGCGACGTAGCGCTGAACCTCGTCGGCTGCCGCGCGAAGTCGGTCGCGCTCAGCGTCCGAGAGCTGTCCGAACTCGTCCTGCGTCAGAGGGCGACCATCAGGGTGCAGCGGCACGGGTGCTATCCCTACCTGCGTCGTTGAGACGGTGAAGCCTCGAGCTCGGGCCTGGAACTCCATGTCATCGTTGACGGCCTGGCGCCTCTGCTGGATTTCGACCATCACCTCCTCGACTCGGCGGGAGTAGTCGTCGCTCTCGAAGGCGTTGGGGAGCCGTGCGCGGCACGTCTCGATAAGCTGGTCCATGTCGTCGCGCAGTTCGCGCATCATGCCACACGGAAGGCTTATGGGGACCGGCTGTGTCGGCTCCTGGAAGTTGTGCACGTAGCCCCAGTCCGGCGGATTCGGTCTGCTGGGTGCAATCCTGTCCAGGTACGATCGAAGCGCCGAGCTTCTGCCCGTTCCAGGATGGCCGGACACGAACACATTGAAGCCGGGCGCCTCGATCTCCAGTCCCATCTCAAGCGCGCTGATCGCACGCTCCTGCCCTATCGTGCCATCGAGCGGCTCGACTTCAGCCGTCGTCTTGAACCCGAGGGTGCTCGGGTCGCAGAACGGAGCAAGACTCTCAACCGGGACTTTCAGGTGGTCGATGGACATCGCCGCGTCAATCGTCCCCGGCTGCGGAGGCCGCCAGAGAAGGCTCGTCCTGCAGGCTGACATCATCGGAAACTTCCGACGCGACACTCTCCCTACGCTCCCGCATCAGCGGCTCGAACCCTACGGTGGGCTGCATCCACATCGCTGCGAATATCATCCCTATTTTGCCGATTGTAGGATTGGCATCGCCGCTTTCCAGCTTGGAGATATATGCCTGACTGACTCCACAGATGTCCGCTAACTCTGTCTGGGTCAAGCCTAAGCTCTCTCTGGCATTAAGCAACGCAAAGGCGAATGACATTCTCAGACCCTCAGCACCGAACTCGGCCCTCATCTCAGGGTCCTTGATATGCTCATGAATCATAGTCAGCGCATCGGTGGACATATGATCAACCTCCATCTGCCCTTAGAGCCTGATAGTAGGCTGCTCTCAGCCGTTCAGCCGTCCGCAGCACTCTTCTGGGCGTCTGGCGAGACTGCTTGAGAAAGCCATTCAGCAAGACGTATCTGTTCAGAATCTCGTCCCAGAAGTAGAAGAGTCTGTGGCGGCCTGACCTCAGCTGCCAAACATCGTTCATCTTCTCTGCCCGCCTGAACCTAACCAACTCCTGGGAGCCAACCTGTCCGAGCTGCAGTACCTGATTTTCGATGCGCGCCGCATCCCTTCTTCTGCCCGATCGAATGAGGCCATCAATGTACTCCCTAGCAGGACACCGACCGTTGCTCCTTACATATAGGAAAACGTCATTCACTGGTAAATATAACCCCTGCGGTTATATTGTATCAACCTCGGTGACGCACCGTGCGGGGTCGGACTCGGCCAGTACAGGGTTTCTGTGACCAGTGTGAATGAACTCGGCGAGGAGCTTGCCGGCCATCGGGCCTCTTCCGAAGCCGGAGCTTGCGAGGCCGCTCACGATGTACAGGTTGTCGCGCCGGGGAATGCTGCCTATCAACGGCTCACCATCGAGCGGGAACGGCATGAGTCCTGCCCACGTCCTCGCGACAGGCAGTGAGGACAGCATCGGGAGCACCTCGGAGGCGTGACCCTTGTTGACCTCTATGCCGGTCGGCTCGACGGTCTTGTCGTAGCCGACGAGTTGGCGGTCTCCGCCGAACATGATCTCGCCGTTGCGCCGCTGGCGACCGTACAAATGGCGCGTAACGCGGGTGTTGCCCCGATGAGTTAGCTCGGGCGGCGTGTTAGAGTAGGAGCCGTCATCCATGCTGAAGGCATAAGCCGACTCGGCAGACGACATGGTCTGGAAGACGCTGGGTGGGAGGCTCTCAGTTGCCCACATCTGTCCACGTACGGGAACGATTGGGATTCGCAGCCCCAGCATCTCGCCCAACGGTCCGCACCATGCGCCAGCGGCAATCACGAGCGACTGGCACCTGTAAGGGCTGGTTTCAAACCTGCCCCTACCGTGGCTGGTGGCGACCGCGTATCCACCGTCCGACGTTGGCTCGATACCGGTAACTGCGTGATTCGTGAGGATGCGCGCGCCGGCCGCGTTTGCAGCCTGGGCAAAAGCGCGGGTCGCCTTGACGGGATCGGCCTGAGCGCGGAGCGGAGTGTGCATGTAGCCGAGCAGGTCGGGGTTGATCTCGGGCTCAATGGAGCGGGCCTCACGGGGCGTGATCAGCTCGACCTGGTGGCCGTGGCTTCGCTGTGAAGCCACTCGCTCCCGCATGTAGTCGTACTGCTCTGGCGTGTGGATTGCAGTTAGCGACCCCGACTGCCTGAACTCGATGTCGTATCCGAGGTCGAGCTGTAGTTCCTTGAAAAGTTGCAGGCTGCCCATCGTGAGATAGGCGCCGAGGTCAGGGACGTCGCCCCAGCCAGTAGCTCCGATCTGGCCGGCGTTGGCGCCGGACGCCTCTGAAGCGATATCACCGCGTTCGAGGAGCGCGACGTCGCCTCCAAGTCTTGCGAGATAGAGGGCGGTGGACGCTCCCGCGATACCACCGCCGATTATCAGCGTCTGTACCTCTGGCACGGTGCAGACAGGCTACGGATAGTGCAGCCTGCCCTGCCTCTCGGTGAAGGCGCGGAGCAGGTTCCCCTGGCCGGTCGTGACGTACAGGGTCGACAGGTCCTCGTCGCCGAAGGTGCAGTTGGTAGGCTGGTCTACGTTGAGCGGGTGCGTCTCGATCACCTCGCCTGAAGGCGAGAAGACGTAGATCATCGGGCCAGGCCCGCCCGCTTGGTTACCGGCAGTGGCGATGATGTTGCCCTCGATGTCGAGGCACATGCCGTCGATGCCACGGTTCTCACCGAAGTCGTGAATGACCTCGCCGTCGCCGAGGCTGCCATCGTCGTTGACCGGGTATGCGCGCAGCTCTCGCTTCTCCTCGGGGAGCCGTCCGCTCTGCGCCACGTACAGCGTGTGGAACGCCAGCGAGAACAGCAGTCCATTCGGTCGAGTGGTATCGAAGGTGACGCGGCTGATGGACCAGGAGCCATCGTCCTGCGGGTCGAGCCGGTAGACGGAGTCGTGGTCGAGCTCCTTGTTGGAGCGGTCGGCGGACCATGCTCCACCTGCCCCTTCATAGAACGGGTCAGTGAACCACACCCTGCCCTGGTGGTCTATCGCGAGGTCGTTGGGAACATTGAGCTTCTTGCCGTCGAAGCCGTCGGCGAGCACGGTCGCACTGCCGTCGTCCTCGTAGCGCACGACGCGCCTTCCTCCGCCCTCGCAGGCGAAGAGCGTGCCGTTGGGGTCGAGCATCAGGCCGTTGGCGTTGTTGGTGCCCTCTTTGTAGATGGTCGAAGCGCGCTCTACGGGGTCGTAGCGCATGATGTAGCTGTACGGGATCACGGTGAACAGCAGGCCGCTGCCGTCCCAGGCAGGTCCTTCCGATGTGCCGCCGTACGGTCCGTTAACGTTGGTGAAATTCCAGGCCAATGTACCTCTTCCTCTCTTCTACTGACTGGCAGCGGTCAAGTTATAGCTGCCGACCTATCTGTGCCGTCGGAAGACATTATGACAGGTTTGGGAGCCGCCAACGAGGGGCGGGGAGACTGTGTCAGTTTGGTAGGCAGTGTTTTCACCCTCACCCTAGCCCTCTCCCTGAGGGAGAGGGGACCTTAGATTCCGTAGGGAGGCACCTACCAGATTGACAAAGCTTCAGGGGCGGGGTGGGGCAGCCGTAAACCACGAACACAGGTCATACTTAACTGGTCATATTGACTGGTATTCGCGCCCATCTGCACACCTATACCTACCCCTGTGAGCCCCCGGATCAAGTGCGGGGCAGGCTCTGAGGGAGAGGTGGTCATGTCGTTCCTTTTGCGGGAATGAGGATTAGATCACCTCTTTGGACTCGCCTACGTCATCGGCGGCTACGCCTTCGATCTCGGCGCCGACGGCCTTGATCTGGCCGAACTCCTCGCGGAAGCCGTTGTGCATGGTGCGGGCGTCGGAGCTGTACAGCACGAAGCGCACGCCCTCCTGGAGCCACTTGGTGGTCAGCTCGATCGTCTGGTGGTGGAACAGGTTGGGCACGTTGTGCTTCTGGCAGATGCGGATGACCTCACGCAGCGCGGCCTCGTAGTCTGGGTGGTCGTACTGGTCCGGGATGCCGAGCGTGATGCTCAGATCGTTCGGACCTACGAACACGGCGTCAATGCCGCCTACCTCGAGGATGTTGTCCAGGTTCTCGATGGCGGCGACGCTCTCTATGCCGATGATGCATACGCTGTTGCGGTTACGCGCTTCGAGGTACTCTTTGGTCGCCTGGGACGGGAACTCGCCGGTCTCGATGACCTGGCGCACCATCGCGCCCTTCAGGGGCCGCCACTTGGCCGCGGCGACTACTTCCTTGACCTCGTCGACGGTCTCGCAGTAGGGAGCGAGTATGCCGTGAGCCCCGGCGTCGAGGGCCATAGTGACGTAGTGGGAGTCGGGGATCGGGATGCGCACTATCGGGGCCACTCCGCTGAACGAAAACGCGGCGATGAAGTCGGCCATCTCGGAGCGCCCTCGTGGCGAGTGCTCGCTGTCTATGATCACGTAGTCCAGGCCGAACGCGGACATGGGTGTCGTCCAGCGCGGGTTTCGGCTCATGCTGATCATCGTTCCATATACGATGCCGCCTGACTGGACTTTCTGCTTTATCTCGTATCCGTTCATTGGGTTGACCTCCTATGTATTCTGTGGAGATTGGGAATCAGGTCGTGGGTTGCCTCAGATGCGGTCTGAGTTTATCAGCTTGCTGTTGAGTTGATAAGCTGTTGGTTGTGGTGGGGGCTGTGTCTGGTTGGTGTCGGAGGATTCACCCTCACCCCAGCCCTCTCCCTGAGGGAGAGGGGGCCATTGATTGGTATTCGCGCCTGTCTGCACACGTTTACCTACCCCTGTCAGCCCCCGGATCAAGTCCGGGGCAGGCTCTGAGGGAGAGGGGGAGGATTCACTCACAAAGGGAGAAGACCTTGGCGAAAAGAGTAATCATAGATACAGACCCTGGGATTGACGACACGGCGGCCATCCTGTTTGCGTTGGGTAGCCCTGAGCTCCAGATCGATGCGCTGACGACGGTGTTTGGCAACGTGTCGGCTGAGCAGTGCACGATCAACGCGCTGCGCATCCTGGAGGCTGCCGGACGTGAGGACATCCCAGTTTATCCGGGCTCGGGCAGGCCCTTCGGGATGGGCGAGCCGGCGTTCGCGCAGTACATCCACGGGAGCGACGGGCTGGGCGATTCGGACGCCCCTGACCCGACGACATCGGCGCAGAGCCGGAACGCGGTCATGGAGATCATCGAACGGCTGCTGGCGTCGCCGGGCGAGATCACTGTGCTCGCGCTGGGCCGCCTTACAAATATCGCGCTGGCGGTTAACGTCGAGCCGTCCATCGTCGACGCGATCGACGAGGTGATCGTGATGGGTGGGGCGGTCACGGTTCCGGGCAACGTCACGCCGGTCGCAACCGCCAACATCTGGGGCGACCCACAGGCGGCGGACGTGGTGTATCGGTCAGGGGCGAAGGTCGTACAGGTAGGCCTGGACGTGTGTCGCAAGGTCGAGTTCTCGCCGGAGCAGCTCGCCCGCACCTGGAGCGCGGACACGCGAGGAACGCGGCTCCTGCAGGGAGCGGTCTCGTTCATTCAGCAGGCATACAACCGGCGAGGTCGTCTAAACAATCCTGAGGGTGCGCAGTTCAACGACGTTCCTGCGATGGGTTACGCCATCGCCCCGTCTCTGTACACGATGCGCGAGGGGTATGTCAGGGTCGAATACCTCGGTGAGATGACCAAGGGTCAGACGGTCGCCGACTTCGAAGAGCAGACGGGCAACCCTGCGAATGCGACGGTCGCCGTGGACGTGGACGTGCCCGGACTGACGGAGCTGTGGGTTGAGAGGGTCAGCGGGCTGGGGAGTTAAGGCGATTCCAGTGCCCAGGGCAATCGCATTCCCTGATTGAATGCGCGTAAGTGCGCTCGTGGTGAGCCTGTCGAACCATGAACGGCCCTTCGACAGGCTCAGGACGAACGAATGCGGGCGAGACGCCCGCGCTCCCAAGTGTGTACATACCAAACTGACACAGGCTCCTGAGTCAGTTTAGCATTGACTGAGGGCGCACTTTAATGATACTCTAGTATCAATTGGATACGTTGATACGCCCCTCAGTACCCGTTGCTTCGCAGTTAATGGGAGATAGGACTAGTCGCACACCATGGCAACCGCAACTAACGAGCGTCCAATCGTACGACCAGACCTGCTTGCCGTTCTCGAGGATGGCGGCTACAGAATCACAGAGCCAAGGCGCAACGTTATCGCCGCGCTCGACCGGAAGGAAGAAGGCTTTACGGCAGAGGAGCTCTGCAATGAGCTACCCTCCGTCGGCAGAGCAACCGTCTATCGCACCATCAAGCTGCTGCAGCGGTCGGGAGTGATCTGCAAGCTGGCGATGCCGGACGGCGCGCCGAGGTACAGCCTCGCTCGCGTCGATCACCACCATCACACGGTCTGTGTGAGGTGCGGCACCATCGGCGAGTTCAAACACGCGACCATCGAGAGGCTTCTGCGCGCCGTCAGCCAGGAGGTGGCTGGGGAGATCGTCGGGCACCGGCTCGAAGTGTTCATCTCGTGCAACGACTGCAACGATCCAGTCCGCTGGCATGTGGACGCTGAATTCGGTCACCGTCACTAGAGGGGCGGCCCCCGAAAGGACCACCCCCTTTATATGTCCAGCCCTCCAAGGCGCGCCCCGGCGGGCATTAAGCTGGTCGACTAGCGGCTGTATCCGCTGGGCTTGGTTGAGATCATCGACCCCGGCAGGGAGTCGGTGATGTGTCCGAGCAGGAACTTGAAGTCCCTGTACGAGTCCAGGTGGCCGAGCTCATACTCAAGCGGCCAGAGCTCTTCCATCAGCGTCGAAAGCTCGTCCCTCACATACCCGGATTCCCTGCCGTCGATGTATGGAAGACTACTGTAACGGTCCGAGGCCAGGGCGACCACTGCTCCAAACTGCATCAGCGGGTCTGTACCAGCCGAGAGGTCGGCCAGTATCGCGCCCTGCTGCCTGTTGGACAGGCCGTCGGTAGGAGTGACCCAGCGCAGGGCGACATCGCCGATCTGGGCTTGCTTCGACTCGGCAGCCCACTCTCCCTCCTGGGTGAGTTCGACTTCGTAGAAGACGGTCGTCGCTGCTCCAACGGGAATCTCGGCGAACTCCTTGCGGTTCTCGGTGAACGACTCGTCTGAGGTCACGCGGTTCTCGTACCCGATGAGGCGCCATGTGGCGACCATCGCGGGGTCCCACGTCACCTGCGCGCGTGTCTGGTCGGCGAACGGCACGGACAGCGCGAGCCAGTTTTCGCGGCTGAACGTGGCACTGGCCTGGGCCGTCGTGCTCAGGTACCTGTACCAGCCGTTGCCGTACTGGGCGAGCTGTTCGAGAAGGTAGTCATTGTAGTTGCTGATGCCGACACCAATGGTGATGAGGCGAAGCGGGTTGCCGCTGTCGCGGTCGCTGGCCGACTCCAGTATGGCGAACGGGTCTGTGGCGTCCACGTTGGCGACGCCGTCGGACATCAGGATGATGTAGTTGTACGCATCGGGACGCTCGCGCCTCATGCGATGGGCCATCTTCACGCCAAGATCGAGTCCGGCCTGCACGTTGGTGCTGCCATGCGGAGCGAGCTGGCTGATCGACCGCCGGACGTCCTTGTGGTCCGGGCGCCGGTGCTTCACGGTGTAGTCGTGGATCACGTCGGTGGTGAAGTGAACGACGCCGATGCGGTCGTCCCTGCCGAGGCTCCTGCGGATACTCTCGGCGGCCTCGCGGGCGATGTCGACGCGGTTGCCGTCGCCCATCGAGCCGGAGGCGTCGAGAACCAGCGTCACGTTGAGAGGCTTGTCGTCGCGCAGATCTGGGGCCTGGAAACCGAGCCGAACCAGGTACGTGCGCTCCTGTAGCGGGTGCTTCATGACGTCGGTGGACATGGCGAAGCTGTCGCGGTGGGAGGGCATGTCGTAGCCGTAGTCGAAGGAGTTTATCCACTCCTCTGCCCTGACGGAGTCGGGGTCGATCTCATAGCCCGAGCGCGCCCAGTTCAGTGCGAGGTGATACGAGGTGCGGTCGGTGTCTAGGCTGAACGTGGATACAGCGTCGTCCTCTGTCCAGACGAACCTCGAACGCTGGTAGTCCTCGAACGTGGTTGCGCTGGGTGTCTGCTGCCCGTAGTGTCGACTCCACTTACGATCCTGGGGCGGCACGCCCGGATGCATTGGAGGCCCACCACCGGACTGAGGAGCGGCTGCCGGCGCGGCCTGGGCTGCTGCCGGCGCCGGGGCGGCCGGCGCGGCCGTGGGAGCGGATGCTGTCAAAGCAGCCTGAGCCTGTTCCGGAGCGGCCTGCTGCATGCCCATGGTTGCAGGGGCCGATGTGGGTGCAGGAGCGGGAGCCGGGGCCACGCCTGCAGGCCGCGGTGCGGCAGGCTGAGCTGGAGACTGTGCGGCGACCGACTGAGGTGCAGCAGCAGGCGCGGCAGGGGCAGCCGGAGCCGGAGCTGCGGGGGCAGCTGGTTCGTCCTCTGACGATGTGCCGCATCCGATCACGACTGCCACAAGCAATAGCCCGAGGGTCAGCAGTAGGAGCTTCGGTATCGTCCCCCTTTCAAGTCGGGAGCAGGCTGTGTTGGTGGTCCTGGTCATCTCGTTGTCCTCCTGTATCAGACTGCGGCCAACTGGTCGGTTTTGGCCGTCTCACATGTACAGACGAACGAGATGCGGGTTTTGTTCCCGGTATTTTGGGCAATTTGAAAAGGAAAGGGGCGGACTGTATCGTCCGCCCCATCAGAGACACTTGACTAACTGGACGCCAGGTAATCAGATGTCGGTGGCTGGTCTGAACTTCACGAGCGTGTACTCATCTGAAGCATCGTCGAAGACGGCCTCGACGGGCATGTCGATCTCAGCGTCCTCGACCTCGCAGTCGATGAGGTTGGAGGGCATTCGCGGACCCTCGTTGAGCTGGATGATCGCGTAGATGTGCGGCGTCTCCGGCTGGAACGCCGGATGCGCCGACTGGTGAACGACGGTGAACGAGTACAGCCGTCCCCTGCCGCTGACGCGTGTCCAGCCGAGGTCGTCAGACATGCAGACCGGACACTGCTCCCTCGGGTAGAAGAAGATGTTGGCGCACGTCCTGCACCGCGGCATGACGAGTTCGTGGCGCTTGGTCGCCTCCCAGAACGGCCTGGACAGCTCCGGGTTCATCGGGACCGGCATGGGCTTGGTGTACTGTGTGGTCATGGTTCAGTTTTCCTTTGTTCATCCCGCATGCGCGCCCAAGTGTCAGAAGGAGCACCAATTCGAGATTCTCACCCTCACCCCAACCCTCTCCCTGAGGGAGAGGGGGAGTGTTGACTGGTATTCGAGCAATCTGTCCGGTGCCAACTCCTGTCTGCACTGAGGGAGAGGGGAATCTATTGGGACTAACGACTTGAGGCCTTGGCTAGAGTGTGTCCTCGGACCCGAGGACCAGCGAGCACATTTCGCTCGCCGTGCCCCCTCAACCGTTCACCATACATAAGTCGTTCAGGGGCACCTGCCTGACCCCAGCTTTGCCCATAATCTGTCGGGCGCCCTCAATGACGTGTCTGAACCCGCCGGCGAGTCCGGGCTGTCCGCCCGAGAGCTGGCCGCCGTCGGTGTTAACGGGGAACGCGCCCTTGTAGGTCGTATCGGTGGACTCGTAGAACGGGCCAATCTCGCCCTTTGGAACGAATCCGGCATCTTCGAGGCTCACGGCCACGAGGATGGTGTATCAATCGTAGAACTCGGCGAACTGCATGTCCGCCGGAGCGTAGCCCGCCATGTTGAACGCTCGCTTCGCGCTGGTTGCGACGGGCGTGGTGGTGATCCTGTCGGTCTGCCAGATGTTGGCGTTGGACTGCTCCATGCCGGCGCCGAGCAGGTAGGCGGGCCGGTTCGGCAGCGCCTTCGCGCGTTCAGGGGTTGTTATGACCAGCGCTGCGGCGCCGTCACACGGCATAACGCACTCGAGCAGCCTCAGCGGGTAGTTGACGTACCTGGAGTTCAAGACGTCCTGCACGGTCGCTGTCTGTCCGTTGAAGACAGCGTTGGGATTCTCCACGGCGTTGAAACGCTGGTCGGAAGCCACCTTCGCCATCTGCTCCTGGGTGGTGCCGTACTCGTACATGTGGCGGTTGTAGATGAGCGCGTAGCCGGTGCCCGCGCCGGGAGCCATGCCGTACGGCTCCTCCCACTCGGACCTGACCGATGCGCCGCCTCCGGCGGGTCCCGACGACCTGGAGTTGCCCATCACAACCAGCACGGTCTCGCAAAGGCCGGCGTTGATCGCGCTGGCGGCGACAGTGGTGGCCGACGCGCCGCTGGCTCCCTGCATGGAGACTCCGGTGGCGAAGTTGGGCTTGATGTCGATGTACTCGGCCATCGTAGCGAGCGCGGCTCCGCCGTCCGTCACGAGGCCGTCGATGTCCTGCTTGCGCAGACCGGCGTCGTTGATGGCCATCTTGGCAGCCTCGGCGCACAGACCATAGAGGGTGCGTCCCTCCAGGAGCCTGCGCGTTGGGACCTCGCCGATCCCAACAACAGCCGCCCTTCCTCGTAGAGTCATAGGCCCAACCTCCTCCGTAGAAGTTCTGGGATTGTACTATACGGGAACATGGCGTGATCTGCTCAGGGGTTTGAATTCTTACACTTGGCTGCGGCTACCCGCAGGCTAGGCCGTGCGAACATACGATACGAATGATGGGCGACGTCGTAGCAGGCGCCTGACATCATTCATCGACTCCTCTGAGGAGAGCGACGAAGCCTGCCTGTTCGAAATCCTGGTCGTAGGCCAGCGCTTCGGTTATGCTTCGCTCCTCCATGACGAGAAAGCTCGCACAGTCGGTGAGGCTCCATCTTTGATCCAGCCTTGAGGCGTATCTTGACAATGCATCGCTGAACTGAGCGGTGGTTTGCGGAACGATCTCCACATCGGAGTCACTTAGCAGCCTCATCATCATATCCGACGCAACCCTGCGCGCGTACTCTCCACCTCTGCTCATGTGATTGAGGAACTCAACCAGTACCATCTCAGTCGTGACGACCACGGACACGTCCAATATCTCAGTCACATGCACAATGCTAGGTCGCAACTCGTCTCTATCGGAGGCAAGCGCAATCCAATAGCCTGTATCCGCGAAGACGACTTGCATCAGTCTTTCTCTCTGGGTGATCCGTACAGGTAATGTTTGTAGTTCTTCGCGCCATCGGCTGGCAGCCTGTCCCATGCTTCTGACGGAACGGATTCCCGCAGCTTCTCAGCCATCTTGAGAAGTCTCACACCAACGGACTCTTCACCCCCGTCACACTTCGCATCCTCCTCACCTGGCCCGTCTGGTTCAGTTGCTTCCATGTTCAGCGTGTTTGGTTCGCTGATACTCAGAGTCACCTCCTTGCCCTCTTCTAGGTCGAGAGGTTCAAGCGGAGTAAGAACACCATTCGCGTATCTGGCTTTGACATTTGTAATCATCGCTGATCCTTATTGACGAGCATTTGGGCTGCGTAAAGATACTCGTGTAATACTGAATCCTACAGTTAGGGGTGCCTCCTGCTAGGGCATATTGTCGAAATACAGGTGCGACGGGGTGGCTATCGAAGAGACTACCTACCAAATTGAGATATAACCTAGCTCTCTTACTCGCTTGGCCCACTGGTCAGCTACGATATCCATAGGCAAACCTCCCATATCATGCACAAAATTAATGACCAACGACATTTTGGTGAGTGAAGACCAGTCTTTGACATTATACATGAGCCAAAAGGGGAACGGAGTAGGGCGACCTTGTCTGTCAGTACCGCAAGAGACCCCGTAACCTCCCCCCTTCTCTTGGCACCGCCTATGGGACGGCTACGTGCCCGCGCTCTCGTTGACATAGCTTCGGGCAGAAAATACACTCCGAGTTGTGCATTTTGCGGGCTGAAGGGGGAACGATGGCAAGGAGAAGAGTCGGATACACGGTGAATCGGCCGGGCAGGCGTGTCGAGGACCCGCCGGTGGAGATACCGGTTGCAAGAGACCTGCAGTCGGTGCCGGGTACGCCGATACGTGACAACGAGGTCACCTACTACGCTCGTGAGTATCCGCTGGAGAGCGTTGCCGTCGAGCACAGTGCTTCGTCGCTGTGGGCCCTCGACATACGCGAGGAAGCTGCCCCCAAGACAGCCGACCTATATCGCCAGCACCAGGAGGAGATCGGTCCTATCGTCGAGTGGCTGAAGTCCACCGGCGACATGGAGCCGACCACGGAGCCAGAGGGCGAAGACGTGACCGAGGATATACGCGCCAAGGCGCGGGAACTCGGGTACGGCGAGGTCGGCTTCACCAACTTCGACCGCAGGTTCGCCTACAAGAGCAAGCGCCAGTACATCAAGGGAGACCTCAGAAACGCCATCTGCCTGGCCGTCGAACAGGACTACATCGCCACGCAGTCGCTACCAAGCCTCGAGGCCGAGTCCGCACACGGTGACACTCACATGCGACAGGGCGAGATGGCGAAGGAACTCGTCGACTACATTCACTCGCTCGGCTACCGCGCCCAGGTGTGGGGTCCGACCTGGCACTTCGGCGCGATGATCCCGCTGTTCGTAAAGGCCGGGCTGGGCCAGCTAGGTATCAACGGTCAGCTTCTGTCGCCGCACTTCGGGTCGCGGGCGAGGCTGCAGGTCATCACCACCAACGCCAATATCACGCACGACAGGCCGGTGGACTACGGGGTCACCAAGTTCTGTGAGATCTGCCAGATCTGCTTCATGCGCTGCCCTGGCCGCGCGATCAACCAGAACAAGATCTGGTACCGGGGCGTCGAGAAGAGCAAGCTGGACTTCCGCCGGTGTCGACCGGTGATGACCAGCTACTCCGGCTGCGGCGTGTGCATGAAGGTGTGCCCCATCCAGCGCTACGGGATGCCGCAGGTGATGTCCCACTACATCGAGACCGCTGAGGTCCTCGGCAAGGGGACGGAGAACCTGGAGGCCTACACCCTCGAGGACAAGGGCTACTTCAAGACGGGTCAGCTTCCCAAGTTCGAGCCTGGCTTCTTCGACATGCCTATGGGCAGGTCGGAAGACCTGGTGATGGACGAGTACCGCGAGCGTATCCAGGACGTCAATGGCGACTCCGGAGCCAGAGAGGCGGTATGGATGGAGTTCAGGGAGAAGCTGGACAAGGCGCTGGAGCGGCGAGACATCCCGGTGGACATGGGCATGGACCTGGGGGGCTAGGCTGGACTCCAGAAGCACGCAGACCGAAGCCTCCGGAGACGACTCACAGGACAGCGCCCCCTCATCCTCAAACGGCCCGTCGGACGGTCAGGACTTCGCCACACTATATGGCTCGCCATACGGCTGGGTTCGCGCCAAGATGGGCGGCGTCTTCTATGGGTGGTGGCTCGTCTTCATCACGGGGTCGGTCATGGTTATCTCCACGACCCCGATGTTCCATGCTATGGGTCTCTGGTTCGTCGCGCTGGAGCACTCCTTCGGCTGGACCCGGACACAGTTGTCGCTGGCGTTCGCGTTCACACGAGTCGAGGGTGGAATCCTGGGCCCGATCGAGGGGTACCTGACAGACAGGCTGGGCACCAAGCGACTCGTGATGATCGGCATGACCATCATGGGTTTCGGCTGGATCCTGTTCAGCCAGGTCCAGGACACGGAGGACGTGCCTGTCCTCAGGGACATGCCGTTCCACCTGCTGCCCGACTTCATGCAGGCGATAATCCCGCCGCTCACGTTCTATGCCGTCTACATGCTCATCGCGCTGGGCCAGGGACTTGGAAGCTGGCTTCCACTCATGGCGATGCTGAACAACTGGTTCAGCCGTCGCAGGGCCATGGCGATGGGTCTCTCTAACTCGACGAGCAGGGTCGGCACTCTGATCATGATCCCGGCCATCGCGTGGGCAATAGACCCTGAGTTCGAGAGGCTTGGATGGCGGCTGACAGTCGTGATCATCGGGATTGCGATCCTGGTAGTCAACCTGCCGCTTTCCCTGCTCATTCGCAACAGGCCGGAGGACTACGGACTGCTGCCGGACGGAGACAAGCCTGAAGAGGTCGCAAGTGAGCCGTCAGACAGCGGATCTTCCGACGGAAGGTCAGAGCAGACTGTGTCGAGACGGATGCAGGAGCAGACCGACTTCACCTGGCAGCAGGCGCTGAAGACACCCGCGTTCTGGCTGATCAGCGTCGGGCACGGCTGCACGTCGATGGTGCTCATCGCGATGATGGCGCACCTCGCGCCGATGATGGTCGACCGTGGGTACAGCCTGCAGACGGCCTCGTTCGTCATCACCGGCTACACAGTCGTGTCGATGGTCTTCCAGCTTATAGGCGGCTACATCGGCGACAGGGTGCCAAAGCGACTCGCGCTGTTCGTGTTCACATGGACGCAGGCGTCCGGCGTGTTCCTGCTGACACTCGGACCGGCGACGCTGCCTGTCGCGTACGGATTCGCGCTGCTGTTCGGCGCCGGATTCGGGGGACGCAACCCGCTGACGGTATCCATCCGCGGAGAGTACTTCGGAAGAAAGTCGTTCGGGATGATAATGGGGCTCTCGCAGGTGCCGATGAACATACTACTGCTGGCCGCGCCGGTGTTCGCGGGAGTCGTGTACGACGTGACAGGCGAGTACACGATCGCGTTCGGCGTGCTCGCCAGTCTCAACATGCTCGGCGGGGTGCTGTTCCTGCTGGCGACGCGACCAAGACTAACGCAGCCTGCACGGGCGGTTGCGCGGGCGTAAGGAGGTAGTTCAATGCCGATCGTAGACCACAACAACGCTCCCGAGGTGCCCTGGCGGCCCAACTATCGCAAGTGGGCGATTACCCAGGAGGGCGACGGCACTACATCGACGGACGCATCGATCAGCGAGGTCGGTGTCGGCACCGGCGCTCCCCTGCACACCCACGAGGACGACGAGCTTATCGTTATCCTGAGCGGCACGCTGAGCGTCCGCTACGGCGATGAGACTCACGAGGTCGGCGCAGACCACACCATCGTCGTGCCTCCCAACGTCCCACACGGCTTCACAGCCATCGGAGACGAGCCAGCCACGATCATCGGGATGTTCCCTGCCAAAGACCCATTCCTGCGGACCAAGTTCCTGGAGGGTGGACCGCCGGAGGTGCATAGGTAGGGGGACAGCCGTTTAATCAGTGTCAGGCTTCCCAACGGACAGTGTGGCACTTCCGGTCAGGCTTCCCAGTTGTAGTTCACCCTTAAGTTCGATCAACCTGCGCCGGGTGTCTTCTGCCACCTCCTCGACTTCCTTCGCTACCTGTGGGTCTTCGCCAAGTTCCTGCCGCAGGGCTGTTAATAGTGGCAGGAGTGTTTCGGCAGCGGGAGATTCCTGAATCAAAGTGAGTGCACGACTAGGATCGATCCTAGCGACAAATCCACAGACTGCGTCAATGGTATGGGGTGGAAGGTCTTCCAGATCTGCCAAACACTGGAGTAGCAGGGAAAACTCGAACTCGCTTATGGTTCCTCCCGTCTCAATTAGGACGACTTCCTTTGAAACTAGAGCATCGGCTACCTCATCAGCAATCTGAGAAGTCTCAACTATGTCGCATAGCTTCACTACTTCGTCAAATGCAGCAATCGCTTCAGTTGGACGATTGCTACGCACGAGTGCCATCCCTTTGTCGTTGATTACCCCGGATTCCATAGAGATAGGCCTTGGCTCTCCTATTGCACCAATGTAGGCCAAAGCCTGGTCATATTCATCCAGGGCTTTCGGGTTGTCGCCCCACTCAGACCATATTAGTCCCCTGATGTGGAACGCTGCGGCCACGGATAAGAGTATCCCTGGTTCGGAACGTGACCCGAATCGGTCTACAACCTCGTCACAGATTTCTTTGGCTTCGGGTATTCTTCCAACCATACCGAGCAGAAAAGACTTACCTACGAGAGCCACGGCCACTCTGGTTTCGATAGTAGGGACATCACCTGAATGCAACCCTTGTATCACTTGGTCAAAAATCTCAAGAGCCTCACTCTCCCTTCCTACCTGTTCAAGCCTTCGTGCCTCAGCGATCATGGCGTCTGCCAATTTATCAGGGAGGCTTCGCAGGAAGTCTAATGAACGCGAATCCTGCATGGCCCTCTTGAAGAAATCACCGAGATCAGATGGAGTGTAAAAGCAGCGCATGAACTCAATTACGATCGCGACCAGTCGATCGGCGCCGGCCTTCCTACGCAGCAAGTAATAAATGTTGTAAAGGCGCTCAGTGAGGTAGTACTCCCTGCGGCGGGGCGTTCCCCCCTCTATGGCGACGACACCGCGTTCAACTAAGCGTCTGAGCTGTGCGCTACAGGAATTGGTATCGAGACGAGATTGGTCGGCGACTTCTCTGGCGGTCGATGGCTTCCAGAGACGAGCTAGGGCAAGGTAGACACGCCGTTCCTGCGCAGGCAGGGCCTCTAGATGACTCTTGAAGTATTCAGTGTGCTCATCGACCAGATCGAGCAGGTTGGCCATGAGATCGGCAAAAGAACGGTCGGCACCGAAGCGGGCTATGATCGCGATCAAACGCGGACTGCCACCTGTCAGGATTTCCAATGGCCTGACTGTGTCACCAACCGACGGCTTCCCTGAGACAGTCTCCCACAGTGCCTCACACTGGGCGGTATCGAGTGGACGCAGGGTGAGAACGCGGAAGATGTCGTACAAGGCATGGTCAGGATTATCGATCTCGTGGAAGCGGCTGGTGGCACTACCTAACAGAATGATCCGGGGCTCGGTTTGTAACGTCTTGCGGAGCTGCCAGCCGACTTCGGGGTCGCTTATGTCAGAGAAGAGCATGTTGAGGTTTTCGACGACTAGTAAGAGCCGATTCTGATGTCGGTCGGCGAAGTCGAGTAGAGAGCCGAGGCATCGCTCGGCCAGCATCCGGTCGTCGGTGACGGTCCTGAGATCTTCGTAAGTTAGCCGGAGGCTGGCCTGCTCATCATCGTCAGCCTGCTCAGCCAGGTGAGCAAGACACTCCAGCCAGAACTCACCGCAGGTGCCGACCTCATAGCTCTCCTCCGCGAAGACGACTGGAAAGATACCGGACAAGTCAGGATCTCGACGCACCTCAGCCGCGACGCGTAGAAGCAGGTGCGTCTTGCCGCTACCTCGAGGACCAATGACCAGAGAGTGTGTGCTGGAGCTGCTGCCCATCTCCCGCAGCGACTCGACGATAGACTCGAACTCAGCCGTGCGCACGCAAAACGTCTCGATAATCTCGCCGTCAGAGAGGAAGCCCGGGTTGTATTTCTTGACTGCAACTGCCATCGCTGAACCTAACCTCCAGAGCTACCTCTCGGCTATCGGGGTGAAAAAATGGCCATGACGTGCGCGCCACCAGTCTTCGAGGAGGCCGGAAACGAAGTAGTAGCCGTCTTCTTGGCGCTCCAAGTAGCCGTCGTGCTCCAACGAGTACAGAATGTCGTCCACCTGGACATCCACTTCGGAATTCGAAAGCGGTGCCGCCACTAGATGGAGCCTTATAGCTTCATGCGTAAGCAGACCCTCGTTGACTGCCGCCTCAGTGAGAAGGTCGATAGCAGTCCTGTATCCGTATGTCCCCAGGGTCATTCTGAGCCGCGTCTCGTAGTGCTCGAGGTCGATCTGTCCCCTGATGCTGAGCAGATCGCGTTCGTACACTACTGAGACATCGTCAACCGTGGCCACGTTCCTGCCATCTCTACGCAGGTGCTCGTGGAGGCTGTCGAAGAACTGCTGGACGTGATGAGGGACGCAACAGCGCAGGCGTCGACACATCTCGCGCCGCACGTCTTCGGAGAGCTTGAGGCCATAAGAGTTGGCCAGGGCGCCGAGGCAACTCGCGGCTACGTCATGACTCCACGGCTGCAGCTCATACGGAGCAAAAATGTTTGTCTGGGTACTGAGGCCTGCCTGCCTGAGGATGGGTTCCAGACCGATGCTGCCCGAGACTATGAGGCAGATTCTTCCACGGTGGTCCTGACCGTTTCGACGCAACCAGCTAAGGAAGGAATCCGCAGCCTGCCGTCGTTCCGGGGTGATCCGGTAGTCATGCCCTTTGACCATCCTGTTGACGAGTATCGGCAGCTCATCGATGGAGAGCACGACCGGCTTATCGTTCTGAGCGAGTGCGTCGAAGACCTGATCGCCGCTGCGCTGCCAGTTTCCCGCGTCCATACCGGCGCGGAGTTTGAGCCTAAGCTCAGAGAGCTCAACTTCCTCTATGTGGCCGCGGATACCTTGCAGACGGTTGGCAAAGCTGGACCATATCCGATCTCGCACATGCCTTAAGGGCTGGGTCTGAGCGGCAATCTCAGCGATAGCGTCGGCTGCATCGTTTGCGGCCTCAAGATCGACGAAGACTGTTGCAAAATCGCCTTCGGCCTCCAAGCGTCGCAACAACTCTCGCACCAGACTAGTCTTGCCCATGCGTCGCTGAGCGGTCAGGAGGGTGTGCGTGCCGTTTTGGACACGCTCCTTGAGTGCTTCGAGTTCTGCTTCACGGTCGAAGAAGCGATCTCCTTCGACCCAGTTGGATCCTGCTTTCCTGAGTTTTGCCTTCACATTCATGTATGAAGACTAGCATGCCAGCAAAGTCGTTGGCAACAGATATGTTGGCAAAATTTAGGATTGCTCGGTCTGGCTCCAAAGTAGGCGGCCCATGGATTCCCGCTTCCGGAGATCTTTGCGTAGCTCCGTCGTTCCGGCGAAGGCCGGAATCCAGAGGGGTTGAGATGTATTCAAGCAGCTTTGGTGACTAGGCCTTTTCACCCTCACCTCCAACCATCTCCCTGAGGGAGAGGGGGTTATTCAAAGGTCTCCTTTCGCGGGAATGACGGGAAGGATGGAGGCTTTGATCGAACCGAGGCTTACCTACTCCACAACCTGCATAATGTGCTCTGGTGCGGGAGTTAGCAGCTCGACTGGGATTGGTCTGTAGGCGCCGGAGCCGAGGGCCCAGAGAACCTCGAACTGGGTCGGGCCGGATGGGGATGTGTACTCGATGCGGAGGCGGTTGTCGCCAGGCGCGAGGTTTAGTTCGCCGCTCGTGGCTGTTGCGTCGCCGGGAGGGTCCCGGGCGATGAGGCGGTTGTTGACGTAGAGGGATATCTCCCCGCTGTGGGTGCGGTTGACTTTGAATCGGCGCGGACCGGGCATGTCGGACTGGATCGTGCCCTCCCAGATAGCTGTGTATGGGTGCGGGATGACCGGACTGTAGTGGAAGAGGTCCATCGTGGGCGTGATCTGCATCGAGTCCGGGACTCCCGACGTGCGATCGTCCTCGAAGAAGCGGCCTGCGAGTCCCACTGGTCTGACTGAGCCACGGTACAGCCTGTTGAACGGGATAGGTTCTGGAACACCGTCCTCATTCAGCCACAGTACGCGGACAGACTGTTCGGGGCCGTCGATATCAGCGGAAATGGACAATTCATGCAGACCAGCCGCGAGGATTACTCTTGAGGTCGTACTGTTCGAGTCCAGGACTCGCTGGCCGTTCAGTTCGACGACGGCGTGGGAGCTGTCCAGCATGAACTCGTACTCGCCATATGCGGGCACGTGCAGCGAGCCGGACAGTGTGACGCGGTAAGGGAACTGCTCAGGGCCGGAGTCGGGGTGCCAGGTTGAGTCCGTCACGCTGTCGCGTCGCCCAGGGACCTCGTCTCCGCCGACGGTGTACGTCGCGTCGAGGCCCTGGCGCTCTTCGAGCTGCTTACGCCTGACGAAGCCGGTGTAGTACATCGGGTCGCCGCCAGTGGGCGCGGTCACGACGCTGTACTTGGCGTCGGGGTAGTAGGCCTTCATCACCTCCCAGAAGCCGCGCTCACGAGGCTCGAAGTAGGCGGCTGCGCCTCTCCAGACGAGCGTCGAATCGAGCGGCAGCGTTTCGGGAGCCTTCAGAACTTCGACCCTCGGGTGGTTGGCCAGCAATGTACTGGTAAGGCCGAACAGGAACTGCCTCGACACCCATAGCGAGTAGCCGAGCCTCTGTCGCTCGACCTGGCTGCGAGCCATAAGCGTCTCGTCGGTCGAGAACGCGGCGTACACCCTGGGGTCATTCGCCTGGTCGCCGAAGTAGAGGTCGACGTTTAGGTACGCGACGATGCCCAGCAGGACGAGAATCGCTGGCAAGGCGATTCGCCTCACGAGATGCCACGGGATGTCTCTCCACGTCCGCCAGAGCAGGTCGATGACCAGCGCAGCCAGAGCGGCGACAGCCGGAATGACCAGGATTGATCTCAGTGACTGCGGCGCCTCCCACGGCACGGTGAACACGCCGGGGAGCACCATAAAGAGCACCCAGAACGGCAGCGTAAACAGCGCTAGGACGCGCCACCGGACCAGGGCAAAGAAGAAGCCGAGAATGAACAGCGCGCCGGTTATGCGGTCGAGCATCGGCGCTTTGGGCAGGTTGTGGCGCGGGTTGGGGTCGCCCTCGACGTTGAACATGAGCAAGTGACTGGCGAGGCTTTCGCCGAGCCGGTTAGCCCACTCCTCTCGCGGGATGAGATTGAACATGGAAGTCGTCTCAGTGCGCTGGAAGAACTGCTCGGAGTTCTCCAACGCGTACTGCACGACGGGCGCGGCGGCGAATAGGGCGAGAATCGCCAAGATCGCAACGTTTCCCACGTAGCTCCGCAACCTGGGACGGGCGATCAGCAGGTGCAACAACAGGATGAACCCGACCACAAGCGGGAACATCCTGAAGGGTGAGTAGAACCACATGCCCAGTCCGAGTGACGCTCCCGCAAAGGCGTAATCTGAGGTTCGCCCCGTGCGTATCGCGCGGAGAGTCAGCCAGCCGGTCAGGGCCGCAAAGAGCACTCCTGTGATGCCGTGCATCCCGATGCGGCTCCAGTTGAGGTCCCACCGCATGACTGCCACGAGGAATGCAGCGATCAGGGCAGCCGATGTGCCGAGCGCATGACGCACAAACAGGAACGTGGCGACTATGCCAAGCAGTCCGAACGCGGCAGCCGCGAGTCTCGGCGTTGTGATCGCGACACCCGCTAACTTTGCCAGTGCTGCGACCGGTATCAAGAACATCGTCGGAAGGTTGGTTGAAGGTGCGTACACAGGGATCTGGCCAGGGTCGCGAGCGTACGCACGGGCCTGGAACAGGTTGTCAGCCTCATCGAACCAGAGTCCGGCTGGTAGATCGTCGAGGTTGTAGAGTCGCAGGCCAGCCGCCAGCACAAGGATCGCCAGCAAGACGAGCCATGGCACCGTCGAACGCAGACTGATGTGGAATCCGACCGCAGCCTTCAGCCTGAGTATCAGGGCGGTCCAGCGACTGTCGATGGCAGGAATGGCGGCCAGCGCGATGACGACCGCAGCTCCGAACGAGTACCAGGCGAGGGTCAAGCTCTCCGGCCTCTCATGTGCGAAGTTGCGGAGCGAGACGTACATCAGACCGATCGCTACCAGCGCCGCGAGGAAGCCTATCGTTCCCTCGTTCAGATCGACGCTGAACCGCGAGTTGGCGGGGAACCTGCCGAAGCTGAACTTGGCGGGCTCGTCCTGTTCGTCAGTGGTTTCAGGTTCGGTCTTCTCGGAATCCTCGGCACGCCGCGTGTCCGCAAGTGCCAGGCACGCGACCGCGATGACCAGCGGCGCTATCGCCCACTTCATGTCGTCGGCGCGTATGAAGTGGTCCGCCAGGAGGGCAAGTACGACAGAGGACGCTACAAGCGTGAACCTGATCGCAGCCGCCCGTCCGAGCTGTTCACGAATCAGGTTGGGGCCGGGACGGTCAGGGTCCAGCCGCTCGTGGTTGTCCGGGACGGTATCCGGAGGGCTCATGCCGGAGTTTCGGTCTTCACCACACCGAGTTCGTATAGCTCGCTGATCTGGTCCGGCGTATAGCCGAGCTCGGCAGGATCCCCTTAGTGTGCTGGCCGAGGAGCGGTGTCGGACGAGTCGGCAGAGTGGTGGAGCCGTCGAAAGACACCAGATTGCCGCTCAGCTTCACCGGACCAATCACCGGGTGGTCCAGCACGGTAGCCATGCGGTTCGACTCCGCCTGTGGGTCATCGAAGAAACCGGTCACGTAGTTGTGGACTATTGGGGCACATGGAACGTCGTGCTGCCTGAGCGTATCCAGGGCTTCGGCGACTGTCATGTCCGCCAATACACGTTCGGCCTGTTCGGAGCTTGCGAGCCACGACAGCGCAGGCACAGGCGAGTCGGCTGCCACCGCGATCCACCCGTCTGACGCGCTGTACACGCGGCGTATAGGGCTGATCCCGTACTGGTCGCTATCCGGCAGCGGCCTGGGCGACATACCCTCGTATCGCATGAAACCGTCCACGCACAAGAGAGCCCCGGCTGCCAACAGGCTGGTGTTGACCCGCTGGGCAATCCCATGTCGTTCCCGAGCCACCAGTCCGAGGACGGTTGCAAGCGCACCAAGAGCGCCGCCGGTGTAGTCGCAAGGGGCGAGCGCGCCAAGATACACGGGAGGGCCATCGTAGCCGCCCTGTGAGTGCTGGAGCCCGGTGATCGCCTGTGCGATCGGGTCGACTCCGGGACGGTGCGAGTATGGGCCGTCCCAACCGTAGGCGGTGACGTGCGACTGGACGAGTCCGGGGTTGAGATCCTTGAGCGTCTCGCCGTCGAGTCCCATACGGTCGGTCGCGCCGGGCCGCATGTTGGCGAGGATTGCGTCGGCAGTAGCCGCGAGGCGTCTCGCCACATCCTTGCCCTCGTCGGTGCGCGTGTTGACCGAGACCGACAGCTTGTTCGTGTTGTACGAGATGAAGCCTGCGCCTCCCGCGGGTCTGGAGATGTCGCCGTCGAGCGACTCGAACTTGACCATCTCCGCCCCGAGGTCGGCGAGGAGGCGGCCGGCGACAGGGCCGGCGATGACGTTGGTCATTTCCATGATTCGGACGCTGGAGAGTGGGAGATGGAAGGAGGAGTGAGTGGAGAGGAGTGAGGAGTGAGAGTCTCTCGTCCCTGCACCCGGGGCCTCTGCGTTCCCGCGTTCGCGGGAATGACGGAAATGGGAGCGGTCCACCTGTTCCGTGTAGGGGCGCGGCCCGCGTATCTGTCCCGGTGTCTGCGTCAGCTTGATTGGCAGGCCCAGCATCTCGGTTGGGCCGAGCACCGGGTCGTCTACCTGATCGACGAGGACGTCATGGATGATCTGTTCGTCGGACATCGCCTCCTGGGCGCTCTTGGTAAGGTCGCACGGTACGTCGGCAGCCCATAGCTCTTCGATCCACTCGTCCGAGGGCCGGGGCCGGATCCTGTCGGCGACTATGTCGAAGAGACGCTTGCGGGCGTCTTCGGTCGCGGGCCAACGGCCGTCTCCGAACTCGGGGTTCGACGCGATGATGTCGGCGACACCAATCACGGCCGACGCGAGGTCCACGAAGCCGGAGTGGATGCATCCGATCTGCAGCCATTCGCCGTCGGCACACTCGAACACGCTGTAGAAGGGTCCGCCGCCCTGCGGCGACGGGAGCACGGCGCGGGTCGGTATCGCATCGCTCACGGCCTTTGGGGTGTACAGGAGCGCCCCGGCCATCAGGGAGGTCTCTACCCGCGAGCCGGCGCCCGTCTTCTCACGGCGGTAGAGCGCGGCGCAGGTGCCCAGGGCCGCAAGCAGTCCGGCTCCGACGTAGGCCACGGGGTGGACCACGTGAATCGGGCCGCCACGGTACGAGGGCTGGCTCGCGAGAATGCCTGTCTGTGCAGCGACGAGGTCGTGGTCGGCGGGCTCGCCTTTCAGCGGGCCGTCCGAGCCGTAAGCCGTGATCGAGCAGTGGATTAGGATCTCGTTGTCGGACCTCAGATCGTCGATTCCGAGCTGGGCTCTCAGCGGCGAGCCAGGAGAGAAGTCGTCGAGCAGGATGTCCGCATCGGCGCACAACTCCCTCACGGCATCAGAGCACGAGTCAGGGTCGAGCCGGAGCACCTCCTTGCCACGGTCGTACACGGCGAAGATGCCGGGGGCACGCACCACATCCTCATCCCTGAAGGCAACGCGCACGACGCGGGCACCATTGTCGGAGAGGAACATCGAGGCAAGCGCGCCCGCCAGACCGGTAGACAGGTCTATGACCGTGATGCCGTCCAGGGCAGAGGGGGCTTCAGACATGGGGGAGAGTCCGATCGGAAAACACAGTGACCGCTATTGTGTTTAGGAGGCTGTGCGGTGTCAAGGATGAATCGGAACGCTCCGCATAGCATCTGAATAGTTGTGAGAGTGAAAGCGGCCGCTGACAACTACACGGCGCAGTTGATGTAGAATTACCTAGTCCCATTTGATCCCAACCTGGAGTTAGACATGCTCAACAAGCTCGGACGTATTACAAGACTCAGCCCGGACCGGGTGCAGCCCGACGCGCCTCCCGGTCAGTTCGTCACCGACAGGTTTCCGGTGCTGACATTCGGACCGACTCCTAGAATCAGTCTCGACGACTGGCAGTTCAAGATCTTCGGCCTGGTCGACGAGGAGGTCACACTGGACTGGAAGCAGTTCAACGATCTCCCGCAGGTGACGCTCGACGCCGAGTTCCACTGCGTGACCCAGTGGAGCAAGCTCCAGAACACGTGGCAGGGCATCCTGTTCACGGACGTCATGAAGCTCGTCAAGCCCAATCCCGAGGCGAAGTACGTTATGGCGCACTGCTACGGCGGGTACACGACGAACGTCGCGCTCGACGTTCTTGTCGACGACGACGTGATGTTCGCCCACTCGCACGACGGCGCTCCGCTGACGGCGGAGCACGGCGGTCCCATGCGGCTGGTGGTGCCCAAGCGGTACGGCTGGAAGAGCGCGAAGTGGGTCAGCGGCATCGAGTTCATGGCCGAGGACGAGCCCGGCTTCTGGGAGATGCGCGGCTACCACATGGAGGGCGACCCCTGGAAGGAAGAGCGCTTCTGGAGCAGCCTGACGTACTAGAATTCCGAATGGTGAGTTTGGAATTGTGTATTAACCAAGGCAGGCGTCACCCTGCCCGATTATCCACTGTTCATAATTCGCTATTCACCATTTCTCCAAACGAGCCCGGATCGCTGTGCTCGATTACGAGTTCGGTAGCCTCGTGGAAGCGCATGAAGTCTCGCATCGCTCGGGCCACCGATGACGCGAGCCGGTTGCTGGGTCTGACCCCAGGTTCCAGATGGAGCTTCTTCAGCCGCAGGACGCCTGTGCTGCGTTCCAGCTTGGGATCGAAGCGGCCAACCAGCCTGTCGCGGTCGAGTATCGGCAGGCAAAAGTAGCCCCAGATCCGGTCGGGCTCACGCTTGTAGCACTCCAGCACCTGCTCGAACTTCCAGAAGCTCATGTCCCGTCCCTTCGCCCAGAAGAGGCTGTCGAACGGACTGAGGAACGTGGTGCGCCTCGGCTTGAGATCGCCGTCTGCGGCGCGTTCCAGCAGATGCAGGTTGTCTCGATGGACGACCAGCTCGTGTTCCCGTCGATCAGCCAGTTTCGCCCTGATCGGGACGAACACGCCATTCTCGATGAGTGATTCGACGATGGGCTTCGAAACCGTGCGCTTCATGTGGAAGTAGTCGCCGACCTGAACCGGAGCGCAGACGCCGTGGGCCTTCATGGATACTTCCAGAAGGTGCCTTATCGCCTCCTCATCGGTCGGTTCCGAGCGGTCGACCCACTCCGGCAGCACGCGATCTCTGACGTCATAGACCCGTTGGAAGTTGGCCCGGTTGGAGATCGTGAGCTCACCAACGTTGTACAGGTGCTCCAGCGCGATCTTCGCGGCGTCCCAGTTCCACCACGTGCCAGACTGCTTGCGCTCAGTACGAAAGTCCGCCGGACGAGAAGCTCCGTCTGCCTGAATTCGCTCCATGACGGACTCGAGAAGGCGTGCGTTCTCAGGGTCTGTCGCCCAGGTGCGCCGCCAGCCAGCACCGCCGCTTTTGTGTCGACGCATCATTGGCATGAGGTAGCGGTACTGTGTCAGCGGGATTATGCAGGCGGCGTGCGTCCAGTACTCGAAGAGGCGACGCTTGTTGTCGGGCGACGTGCTGCCGTCGTCGAACAGCAGGCGGTCGAGGTCATCAGGGTCGTAGGTGCCCAACCTGCTCCACAACGTCAGGTACTGCGCCCGCCTGACGACCTGCAGCGTGTCGATCTGTACCCAGCCAACACGCTCGACGGCCGAGTACACATCGTCTATGCCGGGCCGCGCACCCCGACGCATGGGTCCATCAAGTCCCTGCGTATGAAGGGCTAAGGCTCGGACAGCGCTTAGTGAGTAAGTCTGAGTCAAGGAGTCCCACTCCCGTAAGAATTGGCTGAGAGTCAGCACCTGTGCCAGATATTTCTAACACAGCTTCGTGGCGTTGCCATTGATTCAACCTCTACGTCGATTTACCGGCCGACTGACGGGACATCTATTCCTCTGCCCTCGACTCTTCAACAGACAAACTGGTCATAGATCCCGACTCGTACACAAGTCTCACTCTACTATTTGGGAGACCGCGGCTAATATTACACTGTCCTTCACTCAGTACTGCCATCAATTGGAGTCGCCCAGCGAATGAGTCTATCATTGTAGATGTTGACGGTTCGCATTCGTAGTAAGCAGGTCTTGGATGATGTACACCGACGAAGAAGTCAGTCGTCAATTGAGATTGGGCGAGGACAGCAGGTGGGAACTCAAGGCTGTTGAGTTCGCTGAAGACCGTCCTAGAAGCCCACGACGAGACGACTGGGCAGACGAGATCTCCGCTTTCGCCAATGCCGAAGGCGGTGTACTTTTGTGCGGCGTCACAGACGAGGGTCATGTACAGGGGATGTCGCGCCATCAGATGGACGCACTTGAGCGTCTCATATCCGAAGTGTGTACGGACTCGATACGACCCTCTATCAGAGTAAGCATTTTCCGCAGGGAGGGTGACCAGGGCAAGGCGTTCCTGTTGGTGGATGTGCCTGAGGGACACGCACAACACGACAGCCCAGGTGGCAGCTTCATCAGGGTGGGCAGTACGAAGCGAAAGATGACCAGCGACGAACGGCTGCGCTTGGCCCAGAGGCGCGGGCAGGCACGGTTCCTCTGGTTCGACAAGCAGACTGTGCCAGAAACGGGATTTGGGACTCTGGACGAAGCTCTGTGGAAGCCGCTGTTGAGTGCCGAAGGCGCATCAGATCCTGAATTGGCATTGGAGAAGATGGGGCTTCTGGCAGCAGACGAAAACGGCACGATGCGAGCAACTGTTGCCGGAGTGCTAATGTGCAGCGAATCCCCTGGTGAGTGGCTTCCAAATGCCTGCATAACGGCTACCCGGTACAGGGGTGCAGATAGGGCATCAGAACAGCTCGATGCACAGACAATCGGCGGGCCTCTGAACAGGCAGATTACTCAAGCACTATCCTTCGCCGTGCGAAACATGCGAGTTGCCGCTCGAAAGGACCCGGCGCGAGAAGACTTGCCAGAATACAGCAGAAACGCACTTTTTGAGGCGATAGTAAATGCCGTCGTACATCGAGATTACTCCATCCATGGAAGTAGAATCCGGCTCTCTATGTTCGAAGACAGGCTCGAGTTGCGTTCACCTGGCAGCCTGCCCAATAACCTGACTGTCGAAAGCATGAGCGAACGTCAGTCTACGCGAAACGAACTGCTGACATCTGTGCTGGGCAGGATGAGTTCGAGTGGCATCGAAGGGTCAGGGGGACGTCAGTTCTTCATCGAGCGGCGCGGCGACGGCGTGCCCATCATCAGACGCGAGACTCAGGAACTGTCGGGTAAACTTCCCGAATTCAGACTGATCGACGGGGCGGAACTCTGTCTGACGATTCCAGCGGCTTCCTTGGAGTCTAGCCCAGGGAACGCCGCCATCAAAGTACACAGTAACGGCAAGCCGTTACACGAAGTGGATGTGCTAACCCTGTTTCCAAACAAGACCTGGAAACGTGCCCCCACAGACGAAAGCGGGGAAGCGAGGTTGAATCTGCACTCCACTCACTTGCCAATGACAGTTTTTGCTGCTGCCGGTGGTTATGCTGCTCACCTTGAACGCGAGTGGGTTCCTGCACAAGGAACACTCGATATTGAGATGCATCCTATTTCTGAGGGAGGCTCAGTAATCTTTCCTAGTCGAACGGGACACATTCCGGGCCTAGCAGGTAGGCTGAACCCCATTCGAGACAGTCAGGACAGAACATACCTCTACGCATCCAACATAGCAATCAACGGCGGAAAACCTCAGGCAGTCCACTTCATCCTAGGAGAGGAACTCCATCTCACAGACGCCAACGGACAAGAGGCACTCGTGCGTATCATAGATATTGCAGGACAGTCGGTCCTTGTCGAATACCGCTTCAGTGATGCGACCTGAACCGAGCTATCCTGAAACTTCGCTCAGAGACGCTCTACGTCTCTGACGTTGGCGCGATAAGCGGCACCTCCAGCTCGGCGAGGAGGTTCTGGAACTCGTCCAGGTCCTCGTCGAGGATGCGCTGGAGTGATGCACCGTACTCGTCGACTGTCTTGGAGAACTCGGCGAACACGTCGTACGCCTGCTTCGGCGGCCGGTAGTCGCCGGAGGTCACGACCGGCATCAGTCCGGCGAGCTTGGCGTTCCACCGTATCGGCAGGTGCAGCCTGTCCCGCGCGCCCTTGTACTCCGTCTGGATCAGCGCGGACTCTATCTCGTTCAGCTTGGTCGTTACAGACTCTGCGCCATCTGCGACTGCCTGCTCAGCGGCGGTGCCCTTCGCCCGCTTTGACCACTCCTCGACCTGGGAGCGCGCGCTGCGCAGTCTGTTGATGTTGTCGTGGGTCTCGGTGATCTTGTCGCGCAGCTGGATAGCAAGCTCGAACTGCGCGTCGAAGTCCTCCTGCGTCGCATCGACGCGAGGGTCTTTGACAAGGTCGAAGCTCACGGTCTGCGACTGCTCGCCGACGTTGAGCCGTACCTGGTACGAACCTGGTGGAGCCATCGGCCCGCGACCAACACCCTCGGTGGTCTTGTCACCCGGAACCGTGCTCGCGCCGGAGTAGCGCATGCTCCAGTCGAAGCGGTTCATGCCGGCCTCGGCGGGCACGCGCGGCTGGTCCGGCCCATCGTCGTCATCGTCGGATTCCCGCTTTCGCGGGGATGGGGTGGCGCTGGTGTAGCTCCTGACCTCTTCACCGTCGGCGTCGAGGAAGGTCAGCGTGACCTCTTCTTCGGGAGCCTCGGAGAGCCAGTACCAGACTCGCACACCTGCGGGCGGATTGTTGCCTGCATCCAGGAACTGGCGGTTGATTCGACCGAACTCGTCCTTGTTGTCGATGAACGAGACCGCTGCGCCGAGCGCAAGCTGGTAGTTCTTGGCGCGACTTCCGCCGCGACCCCGGAACGGCGCGGCCATGCGTATCTTGGTCGGAGGCGTGAGCAGGTGGGCGTCCTCGCCTGCGAAGTCACCTGATACCTGCCTGAGATGGTCCAGGTCGTCCAGTATCCAGAAGCTGCGGCCGTGGGTGGCGGCCACGAGGTCGCCGTTCTTGACGTTGAGGTCGTACACGGGCACCACTGGCAGGTTGCCCTTCATCGAGTGCCAGGCGCCACCGTCGTCATAGGAGATGTACGCGTTGGTCTCGGTGCCGACGTAGAGCATCCCCTGTCGCTCGGTGTCCTCGCGGATGCAGCGGGTGAAGTCGTCATCTGGCAGGTTGCTCGTGATGGACGACCACGTCCGGCCGTAGTCGGACGTCTTGAACAGGAACGGGCGGTTGTCGTCGAGCTTGTAGCGAGTGCCGGACATGTACGCGGTCGCGGGATCGTGAGGCGATACTTCAATCATGTCTATTCGCGTCCACTCCTCGAGGTCGGACGGAGTGACGTTATCCCAAGTCTGGCCACCGTCCCTGGAAATGTGGACGAGCCCGTCGTCGGAGCCTGCCCAGAAGACGCCCTTCTCGTGGGGCGACTCTACAAACGAGAACACGGTGCAGTAGGTCTCTGCGCCGGATGCGTCGCCGGTTATGTCGCCGCCTGAGGGCTGGAGCTTGTCAGGATCGTTACGCGTGAGGTCGGGGCTGATCGGCTCCCAGCTACTTCCCTGGTCAGTGGACCTGAAGACCACGTTGCCCGCAGCGTACAACACGCCGGGGTCATGGGGCGAGAAGTGAATCGGGTACGTCCACTGGAAGCGGTACTTGGCATCCACGGCGCCGAAGCCCGTGTTCATCTCGGGCCAGACTGTGATGATGCGCACCTGCCCTGTCGAGTGGTCGTACCTCAGCATATTGCCGCCGCCGCCGGGTGAAGAGCCGATCGCACCGGAGATGACTATGTTCGGGTCCGTGGGATCGACCACGATGTAGCCGCTTTCGGAGCTGCCGACCGTGTAGCAGTCTCCCCACGGAATGCCGCCCTTGTGAGTGCTGGAGGGAACGCTTATCGCGCTGTTGTCCTGCTGCGTGCCATACACGCGGTACGGGAACTGCGTATCGGTTGTGACGTGGTAGAACTGCGCGGTGAGCTGGTTGTAGATGGTGGAGAACGTGTCGCCGCCGTTGTAGCTGACACACGCTCCGCCGTCGTTGCCCTCGATCATTCGCTGTGGACTGCGGGGGTCTATCCAGAGGTCGTGGTTGTCTCCGTGCGGGGTGTTGACCTCCTCCCACGTCTTGCCGGCGTCAATCGACTTATACGCCGAGTAGTTGAGCACCCAGACGGTGTCGGCGTCCTGCGGATCGGCGAAGATGTGCTGGTAGTACCAGGGCCTGCCCTGCAGGTCGCGGTTGTCTGAGACGAGCTCCCAGGTGTCGCCGTAGTCGTCAGACCTGAACACCCCAGGTTCTCCGGCCTCGATGGTGGCATAGACACGACCGGGCTGCGACGGGCTGATCGTAACGCCCATGCGCCCGAACGGCATGTCCGGCAGCCCCTTGTTGCCTGAGACGTCCTCCCAGGTTTCGCCGCCGTCCATCGAACGCCACAGACCGCTGTCAGGTCCGCCGCTGTTTAGGTTCCAGAAGTTTCGCCGCACCTGCCAGATGGAGGCGAACAGGAATCGGGGGTTGTTCGGGTCAATCGTGAGGTCAGCCGCGCCCGCGTTCTCGCTCTTGAACAGGACGTGCTTCCAGTTCTGACCGCCGTCGGTGGACTTGAACACGCCGCGCTGCAGGTTGGGACCGAAGGCGTGACCGAGCGCGCCGACGTAGACGATGTCGGGGTTTGTCGGATGAATCCTGACCTTCGCGATGTGGCGCGTATCCTCGAGCCCGAGGTGCTGCCAGGAGCGTCCGCCGTCGTTCGACCTGTACACTCCGTCGCCATGGGAGACGTCGAGTCGGATGGTCGACTCGCCCATACCGGCATACACGACGGACGGGTCTGAGTCTGAAACCGCGATCGCGCCGACCGACGCCGTGTTGAAGTAGCCGTCGGAGACGTTCTCCCAGTATGTGCCGCCGTCGTAGGTCTTCCACACCCCACCCGCGCAGGCGCCGAAATAGAACGTGCCCTGGTCGACGGGGTCGCCCGCGACAGCGACGACGCGTCCGCCGCGAGGCGGGCCGATACAGCGCCACTCCAGCGCGTTGAGCATCTTGGGGTCAATAGCGTTATCGGTGGGTTGCGTGGTCATGGTGTTACCTCTGTGTGAGCGATGAGTTGGGCCGCATTATATCTGGACGGTTGTATGTAGTCATGCGCCAAAGTTGCACTGAGACTGTGTCAGTTTGGTAGGCAGTGTTTTCACCCTCACCCTAGCCCTCTCCCTGAGGGAGAGGGGACCTTAGATTCCGTAGGGATGTACCTTGACACAGCTTCAGTTGCACTCGCGTTTGACCTCAGCGTTTAGGGGCTACTAGACTGTGAAAAACATCACAATCTTTGTCAGCACACGGGAGAGATTCCCCAATGACACCGCAGGAACGCCTTCAGAAGATCGAGTCCTATGGCAACGCTCATGCCCTGCTCTTAGAGGCGCTGAAGGAGTTCCCGAAAGAGATGTGGCAGCTCAGGGACGAACACGGATGCTGGAGCATCCACGAGCACCTCGTCCACATTACTGACAGCGAAGCGAACAGCTACATCCGCTGCCGCAGGCTCATCGCCGAGCAGGGCGAGCCGCTGATGGCCTACGATGAGAATGTGTGGGCATCCGAACTCGACTACCACGAGCAGAGCATCGAAGACTCGCTCATGCTGTTCAAGTGGCTGCGGCACAAGAGCTACACGCTCATCAAGTCCCTGCCCGAGCACGTGTGGGCGCACACTTCGCTCCACCCCGAGAACGGCGAGACGAGCCTCGACGACTGGCTCGACACCTACGAGAGGCACGTCCCCGAGCACCTTGTGTACATGCGGGACAACCTCAAGGCGTGGAAAGCGGGGGCTCTCAGCTAGCCCTCCCACTCCCTCCACAAATCTCCCAATTGTGTGACACTTCTCGCTATAACAGCGTCACCTACCATGCCGTAACCTTGCATGGCTTTAATGGCGAACCCGAAATTCCGGGAAACGACTCGCGGCAGGAGAGACTGATCGGACGACAGCTTCCATGCCCGGCATGTCCGGCGCTCGAAGCTTGAAGTCTGACAGGTCTCTGGACGAGTCCGACCAATCCCGGGACGGGGACGTAAGCGCTAACATGCAGCGGAAAGGAACTGGGGCGAAGGGCTGCTACTGGCGCCTCCGGCGGAGTCAGACAACTGACGACCGCCAGAAACAGGGAGCGTATCAGGAGTAGACGATGAAAGTTATGCAGCTACGGCTGGACGAGACGACCTACGCCGACCTGGAGCACAAGGCCCTTCACGAATGCAAGTCTATGACCGCAGTCGTAACAGAGGCACTGTCCCAACATCTGGACCCTCATGACGACTGTGTCGTTCTCAATGGCAGCAGCAAGATGACCAGGGCCGCTCCCGCGAAGAGCGCGGCGATGTAGTAGATGGCCGCATCAAAGCCAAGCGCCTCGTACAGCCCCCCGGCAATTAGCGGGGAGAACATCGCCATGATGAATCCGGCGAACGTCGTGAATCCCAGGCCGGTGGAAGCCACTTCGTCGCCGAGTTCGTCGAACACCGCGGCGGTCAGGATCGGCTGGTCCGGGTAGAGGAACACCCCCAGCAGCGCGATCGTGACGGTGAGCAGGACTCCGGCGTCGAATACCACCAGCCCCAGGGCCACTACACACGACCACGCAAGTCCCGGACCCAGCACCTGCTTGCGGCCAAAGCGGTCTGAAGCCATGCCCGCGACGGGCTTGGCTATCAGCCCAACGGCGATGAGCAGTCCTATGTGGAAGCCTCTCAAGGTAGTGCTCATCTCGAGCTCGTTGTCGAAGTATAGCGACAGTATTGTCACCAGGGCGACGAGAGCCATCGCCCTGAAGCCGCGCACCAGGGTGAGCCCCCATAGGACGGGGCTCCTCAGGAGATGCTTAGTGGCCTCGATTCGCTGCGGGGATGCAACGGCCTCACCCTCCTCCCTGCTGCCGATGTTGCGGAGCGCCCAGATGGCCGTCGCGCCAAGGAAGAGCGGCACCACCGCGTACATGCTGAGCATCTCCCGCCACGTGAGGATCGCCAGCAGCGCTCCCGTGACCAGCGGACCGGCAACGTCTCCCACACTGCCGCCTACCCCATGAAAGGACAGCACCGTCCCGCGTCGCTGCGGAAAGTGGTGCGACAGGGATGCCGCCGCGAGCAGGTGCCAGATCGAGTGCGAAATCGCGACTGCTGCCATTCCGATCAGCAGCAGCGGGTACACCGGCGAGACGCCTATGACGAAACACCCCACTGAGCAGCCGGCGAGACAGAGCGCCAGCAGAGGACCCCAGTACCTGCGAAGGATGTCGACCAGCACGCCACCGGGCAGCGCGACCAGTCCTGAGGCGAACTCCCTGGCGGACAGGATTCCGCCCACACCCACGCTGTTGAGGCCAAAGGCCTGCTGAATCTCCGGCAGCGCGACCACAAAGCTCTGCAAGATCCAGTGAAACATGGAGTGGCCCACAGCCACACCTGGAACTATGACCCGCCTACCAGACACCGGGGCCTGAGCTTCAGATGACTCCGTCATGTCGTGACTGTACATGGTTCAGCCCACGGACTCTATGTGAGAGTCAGTATCCGGGCAGGGTTGTCCGCGGTAATAGCTCGGATCGTCTCTTCCGAAAATCCCTTGCGCCTCATCTTGGGGACTATGTTCTCGAGAATGTGGCCGTAACCGTGCCCGCCATATCTCACGAGGCGGTGCTTGGTGGCGATGTCATGTCCCATGACGATCCGGTCCGTGTAGCCAGCGTCGGCAGCGCGCTTTATGAAGTCCAGCCTCTGGGCGTCGCTGGGCATGTCGATCTCGGCGAGTGGATAGTAAGAGCCCTCATTACCGAACAGGTCCCACTCGAGGTAGCAGCCTGAGGCGGCGATGCTCTGAAGCGAGTCGAACTCGAACGCCGTCCGGTCCAGGTGCCCCATAATCACCCGGGACACGTCGGCGCCGGCGTTCGTCAGCAGGTCCAGAATCTCCAGCGGCGCGTCCGGGTGTCGGCCGGGGTGGATCGATATCGCCGCACCCGTCTCCTGCTGCGCGATTGCCGTCGCAGACAGGGACTTGCGCTCGTTTGGCGTCAGCGGCCACGTGCATCCCACCTCCCCTATTACGCCCGCCCTGATGCCGCTGTCGCCGACACCCTCTACGATGTCTCCGACGATCTCCCGCGCCAGGTCGTCCACGCTGCGCTCGTCCATGTCTTCAGGATGGGCTATATCCACGTAGTACCCGGAGCCCATGATGATGTGAACTCCCGATTCACGGGAGATCGCGGCCAAAGCATCCGGGTCACGTCCGATCTGCGCCAGGGTCGCGTCCACGATCGCGCCGCCGCCGACTTCTCTGTACCTCCTGATCTCCCCTATCGTCGTATCCAGGTCCATCAGCGTGAGATTCGTGCGGTTGCTGTAGTAGTTGCGCCGTATCCACCCGAGGTTCTCCAGGGTTATTGGCGCGTCTGCAAGTTCCTCATTCGGCGTGTCCTGGGCCGGCCGATACATGAAGGAGAAGTCGAGGTGGAGGTGCTCGTGGGTAGTGGTCGGGCCGAGCTCCGACGGAGATACAGGACCCAGCACAGTCTGGACTAGACCCCGATTCCCCCCTGATCGCATGGCGTGGCTCCCTGTAGTATGGTGGCGCGAAAGCGTATCACGGCCCATTCGGAGGCGCAAAGAGGAGGTCCCAGGCATGAGGTTCGCAGCTTTCACAACAGTGGCGGGATCCGCTGGCGAGGCCACAAGCGCCGAGGAGCACATCGACAACCTCAGGCAGCAGACCATCCTCGCCGAAGAGCTCGGGTTCGAGGCGATGTGGCTCGGCGAGCACCACTTCGGGCCGTACGGTGTCGGCGACATTCCCAATCCGATCCTGCTCGGAGCCGACCTTGCGGCGCGTACGTCCAGGATACGCATCGGGCAGATGGCCAACATCGCCCCGTGGTGGCACCCGATACGGCTCGCCGAGGACCTCGCGATCCTGGACAACATGACCGGAGGACGCGTTGACGTCGGCTTCGGCAGGGGTATCTGGCCGTATGAGGGCCCGCAGTTTCACCCCAACGCCGACCCGCGCAAGGACGCCGAGAACAGGGAACTGTTCCAGGAGACGATCGAGGTCGTGCGGGAGATCTGGTCCAACGAGTACTTCTCGCACCACGGCGCCAACTACAGCTTCCCTGCCGAGGGCACCGTCTTTTCGCATCCGAAGTATCCGTCCAACCCTGACTGGCAGGACGGTGAGAACGTGACGAAGCTCCGGGTGACGCCCAGGCCCTGCCAGAAACCGCACCCTCCACTGTGGATGACCGTGTCCACAGACCGCTCAGTAACGACCGCGGCCGAGCTTGGACTGAAGGCGTGCTACTGGCAGCCTCCCCCACTCAGGATCAGGCAGCGGATGGAGCTCTACGCGCAGGTGAGGACTGCGCGTGATGGAAGACCGTTCGCACTGGGCGAAGACCAGGCCGTCATGCGCTCCACGTATGTCGCTTCATCTATGGAGGAGGCGCGGCGAGACGCGGAGGAAGGGATCATGTCCGCGTTCATCTTCAACGACCCCTTCCGGGGCAGACAGGTGTTCACCAACCCGGACGAGGTTTTGAGTGACGATGTGAAGCTGGACTGGGACTTCCTTGAGCCTCGTACCCTGCTGGTGGGCTCCCCCGAGAACGTGGTGGAGAGGATCCACGAGCTGCAGGAGGTGTGCAACCTGGACTATCTGCTGGTCGAGTTCACCCACATGGGGATGCCGCTGAGCAAGACTCTGAAGAACCTTGAGACATTCGCAACAAAAGTGATGCCGCGATTTACGGGCGACGACTGAAGAACGGAGATGATCGAGTGAAGATAACCAGGAACAACCACGAGGACATCTACCCGGCAGGTCCCACCTATGTCCGCGCCGTTCGCGCGGGCGACACGCTGTACGTCTCAGGCTGCACTGCCAGGAATTCGGAGGCGGAGGGCGGCCCGATGGTGGAGCAGCTACGCGTAACGCTCGACCGCATCGTGCGCATTGTCGAGGCCGAGGGCGGAACCGCCGCCAGCATCGTGTCCATGACGACCTACACTACCGACATGGCTGAGATGTGGCCCATCGAGGGCGCTCAGCAGGAGATCTGGGAGCACTACTTCAAGGGCGACTGGCCCACCAACGCCTACGTCGAGATCACTGCCCTAGCGGAGCCGGGGCTCGACGTGGAACTAACGGCCATCGCCGCACTCGGCGGTGACTAGAAGGGTTGGAGGCGACCCTGGCTCTTACTGGACTTCCGGCGGAAGGCAGACCAGGGCTTGAGAGCGAGTTGGCGATCCAGCCCACGCTCGATCTCGTCCCACTTCTTCTCCTCGTCGGCGGTTACGAACGTTATTGCCTCGCCAGTTCGCCCCATGCGGCCCGTGCGACCTATCCGGTGCGCAAAGAGCAGCTCCGAGTCAGGCAGATCGTAGTTGATGACGCGCCCGATGCCCTCGATGTCGAGGCCACGCGCTGCCACGTTGGTGGCCACCAGCACTGAGGTGTCACCAGCTCGGAAATCCTTCATCACCCGTTCGCGCGCGTTCTGGCTCATGTTGCCCTGGAGCGCGCCCACGCTGTAGCCGGACGTCTCAAGCTGCCTCGCGAGCTTCTTGACGCCGCGCTTTGTACGGCCGAACACGATAACCGGACCGTCGTCACGCTCGTCGAGCAGTGTCTTGAGCGCGTCCATCTTGTTCTCTCGTCGGATCGAGTAGACCAGGTGATTCACGGTGGGCGCCGCACGCAGGTCTGCGTCCACCTCAACAGTGACTGGCCTGCGCAGATGCTTCTTCGCAGTCCTGGCCACCCAGTCCGGCATGGTTGCCGAGAACAGCGCCGTCTGTCGTTCGGACGGCGTCGCGCTCAGGATGGCCTCGACGTCGTGGGCGAAACCCCTGTCGAGCATCTCGTCTGCCTCATCCAGGACGAGGAATCTCACCGAACCCAGGTCCAGATTTCCCTGCTTCAGGTGGTCCAGCGTGCGCCCGGGAGTACCGACGACGATATGCGCGCTACTCCTCAACGCTGTCTGCTCAGGCTTAAGCGACCTTCCGCCATAGAGCAGTGTCACCCTGAGACGATGCGGTGAAGCCAGTCCGTCTATTACTCCGGCAACCTGGATGGCCAGCTCACGCGTGGGCACAAGCACCAGGCCCTGGACTTTTCGGGACGACCGGTCACAGCGCTCGACCATAGGTATCGAGAAGGCAAGCGTCTTGCCCGATCCGGTGCGCGCCTGGCCAATCAGGTCACGTCCATCGAGAAGCTGGGGTATGGACCTGGCCTGAATCGAAGTGGGTTCAGTTATGTCCATCCGGGCGACTGACGCCCTGGTCGTGTCGCTCATCGAGATCTGGCGAAACACCTGGCTGTCGGCTTTCGATATGGGTTCGCTCTTTCGCTCTGAGGCGTGATCGTCCTGCCGGCTCTTGAAGCAGGGACGGCAGTACACAGGCCTGTCAGGGGCGGGCCGGAACGGAACGGTAGTAGTCTTGCGGCAGTCGGAGCAGACGACCTCGTGACGTCGGCCTGAGCCAGAACGTCGTCGTCGCGTAGGTGAGGTTGCAGTCGTCATACGAGGGAGTTCTTCCTTGATCTTGATGGGGTGGTATAGAGGCGTGGCGCGGAACGGGGGAGATGATGAGGGGGGAAGTTGGTGAGCAGGTACCGCTCGATCCCGGGAGCCGCAGCTCACGATGTACCTCCACTCTAGCAGACTGACCTCCTAAGATTCCAGCACTCAATAACACACTTATCTGACGATTATTCTGCGCAATATCTGTGGATGACTCCGGTCGCGCCGTCAGTGACCGGTCGACATTGCTGGTACAATGCGGCCACGTACGAACACTTCCCAGGAGACTGACAGATGAGTGACCAGGACTATGCGAGACCAGAGTTGCTGGCAACTACGGAGTGGCTCGCTGAGCACATAGACGACCCAAACGTCCGCGTGGTGGACTGCGACGAGTTCGAGCTGTACCTGCGGGCGCACATTAAGGACGCCGTCGGAATCCGCGTACACCACTACATCAAGCATCCGGACTACCCGTCAGCACCGAGAGAATACCCGTTGGTCGCCGAGCCTGATGTCATGAAGGATCTGATGGAGAGCATGGGCATCGGAGACGACACGCTGGTCGTCGCCTATGACAACTCCGGCAGCCTGTACTCGACGCGATTCTGGTGGGTGCTCAACTACTACGGGCACACCAACGTCAAGGTGCTCAACGGCGGCTGGAAGAAGTGGTTCGACGAGGGTCGTCCGACCTCGATAGACCGGCCTCCCGACGTCGGAGAGGTCACGTTCACCCCCAAGGCCGACGACTCGCTGGTCTGCACGCTCGACTACGGCGTCGGGCAGGTCGGCAACGACGACACGGTGTTCTGGGACGTCCGCTCCGACGGCGAGTGGGACGGCTCCACCGACCGCGGCAACGCCCGCGCAGGCCGGGTACCGGGCGCAGTCCACCTCGAATGGCTGAACCTGATCACAGAAGACCGCCACCGCATGTTCAAGCCCGCGTCCGAGCTGAGGTCCATGCTCGAGGCGATTGGAGTCACCCCAGACAAGAACGTCATCACCTATTGACAGGGCGGCATCCGTGCGGCGCACGGAGTGTTCACGCTGAGACTGCTCGGCTACGACAGGACTCGCAACTACGACGGCTCGATGGGAGAGTGGGCGAATCGTGAGGGCACGCCTCTGGAGAAGTGAGTGGAGAGGAGTGAGGAGTGAGAGCCGCCCCGCACCGCCCGATACCGAGGGATATTGACCTTTGCAATTCTCTATTCGCGAAACGTCTGGTCACAGCAGAGAACGTGAGAGGAAGACTGTGACCTCTCACTCCTCACTCCTACGCTCGCACTCCTAACCATGGGCTGGTCGATTCATCACCCGGTGGGACTTCTCCACCACTCGCCCATGTTCTCGTACAAGGGCTACACGCTCGTGTTCGCCAACTCGGGCAATTTCGCCGCGCTGCTCGATATGGAGGGCCGCGTGTGCCACAGGTGGGAGTACCATGAGGGCCTGACCTACGCGGTGCTGCTCCCGAACGGCAACCTGCTGGGACGCACTCCCCTGCCACCGGACTTCGAGCAGACGCGCGGCCTGGGAGGCTCGGGCGGCTCGATCGTCGAACTCGACTGGGACGGGGTGAAGGTCTGGGAGTACCGCGATCCCTATATGCACCACGACTACGAGCGATCGCTCACGGGCAGCACGTACTACCTGCTGTGGGAGGAGATGCCCGCCGACCTGTCGGCCCGCGTACGGGGTGGATACAGGACTCCCGAAGACCCCATATTCATGCTTGGCGACGTGATACGCGAGATCGACATGGACGGTGAGACCGTCAACGAGTGGCGGGTGTGGGAGAACCTCTCGATTGAGAGCCAGGTGATATGTCCACTCGAGGGCAGGCGCGAGTGGACCCACGCCAACTCGATCCACGTGACAAGATCGGGCGACTTCCTGCTGAGCTTCAGAAGCACGAGCAGCGTCGTCCTGGTGTCACGGGAGACTGGGGAGATAACCTGGGAGTGGGGCGCGGGCGAGCTTGGACACCAGCACCATGCCACCGAGCTCGATTCGGGAAACTTCATGATCTTCGACAACGGCTCGCACTCCAGGAACAGGGCGGCATCGCGCGTCATCGAGGTCAACCCGGAAACGAACGAGATCGAATGGACCTACGAGGGCAGCCCTGCCGTGTCGTTCTTCAGCTCATACATCAGCGGCGCCGACCGGCTCCCCAACGGCAACACGCTCATCTGCGAGGGCGCGCACGGTCGGCTGTTCGAGGTGACGCACAGGGGCGAGATCGTCTGGGAGTTCATCAACCCGTTCTTCGACTCTGACAGAAGCGGCCGCAATATGAGCAATTCGACCTTCAGGGCCCACCGCTACCCACCTGAGTTCTCCGGCTTCACCGGCCGCGACCTAGACCCCGCCCGCTACGCCAACCTCAACCGGGTGCTGGGGGTGATGTAGGCTCGGCGACGTCCCCTCCCCGCTCGGCGCGTATGCGCTCAAGCAGGACCTCGAACTCTGCGGGGTTGGAGACCTTCGAGATTGTCCGGATGAACTCGCCGATGTCGCTCATGTATGAGCGCAGCTCGCGCATCTGCTCGCCGACAGGGCTGATCGACGCGGGGCTGTCGGCGTACCGTCCCCTGAA
Source organism: Dehalococcoidia bacterium (assembly GCA_965116405.1). GTDB lineage: Bacteria > Chloroflexota > Dehalococcoidia > Lucifugimonadales > UBA1123 > VXRN01. The sequence goes on from OZ220685.1 coordinate 784,330, forward strand.
CGCGAAGTAGGCCTGGTTCAGCTTGCGGATGTAGTAGCCGCGCAGCCGCAGATCCCACTGTCGCTTGCGCATGTACTCCTCGGCCTCTTCGATCTTGCCCTCACCAAGCAGGCGCTCGGCCTCGATCCGGGTCTCGCGCATGAACTCGGTAAACCTGGGGTTGATCTGGCTCTCAGTCGCGTACCGGCGTGCGTTCTCGGAGAGGTCGCCGCCCATGCGCTCGAACGCGATGTCGCCGATCTCGTTGCCGGCGAGCGTAGCGGCGGTCTCGTTGAGCGTGGTCATCTCGGTGGAAGCGAAGTAGTTCCTGCCGAACGGGTGGAAGAACCAGAACGAGTGCAGCCACTCGTGCGCCGCGGTGCGGATGACGGTACGGGTCGTGTGGGAGTCGGAGACCATGTTGGGGAACGTGGCCAGTCCGGCGATGTCGTCGACGTAGGCGGCGTAGTCGAGTTCGTTGACGACCCGCTTCTCGATCTCGTCGCGGTCGAACGGCTCGATGTCCGGGTCCAGGAACACCGCGCCGACCATGTTGATCTCGTTCCTGGGCGAGATCACGAGAAGCGTGGGGAGGTCGCCGAACCTGATGTCTATCGGCGGCCACACGATGCCGAAGCGGGAATCGATATCCAACTCGGCGATGACCGCGTGGATCTCAGACTCGACTGTCTCCTCGACCTGAGGACGAAGCTCTCGCTCTCGGGCGAGCAGCTCCTGGAATAGCTCGTCCGAGACCGGGCCGGCCTTCGCGCCTGAGCCGCCAGCCCTGAAGCTGCGGAGCTGGTTCGCGCCCTCAATTCTCCGCTCCTCCTTGTTGGCGGCCCTCACGGTCTGGAGGTACTCGTCGACAAGCGCGAGTCGCTCCTCTCGGGAGGGCTTCGAGCCGGGGACCAGTTTGGTCAGCGAGTACAGCCACTTCTGCGGGAAGTTGACGACCTCCCACTCCACGAGCGAGAAGATGTGCTCGAATGCGATCTGTTCGACCGGCGTTATGCGCAGACCGCCAGTGCGGGGAATGAACAGCGTTAGCAGTAGCAGCACGAGGATGATCCCCTGCCACCACCTGAACCGGCGTCTGGGTCTGGTTGCCTGTGATTCCATGTCTGTCATGTATGGGACATTGTGGCACACTGGACAGCGCCAATCAGCAGGGCCGCAGGGTGCCTCATGTTAAGATACGACTCAGCAGCCCACCGCGGTTGACGCCCACTCCATTCTGGCGGTGCCACACCATGCCCAAGACAACCGTAATCATCACAGTCGATGGCTATGACCCCGAGTACATCGAGGCCTGCGACGCTCCGAATCTGATGGAGCTGGCGCGCAAGGGCTTCTACCGTGTCGGCAAGTCGATGATGCCGTCTGTTACCAACGTCAACAACGTGTCCATAGTGACCGGCGAGTACCCTTCCAAGCACGGCATAAGCTCCAACTACAGGATGGTGCGCGAGTCGGGGGAAGACATCTACATGGAGTCCGGCGAGTACATCCTGTCCGAGACGTTCTTCCAACGAGCGAAGAAGATGGGAGCGAGGACGATCCTCTCTACCTCGAAGGACAAGCTGCGGACGCTGCTGTCCGACGGCGCGGACGTGGCGATCTCGTCCGAGCAGGCGCCATCGTGGGCGGTCGAGGGAGTTGGAGAGCCGCCTCCTATATACTCGCTGGACGTAAACGGTTGGACGATACGCGCAGCCAGCCACGCGATGAAGCTCGAACCGGCGGACATCGTGTACATCTCGACAACTGACTTCGCCATGCACACCTACGCGCCGGACGAGCCGGAGTCGCAGCAGCACATCAGCGTGCTGGACGACGCCATAGGCGAACTGGTCGATTCGCATCCCGACATCACACTGATGCTGACGGCCGACCACGGCATGAACCCAAAGAGACGCATGGTCGATCTTGCCGATAAGCTCGCGGCGAACGGAATCGGAGCCGAGGCTGTGCCCATCATCAAGGACCGCTACGTCGTGCACCACAACAACCTGGGTGGTTGCATGTTCATCTACATTCATTCCGGTAACGAGTCCCGGACTGATGAGGCCGCCGGCATACTGCGCGAAACTCCCGGCGTAGAGCGCGTGTACAGTCGCCAGGAAGCTGCCGAGGAGTTGCGGCTGAACTACGATCGCATCGGAGACCTGGTTGTCACCGGCGATATCGACACGGTCTTCGGTCCCAAGGAGCTGGAGGACTCGTGGGACGACACAGGCGCGGGTCACAGCCTGCGATCGCACGCATCGGCCCACGAACAGGACATCCCGATTATCGGCTACAACGGTGACTTCGACGGATTCGAGTTCAACGAGAACCGCGACTTCGGCCGGTACGTGTTCGAGCGAGTGCTAAGATGATGAAAAACAAGCTACGGATTCGCTGACTACAAATCGGAGACCTTTCAAGTGGGTAGAACCTTCGCAACAGCTACTATCATCGGTGAGACAGGAACCCGTGAGTACGAGTTTCTGGTTGACACTGGAGCGACCCACATCGGGCTGCCACAGAATGAACTGGATGAACTGGGTCTCTCACCTATTCCAAATGGAGTCATCTCAGTCAGGACTGCCAATGGAATCATCGAACAGCGGTCATTCTGGGCGCTGGGCGAGATTGACGGGCGCGGATTCGGCGCCACCGTTACGCAAGCCCCGATTCCGCTGATCGGCTATCACCTTCTACAGACTATGAGATACAGGGTGAATCCGGTCACGGAGTCACTCGAACGACTATCAGAGGACGAGTTCGGGCCGCCGTACCTGCTCTTGGGTGGGTTTCAGATTGACTGATCAGCGAGACCAAAGACACGGTCATTCACCCTAACTGGAGCAAAGCGCATGTCATCTAACGAAAAAGTTCTTCTGACCGGTGCGGCCGGTCGTATCGCCACGTTCCTGCGGAACGGGCTTGGCGACAAGTATGAGTTGTCCGGCACCGACCGGATTCCCGTCGAGGTAGATGGGTTCGAGTCGGTGACGGCCAACCTGACCGACTTCGACGGCATCCTGCCCGCGTTCCAGGGCGTGGATACGGTAGTCCACCTCGCAGCCGAGCCGAGGCATACGCCCGACATCTGGTGGGACCTTCTGCTGCCGGACAACATCACGGCGACGGCCAACGTGTTCGAGGCTGCGAGACAGGGTGGAGCCTCACGCGTCGTCTTCTTCAGCTCGATGCACGTCAACGGCTTCTACGAGCTCGACGACCCCTGGAAGTCGATTGCAGGGGGTAACTACGACGGGCTGAACCCAGACGAAGTCCCCCTCGTGACCCACGAGATGCCGGCACGTCCTGACGGCCCGTACGCCGCGAGTAAGATCTTCGGCGAATCACTCGGCAAGTACTACTCCGAGGAGTACGGGATGACCGTGCTCTGCGTCAGGCTCGGCACCATGAGCGTCGAGGACAAGCCGGGCGAAGACGCACGATCGTTCGTAAGCTGGCTGAGCAGCCGCGATCTTGTCACGATGGTCGACCGGTGCATCGAGATCGAAGATGTCGGCTACGACATCTACTTCGGCGCGTCCGGCAACACCTGGAAGATCTACGACACGCCCCGCGCATGGGAAGTCCTCGGCTACACCCCCCAGGACAACGCCGAAGAGTATAGGTAGGGGAACAAGCAAAACAGTCCGCAGCATGGGAGAATGTAGAACATGGTTACGACGACCACCCATGTAACAGCCGAAGAACTCCTGAACATGCCCGCCGATGGCTTTCGGTACGAACTCGTGAGAGGAGAGTTGCGAAAGATGTCGCCTGCTGGACAGTCCCATGGAGAGTATGCGATGTCCATCGGCGCGCCTCTGGCCATACATGTGAAGTCAAACGGGCTGGGGAAAGTCTATGCAGCGGAGACAGGCTTTAAGCTTGAATCCGACCCCGACCACGTTCGCGCCCCAGACGCGGCATTCATTTCGAGCGCGAGGCTGGAAGAGGTTGGGGAGTCCGATGGATTCGTCGAAGGTGCACCTGACATTGCAGTCGAGGTGATCTCCCCCAGCGACCGCTACACCGACGTTGACGAAAAAGTCGCTGACTGGCTCGACGCCGGAACGCTCGCGGTCATTCTCGTGGATCCGCGTAGACGGGTTGTGAAGATACATCGTTCAATGACCGACATAGTTGTGTTAAACGCAGAGGACCCGCTTGCGGTCGACGACATCGTCCCCGGGTGGCAGATGCCGATAGGAGAGATATTCGCGTAGGTGGCTGTTTGCAGCTAGCGCTGACGGCGGCGTCTTCGGCGGGCCCACCAGAAGCGGAGGCGGAGTGCGGGGTCGCGACGCCATGTCATGTTGCGGGATACGATATCGGCCACTGGCGGAGCGCCCAAGATCAGCGGCCTTGCCCAGCGCCTGAGGTCTCTCAGAGTAGCCTTGCCCTGTCGCCACTCATCTACAAGAGCGTTCGACTTTCGCCACGCTATCGACGGGAACAGTCCCATCGGCCCTGAGCTGCGTCGGCCCACCATCAGCGCGGAGCCGGCCTCCATCGCGATGGCCACTCCGCCCACGATGTCCCACAGGTGTGGATTCGACGTGTACATGTACTGAGTGACGCCGCGTGACACCAGGATCAGCTCGTAGGCAATCGAACCGGTCACTCGCGGGTCGCCCGAGCTGCCCCGCATCGGCTTGCCAAACCTGTACAGCCGATCAAACGCGCCGGGGACCGTGATCAGCTGATCGGCTCCGGGCTTGTCGAGGGCGAGCACGTTGATCGGGTCGTCGTCTGTGAAGGCCCCGCCACCTCGACGGGCGTGGTGGACGACGCCATTTACAGAAACACTTCCCGGCCAGGGCGTGAATACCGCCCCCACGACCGGCTCTCCCCTGTACATGACTCCCACCGACGATGCGAACACGGGAAGCCCATGTAGGAAATTCTTGGTGCCGTCCAGCGGGTCGAGCACCCACATGAAGTCGGGCACGGCCTCATCTTCGGCTGCCTTGCTCTCGTCGTCCTCCTCGCCAAGAATGCCATGGTCTGGGAAGCTCTCCCTTATGCCCTTCTCGAGGAACTCCTGAGCCTCGGTATCGGCGTTGGTGACGGGGTCGCGTCCGCGGTCGTCTTTGAACTCCACGCTGAGGCTGCCACCGAAGTAGCGCGACAGGATTTCACCCGCGCCGCGCGCCAGCTCGACGGCACGCGTCTCGATGCTCTCGAGGAGATGATCATCCAGTCGTTGTGTCATGTAGTTTGAGGCTCGTTTCTCACGAACTGATGCAAAGTTTCACCCTCACCCCAGCCCTCTCCCTGAGGGAGAGGGGGCCAGTTGACTGAGATCCAGGATAGGAATTTGAGTCATCTGATGCACCACGCCTGGTAGGCCGTTTCGAGCCTGCCGCAGAACGCCTCGAGGCCCGGACGGTCGGGATAGAGCTCTCGTGCCCGGCTGACAATCATCCAGAAGCAGCCCTCCCTCTCCTGCGGCACGGTTGCGAGGGTACACATCTCGATGGCCTCGTCAGCGCGGTCCGTCTCCCAGAACCGCGCCTGCACCGAACCCTGGATACACCAGACCCGATGAGTGGGATCGTCCACCGTGTCGTGACACTGCTTGAGCGCCTTGGCAGGCTCTCCCAAGGAGTATGGAGCGAGGTCACGTCCGAAGCTCTCGAAGCAGTCGTACCTGCCGATTTCGGGCGCCTTGGCGCACTCCTCTGCGACACGGTCATAGTCGTATTCGAACATCTCGAGCATTCGCGTCGAGTGGAATAGGTAGCACGGCGCGACGTACCGGTCGGTCAACGCGTTGCAGGGGTAGTGGGGATCTTCGTCGGACAGGTAGTCAGTGAAGTGACCCATCGCGCCGGACAGGCCGCCGACCACGTTCTCCATGAACACGCCGGAGTAGCAGGCGCGCTCGTCGCGGTCGGTTTCAAGCCTGTCGCAAAGGTCGAGCGAGTCGTACAGCTCGTAGCTGGTCCACGCCATCAGGCCGTGGCCGACGCCGTGTATGCACTGCAGCCTGAAGAAGAACACGTCGGAGGTCCCGCATATCGTCTGCACGTCCGTCTCCAGGTTGGCGGTGCCTCGCTCCTTGAACATGGCCTCCGTAGCACCGTGGAACGCGCCCGCCTCGCACTCGTGACTGGACAGCGCGAAAGCCGCTGCGCCGAATATCTCGTAAGCGGCTCGGCCGGTCTCGTGGGCGCGGTCGTGGCAGATCTGGCCTAGCTCGTCGCCAGCCTCGGCGATCAGCTTGACCGTGTTGGCCGGACCGTACTCTCTGAGGTACTGCCGGAGCAGAATGTCGTTGGTGAAGAGGTCGGTAAGGGCCTTGGGATTCAGGTCGGGCCGATCTTTGAAGTCCAGAGCACCGATATCGATAGTGCGGAGGTCGACGGCCTCAACAGGGTCGCCCCCCGTGGCGACTATCAGCCCGCTGTGCTCTGGGACCATGTGATTGTGGTACCGCCAGAATCCGGGCTTGTCGAACGTGAAAGCCCACACGCCCTCTTCCCCAACCGGGCTTCCGGCGTCGAACTCGGGAAAGATCTGGTGCGTTGGGTGGATGTTCGACGCGGGCCACAGGCTCGACTCGGACACGTTCACGAACTGGACCTGCTGACCGACCTCGATCTCCAGCCGCTTGGGGACGAAGCCTTCGTCCGTGAACTCCACCACCCACGAGTTGGGCAGAGGCGCCTCTGAGGGAGTGCCTGGATTCGGCTTGAAGGGCGTCGCCACGGCGACTGGGCTATCAGGCTCGTCAGATGAACAGGCCGCGACCATCACCGACATGGCCAAGACCGTGACAAGAAGAATACGGGCGCCGGCCATCTCGTCAAGCTACACCGTTCGCAGAGCCGGAAGCTGCAGCTCAGCGCAGATGTCGCTGAACCACTCGATGACCTCGTTGTGCAGCGGAATGCCATTGGCGCGGCGCTCCTGCTCCTCCTCATACTCGGACAGGCCTGGGTACATGACGCGGTCGTGACCCGGAGCGGGCGGAGTCTCCCGCAGCGTCCTGAGCATGTCGTCCATGTTGGCCTTGAACCCATCGAGATCGCAGAAGGACTCGATATTGTACGCCGCGAAGTAGTGGTGGCTTCCACCGCCCTCCGGACTGAGCATAGTCGGCTTGTCCCCGGAGAGCAGCGAGGTGAGCACCTCTGACATCAGGCTGAAGCCGTAGCCTTTGTGGGACCCCTGTTCGCGGGTGCCGCCGAGAGGTAGCTGGTAGTACTGTCCGCGCTTGGGTAGCGGCACCTCGTCCATGACCGGGTCGCCGTCAAGACCGGCAATCCAGCCTCCAAGCATGTTCGCGCCGACACGATTGGCAAGCTGTAGCTTGTTCCCGGCTATGGCAGAGGTCGCGGCATCGAACAGCAGGAATGGCTCGGAGTTCGCAGGCGCGGCAATCGCGATCGGGTTGGTGCCCATACGCGGCTCGGCCCCGAACGTCGGCAGCACCAGCAGGCCGCCGGCCGTCGCGGTCATGCCCACCATGTCGGCCTGTGCCGCAAGCATAGCGTGGTGGCCGATGGCACCCGAGTGCCCGGCGTTGTACATGGTGACGACGCCGACGCCAACCTCGCGGGCCTTATCAATTGCGATGTTCATGGCCTTTGGGCCAAGTATGACGGCGAGGCCGCGGTCTGCGTCCACCGTCGCGGACGACTGCGACTCGCGCACGATCCGCCAGTCCGGCCTGGGGTTGAGCGTCCCCTGTGAGTATCCCTGGACGTACGAACGCAGCATGTTCGACACGCCGTGTGTCTCGACGCCTCGGAGGTCGGTCGCCACGAGCACGTCGGCACCAAGCTCCGCGTCGTCATGCGCAACGCCCATCTTCTCGAAGATCGAACTAACCGTCTCGTGCAGCGCATCGTGCGGGACGCGCGTCTCATCCTCGTGCGGGACCTTGAATCGCTCTAGCATGGGGGTTACTCCTTATCGACGTGTTTAGGGAGAATTGGATTCTAACACTATTGTCCCACCTTGAAACTCCGAGGCGGGTTTGCATAGACTTTCCCCGGTGGCCTCGATAGGCGTGAGGCTGCCTCAACCCTTTAAGTCGGTCCAGTGAGGCTGGTAAGGGAAAAAGCGGAGCGATGGTCACCGCAAGTGCGACCATATCCGAAACAGCCGCGACCCTCTTGCCAGCAACGGCAAGAGGTTTTTTTGTTGACCCAGAGCGACGCACTCTCAGTCTGGCATCCCGGACAGCGGAAGGCATACGAGACTTGCTCACCTGGACTCCGCCACCCACCCCTGGATTCCGGCTTTCGCCGGAATGACGAAGGAGCCTGATTCAGACATGGCAACCCAAGTCAGTCCCACCGGGAGACGGATACTTACCTCCGACGAGATACGCCGCGCGCTGGTCCGCATCTCTCACGAGATTTTGGAGCGCAACGGCGGCGCGGAAGACCTCGTTCTCATGGGGCTCCACACCAGGGGCGTCCCGATTGCGCAGCGGATCGCCGACTTCGTCAAAAGCTTCGAGGGCATAGACGTGCCGGTGGGGTCGCTGGACATCGGTCTCTACCGCGACGACCTGGCAGGCGGCGCGAGACCGCTGATGCGTCCCACCAGCATCCCGGCCATCCAGGGACTTAACGTGGTACTCGTCGACGATGTCCTGTACACCGGGCGCAGCATCCGCGCCGCGATGGATGCGCTCACCGACTTCGGAAGACCCAGCCAGATCCAGCTTGCCGTGCTAGTCGACCGCGGTCATCGAGAGCTGCCACTGAGGGCCGACTACGTGGGCAAGAACGTCCCGACCTCCAATGACGAGGAGGTGGACGTGAGGCTGATCGAGATCGACGACGTGGACGAGGTACTGCTGTCCAGAAAGGGGGACACATGACCCAGACGATCCAAGTGGAACGGTCCAATGGCCCAACGCCGGTCGTGCCGTTCGAGCGTCCGAAGCCAACGTACGTCCCCGGACGCAGGCACGTGCTCGACATGGACGACTTCACGCGTCAGGAGATCGAGGACACGTTCCAGAACGCTGACGCCATGCGCGAAGTGATGAACCGCGAGATCAAGAAGGTGCCCACGCTGAGGGGCAAGACGGTCATCACGCTGTTCACTGAGGCGAGCACGCGCACGCGCGTCTCCTTTGAACAGGCGGGCAAGATCCTGAGCGCGGACGTCATCAACGTGTCCGGCTCGGGCAGCAGCGTCGAGAAGGGCGAGTCGCTCTACAACACCGCGCTTACGCTGCAAGCGATGAACGCCGACATCATCGTCATCAGGCACGGACACTCGGGGGCCCCGCACTTCCTGGCGCGGCACCTCGACGCGTGCGTCATAAATGCCGGAGACGGAGCGCACGCGCACCCGACACAGGCGCTGCTGGACATGTACACGATGCGCAACTACTTCGGCCGCGTCGAGGGACTCAAGGTGGCAATCGTCGGCGACATCCTGTACAGCCGCGTCGCGCGCTCCAACCTGTGGGGACTGACCAGAATGGGCGCTGAAGTCACGCTGTGCGCCCCGCCCACCCTGCTGCCGCAGGACCTGCTCGGTGGGAGGACCAGTATCGACGGCCACCCGTTCGCGAATGTAAGGATCGTCACCGACATCAAGAGCGCCCTGGATGGGGCTGACGTCGTGTACGCGCTGCGGCTACAGCTTGAGCGTCAGCAGGCGGGACATCTACCGTCGCTCCGTGAGTACTCACGCGAGTACGGGATCAACGAGGAGCGGCTGAAGCTGGCGAGTCCGGGCGCGCTGGTGATGCACCCCGGCCCGATGAACGAGGGCGTGGAGATAGACCCGGCCGTCGCGCACGGTTCGCGATCGCTGATCGAGGAGCAGGTGACAAACGGCGTAGCAATCCGCATGGCGCTGCTATACAGCGTCGCAACCCCGATTCGGGAAGGCTATTCAAGACGGCCTTAGAGGAGCGAGTGGAGAGGAGTGAGGAGTGAGAAACACCGACAGGCCCACCTCCTACCCCGGCTGGGATGGGACACTTCCCCGCCATAGGGCGACCCTGATCCTCTGGCGCGACGGCAAGCTGCTTCTGGTCAGGGACCGGGGACGCGACGCCTATGTCCTCCCCGGCGGGGGCATCGAGAGCGATGAGCTTCCCATCATTGCCGCCGCCAGAGAGCTTCATGAGGAGACCAGCCTGGAGGCGAGGTCCATCAGGTACCTGTTTACGCACGAGGGCAAGTACAACGACCACCACCTGTACGAAGTGGAAGCCGAGGGAGAAGTCATCGTGCAGGGCGATGTCGACGGCTTCACATGGTGGGACACCAAGGACGACACGCCCGTCTTTCCGCATGTGCGTGGAATCGTGGCACGCCTCTGAAGCTCGATGGGCAACACACCCCAGAGAAAAATCCGTCACAGGGCAACCGCACTGGTGATGCGCGACGGCAAGCTCCTCCTGCTGCGGGAGCCGGTGGACGTCGAGTTCAGCCTGCCAGGCGGCGGAATCGAGGACGGCGAGCCTCTGCTGGTCGCTCTACACCGAGAGCTGCATGAGGAGACAGGGCTCGTCGCCTCAAAGGTCGATTATCTCTTCGAATACTGCGAATTCTTTGGCTGCCAACGTACTGGCGACTTCTGGGGACAGGTACACAACGTGTTCCTGGTGGATGCCAGCGGCGAAGTCTCGCTCAGCTACGAGCATGTCGAGTTCGAATGGTGGGACGGCAAGTCCGACTTACCCATGTGGGACTACGTCCAACCGATGCTGACCATATTGAACAGGAGTGAATGAAGTGGCGCTAGTGATCATAAAGGGCGGGCGAGTAATCGACCCTTCAGAGGGCGTGGACATGGTCGGAGACGTTCTCATCGAGGACGGCAGAATAGTTCGCGTCGAGTCTGACATCGCGTCGCCGGAGGGCGCTCGGGTCATCGACGCAGACGGCCTGGTCGTCAGTCCCGGGTTCATCGACCTCCACTGTCATCTGCGCGATCCCGGACTGGAGTACAAGGAGACCATCGCCTCGGGCACCCGCGCCGCCGCGAAGGGTGGCTTCACGACGGTGTGCGCTATGCCGAACACCGAGCCAACCATGCACACCCGCGCCACGGTCGAGTACGTGACTGAGAAGGCCCGGACTGAGGGTGCCGTGCGTGTCCTGCCCATCGGATGCGTCACCAAGAGGTCGGCCGGAGCCGAGCTTTCGGAGATGGCCGAACTCGCAGAGGCGGGCTGCATCGGGTTCAGCGACGACGGTCACCCGGTCGTCGACTCCAACATCATGCGGCAGGCTCTGAGCTATGCCTCAGGACTGGGGCTCCCGATCATCAACCACTGCGAGACGCCGGACCTGTTCAGGGACGGCCACATGAATGAGGGCTGGGTGTCGAACCGGCTCGGAGTCCAGGGAGCGCCCAACTCGGCGGAAGAGACAATGGTCGCCCGCGACATCATGCTCGCCGAGCTGGCTGGCGGACACATCCACCTTGCCCACATATCGACTGAGGGAACCCTGGACCTAGTCCGGAGTGCGAAGAAGCGCGGCATCCGGGTGACCTGTGAGATCACGCCCCACCACCTCACGCTGACAGACGAGGCGGTGATGGGCAACGCCGGAGGGCATCCTTTCGAGGCGCTCGAGACCGTCGCCTACGACACCTACGCCAAGGTGAACCCCCCGCTGCGCGCTAGGTCGGACATGGAGATCATGGCCGAGGGGCTGGCCGACGGCACCATCGACGTGATTGCGACCGACCACGCTCCACACGGTCAGATCGAGAAGCTGTGCACGTTCGAAGAGGCGGCGATGGGCATCAGCAACCTGGAGACGGCGCTAGGATCGGTCATGTCGCTGGTGCACGCTGGGCAGATCGGGATGCCGCTCCTGATCGAGAAGCTGACGTCTGCTCCCGCCGAGTTCCTCGGTCGCACCGACATCGGCAGCCTCAGGCCGGGCGCCAACGCCGACGTCACGATCCTCGACCCCAACGCCAAGTGGACAGTCGACACCGAGGCATTCGTGTCCAAGGGCAAAAACTCCCCGCTCCACGGCCAGACGCTCAAGGGGCAGGTGGTGATGACGATGGTGGGGGGTGAGGTGGTGTACTCGAACGGACACGCCCCGGGAGGATGACGTACAATCAGGTCGTATAAGGATGATCGGAGGTGCGTCAATGCCTGAGTTAGACCGAATAACTCACGACCCCCAGGTTATGGGGGGGCGGGCATGTATCCGTGGGATGCGAGTAACAGTGTCGCTCGTGCTGAATCTTCTGGCAAATGGCATGTCAAACGACGAGATCATCAAATCGTATCCGTATCTCGAATCGGACGACATTCGTCAGACACTCCAGTATGCAGCTCATCTGGCGGATGAGGGTGACGAACAGGACGACGCTTGGGTTACAGAAAACCTCAATGAGATTTACTCCGAAGAGGACTCAAGCCTAGACCCTGTCATTGCCGCCTTGCAGTCGGCCTCTCTACGAAATGTAGAGTGGTAGTGCGCCGCGGAGAAATCTGGTGGGCTGAAATACCTGAACCTCTGGGATCTGAGCCAGGATTCACGCGCCCAGTCATCGTCGTACAAGGCAATCGATTCAACAATAGTCGAATAGGAACTGTGGTCGTAGTCGCCATCACATCTAACCTTCGGTTGGGTGATGCGGCGGGAAACGTTTTCATTGAGCGAACTCAATCTGGGCTACCGAGAGATTCGGTTGTCAACGTTTCGCAAGTATCCACCCTTGATAGGTACTCCCTAACAGACCGAGTCGGCAGGTTGCCGGATAATCTGATGTCTGAGGTGGAGTCAGGCTTACGCCTAGTGCTCGGTCTATGACACACTACATCGCGCATGGCGACATGGTATACCTGAATCCGGCGGCCGATGGAGTGGGACAATGCTTGGGATGGACCGGCTCGGAAGAAAGCCTCATGGAAGTGACCTACAACCAGGAAGTCGACACTCTGAGGATCATACTCAGCGATGCGGACATCGAGGAAAGTGACGAGGACAAGTCTGGCGTCATCATAGACTACGACGACCACGGCAATGTCGTGGGCTTGGAGACCCTCGATGCATCCTCGCGTATGACGGACCCGAGAATTCTAGAGTACGCCGTAACTGGGTAGAAGAAGAATGCGCGAGCATGTGAGATCATCGGCAATTGCGGAGAACGCCGTTCACCCAGACCCCAGCTTACCCTCCGCTAGTTCCATCAGTCTGCTGTTGACCCCCGGACGGTCATCAGGTTCCACCGGGTCAGGGAGCGCCTTCAGCTCTGGGAGCAAGTCTCGTTTTAGCACCGACGCCGCCTCGTCGGTTAGCGACGACATGGCGATGACGTCGTCCGGTCCCCACATTACGGCAAGCCTGAAACCGTAGTCAGCGACGGCCGTCTCTATCAGTTCTCTCAATGTCTCCACAGTCTTCGGACCTCCTCAACATGGGATAACGCCGCAGCGTTTACTGACTGGATAGATTCCCGCCGCCATCGATTATGTAGCTGGCCCCCGTGATGAATGAAGACTGGTCCGACGCCAAGAAGAGTATGAGTTGGGCTATGTCCTCGGGTCTTCCCGGTCTTCCCAGGAGGATTTCGTTCGTCCTCTCCTCGAATCGCTCCGTGCTGCCCGTAGACCCCCTGGCCTGTGGGGTATCGGTGAGTCCTGGGAGGATGACGTTCGAACGAATCCCGTACTCTGCATATTCACTCGCGACCGCCCTTCCCAGGCTGATCAGACCGGCCTTGCTGATGCCGTACGGACTGGCAGTACCTCCCCCACCGAGGGCCGATACGGATGATATCGACACGACCGCCCCACCCTTTTCCATCATGTGAGGCAGCGTGTACTTGCAGCAGTAGAAGGCGCCCTTCAGGTTTGTCTGCAGGGTCAGGTCCCACTCCATATCAGTAATTTCATGGACCCTGTGCGCCATGCGTATGAAGATCCCGGCGTTGTTCACCAGGATGTCCGGGGGGCCAAATCGTGCCACGGCCCTGTCCACCATCTGCTGCACGTCGTCAGCCTTTGAGACGTCGCAGCCCACGAAGATGGCGTCACCACCTCGTTCATTGATGTTGGCGACTGTACGCTCACCCTCGATGTCGTTCCGATCGGCGACGACCACGGAGGCACCCTCGCTCGAAAACAGTTCGGCCGTTGCCCTGCCAATGCCCGTTGCAGCGCCAGTGATGATCGCTACTTTGCCTTCAATAGTTCCTGCCATCACTTCCACTCCAGTCTCGGCCCTGTTCGCACCTTATCTAAACGCCGGAAAACTCAGTCAATCAGGATGAGAGTTCCGAACGGCGTAGAGTTTAGCACTGGCGCCATGACCAGGCTATCTATGTGACTCGCAGCCCGTTGCCGTGGGTCTTCTGTGTGGTAACGTTACTCCCCGATTAAGGAGATCCCACTATGACGACTGACCAGGACACCAGCACATGGAAGAAGACGCCCGACGGCATCCCGATCCCGCCGCCGTCGCCGGACGATGTGCTGTACGAGGCCGATGATGGGGTCGCTCGGATCACCCTCAATCGTCCCATCGTGCTGAACGCGATCAACAAGAACGTCAATCGCCTCCTCGACATCGCTTTCGACCGGGCCGAGGCCGACGAGGACGTGCGTGCCGTGATCCTGACAGGCGCCGGACGTCATCGCATCCGCGAGGAGCAGGGATGGGCCGCGTTCAAGCGCGAACGCGACCAGGGGTACGAGTAGCTGGCTCAGAATTTGGTGGGCGCCTCACTCTCCCTGAGGGCTGACAGAGGCGGGCCCAGCTAGGGTGAGGTAGGCAGGATGAGACAAAAGGGCCGATTCTGTATCAGGGCCCCCTGGAGGGGCGTCACGAACCGAAGACACCCGCTCAGATGCAACGCCCTAGGACATCTGGTGGTGAACGACGCCGCAGAGAAAGCTCACTACTCGCCACGCAGTCGCCGGAGTTCTGCCTCCATTTCTGCTACGTACGACTCTGCAGTCTCTGCCCGTCTCTCGGCTGCCAGACGAGCCTCCTGCTCCCGCGCGATTCGTGACTCAGCGGCCTCAGCACGCGAGCGCTCCTCCAAGCGACCTAGTCGCTCTTCTTCGGCGCGCTCCCGCTCCTCCTCACGCCTCAGCAGCCAGTTCCCGGCCACCGGGTCCCAGAATCGCAGGTCATCCTCCACACACCAGATGTCCAGGTTCAACACCTCGCTGTGGGACCACACACTGCCGTCAGGCTCATGCCGAAGCTCGATCCGACGGTACTCACCATCCGCCAGGTACTCCCCCACCAGGGCCTCACCATAAAACTCGCCACCAGTCGCGTCGTACCTCCAGTACTCGGACACACCAAGCTCAGCGTACAGGCCCCGCTTGCGACCCAGATCTGCGTCTGCGGTGCTGCCAGACCCTATCTCCAAAACGAAGTCCGGCGCCTTGCCTACCTCCCATAGTAGGTAGACGTTGTTGCGCTCGATGGACTCCAGTGCCTCCGTCGATAGCCCAAGCGCAACGTAGCAGTCGGGAGAGATCGAACGTCGCGGATTGCCCTCGACAGAGTAGATGAACGTATTCCCGTTGACCTTCGCGCCCGGAACGTCCCTGTAGCGGTCGTCAAGGTCGCCAACTATCCTGCGGAACAGCGGTGATTGAAACTCTCCGTCGGGCAAGGGCATTCCGTCCGTTTCGGGATAGACAATGGTGGAGGCTCGGGTGGTCATGGACTACTCCTTTGCTCCTGCCGATTTTATCATACGGTCCGAAACAGCCATCTCACCTAACCCGGTCCTGAATGCATGTGAGACGCTGGGGCCAATCTTGCTCACCGCTTCAGGCAACCCTCTCGGCGGCCGCGACGAACACTCCGGTCACCCTCGACGCCGGCACCGAGCCCAGCGGGTCCAACCGGTCAGGACGCCTTCCCCAACCTGAACATCGTGGCGCCGCGCGGGCGGCGTTCTCACTTCTCTATCCGACTTCTTCCGTGCTCGGTTTTGGAATCAGATCCAGGATCGTCCGCGCCTCGGCTGGTGTCACTGGCTCCCGACCGTGGAGGCGGGACATGGTGACCGCCCACTCCACAAGGTCAGCATTGGAGCGGGGTTCGGAGTTGTTGGGCAGCCAGGGCGTGTCTTCGAATCCCACCCGCACGTGGGTGCCGGTTGCTATGGCAAGGGCCACTATCTCGAAGGTTTCGAGGCCGCTGCCGTGAGCGACCCAGATGGCCTCGGGGTAGAACTCCCTGATCCTGTCGGCGATGAATAAGTAGTTGTGGGAGGTGCTGGGTAGTCCCTGGTGACCGTCGCCCCATGAACCCCAGGGCTCAATCAGGAAGTAGTCGGACCTGCGTATAGTTCCCTCTTTCATCAGTGTGAAGGCGTTGTTCAGGTGTCCCGTGTCCTGTACCGCGGGCTCCGGCATGATGCCACGGGCATAGCAGGCGTCCAGGGTAGCGCAGATGTCCTCGTAGCTGTTGGGACTGATGGTCGTACGGCGTCCGCCCGTTGTCCTGTCGACGGGCCAACTCACGTCGTAGCCCAGGTTCAGGGAGACCATCTCCACCGGCTGGGGAGTCTCCAGCAGGTAGCGGGTCACAGTCTCCACCGGAACACCCCAGGGCCGCGCGGTGGTGTGGTTCAGCACCAGGTCGCAGCGATCACGGATGAGCCGGTCCGCCTCCTCGTACCACTCGGGGTCATAGCTGACGCCACCGTCGGGAGTTCGGGCGTGTATGTGGACTATAGAGGCGCCGGCGTTGTGGCAGCGTACAGCCTCTGCGGCGACCTCATGGGGCGTCCATGGGACGTTGGGGTTGTCTTCCCGGCCGCGGTCCCCGTTGAGGCACGCCTTGATGACTATGGTATCCATGTTCACTCTCCGGTCCCATTCATCCTTCCGGAACCCTCCGATTCGATGGCCGACCGGGTCCGCAGAGCCCCGCTGAAGTAGATGCCCACGTTCGCCGTGACGATGGCGAACGCTCCGGCAAGTACGTACCCGACGCTCACGCCACCAACCAGTGAGAAGGCGAACAGCCACCCCAGTCCAAGAACAGGGTCGAGATACACCAGCGCGTGAATCGACAGGTCGTCAGTCATCAGGGTGGCCTTGCGCCAGACGAATCCACCGAACACCGCGCTGAGCACCCCGGCGATCCCGCCAAACACCAGCGTCTCCGATGTCATAGATTCGTTCAGACCAAGGCCCACCAGCAGACTCAGCGGGAGCGTAACCAGGCTGCAGACCACCATGCCGACAACGACCCCGAACAGCTCCAGTGAGGGTTGTCTGTGAGTCCCGACCGTGTCATACAGTTCCGCGCCGACGTCGGCTGCCCATCTGAACCCGAATGCAGACAGTGACGTCAGCCCGGCAGCCACGAGTGCCAGACCCACCCCTATGCCAAGAGTCGGAAGAGAAGATCCCTCGATACCGCCCAGCCCTCCTATCCGGCTGACTATCACCGGGATAACCCCGAGAAACGCGATCACCACCAGGGCTAGAGTCCAGGGACTGAGGACGCTGTAACGCCGCTCATGCCTGAACAGCCACCCAGTGAGGAGGATCAGCAGAATCGGCCATGTCTCGAACAGGACGACCGAAACGGTGACGTCCACGTACTGCGTGGACCAGGCATAGAAGGCAAGATCGAGGTAGCCGATCACCCAGAACAGCATCGGTACGCTTGGCACTCGGCGGCAGATGGTTCTCCACACGTCGCGACTGAACACCAGTGGCCTGTAGGCAACGAACAGCAGTACGACGCTTCCGACTCCGTTGCCGACGATCAAAGCCGTATTGAAGAGGAACGGACTCTTCCCGCCCCCAAGGGCGATCAGGACCGGCATCAGGGAAGAACCGGCGACAGCAACGAACATGAGCGCCGTCGCTGCCCTGTTGTGCAACATGACGGCCATACAGCATCCCGCAGTCGCTCACCTTGACGGCATTATCGTCCCATGATTTTAGCAATCCACAAGGCCCTTATGCGAACGAATGAGCGTCATAAAGCATTCCTGATGGGGGACGTTCGGTACTTTCATCCACCCATGAGAAGGCTCGTTGTCATCCATGGGTTCAAGCCCGAGAACCACACCAACACCCGAAGAGCCGCCAGTCTGGCTCCCTCTTCCCAGACGCCGGCACAGAATCTGGCTCACCGCCGTCATCCCCTTGTGTGTAGGCCATTTCACTGGGCGATCGCAGGGATTGCTGAGGGAAACTCCTAGTGAGGCCACTGAAGGCCACATCTCAGGTAAGTGCGGATCCGGAAGGGTGTCTTGGGTGTCACTGGTTCGGGAACTGGCACATCCTCTGGAAGGCGTTTAGTCGGCTGAAACGGACAGAAGGCCTTGATGCTTGACCGGGACAGAAGCTATGCACCCATGATAGGCCTGCACGGTTTCACATGAAGTTCATAGTTGACATAACAGCGTTAGGCCGAACCACGTCCTCTTACAAAGACTTAAAGGAAGCTGGACCCTCGCTTGCACATCGTGCCTGTTCGAGTACGACTCTCTGCACCTCAGATGGGATGCTACCAATCCCGGAAGATCGCTCAGGTCCGAGAGTTCGGCAACTCCAGGTACCATGACGGTCGCAATCACCCACAGGCTGCTCAAATCTGCTTTGCACGTGGAGGTGAATCGCCTTTATCCTGTATGGGTGCTCGGTTCGTTCGGTGAATGCGGCGGTTCGCCTTTGAGGTAACGTCGGCCCATCTAAGACCCAACCTGCCCTGATGTCAGCCAAATCTGTGCTGAGGATTAAGAGATGCGTGTCAGTGAGTTGATCGCGAAAGCCCAGATGGTTATAGACTCTACTGGCAACAGGAGCGCCGTACAGCTCGACTATAAGACTTGGGAAGAGCTTCTCGAGCTTCTGGAAGATTTGGAAGACCTGGCCGAGATCGATCGTATCGCCGACGAAGGTGAGGAGTATCGCCCTTGGGAGCAGGTTAAAGAGGACCTGAGAGCCAAGGGCATCAAAAAATGACATTGATATCCCACCTCGTACTTGAAGACGGCTCGTCCTATCGGGGTCTTGCGTTTGGCGATACGTCGCAGCGGACACACGGTGAGGTCGTCTTCAACACGTCGATGACCGGGTACCAGGAGATCCTCACAGACCCGTCTTACGCTGGTCAGATCGTCGTGCCGACGTATCCCCTCATCGGCAACTACGGGATCAACCGGGACGACTACGAGTCGCGAAAGATCCAGGTGTCCGGATTCGTGGTGCGCGACCATTGCGACGCTCCGAGTCACGCGGCCAGCGACATGACGCTCGACGACTTCCTGAAGTCGCAGGGCATCGCGGGAATCAGCGGCGTGGATACGCGGGCGATCACCCGCCGGCTCAGGACGAGCGGGGTGATGATGGGCACCTTCGCAATCGGCGAGACTCCCGAACAGGCTCTCGCGCGGCTCAGAGAGATGCCGACCTACGAAGGCACAGACTTTGTGCGAGAGGTGTCGACTCTCGAACCCTACGCTTGGGAGACTACCCTGTCCGGCGTTGAGCCACTTGAAGGAAAGTACCGCGTTCTGGTGTCGGACTGTGGCCTGAAGTACAACATTCTGCGCAACCTGAGGACACGCGGATGCGAGGTCATGGCGTACCCGGCGACCGCGTCAGCCGATGATCTGCTCGCGATGAAGCCGGACGGCGTGCTGATGTCCCCAGGTCCGGGCGATCCTGAACTGCTCGACTACGCTGTAGAGACCGCCAAGGGTCTGGCCGGTCGCGTCCCGATGATGGGCATCTGCCTCGGCAACCAGATCATCGCGCGAGCGTTCGGTGGGCGGAACTACAAGCTGAAGTTCGGCCACAGGGGCGGCAACCACCCGGTCAAGGAGATTGCAACGGGCCGCGTCCACATCACAGCACAGAACCACGGGTACGCTGTCGACCCCGACAGCCTGCCTTCCGAGCTCGAGGTCAGCCACATCAACCTGAACGACGGGACGGTCGAGGGCCTCAGGCACAAGTCGCTGCCTATCATGAGCATCCAGTACCACTCCGAGGCATCACCTGGCCCACGCGACAACGAGTACCTGTTCGACAGGTTCGTCGAGATGATGAGTAGTTAGGTTGATAATGATTCAGTCTTCTGAATTCCTCATCATCGCTCACAGGGGAGCTTCTGAGTATGCCCCTGAGAACACGTTTGCGGCCTTCGACAGGGCGCTCGACATGGGGATCAACCACGTCGAACTCGACGTCCACTTCAGCCGCGACGGCCACATCGTCGTCATACACGACGACACGCTGGACAGGACGACGGACGGCTCAGGCCCGGTGGCGGACCTGACCCTCGCCGAGCTACGTGAACTCGACGCCGGATCATGGTTCGGACCCGAGTACGCTGGCGAACGGATCAGGTCCCTGGCTGAGCTCTTCGAGCAGTACAAGGGACGGCTGCACTTTCACATCGAGATCAAAGCCCGCGCCGAGGGCTTGGCCAGTCGCACCGCCGACCTCGTCAGGGCTTACGGGCTGACCGGCGATGTCACGTTCACGTCGTTCTGGAGGCCGTGGCTGGACGAGGTGCGCGAGTACGCCCCTGAGCTTAGAACCGGCTGGCTGGTACCGCTGGGCCGAGATGCAAAGTGGGACGACTCAATCATCGAGCAGGCCGCCGCACTTGGATTCGACCAGATCTGCCCGAGAGCGAACATCACGACGCCTGAGCTGGTTCGCACGCTCCACGAGCGCGGCTTCGTAGTCAGGTGTCAGGGCGTGTACAGCGAGGAGCTCATGCGACACGTCGTCGAGTGCGGCGCGGACGGCATGACCATCAACTTCCCGGACAAGCTCACAGAGTATCTGAACCCAGACAGAGACGGATAAGTGTGCAGTCAGCCATGAGTGTCAATAGACAGCCCTCTCTCCCTTGAGGGAGAGGGCTGGGGTGAGGATGAATACCCATTCCTCAAAAGTGTTTGAAACAGAGGAACTAGTGACCAGCAACAGACCGACGAAAGTACTCGTGATTGGCTCAGGGCCGATCGTCATCGGCCAGGCGGCGGAGTTCGACTACGCCGGAACCCAGGCCTGCAGGGCGCTGCGAGAGGAGGGCGTGACAACCGTCCTGGTGAACTCCAACCCGGCGACCATCATGACGGACGAGGACATCGCGGACATCGTCTACATCGAGCCGCTGACCATCGAGGTGCTGGAGCGGGTCATCGCCCAGGAACGTCCCGACGGTCTGCTGCCGACGCTCGGCGGTCAGACCGGACTCAACCTCGCGGTCGAGCTTGCCGACGCGGGCATCCTGGACAAGTACGACGTGAGACTCCTCGGCACTCCGCTTGAGACGATCCGCAACGCCGAGGACCGCGAGCTCTTCAGGGACCTGCTTGTGAGCATTGGAGAGCCAGTGCCGCCGTCTGAGATAGCGGAGTCGCTCGAAGACGCCTACCGGATCATGGACGACATCGGACTGCCCCTGGTCATAAGACCCGCGTACACGCTGGGCGGCACAGGCGGCGGCATCGCCAACACCGTCGACGAGTTCGACCAGATCGTTCGCAGCGGTCTCGCGGCCAGTCCTATCAGCCAGGTGCTGGTCGAGAAGTCACTTGTCGGCTGGAAGGAGATCGAGTACGAGGTGATGCGCGACGGCGCGGACAACTGCATCACCATCTGCAACATGGAGAACATCGACCCGATGGGCGTCCACACCGGCGACAGCATCGTGGTCGCGCCAAGCCAGACGCTGACCGACAAGGAGTACCAACTCCTCAGGTCAGCGAGCCTCAAGATCATCCGCGCGCTGGGAATCGAGGGCGGCTGCAACATTCAGATGGCGCTCGAACCCGGTGACATCGTCGCTGAGACGCTGCCGGGAGGCGGGCGCGCCGAAGACAGCTACTACATCATCGAAGTGAACCCGCGCGTCAGCCGCAGCTCCGCGCTGGCGTCCAAGGCTACAGGCTACCCGATAGCCAGGGTCGCTGCGAAGATCGCGGTCGGCAAACGACTCGACGAGATTCCGAACGCCGTGACACAGCAGACGCTCGCCGCGTTCGAGCCGGCGCTCGACTACTGCGTGGTGAAGATTCCCCGCTGGCCGTTCGACAAGTTCCCGCTCGGCGACAGGGTGATCGGCACCCAGATGAAGGCGACGGGCGAGGTCATGGCAATCGACCGCTCGTTCGAGGCGGCGTTCCAGAAGGCCGTCAGGTCGCTTGAGATCACCAACCGGTCTCTCCTCTGGGAAGACGCCGGATGGGACAGCGACGAAGACCCCCTCACCCACCTACCAATCAACCCCAACGACGAGCGGCTGTGGGCTCTCATGGCCGCGCTCCGCAGGGACAAGACTCCCGAGGAGGTGTCCAGGGCAACGGGCATCGACCCGTGGTTCACCAGGGCGTTCAACCGCATAGCGCAGATGGAGCTCAGGCTGCTGGACGAGACGCTGACGCCGGAGCTTCTATGGATGGCCAAGCGGCTCGGCTTCGGCGACGAGAAGATCGCAGTGCTCACCGACCGCGCCGCCGAGCAGGTGCGCGCGCAGCGTATCGAGTGGGACATCCGTCCCGTGTACAAGATGGTCGACACCTGCGCCGCCGAATTCGAGGCTCGCACGCCGTACTTCTACAGCACCTACGAGCAGGAGAACGAGGCGCTGCCGACGCCCGACTCCAAGGCGCTGGTGCTGGGCAGTGGGCCGATCCGCATCGGACAGGGCATCGAGTTCGACTACTGCTCGGTCCACGCGGCATGGGCGCTGCAGGAGGAGGGCATCCAGAGCGTGATGGCCAACTCCAACCCTGAGACCGTCTCCACCGACTTCGATACCAGCGACAGGCTCTACTTCGAGCCGCTCGACGAGGAATCGGTCAGGGACATACTGGAGAACGAGGCCATCGGAGCGGACAACGGAGACCCGATCATCCCGCCCTCCATGGTGCAGTTTGGTGGCCAGACAGCGATCAACCTGTCTCAGTCGCTCGACAGGGCGCGGCTTCCGATCCTCGGCTCGACGGCGGAGTCCATAGACACCGCCTCTGACCGCCACCTGTTCGAGGAGTTCCTGGCAATGGTCGGGATTCCCAACCCGCCTGGCTCGGCGGTGATGGACATGGAACAGGCTCTGAACGTCGCCCAGGAGATCGGCTACCCGGTGCTGGTGCGTCCAAGCTACGTGCTCGGCGGCCGCGCGATGGAGATCGTCCAGAACGCCTCTGAGCTCGTGCGCTACATGACGAGCGCATTCGAAGCAGGTTCCGGCAGGCGCGTGCTTATCGACAAGTACTACGAGGGGCGCGAGGTGGAGGTCGACGCGGTCTGCGACGGCGAGACCGTGCTGATTCCGGGCATCATGGAACACGTAGAGCGCGCCGGAGTCCACAGCGGCGACTCGATGGCGATCTACCCGGGCGTCACCCTGACCGAAGACGAGGTCGACACCATCGTCGACTACACGACGCGAATCGGCCGGGCGCTCGAAGTGCGCGGGCTGATGAACATCCAGTACGTCGTCGTTGGAGACGGCTCGCCGTACAGGAGTCCTCAGTCGGGCAACGGCACCAGCGGCAGCACCGAGATCTACGTGATCGAAGTCAACCCTCGCTCCAGCCGCACCATACCGTTCATCTCGAAAGTGACCGGCGTCCCGATGGTCAGGCTGGCGGTCAAGGCCATGCTTGGACGCACTCTCGAGGAAGAGGGCTACGAGGGTGGCCTCTGGAAGCGGCAGAAGCTGGTCGCCGTGAAGGCCCCTGTCTTCTCAATGTCCAAGCTGACCGGCGTCGATACCTACCTTGGACCTGAGATGAAGTCCACAGGCGAGGTGATGGGGATCGACACAGAGTTCACTCCCGCTGTCGCCAAGGCGCTGATGGCAGCGGGGCTTGCAGTTAAGCCCGGCGACTCGGTGCTGCTCAGCATCGCCGACCGCGACAAGGCTGAGTCAGTCCAGATGATGCGAGACCTCAACGCGGCAGGCTGCACGATGTACGCCACTGAGGGCACGGCGGCCATGATCACCGGCCTGGGACTGCCCGCGATACCCATACCTAAGCGGCTCTCGGTCGGACACCCCAACGTCGTCGACGTCATCGAGGACGGGACGGTGCAGGCTGTGGTCAACACGGTCACCGGCGACCGCGAGGTGCTGCAGGACGGCTTCACCATCCGCCGCGCAGCGACCGAGGCGCGAATACCCTGCTTCACGTCGCTCGACACCGCCCGCGCCGCCGTAGAGAGCATGGTCGGCTCCGGAGCCGACTACAGCGTCAAGCCACTACCAGCCTACCGGACTGGCGAATAGTGATTCCGGAGCGGGTACGCCGGGTTTCGATGCCGCCGATCGATGCGCTGAATACGCGCATGGCGGAGCTCAACGCATCCGGCGGCGACGTCATCAGCCTGGGTCAGAGCGTGCCGTTCTTCGGCCCGCCTCCGCAGATGGTCGACGCCGTAAGAGACGCGCTCGACAGCTTCGGACCTCGACTGCACACCTACGGTCCAGACGCGGGCATCCCGGAGCTTCGCGAGGCCCTGGCCAGAAAGCTGGCCGACTTCAACGGCGTCGATGTCGACCCCGACAGGCATCTGCTTGTGACTCCCGGCTCCAACCAGGCGTTCATGGTCACGATGATGACGATCCTGGATCCGGGCGACGAGGTGGCGATAGCCTCGCCGTACTACTTCAACCACCACATGGCCATCGAGCTGTGCCGAGGTGTCGTCAGGGAGATCCCCCTGAGCGAGGAGGACGGCTTCCAGATGAGGCTGGAGGACGTTGAGAGCGTCATCACGCCGCGTACGAAAGCCGTCGTAATCATCTCTCCGAACAACCCGACTGGCACGGTGTACGACCACGACGAGGTCATCTCGATTGCCAGGAGCCTCACTGAGCGGGGTATCTACGTCATCACCGACGACGCCTACGAGGTCTTCTGCTACGACGGCGCCCAACACGCCGACCCGATGGCGGTCGTCGAGTCGTCGGAGTACATGGTCACGCTTGGCAGCCTGTCCAAGACGCTCGGGATGACAGGCTGGCGCATCGGGTACATAGTGGCCGACCCTGGACTCATCAGGCAGGCGCTGAAGGTGCAGGACGCAACCGCCATCTGCGCGCCGATCATCGCGCAGGTAGCCGCCACAGCCGCGCTGGAGCAGATGCCCGCATACCCACTGGGCATGATCGACGAGCTCAACGAACGTCGCGACATGCTTCAGAGCGTCGTGGATGAGTCCCCTGCCCTGCACTGGCACAGGACCAACGGCGCGCTGTTCGCGATGGTAAGGGCCGAGGCAGTCAGAGGCGACCGGCGGGAGCTTGAGTCAGAGCTGCTGGAACAGGCCCACGTGTTGACCGTTCCCGGAAGGGCCTTCGGCACCCAGTGGAGCGACTTCATAAGGATCTCGTACGGCTGCTCGCCAAGAGACCGATACGAAGACGCGCTGGGGAGACTAACGGACTTCTTCGGAGGCCACTAACGAAGAAGGGGCGGCCTGGTGGCCGCCCCCTGTGGTTTCGTACTAAGCGCTTGGTGTCTAGCCGGTGGCGCGCTCTACGGCGGCGGTGATGGCGCGGAGGGCGAAGACCTTGGTCAGGTGCTCGCGGTACTCGGCGGAGGCGTGGACATCTTCGTTGAGGTCGATGCCGTTGGCCGCCCTACCCGCCGCGCTGCGAATCGCGTCGGTGTCGCCGGAGCTTCCCACGAGGCGCTCCTCGGAGTCAGACGCGCGGGAGGCGCTTGAGCCGGCGCCGGTCACGCCCATACGGGCGGCGGTTACGCTGCCGCCGGAGACGGTGACTGACGCCGCAACGCCCACTATCGCGAAGTGGGAGGCCTTGTTGGCCATCTTCGCGTAGGCCGCGCCGGAGCCCGCTCCCTGGGCGGGAATCCTGATCTCGGTCAGGATCTCGTTGGGCTCGAGGGCCGTTGTGAACAGGTCCACGAAGAAGTCATCGGCCGAGATCGTGCGAGTGTTGACCCTTCCCAGTGCGCCGCGAGAACTCACTTCAAGCTCGGCGCCGAGCGCAAGCATGACCGCTGGCAGATCGGCTGCCGGGTCGGAGTGGGCCAGACTGCCGCCGATGGTACCCATGTTGCGCACCTGCGGGTCGGCAACAATCGCAGCCGCCTCTGCGAGAACAGGGGCGCTCGACTGCACCGAGGCGGAGTTGATGATGTCGTAGTAGGACGTCATCGCACCGATGGCGAGGCCGCCGCCGGACTCGTTGATATAGCTGAGTCCTTCGACCCTGCCGATGTCGATAACGGCACTCGGCTCAGACAGCCGCAGCTTCATCATTGGGATCAGGCTGTGTCCGCCGGCAAGTACCTTGGCGTCGGAGTTGTCGTTCAGAAGCGAAAGCGCATCCCTGAGCGAAGTGGGTGCGTGGTAATCGAATGCTGATGCTACCATCTCAGGCTCGGCCTCCTTGTAACCTATGTCGTCATTCCCGCGAAGGCGGGAACCCAGCCGAAATTCGTTTGGTCAGGTCGCCGGGACGCCGCTAGGACATCTTGTCGGCGGCGTACTGCACTGCCTTGACGATGTTGTGATATCCGGTGCAGCGGCAGAAGTTTCCGGACAGTCCGCTGCGGATCTCTTCTTCCGATGGGTTGGGGTTCTTCGAGAGGAGGTCCACCGAGGACATGATCATGCCGGGAGTGCAGAAGCCGCACTGGAGCCCGTGCTCCTCCCAGAAGCCCTCCTGGACGGGGTGAAGGTCGCCGTTGGAGGCGAGACCCTCGACGGTGGTAACCTCTCCGCCGTCGGCCTGGACAGCGAAGATGGTGCAGGACTTGACCGCTGATCCGTTGAGGATGACGGTACACGCGCCGCAGCCGGAGGTGTCGCAGCCGACGTGTGTGCCGGTCAGGTTCAGCGTGTCTCGTATGTACTCGACGAGCAACTGTCGAGGCTCGACGTCAGATGTGTGCTGGGTGCCATTGACGGTTATGGAAATCTCGCGACCCATAGCAGATCCTCCGTGTGTAAAAAATGTCAGGAGTCGCCTCTAGCAAGGCAGGGCGATTATATCAGCAAAGAGGGGAAGGGGCTACTGGGGGTGGGAGCTTACTTATCACGTGCCGTTCCTTTTAGCGGCAGTCCTCGCAGGTGGGAATGTCTGTCATTGTTGCTACGACCGGATTGCTGCTGGTTTCCCTATCTATTCCACAGGCTGTAAATCTCCCGTCAGGGAAACCCCTGTGGATTATCTCAATCTGGGCAACGTCTGAAACAACGTCCTCTAGGGGCGGGCGAGAACGAATGGCAACCTGAATGGAAGATGGGAGACAGCTTATTCGATGCTCACGTAACCGACGCCAAGCAAGTGCCGTACGAACGCAATTGTCGTGATCCCACGCGAACAGTGTGGGGCCGGGTGGCCTGTACCATAATGGTGCACCTATAGGTTGAAGTAGTCTCTCCCCGTCGTTCCACTCTCCCCGTTCAAAGGCAGCCTCGACTTCATCGAGCCGGACCGCTGTCTCCGTCTCTGGTGACCGAGCCTCCTGGGATTTTGCGGTCCGGCTGGTCCAGACCATCGCCCAAAAGTCCGCGTCAGAAAATGAAAGAAACAGGTCAAGCACACCCGCGTCCTGGCCGGGAATTCTGTCCCTTGGATCACCTCCGGCGAGTTCGCCAGGGGAGCGCCATTGACCTCGAGGCGTTTTGGCTGCGCACTCGATGCACACGGGATAGTATGGATTCTCCCAGTCCAACAGCTCGTATTTGAACTCCAACATGTAGTAGGGCCGCTCGCATTCTGAGCAAGTTGGGGCAGTCCACCCTGAGACATTCTTTTCGTCGCGGTTCGTCCAACAGAACGGAGAGCAGTACCCTCTGAAGTCCTTGTCTAGTGAGTCCATTTCAACGTAGAACGCACCAGCTAAGGTAGATTGCGCTAGAAGGACTTGCTCGGACGGAGGGTTAGTGTTTACGACCTCAATGACCGCGATTGTCTCGCCTTGCTGATTCAAAGCGGCGACGTCTGCTCTGAAGTTCCGATCACGACGCTCGATTGCTACTTCAGATACATCCTTCACGGGAAGTGGAGTTTTGTGCTCGCAGAACTTGCAGCTAAGTGGTGGGAGGTTGAAGTAGCCCTGTGCAATTCTGTCCCGAAGCTCATTATGTGTGAGTTCAGTCATTCTCAAGCTCAACAATCAACCGAAAACGAGTGTACTTCTGCATGTCGTCGGAAGCCCTCGGGAGCATGCTCAAGGTGTGACTGGATGATAGATCAGTGGGAACATTTGAGTCAACGGAAGGTCGGACCCTTACTCGGGCCCTATACCCAATCGTTACAACTCCCCTAACCTCCCCAACTAGCGACCCTTCGCGACCTTCGTGGATAGTCAGCCCTTGACCCATCGTGAAACACCCACTATTATTCAAATCAGAACATTAGTACGCTACTAAAGGAACCCAGCCCATGGACGTACCACAGTTCATCAGAGACAACACCGACGACGGTCGTGACATCCTCACCTTCCTCATCCAGGCGATGAACGGAGAGATCGACGGCTGTAAACTGGGCCACCGGCTCACCGCAGCCCGTCTTCTGGTCATCTACGAACACGACGACGCTCCCGACTTCATCGCCGACAACACCACTCCCCGCAGGGAAACCCACGACAAGCAGTGGTGGACGATAGACCCGGCCCTCCAAAGGCTCATCAGGATCAAGACCGACAACGGCAGAGACATATGCCGGTTCCTCATGGAGGTTATGCGGGGACAGATCGAGGGGATTCATCCTGGACATCGAGTGTCTGCTGCCAAGGAACTCCTCAGCCGGGCGTTCGGCAAGACCGCTTCAAGACCACTTCCAAAGCCAAAGCGCCAAACCCGCCATACCGGCGAAAGCCGGAACCCACGAAGTGGCGAGGCGCTCGGCAATCTCGAAGTGCTAGAGGAGACGGAGCTCGCTCCTGGCTCCACTACGCTCTCCCCTAGTCAGGCACCCACTGCTACCACTGAGGCACTGGCCGAGCCGGAACAGGAACTGAGTCCGGAGGAACAGGTCAGGCACCAACTATTGATCGACCTCGACACCGACCCCCGTTTCACTATCTTCGACTCCCCGATCTACGACTTCATGTGCGAGTGTGACGATCCAGACTTCGATCCATACCGCGCTGCTCTCGACGAGGACTACTTCAAGTCATACACCGCCTGCAGGGATCCCGACTGCGAGGTCCACTGCGGTTCCCCAGAAATCCCATTCAACCCCAACGACTACCACTTCTGACCACGATAGTCCTCGGGACGCAGATCTCCTCTGCTTTAGCTAGCAAGAGGGTTGGAGGACATCCTGGAAGCGCAAGAATCTCACACAACAGATATGTTGACCTCCGTGCTTATCTTGTTTAGATTGAGAATATGAACGCTCGCGAGCTGCAACGGTGGCTTAGAAGGCGAGGTTGCACTTTTCATACTCACAAGGGCGGTAGCGGTCACATTACCGTCAGGCTGGGAGACCGGACTTCACAGTTGCCAATGCACGGAGGGAGCAAGGAACTGGGACGTGGACTGGTGGCCAAGATCAAGAAAGACTTGGGGTTGCAGTGATGCTTGCCTATCCGATCATGCTAGAGGACGATGATGGAAGTGTACTGGTGACCTCACCGGACTTCCCTGAACTAACGACGTTTGGGGAAGACCAGGACGAGGCCGTCGCCCGCGCTACCGACGCGCTCGAGGAAGCCATAGCCGCCCGCATTCATGACGGCAAAGATATTCCTCAGCCCTCGGTGGGGACCGTCTCGGCTACGCTCCCCACACTCACCGCCGTCAAGGTCATGCTGTACCAGGGCATGAGAGAACAGGGAGTGGGCAAGGCTGAACTCGCGCGTCGACTCAGCTGGCATCTGCCACAGGTGGACCGGGTACTGGACATCCAGCACAATTCGCGATTGGACCAGATGGATGCCGCACTGGCCGCGATTGGCCGGCAGCTTCAAGTAACCGCGGCCGCTCGGGACTAACCCGACGACACTCTCCGAGACTGTCCCAAATTGGTAGGCAGCCTTGCGCGAGCCACCACTCCCATCGCTGGATGCCGGCCTCCGCCGGTATGACGAAATGGAATCGCCTACCAATCTGGGACAGGTTCACACTCTCCCACTCCGTTGACAGCCCTCATAGGCTGAAATACACTCGCTCTGACCCCGTATCTGAGTACGGGGTGACGTTTTTCAGGCCCGGCGGACTTGCTTTCGCTTCGGTCAGCCGCTTGGCGGATGTGCCGGGCGGCCCGAGGGGGTGCGACAGATGCAGCTCGATGACAAGGTCGCGGTGGTCACTGGCGCCGGTAGAGGCATGGGGCGCGCTATCTCGCTGGGACTCGCGAGTGAGGGTGCGAACATCGTCGCGGCGGACATCGACGCCGCTTCCGCCGAGGACACCAGCATCGAGGTCAGGAACCTCGGTCGCGACTGTCTCGCGGTGCACACTGACGTCGGCGACATGGTCCAGATCGACCGCATGATCTCGGACGCCAAGGACAGGTTCGGCAAGATCGACATTATCGTCAACAACGCCGGTGTCACCAGGTACCTGTTCATCATGGACGTGGAGGAGTCCGACTGGGACCGCATCCACAGGGTTAACGCGAAGGGCGTGTTCTTCTGTATGCAGCGCGCCGCGAGGGAGATGATCGAGCAGGGCGACGGCGGGTGCATAATCAACATCGCGTCCATCGCCGGCAAGGGGTACTCGGGGACATCCAACGCTGCGTACGCTGCCAGCAAGGGGGCGGTCATATCGATGACGATGATCGCCGCACACCAGCTCGGTCAGCACGACATCAACGTCAACGCGATATGCCCCGGTTCCACAATTACGGAGATGTCGCGGGCGACGATGGTCGGCAGGGCCGAGCAGGCCGGTGTCACCATCGAGGAGCTCCAGCAGGCCCGCGAAGAGATCATTCCCATCGGCCGGTCGAACGAGCCGGAAGACATAGCGGCGATGGCGGTGTTCCTGGCGAGTCCGGGGGCGCGGAACATCACCGGGCAGGCGTTCAACGTGGACGGCGGGCTGGTGATGCACTGATCGAATAGGAGTGAGTGGAGAGGAGTGAGGAGTGAGAGCCTCCCAGCCTCGCCGCCTGTGGATTTCCGAGCGACGCGCCACTTCGGGGACTCCCGCTTTCGCGGGAATGACGAGTGGGTCATCGACTGAAGAGGCACTTCGGACAATAGTGGGGGTATAGACTTTCACCCTCACCCCAACCCTCTCCCATCAAGGGAGAGGGAGATTCTCGTAGAAGGAAAGAGGAATTGAGAGTACAGGGATCGTTTACGTTTGACGCGGACATCGAGAAGGTATGGACCACGATGCTGTCCTCGGAGGTGCTGGCGTCGTGCATACCTGGATGCGACGAGATACGCTCCACCGGTGAGAACAGCTACGAGATCGACCTGACGGTTCGGGTCGCCTCGGTGCGTGGGGAGTACAAAGGTGAGGTGCGGCTGGAGGACATCGAGGAGTTCAAGTCGTACCGCATGGTGGTGAGCGGGAGCGGTCGGGGCGGATCGGTTCAGGGGTCGGGCGATCTCTCGTTCTCTGAGGCGGACGGCAAGACGGTTGTCGAAGTCACGGGCGATACGCAGGTGACCGGTGTGGTCGCGCGTGTCGGGCAGAGGCTGCTCGGCGGGGCGTCGCGAATGATGATGCGTCAGTTCTTTGACTGCCTGAGGTCGAAGATAGAGTCCTGACAAGGGCACAGCCCTTGACCCGTAAGTGTAGCGATAAGAGCGCACGGGGGATCAGCCGCGTCCTCCGAGTCGGAGTAGGCTCTGTGGATTCCCGCTTTCGCGGGAATGACGGTAGGGTATCCTGATTCACCCACTCCCTCAGGGAGAGGGGACTTTCGACCCAGCGATGGTAGGGGGCTAAAAGGAAAGAAATATGTCATACGAGTTTATTGATACGCAGGAGATCGACGGGGTTCTGGTCATCACGATGGACGACCCGCCTACGCGGAACGCTATCGGCGATGAGATGGCCGGGGAGATCAACCAGGAGCTTGACCGGCTTGAAGCATCGGACGAGCTTCGCACGGTGGTGCTGACGGGTCGGGATCCGTCGTTCTGCTCGGGTGCGAACGTGAAGCGGATGGACGACGCCAATCGCGCCCGGAGCGCGGAGGCGGCGCTGCCGGAAGACCGCAAGGCGTGGGACGTTCTCAACGACGCCTGGGACGATCTGGGCGAGCCTGACCCCGAAGAGGAGATCGACGGCGTGCGCTTCGTGCCGCTGCGTCTGCATGAGCTCCAGAAGCCGTCCATCGCGGCCGTGAACGGCTACGCGATGGGTCTCGGCATGGGCATCGCGCTGTCGTGCGACATTCGGATCGCGTCGGAGAACGCGCGGATGTCGGAGACGTTCATCAGGCGCGGGCTGATCCCGGCGGACGGCTCGTGCTGGCAGCTTCCGAGGATGATCGGGCTCGGCAACACGATGCTGCTGCAGTACACCGGCGCGGTGCTGGAGGCCGACGAGTGCGAGCGGCTCGGCATCGTCAACAGGGTCGTCGAGCACGGCGAGCTGATGGAGCAGACGCTCGACCTCGCCCGCCAGATCGGGAGCGGACCGACCTACTCGATGGCGCTCATCAAGAAGCTGGTACAGCGCTCGCTGCACGTCGACTTCGCCGAGAGCCTGCGCCTGGCAGGGCCGGCGCAGAGTCTCGCGCGACGGACGCAAGACCACAAAGAGGGCGTGAGGGCCTTCGTAGAGAAGCGCCAGCCGAGGTACGTGGGGCGGTAGAGTTCCCCTACTCTCTTGGTCTGGCGGAGTAGTCTTCGAAGGGGCCGTCGCGCCATTGGAGGGCGGCTCTGAGGCCTTCGGCCTGGGAGATGTCGCTGAACACTCCGGCGGTGTGCCGGAAGGTGGACAGTCCCTGCCAGTCGACGCCCACCTCCAGCGCGGTCCTGATGCCCATGATCTCGTAGGCCCGGTTCACCGCCTTCTTGGAGGCGGCCAGCATGTCGGGGGCGATGGTGGCTATTGCCCTGGCCTCCCTGGCGGTCTCGGCGTCGAGGACTTCGGCGGGGAATGCCCTGGTGGCCCAGCCCATCTCGACCGCCTCCTTGCCGGATACGGCCTTGCCGGTGAACATCAGGTACTTGGCCTGGCTCATCGGCATCTTCCACGGGAAGTACATGGTGTCCGGGGTCGTCAGCGCCCTGACGGGCGGGTAGCCGAGCTGAGCGTCCTCGGCGACGAACATGATGTCGCACATCGAGGCAAGCTCACTGGCCCCGGCGAGACACCAGCCGTGCACCTGTGCGATGACCGGCTTGGTCAGCTCCCAGATCAGCCACAGGCCGTTGACGAGGTCGCGGGCGTACTGCGCGGTCAACTGGTCGACGTCCTCTGAGACGTAGCCCTCCTCGGGGCGATTGGGTGACGGCTGCGTCGGGGTGAGGTCGTAACCCGCGCTGAAGGCGCGTCCCTCGCCCTTGATGACGATGCAGCCGACGTCGGAGTCGCGTTCGGCCCTCTTTAGGGCGTCTCGCAGCTCGAGTCGCAGCGCCCAGCTAAGGGCGTTCATCTTTTCGGGCCGGTTGAGCGAGATGGTGCAGACCCGCTCGTCGACGTTGTACAGGATGTTCTCGTATGTCATGTCTAGGCCTCTTCCAGTGCCTGTTGGATGGCTTCTGCGGTGGTGTTGACCTGCACTCCGGCGCGCTCCTCCTGGAGGATCATGGCGACCCTGGAGTCGCGGTCGCCCCAGCCCCTGTTGATGGCCTCGGTCATCTCGGCAAGGGCCAGGTTGGCGAGCTTCATGGGGACATCGTACTGCCTGCCGACCTGGCAGGCGAGGTCCATGTCCTTTCTCGCCAGACGGAGAGCGAAGTCGGGCGGGTCGTAGCTGTCGATCAGGAAGTGATCGGCGAGGCGGTCGAAGGCGCCGCGCCTGCCCTGTGCGCCCTGTCGGACGGCGAGCCAGAGTCCGAGCGGGTCCACTCCGGCCTTCACGCCCATCGTGAAGACCTCGGCGAGTCCAGTCTGGATGATGTAGCCGGCGCAGTTGTGGACGAGCTTGGCCACCGCGCCCGCGCCGATGGGGCCGACGTAGTAGGGCTGGTCGCCCATTGAATCGAGCGTGGGCTTGACGCGGTCAAATACCTCACGGTCGCCTCCCACCCAGATGGCGAGTTTGCCAGTGCGGGCGCCCTCGGGTCCGCCGCTGACCGGCGCGTCCAGGACGTGGATGCCGCGTGGAGCGAGGCGTTCGTGTATCTGCCGGATCATTTCGGGTGAGCTTGTGCTGAGGTCGAGGTAGACCTTGCCCTCGGTCAGGCCCTCGTGGAGTCCGTCCTCGCCGAGCGCGACGGCCTCGACTTCGACCGGTCCGGGAAGCGACGTGAAGACGATCTCGGACTGCTGGGCGACCTCGCGTGGGGTGTCGGCCCACTCAGCGCCCATCTCGAGGTGTGGCG
Source organism: Dehalococcoidia bacterium (assembly GCA_965116405.1). Taxonomy (GTDB): domain Bacteria; phylum Chloroflexota; class Dehalococcoidia; order Lucifugimonadales; family UBA1123; genus VXRN01. The sequence continues at coordinate 818,677 of OZ220685.1, forward strand.
TCGCCGACTCGCGGCGGATGTCGTGGACGACTAGGTCGTTGCCGCCGCGGATGGCGTTGAGGGCGATTGGGCCGCCCATGGTCCCGAGGCCGATGAATCCTACTTTCATTGGGGTACTCCTTCGTGCAATATGAACTTGGTATGGGGCGGCGTTTCACCCTCACCCCCGGATCAAGTCCGGGGCAGGCTCTAGCCCTCTCCCGTCAAGGGAGAGGGGATTCCTATCCTGATTCGGCCTGACAATAGTCCTGTCAATTCGCCTTCGACCAGGTGGCGTACAGTTCGGCGATGGATTGAATGCGGTCTTTGGGGTGGTTGGCGCACGCCCTGAGGATAACATCGTGCTGGGTGTCAGTGCCTTTGAATGGTCCTCTGTCGAGTGAGGCGTCGGACATTAGGACGGCGGCGGTCAGACCCATGGTGAAGACGGTGGTGCGTTCGTCGAACGTGGCGAAGAAGTGCCCGGCGCTCTCTCAAGGAACATTAGGGGGTATGACTCGTTGGTATCCGTGTCCGGGAACGGGGTGTTCAGTGGGACTATCCGTGCTGTCCGACAGCGCCTCTCAGCCTGGGATCCAGGATGTCTCGAAGGGCGTCGCCGAACATGCTGATTCCGTACACGGTGACCGCGATTGCGACACCAGGCCAAATGGCCATCCACGGGGCGAGGAACATGTACGACCTGCCGCTTCCGCTGAGCATACTTCCCCAACTAGGTTGGGGAGGTGGAATGCCGAAGCCCAGGAAGCTGAGACCAGCCTCTATCAGGATGATGTCGGGGACGTCGATGGTGAACAGAATGATCGCCGTTGGCAGGATGTTGGGGAGTATGTGCCTGAGCAGGACTCTCGGGACGTTGCAGCCGGCAGCCTGGGCGGCTTCCACGAACATATCCTCCTTAACAGAGAGCGCGGCGCCCCGGTAGATCCTCGAGTCTATGATACCGAAGTGCAGTCCGAGGACCACAATCACCGTCATGACGCCGGGACCGACGACCGAGATTATCACCATGAGTATGACGAGGCCCGGAAGCGCCATCCAGGCGTCAACGACGCGCTGCACGAGAAGATCAAGCAGTCCTCCGTAGTAGGCAGTAACGATCCCAATGGTCAGGGAGAAGACCGTCGATAGGGCGGTCGCTCCAAGCCCGATTAGAATCGAGACGCGCGCGCCGAAGATGATACGGCTGAGGAGGTCGCGGCCAAGGTTGTCTGTACCAAGAAGGAACTCAGCGGACGGCGCAGAGAGCGCAGCCCCCCTGTTGGACTCGTTCATGCCGTAGGGCGCCAGGAACTCCGCAAATATGCCGGTGAACAGGAGGGCGACAACAATGATGCCTCCAACCGTGCCGAGTCGCTTCTCCCTGACCATTCTGGTCAGGAATCCAAATGCGATGGACCGTCTGGCGGTGAGCTGGGTGTTCACTGCGTGTAACGTGTACCTGTCAGCTGTACCTGATCCGAGGATCGAGGAATGCATAAGTTAGGTCGACGAGAAGGTTGACTATGATCATCCCGGCTCCGAAGAAGATGAGCACGCCGCTTACGAGCGTATAGTCTCGCAGCGATACGGACTCGAGGGTAAGGCGACCCATCCCAGGCAGCGAGAAGATCTCCTCGATAACAACGGAGCCTCCTATCATTACGCTCATCAGCAGACCCAGAAGGCTAACCACAGGGATCAGGGCATTCTTCATGGCGTGCCTGACAACTACAGTCCTCTCATTGAGTCCCTTTGCCCAGGCGGTGCGGACATAGTCCTGCCGTAGGACCTCGAGCATTGTGGTACGGGTCATCCTCATCGTGAGACCGCCCATAGACATGCCGAGCACTATCGCGGGCACGATGAACATCTTCAGGTTTTCGATTGGGTTTTCAAAGAACGGTATGTACGTAATGCTCGGCATGTATCCCCACCATATGGAGGGGAACACGATGACCATTGTGCCGACCCAGAACCCAGGCACCGAAATGAATGTAATTGCAACGCTCCGAGCGAAGTGGTCTCCGACCGTATCCTGCCTTGTCGCGGAGTACATACCGATGGGCAGGCCGATGAGGAGCGATACCAGCAGGCCGAGGATACCCAACTCCAGTGTGACGGGAATCCGAATTATGATCTCACTGACGACGGGAGCTTGGGTCCACAGTGACTCGCCGAGCGTGCCGTGAAGGAACAGGTTCTTCAGCCAGCGGCCGTACTGGACGTAGATCGGGACATCCAGGCCCAGTGCTTTCTCAAGGTCCGCCCTTGTTACGTCGGTGAAGTAGTGCATCCGGGCGGCCATCACGTCGATGATGTCGCCCGGTATGAGCCTGATGGTGACGAACACGATCAGGGTGACGATGAACAAGGTCGGAAAGACCAGCAGCAGCCGTCTGAGTACGTAGACCTGCATAGGAATTCACATGTTGCGCGCATCGACGGATGCGCTTTTGATAAGTGATGTCCGGTCGCGCCCACACAATCAGGCGGGCGCGACCGGTCCAATTGGCCAAGCTACCTTTCGCGAGCCCTCTACTTACCGAGCGACTTCTTCAGGTCCTGGTCTATCCAGAGCCGAGAGATAATGTGGCTGGTGTCGACAAAACCGGTGTCGGTCTCACCGAAGTAGTTCTTTACCCAGGGCCACCATGCCGTGTAGTTGTACGGCGCTGTGAGCTGCATGTACGGGTTCTCACTGACGTAGTAGATCGCCAGCTGGGCAAGAGCTTTGTTCCGCTCTTCGTTGTCGACTATGCCACCTGCGCGGATGAACTCTTCCTTCCAGTACGGCTCACTAAAGTCAGGGGCGTTATCGACGGTACCTGGCTGCTTGTCGAGGAACTCGATCGGCTCCACACCGTCCCCGAGCAGCATTGCGTCGTTGTACTCATGGTTGGACCTTAGAGCGCCAAACGCCGTGTCCTCAATCGGGATAAGCGTCGCGTCGACCCCCATGTTGGTCCACTGCTCCTTGAGCAGGTCGGCTATGTCCCTACTCTTGGGGTCCCCCGCGTTGAACCACAACTCCATCTCGAGTCCGTCAGGATACCCGACATCTGCCAGCATCTGCTTGGCACTTTCGGGATCGTACCCAAACAGGACTTTCGCATCCTCAGGGAGCTGCTCAAGTGGGGTGTGGATGGTTGAACCAGGGCCGAATACTGAGTGAACATCTCCCTCACCCAGGTACACCGTATCGCGGATGGCATTCCTGTCTGTGCCGACCGCCATCGCCCTTCGCAGATCGCGATCGGCGAACCGGGAGTCGCCGCTGCTCTTGAAGGCGACATACATGGAACCGCCAGTCAACCAGCGGTGCCAGACGATGTCCGGGCTGGATTTCTCAATGCTCTCTTTGAACTCGGGTGCAAGAGACTCGATGGTGTCCAGCTTGGCAGTCCTGATGGCAGCGATCTTGGCGGAGTCGTCGTGGATAATCGGCAGGACGAGCTTGTCAATGAACGGAAGCTGGTACTCCTTGCCGTCTATCGTGGCCACTCCATAGTAGTCTGGGTTCTTTTCGTAGACTACCTGGGACCCCTTCGTGAACTCTGTCAGGACGAACGGTCCGCTGGAGACCTGGTTCTCCCAATCCTCAGCTCCCGCTTCCATAACCTCTGGCGGATACATCCCAACGCCCCAAGCAAGAGGCCAGTCCCACAGGAAGTTGAAGCGGTTGGTCTCCACGACGAAGGTGGTGTCGTCCTCCGCGTACATTTTGTCTACGAAGTCGTAGTAACCCTCGAGGATCTTGCCGTTGAAGAAGTAGTTGTGGGTGAAGGCGACGTCGTGCGCCGTCAACTTCCTCGGCTCCATGCCGATCTTCTCGTTGCCCCGCCACATCACGTCATCGCGCATCTTGAACACGATCTTCGACTCGTCGATCGTGTAGCTCTCCGCAAGGTCACCACGCAGGAACTGCGGTGGAACCGCCTCGTAGTGGTTGAAGTCGTACTCGTTTGACCCTCTTGGCCCGAAGGTGTCGATGTCACCGGTCAGCATGACCGACTGGTAGTAGTGCGAGTAGCAGAACATCGCCCAGTCGCCGCCCTGCGACGTGTCCCAGGACTTTGGTTCTGTGGTCCAATGCAGTGATATCCCGCCGTAGGTGTAAGTACCACCGTACTGGGGCCCTTCCATCGCCGCTGGCGCGGGAGCCGGGGCTGCGGGAGCAGGAGCCGCTGTGGGCGGCGCCGGGGCTGCGGCGGCTGTCGGCGCAGGTGCAGGCGCCGGCTCCTCCTCCTGCTCTGCGCATGCGACGGCGAATGCAATCAGCAGAGCCGCCACTATACACAGGCTCACACCAAAACGTAATCCGGCCAACGGCTTAACCATAATCCCCTCCTATCCCAATACCTATTTCTACCGTTAGACTCGTAAGCGCTCCCTGGTTAGGGGCCGCTTACGGATTAGTCAGGTGCACTCGAAGCTGAGATCGCCTCCTGTTGAATGGCGCGCCTACGACATCAGCATGTGGATTGCCGGAAGCTCGCGGAACTTGCTTAGTCGTCGGCGGTGGCCTCTACTGCCTCGGCGGGGTGGGTTGCGCCGTTGGTGTCCTCCATGGGCTCGTTGGTCCACGGGTTTAGCTCGAACGGTCCCTTGAGCTCCAGCTCTTCACCCATCTCGCGGACGGCGGGGATCACGTACTCGCCCATCAGGCGGAGGCTGCGCATCTGGTCCTCATGGGTCATCGCGCCGTCGCCGTCCCAGAAGAAGACGCTGCCTGGTCGGAGCGTTTCGAGCACGTGCTTGATCTTCGGGATGACGGTGTCGGGCGTGCCGGTGACGATGGTGTAGTCGTTTGCCTGGTCCTCGTAGGTGCGGCGGTTGGTGCCGAAGCGGCCTGTCGGGCCGAACCTCGACGCCTCAAGCCTGCGCGACCGGCGAGAGGTGTGGCCGGGCAGCGACATGACGGCAGGGTTGACCATGCCCTCGTTACCGCTCAGGAACGGGTTGGAGACGCCAGAGAGGTACTTGCGTCCGACCTCCTCGGCCTTCTCCTCGGTCTCGTCGACGTGCACCTTCCAGAGGTAGGAGACGTGCTGAGTACCGGACTCGTAGCCGAACTCGGCTGCGGCGTCGTGGTACATGTCGAAGGCGTCTTTCGTCGGGCCGAGCTTGGTGGCAAGCAGTACCAGCGGGTAGCGGTGCTGGGCCGACCAGCGCACCGTCTCAACGCTGACCGTGGACGGGATCCAGACCTGCGGATGAGGCTGCTGGTAGGGCCTCATCCAGGGGTTTACGTAGCGGTAGTGGTAGTGCTTGCCCTCCCAGCGGAACGGTCCGGGGTCGGTCCATGCCTTGATGACGAAGTCGTGGGCCTCCTCGAAGCGCTCGCGGTTGAACACTGGCGGTGAGTTGTGGGAGACGCTCTCGCGTCCGCCGCCCCGGACGAAGCCGGAGACGAGCCTGCCGTGGCTGATCATGTCGATCATCGCAAGCTGCTCGGCGAGCCAGAGGGGGTCGTCCCAGATCGGCAGAATGTTGCCGAGGATGACGATCTTGGCCTTGGTGGTCTGGCGGGCGAGAATCGACGCGCCGATGTTCGTCACACCCTGCATACAGAACGGCGTGCTGTGGTGCTCATTCAGCATGAGGCCGTCGAAGCCCATCTCCTCGGCGTAGAGCTTTTCGTCGAGGTACCTGTTGTAGAGCTGGGCGCCGACCTCTGGATCGTACACCTCGTTGCTGATGCTCAGGTCAGTAGTCTGCGTACCCATCAGGCCGGTCTTGTCGTCCTGCCAGGGCTGCTCTGTGAAGTGACCGATGAACATAGATTCCCCCCTGCGTGCCAGATTGACGCGAGTTTATCATATTAGTTATGGGAGTGAATGGAGCCCCGTAGGGACTAGGAGTGAGTGGAGAGGAGTGAGGAGTGAGAGGTGTGCATTCATACCCCGCATTGTAGTAGGGGACATGCTTTTCACCCTCACCCCAACCCTCTCCCATCAAGGGCTGACAGGGGCAGGTATTCACAAATCGTCATTCCCGCGAAAGCGGGAATCCAAGGGCAGGGGTGTCCTTCGACAAGCTCAGGACGAACGAATTACCGGTTTACCTACCCCTGTAAGCCCATCAAGGGAGAGGGTGCCTGTCTGATGGCTTAGGGGACGAGTTCCTGGCAGGTCTGCTCGAAGGCTTCGAGGCGTGGGAGGAGCAGCGGGGTGTCGACTCCGGCGTCGATGTACTCCTGGATGCGGCGACGGCACTCGGAGGCGTCGCCGAGCAGGTAGCAGGCTCTCGCGAGTTCCTCGGAGACGTATTTGGCGGCGCCAGCTTCGTCGCCCGATTCGATGTGCTGCCTGACGGGGCCGAGTATGGACGGGTCGAAGCCGCCGTGCTCGAGCAGAGCCTCGCCGGTGAACGGCTCGGCGATGAGACGGGCGATGCGTTCCTGCAGGCTTTGGACCATCGCGTCGGGGTCGTCGGTCAGCCGGACGATCAACATGCAGGTGATGTCCACTGACTCGGGGGCTCGGCCTGCGGCTTCGGCAGACTCTCGCACAACGCGTGCTGCCCAGCGGATGTACTCGACCGGGGCGTAGGCGTTGAGGAGCACACCGTCGGCGACCTCGCCCGCGAGCCTCAGGGCCCTGGGGCCTATGGCGGCGAGGTAGATTGGCAGTCGTTCCTGCATCGGTCGAATGGCGAGACCGACGTTGCTCAGGCGTACCCCGGCGTATTCGGCGCTGACGCGGTCTCCGTCCCACATCGACCGGAGCGCACCGACGGTGCCTCGCAATCGTGCCAGCGGTGTGTGGTAGTCGATGCCCATGCGGCCGTGAATGACGTCGACGTCGCTTCGGCCGAGTCCGAGCATCATGCGTCCGCCGCTCAGACGGTCGAGGGTGGCGGCGCCCATTCCGAGAAGCGCGGGGCTACGGGTGAATGGGTTGACCACGCCGACTCCGAGCCTGATGCGGTCTGTGGTGGCGGCGAGGTAGCCGAGCATCGAGGAGGTCTCCTCGTGGAAGTAGCGTTCGGTGACCCAGAGCGAGTCGAAGCCGGAGTCCTCGGCCATGCGGCCGTAGCCGGCGAGCTCGGGGCCGGAGTCGATGCCGTGGTAGAGGACGATGCCGGTGGGGGTCATTGTTGGACGATGAGGTCGCGCGGTAATGCAGCCACGTCAGGTGCGCCGCTCAAGATTCCATTGTCAAGGGTTGCCAGCGGGACGTTGAGCGTACGCGCAAGAGAGACGAACTCGGCATCGTACGCGGTGAGTCCGCACTCCAGCGCGACATCAATCACCAGGGAGCCCTGCACACTCAGTACGCGGTTCTCCAGGACCTCAGCTGCGTAGCCACTCAATGTTTTGGCCTGCTCAGGAGTAATCGTTCGCCTTCTGACGAACCCGACTAAGACATTGCGCAACTCGCTCATGATGATTTCGGGCGCCGCCCATTGATAGTCTTGCTCCAGCAACAGAGCGGAGTCTGCGCCGTGCTGTCCGCCTATCACTAAGTGAACCATGACGTTCGTATCAACTACGATCACGGGCGTCCTTCATTTCGCATCGATCTGAGGTCTTCCTCACTGATGTCGATTGGCCCAATGGTATCGCTTGTTTTCCGAATCCGCTCCAGCAAGGCCTTCGCGTCTCTGGGCCGGGGGCTGACTGACGATGCCATCAACCTTGAAAGTATCTCCCCGTTAAGACTCCGATGATTGCGACTAGCGGCCGACTTGAGTTCTTGGTGTATGTAGTCGGGTACCCCTCTCAGCGTTATATCAGGCACTTTGATCTCCTCACGGAACGACAATACTCTAAGGGCTATGGTTATGGTAACAGGGAGCGCGGTCACTTCCACAGCACACCCCGCTCTTGTCGAGATATCTGCTCTCCTTTGTTCACCCGTCAAATTAACGCAGGTTCGACGTTGCAGCCTCGGTGGTAGATGGGTTGGGGCGTGTGTACAATGCGTTTTTGTAGGTGTGTGTGGGGTTGGACTGTGCGAATGACGGGGGCACGCTTTTGAGCGACGGATTGCTGGGTGGAATCAGGGTCCTGGACCTTGGGGAGGGTGTGTCTGCGCCCTATGCGGCTCGGACGCTTGCTGGGCTTGGCGCTGACGTCATCAAGGTGGAGTCGCCGGAGGGCGACTATGCTCGGCTGACCGGGCCGTTTCCTGGTGATACGCCGCATCCTGAGAAGTCGGCGCTGTTCCTGGCTATGAATGCGGGCAAGCGAGGCGTTACGCTGGACCTCGACTCGGAGTCGGGCCGCGGTCGGCTACTGGAGTTGGCGGCGGACGCTCACATCGTCATCAACAATCACGAACTGGGGTGGCTGGACGAGCGTGGCGTCGGGTACGAGTCGCTCACGAAAGTCCGCAGCGACGTCATACTCACGCAGATCACGCCGTTTGGAGACTGGGGGCCTTACGCCGAGTACGATGCAGGCGACATGTCGCTGTTCCACCTGAGCGCGAACGCTCATGGGATGCTCGGGCCGGTGGGCGACCCGGACTCGGAGCCGCCAATACGGGCGGGGGGACACCAGGCCGACCAGGTGGCGGGCGTATCGGCTGTCACGGTGACGCTCGGAGCGCTGTTCAGGCTTCGCACGACCGGACAGGGGTGTCACATCGTGGTGTCCAGCTTCGAGGCGATGGCGACTCAGGCTATCGCGGGGCTCGCCAACATCGCGTTCGGAGGCGAGTCCCCCACACGGCAGGCGGCGGAGATAAAGGAGGCGTCGATCGGAGGGCAGGTCGCAGCAATCGGCGGCGTGCTGCCCTGCAACGACGGGTATGTCGCGATCTCGCCGAGAGAAGACGCACAGTGGGCTCGATGGCTCGACCTGATGGGCAACCCCGACTGGAGCGACGATCCGAAGTTCAACACCCGGTCAGCAAGGCAGCAGAACTCACTCGAACTGTGGGAGCTGCTTGCGGCGTGGACGAGCCAGCGGTCCAGATTCGACATCTCCCGCGAAGGGCAGGAGCGTCGGATTCCGTGCTTCCCGGTAAACACGGTTAGCGACCTTCTGACCGATCCGCACCTGAAGGAGAGGAAGTTCTTCGTTCCGATAGACCACCCGGTCGCCGGGTCGTTCCAGTACCCGGGGGTGGCTTACCGGTTGTCGAGGACTCCACTTCAGCTTGGGAGGAGGCCAGCGCCAACGCTTGGTCAGCATAATGATGAACTGTCCTTTCACAAGCTCCCGTCACCGCGGATTTGCAACAGGATGAACGTATGACGAGTGCATCGCCGTTGTCAGGTGTGAGGGTCGCTGATTTCTCCTGGATCATCGCCGGGCCGACGGCGACACGGCACCTCGCGCTGATGGGCGCGGAGGTGATCAAGGTCGGGAGCGCGCGGCGGCCAGACCCGTCGACGCGAGGGTCGGCGTTCCAGGTGTACAACCAGTCCAAGAAGTACGCGGCGATGAACCTGTCTCAGCAACGCGGCAAGGAGCTTGCGCTCGACCTGGTCGGGCTTTGCGACGTGGTCGTTGAGAACTATGCGGCCGGTGTGTTCGAGAGGCTGGGGCTTGGGTATGACACGCTGTCGCAGGTGAAGCCCGACGTGATCATGATCGCGTCATCAGGCACGGGTCACAGCGGCCCAGACCGTGACTACGTCGCATACGGCAGCCTGCTCCAGCACTACACTGGCTGGAACTCGATTTCGGGTTACCCCGAGCAGGAGCCGATCAAGGGGGGACTGTGGGCAGACCCGTGGGTCGGGATGGAGCTGGCGATGATTACGCTGGCCGCTCTCAACCACCGGACAGAGACGGGCACCGGGCAGTACGTGGACTTCTCGATGGCAGAGGCGCTCTCCGCGAGCCTTCCAGAGGCACTGCTGGAGTACCAGATGACCGGGGAAGAGCCGGAGCCGATCGGCAATAGTGACAGATTCTCTGTCCCTAACGGCGTTTACAAGTGCCGGGGCGAGGACCGGTGGATCGCCATCGAGATACATCACGCGGGCGACTGGCAGGCGCTGTGCTCGGCGATCGAGCGGACCGATCTGCTGGAAGACCCAGGACTTTCGACTCCAGACGGTCGAAGAGGTCGGGGAAAGGAGCTGGATGCGGCGATCTCCGAGTGGACGTCGCAGCTCGATGAGTGGGACGCATTCGAGCGTCTGCAGAGGGCGGGTGTGCCGTGTGGGCCATCGCTGGACATGGGTAGGCTGCACGCGGAGCGGCAGTTGAACTCTGGCGGCTACCTGACTCCGGTTGAGTACCCGGATGGGTCCGAGCGGGTGCTGCCCACGCTACCGTGGCGGTCGGACGGTCAGAGGACTCAGGACGTCAGGCCGGCGCCGGAGCTTGGACAAGACTCGGGCTATGTGTACCGGGAGCTGCTGGGGCTTGGGGTGGAGGAGATCGAGGAGCTTACTGAGGGACAGGTGATTTATTAGGAGTTGGACTGATCTGATATGGACTATGGAATAGGGATACCGTGTTATATCGAGGCTTGGCGGGAGGTGAAGGCGGCTGAGGAGGCGGGGTTTACTCATGCCTGGTTCTTCGATTCGCAACTCATCTACTCCGACGTGTGGGCTACGATGGCGCTGGCGGCGCAGAATACGTCGCGCATCAAGCTGGGCACGCTGGTCGCGATACCGACCAACAGGCTGGCGCCCGTGACGGCCGCGGCTGCGGCGTCGATCAACCGCATCGCGCCGGGTCGGGTGATCATCGGACTCGGCACCGGATACACGGGTCGCAACACGATGGGGCTCCCCGCGATGAGAATGGATGAGTTCGAGGAGTACGCCCTACAGGTCAAGGGTCTGCTCGCTGGAGAAGACGTGCTGCTGCGCGAAGGAAGCAGAGAGCGGTGGATACGGCTTATCCACTCGAAGTCCAACTCGGGCAGAGACGAGTTCTTCAACCTTGATGATCCGATTCCCGTGATGCTTGCGGCGAATGGCCCGAGGGGTCAGAAGATCGCCGGGGAGATATCCGACGGCTGGATAACGACGGCGAGGAGCGCGAGCGTGCCAGATGGGCTGCCAAGAGTGATGGCGGCAGCAGAGGCGTCGGGGAACAACTTCGACGACTTTGGAGGACATGGAGCCAAGCCGTACGTGACGGTGCTCTCGACGGCGTGCGTCCTCAGGGAGGGCGAGACTGCGTCGAGCGAGCGGGTCATCAGGAACGTGGGACCGACACTGGTGCCCGGCATCCACGCGATGTGGGAGCTGGACTACGGGCCTGGCTCGAACCTGGGGATGAGCAATCCGGGTCTTGCCGAGGAGTACGACCGTTACATCCGTGAGTACGGGGGCAATCGGCCGACTCCAACGCCGGACGACAGGCGATACCTCGACGTTCACGAGGGTCACTACGTGTACCTTAAAGACGGCGAGGAGCGATTCGTGTCGCCGGAGATGGTCGGTCGTACTCTTACGGGTACGGCGGATGAGATCGGCCAGAAGCTGGACGATCTCGAGGAGATGGGTGTCAATAATGTGGCGCTGGCGGCAGTGGACCGTCAGGCGGCGCGTGATCTGATTACGGATTTTGGTGAGCAGGTGATCAGGGGCAGGAGTGAGTAAATAGGAGTGAGTAGCGAGAGGTTTTCACCCTCACCCCCGTATCAAGTACGGGGCAGGCTCTGAGGGAGAGGGGACGTCCTTCGACAAGCTCAAGACGAACGTATCGTCGGTTTACCTACCCTTCTGAGCCCTGAGGGAGAGGGGGCGGAGCGCACCTATACGGAGAGAACATCAAAGACAGGAGAGCAATAGATGTCCGACAAGCAGCCAAACATAATTCTGATAATGTCCGATGACCTCGGGTATGAGGTTATTGGAGCGAATGGTGGTACTTCGTACGCGACTCCGCGTCTGGACCGGATGGCGGAGGAGGGGATGCGGTTCGAGGAGGCGCACGTGATGCCTCTGTGCACTCCGACGCGGCTGTCGCTGATGACCGGCAAGTACAACTTCCGCAACTACATCGGCTTCGGGCTGATCAAGCCGGATGAGGTCACGTTCGGGCACCTGTTCTCGGACGCCGGGTACAACACGTGCATTTCAGGAAAGTGGCAACTCTACTCCTACAACCCTCCCGACGAGTCGCCTGAGATGCGCAACAAGGGTCAGCAGATGGAGGATGCGGGATTCGACGAGTTCTGCGTCTGGCACGCGCACCACACCGAGCACAAGGGGTCGCGCTACAAGAGCCCCATCATCTACGAGAACGGCGAGTACAGGGACGACACAGAGGGCAAGTACGGCGAGGACGTCTTCTGCGACTACATAATCGACTACATCGGACGCAAGAAGGGTGACGACAAGCCGTTCTTCGTGTACTGGCCGATGGCGGCGACTCACAAGCCGCACGAGCCCACACCGGACAGTCCCGAGTGGGAGGCGTTCGACCCGCCCTCCAACAGAACGCTGGGCGGGAGAACATGGGCGGAGATCGAGGACGCGTCCTGGGGTGATGATCCGCGCTTCTACAAGGACATGGTCGAGTACCACGACAAGGTCATCGGCAGGCTCCTCGACTACCTGGACGAACAGGGCCTCAGCGACGACACGCTGGTGCTATACGTAGGCGACAATGGGAGTCCGCACGACGTCTGCTCGATAGTGCACGAGCACAACGAGATATGCGGAGGCAAGGGCAAGACGAACGACCGTGGGACACACGTCCCGCTCATCGGGCGCATGCCCGGGACGATTCCGGCCGGGTCTGTGAACAAGGACCTGGTGGAGTCCACGGACTTCCTGGCGACCGTCATGGAGGCGGCCGGGCTGGAGTTCCCGGACGGGTTCGTGAACGATGGGCGTTCTTTCTATCCGCAGCTCACCGGCGAAGCGGGCAATCCAAGAGATTGGGCCTTCTTCCACTTCGAGCCGATGAACGCGCGCGGCAGAAACCAGCGAATCCGCTTCGTTCGAGACTACGAGTGGAAGCTGTACGAGACCGGAGAGCTGTACGACATGAGATCGGACCTGGACGAGGAGCTACCGATCTACGCGGCGTTCCAGTCGAAGGAGCAGGCAGAGGCGAGGGCGCGGCTGCGGCCGATCTTTGAGGAGTTGCAGTAGGAGCGTGTATGAACAATGAAGAGCAGCTAAGGGTAGCCTTTCCAAACGGGCCGTTCCTACAGACCGCAATCATATGCGAAAGAGTGCTGGTCGAACAAGACGGGGTCAAGTCTGCGATCCGCATCTACGACCGCCACTTACGCACCGCTTCCGGCCCTGCCCCTCCACTCGAAATGGAACCTTACGATATGGACTTGACGTTGCTGCTGAGGTTCAAGTCAGGGTCTGCCAGGGGAACCCTTCCACTAGAGATACGCCTCGAGAAACCGTCAGGGGAATCGGTATTGGTCGGAAGCCAAGCTGTTATGTTCGAAGGCGAGGATGATCGAGGAACAGACGTTGTAGTTAGTCTGTCTCTGAGAATTGAACTCACAGGCTTATACTGGTTTGATATCCACCTCGACAACGTCAGAGTTACCAGAGTACCTTTGAGGATTGTCTACCTTCCGCAGGTTACTACACGAGCTTGACAGATAGGTGGTGATCCACAGTCCCTACCGGCTCTTGGTAATTGAGACAGATCTCACTACCATGCTGACCGGTACGAATGCTTGTTTGGGATTCTTCAGCCAAGAGATAAATCGGCCAAACAATATCACTGCATCGGGCCACAATATCGCCTATGCGGGCCCGAAATGTAACCTCGTCAAGAACTCCGTCCTTGACGCATGCAACTTCTGCGGCTACTTGATCCACTGTGTCGAGGTCTGCACCGTGTGACTCCCAAGCAAGCGGAATCAGCCTGTCCTCGAATGTGTCGAAGTCGATGTGCCCATCGAGATATGCTTTTAGTATCTGGGAAATCGCGGTGCTCATGACTGCTTCATCCTCATCCGGTCGAATTGTATCCCTATCCGTGACGGACGATGTACGGCATGAATTGTATAGTGTGTTGGGCATCAGCCAAAAGCTTGAAACGGGTCAAGCCTACATTGAGGAAGCCAGGGTTATGTCTGGACAAGTAAGGAGTGGATTCCCTCAAGGTACTCGCAGCAGGATGGTCCGGATCAGGCTGTCGATAAATGACTGGTTGATCTGTTATGCCCATCAGTACGTAAATGCATCGGGCATAGCGCTCACTCGTCCCGACCCCAAATGGATTCGTGTCGACGACTTGATATTTAAGCAGTAAAGTCAGCCCAGCACTAACACCACGTCCATCACCCTTCAAGTATACGATACTGTTTTCTCGGATGTGGCGCAGGACACCTTCACACCCTTGCCCCTAGGCTTTCTCCTGCTATTGTGGACGGACGACGCGGCCTTCCACCTGGTTGAGGGCAACCTCGCCTACGCGCCGGGGTCTTCGAGGACTCGGATGTCTTCTTCTACCTGGCCGAGTTGGACGTACTCTTCGGACATGAGGTGGAAGCAGCGCTGGAGGTAGAGGCTGGCCAGTTGGGAGGCGTTCTCTCCGCCTGAGCTTGCGGCCTCTGCCAGGCGGGGCACCTGGTGGCTATCCGGCAGGTGCCGGCCGAGCGCCATGATCTCGGACCTGGTCTCGCCTGCGAGGGCGAGGTCTCCTGAGCCGACTGCGTCGCGCAGCCTGCCTACGAGCCGGGTCAGCTCGCTCAGCTTGTCCTGATCGCTCATCAGGCCGTAGAGGATGTCGTTCACGCTGAGGCCGTCGTTATCGACCTCGTCGGCAAGCGCGCCAGGTTGCTCGGTCGGGTCTGAGCAGAGATCGGCGTACCAGCCGACGGCGTCGTTGACGGTGCCGAGCAGAGACGTGACGTCCATCGTCGAGATAGTGCCGCCGAAGATGATGTCGTCTTCGCGGGCCTTGGCCAAGCTCTCGATGTAGTCCATGCCGCTGACCAACTCGGGCGCGGGCGGGAACGCGAACGCAGACAGCTCCTTGGCGCCGACCTCACCAATCTGGTTCATCAGGAACGGGGGCACGTACTTGGAGACGTCGACCTGGATGGGTAGCACCACGAGGTAGGTCGCGAGAAGCTCGCCTGCGTCCTGGGAGCTCTGGAAGTAGATGAGCGCGTGGCCCCTGGGGTTGTCTTCTGAGCCTCGCTCGAAGGTGAAAGCCATATTCTCTCCTGAGCCTGCCGAAGGGCCACTCGATTCACTGTGCGTTCAGGTCGGCTCGCCTCACGAATTATACTGAACGGCTCGCTGGTGTACACCCTGGGGTGAGGAGTGAGTGGAGAGGAGTTAGGAGAGATACGCTCCGCGTCCACGCCGCTGGGTTCCGGCCTCCGCCGGAACGACGGGAGGGATTCGATGAGCAGGGGGCGGTTCGCGAACCGTCCCTACATGTTAGTGGCTGTCGTTTCACCCTCACCCTAGCCCTCTCCCTAAGGGAGCTGACAGGGGTAGGTATTCGAGGTTTTCACCCTCACCCCAACCCTCTCCCTGAGGGAGAGGGGGTCTGTTGGTTTGCCACTCATGCTTGTATGTACTCCCTTACCTACCCCAGTAAGCCCCGAGGGAGAGGGGGCCGTTGATTGGTATTCGCGCTGTCTGCACACCTTTACCTACCCCTGTCAGCCCTGAGGGAGAGGGAATGTTCATCCAACCCTGATTGGGCGTCATTCTTCGCCGAGGAGGGAGGCTAGGATGAGGCGGGCTACGTGTTTGTCGAGGGGCTGGTTGTTGCTGCCGCACTTTGGGGAGTGAATGCACGACGGGCAGCCGGACTCGCAGGGGCATTGCTCGATGACCTCGAGGGTGGCGCGCCAGAGATCTTCTATCACCTCGTAGCCGTGCTCGGAGACTCCGACTCCACCGGGGTGGCCGTCATGAATGAACACCTGGGGATTGCCGGTGTCGGGGTGCAGCGGCGTGGTTATGCCGCCGATGTCGTTGCGGTCGCACATGGCGAATAGCGGCAGGATACCTATGGCGGCATGCTCTACGGCGTGGAGTCCGCCGGACAGGTCTAGCTTCTCCGTCCGAATGAAGTCGAGTGTGTCTTTCGGCGGACCGAACCAGAGGGCGGTGGTCTCGAACTCCTGCTTGGGTAGCTCGACGTACTCGTCACCGAGGACCTCGTCGGTGTGGTGCTTGATCCGCTTGAATCCGAGCACCTGGGTCGAGACGATGACCTCGCCGAAGAAGACCTCCACGCGGCCTGCCTCGCGCTGCGAGTAGGTGTTGAGGATGCGGGTCTCGGTGTGGTCGCGGGACTGCGTGTAGTAGGGCGCATCGGTCTTTGAGGCGTAGGCGGTGTGGGACTCCATATCGAGCTCGGTGACAAGGTAGGACTCGCCCTGGTGGAGGTAGATCGCGCCGGGGTGAAGCTGCATGAACGCGGAGGACTCGGAAACCGTTTCGAGAACCGCACCGGTGTCGGCGTCGACGAGCGTGTAGAAGGCACCGGAGGCGGTACGCATGTTGACGCGCTCGGCCGGATAGGTCATCTCGGGCACTAGGTGCCAGCGGCCGTGGCGGACGTGAACGTAGTCGTCCTCGATCAGTTCGTCGGCGTACCAGAGGAGTTCGGGTCCGAAGAACTCGGTGTCGTTCATTGTGAGCGGCGACTCGTAGGCAGCGCAGAGCAGGTGGGGCTTCATGATGTATGGGTTGGCGGGTGAGATCCTCGCGGTCTCGTGACTCTTGCCGAAGAACGACTCCGGGTGGCGCATCAGGTACTGGTCGAGCGGGTTGTCCTGCGCGACGAGTACGCTGAGGGAGCGTTCCCCGCTGCGTCCGCTGCGTCCGGCCTGCTGCCACGCGCTGGCGATGGAGCCCGGATAGCCGGTGAGCACCGTGGCGTCGAGGTTTCCGACGTCGACGCCAAGCTCCATGGCGTTGGTCGTGGAGAGACCGAGCAGCCTGCCCTCATAGAGGTCGCGCTCGATGCGCCGGCGGTCTTCAGACAGGTAGCTCGCCCGGTACGGGGAGATGCGTCCTGCGATGACGGGGTGGGACTGCTTGAGCTGATCCCGGGCGTACACGTAGAGGAGTTCAGCCTGGCGGCGGCTGCGCACGAACGTCATGGTGCGCGTGTGCCGCTTGAGGAGCTCGACGTAGATCTGGGTGGCCTCGGAGTTGGTGGAGCGGCGCGTGCCCTTAGCGAGGTCGATCATCGGCGGGTTCCACAGGGCGAAGTCCTTGCCGCCGTAGGGAGAGCCGTCGTCGTCGATGACCTCAAAGGGCAGCCCGACGAGTCGCTCGGCGTGCTCGCCCGGGTTGGCTATCGTGGCGGAGCACAGGATGAACTGGGGGGCGCTTCCCAGCTTACGGCAGATCCGTCTGAGTCGCCTGATGACATTGGCGACGTGCGTGCCGAACACGCCTCTGTACACATGCGCCTCGTCGAGCACGACGTACTTGAGTCCCCTGATCGTCCTGTACCAGGCGTGGTGATTGGGGAGGACGCCGAGGTGGAGCATGTCCGGGTTGGTCATCACAATGTGGGAGCCGCGCCGGATGGAGGCGCGGTCCTGGCGAGCCGTGTCGCCGTCGAAGATCGCGTGTCGAAGGCGGGTGCCCTCGGGCATGAGCTCGGCTAGCTTCTTCTCCTGGTCCTGGGAGAGAGCCTTGGCGGGATGGATGTAGAGAGCGCGGGCCGATCTGTCGCTCAGCAAGGACTCGAGCACGGGCAGGTTGTAGCACATGCTCTTGCCGCTGGCGGCGGGGGTCGCGACGATAACGTTCTTGCCCTCGCGCAGGGCGCTGATGGCGGCGGCCTGGTGGGTGTATAGGTCGTCTATGCCGAGGGCTTCGAGTCGCTCGGTGATGCGGTCGTCCAGCGGAGGAAATAGGCCGGCTGTGCGAGCCTCGCGCGGCGGCACCTGCTCCAGGTGCACGATCTGTTCGGTGTACCAGAGCAGGCTCTGGATGTGTCGTAGAAAGTCAGCGGTTTCCATAGGCGCCACATATGCCCGTCGACAGGCTCCTCCCTTATCTCATGCGGGCTCAGTGGGTAGGTACTCGTACCTTTTCACCCTCACCCCAACCCTCTCCCTGAGGGAGAGGGGGCTTGGGCACAACGTTGGGTGACGCATCGGTCAGGCAAGTTCAGGGCAGGCTGCTCAGAAGCCGGTGAGCGTCTCCATCTCGCAGTCTACCACTTCGGCGTCGGGGCGGTCGGCCTCGATGAACTCGAGGACGTTGTCGAGGGTCTGGTCGGCGTGGCGGACGTTGTTGGAGACGCAGGTGATACCGATGACGGCGGTCTGCCATGCGTCGTTCTGGTCGACCTCGGCGACGGCGACGTTGAACTTGTTCCTCACGCGCTCGCGGATGGAGTTGATGACGCGTCGCTTGTCCTTGAGGCTGGAGGAGGCTGGGAGGCGGAGGGTCAGTTTGGCGATGCCGATGTTCATGGTCATCATTTTATACTGCTGCTGGGACCGGTTGGTCGGAATCGAGGTTTTCACCCTCACCCCAACCCTCTCTCCCGGATTAAGTAGGGGGTGAGGGAGGTTGTTGCGGGCGGGACGCCCGCGCTCCTGTAGGGCGGTTGCCTTGTGGGGGCTTAGGAAATAAACTCGACGCTGGTGTCTGCCGGGACTGGTTGGACGCCAGGAGGGGATAAGTGCAGAACAACCTGCGTGACAAGTATTGCATCGTTGGAGTCGGGGAGACTGACTACAGCCGGGGGTCCGGGAGGAGCACAAGGGCACTGGCGGTGGAGGCCATTCGCAACGCCGTCGCTGACGCCGGACTTACGACGAAGGACATCGACGGGATGCTGAGCTACCACGGCGGCGACTCGACTTCGTCGAGCGCGCTGGCGTACGACCTCGGCAACCAGCTCAACTTCTACATGGACTGCTCTGGCGGAGGCTCCAGCACGGAGGCGCTGGTAGGCCTCGCGATAGGGGCTATCGAGGCGGGGATGTGCGAGACAGTCGCCATCTTCCGGGCCATGAACGGGTACTCGCAGGTACGGATCGGGGGCACCGGTCGTGGCGCGGCGCCTGTAACGTCCGCCGACCTGATGCGCAGGCCGTACGGGCTGGCGAGCGCGGTGCAGACGTTCGCCTTCTCATTCACCCGTCACATGATGGAGTACGGCGTGAGGAGCGAGGACCTTGCCGCAATCAAGGTGACGCACAGCAATCACGCCAGCAACAATCCGAAGGCGCTGATGAAGCACAGGGTCACGGTTGACGACGTGATGAACTCGCGGTGGATCGTTAGGCCGTGCGCGCACCTGCTGGACTGCTGCCTGGAGACCGACAACGCGACGTGCATCATCATAACGTCGGCGGAGCGGGCTAAGGACATGAAGCAGCAGCCGGCGTACATCAGGGCCGTACAGGGTCGCGGCACGAAGCCGGGCGGCGACTTCCACTACCAGCACGCGCCGATAACGAGGGTCGCCGGGCACTACGTGGGTCCCAGGCTGTTCGAGCTTGCCGACATGACGCACGACGACATCGACGTGACCGGCTGCTACGACGCGTTCACGTACACGACGCTCCTGCAGTTCGAGGACTACGGCTTCTGCAAGAAGGGCGAGGGCAAGGACTACGTGACGTCCGGGATCACCGATCTCGGCGGCAGGCGGCCCAACAACACCAGCGGCGGTCACCTGTGCGAGGGCTACACGCACGGCATGAACATGGTCATCGAGAACGTCCGGCAGCTCCGCGGGATGGTAGATGACTACTGCCCTGACTGGCAGAACGGGAACCACACGTTCGACTACCTTGAGGGTGGGTGCCGGCAGGTGCCCGACGTGAACGTGACGATGAACATGGGATGGGCAAACCCGGCCACGGGCAGCGCGATGATTCTGAGGAAGTAGGAAAACTTCACGAGTGCAGTTTTCGAGGAGTGAGGGAAGAGGAGTTAGGAGTGAGATCCTCCCTCTCCCCCCACAGGGTAATCCAAGACCAGGACATTTCTTGAGAGGGAACCAGTGGCTGTTTACAACTATCGCGAGCTGCCCTTAGTCATCCAGGAGCAGGACTCGGAGTACTTCGGGTACTTCGAGGCGGCGCAGGAGCACCGTCTGGTTGTGAAGAAGTGCCTGGAGTGCGATCTGCTGAGAGGTGAGCCCGGAGCGGCATGTCCGTGGTGCTCATCGATGAACTCAGTGTGGCATGAGGTGAGTGGCAGAGGGACGATCTACAGCTACCAGATCATCGCTCACAGCGTTCTGCCGGGATTCAGGGACTGGGTGCCCTACCCTATCGTGCTGGTCGAGCTGGACGAGCAGCGGGGACAGCCGGATCCCGGGGACGGTCTGAGGCTCACGGCCAATCTGGTCGATGAGAATATGAACGCCGAGGCTGAGGAGAACGTGGCGATTGGGAAGCGTGTGAGGGTGGTGTTCATGGACATGGAGGATGGGTTAACGCTGCCGCAGTTCACGCTGACGGATGAGTCGCCTGAGGGGGAGGTCTGGAGGTATCCGGTCTAGGCGCGTGTGGAGGGGATGAAGGCAGTTCAAGCTGAGATGGTTGTCGAGACGTTTTCACCCTCACCCCAGCCCTCTCCCTTAGGGAGAGGGGACCGTTGATTGGTATTCACGCCTGTCTGCACACGTTTACCTACCCCTGTAAGCCCTGAGGGAGAGGGGGTCTGTTGGTTGGTGTTATTTGGTTGACAGTGGGTTTGGCTATATCACAACATAGCTAGACTTTATGCAAGGAGATGGCAGATGGATCTACTCGTACTTTCTGGGGGAAGGCATCCTTATGAAGAGTCCACGCCGGTGCTGACCCGGTTTCTGATCGAGGCGGGGCATACGATAACCGTGACTCAAGACGCTTCGGTACTCAGCGACGCGGACCGTATGGGCGGCTACGACGCGCTGGTATTCAACACGCTGCGCGCGGGCGAGATGACGCTGTCGGACGACGAACAGGCCGGGATGAAGGACTTCATCAGCTCCGGCAAGGGGTTCGTATGCATCCATATCTCGGGCTGCGTTCCTGAGACGTGGCAGGAGTACAAGGAGATCACCGGAGGCGGCTGGGTGATGGGTACCAGCTTCCATCCTCCGTACAGCAAGTTCACCGTGAACATCACGCAGCCCGAACATGCCGGAGTCGCGGGGATATCGGACTTCGAGACCAACGACGAGCTGTACATGGGCATCGACTACCAGGAAGGCAACAACGTCTTCATGTCTGGCACTTCCGAGGAGGGTACCTACGCCTGGGGCGGACAGGACGCCGTCCACATGCCTGCAGGTACGTTCCCGCTAGGATGGACACGGAAGTATGGAAGCGGCAAGGTGTTCGTCACACTGCTCGGGCACAATGGGCTCAGCTTCGAGACGCCTGAGTTCCAGCAGTTGGTGCTCAATGGAATCTCCTGGGCGACCAGCAACTAGGCTGACTAGAGACATAGCTTGAGACCAAGTACGTTTCACCCTCACCCCAGCCCTCTCCCTCAGGGAGAGGGGGTCTGTTGGCCAGTACTCACACTTGTTGGTGTACCCTTATCCACTACCCCCATTGACTCTGAGAGAGAGGGGGAAGTGCATGATTCTCCAATTAGGCCGGGAAGAGAGACAGTTTGAGCCTCAAGATATTCTTCGACGTCGACTACACAATACTGGCCGTGGACGGCAGTCTGCGGCCAGGCACCAGGCAGACCTTCGAGCGTCTCGTCGAAGATGGGCACGAGGTGTACATCTGGTCCGGGGTCGGCCTGCGCAACGCGGATGTCGAACGCCACGAGCTAGAGCACCTGGTGTCCGGTATCTACAAGAAGCCGATCTACGACTTCGTGAACGGGCTGAGGCTGCTCAGGGTGCCGCACTGGCCGGACTTCGTCATAGACGACTACCCGGAGATCGTGGACACGTTCGGCGGCGTGCTCGCCAAGCCGTACTTCTTCAAGTCGGCTTCGGACGATGAGATGGAGCACATATACTCAATAATCGACGACTTCGTGACCACAGGCGGGTCCAGCAAGGTGGGATACAGGGCCGCACGCAGCCAGCGACCGGGCTAGGGCCATGCCCATCCAGCTCCTCAGACCTGAAGTTTCGTCGAAGATCGCGGCTGGGGAGGTCATAGAGCGTCCGGCCTCGGCCGTCAAAGAACTCGTCGAGAACGCGCTGGACGCGGGGGCGTCCAGGATACGGATAGAGATCCGCGGCGGCGGCATCGAGTACATCCGCATTACCGACGACGGCTCGGGCATTCCCGCCGAGCAGGTGGAGCTGGCCTTCAAGCGGTTTGCGACGAGCAAGCTGGAGATAGCCGAAGACCTCGATGCAGTGTCGACGCTCGGCTTTCGCGGCGAGGCGCTGCCGAGCATCGCATCCGTCGCTCGCGTCGACCTGCGCACGCGTACGCCGGACTCGGACAGCGGCACCAGCATAGAGATCGACAATGGCGAGGTCGTGTCGGTAGGACCGACCGGCGCCCCGCAGGGCACAACGATCACAGTCAGGCAGCTATTCCGCAACCTGCCCGCGCGGCGCAGGTTCCTGAGCTCGACCAATGCAGAGCAGACACGGATTCACAGGGTCGTCGCACACTACGCGATGGCGTACCCGGAGGTGGGATTCGAGCTGAGTCCGGACCGCGGCCGGTCTTTCACCAGTCCCGGGAGCGGCGAGCTACGGGACGCGGTGTCTGCGGTGCATGGCCGCCAGGTCGCCGAGTCCATGCTGGAGATCGTGCCCGAGGAGTCCGAAGAGACGACCATCGAGGTCATGGGACTGATCGGGCCGCCGTCGCTGGACCGGGCGAATCGCAACTACATCAGCCTGTTCGCGAACAGGCGGTGGGTGAGGAACCGGTCGCTCTCGTACGCCATCGAGCAGGCGTACCACGGCTTCATGGCCGAACGCAGATATCCAGTCGCGGTGGTGAGCGTCAGCGTGCCGTTCCAGGAAGTGGACGTGAACGCCCATCCCGCGAAGGCAGAGATACGGTTCAGGCGGGAGAACAGCGTGTTCAGCGCGGTGCAGAGGGCAGTCCGCAGGACGCTCGGCGAGCACGCGCCGATACCGGAGGTGAGTCACCGGGGAGTTACACGACCCGGACACAGCGGGGGCCAGAGGGCGCAGATGCCGAGTCCTTCAGCTTTCTGGCCGACGGTGCCGTTCGCCCCGGCCGAGTCGCGGGGCGTTCCACCGTCTCAGCGCGGGGACATCGTCGAGCAGTACCACAGCATCATAGACCCGCCGGATGTGGAGCAGACGTTGCCGTCGCCAACGACGCCACGCGACGCGCTGCCGATCCTCAGGGTGCTCGGGCAGGCAAAGAACACTTACGTGGTCGCCGAGGGGCCAGACGGGGTGTACATGATCGACCAGCACGCGGCGCACGAACGGGTGATGTTCGAGCGCACGGTTGCGAGGGCCGCCGAGGGGTCACCCGATGTCCAGAGCCTGCTGGAGCCGATAGTCGTCGAACTGGACGATTCAGCGTTCGAGCTGGTTACCACGCAGTCCGAGGTCATCTCCGGAATGGGGTTCGTTCTCGAACCGTTCGGGGGGACGTCGGTGGTTGTAAGGGCCGTTCCCGCTCTGCTGGTGGACATGGACCATCAGACCGCGCTGACCGACGTGCTCGACCTCATGGCGGACGGAGGCGGGTTCGAGACGTGGGAGGAGCGCGCCGCGTACTCGATCGCGTGTCATGGGGCGATACGGGCAGGCAAGGTGATGACGCACGAGGAGATGCAGGAGCTGGTGCGACAGCTAGAGGCGTGCGCTCAGCCGAATTCCTGTCCGCATGGGCGTCCGACGATGATCCACATGAGTTCGGGTCAGTTGGAGCGGGAGTTCGGGAGGACGTAGGGGGTTCTTTCCCTCTGGGTGACCTCGCGAGGGTGGGTGTTTGTACTCCTCAACCTCACCCCAGCCCTCTCCCCCGGATCAAGTCCGGGGCAGGCTCTGAGGGAGAGGGGGCTGTTGACTGGTATTCGCGCCTGTCTGCACACCTATACCTACCCCTGTGAGCCCGTCAGGCGAGGGGGCTGGTTGGTTGAGATTCGGGTTAGCAGATCGGTCCAGCTACCAGTTGAGAAGGTGGGGCTTTTGGGCGCGCCAGCCTTCGTCGGATGGGAAGATGGTGGTCATGGCGACGCGCTCGATGTCGCCGTCGAACATGTGCTCAACGGAGGAGCGCCACTTCTTGTAGTGGGGAGCCTCGCGGTGGGCGTCCAGCGCGGCTGAGTCGGCGTAGACCTCGTAGAGGTGGAAGAGGTTGGAGTCCTCGTCGTTCTGGAGGATGTCGAAGCGGAAGCAGCCGGGCTCGTCGCGGACGGATCCCTGCGCGTCGCCGAAGCTGGCCTCTCTGAACTCGTCGGCGT
Organism: Dehalococcoidia bacterium; assembly: GCA_965116405.1. GTDB lineage: Bacteria > Chloroflexota > Dehalococcoidia > Lucifugimonadales > UBA1123 > VXRN01. Next base: position 842,875 of record OZ220685.1, read on the forward strand.
AGCCGTCTTTGATGCGAATGGTTACGAAGATGGAGATCATTGCGTGTACCTCATGGTTGAAAGTTGGGCGGATTATATCAATGGCGTTCGGGGTACGCATCTATCGAGGAGTGGGTGGAGAGGAGTTAGGAGTTAGAGCCTCCCTGAGCCCCCTCGCTGCCGATGAGTCGTTAGTCTCGGGACCCTGGGTTCCGGCCCCGTATCGAGTACGGACAGGCTCTTCGCCGGAACGACGATTTGCGAAACACCCGCCCCTGCCAGTCCCGTTGTCGAGTACACATCAGGGACTTGTGCTGTTGCGTTGGGGTAAACTGGGGCCGGAAACTGAGGGGGTATCTGGAGTATGCGTGTTGCCGTAGTGGGTGCCGGAATTGTTGGTGGGGCGATTGCTTTCTACCTCGCCCGCAGGGGCGCGGACGTTACGCTGATCGACGCTGGGGAACCCGGCATGGGGGCGACAAGTCACTCGTTCGCGTGGATCAATGGCTTCGGCAAGGAGCCTCGTGGGTACGGCGGTCTGAACCGTCGGTCTCTCGACACGTGGGACCGGTTCGCGCGGCTTCTCGATGCGGACATCGGTCTGCGATGGGGCGGGCAGCTTACGTGGACGGCTACTGACGAGGATGCCGAATCGCTGAGGCAGAACGTTGCGAGACTGCAGTCGTGGGGCTACGTCGCGAGGATGATCGACGAAGATGAGATGATGCGGCTGGAGCCGGGTCTCAAGCCGGGGCGGGTGAAGGCGGCTGCGATCAGCGATAACGACGGCCATGTGCCGGGGACTCTAGCAGCGCAGGTCTGCGCACGGCGGGTGGAGGAGATGGGTGGTCGAGTCGTGTCCAACAGTCCGGTGACCGGGTTGGATATGCAGGCCGGACGTGTGGCGTCGGTCCAGACTTCGGGCGACTCGGTGGAGTGTGACGCGGTTGTGCTGGCGGCGGGTGTTGGGACGACGGAACTGGCAGCGATGGCCGGGGTTAACATCCCCCAGGAGGAGAGTCCTGGCGTGGTCGTAGGCACCAATCCGATGCCGCCTGTGCTCAGGAACGTCGCCGCCTTGTATGGCCCTCCGGTTGGAGACGAAGGTTTGGAAGTGCATGTCCGTCAGGGTACTGATGGTGTGGTGCTGATGGGTGAGGGCACGCAGGAGAGCCTTGCGCGCGACGACTCGCCTGAGCACGCGGCGCGGATACTGGCGCGGGCGTCGACGTATCTGCCTGAGCTGAAGTCGGCCACTCCGGTTCCTGTCCCTGTCGGGTACAGGCCGATGCCAGTGGACGGGATGCCGGTGCTTGGTTACACGGAGGCTGTATCCAACATGTACATCGCGCTGATGCACAGTGGGATCACGTTGGGGCCGCTGGTGGGTGAGCTTGCGACAATGGAGGTTTTGGACGGGGCGCGGGTGGATATCCTGGAGCCTTATAGGCCTGAGAGGTTTGGGAGTTAGCTCCCTTCTTACTATGAGCTAACGTAGGTTGCTATCACAATTTTCACCCTCACCCCAGCCCTCTCTCCCGGATCAAGTCCGGGACAGGCTCTGAGGGAGAGGGGGTCAGATGATTCAGATTCAACCATTTGGGAGAGGGGGCAATTGAATGAGATTCAAACTGGATAGGAGAGGAATTTGACATCGGCATTTGTAGAACAGATCGAGGCGGTGGTGGCTGAGTCGGGGGCGCCGTGGACATTGGACGGGTGCGGGGTGACCCGGCGGGACACGCAGATTGTCTCGCTTGTGCACAGGGATGCGTACCTGGATGATTCGGACCGTCACCGGGTGCTGCTCGTTGGTGCGATATCGGGGAAGTCAGATGATGCGGACGCAGCCGTCTCGGCGCTGCGTGCGTATGCGTCGAGCAGAGTGCTCAGGAACCGGGTGGCGCTCAGTGCGATACCTTGCGCGAATCCTGATGGGCTGGAGCTCGGTGTCGGGCCTGGTAACGGCTCGGGTGGCGATCCCTCTACGGGCTATCCGCCGGAGGGTGGGTACTTCAACCATGAGACGGACCCTGAGGTACGCTACCTGTGGAGATACATCGGCTTCATGGCGCCGGACTGTGTTGTCGAGGTACGGGCGGGTGACGGCGTTGCGTGGGAGTGTGCGGGTGTGTCGTCCGAGGTGGCTGACGCGCTGGGCGCTCAAGCTATGGCTGAAGACTCGAGCCTGATTTCGGCGCTTTCCCAAGGCACGCCGAACGACCTGGGGCAGGTGCCGGGTGTCAGACTCACTACTCCGGTGGCTGATGTCTCGGCTGAGTTGCAGAAGTTGTGGAGCGCGCTGGACGGGCTGGGAGGTCCGAGCGTCTCACAGGCGCGATCGGAGCTTGCCAATCGCAGGAGCCGTTCGCCGTTGGACGTCGCGGCGTCACTGGTCGAACGCTATGGGGATAGCCTCGATCCGGTGATATACACGAAGGGAGTGGCCATCAGCGGGCGTCTCAGGTATGGCCAGTTGACGGGGGAAGCTGAGCAGTACGCGCAGGGCGTCGCCTCGCTGGTGGAGCCTTACACGTCGGGCTCGAAGCCCTGGTTTGGCGAGTCGGACGGTGGCGCAAACCATGCGGGGCTGGTGTGGTGCGAGGAGATGTTCGCGGTCACGGGCGAACAGCGATATCGTGACCTGCTGCTGGAGATAGCGGACCAGTACCGTGGGAACGATCTCGGCGTGCCGCCTCCGCCGTGCGACCCGGACTATCGCACCGAGGACTTCTTCTTCTCCGGCGCGCTAATGGGCAGGGCCTTCGCCGTCACCGGCGACGCGAGCTACATGGACATACAGGCCGAGTTCCTGCTGAACGCGGACATCCAGCAGGACGACGGGCTATTCATGCACTGCCGGTCGGTGCCCTACTACTGGGGTCGTGGCAACGGGTTTGCTGCGCTCGGGTACGCGGAGACGCTGACACGGCTGCCTGAGTCGCATCCGGAGCGCGACACGCTGATCGACATGCACACGCGCCATCTCGACGCGCTGCGCGGTCTCCAGCGGCCGTCGGGGATGCTGTCGCAGCTGCTCGACTTTCCGGGCACATACCAGGAGCTGACCTCCGTGTGCATGACCGGCTACGCGGTCGCGAGAGGGCTGCGGTTGGGATGGCTCGACGACTCACGTTCGGCAAGCTCAGCGCAGGCGTACCGCGACTTCGTCGACAGCCTGTGGAGGGCGGCGTCGGAGCGGATTGGGATCGATGGGTCTGTCGTGGACGGGTGCACGGGAACTGGTGCGGTCAACGACAGGCGATTCTACATAGACCGCGCGGCGGAGTATGACCAGGACGACCGGACGGGGAACCTGGCGCTGTGGTTTGCAGTGGAGATGGAGAGGCTGCGGCGGGGCAGTTCCTGATGTACGGGGCGTGATGGCGGACTTGTGTGGTTTACTGAGGACTCACCCTCACCCCAACCCTCTCTCCCGGATCAAGTCCGGGACAGGCTCTGAGGGAGAGGGGGCCGTTGACTGATATTCACGCCTGCCTGCACACCTTTACCTACCCCTGTGAGCCCTCAGGGAGAGGGGGTTAGATGGCTGGGGTTTCGGTCCCGAAGGAATCTTTGCTAATCCCTGTCAGCCATGAATGATGAACTGTAAGGGGAGGGCTTGTTCTTAGGCGCGGGCGGTTTCCCAGCCTTCTACCCGGATGCAGGAGACCCAGTGGCCTGGGGACACCTCGCGCAGCTCGGGCATCTCAAGCTGACAGTCGTCCATCATGACCGGGCAGCGGGTGTGGAACACGCAGCCTGCGGGCGGGGCGATCGGGCTTGGAACGTCGCCTGTCAGGATGATCCGTTCGCGCTGGGCCTCGATCAGCGGGTCGGGAATCGGCACCGCTGAGAGGAGCGCGCGAGTGTATGGATGCATCGGGTTCTCGTAGAGCTCGTTGCGGTCGGCGATCTCGACGATGTGGCCGAGGTACATGACCGCCACGCGGTCGGAGATATGCCGGACGACCGAGAGGTCGTGCGCGATGAACAGGTAGGTGAGTCCGAACTGCTCCTGAAGGTCTTCGAGCAGGTTGATGACCTGTGCCTGAATCGACACGTCGAGCGCGGACACCGGCTCGTCGCAGACGATGAAGCTGGGATTGACCGCGAGTGCTCGGGCGATTCCGATGCGCTGGCGCTGGCCGCCGCTGAACTCGTGGGGGTACCTGTCTGCCATGTATGGGTTGAGGCCGACCACCTGGAGGAGTTCAGCGACCCTGTCCCTGTACTCGCCCTTGGAGGACGTTAGCTTGTGGACGATCAGCGGCTCGCCGACGATGTCGCCGCAGGTCATGCGGGGGTTCAGGGAGCCGTAAGGGTCCTGGAAGATGATCTGCATCTTCCGGCGCATGGCGCGCATACTGCCGCCGTCGAGGTCGTTGAGTCGCGTACCCTCGAACATGACGTCGCCATCGGTCGGCTTATAGAGCTGGAGGATGGCCCTGCCAGTGGTCGTCTTTCCGCAACCGCTCTCACCGACGAGGCCGAGCGTCTCGCCCTCGTTGATGGTGAAAGTGACGTCGTCGACCGCCTTCACGTCCGCGATCTTACGTTGGAAGATGATCCCCGAGGTAACGGGGAAGTACATCTTCAGGTTCTTCACTTCCAGCAGGGGCGTGCCCCCATTTGTGCTGGAGCCGTTGGTCGCCATCTCAGTCGTCATCGTCCTCTTCTACCTCGCCTATCAGTTCGCAAAGCCGGCGAGCTGTTGCAATTCTTTATGTCTCCAGCAGGCAGAGTTGTGGCCCTGCGCAGCCTCAGACAAGTATGGAGTCTCATCAAGGCACTGTTCGAACACATACTTGCATCGTGGGGCGAAAGAGCATCCCTCGGGCAGGTTGACCAGGTCCGGAGGCAGCCCCTCGATGGCGTCCAGCCTGATCCTCTCGTTCGCATCGAGGCGCGGCACGGAATTCAGCAGCGCCAGGGTGTATGGGTGCTTCGGGTTGTGGTAGATCTCCTCGGCGGTGCCGGTCTCGATGATCTTACCCGCGTACATGACGTTCACGTTGTCCGCGTAGCGGGCGACCACGCCGAGGTTGTGCGTGATGATAATCATGGCCGTGCCGAAGTCACGTGCGAGCTCCTGCATGAGTTCCAGAATCTGCGCCTGAATAGTCACGTCGAGAGCGGTCGTCGGCTCGTCAGCAATTATCAGCCTCGGGTTGCAGCTCAGCGCCATTGCTATCATGACGCGCTGCCTCATACCACCGCTGAACTGGTGGGGATAGTCAACCAGCCTTTGCTGAGCATCGGGAATTCCGACCGTCTGGAGCAGCTCGGCGGCCCTGTTCCTGGCCTGCTGACCGGTCATCCCCTGGTGAAGCTCGAGGGTCTCGGTGAGCTGGCGGCCGATGGTGAGAACGGGGTTCAGGGACGTCATCGGCTCCTGGAAGACCATTGCGATGCGGTTGCCCCTGATGTTGCGCATTTCGGCGTCGTCCATTTCCAGGAGGTTTTCGCCCTCGAACACCACTTCGCCCGCGACCGTGCGGCCTGGAGGCGTAGGCACCAGGCGCATTATCGAGAGGGCATGGACGCTCTTGCCGCAGCCGCTCTCTCCGACCACGCCGAGTACTTCACCCTCTTGCAGTTCGTAGCTGATGTCGTCGACGGCCTTAACAATGCCGTCCTGGGTGAAGAAGTACGTGGAGAGATTGTTTATCTCCAGCAGCTTGGCCATGTGGCCCCCCTTCCGCCAGATTAGTAGCCAATTAACCTGGTGACAAAACACAAATCCCATCGGCATTTTCAGCATTGCCGAGGGAGATCTGAGAAGCGTAAATCCGGTTAGACAAGCCTCGTTCGATTGGGCGTCAAGATATGGTATTGACCAAATGTTGTCAAGCGTAGAGACAGCTTGACAGCGAGTGGCGCGCCTAGACCTCTCCGCCGGCTCCCGAAGGGGAAATATCGACCCCAGAAACGACCTCGGCAAGCCTGTCGAGGGTGTAGCGATACCTGCTTGCCAGGATGCCGCAGGCCGCGCTGAAGACATGGAGGCCGATCCTCGGCTCGAGCTGGCACAGCTCCATCAGCCTGACACGCGGAATGACGAATGCCGAGCCGTCAGTGGCGGCGCGCGAAGTGGTGACGAGAACAGGGGGATTGAAGAAGATCGCCACCGGGAACGCCTCGTGCGCTCGCACCGTCCTGACCACAAGGGACTTCTCCCTCGCGCCGGTCGTCGCGGTCACCTCGCCGTCGCGAACCACGTAGAGCCTGTCACCGGGCTCGTCCTGTATTCCCAGGTAATCGCCTTCCTTAAAGTCGAAGTCTTCACACAGGGCGGCGACTCGCTCCAGGTGTCGTATCGAGAGGCCCTGAAAGAGGTCAACTTCGGTCAGGAAGTGGGTAACGATGGCTGAGGGCGAACGGTAGAGCATGGTAGATCAGGTATGCAGGACTCTTAAGTATCGACTCTCTGCCCAGAGGCGAAAGCATCCTGAGCGGGTGCTGTAACTTCATAGTCTCAGAGTGGGTGGGGTGTGTCAAATTAGCGGATTATGGGCGAGGTTTTCACCCTCACCCTCTCCCTGAGGGAGCTGACAGGGGTAGGTATTCGAGGTTTTCACCCTCACCCCAACCCTCTCCCTGAGGGAGAGGGGGCCATTGATTGGTATTCGCGCCTGTCTGCACAAGTTTACCTACCCCTGTCAGCCCTGAGGGAGAGGGGACATCAATAGGTGAGGAGGGACTCCACGGTGTGCCCGTTGAGGTGGTCGCGGCCTTTCAGGTCGGAGAGTTCGACCACGACGCCAACGCCTGCAACTTTGCCGCCTGTGCGTTCGACTAGCTCTACGGTGGCGGCCAGAGTGCCGCCGGTCGCGATCAGGTCGTCGACTACCAGTACCTGATGGCCGGGGAGAATCGCGTCCACATGGACCTCGATGGAGTCGGTGCCGTACTCGAGCTCGTAGCTCACCGAGGTGGTCTTATATGGCAGTTTGCCCTGCTTGCGCGCTGGGACCAGCGGGATGCCCAGCTTGTAGGCCAACGGGGAGGCAAACAGGAAGCCCCTAGCCTCGATTCCGACGATGGAATCCAGGCTGGCGTCCGCGAACCTCTCGGCCATCATGTCAACGGCGAACCGGAACGCCGGTGGGTTGTGAAGCAGCGGTGTGATGTCTCGGAAGAGTATGCCCTGAGTGGGGAAGTCGGGTATGTCTCTGATGTGCTGCGTGAGATCCACGTAAGGTACCGCCTAGGGTGAGTTTCGCAAAAAAAATGATAGCAGACGGATGGGACTGCCAGAGCCTGTATCATTTCAGTTAGTACAGAGGGGACCTGAGATCTGAACGAATGAAGACATGCGGGCGAGACGCCCGCGTTCCAATCGCATTCATCCACTCGTCGGGTATCAGACAGGAACAGGGGGAAACATGAGCGACAGGTTGATCGAGCAGGTACACATTCCCGCCATGACCGGACGAGGAGTTCTAGTCCGGCGCGACCAGAGACTGAAAGTCATCGCGCCAGAAGGTACGCAGGTCGGGGACCTGTTCGCCTTCGTCCAGAACGACCTCGCCGATACGCTGTCGCCGAGCCAGACGAGGAGCATCCTCGACATATTCAACCTGGTGGTCGGCAGGCCACTATACAGCGTCGCCAGAAGGCCACTGTTCTTACTGGAAGAGGACACGGTTGGCGTACACGATCTGCTGGCTCCTGCGTGCGACAGGCTGCGATACCTAGAGGACTTCGGAATCGAGGGGCACCGCAACTGCAGGGACAACCTCAATGAGGCGCTGAAGGACCTGGGCTGCTCTCCGCCCGGCTATCCTGACCCTATCAACCTGTTTCAGAACACGCCGATTGCTGATCTGCATGGGAGGCGCGAGACGCGGGAGTCAGTTGCGAAGCCGGGAGGCTATGCTCTGCTCAGGGCGTTGGAGGACCTGGTGGTTGTGGTGTCGGCGTGTCCTCAGGACCAGACGGTGCTGAATGGGGGGAGGCCGAAGGGGCTTGTGCTGGAGGTTTATGGGTGAGGGGGAGTCAATCACCCTCACCCCAGCCCTCTCCCGTCAAGGGAGAGGGGGCCATTGCCCTAAACTGAGCGGTTGGGCCAGATAGGGTCGTGGTAGCCGAGTGGGACTGAGGGACGGGCCCAGTAGGGCTGGGTCTCGGAGAGCTGCACCACTGGGGCGAGGTGTCCAAGGCGGCCTCCGGGAACGTCGGTGTGTGTCGACCAGCGCTCTACCTCTTGGGGTGTGAAGTCGTCGGAGACATCTTGCAGTTCAGACTCGGGCACCTGCCCGCGGTTAACGAGCCAGCGTCCGGTCTGGGCGAGTGAGATCTGTACGAGCCAGCTACCGCCTTCTCTCACACGCTTGGCCAGCGCGACCATGGCGCCGAATGCCATGAGATAGCCGGTGATGTAGTCGATCGCAGACACGGGGTAGAACTGGGGTCCTGGCTCGGCACCGGGGAACAGCCTGCCCTGGCGGTGGGTTATGCCGCTTACGGTCTGGACTACGGTGTCGAAGCCTCGACGCTGTGACCACGGCCCCACCCTTCCGAAGGCCGACAGGGTTATGTACACGATGCCGGGGCGAATCTCGGCGAGGTCTTTGGGTGAGAGTCCCCTCTTGGCCAGAGTGCCGGGTCGGTAGCCCTGTGAGAAGACGTCTGCCTGGCTTACCAGATCTCGCATGGTCTGCATGTCGCCGTCGTTGCGAAGGTCAAGGTGGGCGGAGAGCTTGCCGTGTCCGGTGTCGTACTCCTGTGCGCCGATGCTGGGCAGGTGAGGCGCGGTGATCTTCATGACGTCCGCGCCGTGCTCGGCGAGGGTGCGAGCGCAGGTCGGGCCAGCGAGTACGCGGGTGAGGTCAAGCACTCGTACTCCGGACAGCGGCCTGGAGCCGTCGGGGAGAGCTTCAGGTGGGCTGTCGCCGATCTTCGTGATCTCGATCAGGGGCAGCGATGCGACGGCAGCGGCCTGTGGGTGCTCGGCCCACTCGGACATGGAGCGCACCATTCCGCCGGCACCGTTAGCCGCGATGATCGCCTCCTCAAGCTCCAAAGCGTCCCAGTTGGCCACTGCCATGCGGACTGCCTCTCCGTCTTCTTCATCTACCCCCAGCACCTTCAGGGCGGCGTCACGGTGGTTGGGGAAGTTGCAGTGGAGGTAGCTCCAGCGTCCGTTCTTAGCGGGATACACGCCCATGATCGGGTGGCGCTCGGCGCCGGCGGGCTTGCCGTCCATGGTCATGTACTTGCTGCTGCGGAGCGAGGCCGTGGCGTGGCGGGTGTCGACGCTGACCTGCTGCGTGCGTCCGGTGCGCAGCTTCCAGAGGTCGGAGGCGGCCAGTCCGACGGCCGCGAGGCTGGCGGCGGCAGTCTCGTTGATTCTGAACGGCGTCGGCAGGAGGGGGTCGGTGCCTCCGTGTATGTCCACTTCGGAGGCGAGGGTTGGGTCCCATCCCGCGATGGGCAGCAGGGTGGAGAGGGGGCTGTCGGTAACTGTTGTCATGGGTTTTGCCTCTTGGAGCCTGTGTCAGTTTGGTAGGCAGTGTTTTCACCCTCACCCTAGCCCTCTCCCTGAGGGAGAGGGGATCCTGGATTCCGTAGGGAGGTACCTACCAGATTGACACAGCTACTGCCTCTTGGACGTTTGCGCTTTTGGTCGCGTACAGGTATATCACAGTTGGTGGGTTGGTGGGGTCACGGGGGGGATGGTTCGAAGTTGTCCCAGATTAGCAGGCAGTTCAAGAGGCAAGCCCCCTTCGGCAGGCTCAGGGCCAACTAGTGCGGGCAAGATGCCCGCGCTCCCGGTGAGTGTGCCCGCTAGTCGGGGACAGGCTCGATGGTTCACGAAGGTGGCGCGAATGGTTCGGCACACGCTGCATCTGCAAAAGGCGACAGTGGTTGGATGCTGGATGTTATCCTACTGAAACAATCGAGGATTAGGATTCTGAAAGAGTGCGATTGGCAGTGTCCGATGGACAGTTCGAAAGATACAGTTCGATGAATCCGGCCAAGATCGAGTCCGTCAGCATTCAGGGATTCAGGTCCCTGGCGGATGTCGATATTTCGACAATGCCCGGTACGGCTGTCTTGATTGGAGCCAACGGGTCAGGCAAGTCCAACTTCATCAGGTTCTTCGAGATGCTGAGTTGGATGCTGCGTTCTCGAAGGCTCGCAGAGTTTGTCGAGAGACACGGCGGGGCCGACGATCAACTGTTCGGGGGTAACTCCGTTACACCTCGATTGATTGCCAAGGTTGGCATGCGAACCCGGGCCGGCCTGGACGAGTATCGATTCGCTCTATCTTATGCTCATCCTGATCGATTCGTATTCACGGATGAAAGGCTAAGGTTTAGTCACGACGACGTGCCAGGAGTCCAGGAGTGGCAATCCCTAGGCGCCGGACATACAGAAGCCATGATCGTCGAGGCAGCGCAATCCGAAACCTTTTCTAACGTTGTTCAAACAACCGCTTCTGTGATAGTCAACCTTCTCCGCGGCTGCTCCGTGTACCAGTTTCATGACACGTCCGACAACTCAAACTTCAAAAAGAGATGGGACTCGGAAGACAGTTATCAGCTTCGGAGTCACGGCGGGAACCTGGCGGCCGTGCTGTACTGGCTGGAGCAGCATGACGTACGGCGATACGAGGAGATCTGCCACCACATCGGTCGAGTACTCCCCGGCTTCGATCACTTCGAAATCCGGGAGAGTTTCGGAAAGGTCGCATTGCGTTGGAAGGCCAAAGGCACCGACAAGACCTTTGGCGCTCATCTAACGTCAGATGGATCACTGCGATTCTTCGCCCTTGTGACACTGCTTAACCTCCCGCCGGAGATGCTGCCTGACGTAATTTTGCTAGACGAGCCGGAACTCGGGCTGCACCCAGCCGCAGTCTCGCTGATCGGTGGAATGATCCAGTCGCTTTCTCAAGATAGGCAGGTTATTGTGGCAACGCAGTCACCTCTGCTTGTGGACACGTTCGACCTGGAACAGGTTATCGTGATGGAGCAGCAGGATGGCAGGACAGAACTCTCCATGCTCAATGTTGACCAGTACGAGCTGTGGCTCGAGGACTGCTTCACTCCGGGGGAGCTCTGGCAAAAGAACCTTCTCGGAGGGCGCCCGTGATTCGCCTGGCCATGTCGGTCGAGGGGGACACTGAGGTGGAGTTTGTTAAGAGAGTACTTGCCAACTGTCTCATTTCGAAGGGGGTAGAACCGATCCCAATTTCGCTGAACGGCAACGTGACGGTAGAGCGCCTGTCATCCGAAATGGCGAAACTGGTCTGGGGTTTCGACTATGTGACTTCGTTAGTAGACTTTTACGGCTTCAGTGACAAGGGCTTGGCTACGGTTGAAGAACTGGAGGAGCGAATTGGTGTGGAAGTCGATCGGAAGATTGCGCGCAACTGGAATCAGTCGAAGCTGATTCCGTACGTGCAGCGGCATGAGTTCGAGGCGCTGCTGTTCTCAGACGTATCCGCATTTCAAGGACTTCTCTATGCGACGGAAGATGGAATAGCAGAACTCCAGAGGGAGCGCTCAAACTTTCCGACACCCGAAGATGTAAATGACAGCAGCGAGACCGCGCCAAGTAAGCGCATCAAGAGAGCAATACCCAGATACCATAAGAGAGTCGCCGGTTCGCAGATTGCCCTGGCGATTGGACTGTGCGTAATCCGAGCTCAGTGTCCTCGGTTCAACAGATGGTTGACCACCTTGGAGTCGCTAGGTGACTAGCTATAACTGAGCGGAAGATGCAATTAGTATCAGTAAATATAAGAGGTTTGCGGTGACGGATCCGGAGCTTTCGTTTCAGCAGTTCGAGATGGACTATGAGAATGCACTGGCCATGCTTACGGAGATGCATGGCGACGACGGCGCGGTGGACGCGCTGATCTTTGCGGAGGAGTCGAGGCCGAACTCGGGGGCTGACCAGTACACGCCTGACTGGATCCAGCCGTTCGTGGCGGTGGTCGCGAACCTGGCGGAGGATAACCTCGTGCGTCAGGCGGCGACCTCTGGAGGGTTGGCGTCGGTGATTCCGCAGGCCATTGCTCCTGCGCTGGTGCGAGCGGTGCAGCTTGGGTATGTCGAGGGGTACTTCGCTGCTAAGGATGACTAGTGGTGTTACTTTTCACCCTCGCCCGTCAAGGGGGTTATGCAGAGGTCGCCGAAAGCGGGAATGACGGTTTGTGAATACCTACCCCTGTCAGCCCGTTAAGGGAGAGGGGTAGTTGATTGAGGTTCAAGCCTAGTAATGGGAATAGCAGACTTGTTCATGCCTGGGCAGAGGCGTCGGAAGCTGGGGCAGTCCATTGTCGGCGTCGTCGATGTGGCACGGTCGCGAGCGAACTCTGACGGCCTCGACGCGTCCAGGACCAGGCTCTGGAACATGCTCTGCGACGCGTCGGGAGAGACGCTGCAGCAGCTGCTGGTCAAGAACAACGACCGCAGGCTGGACTGGGGTCTGAAGAAGCATGCCAAGCGGGTCAGCGACCCGGTGCTCGTGGTGCTGTTCTGGTGGATGCTGCTCTACCAGATAGTCGTCTTCAAGAACAGGGGACTCGAAGGGTACACCCCGGACGACGAGGTCGAGGGGATGTACGAGGTCGCCCGGCGCTTCGTCGAGACCGAGTTTGCCAGGATGGAAGTGGAGGCCGACCCGCCCGGTCCGTGGTCTGAAAACTGGCGCAGGCAGTACCCGATAGAGTCGGCCATGGAGTTCTACAACTCGACCTACTCAATGCTCAACCTCGCTAACGACCTGACGCTGAGGATAGAGCACGTGTCGCACTTCACCACGCTAACTGAGCAGGCGTACGACAGGCTGGCGGCCGAGACGGCTGTCGAGGAGTGCGGCAAGGGGAGTTAGGGGCTTTTGCTCAACCACTCCAACAGGGTTGGCACGGAACTGAGACTGTGTCAGTTGGTAGGCAGTGTTTTCACCCTCACCCTAGCCCTCTCCCTGAGGGAGAGGGGATCCTCGATGCCGGAGTGTGGTGCCGACTAAGCTGATACAGGCTCCAGACCTGCGACTAAGGGGTTTCCTCGGAGAAGGGTCGTCTATAATGGCGTGGTGAGGAACGCTTCGACAGGCCCAGCGGACGCCCCCTTTTCAAGCCAGGGGCAAGCTCTGCTGAAGAGATACTTCGGCTACGATGAGTTCCGCCCGCTCCAAGAAGATGTCATCGCCGCTGTGATGGATGGGCGAGACGCTGTCGTGCTCATGCCCACGGGTGGGGGAAAGTCGCTGTGTTACCAGCTTCCGGCGCTCGCGCTTCCGGGCGTGACCCTTGTTGTCTCTCCGCTGATCGCGCTGATGAAGGACCAGGTGGACGCGCTCAGGCGCAACGGGGTGCCGGCAGACTTCCTGAACAGCACTCAGCCCAGGGAGGAGCAGGTCAGGGTCCAGCGAGCTGTATTCCAGGGTGAGACCAAGCTGCTGTACGTCGCGCCTGAGCGTATCGTACAGCCGGGCTTCCAACAGTTCCTCAACGCGATCGATATCAGCCTGATCGCTGTGGACGAGGCGCACTGTATATCGGAGTGGGGTCACGAGTTCAGGCCTGACTATCGCAATATGCGGGTGCTCAGGCATCTGAGTGAAGGTACGCCATTCATTGCGCTAACCGCGACGGCTACGGAGCAGGTGCGGGAGGACATCGAGGCCCAACTTGAGCTACGCGATCCGGCGAGGTTCGTGGCGAGCTTCGACCGGCCGAACCTGCGGTACAGCGTGCTGCCGAACAGCGACCGGTATGACTATCTGGTGGGCTGGCTCAGGGACTACCCGGACTCCAGCGCAATCGTGTATCGAAGCTCTCGCTCGGGCACGGAGAGCATGGTGGCTGATCTGTCCGAGGACGGCATCAGCGCACTGCCCTACCACGCGGGGCTTGATGACGACGTCCGTGCGAGGAACCAGGAGCGATTCGTCAGGGACGAGGCGCGTGTGATCGTGGCGACCGTCGCCTTCGGGATGGGCATAGACAAGCCGGACGTGCGGATGGTCATGCACTACGAGACGCCTCGGTCGATCGAGAGATACTACCAGGAGTCCGGACGCGCGGGACGGGACGGCCTCGAAGCTGAATGTATCCTATTCTACGGACATCGCGAGCGAGAGCGGGAGATGTACCTCATCGACCAGATCTCGGATGAGACGCAGCGCATGGTCGCCGAGCGGCAGTTGAACGCGGTCGTATCCTACAGCCAGCAGACATCGTGCAGGCGAGCCGTGCTGCTGAGGCACTTCGGCGAGAGTCCAAAGCAGGAAAACTGTGCAAACTGTGACAACTGCCTGTCGGATACTTTCGACGCCACTGTGATCTCCCAGAAGATACTATCGGCGGTGATCCGTACGGGAGAGCGGTTCGGGTCGACGTACATAGCCCAGGTACTCAGCGGATCAAGCATCAAACGAATCGAGGAGCTAGGGCACGACCGCCTGTCGGTGTTCGGAATCGTGGACGACTACTCTGTGCCCGCGCTCAGGGAGCTGATGACCATGCTGGTGAGCCGTGGTCTGCTCGACCTGGGAGGCGAGTATCCCACGTTGTCCGTAACCCCGAGGGGGCGTGAGTTTCTCAGGAGTCGTGAAGGGATCCATCTTCCGACGGTGAATAGCCGTTCGGGCAGGTCCTCGCGTCAGGCTGTCGACCTGGAGTACGACCAGGTCCTCTTCGAGAAGCTGAGAAAGATAAGGACCCGGCTGTCGGCTGAACTGGGGGTGCCTCCATACGTTATATTCGGCGACGCACCGTTGAGGGAGATGGCCCACTACTACCCACACAGCGAGGACAGCTTCCTGAAGATCAGCGGTGTAGGTCACAAGAAGATGCAGGACTTTGGACCAAAGTTCCTGGAAGCCATACGCAGTCATGCGGCGGACAATGGGCTGAAGGAAGTCCCAATCGTCCGGGCCAGGCCTGCATCCAGCAGGCTCAAGAGGGCTTCCGGCAGCGACACGCTTTCCCAGACAAGGGAACTGGCAAGGCAAGGGCAATCGGTGACATCGATTGCGGGGGTCAGGGGGCTCTCCCCCGTCACCATAGAAGGTCATATTGCGGAGCTCATCGAGGCCGGAGAACTCTCTGACCCGAGTCCGTATCTGCCTGGGGAAGACAGACTAGAAGAGATCAGGGCAGCCTTTCACGCACTTGGGGACACGGCGTTGAAGCCAGTCAAAGATCATCTGGGCGATGGCTTCGAGTATGGTGAACTGCGGCTGGCCAGAGCGTTCCTGAGACATCAGCGGAATGCAAGTCAACCTGAAACGGAAAAGGTCACATGAAATTCAGCAACTTTCTTTTTCCTCACTCCCCTACCCCGGAGTCGGACTACGACGCGGTCACCGATGCGCTGCGAGAGGCGGAGCTGACCGAGGAGTTTGGGTTCGACGCCGTTTGGCTGGGGGAGCACCACATCGATGGGGCGTGCGCGTATGTCGATCCGGTGACTTTTGCGGCTGCGGTCGCCGCTCGTACCGAGCGCGTGAAGATCGGGTTTGCGGCGGTGCAGATGGCGCTGCATCATCCGATCAGGCTGGCGGAAGAGGTGGCCTTGCTGGACAACATCAGCAATGGGCGGATCATCCTCGGCATCGGAAGGGGTACGGCGTACAACTTCTACGAGTACAGGAGCTATGGAATCCCGTTCGCCGAAGCGCAGGGACGGCTGCTGGAGTCGGAGGAGATCCTGCCCAAGGCGTGGACGACCGAGAACTACCGTCACAAGGGCGAGTACTTCGACATCGAGCTGCCCGTGCTGAGGCCGAAGGTGTACCAGAGTCCCCATCCGCCGATGATCCGCGCGGTGGCTACAGAGGGATCGATGGTCGAGATGGGCAAGCAGGGCCGTCCGCTGATGCTCGTCGTCCAGCCGGATGACGAGACCGAGAGGCGGTTCAACGTTTACCAGGACTCCATGCGCGACAGTGGATACGACGAGGCACACGTGAAGTGGGCCATGGACAACTCCTGGATATGGCGCAACATCTATGTCGCTGAAAACGACGCCGACGCCGAGCAGCTTGCAACTAAGGTGCATGTGGCAGGCAGGAGGCATATAGACGAGACGCGACTCAGGCTGAACACGGCTGAGGAGATGGCGTCGGTCAGCACAGGGCTGGCGGACCCGAGGTTCAGGGTCGAAAACAGCATGATATTTGGCTCGCCCGACTCCGTGGCCAAGCGCATCGAACGGCTGCAGCGAATCGGAATTGGAGGACTGATCCTGCAGTTCAGAGTCGGGCCGATGTCGTGGGAGGACAATGAGGCGAGCCTCAGGCTGTTCGCGAACGAGGTAATGCCGAGGTTCAATCATTAGAGAATTACACAGGTGTAATTCTCCAGGAGTGAGTGCAGAGGAGTGAGGAGTGAGAGCTTCCACCCGACCGTCCTGTAGACGACGTATCGGTGACGTATGCAACTTTCTCAGACACCTCCGGAGCGGAGTGTGAGAGATGACGCTCCCAGCAGAGCCGCCCTAGCGTCGAACGACGGGGCAGGCGGCGCTGCCGATCAGTCGGTAGCGCAGGACTTCGTCCAGCTTCCGACACGTCAGATTGTCCTGACGATGATCGGCGTGCTGCTGGCAATGTTCCTGGCCTCGCTGGACCAGACGGTCGTCGCGACCGCCATGCCTCGGATCATCGCCGACCTCGGCGGGTTCGACAGGTTCACGTGGGTGACGACAGCGTACCTTGTTGCGTCCACGACCGCCGTGCCGATCGTGGGACGGCTGACAGACATTCACGGGCGCAAGATCTTCTATGTGGCCGGGATAGTCGTCTTTCTCATCGGATCGGTGCTCGCGGGCTTCAGCCAGACGATGAACCAGCTAATCGCGTTCCGGGCGATCCAGGGACTCGGCGGCGGCATCATCATGGTGAACAGCTTCACCGCGATAGCCGACCTGTTCCCGCCCGAGACACGGGGCAAGTACCAGGGGTTCATTGGCGTGGTATTCGGGATGTCGTCCGTCATCGGGCCTACCCTCGGGGGATTCATCACAGACAACATCTCCTGGAACTGGGTGTTTTTCATAAACGTACCGATTGGGGTCCCGGTGCTGCTGCTCATCGCGTTCCTGTTTCCAGCGATCAAACCGGAGGTGGAGAACCGCAAGCACGACTATCTGGGCATGGTCACGCTGGTGCTTGCCGTGGTGCCGATCCTGCTGGCACTGTCGTGGGGCGGCGTGCAGTTTGGGTGGGCGTCGCCGCAGGTCGTCGGTCTGCTGGCCCTTGGGGTCGTCATGGTCGCTGCGTTCATCACCATAGAGCACAGGAGCGACTCACCGATCATGCCCCTGGAGATCTACCGCAACCGGATGGTGTCGGTGTCGCTGATCGTGACGTTCCTGACCGGATTCGGAATGTTCGGGGGAATCATATTCATACCGCTGTTCTTCCAGGGCGTGCTGGGAGCGTCGGCGACAAGCAGTGGCAGCTTCCTCACACCGATGATGCTGGGAATCGTGGTTGGCGCGACGCTATCAGGGCAGTTGCTCGCGCGAACGGGGCTGCGCTACCGAGCCTTCGGGCTTGGGGGCATAGCGTTGATGACCGTAGGACTGTTCCTGGTATCCACGATGGACGAGACCACGTCGTTTGCTCGCGCGGTGGGATACATAGTGGTTATGGGAGCCGGACTGGGATCGACGTTCCCAACATTCACGCTGTCCGTGCAGAACTCCGTGCCGTTCAGGCTCATGGGCACGGCGACCTCGGCGTTGCAGTTCTTCAGGTCGATCGGCGGGATGCTCGGGTTGGCGCTGCTCGGTGCGGTCATGGCCAACCGGTTCGCCTCCAAGTTGGAGCAGTCGCTGCCGGACTCTGTAAGCGACGTGCTGCCTCCGGAGCGAATCGAGGCCATGAAGGAGAACCCGCAGGCGCTTGTCGACCCGTCCGCGCTGGCGGACCTACAGTCGCGATTCACGGGACAGGACGGTCAGCAGATGGCCGATCAGTTCCTGACAGCACTCAAGGCATCGCTCTCAGGGGCAATCGGCGACGTGTTCACAGTTAGCGTGGTGCTTGTCGCGATCGCGCTGGTCGCGGCCCTGTTCCTCAAGGCCCCCGAACCGGGCAGAGCGCGCCGCGCCTGATGCTGCAGACATAAGATGAGCACGCGGCAGCTTGGAGCTGCACACATAGAACGGGCGTGCCGTAGCTTGAAGCTGCTCACATAAAATGGGTACGCGCTGGAAGATTATTTCAATCGCGGTCTTCGGGTTGCTGGTGCTTGCGCTGTTCGCGACGCTGGCTTACGGGCTGTCGAACAGGTCGACGGCGACGGGTCGCAGCGGGTTGACGCGGGTCGGGAAGCCGGCGCCTGACTTCGCGATGCGGCTGCTGGAGGTGGATTCGGCAAGCTCACCGGAGCCCGGGGAGTTCAGGCTGTCGGACTATCATGGGCGTCCGGTCGTCATAAACTTCTGGGCGTCGTGGTGTCCCCCGTGCAGGCAAGAGTCGCCAGCGTTCGAGCGGCTGTGGAGGCGGTACCAAGACACGGGCATCCAGTTCGTTGGTGTGGACATACAGGATGAAGTATCTGATGCTGAGGCGTACGTGCGCGAGTTCGGGCTGACGTTCCCAAACGGCGTGGACCCTGACGGCGCGATTACCGTCGAGTACGGGGTGATCGGGCTACCGGTCACGTTCTTCATTGGCTCGTCAGGCGTCGTAGAGGGGAGGTGGGTCGGGGCTATCCCTGAAGACAAGCTGGAGGAGTGGGTGAGGACTCTGCTGGCAGACACGGGGCAGGGCGAAGTATTTCGTAAAGAGGGCCGCACCGAGGGTGCTTTTCAAGAGTTACGGTGATGGCCTGAACAGGCTGTTACAAAAACAGGGGCGGCTCTGGGAGCCGCCCCGTTTTGCTTTTGGCCTGGTCTATCAGCGACGGACTAGAACCTGGACTTCTTGGCCTCGAAGTTGGAGTGGACGTCGATGATGACCGTCTTGCCGTCGGCGTTGTGCTGCTGGGCGTCTATGAGCGCCTGCTTCATCTGGCCGGGGTCGGTGACCGTGATGCCGACTCCGCCGAATGACTCGGCCACGCCAGCGTAGTCGCCCGTCATCTCGGTGACGCCGAACTGGGTACGCGCCGTCGGGTAGCCGCCCGGGTACGTCGCCATGCCGCCGTTGTTCAGCACGACCGTGGTGATCGGTGCGCCGGAGCGCTGAGCGGTCTCGGTGTCGAGGCCGGACATGCCGAAGGCGCCGTCGCCCATGAGGTTCAGGCAGAACTTGTCGGGGCTGGCGAGCTTGGAGCCGATCATCAGCGGAATGCCGAAGCCGAGGTGGGTTGTCTTGCCCCAACCGACGTATCCGTGAGGCGTGGTGGCCTCGTAGAACGGGATGATCGAGTCGCGGGGCGCGCCTGCGTCGTGAGTGACGACCGACCTGGTCTTGTCCAGAGTCGTGTTGATCTCGTGGATGACGCGGTAGGTGTTGATCGGGACCTCGTCGGACTGAAGCAGCGGAGTCCACTCCTCCATCCACTTCTCCCTCTCGGCGGCGATCCGGTCGCGAACGCCGGTGTTCCGGGGAGTCTCGCCGATGGCGGCCTTGACCTCGTCGATGACCATCGCGAGGGTCTCCTTGGAGTCTCCTGGCAGGCCTACGTCGATGCTCTCCTGCTTGTTAATGTCATCGACGTTGTCGGTGTTCTGGATGAGCGTCTTGCCTGCCGGAATAGGCTGGCCGTAGCCGGTGTGGGTGAGGCTGGAGCCGATGGCGAATACCACGTCGGATTCCAGCAGCCACTTGCGCGCGGGCCAGGTGGTCGCACCTGAACCTGCTCCGAGTGACAGCGGGTGCGTCTCTGGGAACGCGCTCTTGCCCTGCATGGTGGTGTACACGGGAACGTCGAGCAGTTCGGCGAGCTCCCTGAGCTCCTCGGTGGCGTCGCCGAAGAGCACGCCTCCGCCTGCCCAGAGCACCGGGTTGCTGGCTTCGAGGAGGAGCTTGACCGCGTCCTTGACGTCCGAGCGGGATGGGGCCATGACCGAGCGGCCGGGCGATCGGTAGTTGTCGATCATACCGTCTGGCACGTCTGCGCCCATAATGTCAGCGGGCGTCTCAACCGTGACCGGTCCGCCGCGTCCATTGCGGAGCGCGTGGAAGGCCCGGCGCATGGCGTTGCCTATCTCGGTGGGTGTGAGGATGACCTCGGTCTGCTTGGAGATGGGTGCGTACGCCCGGGCGGGCGAGAAGTTGGGCCTGATGTTCCAGGCTGCGAGTCCGGAGCCACCGGGTATCAGCAGTATCGGCACGTTGTCGCCGAACGCCTGCGCGATACCGCCCATAGCGTTCTCGGCGCCGGAAGCGCCCTGCGTGATTACGACACCAAACTTCTGCCGGTTGCTGGCCCGGCTGTAGCCGTCCGCGGCCATGACAGCGCCGCGTTCCTGCCTGAACATGATGGTGCGAATGCCCTCCTGGGCAACGGACTCGATCAGGTTATTCGAGGGGTAGCAGGCCACCCATTCGACACCTTCGTGCTTGAGGATTCGCGCCACTGCAGAAAATCCGTCCACTTAATTCTCCTTTCGTTTCCGCCGCCCATAAACAGGGCGAATTACGATTGCTGAAATGCAGGGCTAGGATACTTGAATCCCGTAGGGGCGGCAACCAAAAGGTGAGGAGAGAGTGGAGAGGAGTCAGGAGTGAGGGGTTCGCGTGTCTCACCATCGTGCTAGTATCGGCGGACAGGAGGGCTCATACGGTATGACCACCATTATTACCGATACCACTATCGCTACGTGCGACGCGCAGCGGGCGATTCACTATGGGGCGGGGATTGCTGTCGAGGGCGGGCGGATCTCGGCGATTGGGCCGAGTGGGGAGATAGAGGGGCGCTTTCCTGACGCGGAGCGTGTCGACGGACGTGGGCGGGCGGTGTTTCCGGGCTTCGTCAACTGTCACACGCACATGCTGGCCACGGCGGACCGGGGCATTTTGGAAGACTTCGGGTTTCCCACGTCGCTGAGGTTTCCAACGACTGGAAGAGGCCTGCTGGACCCGGACGAGCGCAACGTCTTCGGACTGCTTGCAGCGGCGGAGTCGATTCGCAGCGGCGGTACGACCCTGCTAGAGATCTCGGACCGCATTCCGCAGTATGCCGGCAGCCTTGCCGGTACGGGGCTGCGGCTGTTTCTCTCGGAGAACTTCAACGACATCGACGACGAGCAGTTCAGAGTCGGGAGCTACGAGTTCTCGGAGACAAAGCTGGAGGCGGGCCTTCAGCGGAGCGTCGACCTCATCTCGTCGTGGCATGGACAGCGCGACGGTCGCGTTCAGTGCTTCGTGTCGCCGCACGCACCTGAGCTTTGCTCCCCTGCCCTGCTTCGGAGCGCGGTCGAGTTGGCAGACGAGCACGGACTGAGGTACACCATTCACCTGTCACAGAGTCACCAAGAGGTCGAGGCGGTGATGAGGACGCGCGGCGTGAGGCCGACGCAGTACCTGTTCGCAAACGACTTCCTGAGCGACAGGCTGGTGGTCGCTCACTGCCGGTACGTGGACGACTCGGAGATCGCGCTGCTCGGCAGACACGGGGTGGCGGTCTCGAACAATCCGGCTATAGCAGCAAGGCGCGGAGCGGCGGCTCCGGTGTTCGAGCTGGGAGCCGCAGGGTGTCCCATCGGCATGGGGTCAGACAACATGGTAGAGGACATGGTTGAGGTCGTCAGGGCGGCGCTGTTCCACGAGCGCGTCAGGCGCAACGACGAGATGTGGCCGCAGCCTGAAGACGTGCTTGACTGGGCGACGATCGGGGGCGCGAGGGCATTGGGTGCGGGGGACGAGATTGGCAGCCTGGAAGTCGGCAAGAAGGCGGACCTGTTCATGGTCGACCTCAGACGGTCGCACCTTGTGCCGACGCTGAGGGTCGTGTCGGTGCTCGTACACCGGGCGCAGCCCGCTGACATCACGGACGTCATGGTAGACGGGGCGTGGGTCATGCGGGACAGTCGTATCCTGACGTTTGATGAGGACGATGTGATCACGAGGGCGGAGGCGATCGGTCACAGGGTATGGGGCAGACTGGTTGACGAGAACCCTGATGTTCCTTTCCCGGTGCGGTTTCCGCCGGGGCCGTTGGTGTCGTGAGTCTGCTCCGGTGGGATAGTCGGAAGCGGTTACAGATTGTCAGTACAAATGGGTGTCCTTCGACAAGCTCCCGCCACAGCGGACTTTCAACAGGGCGAACAGTTGCGGGCGGGACGCCCGCGCTCCCAGGGGTGTCTACTGATATATCGCGCCGGGGGGGAGCCTGTGTCAGTTCAGCCGGTCAAATGCATGTAGGGGAAACTCTTTTGGTTGCCTGTGTTGGTCAGCGTGCCCAAGGCGCCCACAAGGGACGCCCCTACGGACCGATCACCTACCAGATTGCCACAGCTTCGCTGGGGGCGTTTGCTTGACACTACGAATGACGATGTGCTTGAATTCACAAATCTTGGAGTCTGCGAGTGTCGCAGTCTTCTAGCGTATTGTGATCAATTAAACCATCAGCCAGTCTGAAAAAGAGGAGGACAGATATGCCTGATGCCCGCAAGCACGTATCAGTGCTGCTACTTCTTGGCGTGACCCTTGTAGCTGTATTGGCCATGGCCTGTGCAAGCGATCCAGAAGTCATTACCAAAGAGGTCGTGGTAGAGAAGGAAGTCGTTAAGGAAGTCCAGGTACCCGGCGAGACCGTCGTGGTAGAGAAGGAAGTCGTTAAGGAAGTCCAGGTACCCGGCGAGACCGTCGTGGTAGAGAAGGAAGTCGTCAAGGAAGTTGAAGTTGCTGGCGAGACCGTCGTGGTAGAGAAGGAAGTCGTGAAAGAGGTCGAGGTCGAGGTCATTAAAGAGGTCGTCAAGACCGAGACCGTCGAGCTGATCGTGACTCCCACCGCCGTACCCTTGGCCATGCCTGGAGCGATCAATGCGCCGCAGCCCAAGGGTGAAGCGGGCATCATCACCATCGCCATCACCGACGTAGCCCCCGGGGTCGGACTCGGCTCAACGCAGCTGACCGACGCCTATCACTACTGGGGTATTGGCGAGGTCACGATGAAGTTCGTCGCCCCCGGAGTAGTCGCGCCGATGCTTGCGACTGCGTGGGAACTCAGAATGGACGACATGGGCAGGCCCTTTGGCGCCACGCTCACGATTCGTGACGACGTGATCTTCCACGGCGAGGGACTCGGCGACCGCAGCAATAACGGCGGCAGCTGGGGTCCGATGACTGCCGCTGACATCGCGTTCACCATCAACGATGGCAACAACGCCGTCAACAACGCGAGCATTCACTGGCAGGCGGGCGACTTCGCCGCGATGTTCGGCTCCAACGAAGCCGTCGCGGTGGACGACACGACGCTAGAGTTGACGTTCAACGTCGACGCCAATGGCAACCCGCTGTACGACCCGCGCTGGAGCGCGAACCTGATGAACGACGCTGCACAGGCGTTCAGCGTCCAGAGCCTCAACAGGTTCAACACGGTCGGCAAGCAGGAGATGCAGGACACCAACTTCATCGGCACTGGCCCACTCCAGATCGTAGAGTGGGTTCAGGACGATACCGGCATTCTCGAAGCGGTCCCATACGACCACTGGAACGCCAACTCCAAGGTGGACCAGATCATCTTCAAGGAAGTCGGCGAGCAGAACACGCAGATCGCACTGATGGAGACCGGCGAAGTTGACGCCGCGCCCATCCTGCTCAAGAACCTCCCGCGTATGCTCGAGGGTGGATTCAGGACCCAGGACACCGGCTTGGCCGCTCTCGGTTCCGTGGTGTTCTCCGGCAATCTGTGGGAGACCCACCACGTTGTGACCGGCGAGCCGCTCGACACAGCCGCCGTTTACATGAGAGACCTCCCCTGGATAAGCAACCCCGATCCCAGTGACTCGGGTAGGGCCCCAGGCATATCCGACGCAGACGAAGGTAGACTCGTGCGCAACGGACTGGCGAGGGCCATCGACAGAGACCTCATCAACGAGGTACTCCTGAACGATCTCGGCTTCCCGGCGCACCTGAACCAGTTCAGCCCAACCAACCCGAACTGGCAGTCCAAGTGGGAGTATGAATACGATCCCGCAGAGGCAGGCAGGCTGCTGGACGAGGCTGGATATGCCCCCAACAGCAGTGGCAAGCGCTTCGACATCCCGTTGTACGCCCCCAACCCTGGTGGACTACAGGAAGTCGCCGACGCGATCGCCGGCTTCTGGGAAGAGATCGGCGTATCCACCGCGGTACAGAAGTATGCTTACTCGGTCTATCGCCCGACCATCGTAGCTCGCGCGACGACTCTGCCCTGGGTTACCGGTTGTGACGACGGCAAGAGCACATGGCCGTGGGAGTGGCCGAAGTCCCAGGACCACACGTCACTCACACGCGGCGGCTTCGGCTGCGGCCTCGAGATCAAGAAGGCTGCCGACACTTGGGTCGCAGTTGCCAATGAGCCTGATGTCGAGAAGCAGATCGCTCTGAACAACGATCTTGCCCAGTACCTGTACGACGAAGCAGTCAGCTTCGGCGTAGTTGGCGTGCCGTTCCCGATCACGTACAACCCGAACAAGATTGCCGAGTGGCCGATGGACCCAAGCCTGTTCGCCACCTGGAACAATCCTGAGGATATAGTTCCGGTAGGCCGCTAAGGGTCATCGGTAGTAGATAAGCCAGATGGCCGCCCGCTATCTCAGCGATGCGGGCCGGCCATCGGCATAGTCCAAAACAGGGCCCGGACCCAATATAGTCCGGGCCTGAGTTCCAACCCCAAACCAGGCCTTGCAGCGAGCGTACAGACTCAAGCGACAGGCCAGACTATCTACCCAGATCGCAGACCCGCTGAATGGGTCCTTACAGAATCTCCTGAGGCGTCGTCCGGCGGTAACTCAGGAGTAGATGCGGAGATAGATGGGCGCATTCCTGATACGCAGACTAGCTTTCGTGCTTATCGCGCTCCTTGGCGCGACTGCGGTGGTGTTCGGCCTCTCACGGATGGCCGGAGACCCGGTGCTGCTATACGCAAAGCCTGCGGGCTACGGCTCGGAGGACTATCTCGACAACCTCCGCAAGAAGCTCGGCACCGACAGGCCCCTGGTAATTCAGTACCTCAGGTGGGTTGGGCAGCTGGCCCAGGGAGACCTAGGGCGAACGTTGCTCGCGGAGCGTCCCGTAATCGAAGTCATCAAAGAGAAGATCTGGAATACGTTCCAACTTGCGTTCGCGGGTTGGGCGTTCGCAACGATCATTGGAGTCCCATTGGGGGTGCTGTCCGCGGTCAAACGCGGCACGTACTGGGACTATCTGGGCAGGGGCATCGCCCTGTTCGGGCAGGCGTTGCCGGCCTTCTGGGTCGGGGTCATGCTCGTGCTGGTGTTCGCGGTCTACTGGGAGATATTCCCAGCCGCATTCAAGGGTGAAGGCTTCAGCCCAAAGCACTTCATCCTGCCCACGATAACCATTGGCTGGGGTGCGGCGGCAGGCTACCTGCGAATCACGCGGTCTGCGATGCTCGAGGTGCTCGACTCAGAGTTCGTCAAGCTGGCCCGAGCCAAAGGCGCCGGTTCGAACTCTGTCATCTGGAAGCACGCCTTCAAGAACGCGCTGATACCGCCGCTGACGCTGTCGGCGCTGCTGCTGGCCGGCCTGATGAACGGCGCAGTTGTGGCCGAAGTGGTGTTCGCGTGGCCAGGACTTGGTCGAGTGGCGCTCGTGGAGGCCGTCAACAACAACGACTTCCCACTGCTCACCGGGGCCGTGTTCATCTTCACGATAATCTACCTAATCATGAACTTCGTGGCCGACATGCTGTACGCATGGGCGGATCCTCGAATTCGTTATTCATAGGAGTCTCAGAGGCCGATAATGAACGAGGGAGCAGCATTCGAGGCCCAGCTCGAGGTGCAACGGCGCAGCCCGTTTCACCGCACTTGGCGAATAATTCGACGCTGGCCAATCGTCCCGGTCACGATTCTCACGATAATGGCCATTTTTGCCATATTCGCGCCTGTTCTCGCCCCCTACGATCCGATCAAGCAGAGCCTCAGACACCAGTACGTTCCTCCAATCTGGGACACTGAAGGGAGGCTCGACAAAGACGCCAACATTACCGCTACCGAGTACATACTGGGTTCAGACAACCTCGGACGCGACATACTCAGCCGGATCATCTACGGCGCTCGCATATCCCTCATGGTCGCGGCGGTAGCACTCACAAGCGGCATCCTGATCGGCACGACCCTTGGGCTGATAGCGGGATGGTACGGCGGGATAGCCGACGAGGTCATAGCGCGCATAGTGGACATCTGGTATGCGCTGCCGTTCCTGCTCGTGGCGCTTGTAATCGTTATCGTGTTGGGGCAATCGCTGCAGGTGATGATGTTCATCCTGTTCCTGACCGCGTGGAGCCAGTTCGTGCGTAATGTTCGCGCTGAGGTGCTTTCTCTCAAGGAGAGGGACTACGTCAACCTGGCCAGAGTCGCGGGGGCGTCGCCGTTCTACATCATGTACAAGCACATCCTGCCGGGCGTGTTCAACACAATCGTCGTGATAGCGACGCTGAGCGTCGGCGGGCTGATCCTGGCGGAGGCGACGCTGACGTTCCTGGGAGCAGGTCTGCCATCCAACATACCAGCTTGGGGACTCATGGTCGGTGAGGGTCAGGGCGACCTGAGAATCGCCTGGTGGATCTCGTTCTGGCCGGGCCTTGCGATCTTCCTTACCGTTATGTCGCTGAACTTCTTCGGTGACTGGCTGCGGGATAGGTGGGACCCGCGTCTGCGACAAGTCTAACCAGGTGCAGAGACCCCATTGCCACCGGTAGGCGTAGCGGCCTTCGTATTCCGCGTATGCGCGAACATCTTCTTTTCCGCTATGCTCGGCCTCGTATGCTGGATTGCCGCGCGCCTGATCCTGATATCGTTCTTCCACTTCAACGAGGATAACGACCGCCTCACGTCGATAATTGCCATTGGCATTGGTACGGGATTTGGCGGCTCGATCGGGGCGTTTACACTCGGCATTTCACCAACCGTGGTCGCTCTCAGGTCGTTGCTGGGAATCGGAGTGGGGCTGCTGGGAGCGTGGCTGGGTTTCCTGATCGGCAGGGACACGTACATCATGGTCGGCATGCCCGGTATTCCCGAGCTGGGGGGCATCGTCTGGGGCGCCCTGATCGGGGCCAACGCAGTGCCGGTCACACTGGACCTGGGGTTGGCGGTGTACAACTACATCCAGAGACGCGCCCTGCGCAGCGAAGGGGTCGTGAACCTATCCAGTCACCTGGGCAGGTCGTCCCAGAGGAGCCGCGACGACTCCATCTGACGGTGGATGAGGGCGCTCAGCAGCGACGTGTCCTCCATGCCCAGCCGGTGGGCGAGGTGGTGGAAGTCCCTGGTATCGGTAGCGGGGATGTTCAGGTCCGAGGAGTTTCCCCTGACGACACGAAGCGCGTCCACGAGACCGAGGAAGAAGCTGTAGGACTCCCCTATTCTGCCGGCGAGTTCGCCGTCTATGTAGCCACCTGTCTGCAGCGCCTCCAGGGCAGCCAGCGTGTTCGTCTGGCGTACACTGGGGTCTTTCACCCCTCGGGCGATCTGCCAGGCCTGCACGTAGTACTCGATGTCGACCATCCCGCCTGAGCTGATCTTGGCGTTGACCGCGCCGCGCTCGACCAGCTCGACAGCCTGGCGGCGTCGGAGGTGCTGAATGTTCTCGATGTCCAGTGGTTCTGACGAGTAGACGAACGAGTCCCTGATCCGCATTACTTCTGCGGCGAGAGCTTCCCCTCCCGCCACCGGGCGCATCCTGACGAGGGCCAGCCGCTCGAACTGCCGCGCATCGCCGCGGCTTGCGTAGTAGTCCTCGACAGCGGCCATAGAAGATGCGAGAGCGCCCTTCGAGCCGTACGGACGAAGCCTCATATCGACCTCGAACACGCCATGCTGCCGCGTTTCGATCACCTGGAGAAACTCGCGGACGACCTCGTTGAAGAACGTCGACGTGCGCGCGGGCACGTGGCCGTCTGTGGTTCCCTCAGCCTCGTAGACGAAGATCAGCTCGAGGTCGGAGCCGAAGCCCATGTCTGAGCCGCCGAACTTGCCGAGAGCAAGCACGGCCCAATTGCACTCAGTCCCATCTTCGAGGCGCGGAGTCCCAAACTGGGAGCGCATCGAGTCGATGCTCAGCTCGAAAGCCTTCTCGACAGTCACGTCGGCGAGGGTAGACAGCTCCGCGCCAAATTGCCGACGGTCGATCCTGCCGGTTATGTACCGCAGGTTGATCCTGAACATCTGGCGGTCTTTGAAGTCGTTCAGCGCCCTGACGCGCTCGGTGTGACTGGAGCAATCGGCCAGCAGCGACTCGATCGAGTCTGTCAGAACGGACCGCGAGCAGCTTGCGTAGAGGCCAGGTCTATCGAGCAGGACGGGAAAGAGGTTCTCGTGCTGGACCCGCAGGAACTCCTCCCAGAGGAACCGGCTCGTGCCCATCATCTCAGCGAGAGTCTCAAGCACGCCGGGAGACTCGAGGTCCTCGATTTCAGACGTCCAGTCAGAGTGGGATAGAAGCTGGGACGTCAGCAGGTTGAACTGTCGCAGCGCCTGACCGGGATCCGGCGCGGTGGGAAGAAGGTGGGTGAACTGCTTAATTAGCGCAGCGGCCGCCCTGATCTGTTCGAGACGGCGCTCGGACTCGACCTTCTCACCGGACGGTTCAGTCAGCCAGAACGTGTCACGTACCGTGTCTCCATCCGTTCGTATCCTGGCCCTGACGACGTTCACGCGAACGCTCGACAGCGCGATGCTGAAGGCAAACAGGAAGCCGGGAGTGTCAACAGACGTAATCTCAAGCAGGGAGTGGTCTTCTGAGGTCGTGTTGTCCGTAATGATGCCCATGGGCAGTTGCCCGGTGGTCCAACGCTCGGACACCTGCATCGCGTGGGAGAAGCGTTCGATCACTTCCAAGCGGGCAGCGTCGAAATTCCCCGAGGCCGACTGCTGCCCGGCACGTTGGACATCGCTCTTGAGCGTCTCCCAATTGGGAGCCTGGCCTGAGCGAGACTGGACGTTGAACAGCATCACGGCACAAGGCAGTGAGGTCTGCCTGTGTGACGGCTGCCTGGGGCGACGGCGGGGGAGCCCCTGACCATTGGGCCGCCTCCTCATTCGCCGCGGGGAAGAGACAGCGCTTGTTGGTGTTGATACGGCCTGATCGACGGTGAAGGTATCGGCCTGGACGATGTCGAGTCCGTGGGCAGTCAACAGACCGCTCACGAGTGACAGAGTTCCCACCCTGTCAGCGAGGCAGACGCCGACCCGCCATTCATGCGATGAGATCTCGCGCACCTGGACTTCAACGTCAGAAACAGACTTAACTGCGTCGAGCAGCAGCCAGCCCAGATCAACGTCGTCCGGGTGCAGCTCGGCCATTGCTCCCGACCACTGTGCCAGGAGCGCGTCCAGGGTTTCAGGAGAAGTTGGTGTCGTCATTGGTCCGGTGTGAGTAAGGTATTGCCCGGTAGGTTCATGATAGCATGGTGAGTCTTGTATAACCCCGTATCGGAGTACGAAGTATGCCCGGAGTAGAAGCACTGGTAGAGGCGTTCGCGGACAGGGTGCTGCTGCGTCCTCGTCACGATTTGCCGAACCTGGTTGACCTGGCTGGAGCGGTCGCAAGCATATGCGGCGTCGATCTTGAGCTGACGAGTCATGGCGAGGACATGGTCGAGACTATCGGGACGTCGGACCACCTGGTGCTCACACTCGGAGACGGCGTGGGCATGAACATGGTGGAGTTGCTGCCGGAGGGCTCGTTCCTGCCCAGTCACCTGCACAGCGAAATGATGACGGTGTTCCCCTCCACGACGGCGGTGGCGCTCACGTCGCTGACAACCGCCCAGTGGCCAGCGGAGCACGCGGTTATGGGTTGGTTTACGTACCTGCCCGACCTGAATGGGGTGGCAACCATACTCCAGTACACAGACCGCAGCACGGGGGCGGACCTGGTGAACCGGGGGATCGACCCTGAGCGAGCGTTTCCGGTGAAGTCGGTGTGGCGAAAGATGAAACGGGACGGCCTGGTGGTCGTGCCCGAGCGAATCAAGGACTCGGTCTACTCGAATTACTTCAACGGCGGGCTCAAGAGCCTTGGGTACAGGTCACTCTCGGAAGCGGTGGACGTAATATCCCAGCGTGTGCTGAACACGAGCGAGCCGACCTTCACGTACCTGTACGTGCCACGCGTGGACAGCCTCGCGCACCTGCACGGGATGTCCCGGCCGGAGGTTAGGCACGCGCTGGTCGAGCTGGACAACGAGATGTCGCGGCTGCACTCGGCCATCGGAGACAAGGGTCGCATGGTGGTGACGGCCGATCACGGCCTGCTCGACGCGACCGCAGCGCAGCGTCACACGCTACGTCCCAACCGCGAGATCCAGCCGCTGATGATCTCGCCGCCGTCGGGAGACGCGCGGGTGATGTACCTGCCGACCTGGTCCTGGGCGGGAGACCGGATGCGGAGATACTTCGACCGGCGGTTCGGGGAGCGGTTCGCGGTGATTGACCTGGAGGAGGCGATCAAGCTGGAGATGCTGGGGCCGGAGCCGCCGTCTGACGTCGCCATGCAGCGGCTGGGAAACCAGATCTCGATCTCGACGGGGCCGGACATGCTGGAGTACAACGCGGCGCGTGGGCCGGGGAGGATGGCTCAGCTGAACTGCCACCACTCGGGGCTTACGCCGGAGGAGATGCGGATTCCGTTGATAGTCGCTTAATGCACCTGTAACACGTTGTACACATTAAGATGGTATAAATATAAGAGAACTCCAATGTGGAATCTGTACCAAATCTGGTGGGCGGACTCCAAGCGACACAACTCTCCACCCTTGGATTGCCGAGCGGCGAGTCACTCAATGGATTCCCGCCTTCGCGGGAATGACGGGGGAGGCGGTGCCAACTAAGCTGGAACAGTAGCCCCACCATGCACAGGAGGCAGCCCGTGACACAATCTCTCAACCCGATTCAACAGCTGGGCCAGCTTGGACAGTCGGTCTGGTACGACAATATGTACCGCGCGCTCATCGAGACAGGCGAGCTTCAGAGACTGATCGACTCAGGAGTCACGGGTCTCACGTCGAACCCGACGATCTTCGAGAAGGCGATCTCGTCCAGCGACGACTACGACGAGTCGCTCGTCGCCCACGCCAGGAAGAGCAGCGATCCGCAGGACCTGTTCGAGGGGCTGGCTGTGGAGGACATCCGGGCCGCGGCCGACCTGCTCTTGCCCACCTTCGAGAGCACAGAGGGCGCCGACGGTTTCGCCTCGCTGGAGGTCAACCCCCACCTCGCGCACGACACCAAGGGCACTATCAAGGCTGCCCGGCGGCTGTTCCTGGCGCTCGACCGTCCCAACGTGATGATCAAGGTGCCCGCGACGCCTGAGGGCATCCCCGCGATCCGAGACCTGATCGGCAGAGGGATAAACATCAACGTAACGCTCATCTTCTCGCTGGAGATGTATGCGAGGGTCCGCGATGCGTACATAGCGGGTCTCGAAGACCTGGTCGCGTCAGGCGGCGACCCTGCGCGAGTGTCGTCCGTGGCGTCGTTCTTCGTCAGCCGTGTCGACACATCAGTGGACGGACTGATCGGCGAGTCAGGCGGCGCTCTGGACGAGTACGCTGGCAAGGCGGCGGTGGCGAACGCCAAGATCGCGTACCAGGACTTCAAGTCGACGTTCAGCACCGACAGGTTCCGAGCGGTTGCAGAGCACGGCGCGAGGGTGCAACGTCCGCTGTGGGCGTCCACGAGCACGAAGAACCCCGAGTACAGCGACGTACTGTACGTGGAGACGCTCATCGGGCCGCATACGGTCAACACAATGCCGGACGCGACGCTGGCGGCCTTCATGGAACATGGTACGGCGCGAACGTCCATCGAGGACGGAGCTGACGAGGCGCGCGCCACCATCTCCGCGCTGGAGGACGGAGGCGTCAGCATGGAGGCTGTCACAACGCAGCTAATGCACGACGGAGTGAAGGCGTTCGCCGACTCGTTCGACGAACTGCTCGACAACATCGTCGCCAAACGAGACAAACTCCTCTCAGAGTTGGCAGCGCCCGCCGGAGCATCACTGGGAAAAGCACGAGCCACCGCTGACGAGGCGGTGGCGTCCCTACAAGATTCTGATGCGGTAGCTCGCATCTGGTCCGGCGACCACACGCTGTGGTCGTCCGTCCCCACTGAGATTACGGACCGGCTCGGCTGGCTGGACACTCCGTCGTCTATGCTGAACAGTGTTGACAACCTCGTGCGATTCGCACACGACGTTCGAGATGAGGGGACGAGGCACGTCGTCCTGCTCGGGATGGGTGGGAGCAGCCTGGGTGCGGAGGTGCTTGGGCGGTGCGTTAATCCTCCTGACCGGTTGGCAGGAGAAGGCCTAGATGAGGGGGATTCTACCTTTCACCCTCACCTCAATCCTCTCCCGTCAAGGGAGAGGAGGATAATCGAAGGCTGGCCTGAGCTGATCGTGCTCGACTCGACCATTCCGGCGCGTATCGCGAGCGTTGCGGAGTCCATCGACCCGGCTCGTACGCTGTTCCTGGTCTCGTCCAAGTCCGGGACCACGATAGAGCCGAACATGCTCTACAAGTACTTCAGAAGCGTGGTCGAGGACGCGGTCGGCGCTGAGAGCGCTGAGGACAGGTTCGTCGCGATCACGGATGCTGGCACGGCGCTGGACGCGCTTGCGCAGCAGGCAGGGTTCAGGCGCGTATTCCGCAACAGGCCCGACATAGGCGGCCGGTACTCGGTGCTCAGCTACTTCGGGCTAGTACCTGCCGCGCTGGTCGGGTTCGACGTTCGTGGTCTGCTGAACAGCGCGGTGGCGATGCAGGGCGCGTGTGGCGCGAGTATTCCCGTCTCCTCCAATGCCGGAGCGTGGCTTGGGGCGGTGCTGGGATCGCTTGCGCTGGCAGGTCGTGACAAATTGTCGATCCTGACGTCGCCTTCGCTCGCGTCGTTTGGATTGTGGGCGGAGCAGCTCGTGGCTGAGAGTCTCGGCAAGAGCGGTATGGGCATCGTTCCGATCGCGGGCGAGCCTGTGGAGGCTCTACGGCAAGTTGGCGATGACCGGCTGTTCGTTTCGCTGGAACTGACTGGAGACGGGTCGGGGATTGACGCGCTGGCAGAGCGTCTCGTTTCCGGCGGTCACCCTGTGGTCAGATACGAGATAGGCGAAGTCAGCGAACTCGGCGGCGAGTTCTACCGGTGGCAGTTCGCAATCGCGGTCGCTGGGGCTGTGATGGGAGTGCATCCCTTCGATCAGCCGGACGTCCAGAGGGCGAAGGACCTGACGGACGAGGCGCTGGCGAGGTTCGAGTCCGACGGAGTGGCTCCGTCGCTGGCGTCAGTAGGGTCGGTCGCGGAACTGGTCTCTGGGATGGGGACTGGGGAGTATCTCGCAATCCTGGCGTATCTCGAGCAGACGCCGGAACTGGATGCTGCGCTGGCGGGTCTCAGGTCGGCTGTAGCGTCGAAGTACTCGGTGCCGACGACGGTGGGGTACGGGCCTCGGTACCTGCACTCGACCGGGCAGCTACACAAGGGTGGGGCGAACAACGTCGCGGCACTGATGCTGACGGCTCCCCATGCGCAGGACGTCGGCATACCGGGGGAGAGCTTCAGCTTCGGGGTACTGGCAGACGCGCAGGCGTCGAGCGACCTGGAGGCGCTGAGGTCGGCGGGGCGGAAGGTGGGGTGTGTGGTCCTGGAAGAAGCAACTGACGCAACAAAAGGGATCAAGGCTCTGTCTGAAAGACTATAAGATGCCGTAGCCTACCCTCTACACCGTGTGCAAGAATTGCAGTACAGGTGAAGCGTTAAGACAATGAGCTTATGGGGTTGGAAATGGCTCGAAGTAAAGTGAAGTCTCAGACTGCCGAGTCGCCTTCAGAGCAGTTTGACAGGGTGACGAAACGAGTTGCAGAGCGTGATCGCAAATACAGTGTGAAGTCAAAGGGCCAGCCCAGGTGGAGAGTATCTAAGTCTCCTCAATGACCTCTGACACCACCTGCCGAAACTCGCCAATGTCCATGAAGTAGTTCGGGTAAGCTCGTCTGAGTGCATTCAACGAGTCCGTGTAAACCAGAACTACGTCAACTCTTGGATTACCCCTGCTCCGCTCTTCCATAGTCCTGTAAGTCTCGGTAGCTTCTGCCAATTCGCCAGTACGATAGTCGACTCCACGCACCGATCCGGTATCCAGATTAAGTTCAAGCACAGCTATGCGGTCTCGCATGTCGCGTTGTTCTTGGATATCGGCGGTGACACGTTGGAATGTCGACAGACGATCCAATGCACCCAATTCCTGACTACACATCCTGACTTCATCGACTAGATCCTGCTCAGAGACTGGTGTGTTCGGAACAATAGGGTAGCCCTCACGGAGAGCGACCACCGAACTCATGAGAGCGAAGAACCTGAGCCACGTCGGATGACCCAAGTTGGACTTCAGATTATTGCCAACGAAAGCGCCCACAGTTTCGACGGCCGTCGCCCACTGATGTTGAAACTGGGAGCGAAGTTGAATCTCGATCTGTAGGCCCTCCCAGCCCGTTGCTCGGTCGCTATCGTATTCATATATCAAGTGCAGGCCACGATACCCGGTACTTCTGGGCTCACTGATGTAATTGTGGTATCGGACCAGATTGTGGCGGATCCTGCTCGTTACAAACTCGACCGCGACGTCAAATGCGTCGTCAGCGGTAGGCATTACCACCCGGCATCCGCCGATGTCTTGCATCTCGGACAGTCGGATCCTTGGCAGCCTTTCGAGTTTCGAGACTATGGATGGAAGACGCTTGAGCCGCTGGGCGACTACTCCCCTCGTTCCGACCCTTCTTCTCAGGTTAGTCCGAAACGTATCCAATGGACGGGCATGTGACGCCCGCCACTGGCTAACCACGTTGACGGCACGAAGACGCTCGGCTTCGGAGACTTCGCTCGTAGTGTCCGGGTTGGCGTAGCCGGCGAGCACAAGAGTGCGTCCGGCCTCGTCGACTTCTTCGGGGCTGAACTGTGGTGCTATGGGTGCCATTAAGCATCATTGTAGCCAGAGTCGGAGTTCCAATATACTTTTGTGACTTCATGAGACTGAAATTTCCAGTGCTGGGTTCCCGCTTTCGCGGGAATGACGGCTGGGTAGCGGTAGGCTTGATTTATGTCAGAAGAATCCACTCCGGCGGCTAGCGATTTCATACGTGCGAGGATCCTGGAGGATAACGACACGGGGCGATT
Organism: Dehalococcoidia bacterium; assembly: GCA_965116405.1. Lineage (GTDB taxonomy): Bacteria > Chloroflexota > Dehalococcoidia > Lucifugimonadales > UBA1123 > VXRN01. Next base: position 878,121 of record OZ220685.1, read on the forward strand.
CGGGGGGCGTGTGCACACGCGGTGGCCTCCTGAGCCCAACGGGTACCTCCATCTCGGGCACGCGACCGCCATCAACCTGAATTTCGGCATCGCCAGAGACTTCGACGGCATCTGCAACTTCCGGTTTGACGATACCAACCCGCTCGCTGAGGAGGAGGAGTACGTCGAGTCGCAGAAGGAAGACACCAGCTGGCTCGGCTTCGACTGGGGCGACCGTGAACTCTATGCGTCTGACTACTTCGGGCAGCTCTACGACTTTGCGGAGCAGCTCATCCTGGCGGGCAAGGCATACGTCGACCACCTGACCGGCGAGCAGATCCGCGAGTATCGCGGGACGCTGACCGAGCCGGGACGCAACAGCCCGTACCGCGACAGGTCCGTCGAGGAGAACCTGGACCTGTTCAGGCGAATGCGCGCGGGCGAGTTCGAAGACGGCACCTGCGTGCTGCGCGCGAAGATCGACATGGCCTCGCCCAACATGAACATGCGCGATCCCACGATCTACCGCATCCGCAGGGCGCATCACCACCAGACCGGTGACGTGTGGTGCATCTACCCGATGTACGACTACGCTCACCCCATCTCCGACTCGCTGGAGGGCATCACGCACTCGCTGTGCTCGATGGAGTACGAGGACCACCGGCCGTTGTACGACTGGTTCCTCGACGAGCTGGACATCTACCATCCGCAGCAGATCGAGTTTGCGCGGTTCAACATCACGCACACGGTGCTCAGCAAGCGCCGGCTGATTACGCTGGTCGAGGACAAGCACGTCAACGGCTGGGACGACCCCCGGATGCCGACGATCGCCGGACTGCGCAGGCGCGGGTACACTCCGCAGGCGATACGGTCGTTCTGCGACGAGGTGGGGATCAACAGGACCGTCGCGCTGACAGAGATGGGGCTGCTGGAACACCACCTGCGCACAGACCTCAACATGCGGGCGCAGCGTCGGATGGCGGTGCTGAACCCACTCAAGGTTGTAATCGAGAATTTCCCGGAAGGCGAGGTGGACTACCTCGACGCGGTTAACAATCCTGAGGACGAGTCGGCCGGAACGCGGAAGGTGCCGTTCTCAAGGGAGTTGTACATCGATCGCGACGACTTCATGGAAGACCCGCCTCGACGGTTCTACCGGCTTGCTCCGGGGCGCGAGGTGAGGCTCAGGTACGGGTACTTCATCAAGTGCGAAGAGGCAGTCAAGGACGCTTCAGGGGAGATCGTGGAGCTACGCTGCACTTACGATCCGGAGACGCGGGGCGGCTCGGCACCTGACGGACGCCGGGTGCGCGCGACGCTGCACTGGGTGTCTGCGGCTCATGCCATCGACGCTGATGTGCATCTGTACGACAGCCTATTCACCGTGCCGAATCCGTACGACGTCCCGGAGGACAAGACCTGGACGGACTTCATCAACCCGGAGTCTCTAACGGTGCTGCCCGGCTGCAAGCTGGAGCCGTCCATCACAGACATCCCAGACGGCGAGCCACTGCAGTTCGAGCGTGTCGGCTACTTCGTGAAGGACCGCGACTCGACGCCCGAGACGCCAGTGTTCAACCGGTCGGTGGGGCTGCGCGACACGTGGGCGCGGATCCAGCAGCGGGGCGGGTGAGGCGATAGATCATCGTTCCCGGCAAGGTGTCGTCAGTGGTGATGCTGTGTCAATCTGGTAGGAGGCTCAATGGGCCGCCGGCCTTCGACAGGCTTAGGACGAACGAATTCGGGCGAGACGCCCGCGCTCCGTGTATGTACCTGGCTAACTGACACAGGTTCAGATATCTGAAGTTGCTGGACAGTGGACACCGGAAGCCAACTCCGAAACGGTGGAGCCGCGACGTAGAGTCTAACTGGCTGTCCTTCGACAAGCTCAGAGCCTGCCCCGGACTCGATCCGGGTACGAACGATTGTGATCATCAGGACTGAGTTGTCAATGCGCCAGGTCCTTTGATGCGTCGTCTCATCCTCACCTCGCCACGATGAACTCGCGCACCTGTGCCATGTCGGGCATGGCCTCGGTGCCGCCGTGTCTTGTGCAGATGAGCGAGTAACATGTATCAGTGTCGGAGGCTTCGGAACTTGGCGATGACCTGTCTGCACTCGTCGCTGTATTCCCTGGGAATAACGTACCCAAGCTCCTTGGCCTTCCTGAGATCCTGATTGACGTTTTCGTAGAGTGCTGCATCCGGCACTTCCTGATTCTTCGCCGGGTAGTATGCGTTGAAGTAGGCTCTGAAGTAGTACGCGGCGGCGAGGTCGGGTTCCCGGTCGAGGGCACGCTGGAAATCCAACATGCTGCCACCGGCCATCTTGGCGCTTGCGTGCGCCCTTTTGAGGTAGGCCTCGGCATTGTCCGGCTCCAGTTCGATCAGGTCGGTGTACGCTTCCAGAGCGGCATTCATAGGGAGGTAACGGTCAACCTGACATGGGTCCAACTCCAGGGCCCTATCGAAGTCTTTGATGGCGTTCTCCAAGTCTCCTGCGCCGTACTGTGCCCGACCTCTCGTGAGGTAGAGGGACGAGTTCTCAATGGCAGTTTCGATAGCTCTGTTGAGATCGGGGATCGCGTTGTCGAACTGCTTCAGTCCCACGTAGGCTTCCCCCCGGACTGCGTATCCCCCTGGGTGGTTGGGGTCTATCTCGATGACCCTGCTGTAATCTTCGGCAGCGCCAAAATAGTCCAGAGTCTTGAGGCGAACGTAGCCGCGATTCAGAATGGCCCGCACGAAGTCTGGACGAGCCTGAATCGCGGAGGTGAAATCGGCCTCTGCAAGGTCGGCTTCACTTCGTCGCCAGTGGATAACACCCCTATAGTTATATGCTTCCGCGTTGCCGCTGTCGATTTCGAGTGCGCGACTGTACTCTTCTATAGCCCTCTTCGCAAAGCCTGTACCGTCGTGGGCCCTGCCGCGACCCAGGTAGAACGATGAATTGTCGGGATCAAGGGAGATAGCCCTGTCGTAGTCCTCGAGAGCCTTCCTGTACTCACCATCTTCAACATAAACCCAACCCCGCTTCGCGTACCCTGTGGGGTCATTGGGAAATTCGTGGATGAAATTCGTGTAGGCCCAGATGGCCCTGTCGTAGTTCTCGTGCTCCATGGCCTCGTCCCCTATGCGGAGGTTGCGTTCCGCAGGGGTCTCTGTTTCGGTATCGCGTGTCAGATACAGCACAATGGCGATCAGAGCCACAACAACAGGTATTGCCACCACTCCGATCAGGATGATGTTACGAACCCGGGTGTTTCTCGGCTTTGAAGCGCTCCGGGAGGGGTTATCCCGCATGACTATGGAGCCGCAGTAGATGCAGGCGAAGTAACCGAGACTGGGGTACACGCTATCTGAGACGAACCTGGGCACCATTGTCTGCTTGCAGGCGCCGCACGTTACTTGACCATACCTGAGAGGACGATCAGCTTCTTCGCTGCGGCTGATTGTCCGTACGTCTACTGCACGAGGCCCTTCTGAAGTGTCTCGATGCTCGAACTCGACCACGTCGCCACTTTGAGGTGGTGTCGAGTCAGTCACGTCTTCGGAATCTACGTAGCGCTCTACGCCATCCTCCCCCAGGAGGAAGCCTCCTTCCAGCTCCTCGGAGTACCACCTGATATTCCCGCGCATCCCTACCCTACCCCGCGGCGATGAAGCCGCGTACCTGGGCCATGTCTGGCATGGGCTCGGTGTCGCCGTGGCGTGTGCAGACCAGGGCTCCGCAGGCGTTGCCCAACTCCAGGGCTGAGTGAAGGAGGTCGGCGCGTTCGTCGGGTGGCAGCGCGAGGAAGTCGAGCATCGACCCTCGCTGGAAGATGCCGGCTAGCGCTCCGGCTACGAACGCGTCGCCAGCCCCGACGGGGTCGACAACTTCGACGCTGAAGCCGGGATGCTCGACGAGGCGGGCGCCGTCGTACGCTACCGCGCCGGAGTCGCCGGTCGTCACTATCGCCAGGCGAGTGTTGCCGCTTGCGAAACGGCAGGCGTGGTCTGACGCGGTCAGGCCGCCGCCCCAGATCGTCTCGGCCTCGTCGTGGCCGACTTTGAACAGCGTGGCGTGCTCGCGCATCCGGTCGCAGACCGCGCGGGCCTCCGCAGGAGTCCACAGCGCTTCGCGATAGTTGACGTCCATGCTGACCGGGATGCCCATCTGCTGGGCTGCGGCCATGACTGCGAGGGTCGTCTCAAGGCAGGTATCGCTCAGGGCTGGTATTATGCCGGTGACGTGGAGCAGGTCGGCGCCTGCGAGGTGGGGAAGCACCTCCTCTGCGGTCAGGCGGCTGGCTGCGCTGCCGGCGCGTCTGTAACGGCGGATGACCTCACCGCCTCCGAGATGGTTCAGGAGCTGGATACCAGTGAACTCTCCCGGCACCTGTGGGGCGTGGACCTCTATCTGACCGATCAACTCTGCGGCGATAGTGTCGCCGTCGGGGTCGGCTCCGAGGCGGCTGACCCAGATGGTTCGGACCTCGTCGGGCATCAGCTTGCGAAGGTCTATGGCGACGTTGGACTCGGCTCCGGCGACGTGACGGGTGTAGCTGCCGTCAGGGTCGTACGGGCCGAGGTAGTCGGCGTTGTGCTGAACGAGCGTCTCGCCGAAGGTTACGAATTTTTTTCTTTCCCTGCCTGAAGCTAGCACGTCTCTGCGACCGTCCTTGGTACTGACTGACCCGAGATTCCTGCCTACGTGGAATCACCTTAGCAGTGCCAATCTGCACGATGAACCTTACAAGAGGTTTCACCCTCACCCCAACCCTCTCCCCCGGATCAAGTCCGGGGCAGGCTCTGAGGGAGTTTAGGGGGTAGGTAGTCGAGGTTTTCACCCTCACCCTGAGGGAGAGGGAGTCCATTGGCTCGCCCTCATGCTTGTCCGTGTACCTTTACCTACCCCTGTAAACCCTGAGGGGGAGGGGCCTGTTGGTTAATATTAGCGCTTGTCCTTACATCGGTTCTTCGGCCATGTGGGGGAAGACAGTGCCGGTGTATGGGTGCCGGGCGGCGACTTCTTCGTCGAGTTCGATGCCGAGGCCGGGTTTGGTGGGTGGGATGATGTAGCCGTCCTCCCACTGAATGGGCTCTTTGAGTATCTCGGCGTAGAAGCCGTCGAAGCGCTCGATGCTCTCCTGGATCAGGAAGTTGGGGCTGCACGTCGAGATCTGGATGTTCGCCGCGGCTTCCAGCGGGCCACAGTAGAGGTGCGGCGCCATCTGGACGTAGTGCGCCTCGGCCATGCCCGCGATCTTCTTGGCCTCGAGGATGCCCCCTACCCTGGCTAGCGCGGGCTGGAGGATCGCAGCCGCCTGCTGGCCGAGCAGGTCGGCAAACTCGTACTTCGTGGTCAGACGCTCGCCTGTCGCCACTGGTATCGAGGTGTGGTGCGCGACTCGCGACATCTCGCGGCGGTTCTCGGGCGGCACCGGCTCCTCCAGCCACAGCGGGTCGTAGGGCTCGAGGCGCTTGGCGAGCCGGATGGCGCTGGAGGTGGTCATCTGGCCGTGGGTGCCGATGAGGAGGTCGACGCTGTCTCCGACGGCCTCGCGGATGTTCTTCGTGACCTCGGCGGCGTTGCTGAGGGCCTCTAGCGAAAGCTGACGGGGGTCGAACGCGCCCATCGGCATCACCGGGTCGTACTTGACGCCGGTGAACCCCATCTCCATGTACTGGACGGCGCGCTTCGGGGCGCGCATGGGGTCGCCGAAGATGTTGCCGACGGCCAGCGAGTCGTCATCGTCGCTCTCGTCCGGCGGCGCGGGATACAGATAGGTGTACGACCGGAGTCGCTCGTTGACCTGTCCGCCGAGCAGGTTGTAGACAGGCTGGTCGAGCGCCTTGCCAATGATGTCCCAGCAGGCGATCTCAAGGCCGCTCAGCACGGCGACGAGGGTGAGGTCGGGGTGCTGCGAGTAGCCGCTGGAGTAGATCTGCCGCCACATGGTCTCGATCTGGAAGGGATCACGGCCCTCGACGTAGCTCTGGGCAACGTCCTCGATGAGCTGCGTGACGCGGTGCGGGCCGAAGGGCACGCCGTATACCTCACCGAATCCCTCGATGCCGTTGTCGGTGGTCAGCTTGAGGAAGACCCAGTAGGGGCCGCCGTGGCTGGGTGGGGGGTTCTCGACGACGTATGTCTTGAGGTCTGTGACTTTCATGGTTTGTGTCTCCTGGGAGTTTGTTGGGGTACAGGGTAAAGGGTGTAGGGCTGGGGTGAAAGTCTTGACTGGCGTGGGAGTTTTCACCCTCACCCCAGCCCTCTACTGTCAAGCGAGAGGGGGGCTTTCTTAGCCACGAGGCTTCGAGTGGTAATCAGGCGCGGTTCCAGGGCCGAATTCTGGTTGAAACATCACCTATGCGATAGTATAGTTGCGTGAACGTAAAATGCTGAATCGGCTTGACATTATCGGCGTATAGGAGGGAGAAATGGTCGCCGCAGACCTTGGTCTAATGGCCCACCTGTTCAGAAGGGCCGGATTCGGTGCGACGAGGGAAGAACTCGAAGCGTATGCCGCGAGGGGATACGAAGAGGCTGTAGAAGACCTCGTCAACCCGGAACGGTGCCCGGCACTGGACGAAGACATCATCACCAGGTACGTGGACGGAGAGAACCACGTCATCTGGACAGGCACATGGATATACCGCATGGTCGTCACCAAGCGGCCTCTCGTGGAGAAGATGGCGCTATTCTGGCATCACGTCTTCGCGACAGGCGTCAGCAAGGTCGAGCACTCGCCTTCCATGGTAAAGCACGTCCAGATGTTCCGCGAAAAGGGACTGGGAGACTTCCGCACCCTGCTGGTCGAGCTTTCGAGAGATCCGGCGATGATCTTCTGGCTCGACAACAATGAGAACAAGATGGGCGAGCCAAACGAAAACTACGGCCGCGAACTCCTGGAACTGTTCTCGATGGGTGTCGGCAACTACTCAGAAGACGACATCAAGAACGCCTCGCGCGCGTTCACCGGGTGGACGTTCACCCAGCCCATCCCGATCTACCCGCAGGGGCACTACCCGTCCGAGTTCGAGTTCAGGCCCGAGCTGCACGACGAGGATCCCAAGACGTTCCTCGGTGAGACCGGTAATTTCGACGGTGAAGACATCATCGACATAATCATCAAGCAGGAGGCGACCGCGCGATTCATCTCGAGGCACCTCTACAACTTCTTCGTCGCCGACGAGCCGCAGGTGCCGGCATGGTCGGTCGAACCTCCGCAAGACCAGGAGGCTGTCGATACGCTGGTCAAGGCTTACTTCGACAGCGACGGCGACCTGCGCGAAATCATGCGCACGCTGTTCCTGTCCGACTTCTTCAAGGAGGCCAGGTTCAAGCGGGTGAAGAGCCCAGCCGAGATAGTGGCCGGTGTGCTGAAGCTAGGTGGAACGCTCGACTTCCCCAAGCCGCAGATGACCCGCTTCGGGACGGCTTCCACGCTGATGGGCCAGCAGCTTCTCAATCCTCCGACGGTCGAGGGCTGGCACACAGGCAAGGAGTGGATAGACGGCGGCACGCTCAACGAGAGGATCAACTTCGCGGTCGAGCACATCGGCGACGAGGACGTACCCGGTGTGCAGAACATCGTGGACCGCCTGGGGGACGCTGGAGGCTCGCTGTCTCCAGAGGAGTTCACCGACCAGTGCCTGGACCTCTTGGGGCCATTGGACGTAGGGGACCAGACCCGGGAGACGCTGCTCGAATACGCCTCCGAGTCCGGAGGAACGCTGGACCTCAGCACTCCTGAGAAGCGCGAGGAGAGCGTGCCCAGAATCGTCCACATGCTGCAGATGATCGTTTCAAGCAAAGAGTTCCAGTTCGCCTAACCAGGCAGCTTAAAGCTGCACATAAGTGAGTCAAGCTCAGCCATTTGATGCCTCTCGATAGACGAACGAAGTTGAGCCGTACATCTACTCAAGAGTGATGGGTGACAAGGGAGAGATACGAAGATGACGATTAACGGAAAACCGCCAGTGATGGTGGTCGTGCAGCTCACGGGCGGCAACGACTTCATGAACACGTTGGTCCCGTACAACAACGGGGTCTACTACGACGCGCGGCCCACGGTGGTCATACCCCAGGATGAGGTGTTGCCGATCAACGACACGCTCGGCTTCAACCCGAACCTGGCTCCGCTGAAGGAGATGTACGACGCGGGCAACGTGGCCGTCGTGCAGGGCATCGGCTACGAGAACTCGAGCAGGTCTCACTTCAGGGCCATGGACATCTGGCACACCTGCGAACCCGTCAAGGTGGGCACCGAGGGATGGCTCGGTCGCACGATCAGGGAGATCGACCCCGACAAAGAGAACGTGCTGACAGCCGTCAACATCGGCAGGGGGCTTCCGCGCGCGCTGGTTGCACCGGGCGTACCAGTAACCTCGGTGGGCGACCTCGACAACGTCGGGCTGATGACCAGCATCGAGGAGCAGGAGCGGCGCACCAAGGCGCTGGACATGTTCAAGAAGATGTACGCTCCGGCCGTCGGCACAGGCCCGGTCATGGAGTACCTGGCGCAGACCGGCTCCGACGTGTACACGGGCGCGGACATACTCAAGCAGGCGCCAGTGTCGTACACGTCGGACGTCGAGTACGCCGACAACCCCATCGCCAAGAGCCTCAAGGACGTAGCGAGGACGCACATCGCCGGTCTCGGCACGCGCATCTTCTACACCGCCCACGGAGGCTACGACCACCACGCGAACGAGCTCAAGACGCATCCTCAGCTTCTGACGGAGCTGGGCGGCGCGATCTCGGACTTCTTCCAGGACCTGCGCGACCATGAGGCCTCCGAAGAGGTCGTAATGCTCGTGTTCACCGAGTTCGGACGGCGAATGCGCGACAACGGCAGCGGCACGGACCACGGCTCCGGCGGCGGCGCGTTCATCATTGGCGACCGCGTCAACGGCGGGCTGTACTCCGAGTACCCGTCGCTAGAACCGTCGAAGTGGCTGCACGGCGAGGACCTCGACTGGACCATCGACTACCGCGGCATCTACTCGACGATCCTCGACCAGTGGCTCGGGCTCGACCCGGTGCCGATCGTCGACGGACAGTTCGAGCAGATCAACCCGTTCAACTAAATGTCCGTCATTCCCACAAAAGTGGGAATCTAGGAGTCGTTGGAAGCGTACATCGTGCCTACTCTGGATTCCGGCCTTCGCCGGAATGACGGTTGGGCGCTGCGCCATGATGGGTTCAAGGCGTATTCAAAACGAATTAGCACTATCGCAACAACCGGAGGTTTGATATGGGACGACCCTATGGACTCCTGAGAGCCGGCTACCCGTTTCTCAAGACGCTCGGCATGAGGAGGATCACGAATTTCCCCCTCGACGTCGCCGTCGGGGACGAGGGGCGACTCTACATCCTCTGCCGGAACGACGGCGCGGCAGTCATCCGTGTCTGGGATTTTGACGACGCCGAGAGGCTGACCGACGACCTGATAGGCATCGGCGGATACGGCAAAGACGAAGGCCAGTTCACCTGGCCGGTCAACGTGATCTGCGACAGCAACGAGAACGTGTACGTGTCCGACGAGGCGCTGCACCGCATCTCCTCGTTCGACAAGGACGGCGAGTTCCTCGGCTGCTGGGGCGAAGAGGGCGACGGCGAGGGCCAGGTAAACGGCCCTGCCGGAATCGAGTTCGACGCCGACGAGAACATGTACGTCGTCGACTCGCTCAACCACCGCGTCCAGAAATTCACCAAGGACGGCGAGTACATATCGGGCTGGGGTTCGCTGGGCGACGGTCCGGGCGAGTTCAACATGCCCTACGGCGTGACCGTCGACGAAGTTGGTGACGTGTACATCGGCGACTGGCGCAACGACCGCGTTCAGAAGTTCACTGCAGACGGCGAGTTCATCTTCGAGTTCGGGACTTCCGGGTCTGGGAAGGGCGAGTTCAACCGCCCGACCGGTGTGGCTGTCGACAAGTTCGGCGACATCTATGTCGCGGACACCGGAAACGACCGGATCCAGCTCTTCAACGAGAAGGGTGAGTACGTCCAGCGGTTCATCGGGGATGCGACGCTTTCGCGAGTGGCCAGGGACTACATGCTGACCAACGCCTATCCCAACAGGCTGCGAGACATGGCCGACCTTGAGATACAGAAGCGGCTCCGCGCTCCCAAGTCGGTGCGTGTCAGCGACGGTCTCATGTTCGTCGCCGACTACCGCTCGTACCGGGTGCAGGTGTACAAGAACGAGTCCATCCCGCTGAACGAGGCGCAGATGTCTGCGCCAATGAGGGCGCCGACGCTGGCTACGGTGTAGGCGGGGGTTACAACTCTTAGGAGCTATCTTAAGGGTCAAGACCGCTACTAACTGATTGTTTGGCAAGAGCCTTGGTTATGGGTCCTGACCAAGTCTCTTGCCATTTGCTTATGTGCCGCACGTGGGGGCTTCCCTACACCCTAACCTCGCGTCACTGGCGACACCCGCCGTTAGGCTAGGACCCCTCCGCCGAAGTGGGTCGAGAGGCTACACAAGAAGTTCAGGGGCTTATCTTCGGCACACCAGTGTTGCTTAACATTGCATTTCAAGGCTCGGACCTTCGAGATCTCCTGTAGGAAACTATCATTAATCCAGCGCAGATTCCAGTTGTGATAATGGAAATGTAATAAACGATAGAGAAAGCTGAAGTGGTATCTATCGCAACCAGAAGTAAGCACCCCAAGAAAACTAAGATCATTAAGATAGTTGACGTTTTCAAGGCGGCCTTTGCCAGTCCTGCACCAATAAACAGGATGAACGAAATGAACACTGCAAAGATACCCGCGCCCAATACATCTTCAGTGGTGGACGTGACCCCGCCATCCGAATCGTCGAGTTCACCTATCACTTCCTCAGTAGCATCAAAAACCGCTCCTGTACATGCGCCTAGCATACCGCCAAAAAGCAAGAAGACCGCAGTAACCAAGCCGACTACGAGCGCCGCTGTTCTCATTTTCCACTCCTCTCAGGCTATGGCTTCTCTAGCGATAGGTAACGCGAGCCGGCGAAAGGTGGCGAATAGATCAAGACGAGGCCCCCTTCCTCGTCGTCAGTTTGAATAACCACATCCCCAATGACTTCAGCTCCACCAAAGAACTCACCCGATCCCAATGTATTGTCTGTATCAGGCGCGAAAAGATCTACACCGTAGATCACCCCAGACTGACCAGTTAGTCGAAAGTGCAACGGGTTGTAGCGTTCAGTTTTGTCCGGGTCGCCGACGTTCCTGAGTCTCAGTCTGACAACTACCCACTCATGCCCTTCGTCTGGTTCGCTCAACGAGAATTCGTCGGAGTCCCACCCGCGCGTCACATCCAAGACAGTTACCTCTATGCCTGATAGAGTGACCGGGAATCCATAGGGCACAGGTTCGGTTCGGTTCTTCCCGTCAGCTACTGGTGTCGATGTTGGATTGGGGGTGGCAGTTGGAGAGGCGACAACCCTGTTCGACGACGGAGATTGTGGTGAGTCACTTTCTTGTTCAGGGAGGATGATGCCCCCCGCAATGAACGAAACCACCCCCACGAGAATGCATAGGAGGGGCAGTCTCTTTGGCCTTTTCCTGAACAGGCGCACAATTAACCAAATAACTCCTCCCAGGAAAGACGCCAAGCCAATGAAGATCAGTATTCCGGCCAGAGTGTCCATGATTACTTCCGCATCCCCTTATGCACGCAAGACTTTGCTTCCAACCAAGGGGGTGGTATTGACCTGATAAAGACTGCTGTAGTTCAAAACTCGCAGCTGATTCTCAGCCCTTCGCAAACTCCCTGCCCAACTCGATCCTGTAGACATATGAACAAGGCCTGAGTCAGTTCAACGCGAAGCAAAAGGATGTGTGGTGACGTCTGAGTGCAGTTTGGATATTCCATAATGTGCGTAAGTAACCAATAAAATGATGGATAACATCGCTTAGGCGAGGCCGATTATATCAGATACCACACAAATTTTGTGGTTTAGCAGTACTCAGTCTGTGCGATTACACTATGCCTCAATGAAATCAGAATCTCTTCAGGCCCGCCAGCTCCGCGTAGGGATCTGCATCGAGACTAACGTTTCGGCATGCAAGCATGCTGATAGTCTCACAAAGAGGTGGATTCTACTCCTAACGCCTGAAGAGTTGCGGTCTTGCGGAAGTTCCGCCTATCGTTTGCAATCGACTTCCCAAAAGGTCAACATTTAGAAGCGCTAGTATCTGAAGAGACAAGGAGAGTACATAATGCCGTCTTTTAGTAAGGGCGATGTCCGTATTCAGTATGAGGAGGTTGGCTCGGGGTTTCCGCTGCTGGTGACTCCGGGTGGGGGTCTGAACTCCGTGATCGGCGGCTGGCCCAACCAGGTGTTCAACGCGATGGAGGTCTTCAAGGACGACTTCCGCTGCATCACGATGGACCAGCGCAACGCGCAGGGCGGACAGTCGAGCGGGCCGGTGCAGGTCGAGGACCCGTGGGGCGCGTTTGCGGACGATCAGCTTGCGCTGATGGACCACCTGGGCATCGACCGGTTCCTGTTCATGGGCTACTGCATAGGTGGGCCGTTCGCGTTCAAGCTCATCGAGCAGGCTCCGGAGCGCGTCGCAGCAGCAGTGTTCTGCCAGCCGGTCGGGCACTCGAGCAAGACGCCCGACTCCATGTACGACTCAGGGATCGACTCTTGGGGGCCGCCGCTGTCCGAACAGCGGGATGACGTGACGATGGAGATCGTCGAGCAGTACCTGCACAACCTCTACCGCATCCACCCGGACTTCATGTACAGCGTATCGCGTGAGTTCGCGAGCGAGTGCCAGACGCCGATCCTGGTGATGCCGGACGACACGCCTTCACACTCGCTGGAGGCGGCGATGGCGCTGGTGGACCTGGCTCCGAAGGCTGAGGTGACTCCGTATCCGTGGAAGGAAGACGAGGACACCAAGGCCAAGACGATTGAGCAGGTGCGCGAGTTTCTGACGAGGCATACGGCTGGGTGAGGGATTTGCTGCTGGGGTTGAGGTAGGTTTGGGGGTGAACTTTTCACCCTCACCCCCGGATCAAGTCCGGGGCAGGCTCTGAGGGAGAGGGGGTACGCTGGCTAGTGTCGACGTTGGCGCACCTATGCCTATCCTTGTAAGACCTGAGGGCGAGGGGACGTAGCTCTCGCGAGAAGTCAGTCCACTCCTGCTCGGGCGGGGGTAGGTTCGGGCTCTTCGTCCTCTTCGGGGAGATATTCGGTCTCCCAGTCGGGGATGAGGAGGCGGTCGGTACGTTCGAGTAGCACGATACTTACTGCGCCAAGCAGGCTGGCGACGACCGATATGACCAGCGCGATATCGTAGCTGCCCCAAAAGTCGTAGATGACTCCGCCGACCCAGCCGCCGACGGCCATTCCGAGGCCCGCTCCGAGCATCTGAAAGCCGTGCGCCGACCCGACTGGCGCCTGTCCGTAGTACCTGCGATTGAGGATCGGGAATCCTCCCGCCTCTCCACCGTAGCCGATGCCGAAGACGGCGGCGAACACGTAGAAGAGCCACACGTCGTGGGTCCAGAACAGCATGATCACCGGGATGCCCTGGAGGACGTAGGCGACGGTCATGACTGTCTTGGGTCCGAGGTAGTCCGAGAGTACAGGAGTCGCGAGTCGCGTTCCGATGCTGACTCCTGACAGCACAGTCAGCAGCCCGGCGGCGACAACGACGGAGATGCCCTCCTCAATAGCGATCGGGACGATGTAGACGAGTATTACAGCGTGCCCTACGCAGCCGAGGAAGTGGATCGAGCTGAGGTTCCAGTACGCCTTAGTGTGGCGCATGAACTTGGTGAACAGCTTGACGCGCTCGACCGAGAGCGAACGTCGTGTCACCGGTGGGTCACCGGGCAAGGCGCCGTACGGTTCGAGGCCGCGGTCCGCTGGCCGGTTGCTGTACTTCAGGATCAGCAACGCCATTATGACGGCAGATGCCGCGGCGGTGACCCAGAACGTGTCCCGCCAGCCCAGCTGCTGGATCATGAGTCCCATTATCGGAGCGGTCAAAGCCGGACCGAGGCCCCATGCGGCCATCAGGAAGCCCATTCCCACGCCGAGGTGACGTCGGAACCAGGTCATCGCAGACGGGATGAGCGGCACGAGGAACACCGCCTGGGCCACTCCGAGCAGGACTCCAAACGTCAGATAGAACTGCCAGATCTGGTTGACGACGCCAATCAGCAGCATCCCGCCGATGAACATGGTGCAGCCCAGCATCATGGACTTGCGGGCGCCGAAGCGATCTCCGAGCGAGCCGGCCAATGGAGACACCATGGCGGTTACGATGCTCGACAGCGCGTAGGCGAGCGTGATCGAACCCTGGCTCCAGCCAAACTCCTCGCTCAGCGGGTAGATGAACACGCCGAACGCCATGCGGATCGACGAGCCGACCATCTGCATGATGGCGATGATCGTGACGATCATCCAGGCGTAGTGCCAGTAGAAGACGTCTCCGCTATAGACGGGCCGTGTGGGGGCTGAGTTGGGTCTGTTTGACATTAAGAGGGGTGAACTACTCAGAATTCAGGGGCGGATGGAGAGTATGTATTCGTAGATTTCACCCCCGGATCGAGTCCGGGGCAGGCTCTGAGGGAGAGAGGGGGTCATGCCTCAAGAAACTGAGTGCAGGCTCGGTGCCTACCGCTGTCTGGGATCCTGGGAGAACTCTGACGTGACCGATGTGCTTGGGGTCGCAACTGCGACCGAACCGTAGAGCGGTCAACGGCGTTTCCAGATGTCAACGAGGTTGTCGCCGTCATCGTCGGCAACTCCCCACATCTGGAGGTGGATCTTGATGTCCTCGTAGACGGTGCGCTCGCCCGGCACGGCGTCCGGGTCACGGTATGCCTCGACGCTGACGTCCATCCAGTCCAGCGGAATCTCTTCCTCGTTGGCGATCCGCTCGATCATGTTGACCGCGCAGGCGGATATGCCGGAGAGGAACAGCTCCCCTGCCCCGATCTCGTCGCCTCCGGGATCGTCCGCTATCCAGTGGTGGTTGCGGGCGTTGTTGATCGCCCGTCCGAGTGTGCCGCTGCTGTAGCTACGTACCGCGTATGCCCGTTCCAGTTCTGCCACTTCAGCCTCCCAGTTAGATTGTTCAGAATTCAAAGCCCCAGTAGGGGGGGTGAACCCTGTGTCTGTTGGTAGTCTGGGTTTTCACCCTCACCCCCGGATCAAGTCCGGGGCAAGCTCTAGCCCTCTCCCTTAGGGAGAGGGGACAGTCGCTCCCTAAGGAAGGAGCATCCTGGGCAGTTCGTGAACAGCCCCTACTCGCCGGATATGGCTCTCCAGAGGGCCTCGCCGTTGGACTGCCACCAGCCGTGCAGGATGGTGATGTCGGTACCGATCGAGAAGTGCTTGACGCCCATGTCGAGGTACTTCTTGGCCTCGTCCGCGGACTGGATCTCGGCCCTGGCAGCCACACCGGCGTTGACGGCCGACTTGAAGACCTTGTCGTGAGCCGCGACCACGTCGGGGTCGTTGCGCTGGCCCGCCTTGCCGATGCTGACGGAGAAGTCGGAGCCGCCCCACTGGACCATGTCCAGACCCGGGAGTTCCAGTATCTCGTCCAGCTCGTCGACGGCGCCCTTCTTCTCGATCATGACCGCGACGACGGTGTCCCTGAGCGCATCGACGTAGGTCTGCGAGCCGCCATAGCCCATGTAGGTGTGACGGCGGGTGGCGACGCCGTACCAGCCCTTGTCCTCGGGCGTGTCCGGCTTGATCGTCAGGATCTGCTCGCGGACATCGTCGGCAGACCTGGAGTCGGTAAACAGGACGCTGCCGAAGCCGGAACCGACCGCGCGCTGCGCCAAGTAGGCCTGGTGGCTCTGGTCGACCTTGATCATCATGCCCATGTCGTAAAGCTCGGCGGCGCGGGCGAGGTTATCGAGGTCGTGGAGGTCGGACGGACCGTACTCGGCCACGAACTCCACGTAGTCGTAGATGCCCGTATGCCCGACTGCCTCGACCACCGAGGGCCACGTCGAGTGGATGTGCGTGCTGACCGTGGGCTGGCCAGCCTCCAGCTTCTGTCGCAATACATTTGGTTTCATGACCTATTCCTCCGTACACGTCGGTTCTGAATTTTGCCTAGGATATACCATGCGGGCGTGTGACAGTAGTAGGGGCGGTCCGCGAGAGGCTGTGTCAATCTGGTAGGAGGCTCAATGGGCCGCCGTCCTTCGACAAGCTCCCGCCACAGCGGATTTTCAACAGGACGAACCGAATGCGGGCGGGACGCCCGCGCTCCGAAACGTTGGGAGACTCTTTAGATGGCTGAGAACAAGACTGTGAAGACCGGGGCGAGCGTCGATGAGTTCATGGCGGGGGTGGAGAACAAGCGGCGGCGGGAGGACGGACTCGTTCTGCTGGAGTTGATGAGGGACGTCACTGGGCTGGAGCCTGAGATGTGGGGGCCGAGCATCATCGGATTTGGGAGCTACCATTACACGTACGAGTCAGGTCGGGAGGGCGATATGCCCTTGATCGGCTTCTCGCCGAGGAAGAGCAGCCTGTCGCTGTACATCATGTCAGGGTTCGATGAGTACGAGGAACTGCTCGGCAAGCTTGGGAAGCACCGGACGGGGGCTTCCTGTCTGTACATCAACAAGCTGGCGGATGTGGATATGGGGGTGTTGAGGGAGTTGGTGTTGCAGTCTGTGGAGTGTATGAGGATGGGGAGTGGGTAGGTCATAGGAGACCACCTACAAGGTAAGGCAAGCTTACAAAGGCTGGAATCATGCCTTTCACCCTCACCCCAGCCCTCTCCCTAGGGAGAGGGGGCCGTTGGAGGCGGGCTAGGGTCTGGTTAGGCCCAGGTTGCCTCGGAGGGTGTTGGCGCTGTAGTCGTTGTGGAAGACTTCTCGGCGCTGGAGCTCGGGGACGACCATCCTGACGAAGTCCTGGTAGGCGCCGGGGAGATATGGGGCGGCGACCATGAAGCCGTCGCACGCTTCCTGCCTGAACCACTCCTCCATTTCGTCGGCGATCTGGGTCGGGCTGCCCACGAATACGGGAAGCTCCCAGATGGTGCCGCGCCTGCTCTGACTGAGAAAGTCTCCGAACGTGGGGTAGTCCTCCCCGGACGCGCGCATACGCTCGGCCATACCGCGAGAGCCTGATATAGCGTCCAGGTGCTTGTCGGCGAGTCGCTCTTCGGGCTCGTGCTGGCCGAAGTCGTAGTTCAGAAGCTCGGACAGCAGCACCGGAGTATCAGACGGGTGGGCGAGGCTTTCGATGTACGACAGCTTCTCCCTCGCCAATGACTCGGTCTCTCCGACGATGGCGTAGGCTGCGGTGACGACCTTCACGTCGTCCTCGCTGCGACCGTACTTGAGCGCGCGGCTCTTGATGTCGGCGCATATCTGCTGACCGGCGTCGATCTCCCTGAACACGGCGAAGACGGTCTCGGCCCAGCGGGCGGCGAACTCGCGTCCCCTGTCGCTCTGGCCGGCCTGCATGATGACCGGGTATCCCTGCGGTGCGCGTGGGACGGTCAGAGGGCCACGCGACCTGAACCACTCTCCCTCGTAGTCCAGCCTGCGGACGCTGTCCGGGTCGGCGAATACGCCGTCCTGCTTGTCTAAGCGAATCGCTCCGTCGTCCCAGCTGTCCCAGAGACCGGTGATGATCTCCATCACCTCGTCGGCCTGGTCGTAGCGCCTGTCGTGCTCGGCGTGGACATCCACGCCGAAGTTCTGTGCCTCGGAATCGTTGAGAGACGTGACGACGTTCCATGCGGCGCGCCCGTCGCTGAGGTGGTCGATTGTAGAGAATAGCCGCGCGATGTGGAATGGCGCGTGGTAGGTAGTCGAGTAGGTCGCACTGACGCCGAGATAGCGCGTCGCCAGGGTCATGGCCATAACTACGGGGACGAGGTCCAGCTTTACGGCGCGGATGCCGAGACGGACGGTGTCGTCAACGGAGTCGTTGTAGCGGCTGGGCATGGCGAGCCGGTCGTCGATGAAGCCGAAGTGGAACTTACCGGCCTCGAGGGTGCGTGCGATCTCCTGGTAGAAGCGGGCCGAAAGGAACCCGGGGTCGGACGCCGGGTGCCGCCATGAGGCGGCGTAGTTGGAGCAGTTGGCCGCCTGCAGGAAGGCGCCCATGATCATTTTGCTGTCGCGGTCTCCCGGCATTTTTCTATCCAGTTGTGTGGGTTGTGAGGGTGTTTCCGTCCACGGACTCCTCTCTATGATGGAGTGGGAGCCCCAGACAGTCCAAGCTTCGATGTCTGGAGGCTACCACCCCGCACGTAGATTCCCGCTTTCGCGGGAATGACGGAGTGAGGATTCCGAAGCAACGTCAGAGTATAGCCCCTGCTTCCTGGAAAGTTCCAATGTCGGACCAGTCGTACCCGAGTTCGTCGATGAGTATGGCCTCGGTGTGCTCTCCCAACTCGGGGGCGCCGCTGCGGATCGCGGCGGGCGTCTCGCTGAAGGCGACTGGGAAGTTGCACGCCCGGATGGGGCCAATGGCGGGGTGGTCGAAGTCGGTGATGTAGCCGTTCGCCTTGACCTGCGGGTCCTCGGGCAACTCCTCGATGGTCTGGACCTTGGCGTAGATGAAGCCGTACGTGCGGAAGATCGCGTCCCACTCCTCGAACGTCTTGGAAGCGAACGTGTCCTCGATCAGCTTCAGGAGCTCGGGAGAGCCGGCGGTGCCATCCTGGGCACCCTCGATTTCGGGGTCTTCGAGTATGTACTCGATTCCCAAGGACTCGACGAACGGTCTCCAGTAGCGCTCCGGCTGGGGATTCGAGATCCTCAGCCAGCTTCCGCCCTTGCACTGGTAGATGTTGTACATGTAGTTGCGGACGTCCTCGCGGTTGAGGGTCGGCATGTGCTGGCCTGTCAGCAGGTTCATGCCTATCGCGAGGCCCTGCAGGAACATCGTGCTGCTCAGGTGGGAGACCTCGACCTTCTGGCCGACACCCTGCGACTGTCGCGCAAGCAGCGCAGACAGGATTCCGAGGCAGAGCGTGATGCCGCCGATCTGGTCGGACGGGGCGCCCCTGACTGAGACCGGGTGCTTCGCCCACGGCGGGGTCGACGACATCATCAGCCCGGCGCGGGCCTGTCCGCAGCCGTCGAGGGATGGCAACTCGGCGTCGGGGCCCTCGGGTCCGAAGCCGGATGCCGAGGCGTAGACCAGCTTCGGGTTGATCTTTTTCAGAGTCTCGTAGTCCATATCCAGACGTTCGGCAACGCCCTTGCGGAAGTTCTGGATGAGGACGTCGGCGCCCTCGACGAGCTTGTGGGCGATCTCGCGACCCTCGGCTGTCTTGAGGTTGATCGCGATGCCACGCTTGCTACGGTTGCAGGTCTCGAAGTAGGCGTTTCTGCCCGCCGGCAGGCCAGCGTCGGCGGACTCCATTCGGGCCACTGCCCTGCCGACGTCGCCGTCGAGCGCCTCGATCTTTATCACGTCCGCGCCCATGTCGCCCATCATCGAGGCCGCCACAGGGCCGAACTGCCACATCGTCCAGTCCAGGACCCTGATTCCAGTTAGGGGTCCAGCCGCTCCGTTATGTCCGTTGTTGACCACCTTCTCACCTCGCGTCTCTCTTCTTGAATGGGCAGGTTGGAAACCTGCCTCTACCTCGTACCAGTCCATCGAGACTGTGTCAGTTTGGTGGGCAGTGTATTCACCCTCACCCCAACCCTCTCCCTGAGGGAGAGGGGGTACGGTGGTTGCTGCCCTCGCTTATCTGTGTTCCTTTACCTACCTCTGACAGCCCGTCAAGGGAGAGGGGGCTGTTGGGAGCGAACTGGGGTCCAGATGGGACTGCCCTGTTGATTGCTGTGGTCAGTCTATCACCGTAGGCTGTCTCGCCAGTCTATAATGCGGGGGAATCATCGGAAGTATCGTCAAGAAAGACTTAGATGTTCCAGACTGGTGGGCGGATACAGTGCATGACGCCCCACCCCTGGATTCCCGCTTTCGCGGGAATGACGGGATGGTAGCGCCTATCAGCCGGGACAGATTCAAGGAGGACATCATGGGCAGGCTGGACGGTAAGGTAGCGATCATAACGGGCGGCGCTAAGGGACAGGGCGCTGCTGAAGTCGAGCTCTTCGCGTCCGAGGGAGCATCGGTCATCTTCGGCGACATCCTCGACGAGGAGGGCAAGCAGGTGGAGGCTAAGGTTGCCGAGCTGGGCGGCGTGGCCGAGTACGTGCATCTCGACGTCACCAGCGACGACGACTGGCAGAGCGCCGTCGAGTTGGCAGAGAGCAAGTACGGCAAGGTGGACATCCTGGTCAACAACGCCGGCATCTCCATGAGGCACGAGGCCATGGACATCTCCAACGATGAATGGGACACCATGATGGACGTCAACGCCAAGGGTGTGTTCCTCGGCACGCGCTACGTGATCCCGGCGATGCAGCGCGCTGGCGGCGGCTCGATCGTCAACATCTCGTCGATAGCGGGCATCCTCGGACGACCGCTGGCGTCGCCTGCCTACGCTGCCTCCAAGGGGGCCGTGCGCGTGTTCACCAAGAACACAGCCGGGCGTTTCGCGTCAGAT
Source organism: Dehalococcoidia bacterium (assembly GCA_965116405.1). Lineage (GTDB taxonomy): Bacteria > Chloroflexota > Dehalococcoidia > Lucifugimonadales > UBA1123 > VXRN01. The sequence goes on from OZ220685.1 coordinate 898,625, forward strand.
GGAATCAGGGCCAACTCGATCCATCCTGGGCCAATCGACACGGACATGATCCGGGCAGCGACGAACACGATACGGCCGGAGACGCGTGTGGGCGAGATCCCGATGGGTCGGCTCGGGGAGGCTGATGACATTGCGTTTGGGGCGCTGTATCTGGCTTCGGACGAGTCGTCGTTTGTGACGGCGACGGAGCTGGTTATAGATGGAGGCGTGTCGGGGATCAGGCCTTAGCGGGAGCTAGAATACGTCGTCCACGAGGATGGTGAACCCGGGGAGTGTCGGCGAGACCAGCGTGTCGCCCTCGCCGTAGGTGGCGGTGGGCTCGAATCCATGGTCGCCAAGCAGCAGGACCTCTATCGTGCGTGCGTCGACGTCGATCAGCCAGTACTCGTTCACGCCGTTTCGCGCGTAGAGTACCTGTTTCACGGTCCTGTCCCTTGCGGCAGTTGATGGTGACAGTATCTCGACGACTAGGTCAGGGCCTCCCCAGATTTCGGCCTCGGTGTCGATGTGCATCCGCTCGTTCGAAATGAACGTCAGATCCGGCTGCACTATTTCTGTATCAGAGAACACAACGTCGCGTGGCGCGAAGTAAACGACACCGAGAGCGTTGCTCCGAACAAATCGATGTAACGGTGATCCGAGATTTGCCTGAACTCTCTGGTGGTCTCTTCGCGGCGCTGGCGCCAAGATCAGTTCTCCATCGATCAGCTCGTAGCGCTTGTCTTCGGGCGTGTTTATGTAGTCCTGGTATGTGAACTTGATTGCAGGATTGGGGCTGGTCATGCTCGCGCTCCTATGGCGTCAGCATAACACACCGTCAAGTCGGCTCAGATACGGTAGAGGCGTTCGGTGTTGGCTGAGAAGAGGGCCTGGCGTTCGGACTCGGTGAAGTCAGAGGTGATCTCGTCGTAGGCGTTGACTATGGTGTCGTAGTCGCTCCAGAGGCTGTCGACGGGCCAGTTGGTGGCGAACAGGCTGCGCTCGACGCCGAAGGTCTCGATGCAGTGGAGCACGTAGGGCCTGATGCTGTCGACGGTCCAGGTCTGGTCGCCCATACCGAGGCCGGAGATCTTGCAGATGATGTTCTCGGCCTCAGCGGCGGTCTGCATCCCCTGCTTCCAGCTGTTGAAGTACTCAGGGGTGCGCTCCATCGGGCCGCCGGCGTGGTCCAGGACGATGACGGTGTTGGGGAACATGGCGGCGAGGTCGCGCAGCTTCTCCATGTCCGGCCACTGCGCGGCGATGCTGGCGATCAGGTCGTACTTCTCCATCAGCGCGTAGCCACGGTGGAAGTCGGGTTCGACGAGGTAGTCGCCGTAGGAGAAGTCGCGCACCCCCTTCATGTTCGGGGACTCGCAGTGGCGTTCGAGCACGGCCTCGACGTCCGGGTCGCGCAGGTCGGCGTAGGCGACGATGGCGTGCGGGAAGCCAGTCCTGTTTGCGGCCTCCTGCAGCCACTCGGTCTCCGTGACCGGGTCGGGTGAGCCGATGGCGGCCTGGACGTGAACGGCCTTGGTCACGTTTGAACTTCGGGACACCTCGATGAAGTCCTCGGCGAGCCAGTTTCGCTCGGCCAGTTTCCTGGTCTGTGCCCCGAGGACGGGATGGTCTTCGTCCGGCTGCCAGTGGGCGTAGAAGAGCTCCGGGTGACCCATGTCGTAGAAGTGGACGTGCGCGTCGACAAATTCCGGTTTTGCCATGGGTAACTCCTCGTCTCAGAGTGCGGCGATTATAACCTCTGGCTAATTCATATCTCAAACAATTTTATGGATATTACAGGCCATTCCCCTGTATGTGAGAAGACTCACGTAGCAGATGCCAAAATCTGTCGGAAAATTACAGTCAAAATTGGATAAAAATATGAACCATTGACCAAACTTGGGAAGTATAATCCGCTCGTGCCTAAACGGCCTTAACTGCTATCTGCAATTGCTGACGCTGACGAGCGCCTTGTGTTGACGTTTTAGTGATTGTTTCGAGGAGGCCAGGGATGGCAAACGATCATCTGTCGTTAGTGGCACATTTAATGCGCAGGGCCGGGTTCGGAGCCACCCGGGACGAACTTGAACGTCGTCTCGCCGCGGGCTACGAAGCGACCGTCGAGGACCTGCTCCACCCTGAAGCCTACGAGCCGTTAGACTTCTACGATTTCCTGCGCTACCTGCCCCTGCAGTGGAAGCCGGACACCCTGAACGGCATGGGACAGTCTGGGTGGGTGTGGCGCATGATCAACACGAAGGCGCCGCTCCAGGAGAAGATGTGCCTGTTCTGGCACCAGATCCTCGCCACCGGAGTCTCGAAGGTCGATCACTATGACGAAGTCGTGGACATGATCGACGTCTTCAGGGAGAAGGGGCTCGGGAAGTACCGCGAGTTGCTGCTGGACGTTGCGCGCAATCCCGCCATGCTGTACTGGCTGGACAACCACGAGAACCACGCCACAGCGGTCAACGAGAACTGGGGTCGCGAGCTCCTAGAGCTGTTCACCATGGGTGTCGGCAACTACACCGAAGAAGACGTGTACGAGTGCTCCCGCGCGTTCACGGGCTGGACGATCAGCCCGAAGCTGCCCAGGTACCACATGGGACGGTGGGACTGGCACTTCGAGTACCGGCCATACGACCACGACGAGGATGAGAAGACATTCCTGGGGCACACCGGCAATTTCAACGGCGAGGACATCATTGACATCGTGCTGGCCCACCCCGCGACGGCAAGGTTCATCGCACGGCACCTGTACGGATTCTTTGTCGCTGACGAGGTGCAGGTACCAGCGTGGCAGGTGACGCCGCCGCGCGACCCGGGTGCCATCGAGATCATCGCCAACGCGCTGTCGGAGTCGGACTTCGATATGCGCCACACGCTGCGGGTGCTGTTCAACTCAGACTTCTTCAAGGAGGCACGCTTCACGAAGGTGAAGAACCCGACGGAGGTCGTCGTCAGCGCCCTCAGGATGGTTGGAGGAGCAGAACTACCGAGCCTGGACGTATACGACTACTGCAACCAGATCACGTACATGGGGCAGGACCTGCTCAATCCTCCGAGCGTGGAGGGCTGGCACTACGGAGTGGAGTGGATCAACAGCAACTCGCTGATGAAGCGCGCCAACTTCGTCGCCGACATAGTCGGCGAGACCGACCGCCCCGGTATACGCGACATCATCAAGCGGGTCAGAGCCTCGGGCGCATCGCCGGAATCGGCCGTGGATGCCTGTATCGACCTGCTCGGTCCGGTCGCACTAAGTGACGAGACCCGCGCGGAGCTGATCGAGCACGCCCGGATCCTCGGCGAGTTCGCCTGGGACGAGGAGAACGAAGCCAAATCGGCCCAGCGCGTTGCGGAGCTGCTCCAGCTAATAGTTGCCACGAGGGAGTACCAGTTTGCGTGAGTGACAGGGTTCACGGCCCAGTTGATCGATCTCTTCGGCCCCCATGCAAGCCAGGCCGTTCGCCACGGCGAAAAGGAATCGACATCATGCTCACCAAGATTATTGGCAACCGTGTCTATGACTACAGCCGCGTAATCGGGGATCCCAACGAGACGCTTGAGCCGATAGCGCTTGCCACCGGCGACGAAAACGAGCTGTTCGCGATCATCAAGGGCATCCTCGAGCTCTCCCCCAACGTCACACGCATCTCACTGGGCGACGAGCCCGGCGACGAGCGGATCGTCAACATGATAGGCGACGGGTACGGTGACGGCCCGGGGCAGTTCGTGTGGCCGACCGGCGTCGCGCTGGACTCGGAGCGAAATATCTACGTTACGGACGCGTGGACCGACCGCGTGTCCGTGTTCACAGTCGAGGGAGACTTCATCCGCTCGTTCGGCACGTCCGGAGACGGCGACGGGCAGTTCAGGAGGCCCTCGGGCATCGCGATCGACACGAACGACAACGTGCTGGTCGTCGACGCGCTCAACGACCGGGTGCAGAAGCTGACGCGAGACGGCAGCTTCATCTCGCAGTGGGGCTCGACAGGGTCAGGCGACGGCGAGTTCCTGTCCCCCTGGGGCATCACGACCGACGCCTACGGCTATGTATACGTCGCCGACTACAAGAACCACCGGATCCAGAAGTTCGACGGCGACGGCGGGTTCGTGTTCGCGCTCGGGAGTCGCGGTTCGGGCGACTACGAGTTCGATCACCCGTCTGACGTGGCAGTCGACCCGGACGGCGACATCTACGTCTGCGACTGGGCGAACAGCAGGGTGCAGGCGTACGACTCGGGCGGTATGTACATCACCACGTTCATCGGCGACGCGTACGAGCTGTCGAAGTGGCAGACCGAGTTCGTCAGGGCCAACCCCGACGTCCACAAGGCTCGGCGTCGGGTGTACTCGCTGGAGCCGGAGAAGCGATTCGCCCTGCCGATGGGAGTCGCGTTCGATCCCCACAGGTCGAGGCTGATGGTAGCGGACACGCAGCGCTGGCGCATCCAGATCTACAACAAGCTGCTGGACTACAGCGAGCCGCAGTTCAACATATGAGGGGTGGGAGCAGTCTCCCGTGCTTCTCGCTAGTCGTCTGGAGCTTCTTCGTAGCCGTAGGACGAAGAAGACAGTATTAGCTTGCGCGGCGCTTCCGCTCGGTAGCGGTTGTTAGGATCTGCCAAGCGGTCTGTGATCAAATTGACCGCTTCACTCGGCGTTCGCTCAGTGTAGTAGACCTTCACGACTGCCTCGTTTGGTATCTGGACCAGATTAATGGGTAGTCCGTGTTGGTCCGTTTCTCCCGTCCCGATGGTCCTACTCATCTCTACGATCAAGCGCCACTCTTTCTCATAAGACCAGTGTTTACTCTTGACGGATAGCAGTCTTGGTAATCTGAATTCTGGCGAGACTAGGAATTTCGGGTCAATGATCGGGGGCGGACGATCACCGTAGTTCACGTACTGTAGGTGTCCGTCCTCGCCGGCGAGTTTGCTCAACACCGCAACGTTGTATCCGATAACGAAGCCGGAGCCATCGGTCGTGTAGTGAGACCACATCAGAGGGTGATAAGGCTCTGTAGTGAACGAGACAATTCCGAACCTAGTCGAAACCTGCTTAGTGAACAATTGGCGTGTAAACAGGCTGCCGTGTGCCCGTCTCGCGCGTTGGACATCCTCTACGGTGACTGGTTTGCTCTCGTTGACTTGGGTGAGTACATTAGATAAGAGCAGGTTCTCCTCCTCTTCGTCTCGAATGACATACAAGGCCACAACCGCACATTCGAACGGATCATTGAGGGCTGCCGGTTGAGTGGCACGAAGAGTTCCGTCGCCTACTTCCGGTATGCAAGTAAGCGCCCTATTAGCGGTTACGTACTTGTAGAGAATATCCATGGCGTTCGACCACTCTGATAGGAATGCTGGTTGGCCGTCAGATTCTACACGACGTTCCCCATACGGTTTGATCTCTAAACGTGACGGTGAGCCATTGCAGGATTCTGATGCCTCATCGTTGTGGACGATCCTGCAATTCGTCGAAAGCTGTTCAAAGTTACGATTGGACGGTACTCAACCTTACAATTGGACGCACCTAATCTCGACAATTGGACGATTTTCGGAGGATCCTACGAAGTGGGTCGCTGCTCGGCGGTTTAGAAGGGTGTGGGTGGTGCCCAGTAGCTTGGGGCACCAGCCTTTTCACCCTCACCCCAGCCCTCTCCCTGAGGGAGAGGGGGCTAAGTCCATGTCTGTAAGTGGAGCGTTATAGCCCTGTGGATGTTGGGCGGGTTTCCTCGAGGCCTTCGGGGGTGACGATTATGGAGCGGGCTTCTATGGTGCCGTTTTCGGCGGCGGGGCCGGCTACTCTGACCTGCATTCCGACTTCGAGGTCGGTGAGGGCTCCCTCGCGTGTTTCGAGGATGACGGAGGCGTCGTCTATGGCTATCGGAAGGGGGCCCTGCTGGGTTTCAAGTGTGAAGCCGGTGTCGTGCACGTCCGTGACGGTGCCGAAGAGACCTCCGCGTCCGAAAGGGCCTCCCTGGTTGCCGCCGAGTGCAGCCTGACCTCCGCCGGGTGCAGCCTGCTCGCCACCGGGTGCGGCCTGGTTGGCGCCGAATCCGCCCTGGTTGCCGCCGGGTACTCCCTGCCTTCCACCCAGCCTTCCTTGTCCGGCGCCTCGGAAGCCTGTCTGGCCCTCGGGGATGATGGTTATGGCCCTGGCGATGGTCTTTCCGTCCTGGCGTTCGCTGACGATCATGACCTGGGTATCGTCGTTCAGGGCCGCCGGTTCGAGGACGGACGTTACCCTGATGGCGGTGTCCGCTCCGACGTTTACGGAGACTGAGGCGAGGTCTGTCACAACGGTAAGTGAACTCTCGCCGATGCTTTCGATGGAGCCTGCGACCTGGCTGCCTCCTGGTCCGCCGGAGCCGTCGCCGAACTGTGACCGTAGCCTCTGGAACGCCTGTTGGGCCTCCTCTTCGCTCAGTTCGCCGCTCTGCAGTCGCTGCCTTAGCTCCTGGATCTCTTCCTGGGTCATTGGCGGCTGTTCGTTATCCGCGCTCTGGCTCGTCTGTGTCTGGGCGACGATTGGCGGTGAGGTGGGCTGTGGCTCGGCCTGGGAGCTTGTGGGGGTTGGGAACTGGGATAGGTCCGCGACCTGCGCGGTGGTGGGGCTGCCGCCGTCGTCAGATGAGCCGCACGCGAGGGCGAGCAGGAGGATGGCCGATGCTGCCAACATGCTCAGGTTTGTGTTCAATTGGTTCTCGCTTTCTGTTCCGAAAGGGGGATGGTTTAGTTCCTTTCACCCTCACCCCAACCTTCTCCCCCCGGATCAAGTCCGGGGCAGGCTCTGAGGGAGAGGGGGTCTGTTGACTGGTACTCATGCTTGTTCGTGAATCCTCACACGCCCCTCTCTGCCCTGAGGGAGCAGGGATTCTGGAAGGATCTCTGGTTGCTGCCTTCGGGTCACTCGTATCTCAGGGCGTCTATTGGGTGGAGGCCGGAGGCTCGGGCTGCTGGGTAGATGCCGAAGAACAGGCCGATTCCGGCGGATACGGCGAGGGCGAAGATGGCGAACTCGAGGCTGAAGCTGGTTGAGAAGATCTGGTTGCCCAGACTGCGTCCGTCGACAAGGTTTGTCATCGCGAAGCCTAGGGCTGCACCGAGGAGGCCGCCTCCGATGCTCAGGACCGTCGCCTCGGCAACGAACTGGAAGAGGATGTCGCCCCGTTTGGCGCCCATCGCCTTGCGGATGCCGATCTCGCGGGTGCGCTCGGTAACGGACACGAGCATGATGTTCATGATGCCGATGCCGCCCACGAGCAGGGAGATGCCCGCGATCACGCCAAGGAAGACGACGAGTGTGTTCGTGGTCTCCTCCAGCGTCTCGATCGTGCTCTGCTGGCTGATGACGGTGAAGTCGTCCTCACCGGTTATGCGGTGGCGCAGGCGAAGGACGCCGCTGGTCTCCTCGATGCTGCGGTCGACCTCGTCGACGCTCCTGACCTGGACGTTGATGAGACTGACCGATACGTCGCCAGTAGAGGTACGGTCTCCGCTGAGCCGGTAGTACGCGGTGGTAATGGGTATCAACACCTGGGTGTCGAACGTTCCGAATCCGGTTCCGCCCTGGCTTTCGAGCAGTCCTATCACCCCGAACCTACGGCCGTTCACGCGGACGTAGTCGCCTACGGGGTCACGGTTCTGGAAGAGCTGTTCGGCAACGTTTGCGCCCAGAACGATGACCTCGTCGCGGTTGTCGACATGGGCGAACCTGATGAACATGCCGCTGGCGAGATCGAGACTCCGTGCGCTGAGATACTCGGGAGTCACGCCGACCACCTGGGCCGAGGTGTTCTCACGGCCTGCGGCGAGGGTCGCGAAGCTGCGGATTTCCGGGGCAGCGGCAACCACGGTCGGGGCGTAGACAGGGTCGACAAGAGCATTGGCGTCGCCAAGCGTAAGCTGCGCGTCGTCTCCCTCGGGCTGGACGAACAGGAGGTTGGTGCCCAGACCCTGGATGATGCCTGTGATCTGCTGGGTAGCGCCGCGACCTATCGACATGAGGGTGATGACGGCGGTCACGCCAATGACGATGCCAAGCAGCGCGAGGCCGGCGCGGAGCTTGTTGGCCTCAAGCGAGGCGATTGCTGTTCTTATGGTCTGTAGTGGTGACATTGGCAGATTTGGGCCAGCCGATCAGTTTCTCGGCGGACCGCCTCCCCTTCCACCAAAGCCTCCTACGGCGCGGAACGTGGCTCCTATCCCTCCGAACTGGCTCGTGCTGCTTCCGACGACTTCCATGCTGATGAACTCGCCCTCAGCTAGGCCGTCCTCGACCACAATCCAGAAGTCGTCGCTTATGCCGAGCGAGACCTGCCTATCGACGATGCTGTCGCCGTTCACGACCCTGACCGTGGGGGACTGTACGGAGCCGTAGAGCGCCTGGAGCGGTATCAGCAGCGAGTCGGTCTGTTCGCGGATGACCACCTGGGCCGTGGCGCTGAGTCCCTCCGGGAGCTGACTGTCGGCCGCGGACTCAACGAGGATCGTCACCGGGTAGGTCACGACACCCTGCTGAGAGGTGCCGACGCTGGCGATCGATGAGACGGTGCCGGGCAGCGCCTGGGTACCCAGTGCCTCCAGGTTGACAGCGGCCCGGGCTCCCACCTGAAGGAACAGGACATCGATCTCGTCGACCGAACCGCTGACCTCGACGACGGCCGGGTCAGCTATCTCGATCGCCTGTGTGTTCGCGTTGACCTGCTGGCCGGACTCGATGTCGACGGCCATGACGATGCCGTCGAACGGCGCGCGAAGTGTCGCGCTTTCGAGGTCGGCGATGGCTGTCTCGAAAGTCGCCTGCGCGGCCACGACTTCGGCCTGCCTGAGCTGGATGTCCAGCTCGTCGACGGTGTTGTACTCATCGAGCGTCGCTTCAGCATCGGCGAGGTTCTCTATCGCCAAGTTCACAGCGGCCTGCCTGACGAGCACATCTACCGGGTCAGGGTCCTCGAGGAGCGATGCGAGGGCCTCCTCGGCGTCTGCGAGCCTGGCCTCGGCTAGCTCGATCTCGCGGTCGGCGAGGCCAATGTCGAGCTCCGCGGGCTGCATGAGCTCAGCCAGTGCAGTCTCGGCATCGCGGAGATCCGCCTCGGCGGTCACGATAGCCGACTCAGCAGACTCGATCTCAAGCGTGTCAGGCTCCTCTCCGATCTCGGCCAGGTAGTCTGCAAGGTCCTGCTGGCGAAGCTCGAGCGTGTCTTCAGCGTTGCTGAGGGCGACGGTGGCATCCCAGACCTTCTCTGCCTCCTCAGCCTCTACTGTCTGGAGACTGTCGGTCAGTTCCACCACAACCTCATAGGCGTCGTCGAACTCCTCGGCAACGCAGAAGCGATTTGGTCCGGCATCTTCAGACTCACAGTCGACTACGATCTCGCCGAGATAGAGCACCACCCAGGACATCACGGTCAGTTCGTTCCAGGGGGTATCCGGGTCGTCGCTCAACTCGCCCCTGAAGAACTGCTGCTGCATCTCCTCAGTGCGAGATCCTTCGAAGACGGCCTTCAAGTCAATGCCGTGCACCGCGAAGATGGCCTCGGGCGACTCCCCGACCATTGGAATTATGTCCATACCGAGCCACTTGTGGAAGAGGTCGTTGTAGTCGGCCTGGGCCGTGTCGAGGTCTTCTGCGACCGGCTGAGTCCTGTCCTCGGCGTTGCGCTCCGCGGCTCCAAGGTCGAGTCTTTCGCTGACCACAGTCTCCTCGGCAGAGTCGACGTCGGCCTGGAGTTCGGATATGCGGTCGTCGGTCTCGTCGCTGTCCGGGTTGATGAGCGTGTCTAGGGCGTCTTTAGCATCCTGCAGGGCGACGCGCGCGGCGGTGACGTTGGCCTGGGCCCTCACGACATCTTCGCTCGTCGGAACTGCCAGCGTGGCCTTGTTCTCAATGGCAGTCTCGAGATCAGCCTGGGCGTTCAGGACATCCAACCTGGCCTGCGCCAGCTGGTCGGCAGCGACCACTTCAAGATCGCTCAGTTCCTCCTGTACGTTTTGCAGGGCAAGTCGGGCGTCAGCGACGTCCGACTCGGCCTGGGCAATCTGGACGGCCGGGTACGGGTTCCGGGCATCGTCCAGCGCGTCCTCAGCGGCGCGCACGTCGACTCGTGCCTGGGCGATAGTCTTATCGAGATTGGCGACGGTCTCGGCGTCCAGGACCGCGAGCGGATCTCCGGCGGACACAATGTCGCCTTCAACTACCGTGACCTCCGCAACAGTCCCCTGCTGGCCGAACGTGAGAGTCTCGCGAGTTGTGTACGTAAGTGTTCCAGTGACGCTGACGTCGTTGACGAGGTCGCCGCGGGTGACCGGGACGAGCTGCGTCTGCCCCTCTTCTTCCTCCGCGCTCGAATCCGTCCAGATTCCGTAGCCGTAATATCCACCGACAGCTATCGCGGCAAGAATGACCACGCCGACCCACAACTTCCACGACTTGAGAGTTTCCAGGACTTTCGACAGTGCGGTCATTCCTATTCCTTGCGCGCAGTTGGCTGATGATACCCAACATAGGTAACGGCCTCGGGGTGGAAAAGTTAGGGAGCTTTTTCCTGGATAAGTGTTGGGTTAAGGTGCGTGAGCTTCCCTCGTCTGAGAAGGAAGGTATTCGTACTCTTTACCCTCACCCCAGCCCTCTCACGCCAAGGCGCATCTGCGACCCATCAAGGGCTGACAGGGGTAGGTATTCGAGGTCTTCACCCTCACCCCAACCCTCTCCCCCGTATCAAGTACGGGGCAGGCTCTGAGGGAGAGGGGGTCTGTTGGTTGCCACTCATGCTTGTATGTACTCCCTTACCTACCCTTGTAAGCCCTGAGGGAGAGGGGGTATTGCGAACAGGAACTACCTCAGGAAGACGGGCTGGGTCCAGGCCTGGTGGCCGTTGGAGGAGGTGACGTGGGCGCGGATGTAGCCTTCGTCGCCGGTGGGGCGGTAGGCGACTTCTCTGCCGACCTGCTCATCGTGGACGGTGCCGTCTCTGCCGATGAACCTCGTGAGGAAGAGGGACTCGTTTCTTCGCCGGATCTTCAGGGAGACTTCGTCGGGTGAGGACTTCAGCTCGGCAAGGAAGACGCCGGTGGAGGAGTAGAACCTACCGCCGGCCATCGCCTCTACTAATGCCTCTGTCTCCAGCGCCTCGGACTCGACCATCACCCAGCCGCGTCCGGGGTTGTCCTTGTCGGGAGAGAAGTCGTGGTAGTGGTGGGAGTCGTCTGAGGCGACTCCGAAGATCGGCATTCCTGCGCTCAGGACGTTGTCCCATATCTGGGTCGGAGTGAGGAAGCCCGGCACCGGAATCGGGTAGTTGTTACAGTCATTGGCGGCGTTGAAGACTTCCATCAGGCTGGCGCCGCGTGTCTTCAGGATCGGCTCGTGGTCGAAGGCCCACTTCCAACTGGGGTGGTTGATGCAGGATATGCCGCCCGCATCGCGGATCGCGTCTATGTTCACCTGGAGCGTGGCGGCCACGTCGTCCCCATAGGTCGGTTCGACGAGGCGGTCGATTCCGATGGCGCCAAGGTGGACAGGGATGACGTCGCTGTGGTCTGTCGGAATCGTGACCTCCTCACCGGGAATCATCAGGGGGATGTCAGCTCCGTTGCGACCGCTGCCGTAGTCGAGAAGGAAGAGGTGGTTGTGTTCCGACAGTACGAGAAAGTCGTAGCCGTGGTCCTTGTACCACGCGGCTACGAATTCCGGCTCGGCGTCGCCGTCGGACTCGGTCGAGTGAGTGTGAAGGTTGCCCCTGTACCAGGTCTGTTCAGCCACTTGAAGCGCCCCCTTATGGGAAATGGTCTCCCAGAATGGTAGGGACGCTGGTTAGGGCGTGTCTAATTCTCGCTCAAATTCCTGCCCTTATCGGGTTGGACTCATCATAGTCGTCGAGACTATGTCAGTTTGGTAGGCAGTGTTTTCACCCTCACCCTAGCCCTCTCCCTGAGGGAGAGGGGACCTTAGATTCCGTAGGGAGGCTCCTACCAGATTGACACAGCTTCTAGGCGTCAGCAGGCTTGTGGACTGGGCATCGTCCCCATATACTCAGTTTCCATGAATCTGCGTTCGGTTCGTCACAGGGGACTCCGACGCCTGATCGTCGCAGACGACCCTCGGGCTATCCCCGCTGACATGATTGTTCGAGTACGAAACGTGCTCGCCGCGCTGATCTTGGCTGAGACACTTGATAGCTTCATTGCCGACGCCCCTCCTGGATGGAGAATTCATCGACTCACCGGGGACAGGCGAGACGAGTGGAGCGTGTCGGTTACCAGGAATTGGCGCATCACGTTTATCGAGGAAGATGGGCAAATCGACCAGATCAATCTGGAGGACTACCACTGATGGACCGTACGGGAATCGAAGTCAAGATGACCCCACCGCATCCCGGGGAGTTCATACGCACCGAGATTGTTGACGACCTGGGACTCGGCGTCGATGAGGCGGCTAAGGTGCTCGGCGTCGACCTCTCAGAAATTTCAGACGTATTGGATTGTCGCTCCCCGCTGTCGCCCGAAATGGCCCTGCGTGTAGAGAAAGCCTTCGGCGTCGGCATGGACATGCTACTTCGGATGCAGGCATGGTATGACGCATCGCAGATGCGTGCGAGGGAAGACGAGATCGTTGTCGAAAGATACGCCCGACTATCGCGTTGAGCGACATGCCAGAGGAGTATTCGAGCTTCGTTACCTCGCGTTTCAGCCCCGCTGTCTGCTTTCGCGGTGCTTGATGAAGGCCATGGCCTGGCGGACGCCCATCCGGCCTATCGGGCCTGAGGCGTACATGGAGCCGAAGACGACTCCTCGGCTAACGAGGAACTCCATGGGCTGGAGGTAGCGTCCGTGAGCCTTGTCCTCGGTCCACCATGGGTCGAGAGGGGCAATACTCTCTTCGGTGACACCGTAGGCGATTGGGAAGGTGAGGCCCACTTCCTCAGCCATCTTCGCGGCGGTGTCGCGGTCCTCTACGGTCGCTCCAATGACCGTAAGGCCCATCTCGTCAAGCTCTTCTAGGCTCTTCTGGTAGGTGGCCAACTGCCGCCTGCAGTACGGTCACCACTCGCCCCTGTAGAACAGCAGCGCGAGGTAGCGGCTGGGGTTCTCCTTGGGCAGGGAGATGGTCGAGCCGTCGGTGAGGTTGAGTTCTATACTGGGGAAGCGGTCGCCCTGTACAAGCTTTTCGGGCATGGTGGTTCTCCTTTATGGGTCTGTGCGGAAGTTTAACCTATTCTGGGCATTTGGGTGGTGTGCTGCTGAGGGTCATGGTCTAGGTTGTTGGCTAGGTTTTCACCTTCACCCGTCAAGGGCTGACAGGGGTAGGTATTCGAGGTATTCACCCTCACCATGAGGGAGAGGGGGCCGTTGATTTCCAACCTCGGGGCCAGGCGCAACTTTCCAGGGCGCCAAGCCGGCTACCTCAGGGGTGGGGCGTATATCTGGCCGCCTTTGGGACAGCCGGCGCAGGGAGCGCCGGACCAGAGGGCGTTCCTACCGCCTTCCCGAGGCAGGCCGATTCCAGCAGAGCCGAGGTGGCGTTCGTAGATCTCGCCGTAGTTGCCGACCTGCGATATGACGGTCTGGGCTACGGTGGCCCCCAGACCGAGGTCGGACTGCCCCCACGCTCCCTCGGTACCGAGGAGGCGCTTCACCTTCACGTCGTTGCCGGCCGCAAGCTCGGCTACGTTCCCGGAGTTTACCCCCAACGCCTCGCCCTGGATCAGGATGGCCATTACGGTCTTCACGATGTCGAACCACTGGCTGTCTCCGTGCGGGACGAGAGGGGTGAGGGGCTCCTCGGAGATGATCTCAGGGAGGATCACATGGTCATTGGGAGCGGGCAGACTGGTCCTGAGAGCGGCCAACGTAGAGCGGTCGGTCGTCAGGACATCACACGTCCCGTTGGTGTAGGCGTCGAGGCCGAGGTCGAAGTTCTCGAATATGACCGGGGAGTACTCCATCTGGTTCTGACGGAAGAAGTCCTCCATGTTCAACTCGCTGGTCGTCCCGGACACCGTGCACACTGAGGCTCCGCCCAGATCGTGTGCGCTCGACACTCCCAAACGCGTAGGTACCAGGAAGCCCTGGCCGTCGTAGAACATCGTTGGCACGAAGTCGCCCCACGCGGCGTCTCGCGAGCTGGTCCACGTGGTGACGAAGACGAGCAGGTCGACCTCGCCAGCCTGCATGACGGGGCCCCGCTCGGCTGCATCGATCGTGCGAAGCTCGACGGCGTTGGCGTTGCCCAGAACCGCAGCCGCGACTGCGCGGCAGAGGTCTATGTCGAATCCCATGTGGTTTCCGTTCTCGTCGAGGAAGCCGAATCCCGGCGTGTCGTCCAGGGTCGCGCAGACGACCTTGTCGCGATCCTGGACCAGCGCTAGCCTCGACTCTCCGGCATCTTCGTTATCCTGTGTACAGGCTACCGCGAATGTCGCCGCGAGCATTGAAACGAATATAATGGCCAAGTATGAACGCATAGAGCCACCCCATCTGTCAGCTAATCAACTCATGCCAATTCCCAGTGTCAGCTACTTGTATGCTGCGCAATCCTCAAGTAGTGACCTTGGTGCCATTCTAAACCCTTACTAGAGAGGAATTGTCGATTAGTCGCACAACTTTTGCGATGCCACAAGAGAGTCTGGAGAAGATATGAACTTCGATTTTGAAAGTCACCTTGGAGCCGCTGAGCGTTCCGTATCGTTGATTGAGCGCGACGGACGTCCCTCCAGCGCCGTCACTATTTCACGAAGATTCACCGCGACCGTCGGGGACCTGTGGGACGCCATTACGAATGGCGACCGCATACCACGCTGGGCTATGCCGATAAGCGGCGACCTCGAACTCGGCGGTCGCTACCAGCTAGAGGCCAACGCGGGAGGAACGATCACGGAGTGCGAGCCGCTGTCGCACTTCTCCCTGACGTGGGAGTTCGCCGGAGACGTTAGCTGGGTGGATATGCGCGTCATGGACGAAGGAGCGGGATGCGTGCAGCTATCGGTCACGCACACCGCGTACCTGTCGCCGCACTGGGACGAGTACGGTCCGGGTGCCGTTGGTGTCGGCTGGGAGTCGGCCCTGGCCGGTCTGGCACTCCATCTTGAGCACCCGAACGAGCCAAAGCCCGACGAGATGGAGTTTGTCACCTCCCCGGAAGGGAAGGCGTTCATCACAGGCAGCAGCGAGGCGTGGGGCGAGGCTGCGATCGCGGCCGGTACGGACCCCGACGCGGCGGGCGCGGCGGCGCGCAGCACGACCGCGTTCTATACTGGCGAGCCTGCCTAGCTTCCCAGCGCGGATACATCGGAATGTTCTAATGCGTCGTCCCCCCAGGGGCCAACTTCGTGAAGACTGATCCGAAACCAAGCGTAATTCTCATCGGAGGGACATCGCACGTCGGTAAGAGCACGGTGGCAGAGTCGCTGGCGGATGAGTTGGGATGGTCGCAGGTATCGACGGACTCGCTTGCGCGTCACCCCGGCAGGCCATGGAGACCTCAGCCGGAGACGGTGCCGGAACACGTGGCGGAGCACTATCTATCGCTGTCTGTGGACGAACTGCTCACGGACGTGCTGCGACACTACAGGGTCAACGTGTGGTCGAAGGTCGAGGAGATAATCGCCACGGGTGCTGGAGTAATCGTCGAAGGGTCGGCCCTGTGGCCGGAGTTTGTGGTTGGCCTGGACGCTGATAGAGTCGCTGCGCTGTGGCTTACGGCCAGTGAAGATGTCCTTACACAGCGGATTTACGGGGAGAGCCTGTACCACTCGAAGACAGGCAGAGAGAAGATGATGATCGACAAGTTCATTGGGCGTACCCTTGCGTACGATACGCTGATGGTTGAGGTCGCCAAGTGTCATGGACTCACTATCGTGGATGTTCTACAGTCCAGTCCGGATGAGCTCACCGACAAGTGCCTGTCAGTGCTCAAGCTGGACTGACTTAAGGATTAACGACTATTCAGGGGCGGCATGAATTGAGCCAGCACATATACCAAGTGGACGCATTTACGACTACGCCGTTCGCCGGTAATCCCGCCGCCGTATGCGTGCTGCCTGAGCCGGTGTCCGAGCGCCGGATGCAGGACGTCGCCCGCGAGATGAACCTGTCGGAGACGGCGTTTCTCGTTGGGGGCGATGACGGTTACCAACTGCGCTGGTTCACCCCGTTGGTGGAAGTAGACCTGTGCGGCCATGCGACACTTGCCAGCGCGCACGTGCTGTGGGAGACGGGTGAGGTGCGACCCGATGAGACCATCCGATTTCACACCAAGAGCGGCCTGCTGTCTGCGACGAGAGACGGCGACTGGATCGAGTTGGACTTTCCGGCGACTCCAGTGAGTGCCTGCGACCCACCGCCGGGGCTTCTAGACGGGCTGGGTGTGTCCGCCAAGTTCGTCGGGCAAAGCAAGTTCGACTACTTCGTCGAGGTGTCCTCAGAGGCAGAGGTCCGCGCCCTCGCACCGGATTTCGGTACGCTTGCGCGGTTGGATACCCGAGGCGTCATGGTGACGAGCCGGTCAGATAGTCCAGAGTGCGACTTTGTGTCGCGCTTCTTCGCTCCAGGTACTGGAGTTGACGAAGACCCGGTGACCGGGTCAGCCCACTGCGCGCTCGGTCCGTACTGGAAGGAGCGCCTCGGCAAGTCGGAGTTTGCAGCGAGGCAGGTGTCAGCACGTGGCGGGGAGCTACGGGTCAGCGTTGATGGTGACCGCGTCCGAATCGCGGGTCAGGCGGTGACGGTGATGCGGGCTACGCTGGTGTAAGTGGTACTCTCAACTGGCGCGTGACTACACTGTGATAAGATGGCAGTGAGTAACTGAGGTGAGTCAGGCCTTGCGGTCAATCGTGAACAACAATCGTATTGGGATCGTCGTAGGGATGTACATCTGCCCACGTTTGGGGAGGACTTAGCTACTCGATCCATAAGAATCCTTTGAGAGCCTCCCCGAAACGGGAGGCTCTTTTGGTTAGTGGGGAAACAGGCGCATAAGAGGGCGCATTTGGTCCAATTGGAGTCGGGAGAGTAACAATGCGGGAGCAGTTCGTGGACGAGACATTTTGGGAGAAGATGTACCCGTTCCTTTTCTCCGAGCGAAAGTTCAATGAAGCCGAACAGGAGATAAGCAGCATTCTCGATCTCACAGCCATCGAGAGTGGTGACGTTCTGGACCTGGCCTGTGGACCGGGTCGTCATGCGGCCGTACTTGCTAAGAGAGGATTCAACGTGACCGGCGTAGACCTTACGCCGTTTCTGCTGCGACAGGCAAAGGAACTTGCCAGAAAGGAGAGTATCACCATCGAATGGGTACAGGAGGACATGCGGAGTTTCGGGCGCCCTGAGGCCTTCGATCTAGCTATCAACCTATTCACTTCGTTCGGGTATTTCGAGGACAGCCGGGACGATATTAAGGCCCTGCGCAACGTGTATCAGAGTCTCCGAGAAGGTGGCGCGCTGGTCATGGAAATGGCCGGAAAGGAGTACCTGGCGAGTGTCTTTGCGCCCACAGGTTCACAGAAACTGCCCGACGGTCGGTTACTGGTGGAACGGCGTCAAGTGGTAAAGGACTGGTCCCGCATCAGGAACGAGTGGACCGTGATAGAGGGCGACACGGCTACCACGTTCGAGTTCGAGGTTACGGTTTACTCCGGCCAAGAGTTGAAGGACCGGCTATACGAGGCAGGCTTCAGCGAAGTAGCGCTGTTTGGCGGCTATGACGGCAGCGAATACGGCCTGAACGCTCGTAGATTGGTCGCTGTCGCTCGGAAGTGAAACAGACGTAGGACCACAGGTAACTTACATGACCCAACCCGATTACTGGAGTGTGGGCACGCAGCTAGTCCAATACGAGATGTGGGGCGACTCGATCGTCCTCGCAAGGCCTGTCACGGTCGTGGAGGATAGCTCGACTCACATCGCGCTGTACTCTCATCCGATGACTCCTGTAGCTTCTCGCGTCATTGAGAATCGCTACTCCCTCGAAGTGTCCGAACGCATCGACATCTACATGGAGACACTGGACTCAAATGATGTAGAGGAGTTCAGGGAGCGGACATCGCCGGACAACCATGTCCTGACGCTGACGCCTCCGAATTCGTGGCATTCGGTATGGCTGTTCTGGGACCCGGAGTGGCGGTTCGAGAACTGGTACGTCAACTTTCAGGCCCCGATTCGTCGGCTGCGTCGTGGAGTACAGGTCTATGACTACGCTCTCGACATCATCGTCCGTCCCGACATGACGTGGTCGTGGAAGGACGACGACGAGTTCGAGGAACTGATCGCCCGGGGGTTCTTTACCTCGGAGCAGGTGTCGTCGATCCGGGCTGAGGCCGACCGGATGGTCGCGACGATTGAGCGTTGTGGGCCGCCTTTCAGTGATGGGTGGGAGAAGTGGCGTGCAGACCAGCGCTGGCCAGTTCCCACACTTCCCGAAGACTGGGCAGAGCTGGGTTAATCAACCTTTGAACGCGATTGCAGGGAACTACTGCTCCCTAGGGTGATGACCTCTGTGCCTGCTCGGCGAAGTGGGGTTTGAGGTGCGGGTAGAGGCTTTGGTAGCGGTGGTAGGCCTCGGCGTAGGGGGTGGCGGTCTCGGGGTTCGGCTCGATGCGGTCGAGCGGTCTGATCCACGCGCGGCACGCCTCTCTGACCGAAGGGAACGCGCCGGAGCCTACTGCGGCGAGAACTGCGGCTCCGTAGGGGGCTCCGCCTGACGGGCCGATGGTGACGACGGGTACGCCGAGAACGTCGGCCTGCATCTGACGCCAGAACGCGCTGCGTGCGCCGCCGCCGACTGCCACGGCTTCGGTCGCGTCGACTCTGAGGTCTCTCATCAACTCGAGCGAGTCCCGCAGTGCGAAGACAACTCCCTCCATCACGGCGCGCACGAGGTGGCCTCGTTGATGTCCTGTGTGCATCCCGACGAAGGCCCCGCGAGCGTTCGAATCGGCATGTGGAGTGCGTTCGCCGGTGAGGTACGGCAGGAACGTCAGGCCGTCCGCGCCGGGTGGAACGCTCTCGGCCTCGGTCGTCAGTTCGTTGTAGGTGGGAGGTGTAGCGTCGGGGCCGGACAGCGCGCGCCTGAACCAGTCGAAGGCCGCGCCTGCGGACAGGACAACCCCCATCAGGTACCAGGTGTCGGCGATGGCGTGATTGAACGAGTGTATGCGCATCTGTGGGTCTACGCTGGGCTGTGCGATGGGGGCGACCACCGCGCCGGAGGTGCCGATGGAGGTCTGCAACGTCCCCTTCCCTACTACGCCCGAGCCGACTGCGGCTGCGGCGTTGTCCGCGCCTCCCCCGACTACCGGTGTGCCCTGCGCGAGGCCGAGCGACTCAGCGGCGGACTCGGTGAGCCCGCCGGTCACGCTGGCAGACCCTCGCACGGGCGGGAGTGTCGAGGGATCTAGCTGCAGCGCGGCGATCATCTCATCAGACCAGCGGCCCTGTTGTACGTCGAACAGCAGTGTGCCTGCGGCATCCGACGGCTCGGTTGCCTTCTCGCCGGTCATGAGAAGGCGTACGTAGTCCTTGGGCAGAAGGACTGTCCGGGTCTGCTCGAATGTCTCGGGCTCTTCATCGCGCACCCATAGGAGCTTTGGAGCCGTGAAGCCCTCGAGGGCGGGATTGCCCACCAAGCGGCGCAGACCGTCCGTGCCGACGGTCTCGGTTATGGCACGACACTGGGCGGTGGTGCGGACGTCGTTCCAGAGTATCGCGGGTCTCAGCACATGGTCTGACTCGTCGAGCAGCACGGAGCTGTGCATCTGCCCGGACAGTCCGATGGAGCTGACTTCCCGTATGTCTGCCTGATCGCACGCGGCCCTGACAGCTTCGATCGTACCCTGCCACCAGTCGGACGGGTCCTGCTCCGCCCAGCCGGGCCTCGGGACTGACACTTCGAGGGGAGACTCGGCCTCTCCGACGACGGCTCCGAGCTCGTCCACGACAAGCGCCTTGACCGCGGTGGTACCGATGTCTATTCCGAGGTAGTGCTGCGGCATGGTTCTCTCCGAGGTCTAGGATAAGGGAGAGTGGACATCTGATTTCGAAATGAAGTGCGTACTAGATTGAAACAGGCACCGGGGCCGTAGCCCCTTGACAGTGCGGGGTGCCTTGGCTACTGTTCAATGTAAGGTATCCACCTCAGGAGGATGGCATGAAGAAGGCTTACGAGCTTCTGAAGAAGTTTTCGGCCAGCAAGCTTGCGGCTGGAGTAGGCGTCTTCGCGTTCGTGTACATGATCCGAGGCACCGGTGCCGGCGGCGTCTGCCCGTTCTGCGGCGGCACCGGATTCCATCCCTGGGAGTGGGGAGGCTTCGGCGGCATCTAGCCCGCGTCCACAGCCTCCAGCCTAGCTCCTTGCGGCCCTCACCTTTTCGAGCATCACGGGCGGCAAGGGAAACACCCAGCCCCTGTTCGCGATAATCTCACGCGTCAGCGCAGCGGGGACCGCCACGATTATCTCCGGCTCGATGGAGAACCTGCCGTCGAATCCGCCCAGCGCGCTCCTCGCGTGGATCCCGGCAAATCCGCCTGCGTCGACGCCGTTCTCGGCGTAGCTGCTCTGCGGTCCGCCAAAGACCGAGTGCCACCTGAATGAGAAGCCGTTGGTGACAGCAGGCGCGGCGCTGCTTGCTCCTCCACCTGGCGAGACGACCATGCCCAGCGCCTTCACGGTGTACAGGACGTCGTTCAGGTCGCCCTCTCCGCCGCAGCTCAGAGTCCAGTGAAGTCTGCGGATCAGCACGTCGGCCGCATCCTGCGCTCCCCGGAAGCCGTGTTGGATGCGCTCTCCGTCGTCGTTCATCGGATAGGTCCCGCCGGTCGTACCGGACAGGTAGACGAGGCCGCTCTCATGCACGACGGCGCCCGCTATTCCGGCCCCTTCCAGCGACACGACATCATCGTCGAAACTGCCTAGATCAATGCCGATCTCACGTATCCGGTCGTAGACGTCGAAGTCGCGTCTCAGTTCGTCGGGGAGTAGGGCTTCATCGTAGTGCTTGCTCATGTTCAATTCCTCCTAAGGATTAGGCCTGAAAGTCAGCCCATGCGGACGTACTTGTCCACGCTATGGCTTGTTGTGAGCCCGAGGTATATGTCGCCCTGGGAGTCGACCCATAGGCCGTGGGCGTGGCGGAGAAGATCCCATCGCGCCAGCACCTCGCCATCGCCGTCTCGGATGCAGAGGCGCGAGGGGTTGCCGTCGGCGGCCTGCTCGCAGATGTAGAAGTGGCCGTCCGGACCCTGCGAAATGTCGTTCGGCCCACCCATGCCGGTCCACGCGGTGATGAATTCGCCCTCGCCGTCGAATATCTGGATGCGACGGTTGGCGCGGTCGCAGACGTAGACCTTCTCGTCAGCGTCCACCATCAGGCTGTGCGGCAGGTGGAACTCGCCCGGCTCTGAGCTCCCCGGGGTGCCCCAGGATTTGATGAGCTCGCCACCTCCCGTGAACTTGTGAATCCTGCTGTTTCGGTAGCCGTCGGAGACGTAGATATTGCCGGAGGGGCCCTTCACCATTTCGGTTGGGTAGTTGAACGGCCCGGCGGCGCGGGGGACCATGTCCCCGGCCCCCTCACAGCCCGTGTCGGAGTGAACGCCACGCTCCCCCAGCACCATCAGGGGTCTGCCATCCAGGGTGTATGACATCGCTACGGAGTCGTCCCGGTCGGTCAGGTAGATGACATCGTCGCTGATGCTCATTCCGTGCGGCGAGTTGATATTGCCATGTCCCCAGGCGTTCAGATAGTTGCCCTCTTTGTCGAAGACGACCACGGGAGGATCGGTCCTCTGGAAGACGTAGAGCCTGTCCTGCGAGTCGGTAGCGACGGTGCTGACTACGTCGAAAGCCTCGCCGTCGGGGAGCTTGGGGAAATCCTGGGCGAGTTCAAACGTGAGGGTATCTGTGCCAACGGAAGTCATGAGTCATCCCCCAGTGTGAGGTAAGTCAGGCGGCAAGTACGGAACGCCGTAGAGTGTAGCACTGGAGGGAAGACTAGGCTATTCGTTGGCGCCGGGGGCGCATTCACTCGGAGAGCTTGAGTGAAGTAGGATAGGAACATCCCCGCAGCCACATCTGTGCGCGGAAATGGAGGCCTGCATGACTACCGACATACCTCACGAAGTACATGGTGACGAACTCCCGCAGCGGATGTCGCGACGTACCGTCGCCGTCGATTGCGAGCACGTCGAGAAGATGCTCCACAAGGGGACTCGCGAGCACTTCGTGATCTACTGCGACGAGCCGGAGAGGATGGGCGGCGAGGACGCCTATCCCCCACCGCTGACCTACATAACCTCTGGCATCGGGTTTTGACTGCTAACCCAGTTGAAGCGGTACGCTACAATGAGAAAACTCCCGATTACCAAGGCCCGCGTTCACGTCGAGATGGACTACTACCTGTCCGGCTCGGTGCTTGCGGGAACGGTCACCAGCGGCGTCACTGAGGTCCGCTCCGAGTTCGAGGTAACCTCCGATGCAGCTGAGGAAGATGTAGCCTACGTCATCCGGCTCGCCAAGCAGGGCTGCTTTGCCGAGAGGCTCGTGGAGACCGCAGTGCCAATCAAGAGTACGCTCAAGCTCAACGGCAAAGAGGCGACTGGCCACTTGGAGTAAGTTCGAGACTGTGTCGGCTTGGTAGGAAGGCTCAGGGTGAACGAATGCGGGCGAGACGCCCGCGCTCCATGTGTACACCTACCTAATTCAGTAAGTGCCCTCGTGGTGCGGAGCTTTGGGCTCACGGGGTATAATCCGGTTGATGGCCGTTTTGACTTTGGGCAGCTACCAGTCGGGCGGGCATGACTGACTATCACGCACCGGGAGACATGCACATGTCCAGCAATGAATTGTCACAGATGGCGCACCTTATGCGGAGGGCCGGGTTCGGTGCCACGAGGGACGAGCTCGAGCGTCGCGTCGCCGCGGGCTACGAGGCGACCGTCGAGGACCTGCTCCATCCTGAGAACCAGGAGCCGGTGGACATCTACCAGTTCCTGCGTTACTACCACTTCCAGTGGAAGCCCGGCACCCTCGGGGGCATTGGGCAGTCCGGGTGGGTGTGGCGCATGATCAACACGAAGGCGCCGCTGCAGGAGAAGATGTGCCTGTTCTGGCACCAGATCTTCGCAACGGGGGTCTCAAAGGTCGATCACTACGACGAGATCACCGACATGATCGACATCTTCCGCGAGAAGGGCCTCGGCAAGTACAGGGACTTGCTCCTGGACGTCTCCAGGAATCCCGCGATGCTGTACTGGCTCGACAACCACGAGAACCACGCCACCGCGATCAATGAGAACTGGGGACGTGAGCTCCTCGAGCTGTTCACGATGGGCGTCGGCAACTACACCGAAGATGACGTGTACGAGTGCTCGCGAGCCTTTACGGGCTGGACGATGACGCCCAAGCTGCCGAGGTTCCACATGGGACGCTGGGACTGGTACTTCGAGTACCGGCCCGACGACCATGACGAGGGCGAGAAGAACTTCCTCGGGCACACCGGCAACTTCAACGGCGAGGACATCATAGACATCGTGCTGGCCCACCCCGACACGGCGAGGTTCATCGCGCGCCACCTGTACAGCTTCTTCGTCGCTGACGAGGTCCAGGTGCCCGCATGGGAGCACACGCCTCCGCGCGATCCCGCAGCCATCGAGGTCATCGCAAACGCGCTCACCGATTCGGACTTCGACATCCGCCACACGCTGCGCGTGCTGTTCAACTCCGACTTCTTCAAGGAAGCCCAGTTCACCAAGGTCAAGAACCCGACCGAGGTGGTCATCGGCACGATGAGAATGGTCGGCGGCGGGGAGCTAGCCGGTCCAGAGATCTTCGACTACTCCAACCACATCACGTACATGGGGCAGGAGCTGCTCAACCCGCCGAGCGTAGAGGGATGGCACTCGGGCGTCGAGTGGATCAACAGCGGCTCGCTGATGAAGCGCGCCAACTTCGTCGCCGACATGGTCGGCGAGATCGACCGTCCCGGCGTCAGCGCGATCATCGAGCGTGTAAAGTCCTCAGGGGCATCGCCGGAGTCTGCTGTCGACACTTGCCTCGACCTGCTCGGGCCGGTCGTCGTGAAGGACGAGACCCGCGAAGAGCTGATAGAGCATGCGGCGGCCCATGGGGAGTTTATCTGGGACGAGAGCAACGAGGCGGAGTCGGCCCGGCGGGTGTCGGAGCTGCTTCAGTTGATAGTGGCGACGAGGGAGTACCAGTTCGCGTAGGCGTGTATCTGCCGTTCCGGCGGAGGCCGGAACCAGGGGGTGAAAGTGGAGCATAGTTGGTTGTAATCGACCAATTCACCCTCACCCCAGCCCTCTCCCTGAGGGAGAGGGTGTTAGTTGAGTAAATTTCAATCGCAATAGGCGTATCTGCATACCCTCTCCACTCCTGAGGGAGAGGGGGTTATGCAAAGACCAGGAATCAACACAATGATGCTAACGAAGATAGTTGGAGAACGAGTCTACGACTTCAGTCACGTGGTGGGCGGTCGAGACCAGGTTATGGGGCCGCTCGCGATAGCGTTTGGGCGGGAGAATGAGATGTACGCGGTCGTGTCCGCACTTGGCGGCGGACGCGGGATAACGAAGTACACGGTCGGGCTCTACCCGGGCGAGGAAGAGCTTGTCCAGCGCATCGGGGAGTCCGGCGAAGGTCCGGGGCAGCTCATGTGGACTTCGGGCATCGCGCTGGACTCGGACTACAACATCTACGTCACCGACGCCATGACCGATCGGATATCGGTGTTCTCCGAGAGCGGCGACTTCCTCCGCTCGTTCGGCTCGTCGGGCGACGGCGACGGCCAGTTCGGAAGGCCGTCGGGGATCACCATCGACCGGGACGACAACCTGCTGGTCGTCGACACCCTCAACCACCGGGTACAGAAGCTAGACCGCGAGGGCCGCTATCTGTCCGAGTGGGGCAGCGAAGGCTCGGCTCCCGGCCAGTTCAGGGCTCCGTGGGGCATCACGACCGACGCCGACGGCTGCATCTACGTCGCCGACCACCTGAACCACCGCATCCAGAAGTTCGACGCAGATGCCGGGTTCATGTTCGAGCTCGGCAGTCACGGCTCAGGCGACTATGAGTTCGATCACCCGTCGGACGTCGCCATCGATCCGGACGGGGACATCTACGTGTGCGACTGGGCCAACCACAGGGTGCAGGCGTACGATGCCGAGGGTCGGTACATCACGACGTTCATCGGCGACGCGCAGGAGCTGTCGAAGTGGCAGCTGGAGTACGTGCGCTCCAACCCAGATGTGTACAAGGCGCGGCGTCGCGTCTACACGCTGGAGCCGGAGTGGCGCTTCGCCCTGCCGTCAGCGGTCGAGTTCGACGGTCGCAACTCCAGGCTGATGGTGGCCGACACGCAGCGCTGGCGCATCCAGATCTACAACAAGCTGCACGACTACGCCGACCCGCAGTTCAATATTTAGGGGCCTTCCACAGAACGGATACTGCTCGTCAAATCCCGCCACCTTCTGGCGCTTACAGGGGTATGTACCTGCAATCCGTCGTTCCGGCGGAGGCCGGAACCCAGTGGTTGGGCATCCTTCGACAAGCTCAGCTCAGGACGAACGATTTAGCAGTTTACATACCCTTGTGAGACCTTCTGGCGGGACCACAAGTGCGGATCATCATCTCTATACAGCTGCTTACGCACGTTGACTAGCCGTTCTTGCTTAGTCTCCTCCTGACAGTTATGCGCTCGCCTGAAAACGACTTGGCTGTGACACACTCAGCCAAACCCTCACGTTACGATGACTCTTGGCTCAGAATGGTAGAATCAGCCACGGCTCCACTTCAGGCCCGACTTTAAGCTGTGGTCACGATATCCGAGTCCACCACCAGCGAGGGGGAAGTTGCAGCAGCGAGACGGACGAGACCAGCAGATAGCGCGGCTAGGGGACAGGCTGTCCCGGCTGAGCAGCGCCAGTCTTCGGATCAATGAGAGCCTTGACCTCGATGAGGTGCTGCAGGGCGTCGTGGACAGCGCTCGGGCGCTGACCAACGCCCGATACGCCCTTATTACTACTCTTGACGATTCGGGGCAGGCGGAAAGCTTCGTAGGATCCGGCCTCACTCCCGACGAGCTCCAGCAACTGTGGGAAATGCCGGATGGGCTGCGGCTCTATGAGTACCTCAGCGCAATTCCAGGGCCTCAGAGGGCGCTCGACTTGGCGAGCTACATCAGTTCGATGGGGTTCCCCGACTTTCGCGTTCCCGTGCCGGTGAGCTCGTTCCTCGCCGTCCCCATCCGTTACCAAGGGGTGAACGTTGGCAACATCAACCTTGGCAAAGAGACTCCGGGAGAGGAGTTCAGCCAGGAAGACGAGGAGATCCTCGTGATGTTTGCCGCCCAGGTAGCGCTGGTAGTCGCCAATGCCCGAAGGCACAGGGAGGAGCGGCGCGCAAGGGCAGACCTGGAGACGCTGATAAATACGTCGCCGGTAGGCGTCCTCGTATTCGACATGAGGGCGGACGTTCCGATATCGATCAACCGGGAGGTGGAGAGGATCGTCGAAAGCCTGGCTGGCCCGGACCACACGGCGGAACAGCTCCTTGAGCTCATGACGGTACGCCGTGCAGACGGTCGTGAACTCTCCCTGGCCGAGTTTCCAGTTACCCAGGCGCTCAGCTCCGGTGAAACAGTACGAGCAGAGGAGATGGTGCTGGAGGTCCCCCAGGGACATAGTGTTACCGTACTGGTCAACTCGACTCCCCTCCGGTCAGAGGATGGTGAGGTGGAATCGGTAGTGATCACCATTCAAGATATGACGCCCCTCGAGGAGATCGAACGACTGAGGTCCGAGTTTCTTGGTATGGTGAGCCACGAATTGAGGACGCCGCTAACCTCAATCAGGGGATCGGCGACCACTATGCTGGATGCCACGTCTGACCTGGACCCTACCGAAATGCGGCAGTTCCTTCGAATCATCGTCGACCAGGCCGACAGCATGCGGGAACTCATCGGCAACCTCCTGGACGTCGCCCGCATAGAGACTGGCACGCTGCCTGTCAGTCCAGAACCAGCGGATGTGGCCGTCCTGGTGGACAGGGCGCGCAGCAACTTCATTAGCGCAGGTGGCGTCAACAGGCTCGACATCGACATCGCGCCGGACCTGCCGCTGGCTATGGTAGACCGGAGGCGGATTGTCCAGGTAATCAGCAACCTGATCTCCAACGCCGCTCGGCACTCACCTGAGTCGTCGGCCATCAGGGTGATTGCGGCAAGGAGGGAGTTCTTTGTCGAGGTCTCGGTGATCGATGAAGGACGAGGGATCCCAGCTGACCATCTTCCTCAACTCTTCAGGAAGTTCTCTCGCGTGGAGGCAGAAGACCCTGAGGGGGACACAGGACTGGGTCTGGCGATCTGCAAGGGGATAGTTGAGGCCCATGGGGGACGTATCTGGGCCGAGAACGCTGGGCCCGGACTTGGGGCCAGGTTCGCATTCACAGTCCCTGCGGCTGAGGAAGTGGCCACCCCGCTCCGCGAACCTGACCTGAACGCCCCGCGGGTGGAGCAAGGGGGGCAGCCTGTCCTTGTGGTCGACGACGATCCCCAGGCGCTCCGGTACGTACGCAGGACGCTCACTGACGCGGGCTACGCCCCTATAGTCTGCGCAGACCCCGACGAGGTGCTTTCACTGGTCCAGGAGACCCGACCTTACCTCGTGCTGCTCGACCTGATGCTGCCCGGCACTGACGGAATCGAGCTCATGGGAGACATCTTCACCATCGCGGACGTTCCGGTGATCTTCATCTCCGCATACGGACGCGACCGGGTTGTCGCGCGGGCTTTTGAGATGGGAGCCACCGACTTCATCGTCAAGCCGTTTTCGCCCACGGAGCTGGTTGCCAGGGTGAGGGCAGCTCTGAGAAGACGGACTGGCTCAGGCCAGCCGGAACCTTCGGAACCCTACGAGTTCGGCGATCTGAAGATCGACTATCTTGAACGCAGGGTTACTGTCGCCGGCCAGCCCGTGCGGCTAACGGCCACCGAGTACAAGCTGATCCACGAGCTCTCATCCAATGCCGGCCGCGTGTTGACCCACGACCAGCTTCTGCGAAGGGTCTGGGGCCCCAATAGGCCCGGTGACCTTCGGGCGCTTCGCACACACCTTCGACGACTGCGGCGCAAGCTGGGAGAGGACGCGAGCGACCCGACCTACTTCTTCTCCGAGCCACGTGTCGGATACCGCATGGCAAAGGGCGATTCAGGCGACGAGTCCTGAGGGTCAGCCCACGTAGCAATGCCTGCGCAGCCCGTTTGAGTGCGCTGTGCCGACCACTTCGTGTCGAAGAGGGCCAGAGAGTTCCCCTGTGCGAGGAGTCCCGGACCTGACGGTCTGTTCCTGCACGAAACCAGGCTGAACCAGGCTTCAGCCACCTGCAACTCAGTACCCCTCTCCCCTACCCACATGACGATTCGTACTGCACGGCCGTGCCTACCTGTCATGGCAAGGACGGCAGTCCGAAGCAACACCAGATTTTTCACTTCGGATTGCAGGATAGCTCGTGACTGGGAGTCCGAATTGCGACCTATCCAAGCGGCGGGAACTCGGTGACGAAAAGATTTCAAGTTGTCACCAGTTGTTACGGCTCACTTACTTCAGGCACACAATTGGGAAAAGTCTTGTAACTCTCTCAAAAAAGTACAAATCCTCGCTGGAAGGAATGAGCCGATGGGCAATTCACTGTCAATGAAGCTTTGGGTTCGGCGCGCGTCCTATGGAGGCGGGCTGAGTTAGGACCCTCGCCATCCGTGCCAGAGGAGTGATCCATTGACAGTGAATCTAAGAGCGCTCATTGCAACTGTCACAGTCCTGGTGGCCACGTCCCTATTTTCCCTATTCGCGGCACCGCTGCTCTCGCTGGTTCCGACAGACACGGCCTATGCCCAGGACCAGGAGGAAGGACCTTCCATTGACATCGAGTTCGACCCCGGACATACGATCCGTGAGGGTGAGGAGCTAAATTTCACGCTGACGTTCAGCGACCTGGACGATTACATTGCCAGTACAACAGAACTGAAGTATGACGCCAGAGTCGTTGCCTACTCCGAACCTGACATTCCTGCCTGCGAGGGTGCAGGGGCCGGCGATGGCCTGAGCCTGGGCAGCATATCGACCGCCACGGAAACAGCGACGGGAACGATCGCCACAACGTGCCCTCATGGCAGGTACGTACTTGTCGTCACCCTGTTCCATGGCGAAGGTGAGGAACGTGTTGAACTGACGAGGACTGCCAGCGCGTTCAGGGCCCAAGAGTACAGGATATGGGATCTGCCCACCACCCAGCCCACTTCGCCAGCAGGCCTCTGGGGCGAACAATACCGGACCACTGTAGATGGGGTTGAGCGTTTTGTCACTCGCCTCCACGTAGTCGACAGCGGCAGCAGTCAGGTCTACGTGTACGACCTCCCACATCAGCCACATGGAATCCGAGCAGACTCCCTCACATTTGTGGAGACCTACAGTCTGGACGGGGCCACCAACCCCTGGGGAATCGTAGCGAACGCCAGCAGCACCTGGGTGACGAATGACGGCTCAGGCTCCAGCGACGAGGTGTTCGCGTACAGCAGCGCTGATCGCAGCCAGCGTGTTTCGTCTGATGAGTTCACACTGCACACTGACAATTCCGCCCCCAGGGGAATCGAGGAGTTCCCAGTCACCGATGATTTCAGCTTGGTCTATGTGGTCGACGCCGATGCAGACAGGGTGTTTACATACGCTAACCGTGGCGGAACTTACACTTACAGCACAACGTCACCTGAGTACGACCTCGGTAGTACAGGAAACGAGAGCCCAACCGGACTCTTCTTCAACTTCTTTACGATGTTTGTGGCCGACGATGTGGACGACAAGATCTACGCATACGAGAACCGCACTTCTTCGGAGGGGGGATTTGTCAGGACGGACAATCTGGAAATTAATGACCTAGACAGGGTGGGCAACGCTGATCCTGCCGGCGTCTGGGTCGACGGCACATGGGTGTACGTTGTCGACTCAGTTGACAAGAAGATCTATGGGTACAAAAAACCTGATAACTCCTACGTGCCTGTAGAAATCAGTGGGCCTTCTTACGTTGGGCCCGTCCCTGAATACACGTTCGAAGGAAACACCACCACCGGCGCGATCTTCACTGCAACGGTCCCAACGGGGGCAACTAATACAAGGACTCATGTTGGCATTCACTATCTTCGCAACGGCGACCAGGTCTTCCGGCTTGAAGAAAGAAAAGGCGAGGATGATGCTACGACGACCAGGTACGAACTGGCTTTCGCAAAGTCGCCACTCGTACAGTACTTCGGAGACTTCTACGAGGACCCCAACTTCGAGAACCCCAAGGACGAAGACAAAGACAACATCTATGACGTGATCATCCGGGGGAATGCTCGGGGCTTCCCTCATGCCTACTTTCCGATGAGGGTCGAGATTTCAGACGTAGAACCTGAGAAGCCATACTTCATGGAAAGGCCGCCCGTCACGCGGGAGGTGGCCGAGAACAGTAAACGAGGACACCAAATCAGTCCCCCCGTCGAGGCAGTGAACCCGGACGGCGATGACACGCACATCTACTCGCTAAACGGGACTGACTCGGCATTGTTCGGGATAGACAGCGAAATTGGCTACATCATCGTCAAGACCGATCTCGACTACGACACCAGGCAAAGCTACTCGGTGACAGTTGGGATTCGGGACGGCGAGGACGATGGCGGACAACCGACAGGGTCCACTGTACCTGACAACACCGTTGATGTGACCATCAACGTCTTCCGAGGGCCGGTGATATCCGGCGCGACTTCCACGAGCTACGCCGAGAACGGCACCGGAGACGTGGGTACATTCACCGCCGCCAACCCGGGAAGCGATGAGCTTGTATGGTCGCTCGAAGGGGACGACGCCGGTGACTTCACCATTGCCACAACCACGAGTGGCGCAACCCTCCGGTTCGCCTCATCTCCGGACTTTGAGAACCCGGTCGATGCAGACCCGGACAACGTGTACAAGATAACCGTGGTGGCCGAGTCAGGTGAGCTCAAGGGCGAGCTGGAAGTGACCGTTACCGTCACCGATGAGAATGATGCGCCGTATTTCAATGAAGGTAGCAGCACGTCTCGAGACGTAGACGAGGGTGATGTGGCGAAGCGAAGCGTAGGTGCTCCTGTCACGGCTACCGACCAGGACACCAGCGACACGCCGACCTACTCTCTAAGTGGGACGGACGCGTCTTCGTTCGACATCGACCCGTCGACAGGTCAGATAGAGACTAAGGACGACCTGGACTTCGAGGGCAAGAGGACCTACGAGGTCACGGTGGAGGTCCGCGACAGCAGGGATGCGAGCGGTGCCGTGGACACGGCGACGGACGACACCATCGACGTGACGATCAACGTCCAGGGCGTGAATGAGCCTCCGGTGCTGACGGGTACCACGTCAACAGAGTACATCGAGAATGGCACCGGGCCCGTGGCGACGTACACGGCGACCGACCCAGAGGGCCTGACTTCCATCATCTGGGGGCTCTCTGGGAGCGACGAGGAAGAATTCACAATCAGTGGAGGCGAGCTGCGCTTCGTCACGTCTCCGGACTACGACGACGGCGTGACATCCTACTCTGTGACGGTTGAGGCTTCTGACGGCAACAGTACATCGACGCTTAATGTAACTGTCAACATCGAAAACATCGACGAAACCCCAGTGGTAACGGGGGATGATGCCCCTGAGTTCGCGGAGAACGGCACTGGGGTAGTCGCCACCTACGACGATGGCGATCCCGAGAGAGCCAGCATCACGTGGTCACTGTCTGGTGACAACGCCGATGATATGGACATCGACTCCAGCGGCAACCTTATCTTCAACAGCCTGCCGGACCACGAGGCGCAGGACACCTATCGCGTAACGGTCCAGGCATTCGACGGGAACAGCACGGGTACGCTGCCTGTGGTCGTCACCGTTACTGACGTCAATGAAGACCCCGAGTTCCCTTCGGCAACCGCCAATAGAAGCGTTGAAGAGAATTCTGGCGCCAATGCGATTGTGGGACTTCCAGTCGCGGCCGAAGACCCGGACGATGGCGATACGCTCACCTACACGCTCAGCGGCACAGGCGCCTCGTCGTTCATCATCGACGGCAGCGGGCAGATCAGGGCCGTGTCCAGCCTGGACAGCGACGTGCAGGCCACCTACGAGGTCACCGTAGAAGTCCACGACGGTAAGGCTGCAGACGGCAGCGTCTCCACCACTACTGACGACACCATAGATGTGACCATCACGGTCAGTGACATAAACGAAGCTCCGACACTGACGGGTGAGACTACAGTCTCCATTGCTGAGAACTCCGGCACGACTGTGGCAACCTACTCAGCCAATGATCCCGAGGGAGTCACGCCCACTTGGGACCTCTCGGGTGACGATGAGGACGACTTCGAGATCTCGGGTGGTGACCTGACCTTCAAGTCGGTACCCGACCACGAAGCGCCAACGGACAAAGACACGAACAACGTGTATCTCGTGACGGTAGAAGTCACAGACGGCAACAATACTGTCAAGTTAAACGTGACGGTCACCGTCACCAACGTCAATGAAGCTCCTGCGTTCCCTGCTGCTGAGACCGGTCAGAGGAGCGTGGAAGAGAACACGCAGTCCGGTGAGAACGTCGGTGCACCAGTCGCGGCTGATGACCCGGAGAGCGATTCGCTTACCTACACCCTCAGCGGAAACGATGCTGGCTCATTCAACATTAACCAGTCAACGGGCCAGATCCTGACGAAGGACGCGCTCGACTATGACACCAAGGATACATACAACGTGGTCGTCGCGGTACACGACGGCAAGGACGCCGAGGGGAATGCCTCCACGACTACAGACGACACTATCGGCGTAGTCATCACGGTCACGGACATCAACGAACCTCCGACTATCACGGGCACTACCACCACGGAGTATGCCGAGAACGGCACTGGCGTGGTGGAAGACTACGAATATGACGACCAGGAGGGAAACCCGGTTACCTGGTCTCTGTCGGGCGCTGACGAAGACGACTTCACAATCACACAGCTCGGGGAGCTCAGGTTCAGCTCGTCGCCTGACTACGAAGCTCCCGCCGATTCCGGCACTAACAATGTCTACGACGTGAACGTGCTGGCGGCCGACGGGACCAGCACAACGACGTATCCGGTCACTGTCACCGTCACCAACGTTAATGAACCTCCCGCATTCCCTGACACCGAGGATGGTCAGCGGAGCATTGACGAGAACACGGTTGCTGGCGTGGCAGTCGGTGACCCATTCACGGCCACCGACCCTGATCGTGGCGACACACTCACATACACTCTAGGCGGCTCCGATGCCGACCTGTTCGCTATCGCGACCTCAACGGGTCAGATTCTGACGAAAGTCGAACTCGACGCCGAGTTCCGCACCACATACAGCGTCTATGTGGATGTCCACGATGGCAAGAACGCAGATGGCAATCCAGACACGAGCTACGACGCTACGATTAACGTCACCATCACCGTCGAAGACTTAAACGAGCCGCCGGTGGTGTCCGGCAATGACGCACCCGAAGTAGCGGAGAACGGCTCTCCGTCAGTTGCAACCTACTCAGCCAACGACCCGGAGAATTCAGCCACCAGCAACTGGTCGCTGGATGGGGACGACAAGGACGCTTTCGAGATTTCGAATGGCGGCGTGCTCTCGTTCCTCGCGGTCCCTGACTACGAAGCCCAGGACGAGTACAGCGTTACCGTGCAGAACTCGGACGGCCAACTCACCGGCTCGCTGCCAGTTACCATCACCATCACAAACATCGACGAGCGTGGCGAGATAGAACTGTCGTCTGAGCAGCCTCAGGTGGGCACGGTCTTGACCGCGACCCTCGAGGACGACGACGGCAGCCTCTCCAACATCACCTGGACGTGGGAGAGCCAGTCGGCCACCACGACTAACTGGACCACTGTCAGCACCACAACTGCTGGAAGCGCCACGTCCAACTCCTACACGCCGACCGCAGACGATGAGGGCAATACCCTGCGTATCACCGCCTCGTACACGGACGGCCATGGCTCTGGAAAGACAGCAACCGAGCAGCCAAGTAATACCGTGCGCCCGGCGCCTGAGGTCAACCAAGCGCCAGCGTTCACGTCAACCCCGGTAACCCGGAGCATCGCGGAGAACACCGCTGCGGGCGAGAACATAGGGGCTCCGGTGACGGCGGACGACCAGAACTCCGGTGACATCCTGAGGTATGCGCTGGAGGGAGCAGATGCGGCCTCCTTCGACATCGACTCGGGCACTGGACAGCTGAAGACCAAGGCCGCGCTCAATTACGAGGGGAAGAAGACATACACCGTAACGGTGCGCGCGTCAGACCCGTCCAATGAGACTGACACGGTCTCTGTAACGATCACCGTAACGGACGTGAACGAGCCACCGGACATCAGCGGCACCAGGTCGACCTCATACACGGAGGGCCTGCTCAGGAGTGTTGCGACGTACCGGCACAACGATCCTGAGGGCACAAACATTCAGTGGAGTCTGTCGGGAACAGACATTGATGACTTCACAATGGCGGACGGCGTCCTTAGCTTCGTTTCTACGCCGGATTTGGAGAACCCTACAGACCACAATGAGGACAACATATACCACGTAACAGTTGTAGTGACGGACGGGGAATTCACCGACTCACTGAACGTGATCATATACGTCACCGGCACGAACGAGCCACCGACGTTCCCGGGGGCCACCACGTCTCGTGATGTATTGGAGAACACTTCCCTGGGGCAGAACGTTGGCGCACCCGTCAGCGCGACTGACCCTGAGAACGATGATCGCACTTATTCTCTGAGTGGTGGTGACTCGTCGCACTTCGACATCGTCACGTCAACCGGTCAGATCCTGGCCAAGGGCGAACTCGACTACGAGGGCAGCAGGAAAACCTACACGGTGACCGTGTCGGTCAGCGACGGCAGGGACGCCAATGGCGATGCTGACCTTGCAGTGGACGCCTCAATCGAGGTGACCATCAACGTCATTAACGTGGACGAGGCTGGCGAGTTAGAGCTGACTTCCGAGCAGCCGCAGGTGGGCACGGCTCTGACGGCCACCCTCGAGGACGGCGACGGCAGCCTTTCCAACATTGTTTGGAAGTGGGAGAGCTATTCGGCCACCACGACAAACTGGACCACTGTCAGCACCACCACTGCGGGCAATGCAACATCCAATTCCTACACGCCGACTGAGGACATCGTGGGCAACGACCTGCGCATTACCGTGACGTACACGGACGGTCACGGCGCCGGAAAGAGCGTGGTTAAGCAGCCCAGTAACTCCGTGCGCCCTGCGCCGGAGGTCAACCACGCGCCAGAGTTCACCTCATCACCGGTAACCCGCGACATCGCGGAGAAC
This sequence comes from Dehalococcoidia bacterium, assembly GCA_965116405.1. GTDB lineage: Bacteria > Chloroflexota > Dehalococcoidia > Lucifugimonadales > UBA1123 > VXRN01. The sequence goes on from OZ220685.1 coordinate 934,021, forward strand.
ACCGGCGCCGGAGAGAACATCGGCGACCCGGTGACAGCGGACGACCAGAACTCCGGCGACATCCTAAGGTACGCCCTGGAGGGAGCAGATGCGGCCTCCTTCGACATCGACTCGGGCACCGGACAGCTCAAGACCAAGGCCGCTCTCAACTACGAGGGTGAGAAAACATACAACGTAATGGTCAAGGCGTCCGACCCGTCCAACACCAGTGACACGGTCACCGTGACGATCAACGTAACGGACGTGAACGAGTCACCGGACATTCACGGTAGCACTCTGGTGCCGATCATCGAAGGTATCGGCACATCAGTTGCCACGTACTCGCACGGCGACCCCGAAGGCGAGAACATAGTCTGGAGCTTGGCAGGACCGGACAAGGATGAATTCAGCATCGCGGATGGCGAACTTAGTTTCGTATCGCCCCCAAATGTGGAGAATCCCACTGACGTGGGCACGGACAACGTGTACAACGTTATCGTTGTAGCCACAGATGGAGAATTCACAGACCAGTTGACTGTGACCGTAATCGTCACCGGCCAGAACGAGGTGCCCGAGTTCCGGGCAGCCACGGCATCTCGTGATGTTTCGGAGAACACTTCGGCGGGTCAGAACGTTGGCTCGCCAGTCAGAGCCACAGACCCTGAGCGGGACGAACTGACCTACTCGCTGAGCGGGGCAGACGCGGGACATTTCGACATTGTCACGTCGACAGGTCAGATACTTACCAAAGGCGCACTCAACTACGAAAGCAGTGATAAGAGCTACACGGTCACCGTGTCTGTCAGTGACGGCAGGGACGCCAATGGTGCCGAGGACTCCGTGGTGGACGCAACGATCGAGGTGACCATCAACGTCATCGACGAGGACGAGGCACCAGTCCTGACCGGGGCAACGAGTACCACGGCGACTGAAAATGAAACAGGGGCGATAACAACCTACACGGGCACCGACCCCGAGGGCGCTACAACAACCTTCACCATTTTTGGAGATTCAGCAGACTTCTCCATCTCTGACGAAGGTTTACTGAGCATAGACAACGCGCCAGACTATGAAGTTCAGAACATCTACCAAATCACGGTGCGGGCGTCAGATGGGCAGAACATCTCCGACCTGCCTGTGACGGTCAACGTGACGAACGTCGATGAGCCTGGTGTAGTCACGCTATCGTCAGGTTCGCCGCGAGTCGGCACACAGATCAATGCTAGTCTGACTGATCCTGATCGTGTCGTATCTGGCGTTACCTGGCATTGGAGTCGCTCTCAGACCGGCAGTAGCGGTTGGACAGACATAGGTGGCGCAACCGGAAGCGGGTATACGCCTGTAGACGCCGACGAGGACAACTATCTCCGGGCCACTGCGACATACGAAGACGGGCATGGGACCGGGAAGAGCGCGTCTGGCGTCTCGGATAACAAGGTACCTGCTGTTAACAGCAGGCCGTCGTTCTCGCCGAACGTAGTGCGGGAGATTGACGAGAACACGCCATCCGGTCAGAAGATCGGAGACCCGGTGGCGGCATCGAACGACGAATCAGACGATACGCTGGTGTACGAACTGGGCGGAGCTGACGCCGACAAGTTCGGTTTCTCGACGTCAACCGGCCAGCTGATGACTAAGGATGACCTCGACTTCGAGACGAAGCGCAGCTACAACGTTGAAATCTCAGTCAGCGATGGGAAGGACATCAACGGCAATCCCGACCCTTCGATTGATGCCACAATCCCCGTGACCATCAACGTGAATGACGTTGACGAGGCTCCAGTTATAAACGGCGATTCAGTAGTCAGCTTCGACGAGAACGCCACGGGCACGGTCGCATCCTATACGGCTGAAGACCCCGAGGAACACTCGTACAGCTGGGACCTGTCGGGCGCCGACGAAAGCGACTTCAACATCGTGGATGGCGATCTGACATTCAAGTCGCCGCCGGACTACGAGACCAAACCAACCTACGAGGTCACGATAGTAGCTACTGACAGTCGCAACGATGGTGAGTTGGCCGTGACTGTAAGCATCAACAACGTGGACGAGGACGGGTCTTTGACCCTGTCGTCAAGACAGCCACAGGTTGAGTCAGTTCTGACCGCCACACTGACAGACCCAGACGAAGGCATCTCAGCCCTAACATGGACTTGGGACACGGCTACAAGCACTGACTGGACTACCGTCAGAACAGCCACGTCAAGCAGCGGATCCAGTGACAGCTACACGCCGGTCGACGCCGACGTGGGCAAGAGCATCCGCGTTACTGTCTCATATACAGACGGTCAAGGTTCCGGCAAGAGTGTAACGGTCACATCTACGAATCCGGTCCAGGAGAAGCCTCCGACTAACTTCGCGCCGACATTCCCACCAACTACAGACACTCAGTTGTCTGTACCTGAGAACACTGGGCCGGAACAAAACATAGGCGACCGAGTAACGGCCACAGACGAAAACAATGACGATCTGAACTACAAGCTGGGTGGTGATGACGCCGCGTCCTTCGACATCGATGATTCGAACGGGCAGTTGAAGACCAAAGCCCCCCTGGACCGAGAGGAAAAGGACACTTACACCGTAACGGTGACGGCTAGTGATCCGTCCAACGAGGAGGCTACTATCACGGTGACCATAACCGTCACAGACGTGAATGAGCCGCCAACTCTCTCTGGGAACAATTCACTGACATACCCTGAGAACAACACAGGTTCAGTGGGAACGTTCACTGTTGCCGATCCCGAAGGCGGAGACGTAACCCTCAGACCTGAGGGAGTGGACGGGAGCCGCTTCAGGTTCAACGGCAACGCACTAGAGTTTAACGCGCAACCGAACTTCGAGACCCCTCTGGATGACGGTGGGGACAACACCTACAATGTGACTGTAGTTGCTGACGATAAGAACAGCACGACCACGCTGGCCATTGTCGTAACCGTCACCAACGTCAACGAGCCGCCGCAGTTCCCGAACGGGGACTCTGGCACTCGGAGCGTGACTGAGAACACGGTGGCCGGGCAGAACGTCGGCGCTCCGGTGTCGGCGTCAGACCCTGAGGGCGATGATCTCACCTATACGCTTAGCGGAACCGATGCCGGGCACTTCGACATCGATGACTCCACCGGGCAGATCCTCGCCAAGTCCGAACTGGACCACGAGAGCAAGACAAGCTACTCGGTGACGGTGTCAGTGCGCGACAGCCTTAACGTCGACGGCAATACGGACGCAGTAACGGACGACTCCATCGACATCACCATCGACGTGATCGGTGAGAACGAAGCGCCTGTGATTACGGGTGCCACATCGACTAACTTCGCCGAGAACGGCTCCCGCGCGGTTGCCAGCTACACTGGCAGGGACCCTGAGGGCGGTAACGTTTTCTGGACCGTGCTCGGGACGGACAGCGCGTACTTCGCGATCACCAACGGTGGCGTGCTCAGCTTCGATCCTGCGCCTGACTATGAAGACGCCAAAGACTCGGACAGGAACAATGTTTACCACGTGACCGTGCAGGCGTCCGACGGCAACAACATCAACCGGCTTGACGTGACCGTGACGGTCACCAACGTGGAGGAACCCGGAACGGTCGAGCTCTCGTTAGTGCAGCCGCAGGTCGATACCGCCCTGACGGCCACTCTGGACGATCCTGATGAGGTCACCTCGGCCGTCACGTGGTCGTGGCAGAGGTCGGGTGCAGGCAGCAAGTCCAGTTGGAGCACAATCAGCGGTGCGACATCGGACAGCTACACACCGGTAGCGGGCGACGTTGGCAGGTACCTCAGGGCCACCGCGAGTTATGACGACGGATACAGCAACGGAAAGACCGCGAACGCTATTTCGGACAACACCGTGCGTGCAGTCCCGGTCAACAACGATCCTCCAAGGTTCCTGTCGAGCTTCGAGCGTCGCTCGGTCGACGAGAACACCGCGCCAGGCCAGAACGTCGGCGATCCAGTGGAGGCTGTCGACGACGTGAACGACAGGCTGACCTACCGGCTCAGCGGGGCGGACGCCAGCATGTTCAGCATCGTCCAGTCCACAGGCCAGATCCAGACCAGTCAGCCGCTGGACTACGAGACTGACACCAGCTACTCGGTGACTGTCACTGCTGCCGACCCGTCCAACGCGACGACATCGGTCCCGGTGACCATCACCGTCGTCAACGTGGACGAGGCGCCAGTTGCTGAGGACGACACCGCCTCGGCAACTGAGGACGGCTCCGCAGTCACAATAGACGTGCTCGCGAACGACTCCGACCCAGAGGGTATGCAATTGACCCTCGACTCGGTGACGCAGCCCGCAAATGGCAGCGCCGTTGTGGTCGGCAATAACGTCGAATACACACCGAGTGCAGGCTACTACGGCACTGACTCGTTCACCTACACAGTATCGGACCAGAGCAGCAACTTGTCGGTCGGTAACGTGGTCGTGAACGTGGACGCCGAAAGTGACTTGACTGTCCAGACAGCGACGATCCCCATCCAGTTCGTGGAGATCGACGGGGGCGGCGAGCGGATACTACTGTCCGACTACTTCACGGATCCGGACGAGGGTCACCCACCCTACCAGGCGACGACGTCCGATGCCGCCATCTTCACTACAGAGGTCTCAGAAGGTTACCTGACCATCACACCGGTCGGCATCGGTGTGGCGACGACCACACTGACAGTGTCCGACACCCCTGGCATCAGCCAGGAGTTCAGGGTGGTCGTCTTCAGGCCAGTCGTAGAGCGCACGGAGACAGAGACCGTACACATCGTGGATCCCGCGGTCGAAACGACACTGACCTCGACCACCACGGCCGTAGGTGATAGCAGCCTGACGGTCAACTTCCAGGCGGGTGCAAGGGACCAGTTCTTCCAGGTTGCGATTGACGCGAAGAGCAACAACTGCGGCGTGGAGGCGCCGATCGATCACCAGCACGTATGCGTCCTCGTGGACCTCTTCGACCTCGGCGCACAGTCGATAGAAGAGAGCCTGAACATGCCTTCGACACTGGAAGTGACCCTTAACCAGACGCTGTACGACGCCATCGAGGCCGACGGCGCCAACGGCGAATTCCAGATGTGGAAGGGCCATGGCCCGACCGACGTGTCGTGGGACCAGATAGATGAGTGCCCGGACCCGGTCGGAACCGACGAGTGCTACGAGCTTACCGCCGACCCGAACGGCGGCGGCAAGATCACCGTGTACAACATCGCTGGCTTCAGCGAGTTCGCGGCCGGTTCAGACCAGCCCGCGCCGCCGCCAACTACAACTCGACCTCCTACAACTGGCGGGGGAGGTTCCAGCGGCAGCGGAAGTTCGACCAGCGGAGGCGGTTCAAGTTCCGGAAGCAGTAGCTACCGGTCGAACAGGAACCGGGCACCGCAGATCGTCGGAGATGCCTTGGTGAGCTATGCGGAGAATGGAACTGCCTCCGTCGCCGAGTACACGGCCGAAGACCCCAACGGCGACGACATCACCTGGTCACTACGTGGCGCTGATCGAGACAAGTTCGAGCTATCCAACAGCGGCGTACTCTCATTCTTGAGTCCCCCTGACTTCGAGAGCCCCCAGGGGGACGAGGGCAACACTTACTGGGTGACTCTGCGCGCCGATGACGACGGCAGGCCAAGCGAGTACGACGTACACAACGTGCGCGTCACCGTCACGCAGGTAAACGAGTTGGGCGACCTCAGTGGCGATGTCGAACTGACGCTGCCTGAGAACAGCATCGACGCGATCGCGCAGTACCAGATCGATGACCCCGAAGAGGGCACGATCACGTGGTCGCTCTCAGGGCCGGACGCCAGTGCGTTTACGATCGACGAGGAGGGCAACCTCTCGCCGGCAGCCGCTATGGACTTCGAGGCCCCGGGCAGTTCGGATGAGACTAACGTCCACTCGCTGGTCATTACGGCCACCGACGATGGTGAACCTGTACTGTCCGCCAACATGGACGTGTCGGTCACGATTACGAACGTGAACGAGGCTCCGCTGGTCGATGACATTCCGGGTGTTGACCTGATGTCGGACGAACAGCCGTGGTTGATCGACCTGGAGATGTACTTCACTGATCCTGACGGAGACTCGCTTACTTACGACTTCTCAGGGGAGAACATCACCAACGTGGCGCTGGCCCACCTCGAGGACGGCATTCTGTCGATAGACCCGGTCAGCGGAGGAGAGGTCTCGTTCTACCTGGTTGCAACCGACTCAGGCGATTTGCGCGTACTCACGAGTGTCGCTGTGACGGTGGCCGATCCCGAGCCTGCGCCAACGCCCGCTCCGGCCGTGACGGTACCCATACTGGTGAGCACCCCAGCTCCGGTCGTTGTCGTCCCGACGCCGACCGTACCTGAACCGGTACTGGCACCCAAGCCTGAGCCTACGTTCGCGCCCATGAAGCCGCTCGTCGAGCGCAGCATACGCAACCAGACACAGGAGTCGGACTCAGCATCCAAGGTTGTCGTGGCGTTCGTAATCGAACCCATCGACGAGCCCATGGCTGAAGTGTCTCTCCCGCCTGTGGTTGAGCCTGCGACGCCGAAGAAGATCGTCCCAGTCTATGGAGTGGAAGCGGGGCACTCCCCTGCCCCGTTCATGGCGTCGCTGGATCGTGGCGAGGGTGGACTCTCGCTCTGGCTGATCAGTCTGCTGACACTTGTTGCAATGTTCACAGCCGTATTTGCTGTCCGCATGTACGTGGTACACCGTCTGTGAATCTAACTGCCGCGACATGGCTGGCGGGGGGTCAAGCCATCCGTGTCGCGGCTCCTTTTCGAGATTGCGCTGCGGCGTCACCCAGGTGGACTGTCCCGAAGACTGAGCTGGGAACTGCGCATCAAGAAGAGACGAGGATGAGAGCCCAACGCAATTGCCTGCAATAACGTCCACACCACTGGAGGTCAAACTCTGGGGGGATCTGGCGTGCTTCACGAGACCGGAATCGAAGGTGGAGCGGGTCAGCTACCCGGTCATGACGCCATCCGCCGCCAGGGGCATCCTCGAGGCCATTTTCTGGAAGCCTCAGTTCAGCTGGCGGATCGAGGAAATCGTCGTCCTGAACCCGATACGCTACTTCTCGATTCTGCGCAACGAGGTCAACTCCAGGGCCGTCTTCCGGACGGCGTCCACCTGGATGGAGTCAGGTACCGGAGCGTACTTCGCCGACGAAGACAGGGCGCAGCGTCACACTCTGGCCATAAGGGACGTGGCCTACGTTGTGCGAGCGCAGATCGACCTCAGAAATGGAGTCGACAGTCCGCCTGCGAGGTATCGGGACCAGTTCAGGCGCAGGGTGAACAGGGGCCAGTGTTTCTCAACGCCCTACCTGGGCTGCAGAGAGTTTACGGCCCACTTTGGCCCTCCGGCTGGGATTGAGCGTCCTATCGACGACTCCATCGACCTAGGCAGGATGCTGCTGGACATAAGGTACGGGCAAGGGCCGGGCGGCAGGGGCAGGCCCATGTTCTTCGAGGCGAAGCTGGAGAGGGGCGTCCTTCGAGTGCCCCACATCACAAGTCGGGTGTCCGCGTAGTGCTTCTGCAGAGACTGAAGGAGTACGCTGAGGGCGGCCTGTTCGAGATGCCTCCAAGTCTCTACTCTGCCCGACCGATCAGATATCTCATAGACCTTGACCGCGACGGCCGCCTACTGACGCCGGAACCGGTGGACACAAGCGACCCGTCCGACAGGCAGAATTGGAGGGGCGCGATAAGGCTGGCGCCCTACCTATCGAGATCAAAAGGGATAAAACCCCTGCTGCTCGCCGATAATGCCCACTACACGCTGGGCGTTTCCTCTGAAAGCATGAGCGCGGGCCGACCGGAGGCCATGCACAGCTCATACATGGAGCTGATCGACCTGTGCAGGAAGGCAACGGGGTCAGCGCCCGTCCAGGCAGTCCATCGCTTCCTCGACACCGGGGCAGGCGGCCTCACACTGCCGGGGGATTTCAACACCCGCGATGCCATTACGTTTCGAGTCGAAGGGATCTTCCCAATTGACCTGCCTGAGGTACAGAGGTTCTGGGCAAGCGCAGAAGAGCGCTCCCGAACGACTGAAAGTGAGTGCCTGGTTTGCGGCGAGGCCGGGCCGGTGCTCGACCGCCTTACAGGCAAACTGAGGGGGATCCCCAGAGGCCAACTTGCGGGCACGTCGATGATCTCAGCAAACAGGCCCGCATTCGAATCGTATGGCCTGAGAAACTCCCAGGTCGCCCCTACATGCCGGGACTGTGGCGAGAAAGTCACCGAAGCCGCCAATCAACTCCTCGGCGACGACAGCTCCCACATCAGGTTTGCGGCGGGCAAGACCATCATCTGGACCCGTGAGCGTTCAGCCTTCAATTGGGCACGGATTCTGGATTCGCCTGACCAGCCTCACGTGTTGGAGCAGATCGGAAGTCTCGGTTCAGATGACAGCAATCCTGCCGCAAAGGGCAATCCGCTCTACTGCGCTACGCTTTCAGCCAGTGGAGGACGAGCCGCCCTGCGCGACTGGTTCGAGACTACAGTCGGTAGTGCCGAGCGGAACCTTGCCAACTGGTTCAGAGATCAGGCGATTGCAAGCGCGCGACACGACCGTCCTGAGCCCCTGGGAATACACTCGCTGCTCGGCGCAACTGTCAGGGACTTGCGTGACGTCCCAGCGGTCACAGTAACCGCCTTGCTGCGAAGTGCACTCCTGGGAGCCGCAATTCCGGTTGGGCTGCTGCACCTGGCCGTAACCCGAAATCGAGTCGAGAGGAGGGTGACGAGACCGAGAGCAGCACTCATCAAGATGGCACTGGCCAGAAGGGGTGAGAGGACGCAACCCGGTAGGAAGATGGTCGAACTGGACAGGAACGATCACAGGCCAGCCTACATGTGCGGGAGACTGCTTTCGGTGCTGGAGAGCGCAGAAGTGGCCATCGCTGGAACCAGGAGGCCCGTCTCCATCGACCGGTATTTCGGCCTTGCCTCATCGGCACCTGAATCCGCTTTTGACATGCTGCGGAAACGGGCCACTCACCACTTCAACACGGTCAAGCACCGCAGCGTCGCGACGTACAGAGACCTCAAAGAGTATGCCGAGGAGATACTGGACGTTCTCAACTGCTATCCAACGGCACTCAGCCTGGAAGAACAGGGCCTGTTCGCACTTGGGTACTATCACCAGAAGGTGCATCTCTTGCGGCAAAAGCGTGGGCTCTTAAGTGGAGTTCTACTCCAATTGCCCGCTCACTCCTCTCCCCGCAGCGATTACTCTTCAGGTTGGCCGGCATGACTGGCTCTGAACATACGGACGTCAACCGGCGGCACGATTTCGTGCTCCTCTTCGATGTCACGGACGGCAATCCCAACGGCGACCCTGACGCCGGTAACCTGCCGCGCGTCGATCCCGAGACCATGCATGGACTCGTCACGGACGTTGCCCTCAAGAGGAAAGTCCGCAACTGGGTCGACGCCCTGCGCGGTGCCGAATCTAGGTTCAAGATTTACGTGCAGAGCGGGGAAGCTCTGAACTCCAAGCACCAGAGGGCGTACGACGACCTTGGAATTCGCTCGACAGGCACACGTCAGAGCCGTGCCGACGTCGACAGGGCCAGGGAGTGGATGTGTCGCAACTTCTACGACGTCCGGATGTTCGGAGCTGTGATGTCAACCGGTGTGAACTGCGGACAGGTGAAAGGACCAGTCCAGATCACATTTGCGAGGTCGGTCGATCCAGTCATGCCGCTTGACCTTTCCATCACTCGGGTCGCTGTAACACGGTCGGAGGATATCGAAGTCGGCAACAGCAACGAGGATGGACTCGGCGTGAGCGGCACGCAGGTCACAATGGGCAGAAAGGCGTTGATTCCCTATGGCCTCTACATGGCACAGGGGTCTTTCAACCCGCACTTCGCAGCCAACACTGGCGTGGATAGCGAGGACCTGTCGCTGCTCTGGAGCGCCCTTGCCAATATGTGGGACCTGGACAGATCGTCAGCGCGAGGGCTCATGTCATGCCGCGGACTGTATGTATTCACCCACGAAAGTAGACTGGGCAATGCTCCCGCTCACTCCCTGTACGAAAGAGTCTCCCCAGAGGCGCGGCATCCCGGTGCCCCACCCAGGAAGTTCAGCGACTATGAGGTGCGGCTGGATCAGTCTGAGTTGCCGGATGGTGTCAACATGACCCGCCTGGTTGGCTAATCAAAGTATCAGTACGAGCACAAGTCCACGAAGAATCACAGGGACCTCAACCTCTCTCGACAGGTCAAATAATTGTGAAGAGTCCCGCCAGATGACAGCGCTCCCCTCGGGCTTGTCAGACGGCGAACGACAATAGGCAGTATTCATGGCGCAGGGGCCAGGTGAGGATTGAAACATTGACAATGCTGCGAAGTCGCTGTTCTCAGTCCCTCGCTGCCCAATGGTAGCGGGACCGAGGACAGCCTTGGCGGACTTCCACGTCACCGTCACAAAACCATTAAGTTGCACCCGGCCCCTGCTCTGACAGCATCCCCTCAGATGCTGTCGGAGCCAGTCTCATTCGAACTGCGGTGCGGCGCCATGTCTATACGCTGGAGCCGGAGTGGCGCTTCGCCCTGCCGTCAGCGGTCGAGTTCGACAGTCGCAACTCGAGGCTGATGGTCGCCGACACCCAGCGCTGGCGCATCCAGATCTACAACAAGCTGCACGACTACGCCGACCCGCAGTTCAACATTTGAGGTCGGCAGTGGGGCTGGCGCTGACTTTGGGGTCATGTACTTGGGGCGTTCTCTCGCGAGCACTTTTGTGAGAAGAATACCTTCATGTCAATTTGGTCATAAATCGCGCCGACCATTCTCGTCCTACTTCTCCAAGGTTGCTCCCGGCTCGAAATCATCGTCAAGCCAGCGCACAAAGTGCTCGGCATGAAGCAGGTACGTCTCCTTCGACCTAGGACTCAGAGCTGTGTCTGAGACCGCCTTCTTATAATCTTCGAGAGCATTCTGAACAGATCTCAAGACTTCTAGGTTTACCTTCGGCATCGCGTGAACACCTTCCTTCTATTACCTGACTACGGATAGGGAGTCTCATTATAGGACTGGGAGTGACCAATCCGCCGTTGCATCACGTAATCGGTCAATCGACCTCATCCTACCCAAGTGCGGCAGCCCGACTACTATCGCGCCATTGAGATTGGAATCCTTAATCTTGCCTCGCTTGAGCCTGAATGTGCCATAGACATCTGTCTGTTCTACCTCGGCGATACCGGACCCAGTGCTTTCCAGAGCACTCCACGGAGATCTACCCCCTCCGTTGCCATTGCACACTACAACCTCGGGTGCGACATGCGTCAGAACTTGGGTGAACCACTCTACTCCTTCGCTCCATGTTCTGGATGTCAGATCAGCGGTACTAACACTTCGTACTGGTACTACATTTAGGCATGCAGCCTCACGCAGCACACCCTGTCCCTGTGAGCTACCAAACAGAAGGTTGAACGTATCAATCACCCTCTGCTGGTGAGATGCTCCGCTGCTTTCCCAATGAGTATCGTCAAGCCACGCGTTGTAATGTGGGTCCCGATAGGGCCGCCGCAGCCTCCCAACTCTCTCGTCGTCCCGTTTAGACGTCACTCCGCCGCCAGGGTTTGCACCTATGAATGCCACTCTCGCTCCATGCTCGATCAGCCTTGCCGCGCAGTACCACGGACTGATCCCATATACAGCCTCTCCACGCGTCTCAGCCTGATCACAGATATTAAGTGCCAGTTGCTCAAAGCCGTAGGTAATGGGGAACTCGTCGCGAACTAGTGCCAATGAGATCCTCCTACTTGTTTCAAAATTCATATCATCGCTGATTTCCATCGTTCCGGCCATAACATGGCCTGAGAACAGGGTTCGACGCCCTACCCTCGAAAAGAACAAGCGAGGCGTCAGATTGGCTAGGCGGGTTGTCTACGCCGCTCTTCGTGTCTTTATGCTCAGGTTTCATCGAGACTACGACTATACAATTCCTTGGATTCCTGTAACTGAATACTCCGGAGGTATGTTCTTGATACTAGACTTGGCTTCTGCCCATATGACCCCACTAGGTCTATTCTTGGACTTAGTTGGTTTTGCGCTCGTTTACATGTTCAGGAAGGACTTCTGGATTACAACTAGCTTCGAGCCTCCCACGGAAGAGCAAATGGCTAGCATGAGATCAGGCGATACGTTCCTGCAGTTGAGCAAGACCCCGTATCAAGATACAGCGGAGCGTCAACCAAAGAATTGGTTCCACCAACTTCGTGAAACGCTCAACTTCTGGCATACAGTAACGAACAGCCCAAAGGGGAGATTTCTGGGACCACTAGGTGCAGCCATGGTGGCGCTAGGTTTTGTATGCCAGATAATTGGTTCCCTTATCTGAAGAGTTACTAAAGAACTGAGTTTACGTCCGCAAAGGCGAGGTTGCCGGAATACTATCCTAGTACGCGTTTCAGCGTGGGATGTACACTTCAGACAATCCCGACCTATCTGTCGTCACCCGCAAAGAGGAACTCCCTATCAGTATGAGGACCCTCTGTGTGAAGGGCTGGCTGGTGGGGGTGCTGTGGGCGTCGGCTAGTAGCCGCCTCGTGGCGGGTGGAGTGCCTTTGGCCGTCGGTGCGCGGCTAGTGTTGGGCGGGCGTAGTCAGCCCTTAGCTTGCATTAGCCACGGTTGGTCTCGGGCTGGGCTTGTGAGCCAGGTCTCTACGCTTGACTGGTGCTCGGTGGGGACTGCGACTCCCAGGCCGTCGGCGAGGCGGGTTATGAAGTTGAACGTGCAGGTGATTAGCACGACCGATAGGATCTGCTCGTCGGTCAGGCCGTGCTCCCTGATCTCTACCACGTCGGACTCTTCCATCGCGACCGGCTCGCGGGTGAGCTTGGCGGCGAAGTCCAGCATGGCACTGGTCACCGGGTCCAGGTCAGGGCAGGCTCTGAGCTTGTCGAAGGACGGCCAGCCTGTGGATTCCGGCCTCCGCCGGAATGACGAACTGTCGGCTTTACCCACCCCTTTCAGCCCCTTGAAGGGAAGGGTTGGAGCCCGCCCCGTACTTGATACGAAGGTGGAAGCGAAAAGGTGGTACAGTGTGAGTACTGATTGACCTCCGTGGGCAAGGAGACGGACATGGCCGGCGCACAGACGGACCGCGGGTTCTACCGCAACTACTTCCGCGAGATTGACGTCCTCCACGGCCTGCAGTCTACACCCGAAGAGCGCGACTGGCTGCTGACCACCCCCAAGGACGACGTCAAGCAGTCCGACATCGTGCTGTATCTCGGCTGCAACGTCATGCGCACCACCCATCTCGTGCGCACAGTCATGGACGTCTTCAAACTTCTGGACGTGGACTTCACTGCCGTCGGTGGCGCGGCCTACTGCTGCGGCATCCAGCACCACCAGCGCGGCGACGTAGCGTCGGCCTACTCCGTCGCCCAGAACACCGCCGCCAACTTCCGCAAGTTCCAGCCGGAGCAGGTGGTGATGTGGTGTCCGTCGTGCATCTTCTTCTACGACGACATCATGGACATGCGCGAGGATTTCGCCTTCCAGCACGTCACCGAGTACCTGGTCCAGAATCTCGACAAGCTGGACCTCCGGTCCCAGCCCGAGACCACGGTCGCTCTCCACTACCACACCGGACGCCCGCAGTCCGACGCCGAAGCACGTAGTGCCCTGACCCTCCTCAGCGCCCTTCCAGGCGTGACCGTCGTCGACATCGGCGGCGACGAGCGCTTCGGCCGCCACTGCAACCCCCTCGTCCGACAGCAGGTAGGCATCGAGGCGTGGGAGGAGATGTCAGCCCAGTGGGTCCAGAAGGCGGTTGACGCCGGAGCCGACACGTACGCCACCCTCTACCACGGCTGCCAGCGACACATGTGCGGCCTCGAAGCCGGCTATCCCGTCCGGGTCGAGCACTACCTCACCCTCGTGGGCCGCGCCCTCGGTATCGAGTACGAAGACCAGTACAAGAAGCACACCCTCCTCGGCAACACCGACGCCATCCTCGCCGAGACCGCTCCCTGCGCCGTAGCCAACAACATCCCCATCGAGGAGGCGAGGGAGGTCATCGGACGCGCGTTCCCGGCGCAGCAGAGGGTGTAGCCACTACTCTCGCCAACAGCGCCTAGGCTGGGGTTTTCATGCGCGAAAGAGGAGACTCACGCCAAGGAATTCAGGATCGCAGCACGCCATGCCGGGGGGATCCCATTAGCGCGTCATGCCGGGACTGCTGATCAGACGCCCTTATTGGACTGGAGCTTCCCGTTAGAGAGGACAGTGGGACACTATGACGCCCTTCCCAAGACCATGCTAGAATAGTCGTCATTCGACGAAATGTCTGTGCCGAAGCGACAGGTTACGATCAACCACCTTCCTATTGTGCGGAAAACATGGCAATAGACCCTGAAACGAGGCGGCTGAGATACAAACAAGTGGGCATGCTCATGCGCGCCTATCGCCATGCTTACACCCGAGAGGACACACGTAGGAGGCTCTCACAGAGCGGTCTTCTGGATCTCATGGGCCGCGTGGACCCAGAGTACCTGGACAAACACGACCACTCGACGGTCGCCAGGTGGGAATCCGGCGCCAGACCTCCCAACAGGGAGAGGCTGCTGGTGTTCGGACAGGCACTGGACCTGGCCCCTTCCGAAATCGACGGTCTGCTGCTCCTGGCCGGCCTGGATCCGGACTCTGAGACGCTGTCGACCGCTTATGAGCAGGCCTACGCCGACGAAGAGCCAGTGTTGGCAGAGGCGCCTGAACGTCCGGCACCAAAGAAGGACGAAGCGGCGCCAGTTGCTTCGCCCGTCCGTCACGCGTTGCGCTACGTCTTGTCCCGTTTCGTGCTGCCCGGTTTGTGCGTCTCCCTTGCCGGATACTTCATGGCGACAATGGGCTGGAACTCCTCAGTCATACTGGCCATATACGTGGGAGTCGCGCTGAGCACACTGCTTGCACATGGATTCTGGCAGTTGCGACGGTCGGACAACGTAGCAGACCTGCTCTATGTCACGGTGTTCTTCCTGCTGAGCATACACTTGCTGAATGCCCCGCTGACCCGATTGGACATCTACGGACTGTACGAATTCGGCGGCCTTGCGGGTACCTCGATACCCTTTACACTGAGCCTGATCATGAACCTGCTCGTGGCCACGGTAGCAGGGCTGATGTTCATTCTTCTTCGAAGATGGCAGTACTCCGATCGCTCAGAAGAGAGGAGCGTGCACAGCCGGGCCGCCTGGATTGTGATTCCACCGATCGTCTTCGTTTACGTCTTTATCCTGGCGTTCGCCAATGTTGGAATCTGGATATATGGCCTGATTCTGCTGACCCTTTCGGCCGGTGCATTCATTACGTTGGTGGTCCTACGGGACGAAGACGTCAGAATAAGTGACTGGGACCGGAAGTTCCTGCTCTGCACCACGGTGGCGATCGTGTTAGTCCTGTCAATCGCGAGCCTGGCCACGATTCTAGTGGGCTGGATGCAGCCGAGCTCGTACCCCGACGGCCAAGGCCTCTTCTACCCGTCGGACCTTGATTTCGACGCCCTCGGTTACTCCCCCGATGAGTACGGAACACGCTCCACGCTGTCCGTAATCTGGGCTTCCGTGGCTACATTCGCGTACATGGTCATCGTCATTGCGGGCAAGCTGATCGTCACGATGTACCGGCTGGACGGCGGCGACTCATCCATGGCTGCATCGGCCGCGGCGGTGCGGACGGGCGATGCCACCTTCCTACGGCGGACGAGAAGACGCCCTCGACTCAACTTGCGCCACTGGGCCGGCCTCCTGTCAGTCCCTGGAATACTCAGGCTGTGCGGCGGTCGCATTCGTTCTCCGTCCGGTTGAGTTCTGCGTGGTAGCTACTCGCGTAGGACTTTGGATGCTCCGCTGTTCGGCGGTGACTCTGGCGCTGCTGATACTGTTCATCATGGCCACCCCACAGGGGCGCACCGGATTCAATACCGTGCTGTTCGTCATGCAGGTACTGGATCTACCGATCAAACCCCAGTCCTGGGTCACCGGCGAACCCCTCCATCACCAGGTGGAACACGGCTTGGACGGCACCCACGTTGCTGAGGTGTACCGCCCGCCGGGAGATGGAGCCCGGGCCGCGGTGCTCCTGTCCGTGGGCGCCACCACTGAGGGACTGGACAATCCGGCCGTCGTCATGCTCGGCGACGCCCTGGCCCGGGCGGGCTACGTGACGATGCTGCACTGGTCCCCAGCGATGGGACTCGAGTCGAACATGGACCCGTCGGAGGTGGCAGCCCTTGTCGAGGCATTCGTGTACCTGGAGGGACTCGAATACGTTGACCCCGAGCGAGTTGGCATCGGCGGGTTCTGCGTAGGGGCCTCCCTGGCGCTGGTCGCTGCAGCCGATCCGGAGATCCGCGACCGGGTGGACTTCGTCAACGCCTTCGGCCCGTTCTACGATGCCGCGGCACTGTTGCGGCAGGCCGTATCCAGAACGGTTGTGTACGATGGAGAGTCCACACCATGGCAGCCTGACCCACGCACACTGCAATTCCTGGCAACCGAGCTGATCGAGAACCTGGACGACCCATCGGATGTGCAGATTTTGAGACACCACTACCTGGACGACCAGCCTTCCAGTACGATTGAACCAGATAGGCTTTCCTCGCATGGAAAGGTCGTGGCACGTCTGTTGGAGGGAGTCGAGCCGTATGAGGCCGAGGCGCTCTACGAGATGCTGCCCCCTTCCCTTCACGAAGATCTCGCCATGATCTCACCGTCCACTCACGTCCAGGGCCTCAGAGCTCGACTGCTGGTCATGCACGACCGATACGATGAGTACATACCAGCCGCGGAGTCCCGTCGTCTTTTGGAGGCGACCGAGGATCGGCTAGACATCTACTACACGGAGTTCATTGCGTTCGATCACCTGCTGCCCGAGGACGACGGTATCCTCTCACAGTTGAGAGAGGCGTACGTCACGTATCGCCACATGTATTCCATCCTTCGAATCGCCGTCTGACAAGAGTCGCTGCTCACTCTTGAGGGTTCAGGCTCCGTTAGTCCGTCAACGCAGACATAACGTAAACTGTGTGACAGTGCAGTTCTTCCATGTAGGGGAGCTTCCACATGCCACTGTCTTCCACCCGGGCTACGGCCCTCTCCATGATCGCTGTAGCGGTCCTGTTCGCTGTCGGTTGTTCGTCGGGGCCGCCTCCGGCACCCGCCTCCAACATTGCACCGTCTCCGGACGTGCCTCCGACTCAGACGCCCGCTCCGACCTATACACCCGAACCATCGCCTGTCGAGTCGTCATCACCTTCGTCTACAACGTCAGTGGTCTTCCCGGAGGACGAAGGGCCGCATGACGCGCCCGTCGAATGGTGGTACTTCAACGGGATGCTGCGGGACGAGGCCGGGGGCGAATACAGTTACCACTTCGTCACCTTTCAGCTGGAAGGGACCAGTGGCGGTACACCCCACCTGCTGCAGGCGACCCTGGGCGACCACAGGAGCGGTGCGCACTACGACGCGGAAACTCTCGCGCTGGGACCGGCGCAGCCCGAAGCCACAGGGGTGGACATCGAGTCCAGCGGTTGGGTCATGCGCGGTGGACCCGACGGCTACGACATGAGCTTCCAGCTCAGCGGAGCAAATGGACCGGTTGGCCTGGAGCTGAGCGCGGTGTCCCAAAGGGAGCCAGTGCTGCACGGTGGCAGCGGCCTCGTGGACATGGGACCGGAGGCAGGTTCAACGTACTACTACTCCCGTACCCGTCTCGCCGTATCCGGCTGGATAGAGGACACTGGAGGACGCCGAGAGGTGAGCGGTCCAGGGTGGATGGACCACCAGTGGGGCGACGTCACCCGAAGGGACATCGGATGGGACTGGTCCAGCATTCAGCTGGACGACGGCTCTGACCTGATGGTTGTCGTTATATGGCACCCGGACGGGCACCGGCATCTGGCCGGGCACGGCACCTACCTGGAGCCCGACGGTGACGTGACCCACTACGACGAGGATGATATCTCGATCACCCCTCTGGGAGCCTGGCTGAGCCCTGAAACCGGCGTCGAGTACCCATCGGGCTGGCGGGTGGAGGTCGCACCCCTGGGGCTGGAACTGGAGTTGACGCCCTTCGTGGAACAGGCTGAGTTCACCAGCGGCTTCATAAAGGTCTCCTACTGGGAGGGGGCGGTCTCAGTGGCCGGGCAGCGCGAGGGCCAGCCTGTGACGGGCTGGGGCTTCGTGGAACTAGTGGGCTACGACCCGAAGCAGCTGGAAGCTACGCCCAGAACACCGACGCCATCCTTGCCGAGAACGCCCTCCGCGCCGTAGCCAACAGCATCCCCCGGTTCCGCTAACGACCTGGCACGCGTTCCTTTAGAGGCCGCCTCCGAGCAGCAAGAGCGGAGTGTGCCGGATTAACTTTCATTATCACAGTAAATGTTCTATGGCTTTAGCAATAATTCACGTTTATTCTGAATGTGTAGGCCGCTGTATTGAACTCGGTTTTCACGATGACATAGGCAAGTGCCTGGACAGTTCGGGGCAATGCAGCCACATCTACGGGCCACAGACTCAACCGAGGTTAAACCGACAAGCCACCCAAAAGGCATGAATCGATGAGTACCAGCCGCAGCCCGGAACTAGGGACCGTCCGGGCAGCCAGCGAAACGATAGCCAGGGGGGATTCTGATGAGGAAACTGTCATCAGTCCGGAATGAACAAAGTTCAGTCTCCGTGGTGTGGCTCGGCATCGCGGCCGCCATTCTCATCACCCTGCTGGTGACGGGGGCCACATCTCGTACGGCCTCGGCGCACACCCTCAACCGGGCCGATCTGGGACTTGTGCTTTGTGATGCCGATGGGGTCGACATGTCCTGGCGCACCGAGAACGAGGGGAAGGCCGCAGCTCCCGATGGATGGAAGGTCGAGCGGAGCCATCAGGATTCAGAAGGAAACCGGGTTGTACAGACATTCACGTTCCTCGGTGATGAATCGGACGCTCTCCTAACGTCCAACGGGGAATCCTGGCAATGGGTGGACACCGGTGCCGGTCGGAACGTTCCATACACCTACCGCGTCAGGGCGATCAACGCTGACGGGACCGACATGGCCGGCAGAAACTGGTCGCGGAATGCTCTCGTGGAATGCTCTGCCGACGCCATTGATCTACCCGGCATATCGGAGCCCGGATGTCAGGACAGCGGAGTGTCGATGTTCTGGCATACGGCGAACGGAGGTGAGGCGCCCGACGGGTGGAAGGTCGAGCGACGGCATCAGGACTCTGAGGGCAACTGGATCGTACAGACCTTCACGTTCATCGGCTCCGACGCCGACGACCTACAGACCATCAGGGACGATTACTGGGACTGGGTGGACACGAGCGCTGACCGGTACGTGGACTACAGCTACCGCGTGAGAGCCATCAATGCCGACGGCACCGACGTGGACGGAAGGACCTGGTCCAGGTACGCCTCGACTATCTGCACGGGAGGAGCCCTCGACCAGCCCGGCATATCGATTCCGAGGTGCGAGGACAACGGAGTCTCCATGTTCTGGCACACCAGGAATCGAGCCATGGCCGAAGCGCCCGACGGGTGGAAGGTCGAGCGACGGCATTGGGACTCGGGACAGAGGGAATGGGTCGTCCGGACCTTCACGTTCATCGGAGCCGACGCCGATGCCCTTCAGACCCACAACGAAGAGTACTGGGACTGGGTGGACACGAGCGCCGAAGTCAACGTGGACTACACCTATCGCGTCAGAGCCATAAACTCCGACGGCTCCGACGTGGACGGCAGGGTCTGGTCGCGCCGAGCGCCCGTGGAGTGCTGATCCGCAGTCGGCCCGTTTGACGAATAACGTACCAGGACTGGCCGCAATCCTAGGTCGTATTTTGATTACTGAGCATGGACTCCACCTGCTTCGCTTCAGAATCGCTCACGATTCGGAAGATGGTGTACTGAGGAGCATCTTTGGCCCGGCCCCGTATCGCCTTACGACCATTCTTCAGGGTTACTACACCGGGTTCCAGAATCTCGCACATCCTGCGCAGCGGTAAGCAGTAAGCAGTTAGTCCTTCCAAGTGATACCTCCATTGATCTGTTGGTTTTGGCCTTCATCCTCTAACAGGCCGTGAGAACCATTTCCATTTTGCAGGGCGTGGTTTTCCCCTCCGCGCCGGGCTGTAGTTAGAGCAACGACATCATCGTCCAGGTACTCCTTAATCAACTCAATAGCCTGGCTGATGGCCTGATCCAGGTTGTTTCGGGCGGTTTCTGGTTCGGCATGGTTGACCTGGAACCCCAGCCACTGCTCCCACCGCTCCCTGTCATCCCGTATTATCAATTGGACATCTTTCCAGTCCTGGGCCAGCTTCAGTAATCGATGCAGCACCCAGTCCCACTGACTGGGACTGTTCACATAGCACAGGACGTAAGCCGTTCCACCAGTGGTCTCCCACCAGTCTGGCAACTCAGGGTGACCTTCACAGGAGGAGAGGGTTTCTACCAGGTCGGTCTGGTTCAATATCCACACCAGCTCCCTGATCCCTGGTTCCAACTGCTCGTAGTCCATGAACCAGGGGTGCATCGCCTGGGCGCCAGGGAAAGTCTTAAGGAGAACCGCTCGTTTGAACCACCACATACTGCTTCCTCACTAACCCTCGATTCTGGTCACAATAGACTTGTATCCTATTGATAGTTACTCTCATTAAAGAGATCTCATTCGCTCATCCGCTCGCTCGTTTATCGACGGGAGATGCAACGGTGATTGATCTCCATATGCTAGTCGACAGGCGCGAATATTATGATAGTTTATCTCAATACTTTTCAAGTGTGGGAGATTAGCATCTTTCTCGCGGGGCTGTCAATTCGGTGCGCGCGTTCCCGGCGCGAAAGGGGGCGGCAGACTTAGCCCCTTCCTGTAATAGAGATTGTCGCCCAGAGCAACGCTCCTGTACTCTACTGCCAAAAGTTCAGGTCGAGGGAGAATTGAGATCGGGTCACGGGCCATGTCTCCTGGAGAATTAGCCCTCACCGCTCCCAGGAGCCTGACTATGAGAATCACCCTGGCCGATGTGTGCGTGTTCGCGCTTTTGATAGGGTTGCTGAACGCCTGCGACGGCGGCCAGCAGACGACATCTACAGCGTCAACCCCACTCACCGCCACTCAGCTTTTACCCGATGGGTCCGTTGCCGTACGGGGCGAGGTGTGGGCCGATAACTGGTTCGCCTTCTATCTCGGCGAGCGCCTGATTGTCGAGGACTCGACGCCGATTACTACAGAGCGGTCGTTCAATGCGGAGACGTTCGTCTTTGAGGGCGAGTACCCTATGCAGATGAATTTTGTCGCCAAGGACTTCAAGGATAACGACACAGGCCTGGAGTACATAGGCCGTCGCAACCAGCAGATGGGCGATGGAGGCCTCATCGCGCAGTTCACGGACACTGCAACGGGTGACACAATCGCGGTCACAGACTCCAACTGGAGATGCCTGGTCATCCACGCGGCGCCACTCAATCCCTCTTGTGCAGACGAGTCCAATCCGGAGGCCGGCGTCAGCCCTTGCCAATTCAATGCGATAGATGAGCCCGAAGGCTGGCGTATGCCGGACTACGATGACAGCGAATGGGCGTCAGCAGTTGAGTACAGCGAAGGCGATGTGCGCCCGAAGGACGGATACGACGATATTGACTGGGGTGACAAGGCGCAACTAATCTGGGCCGCCGACCTCGAGAGGGACAACACCCTGCTATGCCGCTTCACTGTAGAGGGACCCTGAAGGTACGGATACGAAGACCAGAACGGGGAGTCGTATCTTCCTCGGCAACACCGACGTCATCCTGGCCGAGATCGCACCCTGCGCCGTAGCCAACGACATCCCCATCGAGGAGGCAAGGAAGGCCATCGGTCGTGTGTTCCCGGCACGGCAGGGGGTGTAGACTGTAGCAGTCCCAGTCGGCGACCATTCCAATAGTCGCGCTCAGTGTTTGAGATACAATCACGTAGGAACCGGTCCATCACCGTCCCTATGGAAGCAGAGAGGTGGAAAATCGAGAGAATGCCGAATATATCGGAAGTTTCTAATACCGGAAGTGCCGACAGGCAAGGCTCAGATTCTTGGTGCCTGTCATCTTTGCACAAAGACTCTATCCAGGATTGCTCCCAGCATCAAGGGTCTGGCGTCCACTATTGCTGTGTGACCTCACTTGTCCTCCAAGAATGCCTGTGACGGAATTACAAGCCGAAAAGTGGGGGCGCGGAACAAGGGGTGGCTATCCAGCATGTGAACTACCCGAGTTAATTGGACTTACGTTTGCACAAGCCATTTGCGACGGCTCGCGTCGTTATATGGGTGTCACGTCATATCGGGCATGTTGGGATGCTCGTGGATGACTGAGGCAGACTTCGGAAATATCTGCTATGAGGGACTAGACCGGCAAGTCTCCTGGCAGGGAATCAGTACAGCTCAGGAAGAAGCGTTTGATTCCTTCTTGATTAACGACGTAGCTTCCCGTCTTCACGACGAGGAAGGTGCCATCGACTTTGAAACGACCTTACGCGGCCTTGCCAACACGGGGTTCGCCCATAAGAGCATCGACAAGATTCTAGCGGCTGAAATCCCGGAACAACGAGAGTGGGCAATAGGAGAAGCTGTCGCGGAAGCGTACTTAAGCCTCTGTCACAATGTGATATGGCCCTGAACATGGAACGAGATAAACGAACGCCTAAAGCTAGTCTGCCAGGCGCAGATCTTATTGGGTTCGAGATCCAAAACGGAGTGATTTCCTTGGTGCTAGGCGAAGTGAAGACTTCGTCCGATTTAAATGCACCACCAACTGTGATGAATGGCCGAAGCGGTATGCAGCACCAGCTAAATAGACTCGCAAGCGACCTCAGTTTGATTTCCCAACTTCTCAAGTGGTTGTTGCCTCGTTGCAAGGGAACTCAACATGAAACGCATTTCAAAGAGGCAATTGCCCGATTTCTGGCGTCCGGTAACAGGGCAATTGCTCTTTTCGGTGTTCTAATCCGGGATACGACATCCAACGAGCTTGACCTGAAAGCGCGAGCCAACTCTCTTGCGGCCACGCTGAATGAGCCTTCAACCTGTCGGTTAATCGCTCTGTATATTCCTTGCTCCATTGCCGATCTTCCGAAACGAGTTATGGAGGGTGGGTCATGACCAGCCATTGGTTGCTTGACTCGCTGGCTGAGAATCGAAACCTGGCGTTAAGGCAGGCAAGCCGCTCACAGATTCGTCGCGAGCTAATGGACGCGCCTTTCAGCGAAGATGCCATTCCTATTAGACGGATCGGTGAAGCATTGGAAATGGTTGCCCTTGATTTAATCTTGGAGGGAACGCACGACGGGGAAGCTTTGGAGACATTGCAGTCCTGCTCTGCTGATGCGTTCCGGCTCTTTCGGGTCCTACCACATAAGCAAGACCCCATCGAAGCTTCATTGTTCTTACTCCGTGCCAGCGCACTAGCCGTCTTGGGCGAGATGGGGGCGGATGCTGGACGACTACTTCGCGAGTCGCCGTGGCCCGAACTACCTGTTGATTCAGAGGATTGGGGCCAACGGACGTGGGCTACCGTCATTGACATATGGTTGCGCCTAATTCGGAAACGAGGCTGGGAGGACCGTGACGCTATACTGGTGCGTATCGCTGAACTACGCAAGGCACAAGAGCAGTTTGAGTCACTTTATCTCGAACACCAGGATCCCGGAAATGCCAAATCGTCTGCTTTGGAATTAGTCGGCCTATACCATCTGACAAAAGCGGCCGAAATATTTGCAATTTACATGACAGACGGGGTTGTTGAAGGAAATTACCAAATACATCAATTACTTGATACCCAATTCGATAGGGTCTTCGCTGTATGTGAGCACGCTGGGACATTGGAACTGGACCCCCTATCGCGACTACTAGCAGCATGCTCTTCGAAGATGGTGGAGAATTCAATCTGGACAGTCACCCGATCTGTGAATTCGCGAGTGACCCAATTCGTGCAGAGCCTAGTGGACCGAGGCAGAGGCGACCGCGCCATTTTCGATGTGTTGCCGCCGCAACGTCGAACGCTCGCGGAGAAAGGCTTGTTAGGCTCGAGCCGGCGGGCCGTTGTTGTAAGCCTGCCAACCTCCAGCGGCAAGACCTTGATTGCGGAGTTTCGAATTCTTCAAGCATTGAATCAATTTAGCAACGAGCGAGGTTGGGTGGCCTATGTCGCTCCAACACGAACGCTTGTGAACCAGCTTGCACGGCGATTGAGGCGCGACTTTGAAGCACTGGGTATCGTTGTTGAGCAAGTTAGCCCTGCATTAGAAGTCGACACTATCGAAGCCAAGCTCTTGAACGAGGAGGACACAACTCAAGAGTTCAACGTTTTGGTAACCACCCCTGAGAAATTGGATCTGATGCTTCGACAAGGATTGGAAGCAAACATTAGACGACCCTTGACCTTGGTTGTTGTCGACGAAGCCCACAATATTCAGGAAGCAAGTCGTGGGCTCAAACTTGAACTACTACTTGCAACGATCAACAATGAGTGTCAGCATGCTCAATTCCTATTGCTGACTCCCTTCATCCGAAATGCTCGTGAGGTCGCAACCTGGCTTGGTGGAACGAACGCAGATGACGTTAGTTTGTCGGTTGATTGGCAGCCTAACGACCGAGTCATAGGCGTTGTTCAAGCTAGACGGGGCCCACCCTTGGGTGGGAAGAGTTTTGATTACAGCCTCGAACTGGAAACTGTTCAAACTACACGGCGAACCCTGGCAGTCGATGAATCATTGACATTGCCAAAACATGCCGACATCGCTCCCACTTTCAGCAAGGTATCCAATCAGAGTTCATTGGCTGCTGTGACTGCTCAACATTTGCGGCAGCGAGGACCAGTCATTGTGATGCATACCCGGCCGGATTGGGTGTGGTCCTTGGCCAACAGGCTCCGCATTGAATCGAACCGGACGCAGCGCCTTTCGGAGAAAGTTGATTTGGTTCGCGAGTTTCTGGAACAGGAATTCGGTGCCGATTTCCCTTTAAATGATCTCTTACACTATGGAGTCGGTGTTCACCATGCCGGTCTTTCAGATGACGTCCGTGCCCTCATGGAATGGTTGTTCGAAGAAGATGAACTGAGTTTCCTTGTAGCAACAACCACCATCGCGCAAGGCGTGAACTTTCCTGTTTCTGGTGTCGTGATGGCATCGCACCAATATCCAAGTGATAGGGGCATGAAAGACATGTCCTCTGAAGACTTTTGGAATATTGCGGGACGTGCAGGTCGAATTGACCAAGGTAGTCTGGGAGTAGTGGCTCTTGTTGCAGATAACGAAGCCAAAGCCGGTGCTCTTCGGAAGTTCATCGATCGCCAAACTGATGATTTAAACTCAGCTTTAATTGCTTTAGCGACCGAGGCCAGCCAGTCGCTGGACGACTTAAGCGGCATTGTTTACAGATACCCTCAGTGGTCGATCTTTGTTCAATACCTGACCCACACTTACCGCCAGATGGGGACTCCTGCAGACTTCCCAGGGCGGATCGAGCAGATCCTACGTGGAACTTTGGGTTTCGAGAAATTGCGAACTCTCGACCCTGCCTTAGCCAGTAAACTGCTGGAGGGAACTCGTAGATATACCTATTATCTGCAACAGCCTGGACATCCATTGAAGTTAGTTGATAGTACGGGCTTTTCTTTGGAAAGCATTAGGAGAGTCTTCGCCCATGCAAACTCGGAAGGTGTCAGTGGAGACAGCTGGAACGCTGATTCATTGTTCCAGCATGACAATCTCGAGTTGCAGAGAATGATGGGAGTCTTGCTGAGAGTGCCTGAGTTGCGGGAGAATCTCACCGCAGTCACAGGAGGAGAATTTCCAGATGGTCAGCGATTGGCTTTGATCGTCAAGGATTGGGTAAATGGTGTTTCGATTCCGGAAATCGCTAGACAATACTTCATGAACGGACGCGATGATCTGAATGTTGCGATTACAAATTGCGGAAGGAATCTATTTGGCCGACTGATCCAGACGGCTTCATGGGGATTAGGCGCATTGCTTTCTATTACAGGAAACGAATTACCAGAAGAACAATTAAATGTGCTAGGCAATTTACCTTCACAAGTATTCTATGGAGTAAATGATGACTCGGCGATTGCGTTGCGATTATTGGGTGTTCCGCGAATGGCGGCAATTCCCATGGCTGAGGCTATGCCCGGCATTCTGGATACACCACTTCCAGAAGCTAGATTGCGCCTCAGAGAACTAGACGAAGCAGGATGGGCACAACCGCTTGGACAACACCGAGGCCGAGTCTACAGAAGGGCTTGGAGAGTTCTGGAAGGACTGGAGTAACTGTATTCTCAGTGAGATCCTCTACAGGAAGTGGTCTGTTCTCTGTTCATCACGGCCTTTGTCGTCCATATAAGGTCGGATTGCAATGGATGTCGGCCGGGGCATAAGGACCGCCTGAACGAGCGATCCTGAGCATCGTGGTGAGCCGCCGCCGCAGTCTCAGCCGACGACCTTCCTGAACGCCGTCGCCAGCCTGGGCCCGACCTCGCTGAGCTGCTTGACTGACGCGCTGCTGAAGGCTAGTCGGAGATACCTGTCCTGGGCCTTGGCCGAGTCGTGGAAGAACGACGAACCGGACGCAAGCATGAGTCCCTCTTCGGCGGCCGCGGCTCTCACCTCGGACGCGGGGGCGTCGATGCACTCCAGCCACAGGAAGAAGCCTCCCTCGGGGCGTATGAACCTGGCGTATTGGCTGCAGTGCTCTTCGATGGAGTCGCACAGCGTCCGGCACTTGAGTGCGTACAGCTCGCGCATCTCCTCGACGTGGGGCTCGAGGTGGCCGGCGTCCACGTAGCGGGCCATCGCCCTGAGCAGTATGGGACTGGCCCCCATGTCGTACCTGACCTTGGGCAGCGCCCTGATGAACTCGTGCCTCGCCTGCACCCAGCCGATCCGCAGGCCGGTGGCGGCGACCTTGCTGAAGGTGCCGATGCGCATTACGCCGTAGCCTTCGGACAGCGCGTACATCGAGGGAGGAGGCGAGCCGTCGAAGTAGAGCTCGCTGTAGGTGCCGTCCTCGACGACCAGGACGCGGTGACGGGCGCACAGCTCGAGCAGCGCCCTGCGTCGGGCTTCGGACATCGTGACGCCGGTCGGGTTGTGGTAGTCGGGGATCGTGTAGAGCATCTTGACCGTCTTGCCCGCCGCCTCAGCCTCGGCGATGGCAGCAGCGACGGCCTCGAGCGAGATGCCGTCTTCGTCGACAGGGACCTCGGCGATCTCGGCCTGGCAGGCCCGGATCGTCTCGACAAAGCCGCTGAAGCTCGGGCCCTCGGATATGACCACGTCGCCTGCTCGGACGAACGTCCTGGCGATGTTGTCCATCGCCGCGGAGCCGCCGTTGTGTACGATGAAGTTGCCGGCGTCGAGGTCGAGGTCGTCGATCCGGCTCTGACGGTCGGCCAGCGCCTCTCGCAGGCCGTCGAAACCCATCCAGCCGCCATAGACCATGGCGTCGTCCGCCTCTTCGTCCAGGACGGCGTTCAGCGCGCTCCTGAGGTGCTCGACAGGGATCGTGGGCGCGTCGGGAATGCCACCTCCCAGCGGGATGAGGTCGGGGTGCTCGGACGGGAGGGTCCAGGACCACTCTGCGCCGGCATCGTCGCCGACGCCCGCCATGAGCGCCGCCTCGGAGGCGAGGTCGCCCAGACGTACATCCTGCCAGGCTTCGCGCGATATTTCCCTCTGGTCCATGTTCACCCCACTGTTGGCGGTACTGTGACCGCAGCTAACTCTCTAGTCTGGAAATTGTAACGGAACCCGGCTCAGGGTCGACAGCGGGACGGCTGGTCAGAGGCCCTAACGTAGGGGCGTCCCTTGTGGGCGCCCTAGGCATGATGACCAACATGGGGCAACCACAAGGGATTGCCCCTACTCGATCGTGAAGAAGGGGTTCCATGCGACCTCCCACAGGTGGCCGTCGGGGTCGGTGAAGTACCCGGAGTAGCCTCCCCAGAAGACGTCCTCGGCAGGCTTTACCAGGGTTGCGCCGGCGTCCACTGCCACCTGGAGCACCTCGTCCACCTCGCTCCTGGTACGCACGTTGTGGGCCAGGGTTACGCCGGAAAAGCCGGTGCCATCCGCAGGTATGCCGACATCTTCGGCCAGCGCGTCTCGTGGGTAGAGCGCGAGCCACGTGCCGCTGGTCTCGAAGAAGGCGATCGACTCGGTGTCTTCGTCGTCGCGGAGGGGCAGTCCAAGTCCGTCGCGGTAGAACTGTATTGCGCGGGGGAGGTCGGATACTCCGAGGGTGATGATGCTGATGCGTGGTTCCATAGTTTTTGTCCCCCATCCATAAGGTGTCAAAGGAAGTATAGAATCTGGCTATCCTATTGATAAGAGAAGAGGTGTGCGCAATGGTTGGTGATTCACAGTGGACTCCTGAGCTGAGCCGGCGCTGGGACCAGGGAATCGTCCGTTACCCGGACCCGGCGGTGGAGGTGCTGGACCCGCGCTTCGCCGCCTATCGAGTCGGAAATACCGCCGTGGAGCGCCTGTTCACCGGGACGCGCTGGGCTGAAGGGCCCGTGTGGTTCGGCGACTTCAGGTCGCTCGTTTTCAGCGACATTCCGAACAACCGGATGCTGCGGTACTGCGAGGTGACCAACGAGGTCACGCTGTTCCGTCAGCCGTCCAACTACACCAACGGCAACACTCGGGACCGGCAGGGGCGCATGATTAGCTGCGAGCACCTGACGCGCCGGGTCACCCGCACCGAGCACGATGGGACCATCACCGTGCTGGTGGACAGCTTCGACGGCAGGCGTCTCAACGGTCCGAACGATGTGGTCGTCCACTCCGACGGGGCCGTCTGGTTTACCGACCCCGGCTATGGAATCCTGGTGTCGTACGAGGGCGAGAAGGCGGACGCCGAGCTGCCCACGCAGGTGTACAGGCTGGATTCCGCGACCGGTGAAGTCACGGTCGTAGCCGACGACCTGGTCAAGCCAAACGGGCTGGCCTTCTCCCCGGACGAGTCGCGGCTGTACATCACAGACACCGGAAGCTCCCATGAACCCGACGGGCCGGGGCACATCCGGGTCTTCGACGTCGTGGACGGCCGGGAGCTTCGAGGCGGACAGGTCTTCGCCGACATGTCGCCCGGGTTCGCCGACGGCATACGGACCGACCGCGACGGCAACGTGTGGTCGAGCGTAGGCTGGGCCGGATTGGGGACGGACGGCGTCCACTGCCTGACTCCCGACGGCGATCTGATCGGCCGGATTATCCTCCCGGAACCCTGCGCGAACCTGTGCTTCGGGGGCGTCAAGGGGAACCGGCTATTCATGACTTCCAGCCAGTCCCTCTATTCGCTGTACGTGGAGGCCGTGGGCAACTAGAGCCGCTGCAACCATTCCAGGAGATTACAGACTCGCGAATTCCTGCCCCAGCACTACGACACTGGACACGATGATGATGCCGATTACTATGTAATTGAACATGCGCTCATCTATCCGTCCCACGAGGCGCGCACCGATGACCAGCCCCACTATCGATGGGACTGCCACGATACCTAACAGCGTAATGCGCTCCGGCGTGTAAAGTCCCGCAACCGCAAAGCCGATAACGGCGGACAGCATCAGTACCACCAGGAAGAACGCCATTGCCGCCCTGACGGTCTGGTGCTGCCAGTTCTTCGTCATCAGATACAGCATCACCAGCGACCCCGCGACGCCGGACGTGGGCAGCAGCACACCAACCACGAACCCCGCGAGAATACCGACTGGCCTCGAATAGGGGATCTCTTTGTCGAACTTAACGAACGATCCGATGGCGAACAGTATGATCAGAACGGCAATTCCGATGCTGAGCACGCCTGAGTCCGCAGTTGTCAGTATGGTGACGGCGATGGGCACGCCACACACTGCAGCTATGGTTATCGGCAGAATGTCCCTGAACGGAATGTCGCGCCAGGACTTCGAGATAATCCAGATGCCTATCGCAAGTCCCGCGGTGCCAGAGACTACTATGACGGTCTGTGGTTCATGGGCGATCAGCATTATCGGGGTGGCGATCATGCCTATCCCGAACCCAGTCGCACTGAACACCAGAGAGCCAAATAGGAGCGCGATGGCCGGTATCGCCATCTCGAACCATCCAAAGGTCAGTTCCATCAGAGGTGTGCGACCTCCGGTACCAGCCTCAAGATCTGCGGCTCTGTAGGTGGATGCCCCGCGACGCGTCCATCCAGCACGATTCCAGTATGGCGGACCTCTGCGCTGACTGCCCTTCGCACGCTATGTCGCGGGCAGCGGAGCAGTGTCTCCGGTCTGGTGCTGCCAAATGCGAATCCTGGCGGCCATGTCCCGGACGCGGTCCTGCTGGGCAGGGTCGTCGAAGAGGTTGTTCAACTCGTACGGGTCCGAGTTCAGGTCGTACAGCTCGCACTGGTCGCCTGCGCACAGGTTCAGCTTCCAGCGGTCCGGCGTCACGACCGCCCGCCAAGGCAGCGCGAGCATCCTGTTGATCTCCGCAGAGCCGAGGAACCGGTCTGGAATCTCGTCGCTGGTGCCGTTCCACTGGATGAAGACGTCGTTGTTACTGAGGTCGGACTCACCCGCCATCACCGGCTGCAGGCTCTTGCCCTGCAGGTTGCCGGGGACTTCGTGGCCGGACAGGTCCAGCAGCGTTGGTACGAGGTCGATGTGGCCCACGCTTCCGGGCAGGCTTGTGGACTCATTCGATAGCCACGGCACGCGCATGAGCAGCGGCACCCTGGATGCCTCCTCGAAGAACGAGCGCTTCTCAAGCATTCCGTGATCGCCCATCATGTCGCCGTGCTCGCTCGTGAACACGACGATGGTGTTGTCGGCCACACCGGCGCGTTCGAGCGCCGCAGTGATCCTGCCGACCATGCGGTCCACCAGCGTGATGTTCGCCATGTAGTGAGCGCGCAGGGTGCGCCAGCCCAGCTCGGTGGAGACGTCCTCTCTCGCGGCCGCGTAGCGCATCATGTAATCGTCAGCGGTCTGGTCGACGCCCTCCAGCATGAACTGGAGGAAGTAGTTTGCCCTCACACGGTTGACGAGCGACGCGGACTCGGGTTTCTGCAGGAAGCCGGGGCCTACCGGCAGCGTTGCCGGGTCGTACATGTCCATGAACGGCCCGTGGTAGGGCGAGTGGGGCTCGAACGTGCTGACGTACAGCGCGAACGGCCTGTCGCTGTTCGCCTCGATGAACTCCGCTGCGCGGTCGCCGAGGAACGACGCCATCTGGTGCTCCTCGGGCAGGTCGTAGTGGGCGTCGGAGCTGAACACCCCCATGCCGTTGCGCTCCCTGTCGGGCTTGTAGCCCTGCTCCTGCAGGTACTTGTTGTAGCTGGAGACCAGGTATCGCTGCTCAGGCTTGGCGTACCGGTGGCTGTCCTCAGCGGATACCCATTCATCGAACCCGTGCTGGGCGACGAGGTCGTTGCCCAGGTGCCACTTGCCCATGTAGCCCTTGTAGTAGTCGTCCGACAGCATCTCGGCAATCACCGGGACGCTCTCGTCCAGGTGGATCTGGTTGACGATGGGGCCTGCCGTGTGCGGGTAGAGCCCGGTCATGATCGTCGCGCGGGCCGGAGTACAAACGGCCTGGGCAACGTAGGCGTTCTCGAACACGAAGCTCTCGTCCGCCAGGGCGTTCAGGTGGGGAACGTTCATCCAGTCTGCGCCGTAGCACGCCAGCGTGTCCTGGCGCTGCTGGTCGCTGAAGATGAAGACGATGTTTGGGTTATCCGGCATTGATCAAGTCTCCCTTGTGTGCGGACGGCAGCCTAAAGCTGCACATCTAAAGAGTGTAGGTTGCGTCGATCAGACGGTGGGTAGAGGCGCGTGGTCGAAGTTCTTGTGCTGCCAGAGGCGGATTCGTGCAGCCAGGTCCCTGACCCTGTGCCGGTGGTCAGGGTGATCGAACAGGTTAGTCTGTTCGTACGGGTCGTTGACCATGTCGTACAGCTCGCCCTGGTCAGTCGCGCACAGCGCCAGCTTCCAGCCGTCGCGCACGATGGTCCGCCAGGGCTGAGTGTTGCGGAGGTTGATGTCAGGACTGCCCAGGTGGCGGTCGTCGATGTCGCTCACACCGTTCCACTGGACGAATACCTCGTTGCCGTCGAGCGTCTGCTCGCCACGCAGCACCGGCGTCAGGCTCTTGCCCTGCAGGTGGTCCGGGGGCGACGCGCCCATAAGATCGAGGAGTGTGGGCACCAGGTCCACGTGGCCGACTGCCCCTTCAAGCATCTGGTGAGTGTCAGATATCCCCGGCACGTGCATGATGAGCGGCACGCGGGCCGACTCCTCGTACATCGAGCGCTTCTCAAGCATCCCGTGGTCGCCTGCCATCTCGCCGTGTTCACTGGTGAAGACGACAACCGTGTTGTCGGCCACTCCGTTGCGTTCGAGGGCGTCGAGTATCGTTCCGACCATCTCGTCGACCAGCGTGATGTTGGCGAAGTACTGCGCCCTCAGCCTGCGCCAGCCGGCCTCTGAGGTCACATCGTGACCGCGGGCGGCGTTGGACTGCAGGTATGGATCTGTTTCGGCATCTGGCTGTCCGAGGTACTGTGTGCAGTACTCGGCTCGTACGGTGTTGTGGAGCGATCCTCCCTCCGGCACCTTCAGGAACGTGGGGCCCACCGGCAGGTCTTCGGGGTCGTACATGTCGTCGTACGGGCCGTGATACGGCGGGTGAGGCTCGAACGTGCTGACGTACAGCATGAAGGGTCCGTCGCTGTTTCGATCGATGAAGTCCGCCGCCCTGCCTCCGAGGAAAGACGCCATCTGGTGTTCAGCGGGCAGCCTCGCTCGCTGCATTGCCGAGAACATCATCGTGCCGTCTTCCATCTGCTGTTCAGGCTCGAAGCCGTTCTCGACCAGGTGCTGGTGGTAGTCGCTCATCTGGGTGCGGTACTCGCGCCGTGAGTACTCGGGACGATGGCCGTCCTCGGTGCTTATCCACTCGTCGAAGCCGTGCTGTCGAATGACGTCGTCCCCGAGGTGCCACTTTCCAAACCAGCCGGTGTGGTAGTCGTTGGGGGCCATCTCGGCGATGCTCTGACGGTCCGGCGGGAGCGACATCTTGTTGACGGTCGGCCCAGCGAAGTGGGGGTAGAGTCCGGTGACGATCGTGGCCCGCGCGGGAGTGCAGACCGGCTGGGCAACGTAAGCCCTCTCGAATACAAAGCTCTGGTCTGCCAGCGCGTTCAGGCGCGGCACATTGATCCAGTCGTTGCCGTAGCAGCTCAGGGTGTCGTACCGCTGCTGGTCGCTGAAAATGAACACTACGTTAGGGCGGTCAGGCATGTGGGCTCCTCCATTGCTCCATTGTCCCTTTGTATGTCAGGAAGCGGCGTATCCCGGCGCTCTGATGCAGCTCACCCAGTGTCCGGGCTTGACCTCCCGCAGGTCGGGCACGTCGCCTTCGCACTCGTCGACGGCAAGCAGGCACCTGGGATGGAACGAGCAGCCGCTGGGCGGGTTGAGCGGGCTGGGGACCTCCCCGGACAGCGGTATGCGTTCCCTGCCCGCTTCGACGTCGGGGTCCGGGATCGGTATGGCCGACAGCAGCGCGCGCGTGTACGGGTGAAGAGGGTCTTCATACAGCTCGTCCTGGGTGGCGACCTCGACGATGCGGCCCAGGTACATGACCGCAATCCTGTCGCTGACGTGCCGGACCACCGAGAGGTCGTGCGACACGAACAGGTAGGTGAAGTTAAACGTCTGCTGCAGCTCCTGCAGCAGGTTGATGATCTGTCCCTGGATCGAAACGTCCAGTGCGGACACCGGCTCGTCGCAGACCACGAACTCAGGGTTTACCGCCAGGGCGCGGGCTATGCCGATGCGCTGGCGCTGCCCGCCGCTGAACTCGTGTGGGAACCGGCTGGCCATGTTCGGATTCAGCCCGACAATCTCCAGGAGCCTCGCGACCTCGTCCCTGTACTCGCCGCGACCCTTGACCAGGTTGTGCACCTTGAGAGGTTCGCCGACGCAGTCCCCGGCGGTCTGCCGGGGGTCGAGAGACGTGTACGGGTCCTGGAAGATGATCTGCGCGCGGCGGCGCAGGCCGCGCAGCTCTTCCCTGTTCATCTCGTCCAGGTTGCGCCCGCCGAAGTAGATGTCGCCGGAGTCGGCCATTTCGAGCCGTAGGATGGCACGGCCCAGCGTTGTCTTGCCGCATCCGCTCTCGCCGACGAGACCGAGCGTCTCGCCGCGCCTGATAGCCAGACTGACGTCGTCAACGGCCTTGATCTCCCCGACAGTCCGGGGAATGATCCATCCCGCCTTTACGGGAAAGTTGACCCTCAGATTACGTACCTCAACGAGGTTGTCGCCTTCTGGGTGCGACTGCCGTGCGGGAGAGTCCTGTGTCGGGGCAGTGGTCATGAGGCCGACACCTCGCCAAGCTCGGCGGCGACCCAGCAGGCTGCGCGATGACTGTCGCTAATGGCGGTCTCCCCGGGGAACTCGTTGGCGCAGACGTCTATCGCGTAGTCGCACCTCGGCACGAACGGACAGCCCGGCGGCAGGTCGATGAGGTCAGGAGGGCGGCCCTCGATGGTCTGCAGCAGTTCGCCCCGGACCTGGTCTACTCGCGGTATAGAGCGAAGAAGGCCCCGCGTGTAGGGGTGCCTCGGATTGCGGAATATATCCCGCGTGGTGCCCCGCTCGATGATGCGTCCCGCGTACATTATGTTGATGCGGTCGGCATACCTGGCGACCACGCCAAGGTTATGTGTGATCAGGATTAGCGTTACACCGAACTGGTCGGCCAGACCCTTCAGCAGGTCCAGGATCTGCGCCTGGATAGTAACGTCGAGCGCGGTTGTGGCCTCGTCGGCGATGATCAGCTTCGGCACGCAGCTCATCGCTATGGCGATCATCACACGCTGGCGCATCCCGCCGCTGAACTCATGGGGGTACTGGTTCAACCGGCGATCGGGGTCCGAAATGCCTACCTGTTCGAGAAGCTCGATCGCCCTCATCCGGGCTTCGCCTCGGTTCAGTCCCTGGTGCCACATGACCGACTCGGAGAGCTGCTCCTCGATGGTGAGCACCGGGTTGAGCGACGACATCGGCTCCTGGAATATCATCGCGATGTCTTTGCCTCGCGTATTTCGAAGCTCGACGCCGTCCATCTTTAGCAGGTCTTCGCCCTGGAACATGACCTCGCCGGACTCTATCTTGCCCGGAGGCTCCGCGACCAGGCGCATGATCGACAGCGATGTGACGGACTTGCCGCAGCCGCTCTCGCCGACCAGCGCGATGGTCTCGCCTTCCATGGCATCGAAGGAGATTCCGTTTACGGCCTTCACCACGCCCTCACGCGTGTAGAAGAACGTGCGGAGATCGCGTACCGAGATCAGCGGCTCGGTGGTGGCAGTCAACTACTGCCTCCCTCTGAGCCGTGGGTCGATCATGTCCCTGATGGCGTCTCCCAGCAGGTTCATCGCGAGAACGGTGACGGATATCATCACACCAGGAATCACCGCGAGATGGGGCCCGAGGTCGAACCTGTTCTGGGCGCCGCTGAGCATGTTGCCCCACGACGGAGTCGGCGGCTTAATTCCGATGCCGAGGAAGCTGAGCTGAGCCTCTGCAACTATCGCGCCCGCGATGCCCACCGCAACCAGGACGAGTGACACCGGGAGCGTGTTGGGAACAAGGTGAAGTACGACTATTCGCAATGAAGATGAACCTATCGAGCGTTGCGCTTCGATGAATAGCGACTCCCTGAGCGACAACACGTGCGACCGGATGACACGTATGGATCCTATCGCACTGAACAGCGCCAGGGCGCAGATGACCACCGTCATAGTGAAGCCAAAGGCCACCGCTATCGTGATGACTATGACCAGCCCCGGCAGTACGAGGAGCGTGTCCACGAATCGCTGTAGGATCAGGTCAACCAGTCCGCCAAAGTACGCGCTCGCGATCCCTATCAGGGTTCCCACAGCGACGCCCATGAGGGGAGACAGGAAACCAACCAGCAGCGATACGCGTCCGCCGTAGAGTATCCTGCTGAACTCGTTGCGGCCCAGCTCGTCCGATCCAAACAGCAGCATGCTGCCGTCGTTCGCGGTCCCGAACAGACCAATAAAGCGGGTAGCGACGAACTTTGCGGGGTCGTGGGGAGTAACCACGGGGGCGAACACGGCCAGCCCCACGAAGACGAGCATTATCAGACCGCCTATCGCCCCGGACGGATTCAGGCGAGCGAACTCCATCAGGCCACTTCCGGCTTTCGACAGCAGGCTCTGGACTCGTTGAGCCGGGCCCGGTGGGCCGGTGTCGAT
Source organism: Dehalococcoidia bacterium (assembly GCA_965116405.1). Classification (GTDB taxonomy): domain Bacteria; phylum Chloroflexota; class Dehalococcoidia; order Lucifugimonadales; family UBA1123; genus VXRN01. The sequence goes on from OZ220685.1 coordinate 970,302, forward strand.
CACGGCGCCCATACATGAACCCCGATCTCGCGCTTGAATGTGTTGTCTTTACTCATAGGTCACTCTGGGATCCAGCACCTTGTAGGACAGGTCAATCAACAGAATCCAAATCATCATGAACACGCCGATCATCAGGACCATTCCAAGCACCATCGCCGCGTCTCTGCCCCTGACGGACTCGATCAGGTGCAGTCCGATACCTGGCAGGTTGAAGACGGTCTCCAGTACAACCGCGCCGTCGAGAAGCGATGCGAAAAGCATTCCGAGCATCGTCACCACCGGCAGCAGCGCGTTTCTGAGGGCGTGCTTCACGATGACTACCCTGGGCAGCAGCCCCTTGGACCACGCGGTCCTCACGTAGTCTTCGTTCAGCACCTCGAGCATCATGGACCGGATCATCCTGCTGATGACAGCAGCAGACCGGAAGCCCAGTATGAGCGCCGGGAACATGAAGCGCTGGAGCGCGGCGAAGGGATCATCAAGAATGTCATAGTGCTGGGCCGGTGGCGCCCAGCCTACTCCCCTTGAGAGAATCATCAGGATCATTATGCCGAGCCAGAACGCGGGTACCGCCATCCCTACCGCGCTGATGGCGCGGACGGCCTGATCGAACGCACTTCCCCTGAACAACGCCGATAAGACGCCTGCGGGGATAGATATAACGATGGCTACGATGACGCCCAGTATGGCGAGCGTCACCGTTACGTCGATCTTGGGCTTGATCGCCTCCCAGACCGACTGGTTGAAGTAGGCGGAGTAGCCGAGGTCGCCTCGTACCATCTTCCCGAGCCACCTGAAGTACTGCTCGTGAAGTGGATCGGCCAGCCCAAGCTCCTTTCTGAGCTTCTCGATGGCTTCCGGTGACGCTGCGTTCTCCTCGCTGGCAAGAAGTGTAGAAGCGACGTCTCCAGGGATGAACTGGAGCATAAAGAAGAGGAGCGTCCCGAGCAGCAAGAGCGTCGGTATGATCAGAAGCACTCGCCGGGTGATATATCCTGTCAAATCGCTACCCCTGATCTACCCTCACGCCGCGCACAACTCGCAAGGTCGCAGACCTATCCCACCACGCTGTATGTCGATGGCCTACACGTCCGAGAGTCTCTTACCCTCGGACGTGTCGCTCGGATTCCTACCTGCCGGGAGCGCCGTCATCCAACCAGGCATCAACGAAGCGTGACTGGATGAACTTGCCAGTTGCGATGGGATCGACGTTCATGACGTAGTTCCACTTGATCTGGAACTCGTCCGGGCGGCGGATCGGAACTTTGGGATTCCAGTCCTCCCGCATGATCGTATCCATCTTCTTGGTGATTTCCTTCTCTTCGACTGAGCCAAGTCCGACGCGGTCAAGATCGGCCAGCAGGTCGAGCCACTCCTGAGGCGGCTCAGCCTGGCACATTTCGAAGCCTGCGCCCGGCCTGAACACCTGGTTGATTATCTCGACAGGGCTCTTGCTGGCGACCGCCTGGCCGAACCAGAACAGTTGGTAGTCACAGGCGTATGCCTGCTCTCTGGCAGAGGTCAGCTCTGACTGCACTATCTCGATTTTCACGCCCAGCGGTTCCATCTGCTGCTGAATGATCAGCACGATCTGAGGCTCGGCCTCTTCGGTGAGGAACTCGATCGTGTCAACGCCCTTCTCGGCGAAGACCTGCTTGGCCTTCTCCTGTTGGGCTTCCTTCTGGCCCCAGTCGAGGCACGGATAGTCGAGGATGTCATCGTAGTTGGGATCGGCGGTGCCGAAGAAGCTGATCTGGCGCATGTTGGGCGGATCTACGTCCGGGACGCTGGTCAATTCGACGATATGCCTGGTGTCGACAGCGCAACGGAACGCCTTCCTGACCTCAGGATCGTTGAACGGGGCCTCGTCGCCGTTTAATGCTATGCCCTGGAAACCGGGGCTGTCCCAGCGGGTGACTATGACCTCGCCAGGGAAGTCTGCCTGGATCGGATATGCACTGGCCGGTGTGAACGTGATGTAATGGTCGATCTGTTTCGTAGTAAATGCCGCTGCTGCGAGCTCATTGTTGGCGAAGGCGATGCCAGTGATCTTGTCCAGAAGCGGGTAAGGGCTGCCGTCAGGAGCATCTACGAAGTAGTCCGGGTAGGCGGAAGTGATGACGTTGTTGCCGACCTCGTAACTCTCCATCATGAACGGGCCGGTGCCTATCACCTGCTCGGGATCGGATAGGTTCCCGCCTGCGGGTGTCAGTACGTGCTCTGGCAGCATGATGTGCCAGGAGTCCGCCAACGCCGCCAGGATGCGGCTGGTCGGGTTGGTCATCGTAATTGTCATGGTCAGGTCGTCGACCTTCTCCATCTCATCGACGAGAAGCAGACCGGCGACACGAGGCTGAGGAATGCCCTCAGGCGGGTCGATCCACCTGTTGATGGTGTACACGACGTCGTCAACGGTGAACGGCTCACCGTCGTGCCACGTGACGCCCTCGTTGAACTGGAGTGTCACGTTGCTGAAGTCGTCATTGAACTCCCAGGAGTGCGCCAGGTCCGGGGTGACGGTCAGGCCGTCCCTGGGGGAGAACTGGAGCACGCCGGAGTAGAAGCGGTTGAGTCCCTGCGTAGAAGACCAGTGCGACCGGGTGGTCATATCCCAACGGTCGAACCAGACACCGGTGGCGATACGCATATTGCCGCCACGCTTGCCCTCGGTGAATTCGTGAGCGACCTTCGCCTCTGTTGCCTTGGGCTCAGCAGCCACAACGACGGTTGGGGCCGGAGCGGGCGCGGCTGGTGCTGCCGGAGCGGCGGCGGGAGCAGCCTGAGCAGGAGCAGCCGTAGGTGCAGCGGCAGCAGGCGCAGCCGGCTGGGGAGCAGCAGGTTCTTCCGCCTCATCGGCGGTGCTGCAAGCCAGTAACGCGATCATGGCCACTGCCAGGGTCGCTATTCCGAACAATCTTGCAAAGCCAGACAGATGGGTCTTCATCACTCCCTTGCCTTTCGCTACTCAAGACAACCGCAGGTGTTGAAACCTGTCACGTAAGCCCCAAATATACGCTTGTGGCGTGCATAACTCAACCCCTGTCCGGCCCGTGTGACCTTCAGCCCACGGCTGTATAGTCTGTATAGTCCTGATGATGCAATCAGCGGCTGAAGGGTGCTGTGGTATTGCAACCAGGTCGCGATATCAGCACCATAGCCCGCATCCATCTGGTGATACACGGTCTGCCGGAATGACTCCCAGTCCCACTTCATCCAAATCTGAGGCGCGCATCACGAAACGGACGGTTACGATCGTTCTCAAGGTGCTGGCTCCGGTTGCGGTCTTCGCCGTCTGCATGCTGCTGCCCGCGCCGGACGGGCTGACGCCGGAGGGCCAGGCCGCGCTGGCAGTGATGTGCCTGGCCGTTGTCCTGTGGGCCACCGAGGCTGTGCACATCGCGGTCACCGGAATCGTAGGCATCGTGCTGCTGATACTGGTCGGCGGCGTGTCGGACGTCGGAGAGGCCCTCTACGGGTTCTCCCAGCCGGTGGCCTACTTCCTCATCGGCATCCTGACCCTGGGCATGGCGGTCCACAGGTCGGGGCTGGCGGAACGTGTCTCCACCCTGCTGATGCGCGGCACGGGAGGCAATCCGGTCCTCCTCTATGTACAGATGCTCTTCTCATTCGCCGCTTTGACGTTCGCACTTCCGTCTGCCAGCACGCGTGGGGCGATCCTCGTACACATCTACGAGCAGGTGATGGAGAGTTGGAACATCCCGAAGGACCACTCCTACCACAAGGCGGTGATGATGGCGCTGGGATCGCTGAACCGCCTCGGCTCGACCGCTCTCCTGGCGGGTGGAGTCACTCCGGTGGTCGCTTCCGGCCTATTGGGTGATTTCTCATGGGGGAGATGGTTCATACTGATGAGCGTCCCCTTCTACGCCAACCTGATCATCGGGGGAACGCTGCTGTTCCTGCTGTACCGTTCGGGGTTTAGAGTAGGCGCAGATGCCGGTTCGCAGCTCCTGGACACAGGCCCGATTGCCGGGGTGGAAATACGCGCAGGAGCCATTGCGCTGTTCACGGCGCTCATGTGGTTCACCGACTTCGCCCACGGACTGCATCCTGCGGTGCCGGCTTTGATTGCTTTCTGCCTGATACTGATGCCGCGAGTCGGGGTGCTGAACTGGAGGGACCTGGAACAGAACCTGGGCTGGGGCAACTTCATCGTCATCGCGTCCACGCTGTCCCTTGCCCACGCGCTTGTCAGCAGCGGAGCCGCAGCCTGGTTCTCCGAGAGCCTCGTCGGATGGATTGGCGAGCTGAGCAGCAACCCGTGGCTGTTTCTTCTCGCCCTCTGCGTCTGCGCTGCCATAGTCCGGGCGATGCTTCCCAACATCGCGGGCTACCTTGCGCTGGTGATTCCGGTTGCGATGGCAGCGGGTGAAGCTGTAGGCCTGAATCCGCTGGTGTGCGGGATGGCCATAGTCGTGATAGGAGACACGCCTGTGTACTACCCGGCTGGCTCTACGTCGGGAGTGTTCATATTCGAGCGCGCGGCTGTGAGGGCAGCCGAGGTTTTCCGATTCGGCCTGATAATGACGGTCGTTGCAATCGCCACCCTCTTCCTGCTGGCGATGCCTTACTGGGACCTTCTGGGCGAGCCGCTGGTGAACTAGCGGAGAGGCGGCGCGAAGCCCCGAGAGAGAGTTCTCTACTTGCGAACTCGGGGGCGTCTGGTAATACTTGATGGACCAGAAACGAGGGCACGCCCGCGCAACCCATGTCACTTCTAGAAAAACTGAACGGCGGCCACGACCTGCGCCACTGGCTGATCGTCATGATCGTGTTCGGAATCACCGGATTCAGCGCGCTCGTCTTCAGCCGGCTGCTGTTCAACGTGATTCTGGGCATGGAAGGCAGCCTGTGGTCCGGCCCATGGACGTACCGCGTGCTGTACCTGTCGGTGATCCCGCCGTTCTACTCGGCGATGCTGGTTGTCGTGGGGACTATCTTCGGTAAGCGGGAGTACTTCGCCTACCGGGTGGTCAGGATGTGGAGCCGGCTGGTCCCCGGCAGAGCGCGCAGGTGGTTCGCCTCGAACTAGCGTCTCGCAGGGAAAGAAAATGCCGAGGGGCGAGAGTTGCTTGGAGGCCGTACAGGAATGGGAACCGGCCTTCTGCGCACACAGGACTCATCTCGCCCCTCGGACTGGGTTAGGGGGTTACTCCGGTCTCCCTAAGGAGCGCGTCGGTTCCCGCGAGGTCCGACAGGGAACTCAGGTCTATATCAGCGCCGTTGAGAGTATCGATCGGGGGCAGCAGACGGTGCGTCTTCACGCCCTCCACCAGCGGGTACTCGAATGTCTGGCCGGCGAAGTACTGCTGTGCGACCTTGGACAGCATGAATCTCATGAACGCCTCAGCGTTGTCGCGGTTCTCGCCAGTGCCCAATATTCCTGCCCCGGCGACCATCACGAGGCTGTCGGGACCGCCGTTCTTCAGGAACAGGTTGCGTGCGGCGAAGTCGTCGCCCGATTCCTGGATGAACCTGTGCAGGTAGTAGTGATTGACGAGGCCGATGGCGACTTCGCCCGCACCTGCTGCCGCCACGATGGGAGTGTTCTTCGGGAACACACCCGGCTCGTTCTTCTGCATGTCGAGCAGCCACTGGCGGGTCTCTTCCTCACCCCACATCTGTCGCATGGCCGTTATCATCGTGCGGAATGAGGCGTTGCCTGGAGGCCAGCCGAGCTTGCCCTTCCACTTGGGATCCGTGAGGTCCTTCACCGACGTGGGCAGTTCGTCCTCGCTGACGAGCTCAGTGCTGTACACGAGCACCCGCGCCCTGCCTGAAATGCCCACCCAGGAGCCGTCCGAAGCCCTGGCCCACTCGGGCACCTTCAGGACTACGTCAGCCGGAAGGGCGGACAGCATGGACGAGATTGCTCCGAGACCGCCCGGGTCCTGAGCGAAGAAGACGTCTGCCGGAGAGTTCGATCCCTCCTCCAGAAGCGTGGCGGCAAGCGCGAAGGTGCTGCCGTACTTGACCTGCACGTCAATGCCCGTGGCCTCGGCGAACTGCTCGATGATGGGCGCCACGAGGGACTCGCTTCGCCCGGAATAGACCACCAGTCTCCCGGGGTCTTCCATCGACGTGGCCGGGACGGCCATTGCAGCCTCAGCGGCCAGCTTGGCGGCGCTGCTCGCCTCCTGCGCAGCCGATGCGGCGGTCAGCGCCGCGGTCGATGCATCATTGGCTACCAGTTTGGCCTCTTTAGCCACGGTCACCGCGGTGGTGTCCTGGGCGGCCATGCTTGCCTTATCGGCAGCATCAGCGGCGGCCTTTGCAGCGGCCGCAGCTTCCTGGGCTGCCTCGTTCGCCTGATTGACCGCAGACGTGACGCTGCTGTCCGGCTCTGACGTCTGGCACGCGGCAATGCTCATTCCAACTATTGCAAGAACGACCAGGACCGTGACCGACTTGAAGGCTCGAAAACCCAATGCTCGATTTCTGTGAGAGACCATCAGTTTAGCACCCCTGAAACTGCTTGTATGTCTGCACAACTCATTTAACTAAGTACAGACTAAGTAATACCATACCATCAGACTAATATGCAACACCTGCTTAGCCTAATGAGATGAATTAGGTGGCACTACCAGGAGCGTGCGAGACGTCATGGTCCGGGCATCAGTGATGCGGCTGTAAGCAGACCGCTCACCGCACGAAGCTGTAATGACTCAGTAGTAGGGAAAAAGGGGACTATTTTCGTTTTCGAGAGTCACCTGATCAATCCGTTCGTGGTGAGCTTGGCGAACCATGAAGGGGCGGCCCTTCGACAAGCTCAGAGCCTGCCCCGTACTTGATACGGGGGCGAACGAGAGCATGAACGATTAGGCGAAAACGAAAAGACCTGGACACAAGTCAGCGCACAGACGCCTGCTCGACTGACTGCGAATCGAGCCCCGCTGCGAACGTGTGATGGCGGCCCGGGCAGCGCACTACCGCTGGGGGCGTGTCCGGTCTTTTATGGAGTGAGGGCTGACAGGCGGCTCACTCGAGCCAGGTAACCACCTCAGAGTGGGACATTCGCTGGGTGCTTGGAATCTCCGTCGGCTTTCCTGCGAACACGACCCCGACCATCTTCCAGTCCTCGTCGGCGCCCAGGGTCTGGGCCAGCTTGGGCAGCCTGGTGAGGCCGCCCGTGCTCCAGTCCATTGACAGGCCCTCGGCAAATGCCGCCAGTGCCATGTTGTGCACCGCGCAGCACGATGTGGCGTAGTTCTCCTGGGTGACCTCTTCGTTGTCGCCGGGGAGGCTGTAGACGTACACCATGGCCGGAGCATTCAGCACCCGGTCCCTGCTGGCGTCGGCGGACCTCTTCTTCTGGTCGGGATTGGGATTGACCACGCCGTCATAGGTGGTCTGCCAGGCCGTCTCCGCGATCTTCTTGCGAAGGGGGCTGTCCTTTCTGATGGCGAAGAAGCGCGTCGGATCGGTCAGCCTGTGATTCGGGGCCCAAATCGCGGCCGAGAACATTCTCTCCAGCGTCTCCTCGGAGACCGGCTCTCCGGTGAATTCCTTTACATTGCGCCTTCGAAAGATCGCCTCGTAAACGCTGACCGAGCTTTCCGGCACTCCCACGTCGCTGCTGCTAATACGCAATCCTGTCCCCTCCGAAGTCGACTTCATGCTCTACAGGGAATGTCCCGTATTCAGATCGGGCGCCACCCTGATAGTCCGCACAATCCCATTAGATTTAGACATCATCTATCGCCTAGATAGTTTATACATATTTCGGAAATTAATACAGACATAGCAGCAAATTCATGGGCGAGGACCGTCCCGACGGTACCAATTGGCCAACTCCAGCAGGTCCCTCTTGTCCATACAACAGAGGTAGAAGCCAATCACCCTTAAGATGGAGCGTAGCCGTGTAGTCGGCATGTCTCTCTGTTAGATGGCATAACTTGGGTTGTCCATGATAAGTCGGTCGTATATCATCCTATCTTATTCAAATCGGTGTATGGATTGACGATTTCGACTACAACCGAAGGCAGATGGCACCTGGTTGGGAGGCTGATCAGGTCGTACCGCGAGGATGAGTCGCACGGTGGCGGCCCTCTCTCCCCTGGCGCTCTGCTTCACTTGATTTCGGTCCATAAGGAAATCAAAGGCGGCACATACAACCCAGACGCCCTAAAGCGATGGGAGGATGGCAAGGAACCGATCCCTGAGATATTCCTGTCGGACTTTTGCAGTGCCCTTGATATTTCAGAGCCGGAAGTTAACAGCATGAAGTCGCTTGCTGGCTACGGCGACGCAAGTGAAGGTCAACAGACTCTGGGCATTCATCCGCTGCGTGAACTTTGGAGAGTGCGTGACACGATAGCCTGGCCCGGTGGGTACGTTTCCCTGGGTGGCTTCTACCTCAATTACATGCAGTATGACAGGAAAGAAGTACTGATAGTTTACGTGCTGGGCCTGTTAGCCCTTGTGATCGGCTTACTCCTCTGGCACAGGCGCAAATCAGGGAAAACGGACGAACTGGTCGACGAACTGTACTTCGTATCCATGCTGGTCGTACTAAACGCACCCCTTATGTTGACTGCGACTACCAGGATGGACCCCTATAACTTCTTCTCATTTCCGTGGCTTGAATCGGCCTCTCTGGCGATCATGCTGGTTGTACTGTTTAACCTCGCTCTGTCGGTAGTAGCGTGGCTGGTCTTCTTGCTGCTGAGGCAGTGGCTCTACCGGGAGAACCGGATGCGCCTGGGAGGCTTCATGCGCGGGGTTTTAACGGCTTTCCTTCCGACGATGTTGGTGTTCATTTGCATCGTTCTCCTTGCCAACCCTGGGGGCTGGATAGGTTTTGGGGTGCCTTTGCTGATTATCCCTGGCGCGTTTCTTGGCATGTTGGCACTCACCGAGGGTGACGTGGTGCCGAATGAACAGGAGAAGTTCTGGTGGACCATCATCGCGTTTGAAATCATCATTGTGCTGTCTCTCATTGGAGCGGCCGGAGTGATAGTTGCATATTACGACCCGAGTCTGACGTTTGCTTCTCCTGAAGAGAACGTACTCATACCCTGGAAGCTAGACTTTGAGGCGCTGGGCTATCCAGAGGATGAATACCTGGAACGCTTCCGCATTGGAATGCTCTGCACATACATATTGACTATTCTTTACCTTGCCGTATTCGTCGGCGGTTACCTCGTGGTTACTATCCGCAAAAGTGGAGACAACCGAATCCCAGCTTGTGGCACCTAGTCCTCAACTGGCTGTTGATTGTCCTCACCGATAGTTGCCGTTCATCCGCGATCGATTTTGGCGACTGCCCCCCGATGAACCGTGTCATGACTTCCATAGACTCTCGGACGAATTGAGCTCCGGCAGTCGTACTGCCCAACCCCGCGTTCACGGGGTATAATCCGAACGAAGTTCAAATTCTGACCGGGAATGGGCCATGAAGTACCTCAAGACCATCGGTTTCAACTCCAACCAGCCCATAGGGCGCGGGTTCAACTACCCGTATGACACCGCATTCAGCGCGGACGGCCGCATCTTCGTGATGAATCGGATGGGCGGGCTGAACCCGCGCGGCATACGCATCCAGATCTGCACGTTCGACGAGGACTGGCTCGGCGAGTTCTCCACAGGTCCCGGCGACGGCGACGACCAGTTCCGCGTGCCGGTCTGCATGGCCTTCGACGCGCACGACAACCTGTACGTCACCGACGAGGTGCTGAACGAGGTGAAGGTCTTCGACAACCAGGGCAATTTCCTCAGGAAGTGGGGAACGGACATCGACGGCTACGGCTCGCTGGCGGGTCCGGCAGGAGTCGCGCACGGCGCCGACGGCAGCGTCTTCGTCGTCGAGCAGTACGCCAGCCGCGTCCACAAGCTGACGCCCGATGGCGAGTCGATCACGACGTGGGGAGAGTCCGGCGACGGCCCCGGCCAGTTCAACCTGCCCTGGGGCGCGACCGTGGACGCAGACGGCGACGTGTACATAGCCGACTGGCGCAACGACCGGGTGCAGAAGTTCACGCCCGACGGCGAGTTCATCGCCGCGTATGGCGGACCCGGCGATGGAGAGGGCCAGTTCCACAGGCCGAGCTCGGTCGCGGTCACCCGGGAGGGACTGATCTGCGTCGCCGACTGGGGCAATGAGCGAGTCCAGATCCTCGGCCCAGACGGCGAGTTCCAGCAGATGCTCACCGGCGAGGCGACGCTGTCGAAGTGGGCGGCGGAGTGGCTGGACGTCAACCAGGACGAGCTCGGAGCTCGCAACCGCTCCGACCTGGCCGTCAAGGACCTGCCCAAGCACCTGCAGACCCCGTTCCACACCGCATCACAGACAGAGCCGATCTTCTGGGGCCCCGTCTCCGTGACACTAGACGCCGAAGACCGCCTCTTCATCACAGAACACAGCCGCCACCGCATCCAGATCTACGAGGGCTAACCACGATCAAGCCTCCAGGGAGCACACACCCATGACCACAGACAGCAGAAACCAGATAGCCCACCTTGCCAGGCGCGCGGGATTCGGCGCTACGCCGCAGGAGCTGGACGCTTACGAGAGGATCGGATACGAGGCGCTGGTGGAACAGTTCCTCAACCCGACGTCGGCGGGCAACATCCCTGACGACCTGATCTTCCGCCGGCACGTCGACCTCCACGCCATGCAGGGCCACAACGCCGCATACTGGGCCTACCGGCTCATCTCGACCGAGTGCCCCCTCGAGGAGAAGATCGCCCTGTTCTGGCACGGCGTGTTCGCCACCGGCGAGAACAAGCTGAACAACCTCGGCTCCCTCACCAACCAGATCGACACGTTCCGCAGGGACGGCATGGGACGCTTCGACGACATCCTCGTCGAGCTCTCCAAAGACCCCGCCATGATCATCTGGCTGGACAACCACACCAACCACAAGGACTCCATCAACGAGAACTACGGGCGCGAGATACTCGAGCTGTTCTCGATGGGTGTGGGCAACTACACCGAGGACGACATCAAGGAGTGCGCCCGCGCCTTCACCGGCTGGACCGTCAAGAACGGCGAGTACATGGCCATGATGGCGATGAAGGACTCGATCTGGCCCTACGGCCGCATCTTCTGGCACCACGAGTACCGCGACCATGACCACGACACGGACCAGAAGCAGTTCCTGGGCGAGAGCGGCCCATTCGGGGGCACGGAGGTGATCGAGATCATCTGCCGCCAGGAGGCCACAGCCCGCTTCGTCGCCAGGCACCTGTACAACTTCTTCGTCGCCGACGAGGTGCCCGTGCCGCAGTGGTCGGACACCCCGCCGCGAGACCCGGACGCCATCGACCAGCTTGCAGCCGCCTACTTCGAGTCCGATCACGACATCCGCGCGGTGCTGCGCGTGCTGTTCAACTCCGACTTCTTCAAGCAGTCGCGGTTCACCCGCGTGAAGAGTCCGACCGAGGTCGTCATCGGAACGCTCAGACGTACAGGCGAGTACCAGGTGCCGGACGCCGCGGAAATCGGCATCTTCAACATCATGGAAGAGACCGGCTTCATGGGACAGAAGCTGCTCGACCCGCCTTCGGTCGAGGGCTGGCATACCGGCGAGGAGTGGATCACGAGCGGCTCGCTCGTCGACCGGGTCAACTTCGCCGCCCAGCGGATGAGCGACGCCTCCCATCCCGGCATCAGTGACATGGTCGGGCGCGTTACGAGCACGGTGCAGACAGAAGCCGACCCCGACGCCCTGGTCGACGCCTGCATAGACGTGATGGGCCCCATGGACGTCGATTCCGACACGCGAGCGCTGCTCGTCGAGCTAGCCACGGCAGGCAACCGCGACGGCGTCACCCAGGAGCTTATTCTCGACCTGTTCAAGCTCATAGCCTCCAGCAGGGAGTATCAACTCTGCTAGAAATGGGTGGCGATCGTCCTCTAAGCTCGTGAGGTTCCCCCAAAAGGGAGCATTTCAAAGATCGATACACAGCTAAGAGGAGGACCCGGCTATGGCCACAATCACCGCGGTTGACATGGACCGAGTCCGAGCCACGGCTGCCAGCCTCATCGAGGAGCACCATCTGCCCGGCATGTCGATCGGCGTGGTGTCTTCAGGTGGCATCCTCTACGCAGAGGGCTTCGGCTACGCTGAGATCGAGACCAGGCGCCCTCAGGGTCCACGCCTCAGGCAGCGGATCGGCTCGATCACCAAGACGATGGTCGGCCTGTGCGCGATGGCGCTGGTGGAAGAGGGCAAGCTGCGTCTCAACGACCGCGTTGTGGACCTGCTACCGGACATCAGCTTCACCGGGCCATCCGAGACCCTACACGTCAGGCACCTGATGACCCACACCAACGGCATAGGCGAGGCGCCCAGCATGGACGACTACCTCGATACGGGCGCGGCCCTGTGGTCGAACAGCGTAGCGCCGATCCCGGTGACCGAGGCCTACGCCGGCGGCATCAGTATCGAGGTCCCTGCCGGCACGAAGTGGGCGTACGCCAACCACGCATTCGCGCTGCTAGGAGAGATCATCGCCAGGACAGAGGGCCAGCGCATCGAGGAGGTCCTCAGGGAGCGGATCTTCGACCCGCTGACCATGGCAAGCTCAGACTGCTACGACCTGATGCACCCGGACCTGACCGTCGGATATCACCACGCGCCATCCCATGACGAGCTCGACGTAATGGCGCTCCTCGGAAAGGAACCTCCCGACGAGGAGACCGTCGACGGTCACAACATACGGGGCGAGTATGTGTACGTCGGCCCCCGGGCCGCGGGCGCGGTGCAGTCCACGATCCACGACATGGCCAAGTACGCATCCGCGCTGCTTCAGAAGGGCGGGGGAATAGTCAGCCCTGAGACCTTCGATATGATGACCACACCCCAGTGGTGCCCGGACGACCGTCTGATGAGCCTGGGCCTGACCTTCATGCGTGACGAGCAGTTCGGACTGCGCAGCATCGGCCACGGAGGTGGTATATCAGGCGGGTGGAACACCCACATCGACGTCTTCCCTTCAGAAGACCTCGCGGTGCTCGTGCACATCAACATCTCATCTGACCATTCCAACGAGATCTTCTCAAGGATCATCCAGGCAGTGCTGGACGCCCCGACTCCAGACCTGTCCGAGTGCACGCCAGACCCGGCGGTGCTCGAAACCGTCACAGGCGTGTACGAGCCTCCTCCCGGGTTCCTCACCAGCTACCGGATTATCAGGGGAGCGGGAAGACTCCAAATCACATCGAAAGACGGCGAGCTATACCTGCGTTCCAGGCGCGGACCGTGGCGCGAGGGCGCTCGTCTGGCGCAGCCCGACTCCAGCGACCCGACGTTCTTCATGCTGGACACCGGCTCGCCCGACCCGCCGGGGCTCGTCTTCGAGCGCGACGAGAGTGGCGCACCCACGACAATCCACATGGACCGGATGACCTTCGTCAGAAACGACAGTCTGACTCCGTGGGTCGGAAGCTAAATCCCCCTCTCCCTCAGGGAGAGGGCTGGGGTGAGGGTGGATCAGTGCAGTTCTAAGCTGCCCCGGGAGCCAGCGCCTCTACCACCCGGACATACGAGTCCATATCCGGCTCGTTCAGCACAAGCCTGATCTCGTCCACACCGGCGTCGAAGAAAGTCTGCATCTGGTCGCGGCACTCTTCAGGGTTGCCGATGATCGTCATCGCATCCACCATCTCGTCGGTGACCAGACGTGCGGCGCCCTCTCGGTCTCGCGACAGGTACGCCTCGCGGATCCGGTCGGCCTCCTCGCCGAACCCGATCCGGTGCATGTACTGGTGGTAGAACACGCCCATCCCACCTATGTAGAAGGCGATGTGCGGACGCTCGGTATCCCGCGCTGCCGGTATGTCGTCCGTTACATACACCGACACCTGCGGCGACAGCGCGATGTCGTCGAGTGAGCGACCCGCGGACTCGGCTCCGGCCTTCAGCTCAGCAATCGCCGCGTCCATACGCGACGGCGCCAGGAAGATGGGCAGCCACCCGTCGGCCAGCTCTCCGGTGAGTCGCAGGCTCGGCGGACTCAGCGACGCGATGTAGATCGGTATGCGCTCGCGGTACGTCCTGAACCGGAGCCTGAAACGCTGGGTCTTGAAGAACTCCCCCTCGTGGTCGATCCTCTGACCGGCGATGGCCTTGCGGATGATGTCTATGTACTCGCGCATTCGCGTGAGCGGCTTGCGGAACTTCTCGCCGTGGAAGTCTTCGATAACGAGCTGACCGCTCGCGCCGAGTCCGAGGAAGAACCGGCCCTCGGACATCAGGTCCATGTTGCCCGCGGTCATCGCTATGTTCGACGGCGAGCGCGCGAAGATCGGAACGATGCTGGTGCCTATCCTGATCCGCGATGTAACGGCCGCGATCTGCGCCAGCGACGTAAACGCGTCCTCGCCCCACGCCTCGCCTGTCGTGATGCAGCTGTAACCCAGACCATCGGCGCGCTCCGCCAGGTCAAGCGTGTCCCGCCAGCTTCCACCCGGCGGCCTCAGTCCCATGATTCCTATGTCGCCCATGCTGTGTATCTTCTCCCGGACCGTGCTCTTCAGTGGTCGAATGTACGCTGTACTATAATGCGCCCCAACCGCAGATTGCACGTTCAAGTTGCCAGCGGCCCAAATCGTAGGGGCGACCCTTGTGGTCGACCTGGATACGATGGCCAGTGTGGGCAACCACAAGGGATTGCCCCTACAAGTAACTTTGACACCGATTCGGCTCATGTTCCAAGAAGGGTGAAATGGCCAAGCTCACAGGCACGATAACCGACGCCGACACAGGCGAACCTATCGCCGCGCGGGTGCGAGTGATAGCCTCCACCGGCCAGTTCGTCCACCCCGGCGGCGCCATCCTGAAGGTCGGCACCGGCGACCCCTTCTTCTACTCGGACGGCACTTTTGACGTGGAGGTGCCCCGAGGCGCGGTGCAGGTTGTAGTCGAACGCGGCACCGAGTACGTCCCCGCACAGCTCGACCTCGACGCCCCATCGCGTGGCACGGTCACGGCCGACGTCACGCTGAAGCGATGGACCGACCTCGGGGATCGAGGCTGGCATCCGGGCAACACCCACATCCACTACGACGAGAAGGAGACGCGCCCGGACGAGCGGCTCATGCTCGACCCCCGCGTCGAGGACCTGCGCATGACCGCGGTCAGCATCCTCAAGCGGTGGGACCTCGAGTACGCCACCAACAAGTACCCGACCGGTATGCTCACCGAGTTCTCGTCAGCCCACCACTACGTACAGTGCGGCGAGGAGAACCGGCACAACTTCACGGCGTGGGGTCCGGGTTACGGCCACATCATGCTGCTGAACATCCGCAACGTCGTGGACCCCGTCAGCCGGGGCCTGTTGGTAGACACGTTCGACCCCGACTACCCTCCCCTAAGCTACGCCTGCGACGACGCGCACCGTCAGGGCGGCATCGTGATCTGGTGTCATAACGGACAGGGCATGGAGGCTCCCGTGGCCGCTGCGCTTGGCAAGCTCGACGCCTTCAACCTGTTCGACCCCTACTGGACGGACGTCGAGTACGACATCTACTACCGGATGCTGAACGCCGGACTCCGGCTGCCCGCCTCGACCGGCTCCGACTGGTTCATCTGCAGCGCGAACCGCGTGTACGCCTACACCGGCGCAGAGTTCGAGTACCCGTCCTGGCTCGACGCCCTGAAGGGCGGGCGCACGTTCATCACCAACGGCCCTGCCCTGTCGCTGGAGGTCGATGGTCAGGGTCCCGGCTCAGAGGTCTCCGTCGCGCCCGGGAGGACGATATCGGCCACGGCGACCTGGCAGTCGCACCGACCCATCGCACACGCGGAGATCGTATTCAACGGCCAGGCGGTTGCGGGGGAGGTATATTCAGACGGCTCGAAGGACGGGCGTATCGAGATCGACCTGCCCGTCTCATCCGACGGCTGGATAGCCGCCCGGCTCGCGGGCGCGCACCGCGACAGCTTTCACCAGCCGGTGTTCGCCCACACTAGCCCGGTGTATGTACAGGCCGGACTCGCGAGCCCCGAACAAGCCGACGCCGCCCGCCAGTTCGCCGACGGCATCGACCGTGATCTCGAACGCATCCGCGTCAGGGGTAGGTTCTACAACGACAGCCAACGCCGAGAGATCGAAGACCTCTACCGCCAGGGCCAGCAGGTGTACCTGGACCTGCTGAAGTAGCTACGCCCGCATATTGGTACCACCTCTTCCTGAGCTCACAGGGGTAAGTAAGGAAGTACATACAAGCATGAGTGGCAACCAACAGACCCCCTCTCCCTGAGGGAGAGGGCTGGGGTGAGGGTGAAAGGTACGAATATCCACCCCTATGAGCCCCTCAGCAGCGCCTCACCTTCACAATACCCAACGTTGGAGACCGCGTTCCGCCACACGACCCATCAATGCAGTCGTGAAACACTGTGTTATACAATGCGCCGCAACTGAAGAAGGTACACATCAGAGGTCGTCCTGTGAGACCAGCCGAGATAGTCTTTGAGGCATACGAGGCCGAAGAAGGTGGTTATTACGCCGTCGCCAATGGGTTCAGCATTGTCACGCAAGGTGACGATTGGGACGATTTGAAATACATGGTTCAGGATGCCGTACTCTGCCACTTCGATGAAGGCTGCGCTCCTCGGATCATCAGAATCAAACTCTAACTCAGGAAAGAGAGACACAAATTGACAACAGCCACGCAGACTTGGACTGAACAGATGGTTGAGGCCGCCGAATCCACCGTGCAGGTGGTCTCGGGCGGCTCCGGCGATCCCCTGCTGGTCCTCCACGAGGAGATGGGACACCCCGGCTGGATGAACTTCCACGAGTCTCTGTCGCAGAACTTCGCTCTCACCATCCCGTCCCACCCAGGCTTTGGCGACTCCCCGCACATCGAGTGGATCATGAACATGCGCGACCTCGCAGGCTGGTACCTGACCGCCCTGGACGACATGGGCATCGAACAGACCAACCTGCTGGGCTTCGCATTCGGAGGCTGGCTCGCCGCCGAGATAGCCACGATGGATCCCAATCGCTTCAGCAAGCTCGTGCTGGTCAACCCCATGGGCATCAAGCCGCCGACCGGCGAAATCTTCGACATGTTCCTCGTAACCGCGAAGGAGTACCTGGAAGAGAGCTTTCTCCACCCGGAGAACACGCCGGAGTTCGCGACTATCAGCCCCGAAGAGCCGACCCCGGAGCAGGCCGAGTACTGGGAGGTCGCCCGCGAGCAGGCGTGCCGCCTGACGTGGCGTCCCTACATGCACTACCGCGCGCTGCCGCACCTGCTGCGCCGCCTGAGGAATACGCCAACCCAGATCATCTGGGGCCGGGAGAACCCGATCGTCCCTCTCAGCGCATCACAGGTCTACCACGAGTCGATCCCCGGCTCCGAGCTGGCGATCATAGACAACTGCGGCCACCGCCCCGAGATCGAACGCCCCGAAGAGTTCGTGAGGCTAGTGTCAGGGTTCCTGAAGGGATAAACATCATTCGATCAGTTCTAGGATCCGATTCACGAAGTCCCGGACTATTCGCTGGTCTTCCTCGATCTGGAAATCCTCCATAAAGCCGATCTGGGCATTTGCGCGGAACATACCGGCCACGCCGAAACCAGCGCTAATGGATGGATCGCCTGCCTCCTCTGAGAGCATCTCAGCCGCCATGTTCAACTCTCGATTGTCTGAGCACGGCCACTCGCGTAGACGAGCCGCCTCAGTTACCGCGAGCGCTGCCGCCTCCCACAGATACCGAGAACCTTTCAGATAGTTTCCAACCATGAACTCATGGTCCGCCGCCGCGAGAATTCCCAAGGGGGTATACGGGAATTGCCCTACAGGCGAGTCAGCGTCTCAATCGACCAGGGTTA
Organism: Dehalococcoidia bacterium; assembly: GCA_965116405.1. Taxonomy (GTDB): domain Bacteria; phylum Chloroflexota; class Dehalococcoidia; order Lucifugimonadales; family UBA1123; genus VXRN01. The sequence continues at coordinate 988,111 of OZ220685.1, forward strand.
GCACTCGCTCTACGAGGTCCCTGACTGAAGTCCGATCCTCAGAAATGCGGAACTCTCCCATAAAGTCGTGATAGAAGTTCGAGTGGAACTGTTCAGCCATGGCAAATCGGTCTGCAATAGCCGGATCGCCAATCTCCTCGGAGAGCTTGCGAGCGGCTCTCTTCAGGTCTCGGTGCCTGCTGTATCTCCAGCCCCGCTGTTGGGCAATGGCCATCATCGCGTGCGACGCCGCGCCCCACAGCTTCTCACTTGCCCGGAGGTTGTCTCCAGCCATGAACTCGTGGTCTGATACGGCGAGAAATTCCTCGGCCGTCTGCGCGTGTTCTTGTACTTCCATGACGTGATTATCCTGTTACTACAATGATTCAGGGCATAATATCGTCACCTTGAGCCTCATATCAAGCTGATTCGTCTCACAGGACAGACGGCGATCTCAAGATGGAACCTAATGACACTCCCTTTCCATTAACTGCCATCGCCGTCAGGGCATGTCCCCACGCCACTAACCCACTAAATCCTGGAAATCCCAATTCAGCCGGTTTCCCCTTGACGCAGTCCTCTTCGCACCTTATCATTTTAATTAGCACTTATGTTCTCTATGCAAAACAAAACCCCCATGTCCCTATCCCAATACATCAGAGACAAGACCAACGACGGCACCGACATCGCCGCCGTCCTCATCGACGTGTTGAACGGCCGCTTCGACGGCACCAAGATCGGCCACAGGCTCACAGCAGCCAGGCTCCTTACCATCTACGGACACGAGGACGCCGACGACTTCATCGCCGACAACACACCCGATGTCTCCGACAAGGAGTGGGGCCGGAGAGTCCGGGTCGAGATAGACCCCGGACTCTCTTCACTCATCAGGCATAAGACCGACAGCGGACGCGAGATCTGCCTCTTCCTCATCGACGTGGTGAAAGGGGAGGTTGAGGGCATCAGGGTCGGACATCGCGTATGGGCAGCGAAAGAGCTTCTCAACCGCGCCTACGGCAAGTACCAAAGCAGACCTCTGCCCAAGCCGCCCGGCTCCACTGGGAGCCGGCGTTCTTCCCACAAGACACACCAGAGAGTCCCAGCGACTCCGACACAGCCAGCCACGACTCACGCTGCGAACACAGCGGTCCTGGACGAACCTGGGCAGCAGTCGGACTGTGAGATCGACTCTCGTGTCAATGTCACAAGGGAGGAGATCGACTACTGGTCGGAAGTGTACGACTCCCCCGGGTACGAGTTCATGAGCGAGTGCCAGCACCCGGACTTCGATCCATACACCGCCACCATAGACGAGGAGTACTTCAGGTCATTCACCGCCTGCCAGGACTCCGACTGCGAGGTACACGGCACTCCCCTGGAGATCCACTTCGACCCCAACGACTACCACTACTGACCGACAGCCGATTGAAGAAAACTGAATATGTAGCTGTAGCGTCTTCAGTGGCTGGGTGTGGAGGCTCTCACTCCTCACTCCTCTCCACTCACTCCTCGTCCTTCACTCCTGGGAAATTGCACAAGTGCGGTTTTCCCGATAGACTTGGCCGCATCCCAGCAGTATGCGATCGTGTCGAAGGAGGCGCCGCATGTTCATAGGTCATTTCACGGAGAGACCGTACCAGGACCCCAAGTCCGGGTACTTCGGCGCGACCGGGCTGCCGATCAAGGACCTCACCCTCAGCAACGAGATCTACGACGCGGAGGTGGGCTCTGATCTCTACAACCGCTACCTCGACGAACGCGTCTATGCCGAGGAGATGGGCTTTGACGGCATAATGCTCAACGAGCACCACAGCACGCCCTTCTGCATGGGCGGCGCGATGAACGTCGAGGCGTCAATCCTCGCCAAGATCACCAACCGGGCCAAGATAGTCCTGCTCGGCAACATCCTGCCCATCTGGGACGACCCCTTGTGGCTGGTCGAGCAGCTCGCGATGATCGACATGATCTCACGCGGCAGGCTGGTATCCGGCTGGGTACGCGGCACCGGACGCGAGAGCGTCGCACACAACTCGCCACCGCCATACAACTGGGAGCGCTTCCAGGAGGCGCACGACTTCATCGTCAAGGCGTGGACGACGCCTGGCCCGTTCCGGTGGGAGGGCAAGCACTTCAACTACCGCTACGTCAATCCGTGGGTCAAGCCCTACCAGGACCCGCACCCTCCGATCTGGCTCCCTGGCGTGGTCAGCCGCGACTCTCTCGTATGGGCCGCGACCAACCGCATCCCGTACATCATGCTCGCCACCAAGCTTGGGCCGACGCAGGAGGCGTTCCAGATCTACCACGACACCGCAGCCGAGCTGGGCTACGATTCCGGGCCGCAGAACATCGGCTACCTGTGGAAGGTCCACGTGGACGAGACGGAAGAGCTGGCCGACGAGGTCGGCAGGAAGTTCGTCCAGGGCCCGAGCAACCCGTTCCTCGCCGGAAACGAGGGTACTGCTAATCCCGCGCTGCTCGGCCTGCCCGGACTGACCTCCCGCAGGCGCGTACTTCCGACACGCGACGCCGCAACCGCTAACCGCGGCGGTGTGCTGAGCACGTCCTACGAGGAGCAGGTCGAGAACTACACCGTCGTCTCTGGCACGCCGGACACAGTCATCCCCAAGATCAAGCACGTGCTCGAGACGCTCAGGCCTGGAAGCGTGTTCTTCTGGGACGGCGACGGTGCGATGACCCACGAGGACCAGATGCGCAGTCTCAGGCTGATGGGCGAGTACGTACTGCCCGCAGTACGCGAGATAGCGGACGACCTGGAGCTGTCCAGCCCGTTCGACGTCAACCCCGCGACCGGCCAGCCATTCGAGGACAAGAAGGCGGAAGCCGAGGCCGTCGCCGACTGACCGCAGGCACACAGCCTACTAGCAGATTGAGGCACCTCCATCGCTCGTCCTGAGCTTGTCGAAGGACTGGCCTGGAGACCTACATACAAATCACGGCCCAGCGAGTTACGCACTTCGCTGGGCCGTTTGAGTAACTGGGAAATCCCGCCATGCCTGAACGCAAGAAGATCGCTGCCATCGTCACGACATGGTTCCCGGGCTCTCACGCCGACCTCATTGCGGGCAAGTTCATCACCGGGTTCCCGACCGTCGATGGTCTGCAGGAACCGCGGGTCGATCTTGTCTCACTGTACATGGACCAGGTGCATCCCAACGACGTTGGACTCGACCTCGCGAGGCGACATGGGGTGGATGTCTATCCAAGCATTCGCTCTGCCCTGACGCTGACTCCTCCCAGCATCGGGCACTGGCCCACCGCTCCCGGTTGGCAGGACGGCGAGCTTGCGGTGGACGGCGTCCTGATCGTCGCCGAGCACGGCGACTACCCGATCGACGGCACGGAGCGGCGTCACTACCCCCGCCGACATTTCTTCGAGCAGGTCTGCGCGGTCTCATCAGCCTCAGGTCGGGCAGTGCCCATGTTCACAGACAAGCACCTGTCGTACAGCTGGGCCGGAGCCCACTGGATGTACCAGCGTGCTCAAGAGCTTGGTGTGCCGATGATGGCGGGCTCTTCCCTGCCCGTCTCTGCCCGCACCCCGATGCTGGAGCACGAGCTCGGTACGCCAATCGATGAAGCCTTGTCCATCGGCTATCACCACTCTTATCCCGGCGGCCTGGAGTCGTACGGCTTTCATACCCTGGAGCTTCTGCAGTGCTTCGTCGAGCGACGGGCTGGATTCGAGACCGGAGTGGCGGCCGTCCAGTGTCTCGAGGGAGACGCCGTCTGGCAGGCTGCCGAGGACGGCCTGTGGTCGAGAGAGCTTGCCGATGCCGCCGAGTCGTGCATCGACTCCAGGAGCGCCAACTCGATGGAAGCGGGCAGTCCGAACCCAAAGGTCTTTCTCATCGAGTACAACGACGGACTCCGGGCAGCGACGCTGATGCTCCCGGGGCACCTCGGAGGATTCGGGTACGCCGCCAGGGTGGACGGCGAGGTACAGGCGACCGGACTGAACAGCGTCGCCGACAGCCAGCAGCCGTTCAGCTACCTCGGTCTGAACGTCCAGCAGATGTTCCTGACGGGACGGCCGCAGTACCCGGTGGAGCGAACGCTGCTCGTGTCCGGTATGCTCGACGCGCTGATAGAGTCGCGCCACCGGGGTCACGTCAGGATCGAGACACCACACCTCGCCGTGAAGTACGAGCCGTCGCGCCAGCCGCCTATCAGTCCAGATTCACCTCTATGACAATACTCATCCGGGAGTACCTGCAACCCGATGCCCAAACATGACTACATTTTCGTAGATGAGTCAGGCGACGCGGCCTTTAGGCTCGAACCCAACTCAGGGAAACTGCTCAGCAGTAGCTACTACGTCGCTGCTGCATTACACATATCCGACGACGCGTTTCGAGACCTGAACAGGCACGTGGCGGCTTTCAGGTACCTCTCAGGTATGAGCAATGAGTTGAAGATCCCTTCAAAGAAAGAGGACTTCAAAAAGCTGCTCGATCCTATTCGCGCCCTATCAGAGGGAGGCCATAATATCTGGGCCTCAGTAGTGTATGTAGACAAGCTGCGATACACCGGAAGTTACCTCAAACAGGGGGACGAGAGACCACCCAGTCCCATCAGGTTCCGGAACTACATTCTCCGACGCCTGCTCGAGCATCACTTTCAAACGTGTCCCCTGCAATCCCAGCAATACGACTTGGTACTGGATCGCGTTGACACCACCAGAGAAGACGCTGAGAATCTCCGACAATACATTGCCGGTAACCGCAACATCCCAACACCCACCTACATCACCCATGCTTCGTCAATCTATGTAGAAGGACTACAGGTTGTCCACCATATAGCCAATGGTTACAAGGATGTCGTGGGAGGTGATCCTATCCCTCTTGAACTCTCGTTTGTGAACCCCAGAGATCTGACCACGAATCAGTATGTGCTATGAAAAATCTTGTGGCCAGGTCAGGCCTCCTTGTTTCGGGAGACCCGCCTGGCCACATGTTATCGAACTTATTGCAATTGGATTTTTCCAGACCACTCTAACTCTGTCAACCCCGGAGTAACGCAATGAAAGCCATCTCCCGCTGCGAGGCTGCATATTCAGAGCGGGGCCTCATCCGTGTTAATCTACGCTCCGTCTGAAACAGCAAGCGCAATGGGAGTGTTGCCGTGAACCTTACTGGCCGAAGAGAAGCCTACCGGGCCATCCTGGAGGGCGACGCGTGTGTCCACCCAGCGTCGGTGTACGACCCGATATCAGCCCGCATCGCCGAAGACCTCGGGTTCGAGGTGATGATGTTTGCCGGCTCGATCGCGTCGGCTACGGTGCTCGGCGCGCCGGACTACATCGTGCTGACCCTGACCGAGTTCGCCCAGCAGATACATCGCATCTGCGGCGCCGGGACGCTGCCGCTGATGGTCGATGCCGACCACGGCTACGGCAACGCGCTCAACGTGCGCCGCACAGTCGAGGAGCTGGAGACCGCAGGGGTCGCCGCGCTGACCATCGAGGACACGCTGCTTCCCAGGGCGTTTGGCCAGTCGGGACAGAGCCTGATACCCATCGAAGAGGGCATCGGCAAGATGAAGGCCGCGCTTGCGGGGAGGCAGGACCCTTCGCTGGTCGTCGCCGGCAGGTCGAGCGCGATCGCCATCGAGGGACTCGACGAGGGCATCAAACGGGCCAAGGCGTACGAGGCTGTCGGGGTCGATGCCGTCTTCATGACGGGCATCAGCACCCCCGCCGAGCTTGAAGCGCTGAACGCGGAACTGAACATCCCGATCCTGCTCGGCGGCGTTGCAGGCGATCTGACCGACAAGGGGTACCTCGGCTCACAGGGAGTTCGCGTTGCGCTACAGGGACACTGGCCGTTCATGGCGACGATCAAGGCTGCCTATGACACGCTCAAGGCGCTGCGTGACGGAGTGGCCCCATCCGACCTGGAGGGGATCGCGTCTGCCGACCTGGTTGCGCAGGTGACGCGCCTCGAACAGTACGACGAGTCGATAGACGAATTCCTAGAGTAATCAGGAGAACCCTGTATGCCCAAGCCAACGAAGATAGAGAAGGTCGAGACGTTCCTGTGGGACCGCTGGCTGCTGATCAAGATCCACTGTGAGGATGGCACCGTCGGCATCGGTGAGGGCGGCGTCCACGGCTGGCAGCGTCCGACCAAGACGATGATCGAGACGATGGAGCCGTACCTGCTCGGCCAGGACCCGCACAAGGTCGAGCACCACTACCAGTGGCTCTACCGGAGCTCCCACTTCATGGGGTCCGTCGTGCAGGGCGCGCTGTCGGCAATAGATATCGCGCTGTGGGACATCAAGGGCAAGCGGCTCGACGTGCCGATCTACGACCTCATGGGCGGCAAGACCCGCGACCGGGTGCGCTGCTACATGCACGTCGGCGCACCGGCAGACAACGACACCGCTGAAGGTCTTGCCCAAGACGCGCTGAAGGTCGCCAACGAAGGGTTCACCGCCGTCCGGTTCTCGCCGTTCCCGAGGGACTACTACCTGCACAAGTCGTACAGCGGCTGGGCCGACGAGGCGGTCAACCGTGTGGGCGCGGTACGCGAGGCGGTCGGCCCCGACGTGGACATCTGCGTCGAGATCCACCGTCAGATGAACCCGGCCGAGAGCATCTGGCTCGGCCGTCGTCTCGAGCAGTTCAACCCGTTCTTCTACGAAGACCCGATGCTGCCGGACAGTCCCGCGATCATGGGCGACGTCGCCGCGATGTGCAACATCCCAATCGCCACCGGCGAGCGCTTCGCGACGATCTTCGAGTACCAGCAGCTACTCGAGGCCAAGGCTGCGGCGTACGTGCGGCCGGACCTGTGCGTATGCGGCGGGCTGTCGGGCTGCAAGAAAGTGGCGGCGATGGCCGAGGCGTACCACGTCAAGGTGATCCCGCATAACCCGCTGTCCCCGGTCAGCACGGCCGCGTGCGTCCAGCTCGACGCGTGCATCCCGAACTTCGCGCTACAGGAGTACACCGGCGAATCGGAGCCACCGAAGAGCGACCTGCTGGTCGAGCCGCTGGAGCTTGTCGAGGGCTACCTGACAGTGCCCGACGGTCCCGGTCTAGGCATCGAACTCAACGAAGCCACCCTAGCCCAACCCGAGAACCCCAAGGTACTGGACACCCCCATCGGCTTCGACGGCTCAGTCCAAGACAGGTAGTCTAACCCTCCCAGGCGTATTTGCGGGCGGCTTCCTCGTCCAGGTCGCAGCCCCAGCCGGGGCGGGTTGGGATGGTCATCCAGCCGTTTTCGATCTCGGGGACCTCGGTGGTGAGTTCGTCTCGCCAGGCGGCGGAGTCGACGTCGCTCTCCATGATGCGGACGTTGGAGACGGCGGCGGTCAGGTTCAGGCTCTGGAAGCTGGACAGGTGCGAGTTGTAGTTGTGCGGGGCGATGTTCATCTCGTACACCTCGGCGAGGTCGGCGACCTTCTTCGCCTGTGAGAAGCCCTGCCACTGGACGTCGACCTTGACCGTGTCCATGGCGTGCTTCCTGAAGTACGGCTGGTACTGGCGCAGTCCGAGAAGCTGCTCACCTGTGCAGATCGGCGTCCGCTGAGCCATCTTGAGCTGCAGCAGCGCGTCGGGGTCCTGGTTGTCGATCTCCAGCCAGAATAGGTCGAACGGCTCCAGTGCCCTGCCGATGGCGATGGCGCCCTCGGTCTTGAAGTTGTAGTTGATGTCCAGGCAGATGTCGACGTCGGGGCCGACGGCCTCGCGCATCGCGCCGATCTGCTCGACTGTGTGCCTGACGAGATCGGTTGGAGCATTCTGGTCGTTCGCCCCGGAGAACATGTTGTTGATGACCGACGGGTTCTCACCCGGGAAGACGATGTTCGTCTTGAACGCAGTGTAGCCCGCATCGACGGCCTCGCTCGCGCAGTTGGCGACGTCCTCCATCGTGCTCAGCTTGGGGACGCCCCACTCCTCGGCCATCCTCGCCCTGTAGGTGGCGAGGTGTGACCAGTACACGCGCTGCCTGTCCCTGAACGGGCCGCCGACCAGCCGATACACCGGCACGCCGTGGAACTTGCCTTTGATGTCCCACAGGGCGAGCTCGATGCCGGCGATGGCCATGGCGGTCGCGCCGCCGGACGACGAGCGCGTGTTGCGGTACATGTCCATCCACAGCTTGTCGACCGGCAGCGGGTCCTTGCCTATCAGCGTCGCGCCGATGTCCTCGACGAGCGCGGGCAGGCCCTTAGCGAAGGAGCCCATACCGTACTCAGAGTAGCCGGTGATGCCCTCGTCGGTGCGGATGGCGCAGTAGAGCCAGGGGTTCGCGCCGAGGCCTTTGACTGCGAAGTTTTCGATTGCGGTGATTTTCATTGTGGTACCTGCCTTGGTTGAGGGTAGGCTGGCTTTTCACCCTAACCCTAACCCTCTCCCTGAGGGAGAGGGGACTTTTGCTCTTCATTGGTGGCGATTGCCATGGTCTTCAAGGGAGAGGGGATTTTTCTACTTGTTCCAGGCGTACTTGCGGGCGGCGTCTTCGACTAGGTCGCAGCCCCAGCCTGGGGTGGTTGGTACGGTCATGTAGCTGTTGATGACCTCGGGGCGCTCGGTGAAGAGCTCGAAGCGCCAGGGGACGCCCTCGGGGTCGCTCTCCATGATGCGGACGTTCGAGACGGAGGCGCAGAGGTGGACCGACTGGAAGCTGGCGAGCTCGGACGCCGGGTTGTGCGGCGCGATGTTGAGTTCGTAGGTCTCGGCGACGTCGGCCACCTTCTTGGAGACGCCGAAGCCCTGCCACTGGACATCGACCTTCACGGTGTCCATCGCCCGTAGCTCGAAGTACGGCAGGTACTCCCTGACGCTGAAGTGCTGCTCGCCTGAGCAGAGCAGCGTCGAGGTCGATGCCTTGAGCTGCGCGAGCGCCTCGGGGTCCTCGTTGTCGTGCTCGATCCAGAACAGGTTGTACGGCTCGAGCGCCTTGGCGATCCTGATGGCGCCCTCGGTCTTGAAGTTGTAGTTGATGTCCAGAAGGATGTCGACCGAAGGGCCGACGGCGTCGCGCATGACCGATATCTGCTTCTCGGCGTTGCGGACGATCTCGGTATCGGCGCGCTGGTCGTGGCTCTGACCGTCCCGACTCTGCGAGATCGAGCGCGGCGGATCGCCCGGCCACAGGATGTTGGTCTTGAAGGCGTCGTAGCCGTGCTCGGGAGCCTCGAGAGCGGCGGCAGCGACCGCGTCCCAGTCCTTGAGAGGCTTATCGGACGCGAGCGAGGGGTCGCCAGCCCTCGCGCTGGCGAGGTGGGACCAGTACACGCGCTGGCTGTCGCGGTAGGGTCCGCCGACGAGGTTGTTGACCGGAACACCGAGCGCCTTGCCCTTGATGTCCCAGCAGGCGAGCTCGATGGCGGCGATGCCCATCTGGGCGATGCCTCCGGGCATGGCGCGCAGGACGCGATAGAGGTCGAAGTAGATCTTCTCGACCGCCTCGGGGTCCTGGCCGATGATCATCGGCTTGAGGTCTTCGATCAGTCCGACTAGCGAGTGCGCGGCGACGCCTGAGCCGAACTCGCCGTATCCGGTGATTCCTTCGTCGGTGCGAATGGCGGAGAAGAGCCAGGGTCGGCGTCCGCCGTCGACGACGAAGATTTCTACATCGGTGATTTTCATTGGGTTTGCTCCGTGTGGGTGGTTGTTAAGGATCAGAAGCTAGTCACTATGCCGAGCAATAGTGGAGACAGTACGTATGCCTCGAAGGATACATCAGTCAGTTCGTCCGCTGTCCAGTTGGTCGGGTTTGGGGATCGTCTAGAGTCCACCACTGGGAGAGAAAACTCAGCTCGGTCGTAACCGCTGGGAGGGGTGCAAATGCCAAGGAAGACTGAGATCTCGAACGGATGACCAGAATTGTCATCCAACATTAACCTAAGCAGTGGAACTCCACAGCCTTGCGAATGTCCCTAACTACGGTGTCCCTATTGACTGCAGGTATAGTGTGTGTTTTTCACGTCCCGTCACATCAGTTTCTATGTCTTCAATGCACTCGAATCGATAGTGCCTATTGGTTACCAACCCATCTAAGCTAGGTCCGCCGACTCCGATCTTGCCTACCTTTCTACCTTCGTCTGTCATTAGGCCCCAATCCCCGGTTTCCAGATTCACCCGCACGAAAGCACCAGAAAGTGCAACTGTTTCAGTGGCAAGACTAGTGACACCAGATAGAGACTCAGCAAGTTGATGAGCTACAACTTCGGAAACCCCACCATAGCGAACTTCAGAGAAAGTCGGATCCGCCCATCCATACCTCAACCCGGTCTGGTGTTCAGATAAGAATCGCACCAGCTTTATGTATGCACCTGCGAGGTGGCCCCGGTGAGTCTGTAGGATCTTTTGAGCCTCGTCTGGGTTTTCTGCACTGACGAAAACCTCATCTAGTCTCCTCAAGGCACGTACAAGTTCACCCGAGCCAAACATATCTAGAGGTTTGGCAGACTCTAGCACCACACGATACGATCCCTCCATCGCTGGCACAACAACGTCCATGACATGCGCATCTGTCGTGTCAATGTTACTCCGTTCAACCGTAGGGAGGTCGCGCAGAGCGTTCCGATAAGCATGTTTCACTATCGTCTGCATAAGGCTAAGGAGACCGGCCAAAGTCGTCGCTCTCATACGATGCCCAAAGGCAGTCTCTGGAGGTTCAGCACTAAACTCGAAAACCACTTTGCCGCGCTCTTGAGCGAGCTGTAGAGCCAACTCGTCGACAGGCACATCATCCAATAGGAATCCTTCGTCAGGGAGCAAGTCAGTCGCCAAAAGCGAGCCAGACTGTGGCTGAAGGACAAGTGGCTGGCCCGGTTCGCCATCTGCCTGTGTAAGGAACCACTCATTCTCCGGAGCTTCCAAAAAAAGCGTCCTCAGGTCAAGGGTGCCGGAGCGAAACCGTCGAAGTCCGCCGGGAGAAACTCCAGCCACCAAGTAATGGTCAATTCCGTCCACCCTGTCGACTATCATGCCGATGTAATGGCCACCAATGAAATCATGACCTACAAACACATCAACACCATCGTAGTAGACAAGTATTTCAGTGGGAGTGATGGTTTTCATTGGCTTACAACCTGACAGTTGTCCAAGATGTCGAAATCCGCTAGTGGCCACCACGTAAAGTGAGACCGACGGCCCGTTTTCAAGATATACCCCGCACCTTTGTCCAAGGTGACTTGGCAGATGAGCATTCCCCTTAGTGTAGGTATCTTCAGTTGCTTCCGTGCTTCCCTAACCTGCAAATATACTGACAGCCCCCGTGCTTGACACTCTGAAACACTGAACTGATTGTTTGGGCTCTCAGCACGTTTGGACCGAAAGTCGCTGTTATCTGGTGTATCTGTTCGCACGAGACGAAAGACTATCATGGTATCTGTTATTTCTTCTGCTTCTGTAGGTGGACATCCCTCAGGAAGAAACTCCCGAAACATAATAGATTCATTCAGTTCAGGCATAAATTTCCGTAAAGATGCAAGTTGGGTGGGGTTCTACCTGTACCGGGCAACAACTCAACCAAGTGGTCTAGAGGATGATATGTAACTCAGTTCCACTATATGTAACTCAGTTCCACTAATGTTGTGGCAACGAACCCTGTGTACAGTGAGACTGTCCCTTCGGTCTTCACTTCCCTTACGAATGCAGTTAATTCTAAATCCCACAGATAGCCGCGCGCCAGTCGGAGCAGTCTACCAGCAGACGTATGGCATGTCGGTCATGACTGTGACGAGGGTGCCTCGAGATCCTATAGAGACTTCACTGCAGCTATTCGGCAGTCACGTTTCTTCGACATGCTAGATTTGGCAGGATGACAGGGAATGTATTCCACCCACCCAGCTCGTGTGCTAGCGATCGTTACGGCCTCTTCATAAAGGATGTGAGCAGCGGCAGAATCCGGTCGGGAGCCTCTTCGGCTAGGAAGTGGCCGCAGTCCGCGAACTCGTGAACCTCAGGGTTTGTCAGTTCGGACTGCCATTGCTTGAGTTCCTTACTTCGGAACGCGATGTCTTTCATTCCCCAGAGAATGAGCGCGGGTAGATCTGAGAAAGTGTAACGGTCATCCCAGATGGAACCCAGCCAGTCGGTCGCGCCGACGATGGCTCCGGGTAGGGCCGCACATGCGGAACGGGCGCTAGGTGTGGGCAGGGCGTTGCGGTAGTGCTCCATCACCTGTGGCGTCAAGACGTCCTTACTGCCGACGGCCATGGGCATGACCCTGTTGACGAAGAAGTTGAAGCGCTTGATGAGGAATCGGCCAAGCCAACTCGACATCATGAAGCTGAACACTACGAAGTGGGGATCGCGGGAGACAGGCCAGCACCAGGTATTGGCGATGACGATCCGCTTGACCCACTCTGGATGGGTTCGGGCAAAGTGCAGTCCAATCGGTCCGCCCCAGTCCGTCAAGTACAGGGTTATGTCTCTAAGATCAAGGTATTCCATGAGCGAGGCGAAGGCATCCGCGTGTGCCTGAGGGTAGTGGTCCTCGCTGTTACTGCTGCGGGACGATAGGCCAAAGCCGATGTGGTCGGGGGCGATACAGCGGAACTGTGACCGAAGTCCCTTCACCAGGTGGCGAAACTCGAAAGACCATGATGGATTGCCATGCACAAAGACGATTGGCTCCCCTTCTCCCTCGTCTATGTAGTGCATTGAGTGGCCCGAGGGAGAGGTGAAGAACCTGCTCTCGAAGGGGTACATCTCGTCCGACACCCAGTCAGGGCGGGCTGGTGATGTGTTAGGGGGCATCGGAAAATACAAGCTCCAGATCTGCTATGTGCCGCCCCGGGAGCGAAAGTCGGCGGCGAGATTGAGTAGAGAAAACGTTAGCAGCACGATGGCTAGCGGCGCGATCAGCATACCGATGCTGAGGATGGTCAGGGCGCTGAATCCGGCCAACAGGATGGATGCCACGAGACAGGTGATCCATAGTGGGGTGGCGTTGGAGGTTCTGGCGACTCGTCCGAGCAGTAGGCAGATGCCGACGGCGATGAATGTCACAATGGCCCAGATAGCGCCGAGTTGGAGCGCCTCCCAACCTTGCCTCAAGCTTAGCCATCCGACGATCAGGACGACGGGCAACACGCTCAGTGTGATTCTGATTCTCATCAGGCGGGAATAGTGGTCACGCTGTGAAAGTCGTCGGTGACTGAAATCAGCGCATAGTAGGCCGACGTGTCGACGACGATCTTCTCACGAGGAGTCATGCGGCGCCTGCTCGGTCAGATAGTCGTCGTGGCGGGCGGCGACATGATGGGCCTTTTCACGATCTGACAAGCGGAAGATTGGTCTCGTGGTCATGACAGAGCCGAGTTCTCCGTAGGCGGCGGGCTTTGGTTAGGTTTGCTGCGCTGCTGTTGTTTCGCAAATCTTAGCACATGGGTACTGCATGACAGTGTCGCGAACGAAGTGCGCTGACTGCGTCAGTTCAGTGGATGAGGAGGTGGGACTGGGACCCGACCGTATCAAGACCTGCGGGCGAGACGCCCGCGCTCCAAGCATGCACGTACCAGATTGACACAGACTCCGAAGTGGCGGTGCGCGTTCATCGTAGGCGGACTATGTTGGCGGTGATGAGGTGGGCTTGGTCGGAGGTTAGGTAGGCGATTACCTGGGCGACTTCTTCGGGGTCGGCGATGTGGATGAGGTCTGGGCTTGTGCTGACGGCGCGTCGCACCTCTTCGGTCACCCAGCCAGTGTCGGTGACGGGCGGGTACACTATGTTGGCTGTGATTCCCTGGTCGGCCAGTTCGAACGCTGCTGACATGGTGTAGTTCTCGAGCGCGGCCTTGGCTGCGCCGTAAGATACCTCTCCCGGGAATCCGTTTGGGCCGCCCGATGTCAGGCTGATGATGCGACCCCACGCCGCGCCTCGCTCTGTGTGGCGTCTCGCGAACTCGGCGATCATCATTGCCGCGGCGCGGCCATCGACGGAAAACTGACGGTCGAAGGTCTCTGCGGAGACCTGGCGAAGGAGTCGTCCGAACCTATCCCGGCTTTCGGCCGTAAACGTATCAGCCAACCAGCTGGAGGCGTTGTTGATGAGGATGTCCACCGGGCCGAGCTGGGCCTCCGCAGCGTCGAACAGACGTCGTGGGGTCTGCGGGTCGGCCAGGTCGGCTTCCACAGCTATGGCCTGCCCACCCCTCTCGCGAATGTGAGAAATTACGTGCTCGGCATCTGAGGCGCGGTCCAGACAGTATTGCTCTGGTGTGCCGGGATCCACTTCTTCCTCAAGTCTGAGGTACGTAACAAGTACGCGAGCGCCGCAGCCGGCGAGAACGCGGGCGGTCGCGGCTCCAATGCCGTGATTGGCGCCGGTAACGATTGCAACGTGGTTGGTTAGATCGATTTGTGACATTCCTGGTGCTCCAGGGAGGCGTTTCGACCTCAGTGGCTTTCGGCCACTTGAGGGAGCGCTACGTGTAGTTGGCCTCGGGGCCGCGGGCGGTTATCTTGCCTGCGGCTACGAGCTCGACCACGTCCTCGAGGTCGCTGAGGTAGGCGTCTACGAAAGGCTCGTGGCCGGGGGACTGCATGAAGTGGATCGCCTTGAAGGGGACGCTGTCCTTGGAGACCAGCCAGCCCCTGTCCTCCATGCCGGTTGCGACGGCGTAGATGTCCATCGTTGTCGAGGTGTACTTGAAGATGGACATGTCCGGCTTGCCGAGAACCGTCAGGCCCTCGATGGCGTTGATCCGGTCCTGGAAACGCTGGATGTAACGCATCGTGTCGCCGACCAGGCGCATGTAGCCCTCCTCGCCAAGGTACCTCATCACGGCCCAGGCGGCGGCGATGGCTCCCCCGGCGCGGCTGCCGGCGACGGTGGGCGTGACGTAGTAGCCCTGCGGCCGCGTGGGCGGTCCAAAGTCGAAGACCTGATACTGGAAGATGTCGGGGTCGCGAGACACGATCGACGAGGCCCCCTTCGCGGTGTAGCCGAACTTGTGGAGGTCAGCCGCGATGGTCGTCACGCCGGGGACGCGGAAGTCCCAGGGCGTGACCTCGTATCCCAGCTTTTCAGTGAAGGGCAGGAAGTAGCCTCCGACACAGGCGTCGACGTGGAAGCTGATGTCGCGCTCCGCGGCCACGGACGCCATCTCGGGTATGGGATCCACCATGCCGAGAAGAGTGCTGGGGGCCGAGCCGACCATCAGGACGGTGTTATCGGTGACGGCAGCGTGGTATGCGGACACGTCGACAAGGCCGTCAGAGGTCATGGGAGTGGACACGAGCTTGAGTCCCAGGTAGTCGGCGGCCTTATTGAAGGAGGGGTGGGCCGACTCGGGGATGACCATCTCGGGCTCGGTGATTTCCGGCCTGAGGGCCCTGGCGCGGTCACGGGCTGACAGGACGCCGAGAAGGTTGCTCTCGGTGCCTCCTGACGAGATGGCGCCGACGGCCTCTTCGCCGTGCAGCAGGCCGGCCGTCATCTCGATCACCTCGCGCTCGAACCGGGCGGTGCTCGGGAAGATCGACGGATACAGCGCGTTGACGGAGAAGAAGTCGAGGTACGCCTGCTGGGCGACTTCGAGCACGTCGTCGCCCGCCGGATAGGAGACGCCGGCTGCCAGGTGTTCCTTCCACTGCCTGTCATCGCTCGCTATCTGTCGCATCGTTTCGCGCAGTTCGTCGGCGGGGACGCCTTCTCTGTCTAGTTTCATAGTGACACACTCCTTACTCTGAGTTACAGGCGGACGACGGTGTTGAGCGTCGAAGACACAGTACCAGTCTGGTAGATGGTCACTTCACCCTCACCCCAACCCTCTCCCCCGGATCAAGTCCGGGGCAGGCTCTGAGGGAGAGGGGGTCCCTGATCCCGTGCCACGTATGATGCCACAAGTTGAGCCGGGCAGTTGGTTCACGCCCCGGCCAGCTTAGCCAGGCCGGGCCAGACTATGTTGCTTAGCTCTCTGAACGTCCTGACAGGTTTGGGGGTGCTGGTCCTGTCCAGCAGCTCTGCGATGGCGTCGGTGCCGAAGTCGTGGAGGAGCGTCCAGCCGATGATACGGCGTGGAAATGACTCGTCTGATAGCAGGGCCTGGTCGTAGGACTCGAGGAAGGCTCGCATCTCGTCGGGGTTCCTGTCGAAGAGGCCGAGCCAGAGGGGCATCCACTCGTAGTCCCTCACGCCGACCCTGGCGTCGCCGAAGTCGATGATCGAGGTGACTCTCCACTCCCCGTCCGTCCTGGAGAGCAGGACGTGGTCGGACTCGAGGTCGCCGTGGACGACTGCGCGCGGTCTTGAGCTGGAGTCTTCGATGACTTCGTCCATGATCTCGGCCAGTGTTTCGGTGACGTTGGGAGTTATCAGTCCGCGATCGACGAGTTCGGGGAGTACCTGACTTCGCCTACGGTGTACGAGGTCTTCCCACGTCTCGCCGGCGTCGGCTCCTTCGAGGTTGTGGACGTCGGTCTGGTGGAGAGCCCTTGTTACTGCGCCAATCTGAGCGGCGATGGAGGTGAGCTCTTCGCGGCTGAGTTCAGGCCTTAGCGCCTCCAATGTCAGTCCGGCGCAGTGCTGGATTACGAGGTACTGCCAGGTGGCCCTGTCCTCGTATCGACCTGACGCGACGATCTTAGGAACGGGGACGGCGCCTTCGGCGGTGAGTACGTCGATCAGCTTCGGCTCTATGTCATGCTCCGACCAGAACGGGCTGTAGATCTTGACGACCAGTCGCCGGTCGAGGATGAACACGGCGTTGGTGTTCGAGCGCGGTCTCTCGATTGTCCGGTAACGAATGCCCTCGGATGCGCAGATGGCGTCGACTACCGGTCTCCAGAGGGAGACGTCGTTGTACACGCGGGTCCAGTCGGACCATGACTCGATTGGCGGGAGGTGATAGGTCAGGCTCATAAGTCGTGGAGTATGATGCCATAAGCAGGTCCGGCAGGGTCTGGTTCCGACGACTATGAGAGGGAGGGGCTGATATGTGCGACGGACACAGGTCTGATGAATCTCAAGGGCACGAGACCGGCTCCGGGAAGCTCTCGACCCTGAGGGGGACCGGGCTTCCGTGGTATCGCGTGCTGGCTGTCAGCACGAAGAACTACATGATCAAGGCCCGGCGGTTGAGCTTGTGCTGCGGGAATAATGGTGAGCCCGGCTGTTGACGGACCTGATCTGACCCCGGCGTGTCCGGGGGAACTTGACGGGAGGCGCGTGACTGTAAGATAGTTAGGCTCATCCTAATTATTAGGGTCACTCGATGCAATCTCGTGAGGAGCTGACGGAGAAGCTGGTCGAGCACATGTCCCATGTGCAGCGGCGCATGAGGGCAAGGCGCTCGTCGGCGTGGCTGGACCTGGACCTCACCAGGCAGCAGGCCAAGACACTCCACTTCCTGTCACATGGGCACCGGCGCATGTCTGAGATCGCCGGGCGGCTCGAGGTAGAGATGCCCTCGGCGACCAGCATGATAGACCGGCTGGTGGCGAAGGGGCTGGTCGAACGCGGACAGGACCCGACGGACCGGCGAGCCGTATTCTGCTCGCTCACGCAGGAAGGCATCGAAACAGTCGAGCGATTCTCGGCCATCCGTGCGGCGAGGACCGAGTCGCTGGCCGCCGTGCTCAGCACCGAAGAGCTGGAAGCAGTGGTGCCAGCACTGGAGATCCTGGCAGACGCCGTACAAAGGCCAGGGTTCATGCCGCAGGAGGGCGAGCAGGAGTCGCCGGACAGGGAATTTCATGCCGTCGAGGCTGACGCATGAGCGTGCTGTTCCGGCTGACAAAGTACGCCTTCAGACATAAGTGGTATCTCCTCGGAGCGTACGCGGCGATGGTGGCGTCCAGTCTTTCCGCACTTGTGGTGCCGAGGATGCTGGGAGAGGCCATCGACGAGGCGCTGGCCAGCGGACTCCAGAGTCGGCTGCTGACGCTGGCGGCGGTGATCGTGCTGTTCAGCCTCCTGAGGGGGGCGTTCTCGTACGGGCAGCGTTATCTGTCGGAGTCGCTCTCGCAGAGGAGCGCATACGACCTGAGGGAGGACTTCTTCAGGAAGCTGCAGGGCATGAGCTTCGGCTTCTTCGACAGGGAGCAGACCGGCGACCTAATGTCCAGGGCCACACAGGACGTTGAGGCGGTGCGTATGTTCGTCAGCATGGGGATGGTGCGCGGACTCTCCATCTTCGTGACGCTTGGCGCGGTGTCGACGCTCATGGCCGTGACGAACTGGCGTCTCGCCCTGGTGTGCATGGCCTTCCTGCCGCTGATCCTGTGGAGGGCGCTGTCCCTGTCCAGGGCGCTGCGGCCGGTCTGGATGAGAGTGCAGGAGGAGACGGGAGCAATGACCACAGTCCTGCAGGAGAACCTGTCGGGCATGAAGGTGGTCAAGGCGTTCGGAGCAAGAGAGTTCGAGGAGTCCAAGTTCAACGCGAGGGCCGAGAACATCGCCAGGCTCACCTACTCGACGACCCGCCTGTTCGCGTCCCAGGGCTCACTGATGACGTTCATATTCACCGCTGCCACAGGAGCGATCCTGTGGTACGGCGGGAGGGAGGTCGCGGCGGACAGGCTCACGCCCGGCGGGCTCACGTCGTTCATCTTCTACATGGGCCTGCTGGCAATGCCGATAAGGATGAGCGGGTGGCTGATGAACACGCTGTCCCGCGCCTCGTCGGCCGGGCAGCGGCTGTACGACATTCTCGACGCGGAGTCGCCGGTCACAGAGAAGCCGGACGCCATCCCCCTGCCCCGGACCGATGGGCACGTGGCGTTCGAGCGCGTCGCGGTCAGCTATGACGACGGAGGCGGAAGCGCCGTACGCGGCGTCGACTTCGAGGCGCATCCCGGACAGCTCATCGCGCTGCTCGGCGGGCCCGGCTCAGGCAAGAGCACTATAGCCCACGTCATTCCCAGGTTCTACGACGTAACGGAGGGTCGCATAACGATCGACGGCCACGACACCAGGGACGTCACGCTGAAGTCGCTGAGGGAGAACGTCGGCATCGTCATGCAGGACGTCTTCGTATTTGCTGAGACCATACGGGATAACATAGCTTACGGGCTCGACGAGGTGGATACAGGGGCAGTCGTAGAGGCGGCGAAGATCGCCCAGCTCCACGACTTCATCACGAGTCTGCCTGACGGGTACGACACGTGGGTCGGGGAGCGCGGCGTTACGCTCTCAGGCGGACAGCGCCAGCGTCTCGCAATCGCCAGGACGATCCTTCTCAACCCGCCGGTGATCATTCTCGATGATTCGACCTCGAGCGTGGACATGGCGACCGAGCACAGGCTACAGCAGGCATTGGACGAGGCGGTCAGAGGCCGGACGACCTTTGTGATCGCGCACAGGCTCTCGACCGTACGCAGGGCCGACCTGATCCTCGTCCTGGAGGACGGCGAGATAGTCGAGCGCGGGACCCACGACGAGCTGGTCGAGCAGGACGGCTTCTACCGCAGGATCTACGACATGCAGCTCCGCCCACAAGACCACCAGCTTAAAGCTGGACATGAAAGGGTATTGAGTCCAACAGTGCGAGCTGGAACCGAGGTCATGGAACATGCCGATGGAGGTGATGCCTCATGATGGGCGGTGGCTTCGGCGGCGGTCGGTGGATGCGCGGCGGCGGTGTCCGTGGCGGGATGCGGGGACGCCTCGGTGAGGACCGGGAAGAGTATGAGGACGGGCGGGTCTACGACCACGACGTCGTCAGGCGCCTCTTCACCTATCTCCTTCCACACCGGCTGAGGCTCCTGGTCGTCCTCGCGGCCGTGCTGGTGTACACCGGCACTGTGGTGGCGATTCCGTGGATGGTCGCAAAGATCATAGACGAGTACGTACGCACGGGCGACCTGTCAGGCCTGAACGTCGTTGTGCTCATCTTTGTCGGAGTCGCGCTGCTCCAGTACGGAAGCCAGTACGTCCAACTCAGGACGATGTCGTTCGTCGGGCAGCGGGTGCTGTACGACCTGCGGGTGGGCCTGTTCAGCCACCTGCAGGGCCTGTCGATGAGGTTCTACAACAGGAACGAAGTGGGCCGTGTGATGTCGAGAGTCCAGAACGACGTCAGCCAGCTGCAGGAGTTCCTGTCCATCGTCATCATCACGATTGCGGACGTGCTCAGCCTCGCCGGAATCATAACCGCGATGATGCTGATGAACGCGCGTCTTGCCGTCATAACGCTGTCGGTCATCCCGGTGCTAATCCTGATGATGGCCATATGGCAGAGGTTTGCGCGCCGGGCGTTCATGCGCGCTCGCCGGGCGATCTCGGTCGTCAACGGCAGCCTGCAGGAGAACATATCAGGCGTCCGCGTGATCCAGAGCATGAACCGGGAGAGAGCTAACATTCGCTCATTCGGGAATGCGAACTCGGAGAACCTCGGAGCGAACCTCGCGGCCGTTCGAATGCAGGCGATACTGTTTCCGTCGGTCGAGTTTCTGTCCGCCTTCGCGCTGGCGGTCGTCATAGTCTTTGGCGGCTCGCTCGCGCTGGACAACGCGATCGAAGTGGGTGTGCTGGTGGCTTTCGCGCTGTACATTCAGCGTTTCTTCGAGCCTGTGTTGAACCTCACCATGCAGTACGGCTCCCTGCAGCGCGCCATGGCGTCAGGATCGAGAATATTCGAGCTGATGGACGTGGAGGCCGACGTGGTCGACAGGCCCGGCAGCAGACATGTCGAGACGATCGGGGGCGACCCCGCATCAGGTACGGGGCGGGCTGTGAGGTTCGAAGACGTGAGCTTCCACTACATAGAGGGCGAGCCGGTACTCAACCACGTGGACCTGCACGTCCCAGCGGGACACACCATCGCAGTCGTGGGACCGACGGGGGCTGGGAAGACCACGATAGTGTCGCTGCTCATGCGGCTCTACGACGTGACCGAGGGTCGTGTGCTGCTGGATGGAGTGGACATCCGAGACATCACGCTCGACTCGCTCTCGAAGTGCACATCCATCGTGGCGCAGGAGCCGTTCCTGTTCTCCGGGACCATCAGCGAGAACATCAGGTACAACAGCGTCGATGCCACCGACGAGGACGTCGTCCGGGCGGCCACTGCGGTCGGCGCGTACGACTTCATCACCAAGACGGAGCGCGGGTACGATACTGTGCTGCAGGAGAGAGGCGGCAACCTCAGCGTCGGCCAGCGTCAGCTCATCAGCTTCGCCCGGGCGCTCGTTGCCGACCCGGCGATCCTGCTTCTCGACGAGGCGACTGCCAACATCGACACCCACACGGAGATGCTGATCCAGAGAGCGCTCGACGAGCTGCTCAGGGACAGGACGGCCATCGTCATAGCCCACCGTCTCTCCACGATAAGGAACGCCGACCGGATAGTCGTGCTGGACCAGGGACGGATCGTGGAGGAGGGCAAGCACGACGAGCTGGTGGCGCTCGGAGGCCTGTACGCGAGTCTGCACTCGTACTCTGCTGAGGGGGCAGATGCGCTGTCGGAGGGCGCTTCGGGGCCGTCGGCGAATGGGGCGGCGAGGCGGGAGATCGCGAGGGGGGACAGCTAAGGGGCGGGGGCTCGAACATCGTTCGCAGTCATAGTTTTCACCCTCACCCCCGGATCAAGTCCGGGGCAGGCTCTGAGGGAGAGGGGCAGGAAGCGTAATACCTAACCTGCACGTTTCGTGCCGTAGAAGACTGGTGTTTCCCAGCGGCTTGTGTGTGTCTTGATATCAAACCCTGCGCTCGTGAGGGCGTCGAGCCACACTGACCTGGGGAAGATGCCCTCTACGTGCCGGTCGTGCTCGACGCGGACGGCGCCGTCGGAGTCGCGGAGCAGGTAGGCGAAGTCCGAGACGAAGGTCGTGTCGTCTGGATCGGGGTCCGTACACCACATCAGGTACCTCATGCCGCGTCCGTCCGGGCCGTCGTGGCCTCCGTGCTCGGTGTATGGCGGGGCGAAGCTCTCTCTGACGTGGTCCGGGACGACCACAACACTCCCTCCGGGTCGACAGTGGAAGGCGGCCGTTTCGGCCATGGCGCGAACGTCGTCCTCCGAGGTCAGGTACATGACGGCGTCGTGTGCGAACACCGCGTCGAACTGCGCGCCGGGTATTCGCAGGGTGCGCATATCGCCCCGGATGTGGGTTAGCTCGGGATTGATCTGCCGGCTGATCTCGATCATGTCGGGCGAGAGGTCCGACAGGGTTATCGAGAATCGCTGCTTCATATGCGAGGCGTTGTTGCCGCCGCCGGAACCCAACTCGAGCACAGTGCGCACCGGTCCGACCGCCGCCTCCACGATGAGTGCCGAGTAGTAGTCCGCCTCTTCGCGGTAGTCGTGAGGGGTGGTGAGCAGGTGGAACCAGGGGGCGAGGTCGGAGTAGAGGCGTGGCTGGTGGTTGGCTTCTTTGCTCGATTCGTCTCCGTCAGGAGGGTTCGGATCGGTCATGGTGCTGGTCTCCCTGTAATTCTGGTACTTCATAACACTACCAGCGGTGACATTGTAGGATGCGGGAGTAGATAAGGAGGGAAACTGTGTCAGTTTGTCAGCCAGTGTTTTCACCCTCACCCCAACCCTCTCCCTGAGGGAGAGGGGGTCTGTTGGTTGCCACTCATGCTTGTATGTACTTCCTTACCTACGCTGTGAGCCCCCGGATCAAGTCCGGGGCAGGCTCTGAGGGAGAGGGGAGTTTGTCATTCTCTCAATGCGGTCACTACGTGGGATAGCAGGAAGCCAGGCTGTGGGGGCGCTGAGGCATCGTCATTTCAGGCTGTACTGGGTGTCCGGCATGGGGCTGTCGGCGGCGATGGGGATGCAGTTTCTCATCCTGGGCTGGCTGGCGCTGGAGCTTACGGACTCTCCAGCACAACTCGGGGTGGTGATCGCTCTCTATGGGTTTCCGAACCTGGTCATGCTGGCCTTCGGCGGGATATTCGCGGACTGGTTCGACCGGCGCTGGCTGCTGTTCGTCAGCCGCACTGTCGTGATGGCGCTGATCGTCGTGATCGGGACGCTTACGGTCCTGGAACTGGTCTCCATCTGGCACGCGTACGCCATATCGTTCATTCTTGGCACGATACAGGGACTCAGCCTGCCGGCACAGATGGCGATAGTGCCGGACATGGTGGACGATGAGGACATACTGAGCGCGACGTCGCTGAACCTGGCCGTTTTCAACGGAGGACGCGTGCTCGGTCCGGCGGTGGCGGGGGTGATCATCGAGTACGCCGGGATAGGTCAGGCGCTGTTCCTCAACGCGTTCTGCTACGCGATCAGCGGGCTGTTCCTGCTGATGATGACCGGGCTGAGATCGCGCGTAGAGTCAGCAGACACGAACATCGTGGAGGATCTCGCGGCGGGAGTCCGTTACGTGGCGTCGACTCCCATCGCATTCGTACTGGTGGGGCTGGGCTTCGCGTTCGGGTTCTTCGGGTCGTCGTACATACAAGTGCTGCCAGCGTTCGGCAAGGAGGTGTTCAGCCTGAACGCAGACGGCGTTGGCTTGCTGCTCACAGTGGCGGGTGTGGGGTCGTTGGTCGGCAACCTGTTTCTCGCGATGCTGGGGAACCCCGGGTACAAGAACCGGCTGCTGCTGGGCATGATCATCATGTTCGGGGTGACGCTGTTCGCATTCGCCGTGTCGCCGGTCTACGTCGTGTCGCTCGTGCTGCTCTTCCTGACAGGAGTCGGGTTCACCGGCTTCTTCTCGCTGGGAACGACGGTGCTGCAGCTGACGACTCCAGACCAGCTCCGAGGGCGCATGATGAGCCTGTGGCTAATCGGGGCGGCGATGCACTACGTGGGGGCGCTGCCGCTGGGGGCGGTAGGCGAGTACTGGGGATGGCCGGTGTCGCTGGGAGGGTCCGCGCTAATAATGATGGCCTTCGTGCTGTGGCTGGGCGTCTTCAGGCCTACGCTGCGGGAGCTGAGGGCTTAGCAGGCTTTAGGTGGCTTCCTGCCGCCCTTCGACAGGCTCAGGACGAACGGGCGGGACCATCTAAACTGAGTTGTCGATTCGCTAGGGCAGCGCGGCGACTGCCTTGATCTCCAGTAGGAACTCGTCTCTCGCCAAGCCGTCGACCACCAGCAGGGTGTTGGGGGGATAGTCTTCGTTGGGGAAAATCTCGGGGTACACGTCAGTGCGCCCGGCGATGTATGTCTGAACGGAGTCGCGTCCCACGACGTAGGTGGTGAACTCGACGACGTTGCTGAAGGTTGCGTCGACGCTCTCCAATATGCCTCCGAGGTTCGCGAACACCTGCCTGACCTGGGCGGCCATGTCGCCAACTCCGACGGGGTTGCCGTCGAGGTCCACGGCCACCTGTCCGGCGATGAATAGCAACTCGCCGGGAGCTGTCCTGATCGCCTGCGAGTAGGCTCCGATCGGCTGAGGGGCCTTGTCAGTGTTCACGATGGTGCGCTTTACAGAAGATTCGCTCACGTCAGTCCTCCCTAATCGCCATGCACATGGTCAATGAGGTGATTCTACATGACTGGCATGTGAACCAGACTGTTTGGGTGTGCGTGCCTTCAGGTTGAACTCAAGTCGTGGCGGAAGCGGATCTGGCGGCCATTGTCCCGGATCCCGCCGTCGCGATCCCATCCCATAGCCTCGTAGAATGAAATTCCACGCTCGTAGCCTTCGACCGTCCAGAGTATCGCCTCGCGGTAGCCGTCTGCGACGAGGTGACGAAGAGCGATCGACATGAGCGTCCTGCCGATTCCAGTCCGCCAGTGAGGTTGGTCAATCGCAATCGTGTCGATCTCGCCGAGCTGAGGATCGATCGGGTCCCGGCTGGGGCAGATGCCGATGAAGCCGACGATTTCTCCGGCACGTTCTGCGACCCACCACCGGTGTGGCACACCCAGGGCAAGATCACGTCGCCAGCGCTCGGTGAGCTCAGAAGTCACGGTTCTGTCGGCTTGCGACATAAGGGCGCCGAAGCTGGCATTCCATGACTCGATGTAAATGCGTGTTATGGTCTCGGTGTCGTCCGTCGTTGCCGGTCTGATTGTGGGGGGCGAGTAGGTGACCATATCCTGTTGCTCCTGATTGTCCGTGAGAGATTTGACGTAGTGGGGGTTGGTACTTTGTTCTGGGTCAGTTTCACCGAGTTAGCCATCATCGCTGGGATACTGGCGCTGATCGGGGCGGTGCTGGCGAAGACGATTGGGAAGAGATACTCATTCGTGCGCTACCTAGCATACGTCGTCATTGGCTACCTTGCCCTCCTGCTTCTGGCTTCGCCACTCACGCTCGTCGCCAGATATGTAACGGCAGAGACAGTCAACAGCACTAATCCAGGCTGCAGCTCGCACAGATTTGAGGTGGTCGGGGAAAGCCTCGCAGGGAATGAAGTCTTCTCTCTGAACTCCATCACCGACTGGTGCTCCGACGGCTCAACGATAACCAGGTCTCCGTTCTTCAGGACCAGCGTATCCACACCGGCACTCTTCTGGAGCTTCGGGGACTATATTGCCAAGCATTCCAGTGGAGGCGAAGGGGAGTGGTCCCACAGTGATTTCGTGCACGCGAGGTTCAGCTATTGTCCGTCGATTGTGAGGTGTGTCCAGCATGCCTATCCAATAGTGGTGAAGCACCAGTACCGGGACGGGACTGCGACGGCTGAATACTATGAATAGGAATTTCTGTGCCTGACCAACCCAGCATATACTTGCAAATGAGTCACTCATTCTGGTGTCTCACTTCACTAGCCAGAAGTCTCCCCAGCGACAGTCAACGCTAACCGTCCGGCCTAACTGAATGCCGTAGTCATCGCCCAATCCGTTTCCTGTCCTCACTCCGCAGCCACCCGTACTGAATGCCGCTCTTCACCACTACACTCCCGGCAGCCAGCGCCACAAGCACGGCGGGTATCACACTTGAAGAGACCCACCAGCCCACCACGCCAGCCGTCACGAAGAACGCCGCTCCACTCAGGGCTGGGTTCCTGGTCAAGCCCAGAGCGATCAGCCCTACTGGCACTCCTGCCAGTCCACCCGCAGGGGCCAGACCGAAACACACGCCTATCGCGACCACCATTCCTGTTCCGCCCTTAAAATTCCAGAAGATCGGCAGATAGTGCCCCATCAGGACTCCCGCGGCACCCACCGCGCCAGACCAGGGGGTGACATCAAATACGAGTGCGGGCAGCATAGCCGCAGACCCCTTGAGGATGTCGAGTACCAGAACCAGAGTCGCGTAACGGGCGCCCATCTCCCTGAAGACGTTTGCGGTTCCCGGGTTGCCTGTGCCGACATTCCTGATCGGGAACCCGGCGACTTTCGCAACCATATCTCCAAGCGAAACAGACCCGAGCAAGTAAGCAGCGACAGCCCACAGAAGATACGGCCACCCGGCACTAATGCCCACTGACTCAAACACGGCCTTGGGCCTCAGACCATATTGATGAGCATGGATTTAGCATCTGTCCTCCCGGGGTGATGGTGTTAGCTGGCCCAGTGCCGACCCTCAATTCCAGTGGTCAGGGTCGAAGGGCTTACCGTTCACCAGCACGCTAAAGGAAGAAGCTGGCATGTGTCAGGTACACGGGTACCTAACTTCGGAGGTGAATTTATCCTCCAACGTGTCGAGTAGACCGCAGTTTCGACAGACCGGCTTGGCTGGATAACCGTCCTTCGACATGCTCAGGGCGGACGATCATAAATGCCAGAATTAAGTTGAAGCGGTACTGGCGCGCTACGTATGCAGCTCGATGATGTCGCGGTCGGTTAGCTCGTGGCTGCGGCCTACGTGCTGGCCGTCGAACTTGCCGGAGTCGCCCCAGAGTACGGCGTACCGGAGGCCCTGGGCAAGGTCCTTGTGGAGCTGGGTCGCGGCCTCGATCACGGTCGCGCCGATGGGGAGCACCAGCGGCTCGGTGGGGGCGTAGTCCTCAACCCTGACGCGCGGGGACTTGGTGTACACGCGGATCACCTTGAGGGCCTCGAAGATCTCAGACGCGATCTCGTCGAAGCCGACCTCTTCCTCGGCGCTGGCCATTATCACCGGGTAGCGGTCGCCGAACGCGGCCTCCAGATACTCGTACTGGTCGAGCGCGCCGGGAATGTCGGCCTTGTTGCCGACGATGATGGTGGGCTTGTCCAGCCACTCGTTGCGGTTGGTGGGCCAGTTGTCCCTGCCCAGCATGGAGAAGTTCCACTCGCCAAGCGCGGTGAAGACGTCGTCGGCCTGTGAGACGGCGTCCATGGACATGTCGACCACGACCACGAAGACATCGGTGTTGCGGAGCAGTCCGTACAGCCGGCCCTGGGTGGATGGATTGGAGATCGGGGGCGTGTCCACGAACTGGATGCGGACATCTTCGTAGTTCAGCATCCCGGGCACCGGCTCCTGGGTGCTGAGCTCGTACGCCCCTACCCTGCTCCTCGCACCCGTCGACTGGTTCAGCAGGAGGGACTTGCCAGTGTTGGTCGGGCCGATGAGTGTGGCCCTTCCACCGCCCTCCTTGGGCATGGAGAAGGGCTCGGTCCTGCCGCTGCTCGGGCCTTTGGACGACGCTCCCTCCAACTCGCCCATCAGCTTGGACAGTCTCGAGCGTAGCTGGGCCTTCAGGTGATCGGTGCCCTTGTGCTTGGGCATGATCGCGAGCATCTCCTGGAGCGCGGCGACCTTTGCCTGCACCGTTCTGGCCTGTCTGAACCTGTCCTCGGCCTCTCTATACTGAGGAGGTACGTTAGTGGGCATTTCTGCAACCTCCTATGTTTGCTATTAGTCCCCCACTGGGCTGGGGGACTGGGTGCTCATCTTACTTGCTGCTGGCTATGTCGGATGGTGTGCGAGATTATCACCCTCACCCTAGCCCTCTCCCTGAGGGAGAGGGGATGTCCTGCTCCTGGATTCCCGCTTTCGCGGGAATGACGAATGAGAATACTCTAGCTGCGGCCGAAGCCGCCGGAGGTTGTGCGGCCGGCGGCGAAGTCGGCGGTGGCCTGGTCGATTTCGCGGGACCACTCTCGCTTGAGGTCGTCCTGGACGTTGATCGTCAGCTTGTCGAGTCCGTCTATGTGTATCTCTATGACATCGCCGTCCTGCATCGCGCCGAGGCCCTGGTGGTTTGTGCCTGTCGCCAGGATGTCACCGGGCTCAAGGGTCGTGATGCCGCTCGCCCACTCGATACAGCGGGCGATCTTGTAGGCCATGTCGCTCGTCGAGAAGTCCTGCCGCAGTTTGCCGTTGACCCAGAGGCGGACGTTGAGGTCCTGCGGATCGTCGATCTCGTCGGCGGTGACCAGGCACGGGCCGGTGGGGCCGAAGGTGTCCCAGGACTTGCCCTGGAAGAAGCTGCTGCCTCCCAGGCCTCGGGCCGAGCCGTCGATGAAGTTCACGTATCCGAATATATATTGATATGCGTCCGCGGCGTCGACATTGGTGGCCTCGGTGCCGATCACGACGCCAAGCTCGGCCTCGTGGTGGAATATGGCTGCGGGAGCATCGGGGAGGACGAGCGTGTCGCCGTCGCCGATGATCGAGTTCGATGACTTCAGGAAAGCGTTGATCAGCGCAGGGGCCTCACGCGCTCCGTGCTCCATGTAGTTCGCCGCCATGGCGACGATCTGCGTGGGCTTGGGTAGAGGCGAACGCAGGCGGACCTCGGAGCGATCGACGCCCTCGGACGTGGAGACCAGGTCTTCTATGCCGCCTCTCAGTGAGTCGAAGCTGGCGATGATACCTGACATGAGTTCCTGCGGGGACATGTGGGGGACGTCGCTCACGGCGGGGGAGATGTCGACGACGCGGTTGCCGTCGAGTACGCCGGGGGTGAAGTCGTTGAACATTACGAGTTTCATTGGGTTACCGTCCTGCAAGCTAGTGTCTGTCTCATAAGTCCCTTCTCCCCTGGTGGGAGAAGGTTAGGATGAGGGGGAAATGGCCTGTATCACCCTCACCCCAGCCCTCTCCCATCAAGGGAGAGGGAGCCTGTTTATCTAGGTAGTGGGATGGCTTCTAACCATTCGCGGCGGCTTCTCTCATCTCTTTTTCGAGGCGGGTCTCTCGGGGCCACTCCCGGTGGAGGTCGTCCTGCACGTTTAGGTGGAGGACTCCCAGGCCCTCGATCTCCATCTCGATGGTGTCGCCGTCGTGCAGGGGGCCAAGGCCGCGGTGGTTGGTGCCGGTGGCTACTACGTCGCCGGGGTCGAGCGTGGTTACGTCCGACGCGAATTCGATCACTCTCGGTATCTTGTGCGCCATGTCGTCGGTGTTGAAGTCCTGCCTGAGTGTGCCGCTTACGGACAGCTTGACCGCGAGGTTCTGTGGGTTCTCGACCTCGTCGGCGGTCACCAGGAACGGACCAAGCGGGGCCGACGTGTGCGGCGACTTGGTTGGGAAGAAGCTGTCCATGGGCGGAGCGCCGAGTCCCCGCGAGGAGACATCGATGAAGTTCAGGTAGCCGAACACGTACTCTTCCCAGTCGTCCGCGCTGACCTTGGACGCGCGCTTGCCGATGACGAGACCGAGCTCGGCCTCGTGCTCGAAGATCGTCGCGGGCTCCTTGTTGAGCACGACGGTGTCGCCGTCGCTGACGACGGCTTTCGGGGACTTCAGAAAAGCGTTGATTGGAGCGGGCGCGTCGCGGGTGCCGTCTTCCATGTAGTTGACTGCCATGCAGACGAGCTTGCCGGGCTTGGGAGTCGGGGGCCTCAGCCGGACACTGTCCAGAGGCACACCGTCGGAGGACGCGGCGGCGTCTTCTATCCTGGGCCTGTACTCGTCGAACCGCTCGATCAGCCCGTTGATCAGGTGGTGCGGGCCCAAGTGTGGGATGTCGGCCACGGTGGCAGACACGTCCTTGACGCGGTCGCCCTCCACCACGCCCAGCTTGAAGTCATCGAAGAAAACCAGCTTCATAGGGGAGCCCCTCCTCGCAGGGCAGGCCCTGCACCCGTAAGAAATAGCAGTTATTGATCAAGAAACCAGCCGCGCAGACCTGGGCACCGTACGTCGGAACATGGTCTGCGCTGATTGTATCAGAGGCGTGGGGAGTGTGAGGGTGGGCCCTGTGCGCTTCAGCCTGGGACAGTTCAGCAGCTGCCACATCCGTAGGGGCGCCTCTTGTGGGCGCCCAGACCACTACGACCATCGGGGGCAACCACAAGGGTTGCCTCTACGCACGCCTAACGGACACAGGCGCCGTAAGTTTGACCTTTAGGTTGGGGCTTCTATATATTGGCTTGCGAGCGTTCACTTACAAATTAGCAACAGTGTGGACTTGGCAGGATGGTTATGCGCGTTCGACGCCCCTCCAGTATCAGGAGGCGCGAGATTATCGAGGCTGCGCGAGTGGTCATAACTGACCATGGGATGCAGGCGCTTACCATTGGCAGCCTGGCCCGCACCGTGGGGGTCAGCGAGGGAGCGATCTATCGCCACTTTCGCGGCAAGAAGCAGATTCTCGCAGGACTGATCGAAGACATAGACGGCAGGCTGAACCGGAGGATCGACCTGATCGACGGCGATCCGGAAGCGGGCCTGAAGCGCTTGGAGGAGGTGCTGAAGGACAACGTCGCGCCGTCCACGGTGACCGGTGTCTCGTTCATGGTGATCGCCGAAGTGCTGATGAACGGCGACGACGAGTTGCGAAGGCTGATGCAGACGGCTATCGACAGGCACCTGTCGATGATCGAGGCGCAGCTGTGTACGGGTGTTCAGAAGGAAGAGGTCCGGCAGGACATCGACCTGAAAGCCGCTTCGCTTCAGTTCTACGGGCTGATCCAGGCGGTCAATACGCTCAACCACTTCGGAGACGAGGACTTTCCGATCGGCGACAGCGCCAGCCTGTGGAGCATATTCAGAAACGGGGTTTCGACAGAGCGGGCGTGAGTTGCGCTGCGCGCTGAGGAGAGAGAAGAGAGGAGTTAGGAGTGAGAGCCTCCTGTTCTCACCCCTGACCGCCAGTCATTTACCAACAGAACGACAAGCGGGAATTGGACTGAAGGGTCAATAGCAAGGAGAGTAACCACGATGAAGTTACCCAACAGTATGTTCAAGCTGAAATACCTAGCCATCTTCGGGGCGGCCATTGCGCTGATCGCCGCGCTCGCGTGCTCAAGTGAGCCGGAGGTCGTCGAGGTAATCAAAGAGGTGGAAGTGATCAAGGAGGTGGAGGTAGAGAAGCAAGTCGAAGTGGTCAAGGAGGTTGAGGTAGAGAAGGAAGTAATCAAGGAAGTCGAAAAGATCGTAGTCGCCACGGCCGTGCCGGCAATGGCGAGCACGGAGCCGGTCAAGGGCGGCACCATAAGATTCGGGATGATCGCGTTCAACTCGCTCGATCCGATGCTTGCCGGCCTTGCGCAGGCGGAAGCGCCCTTCGGCGAGTTGACCCACGACAGCATTACTATGTACTGGTTTGACGGCGAGGTCACGCCATGGGCCATTGAGTCCTGGTCTTCTTCGGATGACCTGTCCCAGTACACCTTCCAGGTACGCGAGGGCATCAAATTCCATGATGGAAAGCCTCTCACGGCGGCCGACATCAAGTACACGTTGGACCGCATTCGCCATCCGGACTCACCATCGCCGCATCGTGACAACATCAAGTACATCGACACCATCACCACGCCAGACGACCTGACGGTTGTTCTCGACCTCGGCGATCCAAACGCGTTCCTGCCGGGCGACATGACCGACTACCATGGAAGAATCGTCCCTGATGGCAGGAGCAGTGAGGAGATTGCGTCCTCAGAGTTAGGTTCAGGGCCGTACATTCTTGGCGAACATAACCCTACCGTCCGATCAGTCATGGACCGCTACCCTGACTACTGGCGCGAGGACAGGCCACATGCCGACCAGATGGTCTTCTTCTATATGCCCGAACAGGTCACCAGAATCGAGGCGTTGAAGACCGGGGCGATCGACGTGGTGATCGGTCCCGCATACGAGTCGCTGGGCGCGCTGGCCGGAAACCCGGACATTCGCATCGCGACCGCGCCATCCGCCGGCGTCACCGTAATCGACATGCACACCAGCTACGCACACGTCCAGGGCAACGACGACCATGCGGCGGTACAGGGCGCGGAAGAGCCGATTTTCGCCAATAAGAACCTGCGCAAGGCGCTGCAATACGCCGTTGACCGCGACTTCGTCGCCCAGGCCGCGCTTTTCGGACGGGGCGTACCGGCCAACGACCATCCCGTAGGCATCAACGACCAGTACTACTGGGACGAACAGCCGATCATCGAGCAGGACATCGCCAAGGCCAGGCAGTATCTCGAAGCGGCTGGATACGGTGACGGAGTTGAACTCAACCTGAATACCTCGGACTTCGGCCAGATGCTCGACGTAGCAGAGGCGTTCAAGGAGTCCGTAGAAGCAGCCGATATCGGAGTCAGCGTCGAAATCACCGCTCACGACTCATCGGCTTACTGGACGGCGCAGTGGATGAACCCGTGCTGCCCGTTCGTGTCCAGCGGCTGGGGCGCCCGTCCCGCGAACGCGGCCATAAGCGTACAGCTCAGGGGCAGCGGCGTCTGGAACGAGTCATACTACAACAACCCGCGCCTGGATGAGCTACTTGACCTCGCATCAAGCGAGGCCGACTTCGAAAAGCGCAAGGAGTACTTCCAGGAGATGCAGGAGATCCTGATCGAGGACGTACCAGTGCTGTATCTCGCCTACACGCCAGTCATTCATGCGCACCGCGCGAATATCAAGGGTGTACAGGCGCATACTGCTCTCGCACACTGGCTGTTCGAAGAGTGGTGGGTGGCTGATAACTAGAGGCAAATGACGATAACGTAGGGGCAGGTTCGAAACCCCGCATCCAGTGCGGGGCAGGCTCTGCCCCTACAGCCGCAGGCATATGCAAGAGACGCCCCTACGGACATAAATGGCAAGATTTCTCGTAGTCAGACTATCTCTCATCGTGGTGACACTGCTCGCGGTGTCAGTCGCGATCTTCGCGCTGATCGAGGCGGTGCCAGGCGATGCCGCGTCGGTCATGCAGGGACAGCAGGCGACACCCGACAGCCTCAGAAACCTGCGGGCGCAGATGGGTCTCGACCGTCCGCCACACATCAGGTACCTGGACTGGATCTGGGACGCGATGCGCGGCGACCTCGGTCAGTCGGCGAAGTCTAACGCCTCAATATCGGAGGTCATGGGAGGTCGGCTGCGCAACTCAGCGCTTCTCGCGGTGCTCGCCTTCGTAATCGCGGTGCCGCTCGGGCTGGTGATGGGCGTGTGGGTGGGAACACGCGCCGATACTAAAATGGACCGGTTCCTGACCATGGGAGGTCTCGTCACGATCTCCCTGCCGGAGTTCGTGACCGGAGTGGTGATGATACTGATACTGTCATCCACCCTGGGGTGGCTGCCATCGTCCAGCATCATGATGCCGGGCGAGTCTATCATCGGCAATCCGAAGGTGCTGGTAATGCCGGTGCTCACTGTCACCGGCGCGCTGTTCGCGTACATCATGAGAATGGCGCGCGCCAACGTGATCGAGGTGATGGAGAGCAACTACGTCCGCACCGCGATTCTCAAGGGACTTCCGATGCGGACGGTGGTCACGAGGCACGTACTCCGCAACGCGATGCTGCCCACGATAACGGTGATCGCCAATAACGTCGGCTGGATGTTCGGCGGTCTCATCATCATCGAGAACCTGTTCGCCTATCCCGGAATGGGAAGCCTGCTGATCCAGGCTATCGACACCCGCGACATACGGATGCTCCAGTCGACCGCACTGGTGATAGCGTCGGTGTACGCGTTCAGCAACCTGGCCGCCGACCTGGCATACGGCGCGCTCAATCCCAGGGTGAGGCTGTCCTGATGGCGACCGGCGACACGACAGTTCGATCAGGTTCACCCTCAGCGCCTTTAGCAGCGAGGGCCTGGAACGGAATTATCGCCTTCTTCACCCTGGTCCTCCGCACCAACACAGGTCGTATCGGGCTGGCGGTGGTGGGCGTCCACGTTGTACTGGCGCTGATAGGGCCGTGGATTACGCCCTTCCCTCCGACCGAGTATCACATCCAGGACCAGTACAGTTCCCCTAACGCAACGTACTGGCTGGGCACCGACGAGAAGGGGCGGGATGTCTTCAGCAGGGTGCTGGCCGGAGCGCGCTCCATAATCTGGATAGCGACCGCGGGCACGATCCTGGGCGTGACGCTCGGTACCATCGTGGGCGTGACCAGCGGATACCTGGGAGGCCGGGTAGACCAGGTCATCATGCGAGTCGTGGACTGGTTCCTGGCGGTCCCGTCGCTGCTGCTGGCGATCCTGGTAATCAACATGGCTACCCAGCGGCTCCCAAACGTGGATGAGTCGATCATCATCATCGGCATCATTGGCATTTCGTTCATGCCCAACAACAGCCGCGTGATCAGGAGCGCGACCCTGGCGATAAAGCCGCTGGAGTTCGTTCAGAGCGCGCGCCTGAGGGGCGAGCCGACGCTGTACATCATGTTCCGCGAGGTACTCCCGAATGTGCTTCCGGTTGTCGGTGTGGAGGCGACGATACGTCTGAGCTTCGCGCTGCTGCTCACGGCAGGTCTCGGATTCCTGGGACTGGGAGTGCAGCCGCCCGAGCCGGACTGGGGGAAGATGGTCAGTGAGAACGCGATCATCCTCGACGTCGCGCCCCTGGCGTCGCTTGCGCCGGGAATTGCCATGGCGTCGCTGGTGGTCGGAATCAACCTGCTAGCAGACGGCATTCGCCAGGCGCAGAACCTACCTGAGACCGGAGACAGATAGCCAATGACCCAGGCGCTTCAGCAAGACGCCCCGCTCATGCAGGTCAAAGACCTGGCGGTGACCTTCTACAGTCCGAACGGCACGTTCCGAGCGGTCAGGGACGCATCCCTTGAGATTGCGCGTGGCGAGGTGTTGGGGCTGGTCGGCGAGTCGGGCTGCGGGAAGTCAACCGTCGCGTTCGCGATGATGGGCTACCTGCCCGGCACGGCAGAGGTCGAAGGGGCCGTGCGATTCGAGGGCGTGGACATCACGACGCTGTCGACGTCGGAGCTCATGGAGCTACGTGGCAACCGGATCGCGATGGTGTACCAGGACCCCGTCACCTCGCTGAATCCGTCGATGCGGGTAGGTCCGCAGGTAGAAGAGGTTCTGCTGCAGCACCTGGACATCAACTCAGACGCGGCCTACGCCAGGAGCGTGGAGCTATTCGAGAGCGTCGGGCTGGCTGACCCGGACCGTATAGGAAGACGATATCCTCACGAGCTCAGCGGAGGTCAGCAGCAGCGCGTGGTTATCGCGATGGCGCTGGCATGCGACCCGCACCTGCTGATTATGGACGAGCCGACGACAGGGCTGGACGTGACCACTGAGGCCACCATCCTGGACCTGATCGTCGAGCTGAAGGACCGCGTCAACGCGGGCATCCTGTTCGTCAGTCACAACCTGGGCGTGATCGCAAGAGTCGCCGACCGGGTCGCCGTCATGTATGCCGGCGAGATCGTCGAGCAGGCTCCGGTCAGGGAGCTGTTCAAGAACCCGAGTCACCCCTACACCGCCGGACTGCTCTCGTGCGTTCCGCAGCCGCCGGGTGACGATGGCGTCGAGCGCCAGCTCAGCAGCATCCCCGGCACCGTGTTCGACGCCCAAACCGAGCAGTCGGCAGAGTGCCTGTTCGCGCCGAGGTGTCCGCTAGCCCAGGAGAGTTGCACGACGCAGTCGCCGCCGCTGGTGAGCACTGGAGATAGCCACCTGTCGAGGTGCTTCTTCCACGGGGACGTCAAGTCGGACATCTGGGGCGAGGCGCTGGCGCGTGTTGAGAAGCCGCAGGAGCAGGACGCCGAACCGGTGCTCAACATCAGGGGACTTCGCAAGTTCTACGGCGGCGGTCGCAGGAAGTACATCCTGTTCGGACCACCGGTCAACCCGCCCGTTCGCGCGCTCATGGACATGGACATGCGGATCGGTTCCGGGCGGACCATCGGCATCGTCGGAGAGAGCGGCTCTGGAAAGAGCACCGCCGCGCGTGCCATCGTCGGACTTGAGCCCAAGGACCGGGGAAACCTCCAGCTGCACGGCGACGAACTCGAAGGCGACGTCCACGACCGCACCGAGGACCAGCGTTCCGCGATGCGGATGGTGTTCCAGAACCCGACGGCGTCGCTCAATCCCAAGCTGCCCGTCGGCCACGCCATCGTCAGGGCGCTGCGCAAGTTCGCAGGGCTGAACAGACAGGAGAGCAACGAGCGCGCTGAGGAGCTGATGGAGGCAGTCGGTCTCGATCCGACGTTCCTGGAACGCCAGCCCACGGAGCTGAGCGGCGGTCAGCAGCAGCGCGTCGCGCTCGCGAGCGCATTCGCGGCGAACCCCGACCTCGTGGTCGCTGACGAAGCTGTTTCGGCGCTGGACGTATCGGTGCAGGCGCAGGTGCTAAACCTGCTGGAGGACCACCAGCGCGAGTCGGGCAATTCGTACGTGTTCATCACCCACGACCTCGGCGTGGTGCGGTACATCTCGGACGACATCCTGGTGCTTTACGCGGGTCACGTCGCTGAGTATGGGCCGTCGAAGGCCGTGCTGAGCGTGCCGTCTCACCCCTACACCGAAGCGCTGCTTTCGGCGGCGCCGGTGCCCGACCCGGACGCCGAACCAACCCACATCCGGCTTGAAGGCTCAGTACCCACTCAGCGTGGGGCGTTCTCGGGGTGTTTCTTCGCGGGAAGGTGCCCCAGAAAGCTAGGGGATATTTGCGACACAACGCCGCCGCCAACACAGAACGGGCCAGAGGGCGACAATCACTTTATCAATTGCCATATCCCCATATCGGAACTGGAATCCCTGCAGAGAGCGGATTCCGGGGAGCCGGCATTCACCAAGTAGCGAACCCGGCGACCACCGATATATGCGTCGTACGTGACCACAAGTCACATACGTGTTACGATTGTCCCACCTATCCAATAGACCAGTCCATGGGTTTTCCGCCCTTCCTTTAGCGGGACTCATTCATGAGTCCTAGCTTTGCCGCCTGCACATACGAGCAATGAACGCAGATTTGCAAGCGGATTGCACCCCCCATCAAGAAGCAGGCTGAGCGAGAAATGAATTCCACAGATCACCAGATCGAAGTCGCCGGGCTATGGAAAGTTTTCGGGGACCAGCCGGAACGGGCCATGGAGCCTGAGTACGCCGACAAGAGCCGAGCCGAGATCCAGGATGAGATGGGCCTCGTCGTCGCGCTTCGGAACGTCAGTTTCAGTGTCCCCCCAGGCGAGGTGTTCGTGGTCATGGGCCTCTCGGGCAGCGGGAAGTCGACACTGGTCCGCTGCCTGACCAGACTGATCGAGGCCACCCAGGGACGGGTGATGTTCGATGGTGAGGATATCCTTGAGTACACGCCTGAGCGGATGATCGAGTTCAGGCGTCAGAAAGTTGCGATGGTGTTCCAGCACTATGGGCTGCTACCTCACCGGCGCGTGATAGACAACGTGGCGTTCGGACTGGAAATTCAGGGGATGGAGAAAGAGGAGCGGTACGCGGCCGCTACCACAGCAATCAAGACCGTGGGTCTCGACGGATGGGAAGGCTACTACCCCAGAGAGATGAGCGGTGGAATGCAGCAGCGCGTGGGCCTGGCTAGGGCGCTCGCGGTCGACCCCGACGTACTTCTCATGGACGAGCCGTTCAGCGGTCTCGACCCGTTGATACGGCGTGGGATGCAGGACGAGCTCACCTCACTACAGACCGAGGTCCACAAGACCATCGTTTTCATAACCCACGACCTGAACGAGGCGTTGAAGATAGGCGACCGAATAGCGATCATGCGGGACGGTGAGATCGTCCAGCTGGGTTCGCCGGTCGAGATCATCAGCGCGCCCGCAGACGACTACGTCGCCGAGTTCGTGCGAGACGTTACCGAGATAGGCGCCATTCGTTCCGATGGGACAGCCGAAAGCGACCGGGAGGACTGACATGGCACAGATGGAAGAAACTCAGTCAGGTCTTGGCACGTCGTCCACGGGCTTCGCGCTGTCGGGGTTGCCGACGAGGACAACCTGGCTGGCCGGACTGGCAGCGATCCTTGTCGTACTCGCTGTATGCCTCGTGTTCTGGGGACCGGGCATGGAGTTCCCCACGACGGTATCGACGTCTGAGGTGGCAACCGACGGCGGGGGCTCAGTGACGCTCACGAAGACAGTGCGGCAGGTCACCGGCAATGCCATAGACGAGGCCGTGGACTGGCTCACGATCGAGGCTAGCTGGCTGTTCAGCAGTCTTAGCGACTGGGTGACGTATGCGCTGGTCCTCATCGAAGACGTGCTGAAGTGGATACCGTGGCCGGTGATCGTGCTTGGGCTCGCGCTGCTGTCATTCGCGGTGGGACGCTGGTCCCTGCTCGGGTTCACCACGGTCGCGCTGCTGTTCGTGGGATTCATGGGCCTGTGGGAGAACACCCTGGACACGATTGCGCTGATGGTAGTTTCGGTTGCGGTGTCGGTGTCCATAGGACTTCCGCTTGGGGTGATTGCCGCGCGCAGCCAGCTGGCCGACAACATAATGCGTCCGGTCCTGGACGCCATGCAGACGATGCCTAGCTTCGTTTACCTGCTTCCTGGCGTGCTGTTCTTCGGACTTGGCGCTCCGGCGGGGGTGTTCGCGACGATCATCTACGCCGTCCCCCCGGTGATCAGGCTCACGAACCTGGGCATAAGGCAGGTGTCGGCTGAGGCTGTCGAGGCGGCGCGCTCGTTCGGCACCACGCCGTTCCAGCTGCTTACCAAGGTGCAGATACCGATGGCGCTGCCCACGATCATGGCAGGCATCAACCAGACCACGATGATGGCGCTGGCGATGGTGACTATTGCAAGCATGGTTGCGGCCGGAGGGCTGGGTGACAACGTGCTCAGAGCACTACAGAAGAACCAGCCCGGCAACGGCGCGATTGCAGGCATCGCGATAGTGTTCCTTGCTATCATCATTGACCGGCTCACACAATCGGTGGCCCGGAAACGGCAGGACGCGCTCAGTGTCGGATAGGCAGTCCAGCATACAGATACACACATAAGGCAGGGACGAGACCAATCCGAATGGCGTACATCCGAGTATAAGAAACAGGGGAACAAGCCAGAGGAGGAAAGGAAAAAGGACATGAATATCAGAACGGTAATGTTAATTGGGGCGCTGCTTGCGACCTTCGCGATCGCGGCAGTAGCGTGTTCGTCATCTGAACCCGCAGAGCCCGCAATCTCCGAAGCGCAGATGCGCAGCATCGTGGCGGACGCAGTAGCGCAGTCGCAGCCCGCGCCGCAGCCGCAGGTGTCGGCAGACGAGATCATGGGAATGGTCAACGCCGCCATGGCCGCCATGCCGCAGCCCGAGATGCCGCAGCCTCAGGAGCAGGTGTCGGCTGCAGAGATCAGCTCCATGGTGCAGAGCGCCGTGGAAGGCGCAGCAATGGAGGGCGCATCGCCTGAAGAGATCAGGTCGATGGTCGAGAGTGCGGTCATGGCCGCCACCGCCGACGCGGTAACAGGCGAAGATGTTCAATCCGCGATCTCCATGGCGGTCATGGAGTCCCAGGCGAACATGATCACCAGCGAGGACGTGGACAAGGCCGTCTCCTCCGCTGTCATGATGGCCACCGAGGGAGCTCTCTCAGCCGAGGACGTAAGGTCCATACTCACAGAGGGCGCACAGGATGCCCTAACCGAAGAGCAGGTTGCCGCCATCGTCTCCAAGGCGCTCGAAGAGCGCGACATGATGATGGAGATGGAAGACAGAGAGACCATCATCTTCTCCGACCTGAACTGGACCAGCGCGCAGGTGCAGAACCGCATCGCGCAGTACATCGTCGAGAAGGGCTACGGCTATCCGACGGACGTGGTGTTCGGCGCGACTCTGCCACTGTTCAACGGCCTGCGAGCCGGTGACACCCACGTGACGATGGAGATCTGGCTCCCCAACCAGGACGAGGCATGGATGGAAGCACAGGCAGAGGGCCAGGTAGTGTCCGTGGGCGAGAGCCTCGGCAAGGACTGGCAGTCTGCGTTCGTCATTCCCGCATACCTGCAGGAGCAGTACCCCGAGCTCGACAACGTCGACGACCTCAAGAGCGACGAGTTCAAGATGCTGTTCGCCACCGCCGAGACCGGCGGCAAGGCACGGCTGGTGTCCTGCGTGATCGGCTGGGCGTGCGAGGCGGTCAACGCGGCCCAGATAGAGGGCTATGGCCTTGGCGACCACGTACACGTAGTCAACCCCGGCGACGGAGCCGCGGCGAATGCCGACCTCTACGGCGCCTACGATAAGCAGGAGCCCTGGCTCGGCTATCAGTGGGGCACCAACGACC
This sequence comes from Dehalococcoidia bacterium, assembly GCA_965116405.1. Classification (GTDB taxonomy): domain Bacteria; phylum Chloroflexota; class Dehalococcoidia; order Lucifugimonadales; family UBA1123; genus VXRN01. The sequence goes on from OZ220685.1 coordinate 1,028,274, forward strand.
CGCCGCTGCTGCTCGACCTCGTGAGGCTCGAAGAGCCTGCGTACACCGACGAGTGCTGGTTCACCACCAAGGCGTGCGCCTACGAGGACGCGACGATTCTGATCGCGGTCCAGCCTGAGATTCTGACTCGCGCGCCGGACGTAGTCGGCATGCTGCGCAACTGGGGATTCAACATCGACCGCTACAAGGCCGTCGCTGCCTGGTCCAGTGAAAACATGGAGGCTACGGCCAACGACGCCGCTCTGTGGTGGCTGAATGGTAACGCCGATATCTGGAGCGAGTGGGTAACTCCCGAAGCCGCTGCCGCAATCGACAAGGCGCTGATGGCCGGCGAGATCCCCGACGGCTGGCCGACCGAGTAGAGTCGCTACCTAAAACCGAATAGCTTAGTAGAAGTAAACTTGCCCCAGCTTAGTGGGTGGGCCTCTCAGAGAGGCCCCATGATCGCCGAGAGGCGATGCCCATTGGCTGGGGCAGTTTTTTTGTGAGACCTACTGCACAGCTTACGCCGGAATCGGAGGGTGTGGGTAACGCACAGAGGCTCGGGATCACAGGCCGTTTCACCCTCACCCCAGCCCTCTCCCTGAGGGAGAGGGGGTCTTAGCTGCTCACACGGTTTGTACAGATGCTGGACTATTCCCAGAGTCTGTCGTAGATTAGGGGGCGGACTGCGGTGTGGTTGTGATACCTGATTTCAGTCAGGTTCGGCAAGGCGAGACACACGAAAGCGGCCGGTCTTCCATGGACTTTGACAGCTACGATCTCGATCCGTCCATATACGACGAGATGTTCCTGACTGACGGTACTCCCAGGGAGCACTGCAGACAGCTATACGAGACCCTGACCGAGATCTCATCCGAGAATCTCGCCAGCATTCAGGAGAGAGTCACGCGCTCGTTCTCGAATGAGGGCATCACGTTCACGGTTTACGGGGACGACGAGGCAGACGAGCGGATCATCCCCATAGACTGCCTACCGAGGGTGATGTCGGCTTCGGACTGGGAGAGCCTGGAAACGGGTCTGACCCAGCGCATAGCGGCCCTGAACCGCTTCCTGGACGACGTGTACGGCGAGGCGCGCATCATCTCCGACGGGGTGATCCCCGCCGACATGGTGTACGAGTGCCCGCAGTACCGCCTGGATATGCAAGGCTTCTCCGCACCGCACGGCACGTGGGTCGGCATCTGCGGCACCGACCTGGTGCGCACCAACGACGGCTTCAAGGTGCTCGAGGACAACCTGCGCGTGCCGTCGGGCGTCTCATACATGCTCGCGAACCGGAACGCGACCAAGACAACCCTGCGGCGGCTGTACCGGAGCTCTCGCGTCAAGGAGGTCGAGCACTACGGTCGGGCGCTGCTGGAGACTCTGCGAGAGCTGGCCCCGGTGGGACGCCCCGAGCCGTCCATTGCGCTGCTCACGCCTGGGGTGTACAACTCGGCCTTCTACGAGCACATGTTCCTTGCCCACGAGCTCGGCGCCGAGCTTGTCGAGGGACAGGACCTGACGGTGAACAACGGCTTCGTGTACATGCGCACCACCGCAGGCCTTCAGCGCGTCGACGTCATCTACAGGCGTGTGGACGACGACTTCATCGACCCATTGGTGTTCCGAGCGGACTCCCTGCTCGGCGTGGCAGGGCTTATGGAAGCCTACAAGCTCGGGAACGTGTCGCTGGTCAACGCGCCCGGGACGGGGGTGGCGGACGACAAGAGCGTGTACACCTACGTGCCGGACATGATCAGGTACTACCTGGGCGAGGAGCCGCTGCTGGACAACGTCGAGACCCACCTGTGTCGCAGCTCTGAAGACCTCGAGTACACGCTGGACAACCTGCAGGACCTGGTCGTCAAGCGTGTGGGGGAGTCCGGCGGATACGGAATGCTGATCGGGCCGCACTCGACCGCGGATGAGCGCGATGAGTACGTCAAGCAGATACTGAACAACCCGGCCGACTTCATATCGCAGCCGGTGCTTGCGCTCTCCCGCTCACCATGCCTTGTCGAGGGCAACTTCGAACCTCGCCACGTGGACCTGCGTCCGTTCGTGCTCCACGGACGCGAGACACGCATAGTGCCCGGCGCATTCTGTCGCGTCGCCCTGCGCCGGGGCAGCCTGGTGGTCAATTCGAGTCAGGGCGGCGGTGGTAAGGATTTCTGGGTACTGGAGGAATGAAGCTGTGGATTGCCGACCTGTCTAATTCAACGCCTTTCACCCTCACCCTAACCCTCTCCCTGAGGGAGAGGGGACCTGTTGATTGACATTCGTAGCTGATTGCCACATTTACCTACCCCTGTCAGCCCATCAAGGGAGAGGGAGTTAAGACTGGGTAGAGATTTCTGGGTATTGGAGGAATGAGGCCCCCATGAACACTAACGCTCTGACAAGCATACTTTTGAAACGTCGTCCGCCCATGATCCTGGCGGTTAGCGGAATAGTCGCGCTGATCGTATTCCTGGCCAAGCCACACATAGCTCACGCTTCAGGTGTCGATCCTGAGTCGCAGTTCGTCTTCAACACGCTGTCGTTCCTCATCTGGGGAGTGCTGGTGATGTGGATGAGCGCCGGATTCACCATGCTGGAGTCCGGGTCGGTGCGCACCAAGAACGCATCGATGATCTGCCTCAAGAACATCGGCCTGTACTCGATTGCGGGCCTGGCTTACTTCTTCATCGGCTATAACCTGATGTACGTGGACGTGAGCGACTTCGGGGGCATCATAGGCGCGCTGAAGTTCATGCGCGTCCCGACGCCGGAAGAGGTCACGCTGGTCACCGGTGACGACGCGGCGTCCGCGGCGGCGATCGAAGCCGTGGCAGGCGCAGGTTACTCCACGATGTCCGACTGGTTCTTCCAGATGGTGTTCGTGGCCGCGACGGCGTCGATCGTATCGGGCGCGGTGGCAGAGCGCGTCAAGATGTGGTCGTTCTTCATCTTCGTGCTGGTGCTGACAGCGGTGATATACCCGGTCGTTGGCGCATGGACATGGGGCGGCGGCTGGCTGAGCGAGATGGGTTTCCAGGACTTCGCCGGCTCGACCATCGTCCACTCCACGGGAGGCTGGGCCGCGCTGGCGGGGGTGATCATTCTTGGGCCGAGGCTCGGCAAGTTCCGGAGCGACGGCAGCGCGAGAGCGACGCCTCCGTCGAACATCCTCGTGGTGACGCTCGGCGTGTTCATCCTGTGGCTTGGGTGGTTCGGGTTCAACGGCGGCTCCGTGCTGGAACTCGGCACCGCAAAAGCGGCCGTGTCGATGGGACACGTCCTGGTCAACACCAACCTGGGCGCTGCCGCCGGTGTGATGGCCGCGCTGTTCGTCTCGAGGCCAATACTCGGGCGCATAGACCTGTTCGCCGGGCTGAACGGCGCGCTGGCCGGGCTCGTGGCGATCACGGCGGGCCCAGACATAGTCGACCACTACTGGGCTGTTGTCATAGGCGCGATAGGCGGCGTCATCTGTACCGGCGGAATCAAGCTGCTAGAAGTGGTCAAGATCGACGACGTGGTGGGAGCGATTCCCGTCCACCTGTTTGCGGGTGTCTGGGGCACGATAGCGGTCTCCATCGCCGCAGGCGCAATGATAGGAGTGCAGCTGATCGGTATAGTTGCGATCGGCGCGTTCGTGTTCGCATCCTCGTTCGTGGTGTGGAAGGCACTGGACCTGACTCTGGGAGTACGAGTGTCGCGCGATGTCGAGGAACTTGGGCAAGATGCAGGTGAGCTGGGAATGGAGTCATACCCAGAATTCGTGCTGATGCCTGAAGAAGACTACAACGACGACTAGGACAGTATGCTCTCGCGCAGCGCACAGGGACTATATTGGATGGGCCGCTACCTGGAGCGGGCGGAGCGACTGTGCCGCCTGCTCCAGCTGCAGACAGAGGCCCTGGTGGACCGTCCGGTACGGGAGATCCACTTTGGGTGGATGCGTATCTACGGAAGCATGAACGAAGAGCCTCCCGTAGCCGGCCTTCACATGGGGGGTGAAGACTTCACGCTGGCAGACTCGTTCACGCTGGCAGACCATCTCACGTTCGAGAGCACCAATCCCGACTCGGTGTGGAGCTGCTTCTCTCTCGCCCGCGAGAACGCGCGCCAGATGCGCCACTGCATCAGCGGAGAGATGTGGACCCAGATGAACCTGGCCTACCTGAAGATACGGGAGCTGGACATCATGGACATCTGGCCCACGTCTCCGGAGAGCTTCTACGCCGAGACAGCGGCCGAGATGAACACCTTCATAGGTGTGGCCGAGTCCACCATGTACCGCGACGAGGGCTGGAGCTTCATGCAGCTCGGGCGATACATCGAGCGGGCGCAGCTATTGACCACACTGCTGCTGGCCCAGCTCGATGCTGAGAGGTCGGCGGTTGCAGACCAGGGCACGGGCTGGACGAGCCTATTGCAGGTCTGCCATGCGTTCGACGCGTACAGCCGCAGGTACAGCGTCGAGGTGGTGCCGGGGCAGGTCCTCGACCTTCTCGTCACCGACCGGCTTCTGCCCAACTCTCTATGCAGGTCCCTGGACATCGCGGGCTCGGAGATGGCCTCAATAGGTCCCGGCCCGGACCCTGGGCTCAGCGACTCCGCGCGGCGGCTGGCAGGCCGCCTGAGCGCGCTGGTCCACTACGAATGGCCGGACCGCGAAGACCGGGAGGGCCTGCTGAAGCAGGTGAAACAGTACTGCGAGGACCTCCACGATCTTGTGACAGACATCTACTTCTACTACTCGGTAGATTACCCATTAGGAACTTTCCATGATCTTAGCCAGGTTTCTTTACAACAATAGAGTCCAGTGGGGAATCGTCGACGGCGATGACGTGCTGTCAGTCCGCAGTAGGGACGGGTTTGAAGCCAGCCCATATAGCGGAGCGGAGCCGGGAGACCGGCTTTGCGCCCTCTCAGAGGTGAGGCTCCTCGCACCCATCGACCCAAGGGTCAACAAGGTGCCGGCCATAGCCGCGAACTACGGCGAGCGCGACGAGCGCGACGGGCCAGGCATCTTCATGAAGCAGCCGGGCACGGTCGTCGGGCCGGGCGAGCCGATCGTCTATCCGCGAATCGGACGCTCGATCATCCACGAGGCCGAGGTCGGCATCGTCATCGGCAAGTCAGCGAGACACGTCAGCGTCGAGGACGCGCTCGACCATGTCCTCGGCTACACGTGCGTCAACGACGTCAGCGCTAGTGAGCTGACCAGCAGCGACCTGGGTCGCGGCACCAGCATGAGGTGGAAGCACTTCGATACCTTCTGCCCCATCGGCCCGTGGATCGTGACGGGGCTCGATGGCGACAACCTTGGCATCGAGTGCCGGGTCAACGGCGAGACCGTCGTGGAAGGCTCGACGAGCGACATGTTGTGGGGAGTCGCAAAGCTGATCAGCTGGGTGTCGGAGGTCATGGCGCTTCACCCGGGCGACGTCATCCCGAGCGGGTGTCCGGCCACGGACGAGATAGCCGTGGGAGACACCGTGGACGTCGTGGTCGAGGGTATCGGCACGCTGAGGAATCCTGTGGTGGCCGATCTTTAGGGGCAGAGTCGCCTGTAGTTGCAGAGTGGCAGGCTAATCGTGCCTTTCACCCTCACCCCAACCCTCTCCCTTAGGGAGAGGGGGTCTGTTGGTTGGTACTCGTGCTTGTTTTCGTACCTCTAATTACCCCTGTAGGTCCTGAGGTAGAGGGGTATGGCAGTGGGTTACAACTACGGGGTTGGTGGCGGTCCCAGTATGCGGCAGCCGAGGTTCTCTTCGGTCCGCTCTGACATGGGGAGAATCTCGATGACCACGTTGGACAGCCCAACCACGTCGCCGTTTTCGTCGAAGCTGTAGTTGTCCCCTATTGCCCCGCTCCATGTGATGTCGTACAGGCAGTCGCGGAAGCCGTCGGCGTCCTGGTCGTCCCCGATCCGCCTTAAACACTCAGCGGCGATGTAGACGTCGTCGTAGGCCGAGCCCTGGAACCAGGGCCACGGGGCGGTGCCGTCGTAGCGGGCCCTGTATTTGTCCAGGAATTTCATGCCGATGTCAGTGGACAGGTCGGGGTTGGGCACCACGGCCTTCAGGCCGGTGGCGGCCTCACCGGCTATGCTGAGAGCCTCGGGAGCAGTGGGCACCACCTCCGAGTAGATCGGGCCTTCGTATCCCAGTTCGCGGGCCTGCCTGAGGATAGTGCCGCCGGACGCCTCGCCCTGGGCTGCCAGGAGCAGCGCGTCAGGACTCTCATCCAACAGCTTCATCAGGCTGCTGCGAAAGTGTATGACGTCCGATGAGTAGCGCTCAGACGCGACCACCGTCCCCCCAAGCTCCTCGAAGCGCGCGACAGCCATCCGGCGCACGCCCTCGACGTAGTCGGTGGACTCGGTGATCGAGGCTATCTCGCGGATCCCGTCCGCCCACATCGTGTTGGCGATGTCCAGACCCATGGTGCCTGAGTTCATGGCGGTGCGGAAGATGTAGTCGCCGGCGCTGGTGATGTCCGGGCTAGTCGACGAAGGTGAGAGCAGGACGATCCCCTCTCTTTCCGCCAATGGGGCTACGCCGAGAGTCCCGTCGCTGCAGGTTGCTCCCAGGATGATCCTGACGCCCTCCACGTCCACAAGCTTGCGAAAGGCAGTGATGGCGTCGTTCGCGGTGCACTTCGAGTCCTCGACTGCCAACCTCAGCATCCGGCCGTTGATACCGCCCCCAGCATTGATCTCCTCGACAGCAAGCAGCTTGGACTGCGACAGGGGGACGCCATAGGACTCACCGACGCCGGTGAGCGAGTCGAGCGCGCCGATGACGAAGGGGGCGGGCATGACCGGCCCTGTTTCTACAGGAGCGACAGTGGGCTCAGGCGCTGCTTCTGGAACTGGCGGTTGGTCTGTTCCACAACCGGCTATAAAGACCACGAGCAGACAAAGCGATACAACCGTCTTCCAACACATAGACCCAGATTCACCCATCAATTGCCGCTGGTACAGCAGAAAACTTAGCAAATTTCGATATTTCGTTGCAATTCCTCTTCACGCTTTCATGAGATCGATTTTGGGGTTGATGCACGTCTATACCTCTCCTACATTATATAGAGTTACCTATATATAACAAGGTATTTACCATGAAGAATCTTTATTACAGCTTCATCCCTGCCGCAATTCGAATTTCAGTGCCCAAGAGAGCATCGCTTGGGCGGAAGGAGCTACTGAACATGAGTACCATGCAGAGAAATCACAGAAGACTGGGCATCAGGAAGTTGCCGAAGCTGGGCATGGTGGCGCTGTATGCGCTGCTTGGACTCCTGACATTGGCCGTGATGATTGGTCTACTGGCAACGCCGCGAGGCACCGTGTTCGCGGACTCGACAGTCAAGAGCACCACGGCGTTGCTGCGAATAGAGTGCCTCGAGACAAGGGTCGAAGAGGGAGACGACTTCGAGGTCAGGGTACACAGGAACTTTGGCTCCGATGGCTTCAGACCCACCATGAGGGTGTTCTGGCATACGACGCCGGTGACCGCAGGCGAGTCAGACTACGAACATCTCGATGGCGTGCTTCAGACCAGCAGCGCGTTCGAGAGGGTGCTGGGAGAGATGGACCGCACCTTCCATACTAAGGAAGACCGGTTCTCTGAAGAGACTGAAGAATTCAGGGTCAGGTTCACCTACGGCTACGATGGCAATAGCAGCGGAGCGTGTCCGATCAGAATAAAGGACGATGATGGCGTCGGTATCCACACGCTCGAGATAACGTCTGAGCCCAGCGAGATTCCCTCCGGCTCCGAGGACGAGGGAACAGTGGTCGGATACACCGCGGGAGATGTCATTGAGATCACAGCCCACTTCACTGGTCGGGTGACCACCCGGAACCCGGACACGGGCAAGCGGGCCGACTACGCCGGCCTGTACATACAGGTCGGAGAGAACCGCAGGCTCGCGGAGATGCTTCGCGGCAACGGCACTGACACTATCGTCTTCGGATACACGGTGCAGCCAGAAGACGCTGACGCTGACGGCATCAGCGTGGAGCGCGGCGGAACGGACACCGGACTCTACTACAACGCTGACACACAGGATAGAGGACTGTGGTCTATCGAAGAAGAGTGCGGGTGCATCAACCGGAATTTCCGAGGTCTCGGTGATGACCCCGAGCACGTGGTCGTGCCGGTTGATGTCGAGGAGCCGGAAATCAGGTCCATACCTCCTGGTGCCGAAGTCGCAGCCTCCATCTCCGTGGGGCTGATTGACACCAGGGATGGCGAGCTGACAGACGAGGACGGCGGCAGAGACTGGTTCAGCGTTGACCTCACCGACGGAGAGAACTACATCATCGAGCTGAAGAGCAAGATGGAGTTCATCGAAGCTGAAGATGGTGAGAAGTGGTGGCTGGGCGGCTACTTTGACTATGTGGAGGATCAGCTTATCGACCCGAGCATCCTCGAAGTAGTGGACGATCAGGGCGAGCAGGTGCTGGGCGAGCACGACGGGGGTGGATTCATGGGGTTCTTCGCCAGGGCATTCTTTGTACCTGAAGAGGATGGAACGTACTACATCGCGGTCGGCGCTGGCAGCCAGGACCCAGTGGGCACCGGACTCTACACGCTGTCCATACGTGCAGATGACTACCCGGACGACTTCAGGGCAAATCCCGGCCCCGTGCTCCTTCCAGGCGAGTCGGTCACCGGCGTCATTGACAGCGATGTCTCGCCGAACGATCCCGGACTGAATCCATGGGACTGGGTCGTATCGGACGACGTGGGTGTTCCGGTCTTCGGAGTCGAGTCGCTGGACGACCGGGACGTATTTCGTATCGAGATCTCTGAGGCGGGCACGTACGAGATCTCGGTGAGCGATGGGCCAACCGGAGTCGGTATCTGGGGAGTGCTGAACGGCCACTCGTGGGTGCACTCGGACTACCCGAGGACTGGCCCATCGGAGTCCATCGTGAGTGAACTCGAGCCCGGCACGCACTACGTAGAGATCGGGACCCCGTACCTGAGCGACGGCAACACCGGCTCCTACACGGTGTCGCTGAACGAGGTGACTGACGACGTCTAAGGTGCGGCGGCCGGGTAGAAGCTGTCACGCCTCACCAGAAGGGCGAGGGGCTGGGTGATCCGGAAGGGTCGCCCGGTCCCCTCGCACTGAAAGCGGCCCGCTACGAGACACTCCACGCGCTGGCGTACGCCACCAGGCCCAGCTTGCGGGCTACGGCCAGCGAAGCGTCGTTGGTCCATGATGTGCTGTAGAGGGGCATACGACCGGAGTCCCGAATCGCCAATGCCCACGCGGCTGTGACCCGGGGGCCGAGTCCACGCCCGCGGTACGCCTCTGCTGTTTCGAGCCCGGCTTCTGCCGCCACATCGGAGCGCCGTGAGCAGCAGCAGACACTTACAGCATACCCGGCCTCGATTACTCCAACGATGGGTATCCGTTCCGGGATCTCGTCCTCCGTCCATCCTGCGAAGTGGCGATCTAGCAACGCTGTGTCTTCTATAAGGACTGTGCCTTGTGGCGGAGCGATCTCCTCCGGGAACGTGAATGCCGGTCCTGAATCTACACGGCCTCCAATGAGTGACTCGTACCTCTCGGCATACACAGGCGAACTTCGGAAGTCTGAGGTCGGTGGCTCGTCTGCTGCCAGGCCTTCAAGCTCGTCGGCCAGGTGCTGAGGCACGTCCGCTCGGACGGCCCACACGCAGCTTGTCTCACCTCGAATGAGGACGAACAGCGGACCTGGACTTGGTTCGGGCTCGCGCGTGCCCGTAATACGTCCGTCGCTGTCGAGCAGGAAGAGGGTGCTGAGATGGAGTTCGGGGGTGCTCACGTCAGGCTCCAGAGACAGCCCTTTCGTAGATGGACACGTGCGAGCGGCTCTGTGACGTGAACGGCGAGCGAGCCCAGTCGGCCCACCTCTCTCTGAGGCGGAGTCCGGCGAGTCGGGCCATCAGGTCCATCTCGGACGGCCATACGTAGCGCAGCCGTCCCGGGTACATTCGGACGCCCTGCTCAGTCAGGTCGACGTGTCTGAAATCTATCACCTGGTTCATGGCGTCGTGGATGGACACGTTGAGTCGGACTGAGGACAGATCCGGCAGATCGGCGCTCAGATGCTGGCCCTGGTCATACATCGAGGGGTCAGGGACGAAGGCGTGGACAAGGAAGACGCCTGTCTCCTCCAGGTGGGACGCGACGTTCTGGAAGCACGTGACCTGTTCCTCTTGCGACGTGAGCATGAAGAAGGTGTTTGAGACGACGAATACCAGTGAGAAGGCACCTTCAACGTCAACGTCCGCGAAGTCCCCGATGGTCACCGGCATGGCCTCACCACCCTCCTTGGCGCGGAGCTGGTCGACCATTGCGCTGGAGGAGTCTATGCCGTGGACCTCAACGCCTCGTTCTGTCAGTGGAAGCGCGTACGTGCCTGTGCCGACTCCGAGCTCGAGCGCCCTGCCGTCGGATGCGAACTCCTCGAGAACGTCGACACGCTCGGGTACGTCTGCCGATCCGTAGAACTCGTCGTAGATGCCGGAGATGCGGTCGCCGTAGGTGGAGGAGGTGTAGTCGTTCATGGTTGGTTTCCTTTGGTGGGACGATCAGCAAGGCCGAGGAATTAAGTGGGTTACAGATGAGGGGAAGATAGATGATGAACTCAGAACCCAAGACGGCCTATTCCGAGTCTGTCGACTACGGGATTGACTAGATGCCAAATACGGTGGCAAGGGCGCGATCGAACGTCTTCATCTCGCGCACACCACGCCTGCGGCAACTCGCAAGGTGGCAAAGATCTCTGACCTGCAGTGTTGGGTGCTGATCTCGAAGACTCCTAGCCAGCGCAACGTCCTCCGACTCCAGGGGCCACACCTCGACTCCTACGTGTGTCACAAGTTCCATCGCAGAGTCGAAGGCCGCCAGTCTGCCCACCGTCAAATAGGCGTGGGCAAGTTCCTGCAATACCTCGGCAGAGGTGCATAGCCGTTCGTTGTCGAGATTGGCATCTATGAAGAACTGACGAGCGAACTCGCGTAGTGGATGCTCTCTCCCAACCGCGTACATGAAGACGTTGGTATCGACGAAGATCACGTACCCGTCGTTCCACTGGCGCGCGACCTGCTGATCACTTCCAGGTGCTCGCTCCAGTCCGGCTCTGTTCCGGATCCTTCCAAGGCATCACAAGCCCGGAAGAATTCACGGAGGTCTTCAGGAGACTCGAAACGCCGGACCTTCTGTTGCTCTCGCAGACTTGCGTGGGCAGCATCCCTCAACCACGCGCTGAGAGTCTTGCCTTCACGCCGTGCCTGATGCACAAACCGATCGCGGTCGGCGTCAGGGATCACGAGTTGGACTCTAGCCATCTTTGCTGTACCACCGATTGAGAGATGTGTATGTACGTTACACATCATTGGAAAGTGAGTCAATGCATGGCCATCCCTGCGTCGGTGGACTCCCGCTCTCAGAGACCTCTGGAAACGTCGTCATTCCGGCGAAAGCCTGAATCCATAGGTTGGAGAGACACTCAAGTAGCTCTGGTGACAAGACCTTTTCACCCTCACCCTTGACGGGCTGACAGGGGTAGGTAAAGGTGTGCAGACAGCGCGAATACCAATCAACGGCCCCCTCTCCCTTGATGGGCTTACTGGGGTAGGTAAGGGAGTACATACAAGCATGAGTGGCAACCAACAGACCCCCTCTCCCTCAGGGAGAGGGTTGGGGTGAGGGTGAAAGGTAAGATTCCCACTCTTCTTGAGGGAAGTCGATGACACAGATTTCCAGAGCCAGAAAGCTAAGAGAACAGTCCACTGACGCTGAACGGCTGCTGTGGTCGAAACTCCACGATCGTCGGATGGTGAGCTGCAAGTTTCGGAGACAGTTTCCGGTCGGGAGGTACATCGTGGATTTCGTGTGCCGTGAGTACAAACTCATCATCGAGCTCGACGGAGATCACCACCGGAAACAGCAGGAATATGACGCGGTCAGGACAGAGTGGCTTCAGTCGCGTGGATTTGAGGTGCTCAGGTACTGGGACAATGTTGTCTTGACTGAGTTGGACTCGGTCCTGGAGTCGATTGGGGAGGTGCTGAGGAGGCGTGTGGCAGGGTATTCCCCCTCTCCCTGAGGGAGAGGGGACCTGTTGATTGACATTCGTAGCTGATTGCCACATTTACCTACCCTTGTCAGCCCTAAGGGAGAGGGGGTAATGCGAAGACCTCCTTCCGCGGGAGTGACGGAACGTGCAGAGTCGTACGTTTCGTGGTTGCAGATGAGTGGATATCTGGACTGCAAAGGATCGGGGCTTTAACACCCCTGTGCTAGAATCGGGGCAGGAGGGGAGCATGACGACCAGACCTGTAGACACAGCTTCCACCACGAATCTCACCGATGTCTTCTACCCTGAATCGGACGGTATGCCTTTGCCTGATGGAGAGTTCCAGAGTCCCCTGTTCCGAGAGATAGTGGGCACGCTTGAGACCCACTTCAACAACCGTCCGAATGTCCACGTCAACGGCAATACATTCATCTACTACGAGGAGGGCAACCCTCAACGCCTGGTTTCACCTGACTGTTACGTGGCCCTCGACATCAGCATGGAGTCGATAGAGAGAAACAACACTTACCTGCTTTGGGAGGTGGGAAAACCGCCAGACTTCGTGCTGGAGATAGGCTCTCCGAGTACAGGGAGAACCGATCTTGTGGGCAAGCGTGAACTGTACGCTGAACTGGAGATCGGTGAGTACTGGCGGTTCGATGCCACAGGCGGTGAATTCTATGGGGAGCCACTCGTGGGCGAGCAGCTGGTGGACGGCGAGTATCGTCGGATAGAACTGGAGCGTGAATCTGACGGAATGGTGCGGGGGCACAGCCCAGTGTTGGGGCTGGACCTGTGCTGGGACGATGGTCGTCTGCGGTATTTCGACCCTGCCACAGGAAGCTGGCTGCTGAACCAGATGGAAGAGCGAGCCGCCAGAGAGTCTGCTGAAGAGCGACTGGCCGAGATGGAGGCCGAACTGCGAAGAGTGCGGGGCGAGTAGCAGCCGGGATTCGGACCGAGGGCACTGCACCACGCTGCAGTGTGCGGCACCGCCAGGCTAAGGGACTCGCTTCCGGTCTCGCCGACATCCTTACAGACGAAGGCCGGCCAGTTCACCTTACCCATGCGGGCGAGACGCCCGCGCTCCCAAGGGGCACTGTCAAAGCGCTGTAGGCGCTACGTTCGGCGCCGCTGTTAAACCTCTTTCCTCTCTGTATAATGTGCCTCATCGCTTCGATGGAGGTTGGCATGGCTGACGGCGCTGCGGTTCTCAATGGTGTCAAGATGATGCTTGGCGTGGACGTCCCGATGCGGGACGGGGTCGAGCTTTCAACCGATATATACCTTCCCGACGTCGACGGGCCTGCACCCGCGATACTCATACGGACTCCGTACAACAACAACGACGAGGGCATGGTGAAGGACTGCATGTACTTCGCCAGTCGCGGGTACGCAGCCATCTGCCAGGACGTGCGCGGACGGTGGGACTCTCCGGGGGAGTGGTATCCCTTCAGGTTCGAGGCCGAGGACGGCTACGACACGCAGGAGTGGATCGGTTCACAGGAGTGGTGCGACGGCAACGTCGGAACCGCAGGCGGCTCGTACGTCGCGATGGTGCAGTGGCAGGCCGCTCCGCTGCGCAGCAAGTACCTCAAGGCGATGGTGCCGAGGGTCGGCTACTCGAACTTCTACCACAACTGGTCGTACACCGGAGGCGCGTTCCAGCTCGCGTTCAACCTGCGCTGGATCGCGATCCAGATGCACACTCGCACCAACCAGGTGCAGTACCTGTGGCTCCCTGAAGGCAACAACATATCGAACCTGTTCTGGCACCTGCCCCTCAACACGATGGACGAGGCCGCGGGTCGCAATAACAAGTACTGGAAGGACTGGGTCGCTCACCCCAGCTACGACGACTACTGGAAGGGCATGAGGCCGACCGAGGAGCGCTACGACGAGATCGACGTGCCGACCTATGGCATGGGCGGATGGTTCGACGTGTTCCTACAGGGCACGCTCAACAACTACATGGGCGTGAAGAGGGACGGCATGGAGCCCGGCAGGAGCAACCAGAAGGTGGTCATCGGGCCGTGGATACACAGCCTGGGCGCTGCCGGCACTGAGACCGTCACCGGCGACGTGGACTACGGTGACGTGGTCAAGTTCGACCTGATGAACGAACACCTGCGCTGGTTCGACTACTGGCTCAAGGGCATCGACAACGGCGTCACCGACGAGCCGCCGGTCCGGGTGTTCGTCATGGGTGCGAACGAGTGGAAGACGGCGTCGGACTGGCCCATCCCGGGCACGGCGTACGTTCCGCACTACCTGCACAGCGGAGGCAACGCCAACTCGCTGTTCGGCGACGGAACTCTCGACAGGTCGGCGCCGGACGCAGAGCCGCCGGACGAGTTCGTGTACGACCCTAACCACCCTGTCATGACCGTCGGCGGTAGCACATGCTGCGGTGAGGAACTCACGCCTGTATCGATGGGTCCTCGCGACCAGCAGCAGGTGGAGTGGCGACCGGACGTGCTTGTGTACACCACCCCGCCGCTCGAGCAGGACGTTGAGGTCACCGGCCCCGTGAGCATGACGCTGTATGCGTCTTCGGACGCGCCGGACACGGACTTCACGGCGAAGCTCGTGGACGTCGCCCCGACGGACGTCTCGATCAACGTCGCGCAGGGCATCATCCGGGCGAGGTATCGTGACTCGTGGGAGGAGCCGTCGCTGCTGGAGCCGGGTGAAGTGTACGAGTACAACATAGATCTATGGTCTACCAGCAACCGGTTCCTGAAGGGACACCGGATACGTGTCGAGGTGTCTAGCAGCAACTTCCCGCAGTTCGACCGCAACCCGAACACCGGCCACGAGTTCGGCGCAGACGACGAGACGAGGGTCGCGAACCAGACGGTCTACCACGATGCTGAGCGGCCGTCGCATATTACACTGCCGATAGTTCCGGTAACTTAGATTCCAAAGTCCCTTCTCCCTGGGGAGAAGGCTAGGATGAGGGGTAGTCGTGACAACACCCTCGGCTTAAGTGAGCTAACAGGGATAGGTGTGCGAGATTCTCACCCTCACCCCAACCCTCTCCCCCGTATCAAGTACGGGGCAGGCGCTGAGGGAGAGGGGGCCTTTGAGAGTCGCGCCAGAAGCCGTAGCAGATAATAGACAGACGCAACTACTGGATTCCGGCTTTCGCCGGAATGACGGATTGAGGAGTTACACGTAAATGCAGATCACCGATATACAGATCAACCTGCTCACGCCGCCTGCTGATGCGCCGGCTTCGTTTGTTGGCAGACCGGGGAGGATGCTCGTCCGTGTGTTTACGGACGAGGGCATCACCGGCATCGCAGAGGGGTCGCGCGGGTACGGCGTGTTCAACGCGTACCTGGAGGACGCCATCAAGCCGCTGCTCATCGGCATGGACCCGCTCCAGCCGCGCAGGATATGGGAGCTGCTGATGCTCGGCGACGGTGAGCGGGCGACGAGGCTGCCCTCGCAGATCGTCGGCTCCATAGACGTCGCCATCTGGGACATCATGGGCAAGGCGGCGGGAATGCCGCTCCACAAGCTGCTCGGGGGCGCGGCCAGGACCGAGATCCCTCTCTACTGGAGCAGGGGCAGCGGCTGGCGGAAGTCGCCGGGAGAGATGCTGGAAGAGGTGCAGGAGGGCTTCGAGAGAGGATTCCGCGCGTTCAAGATTCGCATGGACTGGCGCGACTACCGTCAGGACGCCGACCCGGACAAGGACTTCGCGATCTTCAAGGCGGTCCGCGAGTGGCTGCCCGACGACGTGCCGCTCGGATTCGACGCCAACTGCGGCTACTCCGTGTCCACTGCGATCCTGCAGGGTCGCAAGATGGAAGAGGTCGGAGGACTTGCCCACTTCGAGGAGCCGCTGCCTCAGTACGACTTCCCCGGACTCAGGCAGGTGGTGGACGCGCTCGACGTACCTGTCTCGACCGGAGAGCAGGAACTGTCCTCGTGGCGATTCAGGGACCTCATAGACCTCGGCAACCCGGACATACTCCAGCCCGACATCCTGAACGTGGGTGGCGTGTCGGAGATCATGCGGGTGTACGAGATAGCCGTTGCGCGCAACAAGGTGATCATGCCGCACAGCCCGAACATCGGCGCGAACTCGCTGGCCAGCCTCCACGCGTACAGCACCGTGGGCAACGCGATCAGGCCGCACGAGTTCTCCGAGGAGTTCACCGGGCCGTCGGAGCAGGTGGCCGAGCTGTTCGTCGATCCGATCATCCCCGAGGGCGGGACGATCACGCTGTCCGACAGGCCGGGGCTGGGCCTGGAGGTCGACGAGAACGCGCTCGCGAGGTGGACTGCGAACTGAGTACGAAATTGGGCCAGCACACGAGCTAGCATCCGGTTATACTAAATTTACGTAACCGTAAATGTAAAAGAAGGGGTAGATGAGCCAAGAGGCTGTATCAATTTAGTCGGAGGCCCAAACGTAGGGGCGTCCCTTGTGGGCGCCTTGAGCATGATGGCCAACATGGGCAACCACAAGGGATTGCCCCTACATGTGTATGACCGACCAAACTGGTACAGCATCATAACCCAAAGCCGTTTCGGAATGTCTTTGCCTGTAAGGCTCATCCCTTCTGACTCCGGATTGCCGAACGGTGTGGGAAATTCCAAGTGACTTGCGATCAAGGCTTTCACCATCACCCCAACCCTCTCCCTGAGGGAGAGGGGGTTTTACAGAGGTCTGCTTTCGAGAGGAGGGACTAGGTGCAATGAGACTGCGAACCCTCGGTTTTGGCGCATTGACAGGTGTCTTCCTCACGGCTCCGCTCATTGCCATCCTGTACCTTGTGGACAAGTGGATCGACCTGTCGTTCCCGCCGTTCGACACGTTCGACTGGGTAGCGCGCATACTGCCGGGTCCGCTGGTGACGTTCGGCATCGACCTGATGGTCGACAGCCTGATGCTGGTGGGGCTGAGCGTCAAGGATTTCGCGAAGACCGCGGAGCAGATCATGGCTGTCATGATCTTCCTCGGCGCCGGAGTCGTGGCGACGATCATCATCTTCGCGCTCGTGGAGAGGCGCATCTGGAGCGCCCGGCCGCAGCTTGGCGCGCTGGTCGGCCTCATCATTGGCATACCGGTCGCGCTCATCACGTTCAGCATCGGCCAGTCGTCAATAGACCCGACCATCAACTTCATCTGGGTGTTGATCGCGTCGGTGCTCTGGGGAACGGCGTCAGCGCTGGTTGCCCGCCGCCTGTTGGTGCCGGAGCAGGTCATCGTCTCCGAGGACGGAGAGCGGTCGGTCGAGGTGCTAGGCAGACGCCAGTTCCTGGTGCGCATGGGAGTCGCAACCGCGACGCTCACCGTGGCCGGAGCCGGCATCGGGCGCGTCATGGCCGGCAACGAGCAGCAGAGGCTCGAGGCCGAGCTCGCCGCAATGAAGCAGCGAGTCGCCGACAGTGCGGCGGCGGGCATGATCGAGCTTCCCAACGAAGGCGATCCCGTGAAGCCCGCCCTCGGCACCCGGCCCGAGTACACCCAGGTCAGGGACCACTACAAGATCTTCATCCGGTCCCAGCCGAGCATCATCGACGGCGACACCTACAAGCTGCCGATCACCGGCTCCGTCGAAAATCCCATGTCGTTCACCCTCGATGACATCCGCGACAGGTACGAGCCGAAGAACGAGTTCGTCACTCTCTCATGCATATCGAACCGGGTGGGCGGAGACCTCATCAGCACGACGTACTGGACGGGCGCGAGCCTGCAGGAAATCCTCGCGGACGTGAAGCCGCTGCCGAGCGCGACGCACCTGTTCATCGAGAGCGAGGACGGCTTCTTCGAGACGGTCTCCCTCGACCTGATTGCGTCGGACCCGAGGATCATGCTCGCCTACAACTGGGACGGTCGACCGATCCCGTTCGACCACGGCTTCCCACTGAGGATATGGCTGCCGGACCGCTACGGCATGAAGCAGCCGAAGTGGATAACCAGCATCAAGGTCGTTGACGAGTACAAGCCCGGCTACTGGGTCGAGCGTGACTGGGACGAGGTCGCGCGGATGCACGCCACGGCAGTCATCGATACCGTGGCCATAGACGCTGTCGTCGAGGACGGCGACGAGAAGCTGATACCCGTCGGCGGCATCGCGCACGCGGGAGTCAGGGGCATCTCGAAGGTCGAGGTCCGCATCTACAACGAAGACAAGAACAAGGGAGAGTGGCACGAGGCAGAGCTTCGCACACCTCTCTCCGAGGCGACCTGGGCGATCTGGAGGTACGACTGGCCGTTCAAGGAGGGCCGGCACACCTTCGAGGTCCGCACCTACGAGGGCGACGGCACTCCGCAGACCGAGGAGATCAACCCTCCCAGGCCGAGCGGCGCAACCGGCATACACACCAAGACTGCGACGATCGAGGGCTAGCCTCCCAGCCAGTTCTGTCTATACATCACTAGTAGTGATAACATCCGTAGGGGCGGTCCGCGAACCGCCCCTATTGTCATCAAGTGACTGACGGGTGCCAGAAATGACAGAACTCTACGAGCTCACCGCGAGAGAAGCAGTCGACCAGCTAAGGTGCGGGTCAGTTTCGACTTCGGATCTGCTCGACGCCGCGCTCGGGCGCATCGAGCAGACCGACGGCGTCCTCAACGCGCTCCCGATACTGTGCGCCGACAGGGCAAGAGATCACGCCGCACGGCTGGAGCATCCCGACCCCGACGATACGCCGCGAGGCTACCTGTACGGTCTGCCCATCGCTATCAAGGACATGAAGGATGTCGGGGGCGTGCTGTGCACACAGGGGTCGCCGATCTTTGCCGACCGCGTGCCCGAGAAGTCCGACCTGCTCGTAACCATCCTGGAGTCGAAGGGCGGCGTGGTGCTGGCGAAGTCGAACACTCCCGAGTTCGCCGCTGGCGCGAACACGTTCAACGAGGTCTTCGGCAAGACACGCAACCCGTGGAACACCGACCTGACGTGCGGCGGCTCGTCCGGAGGGTCGGCGACCGCGCTGGCATCGGGACAGGTGTGGCTCGCGTCAGGGAGCGACCTCGGAGGCAGCCTGCGGATACCGGCGAGCTTCTGCTCGGTCATTGGACTTCGTCCGACGCCGGGCAGGGTCGCGCACGGGCCGAGGTCAATGCCGTTCGGCACACTGTCGGTCGAGGGACCGATGGGACGCACGGTTGGCGACACGGCACTGATGCTGGACGCGCAGGCTGGGGCGTACCGCGAAGACCCGCTGAGTCTGCCCGTGCCGGAGAGGTCGTTCG
The DNA here is from genome assembly GCA_965116405.1 of Dehalococcoidia bacterium. Lineage (GTDB taxonomy): Bacteria > Chloroflexota > Dehalococcoidia > Lucifugimonadales > UBA1123 > VXRN01. Next base: position 1,047,554 of record OZ220685.1, read on the forward strand.
TCGAGTGGGTGGACAACCCGACGACGCCGCGACGCATCGGTTTCACCCCGGACCTGGGGCTGACCGCGGTCGACCCCGAGGTCGCCGAGATCTGCCGGAGCGCGATGGACCACTTCAGGGACATGGGCGCTGAGGTCGAAGAGGCAAGCCCCGAAATGGGCGACGCGGAGTGGGTGTTCCAGACGCTCAGGGGAGCGTCGTTCGTCGCCAACTACAGGACGCTGCTTGCTGAGCACAGGTCTGAGCTCAAGCCCGAGGTGATCTGGAACGTCGAGCACGGGCTGGGGCTGTCGCAAGACGACGTGGCGCGCGCCAAGCTCGAGCGGGGAGCGCTCATCAACCGCACTGCGGAGTTCTTCGGCGAGTACGACCTGCTAGCGTGCCCAACGGTGCTGGCTCCGCCGTTCGACGTGGACGTCCGGTACCTCACCGAGGTGAACGGCGTGGAGTTCGACACCTACATCAGCTGGCTGATCATGACGTTCGCGCTGACGCTGACAAGCTGCCCCGCGATCTCGGTGCCGTGCGGCTTCACGGAGTCGGGTCTGCCGGTGGGCTTGCAGATCGTCGCTCCCTGGAAGGAGGAGGGCTACCTCCTTGGAGCGTCGGCGCTGTTCGAGAACGCGGCGGGACTGAGCAAGCTGGTGCCGATGGAGCCGAGGGGGTCGGGGTAGCAGGGGCTTACCCCCTCTCCCTTGAGGGAGAGGGCTGGGGTGAGGGTGATATAACCTATCTCCCCTCATCCTAACCTTCTCCCCCAGGGGAGAAGGGACATAGTGGTTAATCTGGACGGTTCCTTACCATTATCGTCTGATGACACAACACCAAACACGCTAATACGAAAAAGGAGATTTCACATGGCGCGGCTGGAAGGCAAGGTTGCGGTGATTACTGGGGCCACTGGCGGTATCGGCAGGGCTGCGGCGAAGCTGTTTACGGATGAGGGGGCGCGAGTGGCGCTGGTCGACCTCGACGAAGCTGCGCTCCGTGAAGTTGCTCAGTCGATCGGAGAGGAGAAGGCCAGCTACACCGCAGCCGACGTGACCCAGCCGGACCAGACCCAGGCGTACATCAATGCGGCCGTGGAGCGATGGGGCGGTATCGACATCCTCCTCGCCAACGCGGGAATCGAGGGAGAGCTGGCTCCGATAACCGACTACTCCATAGACATCTTCGACCAGGTCATGGCCGTCAACGTGCGCGGACCGTGGCTGGGGGTCAAGTACGTGATGCCTGTGATGAGCCAGGGCGGTGGAGGAAGCATCGTCATCACGTCTTCGGGCGCCGGCCTCAACGGGACGCCGGACATGTGCGCGTACGGCATCAGCAAGCACGCCGTCATCGGTTTGATGCGCACCGCCGCGCTCGAAGGGGCGCCGTTCGGCATTAGGGCCAACACCGTCAATCCGGCTCCGATCGAGACCCGCATGATGCGCTCGATAGAGAATATGCGCGTGGCGTCCATGGACGACTCGGCGGTCACCGTCGATGTGGTGAAAGAGGCCGCGGCATCGCGCATCCCGCTGGAACGGTACGGGACTCCCGAGGAAGTGGCGAACCTGATGCTGTTCCTCGCCAGCGACGAGAGCAGCTTCTGCTCAGGCGGCGTCTACACGGTGGACGGGGGCAGGTCAGCGGGGGTGCGGTAGGTTTTTCTTCCCGCAAGGCCCTTGTGGTAGGGAACCGCTGGCTGGGTAACCTTCTGATCAAGGCTTTCACCCTCACCCTGAGGGAGTTGACAGGGGTAGGTAAACCGATAGTTCGTTCGTCCTGAGCGTGTCGAAGGACACCCCCAGCCCTTGGATCCCCGCTTTCGCGGGAATGACGGTTTGGGAATACCTACCCCTGTAAACCCATCAAGGGAGAGGGGACCATGCGAGGGTGTCCCTACGGCTCTGGGGGCCTTTGGGTGTGCCAGTCGGTGGCTTGCTCGTAGGCGTGGCCGGCTCGGCAGAGGAGCTGCTCGGAGAGGTGCTTGCCCACTAGCTGGAGGCTCAGGGGCAGTCCGTCTGAGCTGAAGCCGCAGGGGACTGAGATCGTCGGTGCGCCGTTGTAGTCGTATGGCACGGTGAAACGCTGGAAGGCGGTGCCGCGTCTCGCGTCCATCTCGCCGTAGAGCATCTCTGGGGTCACGGGATACGCGGGGCCGGTGGTGGACGGACACGCCATCAGGTCGATGTCCTTGAACGCCTCCCTGATGAGTCCGTTGCACTCGGCGCGCATATTGTTGGCCTCGGCGTAGTCTGCACCGGCCTTGGCCGCGCCCATGTCGAGCCATCCCCTGAACCATGGGCCGTAGTCCTCGCGACGGTCGGGGTAGTTCTCGCGGTGAGCGGCGACGGCCTCTGCGGAGCACAGCACCGGCCATGCGGGGAGATACCTATCGACGTCGGGCATCTCAATCTCGACAATCTCCGCACCCAGCTCGCTTAGGACCTCTATGCCGTTTAGCACGGCGGCGGTCAGCTCGGGGTCGACCTCGTCGGAGATGTGGTTGAGGTCGTAGCCTATCCTGACGCCCTCGATGCCGTCGGCGATTCCGTCCATGTAGTCCGGGACGGGGTCGGAGAGCGAGGTGGGGTCGTTGGGGTCGTAACCTGCGATGGCCTGGAGCATGATGGCGGAGTCGGCGACGCTGCGAGTCATGGGGCCGACATGGTCGAGCGACTCAGCGAGGGCCAGCACTCCGTAGCGGCTCACCCTGCCCCAGGTCGGCTTGATGCCGACGATGCCGCACGCGGCGGCCGGGAAGCGAATCGAGCCGCCGGTATCGCTGCCGAGCGAGCCGTAGCACAGTCCGGCTGCGGTCGCTGCGCCGGAGCCGCTCGACGACGAGCCGGTCCAGCGGTCGTTGTTCCACGGGTTGAGCGGGATCTGGAACTCGGGGTTGTAGCCGCCCATTGCGCCTTCGGTCAGGTTGAGCTTCCCTAGCAGCACGGCTCCGGTGGCTTCGAGACGGGCCACGACGGTCGAGTCGAACGACGGGACGAGGTCGGCGTTGACCTTCGAGCCGCCCATCGTGCGGACGCCAGTGGTGAAGCAGAGGTCCTTCACGGCGATGGGCACGCCGTGGAGCGGTCCTCGGTAGCCGCCGTCTGCGATCTCCCGCTCGGCCCGCCGAGCGTTGCCAATGGCGTGGTCCGTCATCACCGTGGCGTAGCTCTTCAGGTGGCCGTCCAGGCTGGCGATGCGGTCGAGCTGCCCCTGTGTCGCCTCAACCGGCGAGAGGTCGCCCGATCTGATGCGATCGGCCAGCTCGGTGATTGTCAGATAGTGCAGTGGAGTATCAGACATTGGTTACTGCCCCCAAACCAGTGGTTAATGGACTGTCCCGATCGGGGACTTTTGCTTCATTTGTCATTCCGGCGAAGGCCGGAATCCAGAGGGGTATGGGTAGTGTGTCTGAGTGCTCGCCATCAGAACGTTTCACCCTCACCCCAACCCTCTCCCTGAGGGAGAGGGGATTATGCAAAGGTCACCTACCCCGCAACCATCGGGTACACGTGGCGGCTGCGGGTGAGATCTCCGGGTAGCTGCGAGCCGGTCCAGGTCTCGCCGCCGTCGGAGCTTTCGAAGAAGTGGCCGTAGCCGGTGACGCAGTACACGCCCGACGGCGCGGCGCGGTCAATCGCGATCTGGAACATGCGGCTCGGCGGCGTGTCGCCGATGTCGAGTCTCTGCCAGGTCTCGCCTATGTCCTGGCTCCTGTACAGCGCGCCCGCTTCCTGTGTGCCGGCTGGAGCGCCGCCACCGCCTGCGCCTGCTGCGAGATACAGCGTCTTCGGGTCGTCCGGAGCTACGATCAGTCCTCGGCAGTATGAGCCGCCGGGGAACATCTCGCCGAATCGTATGTGCTCCCAGTGGGTGCCGCGGTCTCGGCTCCTGAACATCGCCACCTGGGCGATGATGAACACGGTGCCGGGAGCGGCCGAGCTGACCTGGACGCCGTGCAGATCGACGGTGTGGTTCTCGGTGTAGAGGCCGTCGGTGACCGAGTCCCAGCTGTCGCCCCCGTCCCTGCTGGCCAGCAGTCCGCCAACCTCGACGGATGCGTACATGTCAGACGGATCGGACGGGTCGACGGCGATGCCGATGACGCGCTTCGCCAGCGGCGGCATATAGGTCGTGACGTTCGGGTACTTAATGCGGTCGGTGTTCATCTGCGTCCAGGCCTCGCCGCCGTCCTCGGTCCTGGAGATCGAGCACGGCTCGTACCCGGCGTAGATGACGTTGGGGTCGTTCGGGTGGAACGCGAGAGACCACACGTCCATGCCGTCGCCAGGCGACTGGAGAGCTTCCCAGTGGTCGCCTCGGTCGCCGCTCCGATAGACGCCGTGCTGCGTTCCGGCATAGACGACGGCTGAGTCGTCAGGATGCACAAGCAGCGCCCTGACCTGCGGCTCGTCGGGCAGTCCGTTCGTTATGCTCACCCACTCATCGTCGCCCTCGGCGCGCCTGAGCATTCCGCCATCGGCGATGTTCTCACCCTCGCCTGCCAGTCCAACGTAAACGTGCGTTCGATGCCCATTTGATGCCATTGTGGTCCTCCTCTTGCCCGCCGCGGCGGGTCCCCCTCTGGTGATCGCTAGCTACGTTGTCAGATGGTCATGCCGTACCAGATCCACCCTCGCCATGGCCCCACCCCTGGATTCCCGCTTTCGCGGGAATGACGAGAGAGGCCCCTGGCGCGAAGCTCGTGTTAACTTCCTAGTCGACCGGGATGGCGACTGAGACCCTCGGCACGTCGCTGACGGCGTGGGTGGTGTGTCCCTGCCCGGTCAGGTCGTCTGCGAGCATCACGTTGCCTGCGCCGAAGCGGCGTAGTGTGCCGTCGCCAAGGCCAATCTCCACCTCACCGGACAGCGTGATGATGAATTGGCGTCTAGGCGCGACGTGCCAGTCGATAAACTTACCGGGCTCATCGTGTCTGAACATGACGCCGGTCGCGTCCTTCAACTCGCCCCACGGATACGGGCCGATGTCCATATCCAGCTCTTCGAAGTGCGATTGCCCGTCGTCGCCAGTGTAGAGTCGCGTAATCATGGATGTCCTCCGACATTTGGGTTACGGCCCTATACTACAACGGAGGACTCCTATTGGGAATCGCGGCGGGATGTGGCAAGACTGTGCCGTATGGTAGGCGAACGTTTCACCCTCACCCCAGGATCAAGTCCGGGGCAGGCTCTGAGGAAGAGGGGGTCTTGATGAAACTATGGAATAGGCACGGATACGGAGAGCCTGGGCTCGTCTCCGACGGTACGCGTGGTGTGTCCCTGACCCGTCAGGTCGTCGGCCAGCAGCACTGAGCCGGGGCCGAACTGTCGGAGCGTACCGTCGGCGATGCCGATCTCCATCGCGCCGGACAGCGTAATGACGAACTGTCTGCGGGGCGCGTTGTGCCAGTCGCTGAACGATCCGACCTGCGACCTGTTGAAGATCACGCCGGTGGCCTCCCTCAGCTCGCCCCAGGGGTGCGGCCCGCTCTCCATGTCGACCTCTTCGAAGTGCGACTGTCCATCGTCGCCAGTGTAGATTCGTACAATCATGGTTCGCCCCAATGTGTGATGTGGGGAGTATGGTACAACAGGGGGCGGTGAGGGCGAGGGGGTGCGTGATATGCAGACGGCGTGAGAGCCTCGAACTTACACCGAGATCATGTTCAATCCGCGAAGGCGCGTGAAATGCCTGCGATTGTTAGTGAGCAGGGTGAGTCCATGTCGAATCGCAGTGGCACCAATCAGAATGTCCAAGTCGCCGATGCTGTTTCCTTCGCCCCTCAGCCTCCCTCGCTCCACGGCAAAAACCCGACAGATCTCATCATCCACGCTCACTACATCTATACCACTGAGAAAGTCCTGCAGTGCGCGCTCGTTGCCGGATGGATCCGTAGAATAGAACACTCCTTGGTAGAGTTCAGCCATTGATACGATGCTCAACCCAAGTCCATGCGGTGCCAGTTGCTCGATGCGTGTGGTCACTGGTCCAATGCCGTGGAGAGCGTGAATGACCCAGTCAGTGTCCAGGAGATATCGCACTTACGCTATATCTTCGGCTCTGGTCGCGAACCTGTCAGTCGGTCAGAATAGATATTCCGCAAGAGTTCTTCGGGGTCATGGGTACCCTTCCATGCTCCCATTGCCGACTTGAATCTACTGGTCAAGTCATTGTCAGTAGATATCGGTTCGACATCGACAGTTATGAGGACCTCAGAGTCTTCTGCGAGATCGAGTTCTTCCAAGGGCTTCAACACACCATCAGTGAACTTCGCCTTTATGGTCTTTGGCATTTTCCTACCCTGCCACCAGAGATCAACCGTTGTCTGTGGATGTGGATCCTTACGTTCAGTACATCATGGCAGCCCGGCCAGGGTTCGAACCTGGGCTAGAGGTTCCAAAGACCTCTGTGCTACCACTACACCACCGGGCTGAGTTTTGTCGGGAGTGAGCGCGGACGCTCGGGGGAGACTGTCTGAAGCCGGGAACAGGGCTGTCTACGGACGCTGTCGGGCTACGGCAGCTCGCTGCGTTGGTCGCAATGGATCAGTCCCATGTCGCAACCTGCCTGGTAGAGGTTGATCGACCAGCCCGCGCCAAACACCGTGGGCGTGATGACCCGCGGGTCGTCGGGGTTCCACATCCGCTGCCGCACGCGATCGATTGTCGGCACTCGAAAATCGAACGGGATGCCGTAGTAGCGTCCATGCGACTTCCCCTCGCGGTAGGCGTGGACCGCGGTTGCCGCGAATGCGGCGGCTATGGTGGCCTGTACAATCTTGCCGAACATGCTCGCGTCTTCCGATTAGAACTGTGGCTAAACTATAGCGCAGTTCAGAGCCGGATGTCAGCGTATGGTCTGTTTGGGCATCAGCCGTTTCAATAACGTACGCGTAGGGGAAACCCTCTGTGGTAATCATGCCAGGGTGCTCACAGGGGCGCCCCTATAGACGAGCTACCCACACTGCTTCAGGGTTTCGTGAGCCTGATAGAATCCTGCCCATCCACGACACTATGAGGAGAGAGCTATGAGCGGACGATTGGCGCTGGTAGGAGGAGACGAATTCAGGCCGGGCTGTGAGTCGATGGACACGGCCATACTGGCGGCAACAGGGGTCGCCACACCGGTCGTCCTGATCGTGCCGACAGCGGCGGCCTTCGAGAACCCGGCTCGTGCGGCGGACAACGGCGTTCGCCACTTCGGGTCTCTCGGCGCCGACGCCAGCCCTCTAATGGTGCTGAATCACAAGGACGCGATGGACGCTGGGGTCGCCGCTGAAGTCGAGTCCGCGGATGTCGTGTATCTGACGGGCGGCAACCCTGCTCACCTGCTCGAAACGCTTCGGGACTCGCTGCTGCTGGACGCCATACGTGGCAGACTAGAAAACGGCGGGATACTCGCGGGTTCGAGCGCGGGCGCGATGGTCATGGGGAGCTGGATGAGATTCAGGGGAGAGTGGACGCGTACGCTCGGGGTCGCGTCTGGAGTAGCCACCCTGCCCCATCACGAGAGGGCGGACCCGGATACGGTACTCGGAGATCTGGGCTATGCGCCTGACGATCTGACGGCTGTGTTCGGAGTCGACGGGGCCGCGGGTGTGCTCAGTGGGCCCGACGGCTGGACTGCACTAGGGTCGGGGCGGGTCACTGTCTATCATGATGGTGGGTGGAGGCGGTTCGAGCAGGGCGAGGGATTCAGTATCGATGCCTTGTGATGGAAGTTGGCCTTTTCACCCTCACCCCAACCCTCTCCCTGAGGGAGCTGACAGGGGTAGGTAAAGGTATGAAACAGGTATAAGAACTTGGAAAGCGCATGGCTTTCGGGCATCTTTTTGGTACGAAACAGAAAGGTTGCCAGAGATTCGCCATGCGCCTCCCATCCGAATGCTATCAGATGCACCAGACCATACAGCAACAGATGCCCCATCTCAGGCCCTCTCAGATGACGGGACTGGTTCTGTGGGTTTGTGGGACGATGCTGGCCAGGAGTGGCTGTCAGAACGCTGTTGCTGGAGCCCTCGCGGCCGTGGGTAGCTACAACAGCGTGCGCCAGTACCTCAGGGAGTGGCTCTACGATGGCCGAGACCGCGCTAAGCCCTGCCGAGTGCAGCTCGATGTGAAGACGTGCTTTGTGCCGCTGTTGAGGTGGGTGCTGTCGCTGTGGCAGTCGGACAGGCTGGTGTTGGCGATAGACCCGACTATGAAGGCTGACCAGATAAACTCCATAGTCATAAGCGTGGTCTATCGCAGCTGCGCCATTCCGGTTGCATGGCACATCCTGCCCGCCAACAGGCCTGGACAGTGGATAGTACCTGTGGTCGAGTTGCTCGATCAGCTCTCTTCGGCGGTGCCCACCGACATGACTGTGCTGGTGATGTGTGACCGTGGTCTGAGGAGTCCGAGACTGTGGAAACAGATATGCTCTGTGGGTTGGCATCCCTACGTACGACAGTCGATCAACACCGTGTTCTGCCCTGACGGTGGGACTCGGCTGCCGGCACGTACTCTGGTGCCGGGTCCGGGTCATGCATATGTGGGATACGGCACAGCGTTCAGGGACAGTTCCAAACGTCGTCGTGGAACGATGATCGTACTCTGGGACAGAGACCATGACGAGCCGTGTGTGGTGATGACCGACCTCAGACCTGCTGAAGCAGGTGTGTGCTGGTATGCGCTGCGCTTCTGGATAGAGTTGGGCTTCAAGGCGCTCAAGAGTGTCGGGTGGCAATGGCAGAAGACTCGAAGGACTGACCCCAGACGCGTCAGTCGTCACTGGCTGGTGTTGTCTGTGGCAACACTGTTGACGCTGGCATACGGGACCAGAGTCGAAGACGCCAATGATCTGGGCAGAGCCCCCAGTCACCTCAGAGCGCCGCCTAAGGCCCTGCTGACTGCTGTGAGCAGACCGAGAAGAATCACAAGCGTAATGTACCAAGGCATCACTTGGCTGAGTCGTCTGCTGCTCAAAGGCAGACTGTGGAAGAGGGTCTGGCTGCTTCCTGAAGACTGGCCCCAACCATCGCCCAACCTCAAGATAATCTACCATCCTGATACCTGACACCACACAATACCTACCCCTGTCAGCCCTGAGGGAGAGGGGGTATGTTGGTTGCCGCTCATGCTTGTCTGTACTCCCTTACCTACCCCAGTAAGCTCCCTAAGGGAGAGGGGGATGTTGAAGATGGTGGCAGCCTCAGCGTTGATTGACCCGTCTGAATAGCGTTCATATAATCGTCTAGTCCGGTACATGGAGCAGGGACCCACACACAAAGCACCTCGGAGAATGCAAATGGCAGGAGCCAACCTCAGTCCGTCAGCGATCATCAACCAGTTCAAGAAGAACGAGGTCTCGCACGTGGTGTGGCTGCCGGACACCGAGACCAACTTCATGTACAACCAGATCATCGCGGACGATGACCTTCAACTGGTGCCCATCTGCCGCGAGGGGGAGTCCATGCCCATCGCGGCCGGCCTGTGGATCGGCGGCAAGAAGCCTGTGGTACTGATCCAGAACACGGGCATGTTCGAGGCTGGAGACTCCATCAGGGGCATGGGGATCGATCTCGGCATACCGATGGTGATGATGGTGGGTTACCGGGGCTGGATGGGCGAGGGCGGCGAGATGACCGACTCCGCCGGGGTGTTCACCGAGCCGATACTCAACGCGTGGGGCATCGACTACTACATGGTCGAGACGGACGATGACGTCGAACAGATCTCAGAAGCGTTCGAGCACGCTGAGCGTGACCAGACCCTAGTGGCGTGCCTGCTGGGAGCCGAGTACGGCTAGGCAGGGCGCGCCCTGCACCCGCAAAGGGAGATGCATAACCCCCAATCCCTCAGGATTCACAGGGGTAGGTAAGCAGCACGCCGTTCGTCCCCGGATCAAGTATGGGGCAGGCTCTGAGCCTGTCGAAGGACGGCCCCCAGCCTCTGGATTCCGGCCTACGCCGGAATGACGATTTACGCAAAGTCGTCTCCAGAAGGCCCTAGCCGAAGTTCGACTCCATGTCGAGCACCTTGTCGAGGCGTCGCTGGAAGCGGTCCTCGGGGTCGAACTCGGCGGACAGGAACGCCGTCGCAAGCTCTTTGGCAACCTCGATTCCGACTATCCGCGCTCCGAGGCACAGCACGTTCATGTCGTCGTGCTCGACGCCCTGGTGCGCCGAGTAGGTGTCGTGGCACACGCTCGCGCGGATGCCCTTGACCTTGTTGGCGGCGACTGACGCGCCGACCCCGCTTCCACAGATCATGATCCCGCGATTGGCCTCGGTCGAGACGACGGTCTCGGCCACGGCCTTGGTGAAGTCGGGGAAGTCGTCGGCCGGGTCGAGCTCGTGGGCGCCGACGTCGACGACCTCGTGTCCGAGGGACTCGACGAACCCCTTCAACTCGTCCTTCAGAGCGTATCCGCCGTGGTCTGCTCCTATGGCGACGCGCATGATTGCTTCTCCCCGTGTGGTATCGTTGGCTGAAGTGTAGGAAGCGCAGCGGCGAAGCGTCAACCCGGTTTCGAGGAGTGAGGAGTGAGAGCCTCCTTACACTTCCCCACCGACAGACTCGGGAACTCCTGGGAGCTCACTTGAGGTAGAGAATGAAGATCACTGACGTAGAAGTTATCGTTCTGGAGCACAACTGGGGCCCGCCTGGGGAGGGGGTCACGCGGGAGTGGCCGCTGATGCTCGTCCACACGGACGAGGGAATCAGCGGGCTCGGCAGGGGCGGTGACTCCGCCATCGTCAGGAACGAGCTCGCGCCGCTTCTGATCGGGCAGGACCCGCGACGCACTGCGATGCTGTGGCAGAAGATGTACGACCACGCCTGGAGGTTCCGAGGCCCCGACCGCGCCGCCATGACGTCGATCGGCTCGCTCGACATCGCGTTGTGGGACATCGTCGGCAAGGCCTGCGGCCAGCCGGTGTGGAGGCTGCTGGGCGGGTACACGGACCGTGTCGAGGTGTACGCTGACGGCATCGGGTACGTCGACGAGGACCCAGAGACCGTCGCGGCGCTCGTCAAGAAGCACGCGGACGAGGGCTTCTCGCACGTCAAGTTCCACCTTAGCGGCTACGACAACGATGCCGCACTGGAGAAGGTGCGGCTGGCGCGGGAGACCGTCGGGCCGGACGTGCGGGTGATGCTGGACGCCCATCGAATGTGGCACGGTACGGTCGCGGCCGAGATGGTGCGGAAGTTCGAGCCGTACAAGCTGTACTGGATCGAGGAGCCGGTGCGTGGAGACGACGAGCCGCGCTTCTACAGCATGGTGCGGGAGGCCACGAGCGCGATGGTCGCAGGCGGCGAGGGCGACGGTACGCTGGGCGGCGCGAGGCGGCTCATCACCGAGGGTGGGCTACAGCTTCTCCAGACTGACATTATCATCGGAGGAGGCTACACGGGCCTGCTGCGGTTCGCCGCGCTGGCACACGCTCACCATATCCCGATCGCCCCACACGGCGCGCAGTACCCCGACCTGAGCAGCCATCTCGTCGCCGCGGTCCCGAACGGCCTCATCATCCCCGCCTGCCCGGACGTCGAGCCGTACGAGATATGGTCGAAGCTGTACAGCCCAAGGCTGGAGATCAAGAACGGCGTGATAGAGATGTCGGAGAGGCCGGGGCTCGGGCTGGACCTCGACTGGGACTTTGTGGGGGCGCACCGGGTGGAGAGGTAATCTCAACAAGGTGCTACAATCGGGGGCGCAAATTGACTTCACCCCGTATCCCGACACGGGGCAGGAAAGAGGTAAAGCCGTTGCCCGTAACCAGACTCGAAATCACCAGCGCAACTCCATTCGCCGGAGGGCAGTCCTTTGGAGAAGTCGGAGCGTACACACACCTCAAGGGCACGGCCCACTTCGCGGTTGACCCGCTCCACGCCAACAACCAGACGATCACCGACCTCGAGATGGCTCCCAGAGACTCCGACGGCCGTGTGCGGTTCTCGTCAGACTTCGAGATGCTCCAGCCGTCCGATCCAGACAAGGGTCGGGGCAGCATCATCTTCGACGTCGTGAACCGGGGGCGCAAGACAATACTCGGCTTCAACAGCGCGCAGAGGGCGATGGACCCGGGCGCTCCGCTTGAGCCCGGCAATGGCTTCCTGATGCGCGAGGGTTACACCATCGTGTGGTGCGGCTGGCAGGCGGACGTGCCTGATGACCCTAACATGATCGGACTCAACGCCCCCCAGGCGCTCAATCCGGACGGCACTCCGCTCACCGGAAAGATCCTGCACCAGTTCCAGTGCAACGAGACCACCAACGTCTTCCTGCTGGCCGACCGGACTCACGTTCCGCACCCTCCGGCAGACCCCAACGAGGCCGGGGCGACTCTCCTGGTCAAAGACCATCCCAACGAGACAGCCACCGAGGTGATCCCCCGGGACCAGTTCCAGTTCGTACGTGTCGAGGACGAGCAGATCGAACCCGACCTCAATCACGTCTACCTGAGAGGCGGGTTCGAGCCGGGTCGCATCTACCAGCTCATCTATACCAGCGTCGGCAGCGAGATCGTTGGGCTCGGCATGGCGTCGGTACGCGACATCGTGTCGTTCCTGAAGTACGAGAGCGAAGAGGACGGCAACCCGTGCGCCGGGACTATCGAGCGCGCCCACGCGTTCGGGTCGTCCCAGAGCGGGCGATTCCTGCGCACGTACATCTACTACGGACTGAACAACGACGAGCAGGGCCGGATGGCGCTCGACGGCATCATCCCGCACGTCGCTGGCGGTATGCGGGGCGAGTTCAACCTGCGCTTCGGACAGCCCTCCAAGGACGTCTGCTACATCATCCCCGAGCTGTTCCCGTTCGCTGACACCGAGCTCACCGACCCGGTGACTGGCAACTCAGGTTCACTGCTCACGCGCATGGAGGAGAGCGGCAACGTCCCGAAGATCATGTTTACGAACACCTCGGCCGAGTACTGGCGCGGGGACGCCGGGCTGATCCACACTGACTTCGCCAACATGCGCGACGCCGAGGAGTCCGAGAACGTTCGCCGCTACCACTTCGCCGGCACGATGCACGGGTCGGGCACGTTCCCGCCGCAGAGCATCAGGGTCATGGACGGACTCAAGGGACAGTTGCCGTACAACGCGGTGGACTACTCTCCCCTGCAGCGCGCGCAGCTGACCAACCTCGACAACTGGGTTCGCGACGGCGTGCCTGCTCCCGCCTCACGGCATCCGAGTCTCGACGACGGCACGGGGGTGGAGTCGTACACGCTTCGCGAGATGTTCGAGAGCCTTCCTGGCGTCGACTTCCCTCCGAGAGTCACGCGCGCCATGCGACTCGACTACGGAGAGGAAGCCCATCTGGGTCGGACCACCAAGCTGCCCGCCGAACAGGGTGACGAGTACCCGTCGGTCGTGTCAGGCGTCGACGACGACGGCAACGAGGTCGGAGGCATCCGCCTGCCATCGGTCAGCGTACCTCTCGCGACGAACACAGGCTGGAACCTGCGTCATCCAGACAACGGGAATCCAGACCTGGTCATAGGTATCACAGGAGGGCTGGCTGGCTGGACGGTGCCGTTCCCCAAGACAGAGAGCGACCGTGAAGCAGCGGGCGATCCACGAGCGTCCATAGAGGAGCGCTACGAGTCGAGGGACGATTACGTCGAGAGGGTCAGGAGCGCCGCACAGGACTTGGTATCAGAGGGCTACCTGCTGGAAGAGGACATCGAGCGAGAGGCCGAAATGGCCGCCACCCGGTACGACTTCTGGATGAACGGGGGAGGTTAGAGGTCACCAGGCATGTGAACCGACAACCCTTCGATGCGCTCGAAGTCTCGGTCGTTTGTGGCGATGGTCCTGATGTCATATTCGTTCATCAGCGCAGCCGAGACAGAGTCGTTGACGAGGAGGCCGTAGCGCTGCCGCCAATGTAAAGAAGACTCCAGTGTGGGCAGTCCGGATTCCAATACTGTGATATTGGAGCTCTGGATCATGTGAACCCAACTCGAAGATTCGGTCAATTGGCTGATCAGTTCTGGACGAGACCTCAACTTCGATGGAACGTTGCCGCCGGACACCAGCTTCTTGGCCACAGCCTCAAGCATCATGAGGCGATGCGCAACCTCCAAGAGTACGTGGATACCTGTGACGCCGCTAAGGTCAAGATACTCACAGCGATTTATCAGCCGCCGACATTCGTCAGATTGTCCGGTGAAGTTATATATGAAGACATTTGCATCCAGATAGAGCGTGGCCCCACTCTCGATGTTTTCAAACGTCAAGGTTACTGGGCTCTCTAAGGACTGCCTCGACAGTCTCACGATCCGCAGATATGATCCCCCAAGTCGAATCTGCGAAGCTCTTCGCTTCTCCATCGATACGACTTCCGAGGTGATGGATCAACGCCTGTTCGATTAGGACGCTGACAGTAATGCCGCCTTCTGTTGCTGCCTCTTTCACCTTGAGATACAGATCATCGTCAATTAAAACGCCAACCTCTACGCTCACGTTGAACCTCCGTTTATCAGACCACAGGGTAGGAGCCAGCTGCGATTTGTTCCGTACTCCGGGTGAGTCATCGTTACGAATCACAAGTGCGAATATTATAACATGAGGCGGTTAGACATATCTGAGGTGCCGAAAACGACTTTATCCCTACGATCTAACTCTCCGACAACCCGGCAGTTGTCAAAGCGTGCTGTTCGGGGGTTGCTGGATGAGCTTGCTGCTGAGGGCTACGCGACGACGGTCTGCGTGTCGGGGGAGACGCTTGGTGCGCGTGACTACGACCACCTGCTGCCGGGGTCAGAGCCGGAGAGGGCACGGACGACAGGTGCGCTGGCTGAAGTAGGATCGAGCGACACTGGAGCTGCGGTGTTTGTGACGCCGGAGCGGACTGTGGCGGTCCAGCCTCCATTTCCGTTGGCGGTCGATGTCAGGGCGGCAGGTGTGGCGTCGGAGCCTGTGCTGTACGTGCTGGACTCGGAGCCGGTTGTCGGTATCGTGCTGCTCAGGCTTGGAAGGTACGCCGTCGCCGTGCTGCGGGGCAATAGGCTGCTCGCGACCAAGACGGACACTCGGTACGTCAAGAACAGGCACCGCAAAGGGGGCAGCTCGCAGCGCAGGTTCGAGCGCAGCCGTGAGCGCCTGGTCAGGGAGCTCTACGACACGACCTGCCGGATGACACGCAGCGTATTCGAGCCGCACCTGCGGGACATCGACTACGTGATGCTGGGAGGTGAGCGAGGGACGCTCAACGGTTTCGTCAAACGCTGCCGCCTGATGCAGGACCTGGAGCCGAAGACGCTGTCACGCCTCCTGTCCATTGATCGTCCGAACCAAAAGGCGCTGGAGTCGATCTCTTACGAGGTGTGGAAGAGCCGGGTCACGTTCTTCTGAATGGAGAGTTGGGCAGTCTTGCAGGCGATGTTATCACCCTCACCCCAACCTTCTCCCGCCTCGGCGCATCTGCGACCCTGAGGGAGAGGGGCCTGTTGGTTGGAACTCATACCTGGCTGGGTACATTTGCCGCCTGTCAGCGCGCCAAGAGGGAAGGGATCGTCACCAGGCTGTGTAGCCTCCGTCGACGGTCAGAGCGGTCCCTGTGACGTGTTTCGCGTCGTCAGAGGCGAGGTACAGCGCAGCGTAGGCGACCTCGCGAGGCCGGCCGAGTCGGCCCATCGGGTGAAGCGAATTGAGCTTCTCGAGCATGACCGGGTCTGAGGTCAGGCCGCTCGTGAGATTGGTCTCGATGAACCCGGGACAGAGACAGTTCACGCGGATGTTCTTGCTCGCGCTGTCAACAGCGAGGGTCTTGGTGAACTGGACCACGCCGCCCTTGGACGGCGGGTATGGGTTGAAGCCGCCACCGATACCGACCGGATAGCCGACGAGGCCCATCGTCGACGCCAGGTTGATGATCGAGCCGCTGCCGGTCCGCTCCATTTCGGACACGGCGTACCAGCTAACGAGATAGGTACCCTTGAGGTTGACCTCGATAACGCGCTCCCAGACCTCCTCGGGGGATGCCCCTTCGAGGGACGGATGACGCGAGGTCATGCCGGCGCTGTTGACCAGCAGGTCTAGCTTTCCGAAGCTCTCGACCGCGCTTGCGACCATCTTCTCGGCGTCAGCGCCAGACGTCACGTCTCCGGTGAGCGCGACGGCACGGCCGCCAGAAGACGTGATCGCATCGACTGTCTCCTGGACACTGGCGGCGGTCAGGTCTGCGGCGGCGATGGCCGCGCCCTCCTCTGCAAACAGGAGCGCGGTCTCCCTGCCTATCCCAGATCCCGCGCCGGTGATCAGCGCGACCTTGTCCTTCAAACGCATACTTCAGAACCTCCGTCGGTCTCAGTGCTAGAATATCAGGCCGATCCTCCCGATGCAGGTGAACCCCTTGCCTATCGCACGCCCAACCAGCTTCGCAGAAGACCTTGGAGTACTCGAGCGCGTCGTGGTGCTGGGCTCGTCCGGTTCCGGGAAGACCACCTTTGCGAGGGACCTGGCATCGAAGCTGAGCGTGCCACACGTCGAGTTCGACGCATACCGCCACGGTCCGAACTGGACCGAGACGCCCAACGACATCTTCAGGAGCCAACTGGACGAGGCGCTGACCGGCGACCGCTGGGTGGCCGACGGCAACTACAGCGTCGCCAGGGACATCGTCTGGCCGAGGGCCACGGCGATCGTCTGGCTGGACTACAAGTTCCCGGTCGTGTTCTGGCGCCTGTGGTGGCGCACATGGGGCCGCGCCGTGCGCAGGACCGAGCTGTGGAACGGCAACAGGGAGAGTCTCTGGGGCCACTTCTTCACGAAGGACTCACTCTTCCTGTGGATATTCAGGACCCACTGGGCACGCGGCAAGCGATACCTGGCGGCTTTCGAACAGCCCGAGTACAGCCACCTGCCAGTTCTGCGATTCCATTCGCCGAGGGAGACCAAGAAGTGGATGGGGTCGTAAGTCGCTAGACGTCCATCATCTTGTCGGGCGTCATGAGCTCCATGAACTCGATGCGGTTGCCGGTCGTAAGCTCCCGGACCTGCGCGCCCACGTCGTACACCTCGGGCGGGATCGCGTGCCCGCCGCGCATGGGCGACATCAGCGCCTCGTCGGTCCACTCCAGGATCACAACGTTGTTCTCGCCGGGCACCGTCCCGCCGTTGAAGTACACCTTGAACTCGCTTCGCTGACCGGCGTCGTGGTAGATCTGCGCCTGCTTGTGGACGAGGCTCGCCACCTTTCGCGCTTCTCCGGGCTTGGTGTTGAAGATCCTTCTGACCAGGTACATCGTTTCGCTCCTGACTGGGCTATATGTGAACCCTGACATGATACCTAATTCGACGATGCGACGGTGATAAACTACTGAACGCAATGAGCCATCCAGCACAGCCACACCTGCAGGCCAGTGGACTTCACAAGAGCTTCGACACGGGTGACGGTCGAATCCACGTCGTGGACGACGTCACGCTCGAAGTTGCACACGGCGAGTTCGTCTCACTGCTCGGGCCGAGTGGCTGCGGCAAGTCCACGCTGCTGCGGCTGATCGCTGGTCTCGTTGCACCGGACTCGGGGGCAATTGCTATCGACGGTAGAACGCCGGAGGAGGCGCAGGCGGACAGGGAGATCGGGTACGTTCTCCAGGAGCCTGCGCTGCTGCCGTGGCGGACCGTATCCTCAAACATTCGACTGCCGCTGGACGTTGACCCGCACACCGGAGAAGGAGGTGGAGCGAGTGTCGAAGACCTGCTGAAGATGGTGGGACTCGACGGCTTCGCCGACTACTACCCCCACCAACTATCGGGTGGGATGCAGCAGCGCACCGCCCTCGCGCGGGCCATCGCCGTCGGTGCGTCTCTGTTCCTGATGGACGAGCCGTTCGGCGCTCTCGACGAGATCACGCGGGCCTCCATGCGCTACGAGTTGCTCAGGATCTGGGAGGCCGACAGGAAGACGGTCGTGTTCGTTACGCACAGCCTCGCCGAAGCGGTCGCTCTGTCGGACAGGGTGGCGGTCATGTCGGCGCGTCCGGGTCGCATCGTGTCGGTCATCGACATTGATCTCCCGCGTCCCCGGTCGAGCGAGATGGAGCGGGAGCCGGACTTCCTGGCATACACATCGCGGCTCCACGACCTGCTGGCCCAGAGAACACACGTTGGATAAACCCGGTGAGGAGTGAGAACAGAGAAGCGAGGAGTGAGAGGGGTGTGGCCGGGGCTCTCTCTTCTCTCTCCTCTCCTTCGCCTGTGCTGCTCTACGCGCTGCCTCCCGCAGTAGCTCTGATAGTCGCAGGCGTCATCTGGGAGGTCTGGACGAGGGCTTCCAACACTCCCGAGTACATCATTCCGGCGCCCTCCGTGATATTCGCGCGCCTCTTAGAGGACCCGGGGTTCTTCGCCGGGCACGGCATGGTGACGCTTGTAGAGGCGATCGGTGGGTTCCTGCTGGGAACGGCGGTCGCTCTCGTGGGCGCGACGCTAATGGCCCACTCCCGCATCATCGAGCGCAGCCTGTACCCGCTGGCCATACTGGTCAAGGTGACCCCGGTCGTCGCGGTCGCGCCGCTGTTCGTGATCTGGTTCGGCTTCGGGCCATTCCCGAAGATACTGATAGCCGCGCTCATCACGTTCTTCCCTGTGCTGGTCAACGGCGTGACCGGATTCAGGTCGGTCGACCCCGGTGCGCTGGACTTCCTGAGATCGATCCGGGCTTCGCGGCGGCAGGTGTTCATGCTCCTGCGCGTCCCCAGCGCGACGCCCTACCTGTTCGCCGCCTTCAGGGTGGCGGTCCCGCTTTCGGTCATAGGGGCGGTGGTCGGAGAGTGGTTCAGCGCAGACCGCGGACTCGGCAGCGTAATCATAGTTGCGCACAGCAACCTCGACATGCCGACGCTGTTCGCAGCCATCCTGGTGCTGTCTGCTATGGGCATCGCGCTAACGATTTTAACTTCGGTCTTGGAAAAGAGGGCTCTGTTCTGGCATGATGTTGAACTAGGATTAGATAAAATCTCATAATTTCAGCAGAGCCTATAGTAAATGCCCATTAAAACTATATATGCTGCCATAACTATTATCTCGATTACGCTTCTGAGCCTCGTCGGATGTTCATTCTCATTCGGCGAGAGCGAACCCGAGTCGATTACGTTCATGGCCGGGTTCAGGCCACAGGCGAACCTACCGTTCGTCGCGGCCTACGTCGCCCAGGAGAAGGGATACTTCGAGGAGCAGGGGCTGGACGTCGACATCCAGCACTCGACCGGCGAGCACCTCAACCTGCTCATGGCAGGAGAGGTCGACGTCACCACGCTTGACGGCAACTCCGTTCTCCAGCGGCGCGACGACCCCGGCCTGCCGATAGTGGCGATCGCGCTGTTCGGGCAGCGGGGTCAGCAGGCGTTCCTGGCGCTTTCGGACTCGGGGATCAGCACCCCGAAGGACTGGGAGGGCAGGACGTTCGGGTACAAGGTCACCATCCCGGTTGACTATCTCGCGATTCTGGAGGCGGAGGGCGTCGACCGGTCGCAGATCCAGGAGGTGCGGGTCGGGTTCGACCCCCGCGTCCTTACCGAGGGCCAGGTCGACGTGCTGGCAGCGTTCAAGTCAAACGAGCCCAACGTCATTCGCGGTCTAGGCTTCGACGTGAACATGTTCGACGCCGCCGACTACGGCGTGCCGACGCTGGGACTCACCTACGTCGTCCGGCAGGACCAGATCGACGACGACCCCGACACCGTGGAGCGCTTTCTGAGGGCGACGATGAAGGGACTGGAGTTCGCGGCCGCCAACACCGAGGAGACGCTCGACATCGTTCTCAAGTACGCCGAGGGCGCGGACCGCGAGCACATGCGATTCATGCTCGCCGCAGAGTTCGCCGACGCCGTTTCGCCGCTCACTGACGCCAACGGCCTCGGGTGGATGAGCGAAGAGCAGTGGCAGGAGTTCCACGATTCGCTGCTGAAGTACGGCGCCCTGCCCTCCTCCCAGGACATCAGCACAGCGTTCACCGACGACTTCCTGGAAGATGTCTACGAAGACGGCAAGGTGGAGTGGCCGTAGGCCCTACCTCCACTGTTCGGCGTCGTCCTCGGGCTCGTAGCCGATCAACTCGCGCGAGTTCGAGATATCCCAGAAACGCCAGGTGTTGTTGGAGACGCCGTAGAAGATCGCGAACCTGACCGAGTCGGGCGCGTCCACGCACCTGTGGACAAGCTGTACGAGGTCGCGGTGCGACAGCAGGGTCGCGAACTGCCTTGGAGCCATCGGCCTGCCCTCGCGGTTCAGCGTCCCTATTCGCAGGCAGATGACCGACAGCCCGAAGCGGTCAGAGTAGTACCGGCCCGCTGCCTCACCGAACGCCTTGCCTATCCCGTACGGCCCGTCAGGTCGTATCGGCATGTCCACCGTTACGCGTGGGAAGGTGGCCGGGTCCAGCCCTTCATAATTCCCCGCGACGATGGAAGCGTAGGGCTCGTCTTCCTCGTAGTTGCCGGTCGCGTGATTGGAGCTGGCGAAGATCACCCGCTTCGCACCGGCGCGCCGCGCGGCCTCCAGCGCGTTGTTCGTCGAGGGCAGGTTATTCTCGTACACGACGTCCCACGGGCTGTCCTGGTCCGGGACACTGGCGAGATCGACGACCGTGTCCACTCCCACGTAGGCGGGCAGCACGGCATCGAGGTCGGACGTGTCAGCCACCAGGCTGGGGAAGCCGTCCACCGGCCTGATGTCGACGCCGGTCACGTTGTGCGAGTCTTTCAGTCCATCCTGGAGCAGGCCGCCTATCAGCCCAGCCGCTCCGGTTATGAGTACGTTCTTCTTCTCAGGCATGTGATTCTCCAGTGGAACTTCGCTCTGTACGGGAAGCTCCCCACATTCAGAGTGTGCCAGGGTGGCACTGACGGCCAGAGTATCCTCTTTCTAGCAGGGATCTGGGGGTTCTAATTCCTCTTCGACGAGGTTATACCAGAGGGCGATGTCCTCGTTGTCGGCTTCCACGTATTCTGTGACATCGTCAAGGAGGAGATTCTCGATGCTCGGAGCCAACCTGACCGCCGCGACAACTGCATACGCGTCCTGTCCTGTCGCGCATCTAAGGATTTTTGCATTATCAGTCGCCCGCTCCAGGTCCTTCCTGTCCGCAGTAAAGGACGCTTCGACCGCAATGTAGTAGCGAGGCTCTTCATTGCTATGCAGCCCGGTGACTTCAGCAACGAGATCGGGACTCATAAATGAGTCCCACGCCGCATCCCGGAGGTCGAGGGACTCCAGGGCATTCGTGTTCCTCGCCAGCATGTCCCTCCGCTCAACGTCGGCTAACTGTCTGACATACATCTGCTGAACACCGTTTCTCCGAGCGAACAGTCGAGCAATCGGCACGTAATTCTCTCTGGCGGCATGCAGGGCATAGTTTCCACGGAATCTGGCCAGATCATCGTGCTGTCGTCTGTACATACCGTGCAGGGCTCCGATGTCTCGACGCATGTTCACCTGCTCAGCCAGCAGGGCATTCGTACCCTGACGCAAGTCCCTCAGTTCCTCGAATATCGAGGTCATGTTCTGACGCTGATTCCTCTGTTCCTCCTGCATCGAGGTCATGTTCTGACGCTGATTCCTCTGTTCCTCCTGCATCGAGGTCATGTTCTGACGCATGTCCCTCAATTCCTCGAATATCGAGGTCATGTTCTGACGCTGATTCCTCTGTTCTTCGAGCATGGCTGCGAACTGACCGGGAAGTGCCAAAACCTCTGCGGTCATCAACTCACGCCTGACCGCAGAGCGCATTTCTTCATTGTCGCGCATGGCCCGGAGGAAGTCCTCTATAGTGTTGATGGTCATCAATGGCCCTCTCTGCGTAGTTTTCAATTGTAACTCAATAGCTGCAGCACAAGTGAACTGCACTCGGAGAGGATTTTTGCGCCAAGAGCGCAAGAGTCTCGTAGACGCTAGGAGGGACGGTATGTACACTTCCATGCGAATCTTCTCCGCTGAAATAGGGCTAAGTAGACCTTCAGGTGAGCAGCTTGGAAAACGAATACATCCTTGAGTTGGCGATATCAAAAGGCGCGCTCGCGTTTGGTGAGTTCAAGCTGTCTGCGGGCGGGACGAGCTCGTACTACTTCGACGGTCGCATCCTGTCGCTCGACCCTGAGGGCAGCTACGCGGTCGCGAAGGCGTTCCTGCCAATCATCAGGGAGTCCGGGGCGCAGGCGGTTGCTGGGCCGACACTGGGAGCCGATCCCATCGTCTCGGCGGTCTCGGTCGTGAGTCACCTCGAAGGACAGCCCACACCCGGTCTGATCGTCCGCAAGGAGTCCAAGGACTACGGCGGACAGCGCGCCATAGAGGGGCCTACGAGTGGACTTGGCGAAGGCGCGCCGGTTGCGGTGGTCGACGACACATGCACCACTGGCTCCAACCTGTTCCACGCGATAGAGGCCGTCGAGGCTGCGGGGTACAAAGTCGTGAAGGTGCTGTCGATTCTCGACCGCAACGAGGGCGGGAGCGCGGAGCTACGACGCAGGGGCTATTCGTACGAGGCGCTGCTGTCGGCCGATGAAGAGGGGAAGATAACGCCGCGGTAGGATCCGATGTTATCACCCTCACCCCATCCCTCTCCCTGAGGGAGAGGGGAAGATGTTTGGTTGACCAGCATGCCCAGCAGCAATTGAGTGGTCCGAGCGTCAGGCCACCCCCTCCCAGATGAGGCGGATTCCGAGTACCAGCACTACCAGGATCAGCATTCCCAGTACCCACACGCCGCGCACTCGGCCCGAGATCCTGGCTCCGATCTGTCCGCCTATTACGAGGCCGACGCCTGAGAGCACGAGCATCTGCAGGTCTATGTGCCCCAACGATGCGTGTGTAATGGCTCCGACGGTGCCGTAGATCGCCAGCGCGAACACCGAGGACGCCGCGGCTACCCTGACCGGAAAGCTGAACGCCAGCACGAGGATGGGTGTCCTCAGGAATCCGCCGCCGATGCCGAAGAAGCTGGAGATGAACCCCAGCACCACGTTGAAACCGGTGGCCAGAGCCTCGTTGAACTCGTACCTGTACTCCTGGCCATCGCTGGTGCGGATGTGCCTGCTGCGCACTGTGGCCTTGAACCTGCGACGCGGGCTGTCTGACTGAAAGAGCCGCAACAGCCAGGGGCGTGCCGCAAGCTGGATCGCAAGCAGCACCAGCAGTATCCCGAACGCGAGCCTGAGCACATCGGACGAGACGAACTTCACGCCCAGTGCGCCGATCACCGCGCCTGGAACGGCG
The DNA here is from genome assembly GCA_965116405.1 of Dehalococcoidia bacterium. Taxonomy (GTDB): domain Bacteria; phylum Chloroflexota; class Dehalococcoidia; order Lucifugimonadales; family UBA1123; genus VXRN01. The sequence continues at coordinate 1,070,764 of OZ220685.1, forward strand.
GCGGCGGCGAAGAGCAGCCCGCTTCGATAGTCGACGATCCCGACCTTGCGGTAGGTCCACGCCACAAAGGTGCCGTTGATCGCTATCGCGGCAAGGACCGTGCCGGGCACGTCCTTCGGGTCCGAGACGGCCAGAAGCAGGAGGACCGGACTCAGAATGAAACCGCCGCCGGCACCGACCAGAACTCCGTACGCCCCGGCGCCGATGCCCACGAGGGCGATTATCAGCCAGCTGAGATACTCCTCCAACAGGCCTCCCGCTGTCCGGGCTGAGAGGGGTATGTATTCGTACCTTTCACCCTCACCCCAACCCTCTCCCTGAGGGAGAGGGGGTCAGTTGATTGAGTTTTGATGCCGAAAGGTTTATGTCCACATACCCCGACCAGCGGAGTTCAGGTCAGCTCATCAGGCCGCTCAGGACGCCTTCAACCAGCTCATTAGGTACGTCGTTACGAGTTGTCGCGTTGCCGATGCCGTCGAGCAGCACCCACCTGATGTTGCCGCTCGCGACTTTCTTATCGGAGCGCATCGCCTCCAGCACACTGGCAGGGTCGACGCTGGGCGCATCCAGGGGCAGACCGTAGGCTGAGAGAATCGACTTCTGTCGATCAACCTCGGCGTCGGACATCAGACCCACACCGTTTCCGATCCTGGCCGCTCCCATCATACCGATGCTGACAGCCTCGCCATGAAGGTACTGACCGTAGCCGGTCGCGGCCTCGATGCCGTGCCCGATGGTGTGACCGTAGTTGAGCAGCACTCGGATGCCGAGCGTCTCGCGCTCGTCCTGCGACACCACGTTGGCCTTGATCGCCATGCTGCGCCTGATCACGTCAGTGGCGATTTCGGGTTCGAGCGACTGGATCGCGTCGGTCTGGCTCTCGAACGTAGAGAGGAGGTCGTCGTCCATAATCAGTCCGTGCTTGATTGCCTCAGCCCAGCCGGAACGCAGCTCCCTCTCGGGAAGGGTCTGGAGGACGGACACGTCTGCCAGGACGAACTTGGGTTGGTAGAACGCGCCGACGAGGTTCTTGCCCTGCGGCAGGTCGACGGCCGTCTTGCCGCCGATTGCGGCGTCCATCATCGCGAGCAGGCTCGTCGGCACCTGCGCAAGCGGGAGGCCGCGCAGGTACGTTGCAGCGACGAATCCGGCGAGGTCGCCTACGACTCCGCCGCCGACTGCGAGGATCAGGTGGCCGCGCTCGGCCTTGAGGTCTGCCAGCCATGTGTAGACGTGCTGGGCTGTCGCGAGCGTCTTGTTCTGCTCTCCGGACGGCATGACGAACAGGTGCGCCGCGATACCGGACATTTCTAGCGAGTTCTGAGCGCGCCTGGCCTGCTGGTACACGCCTTCGTCGGTGATGATGTACGCGACTCCGGGGTCCATGATGCGGCGGATGCGCTCGCCGACCTCGTCGATTATCTGCCAGCCGACCCACAGCGGGTAGTCTCCGGCAGAGGTGCGCACCTCCGCCGCCAGTTCAGGATCGTTCATCTACTCACCATTACCTCAGCCACTTCCCACATGGGTAGGTGTTCGTACCCCAGCCTTCGCCGGGACATGATTTTCACCCTCACCCCAACCCTCTTCCTGAGGGAGAGGGGGCCGTGGGGCTCTCACTCCTCATTCCTCTCTACTCGGTGCGCAGGGAGGCTTTGACCATGTTGAATCCCCGAATGACCTCCTCTGCAGCCTGCGTTGGCGAGAGAAAGTCCGTATGCACCGTCCAATGGGCGCGAGTATAGTTGAACTGTCGTTGGGCCTTCAAGGAATAGATGCGCTCGGTGAGGTCGTCGGCATCGAGCATGGGCCTGGCCACGAGATCGTCGCCTTCGTCGGCCTCCTGCTGCCTGAGTCGCGCCAGTAGCGTCTCGGGCCGCGCTTCGAGAAGTACGACGACGCCAAACTCATCCATCACGGCGCGGTTTCGCTCGTCCATGATAATGCCGCCGCCGGTGGAGACCACCTGCCGCTGCGACCGCGCGACCGACGCCAGCGTCTCGCGCTCGATACGCCGGAACTCGTCCTCGCCGTGCCGGGCGAAGATGTCCTCGATGGCCATGCCGGTCGACTCGACGATCACGTCGTCGGTGTCTACGAACTTCCAGCCGAGCAGACACGCGACCTCATGACCGGTCGTCGTCTTGCCGGTCCCCGAGAAGCCCGTGATGAATACGTTGTCTCTGTTCACGCAAGCACCGGCTATCCAGACAGTGAACAGGCAGGTCATGATGACCTGCCTGAATGAAACCGGGAGATGTGTAGAGCTATAGTCCCTTCTCCCCTCGCGGGAGAAGGTCAGGATGAGGGGAACGGCCCGTATCACCCTCGCCCCTGCCCTCTCCCATCGAGGGAGAGGGAGAGATGCTCAATACACTATTCCTTACTCTTCGATGCCGTTCGCCACGAGGTAGTCGACCGCCTGCTGGACGGTCAGAATGTTCTCCGCGTCCTCGTCAGAGATCTCCAGCGTGACGTCGTCGGTGGAGAACTCCTCCTCAAACGCCATGATGAGCTCAACAAGGTCGAGAGAGTCTGCATTGAGGTCCTCCGTGAACGATGCGTCGGGCACCACCTCTGACTCGTCTACGCTGAGCTTCTCAGCGACTACTTCCTGCACTCTCTCCATCAGGCTTGCCAATGCCATACCTCCGGTGGGAATTACTTGCTTACGAGTTCGAGCTGGGTCTCCATGACCGATCCCAGGACTCCGTTGACGAACCTGGGGGAGCTTTCAGACCCGAACACCTTGGCCACTTCGACGGCCTCGTTGATGGCTACCTTGGGCGGTGTTTCGCCGAGCATCGCCATCTCGTAGATCGCCATTCTCAGCAGGTTCCGGTCGGTGACCGCCATCTGTGAGATCGGCCAGCTTGGGGCGAACTCGGTGATTATCTTATCTATTCGCTGGATGTTTTCAAGGACGCCCGTAGTAAGGGCGACGAGGAACTCGGTGCCTGGCTTCGAGAGCTTATGAGAGCTCTTCACGTGAGCCAGCACCTGGTCGAGGCTGTGATTGACCAGGTCTATCTCGCACAGCGTCTGGAACGCGGCGACGCGCGTCCTACGCCTTGAACTGGCTGCGCTATTCCTGGCCATCGTCCGCCTGGATCCCTAGATGCGAAGGCTGAGAATCGAGTCGAAGTCCGCGACGTTCGAGATGTTGGCCCTGCGGTTGATGCGCTTGACCATGCCGCTCAGCGCGCGTCCGGGGCCTATCTCCAAGAACCTGTCGACGCCGGAGCCGACCATGTAGTCGATCGTGTCTTTCCACTGGACGGTGCTGCAGATCTGCGAGAGCAATTCCTGCTTGATGTCGTCAGCCTTGGTCAACGGCGTGCCGGTGCAGTTGGCGACTATCGGAACGCTGGAATCGTTGAAGTCCATCTCCTCGACGGCTTCTTTCAGTCCCGCCCTTGCGGGCTCCATGAGCCCGGAGTGGAACGCGCCGCCGACACGGAGGGCTATCACCTTCTTGGCTCCACGCGCGTCGCACAGGTCCATCGCCCTTGCGACGGCCATGCGATCGCCGCTGATGACGATCTGGTCTCCGGTGTTCACGTTGGAGATCCACACGCCGGTCTCTCTCGCGACCTCCTGCAGGGCGACGCGGTCGAGTCCGATGACTGCCGCCATGGTGCCGGGGTTCTGGTCACATGCCTCCTGCATGAGCCTGCCGCGCTCCTGCACGAGCAGCGCGGTCTGGTCCACGGACAGCACGCCGCCAACGGCGAGGGCTGTGTACTCGCCCAGGCTGTGGCCCGCCATGACGATGGGCTGCGGCATGTCGTCTGCGCCGAGTTGGTCTTCCATCGCCTTCACGCAGGCGAGGCTGACTGCCATGATGCCCGGCTGGGCGTTGATCGTCTCTTTGAGGTCGTCGTCAGGCCCTTCGAACATCACGTTGGTGAGGGACCTGCCGAGCGCGTCGTCTATCTGGTCGAACACGTCCCGCGCGGCGGGAGAGCTTTCGTAAAGCTCCTTGCCCATGCCGACTGCCTGTGCGCCCTGTCCGGGGAACAGGTATGCGACCTCGGGACCCTGGGCTTCGGTCTTGAATGTAAGAGTCATATGATCATCTCCCTCGGGCGTCGCGCGACTCATAAGTTCAACCGGTGGGGTCTGCTGCCGGTTAGACGAACTCGGAGTCCGAAACGATCACCTCGCGCCCGTTGTAGTAGCCGCAGTGAGCGCACACGCGGTGGGGCAATCTCGCTCGCTGGCACTGGGGACACCTGGACAGTGACGGTCGTGTGAGCGCGTGGTGCGCGGACCTTCCGCCCTTTCGTTTCCTCGAGTGCTTCTTCTTTGGAAGGGGTGGCATTTCAGTTCCTCGCGTGGGGTCTAGTCAGTCTCAGCCGCGCCGGACATCAACTCAAGAAGAGGCCCCCAGCGCGCGTCCCTTTGCACATCGCAGTCACACTGCTGGTGATTCAGGTCCGCCCCGCAGCCCGCGCACAGTCCAGCGCAGTCGGTCTTGCATAGAGGCTTCATTGGGTCTTCCATCATGACGTACTCTCTGACGGGGTCTGTCAGATCGAGAATGTGGTTTTCGTCTATCAGGTAGTAGTCACTGCCGTCGGAGGGCGGGGTAACCCGCGCTCCAGTCAGCGGGTTGAGAGAGGGGATGTACTCCTCTTCAAGCTGAAACTGTATCGGATGACTGTACTCAGTCAGGCAGCGACCGCACTCGGTCTCCAACTCCGACCGTAGCGCTGCGCTCACCCAAATGCTCTTGTTGGTCCTCAGCATGGAAACCATTCCAAATACCGTGACAGCGTCCTGTCTTTCGGGCAAGAGGAGCGGGTCGTCCAGCTGGTATTCGCGGCTGGAGCCGCTCGGTTCCATCAGCAACTGTGAAACGTTCAGCTCCATTCCCAGCCTCACATTCGGGCAGGCTAGCGATGCTGCCTATCCAACCGATTCTAGGTAAACCTCTAATATTGTGTCAAGTTTCACATAGTCTGGCGTGTCAGTCCTCCAGCTCCGCCAGTATTTCCCTCACGTAGTCCACCGACCGCTTGTCTTTGTGTAGCTGGTCTCCGGTGTTTGTGCCCTCGAGGGCGAAGTAGCCGTCGTAGCCGGCCTCGTGCATCGCTGACAGCGCGAAACGGTAGTCAATGTCGCCGTCGGGCAGCGCAGTCCTTATGTAGTAGGAGTGATTGAGCTCCGGGATGTGGACCCTCTGGAGGCTCTTGCAGTGCCAGTACCTGGAGTGAGACGCGAGCGCCACGATGCACTCCTCCGTGGACTCCTCGGGCTCCTCGTACGTCCACAGCACGTTGCCTAGGTCGGGGTTCGCGTGCACGTTGGGGCTGTCGGTCAGCTCGAGCAGGTGCAGCGTTGACCACGAGTTGTCGGCGATCGAGTGCTGATGCACCTCTATCGTGATGTCTGCGCCGACATCGGCGGCTCGCATCCCGACCTCGCGCAGCACGTTCGCCGTCTGGATGAAGTCGTCAGCAGTGGCCAGCGCGCTAGAACCGTGTGAAGAGGGCTCTCCGCTCGGTCCGGTGTCCATGGTGGCGTCGCGCGGAGGCGTGCCCAGGGCGGTGTTGACGATTCCGACGCCTATCCAGCCCGCGACGTCCACGGCCTTCTCAAGACGCTTGCGGTTATCGGCAGCCACGTTGGGCTGGGCCAGTCCGCCGCCAGCCCGAATCGCGACGCATGGGGTGCCGGCGTCGGAGAGCACCGACTGGAACTCCTTGGCCGTCTCCTTGGTCGCCTCGAATCCACCGAAGGCCTCGAAGCCCAGCTCGATGCCGTCGAAGCCCATGTCGTTGACCTTGCCCAGGTACTCGGTGCGGGTCTTGGGGTCATCCGGGATGTTCCACGCGGCCCCGGCTATGAACGGGTAGAAAGTACCCCGACGAAATGCGTAACAGAGCTTCAACGTCTATACCTCCATGCTATTAACGTGCTGTTTCAGGCTAAAGAAGTGCAGTCTCGTCATTCCCGCAAATGCGGGGATGCCTAGTAGATAGCTATCAAACCTCTTCACCCTCACCCCAGCCCTCTCCCTGAGGGAGAGGGGGTCTAACTATTCGTCCAGCCCGAAGGACTCTTTGGCGATGTCCACGATGTACCGGCTGATCGACAGTGACGACGTCGCGCCCGGCGACGGTGCGTTCAGTACATGTATCGCGCCCTCGGTCTCGGCGATGCTGAAGTCCTGCAGCAGCCCGCCGTTGCGGTCGACAGCCTGCGCGCGGACACCCGCGCCCGGCTGGTAGAGGTCCTCTCCCTGTATCTCCGGCACCAGCGTCTGGAGCGACTTCACGAACACCGACTTCACCATTGAGCGGTACTGCTCGTTGAAGCCCGTCTGCCAGTACCTGGCGCTCATCTTCCAGAAGCCGGGATAGGTCAGCGTGCCGAGGGCGTCGCCAATGGCGAAGCTGGTCTTCGAATAGCCCTCACGCTTCAGCGCGAGCACCGCGTTCGGCCCTGCCTCGACCGAGCCGTTGATCCGCTTCGTGAAGTGGACTCCAAGGAACGGCAACGTCGGATCGGGCACAGGGTAGATCAGCCCCTTCACGAGACTGGCGCGCTTAGGCCTGATGGAGAAGTACTCGCCCCTGAACGGGATGATCTTCACACCGATATCCACACCCATCAGCCCTGCGACTTTGTCCGCGTGCAGTCCGGCGCAGTTGATGATGCTCTTTGCGGTCATATCACCGGCGGTCGTCTCCAGGTGGATGCTTCCGTTACTCCTGGAGATGGAGCGCACCTCTGCGTTTGTGACGAGGTCTCCCCCGCCCTCGCGCATCTCGGTAGAGTACGCCTGCGAGACCTGCGTGAAGTCGATGATGCCTGTGTTGGGGGACCAGATCGCCTTCACGCCCGCGACGTGCGGCTCGTGCTCACGTAGCTCCTCGGGGCCGATAAGCTCCAGCCCTTCGGCGCCGTTCTCTGTGCCCCGGCGGAACAGCTCCTCAAGTCCGGGCACCTCGGAGTCGTCTATCGCCACGATCAGCTTGCCGCACATCTCGTACTCGATGCCGCGCTCATCACAGAAGTCGCGCAGCAGCCGCCCACCGGTCGAGCAGAAGTTGGCCTTCTGGGAGCCGGGGGCGTAGTAGATGCCTGCGTGGATCACCCCGGAGTTGTGTCCGGTCTGGTGCTGCGCGATCGCGGACTCTTTCTCGATGACCACGACCTTCTTGTCGGGGTGCTCCTGGGTCAGACGCATCGCCGTAGCGAGTCCGATAATTCCCGCGCCGATAATAGCGATGTCGTAGCTGGAAGAGTTCATTGATTCACCCGGGCGTCTAACACGCTCCAGCCCCACGGAGCGATCATAGAGGGTACGAAAAGTGGCTAGGATTGTAACACAGAAGGCGACGTGTGGGATTAGACCCGCCGGAGCGTCCAGACACACCCCATCTCCGACCCATCCACACTCCTTTCAATGGGTTAAACTGAGTCTCGTCATTCATCCTGAAGGAGCCTTGCTTTGACCTACTCCGCCATTATCGTCGGCGCCGGACACAATGGACTCGTGGCGGCCAACTACCTGGCCCGCGAGGGCGCGAGAGTGCTCGTGCTCGAACGGCGCGACTTCGTTGGCGGCGCGTGCATTACCGAGGAGCTGTTCCCGGACTTCCGTGTGTCGTCGTGCTCGTACATCTGCCACATGCTGCAGGGCAAGGTGATAGACGACCTGGAGCTCAGGAAGCATGGCCTCGGAATCCATCCGGTGGACCCGTACCGCTTCCAGCCGTTCCCGAGCGGCAAGTACATGCTCCGCTGGCATGATGAGAGGAGAAACATCGACGAGCTTGCGCGCCTCTCGCCCTCGGACATCGACGGCTACCACAGGTTCCAGCAGTTCATGTCGCGGGCCGCGACCATCATTCACCGCTACTTCCTCGAAGAGCCGCCCACGCTCGCGCAGGTGGCCGCCGACGTCCAGGGTACGCCCGACGAGGCGGTCTGGGAGCGGATGCTCACCGGCAACATGAAGGACCTCGTCGAGGAGCACTTCGAGTCGCCTGAGGTCCGCGCGGTGTTCATAGACGCCGAGGACGCGCAGGACATTCGCGCGCCGGGCTCGATCATGGCGGTCGCATACAACGACACCGACATGTTCACCGAGGCGCACAACTTCGGCATTCCGCACGGTGGCATGGGCGGCATCACACAGGCGATGGCCAGGGCCGCGGAGTCGCTCGGCGCGGAGATCCGCACCAATGCTCCGGTCGACCGGATCGTGGTCAGGAACGGCCGCGCCGTCGGGGTACGCTTGACCGACGGCGAGATCATCGAGGCCGACGTCGTGCTCTCCAACGCCGACCCCAAGCGGACGTTCCTGTCTCTAATGGATGAAGGAGACCTGTCATCCGACCTCGTCAAAGGCGTCCGCCGGCTCAAGACCGACGTCTCGTACCTGAAGTTCCACGCCGCGCTGGACGACCTGCCGGACTTCACCGGCTACCTGGGCGACAGGTACGACGAGAACTACCTCGTACAGGTGCGCATCTGCCCGTCGGTCGAGTACTTCCAGCAGAGCGCGGACGATGCACGCGCGGGGCGGCCATCGACGGCGCCGGTCATGCACATCCAGATACCTTCGGTGCTGGACAAGACGCTCACGCCTGCGGGCAAGCACGTGATGTCGATCTGGGTGCTGTACGCGCCGGTCAGGCCGTACGGCGAGTCCTGGGACAATTACCGCGAGCAGGCGGGTGAGCAGCTGATCGACAAGATCGGCGAGTTCGCTCCGGGCTTCCGGCAGTCGGTACGAGAATGGGAGCTGTTCACGCCGCAGGAACTCGAGGAGCGCGTCGGGCTGACAGACGGCAACATCCGCCACCTGGACATCACCACCGCGCAGATGCTTGCCAACAGGCCCAACTCGCTGATGTCGGGATACCGGACGCCGGTGGACAACCTCTACCTATGCGGAGCCGGAACCCACCCCGGCGGCGAGGTCACAGGCGCCCCCGGCCACAACGCCGCCCACGCGGTGCTCAGAGACTGGGAGCTGGCGTAGGGCTGGTCAGACCGTGCTCGACACGATCTCATCTGCCAGGATCGCTTGCCAGTCCTGACGTTCAGGGGCCACCGAGAGGTCTTGTACGAGTAGACGTAAGAAGGCTTCAATGGCCACTGGCCCAGTTGGCAGATGAGCATCGCGGACCTCGGGGCGTCCGACCATCGCGCCCTGCTCCAAGTGGAGATGAGGTGTCATGACACGGCTGTTTCCAATTGGATGCCAGTGATAGCTCAACACTTCTCTCTGCTCGACATCCAAAAGTGTATAAGCGTAGGCGATAACTTTGACTGTCCACAGACCACCGCGAGTAGGTGGCGGGTCGATCACATAGTTCTGCTGCAACTGCAATCCGAGCCTTGATGCGCCGCCAAGTCCGACTGGCCGGCCGTTATTCAAAAGGAGGGAGTAGGGAAATGGACCGGGGTGGTAACCACCCGCAACATCAACGACGGAATTCGTGACACATGGGACGAGTCGTTGGATGTGCTGTCGATAGTTGTTGACCGATTCGGCAGACGTTCTGCCTCGCATCAGTCATTCCAACACTCGGGAACAAGCATCGCCAGACTAACGGCCTTATTGTGGGTCTCGCGGTCTTCGAATTGACCGGTCTTCCAAGCCGTCACGAACTCGTCGAGGCTCATGCCAAAGTTGCCCTGGGCCAGATTCTCCTGGACTTCCCTAGCCTCCTCTTCTGTAAGAGAGCGCCCCTGGGGAATGTCCTGAGTAGTTTGTGAGGCTTGCGTTGCCATGAGCCATCTCCAATTGACTGGGGATCGCTATACATGATAGCACGCGTTGCTGTCTCAACCTTCATCCTCATACAATGGCGCCACGTTTAACCTAGGTACATCGGGAGGTACACGACCATGACCCAGCCGGAGTACAGAAAGCCCATTCCGGTCCCTGTTCCGGAGACCGAATTCTTCTGGCGCAAGGCGAAGGAGCACGAGCTCTGGATCCAGCGCTGCATCCAGTGTGACGACGCGTTCTTCTATCCAAGGCTGCGGTGTCCGCTGCCCGGCTGCATGTCCGACCAGGTCGAGTGGTTCCAGGCATCGGGACGAGGGACGCTGTACACGTACATGATCAACCACCGTCCTGCGCCCGGCTTCGAGACCGATGCGCCGTATGCCATCGCGATCATCCAGCTCGAAGAGGGCCCGCGCATGATGGGCAACATCGTCGGCATCGAGAACACGCCGGAGAACCTGGTGCTGGACATGCCGCTGAAGGTCGTCTTCACCGACGCCACCGACGAGATAGCCATTCCCAACTGGGAACCGGCGTAGGTGGCTCTGGCTTCACCCTCACCCTAGCCCTCTCCCATCAAGGGAGAGGGGACATTCATGCCATTGACGGAAAACACAGGAGCCTTACGAAAATGTCACTCAGATACAAGACGGCAATAGTCGGCGCCTCGGAGACGACGCAGCTCGGCGTCATTCCCGACATGTCCGAGACCGAGCTCCACATCGACGCCGCGGTCAACGCCATGCGGGATGCCGGCATCGAGAAGGACCAGATCGACGGCATATCCGCCACCATGAACCCGGCGGCGCTCGCCCACAACCTCGGCATCGTGCCGAAGTGGGTGGACAACACCTCTGTCGGAGGCACGTCGTTCCTCATCCACATGCGACATGCGGCCGCGGCGATAGCGTCCGGGCTGGCGACCACCATCCTGTGCTGCATGGGACAGAGTGGGCGGAGCCGCGTCGGTGTCGGTGGTATGCGAATCGGGACGGCTGCCGGCCCTTCAGGTCCGACCTACGACGGCTCGTACCCCGGCCAGTTCGAGTCGATCTACGGCGTGCTCGGCCCGACCACGCAGTTCGGCATGGGTGTGCTGCGCTACATGAAGGAGACGGGGACGACGATCGAGCAGCTAGCGTCGGTCGCCGTCGCGCAACGAAAGTGGTCGAACAAGGTGCCTCGCGCCATGTTCCGAGACCTCGTCACCGTGGACGAGGTTCTCAACAGCCGCATGATCTGCTATCCGTACCGCCTGTTCATGTGCTGTCCGGTCACCGACGGCGGCGGCGCGTTCATCCTCACAAGCGCGGACAGAGTGGACGACTTCCCCACAAAGCCGGTGTACATACTAGGCACCGGCGAGTCGGTGGAAACGCCGGTCGTCAGCCAGATGTACGACATGACGTCCTCGGCGGCGTTCAAGACCTCCAGTTCGAAGGCGTTCGAGGAGGCGGGCGTGTCGCACGACGACATCGACCACATACAGATATACGATGCGTTCGTGCACCTGCCGATCTATGGCCTCGAAGACCTCGGGTTCGTGGGCCGCGGCGAGGCCGGCGCGTTCATCGAGGAGGGCAACACCTCACCTGGCGGCAAGCTGCCGCTGAATACGAACGGCGGCGGGCTGTCGTACACGCACACCGGCATGTACGGAATGTTCGCGATGCAGGAGTCGGTACGGCAGGTCAGGGGCGAAGCTGCACACCAGGTCGAGGGGGTAAAGACGTCGTTCTGCCAGGGCGTGGGCGGCATGTTCATGGCCGCCGGCAGCCTCATCTTCACCAACGAGCCGCCGCATAACTAACGTACAATTTGATAGGAGGACGTGGGTGACCTCCTTTGGGTAAACCTCGCTGGGGCTTCTCGCCCAGTAGGGAGATACAGGTATGGGGCGAACATACGCCACCGCGATGATAATTGGAGCCAACTCCACGAGGGAGTACGAGTTCCTCGTCGATACCGGAGCGACTCACATAGGTCTTCCGCAGGGAGAAATAGACGAACTTGGTCTCGAGCCGATACCCCAGAATGGCATCCTCCAAGTCCGTACCGCTGTGGGAGTTGTGGAATTGCAAGCATACGGAATTACCGGAGTCATTGACGGACGTGGATTTGTTGCTATGGTCACGCCAGCACCGATTCCACTGCTCGGCTACGAACTGCTAGAGAACTTGGGGTATAAGGTAAATCCAGTGTCCCGATCACTCGAACGGGTCTCCCCAGACGAATTTGGGCCGCCATACCTGCTGTTCAGTCTCGCCGACTAACAGGGAGTGGGCGGCACGTTCATGGCCGCCGGCAGCTTGATCTTCACCAACCAGGGGCCGCATAACTGACGAGTAACTACAAACGAATTGGGCGATACACGTCCAAGCGAGGAGAATGGACCAATGACCACCGATTCCGGCGATCAGGAAGTGGTAGGCACCTATCGAGCACTCCCAGTAATCGATGAGGACATATTCGCCCTGATTTTTGACGATCGGAATGGTCTGATTGTCGAATTCTTGGATTCACTAGGGGACATTGGCGCCGCACTAAGGCTAGTGGATGCGGAGATGATTGGGCTCGAACAGGCTAATCCGGATCTTGGCGCCGCGGTCCGACGTGTTGTGAGTGATCTTGACTCCCTCTTGGGAGACGCGCTCTGGTCCGAAACCAACAGATCGTATCTTCGCGTCGTGGGCTATATAAATGCGTTCCTTGTACTCCGCCTGCTTGATATGCAGTGGAGAAAACAACAGCCTTCATGATGATTGAATTTCAATACGAGACTATCAGCGTATGGCGGGACGGTAAGGGCGATCTCCTCTGGGTAAACCTCGCCGATGGGGATGGCGACATGGTTCCCACGAAGGATGGCAAGTCCACCGTGAAGGTTGACGACGATGGCAACATCCTCGGATTCTACATTTTCAATGTCTCCGAGAGAGCTACGCAGAAGCCGTTCAATTTCGAGTTGGTGCCGGAGGAGGAGGGAGCACTATGCGAAAGCAAACGATTCAGTACACATCGCCTCTCGTCGCTCTCGTCGCCATTACAAAGCGACTGGTATTGAGGGAGGACTAGTATCGAATCGAGTCCGAGGAGTTCTTCTACCGCTACCAGAAGGGCGAGATGGGTGATGACGCAGGCGTAATGGAGTGGGCGAGCGACTATCAGGATTACTTGAACCTTAGAGAGAATCAATGACCGACATACTCTGCTACCAGGACAGCTATCTGAAGACCTTTGACGCCACCGTGACTGCGGTCACCAACCGGGGAGTGGTGCTCGACCGCACGGCGTTCTACCCGGGCGGGGGCGGGCAGCCCACTGACTCGGGCACGCTGACCGCCGATGGCGTGGACTACGCCGTCAAGCGCATCCGGCGCGACTCGGGACAGTATGTCCACGAGATCGACGGTGAGGAATACCCGGAGGTCGGTGCGCAGATCAGCGGCGCGGTCGACTGGGACCGCCGGTACCAGCTCATGCGCACCCACACCGCGCTGCACATACTCTGCGGAGTCGTGTGGCGCGACTACGGAGCGCAGGTCACGGGCGGCAACATGGAGCCGCTCAGGGCGAGAATGGACTTTGAGCTCGAAAGCATGTCCTCCGACTTCGCCGAGCACGTCGAGGAGCTGATCAACGGCGAGGTCGCCGCCGAGCGCGACGTCCACGTCAGCGTGCTCCCTCGAGAGGAGGCGTTCGAGATCCCGGACCTCATCCGCACCAAGATCAACTTGCTGCCTCCGCAGATCACGGAGGTCCGCATCATTGATATAGAAGGCCTCGACCTGCAGGCCGACGGCGGCACGCATGTCGCCAACACACGGGAGGTAGGCCGGATCCACGTCGTCGGCCACGAGTCCAAGGGCCGCATCAACAAGCGCCTCAGGATCGCCGTCGACGCCTAGCTGACAGCCTCATAGATATGATGGTCGGTGAACCGCCCTTCGACAAGCTCAAGGACGAACGATTTTGACCGGCAGAACCGAGTTGTCGGCACACTGGACCAAGGAAAGGAACAACCCCCACCATGCAGAAAGTGCTTATGACCGGAGCGTCCGGGTATATTGCCGACCAGCTACTGCCGACGTTCAAGGAGCAGTACGAGATGGTGCTCGTCGACGTCGTCGACACCAACCGGCGCGGCGAGCGCGTTGAGGGCGTCGTCATACAGGACCTCATCGACCCCGACCGCTCCAAGTATGCTCACCTCTTCGAAGGCGTCGACGCGGTTGTCCATCTCGGATACAAGCGCCGGCAGGGCAGCAACCCGCTCGACCACTTCTACGAAGAGAAGGAGAACGTCGAGATGGCGTACAACGTCTTCAGGTCCGCCTACGACTCCGGCGCGTCCAGGGTCGTCATGGCGAGCTCCAACCACGCCGCCGACTGGTACGAGCACAACCTGATCCACGCGAGGAAGATGGAGTCGCTCGACCCGTACCTGATCCCGCTGTCGGACAACTTCTACGGCTGGGCGAAGGCGACCTACGAGCACATGGGCTTCCTGTTCGCGTGCGGAGCGATGGACTTCAGGACGGCGGGTGGAGACCAGGACCACACCGGCTCCTCGCAGGTGCAGCAGCGCAAGCTCGAGGTGGTGATGGTCAGGATCGGCGCGCCTCGCGACATCGACGCCGCGCTGTACGTCGGCAACACCGGCAACTACAAGCGAGACCTCGGCGCCTACATCAGCCCACGCGACATCGCCCAGCTGTTCCAGAAGGCCACCGACGCGCCCAACATCGAGAACGAACACGGCATCCCGTGGCAGGTAGTGTACGGCATCAGCAACAACACCCGAGCGTTCTGGTCGCTGTCCAACGCCCGCGAGGTGCTGGGGTACGCACCCGAGGACGATTCAGAGGTCAAGTACGCCGACGACATCCGCAGGATGCTGGCCGGATCAGACGCTGGCGGCAGAGTAGGTGGTTAGTTTCTAGTATTTCGTCCAAAAAGCCTTGACAGTCCTCACGGCTGTGGGCTAGGATTTCAACCTGCACCTTAACAACTGGATAGTGGAAAGAACCAAAACCCAAAACAAATCCGTAGAGTTTGATCCTGGCTCAGGACGAACGCTGGCGGTGCGCCTAATGCATGCAAGTCGAACGGGCGGAGGGGCTTCGGCCCCCGAGCTAGTGGCAGACGGCTGAGTAACACGTAAGTGATCTGCCCCGGAGAGGGGGATAACCCGGAGAAGTCCGGCCTAATACCCCGTACGCTCCCTTTACTGCGGTAGAGAGAGGAAAGTTCCGGCGCTCTGGGAGGAGCTTGCGGCCTATCATGGTAGTTGGTGGGGTAAAAGCCTACCAAGCCGAAGACGGGTAACCGGTGTGAGAGCACGATCGGTCAGAGGGGGACTGAGACACGGCCCCCACTCCTACGGGAGGCAGCAGCAGGGAATCTTGCGCAATGGGCGAAAGCCTGACGCAGCGACACCGCGTGGGGGATGAAGGCTTTCGAGTTGTAAACCCCTTTTCCCGGGGATGAGAAAGGACAGTACCCGGGGAATAAGGTTCGGCTAACTACGTGCCAGCAGCCGCGGTAATACGTAGGAACCGAGCGTTGTCCGGATTTACTGGGCGTAAAGTGCGCGTAGGCGGTCCGTTAAGTCTCATGTGAAATCTCCCGGCTCAACTGGGAGGGGTCATGGGATACTGGCAGACTTGAGTGCAGCAGAGGGGAGTGGAATTCCCGGAGTAGTGGTGGAATGCGTAGATACCGGGAGGAACACCAGAGGCGAAGGCGACTCCCTGGGCTGTGACTGACGCTGAGGCGCGAAAGCGTGGGTAGCAAACCGGATTAGATACCCGGGTAGTCCACGCCCTAAACGATGGATACTAGGTATGGGGGGTATCGACCCCCTCCGTGCCGCAGCTAACGCATTAAGTATCCCGCCTGAGGAGTACGGCCGCAAGGCTAAAACTCAAAGGAATTGACGGGGACCCGCACAAGCAGCGGATCGTGTGGTTTAATTCGATGATAAGCGAAGAACCTTACCAGGGCTTGAAATGCATCTGACAGGCTGGGAAACCAGCTTTTCCTTCGGGACAGTTGCACAGATGTTGCATGGCTGTCGTCAGCTCGTGTCGTGAGATGTTGGGTTAAGTCCCGCAACGAGCGCAACCCCTGTCGCTAGTTAGGATGTCTAGCGAGACTGCCCCCACTGGGGTGAGGAAGGTGGGGTCGAGGTCAAGTCATCATGGCTCTTACGTCCTGGGCTACACACACGATACAATGGTCTGGACAGAGGGTTGCAAAGGCGCGAGCCCTAGCTAATCCCACAAACCAGGCCCCAGTTGGAATTGCAGGCTGCAACCCGCCTGCATGAACGCGGAGTTGCTAGTAACCGCAGGTCAGCACACTGCGGTGAATACGTTCTCGGGTCTTGTACACACCGCCCGTCAAGTCATGGAAGTCGGTAACACTTGAAGTCGCTGGGCTAACCGCAAGGAGGCAGGCGCCGAGGGTGGGACTGGTGACTGGGACTAAGTCGTAACAAGGTAGCTGTACCGGAAGGTGCGGCTGGATCACCTCCTTTCTAGGGAGACAGGGATCGCCACAGGCAACATCCAGCCAACGGCGTGACCAGGTCGGTCGGCGAGCGAGCGGACCAAGGCAGAGGGTAGAGCAGGATTCAACGCTCAGGCGCAAGCCCGGGCGTGTCGAAGGAGCTCCCCAAAGCCCCACACCCGCTCCTGACGTAAACTCGTCGTCATCCAAGACACACATAAGAAACCTACGGTGAGGCTCTTTCCACTATCCAGTGTTAAGGTGCATTTTTGTGAGGCATCGACGCCCGAACGCATCATCCAGCTGACGCCGGCATAGCGGGCAGATACCCCACTCCCCCTCAACAACGTGGGGCTGTAGCTCAGTTGGGAGAGCGCCGCTCTTGCACAGCGGAGGTCAGGGGTTCGAATCCCCTCAGCTCCACCAGGGCACTTTCCTCGACTCGCTTGGACGGCAGGCAGCGCCGAAACCCATCGCTGAGAGTAACAGGCGGAGTAGAGTCGGCGCCGGTACCGTCCCTACACCGCCCATCTAGCTATCCAGTGCTAACAAGCTGCCCGCCAAGCCGATCAATGATCGATCAGCCCTCTTGCGAGGGTGGCCCGGCAATACCCGCGGTCCAGAAGCAACGAGAATTACGTGCCTTCCCGGCGACCGCAACGACCACATTAACCTGTACACACCAACGGGTCTGTACATTTCGAGTTTTTTGACACTCCAAAGCTGGCATGTACATACTGGCTTATGGCCTACCGTGACGATCAGCGGGCCCGGGCGGCCCAGGTGGGCCTGTTGATGAGGTCCTATCGCCAGTCCTTCTCACTGGAAGGCGGCGGGCGCGGGCTGACACAGGAAGCCCTGCTGGAACGGATGGGCGCCGTGGACAGCGACTACGCGGAGCGGTACAGCCACGCGACGGTTTCGCGATGGGAGTCCGGCGGCACCCACCTCACCCTTCAGCGACTCAAGATCTTCGGCAAAGCCCTCGACCTGTCCCAGGCAGAGGTAGCGGGTCTCGTACTGCTGGCAGGGCTGGCGCCTGACTTTCGTACGGCTGTAGGGCACGTCACCGGGCGTATCGACAGTAGAGCAGAATCGCACCTCCTGGATGCCCACGGCGTCTCTGAGGACGTCGAAGCTCCGGTTGCCGAAAGCACGCCGTCAGTCCTCGGGATCGCACTTCGCTTTGGGCTCTTCAGAGTCCTGCCTCTCGCGATGTGCATAGTCGGCTGGTATGCGCTGTCGGTATTCGGCAGGACCAACGCCTGGCTGCCCACGGCGTATGTGGCATTCTCGACCGCGACCGTACTGGCACAGGGGTTCTTGCTGCCCGACCGCGACGCCGGTCTGAGGGAGTTCTTCTGGGTCTCCCTGTTCTTCCTGCTGACCACGCCTCTGCTGCAGTTCGGCTCGATGCGCACAGACCACTACGGCTTCTACACGATTGGCGACCTTGCCGGCACCCAGATGCCCTGCATGTTGGCGCTTCTCCTGAACCTGGTTATCGCATCCGCGGCCGGGCTGATGTTTCAGCTGCTGTGGCGATGGCAATACTCCGGCGACAGTGGAGTGACCAGCGCCCTCCAGAGGGCGGCCACCGTGGTCCTGCCGCCGGTGACACTTGTGTACGCCTCTGTCGCTGTCATAACCAATGTGTCTGTATCCATACAGCTGGCGGCGCTGATGCCGGCGCTGGCTGTCGCATTCATCGCACTATTGGTCCTGCGCGACCCCGCCTTGCGTCTCAGCGAGCGCGACCGGCTGTTCCTGCTGTCGACAACGACAGTCCTGGGGATGATCTCGACCACATTAGGGATAATTGCCATTCTGATGGTGTACCTGTCGCCGGACCTGCCGAGAGTTCTGCCAGACCACAACCTGCTGCTTTCCTGGGAAATCGACTTCGGAAAGTTGGGGCTTACCCGAGAAGAGGCACTCGACCGCCTGAACCTGGGATACATGTGGCACGCAATATGGGCGCTCGCCTACATGCTCTTTGTCGTCGGAGGCAGGGTGATCGTAGCCATGTACCGGATCGAGGCTAAACGAGGGTGATGGGTGGGTGAGCGTCTTAGCCTCGGGGGTCTGTGGCGCCACGCTGACTTCCTGAGACTATGGGTGAGCGGGACGGCCTCGGCATTCGGCGCCCAGATCAGGTTCCTCGCACTTCCCCTCACAGCGATCCTGGTATTGGACGCGACTCCCCTCCAACTGGGCATACTCGCTGCGGTAGGGAGCGCGCCGGCGCTCATACTTGGATTGGGTGTGGGCGTCTGGGTCGACCGGAGAAGAAAGCGGCCGGTGATGGTCGCGGCGGCCCTTGTCCGGGCAGCCCTGATCCTGGCGATACCCATCGTCGCAGCGCTCCAGGTACTTCGCATCGAGCACCTGTACGTGGTTGCACTTGGCGTTGGAGTCCTGAACCTGTTCTACAGCGTCGCTAACAGGTCGCTGCTTCCCTCGCTGGTTGCCAGGGATGATCTCGTTGAGGCGAACAGCAAGCTGGAGGTCGGTCTCTCGGCGTCACTGGTTGCCGGCCCTGGTACAGCGGGAGCACTGACCCGACTGTTCACTGCCCCTGCCGCCCTGATCGCCGACGCCGTGACCTCCGTGGTGTCGGCGCTGGCGATCTGGACGATTCGGGCTCCTGAACCTCAACCGGAGACATCCCAGATACGCGGAAACCTGGTCGACGAGGCCCGCCAAGGACTCAGCCTGATCGGGGGAAACAGCGTCCTGCTTGCCATTGCCGGTGTGGCTGGCGGACTCGCCATTTTCAACGCGATGTTTGAGATCGGGTGGTTCCTGTACATCACCAAGAGACTCGAGGTGGACCCGCTCTCGTTAACCCTGATGATTTCAATCTCCAGCATAGGCTCACTGCTGGGGGCGTCGGTGGCGGAGCGTGTCATTCGCTGGGCTGGGACCGGCCGCACAATAGTCGTGGGTGTTGTCATGGCAGGGCTGAGCGACCTCGCGACTCCGCTCATTGGAGGGCCGTTCACAGGCGTGGTCATCTTCCTCACTGCGGCGATGTTCTTCTTCGGAATCGGCGTCGCCATCTACAGCGTCAGCCAGGTCAGTCTGAGGCAGGCCATAACGCCGCTGCGACTTCAGGGACGAATGAACGGAGTCATGAACGCACTGCAGGTGGGACTCGTACCGGTCGGCGCTCTGATAGGAGGCGTACTGGGGGAGACCATCGGCATACGTCCAACCATGTTTCTCTCGGCTGGCGGCGAGATAGCGGCTGTGATCTGGCTGCTGGTTACGCCTGTCTGGTCGCTACGGGAGTTGCCGGAGCCGATGGGTGAATAGTGCGAGTTCGTTGATTTCAGTTGGGAGAGGGGTGCTCTTGCACGGTGGAGATCGGGGGTTGAATCCTCTCAGCTCCAATTTGTCTTTGAACTCAGATGGCAACATTCCCGATAATGTATTGAATGTGGAGATAGTACGCACACCAGATGATCCACTTGACCTGAGAGGCCGAATGGCCTACGTGTTGCATTCATTCCAACGACAGATTTCGCCTTCCGGGTATCCCAACTATCGGCCTACGTAGGCCAAACTTGCAAGAGGTCAACTCGTGAGTAACTCCGACGAAATGTCTGTGCTTGCTGAAGAGCCGTTTTCTAGCTCGGTAGCAACATTCGCGGCCCTTATCAATAACTGCGATGCTTTGACATTCTTGATTGGGGCAGGTTGCAGCAAGTGTGCTGGCCTTCCACTCACAAAGGAGTTGACGTCCCTGATCCTGACTAATCCCGATCTGGACTCGGTCAGTAAAGAAATTCTCAATGCAATCGAAGCCATATTCTCTGATGCTGCCGACTCACACATAGAGGATTACCTTAGTGAAATAGTAGACCTACTCGCTATTACAGATCGCCGATCAGAGCGAGGAGTCAAAACGAACACTGTGGTCGTGGGCAGCGCCGCCTATGATGCAACACAGCTCAGAAACTCAATCAATCAGATCAAGCAGGCGATCGCGATGGCAATTAGCAAGCGAGTAGACATAGCAACGCATCGCAACTTCGTTGCTTCAATCCACAGACCACTTCGTGTCGGAAGGCCAACATCCCCCCAGCCCGTGGATTATCTTGTACTCAATTATGACACCATTATGGAAGACTCCCTCGCCTCTGAGGGCATCCCATATTCAGATGGGCTCTTTGGAGGATCAACCGCGTGGTGGCAACCAGAAACCTTCGAAACAGAAGGGTTGTCTGCGCGCGTCCTGAAACTTCATGGATCGATTGACTGGCGGCTATTCGAAGACGAAACTGCACCTCGCCGAATTGGCCCGAGTGTCGAAACATCTGACAAATCCGATCTGCCAGTACTAATATGGCCATCTTCTACGAAGTACCAAGAAACGCAATCCGATCCTTTTGCTCAGCTTTTGGAACGAGCCAGACAGGCTATGAGGCCAGCTGCCAATTCGCAGCGCCTCCTCACGATATGCGGGTACTCTTTTGGCGATAGCCACATTAATTCGGAAGTAGACAAGGCTCTTCGTGAATCAGAAGGCAGATTAACTGTTGCCGCCTTTACAAACGAAGATGGACTGAAGGGGCAATTGAAGGAATGGGGGGAAGACCCCCTAGTTGCAGAACAAGTGCTGGTGTTTGCAAATCGTGGGTTCTTCCATGGTGCAACCAGGTTGACTTCCAAGCAGGATCTGCCATGGTGGAAGTTCGAATATATGACACGAATGCTCCAGGGAGAAGCATAATGAACGGCCAACGTGATCCCGGTGATCCAATCGAAAACTTGGCGATTGGCAAGATTATTGAGGTAGATGGCTCGCACATAGTGGCTGAACTGAGCCCTAGCGTTACTGAGTTGTCTAGAATCTACGCCGGTGAGGTTTATCCTATCGGCCAGTTTGGGTCAATTGTCCGTGTGCATTTTGGAAGGCGGATTATCTATGCTTTCGTTGGTAGGCTACGAATGAAGGCAGATTACGAAGCAGAGCGCGGTCTGTCGACCCCAGCATCGAGCGATGAAAGGGTAGTGGAAGCGGATCTATTTGGCGAAGGGGAGTGGAAGTTTGATCTAGCTAGTGGGGAACATTCCCTTCAGTTTGATAGAGGCGTTGCGACCTATCCATTGCCCCAACAAACTCTGTATCTAACGCCGAAGTCTGAACTAAGGTACATATATGGCAACAGCGGGGAAGCGGTAATCTCCCTAGGTGAACATGTCGGGTCCGGCGGTGCTCCGTGCTTCGCCGACCTTAATGAGCTGCTCGGTAAACATACTGCGATCCTTGGCTCAACAGGTGCAGGCAAATCGGGAACTGTCGCTGCAATTCTCCACAGTATCCTCAAGAAGGGTGAAGAATCCAACTACCCCAAGTGGCAACCCAAGATTGTAGTCTTGGATCCTCACAACGAATACGGCAAAGCCTTCCAAGGCCACAAGCGACTTTCAACCGATGAAGGCACACTTTCACTTCCTTATTGGCTTCTAGATCTAAATGAGACAATCGACCTGCTAATCGGAAGGACAGAGTACGCAGCGACTTCTCAAGCGAACATCGTAAAGAACGCTTTGCTAACTGTTAGGTCTGAAGCGGCGAAGACCCTCCAGCTTGATGACGATAAATTGACCGTCGACTCTCCAGTTCCTTATGAATTGGGAGATCCATCTGGACTGGACGAATTCGGAGCGGGAAGCGACGGGCAACCTTACACAAAAGGATTAGTAGGCGCAATCAATAACCAACGGCCAAACAATAAGAACAAGAGTCACCACGAAGACTACAACAGGGTCTTAAGGAAGCTCGATTCACTCATGAAGGATGAACGACTATCTTTCATGATGCGGCCTTGGACTGGAAATGACGACGAGATCACTAATGTATTGAACCAAGTGGTGGATCAAGATAGCCGACTGATAGTCGTCGACCTCTCAGGTATTCCAAACGAAATCGCCGGCACAGCCAGTGCGGCACTTGTCCGAACCTTGTTTTCAATTAAGATTTGGCAGACAACCCAAGAACGCCACATTAGCCCTTTACTGCTCGTATGTGAAGAGGCCCACAGGTATATCCCTAATAGTGGCGAGGCACAGTACGCATCTGCCCAAGACGCTATACGGCGAATAGCAAAGGAAGGAAGAAAATACGGTGTAGGACTCTTCCTCGTCTCTCAACGCCCCAGTGAAGTAGAGTCCACTGTATTGTCGCAATGCAATTCTTGGATTGTACTTCGCACTTCGAATGAAGCTGATCGGAGTCATGTAAGAGGTATTCTTCCAGACTCATTGGAGGGTCTGACCAAGATGCTCTCAGGCTTACGGCGACAAGAAGCGATCTTTGTTGGCCAAGCGGCTACGTTGCCATCACGAATAATGATCAGAGATCTCCCCGAAAGTGAACTGCCAGCATCCAACGACATCGATTTTGATACGGGCTGGCAAAGTAATGGAATCTCTAATGCCCAGCTAACCACAATTGCTCAGCGATGGCGTTATCAGATGCGATAGGAGATTCAAGACGGTATATGTCTTGGCGGATATTCTCATAGCAGCTATGCAAGTTAGAGATCTACGAGAAGTCGAACAGCTATGAAACTGGAGTACAAAGGATACATCGGTGAAGTCGTCTACGACGACGAGGCCGAGGTCCTTCACGCCAGGGTGATCAACAGCGGTCCGTACCCGATTGCCAATGCCGAGGCGACAGACGTCGAGGGCATCCAGCGCGAGTTCCGAATTTCGATTGACGTCTATCTTGAGTGGTGCGCAGAGGACGGAGTCGAACCCGTCGCTCCCACACCTGTTCCCCAAGAGACGGAGGTCCTCCGACCTCCGACCCTACCCCCAGCTAGCTGACCAGAGATAGCTACAGTATAATCTAGCCAGTTCATCTAGCTGGAGAACATCATGGTGGAGTGGCCCCTTCAGGATGCAAAGAATAAGTTCAGCGCACTGGTTAGTGCCGCGATGTCCGGCGAACCCCAGCACGTTACTCGCAGGGGACAGCCAGCAGTGGTCGTCCTTGCTGTAGAGGAGTACGACCGACTTCGCCGTCTGGAGAAATCTAATGCTCCGACTTTGGTCGAGCTTCTGCTCGAAATCCCTCAGGATGACCACGAATTCGAGAGAATGTCCCTTCCCAATCGGCCACTGGACCTGTGATGTTTCTTCTTGACACAGACGTCCTGTCAGCGTTGCGCAGACGCGACCGCAATCGTGAGACGGTTCGCTGGCTGGAGACACAGCGAACATCGGACATGCATATAAGCGTCGTTACAGTTGGGGAGATAGAGCGCGGCATCACGCAGCAGCAGCGACACAATCCGTCCTTCGCTCAAGATCTGTCACTCTGGCTGGACCGAGTGTTGGCGTGGTACAGCGACCGAATTCTACCCGTAGACGTCGGCACGGCGCGACGGTGGGGTCAGCTATCAGCGGCTATCGGACACGACAGCGCAGACCTGCTCATAGCCGCGACAGCGCTGGAACATGGTCTGACCGTCGTTACTCGCAACGTCCGCCACTTTGAACCTACAGGAGTTCACGTAGTAAACCCTCTCGAGTAAGCACTCGATTCCTTCCACGTCCACTTTAGGCATTCTTGGTGGCACGCTGGAACATGTGCACACGGTCTCCCGCGGCAGTTGATCACACCTCAACCCCCAACCACACCAACTCGTACCTTTCGATGAACGTCCGCCCCACCTCCCTAAACCCCAGCTTGTGATACAGCCCAATAGCCGGCTTCTGCGGGCTCGTCGTGTTGAGGACCAGGGTACGGACTCCGTGGTTGCGGCACCAGTCGATGGCGACCTCGGTCAGCCGGGTGCCGATTCCCTGTCGCCACATGGTCTCGATAACGCGCATGAGGCGTAGCTCCGCAACGTCGTCCCGCAGGAGCAGCTCCCGGCTCAGGGGATGATCGGCGGGCATCTCGGACAGGGCTGTGGGACTGACGACCTGTACCGTGCCGACGACCCTGTCCTCTCCCCTTCCTGATGGCACGACAGCCACCCAGTTCTCCAGGCGGGTCGGTGGGAGGACGTCCGACTTCATATCCTCGAGGCTCTTCCACCTGCTGTCTCCGGCATCCCTGGCGCGGAGCGCCCGCTCGTACATCGCCTCGACTTCAGGCTCGTCTCCGGGGCGATACGGACTCAGGCCCTTCCAGAGCGCCTCAGCCTGAGGTTGGTCGGCTGGCCGCATCCTGCGGATCGTGACTGTCAAAGCACGTCTCCAGTTCGCACGAATGGATTCCGGTACGTCCCAGTGTACAGAAGGTCATACCGGGGCTTAGCATGGCCTCAATGATGGAGCCTGTCCCTAAATGGCAGGGCAAGCCACCCTACCACTCCTGGATTCCGGCCTTCGCCGGAATGACGGGAGGGGTCTGAACACCGGCCTCTCGTGGAAGTAAAGACGAACATGAACCTATCCATCATCATCCCGGCCTTTAACGAGGCGGACTATCTTCCGGCCACGCTGGACTCGATCCGGCTGGCGTCCGACTACCTGCGGGACCGGGCTGACGTCGACGTGGAGGTAATCGTCGTCGACAACAACAGCACGGACGACACCGCCGCAATCGCTGAGGCTATGGGTGCGACCGTGGTGGGCGAACCGGTGCAGGGCATCGGAAGGGCGCGCAATCGCGGGGCGAGCGTTGCCGGGGGCGATGTGCTGGTGTTCGTGGACGCGGATGTAACTGTGCCGGTCACGCTCCTCGAAGTCGTGCATGAGGCGGTGAGCGACCCTGTCTGCATCGGAGGCGGTGTCGACGTCGAGTACCGGCCCCGGCGGCTGGTCATCAGGCTATACTTGCGATGCTGGCGTCAGCTCGCGCGACTCACGGGGATGGTCCAGGGGGCCACGCAGTTCTGCCGCATGAGCGCGTTCAAGGCTGTCGGCGGCTACGACGAGAACGTGTGGATTGGCGAGGACGTCGACTTCCTATGGAGCCTGAAGAAGCTCGCCAGGGGAACGGGACACAGCGTCCATGTTGTGCGGACTCCAAGGGTGCTGCCGTCGACTCGTCGCTTCGACAAGCTGCCGGTCTGGAAGGTGCTGCTGTTCACCAACCCGCTCTTCATCGCACTGTTCCGACGGTGGGAGGCGGTGTGGTCGGACTGGTACAAGCGCCCGGTGCGGTAGGCCGCGACCAGCCGCTCTCGCATCTCGTAGGACTCCATCAGGCATTCATCGAAGTCTCTCATGCACGCTACTCCGCCGGGATGTTGGGGGATGCCCGGCCTGGGAAGATGGGCTGAGTCCAGGCACGCGGACCGGATGACGAGATGACCGTGGCGCGGACGTAGTCTTCGTGGCCGTCAGCACTGTACTCGGCGGTCAGGCCTGTACTCTCGGCCAATAGTTCGCCGTCCTTGCCTGTGAACCGGGTCGTGTAAATGAAGTCACGCTCCTGGTCGATCTCTAGTGAGATGCCCTCTGCCGAGCACTCCAGCCGCGTGAGGGTCACGCCGGTCGAGGCGTAGAACCTTCCAGACGCCAGGCCGTCAACGATCGCCTCCTGCGTCAGCTCGTCAGCCTGCACCATCACCCAGCCGCGGCCGGGATTCGACATCCACGGAGCGAAGTCGTGGTAGTTGTGCGAGTCGTCGGTCGCGACTCCGAAGATCACCCGGCCTGCGCTGAGAACGCCGTCCCAGATTTCCTCGCAGCTAGGCCTGTCGGGGGCGCCGAACAGGTTGGTGCCCGGATGTCCGTTGAACACCTCGAGCAGGCTGGCTCCCTCGACCTGGCTTATCGCATGGTGGTCGAACGCCCACTGGAAGTTCGGGTGATTGATGGACGCTATGCCGCCTGCCTGGAGGATCGCGTCGACGTTGGCCTGCAGCGTCGACACCACGTCGTCAGCATCTATGGGCTCGACGATCCGCGAGATACCCACGCCGTTGATGTGTACCGGCGTTTCGCCTCCGTGTATGCGGACGCTGACCTCCTCGCCCGGCACCATCAGCGGCCTTCTGAAGCGACGTCGACCCGAGCCGTAGTCCAGCAGCGTCAGGTGGTTGTGATCGCTCAGCACCAGGAAGTCGTAGCCATGCCTCCGGTACCAGCTCGTGACCTTGTGCGGGTCCTCGTCGCCGTCCGACTCCGTCGTATGCGTGTGGATGTTGCCCTTGTACCACTGTGCTTCGCTCATCCCTGCCGCCTTTCCGTTAGAAGTTTGCCCATCTCTCGGTGTCCAAGTATACAGGCACGCACGGTAGCAGTTCGGCCCTCATCGAAAGCTTAGCCGTCTGTTACCTTAAGCCTTAGCGAGACGCCGTCACACGGCACGGTTCGGGCAGTAGCCCAACAGCAAGGAGGAGATATGAAACTCACAATTGACAGAGTCCAGCGGCTGGGCGTCATCGAAGACCTCCCGTACGCGACTATGATCCGTGACAACGAGCTGCGCGAGCTCGTCTACGACGCCTGGGCGATGTCTCTCTCGTCGAGCAGCTTCGACAGGATCAACGACATGGCCTGTTCCGGCGGTCCTGGCGGGCCTGAGTTGAGGGGACGCGGCCAAGCCGCCCATCTCAACGGAGTGGCCCGGATCGGCGTATCCATAGCGCAGGGGCTGAAGGACGAGGTCGGCCACTTCCAGGTAGACATCGACGAGGTGATCGCCGGGGGCCTGTGCCACGACCTCGGCAAGGCGTGGGAGTACGACCCTGCCAACCGCGAGAGGTGGAGCGACCCGAGGATCACGGGGGCGCCGTCCATGCGCCATCCGGTGTTCGGGGTCTTCGTCGCCCTTACCGCAGGCTTACCCGAGCAGATCGCGCACATCGCAGGCGGCCACTCCGCCGAAGGCCTGAACATCACCAGGAGCCTGGCCGGCGAGATAATCGCGATCGCAGACGAGACGTTCTGGAAGGTGCTCGCGAGCGGCCACCTGCTGGAAGGCTAACCTGTCCCGGCCTGCCACAACCGGACCATAGCCAGCGTGTGGTATCCTCGTGGCGCCTTGCGTATGCCGCAAGCAGTCTGAGCATGAGGTGAAGGGTGTGACAGCCAACAGCGCGAAACGCCGCATGATGGAGGGGAAGCCTGCTATCGGAGCCGAGGTCGGGCTGGGGTCGCCGCTCTCGGGAGAGCTGGTCTCCCCGATGGGGTTTGACTTCGTCCTGGTCGACACGCAGCACGGAAGGTGGGCCGACGAGAGCGTGATGCTCGCGTTCAGGGGCATCGGGCTGGGGTCGGCAGTGCCGATGGCCAGAGTGAGGCGCAACGACTACGGCCTCATTGGTCGCCTGCTGGACATGGGCTGCATGGGAATAGTCGTGCCCATGATGAACACCGCAGAAGAGGCCGAGGCGGCAGTGTTCGCCACGAGGTACCCGCCCATCGGCGGCCGCTCGATCGGACCGTTCGGCGCGGGGTTCCACGGCGCAGACTACGTCGAGAAGGCCAACGACGAGGTCTTCCTCGCGGTCCAGATAGAGACTGACGAGGGCGCGAAGAACGCCGAAGAGATCATGGCGGTGGACGGCATAGACGGCTGCTGGATCGGCCCGGGCGACCTCAGCCGGTTCATGGGACTCGACCTCAGCACCGATGAGGGCAGAGAGGCGCACACGGCCGCCATCCGCGGCATCATCGAGGCCTGCAGGAAGACCGGCAAGATCCCAGGCATTTCGACCGGAGCCGCAGAGGACGCCCAGCGGTGGATAGACGAAGGCTGTCTCTTCGTTACCGCAGGCTCGGACCAGGGATGGGTGGTGGACAAGGCGCAGGAGACGCTGAGCTACCTCGGCCGCTGATCGTCACCTAGTATCTCACGGTTTGCGGGCCACCCAGACCATCTCGGTGCTGGTCTCGTCGAAGTCGGAGAGGTCGAAGTCTCCGTAGAGGGCTTCGATCTCGAAGCCGCATAGCTGCAGCATGTGGTGGACCTCCCAGCGGTGGCAGTACCGGAGCTGGTAGTCGCGGTACATGCTGCGGCTGACGACGTTGTGTCGGTCAAGCTCTTCGATCAGCATCCGCACGCTGACGATCTGGTTGTGGAAGTCGTACCGGCTCTGCTGGTACAGGACGCGGGTGAGGCCGGTCTCCGGGTCTGTCACGTCCATGAGGTGCCGCAGATCGTCGCTCTGCTCGAGCGCCATGTTCGGGTCAGGCACGAAGATGTTGAAGAGCAGTTTGCCCCTGGGCTCGAGGTGCTCGTAGATCCGGCGGAGGGCGCTGAACTGGTCCTCGACGCTAAGCAGGGCGAGGAAGCCCCTGAACGGCATGGTCGCCAGCGGGAATTTTCTTTCCCTTCCTTCTTGATCGCAAAGGGCGAAATCACGGACATCTGCCTTGACGAGTTCGATCTTGCCGGCATCGCTGCCGAGCTTTGCGACCTTGCGGGAGGCGACGGCGAGCATGGCCTCGGAGTTGTCCACGCCGACGACGTCTATGCCAAGCTCGGCCGTGGGAACCGCGACGCGGCCTGTACCGACGCCGAGCTCCAGCACCGGGCCGCCCGACCCTATGGCGGTGCTGGTGTAGAAGGGCAGGTCGGAGCGGACGTATGAGTAGACCGAGTCGTAGATCTCGGCCCATGGGTCGTACATGGATTGTTGACTATTGAGCATGGTCCAAGTGAAGAAGTGTCAGTCACCATCTTTCTGAGGGTAAAGATGGGTAGATGGTAGATATTCGAAATTTTCACCCTCACCCCAACCCTCTCCCTGAGGGAGAGTGAGTAGTTATCTGGGTCGTAGGGCGACTGGTTCATGTTACGCGCCGGACAGGTGCTCAAGTGCGAGCCTCATGCGCTCCTCATCGGAGACTTCAGGGTCGGTCCTGGTGATTGCCTCGTGGGCCTCGGTGTATCCGAAGCCGAGGGCTGTGAGTGCGTCGACGAGGTCGGAGTCCACCCCCGCACCGTCGGCGCGACCGAAGTCCAGGTCGAGCTTGCCCTTGAGTTCCAGCACGATCCTGCTGGCCGTGCGGCGCCCGACGCCTGGCACTGTGGACAGCGCCCTGGTGTCGCCGGCCTCAACAGCCTGCAGCAGCGACATGGGGCTGAAGCGTCCCAGCATGGCGAGCGCAAGTCGAGGGCCGATGCCGCTGATGTTCAGCAGCGTCTCGAAGGTGTGCTTCTCGTCCTCGGTCGGGAAGCCGTACAGGGAGATGCTGTCCTCCCTCACCTGGAGGGACGTGTAGAGGGTGATGTCCTGGCCGACGCGGCCGATGCTGTCGACGGCGGTGTCGGGAACGCTGACCCGCAGCGTGATGCCGCCCATGCCGACATCCACCCAGTCCTCGCCGGTGCGCTGGAGGGCGCCAGAGATCGATGTGACCAGTGACGAGACCATCGGCTACTCCCACATCTCGATGCCGAGTGTCTGGGTGGACTGGACGTGGCAGATTGCGACAGCCAGCGCATCCGCCCTGTCGGGAGGATCGAGCGGCTCTGAGAGTCCGAGCAGGGCCTGGACCATCCCCTGGACCTGCTCCTTGGAGCTTCCGCCGTAGTCGGTGACGGCCTTCTTGACCTCGCGGGGCGCGTAGGTTGCGACGGGCACGCCATGGGACGCGGCGGCGATCATGGCGACAGCCTGCGACTGTCCGACGGCCACGGCTGACTTGACGTTGCGCGACACGAACGGCGACTCGATCGCGACGATCTCGGGCCTGAGGTCCTGCACGATGGCATTCAGCCGTTCATGCAGCCACGCCAGGCGCTCTGCGATGTCGGCCTTGCGGGGCGGGTTGAGCGCAGTGGACAGGGTGACGGCGTACTGGTCGCCGTCGACCTCGACCGCGCCAACGCCCATGCTGTAGGTTCCGGGGTCTATTCCAAGTACGATCAATTGCTGTCTGCCAGTTGATTATCCACCAGGGGCACGGAGGGCTCTAAGTTTGTGAAGAAGATTATGCACGAAACGGAGCCAACAGGCGAAGGGGTTCATGCATTATTACTGGTGGATTCCTGCTTTCGGAGAGAGCACTAGCGAATGGCGCGGTACCAGGGTGGGAGCTTGTCTTCGGCTCCGGACCAGGTGGACTGGCACTGGCAGTCTGGATCGGCGGGCAGGTCTGCAATGGCGCGGCGGAGTATGGGGGCCAGATCGTCGGGGGTGATCATGACCCAGTGGGCCTCGTCTTCGACGCCGGCGACGTCGCTCAGCCAGGCCAGACCCGCGTAGCACATCTCGAGCTCCCTGAAGTAGACGACCTCGGGGTAGATCGTCGTGCAGATGATGTCGGCGCCCCAGATACGGTAGGCGTCGATCTCGGCAGGAGTCTCGTTGTGCGGGCCCTGGACACAGATGTTGACCGCGCCGTCGTGGACGCGGCGATCCGTCTCGGCGCGGGCGGAGTCGACCAGGGCGCGGCGCAGTCCAGGGCAGAACGGGACGTTCATATTGGCCCTGAACCAGCCCTCGTCGCCGTCGAAGACCGTCGTGGGTGTGCGCTCGCACATGCGAATGAAGTCGCTGTAGACGACGAGGTCGCCGACCCCGTAGTCCCTGTTGATCGCGCCGAAGCCGTTGAGGGTGATGACGCGGCGGACGCCCAACTGCCTGAAGGCGACGGAGTGGGCGGCGTGGTTGACGAGGTCGGCCTGCAGGCTGTCGTTGGGGCCGAAGCGACGGATATAGTAGACGGTGTGAGGCCCGATACCGCCCTCGAGGACGCTGACTGTGCCGAAGCGGGTGTCGATGTCGGTCCTCGTCCCGGTACGTTCGAGGATAGGTTCGTAGGCTGATGCGCCAAGTATGCCGATGTTCATGGTGTTTCCTGTCTGAACTTCCGGTTGAGGACTCTCTTGAAGTCGAGACTTCTTGCGCCGAAGTTTATCAGGCATCCGTTTTCATGGTTTGCGGAGCGTATGGTAACCTCTGCCGGGTTGCCGACATATCATGACTTGAACTTGGAATGCCGACCATGAACGAGAACGTACGATTCGAACCGGAGGAGCGTCCTCCTCACCTGCTCTCTGCCGGGCTGGGACTTCAGGCCACGGTTATCCTTATAGCTCCCATCGTGGTGACCGTGGCGATCATAACGAGAACGGCCAACCAGTCCGAGAGTTATCTGAACTGGGCGGTATTCGCCGCGGTGGTCATCAGTGGCGCGATCACCGTGCTGCAGGCGGCGCGTATCGGACGTTTCGGCTCCGGATACATACTCTTCATGGGTACCTCTGCCACCTTTCTGGTCATATGCGTGCTTGCGTTGGATGCGGGAGGTCCTGCCATGATGGCGACCCTGATAGTCGCCTCGTCGGTATTCTACTTCCTGCTGGCGGCGCAGCTGTCCAAGCTGCGACGCGTCATCACACCCCTGGTTGCAGGTGTCGTCATCATGTTGCTGGCCGCAATGGTGACGCCGATAGTGTTCAGAATGCTGGCGGACGTTCCTGATTCGACTCCCGACATCGCCGCTCCACTGGTTGCGGTAGTGACGCTTGGCGTGGTCGCTCCGCTGGCGCTGCGTGCGCCAAAGGCGTTGCAGCTATGGGCACCTCTTGTCGGAGTGGTCGTAGGCTGCGTGGCATCGTCATTCTTCGGTCTGTACGACTACCAGAGCGTTATCGACGCGGCGTGGATCGGTCTGCCTCCCATGGAGTGGCCAGGACTGGACCTGGGGCTGGGAGCCGAGTTCTGGGCGCTCCTGGTAACATTCGCCCTGGTCTCACTGGTAAGCGCTCTTGAGACGGTCGGCGACGGTGTGGCCGTGCAGCAGGTGTCTCACAGACAGCCCAGAACAACCGACTTCCGGGTAATACAGGGCGCGCTCAACGCGGATGGACTCGGCAATGTGTTGTCCGGACTGGCAGGCACTGTGCCCAATACGACCTATTCATCCAGTATTCCACTGATCTCGCTTACCGGAGTCGCGGCTCGACGGGTTGGGGTCTATGCCGGCGCTTTCCTGATAGCGACCGCCTTCTTCCCCAAGATACCCGCCCTGCTCCTGGCGATTCCAGCCCCGGTGGTGGGTGCCTACGTGACGATATTCCTGGCGTTGGTCTTCGTCGAAGGACTTCGGACAGTGATCAAGGACGGTCTGGACCAGCAGAAGACGCTGATTGTCGGGATGGCGTTCTGGATCGGCATCGGTTTCGAGTACAAGTTCATCTTCCCAGAGTTACTGAGTGGGCCCGTGGGCACCCTCCTGGGTAACGGCATGGTTGTTGGTGGGGTTGTCGCTATCGCAATGGTCCAGTTCGTGGGACTGACAACGCGACGTCGACATCGCATAAGGGTTGAGTTGAGCCAGTCGTCTCTGCCAGAGATAGATGAGTTCCTACGCGCGTTCGCATCCCGGACGGACTGGAACGGGGCATCGACCGACCGCCTGCGCTCGGCAGGCGAAGAGGCGCTCATGAGCCTGCTGCAAGATGAAGAAGCGACGGGTAACGGGAGGAGGTTGGTGGTGGGCGCCCGCGTTGTGGATGGGATGGCCGAACTGGAATTCTCTGCGATCTCCGGGGATGAGAACATCGAGGACCGGTTGGCCTACCTGCCCGAAGAGCCCGAGATCGAGGACGAGCGCGAGATCTCGTTCCATCTTCTACGGCATTACGCGTCCTCGGTCCGGCACCAGAAGTATCACAACGTGGATATCGTTACAGTGCAGGTCGAAGGAGAACGCTAGCGTCCCCCACCCCTCGATGGGGCGTCACTCGGCCCAGGCGCGGTTGATTGTGTCGTGGATCCTTTTCTCGAAGCGGGTGATCAGCTCGCGGTTGGCGTCGACGAGGGCGATGGCTACCATCAGGCATTAAACGAAAATGTCACAGTTTGCGGCGAACGAACATTTGTGCTATATTCTCCACACCTTGAAATCAACTGATGGGTCTAAAATGCTAGGTTTATTCGGTTTTGGTCAGCAAGCGATACCACGAAATACGAGATCCAATTCATGGATTCATCAAGCTAGATAGTGATGAGCGCCGAGTACTAAACTCGCCTCCTGTCCAGCGACTTCGCCACATTCATCAACTGGCTATGTCATACCTCGTTTATCCGGGGGCTACGCATAGACGATTCGAGCACAGTCTTGGAGTCATGGAACTGGCTGGCAGAGTCTTCGATGTGGTTACTGACCAGGACAACATTCACGAGTCAATGAGAAGAACCGTCCTGAACCTCACCGATGACGAGAGAACCTACTGGCGAAAGACCCTCAGGATGGCCGCCCTCTGTCACGATATTGGACACCTTCCGTTCTCACATGCCGCTGAGGAGGAATTACTTCCAGACGGCAGAAGTCATGAGTCAATCACCGCCGACCTAATACAGTCGGAACTGATGACTGAGATTTGGGAGTCTATGACACCACCCCTAAGGCCGTTGGACATCGCCAAGGTTTCTGTAGGCCAGAAGTACATGGGAAACGTGAAACTCACGAATTGGGAGATGCTACTGCACGAGATTATTGGCGGAGACGCCTTCGGCGTAGATCGAACTGACTACCTTCTCAGAGACTCGCGCCACGCTGGAGTAGCATACGGAGAGTTCGACCATTATCGTCTCATCGAAACGATTCGAGTCCTTCCTGCCAGCCAGAATGACATCTCCCCGACGCTGGGCGTTGAAATCGGAGGAATCCACGCGACCGAAGGACTACTTTGGGCTCGATATTTCATGTTCATGCAGTTGTACTACCACCATGTACGAGTTGCCTATGACTTACATCTGAAGGAATTTCTACAGGACTGGCTTCCTGGAGGGCAGTTCCCCCAAGAGTGGGACAAACTGAGAGCCCTGACCGATAATCAAGTTCTAAGTGGAATCACGACCGCAGCTCAGGACGAGTCCACACCAGAGCATGATGCAGCACGTCGGATAGATGCCCGAGAGCACTTTCGTCGCGCATACACTTTGATTCCTGACGACCTAGAGCGAAATGAAAACCCGGTGTCCGCCATAGCAACCGTCTGCTCAGAGAAGTACGGTGACGACAAGGTTCGGCAGTACACTTATCGTCAGTCTAATCCAGTTACTGAATTCCCAGTAGTAGATTCGCTGGATCACATCGAGTCGTCGCTCTCAGTGTCTATCCCTCTGAGTCAGATTCCCGTTGTAGATGTAGGATATGTCCTAATCGACCCGGATGTAGCCGGAAAAGCAAGAGATTGGATCCTGTCCAACAGGGATGCCATACTATCCAGCGCGACTAACGGAGGATGAGCATGGCTTCGATGAACGAAATTGATCGTAGAACCCTAATCTGCCATCTAATTGACGCTATGCGTAGCGAGGGCAGTTGGGCAGGAGAGACACAGATTCAGAAGTCCGTGATGTTCCTGCAGAAACTCCTCAAGGTGCCGATCGGGTATGACTTCCTCCTATACCTTCACGGTCCGTTCTCGTTCGAGCTACGAAGCGAACTGACACTGATGCGCGTCCGCCTTTACTTAGATGTAGAGCCACGCGCACATTACGGACCCTCATTCACTCTCGGACGTCGAGGGGAGGAAGCAGTCAAGACCAAGACCATTCCTTCAGAATATCAACGGGCAATCGAATTCGTAGCGAAAGAAATCTCCTGGAACGATGTTCGCTCTCTTGAGCAAATCTCGACAGCCTACTTCTTAAAGGATGACGATCCAACTCTTGGCAGAGAAGAGGTAGCTACCAGGATAAACGAACTTAAGCCACACATAAGTGTTGAACAGGCTCGGCTAGCTGTTGACCGTGTAGATGCGCTTACAAGCATAACCGTTGCTGCAGGATCCTGAGACTCACCGAAACTCAGCTAGCACTTTCTTCCCAGACCCAATCCCGGCAAATGACAACCGGGACGTAGCATCTGTCAACTATGTCTTGGGGATATCCCCTATCCCTCGTAGTTGGCGAGGGCCTCGTCGGGGAAGTCGGCGTTGGAGTAGACTTGCTGAACGTCGTCTATCTCTTCGAGCTGGTCGAGCAGGCGCAGGATCTGTCCGGCCATGCGGCTGTCGAGGGACACGGTGTGGCTGGGGATGAGGGAGACCTCGGACGAGCTGATGGAGGCGTCGCTGGACTCGAGGGCGCTTCGCACGTCTTCGAGTGTGGTTGGGTCTGAGTAGACCTGGAGTATCGAGTCGTCGGTGTCGACGTCCTCGGCTCCGGCGTCGATGGCGATAAGAGCGAACTCGTCGGCCTCGTCCTCGTCCGCCTCGACCATTATCACTCCGCGCTTTTCGAACTGCCAGGAGACGGAGCCGGACTCGGCCAGGTTGCCTCCGGCGCGGGTGAGCGTGGTGCGCACGGCGGACACGGTGCGGTTGCGGTTGTCCGTTAGGGTCTCGAGCATGATGGCGACGCCGCCGGGACCGTAGCCCTCGTAGACGGCCTCGATCATCTGGACGC
Source organism: Dehalococcoidia bacterium (assembly GCA_965116405.1). GTDB lineage: Bacteria > Chloroflexota > Dehalococcoidia > Lucifugimonadales > UBA1123 > VXRN01. The sequence continues at coordinate 1,106,329 of OZ220685.1, forward strand.
CGTCTCCGCCCTCACCGGTTCCGCGCTTGATGGCGCGGTCGATGTTATCGTTGGGCATGTTGGCGTCCTTGGCGTGCTGGATTGCCATGCGGAGCCTGAAGTTGCCGTCGGGGTCTCCGCCGCCCTGCTGCGCTGCGACGATGATCTCGCGCGCGAGCTTGGTGAACAGCTTGCCGCGACGCTGGTCGGTGATCGCCTTGGCGTGCTTGATCTGCTTCCACTTGGAATGTCCAGCCATGTCGAAACTCCGCTGTTGGCGCTGGTCCGGGTGGGCACTGCGGGGCCCCTCACCACCCCTGGACTCCGGCCTTCGCCGGAATGACGATGGGGTTGCGCAGATCAGTCTATGACGGTAACCCGCTGGACGGAGGGGTCGGCCCAAGCCCGGAGAGACGGGTGGGATTGGGGCAGATTTTAACATAGTTTCGAGAATCTAGTAGTGGATTGGGACTGGGCCGGGATGGTGGTGGGCTTGGTTTTCACCCTCACCCTCAGACCTCTCCCCCGGATCAAGTCCGGGGCAGGCTTTGAGGGAGAGGGAGCTGTTGACTGGTATTCGCGCTATCTGCACACCTATACCTACCCCTGTGAGCCCTGAGGGAGAGGGGGATAGCCGGTTGATTTGCATCTGGCGTAGGGACGGTTCGCAAACTGGCCCTACAATGCAACTGGTGGGTCGTGTAGGATTTGGCTTTCCCCAAGCAGTACGGGCCGGTGTTATGTCTCAGATCGTTGTTGAGGACCTCGTCAAACGCTTCCGGATCGCGGAGCGTGACCCGGGGCTGGTGGGCGCGCTGCGAGGTGTCGTTCACCGGCGGTACCACACGATCGACGCGCTGGACGGGGTGTCGTTCTCGATAGAACCTGGGGAGCTGGTGGGCTATATCGGGCCGAACGGCGCGGGGAAGTCGACGACGATCAAGATCATCTCGGGCATCCTGGTGCCGGACTCGGGCAGGTGCGAGATCCTCGGGCGTGTGCCTTGGCGTGAGCGTCAGGAGCACGTGCGGGACATCGGGGTCGTGTTCGGGCAGAGGACGCAGCTCTGGTGGGACCTGCCGGTGATCGAGTCGTTCGACCTGCTGAGGGACATCTACCGGGTGCCGCGCGACGTGTACGCGCGCAATCGCGACGAGTTCATAGAGGTGCTGGACCTGGGGGCGCTGCTCGACGTGCCGGTGCGCCAGCTCAGCCTGGGCCAGCGGATGCGCTGCGACCTGGCGGCCGCGCTGCTGCACTCGCCGTCGATCCTGTTCCTGGATGAGCCGACTATCGGGCTGGACGCTGTGTCGAAGCTGGCGTTCCGGGACTTCATTCGCCGGTTCAACCGGGAGCGGGGGATCACGGTCATCCTGACGACGCACGACATGGACGACATCGAGGCGCTTTGCGACAGGGTCATGGTCATCAGCAGCGGCCGGATACTGTCGGACGGTGGGCTGGACGAGCTTCGCCGTCGAATCTCGAACGAGCGTCGGCTGGTGGTGGAACTTGTGGATGAGAACAGCGACATATCCGACCCAGACGCGAGGGTGACGGAGCGGATCGGGCGGCGCGTGGCGCTGAGCTTCGATCCGGAGTCGGTGTCGGCGGCGGAGCTGATAGGACGGGTGACGTCGGCGCATCCGGTTCGGGACCTGTTCGTGGAGAATCCGCCGATCGAGGAGATCATCGCGGGTATCTACGAGGCTGAGCCTTCATCCAAGGAGTGAGTGCCGCATGGGTGCAAACAGCTTCGTGCCTCTGACAATGGTGTATGCATTGGTGCTTTTCACCCTCACCCCAACCCTCTCCCTGAGGGAGAGGGGGTATAAGGACGTAGCGGGTGTCTAGCTACTGGGCGGTGCTGAGCGCGCAGTTCAGGTCGATGCTCCAGTACAGGGCGGCGGCGCTTGCGGGTCTCGGCACGCAGGTGTTCTGGGGGCTGATCCGCGTGATGATCTTCCAGGCGTTCTTCCGCTCGACGACCGCTGAACAGCCGATGGCGCTCGATGACGTTCTGACGTACGTCTGGCTGGGCCAGGCGTTCCTCGCGATGCTGCCGTGGAACCAGGACAACCAGCTGCGGGCGCTGATCCGCACGGGCAACGTGGGCTATGAGCTATTGAGGCCGGTCGACCTGTACGGATTCTGGTACTGCCGCTCGCTGGCGTTCCGCTCCGCTCCGACGCTGCTGAGAGCAGTGCCTCTGATCGCGTTCGCGGGACTGTTCATGGGTATGAATCCACCGGACTCGTGGGGCGCAGCCGGCGCGTTCGTGGCGTCGATGATCGGGGCGATGCTGGTGAGCAGCGCGATCACGACGCTGTTCAGCATCACCATGATGTGGACGATCTCGGGCGACGGAGTATTCGCGCTCGCGCCGGGCATCGTCGGAATCCTGTCCGGGATGATTGTGCCGATCCCGCTGTTTCCTGACTGGGCGCAGACGGTGCTGAACGTCCTGCCGTTCAGGGGGCTGGTGGATACGCCGTACCGCTTCTACCTCGGGCACATCCCGGTGGGCGAGCTGCCGCTGCTCCTGGCGCACCAACTGGTGTGGATAGCGGCGATCGTGCTGTTCGGGCGCTGGCTGCTGTCGCGCGGACAGCGACGTCTGGTGGTCCAGGGAGGATAGGATGCTCGACACGGTCTACCTGTACGGTCGTTACCTGTCCGTCTCGGTGCGGAGCCAGATGCAGTACCGCGCATCGTTCGTCATGCTGTCGCTCGGGTACATGGTCACGACGGGGCTGGAGTTCGTTGCGATCCTGGTGCTGTTCGACCGGTTCGGGACGCTCGTGGGGTGGAAACTGCACGAGGTGGCGTTCATCTACGGGCTGGTGAACATCTCGTTCGCGTTCGCGGACGCCATGTCGAGGGGCTTCGACCTGTTCGGCACGATGGTGAAGTCGGGCGAGTTCGACCGGCTGCTCACACGGCCAAGGTCGACCGCGCTGCAGCTTGCAGGTCAGGAGCTGACGCTGAGGCGCGTCGGTCGGCTGGCGCAGGGGCTGATCGTGCTGGTGTGGGCGAGTGTAGGGCTCGATCTGGACTGGTCGGTGATCAAGCTGGGACTGCTGCTCGCAACGGTGGCTGGCGGGATATGCCTGTTCATGGGGCTCGTGGTGCTGCAGGCGACGCTGGCGTTCTGGACGACGGAGACCCTGGAGATCATGAACACGGTCACGTACGGCGGAGTGGAGACGACGCAGTACCCGGTCTCGATCTACCACCCCTGGTTCAGGCGGTTCTTCACGTTCGGGGTGCCGCTGGCGTGTGTCAGCTACTTCCCATCGCTGGCGATCATGGGCGTGGCGGACCCGCTTGGGTCGCCGGTGTGGTTCGGGTACGTCTGCCCGGCCATCGGGGTCGGGTTCCTCGTCGTCGCCTTACAGGCGTGGAAGTTCGGGGTCCGGCACTACCTATCCACGGGGAGCTAGGGAAACTAACTGAATGAAACCTTGGTCATCAACATTTGACGTTACTTCAGCGAGGCTATTCAAACGTCTGATACAATGAGCATGTCCCGTTTGGGACACTTGAACTGCGCTTCCGTTGGAGGCAATTGACTCCGGGCCCCGTTGGGGCCCTTTTTCGTTAGCAAGGTGTTCTGTCGAGATGCCCGAATCGTACGTAGGGTTCATAGATGCGGGTTACCTGAGAGCCGAAGGCGCAAGGGCGCTTGGCACAAGAGCGACAGGCGTCCGGCCTGACGCCTCAGCCGTTGCGGACTGGTTTGTCAGTAAACCAAGTAGTGAGTTGTATGAACAGACGTTCCTACGTGCATACTGGTACGACGGGGCATTTGACCCATGGCATCCTGAGTATGATGGGCAGAGGCGATTCTTCGATGCCATCGCTCACACGCCCGGTATCCAATTGCGTCTTGGGCACATCGCGGAGCGGCAGTCTCGACTGGAGAACCCGATTCGTCAGGCACTACGAAACACGGCGGTAGGACTTGGAATCGAGCCGGACCAACTTATCGGAGAGTTCGATAAGAATTGGACATTCTATCCTGACCGACAGCAGAAGGGAGTCGACACTCTGATCGCACTTGATATGGTGCGTCTTGCAGGTCGCTCGGTATTCCAGACCGCAATCGTAATCGCCGGTGATCGAGACCTCGCAGAGGTCGTCCGAACTGTTCAGGACTATGGCGTCCGTGTACTGATCGCTACTCCGAACCGCTCTAGTGTCGCCAGTGAGGTGCTTCAACTCGCAGATGACATCATTGACATCGGTGAGGAAGTACTTCGAGCTATACTGCCCAACCGTCCCCTGTAGGTACCTTCTAGGTCGTATTTTCGTCCCACCCCCGCTCGTGGTATAGGACTACGTCGTCTGCGAAGGGTTTGGCGTAGTCTTCGGAGCCGGCTAGTCCGATCTGGCCGCGGCCTGAGACGTTGTTCTTTGCGCCGTCCATGCGGGGGTCGACGTAGGTGTCGTACCAGGCTTCGAGATCGGCCCGCAGGCCTGAGACGCGCGCTGCCTGTGCGGGGTCGTCCACGAGGTTGCGGGCCTCCATGGGGTCGTTGACGAGGTCGTAGAGCTCGTTGGGACCGTCTGGGTAGCGGTGGACGTACTTCCAGCGCTGCGTACGGATCATCCGTGTGGGACCGTACTCGTCCAGCACGAACACTGGAGTATCCCCGGCCATCGACTCGCCCCTGAGAACGGGCGAGAAGTCCCTGCCGGGAAGCGGCTGGTCTGAATCGGCCTCGAGTCCGAGGTATCCGAGCAGCGTCGGCATGAAGTCGTACTGGCTCAGCAGCCTGTCGCAAACGAGGTCCTGCGGGACGTGTCCGGGCCTGGAGACCATGGTCGGTACCTTGACTGAGGTTTCGAACATGTTGGGCGGGTACGTGCCGTTGCCCTTGCCCCAGATTCCATGGTGACCCATGTTCATGCCGTTGTCGGCGTTGAACACAACGAGGGTGTTCTCCCTGAGTCCGTTCTCCTCGAGCCAGTCGAGCAGACGGCCGATGTTCCTGTCCATCTCTTCGATCGCGGCGAAGTAGCCGCTGAGAGCGAGCCTGCGGTTCTCGGGAGTGTCGCCGAGGGTGGCTGCGCCGGGCTCCTTGTCGAGCTGCCTGCGGTTAATCGGCTCGTCGGGGACGGAGTCGAATGCGCAGTCGTCGTGGTACCTGTTGAAGACGTCGGCAGGATGGTGCTCCCTGCCCCACGGCGCATGAGGCGCGGTGTAGTGGACGTTCAGCGAGAACGGCGCGTCGGATTCACGCTGCGCGTCCAGGAACTCGAGGGCGTGGTCTGTGATGACGTCGGTGACGTAGCCGTCGGGCTGGTAGAACTCTCCGTCCTCGATCATGGGTGCGCGGTAGTAGTTGCCGCCGCCTTCAGCGTGGACGTTCCAGTAGTCGAACCCAAGCTGCGGCAGCGCGGAGCGTCCGAGATGCCACTTGCCGCTTAGTCCACACGAGTAGCCGTTCTCAGCAAGGACCTCGATATATGACCTGCGTCCGCGCATGTACTCGATCTCGACGCCGTCCCGAGACGAATGAGTGGAGTTGCCCTTTCTGAGGAAGTCCTGGACGCCGTGCTGCGACGGGATCTGCCCGGTGAGGATGGAGGCGCGAGCGGGTGAGCAGACCGGAGAGGCGCAGAAGAAGTTCTCGAACCTGATTCCGGTGGCCGCGATGCGGTCGAGGTTCGGAGTGTCGAGCTCGTCGTTGCCGGCGCAGCCCATCGCCCACGCGCCCTGGTCGTCGCTGAGGATAAAGATGATGTTTGGGGTCTGCGGATTGGTGCTTGCCAAGATGTCTCCCTCCGGCCCTCCAAGGCGCGCCCTGGCGGGGTCGAGCCTGCGGCCGTTTCAGTCGTTGGTAGCTATATCTCCACCCCAAGGGCGCCGGCTACGGTCTCCATGTCCTTGTCGCCGCGTCCGCTGAGACCGAGCAGGATGATCTGGTCACGGTCGAGCTTCGGGGCAAGCTGCGATATGTAGTAGAGCGCGTGTGCGGGCTCGAGCGCGGGGATGATGCCCTCGGTGCGGCAGAGAAGCTGGAAGCCCTCCAGCGCCTGGGCGTCAGTGACGTTCACGTACTCCGCCCTGCCGGCGTCCTTGAGCCAGCTGTGCTCCGGGCCGACGCCGGGGTAGTCGAGGCCGGCGGATATGCTGTGCGGCTCGTGTACCTGTCCGTCTTCGTCCTGGAGCAGGTATGACATGCTTCCGTGCAGCACGCCGACCTGACCGGCGGTGAGGGTCGCGGCATGCTCGCCGGTTTCGACGCCGAGTCCTCCGGCTTCGACTCCCACCAGCTTCACGCTCTCGTCCTTGACGAACTCGTGGAACAGGCCCATCGCGTTGGAGCCGCCCCCAACACAGGCGACGGCGTAGTCGGGCAGTCTGCCGGCCATGTACAGAAGCTGCTCCCGCGCCTCTCGGCCGATGATGGCCTGAAAGTCGCGCACAATCATGGGGTACGGGTGCGGACCGACGACGCTGCCTATCGTGTAGTGAGTCGTCTCGACGTTGGTGACCCAGTCGCGGATCGTCTCGTTGATGGCGTCCTTGAGAGTGCGGCTGCCGCTGGTGACGGACCTGACTTCGGCGCCCAGAAGCCTCATCCTGAACACGTTGAGCGCCTGGCGACGGATGTCCTCCTCGCCCATGTAGACGATGCACTCCTGTCCAAGCATGGAGCAGGCGGCGGCGGTTGCGACACCGTGCTGTCCGGCGCCGGTCTCGGCGATGATGCGGCGCTTGCCCATCCGTTGGGCGAGCAGGCCCTGTCCGAGCGCGTTGTTGATCTTGTGCGCGCCGGTGTGGGCCAGGTCCTCGCGCTTGATGTATATGCGCGCGCCTCCGAGCTCCCGGGTCAGGTTTTCGGCATAGTAGAGCTTCGTGGGCCTACCAACGTAGTCTTGGGACAGGATCTCCAGCGTGTCCTGGAACTCCTCGTCGGCTTGCGCGGCCCTGTACTCAGCCTCGAGTTCCTGGATCGCGCCCATGAGCGTCTCGGGGACGAACTTGCCCCCGAACTGGCCAAAGCGCCCTCTCTCGTCGGGTAGAGTCTCTTGTAATGTCTGAGTCATGAGTTGATGCCCCGTGTACTGATGTGGCGTGTGCGGACAGTGTGATTATACGCATGGACTGGGACGGGCGGACAGTGGGCGGACACGTCCGCCGCAGGCGGGATGACCTACGCAGGGTATGTAGTCTAGAATTCCGCGAGAGACCAGGAGGAGCCGACATACATGATCACCCCCACTGAACGGACGCGGATCAGGAACCATCCGGAGCGATCCGTTCCTGAGGAGACGGCGCAGATACTGTCCGACGGGATGGTGGCGCACGTGGGGTTCATCGAAGACGGGATGCCGTACGTGATCCCGTTCTCTTACCACTTCGACCAGCAGACGCCGGAGTTGCTCTACCTTCACGGCTCCGTCCGCAGCAGGGCGATGAAGCTCCTCGCGGACGGCGCTCCGGTCTGCGTAACGGTGACGCTCACAGACGGCCTCGTCTACTCCCGCAAGGCAATGAACCACTCGATGAACTATCGCAGCGCGGTGGTGTTCGGGACCGGCAGGGAGGTGACCGACGAGTCCGAGAAGTCGGAGATCTTCGACGACATGGTGCAGCGGTACTTCCCTGGACGAACGCTGGGACACGACTACAACGTCCCCCCATCTGCCGATCTCGGAGTCACTACGCTGATCGAGGTGCAGATCGAGGACTGGAGCGGCAAGGCGCGACGCGGAGGTCCAACAGGCCCAGACGACGACGATCCCAACGCGCTAGGCTCGGCGGGGGTGGTCGAGTTCAGGGAGGTCTAGGGGCGGGGACCGCAGCTCTGGGCCAGGTATTCCTGCAACCCAGTGTTTGCCTAGTCACTTCTGCCCTGCGGCTGACTTTCATCGGACTTATCCTCGGACTCGCCCTCCTGAGAGGTCAGCGATTCGGGGCTGGGTTCAGCCTCGGCTTCGACCGGCCGTGGGGTGCTCGGACTGCTGCTGAAGACCCTTGCTATTGGATTTCCTACCGGGCGGTCTCTGAATCTGACCACCACGAAGACGACCACTGCGATAGCCAGCCAAATCGGGCTGAACGTAGCGACCCATATCAACACGGTCCCGATCGCCTGCAGCACTGCGGACAGCGCCCTGCTTGCTTCCCTGAAGTTCTTGCCCGCGCTCCACCCGGCTATTACCAGTCCCTCCGACTCCTCCACTCGCACTCCAAAGTCGGACGACCCGGTGACCCCTCCTGCGTCGCTGTCCGCGGTTACGGTGAAGACAACCCGGTACGCCTGCGGACGATGGTTGTCGAAGGCGTGGGTCACGGTAATCCTGGACTCTCCCGGCTCCGGGCTACCGGTTACGGGGGCGGTGCCGTCGCCAAAGTCCCAGGTGTAGCGGAAGTTGGCCAACTCGTCCGACCTCGTGAAGGAGGCCGTGTACTCGGCACTCTGACCCTGCTCGACAGTGCGGTCGGACCCAGCGTACGCCTCGATAGTCGGAATCTTCTTGACGGTCGTCCTGAGGGTGGCGGAGCCTATCGCAAGTCCCGCGTCGCCGGTACCGGTGATTTTCAACCGGACTATGTAGGGGGAGTCGATGTCGCTCTCGTAGACGTGACTGACCGTCGCCGTCACGTGCCGGCCGGAGACCGTGGTCGGAGCGTGTCCTGTTCCTGTGACAGGCGGTGAGTGGTCGCCAAAGTCCCAGCTGAATGTGAACTCTTCGATCCCCGGAGGTGGCGTGAAGTGGGCCTGATATCTCGCCGGCTCCCCTGCCCTCACCACACGGTCGCCACCCGCATCCACAGGCAGGATGGTTGGGGGAAGCTCAACCCTGACGTTTATGAGGGAGAACGCAGCCGTTTCCTCCATGTACCTGATCCGGCCAAGTAGTGCCTCGATGTCGGCCTGGACGTCGGCCAGCTGATTCTGCACCTCCAGCGCATCTTCTACCTCGACTGCGCGTTCAAACAGGCTCAGTAAGGCCTGCTCAGTGGCTCGAAGGCTGGTCAGTCTCGATTTCGTGTCGACATAATCTTCCGTGACGTCCAGGCTGCTGGACAGCTCTGACACCACCTCGATGCCCACGTCCCTGATACCGAAGACCGCCTCATCGAGGGCCTGCGCCGGTACACGTACGGACACAAGGGCGTCATGTTTTGAAGTCCTCTCGGACGATACCATCCATCCCCCGAACTGGCGAGCCACTGCGGCGATTTCGTCGACTGACCTTGCGACGTCCTCCACGACGAGTTCCAGATCGACTGTCCTGATGATGACGCGCTGCTGCTGCACCAGGGCGGTCTGCACCCTGTTCAGGTCGAATCCGACGGGCCCACTAGCTGGTTCTACGGCCACGACTGGCGCGGGTGCGGCTGGCGCAGACGCCGGACTCTGGGCCGGCTGTGCAGAAGCCTGTATGGCGGCAGCGGCTGGTGCGGCTGGCGCAGACGCCATCGGCGGCGCAGGGGCCGGGGCTTCTTCGGAAGAGCTGCAGGCTGCAGCAGAACCAGCCAGTACTGCAACTAGCATGACTGACAGTGCTATGAGGGTCAGTCTAAGCATCTGGTCTGACTCTCCTCTCACCACAGACTGTGTCCTGGGAGAGGTCGATCATAGTCTATGCTCAAGTTTCCTGCCATATCCTCGATTTCAGACGACATCTATTCAATGCAGAACGTGTCTCATTCCTTGCATGACTACAACGTCCCCCCATCTGCCGATCTCGGCGTCACCACGCTGATCGAGGACTGGAGCGGCAAGGCGCGACGCGGAGGCCCGACAGGCCCCGACGACGATCCCAACGCGCTCGGCTCGGCGCACAGAAGTTCCCGCCCATGCTCCACCCGGCGATTACCAGTCCCACTGGCTACGCAATGCGTAGGGGGTCGCGGATCGGCAGTTCGGAGAATAGTGAGAAGTCTCTGTCCCTGGTGAGCAGGACATCGACGCCATGAGCTACGCAGATTGCCGCCACACGCGCATCATGCACGACTGCGCCTGCAACGTGTGGCCTATCGACGAATCTATGGAGAATGTCGAGAAAGTCGCCAGTCTCTCCAATGAGCCGGTTGGAAGGCGAGTCAGCCCAGGCTGCGATCTGCTGCCAGGCCTGTTGGACCGGTGTCGCCCTGTCGCCCCAGATACGCCGGTTGGTGACCACACTTAGGAATTCGTAGCAGCAGGGCCACGGTATAGCCCATGGGATGTCACTCTCCGCCAGAGACGTGATCAGTGATGCTGCCTGAGAATGGTACGGCGAATCTGTCCTATGAGCATATACCAGTATGCTGGTGTCAACGGCGATCAATGTCCAGCATCGTCACCGTAGATGATGTCGCGTAGCTCAGACCAGGTGTAGGCAGCCAGAGGATCATGTATCTCTGGACCGCCGTAACTGCGGTCCGGAAGAACGTAACGATCAGCACGAGTCTCTTTCGACAAGACCAACCTGAGTCCTTCTTCGACCACTGCCCTTAGTGGACGACGGGTTTCCTGCGCATGACGCTTGGCCCTGGTCAACAACTCGTCGTGGATGTCCAGCGTCGTCTTCATGATACCCATACTACCCATAGTCAGTTCTATGGTCAATACATAGACCAGGTTAGATCGCCTGGCCAGCCAGTTCTGGTCTAGCTCGGCTTGAGCGTGCCGTCCGGCTGGAGGATGTGGAGGCGGGTGCAGTGGTCACATGAGTACACGGTGCCTTCACTCCCAACGTCCGGGCGGTCCACGAGGAAGAAGTACCGCTTCATGAACCCCGGTCTGCCGGCGCACCCCACGCCTTTGCACGGTGAAATTAACTCTTTCATGTGACCATGTTCGTCTACCAAGGATCTCCACTCCTCCAAGAGAGGTCCGGTTTAGTCAATTGATTAGGAGTTAGGGGAGCGCCTCCGCCCGTTCGAACGTAACCGTATCCTAGTGCCAAGAGGTACACACGACCAACATGGAGTAGCTTCTAGGGTATCACCTCGAACTGCACCTCCGACACTTTCCTATCACCGTCGTAGACGTACACCCAGTAGCACCCAGGTGCCCACCTTCCGGCACCGAGAAAGACCGAACTAGCTCCACCGATGTACGCGGGCTCGGCAGTCACCTCAATCGTATCCCTGTGAAATTCAAACCCGTCCTCGTAGATCCCCACAGTGTCCAGTGACACCTGCCGAGATTCGCCCGACACCGAGTACGAATACTCCAAGTTGAACCAGACTGCATCGGTCACGTCCTGGGCCGAGAAGCTCGTCACCGGGGAGTTGTCATCGTCTATCGTTACCTCGGCCCTGTCGATGATTCCGTTGATAGCCGAAAGTTCGGGGTTCGAGGGATCAGTGTCGAGTCGAGAGAGGTCAAAGGGCTCTGAGCCATCGTACCAGCGGGAAGTAATGACGCCCGCCGCATCGGACCTGAACGCTTCGCGTATGTGTTCTATGTCTACCCGCGTGCCTCCATACGGGTTGTCAGGTTCTTCGCTTACTTGTGACCGCATGTACAGGTCGTGGATCCCCTGCCAGAACTCAGCTTCGTCCAGGTTGCGGTACAGGTCATGGAAGAGACGCTCCCCAAGAGAGTAGTTACAGAGGAATTCATCAGACTCCGAGTCCGGAGGCTGATCGTCCAGTTCCGAGATACTCCGCATGTATGGACACGGACCATTCGCGAGACTCATCTCCTCATCTTCGAGCCTTCTCTCGATCAAGGCGTTAATGAAGTTGGCAGCGCCCTCATCAACCCAGTCGGAGTTTCCCGCCCAGTAATAGTGGGCCACCTCATGGGCGATGCCGCCGGTGTCGGAAGAACCCTCTACGTAGTTGTCTTCCGTCGCGCGCTCAGACAGAAGTACGATGTGTGTGCCGAAGTTCATCCCATCAAAGGGCCCATTGATCGCGTCTTCGTAAAGTAGACCAACATAGTGAGTTGGTAGTGGCCCGCTCATCAGATCCTCTGCCATTCGCACCGAGTGTTCCAGGAGATCCATGCTGGTGGGCGAACCGGGTCGAGTGCGGACGATTGCCAGTTCCACTCCACCAGAGAGCGGCAACGATATGGCTCTGCGTTCAATGGAGATACTCTCAGGATCCAGCAACGTGTCGATCAGGTCGGGGTTTGTATCGGCGACGCCATATAGCATTGCCACCACCGGACTCATCTCGTCGGTAATACCGTCGACCAGAGAAGGGTGCGACATGACATAGTCGAACGCCTCTGGACTCTCACCAACCATGCCCGATAATGAGGCGAGAGCTGAAACATCCGGTGATTCAATCGCTGAAAGAAATGGCATGGCAAGGATACGCCGCGCGGCGGGCCCATCCTCCGAACTGACAAAAGAAATCTCACGGAGGACTTCCACCTCTGCACTGGTTACGTCGTCAATGAGCCAGTCCATATCAACCGCCAGTTTGGCTGCCGCGGAATCTCCCTGGGTGACGAATGAGAGTTCGTAGACGGCATCCGACTCGACCCTTTCGATACCGTCGGTGAACCACGGCGCATCTACGACAAACTGGCCTATCTCTGCACTATCATTGGTGATGAAGGCCAAGCTTCTGACGGCTTCCAACTCGAACTCGTTGATCTCGTCCGAGAACCACTCAAGCCCAACGACCCTCATAGTCATATCCTCATCGCCCCCGGCGAGGAATCCCAGTTCGCGTATGGCATCCACTTCTATCTTGTCGACTCCATCGACGAACCAGATCAAATCAAGCAGGGCACGCGTGGGAGCTTCGTGGAATGCAGCCAGGTTGACCACCGCCTGGACGGTTTCCTTCTCGGAAGCCTCTACCCCATCATCGATCCAACCAACAGCCAGTAGGTCCTGAACCAGAGATGGTCGGTTCGCGATGAGCCAGGGCCCGTTATCGAAACCAGATAGTAGCGACGGCGAGGGTGCAGGCGAAGGAACAGGTGACGGGCTTATCGCCGCCTCAGGAATGGCTGTGGCTCTCACACTCGGCAGGGCGGCCGGGGCGGGAGTACTGGTCTTTGTTGGCATCGGCGTGGGTGATGCAGGGACAGGTGATGGCACTCTCGCCACTACAGGCAATGGGGTACTCGTAGGTGTGGGCATTGGCGTTGGTGATGCAGTCGGGATAGCGGCGACCATTGCTGGGGAAGCGACCGGCTCCACAACCGAGGGCGTGCTATCTCCACCACCTGTCAGTAGGTCCCTGAACAGGATCAGCCCAACGGCGACCAACAGAATTACAACGAGCATGATACCGACTACTAAAGGCGAAACCCTGAATGAAGCCGACCGACGGCGCTGACCGCGACTACCCCCTCCACCGGCTGTTCGCCTCGCCCTTCTCTCCATCTCATGTATTGAGCCGGCGAAGACGTAGTCTCTGGGATTCGCACTGGCGGGTAGGATGTAATCGGCAACGCTCGGAGTCCTGAACACCCTGTTGCAAGACCTACATCTCCACAGGAGGTTGCGGTGCCTACTTCGCCTGGTGCGAATGTCTACACTCCCGCAGTGTGGACACGCACCGAGCCTTTCGTGATGTTCCCCGCCGTTGGGCATGGATTTTCCTGTCCTCCCCTCGTTCTGGCGGCCTACGATCCCAGAATAGGAAAGCCCTCGAGGTAGTCCATCTGCACCAGCTCGACGTTGGGGGCCTGGCGGGAGAGCTCTCGCTCTATCGGCTCCATGTCGGTCGGACCTGTGACCGGGGGGTTCCAGTTGTCGTGGTGGCCGAGCACGATCCGCCTGGGACGCAGCAGGTCCGCCTCACGGGCGACGAACTGCGCCAGCGTACCCTGGATGGGCTCGCCGTCTATGTTGCCCCGCCCGGCTGCCGCCAGTAGCGCAACGTCGGGCCGGAGGTCGCGCAGGATCCCGGTCCAGTGCCCAGACGTGTCTTTCCAGAGTATGCTGCCATGCGGCGTCTCGATGAGGTACGCCAGCGCCCCGCCCTCGCCGCGTGGACGCTGAGAGCACTCAAGCATGTGGGCTTCGGCCTCCGCCATGCCCGGCTGGCTGGACGAGGCGCGAGAGGCCGCGTGACGCCGGAGGTTCGCCTGTCGCTCGTCAAGCGTCAGTCCCAGGTCTCCCAGGCAGACCTCTCCCGAGGCTCCGGCAGTGCTCCATATGCACGAATGTTGGCTGGGAAATACACGCACCGACACCGTGTCAGACAGCCTGATCCGTTCACCACCCGCCACGGCGACGAGCTGATCGCCGTGCACCTCCTCCATTTCCATCAGCCTAACCGTCTCGTGGGAGCCGACGATGGTCGCGCCCGTCTGGTGGGCGATGCGCTCGGCGCCCCAGAGGTGGTCGAAGTGAGAGTGTCCCACCAGCACGTAGTCGGCCCTCTCCACATCCGCTACCCGTATCCCGACGGGAGGCGCCAACGGGTTCCGGTCGATATAGGCATCGAGGAAGATGACCAGGTCATCCACGACCAGCCTGTACGTCGATACTCCCAACCAGTCCAGCGAGACGCTCATCCTGATCCTCCGAATCCGGCCCAGACCTCCGGCAGCCGGTCCATCGCCTCCGGCGGAAGCGGCCCCTTGGAGGCGAAGTCGACGGCCTGCTCCAGGTGCTCCAGGGTCGAATAGCCCACCAGAACGCTGCTCACCCCGGCGTTGGTCAACGCGAACCTCAGCGAAGCCTCCACGAGGTTGTCCACGTATCCCTCCCGTGCCAGGAACCGGAATCCGTCTGCCCTTGAAAGGTCCTGGTCGTAGTCGAGACCTGAACCTATTGGCGCGACGCTCGGAACGGCGACGGGATGTCTCGCAGCATCCCCGGTCAACGCTCCCGCCGCCAGCACCCGGATAACCAGCACACCCATGCCATTGGCCGAGGCACGCCCGATCAGGTTGCCAAAGTCGTGCATATCGAATCCGGACGGAACGTCCGAGCCGGAGCTTGGGTTGACCAGGTTGTACACTGATTGGACTGTGTCCAACGCTGCGGAGTCGATGACCCGATGCAGGGACTCGGTCTCCCCAACCGCGGTCATGCCCCAGAACCTGACCTTGCCCTGGTCGCGCAGCTCTCTCAGCGCGTCCACGACCTCTCCCAACGTCTCTTCGGGAGTGACTGAGCCGCCGTCAGCCGTCGACGCGACATGGTTGTGCATCTGGATCAGGTCGACCTGCTCACGCTGCAGGCGGGTCAGGCTCTCCTCCACAGAGGCGATGACGTCGTTCTTTATGCGCCCCGGCTCATGAGTGGTGACCCGGAACTTGGTGCCGACGTAGACGTCGGCCGACAGCTCCTTCAGCACGTTCCCAAGGTTGGTCTCAGACTCGCCGTCGCCGTAGGAGGGAGCGGTGTCGAAGTAGTTGATCCCCAGCTCCATGGCGCGCGAGACAGCTTTCACCTGGTCGGCATGGTCTCCCCGGATCATCAGGCCGCCGACATTGCCGCAGCCAAATCCGATTTCCGAGACCTGGAGCCCGGTGCTGCCCAAAGGTCGATAATTCATTGCGTTGCTCCAATCAGTCTTTCGTGTCCCCTGATGGTATTTCCGTGATACGGTTTGCGGCAACTGTCCGGCTGCCGGCAATCCGGTTTCAAGGGAACTGGAAACTGGACAGGTCTAGCTTGGACTAAAGAGGATCCCCTCAGTCATGTCTGGCAGGTACAACTGGTACTCGGATCATCCTCCAGCATGCACGTGCGCCGCGTGCATAGGCGGGGGAAGATCGAACCGCAGGCGCTTTCGAAGTCGCCGAAGAAGTTCTCCGGTAAGAGGACGCAATAGGCGAACCAGCCATCGGAGACGGCCGGGCAGGACTATCATGTGGATAGTCCTGCTAATAGTACTCGCAATGGCCTTGGCATATATCGCAGCTGACAGGGATCTAGAGTCAGACATAGGCGCCCTGCTGGGTCTGCAGTTCGGAGCCGCTCCCACCCCTGCTCCATCTATATCGTTTGTTGCAGACACTCCCTCCCCCACGGCCACACCCACGCCCCTTGTACCTAGTCCATCCGCCTTACCAGTCCCGACGCTCGCGCCTACACAGGAACCCTTGCCAACTCCTACTCCCAGGCCGACAGCTACGCCAGTCCCTCTTCCAACACCCACCCCACCTGAGTACAGCATCGACGACGTAAACGTGAAATTGTCGACGACCGTTGACGCAACTACTACGGTCGACTTCACAGTATCCATTAGAAAAGTGGGGGCTGGGCCCGATACGAGTGCTCAAGAGCTCTTTATAGCCGTTGACGGCGACGAGGCCGAGATGGTGGCCATCATCCCTGGTCTGACGTCGCGAGATGCGGAGACGTTCGTCTTCTCCAGAGAGTTCTCTCCCGGCGAGTATGTGGTGACCATCGCCATCGAAGACGCCGCTGTGGAAGTTCCGGTTGAGGTGCCTGGGAACACGACCCAACCTGTGCCACCAAGTGCCACGCCGGAAGCCGTCGCACTGATTGTTTCGTCGACGCCGGCACCCACCGAAGTCCCAACTGTAACGCCTACGCTGACAGCTCAGCCCACCATCACACCCACGCCTACGAGATCGCCAGTAGTTGCGCGGCAGCCTGATCCTACTTTTACGCCGGAGCCATCACTCACTCCCACACCGGTTCAGCCCACGATGGTACCCACGATCCAAGTCTCCGGAACACTGCCAACGCCTTCGAAAACCCCAACCCTGAGGTATCCAGGCGATAGTCCTTTGGACATGGACGAAGTGGAGAGCTGGGTCGTTCACCTTACAAACCAGGAGCGAGACAATGCAGGTCTGACGCCATTCATCCACGATCCGGCGATTTCCCAGATTGCCCGGTCCCACAGTGAGAACATGGTGAAGTTCGGGTACGGGCACACCGTTCAAGGGAGTGACCCAACCGACAGGGCACTCGCTGCCGGTTACAATTGTCGCGCCTACCGTAGTGACGGCTCATACACCTACGGACTTAGCGAAAACATTGCCAAGTACCACAGGGTGACCCAATGGTCGGGAATAGGATCTGCCGGAGGCAAGGTTACCTGGAGACCGTCGAACTTCCACATCGACTCACAGGCAATAGCGCAAGCCCTCGTCGACGGATGGATGAACAGTCCGGGCCACAGGGCCAACATTCTGGAGAGCCGTGCTCGCAGGATAGGCGTCGGGGTGGCCATAGTAGAGTCAACGAAGACTGGCTGGATTGAGGAGACGATCTTCGCAACCCAGAACTTCTCAGAGTGTAGTTAGCCCTTACGCAAGGACGTTGATACTCCATAGGCATGTACAGCGACGTCATCCGGCACAGCACTGAGGCGCCTCCGGATGGTCAGTTACACGGAGAGGCAATTGCTTCCGAAACAGGGGCCGAAGCCCCATCGACAATAGGGAGATAGCAAAATGACCGCAGATGTGAGCCTGGATGGACAGGTGGCCATTGTAACCGGCGCGGCCCAGGGTATCGGCAGGGGCATTGCACTCGTGCTGGCCGAGGCCGGAGCCCGTATCGTCATCGGGGACATTCAGGAAGCCGACTCCACGGCGGAAGAGGTCCGCCAAGGAGGCGGACACGTGACCACCATGATCATGGATACGAGCAGCCCCCAGCAGGCCGACTCGCTGGTGGACCTGGCCCTGGAGGAGTACGGCCGCCTGGACATTCTCGTCAACAATGCCGGTGTAGATGACCCCGATGGATATGCGTGGGACCTCTCCGACCATGAGTGGCAGAGGGTCATAGACGTCAACCTGAGCGGCGTGTTCTACTGCTCCAGGGCTGCCCTGAGGCCGATGCTGGAGGCTGGTAGCGGATGCATCGTAAACATCAGCTCTCAGGCCGCGAGAGTGGCAAGGAGGGACGGCTCGCCTGCATATAACGCCAGCAAGGCAGGGCTCATAGGCCTGACCGCCGGCTTCTCGGCGCAGGTGGCCGACCGGGGCGTGAGGGTGAACGCCATCATGCCGGGGCTGGTCATGTCCAGAGACTTTGGCTGGTCTCCAGAGCATACTGCTGCCCGGCAAAGCCAGTATCCCCTGGGCGCGGGACAGCCGAGAGACATCGGTCACGCAGTACTCTACCTGGCCAGTCCCCTCGCAAGCTGGGTGTCAGGAACGGCGCTCCACGCTACGGGCGGGTATCAGCAGAGCGCTCTCTGGTTGTAGCTCTTTGTTTACGTCAGTCCTGCCGGAGACCTTTGCAGGACTTCGTCATTCCGGCGAAAGCCGGAATCCAGGGGTGTGTGGGAGGTATCCGGTAGATTGGACGAATGACCTCTTCACCCTCACCCTGAGGGAGAGGGGGTCATTTGATACTAGTAGACCCCGGGAAGTATCCGGTACTTCACGCGCGCCTGGTACTCCGCCCACTTCTCCTCGCCGTACTTCTCGGCGCACAGGCTGTCGTCGAGTCGCTGACGCCACGTGAACAGCGAGACGATGAAGACGAAGTAGGTCCACGCCCACGGGTTGGCGAAGTAGCCGAATACCAGCCCGATTGAGAAGGAAGCGAACCCCTCGCCCAGGTAGTTGAAGTGGCGCGCGAATCCCCACAAGCCGCTGCACAGGATCTTGCGGTCCCCGGCCTGAATGTACTCCGGCTCGATGATCCCGAGGAACTTGCGGTCGGGCCATCGCTTGAACGTGTACTTCTGCATATTCGCGCCGCGCGAGATGCCCCACCCGACCAGGAACAGCGTGGCAGTTACGATGAGCCAGATGTACGTCCACGCCGACGAGAAGCCGGGGTCCGGGTGAACGGCCATGCCCCACAGCGGGAGGATGTAGAGCCACCCGTAGATCACGAGTCCGCCCCAGATCAGCTTGAAGCCGAGACGCTCGTGGATGAGGTCGTAGGTGTATAGCTGGACGCGCTCGAAGACGAAGTAGTCCATTACGTAGAAAGTAAGGAACCCGGCGTACAGGAAGACGCCCGGATTGGAGTCTTCGCCGAAGAGCCCGTAGTGGTACGCGGCCCCGGACATGGCGTTGAGCACCAGCATCGTGCCGCCGACGAGATACAGGTACATCTTCACGTCGAAGCGCTCGTTGAAGAACGGCAGCTCCAGGGCTCGCCCTTCCCACAGGGCGACGAGCGGGTTCGCTATCTCGCCCTTTGGTCGGCTGTAGACCGCCCAGAGTGAGAAGATGAGACAGAAGACTGTCCCACCGGCCACGGCATAGACCGAGGAGCGGTAGAACCAGTCGCGCGGCATCCCGGTGATCTCTGTAGCCCACACGACTATCGCAATCACGAACACCAGGATTCCGTTCAGCCGGTAGTTGCGGGGCTCCCCGGTCTCCGGGTTGATTACGTAGCCGGTTACTTTTCTCGCCGGCAGGATGAGCTGAGCTATGAAGAACAGCGCGAAGATCGCCAGCGGGGTGAGGAATCCAGCAACAGCCTCCATCCCGGAAAGCTCAAAGAGATGACTGATATCAAGCCACTCATTCATGACCTAAAGTCCCCCGCTCAAGTGATGGAGACATTATCTGCGCAAACACAAAGTTGGTCAATGACATAATGCACAGTAAATATCGCACTCTTCCACTTCGCTCGATCACTTAAGCCATGAGCGTGTGCGAACCAGGGCCTTTTCGTGTTGGAGAGTCACCTGATCAATCCGTTCGTGGTGAGCTTGTCGAACCATGAACGGGCGGCCCTTCGACAAGCTCAGAGCCTGCCCCGTACTTGATACGGGGGCGAACGAGAGCATGAACGATTAGGCGAAAACCAAAACACCCTAGTGTGTGGTCATCCGGCGATTGACAAGTCATTCCGGCTGCTCTATTATATCGCCTAACGATATATCGTCAGACAATATAGATGGCTACGATTGCATAGAGTAAGGCCCGGACATTGACCGATCGCCCCCCCACAGACCTGCTTCCTCTCCCCACCGCGCAGCTTCACATCCTGATGGCCCTGGCCACCGGAGACAAACACGGCTACGCGGTCATGCAGGAAGTGGAGCACTTCACCGACGGGGCGATCACCATGGGACCTGGCACCCTGTACGGCGCAGTCAAGCAGATGCTCGGCTCAGGCCTCATCGAGGAGAGCGACGAAAGACCTGACCCAGAACTGGACGACCAGCGGCGGCGTTACTACAAGATGACCAACCTGGGTGGACGCGTGCTCGACGCGGAAGTCGGAAGACTGGAACACCTCGTATTGACCGCTAGGAGCAGACGGCCGGCATCCCCGCGGAAACAGGGTGCCTGACATGCTATCGGAGAAACTCTACAGAGCACTGCTCATCGCCTACCCAAGGGAGCACCGGCGCGAGTACGGAGAGCTGATGGTCCAGCTGTTCCGAGACCGTATGCGTCGCGATGGCGGTGGGTTGAAGATCCTCAGAGTATGGCTGGCGATGATCATCGACCTTGTAACCTCAGCCCTGAAAGAGCACAGCAACGGAGAAGGCATGGCTGCAAGGGCCAGCAATGGCTCGACCGGTCTAATCCTCGTCTGCGCAACCATGCTGTTCTTCGGCTTCAATATCCTGCATGAGTTCATTGCGTGGCCTCTCTTCCAGACCTTCCGCTTGATCCGGGGTCAGGGGCCCATGGTCCTCTTTGAGATACCGGAACTGTACTATTGGATTCCCTTCGTGATCCTGGTCGTCTCGTATCTGTTCGTTCGCAGGCTAGGTCATCAGGTTCTGTCACAACTGTGGTTATACGCTATAGTCGCGAGCGCTCTCGGACTTGCCTATCACCCCTCAGTGTCAGAAACCTTCCAGTCAGCTCACGCTCACGGGTTGGACCTAGCCGTGATTGAGGCTGCTCGCCTGATCGTAGTTGTCCTATTCGCGAGAAGATTGTCAGCCATCTCGTTCCGACACTCGCTGCTGTTCATTGGCCTGACAACTGCTATGCAGGCCCCTGCCAGCTTCCTGCCGCCACACCTTCATACCGATCCGGCCGTTGCTTGGCCACTGAGCATATACATCGCGTTCCTGGTCGGCGGACTTCTGCTGAGAGGACTCGCGGTATGGGCATTGGTAAACACCCATGCTGTTACTTCATCCATGAAGGTCCTACTGCCACCTGTAGTGGTAATGGTTCTCCTTGACGCGGCTTTCAATGCAGTCGCCTCTAACGTCTGGGCCCCTATGCCCATCTACTACGATTGGGTCCTCCCAACGCTCATGGTGCCCGCCCTCTCCGTGGTGGCAGCCTACGCAGTCAGGGTCCGGGGACCGGGGGAGCCACAACCGGGTCTGAAATTGCAGTCAACGTAGGGCAGGTCTGTCAACGGCGGCGCGAGTGACTAACTCATGGACTCTTGCAGTGGCCGTCCTACTACTCCTACTCATCCTCGCCATGCAGCCACCTTAGTCCTCCGGTCCAACCGGCATTGGCCATCCCGAGGATACGCCGGTTGTAGGAGTTCAGGCTGCTTACCGTATAGTCGAAACGCCTCATCTGTCCGATGAGGTAGTTGATGACTGCTGCCGCTCCGAACTGCCGGGGATCAGCGTAGAAGCTCGACTGGCTCCGCCAGTTTCCTCGGACCAATTGACCGTCGTTCATCAAGTCCCAGATCGTCGCGGACCGACCGTCGGCGTGTCGGCACAGATTCGCACCATTCTGTCGGCCAGTTCACGGTCGACCGACCCCGGAGCATGTGGGTCGTTTCCGAGCATGGCCGCGTACGCTCTACCGAACTGGTTGATGCCCTGGTATCTAAAGATGTCCATCAGAGGGCAGGTAGCTTAAGCAACACTTCCGAGTCCATGTGAAGTTTCCGTCATTCCACCCGTATCATAGGCTCACGGCAGTCAGTGTGCACGATCCAATCGACAAATCAGAGCCAGCGCCGCCTTGTGATACCATTCGCGCGCCAGGTGGACCCGGCACTCATACGGGACGGGAAACTTCCGTCAGGCCAGTGATTTGTCGGTGCAATATGGCCATCTCGTATAGGCTTTCAACCTTGTGGAGACAGTAATAGATGGAGAACGCAATTCACACCCCAGAGGGCTACACGGACCGGATACGACAAGAGCTCGAAAACTGCCTCACTGAGACGAATCTCACTCAAGGTGAGAAGTACATAGGCAAGGTACGGGACCGATACGATCTTGGGGATCGTATGGTACTCATCACCACCGACCGGCAGAGTGCCTTCGACCGTGTGCTGGCCGCTATCCCCTTCAAGGGGCAAGTCCTCAACATGACGAGCGCATGGTGGTTCGAACAGACCCGTCATATCGTGCCAAACCAGGTCCTGTCCATCCCCGATCCAAACGTCACAATTGCCAAGAAATGTACCGTCTTCCCGATTGAGTTCGTGGTGCGTGGATACATCACCGGAACGACGAGCACCTCCCTCTGGACGGTCTACCAGAGCGGTGCGCTTCAATACTGTGGCATCGATTTGCCCGAGGACCTGGTCAAGAACCAGAAGCTCCCGACGAACTACCTCACACCGACCACCAAGGAGGAGGATCACGACCGTCCGATCAGCCCTGACGAGATCGTGTCCGAAAACTGGATGACGGCCGATGATTGGGAACAGTGCAGCCGCATCGCGCAGGAACTCTTCGCTTTCGGTCAAGCCAAGGCAGCCGAGCATGGCCTAATTCTCGTCGATACCAAGTATGAGATGGGACGTGACGAGAACGGTGAGATCCTTCTGATAGACGAGATCCACACCCCTGACTCCAGTCGCTACTGGATCGCCGACTCTTATGAACAGCGCATGATGGAGGGACAGGAACCTGACAACGTCGACAAAGAATTCCTCCGGCTCTGGTTCACTGAGAACTGCGATCCCTACGAGGATGAGGTCCTGCCAGCAGCACCGGACGACCTTGTAAGCGAGCTCTCAAGACGCTACATCTACCTTTACGAGAAGATCACCGGCCGCTCTTTCGAGTTTCCAGAGGCGGACCAAAAGATCGAGACACGTTTGGAGAGCAACCTTGAAGGGGTAAAGTGAAGAAATACATTCTCTTCGACCATGACGGGGTTCTAGTCGAAACGGAACATTGGTATTACCTGGCAAACAAACGAGCGCTGGCATCGTTCGGAATTGATCTCCCACGAGACGCATATCTGGTGAACATGGCCAACGGAGTTTCCGCGTGGGAGGCGGCACGAGTTTCAGGAATATCCGAATCTGAAATTGAACGTGGACGGGAACTGAGAAACCGGTACTACCAGGAATACCTGGTGACCGAAGACATCGAGATCGAGGGTGTCCTGGAAACGCTAGACGTACTCGCCTGCGAGTACAGGATGGGTATAGTTACTACTTCCAAGCCACCTGATTTCGCCCTGATACACGAAGGGCGGTCCATCCTGGATCATATGGAATTCTATTTGACCCGGGAGGACTACGAGCGAGCTAAGCCACATCCCGAGCCCTATCTGAAAGGACTCCACCGCTTTGGCGCTGCTGCCGCAGAGACGATCGTTATCGAAGATTCGGCGAGAGGGTTGAAGTCGGCAGTAGCGGCGGGCATTGACTGCATCGTAGTTGCAAACGAGTTCACCGCAGCTCACGATCTGTCCGAAGCGACGGCCAGGGTCGCTACGTTCAGCGAATTGCCATCTACCATCAAGGGCTTAACAAGTTAAGCCAGGAACCTACGTCAGGATCCTTGACGGAGTGGTCAGGAGGAGAGCCCGCACGGTCGGGCTGCCCCGACCGTGAACTGTCACCCTGTATGGGCTTGGAGAGGCCGCAGGCGCGGCCCCGATCAGCCAAGCATTTCTCGAATCTCTTCCGCCTGTTTGTCACTCACGATTCTGAAAACCTTGCTGGACGGATCTTCCGACGCAACACCCCGGACAGCCTTCCTTCCATTCTTCAGGGTCACTAGCTCCGGGTCCTTGATGTCCACCATCTTGCGCAGATTTACCGAATAGGCCTTCAGCTCTACCATCCCTACTCCTTGCTAGTAGCTTTCTTGTGCATGTTTCTTAACAGACTCCCTCGACGGTCTCGAGTGGAATTAAAGAGGCTACTCTTACTCCATCTCCCTCGTCAACCCCTCCGGCAGCCTGGATGCTGTACCAGTTTGGTCGGTCATACACATGTAGGGGCAATCCCTTGTGGTTGCCCATGTTGGCCATCATGCTCAAGGCGCCCACAAGGGACGCCCCTACGTTTGGGCCTCCGACTAAATTGATACAGTCTCTGCAGCCTGCCAGCGCACCAAGGGCTCGCCAGTCCTATAGTGTGAGGGCTGCCAGGGTTTAACCGGTTGTACTCCAGCGTCAGTTGTAGTCCAGGACATCCTCTTCGGACAGGACCTCCAGCAGGAGGTAGCCGTATTTCGAGGTCTCCGGAGGCGGATCGGAAACGCCGGGCATGAGATCGTACCCCTCCACGCGCTGTTTGTACTCGTACTCGTGTCCACGGGCGAAGTCTTCAATGTTGCCATAGTAAGGCTGATCGTTAACGACTATGCACGCCGCGGTGATGGGGGCGTTCTCGCGGCAGTCCACCCGCCCAGCATCGACGGTTATCTCGACCACAGAACCTTCGGCGGGAGTTTGCGACAGGACCTCGAGCAAGCGCCGCGAACCGTCCGGATAGCTTTCGTAGCGGATCAGGTGCCCCCACGTACTCTGACTACGTACGTCACAACTACAGCAAGGGTGGGTGCTAGGAGCGAAGAAAGGCCCGCCGTCAACATTAGTACAACCCAGTCCAGTACATCGACCGGCTCATATAGATCGGTAGCCGAAAGTCCAACAAGGGCTGCAGTGAGCAGCAGCATCGCGATCACGGGAGGCAGTACGGTCCTGGTCGTTGAGACGACTGTCCCGGCATTGGCCACCGCCCAGACTGCGAGACCGCCCATGAGTGCTCCGCCGACCCAAAGCATGATGTATATGGGAAGCGACGGCGCGATTGACGGGTCCGTGTGGAATTGTGACGGAGTGAGGCTGGCTGAACTTGCCACAGCCATTGTCAGGACAATGAACAGCAAGGCGTGTCGAAACGACTCTGCGGAGATTCTCCTGGCCAACCAGACCAGTACGATGAGACCGACCAACCCGAAAGCGCTTGCCCACCACACGTGAGTAGAGGCCGAGTCGATTGACGCCAATACTGATGCTGAGACAAGTCCAATCGTTACCACGATGATCGTGTACAGCCACAGGTACGACAGCAGGCGGTCGTTCAAACGGCGAACAAAGAAGTACGAGGCCAGAAGAAGTCCGAAGGGGATTACCAAGAACGCGTTGGGGAACTCCCAGGGATGAACGGTTCCCTGACCCCAGTTGACCTCGAAGATATCAGTCAACAGCCAAGAGATGAGCAATCCGAGTAAGTCGAAGCCCAAGAACAGCAGCGCTGCCCAGATGGCTACTTGGGACTTGCTCGGACTCATAGATGATCTCCACACATTGCTACCCTGACCAGCGCCAGTTAAGACCAGACTGTACGGTTAGTTCGCTTCGTGTGTGAGTAGAACCGATCTCCAGAAGCTCTGCGCCTTTCGGAGATTGTCGCGAGTCATGAGTTCCGAGGGTGAGAGCCTCAGTATCGGGTCGCCGTCGTGCCACGAGAACCCCGTCGGCTCGATGGTGGCCTCAACCAGCTCTCCGTACAGCCGGACACGTTCGTCGCGGTCGCTGTGCTCATTGAGAGCCCCCTGAGCGGACGAACCTATCAGCATAAGTCCGTCCACCGCAGGGCTCGCTTTCAGCCTCTCGACCAGCGTTTCGAAGCGCATTCCCAGTCCTCCCTCCACGCTGGCCCAATTGTAACGCCACGACCTCCGACTACTGAGCGTCAAACTCTATTACTGTGTCCGAATTCACGACTACCGTGTACTCCATCCCCGGATCAAAGTCGGAACCCAGGGGAACAGTGGTCTCCACGACTGGATAGTCAGTGGTGCACAATACGGACGTATCGGCAACCTCGTGGTGAGTGACGGACACCTCGATCCTGTCGGACCAGCGCTTCTGAATCTCGTACCCGTTGAACTGCGAGCACCCACTGCCCTTTGGCAGGCCCGAGACAACGTGCAGAGCGTACTCAGTAGGGTCTCCACCACCTGGTCTGACTTCAGCACTCTCGATCGGTGAGTCGGCGATGGAGGTGTCTCCCAACTCGGGGTCGGGGATAGTCAGGGATGTGAACGCTTGGTCATTGACCACCACGGAGTAAGTCCGGCCGGGTTCAAGTGGGTCGCTGAGACGTTCAGATGCGTAAACGTGTAAGACCTTCTCATCGCATGGAATCGACCAGGGGGTCGGTGGTGGCTGCAGCACGTTTATGGCCGCAACGATTTCATCTCCCATCTGCTTCACGGACGGGCTGCCGGGACGAGGGCATCCGCTGACTCTGGATTTGAAGTGATCGATCTTCAGATAGTGGTCAACCCCGTTCGACATGAGATTCGCGCTGATTATACGAGCAGGCGTTTCCACCTCGGTCCTCCAGTCCTCGATGTCACCGATCATCTCGGGCGGAGGATTCACAAGGATGAGCACCATGTCCTCTTCACTTGGATAGTCCTGGGTGATTACAAAACGGTACTTGTCGTTTATGAAGGCCAGCCGGCCGTCCTCTTCATAGATGCTAGCGGTCACAGAGTAGAGATTCCTTGGGTCTATGTCATCGCGGTTGTAGCCGACCCTGTACTCTATTGGCACCTGACCCGGGTTGGAGATGATCTGGCGAGCCACGGTGGGTGAGGGGCCGTCGGGATAGGTTGCATCGTATATCGCAACCTCGATCTTTGCCCCCGGAGAGAGTGTGATCCTCTCGCGGTATGTCACGGAGCCGCTCACCCATGCGTTGGGTTCCCGGCCCGACGTCACCTCCAGCGTGGAGTCTGCCTGACTGAATTTCAGGATCGACGTCACCTCCAGCACGGAGCTTCCCTGATCGGCCAGAGCCTGGTAGCCAACAAACACCGAGATCACAATCAAGACTACAGCGGCGGGATACAGTGCTTTCTTGGATATGGAGAACATTCGGTCACCTCTCTTTCCTCGATTTCAGTGGGTTTCATATATACAGACGAAACCCGACGAGGATTTGTTCCCCGCAAAGTTGGCCCGACCTCTTGCATAACCCCCTCTCCCTCAGAGCCTGCCCCTGACTTGATCCGGGGGCTGACAGGGGTAGGTAGAAAGGCGTGAATACCAATCAACGGCCCCTTCTCCCTCGGAGCCTGCCCCGTACTTGATACGGGGGAGAGGGTTGGGGTTAGGGTGAAGAGGTCATTCGCCCACGTACTCTGACTGCGTACGTCACAACTACAGCAAGGGTGGGTGCTAGGAGCGAAGAAAGGCCCGCCGTCAACATTAGTACAACCCAGTCCAGTACATCGACCGGCTCATATAGATCGGTAGCCGAAAGTCCAACAAGGGCTGCAGTGAGCAGCAGCATCGCGATCACGGGAGGCAGTACGGTCCTGGTCGTTGAGACGACTGTCCCGGCATTGGCCACCGCCCAGATTATGCGGTCAGTTGGCTTCGTCTGTGAGGAGAACCGATCTCCAGAAGCTCTGCGCCTTTCGGAGATTATCGCGAGTCATGAGTTCCGAGGGTGAGAGCCTCAGCATCGGGTCGCCGTCGTGCCACGAGAACCCCGTCGGCTCGATGGTGGCCTCAACCAGCTCTCCGTACAGCCGGACACGTTCGTCGCGGTCTCGTTCCCAGTAGCAGCGCATGAACAGGTCGAGGTACTCCGGAACGCTTAGCTGCCAGTAACGAATCGCCTCCTTCTCACCTGCCCACGCCATTCCGCGCAGAGTGAAGTAGTCGACCATCAGGTCCGCAAGCTGATACAGCATCCTCAGGTCCACTGCCTGCTGGTAGACAGAGTCGGTGGACTGCGACATCCGCCGAGTCTGCGCCAGGTTGTAGAGCGCCCTGTCCGCACGGCTGATCGGCCCGCCTTCGGTCAACACGGGGCCGACCTCGTCACTCGCCAACCTGTCCCGGAGCCGTCCCAGGCAGCCACTTCTGTCGAGAACGATGCGGCCGGTGGAGAACCAGTTGAAGAAGGGGGCTCCGTAGTCGTTCAGCGAGATGGAACCGGGCTCAGTGGCGGCCAGTTCCTCGACTCCATCGCGCATCTCTATGATCAGATCGACAAGGATCCCTTCGCAGAAGATCGCCCCATTTGTAATCGTAATCGGGCGCTCGTTCAGGACTATCAGCAGGTCGCGGTCGCTGTGCTCATTGAGAGCCCCCTGAGCGGACGAACCAATCAGCATAAGTCCGTCCACCGCAGGGCTCGCTTTCAGCCTCTCTACCAGCGTTTCGAAGCGCATTCCCAGTCCTCCCTCCACGCTGATCCAATTGTAACGCCACGGCATTCAGCCTCGATTTCAGTGGGTCTCATATATACAGACGTAACCCAACGTCGGTTGGAGTCTAATAGTCCAGCACATCCTTTTCGGACAGGACCTCCAGCAGGAGGTAGCCGTATTTCGAGGTCTCCGGTGGCGGGTCGGAAACGCCAGGCATGAGATCGTACCTCTCCACGCGCAGTCTGTATTCATACTCGTGTGCGCGGGCGAAGTCTTCAATGTTGCCGTAGTAGGGTTGATCGTTAACGACTATGCACGCCGCGGTGATGGGAGCGTTCTCGCGGCACTGCGTCCGCCCGGCATCGACGGTAATCTCGACCACGGCACCCCGGGCGGGAGTTTGCGAAACGACTTCGAGCAAGCGCCGCGAACCGTCCGGATAGCTTTCGTAGCGGATCACGTAGTGGTAGCCGCCGCGGAACTCGAACCCGGAGATGGCGCCCCCTTGAGGTACACCGTCGACCAGCAGACAAAGTTCGTCTGATTTCGGGCAGGTGACGCGGGTGGGAGCCACCTTCGCTTCGATTATTTCTCCAGCTGCCTTGACTTTGGAGACCTCTTCAACCAGCCGGTAACCGAAACGGCCGGGACTATCCTGAGGAATTACCTCCTGCCCGGGATAGGCGTCGTACTCTTCGATGCGCAGTACGTATTCGTAGCCGGGTTCGTGGGTGAACCCTTTGATCTCGTGGTAGAACTGCCGGCCGTCCACCACCAGGCACATGCGCGGGAACGGTCCATAGCAGTGCTGCCGGGCTGGGCCGACGGACACCTCCTGCGTGGAGTCCACCTGATCGGGCTGAGTCTGGCAGGCAGCAAACACCGCGATCAAAGTCAAGACTACAGCGGCGGGATACAATACTTTCTTGGATATGGAGAACATCCGGCTACCTCTCTTTCCTCGATTTCAGTGGGTTTCATATATACAGACGAAACCCGACGAGGATTTGTTCCCTACAAAGCCGGCCACCCCTTGTAACGCCGCGACCGCACACGGAGCCTGTGTCCATTCAGTCGGTCAAATGTATGTAGGGGCAACCCTTGTGGTTGCCCGTGTTGGTCAGCGTGCCCAGGGCGCCCACAAGGGACGCCTCTACAGATCGATCACCTACCAAACTGACACAGTCTCTTACTCTCCTCCCCAAATGAGGCGTTCGCCTGCGTGTAATATACTGGGCGAACGTTGAAGGAGGAGGAGCACCCCAGATGACCACCACACCCGGAACCGAACTTATAGAACTCGAAACCGGCGTCTTCGCGCGACTGCACGAGGGACTTACCAACGCCGGCATCATCATCGGAGATGAGGGTGTACTGGTGATCGACTCGCTGCGCGTCCCGTCATTCGCGCGGGACCTGATCCAGGACGTCAAGCACATCACCGACAAGCCGATCCAGTACGTGGTGGACACTCACTCGCACTGGGACCACGCATGGGGCAACGAGGAGTTCCCCGACGCCACGATCATCGGGCACGAGAACTGCTACAACGAGATGGTGGACGTCGAGTGGAACAGGCAGTGGCGCGAGAACGTGATGAGCTCCGGCGATCCTTGGTCCGAAGAGGCCGGAATCGTGAACATCACGCCTCCCAATCTCACGTTCGAGACCAGCATGAGGCTCTACTTCGGCGGGAGGGAGCTGCATCTCAGGTACCTCGGCAGGGCGCACACAGGCGGTGACACCCACATACACCTGCCGGACGACGGCATCGTCTTCTGCGGCGACGTCGCGCAGGACGGCGGAGTCCCCTACCTCGGCGACTCCTACCCGGACGAGTGGCCCGACACCGACGACCGGCTGGTCGGTCTGCCAGTCGAGCGATTCATGTCCGGACACGGCCCGGTCGGAGAGCACTCCGCGTTGGAAGAGGCGAGGGACTTCATCTACGACCTCTTCGGCAGCCTCAGAACCGCCATCAGCGAGGGCAGGAGCGCAGAGGAGGCCGCGACTTCAGTGGTCGCCGCACTCACCCCCCGCTACGGAGACTGGCGCAGCTTCGAGCGCCTCGAGGAGACCCTCCCCGACGTGTACCGCAAGATGGCGTGAATCCCCTAAGTCACTCAGGGTCTTTTCGTTTTCACTAGACAGGTTGGTCAACACAACGACCATCCCCTCTCCCTTGATGGCCTGACAGGAGTATGTATTTCGCATACCGTCGTTCCGGCGGAGGCCGGAACCCAGAGTCCAGGCCGCCAGGAGGCATCAACTTGAGCGAACACGCGGCACTCAGGGGCAGCCAACGCTGGCTTCAGCTAGCGGTGAACCGCTGCCCGGACGTCATCGACGACGCCATCTCCAAAGCGATGGGCCTCGGCAAGGACGAATCTATCGAGTGGCGCTCACCACTGGAGTCCGAGGACTTCATCGAGTACAGGGACCAGGCATTCCTCGAACGCCTCGGACTGAGTCCTCAACGCCGAAAACTCTCCGACTTCTGGCCTGCGAGAGGGCCAGTATGGGACGGTCTGGCCCGAACGAGCGCCGGACGATCTCTACTGATAGAGGCCAAGTCTAACATCCCGGAGTTCGACAGCAGCCCAACCGGCGCGTCAGGAAGATCCCTCACAAAGATAAGAGCGGCGCTCGAAGAGACCAAGTCGTTCCTGCGAATCACGTCAGAGACAGACTGGACAAACTGCTTCTACCAGTACGCCAACAGGCTGGCGCACCTCTACTTCCTGCGGGAACTGAACGGGATCGACGCCACCCTGGTCTTCATCTACTTCACCGGCGACACTACTGTCCCCGGCGTGGACCCAGTCTCTTGCGACGGCTGGGAGGCCGCAATCGATCTGGCAACGAACCACCTCGGCGTTCGCTCGACTTCCCCATGGATTCGCGAGAACGTCTTCGACGTCTTCATCGACGTCGATGACCTCAGCCATGTCCACTGGCCGTAGGAGATGGGCTCGGGCTACGTTTTCGCATCGCGAGGCTTCCATGAGAGCGTCAGGGTACGTGCCCTGAACTCCGTCGATGAGTGGGGAGCGACCGACCACTGCCGCCTACTAATTGAAATCGCTGGTTAGTGATGTAAATTACATCGACTATCACTGAGAGGTCACCCATGCCCATGAAGAATCCACCCCATCCCGGACTATCCATCCGCCACGATTGCTTGGAGCCTCTGGGCCTCAGCGTCACTGATGCTGCCAGCCACCTTGGCGTCAGCCGTAAGCAGCTATCCGACCTCTTGAATGGTCGCTCAGGGATCTCAGCGGAGATGGCCGTACGGCTGGACAAGGCATTCGGTGGCGGCGCATCGACGTGGTACCAACTACAGGCGGCGTATGACCTGGCGCAGGTCTTGAAGAGGGCCGACCGTATCGAGGTCGACCGTGTTGCCTGACGGTTGATACTGTGTCAGTTTGGTAGGCACCTGCACTTGGAGCGCGGGCATCTTGCCCGCATCCGTTCGTCCTGTCGAAAATCCGCAGCGGCGGGAGCTTGTCGAAGGACAGCGCACGCCTCCAAACGGAATCTAAGGCCCCCCTCTCCCTCAGAGCCTGCCCCGGACTTGATTCGGGGGAGAGGGTTGGTGTCGTAGATACACCGTGGCGTGTGAGGGTGAGAGCCTTGAATACCTACCCCTGTCATCTCCCGACCATCAAGGACTACCTCACGGAACGTCCCGTCCTTTGGACGTGCTCGCGGAGCGCTCCGTTGATGTCCGTCTGGTATCCTCGACCGTCACTGGCATTGGCTTTGAACCAGGCAATGATGTCTGCGTCGATCCTGATCGTAATCTGCTGCTTCACCGGCCGGTAGAATACCCCACGTCTGGCGTCGGACCAGTCGAGAATCTCGGGGGCGTCGGTCGTGTCGATCTCGTCATCGGGCAGATCCTCTAACGCCTTTATCTGTGCCTGAACATCTGGCGGCAGCTCAGTTATATCCCTCTTCATATGCCTCCCTCTCCCGTCTCGTCGCCTTACGTACAGAGATGATCCGCCCGACCACTTCACCGGTCTCCATATAGGGGTCGGGCCATGTGTGGACTACCATCAAGACTTGAGTGCCTACCATGCCTATGGTCCGCCATCTCTGTTCATGTGGATATGGGTCTTCCTGAGTCGCGGCCATGGGATCGTCGAACACATAGAGTGCAGCCTCGAAGTTGAGGCCGTGTGCCCGAAGATTCGCCTCATTCTTTGCCTGATCCCAAGTCCAACGCAAGTTGTAGCTCTTCCCATCTGCACTACATAATTGTAGTTACATAAGCAGCCCAATGTCCATACTCAGTCAGCCCCGTTCGGCGGCGACGCATCGGCGTGGTACCAACTACAGGCGGCGTATGACCTGGCGCAAGTGTTGAAGAGGGCCGACCGTATCGAGGTCGAGCGTGTTGCGTGATGGTTGAGACTATCTCCTTGACATGAGAGTACATATGTTCTATTCTCAAGCCAGATCAATAACCACTAAACCCAACAACCCACCCATGACACTCTCAGAATACATCCTGGAAGAGACCAACGACGGCATCGACATGGCCAGTCTCCTCATCGACGTGATGAACGGCTTCATCAGAGGCGTCACGTCCGGCCACAGACTTGCAGCCGCCAGGCTGCTTACCATCTACGGCTTCCAAGATGCACACGACTTCATCGACGACAACACCCTACCGCCCTCCGACGAAGGACGACACTGGGTAGTAAGCGACCCCGAACTCGCAAGGCTCATCAGGTCCAGGACCAACGACGGCCAGGAGATGTGCGACTTTCTCATAGACGTCATGTGGGGAAAGGTAGAACGCACCCGCGTCGGACACCGAGTGTCAGCAGCCAGGGAGCTACTGAACCGAGCGTTCGGCAGGAGCCAGGGCATACCGCTGCCCAACCCTCCACGCAATATCGCCCCCAGGGGAACGATCAAAAGAACAGACCTCCAGACCGAGCCTGCCGAAGATCCTGATCCCGTAGAAGGACACCAGTCAACGGCCCCCTCTCCCTCGACGGGCTCACAGGGGTAGGTAAAGGTAGAGAGACAAGCATGGGCAGCAACCAACGGCCCCCTCTCCCGCCAGGGGACTGACAGGGGTAGGTAAAGGTATGAAACAGGTATAAGAACTTGGAAAGCGCATGGCTTTCGGGCATCTTTTTGGTACGAAACAGAAAGGTTGCCAGAGATTCGCCATGCGCCTCCCATCCGAATGCTATCAGATGCACCAGACCATACAGCAACAGATGCCCCATCTCAGGCCCTCTCAGATGACGGGACTGGTTCTGTGGGTTTGTGGGACGATGCTGGCCAGGAGTGGCTGTCAGAACGCTGTTGCTGGAGCCCTCGCGGCCGTGGGTAGCTACAACAGCGTGCGCCAGTACCTCAGGGAGTGGCTCTACGATGGCCGAGACCGCGCTAAGCCCTGCCGAGTGCAGCTCGATGTGAAGACGTGCTTTGTGCCGCTGTTGAGGTGGGTGCTGTCGCTGTGGCAGTCGGACAGGCTGGTGTTGGCGATAGACCCGACTATGAAGGCTGACCAGATAAACTCCATAGTCATAAGCGTGGTCTATCGCAGCTGCGCCATTCCGGTTGCATGGCACATCCTGCCCGCCAACAGGCCTGGACAGTGGATAGTACCTGTGGTCGAGTTGCTCGATCAGCTCTCTTCGGCGGTGCCCACCGACATGACTGTGCTGGTGATGTGTGACCGTGGTCTGAGGAGTCCGAGACTGTGGAAACAGATATGCTCTGTGGGTTGGCATCCCTACGTACGACAGTCGATCAACACCGTGTTCTGCCCTGACGGTGGGACTCGGCTGCCGGCACGTACTCTGGTGCCGGGTCCGGGTCATGCATATGTGGGATACGGCACAGCGTTCAGGGACAGTTCCAAACGTCGTCGTGGAACGATGATCGTACTCTGGGACAGAGACCATGACGAGCCGTGTGTGGTGATGACCGACCTCAGACCTGCTGAAGCAGGTGTGTGCTGGTATGCGCTGCGCTTCTGGATAGAGTTGGGCTTCAAGGCGCTCAAGAGTGTCGGGTGGCAATGGCAGAAGACTCGAAGGACTGACCCCAGACGCGTCAGTCGTCACTGGCTGGTGTTGTCTGTGGCAACACTGTTGACGCTGGCATACGGGACCAGAGTCGAAGACGCCAATGATCTGGGCAGAGCCCCCAGTCACCTCAGAGCGCCGCCTAAGGCCCTGCTGACTGCTGTGAGCAGACCGAGAAGAATCACAAGCGTAATGTACCAAGGCATCACTTGGCTGAGTCGTCTGCTGCTCAAAGGCAGACTGTGGAAGAGGGTCTGGCTGCTTCCTGAAGACTGGCCCCAACCATCGCCCAACCTCAAGATAATCTACCATCCTGATACCTGACACCACACAATACCTACCCCTGTCAGCCCTCGACGGGAGAGGGTGAAAACCCCGTTCGTCCCGTTGAAACTCCGCCGCAGCGGGAGCCTGTCGAAGGACAGCCGGTTCCACAGGAGCCTGAAGCCGACCCCAACTTCGACCCCCATATCTACAGGGCGGCGAGCAGGTGCATCGACCCCAACTACGACCCCATGCGCGCAGCCACTGACGATGACTACTTCGACAACTACGACGGCTGCGACAACATCAGTTGCCCATTCCACGGCGATCCAGAAGACCCAGACTACATCCCCAACTACGACCCCAACACCCACCACTACTGACCAGATCCAGTGTCCTGATGCTCAATGCTGTATCACCTTAGTCGGAGGCCCATCCGTAGGGGCGTCCCTTGTGGGCGCCCTGGCCATGATGACCAGCATGGCGCAACCACACGCCGCGGCGTGTGAGAGCCTGTCCCGGACTTGATCCGGGGGTGAAAACACTGCCTACTAATCAGGGACAGCCTCCCTCCAGGCCCGCGATTTGAGGATACTCACGACTCGCAATACAATGTGAGAAGAGTCCCCCGTTTCGTTCGCCACCATTACAGCCAGGAGGGTTCCCGCCATGCCGGACCACGACACCGCGCTACTAGCACACCTCATGCGCCGCGCCGGTTTTGGCGCGACGCCCGACGAACTCGACCGCTACGCCGACATGGGATACGAGGCGACCGTCGAGGAGCTGCTGCATCCCGAAGACATGCCTCCCGCGATGGATGACGAAGACCTCATCCGTCGCTACCACGTTGACCAGAACGGCCTGCTGATCGTGGACAGCTGCCAGGCGCATCTCGTTTACCGCATGATCAACACGTGCCGCCCGCTCGAAGAGAAGCTCGCCCTGTTCTGGCACAGCATATTCGCCACCGGCTACACCAAGCTCAACCAGCCCAAGTCGATCCTGAACCAGATAGAGATGTTCCGAAGGAACGGCCTGGGGCGATTCCGGGACCTGCTGGTCGACGTCTCCAGGGATCCCGCGATGATCTTCTGGCTCGACAACAAGGACAACCACAAGGACGCCGTTAACGAGAACTACGGCAGGGAGATCCTGGAGCTGTTCTCGATGGGCGTCGGCAACTACACCGAGGACGACGTGAGGCAGTGTTCGAGGGCGTTCACAGGCTGGACGATCCGCAACGCCACCCATCACACGGCGCGCGCTTCGGTGGACTCGGTGTGGCCGTACGGCCGCCTCGACTGGCAGTACGAGTACCGCGACGACGACCACGACGACGGTGAGAAGACTTTCCTTGGACACCAGGGCGAGTTCAACGGCGAGGACGTAATCGACATCATCTGCGAGCAGCCCGCGACCGCGCGCTTCATATCGCGGCACCTCTACAACTTCTTCGTCGCCGACGAGGCGCAGGTGCCTGCGTGGGAGACCGTGCCTCCAAGAGACCCCGCCGCGATCGACACGCTCGTCGACGCGTATTTCGAGAGCGGCGGCGAGATACGCGCAATGTTGCGCACGCTGTTCAACTCCGACTTCTTCAAGAGCGCACGATTCGAGAAGGTGAAGAGTCCGGCTGAGATGGTCGCCGGAGCCGCGCGACAGTCAGGCGGCTTCGCGTTCCCCGACGTCGAGGACATCCAGCTCGCGCTCCAGACCGGCAGCATGGGCCAGATGCTCGTCGATCCGCCGAGCGTGGAGGGCTGGCACACCGGCCGGGAGTGGGTCACCACCGCGAGCCTCGTCAACCGCGTCAACTTCGCAGTGCAGCAGTTCGCCGACGACACGAAGCCGGGAGTAAGGTCCATCGTCGAGCGAGTCCAGGCTCAGGGGCCGGGCCTCACGCCCGAGCAGTTGGTGGATAGCTGCCTGGAGCTC
Organism: Dehalococcoidia bacterium; assembly: GCA_965116405.1. Lineage (GTDB taxonomy): Bacteria > Chloroflexota > Dehalococcoidia > Lucifugimonadales > UBA1123 > VXRN01. The sequence goes on from OZ220685.1 coordinate 1,142,719, forward strand.
ATGGGGTCGATGAGCGTTTCCCAGGGCACCCGGCAGGAGCTCATAGAGCACGCGGCGAACGGCGGCGGCGAATCGTCCGAGCGCGTGATGGAGCTGCTGCAGCTTATCGTCGCGACCCGCGAATACCAGATGGCCTGAGGCCCGGAGACACGCCATGGTCGCCACTGACCAACTCTACAGCTATAGCCACACCATAGGCCTGTACTCGCTGCAGGGGCGCGGGTTCAACAACCCGGTCGACGTCGCCTTGAGCAGGGACGGCGTGATGTACGTGCTCAACCGCGCCGGTCCGGAGGTCGCGTCGAGGCTGCCCAACAAGCGCGTGTCCATGTGCACCGTCGACGAGGAGTTCCTGGGCGAGTTCAGCACCGGCGGCGTGGAGGACGGCCAGATTATGTGGCCGTCGGCCATCGCCCTCGATCGCGACGGCAATGTGTACGTGTCCGACGAGGCGCTCCAACGCATCAGCATCTTCGACGCTGGCGGGCAGTACCTCGGCAAGTGGGGCGCCAAGGGCCGCGGGGACGGCGAATTCAACCGTCCCTCCTACATAGCCTTCGACGCCGACGACAACCTGCTGGTCTCCGACAGCCTCAACTGCCGTATCCAGCGCTACACCCGCGAGGGCCGCTTCCTGGAGTCATGGGGTCGCCCCGGACGGGCTGACGGTGAGTTCAACCTGCCCTGGGGCATACACGTAAGCCCGCAGATCGGGGACGTGCTGGTGTCCGACTGGCGCAACGACCGCGTGCAGCGATTCGACGCCGACGGACGCCACATGGCCACATACGGCGCATCCGGTGACGGTGACGGCGAGTTCAACCGTCCGGCCGGGATCACCACAGACACGGACGGCAACATATACGTTGCCGATTGGGGCAACGAGCGCGTGCAGGTGCTGCGTCCCGACGGGAGCTTTCTCGCCAAGATGCGAGGCGAGTCGGGCATCTCCAAGTGGGGCTATGAGTACTACGACGCCAACGCCAACGAGTTGCGCGAGCGCCAGAATTCGGACATGGAGCCGGAGCTAGGGCCCATGGCGCAGGGCAGCTCGCGCGAGGAGTCGGCCAACATCGAAAAGCTCTTCTGGGGTCCGACCTCCGTGAAGCTGGACGACGAGGGCAGGATGTACGTCGTCGAAAGCTGCCGCTACCGCATACAGGTATACCAGCGTACCTAGCCGGGCACTACGGCCTCCCAACAGCGAACCGGAGCCTGTACGTGCTCCTCATCTAGGCACGTTCGCAGCCCGCTCACCCGAGACCCTGAACGCGTTGTCCAAATAAGGAGCTTGAAATGCCCGAAGACCCCCGCAAGGCCGAACTGCTGGAACAGGCGAAGGCGCACCTGTTCCGGTCCTCTAAGGACTTCGGCGAGCCCATCATCGCCCAAGGGCGAGGCGCCACCGTGGTCGACACGGACGGCAAGGAGTACCTCGACTTCGGCTCGGGTCAGATGGCCGCCAGCATCGGGCACAACCATCCCGCCATCACCGAGGCACTGAAGCGCAGCTCCGAGCGCATCCTCCACCTCAACACCAACTTCGTCAGTGAAGAGGTGATCGAGCTGGGCAAGTCCCTGGCCGATCTCCTGCCGCCACAGCTTCAGAAGGTGCTTCTTCTCAGTACCGGAGGAGAGTCTACTGAGGTCGCCCTGAAGGTGGCGAAGATGTTCACCGGCCGCTTCGAGGTGGTGGGGCTGATGCAGGGGTACCACGGCCACACGGGCGGGGCGATGAGCGTCACATTCTCAAACCGGAGAGGCGGATACGGACCCTGTGTGCCGGGCGGCATCGCAATTCCGACGCCCTACTGCTATCGCTGTCCCCTGAACCTGACCTTCCCGTCCTGCGACTACGCTTGCGCGAAACTCGGATTCGACATGGTCGACGCCCAGTCAACCGGCTCCCTGGCCGCCTTCATCGCCGAGCCCATCCTCAGCGCAGCGGGCATCCTGGAGCCTCCTCCCGGCTACTTCCCGCTGGTTAAGCAGATGTGCGAGGAGCGCGGGATGCTGTTCATCCTGGACGAGGCGCAGACTGGCATGGGACGGGTCGGAGCCACCTTCGCCTTCGAGCAGGACGGCTTCGTGCCGGACATCCTGGCGCTGTCCAAGACACTCGGAGCGGGGCTTCCCCTGTCGGCGATGATCACTTCCGAGGAGATAGAGGAGACCTGCCACGACAAGGGGATGGCCTTCATATCGTCTCATCAGAACGACCCATTCGCCGCGGCGGTGGGTCTCGCGGTGATCGAGGTGCTGGTAACGGAAGGGCTGGCAGACGAGGCCAGGGCCAAGGGCCAGTACCTGAAGGACGCCTACATGAGGATGAAAGAGGACCATCCGGTCATCGGAGACGTGCGGGGACGCGGCCTGCTGCTCGGGATGGAGCTGGTCAAGAACCCGGAGACTAAGGAGCCTGCCGGAGAGGAGACCCAGCAGCTCACCAGGAAGTGCCTAGAGAACGGGCTCATACTACAGCAGGCGTCCTACGCCGAAAGCGCCAACGTATGGCGCATAGCGCCCCCAATGACAGCAACCTACGAAGAGCTTGACCGCGGCGTAGCAATACTGGACAAGTCAATGACAGAGCTGGGGCTGTAGCCGCAGTCCGATGCTGTGTCAATTTGGTCGGTGCCTCCTTACGGAATCCAGTGTCCCCTCTCCCTCAGGGCTTACTGGGGTAGGTAAGAGTGTACAGACAAGTATGAGTGGTAGCCGACAGACCCCCCTCTCCCTCAGGGAGAGGGTTGGGGTGAGGGTGAAAACACTGCCTACAAACTGACATAGTCTCTCGCAGTCCCGTTACGTAGCGAGTTGGCTAGCCACCTCGTATAGACTGGAAATGACTCGCAGATGTACTATTCGAAAGGCTGTTCTAGCGCCCGACTTCCATGAAGTTGGACGACGAGGGCAGGATGTACGTTGTAGAAAGCAGCAGGTTCCTTATACAGGTGTACCAGAGGGCATGAATAGGCCAATGACCAGTTCAATTGAAGCCATTACTCAGCTCAAGGAAGAACTCGACAGCCTGCGTCCCCTGCCATCCGAAGTTCTTGCCCAAGTGGAACAGAAGCTCAGGCTAGAGGCGAACTACAACTCGAACGCCATAGAGGGAAATACGCTTACCTATGGAGAGACCCGCAGCCTCATCCTGCACGGGCTGACGGCTCATGGTAAGCCAATGCGCGACCACCTGGACATCGAGGGTCACGACGACGCCGTTAAGGCGATTACGGCCGCCGTCGAGAACCATGAAGAATTGACTGAAGCCTTCATTCGCAACCTCCATCTAATTCTTCTGAAGGAACCCTACGAAACCGAGGCGGAGACTCCCGGCGGCACTCGCACAAGGCGCACCATATCGGTGGGTGACTACAAGACCGTTTCCAACAATGTGCGGACATCCACTGGCGAGATCTACTACTTCACCCCTCCCGAGCAGGTAAAGGCCGCAATGAGCGACCTCATTGACTGGTACAGGGAGATGGAGAGTACGGAGGAACATCCCATCGTAATAGCGGCCACCTTTCACTACCGTTTCGTTCGCATCCATCCATTTGACGACGGGAACGGGCGAATGGCACGACTACTGATGAACATGATCCTCATCAGGCACGGCTACACTGTCGCCCTGATTCGCTTGGAAAGTCGGGACGATTATCTCAACCACCTTGAAAGAGCTGACAGATCGGAGGACCTGACTGAGTTCATCAACTTCATCGCCAGTTCTTGTGAGTATTCACTGAACCTCTATCTGAGGGCAGCTCGGGGCGAGAGCATTGAAGATGTGGATGACATAGATAAGGAGATCGCACTATTCAAACAATCACTGGTGACTAACACGTACCAGATTCCATTCGCCCAACAGTACATCATGACCACCTTCGCGCCGTTCACAGAATACTGCCAGAGCAAGACTGAAATGTTCGCAGAGGTTTTTGCCAGCGTTCGCACTTACAGTAGGCTCAATGGAACTACAGTGGATGGGCAAGTATATGACTTCAATGACCTCCCACGTGCCCAGCCGCCTCTTCCGGAACTAGATCTCTTATCAGCGGGGATAAGTTCTATCTCGTTTATGCTCAGAAGCCATTTCAGGAGCTTCCAAGGAAGCCAGAACATAAACTCTTACATCACGGTCGAAAACACCACAGACAAGTCCGGCAGTACTTGGACATTTGCCCTTAATCTGAGGCGTGAGTCGCTGCAATACGACGGCCGAGACCTAGATGAGCTTAAGAAGAATTACAACGAACTCTTACGAGTGATGATGCAGGACTTGCAGGAGAAGACAACGTAGTCGGCGTATTCAACCATCAATCCACTTGCATACAAACTGGTCGTGGACGGTAATCCCTGAAAGGGATAATCCTCAGAGGACACGTTCAGTGTCCCAGGCCATCAGACTCTCAACCTTGATCACCGAGCGCCACATGAGGAGATATAACGATGGCATCTACTGCGCTTAGGACGATCGTGGCGGGCGATCCGGCGCCGGACTTCGAGCTGCCATCTTTGGCAGGCGGCTCGGTGCGGCTATCGGACTATCGGGGCAGGAAGGTCGTTCTGTTCATGTGGGCGTCCTGGTGAGGATGCCGGGAGCAGCTGCCAGGCTGGCAGCAGTTCAGTGAAGAGAACGAGGGACGCGGTGTCGAGGTGCTGTCGGTAGCCATCGACGTGCAGTCGTCCGACAAGCCACGCCACTACGTTGAAGAGGCTGGCGCTACGTTCACCACGCTCGTCGACCAGGAGAACGTACTTAGCGACCTCTACGGCTTCAGGGCCATTCCGAACGGGTTCCTGATCGACGAAGACGGTATCGTGCGCTTCAGTGCGCTCGGCGGCTTCGACATCCGGCGCAGCGAGACTACTGAGGTCCTGGAACGCTGGCTTTCAGGGCGGAGTGAGGCGACGGGCGGAGAAGAGTCGACGGACGTGGACTCCGGCCACTCGGAGGCCAACGCGATCTTCCGCGAGGGACTGGAACTCTTCAACGCCGGCAGCACCGACGAAGCACTGGCACGCTGGCGACAGGGACTTGAGCTGGACCCGGACAACTACCTCATCCGCAAGCAGATCTGGGCCGTGGAGAACCCAGAGAGGTTCTACGAAGGCGACGTCGACTACCCCTGGCAGCAGGAGCAGCTCGCCAGGGGTCTATAGTTTGCGATCCCGCTGACGCAGGGAGTCGGCTAATCCCCCCTCATCGACCGGAAGAACTCGCGGATGTCCTCGGCGAGAAGCTGCGGCTCCTCGAGGGCTGCGAAGTGGCCGCCTCGCGGCATCGGCGTCCAGTGCTGCAGGTTGTAGGAGCGCTCGCCCCACTCTCTCGGGGGACGGCTGAGCTCGAACGGGAACGCCGCCACTCCCGTCGGAGCCTGTATCTTCTCGTCGCGCTCCATGGTCCACGTGTATCTCTGGTTCTCCTTGTACATCCTCGTGGACGAGCCGATGGTCGCCGTTGCCCAGTAGATGGTGATGGTCGTCAGAAGCTCGTCCTTGGTGAAGCGTGTTTCGACGTCGCCATCGCAGTCGCTCCAGGTGCGGTACTTCTCCACTATCCAGGAGGCGAGCCCCACCGGAGAGTCACTCAGGCCATATGAGAGAGTCTGCGGCTTCGTGCCCTGCATGTGCGCGTAAGCGCCCTCATTCTGCTGCCACTCCTCGCGCTGGTGCATGTGGGCCTTCTCGGCCTCTGTCAGCGGTGCAGCCCCCTCACCAAGGTACGGCATCGGCCTCGTGATCGACGTGAGATGGATGCCGATCATGCTGTCGGCGTGACCGTAGCCCAGGTTGGCGGTTACGCCGGCGCCGATGTCTCCGCCGTGCGAGGCGAAGCGGGGATAGCCGAGTACATCCGTCATCAGATCCACCCAGAGCGCGGCCGTCTTGGCGACCTCGATGCCGGGCCTGGTTGGGTGGTCCGAGAAGCCGAAGCCGGGCAGCGACGGGGCCACCACGTCAAAGGAGTCGCCGGCATCGCCGCCGTGTGATGCGGGATCGGTGAGCAGCGGGATGAGCTTGTACATCTCGAAGAACGTGCCGGGCCAGCCGTGGGTGATGACCAGCGGCATCGGGTCGGGACCCTGCCCTCGCTCGTGGATGAAGTGTATGCCCAGATCTCCGACAGTCGCCTTGTAGTGACTGAATGAGTTGATCAGGCTTTCCTGCGCCCGCCAGTCGAAGTCGTTGAGCCAGTAGTCGACCAGCTCCTTCATGTAGTCCACCGTGGAGCCGTAGTCCCAGCCCACGCCGTCGAGTTCGTCGGGCCAGCGCGTGGCGCGGAGGCGCCTTCGCAGGTCTTCAAGCAGATCGTCGCTGATGTTCACGTGGAATGGTTCAGGCTGCACAGTCTCTCTCCCTCGCATCTAATACCTGCGAATACCGAATTGAACTTCCATAGACTACCATGAATATTACAATTATCTTTATATTACAGGTGCTTAATAATAAAGTCTGGTTAATCCCATAACACGATACCGAGAGGAGGCATCATGATAGCCGCTAACACAACAACCAGCAGATTGAGGCCTCTGATATTCGCCGCCGGAGTCGCCCTGGGTCTGGTGGCGTTCTTTGCAATGGTGATGGCCCTAACATGGACAGCGGTCGTCGCGTACGAGGACAACACTGTTTTCGCAGAGTCGCCGTCCGCAAGTCAACCTGACCAGATGCAGGCGATCATGGACTCGGAAGACGCCAGCTCGTCATCTCCCGCTGAGAGGAATGAGATGGTAGTCTGGCTGACCAGGCTGGCAATAGGGCTGAGCTCCGACTCGGCCGTCTCCTACCTCGCGTACGGACACAGCTTCCCATTCCCGAACCAGTTGTCGGCACTGCCAGACTCGCCTGCTTCTGAGTGAGTTCCAGACATCTGCGTAACCCCCTCTTCCTCAATCTGCACGTGTGTGGGCAAACAGGCCCACGCACGTGAACAGCAGCCCACGTGCTCCCTCTCCTTGAGGGCTTACAGGGGTATGCAAAGGTCGGCGGACAGATAACCTGTTCGTAGGGCTACCAGTCCTTTCTACCCAGCCCATCCACGAACTCGGCTACGAACCGTACCCGGCTTTATCGTGTGATCCCCTTCCACGATTTTGGGTGTCCTTTTCATTCTCCCTCTCCAGCCGATAGACGACCCTAGGCTCAGTGAGCAAGTAATTTGCGCTAGAGGTGTTGTCTCCGAATCTGCGGCAACGTCCTTTGCCAACTGTACGCATAGGTCTGAGTTCGTACGCTAGATAGATGTGATGCTAATATGAGTATGTTAATATAGCCCTTGGCATACTCATGATTACGGTGTTCTAAGCTGGTATTCTTGTGAGTAAAGATCACACTTCATGCCATAAGGATAGGTCAATGCAATTGCTCACCAATCTTTTCCCGACCGCATACAGACTCACTATTGCCGCGCTTGTCGCAGTCACCGTCTTAGTAGCCTCTACCACCTCCGGCGCAGGTGTGCCGGTCCACGCCAACCCCCCAATCAAGATAGTTAGCGTCGCATTCTCCAACCCAAACTCCGACCACATCTGGCAATCCAGTAGAGACTTGGACATCACCGTCACCTTGAACCAAACAACGACGGTGGACAGTGGTTCGCTCGTCGGCACCAGTTCTCAGGAATTAGGAGACGGCTTCGATTGCCGGCAGAGTGATGGCTACAGGACCAACTATGCCTTCTACCGCAGCGGCAACGGCACCAACCAGCTCGTCTTCCGCTGTCGGCTCTTAGGGCCTCCTAGAACCCGCGTGTTCATTCAGGAAAACAGTATGCACCTGGTCAATCCCAGACCAGGGAGCTACCTGAACTTCCACCCGCGCTACATCCGAACCTCGGACACCCACGGTCTTTCTGGCCCCACCGTGACCAGCATCAATACCAATCAGGCTCCCTCCGACGGTCTATGGGCGGGTGGCGACCGCGTAGATGTCAACGTCACCTTTAGCGAAAACGTCAACGTCACAACCCGAAACAATAACCCCTACATAATCGTCATTGAGAAGACCACCAACGGGTCACAAGCCCACCAGTACCGCTACCGGTCCGGTAGCGGCACCCGTACCATCACATTCAGCCGAACCCTCCCGTCGAACATTATTCCCCGACATTCCATCTTTCTTGTCGCCGACCGATTCAGACACGGCAATGGCTACATAGTCGCCTCCGCAAACAAGGCCCTAGCCGACCTATCGCATGACGGAGGCACCATCGGCGGCGTCTTTACCCGTGGCGTGTCGAGCAAAGCGGCATTTCTCCCAGGACCGAAACGGCACGACGGCGGTTCGTCCTTCACCAAGGACATCGTTTTCAACGGCGAACCGCAGAACCTCACGCCTCAGAACGACGCATCAACGGCTGTCAAAGTTACCAATGGCGTCCTCGACCAAGCCAATTACATCAACGACGACGACCGGACCGCATGGAAGGTCACAATCACGCCCAATGGCAAAGATGATGTCAAGATAACCGTGCCCTCCGGTTCATGCACCGACCAGGGCGTCGTTTGCATCGACGGCGAACCCTTGGAGACCGACATCTCAACCACCGTCAAGGGGCCGTTAGCCGCCACCTTCACCAGCGTTCCCAACCAACACAACGGGTCCGCCTCCTTCCATGTACACATGGACTTCGACCGCGCCCCCGCCTCCGGTTTCAGCTATATGACCGTCGAAAACGGTCTGTTCACGATCAGCGGCGGCTCTATCGACCGGGTCTGGCGCCGACAGGGCGGTAACGACCAGCTCTGGGGCATCCAGGTCCGGCCCAATTCCACCGGCGCTGTCACCATGTCCCTCCGACCCACAACTGACTGTTCAGCCGAACACGCCGTATGCGATTCGGACGGGCGGATGCTCGCTGCCGGATCGCCCCTGACCATTCAGGGACCACCCCCCAACAGCGACCGCCCCGCCGAACCGCCGACTCCGCTCACCGCGTCCACCAGCAACGTGCCGACCTCACACAACGGGTCCAGCGCCTTCATCTTCCACCTGCAATTCAGCGAGACACCAAAGGACGATTTCAGCTACAAGACTTTGGCAAAACACGCCTTCACGGTTACAAACGGGACTGTGAAGAAGGCGCGACGCCTAGCACCGCCGGGCAACATTAGGTGGGAGGTTACGATCGAGCCTTCTACCACCGGCGAGGTGACGGTCACATTGCCGTCAACCACTGATTGCGCCGCCACCGGCGCAATCTGCACCAACGATGGCCGGATGTTCACCGGCCCCTTGACCCTCAGAATCCCCGGCCCCTGACCCGGGCCACACGATGCACGCTGTCGCGCATGGGGCAGCGTGCATCATTCAGCCGTTGCACCCTCGATCCCACCGGCCAAGCGGTAGCCCACACGCGGCGCGGTAAACAGGTACATCGGACTGGAGGCGCTTTCTCCGAGTTTGCGACGAAGCCCCTTAACAACGGTTCGCATGGGTCTGAGGTCCGTGCCCTGTCTGCGCCACACTCGCCGCATGAGGTGTTCATAGCTCAAGACAACACCGGCGTTCTTCGCCAGCTCACTCAGCATCCGGTACTCCGTCTCCGTGAGCCTTAACGTCTCTCCCGCCAGAGTAACGCGGCGTTCAGCGTAGTCGATCCGCAGGTCGCCAAACTCGAACGGTTCAGCCGGTCTCTCTTCGATTCCGGATTCTCGCTTCCGTAGGGCGGCGGCGATTCTGGCGGCAAGCTCCGCAGGTGAGAACGGCTTTACTATGTAGTCGCTCGCCCCCATCTCATAGGCGCTGCTCACAATGTCGTCCTCGCCATAAGCCGACAGGAAGATCACCGGCACGTCCGCTATGGTAAGCAGCTCGCGCATAAGCTCGATCCCGTCCGTCCCTGGCAGTTTCACGTCGAGCAGAAGCAGGTGCGGCTCGCTATCCATCATCAGACGGACAGCCCCCACGGGGTCGCCGGTCACGATGGGAAAATAACCTGCCCTCTCCAATGAGTCACGGATGTACCGGAGCATGGTCGGATTGTCCTCGACGGCCAGTACGCGAGGGGTTTCCCCGACTTCGACCAGTGCCGATTCATGCCACTCCGGGCGAACCCTCGACCCAAGTAAGTCAGGAACAGCCACAGGCAGCGTGAAGGTGAACCTCGCCCCCTTCCCTGGTCCGTCGCTTGTAGCCCAGATGCGTCCACCGTGCGCCTCCACTATGCCCTTGCAGATCGCCAGTCCTAGACCAGCTCCCAAGTATTCGCCAGCCCGCTCTCTCGGCCCCATATCTGAGAACTTTCTGAACAGGCGCAACATTTGCTCTTCCGATATGCCGCTACCCTCATCTTCAACATAGACTTCGACGTGTACGCCCGCGGGTGAAGCACCGACCCTGATGGGCGATGTTGAGACTGAGTGCGTGGCAGCGTTCAACAGAAGATTGGTCAAGACCTGTACTATGCGCTGCCTGTCTGCCATCACAAAGGGAACCTGGGCTTCCAGATTGAACTGTAAGCTATGGCTCCCGCTACCACTGAGAAATATGTCCCTTGCTTGGTCCATCATCCGAACCAGGTCTGTCGGTTCGGGATTGATCCTGAGAGTGCCCGTCTCGATGTTTGCAACATCCGTTAGGTCCCTCACCAGATCGTGCATTTGAGCCGCCGAAGAGTCGATAGTCTCAAAGAGCTGTTGCAGCTCGGCAGGCGCAAGACCCCTTGCGGGGTCCAACCCTGTTGCGGTCGCACCCCTGATTGCATATAGCGGCGCCCGCAGTTCATGGCTTACGACGCCGAGTAGTTCGGCCCGCAGACGTTCCAGGTCTTTGACCTGAGACATATCCTGCATGGTGACGACCACCGATTCAACTTGCCCGTCGGCGCCATATATGGGCGTGGAGTTGACCAGGGCGGTGACAGCCCTGCCATCCGGTACGCTGATGACCATTTCCTCGGTACGCACCTTCTCGACAGTGTTCAACATGGCCTGCATCGAGGGAAAGCCCGCCAAGTCGTATTCCCGCCCATCTGAACGGCGCACTGTCACCTGGCGTATGAGTTCATGGGGCTCGCCTTCGGAGCGAAGGGTGTCGAAGATTCGCGTCGCCTCCCGATTAAACACGACCTCTTCACCAGTGGACACATTGAAGACGGCGACCCCCACCGGAGAGGTATCCAATAGCGTCTCAACCCTGGCCTTGGCCTTCTGTTCGGCGGCGTACCTGCGGGCGTTGGATATGACTAGCGCGGCTGCTGAACCGAACAGCGCCAACGTCTCCTCATCGTCGGGCGTAAACTCCGAATCACCCTCGTCGCTACTCAAGTAAATGAGGCCCACGATCTTCCCGCTATTGCGACAGGGGGCAACCATCATCGAATAGGCCGGGACCGGCAGCTCGAAGTCTTGGCCGCTTGCTTGCCTTGCGTATTCCTGTATGTCGTTGATCGTGACTGTGCCCTGAGTGATTTCGAGCAGGTGTGCGAAGAACTCAACCCGCCCTGGCACGGCATAGAGGAGACGATCTTGCTCAGGCGACAGCCCGCTCGTGAACATATCGCCCCACTGCCCGTCTTCCTCTATCGCGGTGATACCGCCATATCGCGCTCCGGTGAGCGTTCGGGCCGCATCAACCACGTCCTGCAAGACGGTATCGAGGTCGATGTTCTCAATGATACGCAGGCTTGCCTCATTAGCCCGGAAATGGTGCGCGCGCAGAGATTCTAAATCGCCTTCCAGAGAGGCTATCGTTTTGTGTGCCGCCTCCAGTTGGCTCTCTAGCAAGGCTATCGTTTGTAGTTGTTCATCCCCATCCATGACATGCCCTTTGTGAAGAGAGTAAGTCCGCCGCACCCGCAATGTAACATGACATCAGTAGTCGATTGTCAAATCGAGGTTACGTCAATAAGTGTGTAAAAGCATGGCCTCAACCACCGCCCGGAATGAAGATCATCCAACATGCATTACCATGACCAACAAATACATACCTCTGTCAGCTCCCTCAGGGAGAGGGTTAGGGTGAGGGTGAAAAGACCTGATCACGATCAACTGGACATTTCCCACGCCCCTCTAGGTTCCGGCCTTCGCCGGAACGACGGAGTCATACAGATGTCTCTGAGTTCTCCTCAGATTGACACTCGTTCGGCCCGCGGTGATAATCGCGAAGACTTCACCTGGGGAGCGAGGGATTGGCCAAGAGTGCGGACGTAGTTGTCATTGGCGCCGGGGTGGTCGGCTGCTCGGTGGCCTACTACCTCGCCCTTGAGGGGGTCAGCGTGACCGTCCTGGAGCGGGAGGCCATCGGCAGCGGGGCTTCCGCTCACGCCACCGGCTCCCTTAGCCTGCTGGGCGCAGAGTTCACTCCCGGGGCGTCTTTCGAGCTTGCCCGGGCATCGTTCTCCGAGTTCGAGCAGATCGTCCCTGAGATGGAGGCCGACACGGACATGGACCTGCTCTACCAGCGTCGTCCTTCTCTCCGGCTGGCCCTGGACGATGAAGAGGCCGACCTGATCAAGGGCATGATGGCCTGGCAGCAGCCGCACGTGAAGATGCACTGGATCGACGCCGGGGAAGTGCACTCCATCGAGCCGCGCCTCTCCCCTTCCGTCGTCGGAGCCGTGTACGAGGACGAGTCCGCGCAACTGGACAGCTATCGACTCAACCTGGCCCTGGGACGCGGGGCCGAGCTCAAGGGCGCCGACCTCCTTTACCGTGAGGTCACCGGTCTTGTCACGAGCGGCTCCACGGTAACCGGCGTCAGGACCGCCTCGGAGGACATACACTGCGGCACGGTCGTGGTGGCCGCCGGCACCTGGAGTCGGGCGTTCACTCCCTGGCTGGATTTCCCCATTCCCGTCAGGCCCCTGAAGGGAGAGCGCCTGCTGCTCAGCTATCCCGGCGATCCGCTTCCGGTGCTGATCAGCTCGCCCAAGCGCGGCCACATGATCAGCCGGATGGACGGCTTCACCAGCGTCGGCAGCACCGGCGGTCGGGACTACGATCAGAGACTACTATTCGCGGGCGAGGAGTTCGACCGTCAGCCCACCGCGGCTGCCCGGATGGAGCTGCTGCAGCGCGCCATCGACGTCCTTCCCGACCTGGAGCGTGCCGAATTGGTACAGCAGCTTGCCGGTTCGCGTCCGCTGAGTCCGGACGGCAACCCGATCATCGGCCCGGTCCCCGGCTGGGATGGTGTACTCCTCGCTACCGGACACACGACCAAGGGCATCCACCTGGGGCCAATCACTGGGCGGATCATCGCGGACTACGTGTGTCGAGGCTCAACGCAGGTCGTCTCAGACATGGCGGAGTTCCTGCCAGACCGCTTCGCGGACTTTGCGGATGCTGATTTTCTGCCTGCGGCCGAGGCGGTGGAGGAGTAGGGTTCGCAGAGGACATTCTTAGAAGGACACGGCCTTTCAGCCGGATTACCGAACGCGACCGGACAGATCCATAACTCTTCTGAGTCATCCTTGACTCAATCTAAACTTGCTCTTCGGCGAAGGGATCCGGGTGGACCGGTAAGTCACTGACTTGCTCCCCGCAGAAGCTTTCCGGAATACATCCTGAACCTTGCTAGCCATTGCCGCCGACACCACACTCAAGAAGGTCTCGTAATCTTCAGTTTCGCCACATTTTGGGCAAATCAGTTCCACTGGTTTGCCGCTCACCATTTTTATATTCGCCGCTTCATTGCAGGTTCGGCACATTGCTGACTGCTCAGGCATCTGATTAACCCCGTTACACTAATCGTCGTGCTCTCCAGATTTTCGCATCTCAGGCGAGCATATTGAGCGACTTTGCGTACTACCCGACTGGAGTTCCACTCTCGCTTCTGTAGGAAGTTTCTGCACCTGATCCTTACAGCGGGCTCGATCCACCAACTCGACCGGATTGCAGAACAATTGTACCACAATCAGGATCTTTGACGATCATGGACTACTACCATGAATCCAAGACTGTCCCTTCCATAACCGCAGTTCTAGGTAGCATTCCGTAACTCGGCGAAGCAGAGGGATGGTGTAAGCTACACCCCGAAGGCCGGATGTCCTCCTTCTGTCGAAGTACTCAGGACCAGTGCGGACCAAGTCTCAGCCATTCTCACGAATGGACAGTTGGTTTCCGTTCGAATCTCTTTAACTACGTGGAGTTAGCAACATGGCTCTTTCGAATGCTGATCTTGATTACGACGTTATCGTGATCGGAGCTGGTATTTCGGGCATGTACCAGCTGTACAGGCTGCGGGAACTGGGTCTGAATGTCCGGGTCTTTGAAAAGGGGACGGGAGTCGGGGGCACCTGGTACTGGAACCGGTACCCGGGCGCTCGGTTCGACTCGGAAAGCTACTCCTACGGATATTCGTTTTCGCAGGAACTTCTCGATGAGTGGGACTGGACCGAGCGTTTCTCCCCGCAGCCGGAGACCCTGAGATACCTGCGGTACGTGGCCGACAAGTTCGACCTTGAGAAGGACATCCAGTTCTCGAGTGACGTTAAGTCTGCGGTCTATGACGAAGACACTCGGAGTTGGGAAGTCGGACTGGAGGACGGGAGTACCCACCGAAGTCGGTTCCTGATCACGGGCGTCGGTATCCTCTCTGAGCCCGTCCTGCCGAGAATCGACGGTATCGAGGCTTTCGAGGGGCCTTCCTTTCACACCTCCCGCTGGCCTCACACCCCAGTCGATTTCTCGGACAAGAGGGTGGCGGTCATCGGCACCGGAGCTACGGGCGTACAGACGATACAGGAGGTAGCCAAGAACGTCGGGCACCTCACCGTTTTCCAGCTCAAACCGGAGTGGTGCGCCCCTCTACACAACTCGAAGATAGAGCCGGATGAGATGGAAACCATCAGGGCCGGCTATGACGACATGTTCGAGCACTGTGCCCAGACTTTCGCTGCATTCATACATAGCGTTGATCCCAGGGGCACTTTCGAGGTGACCGAAGAAGAGCGCTACGAGTTCTGGGAGCATCTATACGCCAGTCCGGGGTTCGGGATCTGGCAGGGCAATTTCAAGGATGTCTTGACCGATGCCAAGGCCAACAAGGCTCTCTCGGATTTCATAGCAGGCAAGATACGGGAGCGCGTGCATGATCCCGTAGTAGCGGAGAAGCTGATACCAAAGGACCACGGCTTCGGGACCAAGCGGGTGCCTCTCGAAACGAACTACTTCGAGTCCTACAACCAGGAAAACGTCGAACTGGTAGACATCAGTGAGACTCCCATACAGAGGATCACCCAGAAGGGCGTTCTGACCACTGAGAAAGAGTTCGAGGTCGACTTCATAATCTACGCCACGGGGTTCGATGCGGTATTCGGCAGCTACAACAGGATAGACATTCGCGGTGTCGATGGTCGCAGGCTAAAGGAACAGTGGGAAGAAGAGCTGGCCACCTTCCTGGGGCTTCAGACCAATGGCTTCCCTAACTTCTTCATGATCATGGGCCCCCATTCAATGGCAGGAAACAATCCACGCTCCATCGAATACCAGGTGGACTGGGTGACTGAGGTCATAAGGTATATGAATGACCGTGACCTCACTCGTGCCGAAGCCACCCCGGAAGCCCAGGATAGCTGGCACCAGTATGTACTGGACCAGGGCAAGGACCTGCTGAGGAACGACGTAGATTCGTGGCAGACCGGCATCAACATCAACCTGGAGGGCAGGCAGACCCGAATGACGCTCATGTATGCCGGTGGTCAGCCATCCTTCAGACGCCGCTGCGAGGAGGTGGCGCGGAGTGGCTATGAGGAGTTGAATCTCAAGTAGATTGGACTGCTGGCTCGTAGACCGGGGCCGAATTTAGTTGATATTCATACCCATCCCCAATACTATATGACTACTTATATGACTATAGTCACTAAAGAGGTCAGTTGCGGATGGCGACAATATCGAAGAGCAAGCTGAAGGCCAACATGCTTCGGGTGTTCCGCGAGATAGAGGCCAGTGGTGAAGAACTGATCGTCACGGACCGCAATCGACCGGTCCTTCGCATACTGCCCATTGAGGACAGGAAGAGCGTTGAGGACCTGTTCGGGCCATTCCAGGGACAGCTGGTCTTCCACGAGGACGTCAACGCTCCGACCACTGGGGAATGGGCTGAATTCTAGTGGTCGTACTGGACACGTCAGCTCTTCTCTTCTGGACTCTCCACCGTGAACGGCTCTCGGAAGCGGCGTCAGGTGCGATCTCAGAGGCCGACCGCGTGCTGGTCAGCTCGATCTCGATCTGGGAGATTGGCATCAAGGTCGCCAGGGGAGGGCTGTCCATCCCACTTTCTGTCCGAGAGTACTCTGAACGACTGGAGCGAATAGCACGTGTCGAAATCCTTCCGATCGACACGGAGACCTGGCTGGCCAATCTCGATCTCTCATGGGACCATCGAGACCCCGCTGACCGCACCATCGTAGCGACCGCCGTGGTGAACGACTGCCCGCTGGTGACGTCCGACAGGACCATGCGAAACTTCTACCCCCGCACGGTCTGGTAACACTCCCTGAGCCGCGGTGTGGCCAGGAGCAGTGCCCGGGTACGACGAACCTCTTAGTCGATCTCCTCGTAGATCTCGGTCTCGTGGGTGGACGCCAGCACTGGGTAGATTCTCTCGAAGATCTCGGTGATCGATCGTGTGGCGCGCACCTGATCGCGTGAAGCGTCGTAGGCCGCCACGGAGTCCCATTGCTGAACGGTGACCATCGTCCCGTGGGGGCCGAGCACCTTTCTGTATACGCTCAGAGCGGGAAAGCCGGCTTCGACCGTGGCCGCCTGAAGGTCGCGGAGGTGGCGCTGAAGTCCTCCCCCGCCGGGCTTTGGTGTGTAGGTCCGTCGAACGACAATCATGAGAGTCTCCTTTGTGGTTTGAGTCTGAAGTAGTCTAGGCCTTCTTCGGGTCAAGAGCGACGGTGCAGTTGAGGCTGTTTCAGAATGTGGTCTTTGATGCCTCCTCTCCCTTGACGGGAGAGGATTGAGGTGAGGGTGACAAGTGTAATCACCCTCATCCTCGGATCAAGTTCGGGACAGGCTCTAACCTTCTCCCGCCAGGGGAGAAGGGACATTCGAGACACCCCTCAGTTGTACCATCGGCATCGATAACTGACAATAGGGCCGTCCGCCAGTAACCGTCCCACAGGCGGTGTGGGAAGAAGAGGGCGGGGAAACTTGGTAAGGTTTCAGTATCCAAAGAGACCAAGAGACCCCGCCGATGCCCAGAGTAAGATTCACACTTCCCCAGGTCAAGCTCGTTCCAGATACCAGGCCGTCATCCTGTCCATACTGTGGCAGCGTGTACCCCGGCCTACGCCGGGGCAGGCTCTGAGCCGACACGGACTGGTCACAAAGCGAATTAGTGACCTCTACGTCAGCGAGGTGACTGTGCAAAGGTATCGCTGCTATGGCTGTCGACGCACGTTCAGACACTACCCACAGGGAGTTGACCGTCACGATCAGAGTCACAGACTCAGAGGGTTGGCGGCATTGAGTTGGGCACTGGGTCTGTCGCTTCGTTCGGTGAGTCATCTGCTGAGCGCGCTGGGATGTAAGTTGTCGAGGATGAGCGTGTGGCGTGACGTACAGACTGCCGGAACGAACGCACTTGGTGGATGGTTGGGTGGACGTCGTGGTCGGGTGAGGATGATGGGAGCCGATGAGACTGTGATCAAGGTGCGGGGTAAGCAGACGGTGGTCGGGTTCGTCACAGATGCTGAGAGTGGACAGCTTGTGGGAATGGACGTGTTGGTTGACAGGGACAGTGACGGCTTCGTCAGGTGGCTTGAGAGGTATGTAAATGGGTTCGGAGTGGAGTCGATGGTGACCGACGACCTCAACACCTACAAGCCAGTGGTCGAACATCTCGGAGTGGTCCACCAGGTATGTATCGCACACGTCAGGAAGTGGGTGTGGGATCGACTCAGAGAGATAGGTGGGTGGGACTGGTACAAGTCGAGGATATGGCTTCTGATGACCGAACTGCACAGGGGAGGCGGTCGAGAACTGCTCGACATGGAGCATCGTGTTCGCAGACACCCGAAGCTTCACCGTCTGGTGGTGGAGTTATGTGATAAGTGGCGGTCACTGACATGTCACCAGCGAGTGAGAGGGATACCACAGACCAACAACTGCACAGAGCGAACGATAGGAAGGAGCAAGGTCAGGTACAGGACAGTCAGAGGGTACAAGAGCGAGAAGGGAATTATGAATGGGCTGGGACTCACACAGTGGGTGTGGAGCGGTCAGGAGGGACTCGATCTCAGCGATCTGATCGCTGCCTAGATACAAGTACGAAACCTGGTCGCCGATGACTCTTTCAAGCCACTCCCAAAACTCCCACCGACTATGGGACGGTTACGTCCGCCAATTAGCGCCACGGGCATCGTTATCGTCTCCGATCGGTGCAGTCACCGAGTCCACCCCCAGGAGGGCCTCATGCCAGAATCTCGAGTGATTTACCTGCCCAAACCCAGCAGCCTGCTCGACGTTGACCGTACTGAGACTATCTATGCCGTACGAGCGCCTGACTGCGATTCTCCAAGGTCAGACTAAAGTCGCTTGACCAACTCCAGAAGAACGTGATGATCAACAAGAGCCACAATCTTCGCGTGTCCCGGATACGACTCCAGTGAACCTTTATGAACTGATTTGTCAGTGTGACTGCCTTATCATACTGGTACCATTAGATGGGCGGCTTTGAGTCACGCTTTTCCCAAGGAATAAGATACCTATGGAACCCAACACATTCCGGCCCATCAGCTCGGTTCTCCGATCTCTTCCTACATACACTCGGGTGCTTGATCAACTCTACAGCAGTGGTATTGTGGACACTGTGAGCCGGATGGAAAAGCAGCAGGCCATGGTCAATAGAGCCTTAGCCACCTTCGCCCAACAGTCTCTAGCTACGGACCTAGTCCGCGCAAACGAACATCTCCAACTCCTGCAGGCACAGTCTGACATCACTGCGACCATTAGCCAATTCCACTCCACTTGGCTGAAGGAATTTCAGTCTACAGAAAAAACCTTTGCCGAATTGGCCAGCATTGGCAAGATTGCCCTCTCTGACATCTCATACCACCTGGCTCTCACTAGGCCATTACTGGACAGTATTGATTTTTCATCATTGAGGGGTCAACTCAATGTGGAGAACTCGATTGTGTCTCAAGTGCAGAGTTCCATGGTTGAACTTTCAAATTCATATCGCAATTTGGTGGAGTCGTTTCATGGCATGCAAGATTTGGCGGAACTCCCATCCTACACGCTGTTTGGAGCTACGCGTGAGATCGCCACAGCGGGCTATGCATTGGACGTACTCCTCCCGCAGGAAGATCAGGCGCCTTTGGATGACGAGCTTGAACTAGATGCCCTATCTCCAACCACTAGCGAGACCACAAGCTCAGACTTGGAGAGCCTTCTAAGACAGGTGGATCCCAGTTATGTAGAAATGTATGTGGGGGCAATAGAGTCTCTGAAAGGTCAAAATCCGGACCGCATTCGGCATGTCCTGACATCGCTGCGTGAACTGGCTAATCACGTCCTAAGGGAGTTTGCACCCACAAAAGAGGTAGCGCTCTGGGTTGACCAGCATGGATGTGCGGACCTATTGGATGACAATGGTAATCCCACTCGTCGCGCCAGATTCTACTATTTATCCAGAACGTTCAGCAGCGGACCTCTAGTTACCTTCGCTCGCCGTGATATTGACGCTCATTTGGAGTTGTTTCGCTTATACCACCGACTTCATAAAAAGGCAGTCGCCCTGACGGATGACCAACTCGAGGCGATCGTAATTAAGACGGAGTCGTTCCTGACTTACATTCTGCGGATTGCTGGGAAGCACACATAACCTCTAGTCGATATACGTATGTGCTAGGACTGAAGGGCAGATAGAAGGGGCTCAAGTGTCTTGTAGATAGCTCATTCATTCCTTTAGAGATCCTTGAACCGTCCACTTCCAAATTGCGTCTGCTTCCGAGTCGAGATCTCAAAGAAGATGGATCACAGTCCAGCGCCCCCTAACCCAAGTAAGGAGGGCCTCATGCCAGAACCTCGAGTGATATACCTGCCCAAGCCCGGCAGCCCGATCGACGTCGACCGGGAGTTCTATGGACGACTCGGCCGGGAGACGGACTCACGCAGCCTGGTCGAGCAGTTCGTCGTGCCGATTCGCTCCGGCAGGGCGTGGCCGGTGCTGGCGGGCCAGATTTGCCGCATCGTCGTTGTCGAAGGCGCGCAGGTGGCCGACTTCAACGCGTGGAACCTGAACAACCCCCGCGAGCGGTTCTGGGCGGCCCGCACCAAGCAGCTTCACCGGGCGCACGTGACCACGTTCGACCGGCTGTGGTCGTGCCTACCCTACCTGCGACCCATGCTCACCATCACCGGCGACTCGGTGGACTACGGGCTGGACGAGGACGGCGCCGGATGTCATGACCTGCTCGGCACGCGCTGCGACCCGTACGTCCACAAGCTGCTGAACGACGAGGACTTCGACTACTGCTGCCACTCGAACCTGGTACGGGCGGTCACTCCGTACCACCTCGACGAGAGCGACGTCCACGACGTGCTCAACATCTTCCAGGTGACCGGACTCACGACGGACGACCGTTACTTCGTGAAGCCGTCACCGGCGAGGCAGGGCGACTATTTCGAGTTCTTCGCCGAGATAGACCTGCTCTGCGCCATCTCCACCTGTCCGCACGGGGACCTGTCGGTACAGGTCTGGGGAGAAGAAGACGCCGTCGATCCCATTGAGACCTGCAACCCACTGGGGGTTGAGATCTATCAGCCCGATCCGGGACTACTGGAGGGGTGGCAGTCGCCTTCGACGATCGACTACCGGGGGATACATGGGCTGGATCGCGGGTGAGGTTGGGGTAGATTGTGACCAGCCGTTTTCACCCTCACCCCTGCCCTCTCCCGTCAAGGGAGAGGGGGTAGGTAAACCAGTGAGTCGTTCGTCCGCAGGCTCTGGGTTCCGGCCTCCGCCGGAACGACGGTAGGCGAAATACCCACCCCTGTCAGGCCTGAGGGAGAGGGGGTAGGTAGCCAGTGAGTCGTTCGTCCGTGGACTCTGGGTTCCGGCCTCCGCCGGAGCGACGGTTTGTGAAATACCTACCCCTGTGAGCGCATCAAGCGAGAGGGGGTAATATGTCAGCGCTAACTCTAAACTGACCCGGTAGCGCTAAGTTGGATTTGACCCACCCGACAGCGGAGTGCATCTTCATCAGGATTCCGACAGGAGGTGCACCAGACCAGATTTTAGGAGGTCGGTTGGTGAGAGAACTGTACGAGTTGAAGGGCGAGGGGCATTCCATCCGCGGCATGGCCAGGGAGCTGGGGATCTCCAGGAACACAGTTCGCAGGTATGTACGCTCACCCGAGGTACCCAAAGCCAGGACCAGGGCGAAGCGCGGATCGAAGCTGGACCCGTACACCGGGTACATAGACGAGAGGTTGTCGGAGGGACTGGACAACTGCGTGGTGTTGCTGAGGGAGATCAGGGAGTTTGGATACGACGGCAGCTACCCAACGCTGACCAGCTATGTGAGGCCGCGTCGTCGGCCGAGACAGCCGAAGGCGACAGTGAGGTTCGAGACCGAGCCAGGCGAGCAGGCGCAGGTGGACTGGGGAGTCTTCAGCTACATCGCCGAGAACGGTCGCCGGCGTCGGATGTGGGCGTTCGTGATGGTGCTGAGCTTTTCGAGAGCGATCTACGTGGAGATGGTGCGCAGGGCCGACGTCGCCACGTTCATCCGCTGCCACATCAACGCCTTCGAGTACTTTGAAGGTGGGACGTGACGGCTACGTTAACTGGGACGGGTCGTGGTACGGAGTGCCGTGGACCTGGGCCGGTAGCACGGTGCAGGTGGGAGTCAACGCCGGCACGGTGGAGATATGGTCGGGGTCAGAGAGACTGGCGGTCCATCCAAGGGCGCACCTGCGCAGACAGAGACTAACGCTTCCCGGTCAGTGGGACGGCCTGGTCAACGGTGACGACGCCCCGAAGCGTGAGGCGCTGGCTGTTCAGGTGAGTGCGCAGCATGTAGAGAGTCGCTCCCTCGACGTGTACGAGTTGCTGGCCGGTGGAGGTGTGAGATGATCGCCATCGAGCAGGCACGGGCTCATCTCGAGACCCTTGGGATGTCACAGGCCGGGGAGGTGCTGGACAGCAGACTGGACGACGCAGCAAGGAAGCAACTCCCATACCCCGAGATGCTTGCAGACCTGCTGGGTGTCGAGGTTGCAGCCGCAGGGAGCGCTACATGACGACCAGGACCCGCATGGCCAAGCTCCCTTCCCATCGTACCCTCGATGACTTCGACTTCAGCTTCCAGCCCTCTATAGACGAGCGACAGGTGAAGGAGCTGGCGACGCTGGCGTTCGTGTCGGAGGCCACCAACATCCTGTTGCTGGGACCTCCCGGAGTGGGCAAGACCCACCTGGCAGTGGCACTCGCCCTGAAGTCCATCGAAAATGGACAGGGAGCGTACTTCGTGCGAGCCTACGACCTGATGGAGGACCTGAGGAAGGCAAGAGCCGAGAGCCGGCTCGACCGCCGGATGAGGATATACCTGTCGCCGAAGGTTCTGATCGTCGACGAGTTCGGCATCTGAAGAGCTAGCCTAATGGCAGCGTGGGCCTCGCCTGGAGGAAGAGGGGGACGGACAGTTACTGCCTGCCCCCTCTTCTTGCGTGTACCGCTGCGGTGGGCGTCTTTCGATCGCGGGCTCGGTTATTGTGTGGAGAGACTGACCGTGTAGTTGCCGCCGGCGCCCCTGCCGTTCGTAGAACTGGTCCATGCTCTTATCATTACTTCAAGCCGCATCCCGCGATCCTGTGGATTGATCGTGTCGCACACCTCCCGGCCGCCGGTCGGGCCTATGCCCGAGGTCCAGAAATGAAGGGGGCCGTCCAGGGCTTGCACTTCGAAATTTCCGGTGGAGGTCGTGGTTACGCAGAAATTGTAGGACGCGCGCGGGCGAATGAATATCTGGTAGATGTCCTCATCGCCAATGTCAAAAGTGTCATTGACGGTGCTTCCCCGGTCATTGAAATGTCCCTCGGCCGTGGTGTTGGGGTACAACCTGCAAGGGTTGTTGTCCTTGAAGTACCCTTTGGTGCAATCCCTGGTGCCCCGGTCTCCCTCCGCCGGCTGGTTCCATTCGAAGTATTTGAGCCAGTACCGTCCCGTCTTGCCGTTCTCCGACGATACGCCGAGGTAGTAGTTGGCCAGCGTATCTGGAATGAAGACCATATCCACCGTCATGCTCGAGAACCGTGAATCGGTGTAACTGTGTCGGTGGTTGTTCAATACGACGACGTCTCCGTCCCCGTCGTAGAGCGTCATCCTGAGATCGCCCTGCTCGAAATCATCATCGGCAATTCTAAACCGGATGGGCCTGTTTAACGGAAGCGACGGCAACCGGAACCAATCGACGTCCGTGGCGCTGGTCAGGTCGCCGGGATTGAAATTGCGGTAGTGCCGGCGGGTATCGATGTCCACGACCGTGTGACCCTGCCAGGGGGTAGAGAGGTGGTCATCCGGGATGACGACGGTGTTATTGTAATCGAAGGGGTCCGTGTTGTCCGTGTCGGTGCTGGTGGCGGTGGGGTCCGTGTCAGTACTGTCCGTGTCGGTACTGGTGGCGGTGGCCTCTGTGGGAGTCGGGGTTGGCGCGGCCTCTGCGGCGGTACCGGTGGCGACGGACGAAAACGGCGCGTTGGGTCCCGATGACCATCGGGCACGGATCTTCGCCTTGTACGTGGCGCCGGGCGTCAGCCCTGTCACGGTGTGGCTTGTGCCGGTCACAAAGGCGGTCCGGGCAGTGTTGTTGCCTGACCTGAATTTCTCGCCGTCCAGCGCCCACAAAACGCGGTAGTCGGTGGGGTTGTCCGGGTGGGCGTTCCAGGAGATAAGGATTTCACCGGCGCTGGTGCCGGGACTCACGCTAACGCCCGTGACGGCGTTCGCATTCGCGCTCGCCGTGCCGGCCGCGAAGTACAATGCGACTGCGGCGATGCCGGCAATCATCAGGAACGTAACAATCGGGAGCAAGCGGGGCGCTCGTCGTACCATATTTGTCATTGTCCTCTCCAAGACTTGCGAGTGGCTTGACTCACTCGGATAATGTCACACCGACGGTTGTAGGATACGGGTGTTTCCAACGAATTTATCAGTATGGCTATTTGTTTCCGCCTGAAGAATCTTACACCAGAAGTTGTGGGATATGGATGTTTCCAGGGGGTTTTATCAGTGTGATTGCTGTGTGTTTCTGCCTAAACGTCGAAAACGGGGAAGAAAAGGTGGGGTTGGCTCTCATCCTGGCCCGCTCTCCTGGGGAGAGGGAATGACGGATTCGTTTCCCGTTCTGGATCCCCCTTCGACTGCGCTCAGGGCGAACGGGGTAGGCAGTGCCTACGGCCAAAGTTCGCGATCAACGTTAATTGTTACTTGGGGTTGGTGCGCCGCGTTCCGGCTTTGACGAAGAGCCGGAGGTTACCACCTCATTCACAAGTCAAATCGTCGCACTGTCCCAAGCCGGAACGGCTACCGAACGAGCCGGGACGCTGATTTCGGGCCGATCTCACTGAAAACGTGCTCATAGAAGCGCGATAGAGGCGATTTCCGGGGGATACATGGGCTTGATCGCGGGTGAGGTTGCGGTAGATTGTGACCAGACGTTTTCACCCTCTCCCGTCAAGGGAGAGGGGGTAGGTAAACCAGTGAGTCGTTCTTCCGCGGACTCTGGGTTCCGGCCTCCGCCGGAACGACAGTAGGCGAAATACCTACCCCTGTGAGCCCTGAGGGAGAGGGGCAATAGACCTCTTGTGAGGGGAGTAGTCGGAGGAAGAGATGATAGTAGTAACAGGAGCGGCGGGGAGACTGGGACGTTTGGTGGTGCAGCAGCTGGTCGATCAGGGCCGGGAAGTCCTGGCGACGGACCGGGTGGATGTCGATGACCTCCCGGCGGACTTCGTCCGCTGCGACCTCGGCGACGCCGGGGCGACTCAAGACATTCTCAAGGACGCTGAATCCGTCGTTCACATGGGGGCCATCCCCGGGCCGCTGCGTGATCCGCCGAGGGTCATCTTCGACAACAACGTGGCCAGCACGTTCAACGTCATGATGTCGGCGTCGGAGCTGGGGCTGCGGCGAGTGGTGTTCTCATCCAGCGCGTTCGGCATGGGGTGGGCACACGACGGCAACGCCTTCGTGCCGCTGTACCTGCCGCTCGACGAGGAGCATCCAATGATGCCGTTCGAGCCCTACGGACTGTCCAAGCAGGTCGGCGAGGACATCGGCAGGATGATCGCCCGCAACTCGGACACAACCGTCGTCAGCCTGCGGTTCACCAACGTGGCGCTGCCGGAGGTCATAGCTGAGTTCCCCTGGCCGGCTCCGACGCCGGAGGAGCCGCTGACACTGGTGATGTGGGCCTACGCCGAAGCCAGGGGCGTGGCTGAGGTGCATGTGCTCGCGCTGGACGCCGAGATAGAAGAGTACGAGGCTTTCATGCTCGCCCAGCCCTCAAGCCGCTTCGCAGAGCCCACGATCGACATCGTCAAAAACAACTTCGGCGACCGTGTCGAGATACGGGACGGGCTGGAGGGCAACGCCAGCGTGATCAGTACCGAAAAGGCACAGCGACTACTGGGCTGGAGGCCACACCACGACTGGCGGTGACGCACGGCCCGCTCTATCTCATGGCGAGTGTTACGCGTTCGCGGGATCCCCTATCAGCTCGGCGTCCTCCTTGTAGACCCATATACCAAGGGCTATGAGCCACACGGTGATGGGTGCGAGCGCGAGTGCGGAGATCGCCAATATTATCCCGACTTCGTGGATATGGGTGCCGATCAATACGCACAACAGCGCGGCTAGCGAGATCAGCGATATCACTATCGCCGTCGTCCTGCGACCGCCGGGAGCGAACCTGGTTGCCAGCCCGGCAGCAAGGAAGAGGTGCCCGATGAACGTCGTGATGAGCAGCATCATTTCCACGGCGCCGTCGGAGATTAGCACACTTCCGGCGTAAGTCCTGGACTCCGACTCGGCAATCCCGGCAGCTTCCCCATGCAGCATGATGTGGACCATGATGTGATCGAGGATCGCAGAGGCGAAGCCGCAGATGAATGCGATCACCAGTACCAGAAGTCCTGCGCTCGCCAGCGCGTCCCCAGTTGAGCCGTCACGACGACGCGGCCAGAGCGCGAACACTCCTCCCAGAAGCAGCGCGTGTCCCAGGATATAGATGGTGCCGGCGATGTGAGTAATCTCGGCATTATCGACCTTGACGTCGAGCCTCTGCTGCAAGTCGACGGAATCGTTCGCCACGTGCATATCGACCAGCAGCACTCCCGGTGAGAGCACGCCACCAAGCGCAACCATCACCATGCCCGCAATTATCAGCAGGCCAGACGTTCTCCATCCGTTCAATGAACCCATCTCCAAGGCTCCTTTCACTGATACGGGCGTGGACTATTGGCTTTCTGTTCGACTTCAAGACTCAGAGGTCTCTATATGCCATACACCTCCGGTACAAAGCGAAATTCATCCTGAAAGTTCGCCCTTTGAGCCAAGTTTCCCACATCATGGTCACGATACTAACACTATTGCTTCAAAGGGACATCGGCTTCGCCCAGAATGAGCCACCTGAGTTTCCTGGGCGAGATGTCCATCCTCTCAATTCTCGGCATCGGGCTGTAGGCCACCACTGACTTCCATCCCGTCGGCACCTCAGGGGCAAATTCATGCGCTCTTCGATCCCACGCGATGACCGCCAACGTGATCAGCACCGAGAAGGCGCAGCGACTACTGGGCTGGAGACCGCGCCACGACTGGCACTGACACACAGCAGCGCATCAGGACTGTATGAGGCCCTCCTGCGGCATGGTCCACGGGAGGTTGTAGAATGGTGCGAACTGGGGCGCGCGCGGCATCGGGACCTCTCCGAATGGCACGTCGATGACGACCGGGGCCTGCTGCTCGAGGGCGAGCGGAATCAGCCTCTCCAACTCCATCGGGTCGTCTGCCCTCATCCCCACCGCGCCGAACGACTCTGCGAACTTCACAAAGTCGGGGTTGTGCAGGTCGGTGCCGTACGGACCGCCAAACGCGTCATCCAGGTCGCGGGCAACGTTGCCGTAGGAGTCGTTATTGAAGACCACGGTCACGACGTTGATTCCATACTTCATAGCGGTGGCAAGCTCGGACGAGTTGAACATGAACCCGCCGTCTCCGGCCATGCAGACCACGGGGCGGTCTGGTTTTGCGACCTTGGCACCCAGCGCAGTCGGAAAGGCGTAGCCCAGGTTGAACGAGTAGCCGGAGTCTATGTAGGTCTTCGGGTGATTCACCTGCCAGTGAGTGCGGGCGTAGTAACCGAACTGCGTAATGTCCCAGACTGTGAACGCGTCGTCAGGGGTGCCGTCCCGTATCGCCTCCAGTACCGCGTACAGAGGCTCTTTGAGCCGAATGTCGTAGTAGGAAATCAGGCTGCGTGCTGCGCTCACCGCCTCGGCAGGCGACGGCCGCTCTCCGGCCCCCGCCTCGATGAGGTACGGAAGCAGTGCCTCGATTGTCGCTTGGGCGTCGCCGTGAAGCGGAATGGTGTTGGCCTGGACCCTCGTGAGTTCCGTGTCATCTATATTGATGTTCACCAGCGTGGACGCCTCGCCTGCAGGATTGCCCAGTGAGAAGCGCGCGCCGATTCCTATCACCACGTCGGCGGACTGCATCACCCCGTAGAGCTGGTTCATCTCCTGTCTCTCGCCCCTGGGACTGAAGCAGGAGCCGTAGGACAGCGGATGGCTGTCGGGTATGACCCCCTTGCCGCCGCTGGATGTAATCACAGGGATGTTCGTCGCCTCGGCCAGCCGTACCAATGCCTCCTCCGCGTCGGACCGCGCCACTCCACCCCCGGCGAATATCAGGGGCGTGCTGGATTGCGCGATGACCTCCGCCGCCTCCCGAAGGTCATCCGGGCTTGGCACTATGCGCGAGATCCGGGCCGGGTCTCTGAGCTGGACCTCCTCCCGTTCCACCCCGGCTTCGGGGGGCATCTCGATCAGGACCGGACGCGGTCGGCCGGTACGCATCTGCCTGAACGCTTCGAACACAGTGTCGGGGATCTCACGAGGCCTGGACGCCTGTCGCTGCCACTTGGTCACCGAGCGCACCGTGCCGGCCTGGTCCGCGACTTCGTGAACGGCTCCGAGGTTCTTGCCGATTGCGCCGCGTGGTATCTGGCCCGCAATGAGAACCACGGGTGTGGAGCGGGAGTATGCGTTGGTCAGGCCGGCCGCCGCGTTGTAGAGACCCGCCCCGGGGACAACCAGCGCGACTCCGGGCTCGCCCGACGCACGGGCATAGCCGTCGGCCATGTATGTCGTGGCCTGTTCGTGACGGGTCGAGATCATCCGAATGCCGGGCTCGTTTCGCAGCCCGCCGACAATGCCGTAAATCTGTATGCCCGGGATACCGAATACGACCTCGACGCCTTCTCGAACCAGAGATTTGGCGAGGGCTTCTCCGCCTCTCATTTTGACCATGTTTCACCTAAATCTTATGGATTGACTGGGTAGCTTCAGCTGGATGACGGGAATTCCAGTCAGCGAGTTCAACGCCTCCTGCGCCCAGTCCGCCTGGGGCGCCTGGGGCGACTGTTCGAGCGCTTCCTGTGAAACTCGTGGTCTCCCTGTATGCGCTGGACCACGCTGGCTGCCGACGCGCGGTCCAGGCGTGGGGCGCGTCGCGAGAACAGGCAGTCCAGCGTCACCTCATCGAGGGTGCCGATGTAGTCCACGGTCTGTCTCTCCACCCCGCCCACCTCTGACTTGTCGTGAGTCAGAACCACGGCACGGTTGACCCGCTTCACCAGGTCCCGTTTCGACAGGAACCTCTCAAGTGGCATGACCGCGCCATTGACCTGTTCACTGGGTGAGCGACCTCTACGGTCCTCGATGGGCCGTTCCGACTCCACGAGGTTGCCGTAGTTGTCGTACTTGTCGATGTCCCAGGTGTCCCCACTGACAAACACCGTGCCGTTCAGGTACTTCGTCTCCAGCGCGCACACTCCGAGCGGGCCAACAAGTATCTGGTCGACCTCGCCGCCCGGACCACGATAGCCTGAGATAAGTGTCCAGTCATCGTTCAGCAGGCTGGACAGGTGCTCAGTGACCCTGCGCTCTCCCTCGTTTCCGGCCTGCCACATCTGTTCCTCGTCGCTGGACTCCCCTCGCGGGGGTCGCGGTGGCTCCACCCAGCGCAGGCTGACCTGGTCCCGCGTTGGCTGCTTTGGGACACGGGTCGGAAAGAAGAGCGCCATGAATCCGAGCGTCACCGGAATCGCCAGCAGGACCGCCCAGTTTTCCGGCATCAATACGTAGGTGAACACGCAGGCGACCATCACGGCGAGACACAGCAGTAACAGCACCCTCCACTTCGATACCCCATCGACAAACTTCCGCGCCCAGCTCATGGCGTTCCAGTCCACAAGTTCCTGCTGGTACGCGGACA
Source organism: Dehalococcoidia bacterium (assembly GCA_965116405.1). GTDB lineage: Bacteria > Chloroflexota > Dehalococcoidia > Lucifugimonadales > UBA1123 > VXRN01. The sequence goes on from OZ220685.1 coordinate 1,172,176, forward strand.
TCCGGCTTTCGTACTCCTCCTCGACACGCCTGGTGAGAGCTTCGGACTCTCTTTTGTACCTGGCTATCTCAACGTCATACTGCTGGTAGTGCTGACGCTCCTGCATGGCGATCATGTCGCCGGTATGGTCGGACAGGACTATCGTCTTCATCAGTCGTTCCCCACACACTGCCTGCTTGGGAGCAGACGCCGGGCGTAGCTGCGGCGAAGCGTGTGTGCCCCGAACGGCAGCGTCGACGGCTCCCGGTAAGCGCTCCTCAGGTGGGTGCCGGGCAGACGTCGTCTCCTGGCGATGGTATGGGTGGTCATAACGGTCTCGATCCTACCGCAACAGTGTCTTCGCGCGATTGTTGCAAACCGAATCATTCCCGTCCAGTTCGCGCCCCTACCCCGATCCTTTGCTTTAGCCCGCCTTATCACCTACTATCGACGCCATCGTGACGCTGCTACTACGGGGAGGAGGAGACCGTGACTGCAAACGTACCGAACATGGCTGGCAGGGTGATGACCGTCAGAGGCCCTATCGACCCGGACGAGCTTGGGCCCACCCTGATGCACGAGCACCTGTTCATCACTCTCTTGAAGGCCTTCGAGCCGGGGCACTATACGCCAGCCACCGACTGGGGTCTGTGGGAGCAGGAGCTGACCATGGACAAGCTCAACCTGGTCCGCGCCCGCAAGCCGATCAAGGACAACTATGTGCTGACGGACGTACAGACGGCGATAGATGAAGCCCTGGAGTTCCGGTACCACGGGGGCGGCACCATCGTCGACGTCACCAGCATCGGCATCCGGCGAGACCCGATGGCCCTGTCCCGAGTGTCGCAGGCCACCGGCCTCAACGTGGTCATGGGCGCTGGATGGTACCAGAAGCTCTACCACCCGGCAGACATGGACGATAAGACCGTCGAGGACATGACCGACGAGATCGTCCGGGACGTTACCATCGGGGTCGGAGATACCGGCATCCGTTCAGGCATCATCGGAGAGGTCGGCATCGAGGGCAACCCGATCACGGAGAACGAGGTCAAGAGCATACGGGCGTCCGGCAGGGCCAGCCGCGCCACCGGGGCGCCGATCTCATTCCACCGAGGCGGCGTTGGACGGGAGAAGCTGACGGTGATCGGCATCCTCGGCGAGGAGGGCACGGACATGTCCCGCGTGATCTTCGGTCACAGCGACCCCATCGCCACCGACCTCGACCTGATGCTGGAGCTCCTGGACCACGGGGTGTACATCCAGTTCGACCTGCTCGGACGGGTGGGCGTGCCCCTGCGTTACGCGCCGGACGGCGACGACTTCCCGTCGTTCTTCACCAGCGCCGGAACGGCCGCTGTGGCCGACGCGATACCCCGGCTCATAGAGGCCGGATACGCAGATCGGGTCCTGCTGTCCCAGGACGTGTGCACCAAGATGCAGCTCAAGAAGTACGGCGGGACAGGGTTCTCCTTCATCCAGGAGAGATTCCTGCCCGAACTGCGCTCACGAGGCATCTCCGAAGAGCACATCCAGATGCTGATGGTGGGGAATCCACAGCGGATTTTGACGTTCGCGGAGCCGCAGGGGTAGGGGGTGATCCAGCGACAGGCTGGGTGGCCTGCCTTATCCGTCGCCAATCGTGACTCGGGTACCACGGGGAGGAGGAGACTGTGACTGCGAACTTTCCGAACATGGCTGGCAAGGTGATGACCGTCAGAGGGCCCATTGACCCTGACCAACTTGGCATCACCCTGATGCACGAGCACCTGTTCATCACTCTCTACAGGGCGTTTGCGCCGGGCCACTATACGCCGGCCACCGACTGGGGTCTGTGGGAGCAGGGGCTGACCATGGACATGCTGGACCTCGCCCGGGACCGCAGGCCCATCCGGGATAGCTGGCTCCTGACGGATGAACGTACAGCGATAGACGAGGCCAGGGAATTCCAGTATCACGGCGGCGGCACCATCGTCGACGTCACCAGCATCGGCATCCGGCGAGACCCGATGGCCCTGTCTCGCGTGTCCCACGCTACAGGTCTCAACGTGGTCATGGGCGCGGGATGGTACCAGAAGCTCTACCACCCGGCAGACATGGACCAGCGCACCGTGGAGGACCTGACCGACGAGATCGTCCGGGACGTTACCATCGGCGTCGGAGACACAGGTGTCCGGTCCGGCATCATCGGGGAGGTCGGCATCGAGGGCGCGCCGATCACCGAGAACGAGGTCAAGAGCATACGGGCATCCGGGCGGGCGAGTCGCGCTACCGGCGCACCCATCTCATTCCATCGCGGCGGAAGGGGGCGTGAAAGGCTGTCGGTGATCGGTATGCTTGGCGAGGAGGGCACGGACATGTCCCGTGTCATCTTCGGTCACAGCGACCCCATCGCTGGCGACATGGACCTCATGCTGGAGCTATTGAGCCACGGAGTCTACGTCCAGTTCGACCTGCTGGGTCGGGTGGGCGTGCCTCTACGGTATGTGCCGGATGGTGACGACCTTCAGTCGTTCACGACCAGTGCGGGAACGGCTACGGTGGCCGAGGCGATACCGAAGCTCATAGAGGCGGGCTACGCAGATCGCATCCTGCTGTCCCAGGACGTGTGTAACAAGACGCATCTCAAGAAGTACGGTGGCACAGGCTACTCGTTCATCCTGGAGAAGTTCCTGCCTGAGATGCGCTCACGGGGGGTCTCGGAAGAGCACATCCAGATGATGATGGTGGAGAACCCAAGGCGGATTTTGACGTTCGTGGAGCCGCGGGGTTAAGGGGGCAAGCCTTGCCATCCAAGACATGGCGTGGCCCAGACCAGCTTTGCAAAACTATTAGGCCAGAAACGACTGCTGCTAGCCATTTCACCTAGTCGGGTGAATAGCCGACACGCACTGGGCAATCATGTCGCCAATAGTTTCCGCGAGGAACGTGTCGGGCTGTGGCAGACCCGCGAGTTCGCAATGTGTCGGGTCTTCGTCCGGATACCTGGGTGGCTGAGGAGGTGAGGGCCTGTGAAGAAATCGAGGGTCGTCCAGCTCCTCCGAGAGGTGCCGTACCACGTTACCGACATTCAACTCTGCGAGTCCTCCCGTCGGTCGCATGTCCCTATGAATCAGTTTACGAACCTTGTCTACCTGCTCGTCCTTGGGCAGCGATTCGAAGTACTCCAGCCAATTGCCAGATAGGCCTTCGCCTCTCCCATCCCAAGTGAAGGCTATTGCCTCCACCTCTGCCGAGCCCATATCCGCAATTTGGGAGGGCTTGGCATATAGGAGGACATTGTCGGAGTCAGGGAGTAATCGGTCAGTCATGCACTCACAAAGGTGAGTAGGTCCGACTCACGGAGCTTATCCACCACGGCATCAAGTGTCGCGACGTCTGCTTCCCGTAAGGTCTTCCGTCCGTCCGCGTAAGGCTTGAACATCACATACAGTACAGACCCGCCGCCCTGAAACTCCAGGCCCACGTTATGTCCAGCCTTGTCTCGCCACACAGCCCTGAGATTGCCGTTATCCTGCAGCACCAAGGCGGCACGACAACCAAATCCCGCGCTTTCCATAAACGTCCAGAACTCTCTGACAGAGTCTTCGTTTATCTCTTCGATGTCCTCATCGTCTTCGACGATTTCGCGAAGCTCCAGTATGCGGGCTTGATAGGCATCATGGTGAGCAACATGTTCAGGATTCGCCGAAACATGCGTACTCTCCGCCTGACGCTTGCGTTCTGAATTATGTCGCCGAACTTCGTTGTTGTATCCCTGAGCTGCTTGCTGCCGCTTAGATTCAGCCTGTCGAAGGCTAGACCGTTGTTGCGACATATTGACCCTGCGAGGCATGCAAGACTCCTCCGCATGTACCGAACACTAAGCTGCAACCATTCTACCATTCCGTGATGCACGAGAAGTTATCGCAGAGGCCTTGCCTAAACTTGTACGTCTCATCGGGCAAACTCCCTCTTGCCTCAACCTCTCCCCGTCCTTTGCCTTCCCCGCCCCTTTCCCCTACCATCGGCGGCATCTTGATGCGGGTACTCAGGTGAGGAGGAGTCGGTGACTGTGAACGTTCCGAACATGGCTGGCAGGGTGATGACGGTCAGGGGGCCTATCGACCCGGGGCAGCTTGGCATCACGCTGATGCATGAGCACCTGTTTGTCGCGACTACCAGGACGTACATGCCGGACGACAACACTCCGGCTACGGACTGGCGGCTGTGGGAGCGGGAGCTGACCATGGACAGGCTGGACCTGACGCGGGCCCGCAGGCCGATCAGGGACAACTGGTTCATCGCGGACGAGCAGACGGCGATAGACGAGGCCATGGAATTCCGGTATCTCGGGGGCGGGACGCTGGTCGAGCTCACCAGCATCGGCATCCGGCGCGACCCTCTCGCCATGGCCCGCGTGTCCCACGTCACCGGCCTCAACGTAGTCATGGGCACCGGCTGGTACATGAAGCTCTACCATCCGTCCGGCATGGACACGCTCACCGTGGAGAGCATGACCGACGAGATCGTCAGGGACATTACAGTTGGCGTCGGAGACACCGGCATACGCTCCGGCATCATCGGCGAGGTCGGCATCGAGGGCGCGCCGATTACCGGGAACGAGGTCAAGAGCATCCGGGCGTCCGGCAGGGCCAGTAGGGCCACGGGCGCCCCCATCACGTTCCACCGGGGCGGACAGGGACGGGAGAAGCTGGCTGTCATCGGCATCCTCGACGAGGAGGGCACGGACCTGTCCCGGGTGATCTTCGGTCACAGCGACTCCCTCGCCGGCGACATGGACATGATGCTGGAGATGCTGGGCCACGGGGTCTACATCGAGTTCGACCTGATGGGGCGGGTGGCCGTGCCGCTGCGGTATGTGCCAGACGGCGACGACCTCAGATCGTTCATGAGCAGCGCGGGAACGGCTGCAGTAGCCGAGGCGATCCCCAAGCTCATCGATGCCGGTTACCTCGACCGGATACTGCTGTCGCAGGACGTGTCCGCCAAGATGCAGCTCAAGAAGTACGGCGGAACGGGCTACTCGTTCATCATGGAGAGGTTCCTGCCCGAACTGCGCTCACGAGGGGTCACTGAGGAGCACATCAACATGATGATGGTGGAGAACCCCAAGCGCATCCTGACCTTCGTGGAGCCCCAGGGCTAGGGCCTCCAGCTCAAGTTCATCCCAGGCCAGGCCCTCAGCGTTTCGGACTTCGTTGACATTCAGTTGCCTCGTGATAGTATTGCCGCCATACCTGCTTCATGCTTGGGTCGAAGATTACGCCCCGAAACGTGTGCAGCACAGAGTGGCTACGGGGGATACCAGATGAAGCTGACGTCTTTTCTGCTATTGAGTTCGATCCTGATTCTGGCGCTTGTGGCAGTCGCATGCGCCGGGGAGGAGGAGACTCCCGCCCCGGCGGCGCAGCCCGCGCCCACCACGGCGCCTGCAGCTCCGGCCCCGGCTCCCGCGGCTCAGCCCACCACTGCACCTGCGGCTCCGGCTCAGCCAGCTCCGGCAGCGACGGCAGCCCCGGCTCCGGCAGCGCCGCCGGCCATGGCGATGGAGCAGTCCGGCAATCTGGTCTGGTGCTGCCAGTTGGGCCACCCGAACGACGTGCCGAGCTACGTCCCGTTCTTCACGGCGGTCAGCGACCACTATGGCAGCAAGGAGCCTTTGCTGTGGCGTGAGAGGGCGCCGATACCTCAGATCGGGGCCATCAACACGGACCAGAGCCTGGCGGAGTCCTGGGAGGTCTCCCCCGACCAGACTTCGATCACGTTCAAGATCCGGCAGGGTGTCCCGTTCCACAAGGGATGGGGCGACGTGACTGCCCATGACGTGGTGTGGAGCTTCAACAACGCCAAGTCGGAGGGCAACACGAACCCTCGCTCAGGCTTCTGGGGCGAGTACACCGACAGGTGGGAGGTTATCGACGACAACACCGCGGTCATGCACGTAAAGGGCAACCTGAGCGTCAGGTGGAGCGTGGAGCTTTCCAACCAGTGGAGGAACACGGGCTCCGTCCAGAGCAAGAAGGCCTTTGACGACCTCGGCCAGGACGAAGCCAACCTGACCTTTGCGGGCACGGGCCCCTTCGAGGTCATGCAGTGGGTGCCCGACGAGGTGCTCCAGGCAGACGCTCTCCCAACCCACTACAGGGAAGCGGCCAAGGTGGAGAGCCTGGAGATCCGAGTAATTCCGGAGACGGCCAGCCAGATCGCCGCCCTCGAGGCCGGTGAGGTCCACATGGCGCCGATCCCCAACCAGTTCCTCAACGACGTTCTCACCAACATCGACGGCACCAAGAAGAGGGTCGGCCTGGGGAGCAGCGTATTCGTGGCCTTCGGAGGCAACTACTGGGCTGAGATCGCGAGAGCGACCGGTGAAACGGTATTCCCCAGGGAGGGATTCAAGCCGGATGAAGACCATCCGTGGATTGGCGACCCCAGGGACGACGCGAGCATGGAGCGCGCCCTCAAGGTACGACAGGCGCTGGCAATGGCCATTGACCGAGACCTGATCAGCGAAGCCATCGAGCAGGGACTCGCTCCGCCCCACTACACCTTCATCGGCTTCACGGAAGTCGAACCGCAATGGATGGATAGCTGGAAAATACCGTTCGATCCCGACATGTCGCAGCAGCTTCTGGATGAAGCGGGATACTCGGACGGGATCAAGACGGACTTCTGGACCACCCCCGGCGGCGCGTCACAGGAGATAGCCGAGGCCATCGCGCAGATGTGGGGTGACATAGGCGTCGATGTTTCGATGGAGGTTACGGCCTACGGCGCGCGGCGCCCGACCCTGATCAACCGGAACATCTCGATCCCATACATGTCGGGTAACGCCGTCGGTGACCACACAGATCCCCAGGGCCGTCTGATCAGCCCTGAAAAGGGAGGGGCGAACCGAGGCATCGAGCTTCCGAACGACATCCTGGACGAGTTCTACTATCCCAGCCTTTCGGAGCCCAGTGAGGAGAAGCGCATAGCCAACAACGTGGCCATCCAGGACTACCTCTCCACGTGGATGCTGAACTCGCCCCTGGTGCTGCGGCTGAACTTCATGGCCGTCAGCCCGCAGGTCGCGGAGTGGACTCCCTACACTGACACGTTTGGACAGATCAACTCGCCTGAGACCGTTGTACTGAAATAACGCGGCCACAGGGTGACAGCTTCAGACGAGACCTTTAATACCCCCTCTCCCTCAGGGAGAGGGTTGGGGTGAGGGTGAAAGGGCCTGATCCCGAGCTATTGGGAAGCATCACCAACACTCTGGGTTCCGGCGAAGGGCAGAATGACAGGCTGCGCGCGCTAGCCCCGGCCGGGTGAGGGACGCGGCCCTACCGAACTCATGGTACGTTTCATAACATTCCGGCTAATCTACATCGCCATCGTCCTAGTGGTGGTGAGCATGCTCATCTTTGGGCTGTCCCGGCTCGTGGGAGACCCGAGGGACTACTACCTAGACGAGTATGCTACGGATGAGCAGTACGAGGCGTGGGGCAAGGCGATGGGCCTGGACAAGCCGCTCGCCGTCCAGTACTTCATCTGGGCGTCGAAGGCCGTCAGGGGCGAGTTCGGACAGTCCCTCCGCCACCGTCGCGAAGCACTCGACGTCGTCACCGAGACGGTCCCGGCCACGCTGCAGCTATCCGGAGTCGGCTTCCTCGTCGTCCTCATCATCGGCATACCGCTGGGGGTGCTGTCAGCGGTCAAGCGGGGCACGTATCTCGACTATGCGGGCAGGACGTTCGCCCTCTTCAGCCAGGCCCTTCCGGCGTTCTGGATAGGCATCATGATGATCCTGCTGTTTGCCGTAACTCTCGACTGGCTTCCGACCGGAGGCAGGGGCGACTGGAAGCACTACATACTGCCGGCAATCAGCCTGGGTTCGGGGCCCTCGGCAGGACTGCTCCGACTCGTGCGGTCGTCGATGCTGAACGTCCTGGACTCCGAGTACATCAAGCTCGCCCGCGCCAAGGGAGTTACCGGCAAGATGATCATCTGGAAGCACGCGTTCAAGAATGCGATGATTCCACCGCTGACGTTTGCCGGGCTAATCCTGGCCGGGTTCGTGACGGGGACGGTGGTCAACGAGACCGTGTTCTCGTGGCCTGGCCTTGGACGCCTGGCCGTGCAGTCGATCTTCAACAACGACTTCCCGATCATGAGCGCGGTGGTCCTGCTGGGGTCTGGGGTGTACGTACTTCTCAATCTCCTGACCGACCTCGCCTACGCGTTCATCGATCCCCGCATCCGGTACGACTAGACAGCCATGGCCGAGTTTCACGTTCCAAACATGAGCGACCTCCCATCTTCCGATGGCTCGGTGATCTCCAGGGCTTACCAGTTCATCCGAAGGTGGCCCATCATTCCCGTCAGTATCGTCGTCATGCTCCTTCTCTGCGCGGCGTTCGCCGGTCTGTTGGCCCCATACGACCCTGAGAGGGGCAACCTGCGGGAGCGAAACGTGCCTCCGATATGGTCGGCAGAGGGAAGCATCAGCCACGTTCTCGGCACGGACCCGCAGGGGAGGGACATCCTCAGCCGGATCATCTACGGGGCCAGGATCTCCCTGATCATAGCCGCCGTGGTGCTGTGTTCAGGAGGCATCGGCGGGACCATACTGGGACTCATCGCGGGCTACGCGGGCGGATTCGTCGACGAGCTGATCATGCGCTTCGTGGATATCACCTTAGCCGTGCCGTTCATTCTGGTCGCCATGGTGGTGGTCATCGTGGCGGGTCAGAGCTTGACCATCATCATCATTCTTCTGATCGCCTTCAGCTGGAACGCGTTCGCCAGACAGGTGCGGGCTGAGACCCTCCAGCTCAAGACCGCGGACTACGTCGCCCTGGCGACCGTCGCCGGGGCATCCACCTGGAGGATCATGTACCGGCACATTCTTCCAGGCGTGTCGAGCACGCTGCTGGTGATCGCCACGCTGCGAGTTGGCCAGCTCATCCTGACAGAGTCCATCCTGAGCTTCCTTGGGGTCGGGATCCCGCCGCCCACACCGGCGTGGGGCGTCATGATCGCCGACGGCAGGTCGTACCTGGCCACGGCGTGGTGGGTCGCCTTCTTCCCGGGCATGGCCATATTCCTGACAGTGCTCGCGTTCAACTTCCTCGGAGACTGGCTGAGAGACTGGTTCGACCCCCGGCTGAGACAGATATAGTCCGGCCGCCTACTCGTGGAGGAGATGGCATGAAGGCAATCACTGGGGCGACGTTGATCGACGGCACAGGCAGCGCACCGGTGTCCGACGCGGTTGTGCTGATCGAAGGCAGCGACATCATCGGCGTGGGCAGCGCCGAGTCGTTGTGGATGCCGGACGGAGCGGAGCTGATCGAAGCTCCGGGAATGACGCTGATGCCGGGCCTGATAGATACGCACGACCACCTGGCGTCGTTCAGCTACGAGATCGCCAGCAGGTGGGGTATCACGGAGCCGCGCAGCACACGCCACCTGCGCATCGCGTCCGTGCTGCGCCAGACGCTCGAGACCGGCTACACGACCGTGCGGGACGCCGGAGGGCTGGCTGCGGGGTTCCGGATGGCCGTCGACGAAGGGCTGGTGCCGGGTCCGCGCCTGCACGTCGCGCTGGGCTTCATCACGCCGACGGGCGGCATGGCCGACAGCGTAAGCCCGCTCGGTTACAGGGCTCCCTCCGGCGAGGACTCCGGTCTGCCCTGGGGAGTGGCCGACGGACCGGAGGCGATGCGCGCGAAGGTGCGCGAGATGGTCGCGGCAGGCGCGGACGTCATCAAGACTGCGACCACCGGAGGCGCAAGCTCCGGCGCAGGGCTGGGACCAAGGGACGTGCTGTTCGAGCGCGATGAGCTCGAGGCGCTGGTCGACGAAGCGCACAAGAGGGGCAGGCGCGTGATGTGCCACGCGCTCGGAGGCGAGGGACTTCGTATGGCGATCGAGGTGGGCGTGGACTCCATCGAGCACGGCTCGTACCTCTCCGAAGACCCGGAACTGCTTCCGATGATGGCGGAGAAGGGAATCTGCTTCACGCCGACGTTCGGGGTGTACACGTTCCACGCGACACGGGGCACGCCGCACGGCAGGGCGCGCGCCGCGGCGCTGCGCGAGCACCACGTCAGGAGCGTGGAGATGGCGCTGGAACACGGCGTCACCGTGACAGCGGGTACTGACGAGGGCGGCTGGGAGCACGGCAACAACGCGCACGAGATAAGCTGCCTCGTCGAGGCGGGGATGACCCCGATGCAGGCCATCGTCGCCGCGACAGGCGATGCGGCCGACTGCATGGGCCTGGGGTCGGAGATCGGCAGCATCGAGAGGGGCAAGAAGGCCGACGTCATCCTCGTCGACGGCAACCCGCTCGAAGACGTGACGATCCTGGAGCGCGGCGGCGCCGTGCGGTTCGTAATGAAGGACGGGGTTGCGTTTCGGGACGAGCGGGGGGCTTAGTCGGTAGAGGCTGAATCAGTTTAGTCGGTGGCTGACGGAGTCACCTCCCTTTCATCCCGTGTGCGGGACGGTTCCCTGAATAGTTCCGCTGTGAATTCTCACAAAATCTAGTCTACAATGGACTATATCTGTTGGGAGACATCCATGGAGGGTACAGAATCTAAACGCGTATGGACCGTGGCTGAGGCCAAGGCCAGGTTGTCGGAAGTGCTGCGCCTAGCCGAGTCCGAGGGTCCACAGCACATCGGTACGCGCAAGACCTTCGTGGTGGTGCCGGCGGAAAGCTGGTACAGGAGCCAGGAGCCCCGGGTACACCTGGGCCGGTGGCTGGTCGACAATGTCCCCCGAGGCCTCGACTGGGACATACCCCACGACCGCCAATCGGACCGGCGAATCCCCTTCACTGACGAGGATGTGAGTTGACCGGATTCCTGCTGGACACCAATGTTATCTCCGAGGTGTCGCGTGAATCCCCAGATCCCCGAGTCATCAGGTTCTTGACGGATGAGGGCGATCTCTGGCTGTCGTCGGTGACCGTTTACGAAATGGAGTATGGGCTGGAGCTGCTTCCCCACGGGCGCCGGCTGGAGAATCTGAGGACTGTGCAATCGGACATCCTTGCGGCATTTGACGACCGTGTGCTGCCACTGGACCGGAATGCCGCTGAATGGGCAGCACGGTTTCGTGCAAGGTCCAGGCAGTCGGGCCGTCCCATGGATGTCGGCGACGCGCTGATAGCCGGAACTGCCCGGGGCAACGGTCTCACAATAGCCACCCGCAACGTCGGAGATTTCGAATCAGCGGACCTGGAAATCGTGAATCCCTGGGAACACGGATGACCGCCTTCTCCGAATCTGAAGTTGTACAGTCCACGCTCGGATGGCTTGAGGGCCTAGGTTGGGATCTCGACCCACCGCATCCCGGCTACTGCGTATGCTGCGGGACGGCCAGGTGTTGGACGTACTGAGGGAAGCTCGAGGGAGGCGGCCAGCACTCCTGGCGTTTTCCAGGCTCCTCCGCGTGGCGGAAGGCAGCGAGTAAGTTGCGTCTCACTTATTGATTACAACGGTGCTTGTATATCACTTTTGGCTTATTGTGATGCACAACAGTGCTTGCAGCGAAACCATAATACACAACGAGATTCCTAGCGACCGAATGCGGGCGAGACGCCCGCGCTCCAATCCTACGCACCGCTGAGAGGGGTAGGTGTGCGTGGTTTTCATCCTCATCCCAGGCCTCTCCCCGTATCGAGTACGGGGCAGGCCCTCAGGGAGAGGGGGCTCTGAGGGGTAGGTATTCGAGGTTTTCACCCTCACCCCAAGCCTCTCCCTGAGGGAGAGGGGGTCTGTTGGTTGGTACTCGTGCTTGCGTTGGTACCTTTACCTACCCTTGTCAGGGGAGAGGGGGTCAGCGGACCACTAGGTCTTTCGTCCCCGGACTCTGGGTTCCGGCCCCGTATCGGAGTACGGGGTGACGTTCCTCCGCCGGAACGACGAGTTGTGCTGCTGTCTCCATAGATACTGTGTCAGTTTGGTAGGCAGTGTTTTCACCCTCACCCTAACCCTCTCCCTGAGGGAGAGGGGGCCTTAGATTCCGTAGGGAGGCACCCACCAAATTGACACAGCATCGTCTCCACAACGCGAGTTGCAATACAAACTCTTGGTGTTAGGATAGGCCTACGTCTATGCCATCTCCCAAAAGCGGGGTTTGGCGTTGACTCTCGGCGGCTCTGGGGTTGGGGCTGGAGATCGCTGACACCTCTTTTGCTCGGGCCGGATTGCAGGTCCGTGTGCAACCCTGAGAGCCTCACGCATCGACCTGGGAGAGCGTCTATGGTGATCACCGAAGCGCGTGGCGATGAGCGCACGATGCGATGCGGGTCCGTGCCGGCAGCCTTCTGCGACGCGTTCAAGAGCCCCTGGGGAGCAGTGTCGCCTGCGGAAGCCGTTGGCGGCAATCGCGGTGGGCCAGGCACCAGCCAGGTCTGATGGGGAACCACCGGGACAGACGCAGCGAGGGCCGTATTGCCCTACAGGCAGCGATGCCTGAGGAGGCTATGGTCCTGCTCAGCACGGGCAACTGGAGGCGGCTGTCCTCGTCTTCCGCGTACACGGCCTTCGAGGGTCACATCGGCGGAATCGGGGTCGTTCTGTCGATCAGCGGCGTCGGCAGAGAGAGCGCGGAGACCGTCACGCGGGCGGTTATCGAGGAGTTCCGGCCCGCTTCGATGCTCTCGCTTGGGTTCGCTGGTGGACTGCTCCCGGAGCAGCGTGTGGGGGACCTGGTGGTTGCCGAAACCCTGCTTCCTGTTCGCGCCCCGCGGAGCGGCGGTCACGACGCGCTCGGCATGGACCCAATTGCCTCACACACGGCGCTTTCCGAAAACGCCAGGCAGGTGCTGACCCGGCTGGCGCTTCGACACCAGGCCGGGGCCACCGTTACCGCTACACACATCGTCTCGGAGCCGGAGGAGAAGAGGCGACTCGGCGAGACTACGGGCGCGCTTGCCGTGGAGATGGAGAGCTACTGGACAGCGGCTGTCTGCGGGGAGTTCCAGGTGCCGTTCCTGGCCGCCCGGTCAATAGTCGACGAGCTCGACAGCCCGCTGCCCGGCTACATAGCGCAGGTCGCTCTCGACAGCGGCTCCCAGGGGATGTGGATGCACGTGCTTCCCACCCTGCTGCGACCCCACAATGTGCCCGGGTTGATCAAGCTGGCGTTCGCCGCCTCGGCGGCACGAAGGTCGCTGGCCAGATTCGTGACAGCGTTCGTCACTGCGCCCGCCCAGGCGAGTCTCGTCTGAGCGAGCCCCTACAGGGGTGTGTACCTGCAATCCGTCGTTCCAGAGGTTGCTGCTCTTCAACAGGCTCAGACCCTGCCCCGTACTTGATACGGGGGCGAACGGAAGCGGGCAAGATGCCCGCGCTCCAATTTGGGCGTCTGTCGGCAAGATGCCCGCGCTCCAGATTGGGTGGCTGCTAATGTGATACAGGTCCGTCTTACGGCAGCGGACTCCAGCGGAGACCGAGGCCGACCGCGGATACCGTTAGCAGCGCGCTAATGGCGGTCAGCACCGCTGAGACCTCCATGCGCACCTTCTTCTTCTCAGTCTGCACGGGAATCGTGGCGAAGACTTCGACGAGCTCGTCCTCGCTTCCGGCGGCGTAGTACTCGGCCCCGGTGATATCAGCCACCTGGACCAGCGTCCGCTCGTCGAGTTGGAGGTAGTTCCGGCCTCCGAACCGGCCCCCGAAGGTCCCGAATCCTCCCGTACCGATCCGGTTGTTGAGTTCGTCGCTTCCAAGCTGCTCAGGGGTGCATCTCATCACCAGCGGACTCTCGGTGCCGAAGCCGATGGTGTACACGCGTACACCGCGGTCGCGTGCGAGCTCGGCGGCGATCACCGGGCTGACGCCTCGGGTGCTGGCCCCGTCCGTCAGCAGCACGACGATGTCGGGCTGAACGACGTCTTCCAGTCCTGGGTCCGGCTCGCTTTCGGCTGGGTCCCGGTACACGGTGACCGGAGAGATGTCAGGGTTGATCTCGGCGAGCGCGTCGACGGACCGCATGATCGCGCTGCCCACCGACGTCCTGCGCGCCGTGATGAGGCTGTCCACAGCATCCGTCAGCGCGTCCGTGTCGGTCGTGGGGGGAACGATGAGCTGCGCGATACCGGCGAAGGCGACGAGGCCCACCTGCGTCCCCGACTCCTGGCTCTCGATGAACCTCTTTGCGGCCTCCTGGGCTACGGTCAGCCTGTTGGGAGCGATGTCGCTGGCGCACATACTCAGCGAGACATCCAGCGCCAGTATGACGGTCGTCCTGCTGGAGGCGATCGTCACGTTGGCAAACGGACGTGACAGCGCCACCACGAGCAGCGCGAGGGCGAGCAGGACCAGTACGAAGGGCAGGTGGCGCTTCCAGCGTGTGCCGCCCGGCATGGCCTGCCTCATCAGCGACAGGCTGGAGTAGTGGACGGCAAACCGTCGCCTCCGCCTGAGCACCAGCACGTACGCCAGCGCGACCAGCGGTATCGCGATCAGAAGCAGCAGGTATGCCGGCCAGAGCAGTCCCATTCACACCCCCCCTATGGCACCCGGCCGAACCACAAGAGCGACAGGCCTCCGCCGACCAGCAGCACCAGCATGCTAATAGCCCCCAGAATCGAAGTGATCTCGAACTCCCTCGACTCGACGACGAACTCGGTCTCCATCTCTTCGTAGACCCGAGGCGCGTCATCCAGCTCTTCTATTCTGAAGTACTCTCCCTCGGTCAGCAGCGCGACCTCCTGCAGGACCGGCTCGTTCAGGCTTGTGAAGAGGTTGAAACCGTCTATCTCGACGACCGCCCCCTCCGAGGTGCCCAGTCCTATGGTGTGGACCCGCACACCCCGCTCGATGGCCATCTGCGCGGCCTCCAGCGGGTCGGGTGGGTCGGTGTTCTCACCGTCGGTCAGCAGCACGATGACGGTTGGTGCAAGTCCTGCTCGGGGAACATCCGCGGCCACCGGAGCCGTGTCCCCTGAGCCGAGGTAGGCCTCAGGATAGACCATGTTCAGCGCGGTCAGTATCCCGCGTCCCAGCGACGTCCCGCTCTGCGGCACGAGGCGGTCGATGGTGGCGAGCACTGCCTCGTCATCGTCGGTAGGCGGCTGAACGACCAGTCCTCCCTCACCAAAGGCCACGACTCCTATCTTCGCGCTGCCGGGACGCTGTTCGACAAGGGTCCTGCCGACCTGCTTGGCGACGTCCATCCGCGTCGGCTCGACGTCATCGGCGGCCATGCTGGCCGATACGTCGAATGTCAGAAGGACGGTGCCTTCCAAGCGGGGCAGCGGTATTTCGATCTCGGGTCGCGCCGAGGCGATCGCCAGGAGCGCCACTCCAACGAGGAATACGATTGGCGGGACGTGGCGTCTCCATCCTGCATGGACGGCTGTCCCCTCGCGCACGATCCCAAGTGTGCCGAGGCTGGCTGCGTCCCTGCTTCGCTTCTGCTGGAAACGAACATAAGCGAAGACGCAAACAGGTATCGCGAGGAGAGAGACGAGAACCCATGGCCAGACGAAAGACACTTGCCTACACCCTCATCGCGGTCGCTGCCGAATCCGGCTGCGCAATGCGGCGAACCGCACTATGGCCTGGACGATGTCCTCATCCGTGGATAGTGGCAGTTCGGCCACGCCGGAGCGCTTGAACGTCTGCGACAGCTCCTCTTCCCGGCGGAGCGCCGCTTCCCTGAACCGATCCCTGAAGCCCCTGTCGCTCGTGTCCACGCTGAGCTGCGCGCCAGTCTCGGAGTCCTCGACGAGCACGACTCCGACATCGGGCAGGTCCATCTCGCGAGGGTCCCACAGACGCACCGCGAGCAGTTCGTGCTTTCTGCCAAGCTGGTCCAAGGCCCTGTCCCAACCGGGTATGCAGATAAAGTCGGATACCACGAAGACCAGCGAGCTTCGTTTGATGCTGTTGAACCCGGACTCCAGCAGCTTCGTCAGGTTGGTCATTGTCCCACCGGGCGCCTGATGTTGTCTCTGGATGTCGTTGATCAGGCGAAGGACCTGCGACCGGCCACCGCGCGGAGGGATCGCGAACTGCTCGTCGTTGTCGTACAGGATGGCCCCTACCCTGTTACCGTTTCGCGTGAGCAGTCGCGCCAGCATACCGACGAAGTCGACCATGACAGACTCTTTGTGCCTCTCGACAGCGCCGAAAGCCATCGACGGGCTCATGTCGAGAAGGAACCATGCAGTGACCTCGCGGTCTTCCATGAACTGGCGTACGTAGGGCCTGTCCATCCGTGCTGTCACGTTCCAGTCGATGTGGCGGACGTCGTCCGGCGGCTGGTACTCGCGCAGTTCGGCAAAGTCCAGTCCACCGCCCATGAAGAGGCTGCGGTAGTCCCCCTGCAGGATCCCATCGAGGCGGCGCAGCACCTGCCACTCAAGGCGCTGCAGCACCCGCTCCGGTGTCCGGGGGCTATCTGACAGGACGGGCGCCTGCATACTCTCTCAAGGGCACATCCGGCATCGGGATGGCATCCATTAGCCTGCCGAGAATGTCGTCGCTCTCCACGTTGTCGGATAGGGCCTCGTACGAGAGCACGAGACGGTGCCTGATGGTGTCGAGGGCGACGTCGCGAACGTCCTCGGGCAGGGCGTAGTCGCGTCCACGCACGAAGGCGAGAGCCCTGCCAGCGAGTATCATGTTGATGGACGCGCGGGGGCTGGCCCCGAACAGTATGTACCGCCGCAGGTCTTCGAGTCCGTACTGCTCGGGCTGACGGGTCGCAGTCACCAGCTTGACCGAGTACTCGATGAGAGCGGGGTCGACGTAGACGCTGTCCGCCTGGCGCTGGAGTTCCAGCATCTCGTCGACGCTGACCACCGGCTGCACGTCCTGGAGGGCGGTGGTCATGCGCTCCACGATCACAAACTCCTCGGTCGCGCTCGGATAGCCGACGAGTACCTTCAGCATGAACCTGTCCACCTGCGCCTCGGGCAGCGGGTAGGTGCCCTCAGCCTCGATCGGGTTCTGGGTCGCCATGACCAGGAACGGCTCGGGCACCGGGAAGGTCTCGCGCCCGATGGTGACCTGTCGCTCCTGCATCACCTCGAGCAGTGCACTCTGCACCTTGGCCGGCGCACGGTTGATCTCGTCGGCCAGCAGCAGGTTGGTGAAGACCGGCCCCAGCGACGTGTTGAACTCTCCCGTCCTCTGGTTGTAGATGCGCGTTCCCACCAGGTCGGCGGGCATGAGATCAGGTGTGAACTGGATGCGCTGGAACTCACCACCCATCGCCTGCGAGAGCGTCTTGACCGCCATCGTCTTCGCCAGTCCCGGCACTCCCTCCACGAGGATGTGGCCCCGGGCCAGCAGCGCGACCACCATGCGCTCCAGCAGGTGGTCCTGGCCCACGATGACCTTCTTCACCTCGTAGAGGACCCGTTCCATCGGTTGATTTAGTCCAGTGTTGGTCATATACGCACTACACCTCTCGGTACTCTACTGCTCCGGCCCTCCGGCTACGCCTGCTGCCAAGTCGATCGGCACCGCGAACCCTATCCCAATGAAGACGTCTTGTTCGGAAGGGTTGACCAGTCCGGTGACAATGCCGACCACCTGGGCGCGCCGGTCCAGAAGCGGGCCGCCTGAATTTCCCATGTTAACTGCCGCGTCGAACTGGATCAGGTCCTCCAGGACCTGATCGCTGCCGGACACTTTGAAGTCGCGTTCCAGTCCGGACACCACGCCCGCGCTCATCGAGGCTACCAGACCCAGCGGGTTGCCGACCGCAAACACCTCGTCCCCGACTCTCAAGCTGGCAGCGCTGCCTATGGTCGCGGGCACGATCAGGCCCGGCAGCGAGGTGGGGGTCAGGACCGCGATGTCTCTCTCAGGATCGATGCCGGCAACGATTGCGGGAGACTCGCTCCCGTCG
This sequence comes from Dehalococcoidia bacterium, assembly GCA_965116405.1. Lineage (GTDB taxonomy): Bacteria > Chloroflexota > Dehalococcoidia > Lucifugimonadales > UBA1123 > VXRN01. The sequence goes on from OZ220685.1 coordinate 1,190,023, forward strand.
GCGAAGGAGACCTGGACCTCCGATGCGCCCTCGACGATGTGAAGCGCAGTCAGCACCGTGGCGTCGGCGTTGACGACAACGCCGGTGCCGAGGCCGAATCTTGCGTCCTCATCCACGTCTTCCCTGTCCGTCTGCACGACGACGAGAGACGGCAGGATGGCGCGATAGACCAGGGTCGATATGGGCGGCTCCGACGTCTCCGCCATCGAGGCAAGGGCATCCGCGACCGCCTCGTCAACGTCCGCTGTGGCGGTTTGGGCCTCGTCGCCGCTGTAGGTTCTCCAGACCAGCAGAATAACCAGCAGCAAGATTGCCAGGAGGCCGAGATACAGCCAGAACGCAGGCCGCGAGAGCGGCGTCAGGACTCGCCTCACCCACGTCGGCGATTGATCGTCGGACTCCACCGCCGTTGGCGGCTCCGAGTCAGGACTGTATGACTGAATGGTTCCGGGGCGCAGTACCGCCTCCTAACTGTCTTTTGCACGCACGCAGATCGCTGCGTGGCTTATCTGAGAGTAACACAGCAGCATCGTCCAATAGTTGAAGGGCGCATCGTCGTACTACTACAGAACGTCTTCGCACTGCTGCGAGTTAGCCTGATCAACGCACGAAGCGCACCAGGCCTCAGGGCGCGGGCGGCAATGCCTGTAACGCGTAAGAGGCAGCATTAGTTAGGATAAGGCTGCTCCGGGACTAACTTCAGGAGTCGAATCGCGTTTACATAGTTGGCAGCTTCCCCGTCGCTTGAGGAGACCATGAGCAATAGAATCGCAGTCACGGCCAGTCCATTCTCATCCCGCCAGCGGCCTGGCGGATACCACACCTTTCGCCTCGCCATGCTAGTTACGGTGTTCGTCCTGGCGGCGACCATCGTGGCCGCCTGCGGGTCCTCCACGACGCCGGACGAGCCGGCTGTCAGCCCGCCCACGGCGACGGCACCTGCCACCACTCCCGTTCCCGAGCCATCCCCTGTTCCGACCGAGGCTCCAGCTCCCGAAGCGAGGTCTGTCGGAGATGTGGATGGCGTGACCTTCACTGTTGGAGAGGGCTCGAAGGCCACCTTCTCAGTGCGAGAGGAACTGGCATCTGTTCCGCTGCCATTCGATGCCAAGATAAGCACGACCGATATCTCGGGCGAAATACACCTGGACGGGCGTGACTCGGTAATAGAGATCAACCTTCAGAGCCTGAGCAGCGACAACTCCTTCAGAGACCGCTACATCCGGTCGAGAATGTTCGGAGATCACCCCACCGGCGTGGTCACCGTAAGAGGGATGAGCGAGCTGCCAAGCGGGTTCACCAGCGGAGAGACCGTCACCACTGAGATCGAAAGCGAACTGCTGATCCGGGAAGTGACGGCCCCGCTGACATTCGAGGTCGAGGCCAGCGATGAAGGGGACGAGATCTCCATAGTGGGCCGCACGACGTTCACATGGGACGAGCTTCAGATGACAAAGCCCTCGGCCAGATCGGTCGTGAGCCTTGATGACGAGGTCGAGGTAGAGGTGGTGCTGTTGGCAGTGCCCGGGAACTGAGGCATATTGGGGAAACGTCGCAGGCGCCACTAGCTCAGTCTGTCACTGAGTATCCTGCGGGTTCTCTTGAAACTGGGCAGATGCGATTCGAGTGTATCGGGACTGAGCTTACCCAACACCTCGTATGACCGGGGACCTTTCGCATAGGGAGCAGCACAGTCCCTTGTAGCGTTCTCCAACCCCCTCTGCACCTCACTTCTGGACCTGCGTTCCAGGTTAGCCAGCGGAGGGAGTCTCTCTGGTCGTAGGCCCGGGCCGAAGTGGTCCCTCAGTACGCTGTGGTCTGCCACCATCCACGTCTCCATGCAGGTGGTCATCAGCAGTACCTGGTCATCCCGAGCGCCCCTTGGTCTCTGCCAGATGTCGCTCCGGCGCAGGTGCTCCCACGTCTTCTCCACGTCCGATACAGGGTGCTCGCTGTCAATCAGCAGTGCGACGTACTCAGCCCCGGAGGCATTCGAGCGGGCAGTCTTGAAGTTGTCGAAGGCAGTGTTTCGGCTTCCACTGGCCACGAGTCTGGGCATGCGGCCAGTTAGACCACACTTCTCCAACAGTTTCCTGAATGCTTCCCTGCATCGAGTCTTGCCTTCAGTTCTGTCCCCGCCTCCCTCCAGGTAGATGCGGGCGCTCACCACCTGACGCCTCCCAGTTCTCCGCTGGTCCACAACTGTCCGAGTCGATAGCTCTCCAGCCAGTGCACAAGGTCGGAGCCATCAAGCCGTCTCATCGTGGTGTGACCATCGTGCTTCTCACATACGACTACTGAGTCAGGCCGCTCCGACAGCGCGTCAATCAACACGTCCGAGTGAGTCGTCACCACCAGCTGGCAGCGGCTCGACGCATCCACCAGCAGGTCTGCGATCTTGGGTATCAGGTCTGGGTGCAGACCCAATTCGGGCTCCTCTATCCCGATCAGCATCGGCGGGTCAGGATCCAGCAGGAGGGCCAGAAGGCAGAGATACCTGAGGCTACCGTCGGAGAGACGCGATGCAGGCACCGCAAGGTCGCCCTCCGCGAAGTACACCCCCACGCTTCCGCCCTGGAAGTCCAGCTCGAAGTCGGTGAGTCCCTCATAGGCGTCTGAGAGCTTGTCGATCAACTTGGCCTTGGTGACCGGGTCCTGTCGCAGCCGGTTCAGGAACATTCCCAAGTTGGAGAGGTCCGGCTCCAGCGGACTCTGACGAACGTCAGTGAGTTGGGATCCCCGCAGGATGTTCGACCGACCAAACTGCCAATCACGATACAGGCTGATTGAGAGGTACGCGGTGCGAAGGTCATTCGGCACTTCAGCCAGAATGACAGGTGTTCTTTGAGAGAGTATTGATTCGTCGGTAGCCAGTTCATCCCAACGGTAAATTGAACTCTCCTCGTCGCACTCTTGGTATGACAACACAGCCTGACCCCTTGCGAACCTGTATGAGAAATCCGCTTCATCGGGGGAGGGATCCGGAACCCTGCTCTCTATTCGTTCGCCCAACAGTACGAACTGCTGATTCGACTCAGTGAACTCTACCTTGTGCCGCGCGGGACATTGTCGACCTGGCATATCTACAACAGCCTGCAGGGCAACCTTGCACTCTGGTTCCCTTCGCCAAAGCCAGTTACGGATACCTCCGCCCTCACGTATCGGCTTCGCAAATCCAGTCGGCGCCGCGTGCAACAGCGCTAGTACCTCGAACAGGTTTGACTTCCCGGAGCCATTCGGGCCTATCAAAACATTGAGGGGTTGGAGTTCTAGGCTAGACCCTTCTGGTCCGAAGGACAGTAGGTTCCTGACAGCGATCTCACGCAAGAATGGTCTATTCGGGTTGCCTGTTTCATCCATTCGTCAGCACCGACCGTTACATTCGGAGGACAATAGTACTGCCGTGGCGGCATGTGCAGACCTGATTGTACACGAGCGCCATGAACGACAGCACGGGGCACACCGCTCAGAGACTGTATCAATTTAGTCGGAGGCCCAAACGTAGGGGCGTCCCTTGTGGGCGCCTTGAGCATGATGGCCAACATGGGCAACCACAAGGGATTGCCCCTACATGTGTATGACCGACCAAACCGGTACAGCATCCTCCGCTCAGCGCCGAGTGGGGTACATGAGTCCGGCGGCGATGCCGATTGAGCTAGCGAGCGACATTGTCACGAGTCCGGTTTGCAGAGAGCCTGTGAACTGCGCCACCGCGCCCGCGATCATCGGCCCCACGGCGAACCCGATTGCCGACAGCGTCACGACCAGCGCGCTCATGGCGGCCACCTCGCGGGGGGCTATGTCCTCGAACTCGAACGGCAGCATCTCCAGTGCAGGCACCGCCACCCACACCAGTCCCATCCCGGCAATCAGCGCCGCGAGGGGGACGAGATCGTGGGTCAGTGCGATTCCGAGCGCGAGCAGGACGTTCAGGGTCGCTGGCACGGTGAGCAGCATCCTGCGGTTGGTTGCCTTGCGGTTGACGTAGCTTCCGAACAGCGCGCCGGGTATCAGGCCGTAGTAGAGGAAGCCGAGCAGCGGCCCGCCCACGGTCAGGGGTATGTTCCTGTCCTCGACCAGCAGCGTGGGCAGGAAGGTCACGATGGCTGTCCACGTGGCCGAGAGCGAGAACATCACCATTCCGACGAGCCAGCCCTGCGGGTACTTTCTAAGGGCTGACAGTGGTGCCCGTCGGGCATTATCGAGAGCCTGTTCCATCTCCTGGGTCGGCGCGCGGCTCTCGCGGGCCACGACAATCCACGCGATCATCTGACACGTCAGAAAAGCTCCCTGGATGAAGTAGGCCAGGCGCCAGCTTCCGAGCGCGGTGATCAGCATCGCGCCTGTGCTGATCGCTATGGCCAGCAGCAGGCTGTGCTGGGACAACCCGACGGCGTTGATGAGCGTGTACTGACGACGGGCCGCCCACTGCTGGAAGAGCATCGGGCGAGCCGCGAGGCCGATCATGTGGAACAGCGCGGCGAAGAAGCGCGCAAAGAACAGGGTCAGGAAGTTGAACGCGAGCCCCTGGGCGAACAGGAACGGGGTCACCAGCAGCAGGGAGACCAGGTTCATGGGAACGGGACGGAAGCGCGACAGCCATATCCCGAACGGAAGCACCGCGACCGCAGCCGTTATCCACCAGACGCCCTGGAGCAGTCCGGCCTGCAGCGGGGTCAGTCCCAGGTCGTCAGATATGAACGGGAGGAATATGCCCAGGACGAACGACGACAGCCTGAGGCTGCTGATCTGGAGGTGGTGAAGTAGGAGTGTCGCCCAGCCGCGCGGTTGTGTGTCTTCGATTCCTTCGGATAGGGACGCGGATGTCATAGGCGGACTGGGGGAGTCTGATGCGGGGTAAGGGGCGACCCTTCAGTATCGGCCAGTCTAGCAGATGTCTTGGGCCCAATCGACGCCGGATTGGACCAGGAAGCTGTATCATCCTAGCCGGCGCCGTGTTTGGGTGGGGGCAGGTTTGAAACCTGCCCCTACGGACGGTGGTTGCCGACCTCTGGATTCCGGCTTCCGCCGGAATGACGAAGTTGCACTACGGAGCAGACCAGATGGACCTGATCGTCATCAATGGCCGAGTGGAGACCATGGACGCTGGCAATAACGTGGTGCAGTCAGTGGGTGTGCGTGACGGGAGGATCGTCGCGCTTGGTGACAACGACGAGGTCCTGGCTGAGAAGCACGGTCGGACGACGGTCATCGACGCCGACGGAAGGACGGTGCTGCCTGGGTTCATCGAGCCGCACAACCACATGGTCGGGTACAGCACCAACCTACTGGAGGTGGACGTACGAACGCCGCCCAATCGCAACATCGGCGATATCGTCGACCGGCTGCGCGAGCGGGCAGCCGCCACTCCGCCGGGGGACTGGGTACGCGGACGGGGCTACGACGACACCGGACTACAGGACATCCGGCATCCCACCCGTCACGACCTGGACGCCGCATCAACCGACCACCCCATCGCGATCGTCCACAACTCCGGGCACATGCTGGCAGCCAACTCCGTCGCGCTCGATGTGGCCGGGATTCACGACGAGACACCGGACCCGCCCGGCGGACGCATCGGCAGGTTCCCGGCCAGCGGCGTGCCTGACGGGATGCTATATGAGACGGCCCAGGCGCTGGTTCACCGGCATCTGCCAGCTTACACCGAGGACGACGTGCAGACGGGCTTCGTTCGGGCGCAGGACGAGTACCTGCGCCGAGGCATAACCACCATCCACGATGCAAGCGTTGGCAATGCGCGTGGCGTCGACATACTCGACACCTACCAGAGGGCGCGACGGGAAGGGTTCCTGAAATTCAGGGTCAACATGTTCATGCAGTGGGAGTACCTGAAGCGAACGGACTTCGCCCTCGGAACGGGCGACGGCGACGAGTGGGTACGGGTCGCCGGATGTAAGATCATCTCCGACGGGTCGATCCAGGGAATCACCGCGGCGCTGCGCGAGCCCTACCACTGCGATCCCGATGAGCAGGGCTGGCTCATCTACGAGCAGGACGAGCTGAACGACATGGTCATGACCCTGCACCGGCGGGGTTACCAGATCGCCACGCACGCCAACGGCGACGCGGCCATCGACGCCGTGTTGACTGCCTACGAGAACGCGCTGCGGACGCTACCGAAGGCCGACCACCGGTTCCGCATCGAACACTGCCAGGTCTGCCTGCCGGAGCACATCGCGAAGATGCGCGACCTCGGGGTGATCCCGGACTTCTTCCCGAACCACGTCTACTACTTCGGCGACCGGCACCGGGAGCGCTTCCTCGGGCCTGACCGCGTTACCCACCTCGACCCCATCGGCTCGGCGGTCCAGGCAGGAATAAAGCCGCTGCTGCACTCGGACTGCCCGGTGACTCCGGTGAACCCGCTCTTCTGCATACAAAATACCGTCGACAGGGTCACGAGTTCAGGCAGGGTCCTGACGGAAGCTGAGAGAGTCCCCGTGAGAGAGGCCGTCGCCATGATGACAGTGAACGCCGCACGCGGGTCGTTCGAGGAAGACGTGAAGGGCAGCCTGGAGATCGGAAAGCTCGGCGACCTGGTGGTGCTGCAACACGACCCGTTCCGCGAGTCGGCCCACGAGCTTGGCCAGATCGAGTCGGACGCCACGGTGGTCGGAGGTCAGGTCATGTACCACACCGACGACCTCTCCATTGGCTAAGGGGCGCCGAGTTCGGGAAGGCAATCGAGCCGATGGAAGCCCGGCTCCGGTTGACCCTGTTTTGGCCCGAACCTAGAATATGGTCAAGCATCCGGGAAAGCGTCCCGCGAGGGGGATCAACAATGCCGATCTACGAGTACGTCTGCAACACGTGCAGCCACAGGTTCGAGAAGCTGCGACCGATGAGCCGCATGAACGACGACGCCCCCTGTCCTATCTGCGAGGGCGATTCCGAAAAGAAGCTATCGGTGTTCGCGGCGTTCGCGTCTGACGACTCCGGCTCGGTCGGAGCCATTGCGGGCGCCGGCGGATGCGGCGGGTGTGGTCCGGGTGGCTGCGCCTGCTCGATGACGGTGTAGCGCATGACCACCGTACAGGTCCTGCTGACCATACACGTCCTGGCCGCGCTGGTCGCGGTCGGGGCCACGGTTTCCTACTTCTTCTGGCTGCGCCGAGCGGTGCTGGTGCCTGAGTCGAGGTCGTTCACGCTGGAGACCGTCAGGCTGCTGGAGCGGCGCATGGTGATCCCCGCCTACGTGATCGTCCTGTTGACTGGACTCGGCCTAATCGACCGTGCCGGCTGGGCGTGGTCGACGCCGTGGCTCGAGCTTGCGCTCATGTTCCTGGTCGTGCTCATGGGGCTCTCAGGACTCTACGCACGCACAATCAAGAGTCAGGTCGCGCTGGTCACGAACGGCTCGGCAGACTCCGCCGACTACGAAAGGCTCCACGCACGTGCACGGCTACTCCTGGCGCTCAAGGTAGTCCTGATTATCGTGACGGTCTACCTGATGGTGTTCAAGCCGGGGCTGTGGGGGTAGCTCCCCTTCCGAAGGCCACGCATTCGTAGACGTCTTCAAGATCCAAATTCGGGTACTCGCGGACAATATCGTCCGCCGTATAGCCATTTCCCAAGAGCTTGAGGACGAACTCAACCGTCATGCGGGTGCCGTGGACGGTTGGCTTGCCCTCGCAGATACCAGGATCGATGGATATGAGATGGAAGTTCATGATTTCAGAGTACACCAACGTCAGGATGCGGTAGAAGGAAAACAGGGACGCTCAACAACGCCTTGATAAGGTCCAGATTTGGCCACGAAGCCACAGTCCTAGGAGAAGTCCACAAGGTTATTCTCCTGCGCAGGGTACTCTCTGAGAAGAAGACCTTCCAACCTTAGCAGAGAAATGTATCGCTTAGCATGACGTATCAGAGGAACTAGTCCAATGCGGCGCATAAGAGCGTGATATGGCAGATCGTAAGCACGTAGCTTGGCTCCTTGAGGGAGTTGAGTCTTGGAACAATCGACGAAAGCAGAACGATTTCGTACCAGACCTCTCTAGGATTGTCCTGAAGGAGGAGTTCCTCAAAGCTGGACGCCATGATCAGATTGACCAATATGGCAGTGTATTCCTACAGGGAATAGATCTCTCGGGAGCTTACCTATTTCACGCAGATCTGAGATTTGCCAGGCTGCTCGACTCGGACCTTAAGGGAGCCAACCTTACGCTTGCAGACCTCACTGGCGCACTTCTTGACGGTGCCGACCTGCGTTGTGCCGACCTCACCGCTGCGACGATCAAGAGGGCCGATTTGGTCTATGCAAAACTATTCGGCGCAGATATGACCAGAACTGTACCCTGGACGGCGCAACTGTTCGAAAATCCAAATGATATGGCCACGTTCCCGACACCAACACTGCGCCGAGAGATTAGGTCCATCAAGGATCTGCTAACCGTCCGGCGTGAACTCAAGAGTTACTATAGTCGCGACAATAGAAGGCCGATTACCAAGTCTCAGCGTAAAGCTATGCAGGAGGCTCCGATTATCCCTGATATTCGGTTCTACTTTCGCGGCGTTTCCAGATTCTGGCCGCTGCGGCCTTCCGTGATGAGGCTATCTAATGGGGGTGAGTCTGGCGAACGTTACGAAGAAGCTGAATTGCTTGTTGATCTAATTTCGCGCAGACCGGGAGAATTCAGCGGAGAGGACTCAGCATTCGCACAGCTGGTTCTTGCTCGCCACTATGGTCTCAAGACAAGATTGCTCGATATATCTCGCAACCCTCTAGTTTCTCTTTATCACGCCTGCAATGACGACGAAGCTTATTCAGGTCGTCTACATATTTTTGCCGTCCCCAGAACGATGATCAAGCCTTTCACCAGCGACACAGTCAGCATAATTGCGAATTTCGCTAAACTAACCAACGCAGAACAGGAGTTGATCTTGGGATGCAGGCGGGATAGCGGTCCGAGTTCTGGAGAACCTACTAACGTCCTCGAATACCCAGCGGTTATGCGTCGCCTGTATCACTTTATCATGCAGGAGAAGCCTTATTTCGAGGAGCGGATCAAGCTGCAGGATCTATTCCGCGTCTTCGTCGTGGAACCTCAACAGTCGTTCGATCGGATACGTGCCCAGGCAGGGGCGTTTCTCATATCGGCATTCCATAGTAGGTTCGAGCGTCACAGAATCCAGTCTTGGAACAAACAGATCCCCGTTTACGACCATTACTCCCTGAACATTCCATACGACGTAAAAGAGAAGTTGCTTGACGAGTTAAGTTTCTTCAACATTACTCATGAGACTGTATATCCTGGTCTCGAAGAGTCCGCCAACGCAGTCAACGCGCTCGCTGATGAGAGAATTATGCGCAGCTGAGGGCTGAGCTAGTTAAATCTCCCGGCCGACGCCTTCGGCCAGTGCGCGGTCGTAGGTGGCTTTGGCGGCGGCGATGTCCCAGAGGGCCATTCCGAGCGACTTAAAGAGGGTTACGTCTTCGGGGCGATGGCGGCCTGGGGTGCGGCCCGTGACGATCTCCCACAGCTCGACCATCTGCTCCCAGAGGACCAGGCCGCGGCCTGCGGCCATCATCAGCTCTCCGGACTCGATCTTCGCCTGTGCGCGGTCGTCGACGACTATGAGGTCCGCCCGCTGGACAGCGGCATCGTCCAGCTCGGTCACGTATGGGTCTGCGCCACCGGCGGCGTTGACGTGCATTCCGGGCTCCAGCCACTCACCGAGAAGTACCGGCGTGCGGGAGCTAGTGATCGTGATGATTATGTCCGCTCCCTCGACCGAGGATTGGGCTGAGTCGACCGGCGAGACTTCGAGGCCGAGCCGTTCTGACATCTCGGTGGCGTAGGCGATTCGCCGTTCCCGGTTCGGGCTGTAGACCCTTGCGGCGCTCAGGTCTCGCACCTTGCTGACGGCCTCGAGCTGGGTCCTCGCCTGGAATCCGCTGCCGATCACGCCCACGGTCGACGACTCAGGACGCGCCATGAAGCTGGTCGCGACGCCTGTCGCCGCGCCGGTGCGGAGCTGGCCGAGCCGGTTGGCCTCGACGATCGCGAGCAGGTCGCCTGTGCGGTTGTCCGACAGGAATACGAAGAACCTGTACACGCCGCCCGCGTAGGTGTACGTCTTGAAGCCGAAGACGCCCAGCTCGCTGTCTGAGGCCATCATGGTGTTGACGTGGGTGTCGGGGGCGGCCATGAGACGCTGCCTGGGCTGGTTGAGGGCGGTGGCGTCAGCCTGTCGACGCAGTACCGATTCGACCGCAAAAAGAGCCGCCTCCATATTCAGGAGGCGGTCGACGTCTTGTTCTGTGAGATATAGGGCCAAACCTACGGGTCCAGAGCCTGCCCCTGCCTACTTGCGTACGGCCACGATGTCCAGCCAGTTGCGGGGGACGTGAGTGATCTCCATCTCCTCGAAGGTCTGGTGCACGCCGGTCTGAAGCGACGCGCTCGCCTCCTTCAGCGGGACTCCGGGCATGGTGCCCACAATGAAGTCCTCGAAGGTGCTGATGTCCAGCCAGCCCTCGATCGGCACCTGGACCCTGTCCTCCACCTGGCGCACGACGGTGAAGTCGTGGCGCTCCAGTAGTTCGCGGTACTCCTCGGCGGTCAGGTGCTTGCGCGACTCGACCTTGTCGGCCCGCCGGGGGGAGAGTCCGTACTCCCTGCGCAGCACTCGCGCCGACTTGAACATCCACTTGCGGTAGAACTGGAGCGATTCCGGCACCTGTCCGCCCTCATAGAACGAGGTGTTGAACGCGAACTTGCCGCCCGGGTGGAGCGTGCGGGCGATCTCGTCGATGAGGCCGTCCTTGTCCGGGATGTAGTGGATGGCGTTGCAGAAGATGACGGTATCGGCCCGCTCCATGATCGACTCCGACACCTGCTCGACCTGGCTCTGGACGAACTGGACGGCGTTGTCCCTGTGGGCCTTCAACTCCTCCATCGCCTGCTTGAGCGCGATCGACGAGTGATCAACCGCAACGATGACGGAGTTCCGCGCGCCTCGGAGCTGAGCGAGAATGAGCTTGGTCACACCGCCGGTGCCGCAGGCGAGGTCTACGATCCGCTGGCCGGAGCTTGGTTCGGCCATGGCCACCAGCCTCGCGTTAAGCGCCTCGTAGAACGGGTTCTGGGAAAAGGTGGCAAATGAGAATTCACTTGATGTCATGTCACCTCTCCTGGTGGCGAGGTCTGGGTTGGAGGCTGCATACTACGCCCGATTATCGACCGCTAGGCGCATTATACCCACTCACACAAAAAAAGGCTAAACAAAGTTTGTAAGCTGAACTCTGTTCCGTCCGCTAATTATGGTGTGTACGCGTGCAGACTGGTAGACATGCTCCACGTATGGCTGCCTAGCGGAAGTTCGGCGGGACCTGGCTCCACGCTCGAGGACGGCTGCCGCGCCTGTTGACACTGATGACTGACGGAGTGTGAGATGCGATTTCCATCCACTTCTCACCGTCCCGTAATATCAGCTCCGTCATCTTTTGAAAGTCCCGGTAAGTAAAAGACTTCCAACGAAGAAGTACGACGGTCAGACCAGCCTGGGCATACTGTCCAATGTAAGCCTGCGAGGGGATGCCTGTATCCTTCGTTAAGAGGATGGGGCTCTCCCGTACGTGATCCAGAATGTGGGCCATGAGGGCCGTATCAGGACGCACGGGAGCCCCAATTTCATCATACGTGTCAATCGGATATCTGAGGACTTTCAGTGCCCGGATGACCGGGAAAGGTACATCGGCATCAGCGACCAACATCAAGCGACCTGAAGGAACGACTCTTCGTAGTCCTTCACTTCGCGTATCTGTTCATCGGTAAGTGCTGGGTACACTTCTTTGGGGTCAATCTCGGACTCAACGACAGACATTACGGCACGGGTGGAGATACGAGTCCCCTTCACTGTTGGTGACCCGCCCAAAACCTCCGGGTCAACGTCTATGTACTTGAACCTGTCCGGCGGGACGAGTTCGTTCTGCAGCTCCGCAATCAACTCAGGAAAGAAGACCGTCGCCATCTTCTGAGGACCTCTGGAGGCTGCGACAGGATTCCAGTCCGGAATCCCAGGAATCATGACGACTACCAACTCTGAGGTCACAGACATTTCGACCTGTTTCCAAGCGGCGCGGTTCCCTCCGCACATGTATTCAACTGTGTCTAAAGCAGCCCTGATGCTCTTGGTACTGGCACCCTGCTCTTTCAGTCGCACGATGAGCCGCATCAACAGGAGGTCGTCGTATGTGTACGTATTTTCAGACCTCTTGCCAGAGACGAACTTCTGAGGACGTATCAGATCGGCCTTGATCCAAGCCTGAAACGTCTGAGGGCGGACTCGAGCAACTCTCGCCGCTATCTGGGCCGAGTACATACCGAGGGCAGTGTCGTTGTCATCTCTTTTAGACTTCATTTCGGCACCTCCCTCCTTACGGCAAATATAGAACACTTAACCTTGGTATGTACACATGGGTATGTACACATGAGATGTCAGGTGGAGAGCCCCCATTCAACCTTGAGAGCGATAGCCTAGAGCCTTCTGTCTGACCAGCCGATGTCGGGAGTCCGACAGTCGGGTATAATACCCCCAGCCTGAGTTCCCGGAGGTACGACCATGGCTACGGCCACTCGATTGCAGCACACGCTTGTCGATCCCACGACTAAGCCCATCATTCCGACTTTCGTTCCCGCTCCGAGGCTGGAGTCGCTGGAGAACAAGCGTCTCGGGCTGATCGACGACGCGAAGGACGGGGCGCGAGAGCTGCTCGAGGAGATCGCCGACGTTCTCAACGAGAAGTACGGCGTCTCGAACGTCGTCTACCACCGGAAACCGTCGGCGTCCAAGCCGGCTGAGCCAGACGTCCTGACCAACATGGCCGAGGAGTGCGACTACGTAGTTGTCGCCATCGGCAGTTGAGGGTCGTGCAGCGCGTGCAGTGTGCACGACGGAATCCACGCAGAGAAGGCCGGTATCCCCTCGGTAACGATCTGCACCGACATCTTCGAGGTCACGGCGAGGTCGATGGCGCAGATGTGGGGCGCTCCGGCGTATCCGGTCGTCCTGACAGCCCATCCGATCGCCGAGCTCACCCGGGAACAGCTCAGGGCGAGGGCTGAGGACATGCTAGCGGAGATGGAGTCGATACTCCTCGGCGCTCCGGTATAGGGTCGCCGCGAAAGCCTCCCCAGTACCCTGATAGGGGACGATCAGGCGCCGCTGGACAGCTCCTCGAAGATGCCTCGCCAGACATCAGGACCGCCGCCGCCCATCTTCTCGCGGTACACTATGATGCCGTCCGCGCCGAACGCCACCTTCGTGGACTGGTTCGTCACGTGGAGCTTGAACAGCACCTCGCTGTCGGAGTCGGCCATCGGCCACGGATAGCCCTGGTTCTTGCCGAAGTTCTCCAGGTCCTCCAGGCTGTCGGACGGGTCGACGTTCACAGCGTAGAAGTCGACGGCCTCTGCGTACTCCGGCCAGATGTCCTTCAGGCTCCGCAACTCGGAGCGGCAGATCGTTCAAGTGGTGGCGAAGAAGAACAGGAACGCCGGTCTCCCATTCTGGAGCAGACCGGCTGACGTGATCGGTGTGCCGTCGGTCAGCACAATCTCGAATTCAGGTATGCGGTCGCCGATGTTGTTGCCGATCTTGAAGTCGATCGCGGACGCCCTTGGGACGACGGTGGGAGACGGCGCAGCAGGCTCCTCGGAGCCACAGGCTGCCGCCAGCAGCGCACCAAGCACCAGACAGATCGTCACGAATCTTTTGGGCAACGTCACGTCTCTTTCGGGTTTGTTCAGATGGGTCTCAAGGACAGGTTCAATCCCCAGCCGCTTTTGAAGTTTACCAGAGTCAATGCTATTTACTAGAGTTAGCGTACTCCGACTTTCACAATGGAAGATGACCTATGAAGAAGGCAACTAGTCGCCGCTCGCCCGGCGTGTCATTGCAGCCTGGTCTTGCAGGTATAGCTCTAGCGGCGTTGATACTGGCGTGTCTCGCCTGCTCGTCCTCGACCGGCGAGAGCGTTGCTGCACCTGCAGCGACTGAGCCTCCGGTTCCCACCGGCAGGTCGGGTGAGGAGATCTTCACCACCACGTGCGTCGCCTGTCATCAGGCAGGTGGCGTGGGCCAGCCCAACTGGCACGTTCCGAATGCGGAAGGCGTACTTCCCGCCCCGCCTCTCAACGGCGACGGTCATACGTGGCACCACTCGGACGGCTTGACGTACGAGACCCAACTGCAACAAAATCCTCAACTGGTATAGCAGCCGTTAACGTCACGTTATTGTCCCCGTCCATCTTTATCTCCTCTATCACGGTTCTCAACAAACTTTGTCTCTCCTCAAAGTCGAGGTTGTCCAGGGTTCCTGCGATGTTCTCAGTCCATCTGCGAAACTGGTCTGGACTCATCTGATGTTGGGCAACTTCCTCCCGCCTACGGAGGTCTTCGAGTTCCTCGTCTACCTCCCTGAGACGCACTTCGGTTTCATTCATCATCCGCTTGACCACTTCATCTACAGCGCTAGAGCTCATATTGTTCTCTCGTTCACGCCGGACGATCTGACGCATGTAGATCTCCAATTCTCTCTCTACGTTCCCTCTCACTCTTTCTTTACTCTCAATCGCCGCACACAGCTGCGAGAAGGCTTCCCCTTGGGCTTCACTCTGAGATGCGACGCCTTCAATCATAATATTGGGATCCCTAATTATGCGGCAGAATTCATGCCAGACGACCTGTTCCAGTAGGTCAGCAGGAATGGATGCAGTGGGGCGGCATCTGAAGTCCCCTCGGTACATACCACCACATATGTAGTATCGACGAGGTATGTGCGTGCTCCTTGACGTAGTCCGAGCGTTCATCGTCAGGTTACATTCAACACATCGTACCATCCGCTGTAGCAGATATTTGGCATTGGTATTTCGCTTGCTATAGTGCCTTCGACGTTCGATGCATTGGCGTGCTTCACGATACAGGTCTCTACTTATAATGGTCGGAAATTCAATCTCGATCCAAGAAGACCTTTCCCGTGGAATAAGCTGCCGAACGATTCGCCCGTCCTGCTCCATTAGGGTGTTCTTGGTCTTCCCGTAGTACCATATGCCCGTATGATAAGTCTCATTGGATAGGATCTCGGACACTCTACCTATGGTCCAGCCTAATTTACCGCCACCCGGTGAGGGAATCCCCAACCTGTTAAGGGTATCAGACACTCTGCGATGACCAAGATTTTCCTCGGTGCTGAGCCTATATATCTCGCGCACTACCTGTGCCTCATCCTCGTCGATCTGCGGCCGGCAGTCCTCATCCAGGCAATACCCATACAGTACTTGAGGCAGCGGGACCCGACCCTGTTTTGCCATCCCTCTTCTTCCCATCGTTGTGCGGTCCCGCAGAGCGTCGATTTCCATTTTCCCCACTAGGACGGAAAAACCTATGAACTCCTTGGACAGCGGTTCCATTACAGCCTCAATGTCCACCCCGTGATAGTCAAACAGGTCCATTAGAGCCACCATTGGCCGAAAGCCCCGGGACACTCTGTCGAGTCTCCAGACGATAATTTTATCGAAGAGGCGACGCCTTCCATCCTCAAGCATTCTCTGGAACCCTGGCCTGCTGACCTTCCATCCAGGATCGACGTCCCGATAGACCTCTACTACCAGTTCCCCATTTCTCTCGGCGAGTTCGCGCGCATCCTTGATCTGCTCATCAAAGGACACCGACTTATCCGTATCCTGAATGTCGCTGGACACTCTGGCATAGATCGCTACTCTCTTCCGTCCCTTTCTCTGACCATTTTCAAAACCTGGCATTCCCATTCCATTCCTCCTATAGTTTCTGTTTTCAGCCGAGTCCGGCTATCCATGGCTTATTTCCCACGTCACGCCCTCACGATGACGGGGAATCTTTTCCCTAGCCATGAGGACCTTGGCTATGGTGTCCGAAGCCGAACGATCCATCCGTCGTTCCTTCCGCATCGGGGTGGATTTGGTGCGACCGTAATTCCATATGCCTGTCCAGTACACTTACCTGGATAAGATTGCGGAAACTGCCTAGACCGCCCAAACCCGCTTACCTACGCCCGGAGTCGGAATCCCTTCTCTATTTGAGGTATTAGCTATTGCCCAAGGTTCCCCTCAGTAGTGAGCCCAAAAATCTATCGGACTACACGAGCCTCGACCTCATTCACCGCTCCAGTCCGGACCGACCTCCTGGTAAATCTCCCTTACGTGATTTCCTCTCTCTTCGCAGTACCTGAGACGGTCAAGTCCCCGGACTTCATCGCCGACTTGTGGAGGATCTCATAGACAACTCGGATGCGTTCCTCCCAGTCCGGCTCTGGATTGCTGATGACGGCTACCACCTTCGGTGGCACTCGATTGGCTGCCGGCCCCCTTCCTCGTTTGCGCCTATTCATGGCACTCACCCGCATACAGGTTGAGTCCAGACGCCCCATCACATGTGCCGGATTGATCTGGCTGTCTTCTACTCGACAATCCTAGTAAGAAAGCAAATTGCGAATAGTCAATGTCTCCTTTATGATTAAGCATGACGGTCAATAACCCCCTACAGGTGCTTAGTGGCTGTCACGGGGATCGCAGAATCGCACTTCTACGGTCCCCCCCTACGTTAACCTCTGGCTCCGACTCATTTGTCGGTGCTATCACTCATTCACACCTCCTTCATGTGCTGGGTGGCCCCTGAATAGATACACCCCGTGTCTGAGCTTTTCCCAGTAGGGAGAATTCCTAATTCGCTTTGACACGTAGGCACTCAAGTATTTGTTGTCATTCCCCACCCCCTTTTGTTTCAGGACAGCGGCGACCAGCTTCGGGCGTACCACGCCATCTTCTGTGCAGAGTGCGATTGCCCTAGCCCGCTCTTCCACCGTCTCGCATGTTGTGAGATCGACTGCTTCGGCGATGCGCTCCACCTCGGCATCACACTCGCAGGCGTCGCCACGCTCCAAGAACGACAGTGCTGAGGAATACATCATCTTCTTCTTGTCGAGCTCGTCCAGCTGCTGACACAATTGCCTTTCGATCCTAGATTTCTCGGCCTCAAGGCGCTCTATCTCATTCACCAGTTTCGTGCGGTCATCCACTCTAAATTTGACCTCCTGTCATGACCATGTGGTTATCTGATTTTGCGACCTGTTGCATTTGATCTTGACTCAGGTTCGACGATCCACGATCATGTCTTCAACGACGACGGGACTAGGGAACTACAAAACCCTACGTTGGACATACAACACCTCCCCGAGTCGGGTTAAGGACGGTTCCTTCGACGAGTTCCAAAGTCACCGGAGGGCCGTCCGTTCTTATTTGGCGAATTCTAGCTGTTACTATCTTGGCACACTTCTCCGATATGTGCAACACCCAGTTCTGGAGGCTTTGTTAAGCTAAGCCCCGGAGATTAGGCTTCACATCGCTGTAAATCGTATTTGAGAGTCGATCAGGGTGCACGATTCGCAACTGATTTTGAGCGTTCCGCCTATCATGTATATGTTTCCTAAGGGGGCCGTGCCGGACGGATTATGAAGGATTTCGTAACGGCCTTCAGTACAAGAAATAGCGGATCTGCTGTCTAAAGTCCAAAGCAGAATGCGTCCTCAAGCCTGGTGTAACCACGACTACGCGCCTCCCGGCAGGTGAGCATGGAAGGCTCTCTGGGACCGCTGCATCCGCGCCATCTCTGAATCCCGACTTTTGTCCTTTTGCATGAACCATACGCTAGAGGAGTTGTCAGTACTGCAACATCACCGACCATTGGTAAGACCCGCGAGACAGCCCTCGGGTCATCAGTGTCGTGGCTCGCGCCAGCTAACGGTGGAAGAACTGTACAAGCCCCTGCCGCACTCGAGCGGTGGTCCAGTTCGGCCAGGCGCAGCAGAATGCTCAGCGGTAGCGTATATCTCACGGAGGACAAGATGGCGACCCACTGTCCCATGTCCAAACTGACCAACATCGCCATGGTGCCGGAAGAGGTCGATGCTGGAGACCTTGCGAACATGGGCATGGTGAACCTCTACATCTAGTCTGTAGGGCGGTTCGATCTCATCACATTGACCGTCACTTGAGCATGACATACCCTTAGCCTCGATTTAGGACGGTCACAACGCGGCCAACCGCTGTTTTAGCCTCGACGTATGCGCGTGGAGAGTAGCATGATATGTTCATGCCTTCTTCCCTGGTGACATGCGTGGGGCGCGATGATCATCCTAGGTGCCAAAATCCACTCTCCCTGCCGACTCTCATGTCGATAGTGGCCTGTGCTGGCATGGATGGATGTTGTAAAAACCTATGATACGAGCAAAGTGTTGGTCTCAAGGAATGTTTCTATCGATCAATCGTGATGGAATAGTTCTTGCAGCGTTGATGCTGGCATCCCTCACCATTCTCGCATGCTCGTCTGGCGAGAGCGTTGCCAGACCTGTAGCGACTGAGATTCCGGCTTCGACTGCCAGGACAGGGGAGGAGATATTCACCACCACGTGCGTCTCCTGTCATCAGGCAGGTGGCGTGGGCCAACCCAACTGGCATATCCCGAATGAAGTCGGCGTACTCCCAGCCCCGCCTCTCAACGGCGACGGCCATACGTGGCACCATTCAGACGGTTTCCTCTACAACTACGTCAAGCACGGCGGGAAGATGCTGGAGACCCCCAGCCTGCCGGACTTCAAGAGCGGCATGCCCGCGTTCGGCGAACAGCTCAGCCACGAGGAGATCGTCGCAGTTCTGACCTACGTCAAGAGCTTGTGGGTAGACAAGACCAGCCGGGGCACGTCCATTGTGGAGTGGCAGGCCATGGGGAGTGTCGAAGACCCGTTCCCGCCCGCGCCTTAGACGCTGGTTAGCTGCTGCTCAGGTCCTGGAAGACCTGCGTCCACGTGCCAGTGTCGCCCTTGCCGAAGCCGTCGCGATAGACGATAACGCCGTCTTTACCGAACGCGACCTTCACCGAGTGCTTGACGATGTTGAAGTCCCTGAGCATCCCCTCGCTGGGATGAGCGACTGGGAACGTCCAACCCTGGTTCTGACCGTACTGGGCGGCACTCTTGAGACTCTCTGAAGGATCAGCGTTAACCGCGTAGAAGTCCACGTCGCCAGAGAACTCCGGGTAGATGTCTTTCAGGCTCCGCAACTCGGAGCGACAGACCGGTCAAAAACTGGCGAAGAAGAATGTGTATGACCCATACGACCAACCCACCTGCAGTAGGCCAGACTCCATATAGAAACCCTCCAGATTTGGCGACGCACAATTGAGGACGGGAATCAGGTATTTTGTGCAATGCCTCCCGGGGACAACATGCTGGACCGACTGTGCCATGTCCATACTGTCCTGCATCGCTACGGTGCCGGAAGAGGTCAAGGCCGGAGACCTTGCGAACATGGGCCCTTGGTGAACCTCGACATCTAGTCTGCAGGGCGGTTCGGTCTCAACACATTGACCGTCGCTTGAGCATGACATGCCCTCAGCCTCGACCTAGGACGGTCACAACGCGGCCAACCGCTATTTTAGCTTCGACGTATGCGCGTTGAGAGTGGCATGCCATGTTCATGCCTTCCTCCTCAGTGACATACGTGGGTCGCCGTGATCGTCCCCAGGTGCCAAAATCCACTCTCCGCTGAGGAGGAGGCTCCTTGAACGTACGGTCATCACTCCTGGCCCTATTCCTCGTTACCGTTGCCACGCTGCTTATTTCCTGTGGAAGATGCAGCGACTCACCAGTCATCACTCCCATCGCCACTGTTCCTACGGTGGTTTCTTCCCAGCCCAATCCGTCACCCACGGCAACGCCGTCTCCCGTTTTGCTGTAAGAAGGTACGCTCTTGCTTGCGGAGACTTGACACGCATCCTGGACGCCGAAAAATATCGGCGATTCACTGATACAAGAGGTAGGGCCGCGGAGGCCAAGCAGTATTTCACCGATTGGGTTCAGATGTGGACAGTAATTCGGCCTCCCAAGGAACTCGCTGACTTTTACAAGGCCAAGACGCTCCAATACTCCTCCCAGATCCAACAGGGCGGACTCAGTCACATCTCTCGCGATGCCTTCCTTGATGAGGCTCATATAGTCAACGCCATGCCTCAGAGTCTGCTGGAGGTGCTATTGCAGGAAGGCTGTTTGACCCAACTTGACTTGGCGATAATTCAAAGCACGTTGGAAGGTATCAGGCGGACGGCGACCAGAGGACCAGCCCCAGCCACACCAACTGTCCTGGACTACGCTCAGAGGTGTGGAGACGTTCGATTGACAGTGCCTGTGATGGACAGTGCCGATAAGCATGGTACCCACCTGCTCAACGGAATGAAGGAACTGATACCGTCGCCTGAACTCGAGCAGTTCCATGAACACATGCTCGCGACTCTTGAACAATGGGTTGTTGGGAAACGTCCTTAGTCGTAGGGAACGGCTTTGGGACGCGCCACAAGCGAGGTCAATTACCTCCCTCAATACATTTACGAGACTCTCACGTCCTCGTACTGTGTCGTAGCATCTGCACCTACACCCGCTCCTGTTGTTGGTCCACCCGTCGCTTCAACGCTTGCCGCCGTCCCAACTGTGGCTCAGGCCACAACGCTGGAGTCTTCCAGTCAGGTACAGTCCTTTGCCGAATCAGGCGGTGCACTTGTCAGAAAGTTCCCAGTAGAGTCTCAAACGCAGTTCTTTGAAGATGAAGCGGCCCGAGATTCCGATACGGTGTGGATAACTGATTGGGTGGACCTACAGCCACCGCTCGAACTGGAGGAGTACCACCAAGCCAGAGTGGTTCAATATCTCTCCAGGCTTGAGAGGGCTAGCAAAAATCAGGATACTCATGACGGCTATCTACGGGAGAGCAGAGGGCCGATGCCAAGTCCGCCGACTGTTGTGGACTAGGCTGAGAGGTGCGGCGACGTCAGAATGACCTTCCCCTTCGTGGCACGTAGCCAGCGGGTGGCTGAATATCTGGCGAGCGGAATAGCCGCACTGACTCCGCCACCCAAGTTACATCAGTTCCAAGACCACATGGTTACCACGCTTAGGGACAGGGCAGATGGAAAGCAGTCCTAGACACTCAGGACGGCTCTCAGCGAGGCTACCAGCGAAGCTGCAAAACTGCCGCCTGAAATTCGCTCAATCCTTGTAAAAACTGGGGGCATCTAAAGCAACTAGGGTGCTCGGCCTCTTCGCAACCACGTGGCTTACAACTCGCTCAATCGGGAGTTCATTGGGGTCACATCCCGTCATGCGGCCTCCTCAGACTGAAACGGTACTAGTAGGTAGTATTCTTCTGGCTGGTAGGGGATCAACCAGTATGAGGGCCAACTCAAGAGCATCCCTCTAGTCGCCGGACGGCCTGTAGAAGAACTCGTAGTGTACGGCGATGAGATCGAATCTCCGCTCGCCGTCCACCTACGGGTCGTGCTCATATGGCCCCTGAATCGTGCATTGTACTTCGCTTACAGCTGGCGCAACCTCGTAGGTTTGGGCATTGATGTACGCTTCCGGGGCCCTATTGGTCTGCGGGTCTACTGACGCGGCCCGGACACAGTGAACTCAAGCCGGTTGGAGAGTTTTTTCCCGCCCGAAGTGCAGATTGCACCCTGAGCACCACAGGACACGGTGACAGGCAATACGACGGTCACGTCGCCGTCAGAGCTCGGCTGCACCGTGATACGCCACAGTATGTTGCTGTTGGTTGGTCTGTTCTCCCGGAACGCCCTCGTCACAGTTCCCCCGGTCACTGTGAATGCGTGATCCCGCAATTTCCTGAAACCCAGCCTGAACTCCTCGCTGAAACGAATCAGGAAGGAGAATGCGTTCACCCCGTTGTGACTCACAGGTTCGTCTTCCAGGGCGACCCTTAGTGGTGCTGCCGCAACTGCCTCCGTAGCGGTACTGGTCAGAGTTTCGGCGTTGCCGGCGTCGTCGTTGAAGCTCACTCTCACCTTGATCGTACTGCCCTCGTCGGCAGCCCGCAGCGTGTAGGTGCTGCTGGTTGCTCCGGAGATGTCCGTGTCCGTACCATCGTTCCCAATCCACTGATAAGTATAAGAGACGTTGGTGAGCCCGTCAGAGTCGGTGACACCTGATGTGTCCGCCGTCAACGTCTGTCCAACCTGTGCAGTGCCGCTAATGGTAGGAGCTCCCGTGGCCGGGCTGTTTGGCGCGGCTACCACCGCAGCAGTTGCTGCACTCGTCAATGACACGCGCACCCTGATGGTCTTGCCCCTGTCCGCCGGGGCCAGGGTGTAGCTGCTGCTGGTCGCACCGGCAATCTCAGCATCATCGGCGAGCCACTGGTAGATGAAGGTCACACCGCTCAGCCCGTCTGCGATGCTCGAGGTGTCCGCCGTCAACGTCTGTCCGACCTGGGCGGTCCCACTTATCGTGGGCTCACCAGTTGCATTGCTTTTGCCTCGCTGTTGCCGTAAAGCCGGACTAACCGCCTGGGTGGTTGCACTGGTAAGGCTTTCGGTGTTGCCTCCGTCGTCGGTGAATGTCACCCTTACCTTGATTGTATCGCCCTCGTCAGCTGGTAGCAGAGTGTATCTGCTGCTGGTCGCACCGGTGATGTCCGTGTCAGTCGTGCCATCATTGCTTATCCACTGATAGCTGTAGGAGACGTTTGAGAGTCCGTCAGCATCGGAGATTCCAGACGTGTCCGCCGTAAGTGTCTGCCCAACCTGTGCGGTCCCGCTGATCGTCGGCACACCGGTGGCTGGACTGTTGGCGGCTCTCTGTCTCTGAACCACAAAGCTGACCGTCTCCGTCGGCCTGCTTGTCAGAGTCTCGTCGTACCCCGCATCGTCGGTGAAGCTCACCCTCACCTTGATCGTATCGCCCTCGTCTGATGCCAGGAGCATGTAGCTGCTGCTGGTCGCACCGGAAATGTCCGTGTCCGTTGTGCCGTCGTTGGCTATCCACTGGTAGCTGTAGGAGACGTTGGACAGTCCGTCAGCGTCGGATATCCCCGACGTATCTGCCGCAAGTGTCCGTCCGACCTTTGCGGTGCCGCTGATGGTCGGTGCTCCGGTGGCAGGGCTGTTGGCCCGCGCAGCCACCGCCTCCGTAGACGTGCTTATCAGCGACTCAGCGTACCCCCTGTCGTCCTTGAAGGACACACGGACCTTAATTGTGTCGCCCTCGTCAGATGCCTGCAGCGTGTAGCTGCTGCTGGTTGCCCCGGAAATGTCCGTGTCCGTCGCACCGTCGTTCCCTATCCACTGGTAGCTGTAGGAGACGTTCGAGAGTCCGTCGTCATCGGCGATGCCAGTGGTGTCCGCCGTAAGTGTCTCTCCCACCTGGGCGGCCCCACTGATCGTGGGCGCTCCCGTGGCCCGACTATCGGACCGCGCCGCGATCTCTCCGACACGCTCCCCCCGCACTCTTTGCTCATGGCCTGCGTCATCAGTGTAGGTAACAAGTAGAGAACAGGAACAGTAGACCGCGTCGCGTTCCACAAGAGTGTACTCTTCGCCGTCTTTGACGGGTCCATTGAAGCCAGACCAAAAGTAGCTGAACGTTGCATTGCTCAAACCATTGGGGTCGCTGATGCCTGAAACATCCGCCCTCAGGGTCTGCCCGACCTCCAGTTTGCCAACGATGACTGGCTTCCCTGTCGGGTCCTGGTTACGGAGTTTCACCACCAGCGTCGCTCTGCTTGTTAGTGCTTCTTCAGTGCCCCTGTCGTCGGTGAACGTCACCCGCACCTTCAGCACTTTGCCCAACTCTGCGTCCGTCACCGTGTAGCTGGAGCTGGTTGCGCCGGTTATTTCGGTGTCGTCTGCGAGCCACTGGTAGCTGAACGTGGAGGTGGCCCAACCGTCGCGATCGCTGACTTGGGATACATTTGCGTTCATCGTGAGACCGACGTACGGCCCGCGTGTGTAAATCGGCCTGATGTATGGTAGGCCCCTTGCTGGTGTGTTGGGTCGAGTCAGTGAAACGCTCCCGTCTTCACGGGTGAGTGAGAGTTGGTACATTTCCCCTATCCCGCACCGATCAATCTCGAACACTCCAACACCTACACTGGTCCCGCCGTCGTACACGTCCACCTGGAAACCAGGCATCTCGAGATCTGCGTCGGTCAGTTCGAGCAGTGGCCCCAAGTCATCGTTGAATGCCGGGGCACATTCAGCACTCTGTCCTGACCCTGGACGGGGTCCACCGAGTGGGATCCCATAACCGACAATTCCGAAGAATACTCCACTCTCGAGTCCCTCGTAGTATCTCACGAAGTAGCCCGTCTTGGGATTTGGCGTGATTGTGACTCGAGTGTTGGCGTTGGGGATGTCTGGGATGCTGTAGTCTTCCGTGTAGCTGTTGAACGCGGGCGTCATAGTCCCGTGGCTGACGCCTAGCGCGCTCAGGCGCGGCTCCGAGGAGTATCTGCCCGGCAGGGGTCGTCTCTCTGACTGGAGAATGTAGACCATCGACACCATTCTGCCCGAATCATCAGGGCCGCAGTAGAGCTCTACGTCGTAACCCTGGGGTCCGGCTTCGACGCCTGTGAGTCCCTTCGTCATCTCAGTGTCGGTGGAGGATGCCGAGCCAATGTGAACTTGGGACCCATCAGTCTCATTACCTGGCCTGAAACTTGGCAAGATGCTCAGGTAGGCGTTGTATTCTGAGGCGCATTCCCTCATGTCGTTCCAGGTGATCCTGAAATTGGAGACGATGTTGTCGGGATCTGACGTATCCTCTGTTACCACAACGGTTATGTAACCTGGTGGCGGTGGAATCACTGCCATGGTAGTCGAGCTGGTCAGTTCCTCATCGTTGTCGGCGTCGTCGGTGAAGCTCACCTTCACCTTGATGTACTTGCCCTCGTCAGCATCCATCAGGGTGTAGCTGCTGCTGGTTGCCCCAGAAATGTCCGTGTCCGTCGCACCGTCGTTCCCTATCCACTGGTAGCTGTAGGAGACGTTGGTCAGTCCATCTGCGTCGGAAATGCCCGACGTGTCCGCCGTCAGAGTCTGCCCAACCTGGGCAGTGCCGCTGATCGTGGGTGCTCCCGTGGCGGCACTGTTGCTTAGCTGTTGCTGCACAGCCAGACTGACCGCCTCCGTCGAGGCACTTGTCAGGGTCTCGTCGTACCCCGCGTCGTCGGTGAAGGACACCTTCACCTTGATCGTATTGCCCTCGTCTGATGCCAACAGCAGGTAGCTGCTGCTGGTTGCACCGGAAATGTTGGTGTCTGAATTCCCGTCGTTGCCTATCCACTGGTAGCTGTAGGAGACGTTGGTCAGTCTGTCGGCATCTGCAATGCCCGACGTGTCCGCCGTGAGCGTCTGCCCGACCTTTGCGGTGCCGCTTATGGTCGGTGCTCCAGTAGCCGCCCTGTTCGATCTCTTAACCACCTTCCCTGTCGGGGAGCTGGTCAGTTCTTCATCGTTGTCGGCATCGTCGGTGAAGGACACCTTCACCTTGATGTACTTGCCCTCGTCAGCATCCACTAGGGTGTGGGTGCTGCTAGTTGCACCGGTGATGTCCGTGTCCGTCGTGCCATCATTGCTTATCCACTGATAGCTGTAGGAGACGTTGGTCAGTCCATCTGCGTCGGAAATGCCCGACGTGTCCGCCGTCAGGGTCTGCCCGACCTGTGCAGTGCCGCTGATCGTCGGTGCGCCGGTGGCAGGGCTGTTGGTCCGCGCTGCCACCGCCTCCGTGGACGTGCTTGTCAGCGACTCAGCGTACCCCCTGTCGTCCTTGAAGGACACACGGACCTTGATGGTGTCGCCTTCGTCAGATGCCTGCAGCGTGTAGTTGCTGCTGGTCGCACCGGAGATGTCCGTGTCCGTCGTGCCGTCGTTGCCTATCCACTGGTAGCCGTAGGAGACGTTGGTCAGCCCGTCGGCGTCGGAGATGCCAGCGGTGTCCGCCGTGAGCGCCTGTCCAACGTGGACGGTCCCGCTGATGGCAGGTGTGCCTGTGGCGGGGCTATTGCGGGAAAAAGCCAAACTGACACCAGTGCCGGCCCTGATGGCTCGGGTGTGATGGGAAGCATAGTTTTGGAAATCGGCCGAATCTACGTTGACAGTTATCTGCGACTCCTCGTCTGATGGGATAACGGTGACCGGCTCGCTGCTGTCTGTGCCACCGTTAACAGTAACTGTCGTAGTGGAGAGAGTGCTTCCTTCCGCCGACAGGGTCACCAGCATATCGAACGGGGCACCCTCGGTGACTTTGACCACCACAGCATCGCCGTACTGCTCCAATTCGGCCTGTATGGTGAACGTGGCTCCCGGATTACCGATCAGATTCACCTGATCTAGGTTGGTAAGGCCGGTGAACATGCCGTCAGGCAGCACGCTCAGGTTGTTGTCTGAAATACTCAGTGTCTCCAAATTGGATAGATTCCGAAATACGCCGGCGGGCAAGTCCGCCAGGTTGTTTTCGGAATATACTTCGGAATCTGGGATGTTATGTTCCCAGCGGAATCCCAAATATAGATCTCTGAGATTGGAGAGATTGTCGAACACGCCGGCTGGGAGTTCTCTAAGCCCGTTGTTGCCCAAATTGAGGTATCTCAGTTGGGAGAGGTTGTCGAACACACCTGCGGGCAGTTCGGTGATGTGGTTGATGTCCAAATACAGAACTATCAGGCTTCCCAGATCATCAAACACACCTTCAGGCAAGGGACTCAGGTTATTGCGGCTCAGATTCAAACTGCCCAGCCAGGAGAGTCCCTCGAAATCCCCGGCCTGCAGCTCAGTGATGCCAGAATTCTCCAGGCCCAGCAGAACGAGTACATAGCTCATGTAGGGATCGGTCACGTTCTTACAGTCGCTGATATTCATCCAGGCCAGCTGGGCCAAGATCGCGTCCCGTATCTGCTCAGTGCGGTCGCAGATTCCAGAGGAGTGGGTACCCGGCGAGGGCCGTCCCTCGGACGAGGGAACGTGGACCCTCGATACCAGTCTGCCAGAATCGTCTGTACCGCAGTACAACTCCACGTCGAAGCCCTCGATCCCCCCTTCGATTCCTGTGAGTCCCTTCGTCATCTCAGTGCCGGTGGAGGTTGCCGAGCCAATGTGGACCTGAGACCCTACTGTCTCGTTACCAAGTATAGTGCTTGGCAGGACATTCAAGTAGGCGTTGTATCCTACGGCGCATTCCATCCCGTCGTTCAGGGTGGCAGTGAAGTTGGAGACGACGTTGTCGGGGTCCGACGCATCCTCAGTTATCACAACGGTTATGTTACCTGGCGACGGTGGCATCACCGCAGTCGTGGCTGGGCTCGTCAGTTCCTCATCGTTGCCGGCGTCGTCCGTGAAGGACACCTTCACCTTGATGTACTTACCCCCTTCTGTGACCAACAACGTATAACTGCTGCTGGTTGCGCCGGAGATGTCAGTGTCTGAATACCCGTTGTGGGCTATCCACTGGTAGTTGTAGGAGACGCTGGTCAGCCCGTCGGGGTCGGAAATGCCCGATGTGTTCACCGTAAGTGTCTGCCCAACCTGTGCGGTACCACTGATCGTCGGCGTGCCAGTGGCAGGACTGTTGCCTTGCTGTTGCTGCACAGGCAGACTGACCGCCTCCGTCGATGTGCTGGTCAGGGTCTCGTCATACCCAGCGTCGTCGGTGAATAACACCTTCACCTTGATCGTATCGCCCTCGTCTGATTCTAGGAGGATGTAGCTACTGCTGGTCGCACCGGAGATGTCCGTGTCCGTCGTGCCGTCGTTACCTATCCACTGGTAGCTGTAGGAGACGTTGGACAGTCCGTCGGCATCGGCAATGCCCGACGTATCTGCCGTGAGTGTCTGTCCGACCTTTGCGGTGCCGCTTATCGTCGGTGCTCCAGTCGCTGTCCTGTTCGGTCTCTTAGCCACCTTCCCTGTCGGGGAGCTGGTCAGTTCTTCATCGTTGTCGGCATCGTCCGTGAGAAAGAGACCTTCACCTTGATGTGCTTGCCCTCGTCAGCATCCTGCAGGGTGTAGCTGCTGCTGGTCGCACTGGTGATGTTGGTGTCGTCCGTGTCGTCGTTCCTAATCCACTGGTAGCTATAGGAGACGTTGGTCAGTCCGTCGGTGTCGGAAATTCCCGACGTGTCCGCTGTAAGTGTCTGTCCCACCTGGGCAGTACCACTGATCGTTGGAGCACCAGTGGCAGGACTGTTGCTTCCCTGTTGCTGTATAGTCAGACTGACCGCCTCCGTCGAGGTACTGGTCAGAGTCTCGTCGTACCCCGCGTCGTCGGTGAAGCTCACCTTCACCTTGATGGTATTGCCCTCGTCTGATGCCAACAGCAGGTAGCTGCTGCTGGTTGCACCTGTGATGTTCGTGTCCGTTGCACCGTCGTTGCCTATCCACTGGTAGCTGTAGGAGACGCTGGTCAGTCCGTCCGCATCGGATATCCTCGACGTATCTGCCGTTAGTGTCTGTCCGACCTTCGCGGTGCCGCTGATCGTGGGAGCTCCGGTTGCCGCCCTGTTCGGTCTCTTAGCCACCTTACCTGTCAGGGAGCTGGTCAGTTCTTCATCGTTGTTGGCGTCGTCGGTGAATGACACCTTCACCTTGATGTACTTGCCCTCGTCCGCTGCTAGGAGGATGTAGCTGCTGCTGGTTGCACCGGTGATGTCGGCGTCGTCCGTGCCATCGTTGCGTATCCACTGGTAGCTGTAGGAGACGTTCGAGAGTTCATCGGCATCGGCAATGCCGGACGTATCCGCCGTCAGGGTCTGCCCGACCCTTGCGGTGCCCATGATGGTCGGTGCGCCGGTAGCAGGGCTGTTCGGCCTCTTCGCCACCTTCCCCGTCGCTACGCTTATCAACTCTTCATCGTTATTGGCGTCGTCGGTGAATGACACCTTTACCTTGATGTACTTGCTCTCGTCCGCATCCACCAACGTGTATCTGCTGCTGGTCGCACCGGAAATGTCGCTGTCATCCGTGCCGTCGTTCCGAATCCACTGGTAGCCGTAGGAGACGTTGGCAAGCCCATCAGAGTCCGTGATTCCAGACGTGTCCGCAGTCAGTGTCTGCCCGACCTTGGCGGTCCCACTGATCGTCGGCGTTCCTGTCGCCGCCGTGTTCTGAACCGTGCTCCCAGAGGCCCCTGGGGAAGAGTTTCCGCCATCCTCAGTGCGGTATATGGCAAGGTTCACTTTGTCGCCATCGTCCCAGAACAGGTCCCTGTAATCCCACCAGAAGATTTCCGCGTAACTGTAGGAAGTGAATGAAGCGTCGCTCGAGTTGAACCGTGTACCGTCAACATCCAAGGTGAAATCTATCGGCACCTTTTTGTCGAAGCCGATGTAGAGCCACCCGGACGCCTCAATTATCTTGACCGTATATGTCACGCCGTCGATTTCGAATGTCTTATTGGTCAGGGACCCACGTCGGTAACTTTCGATGTCTATATAGCCGTAGTCCTGGTAGACCAGATCAGTCGTCATCGTCGACGACCAAATCGGGGATGTGGAGCCTTCCTGGCCAAAGACTGCGTCAGAGCCACCGAGCCAGACAAGTGTGAACATGACAGCCACCAGTCCCGCAACGGGGACCGATACTAGCTTTAATAGGGTAACCGGCGCATTTGTGCTCATCTACCTCTCCCCGTAAGGGCCGTGGTACTTGGTGGTTGAACCGTTATGTTGAGGTCCAACTATCAAGTTCAAAGGGCACCTATTTCACAGGCTGCAAAAGAGGGACGCACCACTCGAATTCTGCACTCCTGCATCTCGACAGTCCGCTTTACCCCGTCAGGCAGGGAACGCCCGATTTGTCGGGCTGTAGAGTCGCACCATCGTCCATAAATTTTAGTCAATTCGAAGTACGCTATCCGTGTCTAAAGGATGAATCATCCGTGTTCTTTATGTGTGCTTCGAGGTACACTGGTACAATCAGAGAAATATGGCCTGAATTCAGGCCTCTTTTTATGGAAGAAGCCCCTGTGCCAGATGCCGAATCGGAGGAAGCGTGACATGAGGCCATCCGAGGA
This sequence comes from Dehalococcoidia bacterium, assembly GCA_965116405.1. Classification (GTDB taxonomy): domain Bacteria; phylum Chloroflexota; class Dehalococcoidia; order Lucifugimonadales; family UBA1123; genus VXRN01. The sequence goes on from OZ220685.1 coordinate 1,219,937, forward strand.
GTTAGAACGAGAGAACGCGGCCCTAAGGGACCGACTTGCCCGTCTCAGCGAGGCCAGCCTGCGCATCAACGAAAGCCTGGATCTGGAGACGGTGCTGCAGGGCGTCCTCGACAGCGCCCGCGTACTGACCGAAGCCCGTTACGGCGTCATCATCATCCTCGACGAGACCGGGCAGATACAGAACCTGCTCTCTTCAGGGATGTCCGCAGACGATGACCTGTGGCTGTCCGACGTGCCCGGCGGACCGGAGATGTTCCAGTACCTCACACAGATGTCCGCTCCCACGAGGTTGAGTGACTTCGGTGGCCACATGCGGTCCCTTGGGCTGCCCGAGTTCAGCCCGCCCATGGACGTCAGCCCCGCGCTCTCATATCTTGGAGCACCAATCGAGCACCGTGGAGAACGGATCGGGGGCATCTACCTGGGAGAGAAGGAGGAAGGACAGGAGTTTACGGATGAGGATGAAGATACCCTCGTCATGTTCGCATCCCAGGCCGCGCTGGTGATATCCAATGCAAGGCAACACCGCGAGGAGCAGCGGGCCAGGGCTGACCTGGAGGCGCTTGTCGACACCTCGCCTGTGGCCGTCTTGGTCTTCGACGCGAGGGCGGGTCGGCCAACTTCGTTCAACAGGGAGGCGATGAGGATCGTCGACCTCCTGCGGACACCGGACCAACTGCCAGAGGACCTGCTCGGTGTGATGACCATTCGGCGTGGTGACGGACGGGAGGTTTCCCTGCAGGAGTTCCCGATAGCCCAGACGCTCAGGTGGGGTGAGAATGCGCGGCTGGAGGAGATCGTCCTCCGGGTGCCCGATGGGCGGTCGATCACGGCACTGATGAACGTCACGTCCATCCGCTCTGATGAGGGCGATGTGGAGTCGGTGGTCGTCACACTTCAGGACATGACGCCCCTGGAGGAGTTGGAACACCTGCGTGCGGACTTTCTGGCGATGGTGAGCCACGAGTTACGCGCCCCGCTCAGTTCCATAAAGGGATCAGCAGCGACGCTCATTGGATCAGGGGATTCACTGGACCCGGCTGAGGCTCTCCAGTTCCACCGCATCATCGACGACCAGGCCGATCACATGCGCGGCCTCATCACCGACCTGCTCGACGTGGCCCGCATCGATTCAGGCACCTTGTCGGTGTCCCCTGAGGCTTCAGAGGTGGCCGTCCTGGTGGACCGGGCCAGGAACTCCTTCCTGAGCGGGGGTGGTCGCAACAACATCGACATCGACGTTGAGCTGGACCTCCCTCAGGTCATGGCGGACAGGCGTCGCATCGTGCAGGTGCTGGTCAACCTGCTGACCAACGCCGCCAGACACTCTCCCGAGTCGTCGGTCATCACGGTGAGCGCCGGCAGGGAGGGCGTCCACGTCGCCTTCTCGGTCACCGACGAAGGAGAGGGCGTGTCCCCCTCACGTCTGCCGTACCTGTTCAGGAAGCACTCACGGATCGAGAGGGACGACCCGAGCGGCACTGCTGGTTCGGGAGTGGGGCTGGCGATCTGCAAGGGGATAGTGGAGGCCCATGGCGGTCGTATCTGGGCCGAAAGCGAGGGACACGGCATGGGTGCCAGGTTCTCCTTCACACTGCCCGTGGTTGTAGATGTCAGATACGCCGTGTCTAAAGGTCCGATCCAGGCCGACGACCGGTCGGGTCAATCAGGACGGGGCCGTATCAGCGTCCTCGTGGTCGACGACGACCCGCAGATGCTCAGGTACGTTAGGGATACACTGTCGGAGGCGGACTTTGCCCCCGTTGTGACCGCAGACCCTGCTGAGATCGAGGGATTGATGGAGACGGAGAGGCCCCATCTTGTGCTTCTTGACCTGATGCTGCCGGGGACCGATGGGATCGAGCTTCTGGAGAATGCCCCAGCCCTGAAGGAGGTACCGGTCATCTTCATCTCCGCCTACGGCAGGGACGAGCTCGTCGCAAGGGCACTGGAGGCCGGGGCCGAGGACTACATTGTTAAGCCCTTCTCGCCCACCGAACTCGTGGCGAGAATACACACGGCCCTACGCAGACACATGGGGCCTGAACTTGGCACACCGCCCGAGCCCTATGTTCTGGATGACCTCACGATCAACTATGCAGAGCGTCGAGTCTACCTGGCAGGGAATCCTATCCATGTGTCCAACTTGGAATATCGCTTCCTTTTCGAACTGTCGGTCAACGCCGGACGGGTGCTGACCCACGATCACCTGCTGCGACGGGTGTGGGGACCGGGCCATCCTGGACATTCTGGCCCCATCCGCACCGTTGTAAAGAACCTGCGCAGCAAGCTGGGCGACACTGCGGCCAACCCTTCCTACATCTTAAACCAGCCCCGCGTCGGCTATCGGATGGAGAGGGGAGAAACGACGGGATAGGTGCAAGACGTTACTTGAATGGGGAGGAACACGGACAGTGCGAATCAACACCAACGTTGTCAACATGTATTCGGGTTTCAGGCCATTGCAGCGAATCCCAATCCCAAAGCGCACACAGCCACAGTCACACAGCAAAGCACTCGTAACTGACACCAAATCTGTGGTGGAAGGCTACCAGTAGGACCACTTCTATTGCGCGGGACAGGCCAGATTTCAGTCCTGGCTTGCCAGAGCCACTCCAGACCTCGCTTGACCTGCCCGAGAGGCTTGTTCCTCAATCACATCAAGGGTTCTCTCGTTGTCAAGGGCTGCCCGTATTGATGCCAGTGCGTCAGTCTTGGGGACTCTGGTTAGGTAGGACTGAGAGATACCAAATCGGCGGAAGCCCAGTTCAGCCAATTGTTTCTTGGTGTAGCCCGCATCCGCGAGAATCTGCTCCACGATTTCTAGTTCAAGGGACTCCAATTCGGTTGGGAGTGCTTTTCCATGCTTACGTCTGCTGACTGCTGAGTTGATCTTCGGTGGCGACTTACCAAGTAAGAGCGATAGGTCAGCAACGGGTGAATTGGCATATGGCCGCAGTGCATCAACCAGATGCAGGAGTGCAGTCCCAAACGCCTCGTTGCCAGTCTTTTCCTGCGATTGGAGTTTTGCAAGGCCGTCTAGGTGCCCGAGGACGTGGCCCACAAGCATCTCATCGTTGTCGGTGCTTGTTTCAAAGTGCCTTCTCTTTCTTGAGGTACGGCCACTCATAGCAAGTCAATCCTACCCTTGACTTCATCGAGCAATTCGTAGAATTGCTGTTCAATCTCTCGCCCGCCTACGTTTTGGGTGTGTGCCCGGTTGTACACGGGGACACCGTCTGCCAACGCTGCTGAGACCCCTGTGCCCTGAAAGATATATGGCTCTATCAACGCATTGCCCCAACGGTCTTCCAATGCAACCAAGTGTCGTCGGTGGTCAATCGTCGACCCGCCTCGTGCGACCTGGAATCGAGTAACGACCAGCCCGACAAGCTCGGTGTCTGGCACATGAGTAGGTCGAGGTTCCCCAGTTTCAGCAAGTGCTTTTAGCAGTTCATCAATACCCGTCTGCATCATATTGCGGAGATGTGGAGCCCCACGCTCCATAACTGCTTCGGGAACAACGGGAATGATGTAACCGTGGCTTGCGGCAACCGCGTTCTGTGAGACTATCTTTGTCGCCGGTGGGCAATCAAAGATGATGTAGTCGTACACGTCATCAATACCAGTGTCCTCGATCCACCGACATATCAGTGTTCGCTTGGTCCATTCCGGGTGGGCTACATCGGCTGGAGTTGAGGCAGTAATCTCAATCTCAAGGTCATCTAGTTCAAGGGTAGATGGGAGGATGTCCATGCGGTTGTAATCAGTGTCTACCGTCCGCATCGGTGCCCTGATAACTATGTCGTCACTCGGCATATCCTGACCTACATCGACGAACGGTCGAAACACTTCAAGCACGGTACGCTCTTCGTTAACCGCCTCTTGCCAGCCCTGAGCCCCAAGACAGAGCACTGATAGACTGCTCTGATGATCCATATCCACAAGCAACACTTTAGCTTCATAGCACCACGCAAAGAGCGTCCCGATATGGAATGCCAGAGTGGTCTTGCCGACCCCACCCTTGAAGTTGATGATGCTGATTCGCTTAGCCATCTAAACGTCGACTACTTCGAAAGCAAGAGCAGCATGGTTTGCTGGCAGCTCTGCCCCAGTTCACAGTGCGGAACTAGGTATTCTTCGTGGATGATTGATGACCATGGATCCTGTTGCGCCTTGACTTCGTACAGTTTGTCCAAACCAAATGCCCTTCCAGAGAATTTCGACCTAGTCGAAAACTCCTACGGGGCTTGTGTAACTAGAATGACCAGTCGCGCAGAGTGCGCTTGCGAGGTCGTGCAGTCTGCCCCTCGGTGCTTCCCGTTTGAGCCTCCGTCCTTCCCCCTAGTCAGCTTAGTGGGTAGTGAGTCGGTGACCCGTTCACGGACGCCGTTCTCTTGTATGTATCGACACTCATTCGGACCCTTGGGTTTGTCCAACATGAGAGAGCGAGCAACATTCTCTGGCGTATCGGGTATCGGGGGGTCTGCCCCGTCTGCGGCGTTTCTCTTCCGTCTGTGAGTCGTCCTTCAAGGCATTTCTTGCCGACCGCTCATCCTGTTTGTCCATGAGTCTGTTGAGTTGGTGAGCTTCTCGTCGTCGCTCCGAGAGCCTATTGCACTACCAGCGAGTGTACCATATAAGGCTTTAGCGGGTTGGGACTTAGATATGTGACGATTTTCAGTAATATATCATTGAAACACAGGCTAAAGCAGCGTATATCAGGATGAAATGCCTACAGGTCCACGCATACATCGGCAGAAGTGGGGCTTTCACCGTCAATGTTGCTTGACCTAGCAGCCTGCGGAAGAGCGGGTATCATAGCAGTGTAGTGAACGTGTCGGCTGCATAGAGGCGTCTTAGGGTAGACCATTGATACTCTGACAGTCTTGGGGCCCGCCCTCAGAACCTCGACCGGGGTCTGGGGTGGTGCACCTCGACCACGGCACACTAGCCGAAGACGGGCACCTCAGCCTTCCTCTCGGCCATCAACCTCGACATCCTCACCGGGCTGTACGCCATTGCAACCAACTCCCCACACAGTCCGGTCCTCTCCAACCCGACGTACCGAGTCCTATGGAAGACTAGGCAGGACCCAACATCAGAGTGAGGTCAAGTACTCTGATCTGTGCCCAGGGTATGCACATCTTTGTTGGTGCTAGTTGACATGCTCAGGTCGCACTCGAGTAATGTGACAGCCAGTTGCGCACGGTCTCAGCAGCGTGACGCGCAGCACCGGGGGCCATGCCCCAAGTCTCTCCTAGATCAATAAACACCGAAGGCTCCTCATCGGAGGAAATGGAGCAGACATCGGAGACAAAGGGTGAAGATAGTAATGCAGATGAAACCCACGCCGAGAAAGCATGACGATCCAGATCATGAGGGACATTGATTGCAGTCAGGTCATTTATGGCTTGCTGACGAACTGAATCAAGGAGTGGGACACCAGTATCATCAGTGTAAACCAGCCACAAGTCGTTAGGATCTCTGGTAGCAGGTCGCCAATTTAAGACCTGAGACTCAGGTAAGGTAAGCGCGGTGCGGCCTTTAACTTGAATGGTTTGCCACACGTTGGCATATTCGGCGTCGGAGATGACGCGAGATTGCCCAAGTAGGCGAGCCTCAAAGGCGTCAGCATCAAACGTCTCCGAGGGTGAAGTCAGTATCTCCAAGTTGGGACTAGATGCCAATCCAAGGCCCGTTAAGGTGATATTGGCAGATCCAACGAGCACTACACGGTCAAATCGGTAGTACTTCGCGTGAAGCGTAGGGTGGAGCAGAAATGCTCCACCGTGACTTAACACAAGACTGCGTACTGAGACATCCGAAACCCCTGCCGCAATGTCCGAAGGACTCCAGCGGGTCACGCAAGTAAGGGAATCAAGATGAGGAATGGCCCCCAATACTTGCCGGAGGCAGTCTTCTTTGATGTAGGGCGCTACCAATACAGCGTTGGTAGCGCCCTGAGCATTGGAGACAACCAAGTCCCAGGGAGAAGTCATTCCTCCTCACCGACTAGGCGGTGCGTCATGGTTGCAAGCATGTGATTTGCCTCTCCACCCCACCGCGTAACTACATCCTCAAGCCGTTGACGAGCCTGTGTGTTCGTGGTCTGCTCAACCATTCGAGCCCATGCACAGAGCAGGAGGAATAACAACAAGGAAGAGTCCCCAGAGTCGTCATCACTGGCTTCCTCGTCCTGTTCGTGTCGGTCAGAAAGAACACGCAGCAATTGGTACAACCTGTGCTCTTGATTTAGGACAATCCTGATCGTTGCATGGTCATTGCGAATGTCGAATAGGGAAGAACCGGATACTCGTCCAGGATTGATGACATATCCGACGTTTCGAGATGCCGCCCAAGCTGCAATAGACTTAGCAAGATTGGGTTCTATCTCGTCGGAGATTAGATCGTCCTCAAGTTCAGCCGCAACCTGCTCAAGTGGCTGCCTTCCACGTTCTTCCTCTCTCACGGTAGGATCGGTATCGCCGGTACTAATAGCGTCTTCAACGTCCCGAGTAGCGTTATCCCCTGCGCCCCCTGAAAAATCTGGACCAGAATCATCAGTGTCTGAGTCAGGAGGATTACTACGGATTTTGCGAATCTCCAAGAACATCTGACGAGTGTCTCGATAGATGCCTTTGACGATGTCGTAAAGATATAGGGCGTTCGCATCACCCTCGACCCGTGCACGCTCCTCCTCCTCATCCACCCCTGCGTCTCTAGCTGAGGAACGCTGCACCGACCGGTGAACAGCCTGCAGCCGAGCTGCTAGTTGCTTACTATGGTCCACCCCGAAGAGGTCATCACAGCCCTTGTTGAACCTCAGTTCACAACCCCACCAGCGATGCCGAGTGTCGCCAAGATAGTTCAATGGAGGCAGGGTCATCAGTTCTCGGCCTTCACGCATTACCGATATGCCCACGTTACGTGCTGCCTTCTGCCCATGTTCGGTGGCGCCAGCTGCCCGACTACCTTGATCGAGTAGCACCTCATCTTTGACCCTCGAATAAACTACCTCGACATCGTACTCTACGTCGTTGACTGTCACTGTAATGGGCCGTCCGCCCCACTTCTCGAACATAGGTTCAGCAGGCTTCCAATGAGGATGGACTGTGCCGGTCATCAAGTACATTGGATCATTTGGTTTCACGGGTCGACGAAGGCTGTTACTGCCATCGGAATTGAAAGAGTGCATCTCCAGCGAAACATGCTCATCTTGTATGAAGTCCCGATAAATGCGTCCCACTTCCTCCTCGACTCGATCCATGGTAGTCCGAGAAGTTCGCCAATCCACGCGATCAAGGTTTGACCACACCACCAGTGTGCCGCTTTCCCAAGTGGTAATCTCCGGGCGAGATTGTTGCAACCAGAGGTCCGGAGGACGCTCCTGAGTCGGGGCTGGAACACGTACGTTTCCGTCCCTGACCTCTTCCACGTCCAAGTGACATCGCCAAGCAGATTCCAATCCTTCTTGCCAGGACCAAACATCAACCCGCTTGCATTGAGAAAGTGAAGATGTGGGAAGCCCCACGCCATATTTTCCCATACGCCTTCGAATGTTGTTGCCCTCTGCCGGCCGACCGCCGACCACAAGCGCTCGTGCGAGGACTTCAGGAGACATGCCGTGCCCATTGTCAATTACCGCGAGTCCCCTCACAACACGTACCCACTGCCCAGAAGGCGTTGGCTCGCGCTGATTCATAATGAGAATGTCGACGTCGTGAGCACGGGCGTCTATCGAATTGTCCACGAGCTCTGCAAGTGCGTGCGCCGTGCTGTTGTAAGGTGTATCCCTAAGAGCTAACGCAGCGGCAAGCGGCTCGAAAAGCTCGAGTTGTTCATCTACGACCATAATTCCTCCCAATTGATAAATCCGTCTGCAACAGAACGAAAACCGGGCAGATTTGTATCCACCACGGTGTAAATTTCACAGTACCTGTTCCCGCCAGCCCGTGTGCCGCGCATGGCTCTGCCCACCATCTGTGAATACAGTACAACCGATGTAGTTGGGCGAGCTACAACCACGCAGCTCGTGGTTGGAGCATCAAAGCCAGCGGTAAGAACACCATAGTTCAGCAATGCCATCGGCGAGCGTTCCCTAGAGCGGAAACGCTCGATGGCGCGTTCGCGCTCTTCCGTGGGTGTACCTGCTGTGATTGACGCTGCCAAGTGCCCTCGGTCCTCTAATCCCCGAGTGGTGGCAACCGCGTTGGAAACACTGGGGCAGAACACCATGACACGATTGTGGCGGCGGAGAACCTGTTCGACAAGATCGATAACTTGAGAAAATCGCTGTTGGTTCTTGCCTATGGCCTCCAAAACAGCCGAACTGTAATCACTAGCCTCAGCCTCTACTACGTCGGGGGCCTCAGCCTCAAAAGAAACTTGTCGAAAATCTGGAATAGCTAGGTAATTGCCTTCGATCAAAAACGAGACTGCATCTGGATGTCCCCTTGGGTCAATTGCTACCTTGTTCGAACGAAACAGTTCAGCCAAACGAACATCATCAACCCCGAGAACCCTACTTCTACCTGGAGTTGCAGTCAAGCCAAGTAACGGCGGATTCTCCCACAGCAGCGCCTCAACCATACTCTCGTACGTAGGGGCTACGGCCTGATGAGCTTCATCGAACACGATGCCGGCTGCCACAGAAGATAAGCGGATCAGTGGTTGACGGTCCCGTCGTCCAACCGCCCACAACTTTCCTAACCCAGCGACAAGAAAGCCACCTGTCGTCCATGAGACGTCTGTTTCGTAGCTTCCCCACAATCGGTAAATGTCGGCGTCCCATCGCCCCAAGTGGGACCAAGCGCGCTCTAGCTCCTCTGCGGCTTGCTCACACAATTCCTTTGTGCTCGCCAGCCATATGACTAGGCCACGGTTGTCGTGTGAACTGGAGTTTAGAAGTGCAGAAGCAACATGGGCTGCGACTCTTGTCTTCCCAGCTCCAGTAGGGAGGTGAGCCACTACTCTACGTTCAACAGCATTGAACTCTAAAGAACCTTCAGGTGCAAGAAGCCGCAGCAAGTCATTGGCTACTTGGCGCTGATGAGGATAGAGGCCATATTGCGGTTGGACTAGAGTCGAAGCCATAACAACATCACCTAACGGCGCTTTCTCGTCAGGGCCTACTCCGGTGAGCTTGTTCCTGATACGACTACTTGTGGCACGCTAGGCAGACCTTAGACTGACCGTATAGATCATCTATGTCAAGTGGTTCAGCATCGGGCCGAAGAGGGTTGAACTGAATCTGTGTGCGCATTCTCTCAAGTCGCCTCTGGTGATCTGTCCTGATCTGCTCGATCCGCTCTGGAGTGGCTAACTCATCCAACGATTCACCTTGGCTCCAAGTGAAAGGGGAACCGTGTTCCAGGGCGTTCTTCTCGTAGCTTTTGGCTTCCTCGAAGTAGTCCGGGTGACGCTCCATTAGACGGACCCATTCGATCTTCTGCTGGAAGAAGCAGAATGTACAGCCGCTCCGCGTCCTCCATTCATAGTAGGCCGGGAGACCAAGTCCTGTGCCTTCGAGGAGCTCTAGGACACCAGCCTTGTCTATACCGGCTTCCTTGAGGGGCAAACGCACGATCAGATTATCATGCTTCGACGCATAGCCCTCTCGGTACTGCTCGTCAGCGCGAATGGCAACGTAGCTGTACACGGTATCGCCGCCGTCCAGCATAGGCTTCACCCATTGCTCAAACGGCCTTAACTTCAACTGCCTAGTACACCAGCGGGTCTGCGGAGAAGGGAGGAAGTTGTTGTATTGCTTCAGCCAGAAGTCGAAATCGCGATCTGGGTTGAGTCGAAGGATTGACTTGCCCAAGAAGCCTTCGAGCTTCACTAGGAATTCGTACACCTCCGGCAGTTCCTTCCCTGTGTCTGTGAAGAAGTAGTCCACTTCAATCTCGGGGTGGTTCTCTCGCATGAATATCGCGAGTGCGGCACTGTCACGACCGCCAGATAGCCCAAGAACGTGATGCTCAGTGTCGTTGCCCATCACGATACCGCCTCCGTCGTGTCCGCATCATCAGCACCACTTCGAGCTTCCAGGTACTCGGCAGTGATGCGGGCCAGAGCAGCCAGGATTATGTTCTGCTCAACTTCGCCACTTTGTCCCAGGGTAGCGCGAACCTGGTCAATGAGAACATCCACCCGAGCCTGCTGCAGGTCGGTCACCTCAAACTCGTCGTGTATAGGCTCCCCATCAAGTCCCACTACCACAGCCATCGCGAGACGGCGGTCCTGTCGTCCTTTGACATGCGCGAATGCCTCGTGCCAATTGAATCTGCGAGCCAGGTCCGCCAATTCGATTGTTGATCGGTCGATGTCGGCGTCTGTCCACTGGGACGAGGGCTTGTTGGCAGCCATGCTCGCAAGCGACTCCATATCAGCATCGGTCCCGTGGAACTTGGCAATTCGCCAAATGAAGGCCTCGAGGCGCAGGTCTCCGCTGAGCTGTTGTACGTTCTCCGCCCTTAACCGAAGCTCGGCTAGGTTGTGGCGCGAGGCGTTTGGTACGTCGAGTTCACTCAGCAGGACCCCCCGCAACCGGTGCAACATCTCAGGGTAGGCAACACGTAGCTCTTCAAGCCCCTCTCGGACTACTTCGGCCACCTCGCGGGTGGTCTGAATCTGGTCAGACTCATAGTCGTTGCTCAGTAACTTCGGAATGTCATTAAAGATGAACTGATTGGGGTCACTTGCCTGTTTGAAGAGCTGCCTGACTCGCTTGGCATTGGCCGAAAGTCCTTGTGTACGCCCGACCCATGCAGGAAGTCGATCATAGATCGATACCAGTCCCTTGGCAACGTCAATTGGTTCGATGTAGCTGAGGGCATTATCGGGATCCATGTCACGCACTATCTCAGCCATGTCTGCCAGCAACTCACGAGAACTTTGAGACAGTTCCATCCACCGGACCTGGATGTCGGCGGGGTTGTTGGTTAGATACTGCACGTCGAGGTCGGTCAACTGAGACTGGAAGATTCCCTCACGATACAGGGCTACCTCACGACTTAGCGATTGGATAAACGCCACGGCTAGGACCGGCAACAGACCGTCCCTGATGCCATAGGGCGGCCTTCTCCAGAGTTCGTACACATCTGCAAGAGAAACGCTCGTATGTGCATTCTCCTTGAGGTATGTTTTCCCTACAGTCCACGCTGGGGCGAGGCCAAAGGGATCTCCGGTCTCCGGGCGTGGTTCTACAAACCCCCACCCATCCTCTGTACAGCGGTACAGTTCTGTCGCTTCCAGCAAAGAGTCGAACAGTCCTCCCTCTGGTGGATAACCTTCTATCTGTAATCTCTCTTCGCCATTGTGTAGAGCCATGTTCCGAAGAAGGGCATTGCGAGCGGCATTTGCGTTGCTTGACGGCTTTACACGGTTGAGCAGTTCATTGTGGATACGAGGAGCTGCGGGGTACCTCGAGTCGGCAATGTCAGATGCGAGGCTGTTCACCTCAGCGTGGTCAAGGCGTCTGGGCTCAACGCACCTGCGATGCCACAGAGCGCTGTCGAGAGCTCTGTCCAGTTCGCTTTCTATATATCCCTGGAGGTCGGATATGCGTGCTTGCACCTCCATCCTCGCCACACGGTCGCCTCGCAGTTCGAGTGTATCGTCTTTGACGTGCTCTAGAGCCATCAGGTCTCTGGCCAAGGACGTGATTGTCCAGCTGCTGCGATCAGGTATGCCGACCACGATGTCATGCTCATCACTCCCTTCCACAGCGCTGTGAACAGTTCGTTCCACAGCCTCCTGTGAGTCTCCCTGTGAGGGGAGGGCGAGGAAGAAGGCCCCCACCGAACCGTAACTAGGAGCGTATTCGGCTACAGCAGTTTCGACTTCACCTAATGGGACGATTGCCGTGTCACACCACCTTAGGGTGCCCGTATCATGGTAGTGACGCTTCGAAAATACTGGCTGAAGCCCTGCAAGTTCAGTGAGGCGGGCGAAGTCTAGCTCTCCGACGTTGTCATACGCCTCATCGACCGCTCTTTCGATGTCAAAGTCGCTGCCCTCGAAAATACTGTATGCGTCACTATACTTCCGGTAGATGACGAGGGACCACTCCTGGAGTTCGTCTACGATTCTCTCTATTTCAGTCCCGGACACTTCCGGCATCGCTATACGGAGTAGTCCTAGGCTGGGAGTCAACCCGGACCGTTCCTTGAACAGATCGACGACTGCTATCGTCTTCAAGACTCCGATGTGAAGGTCTTCCCCGCCAGTGGCTAGGCAACGGTCCAGCGCATCAACTGCCATAGCCCACCTGTGGCCATCCGGGGATGCCATGATTGATGGCTCCATATTGAATCGGAGATAGTCCCAGAGGAGTTCGGGTGTATAGAGGTCGTTTTCGTTGTGGTTTCTCAGGAAGTCCTGAAAGCCACTGGGCTCCGTCGAGTTTAGAAATCCGAATATACTGCGCTGGTTCTGACCGAACCGTCGTCGGGAAATCGGGCCCAGCAGGCAGGAGACAATAGGGTGGAGCGGCCAACACTCTTCAAGAACGTCCTGTGTGGCCTGTCCTCGGGTGAGGGTCGCTACTCGCCCCGCGATTGCGTCCGGCATGTCGGACGCCCGATCAGCCTCAATCGCGCGCGCCAGGAGATCGAGCTGCTCCTCTGGCGATGCGTTGATTGCTAGGTCTGAAAATCTACCCTGTACCTTCGCCCACTCGTCCCTCATTTCCCGCGACAGTCGGTGGGCATACTCCTCAAAAGCCTGATGTAGTATTCCGACGACAATTAAGCGCCGGTTGCTGCGGGACGCCAGTTCCGCGAGCTGCTGGAAGAAGTAGATGTCGGTGCCATCGTAGGCCGCTCCTTCAAGAAACTTGCCCATCTCGTCTATCAGGACCAGAAGCCCGCCGTTCTGAGTTGGCGTTCGGTTGGCTATACGCTGCAGGGCGTCGAAGACAGCCTCGTCGCTCCATGCCGTGTACCTCTTGTCACGGACCATCCTCGCCTTCTCTATAGCCTCTCCCACCACCTGTGCAGGCCGGTCACGTCTGCCGACAACAGGTAGAATGCGCCAGCCCCGAGCACAGGGCGGCAGAGCATCCTGGATCGCCCCAGCGGTCCTCTCACCTAAGGCTGCGGTGGCCATGTCCCTAGTCCTACGGTCGCCGTTGAGTGTCGCACTCAGTGCTACGGCCAGACTGGACTTACCACTACCGTACGGACCCGTCCAAGTGAACGCTGCCTGGTCTGTTTCAGACACGTGCCGTGCCATCGTCTCCAGGACCTCGGCAGACGACTGAGGACAGATAAATCCTTCTATCGCCGTAGGGTCTTTAAGATCGGTGTCGAGTCGAATGGCACGCCGAAAGCGCCTGGAGACCTTCACATGGTCAGACAGCCGCATCGGTCAACTCCTTCCGCCAGACTGAAGAGTAGTCACGTTCAACGAAGTCAAGTGCCTCGTCTGGAGTCAGGACCCTGCTGCGGATCAACTGCTTCAGTCCCGCCGTCTCAGACCACCTGTAGATACCATCTGTGAAATCCTCTAAAGAAATGAGCAGGTTAACCAAGTCGTTTTCATCCAATATGAAGACTCTGCCCGGGGACCCCGGTTCGTGAGCGAGTGCCTCGAAGGAAAGGGTATTGGAATTGGGCGAATAGCCCTCCCAGAAATCGGTCACGGCCAGGCTGAACACGCCAGCCCCTAGCGAAGGCTTGGGGCCACGGACGAACCTGAATCCGTCGCGTCTGCCGACCGACTTGATTAGACCGAGCTCGGTCAAGGGAGACTCGAGGGCATCCTCGTAGCTAGTCTGCCGGCCAATGGGTTGAGCCACGTAAGTCCGAATGAAGCAGGACACGTCTCTTCTGATCGTGGCGATTGATGCTCGGATCCAGTTTCTGTCTTTTGCGAGTCTATCGATTCCCAAAATCAAAGTATCACGCTCGAATGAGAGCGCGGGGTAGTGATTGAAGGCCCAGAACCAAGTTGTCTTCGCATCATGTCCGCTGACGTTCCAGTGGACTAGCCATGCAGTGTCAGGAGCTTCCATGTACGGGTCGAGTCCGCCATTGGCAAAGAGAAGCCTGCCCAGAGCGGTTGTTCTAATGATCTGTCCCCCGTTCATCTCTTCGATCACGCCGGCGCACCTTGCCCAATGTCGCATCGACGCAACCATGTTCTTGCCGACGCCGAAACGTGCGATAGCGTCGTCGGAAGTGAAAACTGCCCTACTATCTTCCTGATCGACCGCCTCAACAGCGTCGAACGCCTTTTTGAGCCAACCGTACCTAAGTGGAAACGTCTCATGTCCCGACAACTGTGGTCGGTACCCTTCCGCATATAGTGGTCCTCGAACCATTTGCCCTCCAACTGGACACAGCGTCCAGTTGGAAAGTATAACACCTTTCGGATATTGTCTAGGGTATGAGGACTCGGCTCACAAGTTCTTTCAACTAGCGTCGACTTTGCGAGATATTTCGATGAAGACCATTTACGCCGACTATCAAGCCACAACCCCTGTCGACCCCCGGGTCGTAGACAGGATGGCTCCTTATTGGGGTGACAGGTTCGGGAACCCTCACTCGGCAGACCACGTAGTAGGTTGGCAGGCAGCTGAGGCGGTACGAGAGGCGACGGACGCGGTCTCAGGTCTGATTGGTGCTGACTCCGACGAGATCATATTCACCTCAGGAGCTACCGAGGCCAACAACCTCGCAATCTTAGGATTGGCTAGGAGAGCACTCCCCAACCGCCGACGGATACTTGTGTCGGCAATCGAACACAAGTGCGTTTTGGCTGCTGCGAGTTTCGCCGCAAGCAGTGAGGGACTGACCGTCGAAACCATACCGGTCGATAGCGAGGGATTCGTTGATCTAGAATGGCTCTCGTCTGCAATCGACGAGACTGTGTTGGTCGTTTCAATCATGGCAGTCAACAATGAGGTAGGAACCATTCAGGACATTCGTGCCATAGCGTCACTACTCAAGCAGTACGACATTTTATTTCACTGCGACGCGGCTCAGGCTCCTTGCGCGATGGACGTGAGTGCCCTGGCACGGCACGCTGACCTGCTCAGTCTGTCGGGCCACAAGTTCTACGGACCACAGGGAATCGGCGCATTGTACATTCGGCGTGATATCCGAGGGCAAGTGGAGCCCCTCATACATGGCGGTGGTCAGCAAGACGGCCTTCGATCAGGAACGGTTCCGGTGGCACTGACTGTTGGCATGGGGGCGGCAGCGGAAATTGCAGCCTCTGAGGAGGGTACTAGGGACCGGGACCGGGTCGCGTGCCATCGTGACAGATTCGTGGGTACACTCCAACGTAAGGGCGTTCCACTAAGAGTAAACGGACCTGTTGGCGATAGTCGCCATCCTGGAAATGCCAATCTTCGCTTCCCTGGTTGCGACGCACAGGACATACTTGCGCGTCTTCAGCCTCAACTGGCTGCGTCCACCGGGTCGGCTTGCACCTCCGGTATTCCAGAGCCATCCCACGTACTCCGTGCACTCGGACTGAATGGCGAGGAGGCCGATTCTTCGATCCGCTTTAGCTTTGGAAGGTTCACCACGGATGAAGACATCTCAAAAGCTGCACACTTTGTGGTTGCCTCCGTGTTGGGATGATACTGAGACCCCTTTGTGAATGTTACAAGCAGAAGAGGACAGAAAACACTGCCTTCACACTGAGTCTACGTTGGTGCCATATATTGAGTTGCTGAATCGGACTTCAAGGACTTACGGTTTCCTGACTGTCGTTTTGGTTGCCTGGCAGGCTGCGGAAGAAGGGTTCCAGAGCAGCACGCGGGACCTCGTCGTTTGCATATAGCCGTCCTTAGGGAGACTCTTCTTAGCCATTCTCCAAGTGCACCTCATTAGAAAGGCCACCACCAACGCCTACGTCGTTGTGTGTGTTGGCGTGGTGTGCCAATCGGGATTCCAGGTCTTGCCGGTTCCCAGAGCTCCGGGTTGTTCTGCGCCCCCGGCGAGGCTACATAGAACTGGCGTTCACTCCCATGCGTATCTAACTCCGGGGGAGGCGGGAAGTGGTCGGGACGCCTGGCATGTTCGGGCAGACGCCAGCCCAGCAAGTACTCCGCAAGGAATGAGGGGACTCTGGGCTCATCGGGCGGGATAAGTATGTTGGTATCGACCGCTAGCCCTATGTGTTGCCAGTCAATGCGGACCAGCCTCTCTCGGTTGACCTCGAGAAGTCTGTCTGCGACCGCCCGGCCTATCTGTGTGATATTGAGACCAGAGGAAACCAATGCCTCAGGACACGGAATGTAGGATATGCCGTAGATCCATCGGGCACGATACCCGGGTGCCAAATAGCCATAGCGTGGCGCGTCCGCCTCAACCTGCTCCTGAGACACGTTCGTTGTCATCTCACGATATGACCTCGCCATATCTCTGAGCCGTCTGTCTATCTGCAGGGGCGGGACGTTTTCCTTCCGGCGCTCTTCATTGATGTGTGTAAGAGCGAATGCATGCCCATCTGTGAGACCAACGCCAAAGACGACACACACCCAGAATATGCCGGGATGATCGGCATGGGTGGCAGAGGTAAACCCGATACCATAGTCCTCCCAGCCATCAGTCATGGCTGTGCGGGTAAAGGTTTTAAGGAACTCTTCAACAATGTCGGACTCGGATATATCACGCGGCAGAAACTGCTTGTAGAGGGCGAAGCCCACCTCACCCCACAAGCCTGAGCCCGGATACCCCAATTCAGACGCCCTCTCTCGATAGTCGGACAGGACCTCGTCTACCCCAAGACTGTCTGTGCCAACCCACCCGCTTGTGGCCAGCGCCGCTTGCTGAAGCGCGGTTGTGTTGAATAACGGACTCAGCCCAATCTTCCGACGTTCTGCTTCGATCGTATCCAGGGCAATGTTCAAAGCGGACGTCAGCTTGTTGCGTACCAGAAGGTCATGTCCGCAATCGCAGATCTCAGTCTCGGGATCATTGGGCACGCCACAGTTGGCACAGAGGACGGAGCTGGACATACAGGAACCCCCTCACGGCAGTGGGTCTTTAGGCCACCTACTTGCCTAGAGTCGGGTCCAGAGTCCGCAACGGTGACCGTGAGAAGGCACGAAGACCCTCGAATCACAGTCGTTGTGGCAAATTGGAAAAGGACATCATCTACTGAGGTGTCTGGTATTCGACTCTAGGCGGGGTCAAGCCTATTGACCACGAATGAGGTCTGTCAACCCGGAGCCATGTGACGACTCCGGGGTCAGTGGACTGAGTTGCCGATCTTAGGAGAAGTGTTAAGTCGGATCATTGTGACGCGTAAACCGTACCCTACAAACCTGACCGACGCGGAATGGGCGATCCTCAGGCCAATGATTCCAGACGCCAAACCCGGCGGCCGCCCGCGCTCAGCAGAAATGCGCGAGGTCGTCAATGCCATCTTCTACGTTCTAAGGGGTGGGATGCCATGGCGTATGCTCCCACATGACCTTCCGCCATGGAAGACGACCTATCACTACTTCAGAGAGTTGCGACTGGAAGGTGTGTGGGAGGAGATGAACGAGGCTTTGGTAGAGCGTGTGAGAGTGAGTGGGGGTCGTGAACCCACACCAAGCGCTGGGGGTGATAGATTCCCAGTCGGTGCGAACTACTGAGAGGGGGGATCACGCGGCTACGATGGTGGCAAGAAGATAAATGGCAGGAAACGTCAGATACTGGTGGACACTCAAGGGTTGGTGCCGAAAGTTGTGGTACATGAGGCGGGATTACACGACAGAGCGGGTGCCAAGCTGGTACTGGAGGGTCTGAGCGACCGGTTAACAAGAATGAGCAAAGTGTGGACAGACCACGCCTACCGTGGACTGAAAGAGTGGGCGCGGACCACACTGGGTTGGGAGCTGGAGGTGGTGCAACACCCCTGGGCTGGCAGGGTGTGGCTGCGAAATGACCAAGAGCCTCCGAGTCGTCCGAGGGGGTTTGTGGTGTTGCCTCGTCGCTGGGTGGTGGAGCGTACGTTCGCATGGCTGATACGCAATCGAAGACTGTCCAAAGACTACGAGTACCTCGCTGAGACGGAAGAATCGTTCGTGCACGCTGCCATGGTCAGATTGATGCTGCGCCGACTTGCCCTACCAGCCTGAAATGACTTCTCAGACACCCTCTTAGATTCGGCCCCTTCACTCATCGTCACTTTGAGAAATGAGGGGTCTAATCTCTCGCTCCCTAACGTCCGCGAAGGCGAGATCCTTGAGCAGGTCGACGTCAGGCACCGCTACGACCCCTGCGAACCTCGACGATTTCTCGCCACCTACCTGGATTGCCCCTGACTCGACCAGCACCGTCAGGCCGTCTGAAACCGCCGACCTTGACATTGTCGTCAGCCTGACCAGGTCCTTCTGCCTAACCTCGATTGTGCGGCCTCGTCCGTGGTCGTAACCAATAAGAGCCAGACGTGAGACAAGTGCTGCGGCGACTCGGGAAGACGGCGTACCAGCTGTAGCCAATGAAGTCCAGTAAAAGCGGGCAAGGCGTCTCATTACCAACCTGTGCATGTCGTCTCTGACATCCGGCATCCTCTCAGTTATCAGCTTCATCACGTCAATGGGTATCCCCACGGTGATCGCCTCGGTAACTGCCGAATAGTTGCCGACCCATCGATCCGCGTCCACCAGGAACTCATGCTCTCCGATCAGGAAAGGGGCGGTCAGCAGTGAGTGAGGATATTGCCATGGTACGACGGTACCGCTCTGGACGAATAGCAGGTGAGTGAATGGCGAACCGGATCTTATGAGCGGAGAATCCGCCGACGGATAAGCGTAGCTCATCTCGAGCGGTTCTGATGCTTCCGAGAGCACGCTCTCCAGTTCCGCAGGTTCTGATGAACCGAAGTCCAGACACCGCGCTAGGGCCTGTGCAAAGCCAGCGATCTCAACAGCCATTTCAAACTGTCCTCCGACTATCGTTCAGAAGTGCAGTGTTCTTACTGACATAATATAGGAGCCAAGAGGCATCTGTTAAGACCACCCACTGCAATCGGAAATAGCTTGTAATAGCCTTATATTAGGAGTCTTGACTACATTGTCGATGTTTGCTAGACTACATTATAACTGCTGAGTAGGCGGTCTGACCCCGTCATTAAGTGTGGGTCTGCCCAGATTCCAGGCTCCCTTGAAATTACTCATCGATTAGTCGGTGGTCATGCTGTGACAACCAACTGCCCGGCAATCAGACGTCGTTCGCTGAGGAATCTCAGGGATCTTCAGACAACACCAGAAGACCATGGCCAAGCCTCAGATCAGTCAGTATGGGCATTTGCCGAACCACATCGGAGACCGGCGGCACACGCCACGTGCTGCTATTTCGATCTGTAGAGGTAAGAGTAAACCATGAACAGAGCTTACATGTACATCACCGACTCAGACCGGTTCTCACACACTGGTAAGGTGAAGGTGGTCATCTGCGTCGTCGCCATTCTGACACTGGCATACGTGGTATTCGTTCAGGGATGGCAGAATGCGTCAGCCAGCAGGGGTGCCAGGGCATCTGAGGCCATTAGACTGACATCAGAGCAGGCTGGTGATATGTCGCAGGCCAGCAGCGCCGTTGGCACTCTGATCGCGGATGCGGCACGCCCTTCGTCAAATTCGTATCCAACTCTCTCAGGGGAACGCCGCTCAGCCCAAGACCTCTTGTCTGACACGGCAACCGGCACTTGGTATGTCTCACGCATCGAGACTCTCTCAGCCCGGTGGACACCCGCATACTTGGCAGCCAAGTCCGATATCGAGAGATTCGAGCACCGCTTCAGGACCTCTGAGGACAGGCTGAACGAGTACTTCGAAGAGCAGAGTAGGCTCACAGGAAGCGTGAATGATCCATCCTTGGTCGCCGAACTGAGGCATCGAGATTCTGAGGAGCGGGAGGCCTATGCCAGATGGATGGAGGAGGGAGGGAAGCTCCTGGACAGGGCTCTGGCAATTGGCAGAGAACTTGACGACATGGACGTGGTCATACGCAAACAGCAACTCACAGCGAACATGCTCAGCCAGTACACCAGAGCAAGCTCCATCCCAGGCTCCGCGCAGAGTCTACATCGAGCACTCGGGGAGTTCAGAATGCAATCGGACGAACTGGCTAGGGACCTATCAATCCACGTCTTCAACTAATCACAACGGATGAGAGTACAGTCATGCGCGTATCGATTCCGGCGTTCCAACGAGTCGCCATAGTAAACGTACTGCACAAGTTGGCAGTGTCCCTGAGATATGTCGACACGCTCTGGGGGCGTTCGGCCCTAACGGTCATTGGTTGGTTCGTCATTGCAGTCTCTCCACTTGTCGCCTTCGACGCCGGCGGTGGGCAGACTGCGGTTGACATCATAAGGTACGTGGTGTTCAGAGGACTCGACAGGGATGCTTGGTGGGCTGCATCCGCGTTGTCCATGTTCTCAGGTGTCCTCTCGGCATCGGCGATTCTGGTCAGCCTTGTGATTCACACAATAGGTTGCATGTTTAGGGATCGGGCGCTCGTTCTCTGGAGTAGTGGAGTGACCTTGGTGGCGCTCGTGGTCATGGTTGTAGCGTCCGAGCCGGTTGCAGCGTTCTCGATGTTCAACTCCGCTGCACTTCCCCATATCGGGTGGTGGCTGACGCTGATCTATATCACGCTAATGTTCGGGATAGCACGCGGATGGACTTTCGAGCCTGATCCACGTACCAACTAAACACCTCGGTGTCCTGAAGCTGGTATTCATTCAATTCTATTCAGGTAATGGTGCCAGCGATTGATTTCACGGGTTTGACAATGACTCTTAGAGTCGTCGGGTCGTCTGCCGAGGTCACCCAAACAGGCTGACCGCTTACCCATTTCAGGCAAACCAGAGTGAGGCCTCTTTTGATGAAGCACCAGAACCACTACAGCGTCCTGGGGATTTCAACCGACGCCAGCCGGGCCGAAATAAGAGCCGCATACAAGATCCAGATTAAGCGGTATCACCCCGACCTCAATCCAGGTAGACCGGACGCCAACCACATGGCTGCCTCGATCAACCTGGCATACGAAGTGCTCAATAACCCAGTCACCCGCACCAGGTACGACCTCGAGATGGGTCAAACGACGCAGGATTCCCAAGAGTTCTCATCGCGCACCGACTCCCAAGGGCCGAGCGACCACGGTAATCAATATACAAGGGCCCGGCCCCCCACAGATGCCGAACACAGTGACCGTGGGTCCGGAACAGGCCAGTGGAATACTGCTCAGCGTCCCTCCAATCCAGCTTCCACGTCCATTGCCAACCAGGCTGCATGGATCTTGGCTACTGCGATCATGCGCTCAATAGAGATTCTGAGCATACCAGCAACCGGGATCGGCATCGGGACAGCGCTAGTCGGAGTCGGCTCATTCATGACTGCCGCAGCAGCCATGAAATATGTCCTGATGATTCTGCTGGGTGCCCCGCTGGTTGCATTCGGAGTCACTCTCATCATCAGGTCATATGATGAAAGACCGAGTGTCCTCGGCCTTTTCATTACTACTGCAGGGACACTTGTCGCTGGGGTCGGCTCATTCATGACAGTCACGACTGCCCCCTTGCCCATCGTGCTGGTCCTACTCGGTGGATTGGGCATTTCTCTGGCCATCCGCGCCGGCAGAAGGCATGGCAGCTTCACGGCCAGGAGTGTGACACTCGTGTCGTGACCACGGGGTGATGGCCCCCAAATGACCATCCTTAAATGCACGTCTGCTGTCGAGTAAATCCTCGCAACCATCCTATCCTCATGCTCAGTAGGAGCATATCCATTCACAGGAGACACGAATCATGTTCATTAACTACTATGAAGTCTTGGGTGTTAGCCATGATGCCACGGCAGACGAAGTCCTCAGTGCCTATCGCGAAAGAGCGAAAGCCGCACATCCTGATGTGAACAAGTCTCCCGACGCGGACGCAGAAATGACGAATGTTAACGCCGCCTACGAAACGTTGCGAGACTCCGCCAAGAGAGCAGTACATGACCGTCAGATAGAAGAAGAGATGAGAGCGGCAGAGGAACGGAGGCGGCGCAACAGGCCCGAAGTCTACATTGACTACATAGGTGACGAACTACGGGATCGGCTGGATAACATGTTCGGATACCAAGTCAGGAGGAGAACTGGATTCCACACTTATCTAGCCGAAATACGCACGAACTTTCATACACCTGACGGTCGCCCCATTAACGTGATGGTCAGTCTCAATACGGAGAATCAAAGAGTTGAGATGGCCGAGACCGAGACGATACCCAAGGTGTTTGGTTCTCATCGAGTGAATGCGGGTGCCGAGCTCACCAGCGTAAGCCAGTTAGAACTCGGCTATCGTCAGATTTTCGGAGACGCAAGGCAGAATTACGGTGTGTGGACCGATAACCTGAAACTGAGATTGGACTGTGATTCACTGGAGGCGGTGCCTGAGAGTCTGTTCAGCATGGTGCAGGCAGTGCAGTACATCTCGAGCAAGGCCGACCTCGCGGAAAGAGAGACAAGGCACTTGGAGGAGTCACTCCGAAATGAAATGCCCGAAATCCTCCAGGAACTGTTCAGCTACCAGCTTGATGAGGACGGGCATCTCGAAGTGGCCACGAATGCGAAAATGCCAAACGGACAGCAGATCAAGGTCTGGTGGATCCCCGCGACGGATGAGACCAGCCTACCGATGCTGACTGACTGGGGTAAGACATTCAAAGCTGTCGCGAAACACAACGAGGAGATCATCACCGACTGTGACAGACTTCTCTGGGAGGAAGCGAACGAAATCTACGGAACAGGGACCAAATGTCTCAACGACAAGGAAGAAACACTGAGCATAATCAAGGAAGTACCTGTGGGCGAAATCGCTGACAGCGTCCTCTCCATGATGCAGGCCATAGGTTACATAGCAAGTCGGGCGATGAGGACACGCGATCCTCAGTATTTCATTGATCGTGGCAACAGCAGGTGGATGGCCAGGAGAACGGATGAGGCAGTTTCTGATTTCGACAGGGCCATTGCACTTGAACCCCAAGACGCTTCTGCCTATTGCCATAGAGCGAACGTGTACCTGACGAAGCGGCAACCGGGGAGGGCAATCAAAGACCTCGACATCGCAATAAGTGTCAACGACAGGTATGGGTGGGCATACAAACTCCGAGCGGCAGCTAATGAACAGCTTGGAAGAGACTCGGAAGCGATTGAGGACTGGAGCCGGGCGATTCAGTTACTTCCTCAATCTGCAGAGTCGTACTATCGTCGTGGGGCGATTTACTTCGAAGATGGCAGACTAGAAGACGCAATCAGGGATCTTGATGCCCTGATTGCGTTAGATCAAAAGCATTTCTCTGGATATCTACTACGGGCAGAGGTCAAGGAGCAGCAGGGGAATTCCGAGGAGGCCATAGAAGACCTCAGCGAGGCAATTCGCATAAACCCCTATCATGCCTACCATGCTAAAAGAGGAGCCCTGTTCTCGAAGATGGGCCAATACGAAAAGGCCATGGCCGACTACGAGTCTGCATGGAAAGGGTACCCCTCAAGACGAGACTATAAGGAGCAATGGGAGAGGAACAGGGAATTACTCAGGGATCAGAGAGACCGGGACGCCAAACAAGGAAAGGGGAATTCCCAGAACAAGGATCAGCCTCGGCGAAGTAGGTTGGACACACTCGAAGGTCGCTGAGAGCCAATATACCTATCTTCCGCAGGGAGTACGACAAGATGGCTCAGCTGTACGCTGCCGAGGGGTAGGCCATCCCGACTACCTGCTCAGTCTGTCGGACCTCGATCTCATGGACAGACATCACCGGGAAGTCGAAGCAGAATCATGGCCGCGCTCTTCCCGACGGTCGGGAGCTTAGACGCCTTCGACTTCCCAGCATCCTGTCGGTGAACAACCAGATCATCGTCAGGTGCAAGAACATAGACTACAAGGGCGTCTCAAACAGCTTCCAAGCTACTGCTAATCGCAATTCGGTGATGACTCGGCACCAACTCGCTGGTAAGGAAGACAAGAACCACGACTGTAGAGCTGACTGGCATTGGGCAATGCAAGGCTCAACTTTCCCTTGACGAGACATAGGGGTTTACACATCCCTCACCTGCAACAGGCTGGGGAACGAACACCTCTGCACACCTAAGAAAGGCTGATCCCACCAGTGGGGCACGTCTATCATGCTGGTTCGCCTCTCGATCCCTGCTAGCACCCGCTTCGCCGTTTCCCTCATTAGCACACTCCTGCACACAGGGTTCGCAATGTATTTCGAGAGATGTGGGATAGACCGCTCATCACACAGGTTTTCCAGCGAGAAGAGAACTGCCAATACTACTCCTCTGCCATTGTCCCAGTCGTATAGTGCCTCAACAAGAGGCCGAACCGCCCTGTTGTCATCAAAGGAACCGAGACGCAGTGCGGCAATTCTGCGCACCTCTGGATGGTCGCTCTTTAGCGCACGTATTAAGGGCACGACAGCGCATCTACAGTGGAATCTCCATAGTGCCCGCACAGCATGAACTTTGGCTTGGTCGTCCCAGTGATTTTCCAGCAACCGTGTCAGCGTTCCGACCGCACTGTCGTCCCCCAACTTGCCGAGGGAATCAATGGCCACTTGGCGCACGTTTGCCTCCGCATCTCCAAGCGCAAAGGTGAGAGCGGGAATGGCACGCGAGTCCCGGAGCTCTCCCAGTGCCAGGCCCGCACTGAGTTTGAGATCGCAAGAACCATGGATCAGGTCCCGGATATTGCTTACCAGGGCACATGGGGCATCGAACTCTCCATTGGCCCCTGCCTCACAACTGCCGAGAATTGCACTCGTCATCTGGTCCCGTAGGACAAGGAGCATATCATCGGCACCCAGTACTGCCAGGAGACGCCGAGCCGTAGCACGCACATCGGGGGAAAGCGGCATGAGACTGATGGTCAGATATAGCACAAGTTCGTAGTCTTTCCATATTTCCACGCACCGGAACGCCCTCGCGCGAACCTCACTAGCGTCGGTCTCATATTCGTCGAGTAGGAAATTTCGGATGTGTACATTCATACTTGGCCCTCAAGGATATTTTACAGCAGCCTTTTCCACGCCCTGCAGTTGTTTACAGGTGCAGACTTCATCAAAAGCACAGGCTGCACACCAAGAGGTGAACGGTGAGAGCTACAGGCTGAGACAGAGCAGACGGACCGCCTTCCCTCAAGTCGGATTCTCGGACTGACGCTGGGATCAGTTTCGCCTCACTCAGCACTCCCATCCATGCCGGACTCTCACGACTCTCCTGGTACACTATTCGCGGGCGCAGTGGGCCAAGATCACTCAATCCTTGAAGTCCTTGTACAAGACTCTGTCAACGAGACTTCACGCCACTCTCTTCAGCAGCCTGCTAGAGTATTACTTCTGCCTCTAGTTGTACCTGACTCTCTTGCCAGAGATTCTCAAACTCTGTAAATGTCACGGGGCGATAGTGGGCAATCTCATTCCTCAAGTACCTACTCTGTGAAACAAGAGGCAACAAATGAGTTTTGTCCCTAAACTTTGGAATGTACTTCAATAGCTGTTCGATGTGCCCGAATTCAGCACCCCGTGGATTGTCCTTCACTGCGTCCATCTCGTAGTCTGACTGTGGCTTGTAAGGGTTTATAGGCCAGTCTTCTCCAAAGGTGTCTGTCAATCTGTCACAGATTCGGATTCTTATCTCATTGAGTATCGGCAACATAAGCTCAGCTTGACCTCTCCACAGCCTACGTTCTACTTCCCTATAATGACTGTAGCGAGCGAACAGTCCCGGGTGATATTCGGTTCCGTTCTCGGGAGTAGAAAGTACTTCTCCCGTTGACCACTGTCTCCACATGTCGCTAGGTGGAGCTCCTAGCAGCGGCCATTGATCAGGTCTTTGAGCTTCTGAAGGGTTCAAATACGAGAACCCCTCCGCGTCCGCATACCTTTTAAGCCTTTGAACGATGTCCTCGATAGTTCCGAATATGTCCTGCCAGATATACTCAGCCAGCTTGAGATCGTTGACAGCCAAAGCTGGCAACACCATTTCAAGCCATCTGACTGATGCTTCACTACGGTGTGTTTCCTGATAGCCCATTCGACATGCAAGTCTCATCTCGAGAGCCGAAGGGAAACCCCACCACCAATGGACCGAAAGGCCTTCCTCCGCCATGGGCGGACAAAAGTCGAAATCCTTTAGCTTCGCGACTAGACACAAGCTAGCGCTAGGTCCACGGCGGTCGTCAGTTTTGCTCTTACTCTCCCTCACCCAGTCACTAAGCAGAGCTAACCAGCGTTCGCGTTCCGTTGTGTCGTTTGCTTCACTAGCATTGAAGTCACGGATATGTACTACTTCTGGTAAGCCTTGGCATCTCAGAAGGTTTGGAATGTTCTTGACGGTGCTAGGGGATGGCCAAGTAACGCCGATCTGCTCTGACAACCAGATTGCTGGAGCGTGTTCTGTGGAAAGTGGGATGTCCCTATAGGCAATCCGAAGAACGTCAAACCGGTTTATCAGCAGCCTCGCAACCATTGCCCTGCTGACAGGATCTGGTATCAGCACCAAGACCGATTTAGTACGGACTGCGTCTGTAATCTCGGATACGAAATTGCGAACCGACGGTAGAGTCAAGACCTGTGGCTCTAAGTTCACTTCGCAGAGCCTCCGTTCCGTGGTTCTGCTATCTCCCGTCACTTAACTTGACGATCTCATTAAGGACGTCGTCTGTTGAACCGAATACCCGAGCGATGCGCTGGCTGCGGACACGATATCCTGTGCCTTGCTGGACAAGAATGCCCAATCCAACGAGTTCGTTGAGAAGTGACTCTAGGTCGAGGTCACTCAACGTATCGACTTGGAATGCATTCAACAGATTGTCGTCATCGACCAGATCCAGGATCTGGTGTCTGATCTCACTGATGGACAGAGTGCCGAGGGCAGCAGCCTCCGGACCATGAAAGTGATAGATCATTGCTAAGCTAATTGCACGATAACGATTGTCTAACCGAAATGTCGCATCAAACCTTCCACGGATCCCATCGCGGATCTCTCGACTCGCAGCTACTTCATCTACAAGATTCCTGCGAATGATGTATGGGGCATCTCCTAAGGAACCTTTTATTCTCAGTAATTCGACGAGCCTGTGACAGAAGAACTGAATCTCGGAGGGATGACATTCTGTGTGCGTTAGGATCGTGTCAACCAGAAGAGGATCTTCAAACTGTATACCTACTGCACTCATTGGCTCGAGGACGAACCTTTGAGCTTCATCATACTTTAGTGGACCTAGGCCACCGCGACGTGGATTGTCGGGATCAAATCGGAGATTCCTGAATGCGGTATTTCGTTTGCGGGCAAACCTCTGCACGCTATGGAGTCCTGCAAACACGATCTTGAGTCGATTTCTTGATTCCACCATTAGGGCTCGCATCGACTCAACTACTGGCGAGCCCAAGTCAGCGTCCAATTCCAAGAGTTTGTCAGCTTCATCAAACATGACCAGAACCCTAAGTCTGGGATCCTGCTGAAATGCCTTGCTTAAGAGTCCAGGGATGTCATCCAAGTGAACCTGTGATGAATCCTCACCAACCAGGCCATGTTCCTTGAAGCGTTGCATCAGTATTGCCCAAAGAGCTCTTGGGTCTTTGTAGGGACCATCCAGTGTGTATCCGTGAATCCTAAGTTCTATATACCATGCAAATCTGCGGGCTTCCCTGTTGTTCCCACGTCTCTCGATATGTTGCAACAGGGCAGTCTTACCCACTTGCCGCCCGCCGAATAGAAAGTGCGTTCCTCCGCCCATGTTTTCTATTTCGGCGGCGATATCCTCCCGCCCGTAGAAAACCTCTGGGGGAACTGGTTCTCCCCAGTTTTCTTCAGGTATGTACGGATTTGAGGCTGAGTAAGCTAGAGCACAGCTGAGAAAAGTTCCAAGTCGAGCGTCCCTATGGACAGTGGCTAGAAACTCGAAGAGCAACTCATCCAATAGCGCAAAGGATAAATTCTTCTCAATGCAGTTTCTTCTAATTTCATTTCGCTCTGACTTAGTCAGGCCGCCGAGGTAGATTACTATCGAGGCGTTTTCTCCACCTTGAGCGTTGCTAGCGATGGCACTGAGGGTTGTGATCATGTGGGGTCTATAGTTCCAGACACAGACCACATGGTATAAGTTGTCTGCCTTAGAACCGAACTGTGGAATCCCCTTGGCTTGAATTCCCCGTTCCTGCTCGAGTTGAACCGAAAAGTTACGGCGGGCTAGGCTCGCTTGGGCTGTGCTTCGCGTAGCATCGGACTCAACACCACGCGCGCTGCAAGGTAGACCAAGGAATCGGAGTATTGTCAGTATGTTCTCGAGCGCTGGCCTTTGGCCGCGATTATTCCATTGCGTGTTTCTTAGTGCCCTCCAGGCCTGTATTGCCGTGGCAACTTCTTCACGTAGGGCAGGAGATTCCAGTAGTGCTTGAGGTAGGTTCACCAAGGTTGAAGACGCTCCTCTCAGTCCTATATTGAGGCGATCTTGGCCTCGAGAGACGTTAGACCTATGCTCGACCGAGCATATTCTTCAACGTCTGGAACATTCTCAATAAACGCGACGAATTCCGAGAGGACATCCATCCCTTGCTCGTATTGTTCATCAATGACGCTAGGTTCTGGGAGGGCTTCGCCGAGGGAGTGATTACGCAAGCGAATGACACATTCCTCCATTACTCGAATGTTCCCACTCGTTCGAGCAGCATCGAACTTGTCCTGCCAGGCTCGTATTGCTGGAACGGTGGCATCGCCAAGGTCTGACAACTCCTCGGTCCACTCTTCCGTCAGCTGCGAGTGCCTCCTGTGTTCCTCTGCGTGCAATCCGTTCTGGAGGGCCTCAAGTTGACCGAACTTCGAGGGAAAGTCGAGTATGTCTTCATCTGACTCTAGGGAGTTCTCAACGTCAGCTACTAGCAGTTTGTAACTGACCCAGTTGTCATCGTCTATGTCGATGACTCCATCTCTGACTGCTTGGTCGATTCCATTGCTTATATCTCGGGCAAAGTCTGCGAGAGTTAACTCAGAGTCTTGGCGTGCCATATTGTAGCTTGCCTTGAGGACATCCCGCTGGTCGGCATCGAGTCCGGTACACAAAACATTAAAGAACCGGTAGTCCTGCAGGCGGATCCGCTGTTCAATTGCCTCACGTTGGGAAATGGGTTCAACTAGACCTTCCACCAAGTCGTCTATGACCTGGTTCAGAGAATCTCCAGACCAGATCCCGTCGTCTCCAATCTCGGTTATTTTGGTCCACAGGAGTCGTCTTGACATCAGGGCGTCGAGGTTCACGGCACCTCGATTGATAACAATCTGCTGTTGTGCCACCTCGGATGCAGGAGGGATTTCATAATCAATATCAACGTCCAGCGAACTACAGACTTGATTGAGCGTACGGATGGCACATTGAGCTGCTGAGGCGATATCCGTTGGATTAACTTCAGTCGTTAGCTCCACTAAGGCTTGGACAGTCTGTCCCGCATGCCGTGTCACTTCACTCCTCAATTCATGCACTAGCTGAATCAAGTTGCTCTTCTGTGCGCCTTCGCGCACGTCGTTTTCATACAGTACTAGCTCACACCAATTTGTAGCCAAGCCTTTTGCTTCGTCTATTCCATTTAGGAGCCAATTCCTAGCGCGCCCAGCTATCTGAGGTCGTGGAGTCCCACCCTCGCCCAAGAACTGGTTTATCTGGTTGATATCTTCTATGGCGACTTCTTGCGTCCATTCTGTGGCAAAGGTACTGACTAGGTGAGCTCGAGTAATGTCGTTCGCTATCACGGGGGCAAGCATTTCGCTGATCTTGCCAGATGTACCCGTTAGGTGCTTCCATACATTCGTGGCCCACATCAGGCTGCTGTACTTTCGTCTGGGCGCGTCCACTAGCCAACTTTTCGCACGTCCACTGGCTTCCTTGATCGCGTCTTGGCGACGTGCAGACTCTCCTACACCCTTAATGTACTCTGGTCTCAATGGCTCCCCAGTACGAGCGAACGCCACCACCGCTGCTACAAGACCATTAGATGCGGGACAAGCAGCGGGTGCCTTCAGTAGGCCTAGCATCAACGTATGTGGGTCAACCAGTGAAGAGCCGAGAGACGCGGCCAATTCCAGTAAGCCTTGTGCTCTGGTCGCCTCAGCATCATCGTAGTTACTTGCTACATTGGCTAGGTCTTCGACAAACCTGCTCGAATCAGGTGATAGCAGCCTAGATCCGAGGACAGCCTTGAGAAGGGGTGGCGGAGGGATACCTTCATGGCCTTCCTGAGTGAGGAACTCAGCTATCCAGTAAGCTGCGGACAGGTCTTCCTCCGCGACCAGGGCCCACATCAATGATTCAAGGTTCTGATGCGTAGGCGACTCCAAGAAATGCTTGGCTGTGATAGTGGTTTCTGCAATCCCATGGAGGCGGTCATCTCCTCCACCTTCAGTAAGACCGACAACATCCTCTACGTCATCCGGTTGCCATCGGCCTTCTGGGACTAGCTTGGCAGTGCTGGCATCTTGTGATTGTGAAGATTCTGTACGTTCTATCCTTGAAGTCTTCTGGCCTTCAGTGGTGAAAGACTCGCTACGGCCATTAGGCGTCGATGAGTCATCTGTGGGTTCCTCAATGTCTATCAGTACTTGAGCTTCATATTCGTCTGCTGCCGAAGTGCTACCTGCCTCGGCTTCCACGTGAGCTTCTTCAGGGTGCCCTAGGTCGACGATAGGTCCATCGTTGGAATCAACACTGATAACTACTTGGGCCGAGTCTCCCAGATCAACATCGGATGACTTCGATTGTGCCAAGACTTCGCCGAAAGCATGTACATCCCTCCGGACGCTCTCTACGGCTATGAGTAGGCGCTCGAAATTTGTTGATCTGGCCTCTCTGAACTCAGTCAGTGAGTCTTGGAGTCTAGTAACCGTGTCTAGAGTTAGCCCTGTGTCCTCAGGGAGCGAAGTTGGAAGGATGAGAGCGGTTTCTGCATCGATTCCAAGAAATACGAACTCCTCTGAGAATCGCTCTCTGACGCTCGTAACCGCTTCGATCAATTCGTCCGTGCGAGCACGTTCAAGTTCCTTATCGGCGATTATCTGAGCGAGCTCTTCAGCGAATTCGCCCGCCTCTTGCCACTGAGGGGCGTTACTGGGCAATTCCCTTAAACTCTCTAGCCACAGCGAAAAGTCGACGGAATCCATATTAGGAAGCTCCCTAGATTTGGGGATATGATATTTGCATGCTACTTTTTGTCAAGAGAGTTTGACCGACATCTAGCTTTCTGACTAGCAGGCTGCGGAAGAGCGGGTACCAGAGCAGCGTAGGAACCGCATCGGCTGCATTTAGCCGTCCTTGGGGAGGTTCTTCGGACTCTGGCACCTCAGGCCCCGTCCTCAGGCCCAACAGGGATCTGAGTGCCACACCTCGACCACGGCACACTAGCTGAAGACAGTCACTCCGCCCTGGCAGTTTTCCGTTTGACACACACGAGTCATCATTCCCATAACTTGAAAAGCATACGAGCCGTTGCGCCATGCGAACGACGACACTTTGGTGAATCGGACAGTATAGGTATGAACTGCATCCTATCCGGGCTTTTCGTGGGTCTGATCGGCGTTGCCATCGGCCTTTGCTTGGCATTCGCTATTGACGGATTCTCCGACAACGACTGGAGAATCCGTATGGGTGTACTAGCGACCGCAGTAATTGCATCGGCTGTATTCTTCGCCCTTTCTGCGTATCTCTGCTGATACTAGGCGTAGCGGGGACAGCAGCGGGCTACCCCAGTTCCAGCGGGTGTTTCTGCAAAACATCATCACCCAGACGGGCAACCATCCAAACCAAATGACACCGAGGAATGCGATGGCAACATACGGCACCAATTCATGTGCGGTCAGTCCGGTCGTCTGCATGAGCCATTCAGCCATCAGTCTCTCCTTTGGGGGTTTCGCCTGCAGGGTGTGTCAGACTGATAATCGCCACACTGTTCGTTTAGAGGCCTTGTCTGCATTCCCTGCTGTGGCCTCGCTTGTTAGTCTCTTAACTTGGGGAATTGCGTATCTGGGCTGGCCATGTTCGACATCCTCAGTTTCGGCTTGCGGGAACAGTCTCCGGTGCAATCGCATTGGGTCTGTTTAGCTCAGTTTCTAGTCGATGTAGCGCAACGGCCCGAGTGAGGACGATGGTCCACCCAGTAATTGCCATGATGGTCGCTACGAGGTCGCAATCTAGCATTGGTCATAGCTCCGACTTATCCAAGTCCTATGCGTCTACGAGGGCGAGGTTCCTGCTCCCCATTCAGCCTCGATGACGTCACAGCACACTGCATTCGGTCAAGGAGCACGTGTTCTAGGATCAGAACAACTCTCTCAGCCGTCTGAGGGCTTCACTTGTTGGGTGAGTGAAACTGATAATTGCCTGTACCCTTGATATCCCATCACAGGAATTTGCCCAAGAATCCAGGTGCACCGAAGAAGATCGACTCTCATGGCAAACCTCACAGCTACAGCCTGAGAGAATCGATCACTTGGCGCATCTAGAGTTGGCGTACAAGTCCAGTCAGCTCCTCAAGTTCCATCCCTAGGAATTCCGAGAGCCGAACGTGGTAACTGATCCGCGGCCTTTCTCTCCCGTTCTCCCAGGCGCTTATCGTTGCTTTGGTGACTCCCAAGAGTCGGCCCAATTCGAGCTGATTCATTCCCAACTCCTCCCTTTTTCCGCGCATTAGGTCTCCCAAGGTTCCGAGTCTGAGGGCAGAAGCCATTGGAGGTGTGGAAGAGAAACTTTCATAAAGTGTGTAGATACTCTGTCCGAGAAATCTCGACACACGTTCACGATTGCTTTGTTTCGGAAGTGCCTTGCCGGACTCCCATCTGAAGATCGCGCCTGGAGTAACACCTAAGTGGAGAGCCAGTTCCCCTTGAGTCATTGCCAATGCTTCTCTTCTGCGCCGTATGTGTCCGCCCAAAACTACGGGCGAAGGTCTGATGTGTGCCGGCGGCAATGACTCTTTATCTAGGTCGAGTGCATCCAGCAGCTTACGGTAAGTTCCCTCGTTCGGTAAGGGCGAACCCTCTTCCCAAGCACGTACCAGTTTCTCACTGCAACAGAGTTGTTCACCGACTTCCCTTGCACTCATACCCAATCGCTGTCGCTTCCTACGGACGTGATCGCCATACGTTTCGGGTTCCCCCTCGGAAACCTCGTATAGGTCAACTGTCCAAGTGTAGCGGAAGGATTTGTTCCTATTGGGTCTTGTACGTCTTTCTGTACAGGTACGTCAAGAACGGCGGGAAGATGATGGAGACCCCCAGCCTGCCTGACTTCAAGAGCGGCATGCCCGCGTTCGGCGAACAGCTCAGTCACGAGGAGATCGTCGCAGTTCTCACCTACGTCAAGAGCCTGTGGGTAGACAAGACAAGCCGGGGCACGTCCATTGTGGAGTGGCAGGCCATGGGGAGTGTCGAAGACCCGTTCCCGCCTGCTCCGTAGACGCTGGTTAGCTGCTGCTCAGGTCCTGGAAGACCTGCGTCCACGTGCCAGTGTCGCCCTTGCCGAAGCCGTCGCGGTAGACGATAACGCCGTCTTTACCGAAGGCGACCTTCACCGAGTGCTTGATGATGTTGAAGTCCCTGAGCATCCCCTCGCCCGGATGAGCGACTGGGAACGTCCAACCCTGGTTCTGCCCGTACTGGGCGGCACTCTTGAGACTCTCTGAAGGATCAGCGTTAACCGCGTAGAAGTCCACGTCGCCAGAGTACTCCGGGTAGATGTCTTTCAGGCTCCGCAACTCGGAGCGACAGACCGGTCAAAAACTGGCGAAGAAGAATATGAACGTGGGCCGCTCACCTTCCACCAGGCTTGCCAGGGTCACGGTAGAGCCGTCAGCCAGTGTGAGCTCGAAGTCCGGGGCGCGCTCGCCTACGTCGCTGCCGATGTTCGCGGCCACTACTGGCACGGCCGTCGCGGTTGGCGGGACCGGAGTGGATGTCGGCGGCACTGCTGTGGCTGTCGGCGGGACAGCCGTCGCCGTGGGTGGTACCGGCGTGGACGTCGGAGGAACTGCCGTCACCGTCGGCGCTGGAGGTGGCGGCGGAGTGGGGGTATCCGGCGACGGGGCCGCTGTCATGGTCGGCTCGGGAGCGGCTGTTGCCGTCGGGGCCACCGGAGCACCGGATGGCGCTCCCGTATACACTCCCGACGGAGTCGGAGACGGCTCGGGAACGGGTGTGTCCGTGGGCTCAGGGACCGGCGTGTCTGTCGGTTCGGGAGCCGCAGGAGCTGCTGGCGGCTGGGGAGTAGCGGTCGGCTCAGCAGTCGGGACGCTGGTGGGCGTCGCCGTATCCTGGGCGACGGCTACTGCTGGGGCCACTGTCGGAGCGGCAGGTGCTGCCGGCGGAGCCGCCGTAGGTGTCGAGCTCTCGATGGTGACTGTGACGGTCTCGTCGCCGCACGCAACCGCGAAGGCCGCCATCGCTATAAGCGCGATGACAACAAGGCTTGTGAGCCTGATGTTCTTTCCTCTAGTGAACAAGTATCAGTATCCGGTTTCCAACGATTTACCCAAATATACTACGCAGGAACCTTACATCCGGTTTCTTAAGAGAGACCCATTACTTTGACCAGGGTCTCAAGGTCCGGCACTTCAAGGTCGGGCTGCGCGTCAGTGGGACGCGTCGCCCCGGCTCCCTCGCGATCGTGACCCCGGTTCACCCATATCGACGAGATCCCAAGCTGGTTCGCAGGACCGATGTCATGATACAGACTCTCGCCGATGTGCAGCCAACGGCTCTTGTCGATGTCCATTCGCTCGAGCGCAGTGTGGAAATTGCTGAGGTCGGGCTTGTAGCTCCGCACCTGCTGGGCCGTGACAACAGTGTCGAACGGCACCTCCAGCACCTTGGCGGACTCGGCGAACAGGTCATCGTCCACGTTCGAGATGATCGCCAGCTTGTAGCGCTCTTTCATCGCCCTGAGGGACGGGATCGTATCGTCGAATATCGGCCATGTCGGCAGACTATCCGCGAGGCAGGTCAGGTCGGACTCCGTGAACTGGAAGTCGAGATTGATGCCGATCAACGCCATCACGCGCCGCAGGACGCGCCTGTACTCGAGGTATCCGGTGCCGACCTGGATCTGCGGCTCAACCTCTGCGAATAGCTCGAGGATCTCAGACCTGGACATCTGGATGTCGTGCGAGCGTAGCGCGCCGTCGACGGCGTCGGATATTCCGGTCTCCCAGTCGATGAGGGTGCCGTAGCAGTCGAAGCTCAGCCAGTCGAATTCTTTGAAATCAAGCATTGGGGCTCTTATCTACTCTTATCTATTTGATGGCGAATCGGCATCAGCGATTCATGATGGCCACTATGTTAGCAGCCTTTTCCTGATTGAACGTCAGTGCAAGGCTCTTGTGGTTGATAAGGTCCACGATAGTTCCGATGAAGCAGAACCCGATAGTCAGCAGGTACGCGATCCCCATTCCGATCTGCCCGATGTAGAACCGCTGAACGCCCGCGAGGCCGATAAACCCCAGGAGCGTCAGAAGCAGTACGTTCGTGGAGTCCCTGCGCTGGCTCCTGTAGGAGTTGACGAACAGCAATGCGTCGTCGTCCGTCATCGGCTCGACCAGGCCGCGCACGTACAGCAACTCCTCGCCCTCGATCTCGGGCATGATTCTCGTGATGTCAGCCATTTGAAGCCTCCCGCGTTTCCATGATCTTCCACTTGCGCCACTGCAGGCTCACGATACGGTGCGTCAGTATTGCGACCACGGGCAGCCCGAGCCAGTGCGTCTGAATAGACGCCTGGATATCTCCCCTGAACAGGTAGCCGATCGAGTGTCCGAGACCGCGGCCTGGACTCTCGATTCCAAACACCCACTGCGGCCAGAACAGCGTGAAGTGGGTGTCTGAAGTCGGATCGCCCACGGCCACCACGATCAGGCCTACCGTCCAGATGAGGGCCTCGAAGTCTACGTACCTTCTAACAGTCTGTACTCTGTCCGGTATCAAGAGACTCCCGACGAAAAGTGTACTGGCACCCGCTCTATCGCCTGCGAATCCTACCACACGAGCGGACGGCCTACGTAATTCGCCACCGGAGAGAGGAATTGCCGAAGCGGACACTTGTGTCCTACAATTGGAGTGTGACAGGCAGGGAGTTCATACGCAGGGTAACCAGGATCGGTCGCGAGCGCGATGTATCAGTCAGTGTGAATACCGAGCGTGGAAGGGGTAGCCACATCACACTTTATTACGGATCCCGTCACACCGTAGTCAAGGACCGACGGAAGGAGATTGGTCCCGGCTTGCTCTCCCGGATGATACGTGACCTGGGACTGGAGCGACAGGACTTTAGATAGTGGACGGAGCGGAGGTCGGAGTATGAGGTTCATCTATCCAGCACAGCTTTGCCAGCATTCAGAGGACGAGGTTGTCGTCTCTTTCCGCGACGTGCCTAACTGTCATACGTCTGGAGAAGATGTCGGAGAGGCGTTACTTGAGGCTGAGGACGCACTTGAGGAGGCGATTGCCGGGCACATCAACCGGGGCGACTCCATTCCGATCCCCAGCGCTCCACTCCCAGATGAGTATCTTGTCTCCCTGCCCGTCGACACGGCAGCTAAAGCCGCCCTGACAATTGCCTTTCGCGCGAGCGGCCTCACTCGCGTCGAATTGGCGAACCGACTTGGCGTACACGACAGGGTTGTGCGTCGAATGCTCGATCCACGCCATGGAACCTCTGTCAATCGCATCAACGATGCTCTGAGGATTCTTGGGAAGCAGGTAGTAATAGAGATGCAGGATGCTGTGGCAGGCTCTCACGCGCTAAGTCCAAACGAAGTAGGCGTCGCCTAGTCCGGCGTAAGCGGCGTATAATCTCAAGCTGTATCAGTTGGCGGGAGGTAGGCCATGCGATTGGAAGGTAAGGTAGCGCTCATCAGCGGAGGCGGAAGGGGTATGGGAGCGGCCGAGGCGAGGCTCTTCGCCTCTGAGGGCGCGAAGGTCGTTTTCGGAGACCTGCTGGATGCCGAGGGTCAGCAGGTGGAGGCGGAGATCGCGGAGGCGGGCGGCGAGGCTGTGTTCGTCCATCTCGACGTGACCAGCGAGGCCGACTGGCAGCACGCCGTCGATACCGCCGTCGAGCGGTTCGGCGGGCTGCACATCCTGGTCAACAACGCCGGCATCTGGGACGGCGGCAACGTCGAGGCCCAGACCGTCGAGGGCTGGGACCGGACTATGGACATCAACGCGAAGGGCGTGTTCCTGGGCACGAAGGCCGCGATTCCGGCCATGCGAGAGTCCGGCAGCGGCTCGATAGTCAACATATCGTCCACGGCGGGCATCAACGGAAGCGCCGGATCGACAGCGTACAACGCATCGAAGGGAGCCGTAAGGCTGCTCACCAAGTCCACGGCGATCCAGTACGCCGCCGAGGGCATACGCTGCAACTCGGTCCACCCCGGCCCGATAGACACTAACATGATCCGCGAGGCATTCCCTGACGACGACGTCAGAGATGCGCGCATCGGTTTGGTCCCGCTGGGACGCATGGGCGATATGTACGACGTTGCTAAAGGCGTGCTCTTCCTGGCGTCGGACGAAGCCTCGTACATGACCGGCAGCGAGCTGGTGATAGACGGCGGCGCCACAGCTATGTAACGAGACCCCTGAAAGGAGTCCCAATGACAACCCAAGACAAGCTACAGCGCGAGATCGACCAGTTCATCGCCAGCACCCCGGTCTCCGGACAGAAGCAGGCCGACGCCGAGGAGTACCTGCCGGGCGGAAGCTCGCGCGGCACGGCGTTCTTCGCGCCCTACCCGCACTTCATTGAGCGAGGCGAGGGCCACTACATATATGACGCAGACGGCAACCGCCTTCTCGACTTCATGATCAACGCGACCAGCCTGATTCTCGGACACGCCCACCCAGACGTGACCCAGGCCATCCAGGAGCAGGCGGCGAAGGGAACCGCGTTCACGGGCCCGACCGACCCGCAGGTGCGAATGGCGAAGATCATGACCGATCGGGTACCCTCGGTCGACCTCGTCCGGTTCACCAACTCGG
Organism: Dehalococcoidia bacterium; assembly: GCA_965116405.1. GTDB lineage: Bacteria > Chloroflexota > Dehalococcoidia > Lucifugimonadales > UBA1123 > VXRN01. Next base: position 1,257,955 of record OZ220685.1, read on the forward strand.
GCACCGAGGGCACGATGATGGCGATCCGCGCGGCTCGCGCGTTCACCGGCAGGGAGAAGATAGCCAAGTTCGAGGGCGGCTACCACGGGGCGCACGAATACGTCTCCGTCAGCGTCCGGCCGCCGCTTGCGAAGCTCGACCCGTCGGGGCCGACGCCGATCCCCGAGCATCCCGGGCTGCCGCAGAGCATCCTGGACCAGGTGATCGTGCTGCCGTACAACGACCTCGACTGGTGCGAGCGCGTGCTGCGCGAGAACGCGAGCGAGGTGGCCTGCCTCATCATGGAGCCTGTCATGTCCAGCTTCGGCTACCTGGCTGGAGACATCGAGTTCCTGAAGGGCCTGCGCGAGTTGACGACCGAACTCGGCATCATCCTGATCTACGACGAGGTGCAGAGCTTCCGCGTCGCTCCCGGCGGCGCGCAGGAGATGTTCGGCGTGATCCCGGACATGACCTCGTTCGGCAAGATCATAGGAGGCGGGACTCCCGTCGGCGCGTTCGGTGGACGAGCAGACATCATGGAGCTGTTCGACCCCACGAAGGGCGCCGCGATAGCCCACGCGGGAACATTCAACGCAAACCCGGTAACGATGGCCGCGGGCGAGGTGGTCATGAACCACCTGACGCCCGAGGTGTACGACCGCATGAACGCGCTGGGCGGCGAGCTCCGGGCCAAGCTGAGCGCGGTGTTCGACGAGTTCGAGGTGCCGGCGCAGATCACGGGCGTAGGCTCGCTGTTCGGCATTCATTTCACGTCCGAGGAGATCACCGACTACCGCACCGTGGTCCGCGGGGACAGTACCATGCGGCAGGCGCTGTTCGTCGGACTGCTCAACGAGGGCGTCCTGCTCCAAAGTGGGACAGCGGGCGCGATGAACTCGCTGACGAGCGAGGCCGACATAGATACCCTTGTGGACGGCACGAGACGAGTAGTCGAGCGGGTGAGGTAGGCAGCGCCGATCCGGGAGGCATATTGCCTACGAATAAGGGGTGAGTGTCCTTTAATTTCTGCACAGTTTTTGACTATACTTATGCGATGTATTGGCCGGTGGAAAATCAGACACAGAATAGGTAAAGGAAGGGGAAGTGTTGCATAAACTCAAGAATAGTGCAGTTTTGTTTGCATTGATCGCAGTTGCCGCGATGCTCACGCTGGCGGCGTGCTCGGAAGAGATGAGCGACGCAGAGATCAAAGAAGCAGCCATGGGTATGGGTATGGTCGAGGCTGGCTCCGAAGCGATGACCGACGACCAGATCAAGCAGGCCGCAATGGCCATGGGCATGATGACCGAGGAAGATGCCAAGGCCATGGCGGACGAGATGATGCCTGAGGACTCCATGATGATGGGCGACAGGCTCGCCCAGGTCAGGGAGAGGGACAAGGTCATCTGCGCCAGCAGGAACGACGTTCCCGGCTACGGCCACCTCGACAGCGCCGGCAACAACGTCGGCTTCGACATCGACCTCTGCCGCGCGCTGGCGGCCGCGGTTCTCGGAGACCCGAGCAAGATCGAGATCCGCCTGATCTCGGCCGCAGAGCGCGGCCCGACGATCCAGTCCGGTGAAGTCGACATGCTTGTCAGGACGGTCACCTGGACGACCTCACGCGACTCGCAGTGGGGCAACTACGCGCAGACGATGTTCTACGACGGACAGGGCTTCATGGTCAACAAGGACCTCGGCCTGATGAGCGCGCTGGAGCTTAAGGACGCGACCGTGTGCGTGACCCAGGGCACGACCACTGAGCTTAACCTCCAGGACTTCTCGAACCAGAACAACCTCAACATCACGGCGCTGGGATTCGAGGACACCGATGCTGTCGTGGCCGCCTACGAGAGTGGACAGTGCGACGCGTTCACCAACGACCGCTCGCAGCTCGCCGCCCTCGGCAGCGCATTCCAGAACCGCGACGCCCACGTCATCCTGCCTGAGACCATCTCCGAAGAGCCTCTTGGCCCGGTGGTGCCCCATGGCGACGACCAGTGGTTCGACATCGTGAAGACCGTTATGGCAATTCTCATCTACTCGGAGGCATACAGCGTGACCTCCGACGGCGTACCCAGTGCAGTCACCGGCGACACCAAGGTTGACCGGCTGTTCGGACTCGAGGGTTCCTTCGGCCAGGAGAGCCTGGGGCTAAGCGATACGGTTGCGCAGGACGTGATCAATGCTGTCGGCAACTACGGCGAGATCTACAACCGCAACCTCGGCCCGGACGGGATCGACCTTCCTCGCGAGGGCGGTCGCAACGCCCTGTGGGCCGACGCGGGATGCATGGACTGCCCGAAGGGCGGCCAGATCTACGCGGCGCCGCTGCGGTAACGTAACAGTCTGAATAGTTAAGCCAAGTAGTAGAGGCGACCGGCATGAAACCCGGTCGCCTCTTTCTATTTGGGACTTCCAGCAGTAAGGGGCAACCCTTGTGGTTGCCCAGTTCGACAGCAAGGGCTTGGGTGTCCACAAGGGACACCCCTACACAAACCCTCCCCATTCTCCGACTCTGAGCGAATCTTGCGAGGATGTAATAGAATCAGACGACTCTTGAATCGGCTATCGGACGGACCGCCAAGGTGACAACGCTTCGCAGTATAACGACTTACCAGGGCATACCGGTCTGGCGGCATGTCCAGGTCATCCAGTGGGCGACCCAGATCCTGTCGGGGATACTGGTCGTCGTCCTGGTCGTATGGTTCTTCGCCAACATCGCCAATGCAGTGCAGGACCGGGAGATCCCGCACGGGTTCAGCTTCCTCGACCGCGAGTACCAGACCCCGATCGGTTCGCACTTCCTGCCCTACGAGTCGTCTGACTCGTTCCTGTACGCATTCATCGTTGGCGCGACGAATACCGTCATCGTCTCGATAGTCGGCGTGATACTGGCGACCGCGCTGGGCATCGTGATAGGCGTGGCCCGATTGTCGGGCAACTGGATAGTATCCAAGGTCGCGCTGGTCTATATCGAGTTCTTCAGAAACGTGCCGCTGCTGGTGCAGCTCTTCTTCTGGTTCTACATAGTACTCGCGCTGCCGCCGGTGCGACAGGGGTACGTGATAGCCGACCGCGTGTACGTCAACAACGGCGGCCTGTCGATCCCGTTCCCCGTACCGACCAGCTGGGGAGCGGCACTCACCTGGTTCGTGCTTGCGATAGTTGCGGTAGTAGCCGGATTCCTGGTGAACAGGTACCTGACACGTCGTGAGGAGCTCACTGGCTCGGCATCGTATCCTCTGATCTCTGGTTGGGGCACTGCCATCGTGATTGGCGCTGTCGGCTGGCTGGTGATCGGAGCAACGTCCGGGGCCGCGCCGCTGGCGATCTCAGTGCCGGAGCCGCAGGGCACGTTCGGGCGACTGGCCGGAGGGTTCACCGTCGCTGGCGGACTGGTAGCGCTGCTTGCGGGACTGGTGACCTACACGTCGTCGTTCATCGCCGAGATCGTGCGAGCCGGCATACAGTCGGTGGGACGCGGACAGGTCGAGGCTGCACGCGCGCTCGGACTTCCGGCTATGGACGCGCTGCGACACGTGACGTTCCCGCAGGCGCTGCGGGTCATCGTGCCGCCGATGATCAGCCAGTACCTCAACCTGACGAAGAACAGCAGCCTCGCGGGCGCGATCGGCTACTCGGACCTGACCAACGTGGCCAAGACAATGACGCAGACCGCGCCGGCGGTGTCGATATTCATGCTGATCATGGCGGCGTACCTGGCGATGAGCCTCACCTACTCGCTTATAGGCAACCTCTACAACCGGCGCATAAAGTTCTGACGGAGTTTTTTGTAATCACCTTCTCCCTGAGGATCCACAGGGGAATGTAAGCAGAGCTACTTACACCAGGACATAATCAACAGACCCCCTCTCCCTGAGGGAGAGGGGGTTAAGCGAAGATCCACAATGGCAACGAACACTGACATAGGCAGAGGAGGGCCTCTCCCGCCACCACGCTCCACCACGGGCGTGGTCGGCTGGATGCACGCCAACCTGTTCAGCAACTGGTACAACACGGCGCTGACCGTCGTATCGGGCTTCGTCCTTGTCGTCTCCCTATGGTTCGGACTGGGCTGGATGATCTTCACCGCAGACTGGACCGTGATCGCCGTCCTCGGCGGGCAGATGATAATCGGTCAGTACAACATCGAGGCGGCATGCCCGGGCCAGAACTGCTTCTGGCGGCCACAGGCTGGAGTGCTGCTGGTGTCCATGCTGCTGGGAATGGCGTGGGGAGTCGCCGGGAGCGGCCTCACGAAACGCCTCGCCATAGCGGTCGTGGTGGCGATTGCGGCGTTCGCCCTGCTGCCATACGGCCTGGACACGATGGGCATGGACGTGCGTGCGCTGCTCGTCGCCAACCTTCCCGCCCTGGGAATCGGCTGGGCGCTCGCGCGCTACACTCCGCTGGGCACGCCACGCTGGATCGCGATATTCGGCGTTGCCATCTTCTTGATAATTCTCGTCCTACTGCGAGGAGTTCCGGGAGTGCCGGGGCTCCAGCCGGTGTCGGTGATCTACTGGGGCGGACTGATGCTGAACCTGCTGCTCGCGGTGGCGGGCATCGTGGTCAGCCTGCCAATCGGCATCGCGCTCGCGCTGGGACGCAGGAGCCAGCTTCCGGTTGTGAAGCTGCTGTGCGTGGTGTTCATCGAGGTGTTCAGGGGAGTGCCGCTCATCACGCTGCTGTTCATGTCGCAGGTGCTGGTGCCGCTGGCGTTCCCCGAGGACTTCCCGCAGAACTCGCTGTTCCGCGCGGCGGTGGTCATTACGCTGTTCAGCGCGGCGTACATGGCCGAGAACATCAGGGGAGGGCTGCAGGCGCTGCACCCGGGGCAGGCAGAGGCGGCGCGCGCGCTCGGACTTCCCGGCTGGCAGACGACGCTGCTCATCTCGCTGCCGCAGGCCATCCGCAACGTCATACCCGCCATCGTGGGGCAGTTCATCGCACTGTTCAAGGACACGAGCCTCGTGTACATCATCGGTATGCTGGACGTCGTGGAGATCAGCCGGGCGTTCATACAGGGCAACACCGAGTACCTCGCAAGCGCGAAGGAGGTGTTCATATTCCTCGCGCTGGTCTTCTGGGTGTTCACCTACGGCATGTCATACGTGAGCAGACGCATCGAGCAGAACCTGGGCGTCGGCGAGCGATAGGGGCAGGGCTTTAGTGAATAGCGAATAGCGACAAGGGGGAGGGGGAGGATCTCACTCCTCACTCCTCTCCACTCACTCCTCGATCAAGGGGGATGTCATGACAATGGAAGAGACGACCGGACCGGAAGAGATGATCATCTGCCGGGACGTGCATAAGTGGTACGGCGACTTTCACGCGCTGCGTGGGATCACGACCACGGTGAATAGGCGCGAGGTTGTCGTTGCCTTCGGCCCCTCCGGCTCGGGCAAATCGACGTTCATCCGGACCATCAACCGGCTCGAGGACCACCAGCGCGGCGACATCATAGTCGACGGCATAGAGCTGACCGACGACGTTCGCAACATCGACGCGATCCGGCGCGACGTGGGCATGGTGTTCCAGTCGTTCAACCTCTTCCCTCACCTCACGGTGAAGAGCAACATCACGCTCGCACCGATAAAGGTGCGCCACATGCCCGCCGACGAGGCCGACGAGATATCGATGAGTCTCCTGGAGCGCGTGGGCATCCCGGAGCAGGCAGAGAAGTACCCCGCCGAGCTCTCCGGCGGTCAGCAGCAGCGTGTGGCGATAGCCCGCGCGCTCGCAATGCAGCCGAAGATCATGCTGTTCGACGAGCCGACGTCCGCGCTCGACCCGGAGATGATCAAGGAAGTGCTGGACGTGATGCAGGAGCTCGCCGAGTCCGGCATGACGATGATCGTGGTGACGCACGAGATGGGCTTCGCCCGCGAGGTCGCAGACCGCATGATGATGTTCGACGAGGGCATCCTGGTCGAAGAGGGCACTCCGCAGCAGATATTCGAGGACCCGCAGAGCGACCGGACGAAGCTGTTCCTGTCTCAGATACTGTAGGCCTAAGAGTCGCGCAGACGTCTCCACACCCACCTGGCAGCCAGCGCAACCCCTCCCAGCAGGCCGAGCGCGAGGCATAGGGCGTACACCTCAAGCGTGGAAAGCAAATGCAGCGTCGCGTTTCCGTCGGACAGCGGCGAGATCGGGTGCATGTCCGAGTACAGAAAACTGTCCAGCAGGACGTGGCTGTAGCCGCCGATCAACGCGCCTGATATTGCCGCGACCAGCGGGACACGCGGCTCGATCCAGAGAAAGCTCTCCCGGTCAGCGCGTACCAGCCGGTTCCACATCCCAAGCGCACGCTCCAGCAGCGGCCTGCCGACGACGACTGCCAGCAGCGCGACCACGGTTGCTCCGAGGTAGGTGTGCAGCAAGCGGTGGTACGGAGGATCGTCCGTGATCAGGTAGAAGGCCGCCTCGAGGTCTATCGCGACCTGCGTGATGCCGAAGACCAGAAAGCTGAAGTACCTCGGAGCGACGGCCTTAGCCGCAAGCGCAGGCCCCATGTGCACCGGAGTGATGGGCATGGGCCAAACCTCAGCCTACCCCACGACCCCATCGCTGCGCAGCTTTTCGATTTCGTTGGGGGAGCAGCCTAGCTCGGTGAGCACTTCGTCGGTGTGCTGACCGAGGGTCGGAGCGGGTCGCTGGAACTGCCCCGGCGTCTCGGAGAGCTTGATCGGGATGCCGATGTTCTTGACGCGGCCCGCGATCGGGTGCTCGGTTTCGACCATCATCTCCCTCGCCTGGACCTGTGGGTCTGCATACACCTCGCCTAGATCGTTGATCGGGCCAGCGGGCACACCGGCATCGGCCAGCTTCTCCAGCCAGTGGGCCGATGTCTCCTGGGAGAAGACCTGTTCTAGGGTCGACACCAGCTCGTCGAGGTTGTTCATGCGGTCTCTCGGCTCGACGAACCGGGGGTCGGTCGCAAGCTCGTCACGTCCGATAGCGGTGCACAGGCGCTCCCAGTTGGCCTGGTTCGCGGCGCCGATGTTGACGTACCCGTCCGATGTCTCGAACGCCTGGTACGGGGCCGTCAGCCGGTGCGCGCTGCCCTTGGGCTCGGGGACATCGCCGGTGGCGAAGTACATCGCGGACTCCCAGAAGGTGTATGCGATACCTCCCTCAAGCAGCGAGGTGTCCACGTGCTGCCCCTGCCCTGTCCTGAGCCGGTTGATGTAGGCGGTCAGTATGCCTATCGCGCCGAACATGCCGGCATTGAGGTCGCAGACCGGGACGCCGACCTTGGCCGGCGGGCCGCCCGCATAGCCGGTGACGCTCATCAGGCCACTCATGCCCTGTGTAACGAGGTCGAAGCCGCCGCGCTGCGCGTAGGGCCCGGTCGCACCGAAGCCAGAGATTGTGCAGTACACGATGGCGGGGTTGATCTCGCGCACCTGCTTGTAGCCGAGTCCCATCCGGTCGAGCGAGCCCGGCCTGAAATTCTGCACCAGGACGTCCGACTCGAGCGCCATGCGCTGCGCCAGTTCGCGTCCGGAGTCGGACCTGAGGTCGATCACGATGCTGCGCTTGTTCCGGTTGATGCCCAGGAACGCCGCGGACTCGCCCTCGATGAACGGCGGGCCCATGCGCCGGGTGTCGTCTCCGCCGTTGGGCTTCTCGACCTTCACGACATCGGCGCCCATGTCGGCGAGCATCATCGTGCAGTACGGCCCGGCCATGATCTGCGTGAGGTCGAGTACCCTCACGCCCTCAAGGGCCAGCTTAAAGCTGGACATGGAAGTGGGCGTCTTGGTCATGGCTACCGTCCCTTGAACACAGGTGTCCGCCGTTCAACAAACGCCGTCCGCCCTTCTTGAAAATCTTCGCTGTCGAAGTTGGCGAACGGCAGGTGCTCCTCCTCCTCGGTCAGGAACTCCACGGCGGGGTTGTCGAGGACGGTCTGCAGAATCTGCTTGTGCCTCGCCTGCGACAGCGGCGCGAGCGGCACCATCTCCTTGGCGAGTCCGTAGGCGACCTCGGAGACCTCGTCGGTCGGCACGACCTGTGTTATCAGGCCGATACGATGTGCCTCCTGAGCGTCGATCAGCCGCGCCGACAGCAGGATGTACGAGGCGTTGCCGGGTCCGACAAGCCTCACGAGCCGGCGCATCTCGTTGTAGCCGACCAGTATTCCCAAGCGCGCCACTGGGATTCCGAAGCGGCTGTTGTCGGCGGCTATGCGGATGTCGGTGGCCGTCGACAGCTCGCACCCGCCGCCAACGCAGAACCCCCTGATGAGGGAGATCGTGGGCTTTGAGATCGCCTCGACTGCGTCCATCGCGCCGTCGAAAGCCTCGGAGTAGACCTTGGCCATGGTCGAGTTGTTGCGGTACGACTCGAAGTCCTTGATGTCGGCGCCCGCTGAGAACGCCGCGTCACCCGCGCCGGTGAAGACGACGACCTTGACGTCGGAGTCGTGCTCAAGCTCCACAGCAATCCGTCGAAGCTCAAGCCATCCGTGGTAGCTGATAGCGTTGCGCTGAGATGGCCGGTTGAACGTGACGGTCGCGATGCCGTCGCTTGTTGATAAGAGGATGTCTTCTGTCATCTAGTTGTGGACTCTCCTTAGCATTCCTAACTATATTAAACCAGCCGTCAGCATCGCGGACGATCCGATCTCACACCCGCCGTCCGAGAAGTGCTCGGACGAGCCTGTGTAAATTCTGTAGGTTCAGCCACTTCACGATGCTTGCTCTCATCCGTTCGCCCTGACCCTGTTGAAGTACGATTGGCTACTGAGTCACCGACAGCACGTCCAGCCCTCTCCTTCAATGCTATGTGCTGACAGCAAGTGAACTCTGGCACAATTGGTGCGACAAATACGAGACGGAGGATACTCGGAGATTAAACGAATTCCACTACTCCTGACCGGCCACATCAAAAGCGCTCTATCCAATACTTGGGAAGGTGCCTGGAAGCTGACGTTCAGCGCGCTGGTTATCGCGGCATCGTTAACTCTCACTTTCTACTCATCACGCGCTAACTTCTCCATAGTTGAAATGGCAAACGTGCTAACGCTCGGTATGATCGTTAGCGGTGTCTTACTACTAGGTTCCCAAGCAATAGCGCTGCGATCCAAAACCGCAGCCAACGCAGCCTTGGCAACTGTGACCCTTGCCTGCGCGTTTACTAGCTATATAGTCCATACGGAGCTTTTCTTTCCGGCGAACCGACTGGCTTTGCTCGGAATATGCAGCGCTACCCTATTCGGACTATTCATAGCCTTTCGCGTCATAGACGAGCACCGCTGGGGAGGGCCAACGCTCTCGGCGGCAGTGCCCATTGGAATCTTTAGTCCAATTCTCCCTGATCTGTTCCAAAGACTCAGTACTCCGGGGGGCACCTTGTCGCTGGAGGATCCCAGGCTCTGGGTAGTCTTGATCGGTATGGGCGTCACAGGACTGTGCATCCTGTACACAACTATGCGGTACGTGGACAGGTCTCACTGGGGAGGAATAGCGCTCCTGCTGGTAGTAGCTGTTGGGACCACAGCAGTCGCATGGGCTGGCATTAATGAAAGGAGATCTTCTGACTCGGCCAACTGGACCAAGCATCCCAAGATTCAGGATGTCATGTTTGAGCGTAAGCCGAATGTGTACTTTGTGGGTTTTGATGCGGTGGTACCTGAGTCCATCCTGCAGAAGTACCTCAGCGTTGAGACTACCGAATTCCATAGAGTAGTCAACAGTGAGATGCGTCGCTTCAGAAACTTATTCGCTAATAGCGTGAGGACACAGTACTCGTTTAACACACTCATGGCCTTGTCCCAGGATATTTTTCTCGCTGGATCAAGGCCAAACTACTTTTCGGGTCAGCAACTCAGCCCTCTTGTTTACATCATGCGAGAAAACGGATACGAGACCACGTCCATTTACGACAACTTCCAATTTGGACACACAAAAGGGCCGTACATCGACAACTATATCGTTAACGAGAAGAGCGGGGCGATCTGCACCCTATTGGATGAGGATGTAAGAAAATGGGCCTTCTGGGGTTACTGCCGAATAACAGATGCGAACTGGTCTAGGGACGAAGTCATACCTCCGGGCGACTTTCTCGTGAGGGAACTGACCAGTGTCAGGACGGACAGACCGCAGTTCGTCATCGCCCACATCTACCTGCCCGGGCACACGTCAGCGAGCTTCAGGTACCACAACCTAGAAGACAGAGAGGCATTCACTGAGTCCTATGTCCAAAAGTCCAACGAGGCAGCCTCCTACCTGAGACGAATCATCGATCATCTTGAGAACCACGACCCGACAGCAATACTCTTCGTGTTCGGAGACCAGGGGATGTGGCTGTCGGCGGGTGTCCAGATGGACGAAGACCCCACCTTCTACTTTCAGGACAGGTTCGGCGTCCTCGGAGGCGTGTATCCGCGCGACAGATGCAAAGAATACTTCGACGATGTGGAAGCTAAGGGCTACATGACCACACTGGACGCAGTGCACTCGATACTGGGTTGCCTGTCCGGCGGACAAGATGCACTCCTGGAGCCAAGGCATGACCGCTTCTTTGAGGTAGGATTAGACGAAGAACACGATTACCGCTACGAGGATTACCTGTATGAGTAGAGTGTTGATGAATGTCCTGGCTGCGACAACTACAGTCGTCATAGTACTTATGCATTCGCACCTGGCCTTGGCACACCACGATATAGGACTCGCTTCACAGTCACCCGCAGAAGTCGAAGTGATGGTGGCCTACGTGGACCCAGGTGCGGCGGGGTTCATTATCGTGTCCGTACTTGGATTCATTTCAGCTGTTGGGTACACGGCCCGCGCGTATATCGGCAGGTTGAAGCGGATGGTCCTGCGTGGTGAACGAGAGAGCCATCAAGACGACAGAAGTGTGACCGGTGCAGACGGCTGAACAGAACGTATCCGCTCCCAAAGTCTCTGCTGACGGAGGTTCCTTTAGGGATCCTTCAGGGCGAGTCTACCACCTGGATGGTCTGGGAGCTCACCGTGTCGTACGAGGGCTGTCTGCTTCGGCCGCATCGACGGCTGAGAGACTCCTTTCAGAGTCTTTCATCCAACGCCTGATCGCTGAAGGTGACATCGTAAGGACAACTCCGTTGCCTGATGACGACCCTGCTGTATCTCAAATGGAGGAGATGGGTTGGGTAGCAGCAGTTGAGCATGAACCTTTGGAGTTCATTACCTGGCCATACGAGTGGCCGTTTTCCATGCTGAAGGATGCGGCGCTCCTTCAGCTGCGTCTTCTGGATACTGCTGTGCGGAACGGCTGGATCCTAAAAGATGCTACTCCATTCAACATTCAATGGAGACAAGCGCGTCCGGTATTCATTGATACACCATCCTTCGTCCCGTGGGACGACGGTGAATTCTGGCAAGGCTATCGGCAGTTCTGTTCGACGTTCCTCATACCACTAATGATTACGGCTCATCTCGGCATTCCCTTTCAGCCACTGCTGCGTTCGCGCCTTGACGGTATTCCACCAGAGGAGGCCGCAAAGTACTTTACGGGAATGAGAAAATTCAAACGCGGCGTACTGTCTCATATATGGTTTCCGGCCAAGGCAGAGAGGCGAATGAGGAACAACGGTCGTACAGATAAGATCGCAAGGTCGGGCCGCAGGCAACCAAAGACGATGCTGCTGGCCCTACTAGACAGCCTGCTACGGCTCGTGAATCGGCTTTCATACGCACCTGCAGACTCAGATTGGTCCCAATACTCAGAAACGCACTCATACGATGATTCAGACTATGAGACGAAGAAGAGATTTGTAGCAAAACACACTTCGGAGTTGCGCCCCCAACTCCTATGGGATCTCGGGGCAAACACCGGTACGTTTTCGCGCATCGCAGCCCGTCACTCAGGAGTCGTGGTTGCAGTTGACGGTGACCAAGACGCAGTAGAGATTCTCTACCAACGAACTCTGAAAGGAGGAGAGAGGAATATCATTCCTCTCGTAATGGATCTTGCCAATCTGTCGCCCGGACAGGGGTGGGCTGGACAGGAACGCGCGGCCTTTGACAAGAGGGGAAGCCCGGACATGGTACTCTGCCTGGCCCTGCTTCATCACATGCGAGTTTCGGCTAACATCCCTCTGTCCCTGTTCATAGAATGGTTGCGCAGTCTCGGTGCTACTGCAATAGTTGAGTTTGTCGGTCGCGACGACGAGATGTTTCGCAAGCTAATCTCAGCCAAGTCAGAGGACTATCCCGATTACACTAAGGAGAACTTCCGACGGGAGGTCGACAAGCACTTCACCGTGCGTGACAAGTTGGAACTGAAGGAAGGTGATCGAGAGATGCTTCTACTCGACCCGAGGGGCTTGGCCTAATATCAAACAGCCTGCGGTTGGCGCAACACAAGCGGCTTTCTGATTTTTCTGTCAGTCCGCCATCTCCGGGAGCCAGCCCCAGGGGTGGGGGCCCCACTCGGCGGTGAAGACCTCGCCGGACTTGACGGTCAGCACCGGAGTCAGCGCCTTCTCTCCGGTGATGGCGCCGCCCTCGGTGTCATGGAAGCGCCAGCTTCCTGTGTGCTCCTCGAGAACGCTGATGTCCGCCTCTCGTCCGACAGCGAGGCTGCCGAGGCTGCCGTCCATGTCGAGTGCACTCGCCGGGTTGACGGTCGCCATGCGGATCACATCGTGCAGGCTGAAGCCGAGCGCCATGAACCTCGACAGCATCTCCGTCATGCTGTGAACGGTGTTCAGACGACCGGGAATGGTGAGGTCCGTGCTTATCGAGCGCGGCACGACACCCTGCTCCAGGGCGGACCTCGCGACGTCGAAGCTGAAGTTCTGCCGTCCGTGCGCGGTGTCGAGGAACACTCCGCGCTCCTGTGCGTCCATGATCTCTGGGACGACCTTGCCGTCGTCGTCGAGGATGCGGCCCGCGTTGCCAGTGAACAGGTGCGTGATGATGTCGCCCTCTTCCAGCAGCGGCAGCAGGTCGCGTGTGATCGTCGGACCGTCGGTCACGCCGCGGTCGCCGATGTGGACCATCAGCCGCACGCCGCCCTCGCTGGCGGCCTGCTTGGCGAGTCGCACCATCTCGACTCCGAGGACCGGCACCGCAGGTCCGACCGCGCGGACCTTGACGCCCTGTATCAGCGGCTTGTTGGCCTGGATGACGCGGACGGTCTCTTCGACGTCTATGTCGTCGCGGCCTGAGATCTCGGGCTGGAAGTTTAGTCCGGCCCTGGAGATGTGCAGCATGCACACGATGCGCGTCTTGACCTTCGGAACGACGTGCTCAGGGAAGCCGCCGAACGTGAAGCAGCCCGCGCTGCCGGCGTCGACCACCGTGGTCACGCCCGCGTAGACGCCGGCGAGATCAGGGTCCACACCGGTCTGGTTCACGCCGTGGTAGACGTGCGTGTGCAGGTCAATCATTCCTGGCACGACGAGCTTGCCGTCGACCTTCACCACACGAGTGTCGGGGCCGGGCCTGATGTTCGGGGAGACCTGGGATATGGCGCCGTCCTGGACAGCCACGTCCAACTGGGCATCGATACCCTGTGACGGGTCGATGACCCTGCCGCCCTTGAGCAGAAGAGCAGCCACACGCTGCACCGGCAAAGTCATTTTGGCACCTCCACCAGCTTAAAGCTGGACATGTAAAGCTAAGAGCAGGGTGCGCCCCGGTCTCCGCCGGACAGGCTCTGCACCCGTAGGCCCGATAGTACATCAGCGTCAGAAACAGGCGCAATTGGTGACTTGCGACTGTTGGTGAAGCGAGCATACCCGAGCCCCCGTCATTCCCGCGAAGGCGGGAATCCACAGGGATGCGGATGATACCCAGTAGCCAGGGACCAGACCTTTTCACCCTCACCCCAACCCTCTCCCCCGTATCAAGTACGGGGCAGGCTCTGAGGGAGAGGGGGTCATGGCAGTGGTAGAATCGGCGGCAGCAAAGACTCTGAGGTGAAACATGAGACTCGAAGGCAAGGTAGCGATCATCACCGGAGGCGCAAACGGAATGGGCGCCGAGGAGTGCAGGATATTCGCCCGCGAGGGCGCAAAGGTCGTCATCGCCGACATCGTGGAAGACGAAGGCCGCAAGCTGGAGGCCGAGATAGCCGAAGCAGGCGGCGACGCGGTTTTCATGAAGCTCGACGTCACGAGCGAGTCCAACTGGGCGGAGGCTGTCGAGGCGACGGTGGCTCGATACGGCAGTGTCGACATCCTCGTGAATAACGCCGGCATCAGCGGCACCCACGACGAGGACACGATTAGCACCCAAGCCTGGGACAGGTTCATGGACATCAACGCCAAGGGCGTGTTCCTCGGCATGAAGAGCGTGATTCCCCAGATGCAGGAGGCTGGCGGCGGCGCCATCGTCAACATCTCGTCCATCAGCGGCATCGTGGGACAGAGCGGCAACCACATGGGCTACAACGCGTCGAAGGGCGCGGTGCGGATCGTAACGAAGTCCGCGGCGGTCCAGTACGCGCAGGACGGAATCAGGGTCAACTCCGTGCATCCGGGAACGATGCCGCCGATGCGTTCATCCGCCGCCGCGAGGAACCAGGAGGTCATACCCGACACGCTGGACACAGTGCCAATGGGCCGCAGGGGCCGGGTCGAGGAGGTCGGCAACGCGGTGCTGTTCCTGGCGTCCGACGAGGCGTCGTACATAACCGGCGCCGAGCTGGTGGTGGACGGGGGGCTCACGGCGGTGTAGGACTGGGGAGTGCAGGCGGAGTATGTACTAGCTCCTCCGACAATGTCCTCGGACACTTAGTCGGCGGTGGGGCAGCATGCCTACTTGGTTACTCTTCTTGTCCAGTAAGATTCTGACCGAATAGACCCACGAGCAGCGTCACAACACCGATCACGATTATCAGATCGTCCACCCTATCCGCGGCCGACGTCAGTTCTACGAGAGCGGACTCAAAGCTGTCGCCCAACAGGTCCGTGTTGCCTGTCAAGAATCCGCTAATCGCAATAATGATCACCCCCGCGACGGTCAGCATCCAGCCTAACCTAGTCAATCTTGCCCATCTACCGTCCATAATCAACACCTCCCCTGGCCAGATTGTTAAAGCGCCTGTTTCAGGCCCATGCCTGAAAAGCGAAATGTAGCTCTAAGCGTAGAGCCGACAGGAAAGGCGTGCTGCCCCTAGCACCTAAGTATGCTATTTCAGGGGCTGGGGGCTGTCAACGCGGTAGGGGGAAGCTGTGTCATCCTAGTCGGCGCCGTATTCGGGTAGGGGCAGGTTTGAAACCTGCCCCTACATGCTTGTTACAGGGCTGACGCGCCACCTACCAAACTGACACAGGCTCATGGGGGACAACGGAATGGGAGCGAAGTCTGGCTCAAGTCCGTGCCGATGGGTCAAGGGAGTCGGCGGTGCAGTGGTGTTACTGGCATGTAACAAGACGTCTACATAACGGATGCCGAACTGGTGGTGGACGGGGGCCTAACGGCGGAGTGAGGAGAGAGTATGTTAGTTGACCAGAGTTGTGGTATTTCTTCCTTCGATCAGAAGTCGGCGGATATATCTGATGTCCCTAAGCTTGTCCAACAATATGATTAGCACTCTATTTGTTATGCAAAGTGCCGTTTGGTCTGCAGGCATGGTTCGTACACTCGGGCTTTCCAACATTTAGTACTAGCGGCCCAATTCTGGAAAGTCGTCCAATGTAATCCATTGGAGTGGTCCATTGGAGGGATTAGCCTTTTCGGCCAGTCTCCTAATAAACACCTTAACAGCATTTTCAAGGAACTGCCTCTCAAATGGAGTCAGGTCCTCCTTGAGGGCACCATATTTCCTACCCTCAATCTGCCCACCTTTCTCACTGGAAAGATTCCCGACTTTGTCGAGCACATCCCTTTCAATCATAAACTTTCTGGCCACCTTTGACCGCCTTCCCTTCCTGCGCCGCTGGCAGGTCAAGTCCTCCAACGTCGTCAGGCATAAATATGCCAGTGTCGTCAGTTTCTCCCTACGATCGAAGTAATCCTCAAGACGAGCAAGCATAAGAAACACGTCGTCATTGCGTTCGAGAGGCGCGCCGGCCGGAGGTCTGGGATAGGGTCTGCTCACAGTGACTTCTGGAACCGAAGTTTCGAACGTCCAATATGTTGGGTCTGCAGACACTTCATGCTTGCCTGGAATAGGTTGGGGACGTTCTATCTTGGCCCTTTCGAACTTCAGCTTAAAGACGCCTGGCTGGCTCCTGAGAGCAGCGTCCAACTCCCAGCTACGAATATAGGGCTCGACCACTTCTTTCGCAGAGTCCACAGTGGCGTAGCGCTCTTTCATAAGAAAGCACACGCGGCCGTCTTCAACTCTTATGCTAAAGTCATCCTCTTCGTGATCGATCGGTTCAGCTTCACTGTAATCAGTGGAGCGAGAGTGCTCGATTCGATAACGCAGTGCAGCAACGTATGGGTCATTCATAACGGGTCTCACCTTTTTGTCTGCGAGTCAGGCTCGTGGACTCGTCTGTTCCATCTTATGCCAGATAGGGCCTGGTGACGGTAAATCATCCTTGTGTGATTCCACACCATAAGGCATAATATGCCTTATGCGATTTCGACATAGTGGGCTGAGGCGTCTGGCAGAGCAAGACGACCCGAGCGGGTTGCCACCAGATATGCTCAAACGCATCAGGGCCAGGTTGGCACAACTCGCAGCCACACGCGCTCCGAACGACATGAACCTGCCTGGAGCAAGGTTACACCCCCTGAGGGGTGACCACGCTGGTGAGTGGAGCGTTCGAGTGACAGGCAACTATCGGATAGTCTTTCGCTTTGAGGACGGTGAGGCAGTCGACATAGACCTAGTTGACTATCACTGAAAGAGTACATAGCCAAGGAGAACACCTTGGGTGAGGCCGTAGGCCTAGGGAGAGCACCCATGATGATTAATCCACCACATCCCGGAGAGAGCGTACAGGAGTGCATAGACGAAGCAGGCATCACTGCGAAGGAGTGCGCCACTCGAATTGGTGTAACGCCGAACAACATGTACAGGCTCTTGAACGGACACATCGGGGTCTCGCCCAAAGTAGCCCTTGGACTTGAGGGGTTGGGTTGGAGCAACGCGGAGTTCTGGATGCGGCTGCAGGCTCAGTACGATCTAGCTCAACTCCGGCTGGAGAGAGCAAAGCACGCAGAAGCGGTCGCAGAAACTCAGGCCGCAGCGTATGTAGGAGATCCCTCACAGGAAGAGACGAGTCATGGTACGAGTCCCCGCCGATCGTGAGCCGACCCACCCGGGCGAGATGCTGCTACAGGCGTACCGGCCGCCACCCTATGGCTCGGTGCTAAAGTCTTCCAGGGTCCTGATGAGTTCCTTGGCGTCCTCAATCCCCTCACGCACCGAATCCTCGTCCAGGAAGGCCTGATAGAAGTTTGCATGAAGCGCTTCTACTGATCGCAGCAATCTCCGCTTGTGGACCGCACCGGAAGGGTCCTGCCTGATCAGCCTGGTGGCATTCTCGATCAGAAGACTGTGCGACCCCAGGGGCCATCCGCGTTGACGGGCAACGAAGTTAACGTAGTGGGAAACTGCACCCCACGCCTTCTCCGAGGCCTGAAGAAGATCTCCCCTGCGTAGTTCGTCCTCGGCATGAGTCAAGAACTGAGTGCTGATTTCTTGGTGCTGCTCCGCAGTGGCCATCCTCAAACCCCTGCGTAAGCCTTGGGTTACGTGTACTCAATGAGCGAGAACTGTCCCTCGACTACCAGAAACCGGACGGTTGTCTCGACCCCGTACACGTCGATCAGGTGGAGGGGCTTCCCTATCTCAAAACGCGCGGCAGGGTTTGCGAGTCGGCCATTGATGGCGATGTTGTCGCCGTAAACATAGCCATCCTTGTGCGGATCGAGGCGCCCCGAAATCCCTGGGATATAACCTGTGCCCCGGGTGAAGAGGAGCGCCTTCTTGTCCTCCTTGCACGGCTCTAACTCCAGGAGGACGGTCCCCGATTCCCCCGGAACGATAGCCTCATGAAAAGGCTGGTGGCGTTCCGCAGCTACAAGGATCGTCATCTTCTGGTCGACGCGGTACAGGTCCAGTTGGCATTTGCCGTCGGGATCAGTCTCGCCTGTGAGGTATCTTCCGTCTGGATACGCCACCAACACTGTGGCGCCGCAAACAGTCGCTCCCCCTCTCCCCTGTACCTGGAATGTCACGTTTGCCATGCTTTCTCCAGCAGCGTGGCTTCGACCACACATGGATGGCATTTAGACATCTATTCTCTCATAGTCTCGGGGAGATTCGCCACGATCTTTATCACGACTCCCGACTTCTGGCTGAACCTGCAACTCCGCTGGGACCTCTATCACGCCCAGCGCGCTGAGGCGGCGCAGATCGACAGCATCCAGCTCTATGAACCGGCGAATGTCCCATAGCTTATGCGGACGCGGTCTTCACGGGCACTCGAACGGGACGAGGATGAGTTCCATCAGGGAGCTGTCTTCCAGCACCTCGGCGAAGCGTTCCCTGCCCTCGTCGCTGCGGTAATCGGGGCCGGGAGATGATCTAACCGAGCCGTCCCTGTTCAGGTACAGGTGCGACCCGGAACTCAGGTCGGTCAGAATGACAGAGGCAACGAAGGTGGCGGGAGGGACCGGCGGACAGTGGGGCGCGTGCCACACATGGATGTCTCCATCCACCACCCGCGTGTTGTAACCGAAGTTCGTCGGGGTCTGGACTCTTCTCTCCTCCAGGGTGGGAGTTGGTGGAGGAGGCGGTCTCCTGACTGGGGCCGCGACCTCAGTAACGACCGCTGTGGGTGCAGGGGCAGCAGTGGCGGCCGGCGCGGGTGGCATCGGTGTGGGAGGCACATATTCCTCCGCGCACGCGATTGCCGCCAACAGCGCGAGGCTTACGCCCAGCAGGATGGCAATCCTAAAGGTTGAGTTCGCGTCCATAGCTTACCTCCGAATGTTATCTCACCTTCGGAGGTAAAGACGAACAGCAACGCGGATCTGTTCCATCGACAGACTATGGATCACGAACGTTTGGGCAGCTGCGCGAGGCGGTGGCCTACAGCACCACTCACCCAGTGCCGAAAAGCAAGGGCTCCAGGGTCGGGTGACCGGCTCTTTACGGACCTCTGCTCCCTGCGGGCTGCCATGTGATCAGCCCCGGCCGGTGCGGCGCCACGCCCCGGACGGTGATTCCCTCCGGGATGTCTTCGAGCAGATCTTCCATCGCGGCCTGCAGTCGCTCGTCCTCCTCGGTGCCTTCCTCCACGGACAGACGGCGACGCATGAAGTCATGTACCGAGTCGCGGTCCGTTTCCAGCACGGGGGTCACGGGACTGAACATGGAGACATCTGGAAATATCTCCATCTCCCAGAGCAGGGCCAGCAGCTTCGGGATCCCGGGCAGGGGCGTCAGCGCCGCGCCGTACACCCGCTCCTGGAATGGCCTGTCGACAGCTCCCGGAGTCTGCATCATCTCCAGTATCACCACCCGGTCCCTGGCGTGCTCCTGTATCTTGGCCACGAAGGACACGGCCTCAAGCTGGTGGTGGAGCACCAGCGAGCAGAGCACGAGGTCTGCCGGAGGCACATCTGCGTCTTCCCACCCCTCGTTGATGACGGTGACGTTGGTCAGCCCGGCCTCAGCAATGCGGCTCTTCAGCAGCTCCACAGAGTCCTCGGACGGATCTACGACCGTCACACGCCTGGCGCGCGTTGCCAGCGGCAGGGCCAGACGACCCGCGCCCCCACCGACGTCCAGGACCTCAGTGTCCTCATTAACGAACTCGAACAGTCCGTTGACCACCGGGTCGTCGGTCCGATACGGGTCCATGGGCCTGGAGGCGTACACAGGACGGCGACCGTGGCCATGTCCGCCGCCCCGCCTCTCTTCCGCCTCACGGTCATACTTCAGTATCTGCTCACGCCAGGATTCAATCGCTGATTTCATTGTCACTACCTCTGAAAAGATTCAATCGGGTTAACGGGGATCATTCGCACTACTTCGTCATTCCGGCGAAGGCCGGAATCCAGGGTGGGGATGTCCTTCGGCAAGCTCAGAGCCTGCCCCGGACTTGATCCGGGGACGAACGAATTGTCGGTTTACCTACCCCTTTCAGCTCTGAGGGAGAGGGAGCCATGAAAGATTCTCACTAGGCGCGGAGCTGGGTGCGAAGCATGAGGCTCTGTCCCAGCAGGGTCACACTCAGGGCCGTTACGAAGATGGCCGCTCCGGGTATCAGTGTCAGCGACGGTACGCGGCGCATGTACGGCTGCGCCTCTGCCAGCATTGCGCCCCAGTCCGGTGTCGGCGGCTGTGCGCCCACTCCTAGGTACGAGAGGCCGGCGATCGCTATCAGCATCTGTCCGAACCGGAGAAACCCCATTGCAAGTATAGGCCCCATGATGTTCGGGAGCACATGCCGTCTGAGTATGAACGTGGGCGTGGAGCCCAACGCAGTAGCCGCTTCCATGAACTCGCGCGTGTTGACCTCCAGCGTAATCGCCCTGGCGAGACGGGCATAGGGCGTCCAGGCAAAGATGGTCACCGCGAGGACGATTGTCGCGAAGCTCGGCTTCAGAAGCGACGCGAGCGCAAACGCCACGACGAGCTCCGGAAAGACGAGCACGACATCCACCACACGCATGACCGCTTCATCCACAAGACCGCCCGCCCTGCCGGACATGGCCCCCACCAGCGTGCCGAATATGCCTGAGATCAGCACCGAGACCGTGGTTATGGTCAGCGAGAACCGGCTGCCCATGAGCAGGCGCGACAACACGTCTCTGCCGAGATGGTCCGTTCCAAGCAGGTGACTCGCACCCGGGAGTTCCAGCCTGTCGGTCAGGACCTGTTCGTTCGGCGGGTACGCAATCAAGACGGGGGCGAAGACCGCAACGGCGCCTATGATGGCCAGGGTCGCCAGGGGCAGGAGCATCAATAAGGACCTGCGGCGTATTCGCAGCGTGGCCAGCGTGCCCGCCATCGTCTTCAAGGGTGTTCTCCCAAGCATCCTCACTCGCATAGGGCCACTTATCGGCCGGTGCCCTGCAGCCGTATTGCCGGATTCAACACGACGTAGATGACGTCCGTGGCGGTATTGATGACGACTGCGATTACGACGATCATCATCAGGCTCGCCTGGATCAGCGGTAGGTCGCTGGCGTTGATGGCGTCGAACAGCACCCTGCCGATACCGGGCACAGAGAAGATGACCTCCACGATAAGCGCCCCGCCGATCAGGCCGGCCAGCCACATGCTCGAGACAGTAACGACCGGAATCAGCGCGTTTCTCAGGGCGTGTCTCCGCACCAGCAGGCCCTCTCCCAGCCCTTTCGCCCTTGCCGTTCGCATGTATTCCATGGAAAACGCCTCAAGCATGGACGCGCGTACGACATGGGCGAAGAAGGCGGTCGGAGCTGCGGCAAGCGTCAGGGCGGGCAGGATGATGTGCTCGGGGCTTCGCCATCCTGCCGACGGAAGCCAGCCAAGGTGAACGCCAAACACCAGGATCAGCGCGGGCCCCATCAGGTACGACGGGATTACCACGCCCGTCTGTGAGACCACGGAAACGAGCGTGTCCAGGAGCGTCCCAGGCTTCATGGCCGCCACTATCCCAACAGGCAGCGCGATTCCGAGCGAAATGGCTAGGGTGACGACGCTCAGAACGGCGGAAACCTTCAGGCCGTCGAACACCCTCTCGCTGACGGGAACTCGCCCCATGAACGACCTCCCCATATCGCCCTGGGCGACCCTCCAGAGCCACGCTGCGTACTGGACCATGAGCGGGCGTTCAAGACCGAGCTCCCTCTTCAGGCGCTCGACCGCCTCCGGGGTTGGCTGCCTGTCCAGCACCTGGGCCTGCAGCACCGCCGTCGCCGGATCGATGCCGCTTATCAGTGGTGTCAGAAAGATCAGGAACGAAACGACCGCCACGATGAGGGGAAGGAGAAGCAGGCGACGCAGGATTAACCTGTACATAGCTCTCCCTTCCCCTTCATCTGAACTTGCTTCTGTTTTCTACTGCGAGATGTCCAGCCAGGGCGTCAGCATGTAGTACTCGAGAAGGTGCGGCTGCCAGTTGCGCACGTGGTTGCCGTACGCGAAGACCTGGTCGGTGTAGTTGATGAAGACCGTGGCCGCCTCTTCGTGAAGTATGTCCTGTATCTCACGGTAGATTTCATACCTGGCCTGGGAGTCGCTCAACGGTCGCGCCTGTTCGAGCAGCGCGTCCACCTCGGCATTGCAGTAGTTGCTGTAGTTGCTGACGTCCATGGACTCGCACGAGTAGTCCGCGGTGAAGAAACCCTCGGGGTCGTACGCGTCGATGAGATGCCCTCTGGACACCAGGAACATGTCGAAGTTGCCCGCGAAAACGTCGTCCACCAGCGCGCCGTAAGGTGCGAGCCTGATCTCCGCGTTGAATCCGCCTTCGTTCAGCATCTCGTGAATGGCCACAGACATTGCCGGGAATTCCGCGCGGCTGGGGTATGTCCAGATTGACACTTTCAGCTCGCCCTCTCCGTATCCGGCCTCTGCAAGCAGGTCCTTCGAGGCTTGAGGATCGAACTCGTAGGGGGCGAGACCGGAGTTCACCCACGCCTCTGCTGGGGCGAACGGACCGACGGCAGGCTCACCAACACCCTCCAGCACCGAGTCCACGATGGCCTGCCGGTCGACTGCGTGCTGCGCCGCCTTTCGGACGTTCACATCTGAGAACGGCCCCTTTCTGTTGTTGACGTAGAGCGTGACCGTTCGCGGCTGTTGGTCCCTGTGAACGACGTACTCCGTGCTGTCCTCGAAGAGAGGAAGCTGTGATACAGGGAGGTGGCGAACGAAGTCTGCTTCGCCCGTTTCCAGCATCGCGGACCTTACCAGCCCATCGGAGACGTACAGGACCTCCCCGGCATCGAGGGCCACTAATCCGTCCCAGTAGTCCTCGTTCCTGGCAACGGCAAGACTCTCGATTGAGATCTTGTCTTCAACTGCGAATGGCCCAGTACCCGCGCCCACGGGGCTCGGAGGGCCGTCGCCACGGCTCTCGTAAGCTCCATCGGCCAGAATCGCCGTGGTCGGGCCGGCCAGCCTGGTGGGAAGCAGCACGTCGAGAGTGCCGCTCCTGATAATCACCGTGTGCGACTCGATCGCTTCAACGCTCTCCAGCGTGTCCGACGTGAACCCCCTGGGCGGATTCGGGACGCCATGCAGGTAACTCAGCGCCTCTACAACCGACTGGCCGGTGAAGGGCGCGCCGTCATGAAAGCTCACGTCGTCACGAAGCTCGAACTCCCACGCGCTGTCGTCCCGGAGGCTCCAGGAGTGCGCCAGGTACGGCTTCACCTGCCCATCGAAGTCGATCTTGATCAAAGTTTCGGTTACGCCCATTCGCGACAGCAGGAAGGAGTCGTCCGTCTCTATGGCGCCGTTGTTCGAGGGCGCAAACGGAGCGGCTATCGTGATCTTGGCAGGGCCGGACTCACTCATGGGGGCCGCCGCCTGGGTTACGGCGGTTGGCGTAGCTACCGCGGGAGCGTCAGGGGCCGCGGTAGGCTGCTGAGTCGCGACCGCAGCAGCCGGCTGTGGCGCTGGAGCAGCAGGTTCGGTTTCGGTCTCTCCACAGGCTGTGATGAGCAGGAAGAGTAACGCTATTGCAATGCACGGGCCGATTACCCTGTGCATCATCGTGGTGGTCATTGTCTGTAGATTCCTTTCATTTATTGATTCTTTATCTCAATACTGAGCCACATGACAGGCTCTCGAACAACGAGATCGTAATAGACGACCAAGGAGCACTCGAGTTACTCCCCTACCAGGAGAGGCTTAGCCTCGTATTGTACTGGCTATATCTGTCGCATATAGCCCGGACAGAGGCACAGAACGCATCACCTGGACCCGCTCAGAGTGCTGACCGCCAACCTGCCAACCTGCCAACCAGGCATGATACCGGCAATTATAGTGATACTAACTATCATATCTGGGCGACTGGACATTGTATTCGAACTGAGTGAAGGTAATCAAGGTTTCGCGGAATCGGTGCGCCGCCACTCAGACCGTGACGACAGTCAGCAGGGTTCGGTGACCACTGAGGGCGCAGGCAGAGATGGGCTAAACAGTGACGCCTTGGGCGTGCAGGTCACCCCTGCGGGGGGATCAGGCAGAACTCGTTGCCATCCGGGTCGGCGACTACGGCCAGTCCCTCATCCGGCTCGATGAAGTCCCTGAGCACTCTTCCCCCGATGGCCTCGACTCTCTCCATCGCAGCCAACACGTCCGGCACCGTCACGTCCATGTGTACCCGGGTCTTGCCGGTCTTCTTATCGGGGACCTGCTGGAAATAGACGATCAGCCCGCTCGGCAGCGGCTTCAGGGCGCGATACTGGTCAAACGCCCAGCCTCGCTCGACCCCCAGCAACGCCGAGTAGAACGCCTCAGCCCGGTCGAGGTCGGCAACGTCTATGCCGATGTGATTCAGCGTTCCAACTGGCCCGGGCTGTTCAGTCATGGTGTCGTGCCCCCATATTCGCATGCATGTAGCACCTGCAAGGCAACCACTATCGCGGCGCGCAGCCGATACTGCGCGGTTCTGCACGTGCAGGTTAGGAAAACAGTATAACCTCTGCACTCATGGTTCAGTCTCAAATATGGTTGAGAACAGTTGGTAGAGACCGGTAAGGTCCTCGGTATCGGCAGTGTATGCGGCACCGCCAGTGGAGTCAGCCAGATCCCTGAGAATGTCCAGGTCGTACTCGCCAGCCCCTCCGG
This sequence comes from Dehalococcoidia bacterium, assembly GCA_965116405.1. Classification (GTDB taxonomy): domain Bacteria; phylum Chloroflexota; class Dehalococcoidia; order Lucifugimonadales; family UBA1123; genus VXRN01. Next base: position 1,282,639 of record OZ220685.1, read on the forward strand.
GTTCACCGAGCGCAAGGGCGAAGAGGGTGACGGACGACTCTCCCAGCGCTGATTTCGCGTCGCTCAGCGAGCTGTTACTGCTCTGGTCGAGGCCGTCCGTGAGTGCAATCAGGATGTTGTTCCTAGCTGGCGCGCCTTGGTTGGCCAGGATGTCAACAGAGGAAATGATGGCATCGTAGAATGCAGTACCTCCGTCCGCGTCAAGACGGTCAACAGCGTCCTGCCATGTGTCGAGGTCTGTTCCGTTCGAATCGATGGGGCCGATTGAAATCACGCCTTGGTAGGTATCGTCGAAGTCGCTCATACCGACGAAGTCGGCCTCCACTTCGGTCCCCCCTTTGCCCTGTAATCTTATGTCGTACATCCTGTTGACGAATGTTCCCACGGCCTGCTTGAGAGCTTCGATCTTCGCTCCGGCCATGCTGCCGCTGGTGTCGGCGAGCAGGAGCACGTTGGCGTCAACCTGGGCGAGTCCCCTGGGAAGGGGTACCGTCGGAGGCTCACTCGAGCACTGGACTCCACTATCGGAGTCATCAGCGCGTACTTCGAGAACGTCCTGCCACCAACCCGAGTCCGCGATCAGCCCGACGTCTTTCGCATCAAGCCCTGGTCCGTCATTCTCGGCAATTGCTGCTCGCAGGTGACTGTCTTCATCTCCGTCAATCCAGACCCTGACCCGAATGTCCCAGCAGCCACCACGGCTAGGCCAGAAGCCCCATCTGAACGGGTGTGCCTTACCTGGAGCAATGGCAAGCTCGCGACCACCCATTCTGATCTCACCGCCTGTGGGAGACCGAACGACCGCTTCGGCGTAGAAGGGCCAGACCATGGTCCCGGTATTTTCGATCTCCACGCCGATCTCGAAGCCGTTGCCCACCACCCTCTGCGTATCGCTGGGAACCGTGACCCTTTCATCGGAGATTTCGGCGTCGACACTGTCAGAAATCAGTTTGGCAACAGCCTTGTCCGCACGCAGGAATGGCCAGACTTCCGTATTACCGTCCGGGCATTGGTCGGCGCCCATCTCCAAATTACATATCGACTTCTCATCGGCCGTATCGACCAGAAGGTCTCTAATCTGCCTGGGGGTGACTCTGGCATCCACTGCCCGCAGTAGAGCAACCGTGCCGGCGACCATGGGAGCGGCAAGCGATGTGCCGCTCCACGCACCATACCCGTTGTTCAGCGCATCAACCACCCACACACTCTCAGCTGGCGCAGCTAACGTGACCGCATCCCCAAAGGCCGATGAGTTTCCTTCAACCCCGTATTGGTCGCACGTTGGAGGATCGCCGTACCACCTTCCTGTGTAGTCGCTGTTAGCTCCACCCACGGTGATCACATTCGGCAGAATGAGGGAGAAGTTGGCGGGAAAGTACTCTCGTGCATCGACCTGACAGTTACCAGCGGCCGGTACAAACACGATGTCTCTATGTATTGCCACTGTGTTCAGGATCAAGCCCTCAATCGGCCAGTTCCACGGAATCTGCCTACCGCCCCAGCTCATGTTGACAACATCGATCGCGTGACCAAATGGGCTGACGGTTTCCAGTGCCAGCAGCACGCTCGAACTGGTAATCAGTCCCCCCTGAACCAACTGTAAGGCAGCAAACTCCTGGTGGTTCATTCCAATGAGGTAGTACTGCAGGCGATCGACGCTGGAAACGACTCCGCTGAGGTTTTCTTCGGCGTTGTTGGGTGGAGGCGGAACGTTCCCATTCGTCGCTGCGATGACACTCGTCACGGCCGCAGCGTGATCGGCAGTGGCCCGGACCGGGTCCGTAAGCTGGAACCCCCTGACAGCGGGTAGCTTGAAGGGAATAGCGAAGACTCTCTCGGCATCGAATTCAGACCTGACTATCGATGGGTCTTCACGCCATGGGTTGACAATCCCGCCGTCAATGACAGATGCGACTACAGTATGCAGTTCAGGCAGACGTTCTATTATTCTCCACGCACGGTCGAACCCGGCATGATCATAAGCATCTCCTCGTCCGCCGCTAAGCGACAGGGTGTCGATGTCATGATCCAGTGGCTCGAACAGTATGTCGGGATACGCCGCTGCGACCCTCAAGTCGGCCGACACATTCTCAACCACCTCGAGCAGCGTGCGCTCGTCGGTGTTGAACTCGATGACATGCACCGGCATGGTGCCGTATGAGAACAGCACCTCTCCTCCCAGGTCCAGCGCTATGTCGCGAGCAGAATCGACATCGTAACCGGGTTGAATCTCTATGATTACGCGGTTGAGGATCACCCTGGCTTCGACGTCCAGGCCGGGTATGACACCGACCATAGCCGGATCTACGGGTGGGAGCGAGGGGGTGTCCCCAAAGACCAGCGCGTGAACGCGGGTGCTGAAGCCTCCAAAGTTTATGAGAATGTCGGCGGAACCCGCCTCAGCGGCAACGACGGTGCCGTCCTGGGACACCGTGACGACCGCAGAATCAGTCGAATCGTAGGTTACGAAACCCGGATCCAGATCTTCGAGGGAAAGATCGGAGTAGTAACCACGCACGCTAATTGTGGCGGAGTCGCCGGCATCCTCCAGGATGATCGCGCCATGCGACGGCACAAGAGACACCAGCCGGACCACCTGCGGTGTCGTCAGCGTAGACAGCACGTACAGCAACACGACCGTCGCCAGCAGGAGGCCGGCCACAGAGACCGCAATGCCGACGGCAATTGTCCTGTCCATAAACATGGCACTTCCTAAATTCGAATCGGAGCGACCATGTCGAGCCACGGGCTATCGAATGCTGTAACTGGGCGCAGGCCCTATATGCCCGCCCACCTGAAGTGCTCCGCTTCTGCCAAGTCCGACAGTTGGCAACGAGCTCGTTCCAGTGATATGGCGGTCAGGCTCGCACGAGAGCAATCAGCGTCTGGACTCCTGTGTAACGCCAGGGACCTTGTCAGTCGGACTGGTTGTTATTGTTATCCTGAGCTCCGGCAAGCAGTTCCATCGCCCTCCCGAGCCTGACGATCAAGTAGAAGATCCCCACAGCCACGACGAGGACGCCTACGGATACAACCAGCGATGCAATTGCCGTTACGAGTGTTGCCATGTCAGGCATGGGGACTGACTCCTCTCTTCCTTAACTGCGAATTAGATTCCAGCCTTACTGACCTCTTGCCAACGCTGAGGGCTACTGGAGGCTTGACGACGGCGAAGCATGAATCTCAATGTGTGTTGCGCGGGCGAGTCTCATGTGTGAGGATACGCTCCAGGTGACTCGGTGTCTGTGCATTAAGGTAGATTCACACTTCTCCTAGCGGTTGTGCAGAAAACATGGGCAAGAACCCAGAATCCAGGCGGCTGAGAGCAAGGCAGGTGGGCATGCTGATGCGCGCCTACAGGCACGGCCACACCTCAGAGGACACCGGCAGAAGGCTGTCCCAGAATGGCCTGCTCGATCTCATGGGACAGGTGGACCCGAAGTACCTGGAGAGACACGATCACTCGACGGTCGTCCGGTGGGAGTCGGGAGCCACTCTCCCCACCAGAGAGAGGCTGGAGGTCTTCGGTCGGGCCCTTGATCTCTCACCTACCGAGATCGAAGGACTCGTCCAGTTGGCTGGTCTGGAGGAGGGCGCCAGCACCAGCCTGACTGATGGGACGCTGGACCTGGCGGCCCCAGCAGGCGCTGATGGAGCGGTGCCGGCAAATGCGCCTGAACGCGTTGCCCCAGAGGTTGAGGCGGCTCCCCTTTGGAGTGACGCGTCACCGGCCCACCGCCAGGTGATGCGCTATGCCTGGTCCCGATTCGTCCTGCCCGGCTCGTGCGTTGCCCTTACCGGTTACTTCATGGCAATGCTTGGTTGGAACTCATCCTTCATGCTGGCCGCATACGTCGGCATAGCCCTATTTGCGCTTACGGCACAGGGGTTCTGGCGATTGCGACGGACGGACGACCTCGCAGAGCTTTTCTTCGTGACGGTCTTCTTCCAGCTCAGCATTCCTCTGCTGCACGCCCCGCTGACCCGGATGGATGCCTATGGCCTGTACAGCCTGGGGGGCTTGGCTGGAACCTCAATACCATTCACGCTGAGCATTATCGCGAACCTTGCTGTTTCAATGATCGCCGGGCTGATGTTTGTTCTTCTTCGCAGGTGGCAGTACTCCAGTCCAGCAGATGGAAAGAGTGCGTACAGCCGGGCCGCCTGGATCGTCCTGCCGCCAATCGCCTTCGTTTACGCATTCCTCCTTGCATTCTCCAATGTCGGGTTCTGGATAGTGGGCCTGGCGTTGTTCACGCTGTTGGCGGGTGTGTTCACGACGTTGGTGGTACTGCGCGATCCTGCAATCAGCGTCGGCGAGTGGGACAGGAGGTTCATGCTCTGTACTGCCGTGACAGTGGTTATTGTGCTTTCCGCTCTCGGTCTGGGTGCGATACTGGTGACGTATATGCAGCCTAGCTCGTATGCCGTGACGGACCAGGGTCTGTTCTACTCATGGAAGATGGACTTCGACGCACTCGGGTACTCTGCGGACGAGTACGTAGAGCGTTCCCGCCTCGCCGTTGCCTGGGCCTCCCTCACTACTCTCGCGTACATGATCGTCGTCATCGGTGGCAAACTGATTGTCACAATCTACCGGCTGGGCGGCGGGGATTCCTCCATGGCAGCCTCGGCCGCGGCGGTGGTCACGGACCAATCCACATTGCAACATCGGACAGGAAGACGCTCCCGTCTCGACCTGCGCTACTGGGCCGGTTGCCTGGTCAATCTTCGAGCCGTTCGCCTGCGTGCTAACTTGACTCGTTTTCTGCCCAACAGTCACGGTAGATAGAGAGTCAGGGAGTGCAAAGTGCAGGACTACAGAGATGAAGGCTCAGGCTTTTCCATCCAGGACCCGACCCGCCGCCTGACGGGACGGTACCCAGTGCTGGCCATACACTGGACTATATGGATATAGGGCTCCACAAGATGATTTGACTCACGCAATTGTCACTGTTACCCTCACGCTGTGTATCGTAAGGTGGGACGTTGAGAGGGGATCTGCCCCAGTCGTCGCGCCCGGCAAAGTGAAAGCGAGACATGCCAAGATCATTTCAGTAGACCCAGACTTATGCACCCGCTTTACCGTGGCTGTACATTATCCTGGCCGCCAGCGGTATTGCCTCCCCTGCGACCCCTGACTCCCTCATTCAACGTATAGGTGGGCTCCAAAGCCCCCTACGAGCGCTCCAGTCCCTGTCCTGTCGCCGAGTGTTCATGCTGCTTATTCCTAATTGTGGCAGCATAGCCCATTGCGGTTTCCCGGCATAAGCACGTCCGGGATGGAGCGGCACAGCTAGTCCCACCACTCACGTTTCGGGCAGGTACCTGATACTCCACGCCTGGAGTTCCAATCGGGCCGCCGATTCGGCTGGGACATAAACCAGAATTATCCTGCCTTCTCATTGCGCCTGGCGCACCAGGGCAGGAGCTAATTCAGGGAGTTAAATATGCGGGAGATACTAAGATCCAAAATCCACAGGGCGTGGGTCACAGACGCCAACCCAGACTACGTCGGGAGCATCCTCATCGATGAGGACCTGATGGACAGGGTCGACCTTTGGGGCTTTGAGAAGGTCCTGGTCTGCGACATCACGAACGGCAACCGCTTTGAGACCTACACCATCCCAGGTGAGCGGGGTTCGGGCGTCATCGCCGTACAGGGAGCCGCCGCCCGTCTCACTGCCGAGGGCAACTGCCTAATTATCATGTCATTTGAGGTTACCGACCAGCGGCCGGACCCCCAGATGATACTCGTGGACCACGACAACCATTTCGTGGAGTACCTGGAGGGTGTAAAGCATGGTCAGCAAGTTTACTGAAAAAGAGACCGAATTATACTACGACGCTGAAGACGTAATCTACCGGTCTGTCTGGGATGAGGAGGGCAGCGTCCACTGGGGCCTCTTCGACGACAGCACAGGTACAGACTTCCTCTCGGCCTGCGCCAACTTGGACCGGACAATGGTCGCCAAGGGCCGTATCAACCAGGACTCACGGGTGCTCGACCTGGGATGTGGCAACGGTACGATCGCCATCTGGCTGGCCGAAGAGAGCGGCGGCCATGTCACAGGTATCGACCTCAGCGGCGTGCGTGTGGACAATGCACTCGATAAACAGGGGACGCTGAACACCGACCTGCAGGGACGCCTGGCCTTCAAGAAAGCCTCAGCTACCGAACTGCCCTTCCCGGACGGTTCATTTACCCATGTTTGGAGCCAGGCCGTCATCTACCACGTGCCCGACAAGCGCGCGGTGCTCAGTGAGGCATACCGGGTGCTGGCCCCGGGCGGTGTAATGGTTTTCGATGATCTCCTGCGCCCCAGGCGGGCCATTACTCCAGAGAGCCAGACCTACGTCTACGACCGGCTCCTCTTCGACACTGAGTTCACCTTCGAGTCCTACCAACAAGCCCTGAGAGACCAGGGGTTCGAATTGCTGGAGGCAGTGGACATGTCTCCACACCTGAGGCAGAGCTACCTGTGCCTGTCGGAGCGCACGCCGAAGAACGACACATCGGAACACGCAGAGCACTACAAGTGGCTGAGCAAAGCCTATCGCGAGACGGCCGCCGCAGTCGACAGAAACGACGTGGGCTGGGGCCTCTTCGTCTGCCGGAAGTAACCATGCAAGAAAGTCACAACAGGGTCCAGTGGGTCTACTCCTCGACCACCAACCAGGAGTTGGAAGAGCGGTACGACCAGTGGGCCTCCGAATATGACAGGGACCTCACTGAGGAGTTCGACTGGAGGGCGCCCCAGGCCGCGGCTGACATCTTCGCCAAGCACGTTCCCACCGAGGCGAAAATACTCGACGCCGGCGCGGGCACCGGCCTGGTGGGAGATATACTGGCGCCCCTGGGGTATCGGAACCTTCACGCCATGGACCTCTCCCTGGGAATGCTGGAGGAGGCCCGCCGCAAGGGACTCTACCAGGACTTCCACCAGATGACCCTTGGCGAGGAGCTGAGCTACGAGACCGATTCCTTCGGCGCTGTAATCAGCGTGGGCGTGTTCACCACCGGCCACGCGCCGCCCCATGCCTTCGATGAGCTCGTCCGCATTACCGGGAGCGGCGGGTTCATCGTGTTCAGCCTGCGGGTTGACCTGTACGAGGAGGGGGGATTCAAGGAGTATCAGGTCGGAATGGAGGAAAGCGGCAAGTGGGAACTGGTCGAAGTCTCTGACCCGTTCCATCCCCTGCCCAAAGGTGAACCCGAGGTAGTCCATCGCATTTGGGCCTACCAGGTAACTTCCTGACCTTCCGACACCGGTCATATCGGCAGAATGGCCAGGCCGGTTCTCGTCGGACTAACATAACAAGTGGTACAGAGACTGGGGGCAGGTGACGACCGCACGCCCAGATTGGCGGCGGTGTAACACTCACTCCCTGTCTCTGCCGGCGACCCACGCCAGGAGGACGCCTCCGATCAGACCGAACAGGTGGCCCTCCCAGGAGACGAAGCCGTCCAGCGGCAGAAGGCCGAAGATCAGTCCTCCGTAGAAGACGGCCACCGCCACGGCTATCAGGAGCGACATGAGGCTCCGCTCCACGAAGCCACGCGCCACCAGGTAGCCGAAGTAGCCGAACACGAGGCCGCTCGCGCCGATGTGGACTCCCTCCCGGCCCACAAGCCACACACCCGCGCCCGCAAACACCGCAATGAACACCGAGACCGCCAGCAGCACCCCCGCTCCACGCACTCCCACGAGTCCGCCCAGCACAACCAGGGGGCCGGTGTTGGACAGCAGGTGCCAGAAGCCGTCGTGCACGAATATGTGGAGGGGTATTCCCAGCAGGCTCGACGTGTCGCGGGGGGTTACTCCAAACTGCCGGAGGTCGAGCCCTGCCCACTGGGCAACGGCGATAACCCAAAGCAAAGCAACGAACCCGAGTAGCCATACAAACGCGCGCATTGAGGCTAGTCGCTCTTCCGATTCCGGTCTTCGCCGGCCGCAGGTGCGCCACAGCGGGAATGATGGCGCAGGACCTCCCGCGACTCCCGCAGTCCGCCGAACCTCAGCCTCAGCAGCCCCTTCATGTCCTCGATGGCGGTGCTGACGATCTTCACCCTGCTGTCGGGGTCGTCCACCCAGCGCACCGGTATCTCGCGTACGCGGTAGCCGTTCTTCTCGCACAGGATCAGTAGCTCAGTGTCGAAGAACCACCCGGTGTCCTGGACGAGCGGCAGCACCTCCTCCACCACACGGCGACTCACCGCCTTGAACCCGCACTGTGCGTCTACGAAACCGGTCAGGAACATGCTCCTGAAGATGAGGCTGTAGCAGCGCGAGATGAACTCGCGCTTGGGCGAGCGCCCGATCACCTCGGCGCCGCGCCTCAGGCGGGAGCCGAAAGCGACGTCGTAGCCGTCGCGGGCGATGGCGGCAGCCATCGTCGGCAGCGAGGCGAGGTCGGTCGCGAGGTCCATGTCCATGTACGCCCTAACGTCAGCGTCACTCTGCGTCCACGCGTGTTTGAGCGCGCGTCCCCTGCCCCGCTGTTCGAGGCGCAGGTACTGCACTCTGCTCGACTGCTCGGCGAGCCGGAGGCCGATCTCCTGCGTGGCGTCGATGGAGCCGTTGTCGGCGATGACGACACGCCAGTCGTAGTCGGCCATGTTCGAGGCCATGAACTCGGAGAGGGTACCGACGGTGTCCGCCAGGATCCTCTCTTCGTTGAGCCCGGGAATTACGACATCTAGGGTAGTCATGGCCTTGTAGTTACTGGTCAATGGGACGTGTACGAGAGCTTGCTGCCTGCCCCCTTTTACGGGTGCAGGGCGCGCCCTGCTCAGTGCCTGAAGTGGCGCGTGCCGGTGGTGACCATCGCAATGCCCAGCTCGTTGGCAGCCTCGATGCACTCGTCGTCGCGGATAGACCCGCCGGGCTGAGCTATCGCGGACACGCCACCCTCGGCGGCCATCACGATATTGTCCGGGAACGGGAAAAAGGCGTCCGAGGCGAGAACCGTGCCCCTGGCCTTGTCGCCGGCTATGCGCAGCGCGAGGTGGACGCTCGTTACGCGGTTCGGCTGACCGGCGCCCATGCCGACGAGCGTGGCGTCTTTCGCGAGAACGATGGTGTTGGACTTGATGTGCTTCGCCGCCCTCCAGGCGAAGGCGAGGTCGCGGAGCTGATCGTCGGTGGGACTCAGCTCGGTAACCACCTGCCACGCCGAGGGATCTTCGTCTAGGTCGTCAGCAGCCTGCACCAGCGCGCCGCCGGTTACCAGCCTCAGGTCGAGGTGCGTGGCGTGGCCCTTCTCAGGGTCGATCCGGAGTATACGCGTCCGGCGTCGGCGTCTGAGTACCGCCAGCGCGTCCTCTTCGTAGTCGGGCGCGACGATTATGTCGTACAGCACGCCGCGCATCGCGTCAGCCGTCGACTTGGTGACGGGCCGGTTGAAACCAACTATGCCGCCATACGCCGAGACCGAGTCGCCCTCGAACGCGCGCTTGTACGCGGTCGGCTGGTCTGAGTGGACGGCCAGACCGCATGGGTTCGTGTGCTTGATAACCGCGACGGCGGGCTCGGAGAAGTCGGAGACGACTCGCCACGCAGCGTCGGCGTCCAAATAGTTCGTGTACGACATGTCGATGCCGTGTAGCTTCTCCGCCCTCACAATGCCGCCGGAAGACAGGGCCGAGGCATAGAGGGTCGCTTTCTGATGAGGATTCTCGCCATACCGAAGGTCAGCGACGCGGTCATACCCAAACGTAAGCTCAGGCCAGGACGTGCTCCCGGTTTCTCCGGTCAGGTACCTGGAGACTGCCGTGTCGTACAGCGCGACGTGCTGGAACGCCTTGCGCGCGAGCTCGCGACGCTCGTCCATGCTGAACGCGTCCTCAATCAGGCCGTGCTCGGCGATGCGCTCGGACACCCAGCCGTAGTCACCGGGATCGACCAGGACGAGCACCGACGGAAAGTTCTTGGCGGCAGCACGGATCATCGTGGGGCCGCCGATGTCGATGTTCTCGAGCGCGTCCTGCAGGGTGGCTCCATCCGCGCTCACGGTCTCGACGAACGGGTAGAGGTTGCCGACCACCGCGTCGATGGTACCGATGCCGTGCGATTCGAGCTCGGCCTGGTGCGATGCCAGGTCGCGACGGGCAAGGATGCCGCCGTGGACAGTCGGATGCAGCGTCTTGACCCTGCCGTCCAGTATCTCCGGCGAGCCTGTGAGGTCAGCGACCTGCGTCACCGGCAGGCTGGCATCGGTGAGTGCCGCGGCGGTGCCGCCGGTGCTGACGAGCTCGCAGCCGGCGTCGCTGAGCGCCCGCGCGAGGTCGGCGAGTCCGGCCTTGTCATAAACGCTGAGTAGAGCTTTCATCGGAGCCTTTCGGGTACGAAATTCGCGAGCCTGCGTGCCATCTGATAGTTGCGCTGCCAGTCGGTTTCGAAGGCCCGCACTCTCACCAATAGACGAGCACCCCTACGTCATCTAGCATGTGGGCTGTGGTCTCTGGCATCTCTTTTCGAGCTTCAGTGATGGCGTCGGACACCTCTTCCCAATACGAGAACGCGGCATCATCGTCTGCTGAGACCTGGATGTCGAAGGCGACGTTTCCCCAATCGTCTTCGATGTAGTAGTGCAGGCGGATCACTATTCGATCTATATGAATTCCGCGGACGGCCGCGACCGATGCCGCCAGTTCGACTATTGTGTCTCGAATGGCGACCATGTCCCCCTTCATCAGATGCGCGGCATCCGGGTCTATGACCACAGGGGGCTTTTCCCTTAGCTGCATGTTCGGTCGTCCTTCCCGATATCAGGTGACTTTTCTCGCAACTACAGAATAACACGCCCCTCGCCCGTGTCGGGAGTGATCTCCCCCACCTCCAGTGCGCCCGGGACCTGGGCCAGCACCTCGGGTACACGGCTGCGCTCGCAGCTCAGCACCATGCCCAGGCCCATGTTGAACACGCGGTACATCTCATCGCGTGAGATGCCGCCATCCTCCTGTATCTGTAGGAAGATCGGCGGAACGGGCCATGACGACGTGTCGAAGCTCGCAGACACCCCCTCAGGCAGCATTCTCGGGACGTTCTCGATCAGCCCTCCGCCGGTGATGTGTGCGATCCCGTTGACCATCCCGAACGCGGGCTCAAGCTGGCCGAAGTAGGGCGGGTGTGGCCTGAGCAGCGCGTCCCCGAGCGTCTCTCCCAGCTCGGCCCGGTGCTCGAATAGCGGGCTTGGGTCAGAGTCCAGTCCGTACACGTGCCGGACCAGGGAGTAGCCGTTGGTGTGCAGACCGTTGGACGGCACGCCTATGAGCGCGTCTCCGACGCCGATCTGCGAGGTATCGATCATGCCGGAGCGCTCGACCACACCGAGCACGAACCCGGACACGTCGAAGTTGTCCCCCGCGAAGATGCCGGGCATCTCAGCGGTCTCACCGCCTATCAGCGCGCAGCCGACCTCCTCGCACGCCCGCGCCATCCCCTCGACCAGCGTCAGCACCACATCGGGCCGTAGCCTGCTCATGTTGATGTAGTCCAGGAACAGGATCGGCTTCGCCCCGCAGACGATCACGTCGTTGATGCAGGCGTTGACCAGGTCCTCGCCGATGCCCTCGAACCGTCCGGTCATCACCGCCAGCTTCAGCTTGGTGCCGACCGGGTCCGTGCTCGTAACTAGTACGGGGTCTTCGTAGCCGGAGAACGAGTACATTGCGCCAAACGCACCGACACCCGCCAGCACCTCCGGCCCGTGAGTGCGTTTCACCACGGAGCCGATGCGACGCTTCACATCCTGCGACGCCTCAAGATCTACTCCGGCCTGCCTGTAAGTCTGCTCTGCCATGAGGGCTATCGCATCCTTTATATGTCCAGCTTTAAGCTGGTCTGTTCAGTCATGCAAAAGTACCGATTTCTACTGCTTTATATATGTCCAGCTTAAAGCTGATCTATAGGTAGGGTCGGGTTTGAAACCTGCCCCTACTGTCTGGGTTTCACCAGTGCGGCGAGGTCCACCTCTCCGGTGGCGATGCGCTGGATCGTCGCAGGGTAGAGAATGTGCTCCTGCTCCAGCACACGGGCAGCCAGAGTTTCAGGCGTGTCGCCGGGCAGTACCGGGACCTCCGTCTGCGCGACGACTGGACCGCGGTCGTACTCCTCGTCCACGAGGTGTACGGTGACCCCCGACACGCTGTCACCCGAGGCCAGGACGGCCCTGTGTACACGCTCCCCGTACATGCCCCGTCCGCCGAACTTGGGCAGCAGCGCAGGATGCACGTTCAGTATGCGGTTGCGATACGCCTCGAGCGTGCGAGGACCGAGCATCTTCATATATCCGGCGAGGGCTACCACCCGCACACCGTGTCGCTGCAGGGTCTCGGCAATCGCTTCGTCCAGGCTGTCAGGGTCCGGATGGGTTGCGCCGCTGAGGTGGGCCGTGGGTATGCTCGCCCTACGCGCGCGCTCCAGTGCCAACGACCGGGAGTTGTTGGAGATCACCACACGCACCTCGGCGTCGATTTCGCCAGTGTGACACGAGTCGATGATTGCCTGAAGGTTGGTGCCGCCGTGCGAGGCCAGCACGCCAAGCGCAAGCTTGCTCACTATGAATTGCTAATTAGGAATGGAGAATTGGGAAGTACCACACCCCACATTTACTATTCCACATTCACTATTCCTGCCTCTTGAGCCTCCATCACCAGCTTGTCCATCTCCAGTTGGACGGGGATCGGGTACTGGCTGGTGAAGCACCCCATGCAGTAGCTGCTTCCTCATCTTCGATGGCACGCGACAGCCCCTCGACGCTCAGATACCCCAAGGAATCGGCCCCCACCAGCTCGCGGATCGCCTCGACCGACATGTTGGCGGCGATCAGTTCCTTCTTGGTGGCCATGTCCACACCGAAGTGGCAGGTGGACACGATCGGCGGCGCGGTAATGCGCAGGTGAATCTCCGACGCGCCTCCCCTGCGCAGCAGCTTGACCACGTGGGGAGTCGTGGTGCCGCGGACGATGCTGTCGTCCACAACGACCAGGCGCTTGCCGCGAATGATCTCCGGTAGAGGATTGAGCTTCCGTCTTACTCCGAGGTCGCGGAAGTACTGGGTCGGCTCGATGAATGTACGGCCGACGTAGCGGTTCTTGACCAGTCCCTCACCGTACGGAATGCCCGTCTCCTGCGCGTAGCCAACGGCGGCGGCGGTGGCCGAGTCGGGTACGCCGATAACCATGTCGGCTTCGACCGGGTGTTCCCTGGCCAGCTCCGCGCCCATCCGCATCCGGTCGCTGTAGACCAGCCTGCCGTCCAGGACGCTGTCCGGCCTGGAGAAGTAGATGTTCTCGAAGACGCAGCTTGCGCGTCTGCCGTTCGAGGCGGGACTCTTGACCGTGCTAATGCCGGACTCGTCGATCAACACGGCCTCTCCGGGTTCGATGTCGCGGATGTAGTCGGCGCCGACGTGGTCGAGAGCGCACGACTCGGACGCCAGAACCCATCCGTCGCCAAGTCGTCCGAGGCACAGCGGCCTGACGCCCAGGGGATCGCGGATGCCGATTAGCTCGTTCTTCGTCAGCACAGTCAGCGAGTATGCGCCCTTCAGCTTTCGCATCAGGTACGAGATGCGGCCCTCCCAGTCCCGGGCGGGCGCGTTTGCGAGCAGATTGGCGATGATCTCGGTGTCACTGGTGCCGTCGAAACGGAACCCCTGCTCTTCCAGGTCCTGGCGGAGCTGGAGGGCGTTGATGACGTTGCCGTTGTGACCCAGGGCCAGCTGCAAGTTCGGTCCGCGAGCTATGACGGGCTGCGCGTTGACGATGCGATTGGAGCCGGTCGTGGAGTAGCGCGTGTGGGCAATGGCTATGTGGCCTGGAAGGTCGACCAGATCGTCTTCAGCGAAGCTCTGGCCGATGAGGCCCATGGAGGTGCGGTTGTGGACTTTGACGCCGTCTGCGGACGCGATGCCGGCGCTCTCCTGTCCACGGTGCTGCAACGCGTATATGCCGAAGAAAGCGACGCGGGATACGTCTTGTCCGGGATGGTAAACTCCCACCACACCGCAGGCTTCACGTGCGGTGTCTGCGTCAAAGACAGGCTCTTCTCGAAGAACCGTCCGCAGGGCTTGGCCCGGACCTGGTCCGGGGTGCAGGCTATCAGGACTTATGGGACTACACTCCCTCGATCCGTTGCCAATGACTTCCCCCGCATCTCCTCGGTACGGAGGAACGTTGCTTCGAGCTACATCCGCTAACCGCATCATAGCCCGAAGACCTCAGGGGGATTATAAGCGCGATATTAACAGACGGTCAACGCGAGACGGGGCAATTCGGAGCCTATCCGTCGCATAGATCGCGCCGACTCAGTAGCTCTCTGTGCGTTCTACTGACGTTGCCACTACGCTGAGTCGTATAGATGACTCCACGTGTACCACCGATGATCTGCCTGTCTCGAAAGTCGTCCTGTAGAGCATTGTCATTTGTGAACAGCAGGCGCGCTCCACTGACTCTGGCCAAGGCGAGAACGTGTTCGTCGTCAGAACGGCATATGCCGTGGGACCGGAGTGTGGAAGTCTCTGAGTTCACGTCTTCATCCGAGATTCGTCTGGCGCGGCCTGCCCGCTGCGCTGTCCGGAGCCACCTTACGAATCCAGCGTTCCGGCCAAGCTCGACCAGAAGTCTGCCACCGATGACAAGCGGCCTTCGTCCTCGATTCAGCCAACCGAGCAAAAATTCGCCAGCTTCCGACTGACTGGGGCCGAACACTTCGTGCCCGACATTAGCATCGACGATCACGCACATCTAAATGCCGATTGACCGCCTTGTCTCTTCCATGAAGAAAGCGCCATAGCTGTCAGGGGCGTCCAGAACATTGCCCAACTCGTCCAGCTTGATGGAGTGGATCTTCACGCCCGACTCTCCGCGCTCAAAGTAGAGAATCGAGACATCTTCAGGCTTGAGATCGGTCTTCTCGTCCCGGACGTCCATCCGCACGCGGTCAATAATGTAGTCGCTGTGAGTCTCCACCACTAGTTGGCGGCCCGACCCGGCTATAGAGCACAACAAGCTACCGAGGGCAGCCTGTGCACTCGGGTGCAGGTGCACCTCTGGCTGCTGTAACAGAAACACTGGCGGACCATCTGGGCGCAGTAGTTCAGTGATAATCGGCAGAGCCTGGCTGACGCCGTACCCCACGTCAATTAGGTTCCTACGATTCCCTTTGATTCCCCTGCCGAATTTGCGGATCTGGATCTGGAACGGAGTGGCATCGTCAGTTCTTCCGAATGACTCAACTGAGATTTCGTCGAACAGACCGGAGTCAGTTCCGAATCGTTCGAGGCGCTCCTTCAAGTTCCTCCATTTGTCCGGCTCACGACGCGACATCATGGACATGTAGGAAGGAATATACTCCCCTTCTGGATCAGTGATGGGACGCGACGGATCGTAGGTTCTCCTTGGCTTTGAGCGAACTGGTGCACCTGCGAACGGTGCAGGGCCCTCCATGTCAAAAGGAAACCTTCGCCGGCCAATATGCCAAAACTGCAACTGTCGCTGTGCTTCTCTAACGCGCTCTACATCGTCTTGGTCTATTGAAAGACCTTCATACTGTCCGGGCGTCTCCCGTATCGAATCCGACGATCCATTCTGCCCAACAGTACGCCGCAAAGCCTCTCTCACAGCAAAATCCATAGGAAGCAGCCGTTCACTGCTGGATCCGAACCGAACTAACTCGGAGTCCACATTCCATCTACGTGTTTCAATGCCGAGTTGAAATTCACCTTCTCGTCCTGGCTGAGCACCAAACTCAAACCATGCACCTGCCACTGTGACGTACCTCGAAACAGGAAAGATCACCCCATCAACATCCCGAAATGTGAAACTGAACGACACTTCACCGGTAGAATCGCGAAACCCCGCCTGGAATGAATCCGGCTGCTCTCCCCGGCTGCTGTCGTTATAGACGATCTCGCTGAACGCGCCGAGGTCGTACGGTTCTCTGCGAAAGTCCGGGACGACTTCGAACACCGCCACGTCCCACAGCGCGCGCAGAATTGCGAGGAACGATGTCTTCCCCGTGCTGTTCTCGCCGACGAGCAGCGTCAGCGGCGCCATCCGCGCCGTCTGCTCGCCTCGGAAGCAACGAAAGTCCTTGAGCGTTACGCTATCCATGCTGAGAGTCTAATTGTCGTGAGGGCGCGAAACAACCGAAATTCCCGATCAGCCCTCAATCGCGTAGTGGTCGGAATCAACCTGCTCACCCTCATTCCAACCCTCTCACTGTGGGAGATGAGTACATTTTGAGGTGAACCTGAATCCAGCTGCGATTCCCCGCGATTACCCCACTATCGGCTGGGCGATTATCCACAGGCTGGTGGCGGTGTAGACGATCATCAGCGCCAGCATTGGGATCTGCCCCCTGAGAGCGTCCGCCGCGGCGGACGCGCGCCGCAGGGAGATCACATGCGCCAGGTACACGGAGATCACGTGGCCCAGCACGATGGCGATCAGGCTGATGAACCACACGGTCTTAGCGGTGATGATTTCCAGGTTGAGCCTGTAGTCCGCCGTGCCGAATATGTCCCACCCGAACCCGAACGGGTCCGACGCCAACGGGATTATCAGCTGTCCCTGGATCAGCAGCAGCGTTATGAAGTGGGCGAGGTTGTACGCAAGCGCTATCGGCACGAGCGAGAACACGTATGCGCTCGCGACCTCGATCACCCCGGCCTCCTCACGCGACAGCGCCTTGATGCCCCACGCGAATCCCAGGTAGACGACGACAAACAGCGCAGGGGCGAGAGCGAGGGCGACCGTGTCGACCACGTCCGACGTCGAGAACGACAGCATGCTGGTGCGTATGTTCACCCAGGTCTCGGTGTCCTGGAAGCCGTCGAAGCTGACCGTGGCCAGCGCGAGGACGACGAACGCGGCGGTCGCTACCGACACGTGATTCTGCAACGCCAGCCCCACGGCGAACGGCCTCAGGTTGGGCTGCCTGTCCCCGGGCTCCGCGTACTCGTAGCAGTCGTAACAGTCCACGCACTCGGGCTCCTGCTGGCACTCCGAGCCGCAGTCGCCGCAAACCTCCCGGTTCGTCACCCTCAGCTCCGTCGGAGAGAAGCGAGAGAAGAACCCGAAGAGCACGGTGAACGCCTCGCCGTTTCTGAGCCAGACGTGCTTGCCGAACGCCGCCATACCGACCCACATGACGATGGAGTACAGCAGCACCAGCACCGACAGCGTGAACGGCCTGAACGCGCCGGTGTAGACGTTCTCGGCCCACGCGAACAGGAAGAACAGCAGCAGGGCGGGCCAGACGTTCAGTCCCTCGGGATAGGTGAACGGAGGGTCTTCGGGCTCGTCGGCGTGGCCCCTCAACTTGCGATACCACTCGAAGGTGATCTTCCACGGGTTGATGAACACCCACACGTTGCCGACCAGCGCGACCACGTAGCCCATTCCGACCCACCAGATGATCCAGATGAAGGTCGGAGACAGGTTTTCGACCGCGCGATCGGTGCCGAAGAAGCCCACAACCAGCAGCAGCAGGAATATCAGCACCGAAACGGCCCGGATGACCACGCCGGCTATCGAGTTCGACAGCACCACCCCGACGACGGGGACTTTAAGAAGGTCCAGGCGAGGGTAGCTGAATCTCTCTGGGTGTCTCTGGACGAACAGCCCTATCAGCACGAACGACAGGAAGACCGTCGCCACAGCGCCGACCAAAAAGTAATTCAGCGGTATCGGCAGGTCGTAGCGCTGCCCGAAGGCGTGCGCCGCGACGGGGGACGCGGTCAGCGCAAGAGCGCCGACGGTTACGGCCGCCAGGATTTTCAGTGCCAGCCTCCAGTGTCGGGTGTGGCAATCAGCCTTGTTCACAGCTACTGGTTTCACCCTCACCCCAGCCCTCTCCCTGAGGGAGAGGGGGCTTGTCGATTGGTTGGACATCCTTGGCTTTCATCCAGATTCCCCTACTCCAGCGTCTGGATGTAGTTGATGACATGCCATATCTCGTCCTCGGTAAGCTTATCGACCATCGGCGCCATCGCGGTACCTGGGACGCCGTCGCGGATGAACTCGAACAGCCCTCGGTCCGGGTGCAGCGGGACATGGATCGTCAGGTCTGCCGGTGGTGGATTCAGGCCCACGCCCCCGGGGCCGTCGCCCTTGCCTCCAACGCCGTGACATAGCTGGCAATGCTGTTCGTACAGTCCCATGCCGAGCGCAACGGACTCCTGTGTCGGGGCAATTGGGTTTCGTTCAGGCAGTCCCTCTCCCGCACCGAGCGTGCTGAACAGCAGCGCGACGCCCGCGATCACGACGACTGCGCCCACGACCATCGCCGCGGCACCCTGTCGCGAGTACCACCCGCCGATGGGGATGCTGACCCCCATGAACAGGAAGCCCAGCACCACGAACTCGATGCCCAGAAGTGTCCGGCCCGTGTCGGCCTCGGGCGCTATCGCCAGGCTTCCACCTCCGCCTCCGGCCACCTCGAACCTGAACGCGGCGCGCGTGTCGAAGGCGTCGGGACGCTGGACTTCCACCTCCACCTGCCACGCTCCGGCGAGGCTGATGAGCTGGTCTTCAAGCACGAACTCGCCCGCGCCCACTTCCGTGGCCGAGTAGGGAGTCTCTCCTAGGTCCACGTCCAGGTACGACAGCCGTACCCTCACGTCGGTGGCGTTGGTGATTGGAGCACCGGACATGTCTGCCAGCGAGGTGCGAATGGCGTTGGGACCGACCTGTCCGGGGTCGACTTCCAGCAGCACGCGTGTGCCCTCGGTCGCCTCCTCGAAGCTGAGTCCGCTCTCTATGCCGATTCCCTCCCGCGACGCGACCTGTCGCGCCGGCTCAAGGGATGTCAGGAAGCCGACCGCAAGCAGCACAATCGCAGCCAGCACGATCTCGGCTGCCACCAGCCGCTTCAGCCAGATACTCGCGGTGCCGCCTGCGCGGAGTCGAGGTCGCACCCATACCAGGTTCGCGGCCGCGATCATCAGCAGCGCCACGAAGACAGCCACCTTGACTCCGAGGACCCTTCCGTACGGGACCTGCAGGGCCTCCACGGTGACCACCTGGGCCCACGCGCTGTAGATGCCAGTCAGAACGATCACGGCAACGCTGAGACCGGCGACCAGGGAGAACCTGCGCACCAGCGCGACAAGCGCATCGCGCCGCTCCGATCCCTCGCGTGCTTTCAGAATGAGCCTCACGGACAGGGCAAGCGCTACCAGTCCCCCGACCCACACAGCCACCGCTATGAGATGCACAAAGTCGTTGAGAGTGGCCGCCGTTTCGACGTTCACGGTCGCCGCCGCATGACTCGTAAGGCTGATCGCAAGCAGCGATGCTGCGCCCAGAACGGTACCGACTGCCAGCAGCACCAGGTTGTCTCCCCTGCGCCACCCGGCGACCACAGCTACAGCCGCTGCCACTCCGAGTACGACGCGCCACAGCCACAACCGTCCCCACTCGGTGTCGAACAGCACATCCCATACGGGTCCGCCGAACACACCCAGAAGCGACAACTCAAACACCACCGACGCCTGAACGATCAACTGCGCCAGGGATGCAGCCACGAACAAGCCGGCTGCGAATGTCACGAGCCGTGCAAGCGAGCCGGTGAGAGTTGGTGTAAGAACACCATCGCCAAGCCCGCCCAGGGCCGGGCGGGAGACTGATAGGTGGAACGTGACCGCTCCGACCAGCGTCAGCACTCCCAGCAGCACAAGCCAGCGCACGACAGGCTCGGCCGGGGACTGCAGCAGCGGCTGATCGACCTCCACAGCAGTGGCGTCCACGGAGAGCGGCTCACCCACAGAGAAGACGAACGCGCCCCTTCGCCCGTGGCCATCCACCGTGGATACGTTCTTCCAGGCCACCGTGTACGTGCCGTCGGCAAGACTCTTGACCGACACTGACATCACGAGCGGGTCGGATGAGTCCACCGCGCTGTCGCCCTCGTCCACGTGGACACCCTGCGTGTCGAACACCTGGATCTGGCTGAGATCAGGCTCCAGCGGCTCGGTAAACCGGATCGTGACCCGCTCAGGGGAGCCCTCCAGCACCGAGTTGGCCGCCGGGTCGGACTCCACATAGTTGGCGTGCGCCTCCGCCGTCCCTGGAGCCGCAACAAGCAGCACGATCAGGAGGGAATAGAGAATTAGGAATTTGGAACGGCGAATGGTCATCTGCCCAGGAGGTCTCAGCCTAACATCATCGTTCCGGCGAAGGCTGGAACCAAGACCTTTTCACCCTCACCCCGAGGGAGCTTACAGGGGTAGGTAAACCGGTAATTCGTTCGTCCTGAGCTTGTCGAAGGACACCCCTGCCCTTGGATTCCCGCTTTCGCGGGAATGACGACTTGTGAATACCTACCCCTGTCAGCCCCGAGGGAGAGGGGGGCTAACATTAGGTCCCGCACGCACGACACCCTTTCATCATTCTCAATTCACTATTCTTAATTCTTAAGCCCCATCTGGTCCAGCTGCAGGAGGATGCTCTCAGTCGTCGGGCGGTCGGTGACGTCCCTGGACACATGGTAGGCGACGATCTCCCCCTGCTTGTCCAGGACGAACGTCGCGGGGGCCGCGACGCCGTCGGCGTGAAGGTCGAAGATGCCGTACTCGCGGGTCACGCTGGAATCGTCGTCGGCCAGGATGTGGAACCCCGTCCCATACCCTGATTGGGGATCAGCTCCAATGAAGCTGGCCATATTCATGGAGTCGAGGACGTTGTCTGTGCTTATCGCCACCAGGGCCGCGTCGCGCTTCTCGAACTCGGGGTATGACTCTGCCAGCTCACCGAGCTGGCCGCGACATATCCCTCAGAAGTACCCGCGATAGAACACCAGGACGACAGCCTCGTGGTCTTCGAGCAAGCTCGACAGAGCTACCTCGTTGCCTCCCGCTGAAGGCAGACTGAAGTTTGGAGCCATGCCGCGATCGGTGGACGGCTCAACAGAGGGAGACGGGGGAATCGCCGTCGGCGCTACCGTCGGAACGGCCGTGGGAGTCGGCGGGGGCGGGGCAGGCTCCGAGCCACAGGCCGCGGCCAGACCAATCGCCAGGGCCACAACAAGACACAGCCCCAATCTCAGGTGGAGACTACGACTCTTGAATCGGGTTGACATCTGTTCTCCTTCTTCTTACGACTTCCTGCTTCGTATAACCAGCACCAGCGACACGGCTCCGAAAGCGATGCCGCTCGCCCCCAACACGACGCCGAATATCGCCAGCATCAGCGCGGCGCTGTCGCGGGTCTCGTCTTCCTCGTGCGTATCCAGGGACGCCGCCTGCATCCCTCCAACCGTCGCCTGCATGTCCCCGACGGTAGTCTGCATGCCCCTCATCGCCGACTCCAGCTCGCGTGCCGACACGACCTCATCTGGGAACTGTATCGCGGTCGCCGGCTGCACGTCGTCGAAGTCGCCGCCTCCGGCCATCGAGTCGAAGGTCAGGTCGACCTGCTCACCCTCGATAGTTCCAAAGAATCGGAACCTGTACTGGCCGGGAGAGGTCGGGATGAGGTCGGCCACGTAGTGGCCGGGATCGTCGTACGCAGGCCTCAACTTCATCGTCTTAGAGACGTTCGACGGCACGTGGGTCACCTCCACCAACAGCGTGTTGTGGAGGCCCTCGACCCCTACGACCTGTGCCTCGTGGTGACCACCCTCCTCCTCCATGCCGCCGGACCCGGGAACGGTAACCGTAGCCGTCGCCTCGATAGGCGCGCCGTTGTAGGTCAGGTTGGCGTGGTTGTTCGTGCTGAGCGCGACGCGGATCTGCCGCTCTCCGGGCGCGAGCCCGCTCAGGTGGTTGACGGGTTCGTACACCATCCTGAGCAGCTCCCCGTCCACGTAGATGTGCGCGTGTCCCTCGCCCTGAACGTAATTGGCGCCGCCAGTCGACCACGTCCAGTCGTCGGCCATGATGTGAACGTTGACCCCGCCGTCGTCCTCGACCTCAGTCACGAGGCTAACGTCGATGGGGACTTCTGACTCCACGACGTCCGGGTCGGCACCCATAGCCATGCCGGCCATGCTTGAGGACTCTTCATACCCACCTGCGGATCCCTTCGTCACGCGGATGCTCACCGCGTTCCTCTCACCCTCGTAGGCGGGTTCGTTCAGGAACCCGACGACGATCTTGTTGCCGCCCAACTCTTCGTCGTCATGCGCAAACGCGGCCGTCGCGGCCGTCGCGGCCAGCGCCGCCGCTATCAAGATTGCTATCAGTGTCTTGGTCAAGACCAACCTCCCAGGAGGAGAATGGTGGATAGATGTGACTAAATGCCACATGGCATAAAATATAACTTATATGCCCCTAGAATTCCATTCTCCATTCACTTCTACCGGCGCCTACCACTCCGGCCACTCGCTCTCTGCTTCAGAAATGCTCTCATGGACAGGCCGAGAATAGTCACGAACGCCAGCAGGGTCGCGAGTGTGATGATTCCCGCGATCGGACTGGCGCGCTTCACGTCGTATGTGAACAGCGCCGATCCGCTTCCGTCCGCGCCGGACACGGTGATCGTGACCTCCCACGGCCCATCGTTCTCCAGGATCGCGCGCGCCTCGTACAGCGTCGGGTCATACGAGTCCGGCCCGAACAGCAGCGGAGCGCCCGGACCGTCCTGTCCACCGGGAGCGGCAGTGACGACCGCGTCCAGCACGCGGACGCCCGTGTCAGGATCGGCCACCTGGAGGATCAGGATCGCCTCGCCCACCAACGGTGGGTCAGGTATCGTCCCGAGCAGCAGTTCGTACGGCCCCGCCTGGGCCTGCTTGGTGAGCTGAAACCCGCTGCCGTGCGCACTCACCCAGTCCGCAGCCGCCAGCCCGACGGCTATGACAGCCACGAATATTACGAATGTAAGCGCGTATTTCAAATAGACACCCGACGCCCATCGGCGTTATCCAAGGAGCCCCCTCTCCCTCAGAGCCTGCCCCGTACTCGATACGGGGGAGAGGGTTGGGGTGAGGGTGAAACTCTGATTGCCTACCCCCGCCAGTCCTTGGCGGGAGAAGGGACTTAGGAAACACCCTCCAAGCTCAGAGAGACAATAGCCACAGGCTAGGCGCGAGGCGGTCTTTCGAGGGGGGATACGGACGCCGACCTGAGCGCCGCGAACTCGGGCGCTCGGAGGGTCAGTACCGAGTCGGGGTCAGGAGTCAGCCGGCTCTCGAGCTCAGCGTCGGCCATCATCGCCATGGACGGCCCGGCCGAGAAGACGTCGAGACTGTACAGCGCGATTCCGCTCTCGGCGGTCTGGTCGTCGCCGTGTACGTGAAGGCTCGCGTAGTCGTGGTCGTGACCTTCGTCGGCCCCAAAGTGAGCGTGATAGGGCTGACGCTCAGCGAAGTGGTGGTCGACAACCGGCCCCAGGAACGGCAGCACGACCATCAAGACGGTAAGTCCGACAGGCCACACTCTGACAAGCACACGATTCATTCCAAGAAAAGTATAGCACCTGGCAGCAGATCCCCTCTCCCTTTGCGGGCCCTTTCGTTTGCGCCTCGTCGTCAACCTCTCACTCGTTCGCCCTGAGCTTGTCGAAGGCCCCCGTGGGGAGAGGGCGAAAACCTCGATTCTAGCCACACCACAGCCCCGACCCGTTGACACCCCCAAAAGCCGTTCATATCCTTTCACCCATATCCAGTCCGGGGAGACTGTCGGCAACGAGAACCAGTTCTGGCAGATTACCGATGCCGAAATCGCCGCGATCCTGCCAAGACTCGGACTTGGCTAAATTCAGGAGAACACGAGATGATTACTGCACTTGAGGAGCGAGCAGATGAGGTTAAACGTCTCTGTCTCATCCACAGTGTCCGCCGACTTGACGTATTCGGGTCGGCCGCAACGGATCGATACGTCCCGGACGTGAGTGACCTGGACTTCCTTGTCGAGTTCCAGCCTGCGGCCCTCAGCGCCTATGCGGACGCCTACTTCGGGCTTTTGGAGGCTCTCGGAGAGCTTTTCGAACGGCCAGTGGATCTGGTGGTGGAGTCGGCCATCAGGAATCCCTATTTCCTGCAGTCGGTGGAGCAGACGAGGACCACCGTTTATGAAGCTTGAGACTCGAAAGTACCTGTACGACATTCAGTACGCTGCCGATCTGCTGAGAGAGTTCACCGGCGGCAAGGTGTCTGCAGATTACGAAGACGACGCCATGCTGAGGTCGCATCCTCTCCAAGCCTGGCTACCCACCGACAGGCAAGGAAAAGGCACCCCAAACCGTCTCGAACAGTCTGAATTCCTCTCCTCCGCCTAGACATCGTAGGTTCAAAGGCGTTGGCTATCGGCAATACCTGCCAACAGCCCCCTCTCGCTTGACGGGAGAAGGGACATTCGATCCAGAAGGATGGGGCGTTGCACATACAATAGGGATTAAATGTGCAACGCGGAGTAGGAGTAATAGATGCAGGCCATTAATCTCGAACAGCCGCTGGCGGGATTTCGCCGTCGGGCAGCAGCCTACCTGATAGATGTTGGTCTGTTCTTTGCTCCCCTCCCAGCTCTTTTCTTTCTGTTACTGGTAGGGGTCGCCTCGGGCCTGGGGGACTGTTTTGACGAATACGGAAGTGTAGGGCCCTGCGGCCCACCCTTCCCAGGGTTCACAATTGCGTTAGTGTCGTTGTTTGCCCTGGTGTTCTTATCATTTGGATGGTGGCTCCTTGCGCTGCAATGGGGCCAGACGCCAGGAAAGGTGTTGATGAGTATCCAGGTAACAAAGAAGAATGGAGGGGCCTCCGGGCGGGGATACACCTTCGTTCGCGAGGTGATGACCAAAGGAGTTCCGCTAATCTGTGGCTTGGTCTTGCTGTGGCCCGATACATGGATACTACTGCTTGGTACTGACTGGTACTATCGAAACTGGGAATGGGCTTTGTACCTGCCTTTTGTCTTCGTGGGCATAGTCATCCTCGTGGACAAGCTGTGGGTGCTCCTTGACCGGGAAAGTCAGTCGTTGAATGACAAGGCCTTAGGTACACTGGTGGTACTGAAGCAGCCTTCGGCGGAAGAACGCTGAATGGGGCCTCACGATACCCGATCGGGAATGCACAATCATCCTCGATTCTACCCACTGTGACTGGACACCGGAGAACTCCAGCCCGTTGGCAAGGTCCTCGCAGTACCTGAAAGACACTCCCGCCGTTCCCAGTCCAGGGTCAAGCAGCCAACGGCGCAATTCGGGGTAGTCGACATTCGCACTAGACTAGGTGTGGCGCGGCATGATCCCTGTCCTCCCCCAACTGTCTGAACTGTGATTCGTATGACTATAGGATGTCCCTGATTTCCCAGTCCCGTCTGTTCGTATCGCTCCATTGCGGATGCACACAGCCTTGGCCCGTGATCGCAAGCCTCAACGCACCAATCATGACAATCACTTAATCACACGAATCACAGTACAGACAGCCGCAGGCCAACCCCGAGGTGGTCTTTCTAGGGTAGATACGCTCGCGGCTGTTTTCGACAACCGCCTGACGGACATCTACAATTAGAGTTGGAGACCGGCATGACCACCACAATGAACACACCAGATGACTTCATCCAACTCCTCAGAGACGATCCGGGCTTTCGCAGGACGGTTCGGCGCGAGATACTGACTGAGGACCTCGGCATTGCAAGCCTGTTCGCGGACAGGCATTCGCTACCCCCGGATATGATCGAGATCTGGCAGCTCGGCAGGAACACACTCAGAGATATTGTGAGAGACCACGAGCAGGAATTGAGGTCGCTCAACCTGGAGGGCGAGGGGGCACTGAGGAGTTTCAGGCGACCAGACCTTATCGCGGGTGTGAAGCACCTGGCGGCCGAAGATGACGCGGAGCCAGAGTACTACATCGCCGTGGAGGCATCCTACACCATTGACGAAAAGGACCTCGTCAGGGCGACCGACAATGCCAGGATCATCCGACACGTTACCGGACGGCCCGCCTACCCCGTGATCACGGGAGTCCAACTGAAAAACGGTCTGGATGACGATATTCGGCAGAAGATATTCGACGACATCGAACAGTTCGTCCAGTCCGGTGATCCGGAAGCCGCCTACTGGCACCGACTATACTCGGAAGATCTGAGGCCGGACGAAGCCCGGTAGAGCAGCCGGTCCCGCCTCACCAACCCTCTCCCCCGGATAAAGTCCGGGGTTTCAGTAAACCGTTCGCCCTGAGCTTGTCGAAGGGTCGCCCGTAACATCCCCACT
The DNA here is from genome assembly GCA_965116405.1 of Dehalococcoidia bacterium. Taxonomy (GTDB): domain Bacteria; phylum Chloroflexota; class Dehalococcoidia; order Lucifugimonadales; family UBA1123; genus VXRN01. Next base: position 1,308,803 of record OZ220685.1, read on the forward strand.
CCGCTGGACTGATTCCAATTCGCAGGTACAATATTCGGTACAATATATAAACACATTAAGAATCTTGGCGGAGCTCAGCTTGCCCCAGTTCCAGATAGTGTCCGACTTCCAGCCGACGGGCGACCAGCCGCAGGCCGTAGACCAGGTCGTCGACGGCCTCGGCCGGGGCATGGTCCACCAGTCGCTGATGGGCGTTACGGGCAGCGGCAAGACGTTCACCATGGCGAACGTCATCGAGCGGGTGCAGCGCCCCACGCTGGTCATCGCCCACAACAAGACCCTCGCCGCGCAGCTCGCGACCGAGTTCAAGGAGTTCTTCCCGGACAACGCGGTCGAGTACTTCGTCAGCTACTACGACTACTACCAGCCTGAAGCCTACCTCCCGCGCACCGACCTCTATATAGAGAAGGACGCCGACATCAACGAGGAGCTCGACAAGCTCCGACACGCGGCCACCCGCGCTCTGCTGACGCGCAGGGACGTGCTGATCGTCGCGTCGGTCTCGTGCATCTTCGGCCTCGGCTCGCCCGAGGAGTACCAGGGCTTCATGGCGCACGTGCAGCGCGGGGAGATACGCAGCCCCGGGCGCCTCTCCAGGCAGCTCATCGACATGCAGTACGAGCGCAACGACTTCGACCTCGCCCGCGGGCGGTTCCGCATTCGCGGCGACACGCTGGAGATACTGCCCGCCTACGAGACGGTCGGCGTGCGCATCGAGTTCTGGGGCGACGAGGTCGAGCGCATAGTCGAGCTCGACCCGCTCACGGGCGAGGTGCTCTCCGAGCGCAACGACATCGACATCTACCCGGCCAAGCACTTCGTGACCTCGCAGGAGAAGCTGCTGGAGGCCATCAGGAGCATCGAGGAGGAGTTGGACGACCAGCTCAAGTTCCTCAACCGGCAGGGCAAACTGCTGGAGGCGCAGAGGCTGGAGCAGCGCACCAGGTACGACGTCGAGATGATGCGCGAGACGGGCTACTGCGCGGGCGTCGAGAACTACTCGCGACACCTCGCAGCGCGCGAGCCCGGGAGCACGCCCTACACACTAATGGACTACTTCCCCGAGGACTACCTTCTGTTCATCGACGAGTCGCACATGACGCTTCCCCAGATCAGGGGAATGTACAACGGCGACCGCTCGCGCAAGGAGGTGCTGGTCGAGTACGGCTTCCGGCTGCCTTCGGCGCTGGACAACAGGCCGCTCAACTTCGGTGAGTTCGAGCAGTTCGTCAACCAGGCCGTGTACGTCTCTGCGACCCCCGGTCCGTACGAGTTCGAGCACTCGCAGCAGATGGTGGAGCAGGTGATCCGGCCCACCGGTCTCACTGACCCGATCATAGACGTCAAACCCACCGACGGGCAGATAGACGACCTGCTGTACCAGATCAAGGTCAGGGTCGACAGGGGCGAGCGCTGTATCGTCACGACGCTGACCAAGCGCATGTCCGAGGAGCTGGCCGACTACCTCCGCGAGATGGGCATCCGCACCCACTACCTGCACTCCGAGATCGACACCCTCGAGCGCAGCGAGATACTGCGAGACCTGAGGCTGGGCGTGTACGACGTCATCGTCGGAATCAACCTCCTCAGGGAGGGACTGGACCTGCCCGAGGTCAGCCTGGTCGCCATACTGGACGCCGACAAGGAGGGCTACCTGAGGTCCACGACCTCGCTGGTGCAGACCATCGGGCGCGCGGCCCGCCACGTTGACGGTCATGTCATAATGTACGCAGACCGGGTCACCGACTCGATGAAGCGTGCGATTGACGAGACCGAGCGCAGGCGCGCGATCCAGGAGGTCTACAACCGCGAGCACGGCATCACGCCTCAGTCGATCCAGAAGACCATTCACGACATCACCGAGCGCGTAAGGGCCATCGCGGAGACAGAGGCGACCTACGCGGTGGACTCGTCGGACATGCCGCGAGACGACATCCTTAGGCTGATCAAGGACCTGGAATCACAGATGAAGACGGCGGCCAGGTCGCTGGAGTTCGAGAAGGCCGCCCTGCTCAGGGACCAGATCACCGATCTGAGAAAGGTGATGGTCGAATGATTATCCACAGTGAAGCGTCCGACCGACGCCGGAACTCGTATTCGATGTAAATAGCCGCTGACGGGACACGTCGCGGAGGCGACTTTGCGCATATACGCAACAGCTCTTGCGATCCTGTCCTTCATCATGCTCGGAGTGGCGTGCTCATCCGAGGTAGATGAGGGGGGCGGAACTCTGCCCCCCGGTATCGAGGACGACCTCGTTCCCGACGTAGACTACGAGGTGTACCTCTACTTTAATCCTGGCGCCTCTGTCGTCGTCGATCGCAACCGATTCCTGGGAGAAGACCAGGAGGAGGTGATCACGCTCGGCGGCGAGGACCAGGTCTCCATCACGAGCGTTTCGATGGTCGCTGCGTCGCTCGAACAGTTCGGTGGGGTCCTCGGATTCGCCACCACTACCGACGCCGCTCTCGCCGGCAACCTGCTCGCTCAGAAGCCTGTCGAAGACCCGCCCACCACCACGCAGGTCTCCACCACCACGGTCCAGGTCATCCGCGGAGACGCCGAGTGGACGACCGACCTCTCCAACCAGTACGGGTCGGCGGAGCTGGTGTCGCTCAAGGAGCGAAATACGCAGGTGTGGAACATGCTGACTCACCTGCCTGTCTCCGAGGACGAGCCCCCGATCGCGGCGGGGTTCATATCGACCGACGGGAACATCATCCAGGAGATCGCGGACAACGCGGGCATCCAGGTGCCCGGCCTGGATACCGCCTTCGGAATCGTGCGAGTGAACAACGTCGCGTTCGGCATCTACAGCGACCTGCCCGAGACTATCCCAGAGGAGATCGGCGTCGAGCTGCTGGACACCCTGGACACCGGGGTCGTGCTGGTGGGCGGCGCCGGGTACGCCGGAGTCGCGGTCGCCTTCCTGGTGCGCTCCATCGCCGGCAAGATCGGCATGGAGACCATAGACCTGGAGAACACCAACGCCCGCTACCTGGAGCTCGAAGACGGCCACCTGATCCTCAGGAACAAGGGCAGCCTGATCTACGCCACAGTAGCCGGCACCCGAGACCGCGCCGAAGAGCTAATGCTGAGGGCGCTCGCTGAGTAGGGATCAGGCCGTAGGGGCGGTTCGCCAACCGCCCATCTAAGGATGCCTCAGAAGGTGTTCTTAATGCCTCCTCTCCCCTAAGAGGATAAAAGGGGCATGTAGATCAGTGAATCGTTCGTCCTGAGCCTGTCGAGGGACGCCCGGACTCTGGGTTCCGGCCTACGCCGGAACGACTATTCGCGAAGTACCTATCTTTGTCAGCTCCTGACGGGAGAGTATTGGTTTGATTCCCTTGACGCCGACAGGCTGCGTTCTACCATAAGTCCGCCAATAATGTCCCGTATTCGTCCCAAACTCGCAGAGGCGTAGTCGGTCGCCTCGTACCGCTGTATCTGCTGCTCCTTCAGGCCGATCCGCTCGGCCAGGTCCCGCTGCGTCATACCCCTCGCGATGCGGGCCTTGATGAGCATTGTCGGCAGACTATTCACAATCATCAGTTGATTGAAGTCGAAGTTCCCAGACTTCAGCGACTCATACTCCCGAAGCTGCTTCCTCAGGTCCGCCAACTGGCTGCTGACCGCATCCACCCGGGCCTTGGCGATAAGCGGATGCACGTCGGGATTCTCAGAATCGCAACTCTTCAACTCAGTAAGTGTTTCCTCAAAGCGCCTCACCTGCGTCTTAGTGAACCGATACTGGCGTTCGTTCCTGATCATTCCCACCCCTCCAAATCTATCGCGACGATCCCTTTGCGCTCGCCTGTTTCCGCAGTCTGAAAGAACTCCAGGAAAGATAGTCCTGAGGAAGCCTCGACCACTGAGGCTGGCAAAAATTCCCCGTAGTACTTGATCCTCTGTGCGGCCCGGTCATTGTCGAAATCTAGGAGCACCGGATCCAAGGCTAGCGGGTCAACACCGGTCTCTTCCCAGCAGCCGTCAAAGTCGTTCGGGTATTCCTTGGACGTCACAAAGCTTCCATCGACGTAGGCCATCCGACAGCCGGCAAGCTTCAGATTATCCAACGCAGATCCGAGGCCCATCAGGAGACGTACCCTCCAGGGGTTGTACCCGAACCTTCTTACCAACTCCTCCCATTCAGCCACATGTACTCCCGGCGGAAGTAGCCCGTCCGCATTGAATTCTGGCAACATAACACAACATTAACGTTGTGGAGTGCGGGTGTCAACTGTAGGGCATCATCACCAACCCATAACTGCTAGAAAGTTATGACAGACCAACTTGGGCCACGGCACAATTCGCAGGGGCGGTTCGCGAACTGTCCCTAAAGGGATGTTCTGCCCACCCATCTTTTTTGACACCAACCTAAGCCAAAGATACAATTGGACTGACTTCGCCTGGCTTCTATCGGGCGATCATCTCAGCGCCGGAGGGCACACACTATGACCACACAGACACTGACCCCCGAAGAAGTCTATGAAGCGCTGAGGGACGTTTACGACCCGGAGATCCCAGTCAACGTAGTCGACCTGGGGCTGATCTACGGCGTAGAGGTCGACGAAGGCAATGTGGGCGTCACGATGACCCTCACATTCGCCGGCTGCGGCATGGGACCCTACATCGCGCAGCAGGCCGAGTGGCGCATCGCAGAGATTGACGCCGTCGAGGACGTCAACGTCGAGCTGACCTTCGACCCCCCGTGGACCCCGGACCTCATCACCGACGAGGGCAAGAAGCTTCTCGGTCTCGACTAGCCACCCGACTTCCGGGGCGCTCCTCAAAAGCCCCGGCACTTCGACTCCAAACTATTACAGGGGCGCCCGATGCCGTGTCGAATCGACAGGCTTGGCGGGTCGCCCCTGTACTTTGTAACCGCAGGGGCGGGTTTGAAACTCGCCCGTACCACGTAACAGGAGAGTCCAATGAACCCCCACCAGCATCAGCATGCGCAGGGGAATCCGGGGGGCCCCATGAACCCCCAGCAGCAGGCGCAGGCCAGGGCCAAGGTCGAAGCTATGCGCCGGCAGTTCGAGCAGAAGCGCGCGATCTCCGAGACGCTGTCACAGATCAAGCACAAGGTCGGCGTCTATAGCGGCAAGGGCGGTGTCGGCAAGACGACGGTCGCCGTGAACCTCGCCGTCACGCTCGCCAACGACGGCGCCAGCGTCGGCATCCTGGACGTCGACATAGACTGCCCGAACGTCATCCGCGCCATGAAGGTCACCGAGGCGCCCCTGGCCGCCGACGACCGCAGGATGATCCCGCCGGAGCGCTTCGGCGTGAAGGTCATGTCGATGGGATTCTTCCAGAAGGACGAGGAAGAGGCGATCATCTGGCGCGGCCCGATGATCCACAACGCGATCAACCAGCTCCTGCAGTCCACCACCTGGGGAGAGCTGGACTACCTGGTCGTGGACCTGCCCCCCGGGACTTCCGACGCGCCTCTCACCGTCATGCAGTCGCTTGAGATGGACGGCTTCGTCGTCGTGACCACGCCGCAGGAGCTCGCCAAGATCGACGCCATCCGCTCGGTCAACATGATCAAGAAGCTGCAGATCGACGTTCTGGGCGTGGTCGAGAACCTGTCCGGCGAGATCTTCGGCACAGGCGCGGGCGAGGAGCTAGCGGAGCACCTCGACATCCCGTTCCTGGGAAGCATCGAACTGCGCGCCGACTACCGAGACACCTCCAGGCCCACAGTCCTCAACAACGACGCCGTGCTCAAAGAGTACCGCAAGATCGCCGAAGGCGTAGGCTCAGCCCTGGTGGCAGTAGCGTAGCTCGCGGCCCTCTCCCCTACTGCAGCAGCCCGGCCAGCTCGTCGGGGTGGCTGAGCATGGGGTAGTGGCCGGCGTCCATCTCGTGCCAGTCGGCGTTTAGCCTCTCGGCGGTTCGGCGCTGGTGCGCCTCGGGCGGATTCGCGCTCAGCCGGCAGCGGATTACACGCGCCGGTATGGTTCCCGCGGTCGCCCAGAACGCGTCCAGCTCACCCGGAGCGTCCGATGCCTCGACAGGGTGCATGGTGGCGCGGTCGGCCGCCCACGCGCGCAATTCGGGCTCGAGGTCGGCGAACAGGCGATTCTCCATCTCTTCCCGCGTCGGACCGCGCGTCAGCTCGGTTGTCGGCATGGGCGGGGTGTTGGGGTCGCGCTGTACGATCTCAGACACGCGCTCCCCCTCCTGGGGCGCAAGCGCGTCGACGAAAACGAGGCGGCTTATGCGGTCGCGAGCAAGCTCCGTCGTCTTGCACACCACCAGACCGCCCGTGCTGGTGGCGACGAGGACGACGTCGCTGAGGTCCTCGTAGAACATCATGTCAGCGACCTCGCGCGCCTGCGCGGCGATGGTGATGCCCGGACGTATCAGGTGGTGCCGCTCACCGCAGCCGTCCAGCGTGGGAGCATAGACGGTGTGTCCGGCTGCACGCAGCACCTCGGCGGTGGGCTTCCATATCCAGCCGCCCTGAAATGAACCATGAACGAGGACGTAAGTCGACATGGGATCTTCCCCTCCACAGGGTTTCAAAATCCTCCTCTCCCTCGATGGGAGAGGATTGAGGTGAGGGTGAAAATTTCAGTCCCCCTCATCCTAACCTTCTCCCACCAGGGGAGAAGGGACTTTTCAGACCCCTCTACCTGCTCGGTAGCGCGGCGACTGCGGAACCGGGTGTCGTGCGCTGGCCGTCGTGGTTCTCGAGCCAGATGTCGCACTCGACGAGGTTCTCGCCATCTTCCTGGTACTTCTTCTTGACCACGCCCTTGCCGAAGACCGGCGTTCCAGGGACGTCCATGCCCCTATACTGGACGCTCAGCTTCTTGAGGGTGCCCCACTCGCCGACCCAGTCGGTCATGAGCTGACCGAGGAAGGCGTTCTTCAGCGCACCGTGCAGGATGACGTCGGGAAGCCCGTTGTTCTTTGCGTAGTTCAGATCGTAGTGGATCTGATAGTAGTCGCCGGAGGCGCCGGCGTACTTGACCAGCTGCTGCGTCGTCGGGTCCTTACGCAGTACCGGTAGCTCCATTCCCTCTTCGACGTCTTCGAAGTAGACCTGCTCTGTCATCGTGCTACTTACTCCTCGTGCTATTGAGTACCTAGTGTGCTCTGTTTGATGGGTGGTTCCCCAAGGCCTCCTCTCCCTTGACGGGAGAGGATTGAGGTGAGGGTGAAGGTATTGGAATCCCCCTCATCCCCGGTACCGATACTGGGGGAGAAGGGCTCTCACTCCTAACTCCTCTCCACTCACTCCTCATCCGGCGGCTGGTAGCTGATGCCGGTCGTGCGCTGGATCGCGACCATCCTCCCGAACTGGTTCCTGTACCTGGTCTCCCGCTGGATGAACAGCATGTTCCCAAGCCGGCCGGGACGCTCGAAGACGTTCGAGACCAGGGTAGTCACGGATATCCGGTCGCCGGGCCTGACTGGCTCGTAATACTCCCAGTCGCTGCCGCCGTCCAGGTTCGCCGGGTATGGACTCTTGACGTCCACCTTCATCGGCCCTGAACTCATCGTGCGGAAGAACGTCGGCGGAGCTACGATCCCACCGTACCTCGAGTTCCGCGCCGCTTCCTCGTCGTTGTAGATGGGGTTCGTGTCCCCGATGGCGACCGCGAACTTGATGATGGCGCCCTTCTCGACCTCATTCACATGAGCCTCGGACTCCACGCCGACTGCCGCCCTCATCTCGGGGGTGATTGCTGATTCCTGTTCCTGGGTCATTAAGCCCGCTCCTGAACGTAGCCGGTGCTTCCGGCCAAATCTGGGCAAAGTTTAAGTGTGAGGCCTAAGAGTGTCAAGAAATCAGCCGGCTGGCCGTGCTATAATTTCGACTCGTAGGGGCAGACACTTTCCCGGCACCGTCGGGGCCGTTCAGCGTATTCTGCAGGATGGGTCGTCTGCCGTTTACCCGAGTTCGGAAATTCAAACGCGAGGTGAAGTTATTTGGCCTATGTAACGCTGCGAGAGGGCGAAGACCCAGAAGCCCTTCTCAAACGCTTCCAGACGGGAATGCAGAGATCCGGGATCCTGCGTGAACTGAGAAATCGCCGGTTCTTCCGCTCCAAGGGAGAGCAGTCCAGGCTCGACAAGCAGCGTAGCCTGCGACGCATCAGGCGCCGACGCCGACGCTAGTCACTGCATCATCCGTTAACTAGCCCGCCCTTCGACAGGCTCAGCAGCAGCCTGATGGTTCTCTAATTCGCGTTTCGCCCGCTGATGGAATCCCAATAGCGCACGACCCGCAGCATCCAGTCTCTCCCACAGAAGCTACATGATGCACTTTCTTGCGGAAGACCCAACCGCTGGTTGTCTCTCCTTCTTCACGTCCACAAGCATTGCAGTACTTATGCTCCCGAAATCCCTCTGTGGTCACGGAGCTCTCAGTGAACCCGTGAATTTGGCCTGGACTCTGAACAGTCCCGATCTTCTCCTTCGCGATACCCAGAGCTTTCTCAGCGAGATTCAGGCGTGCCCTGGCTCCTCTGCGGTCCTGGCTCTCTCGGTTGCTGGTATCCGCCCTGGTCGTGACGGTCCTGGGATACGCTTTGGCCTGGATGGGATAGTGACTGGATGCCCCAGGCTTATGTCATCCTTACGACGGTACTGGTGTTGGCTCAGGGCTTACTGTGGCCTGATAGAGAGGCAGGACTAAGGGACTTTTACTGGGCTTCCCTGTTTTTCATACTGGCGGTGCCGGCGTTACAATACGCTCCCATCGGGATGGACCATTTCGGGTTCTATGCGTTAGCGGACCTCGCTGGCACTCACCTCCCATTCATGTTCTCACTCCTGACCTGCGTGGCGGTCGCCTCCGTCTGCTCGTTGATGTTTCAACTGCTGTGGAGATGGCGAGGCTGTCGAGAGAGTGCTAACGGCAGACCGCTGACGGGGACACTCTCGACGGTTGTGCCACCGACCACACTCGCGTATGTGGTGATTCTGGTGCTCTCCAACGCGTCGATATGGATTCAGTCGGTTGTGGTGCTGTCTGTGGTGACGCTTGTATTCATCGGGCTGCTGTTGATCCGTGATACCTCGGTGAATCCAAGTCAGAATCAGTGGCGCTTCCTCCTTTTTTCGACATTTACGACTGCACTAATCGGTTCGTCGGTGGGAATGATGGTTATACTCGCTCTGTTCATACTGCCGGATGTTCCCAGTCTATTGCCTGACCACAATCTCCTGCGTTCTTGGGAGATTGACCACGAGGATCTCGGCTACACGAGGTCCGAGGCGCTCGACCGCGTCAATGTCGGCTACATGTGGCATGCGATGTACCTGTACCTGTACATGGTCAGCGCCATGTGTGGGAGCCTTCTCGTCGCTCTTTACCGGAAGGCTGGGGGTGACGGGAGCGGTCCTGATGCACTTCACTCAGGGGTGCTGGAAACGCTTGGGATGAACAGAGAGGGCCCGAGTGAAACAGTGAAGCTGGTCTACCGCCCCTTGGATTTCTTCTCGCGCTGAAAGCTGGTCGCACTCAGATAACGGTGGAAGCCAGGATGTACGGGGTCTTCCCTACTCCCACACCCACTCGGCGACGCCGATGCGGACCAGGTCGCCGGGGCCTGCTCCGGCCTCCTCCAGCGCGGTGATCACGCCTGATCGCTCCAGACGGTTGTAGAACTGGAGCTTCGCCGCCCAGTCGCCAGGGTCGACCATCCCCCATTCAATGGGCTGTGATAATTCCTCGCCTATGTTCCTCAGGAATGAGGCCGCCTGAGTCGGCGACTTGCTTCCTCAACTGGCGCAGCGTCCAGGAACTACCTCCCATGAAGAGGGTCCGCGCCTTAATCTTCGTTTCGTCGGGAGCAGCGAAGTCCGACATACTGAGGGTTTTAACATCGAACACCCCGTTGTCGAAGCTCACAGGGACGTAGAACGTATCGCTGTTCGTGGCCAGAGTTACGTCATCCTCCGTCCTCTCCTTCAGAAACAGCACGACATGACTGCCGGGCTCGATCGCTGTGATCGGAATCTCCTCGAACTGTCCCGGCGGCGCCCTGCCCACCACTATGGTGTGTCCAGGGTAAAGGTCACCCCGCAGGACTTCCTTCACCTCGACTTCGTAGAACGTCGTTGCCCCCGGAATCTCACCGACAGACATCCCCTCAGGAGACGGCCGGGTGAAGACGACGTCCCTCACCTCGCCCATGACAACCGTGTCGGAGACGACAGTGATGGCCGCAACCCGGTTGTAGCTGGGGACGGCGGCCTGCACCTCAGGCTCCGGTGACGACAGAGGCCCCAGATCATTTGTGACAGCGAACCACATCCCAAGGGCCGTGACGGCAGCCAACGCACCGATGATGACCATGAGCTTGCGATTTCTAGTCCCCAATTCCGCCACCCAACCTTCTCTCATCTTCCCTCAAGGGTATTCTCCACTCCCAAGTTGAAGGCTGCAATCGGGATAAGTGTAGGCAACTCGGTGGGCGACCCCGCCTGATGATGGGACATTGAGTGAACAACTACCGGTCACGTTCTCGGAACCTGACCTTGAATCCGTGCTCTACCTCGCCAAGTGGAGACTCATATCTGGTGACGAGCAGATAGACGCCTTCAGGAACGTCAGGCGGCGAAAACTGAGAGAAACCTTCTCCCCCATGAGGCTGACAGGGGTAGGTATTGTGTGGTGTCAGGTATCAGGATGGTAGATTATCTTGAGGTTGGGCGATGGTTGGGGCCAGTCTTCAGGAAGCAGCCAGACCCTCTTCCACAGTCTGCCTTTGAGCAGCAGACGACTCAGCCAAGTGATGCCTTGGTACATTACGCTTGTGATTCTTCTCGGTCTGCTCACAGCAGTCAGCAGGGCCTTAGGCGGCGCTCTGAGGTGACTGGGGGCTCTGCCCAGATCATTGGCGTCTTCGACTCTGGTCCCGTATGCCAGCGTCAACAGTGTTGCCACAGACAACACCAGCCAGTGACGACTGACGCGTCTGGGGTCAGTCCTTCGAGTCTTCTGCCATTGCCACCCGACACTCTTGAGCGCCTTGAAGCCCAACTCTATCCAGAAGCGCAGCGCATACCAGCACACACCTGCTTCAGCAGGTCTGAGGTCGGTCATCACCACACACGGCTCGTCATGGTCTCTGTCCCAGAGTACGATCATCGTTCCACGACGACGTTTGGAACTGTCCCTGAACGCTGTGCCGTATCCCACATATGCATGACCCGGACCCGGCACCAGAGTACGTGCCGGCAGCCGAGTCCCACCGTCAGGGCAGAACACGGTGTTGATCGACTGTCGTACGTAGGGATGCCAACCCACAGAGCATATCTGTTTCCACAGTCTCGGACTCCTCAGACCACGGTCACACATCACCAGCACAGTCATGTCGGTGGGCACCGCCGAAGAGAGCTGATCGAGCAACTCGACCACAGGTACTATCCACTGTCCAGGCCTGTTGGCGGGCAGGATGTGCCATGCAACCGGAATGGCGCAGCTGCGATAGACCACGCTTATGACTATGGAGTTTATCTGGTCAGCCTTCATAGTCGGGTCTATCGCCAACACCAGCCTGTCCGACTGCCACAGCGACAGCACCCACCTCAACAGCGGCACAAAGCACGTCTTCACATCGAGCTGCACTCGGCAGGGCTTAGCGCGGTCTCGGCCATCGTAGAGCCACTCCCTGAGGTACTGGCGCACGCTGTTGTAGCTACCCACGGCCGCGAGGGCTCCAGCAACAGCGTTCTGACAGCCACTCCTGGCCAGCATCGTCCCACAAACCCACAGAACCAGTCCCGTCATCTGAGAGGGCCTGAGATGGGGCATCTGTTGCTGTATGGTCTGGTGCATCTGATAGCATTCGGATGGGAGGCGCATGGCGAATCTCTGGCAACCTTTCTGTTTCGTACCAAAAAGATGCCCGAAAGCCATGCGCTTTCCAAGTTCTTATACCTGTTTCATACCTTTACCTACCCCTGTCAGCCCCCATGAGGGTAGAGCGTGTAGGCCGCATTCCCCAGTTCAAGCTCCGGCGTTTCTTGAAGGATGGGAAATGCTTGAATCCTGCTCACTCGACCCGGACTGGATTCGTCGCCCACAACTGTTATGTAGACCTTCCAAGGCGCAGTGGCTACCTTGCGAGCGTCAGAGGTGGCAATCCCGCGAGCCTCAGCGCCGGATAACGCACTCCAGTTCTTTCCTTCTTCACAGGTGCGACTCTCTGCACCTGTAGGCCAGCAGTATGAAACCGTCCAGCCGAGACCCATACAGCTATTGAGCCCTGCGATTCCAACCTTCGGAATCGGTGGCTCACCAATGTTCTCAGTATCGTAATCAGGCCATCCGCTAAGTCCGGAGCAGAGCTTCGGCTTCGAGGCCGCTTCAACACGTTCGGGGCATTCTAGAAAGGCGAGGATGTCCTCCATCAGGGACTTGTTTCCGAGTACGGCCTCGAGCCTGGCCCGGCCCATTTCGCTCCGGTATTCAGGGCTTGCACTGTTTGGGCTCGGATCGATGAGGCCTTCCGTATTCAGGTAGACCCTTGACCCAGAGAACATGTCAGTCATGATGACGGGGGCCGCGGCAGGAGGATTGGGCATCGGCTCACAGGGCAGATACCACACACGTATGTGTCTGTAGACGATCCTGGTGTTGGGGTACTCGCCTTGGGTGATTCGCGCTCCAAATCCCAGGAAGAGGTTTGAAGTAAACGCGGCCGATTTCTCCAGGAAGCCGGGCTTCTGATTCCCCGGGACCCTTAAGAATGGGGGATGCATATAAAACCCGCCCGGTGGGGGCGCGTATTTGGAGCTGCCCCCAGCAGCCTCAGAACCACCGGTGTTTCCCTGTCCGCAGGCGACACCCACCACAAGCACGAGGCTAGTCATCAGCCAGACGGCTATTCTTGCACCTGCTTTGACCACGCCTGCACTCCTCGCATCGTATCCTTACAGCATCTTTCTCTGGGCAGTCAGGGAATGTGGATAGGGGCATTCCTCCTACGAACTATCTACTTTCAGCCAGTCTTGGGATGGATCTCTCACGCTTGCCAAGGTCCGCCTGCCTGCCATCTCATATCGATCAACTCCCCCAGGAGTATGCAGGCGCGCACTGGGCCGAGAATTGTTGTCATACGGAGGCCGATGTCTTCGAAAGTGGCCGGCGGTAGCTTCAATAGTGCTCCCGTACCCACAAAGGCCCCCCAGAGCCGCTGCCTGTCCGGATCTGAGTAAAACTCGGGAGTGAGCGGTGCGGGAACCTCCTGCGTCCATGCGGTTCTTCTGCGTTCAAAGCACTCGACAACCGCTGCACGAAGTACGGCGCCATCAAAGTCGAAGCTCTCCGAGAGCGCCCAGATGTCGTAGAAGTCCTTCATGCGAGTGTTACGGATACCGAGGCTGACCATTGCCTCGAACTTCTCTGCGATTACCGAAACCATCGGATAGACGAGGAGATCGGGAGCCGGCAGGTCGTCTAGCAGAGCAGGGATATTCGCCTGCTCTGGAGTTACCGCGTCTCCGAAACCGAAGTCCACTTGAACCGTGGCACGGGCACTGCCAAGGAGCGCCCTCAGCCTTGCCCTCTGACCTCCATAGACCTGACCATCTCGAATTGGTCGTACACTGAGAGTGTCGAGGTCGAACTCCAGACCGTCCTCCGGACAAGGGACGGCGCACACGGCCCCCATCACATCTCTGATGGAGTCCTCGTCATTAGCTCCAATAGCAAGCAGGTCGACATCGCGAGTGGACCTGTACGGCTCCTCCATCCACGCTGCCAGCAGACTGGCGCCCTTCAGTATTAGCCTCTCACGCAGGTCTGACCGTCCCAACCGCAGGAGGAAGCGCTCGCAGGCGTAGCGGTCCAGGAAGTGTTGGAAGTCCGCCCCCTGTTCCCTCGCCCTTGAGAGAAGGCGATCCCTGATAGAGGCTGTATTGGATCTCACAGAACACCAGACTCCAGGATCACTTTCAATCGGCGCGATGGAAGCACTTTGAGCACTCTTGCTAGCTCGTCCGCCGACACCTTTCTCTCCTGGAGCGATTCCTTCAATGCCTCGACGGCTGCTTCCCGTCCCACCAGTCGCTCGAACCGGAAGCAGTCGACTATCGTCCTGGCCGGGGAGGTTATTCTCGCTGGTACGCCCTCAAAGGTTATGTCCTCGATTCCGCACCTCCAGGCAGCTCCGCTGAATCGGATGAGATGCACCGCATCCCTCGTCATCACAGGGGGCTTCGCCTTGTTCTCGATGGCGATCCAGACTTGGCGCGGGAGTTGTGTCCCGATCTCATGCACTTGTAGAGCTGAAAGGAGGCACACCACTGCAGACGGGACTCGAGCGCAGACCGAGGCAAAGGTGTAACTCTCAGTGGGCTCAGCGTCAGATAGTCGATACAGACCCCAGCCCACTCGCTCCACTCTGTTCGCCGCCTCGAGCTGCTTGAGTCGATGATACGGTATCCCCAACGCCTGAAGTTGTCCCGGGCGAAAGAAGGTACCTATACCGGCCTGACGGAGCGTGTTCTGGTGGAGTTCGACTGTCATCTCGATACTAACAGTTCAATCCTAGCCAACTGAGGGCTATTGTTCAATTATAGTCGGTACATATATCTATACTACCGACCTTTAATGAATCCCACGCTACCCCTACTCCCACACCCACTCGGCGACGCCGATACGGACAAGGTCGCCGGGGCCTGCTCCGGCCTCCTCCAGCGCGGTGATCACGCCTGATCGCTCCAGGCGGTTGTAGAACTGCAGCTTCGCCGCCCAGTCGTCGGGGTCGACCATCCCCGCCATTCGCTCCGCCGGCGGCCAGTCGACGACGTACACGCCGATCTCGTCCTCGTACTCCACGTACACCTCAGGCCTGCGTCGGCGAGGCTCCGGTCTCAGCACAGGCAGGTCCTCCTCGCTGGTGAATGACGAGCTGAACACCGGCTCCGGCGCCTCCTGCAGCATCCTCAGCACACCGTCGAGCAGCGGCTGAAGCCCGTCGTGGGTCGCCGCTGAGATGAAGTACATCTCCCCGCCGTCCAACTCAGACGCGAACGCCTCGCGTATCTCTTCCTGCAGCACCGAGACGTCGTCCAGGTCCAGCTTGTTGACCGCCAGCACCTGAGGCTTCGCGGACAGACGCTCGTCGTGAAGGCTCAGCTCCTCGTTGATCTGCCTGTAGACCAGCACGGGATCGTCGAGTGAGCCGTCGACGAGATGCACGAGCACCCTAGTGCGCTCTACGTGACGCAGAAACTCGTGACCGAGCCCAATACCCGCGTGCGCGCCCTCGATCAGCCCGGGTATGTCCACCATGACGAACGTCTCGCCGCGGTGCTCGACGACTCCGAGCGTCGGGTCGAGCGTCGTGAACGGGTAATCCGCAACCTTCGGCCTCGCCGCCGAGAGTGCGGTGATGAGGCTCGACTTCCCTGCGTTCGGAGCGCCGACGATCCCGATGTCGGCCAGCAGCTTCAGCTCCAGTCGCAGCGTTCGCGCCTCGCCAAGCTCGCCAGCCTGGGCCAGCCGTGGGAACCGGTTCGTCGGGGTCGCATAGCGAGCGTTGCCGGCTCCCCCACTGCCTCCCGCGGCAGCCAGCCACCGCTCACCGGGCTCGTCGATATCGGCCAGCATGGTCGGATGTCCACCGTCATCGGCCCAGACCTGCGTCCCAACCGGCACTGCGAGGACAATGTCATCGCCGTTCGCACCGTGCCGCAGCTTCCCGTCTCCGCGCCGCCCGTCCTGGGCCTTGAAGTACCTGCGGTATCGGAACGGCATCAGCGTGTTCAGGTTCGGGTCGCCCTCGATGTACACGCTTCCGCCAGAGCCGCCGTCTCCCCCGTCAGGACCACCCCGAGGCACGTACTTCTCACGGCGTCCACTGATCGCTCCGTTTCCGCCCTTACCTGCTGTTATATGGATAACTACTCTGTCAATCATAGGATCAGTATATCCAGTAACAGTAATAAGGGTGTGGACGACGGGGATAACCAGCTATGGAGCGTGAACGACCAAGCTGTGGACAATCTGCGGACAACTCTGGAATGTTTGAGCGTCGGGGTGTTCATAACTGTGCTAATACTAGGCCAAGCGACCGAGTTATCCACACCGCACTTTAGTTATCCCCAATAACTAGCCAGTTATCCCCATCTTTGAGGCCGCGAAATTCATTTCTTGGCTTGGTGTGTGCTGAGAAAAGGGCTAAGCGATAGCCGGAACGGATGGGCGTCTACGACGCAGCCAGCATCTCGCGGATGTTGATGACGTCGCGCCGCAGGCTCGCGTCCACGCTGAGCTGGTTGGTGATCCTGTCGCAGCCGTGCCTGACGGTGGTGTGGTCCTTGCCGCCCAGCACCTGGCCTATCGTGGCCAGCCCAAGCTGCGACTCCTCTCGGAGCAGGTACATCGTCACCTGTCGCGCCCTGGCGGTCTTCTTGTCGCGCTTGCGTCCCTTGAGCGTCTCCACGTCCACGCCGAAGTACGAGGCGACGGTATCCACGACCACGGAGTCGGGTATCTGTCGCTCCGCGGCGGTCTCGACCACGTCGGCCAGCGCACTCTTGACGAGGTCGACGGTCACCGACGTCCCCATCAGGTCTGCGAACGCGATCACCTTGTTCAGACCGCCCTCGAGCTCGCGGATGTTCTTGTGGATGCGCTCGGCAAGGTAGAGCAGCACGTCGTCGGAGATGGTCTGACGCGAGTCATCCGCCTTCGCCCTGAGGATGGCGATGCGCGTCTCGATGTCCGGCGTCTGGATGTCGACGACGAGGCCACCGGCGAGCCGCGACTGTATGCGGTCCTCGAGCAGCGCCAGCGCCGACACCGGGCGGTCGGAGGTCACCACGATCTGCCGGTTGGTCTGGTGAAGCGCGTTGAACGTGTGGAAGAAGCCCTCCTGGGTCTGGTCCTTCCCGATCAGGAACTGTACGTCGTCGAGCAGCAGCACGTCCGCGCTCCGGTAGTAGTCACGGAACTCGTCCGTGGTGCCGTCGCGGATCGCCCTGATGAACGAGTTGGTGAACTCCTCGGTAGTCGAGTAGATGAGCGACATGCCGCGGGCGGCTACCTGGTGGCCGATGGCGTGCATGAGGTGTGTCTTGCCCAGTCCGACGTCGGAGTACATGACGAGCGGGTTGTATAGCTGTCCCGGCTGTCGCGCGACTCCGAGGGCCGCGGCGTGGGCGAACTCGTTGGACTTGCCGACGACGAAGCGGTCGAACGTGTACCTGCTGTTCAGCGCCGGCGGACTTAGCCCACCTTCTGCCCCTCGCGCATGAGAGAGAGGTAGCCCATCTTCGCCCCCTCTCCCTTGAGAGAGAGGTAGCTCATCTTCTCCCCCTCGCGCTTCCGACCCGTCATCTCCATCTCGCCCCTCCAACCCGTCATTCCCATCTCGCCCCTCTAACCCGTCATTCCCGCGAAAGCGGGAACCCGCAGCCTGCTCAGCCTGCTCCACCCAGGCGGACTCGACCGCGAACCGCACCTCGACCTCGGCTTCGACGACGCCCTCGACGGTCTGCGCGATGAGCGTGTACATCCGCTCCCCGAGCATCTCGGCCACAAACGCGTTGGGCGTGCCCACGACGAACTCGCCGTCAGCGTACGCCAGGCCCGAAGTGTGCTTCAGCCACGTGTCGAAGTTGGGCTTAGTGACCTGCATCTGCAGCTGTCCCAGCACAGCCGCCCAGAGCTGCCCAGGGTCGGTAGAGGTCGCGACCATGATGCCCCCATCCTAGAGAAAGAGACTCGATAATATCACGAGGGTGGCGTGGGGCCGCAAGGAGTAAGCAGAGACGGTTCAGGCGATGCGCAGTTCAGCATCTACCGTGCAAATGCCTCAGCCACCGAGACCCGGTTGTGCAACAGTGGCAGCAATTTCTCCCTCATGCGCCTCGCCTGGCTAGGCTTCATTCCGGGATCGGCCAGATATATCGAGGCATGTCCACGGTTGTCCAGAAGGGCTGTGTCGATAACCACGAATACTTGGGTGACGTTATCCCTGGCATCACGCACTGCGCGCGCCTGAAAGTAGGCGACACCTTCAGGTTCGCGGGGAACGCCTTGGAACGTCCTTGTCAAGAATTGGTTAACTGCGTCCTCGACGAACTCCTGAGTGACGTACTTCAGTCGGTTGACCGAAAACCCCCGCTGCTGTAAGTCCTTCAGCGGAATCGCGGATGGTTGAATCTGTCCATCCTTGATGTGGTCTGGGTTGAACACAGATCGGAGAAGCGGTTCGTCATCCTCCACTACCCCGGGAGAGAGATCTGGCGCGGCACTCGATGTCTCGTCTAAATGAGGAGTTTGACAGGGCATATACGGTCACGCCGATAGCAGCGCCATGAGTTTCTTGGGAAGTGGAGACGAGACAGAAGTGTCGTCTCCGAAGACTTCCCCGCCGTCGCTGTCGCGACCGTAGTACGAAAACGTGCCAGTGCCGTAGAAACCCAAGTCGATGTGTATCGCGCCACCAGACCAGGCGAAATTCACCTCGCCGTCATCCGCCAGCGAGATGTGAGGCAATTCCTTCAGGTTCTCAGGCAGCTCCTTCGTGAACCGCCAGGCGTCCTCAAACGCCTGTCTCGATGGCCAATCGGCTTCCGGCCACCTTTCGCCCTCTGGCGTTGAGTACAGTTTGGCCAAGCGCTGCAGCATGGACCAGACTCCCTGTTCGATCCCATTACTAGGTTGAAGGGTATCGTCGGACAGAGTCGATATACTTGCGAAATCAGGAAGTGCAGACGTGCTCATGATGCTAAATCAACTCTAGCCGTATTCCTGATCGTAGTCAACCCTTATGAAATGACATCAATCGAGCCCCCATATGGAGGACGGGGGAAGTTCCGGGCCGTGTTCAGCAGGGCCGAAGGGAGATGTATGAGCAGTAGTAATGTCTTATGCTGCCAGGGTCTGTTTGCTTTTTTCTACGAGAACTTTGGATTTTCCACCCCATGAAACGACCAGTCAGCCTACCCGTCGCCCTGCTCGCCGCCGTAACGGTCCTGCTCATCGCAGCCTCGGCCTGTGGCGACACCTCGGGCGAACAGCCCTCCGAGACTCCGCTGAAGATCGGTCTGCTGCTCAACTTCACCGGCTCTCCTGAGGCGTCTGCGGACAGGCAGCGAGCTTTCGACCTCGCGATCAAGCACGTCAATGAGGGCGGAGGCGTACTCGGAATGCCGGTCGAAGGCGTCGCCGCGGACGCTACTCAGGACCCGGCTGCTGCCGTGGAGACCGCCCGGCGTCTTGTGGAGGTCGAGGGCGTCCACGCGATTGTCGGCCCCAACGCCAGCTCGGCGTCCCTACCGGTCTCGCAGAACGTGTCGGGGACGCTTGGCATTCCCACGATCAGCCCGTCAGCCACCTCTCCGCAGCTCACCGGTGCCGAGGACAGCGACTACTTCTTCCGCACGGCGCTCTCCGACGCCGCCCAGGGGCCGGTCCTCGCAGGAGTGACCGAGGAACGTAGCTTCGACAACGTCGGTGTGATCTACCAGGACGACGCCTATGGCCAGGGACTTGCCGACTCCTTCGAGGAGTCCTGGACTGGGACGCTGCAAGTCGTCTCCGTTGCTGTGGGCCAGACTGGGTTTCTTCCTGAGTTGGAGCAGAGCGCCAGTGCGGGTGCGCAGGCCTTGGTTGTCATCGCCTTCGAGGAGATGGCCATATCCATCGTGCGCGAGGCCATCGACACGGGCGCCTACGACCAGTTCGTCTTTGGCGACGCGGCCAAGAGGGCAAGTCTCGTCAGGGAGATCGGAGCCCAAAAGCTGGGTGACATGTACGGGACCGCTGGCGCTTCTTCACCCGCCAACGCCGCAACGGCCGACTGGGAGGCCGCCTTCATCGCTGAGTACGGCGAGCTGCCCGTCCTCGCATACGTCAAGGAGACCTACGACGCGACCGTGGCTCTCGCCCTTGCAGCCCAGGCCGCGGGCAGTCTCGAAGGAGCCGCGATCCGCGATCATCTGCGGGACATCGGCGGATCGCCTGGCAGCATCGTCGTGGGCACTCCCAGAGGCGTCGCCGATGGGCTATCCCTGCTCGCCGAGGGGCAGGATATCGACTTCGATGGCGCTGCCAGCACACTGGACTGGGACGAAAACGGCGATCTCCGCCGTGGTTACATAGGGGTGTGGCGCTTCACATCCGACGGACGCATCGAAGACCTGGACACGGTGTTCTACGAGAAGTAGCGTCCCCCGTGATACACTCGCCGGAATAGCCACACCGTGCGAGGTGACTGTCATGAACGTCATCTGGATAGTCTCCGACACCTTCCGCAGGGACCACGTTGGCGCGTATGGTAACCCGCGCATACGCACTCCCTCCCTCGACGCGCTGGCAGCGGAGGCGGTCAGGTTCGACGCCCACTACTCCGCCGGGTTCCCGACCATGCCCACGAGGGCCGACCACCAGACGGGACGCTGGACGATGTCCTTCATGGGCTGGGAGCCGCTTCCATCCGGTGTGACCACCCTGGCCGAGATTCTTGCCGGGCACGGCCTTCACACGGCGGCCTCCGTCGATACGCCCTACTACCTCAGGGACGGGATGAACTACGATCGCGGCTTTCAGTCCTTCTTCATGAACGTCGGGCAGGACTCGCTGTGGTCGCTGATACCGGAGCCCGGCTACCACCACGAGGCGCTGGACGTCAGAGACGCGTGGCGCAGCGAGGCGGACAGGAACGCACCGAAGACGTTCATGACCGCCATACAGTGGCTGGAGCGCCACTACAAGGAGGACTTCTTCCTGTACGTGGACACCTGGGACCCGCACGAGCCCTGGGACGCCCCTTCCTACTACACGGAACTCTACATGCCGGACTACGACGGCGAGCTGGTGCTCCCGCTCTACGGCAACTGGCACGATATGCCCGGCTACCAGGAGTCGCAGCTTCGCAAGGCGCACGCCACCTACTGCGGTGAGATCACGATGGTCGATACCTGGGTGGGCTTTCTGCTGAAGTCCGTCCAGAACATGGGGATCGGGGACAGGACGATCGTCATCTTCACCACCGATCACGGCTTCTACTTCGGGGAGCACGGCGGCCTGTTCGGCAAGATGAGCTCGGACAAGTACCCGGACGGGACTCTTCGGCCATACGACGAGATCGATTCGATGTGGAGCTACTCTCCGCTCTTCGAGGAGATCGTTCACCTGCCCCTGCTGGTGCGCGCTCCCGGTGTGTCGCCGGGTGCTTACAGTGGCTTGAGCTCCGCAATCGACGTGATGCCCACGGTACTCGACCTTCTGGGCCTGGACATCCCGGACTTCGTCCAGGGGCGCTCGCTCGCGCCCCCGATGCGCGACAGGTCGCGGCCGGGCCGCGAGTACACGGTCAGCAGCCTTCCCTTCGCCAATCCGGGAGACCCCGTCAGGTCAGTGGACAACTTCCTCCGCGACCTCAAGGACCCTCCCGTCACGACCGTCACCGCAGGACAGTGGAGCCTTCTCTACAGCCCTGAACCGGGCGTGTCCCAGCTATACGACCTGAGTGCCGACCCTCGCCAGCTCGACAACGTCATATGGCGGCACATGGACGTGGCCGGAGAGATGCACCGGCTGCTGGTGGAATTCATGCGCGAGAACGAAGTGCCCGAAAGGCTGCTGCAGCCCCGCCTGGAACTGCGGATCTAACCCTACCCCTCCGTAGGCCGCTCCCCCAGCGTTATGCTGGCGAGCAGCTCGCTGCCGTCCCTCAGCACCGTCACGTTCACGCTGTCTCCGGGCTGGTGCGAGATCAGGAACTTCCCCAGCTCCCCGGTGTTGCGCAGCGGCTGGTCGCCCATGCTAACTATGATGTCGCCGTCCTTCAGCCCGGCGTCGTCTGCCGGACTGTCCGGTACCACGTGCCGCAGCAGGATGCCCTCGACTTCAGGGTCGAGCCCGAGCTGCGCCGCAACCAGCGGATTCAGGGCCAGGGGGAGAACGCCCAGGTAGCCGCGACGCACGAACCCCTGGTCGATGATCTGCCTCGCCACCTCTTTGGCATCGTTGATGTTGATGGCGAACCCGATGCCCTGACCCACGCTGACGACCACGGTGTTGATGCCGATCACCTCGGCGCGCGTGTTGACCAGCGGCCCGCCGCTGTTGCCCGGGTTGATCGAGGCGTCGGTCTGGATCAGGTCCACGATGGTGGTGTTGTGCGTCGTGTCCACCGCCCGTTCCAGGGCACTCACGACGCCCTTGCTCACGGTGGGAGCGCCGCGCAGCCCCATGGCGTGGCCGATGGCGATGACGTCCTCGCCGACCTCCAGCGTAGACGAATCGCCGAGACGCGCGGGCTCTAGGCCTTCGACGTCCACTATCTTGATGACCGCGAGGTCTGTCACCGGGTCCTGCCCGACCACCTCGGCTTCGTGGTTGCTGCCGTCGCTGAGCGTAACCGTGATGTCCTGGCCGGTCTCCACGACGTGATAGTTGGTCAGCACGTGCCCTTCGGGGCTGAGTATGACCCCGGTCGCGATGCCGCTCGGTGAAAACGGTGAATTGAACAGGCCTGCGGTCGCGAGCTCAGTCGAGATGTTGACGACTGACGGCGTGAGCACCTTGACGACCTCGGTGGTCGGCATGGATACGGCCGTCGAGAGGGTTACTCTGGCCGCTCCCGAGAACCCAGTGCCTGTGTTGCCCTCGACGACCATGGGCGGTTCAGGCGCCTTGGAGGCCTCTGTCGCCGTCGGCTCAGGGGCCGGTGTGCTTGGGGGCTCCGCGGTCGCGGTTGGCACGGCCTCAGTCGGTGTCGGTGGAATGGTGGGTGACGGGCTGGGCGTGGACTGCGCAACTGCCACGGGCTGCGGGTCGGGATCAGACGTCGAAGTCTTGGCGGACTCCGCGGTCGCCGTGGCCTCAGGCGTGGAGGCGGTGACCACCGTCGCCGGCTGTACGGTGGCCGCAGCCGACTCCACCTCAGCAGGAGCCGGAGACGCGGGCTCAGACCCGCAGCCGACCGCGATCAGACCGCCGACTATCGCCAGCCCAAGCATGACGGGAACTATTGAACGTTTAAGCATGGTGAGCACCTCTGTGCCGCGAGAATTGTACTAACCCTTACCCGGCGAGGTGACAGCGGCTCTCTCTCCTAACTCTTATCCACTCACTGCCCGAGAACTGCATCTGCGCAATTCTCTCAACGGAGCCATGTAGAATCTATAACGCTCTTCCTTACATCCAGATTAGCACTTGTTCAAGACGAGTGAAGTACGGAATGCCCATTTCCCACCCGTCATTCCCGCGAAAGGAGACCTTTGAATAACCCCCTCTCCCTCGGGGAGAGGGCTGGGGTGAGGGTGAAAAGGCCTAGTCACCAAAGCTGCTTGAATACATCTCAACCCCTCTGGATTCCGGCCTTCGCCGGAACGACGAAGTTACGCAAAGATCTCCGAAAGCGGGAATCCAGGATGGCGGTGATCAGAGGCTCGCACCCCTCTACAAGAAGACTACGGAGACCAACTGATGGTAGATGAAATAGCCCGCTACAACAGGGGACGCTGGAACGAGCTCGCCGAAGCCGGAGTCGCCTACGCGCGCCCACTGCTGGACCTCGACGAAGCCTCAGCCCGCGACCTGGTGGACCCCGAAGGCATCATCAGCGAGATAGAGGGCAAGGACGTGCTGTGTCTCGCGGGCGGCGGAGGCCAGCAGTCTGCCGGCTTCTGCATCCTGGGCGCGAACGTGACCGTGTTCGACATCTCCGACGTGCAGCTGGAGCACGACAGGCAGGCGGCCGGACACTACGGTCTCGACCTGCGCACCATCCAGGGCGACATGCGTGACCTGTCGGCCTTCGAGGATGACAGCTTCGACGTCGTCTGGCACGCGCACTCGATCAACTTCGTTCCGGACGCCGGGGAGGTCTTCAGGCAGGTCGTGCGCGTACTGAGGCCCGGCGGCGTCTATCACATGTCGTGCGCCAACCCGTACTTCATCAACGTCGAGCCCGAGGACTGGAAGGGAGACGGCTATCGGCTCTGGGACACCTACGGCGACGGCGAGATCGAGATCGCCAACCCATACTGGACGTTCTCCGACGCCGACGGTGTGGCCCAGCGCGTCCGCGGGCCGAGAGAGTTCAGGCACACGCTCGAAACGCTCGTCAACGGCATGATCGAGCTGGGCTTCAACGTGGTCAAAATCCGCGAGGTAACCGACTACGACCGCGACTCCCAACTGGAGCCCGGCACCTGGGACCACTTCCAGTCCATCGCCCCACCCTACCTCACCTTCTGGGCAGTCTACTGCCCTTAATGGGGTCCCCTCTCCCTCAGTCCACGAAGAAAGCTCGCAGCTCACTCAGCAGGAAGTCAGGGTTGTCCCCCGTAATCCCATGACCCGAGTCCGGTACGTCCACCCACGTCATCGATGGCTGCATCTCGATCATGCGCGACTTGATCTCGCCTGAGAGGAAGTCGCTCTCGCCGCCCTTCATCTCCATGATCGGGCACGAGATCTTGCCCCACTGCTCCCACAGGTACGGCACCTCGCGCACGCCGAAGCTGCCGTTGATCCAGAACATGTCCGGATCCGACTTCGTGACGTACTTGCCAGCGTAGTTGAGCCTGAGGCTGTGCTCGGCCTGGTGGCGGTAGTGGGCCTCGCCGGGCCGGGAGTTGCCCTGCATCTGGATCTCGACGTACTCGTCGATGCTGCGATAGCCGAGCAGACGCCTGTTCATGCCTGAGATCTGGTTCCGCGCCGACACCACGCTCATCTCGGGGCCGTAGTCGAGGCAGACGAAGTGCTTGAGGTGGTCTGAGCGGTCGCCCGCGTACGCGATCCCGTTGCGAGCGCCGAGCGAGGCGCCGACATAGTCACACGGCGCGATGCCGACCTTCTCGACGAACTCGGCAAGGTCGCTGCCGAACTTCTCGACGCCGTAGCCCTCCCAGGTGTGGTCGGAGTCGCCGTGACCGCGCTGATCGATGGCGATCACCCGGAACTCCTCGTGCAGCGCGCGGGCGATGTGGTCCCAGTTGTGGGCGTTCCCGCCCTGCCCATGCACCAGCAGCAGGTTCCGGCTCGAAGGCCCTCCCCAGTCCAGGTAGTGAATGTTAAGCCCATTCACCTCAACGTTATGGTCAGTGGGCATAATGTCAGTCATGGTTAACTCCTGTCGGGAATTTCAGGATTGTCTTCTAGGAAATAAACAATGTTGCGTCGGCAGGATTGAACAGAGAGGTAAACTCCCATGCCTCGGTCAGAGTGCCAAGTATCATTTCTTCTGCACGTTCACTGAAACCCGTCTCTAGTATTAGTAAGCGATAAATATCAAAAAGGGGGATCTGTTTGCGATATTCTTCATATCGCCAGTCATGCTCGGGCAGGATGAAGCGCGCTCCTCCGCGTGTCACCACCAAGTCAGGAGAGAAGTTCAGGATGTCGGGCTCCTGAGAATCCATGAGAATTGTTACGCGTCTTGTCACCATGCCCCTAGCTGGAGAGGTGTGCTCATCCTCGTACAGCACCATCCACCAGTCGGCTCCATGCCACCTACGGTAGGCGCGCATTCCTGACACAGGGTCTGTTGGCTTGGGCAAGTGGAACAGAGGATCGTTGAATCCCTTCAGTTCGTCATGTTCACCATTGTTTCTGTTGACGAACCTCACCACCGCCCTATCCACGATCTTGGACAACTGTGGTTGCATTCGGAGGTTGTCGCCATATCTCATTGGGGAGTGACGTTGCGCCAACTAGGGTGCCTCCAACTCTATCCACGACCATGGATACGGCTCAACAGGGATGGGATAACTTACGACCCACTGACGCCCTCCTCCCCGACGGAAGACCGAGCCTTGTGAAGGGATCCACGGTGGTACGGTACCAACTAACGACGCATCCCTTTCAATCTTGACTGGGATCGCGATCTCGGCTTTTGTATTTGGTAGTGCCAACCTGTCTGTTGCCTGCCAACCGATTGTATAGAGTACATCCGTAAGATACACGAGCCCGTTGCTGGATGGGAGAATGAGCCCGGATATAGATATCTCTTGTGCCAACTCTCGTGAGGTGTAGTGGTAGAAGATTGCTCCAGATGGCGGTGTAGATGACTGTGTTTCGTCACCGAACATGGTAAGTATCTGCATAAACTCAATTATAGGGACATTTCAAAGCAATTCGTAGTTCCGTCTAGTCGTTGCATCTGCAAGCGCGGTCTACGAGAGTCAGAAGAAACCTGTCTGATAGCATGTGGCTGTGGATACGGATAAACCTGTGCACCGAATCGGCATCCTCGGAGGGACGTTCGACCCGATTCATCTCGGCCACCTGGCGATTGCCGAGGAGGTTCGCGACCGGCTGGACCTCAACAGTGTCATCCTGATACCGGCAGGCCGACCCTGGCTCAAGTCCGACCAGACGGTGACGCCAGCCGATCACAGGCTGGCGATGGTGAAGCTCGCCGTCGAGGACAGGCCCGGACTCGAAGCGTCTTCTATCGAGGTCGACCGCCCTGGCCCGACCTACACGGTCGACACGCTAGCCGAGATACGCGAGGACTTGGGCGACGAATCCGAGATCTATTTCATCCTGGGCATGGACTCGGTACGCGAGCTGCGTCGCTGGCGCGACCCTGAGCACATCTTCGAAATGTGCACAGTAGTCGCCGTGTCCAGACCTGACAGTGTCGATGTCTCGACCACCGAGATCGAGCGTGACTTTCCAGCAGCACGAGACAGGATCAGGAACATCCGCGGTCCCATGCTCGACATCAGCGCCACGGACATCAGGCAGCGCCTCGGCGATGGCCGTCCCATCAGCGACAGCGTTCCACCGTCCGTCGAGCGATACATCCGCGAGCATGGCCTCTACCTGGAAGCTGGAGATTGCAGTCAAGCTTCAGACCGCACCGACGACGTCTTGAGGTCACTTGAACCGCACGACTAGTATGAACTCGGAACCTCAGGAGAAACACCAATGGCCAACCAGGTACTGACCCGCCTCGTTCCCAACGCGTTTTGAGACGGTTGAGCAGACTACGTCACCCGTGAGGTAGACGTACTTGAAGGAATCATCGAAGTGACGTTCGACCTCAGCGACCGCATGGCAACGGTCACCTACGACACCGACGTTGCCGATGTCGACGCCATCACCGCCGCCATCGACCGCGCCAACGACCTCATGCGCCCCGAAGACGACAACGCCGAAGACGCCGACCGCGTACTGGGGTGAGTGAGCCCGTCGTGTAAACTGGGGGCCACACCATCGGGATGGAGGTCTCTGTTATCTGAGTCCTGACCAATGATTGATCAGAAGACTTTGGACGATATAATTCGGCGCGTTGTCGATGCGGTCCAACCCGACAAGATCATTCTCTTTGGGTCTGCCGCGCGGGACGGTCTACACGCTGCCAACGACGTTGATCTGCTTGTCATCAGGGATGACAAGAACACGCTTTAGACCATGCGTCGCATCTACCGGAATTTGGAAGGCGCCGGGGCTGCGGTCGATGCGGTTGTCGTATCTCCCCAAGATGTCGAGCGATTCGGCGATAGCCATGCGTTGGTTATCAAGCCCGCCCTGCGGGAAGGGAGGGTGGTCTATGAATCTGACAGATCGCTTACCACCTGATGATCCGCAGGAATGGCTGAACCGCGCCAGGAGCAACCTCGCACTGGCGAAGAACCGTATTCCCTAAATCAATAGTCCACTGGGCCGAGGAACAGTTACTACCAAACTAGGCGAACCGGACTTTGAACTGGCCGGGATCCTGTCCGACGTGTTCAATGATGAACTTGGCATTCCTAACACAGCCGCTGGCGCTGTGTTTCGTTTCGACATGGAGCGACTTTACTTCTACCGGGTACGTCATCGGTTTCCCCGTCGGATGTGTGGGACTATTGGATATCAGATATCTGACGGTTGCCTGAGGTGACTGAATAGGACATTTGCTCTCGTCTAGATAGCCGTTATCGATTAACCAACGTACCACCTCACTCATGGCCCATTTCCAGTCTGTTAGTCGCGTTCGCGTTTGATCTGGGAACTCGATCTCAACAGGTTTATCGCCCTTCTTGGGTTTCAGTTCCGGTATCGGTATCCATTCCTGATTGGCTATAACGTTCTGCATCGCTCGGGAAGATTGAGTGGCTGAAGGTGGTGATGGTTGAGGTTTTTGTATAACGGTTGGTGTCGGCGGTTCATCTTGTGAACTACTCGGTTTGGTAGATTCTCGGATGACTGGAGTTTCGCCAATATCAACCTGCCCTGACTGTGCGCCTTGTCTCCACAGGGCCAACGCTCTTAAGCAAGACTGGGTAGGTGGGTCATCCGACAGGTTGAAAGTCGTCCTGGGGATAGTACCGCCCGCATTAAACAGCTCCCAGCGGTTGCCGTCCGTCAAGAGGAAGTAGCTCGCACGGGTATGAGCACAGTACAGTATTCCCTGATCAAGCGCTCTACCACCCCGGAGAGGCTCATCAAGCTTCTTAGACTCAACCACTATTACAGGGTTCCTATCGTTGAAGAGAACGTAATCGGCGATCTGGTTGTTCGGCACCCGATACTCAGGAACAACCATGCTGGGATCTTCAGTGTCCCAGCCCAGTTCTCTCAGTAGTGGATCAATCAGCACATACCGGGTGAGCGCCTCGCTCTGGCTGAGGGTGACGCGATGAGCGCTGATACGCTCCCTGAGCGTTTCAACCAGTTGCAGCAGGCTTTCGAGTGGCATATTCGGACTCCCAACCCGACATATTGGGCGGATTGTAGCAAAGACCCCTCTCATAGTGATGTTTAGCAGACATTCACGTACCAGGGACGGGGTGCCCGGTTCCTTCGACACGAACTCAGCGACGTGTCAGGAGACTTCTATGAATGACGCTAAGGGGTTATCGTAGAAGGCAGTTAGCTGCTGGTGTAAGTCGCGTAGCATCGACTCGATGTCATCAGTGGCGCAATTCCCTCTGGTGATCCAGATCACCTTGGGAGGATGACCATCGAGGATGCTTCGCACATGGAAGTCGGAGTCCTTGGTGACTATTGTCAGTTCATGGGCTAGAGCGTACTGCCAGACCTCTGAATCGTCTGCTTCATGTAGGCCGACGCTCCTGACGTGAGTTGAATCTGGATAGAGGCTGGAAAGCCTCTGCACCAGTCGATGCGAGATGTTCTGATCTAGCAGCAGCTTCACAATGGGGGAATAGACGTGGACCGGCGTTCCCGGTCGGCCGCGAACGCGAGGCAGGCAAGAATGTCCTCGCGTGTCAGTTCGGGGAAGTCTTCGAGGATTTCTTCATAGGACATACCTGACGCCAGGTAGTCGAGCACGTCATAGACAGTCATGCGGAGTCCACGGATGCAGGGCTGGCCGCTCCGCTTCCCGGGCTCGACGGTGATGATCTTTCGGTAGTCCACGATTCACTCTGCCAGTGGTGCTGTCTGATTATATCAGTAGAGGTCGGTGGCGGACTGTACGGACACTGTTGACACGCTCCCCCCTTCCCCCTACCATTGTGCCCACTGCTTGGATAATGTCCAAAATTGAGACTAGTTGCGCCCGGAGGGTAACGCATGGATTTTGCCTATCAGTACTCCGAAGACCAGGAAGAGTTCCGCAAGGAAGTCAGGACATGGTTGGAAGAGAATATCCCCGACGACATGAGGGCCCCAGTCGACCGGAACGAGCTCTCTGACGAACAGTACGCGTGGTGGAGAGACATGCACATGGTGCTGGCCGACAAGGGCTGGCTCTACCCGACGTATCCCAAGGAGTACGGCGGAGGCGGCCTCTCCGGCGAGCACGAGACCATCATCCAGGAGGAGTTCCGACGGGCGCGCGTCGTCCCGGGCTTCACCAACGGTCTGGTATTCCCGACCCTTCTCGTCTGGGCCGACGAGCCCCAGAAGGAGAAGTTCCTCAAGCCTCTGCTCAGCGCTGAGAAGATCGCCTTCCAGAACTTCTCAGAGCCCAACGCCGGCTCCGACCTCGCCTCGCTGCAGAGCCGCGCCGTCCGTGACGGCGACGACTTCATTCTCAATGGCCAGAAGATCTGGATCAGCGGCGTCGAGTCGCCTGACTACCTGTTCGGCCCGTTCATGACCGACCCCGACGCGCCCCGACACCGCAACCTCGGCTACTTCATGGTGCCGTTCCCGGCAGATGGTCTCTCGCAGGAGCGCATGAACCTGCTCTCCGGCGACGACCAGAGCGTCTTCTTCTTCGACAACGTCAGGATCCCCGGCGACCACCTCATCGGTGGCGACCAGCAGGGCTGGCAGGTCACGCAGACCACGCTCGAGGTCGAGCACGGCGGACGCGGACAGGCGTTCCCGCGCGACGAGTCGTTGGACAACCTGATGCACTACGTCCGCAACACCGAGCGCGAGGGCGAGGCTCTTGGCGCCGACCCGATCATCCAGCAGGAGACCGCGTCGGCGTACATCGACTCCCACGTCCACAGCCTGATGAACCTGCGGAACTACGGCATGTACCAGTCGCGGCAAGAGATGACCTACCAGGGCTCGCAGACGTCCATGTTCGGCAAGCTCTACAGGATCACCAACGCCGACCGATCCCGCGACATCATGGGCATGTACAGCCTGTGCGGGACCGACGAGCCTCGCGCACCATACGGCGGCGAGCCTGAGGTGTACCAGCGAGGAAGCCTCGTGGGCGCACACCCGGCGGGCACCGTGGAGATCCAGAAGGTGATCATCGCGCGCCGCATCGGCATCAGCCGGACGCGTGAGCGCGCAGCAGCCACTCCGTCCACCGCCGGAGTCGGCGGCGTCTAGCGCCTGACCGACACACCCGAACGAACCGAGGGCCTCCCCGAGCGGGAGGCCCTTTTCTTTTGGTGGGTACGGAGCGCGGGCGTCTCGTCCGCCTTGGCTAAGAGCGGACCATGAGGCAGCAGATACGGGTGCGGGCAAGACGCCCGCGCTCCCAGACCGGCTATCTTCGAACTGGCCTCCGACGGGCGGGATTCTCTGTATAATACCCGTTGCCGCAGCAAGGACGTGCGGCGGAGAGAGCTTGTCCCCGCGAAAGGAGACAGACTTTTGTATAAACCCCCTCTCCCTCAGGGAGAGGGTTGGGGTGAGGGTGAAGACGACTTGATTCCAATCTGGTTGACACCACTCACACCACTCTGGGTTCCGGCTTTCGCCGGAATGACGATTTAACGCAGAGGTCTTCGAAAGTGGGGATGTACAGGGAGGGGATACGATGCCGACTATAGAAGAACGATTTGCGGAGAAATTCAGCGGCTCGGTGGACTGGCACAGGCGGGGAAGAGAGCTCTTCGCGGGCGGTATCACGCACCAGACAAGGTTCACGTCTCCCTTCGCTGTATACATCGAGCACGGACAGGGGCCGTGCAAGTACGACATCGACGGCAACGAGCTGATCGACTACGTCATGGGCAACGGCAGCCTGATGATGGGCCACAGCCCCGAAGAGGTCACCGCTGCTGTAACTGCACAGGCTACTCGCGGCACGCACCTCGGCGGCGCGACAACCCATGAGATCAGGTACGCGGAGGCCGTCAAGCGGCTGATGCCGAACCTCGAACGCGTGCGATTCACCACGTCAGGTACGGAGTCCACCTACCTCGCCCTGAGGCTGGCGCGCGCGTACACCGGCAAGACCAAGATCGTGAAGTTCCATGAGCACTTCCACGGCTGGCACGACTACGTGACACCTGAGTCCGGTCAGGCGCTAGGCGGGGTCCCTCAGGAGGTGCTAGACACCGTGATCGTCGCCCCAGTGGATGCCGCAGCCGTGGACAGGATCCTGACGGAAGACGACGACGTCGCAGCAGTGATCGTGGAGTCCAACGGCGCCCACTACGGCACGTTCCCGCTGATGAACCCGACCTTCCTGCAGGACATCAGGGATATTACGACCAGGCACGGCGTGGTCTTCATCATGGACGAGGTCATCACCGGATTCAGGCTCTCCCCCGGCGGAGCGCAGGTGCAGTGGGACCTGGAGCCCGACCTCACGACGATGGCGAAGATCGTCGCCGGAGGCCAGCCCGGCGCAGCCGTTGGAGGTCGTGCCGACATCATGGAGCTGATGGCCTTCAGGGACGACCCCGAGTGGG
This sequence comes from Dehalococcoidia bacterium, assembly GCA_965116405.1. Lineage (GTDB taxonomy): Bacteria > Chloroflexota > Dehalococcoidia > Lucifugimonadales > UBA1123 > VXRN01. The sequence goes on from OZ220685.1 coordinate 1,340,816, forward strand.
ACTCAATCCACAGGGTGCCGCAGGGAGGGACGTTCAACGCCCAGCCCGTGACGGCCGCTGCCGGCATCGCCACGCTAGAGGCGATCGCGACCGGCGAGGTAAACGCGAGGGCTGACGCCATGGCCGACAGGCTCAAGCAGGGCCTCAACGAGATCTTCATTCGCAACGAGGTCACCGGACACGCTCACGGCATCGCGTCGATCATCCACGTCAACCTCGGCGCGGACTGCTCCTGCGACCGAGGCCTGTGCAACATGTCGTACCAGCAGATCTACGACACGATGCCTGCGGAGACCACCCGCGCGCTGCGCAGGGCGATGCTCGTCAACGGCGTCGACATGATGGGAGGCCGCGCCTTCCTCGTATCGTCGTCCCATGACGAGGACGTCGTCGACCAGACTCTCGAAGCCTTCTCGCAGTCGCTCAAAGACCTCCGCGAAGAGGGCGTGGTATAACCGATCCGACTAAGATACCCCCTCTCCCTCAGAGCCTGCCCCGGACTTGATCCGGGGGCTGACAGGGGTAGGTAAACGTGTGCAGACAGGCGTGACTACCAATCAATGGCCCCCTCTCCCTAAGGAAGAGGGCTGGGGTGAGAGCCTGCCCCGGACTTGATCCGGGGGTGAAAGCCTTGATTGACAGCCATCCCTGTCAGTCAGTGAGTAACAGAAACAGGCAGAGGTACTGATCACTTGGCAAGATTCGACAACCAGGTAGCGATAGTCACCGGCGCCGCGACAGGCATCGGATACGGAATTGCCCGCCGCCTCGGGTCCGAGGGCGCGAGCGTAGCCATGGTCGACTTCGACGGCGAACTCGGCGAGCAGGCAGCGAGTGAGCTGTCCGCTCGTGGCACGCCGACGCTTCTCACCGTCGGCGACGTGGCCGAGCCCGAGACCGCTGAACGCGCCTGTCAGCAGGCGCTCGACGAGTGGGGCAGGATCGACATCCTGGTCAACAACGCGGGCATCGGCGGCATCAACGGCAACATCTGGGAGCTGCCGGTCGTGGAGATGGACCGCGTGTACCGCACCAACCTGCGGGGCGTGTTCTGCTTCACCCACTCCGTCGTTCCCCACATGCTGGAGCGCGACTACGGCCGAATTGTCAACATCGCCTCGGTCGCGGGCAAAGAGGGCAACCCCCGCATGGTCCCCTACTCCGCCACCAAGGCCGCCGTAATCGGGCTGACCAAGTCCGTCGGCAAGGAGCTTGCGGACACCGGCGTCCGCGTGAACTGCGTCACCCCCGCGGTCGTGCAGACTCGCATACTGGACGAGTTCACGCCCGAGCAGATCAGCTATATGGTCGAACGCATCCCGATGGGCCGCACTGGAGAGATAGACGAGATAGCGGCGCTGGTCGCATGGTTGGCCTCCGAGGAGTGCTCCTTCAGCACCGGCGCCGTGTTCGACATAACCGGAGGCAGAGCGACCTACTAGACCAAGATCAGAAGTTTGGAACTGTCCGATATAACCTCGGCTATACTTGCGAACAGAGTCGTCATCACTGACCACGCGCAAGAAAGAAGGCGAGACCACGAACTCAATGTTGCTGAGATATTTCATGCAACAGTTTATGGAGAGATAATAGAAGAGTATCCGGACGACTTCCCGCTTCCTAGCTGTTTGATACTTGGCTATTCGAGAGACGGTGATCCCGTTCACTCGGTTTGGGCGTATGATCAGCAGCGGGAATATGTGCGTCTGGTAACAGCCTATCGTCCCGACCCAGGTCGATGGACTCGCTGGCGACTCAGGAGGTAGAAGCGGTGTCTGAGCATTACCCGTGTCCCAGATGCGGCGGCAGGGTGTTCCAAGAGCAGATCAAGAAACTGCTCAGAGGCGGCGTTAACACCGCTGTCGTAAACACTGTGGCCGACATTTGCGAACACTGTGGAGAGTCGGTGTATCCTGTCGAACAGGTTCTGGAGTTTGAGCGGATCGAGGCGCAGTTGGAGAGTGGCGATACCGATGGATTTCGGCCGCTTGGAAGGACTTTCGAAGTAGATCTGCCCGAAACAGAGTGGATCGAAACCCGTGCCACAGCTAACACTGGAGGATAGATACCGACATGCCCACTATGCCCGCCGCCCTGGCAACCGGCCCCGGACAGCTTCGATGCGACGAGATTCCGATCCCCGACCCGGAGCCCGGTAAGGTCCTGGTCAGGACGACCCTCGCTTCGATCTGCGGCTCCGACCTTCACATCTGCTACATGGGCTGGAACGTGTACGAGTGGCCCCTGCCGCACGGCTACCCCGGCCACGAGGGCGTCGGCATAGTCGTCGATGGCAGCGACACGGGATTCGAGGAGGGCGAGCTCGTCCTCACCGCACCAAACATCTGGGGTTCCAAGACCTTCGCTGGCTACCAGCTTATCGACCCGCAGTTCCTGCTCAGGCTGCCGACCGACACGCCGCAGGCGCACCTGCTGATGGCGCAGCAGCTCGGTACTGTCGTGTTCGGAATGCGCAAGCTGCCGTCACTCGTCGGCAAGACCGTCGCGATCCTTGGACAGGGCTCGGTCGGACTCTTCCACGACTTCATGCTCAGGCGAATAGGAGCGCACCGCATAATCGCGATTGAGCCCGTGCAGGAGCGACGGGAACACGCGAAGCGAATGGGTGTGGACGAGGTCATCGACGTCACCGGCCAGCGCGCGACTGACGCCGTCCTGGATCTCACCGGCGGCGAGGGCGCCGACCTGGTGGTCGAGGGCGTGGGCAGTACCGAGACGCTGAACCAGTCGTTGCAGCTCGTAAAGCCGCTCGGCAGGGTCGCGGTGTTCGGCCTGCCCCCGACGATGGACAGGGTGCCGTTCGACTGGGACACGTTCTTCAGGAAGCGGCTGGACCTGCATACCGTGTTCGGCGCCCAGGACGAGCCCGGACTGCCCGCCTTCCAGCTCGCCGTGGACTTCATCAGGAACGGCGAGATCGACATGGAGCCGTTCGTCACCCACCAGTTCCCGATCAACCGCGTCCAGGAGGCATTCGACCTAGCAGACACCCGCGGCGATGGCGCCCTGAAAGTGTCCCTGACGTTCTGAGGGAGACCTCCAAAGTCCCTTCTCCCCTGGCGGGAGAAGGTTAGGATGAGGGGGAATCGTTCGTCCTGAGCCTGTCGAAGGACGCCCTCACGCCCCTCTGGGTTCCGGCCTCCGCCGGAACGACGGTGGTCCCCTAAACCCCAAACCCAGTCTGCAGCACGTCCCTGAGAGACCGCACGATCCTGTCCGGTCGCACACTCGACCCATCCGGCAGCCCACGACCCCGGAAGTCGTGCCAGATGCCGGTGATGCCGAGTCGCTGCGGAGCCGCGACCTCCCAGGCGAGGTTGTCCCCCACCATCCACGTCTCGTCAGGCCGCGCACCGAGCTGATCGAGCGCGTGCAGGTAGACCCGCTCGTCCGGCTTTCCGGCACCGAACTCCTCCTCGATCAAGATGAGGTCGAAGTACCGCTCGAGGTCGAACCTGTCGATCTTGTCCCTCTGGCTCTCCGAGTTGCCGTTGGTGATCAGCGCCATCCGCACCCCGGCCTGCTGCAGGGTCGCGAGCGTTTCGACCGCGCCTGGAAATGGCCGGACGCGCTTCTCGCGCTCACGCCCATAGGCGTCACCCATTGAGCGCGCGAGGGATAGCGACTCTATGCCCATCTGCCTGAACGCGCCGACCATGATCTCGTGTCGAATGTTCGAGGTGCTCAGCCGGGCCCGCTGGTGCCGCGCCGGATCGGACCAGAACCAGCGACGGTACGAGTCGATCCCCGCCACAAGTTGATCGACCGTCCAGTCGGGGAGCCTATCGGCATAGTCAGCGCAGACGGCCCTCAGCACGTCAACCGAGCCTGGCTCGTACGCCAGGATTGTGTCGTCCAGATCGATGAGCATCGCCTTGGGCAGGCTATTGGAAGCCATCTCATGAATGCCTTGTCTGTGAAAATCGCCCTTCGACAAGCTCAGGGCGAACGGCCTTTGCATGTAAACACGTTCGTGCTGAGCCTGTCGAAGCACACGGTGAGGTGTTTTCTAGTCACCAGGCTTGTCGTCGCACTGGCACAGCAGCCGCAGAGTCTCGAACGGGTAGATGCCCGTGTAGTGCGCGTCGCTCCACAGGAACTGGACCGCGTACTTCCCCACCGCCAGGTAGTCCTCCGCCTGCAGGTCGGCCGGAACGCTCGCGGGATCGAGCAGACGCCGGTTGGTCCACTCCTCGACACACTCCGCGCAGCCGCAGTTCACCCGCAGGAACGTCGCCGTGAAGTCGCACACATGGTCATCCGACCACGTCACCCGCACGTTCTGCCCATCAAGCTCAACGCCCGACACGCTAACCGGAGAGTTATCAACCATCTGTACCTGCTCTCGTTTGCTTCGTATTGCTAACCTGACGAGTCGAGGGTTCTGAAGTCTAGCCCCCTTCCCCTTTGGCTTACAGGGTAAGTGTAACTCCCATGAATGAAACTCAGTCGTCTGACCCCCTCTCCCTCAGGGAGAGGGTTGGGGTGAGGGTGATTACTCAGCTTCCAGCCATCGTGTGACTGCCAATACCGGACGCAGTCCACGATAGTGGGTATAACCTACATGGTATCACCACGCAAGTGCGGCCCTGCCGGGAACATTCTGCCCACTGAGAACCCGATGGGCAGGAGAGGGATTATATATGAGATTTCGAGGCATGGCCGATAAATCTTCCTTCCTCCTTATAAAGGTCAGGCAATAGAAGAAAAGGGTGACAGTTTATGCCCAACACCGGCTGAGGTGTTGCCGATTGGTACTTACACAGTGGAGGCGGTATTCGGACAACTAACCCTTAATCATGCTGAAACAGCCACCACATGATGCTCTTACGTGTATAATAGTCACGTTAGAGGCGGCCGCCCAAAGTGTTCTGTTGTTGAAGTTACGCTCTGGAGATCACCTTGGCAGGCATCCTGCCTAAGACTAGGCCATCGTGAAACTCAACTGACTCGGGAACCGAAATGAGCACAAACCAACAGCCCATCAACCGCTCCGACCTTCGAGAGGAGCTGGGGTTGCTCAGAGATGAGCTGCGAGCCCACTATGCAACGAAAGAAGATGTCGCCAACCTCAGAGCCGACATCGAGGTCAAGTTCCGACAATTCCTGCAATGGACGATTATGGCGATGCTGGTAGCTGCTGGAGCGGCGTCCTCCGTGGTCCTTGCAATTGAGAAGGTCGTTGGCGCATGACCCCCGATCAGGAGACAGACATGGGAATCGTCTGGGCGGTGTTCATCGGATCCGCAGTCATGTTCGCAGTCGTGGGAGTGGCGATCCAGTCACTGCTGGAGATAGCAGCAGTGTCAGCCCCGCTGGCTGGACTCTTCGGCGCCACGACGGGAATGATCCTGGGGAGTCTGTTTGGGTACCGGCACCTGACAAAATAGTCGAGCGCGGCACAGCCCCGACCTGCATCCTATCCCACTCAGACGAAGGCTCTACGTCTGAACAGGGCGACCAGTGTGAATATTCCACTTGCGACAAGGGTCATTGCAGGACCGGCAGGCAGGTTGAAGTGGAAGGAGATGTAGAGACCCGTCACCGCGGCCGCGGTCCCAAGGACCGCAGCCGTCATCATCATCGATACAAGACGCCTTGCCAGCAGGGACGCTGTGGCGGCGGGTATTACCAGCATTGCCATTACAAGTACAATGCCCGCCGCCTGAATCCCTATCACGATGACGAGGGCAAGCAGCGCCAAGAGCACATAGTCAGCCAGGTTGGAGCGTATGCCTGCGACCTGCGACCCCACGGGGTCAAAGCTCGTAAACATCAGCCAGTGGTGAAAGGCGAACAGGCCCAGTATGACCACTGCGGTTATCGCCAGGGATGTGTATATGGCGGTCGGAGATATGCCCAGGATCTGCCCAAGGAGCAGGTCTTCCACATCGATGCTGATGGTACTTGCGCTTGCCATCATCACGAGCCCCAGGGCAAACGTGGTGGCAAATAGGATGCCTATGGCGGTGTCGGCGCTAAGTCCCGCACGGCGGCTCACAACCCTGACCAGCATGGCGACGGACACTCCGGTCGGGACCGCGGCTATAGCCGGGTTGATGCCGACTATGAAGCCAAAGACCATGCCCGGGAGCACGGCGTGGGCGAGCGCGTCCCCAATGAAGGCGAGGTTCCTGGTGACCACGTACGCCCCAACCAGCGGACACATGATGCCAACCAGTATTGAGCCAATCAGGGCTCTCAGCATGAAACCGTACTCAAGCGGGGCGAGAACGAAATCTATCACTCTGCCACGTTACCGCCCCTCATCCACTGTGAAGTCGACACCGTGGGATCCGTACAGCTCCTGCAGGACCTCAGACGTGAACACCTGGCCGGGTGGACCGCAGGCGCACACGTGGCGGTTTAGACACAGCACCTGGTCGAAGCGACTGGACAGGTTGGTCAGGTCGTGGGTGGCCAGCAGAACGATGCGCCCCTCGTCCCGAAGTGTTCGGAGGACCTCGATGAGGCCCTCCTGTGCGGCTACGTCGACTCCACTGAAGGCCTCGTCCAACAGAAGTACGCTTGCTTCCTGGGCGAGCGCCCTTGCGACGAATACCCTCTGCTTCTGTCCTCCCGAAAGCTCCGTCATGGGGGAGGAATGATAGTCCCATAGCCCCACGCGCCCCAGGCACGCCTTGACGAGCTCTCGATCTCTCTTCCCGGGGCGCCGGAACCATCCCAGCTTGCAGCACCGGCCCATCATTACAACGTCCAGCACGGACACGGGAAACCGCCAGTTGACGCTCTCGCGCTGAGGCACATAGGCCAGTGCTCCATTTCGTACCCCCACGCCGTCAAGGGTTACTCTGCCCTGACGGACCGGAAGGAGTCCGGCAATAGCATTGAATAGAGTGCTCTTGCCGGCTCCGTTCGGTCCTACAACCCCCATCAGGGTGCCCGCCTCTACGTCGAAGGTGACGTCACTCAGCGCCCTGTACCCGCCAAGGTCGACGGTCACACCCTGAAGCGACATGGTCGCACTATGTGGGCTTGCGGGGAAACTCACTTCAGCGCCTCAACAATGCGCTCTACGTTTGTTCGCACCATGCCGAGGTACGTGTCTCCGCTGCTGCCAGGCTCTCCCATGGAGCCTGAATAGAGTTGGACAAGCTCTGCGCCTGTCTCCCTTGCTACGGCTTGTGCCAGCCTTTCGCTGACGGTTGTCTCACCAAACACTGCCGGCACACTGTGCTCCCGGACCACTTCCACCAATTCCGCGATGTGTTCCGCCGAGGGCTCCACATCAGGCGCCAGGGACGGTATGACGAGCCCTACAACCTCAAACCCGTAAGCAGCCGCGAAGTAAGCGAGGGTGTCATGAGACGTTACCAGCAGCCTGCGCTCCTGCGGCACCACAGCGACATGCTCCTGAGTCCAGGAGTGAAGTTCGTCAAGCTGCTCCCCATACTCAGAGGCGTTCTGGCGGTAGACGCTCTCGTATTCAGGGTCCAGGGCCGAGTACCGGTCAGCGATTTCGTCAATTGCGATCTTCACACGAACCGGGTCGAACCAGAAGTGAGGGTCCAGGGGGCCATGGTCGTGTTCGTCCTCGTGCATGTCATGCTCGTCGTGCTCGGGATCCCCCACGATGCCGACGAATGCAATCTTGGTGGGCACGCCTTCTACGTCCCAGTGTCCGACTACTTCCAGATCGTGCGCGTCTAGTTGCAGCACCTCGCCTCCCACCGAATCGGTGATGAAGATTGCGCCAGGTGCCGTGGCCAGGTGAGGACGCGCCCAGTACCCTGTTTCCACCGGTGTCGTCAGGAAGCCGTCCTTGGACGCCTTCAGCTCCCCATCATGGGCGTCATACAGGCGGAGTTCCCCGTCGCTCATGACCACTAACAGGGATTCCCCTCCGTGACCTAGATGGACCTGGATTGGACGGAGATCTTCTGTGGCGGGGATCAGTAGCTCCATCTCCTCATGCTCGGGCTCCACCATGTACAGCCCCACAGCAGAGCCTAGAGCAAAGAAGTGGTCCAGGTCGTGGTAGCCCCACACGGATGTGAGACGGAAGTCATCAGCAGCCATATCGGGCGCTATGAAAGCATCGGAATACTCGCCATGATCGGCCTCCACGGCCAGGACGCCCCCAATGCATCCGAATACGGCCACATGGCCGTTGCCTGCATCGCCGTGCAGCGAATCGCAACCCTCAGATGCTGTGTACAGCACATGGCCGTCCAGGTCTCTGATTTCCGCTCCAATGGGCAGCCGGGCGTCCGGGTTGCCCGGATAATCTGGGTGCTTGATGGTTGTGGCGAACAGATCGTGTGCCAGGGGGACCACCGCTCCATGTTGAGGACCTAGGTTCATCCGTACAGGAGCATAGCTGTCCCCGTGCTCTGCCAGCTCATGTTCGTTGATAAGCACCGCCTCGCCTGAGCCGTCGTAGAAGATCGCCGACCACTCACCATCTATATACAGGTGCACGGGACGGTCACCACTCAGGTCCAGTGGAAGCTTGCTTATGTCCCTCTCGACCAGGTCGAAGTGGTCTCCATGAGGCTCCCAGAATACCCCGCCATCGAACAGGTGGGCCGTGTTGGCATCTGAGGAAACGGCAACTGCATAGCGGCCACTTGTTGTGGGGTAGATCCGGCCGGCCCGCGAGCCCATGTCAAAGCGGCTCTGGCTCACTTCGCCAGTCTCCAGGTCTATGACGGAAGCGTTCCCCTCTTCCCCATCGCCTATGAGCAACCGCCCTATGATCGCCTCATCATGGTGATCGTCTTCGTGTTCCATGCCATGGCCGTGCGGGTCAGCTCCTGAGAATTCGATGGGATCGACACTTTCACCAAGCTCGACCACCGCGGACTCATCTGCGCTGGCGTTGTGTATCAGGTCATGCAGCCACTCGGCCTCGAGGCCAAGACCGACAGTAAACACAACATCCGCATCGGCTACTTTGGCAACATCGCCGGCTCCCGGCACGAATGAGTGCGGATCGCCACCTGGCGGCAGCAGGCTGAAGACCTCCACCCTGTCTCCACCAACTATCTTGGCCCAGTCACCCACAAAGTTGGTGCTTGTAACCACTTGGATCGCCGGTGCGGCGGGCATGGGAGTTTCCCTGCCAGCCAGGGCTGCCGCCTCGATCGCTTGGTTCGTGGCGACGAGGGAGGCGTTCACGATGTCCGTCACCTGGTCGGCGGTGAGCTGGTCGCCGACCGCGTCCTCGACGGCCCGTGCAACCAGGTCCTCGATGTCGCCGCGCGTAAGCGTGTCGGACAGCCCGGCGCTCACCTGGGTCTGGACGATCCTGTTGATCTCGTCCGCGCTGACGCCCTCAGGCACCGCATCGGCAACCGCGGAATTGACGAGGCTGCTGAGCTGGCTTACGTCGATCTCAGGCGCGGGCATTGCCCGGACGGACTGGTCGACGATCGTCTTCACGTCGGCTGCGGAGAGCTGCCCCGCCGTCGACTGGCTCACGATGGACTCAACGTCCTCGCGCGTCAGACCCGCAGGCTGTGCAGCGATGGCCGCCGCTACCGACTTCTGTATCTCGGCGGTGTCGAGCACTGGGGCCGGTTCCGGCTCTTCGCTTCCGCAGGCAATAACGAAGACCAGAGCCGCGATCGCTGCGAGTATGACCACTGACCTCCACTTCAATAGACTATGTCCCATGTTTCTCCTCTACTTCCTGTTTATTGTGGGTATTCTTGGAACTTCCCATGGTTGATCGGTTACTGTCGGGGCTGGTTCCGTCGAATAATGGACGAAATCGCAGAAGCGGGCCACCCCCTATCACTAAGTTGCTCATGGCAGTTGCAGCAGGTCATTTGGAATAAAGCCGGTTACTTTCTCTCGTCGGCCGGACAGTCGCCACACTTCACGTACAGCTCGAGCAGGTGGTCGATGACCTGGCAGCAGACCTCAACGCTGATGTCGCTGAGGATTCGCTCCACCGCAGCGGCGCTGAACTCCTCAATTGAGCCGCAGTCGACGCAGACAGAGTGGTGGTGATGGTGATCAACCTGGGCCAGGCTGTACACGTAGTCTCCGTCCATCATGACGAGCTTGCAGAGCATTCCCGTCTCGAGGAACAGCTTGATGGTGCGATACAGCGTTGCCCTGCCTACAGAGGGCAGCTCTTTGCTGAGTCCCTCGATCGTAAAGCCGTCATGCTTCTGCTCGAGGTGACGGGCTATCGCCCTCCTGGGAGCAGTGACCCTGTAGCCTCGGTCCTTAAGTGCGGCCATCAGGAAGGAAGGTGGTGTCTGGAGCTTCTTATTGATATATTAACTCAGGTAGCTGAATCGTAATCTTAAACTACAATCGTTAACTAATGAGATAAACTATCAATATATTGACACATCTGTCAACAGCAATACCAACCTGGAGGCTGTACCAGTTTGGTCGGTCATACGCATGTAGGGGCAATCCCTTGTGGTTGCCCGTGTTGGTCATCATGCTTTAGGCGCCCACAAGGGACGCCCCTACGTTTGGGTCTCCTACCAGACTGACACAGTCTCAGGCAGGCCATCTTGCAGAGACCGCCTGCCAGTTCTGATAAGGTGTGACCAACCAACCGGAGGCCGACACCCCCCCCATGCTAGACCTTCTCATTACCGGCGGACTCGTTATCGATGGAACGGCCAGCCCCGGATTCCACGCCGCCGTCGGAGTCCAGGGCGACACCGTATCCATCCATCGCGGAGACGTGTCCGGCCTCGAGGCGGCGCGCACCATCGACGCCAGCGGACGTGTAGTCTGCCCCGGCTTCATCGACCTCCACTCCCACGCTGGACTGACCATGCTTGGCGAGCCGCATCACGACCCCAAGGTGCGTCAGGGCGTGACGACCGAGCTTGTCGGCATCGACGGCATCTCACACGCCCCGTTCAAGACTCAGGAGGAGCTTCACCGTTACATCTGGCTCGACTCGGGACTCAACGGCTACCCGCCGATGCCCGCCGACTGGCTGACAGTCGCCGACTTCATCGGCAAGTTCGACGGCTCGGTCGCCATCAACGTCGCTTATATCCTGGGCAACTCGCCCGTGCGCATCTGGGGTGTCGGCTGGAACGACAGACCCGCGACGCCCGACGAGATGGCCAACATGAAGGCGGTCACGCGTGAGGCGATGGAGGAGGGCGCGTGGGGCCTGTCCACCGGACTCGACTACCCGCCCGGCGCGTACGCCGATACCGATGAGCTGGTCGCACTCTCTGAGGTCGCCGCCAGTATGGGCGGGATCTACCACACCCACACCCGTGCCAGCCTGCTGTCGACAGGCCTGCTCGCGCCGTGGGAGGAGGCCCTGGAGATCGGCAGGCGTTCGGGCATACCCATTCACCTGACTCACTACCGTCAGAGCGCCCAGGGAGTCGGCAGCCACCTCGACTACCTCGGACTCGTCGAGGACGCCCGTGCCGAAGGCATGGACGTCACCTTCGACTGCTACACCTACCCCTACTCAGGCACCACCATCACGATCGGGCTGCCGTTCTGGGCGAAGGACGGCGGACCTGAGAGGCTGATGGCCGCGCTGCGCGACCCGGACGACCGTGCCCGGATGGCGAAGGAGCTGGCCCGGAGCAGGCTCGAGAACAACTGGCTTACCAACTTCACCCAGCCGCAGAACGCGAAGTACGACGGCAGGCTGCTGACCGACATTGCCGAGATGCGCAGCCAGGAGCCCGCTGAGACGCTATTTGACCTGCTGCTCGAGGAGAACCTGGGCATCTCGACCGTCGGCCTCGGCACGAACGCGCACACGCTGCACTCCTTCGTATCGCACCCTGCGGGCATGATCGCGTCCGACGCCATTCTCTTCGGCGAGTACCCCAACCCGCGCACCTACGGCTGCTTCCCGATAGTGCTCGCGGAGTTCGTGAGGGCGGAGAAGCACCTGCGTCTCCCCGAGGCCATCCGCAAGATGACCTCGTTCCCGGCCCAGCGTCTCGGACTGCCCGACCGCGGCATACTGAGAGACGGCTTCAGGGCCGACATCGTCGTCTTCGACCCCGACACCGTCAAGACCCACGCCAGGCACGGAGACCCCAAGCACTACCCCGTCGGCATCGACTACGTGATCGTCAACGGCCAGGTAGTCATCGACGACGGCCAAAACACCGGCGCCCTCCCCGGCCGCGGCCTCCGCCGCGGCCAGGGCACAACGTGACGGGCGGCTGATGTAGAAGGCAGCTTCAGTCGCTGACTCGTGGACGGATCATAAACACAGCAGCCCGTCCGTAGGAGTATTCGAACTCTCCCTCTAAACCGAGTGCCCAGGCAAAGCAGTTGTACTGGGGAGTGGATTCGCTCGTTACCTGAAAGTCAGCTAGATGGGGAAGCCACCAGTATCCGGACCGTCTGGTCATTCAATGTACTTCTTGCGCTTTCCCCATTCTATCCAAGCCTCAGAAACCGCCGTGATATTTCCTTTCTCGTGTGCAGGTATCTCTGGCCCTTCATCCACTATCTCAGAGAGCGCCGAAATCCAATGATTCGGTTCTGTTTCAAGGTCTCGCAGGATGAGAGGTATGGCCGATTCGCCCATAGCCACGATGCCCTGATAAGAAGGATGCGCTGCGATTTGGGATATCAGGGACAGATGCCCCGTGTCCCGCTTCCACTCATTCGACAATCGCAGGAACCTATCTGCGAGATTCTCGGCAGGTGTCGCAGGGTCTGCTTTCATCGTGGATCTATCAGTCATGGTTCCACCGTCTTCACCTCTGTGATGGCCGGTATGTTAGGAGGCTGTCAAAAAGCCTGTCAACACAACTGACGAGAATCAAGCTGGCACATCGCAGCTGACGAGGAGCTCAGAAGCCGCGTGAGTTTGAGCCAAGCCAAGAGCTCTGCAAGTTCTCTCGTGATATTAACACCCGGCGAATACTTGCCGATGTCCCTCATCCACGCGGTCGCAGAGATGTCGCCCACGGGTGTCTCGAACAGGGTACATTCGCTACCCACTCTCTCCACGCGGCCATCCGCAGCTATCCTAGCTTCAAGACTCGCATATGTACCGTCGAAGTGTGGCAATGTAGGCTCACCGCCGTTCGTATACAGAACGTAGTCAACGCTCGTCTTGAAGAAGAAGTTAGACGTGTCACGAATGCTCTCATCGGGTTCAAACAAGGCTGAGAAAGGGAACTGAGGAAATACTCGGTAGCTATCTCCCCATGTGCGTTCGATGGAGACGGAGCCTCGTTTCTCCCCTCCGCTCCCGAAAATTGGGAACTGCGAACCGCCATATCGTCGTACCCTTCCTGATAATTTCGCCCAACGGATAAAGTCGTAACACTTCATAGGACCTGAGTAGTGAGAAGATCAGTGTGAGGCCCACTTCATTAGGGTGGTAGACTCCGGCTCGGAAGGAGGATGAGGGGCAGTGTATGACTGGCAGGGCAGTCTCTGGAATCTGGTATAGTCTGCCTGAGGGTGGGCACATACCTTTTGAAGAGAAATAAGCCCGGAGCAACGGGCTTTCACTCCGTCCGCACAGGCTAGGACTGACATGACTAAGTGGCAAGGATTCTATTCCACACCCCAGGTCGCTCGGTTGACCGGAGTGCCAGTGAGCACCCTGTACAACTGGAAGAAGCGAGCTATCATCGCGCCCTCCGTTGAACTCGTTGACGAAGACGGTCAAGTAGTTGAGGAAGGGTACTCCTACGCCGATCTGACGATCATCAGAATCATGCGGGCGCTTAGGGAGGATCGACTGGACCTTACCTCAGTTGGTGTGGCCCTTCGACATATGTATGAAAGACTTGGCCCCCCCAGCGAGGGATGGTCTGACGCCAACGTATACATTGTTGGAAACAGAATCTTTGCTGAACAGTCAGACGACTGGCAGACAACGTCAGCTACTGGCTTTGGACAGAAAGTGGAAACACGGGTGTTTGGGGAGCTGTTTCCCTCGTTGCGGGAACAGGAAGAAGAAGGTTCCATTCTGGTTCCACGAGACTACGCTGCCTATGTAGAGATAGACCCAGCCATCATGGGCGGACAGCCAGTCGTACGGAACACACGTGTTCCTACCTCCCTGTTTCCTACCCTGCTCGCTAAGGGCAAGTCGATAGACGACTTGAGCAGGCTGTATTATCCAATCCCCCGGGAAGCTATCGAAAAGACCATCGAGTTTGAGAGGTTCCTTGACGGCGCTGCCTAGGCTGGAACGCATGCTATTGGACGCCGACCTCGATGTTGAGATCCAGCCCTACCTTGAGGCGGTTGGCTTTCAGACGCAGTTTGCCTTAAGCATTTCAGCAGATCACCGTAGCGATGTTGATCTACTCAGATGGGCACGAAACAACGACCATATCCTCGTCTGCCATGACAAGCACAGGGACAGGACGACGCGACTAGAACTCTACCCAGAACTTAAAGCCAACGGTGGTCGTATCCTGAGAATCACCGGAGACTCAAGCCAGCCCGTGTTGACTGCAGTCGGCAAGATCCTGGTCAATCGCGAGAAGTGGCGCGCATGGTTCGAGGATAACGATGGTGTGGCAATACTAAAGATGGATGGGGTCATCTACCACACTGCCGAAAGGCTATACAGCATGGTGGAGCGTCACCTTGATCCGACGGCAAGGATACGCGACCGAGAGTCATTACCAACTACTAGGCACCAAGCTCGCCCAACTTCTCCACAAGATGCCCGCCTATTTGACTTAGATTCGCAGGACCGTCCCCCAGACCTAGCTGAATAAGGCGGGACAACTGGGCGCCGTGTCTTTCTGACGTCGACCCACACCTCACCCCTGGGGAGGACTGCGTAAGATCACGTAATTGCCCTTCTCTCCGCCCCCACCCCGCGTTGACTTGCCCCAACCGCCTACTACACAATTCACGAATGGGACTGCCGAACGCGCTTGGAACTTTTTCTTTCACTTACATGTCCAGCTTTAAGCTGGTTCTGGCCGCGGCCCTTATTGGGTTCGTTGTTGCGTGCGATACCACGCCCACTGACGGCGGTACCGAGGGCGAGACCGGTGAACCGGCCGCTGTTGCCGCAACCCCTGAGCCTGAGATCGGCTCTCCCGACGCTCCCGGCAGCGCCAGGGAGGCCCGCACTGAGCACACCGCGACGCTCATGCCCGACGGCACTATCCTCACCGTCGCTGGCACTGGCGAAGACGATGAGCTGACCTCGGCCGAGTACTACGACCCTTCCACCGGTCTGTGGACCCTCGTTGGCTCGGTTTCTACGGCCCGCGCGGGCCACACCGCGACCCTGCTGCCCGACGGCAGGGTGTTCATAGCCGGCGGTGGCGAGGTCGGCAGCGTTACGTCTGCGGCCGAGATCTACGACCCGGCCACCGAGTCATGGACGGACGCCGCGCCTCTCACAATCCCGCGCATAGACCACACCGCGACTTTGCTGCCCGATGGCCGCGTGCTAGTCGTCGGCGGCTCAGACAAGTTCATACCCACCGCCTCGACTGAGTTGTACGATCCGGCGACCGGTGCCTGGGCCAGCGGCCCCGACATGGCCGTCGCCAGGGCCGCCCATACCGCGACGCTGCTGCCGGACGGCAGGGTGCTCGTGACCGGCGGCAAGCAGGGACGTGACGCTGTCTCGTCCGTTGAGATCTACGATCCGGCGTCCAACACTTGGACCCCGGCCCCCGCGATGTCCACCGAGCGCAGCGAGCACACCGCCACCCTTATTCCGGGCGGTCGCATACTGGTCATCGGAGGAAGGGACGGCAGCGCCGTCCACGACTCCACTGAGACATTCGACCCTGCCGCCCAGACCTGGACTCCCGGCGCGTCCATGCTTCAGTCCAGGGGCGGACACACGTCCACGCTGCTCGCAGACGGCAGGATCATCGTGGTCGGAGGCGGAGGCGCCGTGCCGCTCAACACCGCTGAGGTGTTCGATCCGCTGCTGGGCACGTGGACGAGGACGGCCAGCCTTCTGGCCCCGCGAAGGGGGCACACGGCGACCCTGCTCCCCAACGGGAACCTGATCGTCGCGGGTGGCAAGGCCGGGCTGCTCTCGCCTCTCACCCGTACCGAGCTCTACGTACCCGGCTCCGGGGCGTGGGCCGCCGCGGGCAGCACCCAGCGCGCCCGCTGGGGACACATCGCTGTGCTGATGGACGAGAACACTCCGATACTCCTCGGCGGCAACGACGCGAATGGACGCACCCTGAACACTGCGGAATTCTTCCACGGGGGCATACGCAAGTGGCTTCAGACCGAGCCCATGAGGGAGCTCCGATGGGGACACGCCGTCGCCGTCCTGCCTGACGGCCGCATATCCGTCGCCGGAGGTCTGGGACGGCTCTCTACCCCGCTGGCGAGCGCCGAAGTATATGACCCAGGCGGAGCCGTCTGGGCCAGGTACGAGGACATGGCCGACGCCCGGAGCCGTCACACGCTGACACTGCTCCCCGATGGCACCCTCATGACTGTCGGCGGATGGGACGGCATCAACGCGCTGTCGAGCGCCGAGATCGTGGATCCGCTCACCGGGCGGTGGACTCCCGCCGCGCCGATGCGTACCCCGCGTTGGGGGCACTCTGCAACCACCCTCGACGACGGCAGGCTCCTGATCGCGGGCGGCGTGGGCTGGGACGACCGCAGCGTAAGCTCGTCTGAGATATACGACCCCGCGACCGGTGCCTGGGCTGACGCCGGCGACCTCGTCGAGGCGAGGGACAGCCACGTCGCCGTCACCCTGTCGGACGGACGCGTGCTGCTCGTCGGCGGATACGGAGTCGACGGTGCACCGATCGCCTCCTCTGAGATATTCGATCCCGCGAGTGGTACATGGTCTGCCGCGGGACAGATGGCGGAGTCGAGGGCGGCGCACACCGCCACGCTGCTGCCTGACGGACGGGTGCTTGTCGTGGGCGGCACGAGGGACGGCATTTCGCCCCTCGCGACCGCTGAGCTGTTTAGCCCCCGCGATGCAACGTGGAGACCCGGCGGCGCGATCCGCGACGCAAGGTGGGGCCACAGCGCCCTCCTGATGGACGACGGCACAGTCCAGATAGTCGGCGGCTTCGGCTTCTCCGCCCTCCACTCAGTCGAGAGGTACACGCCCATGAACGGCGGCTGGTACTCCGGCGAACGACTCTCGTGACACCTACCGGCCACCGATTAACGGTTGCGGTATCCGTAGGGGCGTCCCTTGTGGGCGCCCTGAGTGTGATGACCAACGCAGGCGGGCAGCCACGTGGGCTGCCCTTACAATCCTCCCAATTCCATCCAACTGCCCCCTCTCCCTTGATGGGAGAGGGTTGGGGAGAGGGTGAAAAAGACCGCTGACCACAGACTCTGACAACCTGACAACCGGTCATCTCGTCCTCCGACGCCTGCTCACCGACTGGCGTCTCATGGTCAGCATCTTCCTGGGCATCATGGTCGCCACGCTGCTGATGTCGGCCGCGCCTGTCTATCTCGACGCGCTCGAACGCCAGAGCATCAACAGCGCAGTGGAGTCCTCGCTTGCCCGCGACGGTGAGACCTACTTCACCATCACGACCCGCTCCAACTTCATCCCGCTGGAGGTGCCTGAGATCGAGAGCACCGGCGCGGCCCTCGACCAGGCCATAGACGCCAGCGTCGTCCCGATCCACACTGGCACCCAGCGCAACCTGCGCACTCCCTTCTACTCGGTCATTCCCCCGGACAAACCGCTGGCCGAACCGTTGGAAGACGAATCTGATGAAGACGAAGAACCGCCCGCTCCGCGCGAGCCGTCCGTCGGCCTGATCCAGTCGTTCACCGGACTCGAAGACCACATCACGGTAATCGAGGGCAGGCTCACCGACGACACCGTACTCCGAGGCACACAGGGCCCGATGGTGGAGGTGCTGGTGAGCACTTCGACCGCCGCTGCGTTCGGAGGCCTCGTCCCCGGCGACGTTCTCGTCGTCGCGCCGTCTCAGGACTCGCCCGTCAAGATCTCGGCCAGGATTGCCGGACTGATCGCGGCGACAGCCCCCGATGACCCCTACTGGCAGGCGGACGCCGAGTCGTTCCTGTTCCCCAGGATCCCAAACGACGAGGGCGAGGTTACACCCAACTCTCCGCCCGCCCTCGGCATGTTCGTGAGCCAGCCGGTGCTCGCTGGCGCGGTCGGCACGGCCTTCCCCGGCGCGGCGGTCAACTCGACCTGGTACAGCGGCGTCGACACAGAGGTCCTGAGAGGCTGGTCGAAGGCAGAGATGCGCAGCCGCATGGACCTGCTGGACGAGGAGCTGTCCATACTGCTGCCCGGGTCCATCTCGTTCAGCGGCATCGACATCATGCTCGTCCGATTCGGACGACGCACCTTCCTCTCCAGCGTTCCGCTGCTCATGCTGCTCGCCGTGCTGGGCGTTGCAGTGCTCTACTTCCTGTTCATGATCGTCTCGTACCTCGTGCCCAACCGCGAGAGCGACGTCGCCCTGTTCAGAAGCCGGGGCACCAGCACCTGGCGCCTCCTCAAGCTGTACCTTGGCGAGGGGGCGATCCTGGCCCTGATTGCGGCCGCGATCGCGCCGTTCTTAGCCCTGCTCGTGGTGTGGCTTGCCGGGCTGCTTCCATACTTCGACCACATAACCAACGGCAGACCGCTGCCCGTGCACCCGAACTGGATACCGTTCGTCGCAGCGGGCATCGCCGGACTGCTCTGCCTGGTCATATTCGTCGTGCCGGGTGTCCTCGGCGCGCGCGCCGGACTGATAATCCACAGGCTCAGGGCCTCCCGACCTCCGTCCATGCCGCTGGTGCAGAGATTCTACATAGACATAGGATTCCTGGTCGTTGGCGGCATCCTGTTCTGGGAGCTCCAGGCGCGCGGCGAGCTAGTCTCCGGCAGCCTCTTCGGCGAGCAGGACGTCAACGAGGCGCTGCTCGTCGCCCCCGTGCTGTTCCTCGTGGCGGTCGGGCTGATGTTCTTCCGCGTATTCCCGCTGTTCATTCGCTACGTCAGCGGCGAGTCGCTGGGACTCGTGCACCTCGCGACGTTGATCACGCTCCCGATGCTGACCGCCGCCATCGCCTTCGACTACGTCCGCGCCGGCGACTTCACCGGCTGGCTGCCCCAGGGCGTGGCAATCGGCATCTTCGCCGCCGCCTACTGGCTCTCCACGTCAACCACCCTCTCTCGCCGCTATTCCGTCATTCCCGCGAAAGCGGGAACCCCCGAAGGGGCTCGCCGCTCGGCAATCCAGGTGTTATCACGAGCCTTCTGGATCGCCGTCCAGATCGGCGCGGTCGCCTGGTTCACGTACCAGTCTCCTCCGCACCCGGACCAGTCGGCCCCTGTGTTTGTGGGGTCGATAGCCCTGCTGTGCCTGGTCCCGGCGCAGGTGCTGTTCTACCTGCTGGCCGAGTTCGCCCGCCGCGCGCCCGTCTGGGTGTCGATGAGCATGTGGCACATGGCCCGCAACCCGCTCCAGTACTCGTGGCTCGTGCTGCTGCTCGTGCTGGCCGGGGGCATCGGCGTGCTGTCCACGACCGTCGGTGCGACCCTCGACAGGAGCTACGATGAGAGGGTCCGCTACAGCGTCGGCTCCGACATACGGGTGATCGAGCTCGACTCCTACCTCGGCCGCAGGGACGGACGCGTGGAGGAGAACTTCGGCACCATCCCCGGCGTGCAGACGCTCTCCGTGGCGCACCGCGCCAATGGAAGGATCGGCGCAGGGTCCATCGGCTCAGGTTTCAGCTTCCTGGCGGTGGACACCGGCACCTTCGACACCTGGTACCGCCCCGACTTCTCTGATCGCACCCTGCCGCAGGTGCTGTCCACGCTCAAGCTCGACGAGCCTGTTCGGACGATCGAGATCCCCGAGGACTCGCGCGAAATCCAGCTCTGGGTCAATCCCGAGACCTTCTACCCGCTGATCTTCCTGTGGATAGTGCTCGAGGACGCCGCCGGAAGGACCGACACCGTGTCGTTCGGCGAGATGCCAGACCCCGGCTGGCGAATGGTGAGCGCCGACATTCCCCCCGACCTGGTCCACCCGATCAAGGTGGTCTCCATCCAGATCAACGAGCCGGGATTCGGCGCTACCGCCACCGCCGGTTCAGCCATGTTCGACGACCTCGCGGCGGTCAGCGAGACCGGTGAGGTTACCCTGATCGACGGGTTTGAAGAGGCGTTCGACTGGGTCCCTCTGGCCACCAGCCAGCTCGGCGCTGACGAGGTCACGTGGGTCACGGACAATGCCCGCTCAGGCACCGGAGCCGCCCACTTCAGGTTCGGCAAGGAGACAAACCTCGGCATTCGCGGCATCTACCGCGCCGGCGGGTTCGGCTTCATCCCCGCCGTGGCCAGCCGCACGTTCTCGGCCAACACTGGAGCGGGTGTCAACAACAGCCTGCTGGTCAACCTCCCCGGCGGCGTCGTGCCGGTGGTCATCACCGACGTAGTCGACTACTTCCCGACGATGGACCCGGCGCGCGGCGGCTTCCTGATCTTCGACATGGACACCCTGCTCACCTACCTGGACGCCCTGAACCCGGTGGGAGACACGTCGATCAACGAGATATTCATCGAGACGGCGCCGGGCATGGACGCCGAGGTGCTTCAGACCGTGTCCAGGATGGTCAGGGCCCGGGGCGACGCGATCGGACTGGAAGACCAGCTCGCGGCCCAGGATACAGATCCGCTGATCTCCGCCGGATGGCGCACGATAGTGCTCGTCGCGCTCGGAGTGATCCTGTTCATCTCCGGGCTGGGGTACATCGTCTACCTGCTGGCGTTCGCCGAGCGCAGCATGGGCGAGATGGGCTCGCTCAGGTCGCTCGGCTTCAGCCGCATCCAGACCATCGGCCTGATCGGACTGGAGCACATGCTCGTCGCGCTGATCGGGCTCGGCGTCGGCACCTGGGCCGGATTCCAGATGAGCCGCATGATGGTCGCGTCCGTAGCCGTAACCGACAGCGGAGGCCGCGTCCTTCCCCCGTTCATCCTGACCACCAACTGGCTGCTGATGGGCCCCCTCTACGCGATTCTGATCGCCATTTTCATAACCGCCCTCCTGACCTTCGGAGGCCGCGTCCTGAGCATAGACCTCCGCCGCCTCTCCCGCCTGGAGAACTAGCCTTCGGGAGCCACCCCCACCGGAGCGCGGCCGTCCCGCCCACACAGCCATCCAACCCAGCCATTGGACTCCCTCCCCCTCAGGGCTCAGAAGGGTAGGTAAACCGACGATACGTTCGTCCTGAGCGTGTCGAAGGACACCCCCTCTCCCTCAGAGCCTGCCCCGGACTCGATCCGGGGGCTGACAAGGGCAGGTAAGTGTGGCAATCAGCTACGAATGTCAATCAACAGGTCCCCTCTGCCTCAGAGCCTGCCCCGTACTTGATCCGGGGGCTCACAGGGGTAGGTAAAGGTGTGCAGGCAGGCGTGAATGTCAGTCAACGGCCCCCTCTCCCTCAGGGAGAGGGTTGGGGTGAGGGTGAATACACTGGAACAGTCCAACCCGATTCTGGGGAAAAGACCTACATACTGGAATATTGCATGTGCTATAACGTCAACAGTGTGTTAGGATGCGCCTATAGCGTCGTAACAGCGATCAACATCTCAAATGGGGATAAAGGATGACCACATCCTCGGCAGGCGAGCGCATCACCCGCCTCGAGACCGAAATGAACCATGTCGCAACCAGGGCCGACGTGGCTGCGGTGAGGACCGACATAGAGGCCGTCAGGACCGATATGCAGGCAGTGAGGACTGACATGGAGACGGTCAGAATCTACATGGCCAACATGCAGGCTAGCATCATCAAGTGGATGGCTGGCATGGTGATAGGAGTCGTCCTTAGCGTAGGCCTTGGTCTCGTGAACCTGCTTGTTAGGGTTCTTGCCAGCTAGCCTTCGTCATCCTTACCTGTGGCTAGCAGATATTCCAAATGTTCAGGAACGTCTCATGATAGAGACATGCCATACATACAGGGGTGGTAGGTCGACTCTATTGCCGTAATCCTAAGGCAATAGAGTCCATTTTAGAAGTTTGGATGAGCGAGACGTTTAAGATGGCAGCTGGTTGGCCAACTCGCTGTCGCGTTCAAGCGCGAGCTCGACCTCGTCACTACAAGCTTCCCAAATTAACCCTGTAGTAGTCTGTCCGCCGTAGTCCCTAGTTCCTCTGAAGAAGTCTCTGACATCCAAGTCAAAGTCGTCGCGTGTGATATTCTGCGCCCGACGAACTGCTTGTCGGCATGCAAGGTCCGCAATCCGGTACCGGTCGGGAAACCACTCATCAATACTGGTGACAAGGCGAGATGAAAGATCAGGGCTGAAGTACTGGTTGCGTTCAACCTCGTAATGTTCCCGCAGCATCCTAGCGAGCAACCACAAGATGTGGAAGTTCGAGAACCTTGTTGAAGGTGTCTTCCTCAATATGTCCTGAAGGAGCCTCCAAGGCAAGATTAGCTGTTGTGCTTTCACATTGTGTGGAAATGCCCGTTCGTACCACTGCCGGTCTTCAGGTGAGCGGATTCCTTGGAAGACATATCTCACGCGGTCGAGCGCAACAGACGGATCGCCAAGAAAAGCTAAAGACGCTTGGGCGAGAGGCTGTACTTCAATGTGGCGTTTTCGTCGGCCAGTCCTGAAGCGAGCCTTCTCATTTTCTGACAGAACAAACCGCCAATAACCTTGCTTGATTTCATAGAACCACGGCGGTTGCAGATGCTCAAACTCATAGCTGAGGAGTCGCTGTTGTCGCTCGAATGAAGTGTAGTCCTTTGCACGGAGTGCAGTTTGTGAGTTGGACGCCTCGGCAATACTTTGAGCAAAGCCCGCATCAGCGACTACCAACTTTAGATCTACATGCGTTTGCGCAAGTTCGCCTTGGCTGCGCTTGCTTAAGGTTACTGTAGTCTGGCAGCCGTTAACTACTTGGAAGTTGGTTACGGACACATTCCCTTCGGCTGTGATTTCAAAGTCGTCACAGGTGGCGCACATGCCGTTATTCAGGAGATGAAACTGACTCCTGCCTTCAAGCGTGTCAAGCGTCTTGCTGATATTTTTGTTGACTTTGGCATTTGCAATCGGTCCGCGGGGATTCAGGTCAAATAACTTGTACCCGTTGTCATTGAACACTCTGACAATCTCACTAGCGGGGATTGTCGCACGGATGGATCTGGGGCCTGACTGGTCAACTATGTACGTCCAGCTATCATTGACCTGCAACTCAATGTCAGTTCTTCCGGTTCTAAAACCAGCTCGGTAATCATCGAACGCATTGGCCACGTCTGAGAGGTCCAGCAATTCGAATGTGCATCGGCATACGACTTCATCGCCTGATAGAAATGTCAATGGACGTTCTCGGCTGCGACGAGAGTTGGCGAAATTCATCGCGGCGGGGACGAAGCCTCCTTTAGAGGCAAAAACCATTGATATACTGAATTCCTCCGCTAACCTTTCGTCAAGTTGCTCGCTAAGTTCTTTGACCGACTGATTAGGCGAGTTGCTAACCCTCTGGGCGTCGAGGAGTTCCTCAGGCGCTTGCCAGAACTTAGCAACTTTGTCTTCAGTGGCCCTTGTTTCGCCTCCAGCAGACTGGAACAGGAACACCGTTTCCGACTGTTCATCTACGAACCAGCCGTCAACTTCTAGATCACCGCTATGATCAATTGCTGTCAGTTCAATGACCTGCTCATCCGAAAGTGTAGGGTCAGGCGCGATTATCTGAAAGGCAGCGTGCCGAAATGCTTGCCGTTCATCTCCGTCGTACCAAGTCTCCGACAGCTCACTCAAATGTTCGCTAAACTCATTAAGCGCCCGTCTATCGGATCTTCCTGGCATTCTGAATTCCCCTGCCCTTCGTTTAGCAGCTGTGGCTTAAGCTCCGCCAGCGATTACGCTGAAAACACTCCACTACAATCTAACCTATCCAGTTGGCACCGTCACCACCCCAAATGCAGCATCACCACCTCCCTCTGCCACGGCAGACCCCTAACCCACAGCATAACCTCGTGAGCCTCAGGCGAAGATAGCCCCTTCGCCTCGATGTACCCTATCGCGTGACGGGCCATCGTATCGTATGCCAGCTCTATGAAAACCTGTCCTCCATCCGACACCTTCCAGCAGTCCCCCTCCAGGTCATCGTAGGCCATCAACTCCCACGCGTACTGATACGCAGCCCCAGACGGGCGCGCCTGCGAGTAATCGATCTGCACAACCCCAACATCGAGCCCCATGATCTGCCCCCTGGTTGAATCTGAGGACCGACATTCTATCGGACCAGGACGAGCCTGTGAGGACCTACCAGCCCCCGTCGCCGCTTCCCGCCACCGCCCAAGACCCAGCAAGTAACCTGACCACCCACCGACCCACCTCTCCAGCACGATCATCACCACGTAACCACACTTCCCACCATCCAAATCAGAGGAATCCCCTAATCCGACAAATCCGAGTTCAGACCCTTGACCACCACCTCCTCTGTCCATTACCCTTCCAACAGTACATGCGTTCTATTCCAAATTCACTATTCACCATTCCCAATTCAAAATTGACCCTAGCAACCACAATCCAGGACAGAACAAACGACGGAACCTCCATCGTCGACTTCCTCTTCGCCGTCATGCGCAGCGAACTAGACGGCTTCAAACCCTGCCACAGACTCGACGCAGCCAAGCTGCTCGTCAAGTACCACCTCGACGAGGCCCGCAACTACATCACCGACTACACACCCGAGCCGTCCGGGCCAAGACCCGACTACCGCTCACCCGACGACAACTACTTCGACGAGAAGCTCGCCGAATTAATCCGCGAGTCCACCGACGACGGCCGCAAAGTCTGCCGATTCCTCATCAACGTCATGGACGGAGCCCTCTCAGCATTCAAACCCCACCACAGGCTCTCCGCAGCCCGAGAACTCCTATCCCGGGGCTTCGACAATAGCGCCTACACCAACAAAAGGCCCCCTCTCCCTCAGGGAGAGGGATGGGGTGAGGGTGATAACCAGATCGACCAACCAACCCCATCCCACACACCACAACCAACAGATTCACACAAATCCCCTAATCCGACGAATCAAAGTAACGTCACCCCGTACTCCGATACGGGGTCAGACAGTCCCGAACACGACGAGGATCCGGCCGCCTACAGGGCACGGTGGGACAAGATCTGGGAAGAGGTCACTCCCATCATCGAGGAGGGCAAGAGGATCAGCGCACAACAGCAACCTGATCCGGGCAACCCGCTCTACGCAACAGACATGTCCGTGTTCGACAAGGCATGGGAAAACTCAGAGAAGTGGTTCCAGGAGTGGAAGAACTCGCTGGACCCTGAAGAGTTCCAGGCGATCGTCAAAGAGGGAGCCGAGAGATTCGACGCCAAGATCGACGCTCGAGTCGAACGCCGTAAGCAGATCAAGGCCGATCGTGAACGCAGGGAGAAAGTAGAAGCCGAACAGCAAGCCCAGCAAGCCAAGGCCAGGGCCGAAGCCAGGGAAAAGGAAGAGGCCGAGTCAGCCGCGGCTAAGGAAATTGAAGACCTCGGCCCTCCACCCGCCAGGGAGGACCACGAGCGCTGGTCTCCCACGCCAAGCATCCCGACATCGTTCAGGCTGGTCAACTGCGGACACCCCAAGTGCAAGCTGCACGATGGTCCCGTCTACTACCCGGAGGACGACAAGAGCAGCCCCTACTACTGGGACGGTGGCCCACCGATCACGTCCCGCATCTTCAACCCCCGCTTCTGACCCCGTCGGGGTCACTAACTGTTACCAGACTTCCACCTACGACTACAGACCCGATAACTCAGACGGAACCCTCTTCACCCCAACCCCTGCTACCATAGTGGAGTTGTTCCAAAGCCAACCCTACTCTATCTGAAGGCTCCGCAATCCTAGCCAACATCGTCAGAATCCTGTCGGCGTGGCCGATGGTCGCCCGGCGCAGTCTCGCCAACTGGCGTCTGCTGTCGTCTGTCGTCATCGGCGTCGTGCTCGCATCGACCATCATGGCCGGTACGGTCATCTACTTCGACTCGCTCCGCGACCTCGCGCTAGAGTCCGCGCTCGAACGGCACGACCCGATAGACCTGGACATCATCGCCAAGACGACCAGAGGCCCGACCGGCCCCAGGGAGTCCGAAGCTGTCCGCAGCTTCATGGAGAACGAGTACAACGTGAGGCTGGGCTGGCTGCTCGAAGGCTCCGTCCGCGGCGCCCGCACCGCCACCTTCTTCATGACCTCTCCGGGCGAGGAGGAGTTCGCCGGCGACGACAACGCCCGCAGCTACTTCCACTTCCTGCACGGCATCGAGGACCACATCGAGATCCTGCCGGGCGGTCGTATGCCGACCGAGCTGCTCGACACGTCTCCGGACGGCAACCCGATCACCATTGAGGCGGCCGTCCCGTACGAGATCGCGAATGAGATCGGCCTGACGGTCGGCTCCACGCTGTCGGCGGTCCCCCACTGGGTGGACGCCACTCCGTACGCCTCGGTGGTGGTCTCGGGCTTCTTCCGCAGGACCGACCCCGACCACCCGATCTGGCGTCTCGACAACGAGGTGTTCCACACGTTCTCTTCGGGCAGCTTCGTCGCCGTCCCGCTGCTGGTATCCGAGGATACGCTCCTGCGTGGGCTGGGCGGCTCGTTCACGGACATGGACGCCACCTACGGCTGGATGCTACTGGTCGATCACGAGCGGCTGCGCGCGACCAACGCCACTGACGCGCTGTACGCGATAATCGCCATGCGCCGGAGCCTGACGCGCACGTTCCTCTCCTACAGGCAGGTAACCGACCTGGACAACGCGCTTGCCGACTACGACGAGCGGCTGCTGTTCACCAAGCTCCAGATGTTCGTGGTGCTGATCCTCATCGCCGTCGTGGTGCTGTACTACGTCGTAACCCTCTCGTCCCTCGTGGCGGAGCAGCGCAAGAACGAGATCAGCCTGCTCCAGGGCCGGGGTGCGACCGAGCGACAGGTGCTCACCGTGTTCGTCCTAGAGGGGCTGACGATTGCCGGGCTCGCCATTGTCATCGCGCCGTTCCTGGCCGCTGCTGCGATCAGCGTCCTCGGACTCACACCCGCGTTCTCCGACCTCTCGGGCGGAGCGATGCTGCCCGTCACGCTGACGCGCGGCGCGTTCATCATGAGCGCCCTCGGCGGGGCGCTGAGCTTCGGCGCGCTGATGATCCCGGCGTTCGAGGCCTCCAGGTCGCCGATGTCCAGGGACAGGCAGGAGATGGCGCGTCCGTCCCGGCTGTCGTTCGTGCAGCGCTACTACCTCGACGTGCTGCTCCTCGTGGTCAGCATCGTCCTCTTCCGGCAGCTAACCGAGCAGGGGTCGCTCGCCGCCACCAACCTGCTCGGACAGGTCGCGGTCAACCAGCTCCTGCTGGCGGTGCCCGCGATCACCCTGGTCGCCGCCGCAATGGTGCTGATACGGCTCTTCCCGCTGGTGATGAGCCTGGCAAGCCGCCTCCTGGCTCCACGGCTTCCGCCGGGACTCGTGATGGGCCTGTGGCAGATGGCGCGCAACCCGACTCACTACGCGAGACTCGCGCTGCTGCTCATCCTGATGGCCGGACTCGGCATTTTCGCGGCCAGCTTCGGCGGCACGCTGCAGCGCAGCTTCACCGAGCGCGTGCTCTACTCCGCCGGCTCCGACATCCGCCTCGTCAACGTGTCCATCAACAGCCGGGGCCCATCTCGGCCCATCGACAAGCCATACGAGGACATGGACGAGATCCTGAACGCTGCCCCTGTGCTCCGAGCGGTCGGCTCGCACCTCGGCACGCTGGGAGGCGACACCACGTTCGACGTCCTCGCCGTCGACACCGAGAAGTTCCAGGACGTCGCGTGGTTCAGGGACGACTTCGCCGCCGACCCGCTTCCCGAAGTCATGTCCGAGCTAAACGGACATGAGATCCCACTCGGCATCCCTATGCCGGACAACGCCCGCGCGATACAGGTGCTCATGAAGTCCGACCGCCCATATGAAACGGTGGGACTCGGCGCGAGGCTCAGGGACGCCAACGGTCGCTACTTCACGTACAGGCTCGGGTTCCTGGAGTCCAGCAACTGGCGCCTGTACAGCGCCGAGCTGTTCGAGGGCGGCAGCCCCAGGTTCAGGCTGTTCCCCACCCGTCCGTTCACACTCGTCTCCCTGGGCGTCGGAGAGACCGACCTGGAGAAAGGCCTCAGGCCGGGCTCGATCCTGATCGACACCGTCCGGGTACGCAAGTCCAACGGCGAAATAGAAGTCCTCGACGCCTTTAGGAACGTCGACAGCTGGAACGTGCTGCAGGAGTCCGGCTTCGCCAACCAGGACAGGGTCCGCGCCTCGGAGGTATCGGCAAGAGGCGACGGGTCCCTCATGTTCGCGTGGTCTGCGGGCCGCGCTCTCGTTGCCAGGGGCATCTCTCCAGGAGGAGAGCCCCAGCCGGTGCCGGTGGTGGCCAGCGACTCCTTCCTGAAGCACTTCGGGCACTCACTCGGCGACGAGTTGAAGATATCGGTAAGCGGACGTCGGCTGACCGCTGTGCTTGTCGACACCGTCGACTTCTTCCCGACCCTGGACAGCTACAACGACAGGTTCCTCGTGGCCGACCTCGAGACCGTTCGCGCCCACACGAACCTCGGGATGGCGCGCGCCGAGATCACCGCCAACGAGATGTGGCTGCGCACCGACGTCGAGGGCGATGAGCGGGTGGAGCTGATCGAAGAGCTCAGGCAGGGCACACCGTTCCAGATAGGCAGGGCGATAGACACCGTCGAGGACCTGGCCGTCGCCCAGATCGACCCGCTGGTGCTGGCAGGCTGGAGGGCGCTCCTCCTGATCGCGTTCGGCGCGATCCTCGTGCTGAGCAGCCTCGGCTTCCTCGTCCACGCCTATATCTCGTTCCGCAACCGCGAGCTTCAGTTCGCCCTCCTGCGCACGATGGGCTTCACGACACGCCAGTTGGTGTCGCTGATGTGGCTTGAGCAGGCGCTCGTCATACTGGTCGGCCTGGCGCTCGGCACGTGGATGGGCGGCCGCCTCGGCGCGACCATCATGCCGTTCCTCGGCCACGACGACCGTGGAGGCCAGGTGCTCCCTCCGTTCGTAATCGAGGTCGGCTGGCAGAACCTGTTGGTGACGTATATCGCAATGGGCCTGATATTCACCGCCATAATCATAGGCGTAATCCTGTTCATCCGACGAATGTCGTTGTCCCAGGTCCTCCGCCTCGGAGACGGGTGAGGACAAGCAAAAGGGGCGCCCCGATACGGGAGCGCCCCCTGCCAGATCCAGACCCTTTTCCGTTTTCTCTTGGCCAGTTTACGATGGCGTCTTAATTGAACTATCGTCCTCGTCCAAGGCGCTGAGGCCGGTCAGGACAATAGGAGGGCGATCGGGGAACTCTGCTACGAGCCTTAGCCGTCCACCTACTGCCTCCACGTAGCTACTGAGCGTGGACAGTAGGAGGTCGGTGCGCCTTTCAGTTCGGGATACGTTCTCCTGGTTGATGCCTAACTCTTTCGCCAGGTGGACCTGTGTCAATTGTCGTGCCCTGCGCAGGTCCCGTAAGGTCATCTCTTCAGCGATCAGTAGCTTCGCCCTCTTCTCCACTGCACGACGACGCGCCTCAGGCAGCTTTTCCATTCTCTCCGACAGCGTGGTCATCTAACCCCTCCGATTCCTGTCCAGTGCCTCCAGGTGTCTGTCGTACCGATCATCCGCCTTACGAATCAGTTGCCTGTAAAAGCGCCGTTCGCTGCTCCCCGACTTGTCACCAGCAACAAGTATGATGGCCCGCCGTTCGGGATCGAAAGCCGGGTCAAACAGGACTTCCCAAGTCATACAATCATCATGACTTGGGAAGCATATGCTGTCAAGAACATAACGACACACTCATCGAGGAGTCAATCGTCTGCTCTCAAAACGGACTGTTAGACCTCTCGGAATTCGCCTTCTACGGTGTTGTCGTCGTCGGGGCCAGAGCCGCCTTCAGGGCCGGGAACGTCGTCTGCGCCTGGAGGGGGAGGCTCACCCGGTCCGGCCCCTGCTCCTGCGCCTGCCTGGCTGTACACGGCCTGCCCGACCTTCTGGATCGACTCCTGAAGCTCGTTGAGGGTCGTCTCGACGCGCGCTATGTCGTCGTTCTGCAGCGCCGACCGCACAGCGGCGACCTTGCCCTCGACCTCGCTCTTGAGGTCTTCGGGGATGCTCTCCGCGTTGTCCTGGAGCATCTTCTCGGCGGCGTAGGCCGCGTTCTCGGCGGTGTTGCGAGTCTGGACCTCCTGGCGCCTGCGCTCGTCTTCCTCGGCGAAGCGCTCGGCGTCCGCGACCATCGAGTCGATCTCCTCCTGGGCCAGACCTGAGCTTGCGGTGATGGTGATTCGCTGCTCCTTACCAGTGCCCTTGTCCTTGGCAGAGACGTTCAGGATGCCGTTGGCGTCGATGTCGAAGGCGACCTCGATCTGCGGCATCCCGCGAGGAGCGGGCAGTATGCCGTCGAGCACGAACTTGCCGATCGACTTGTTCTCGGCAGCCATCGACCTCTCTCCCTGGACCACGTGGACCTCCACGCTGGTCTGGTTGTCGGCCGCGGTGGTGAACACCTCGCTCTTCGACGTGGGGATCGTGGTGTTGCGCGTGATGAGTCCGGTCGACACGCCTCCCAGCGTCTCGATTCCGAGAGTCAGTGGAGTGACGTCGAGCAGCAGGATGTCCTGCACGTCACCCTGTAGCACTCCGGCCTGGATGGCCGCGCCAATCGCGACGACCTCGTCCGGGTTGACGCCCTGGTGGGGCTCCTTGCCGAAGAGGCTGACCACGGCCGCCCTGACCGAGGGCATCCGAGTCATGCCGCCGACGAGCACCACCTCGTCGATCTGCGATGCCGAAACGCTGGCGTCGGCCATGGCCTTCTGGCAGGGACCGACGGTGCGCTGCACCAGGTCGGCCACCAACTGCTCGAGCTTCGAGCGGCTCAGGGGCATGACAAGGTGCTTGGGGCCGGAGGCGTCGGCAGTGATGAACGGAAGGTTGATCTCCGTCTGCAACTGCGTAGACAGCTCGATCTTTGCGGACTCAGCGGCCTCACGAAGCCTCTGAAGGGCCATTCTGTCCTGCTTGAGGTCTATGCCCTGCTCCCTGCGGAACTCCTCGGCGATCCAGTCGATGATCTGCTGGTCGAAGTCGTCGCCGCCGAGGTGGGTGTCGCCGTTGGTTGCCATCACCTCGAACACGCCGTCGCCGATTTGCAGGATGGTGATGTCGAACGTGCCTCCGCCGAGGTCGTAGACCGCGATCGTCTCGTCAGACTTGCTGTCGAGGCCGTAGGCGAGCGAGGCCGCCGTTGGCTCGTTGATGATGCGCAACACCTCGAGTCCGGCGATGCGGCCGGCGTCCTTGGTGGCGTTGCGCTGGCTGTCATCGAAGTACGCCGGGACCGTGATGACGGCCTGCGTGATCGGCTCGCCGAGGTTCGCCTCGGCGTCCTGTTTCATCTTCTGGAGCACCATGGCCGCTATCTCGGGCGGGGCGTGACTCTGGCCCGCCATCTCCACGTGGGCGTCGTTGTTGGAGTGCCGCACGATCTTGTACGGCATGAGCTCGACGTCTCTCTGTACGCTCGCATCGTCGATCCTGCGGCCCATGAACCGCTTGATCGAGAAGACGGTGTTCT
Organism: Dehalococcoidia bacterium; assembly: GCA_965116405.1. Lineage (GTDB taxonomy): Bacteria > Chloroflexota > Dehalococcoidia > Lucifugimonadales > UBA1123 > VXRN01. The sequence continues at coordinate 1,372,395 of OZ220685.1, forward strand.
CCGGGTTGGTGACCGCCTGGCGCTTCGCGGTGGTGCCCACGTACCGTTCGTTGGATCGCGGGTTTATCGCGACCATCGACGGCGTGGTCCGGCCGCCTTCAGCGTTCTCCAATACGCGCGGCTCGCCACCTTCAATGACGGCCATGCAAGAGTTGGTCGTACCGAGGTCTATTCCGAGTATTTTCGCCATTTACTGATTCTCCTATGAAGTGTTCCCCCATTCCTGCCGGGGGCAAGCGCTACTCTTCTGGTGTGTTCTCTACTGCGGGAGCCTGCGCGACACTCACCTGCGCCGCTCTCAGCACCCTGCTGTGGAGCCTGTATCCGTCTCTGACGATACGGACCACGGCTCCCTCGCTTACTTCGTTTGTTGGCTCGAAAAATACGGCTTCGTGCTGCGAGACGTCGAATGGCTGACCGATCGTTGCCTCGATGCGGGACAGTCCCTCGGACTGGAGCATGTTCTCCAAGCTACGCTGGACGAGCTGCACGCCCTCGTACCAGCTCACGTCCACCGCGTCTTCAGGCAGGAAGTTGACCGCGCGATTGAAGTCGTCGGCCACTCCGATCAGCTTCAGCAGGAGCTGCGCGTTGGCGCGCTCCCTGGTGTCGGCAAGCTCCTGTGTTGCTCGTTTCTTGTAGTTCTCCAGGTCGGCCTTGTATCTCAGCGCCATGGACCTGAACTGGTCATTCTCGCGCTCAGCCTCGTCAAGGCGGGCCTGGAGGTCCTGAACCTCGTCCAGTTCGGTATCCATCTGCTCTTCGAGAGGCAGGGTGTCCCCGGCGCCCGCAGATGTCTGACTCTCGTCAGACTGTCGGTCTTCCGTCATATCTTCCGATCCTCCAGTGTCATTCCCGTTTTGGGGGGACAGACCTGCATCAGCCGGCGAGAATCTTGAACATCTCATCCAGACTTTCGTTTAGAGCTTCCCTGAGCGGCTGTCCTTCCAACTGCGCCATCTGCGACCGCATCCTGATCATCCTGTTGAACAGTTGCATCGCCACCTTCACACCGGCCAGGTTGAGGCCGAGGTTGTCGACGAGATGCTTGATGAGCTGCAGTCGCGCGATGTCCTCATCGGAATAGAGCCTGGACATGCCCCCGGTGCGCGAGGGCAAAACAAGGCCCACCCTCTCATATTTTCGTAAAGTTTGGGGATGCATGTCCAGAATGCGCGCGGCGACGCTTATGACGTATACACCTTCCTGCATGGGACCTGTTCCCTCCCCTTGTTCCTTAGTTGCGGGACTCGTCCCGAACCGGGACTAACCCGCGAGCCGTTTGGACGTTACAGACTCTGGACGGCTCGTAATCAATGGTAGTTATTGATACAGATCGTGTCAAGTGATATAATGTTCATAAATCATATTAACTCATACGATTTTCAGGGGAACACCAACGGAGGGAAGAGATGCTTGAACTCAGAGCCTGCCCTCGGTGTGAGGGAGATCTGCACACCAACAGAGACATGTACGGGACGTACAAGCAGTGCATCCAGTGCGGCTACATGCGGGACTTGCCCCATGCCGACCGGGTGCTCAGGTCGCTGAAGCTGTCCGACTTCAACAAGAAGAAGGCGCCGAAGAAGGTCGCCTGATCGGGCGCCATCGGTGCCGTAAAATTGCTCCTCATCAAGTAGGACGCCCCCTCATCCGAGGGGGCGTCCTTTATTCTCGTTGTATGTACCCGCCAAACTGACACAGTCTTGCAGACTCGCCATACGCTTGTTTTCGATGAGCCCCTACATTAACAATAAGATTCGTCGCTATTCTCGTAATCGCTAACAGTGAATAATTTGTCAACTTCACCCAGCCACAGTCGTTCACCACATGGCCGGATGGTGCTATCCGCCAACAGCCTCTTGATCAGTAGCGCTACCGATGGTCTAATTCAAGATGCTGATAGATACTCGCCAAGACACCATCAGGGCCTTCGGGTAAGTCTGACAGACTAGCAGCCCACGGACGGCCGGGATGGAGTGTGTCCCACTGTGACCGCTTCTGGGCACCTCTGCCGCTTCCTGGTGCATGATTCCCCAAGCCGGTTATGTAATTCCACACAGGGCGATATTCGTCGATCAGGATTTGTTCGGTCAGCGTGATCCATACATGCGCAAGCACCAACCAGCGACACTCGAAATCGACCAGTGACAGGTTCTCGACTTGGTCAATGGAGTTGGCGTGCTGGCGAAGTCTCGCGGACAGTCTTTGAGCCTGCCCGACGTAGATCGGCGTCTCGCCCAAGTCAGCATATGGCTCGAAGTCACCTCGATAGTGAAGCGTGTAGACTCCGGCCTCAGTAATAGCTTCGGGCGCGAGAGGGGCTGCCGGATAGCTCATTAAAGCTCTCGCCGCATTCCGGCCTAACTCCTCAAGAGTAAGTGGATCATACGCCCGCATGAGGAGGCAACTCGCACCGAGAACTCTTCCGGCATACAATCCAGAAACAGTGCCGCTTTCGCGCATGGTGGGCGCGTTTCCACTTAGTTGACACCATAGGGCCGTTTCTGACCTTGATTATCATGTCGCATACGGTGAAACCGGCCTCCTCCGCCATACGCATGAAGTCACAGTGTGCCCATCTCGAACGATGGTTGTTCACCATATCGGTGATCTTAGCGAGCAGCAGACCCTCTGGTTTCAACACACGCAGCGCCTGCTGAAGAAACGGCGGATACAGATAGCTCAGAGTCCAGTCCTGTTCCTTGCCGCAGACCATTGTTGCGCCAAAGTCCACGTCGAACCGCTTACTGCTCTTGTCGCGTCCCTGGGGGCCGACGTGAGGCGGATCATAGACCACCACCGCGAATTCCTCATCAGGAACACCGGGCATCTCCCTATTGTCGGCTACGATGTCCGGCTCAAAGCGTGGGTCAATGTCCATTGAGACAATCGGACGGTTTGAGTCTCCCCAAATGCGTCCAGTGTTGTATGTTGCGTCCAGAATAGGATCAGGCTCTATGGCTGGGTAAAAGTCCAGCATCATGTCCAGCAAATCGCTGTCGCTTCCCGTCCAGACGCTGGTTATAGGCTCGTAGGTTGTTGCGCCGTCAATCCCTCCGCGAAGATCCGACATAGCGATCTGGTGTCCCTCAGTGGTCATTGGACTCCTGCTTCGTGCTGGTCCGAACAGGCTTGGCCAGCACCTTGATCACATTCTCGAACATGTCATGGATCGGAGGAACAAACCTGGGGGTGTGTCCCCTCCTGTTGTTGGCGGCCATGCCGGCCTCATCAAAATCCATTCTTACATTCCCGAACAGATGTTGTAAACAATTCCCTTGTTGTTTATCATGCCGATTCCCACAGATGAGGATAACGAACGGGTTTATCAGTGGCCTGGCGGAGGCGGGGGGAGAGACGGATGGGCTTCATTGATACGTGAGGCTCCCTTGCCGACGGCAACGCCGGATTGTGTCAAGAATCGGAAGACGAATTCTTCGCCGATGTCTCCACGGTTTGTGTTGGCTACCTGGCGAAATGGTTCGAGCGTAGCTCCGGACCACTTGGACGTGGGCGTATGCTCATGGATCACTTCGAGCATGAGCTCTAGCGGATTCAAGCAGGCGGCTCCCAGATGGGCCCTGTCGCGCCGCGCTTCCCGAAGAGCAGGAAGCAGGAGTGGTTCTTTCGTGCGTGAACCCGTCTGGCCATCCTGCTTACGCTGGGCCTGCTGTTTCGCATGGCCACCAACAGGTCTTCTGTGAAGAATCCGGCTGTGCTACTCCAGGCCGAGCTGGTAGTGTTTGCCTTCGGTCTTGATGGATGGAGCTACGACGACCTCGGCTACCTGGTGCATCTCGCGGATGTTCTCTGCACCGACCATGCCGAGGCAGATGTTGAGCGCGCCGACGAGGTTCTGAGTGCCGTCGACGACTGAGCTTGGGCCGAACAGTATCTGCTCGAGCGTCCCCTTGACGCCGACCTTGACTCGCGTGCCGCGTGGAAGGTTGGGGTCGGGATTGGCCATTCCCCAGTTGTAGCCTCTGCCGGGAGCCTCTTCGGCCTGGGCAAGCGGAGTGCCGATCATGACAGCGTCGGCTCCGGATGCCATCGCTTTGCAGAGGTCGCCTCCGGTGCGGATGCCGCCGTCGGTGATGATGGGGACGTACCTTCCGGTGCGCTCGAAGTAGTCGTCGCGCGCTGCGGCGGTGTCCATCGTGGCCGTGACCTGCGGGATGCCCACGCCGGTGACCTCACGCGTCGTGCAAGCCGCTCCCGGCCCGACACCTACCAGCACGCCGTGAATGCCCGTCTCCATCAGCTCGAGCGCGACCTCGTAGCTCACGCAGTTGCCGACGACCACGGGCACGTTCACCAGTTCGAGGAGCTCAGGGAAACGCAGTCCGCGCTCGCTCTTCGAGACGTGCCTTGCAGTGGTGACGGTGGACTGTACGACGATCATGTCCGCGCCAGCCTCCGCCGCAAGTGGCGCGAGACTCTTTGTCCTTGCCGGTGTAAACGAAACGGCGCACTTTGCGCCGCTTTCCTTGATCTCTTCGACCCGCTCGCCGATGAGCTCATCGCGTATTGGGGCGGAGTACACCTGCTGGAGCAGGGACGTCACCTTCGCCTGTGGCGTCTCGACGATCTCCTCGATGACGCTCTGTGGGTCGTCGTACCGGCTGTGGACACCCTCCATGTTGGTTACGGCCATTCCGCCGAGCCTGTCCATCTCCCCCGAAAAGCTGGGAGACGATACGGCGTCCATGGCGCCGCCGAGAACCGGAGTCGACAGGGTGATGCCGTCCACCGAGAAGTCGGTGTTTGTCAGCTCGGGGTTGATCGTTATCGAACCTGGCGCGATCGCCACCTCATCGAATCCATATACTCGTCGTAGCTCTCTGAGGTGTGGGACCCCCATAGCGCGAAAACCTCCTGCGAAAATGTCGATTCCGGCGCGGGCCGGAGTCATTGAACTTCGATTACTCCGGCACTACGAAACTGTCATCATACTCAGGGTCGTCAGGGGGAAGGGAAGCGCTGTGCGCTGCCGGGACTTAGATCCTCGCCAGGATCGCGGCCATCATGTCCTGTAGATCAGGGAACAGATGGGCGTCCGGCAGGTGCTGGTGCGAGGCCACAAGCTCGTCGTCGACGTAGATGTGGAACATCCCATGGGTGCTTGGGATCAGGTTGAACTCGGAGATCGAGTCACCGTTGCGGCTGAGGGCTTCTCCCGCCATCCAGGCGGCACGCAGCGCGTGGCCTCAGTGCTGGCAGTACTCCAACCGGATCCTGAGACCATCGTCCGCCATGTGCGCCCACCTCCTGCGATGGTATTACAACATGGTATGACTTGAGGCCGTGTTGGGTCAATGGCGTGGAGGACCATGAGACTGTATCAATTTAGTCGGAGGCCCAAACGTAGGGGCGTCCCTTGTGGGCGCCTTGAGCATGATGGCCAACATGGGCAACCACAAGGGATTGCCCCTACATGTGTATGACCGACCAAACTGGTACAGCATCGAGGACCATTGAGCCTGTCAGAATTCCTCGTCACCGGAGCTAGAGTCGCCTGTTGTCAACGATGCGGACGGCCTTGCCTTCGCTGCGTGGCACCTGTTTGGGCGCCACCACCTCGACGCGACAGCCGACCCCCAGCCTACTCCGCAACGTCGCAGCCAACTTCCTCCCCACGGCGCCCGCGCTCTCGATGTCCTGGTACAACTTCTCCGACGCCTCTACCCGTACCGTGAGGTCATCCATGTGAGACTGGTCTCGTTCTAGAAGCAACTCGTAGTGGGGTTCGAGGCCGTCCGTCCGCAGTACCTCCGATTCAATCTGGGCTGGAAACACGTTTATCCCGCGAATGATCAGCATATCGTCCGTCCGTCCCAGCGGCTTGTCCATACGCGCGGTCGTCCGGCCACAGATACATCGCCCATGGAACAGCCGCGACAGGTCGCCGGTACGATAGCGCAGCAGCGGCAGGGCCTCTTTCGTGACGCAGGTAAAGACCAACTCTCCGATCTCCCCATCGGGAAGAGGCTCTCCGGTCGAAGGGTCAACCACCTCCGTTATGAAATGGTCCTCGGCCAGGTGCATCCCCTGCTTATACGGGCACTCCATCGCCACTGCCGGCCCAATCACCTCGGACAACCCATATATATCGAGCGCCGTAATGCCGAATCGCGTCTCGATCTCAGACCGCATCTCCTCAGACCATGGCTCAGCCCCGAAGACGCCCAACCTCAGGCTGCTCAGGTCTGCCCCGAGCTCCACTGCCATCTCCCCCATGAACAGCGAGTACGACGGCGTGCAGCACAACACCGTTGCGCCGAAGTCCTGCGCCAGCTCAATCTGCCGGCGCATGTTGGCCGTAGACGCCGGCACAACCGTCGCTCCCAGCCGCTCGCCGCCATAGTGCAACCCCAGCCCGCCGGTGAACAGCCCGTAGCCGTAGGCGACGTGGATGATGTCACGCCGGTCAACCCCCGCGATGCTGAGCGCACGCGCCCCTAAGTCAGCCCACATGGCGATGTCGTTGGCGGTATATCCCACAACCGTCATCTTGCCCGTCGTCCCACTCGAGGCATGCAGCCGCACCACGTCATCCATGGGCACGGCGAAAAGACCATAGGGATAGCTGTCCCTCAGGTCCTGCTTGACGGTGAAGGGCAGACTCGCCAGATGGTCCAGAGAGCGAACATCGTCCGGCTCCACACCCATCGCACCCAGATTTTCTCGGTAGAAAGGCACACTGGCGACCAGGCGGGCCAGGCAATCGCGCAGCCGTTCCACCTGCAGCGCGGCCATTTCATCCTGCGAAACTGTCTCCACCGGATCCCAAATAGAGGATTCCATCACAGCACTCCGACCGATGCTATTCTTCAAAAGCCTGCATAAGAGACAACAGCCAACTCCAGAGTGGGTGTCAGAGAAGCTCGATCTCACTCAAGAACTGGAGGGTAATATCGACGCAACGTTCCGGTTCTTCCAACTGGAGCAGGTGTGTGGCTTCCGGCAGGAAGTCGTAGTTCATGCGAGCCAGCTCGTCAAAGTCCATGCTCGGCATGAACGTAAACGAAGTTGTCGGGTCCGAGCCGACAACCTTGATTGGGCATCTTACCTGTCTGGTGTCTATCTGCATCGACCAGCCGTAGAAGAACCGATATATCTGCGCCTCGTGCTCTTTCGGACACCGGAGCGCATACCCTTCACCATCCGGGCGCAACAGGGTTTCCGCCATGAGAGTCGACACCCCAGGGCGCAGCCGCTGATGGGCCGGGTTCGCCTCCATGTGCGCGATGTAGTCATCCTGAGAGTCGAACCGGTCCTGGCGGAGGGGCACACCTCGGCTCATGTGCTCAGATATGTACACCAGATCTTCGGGGTTCCTGCCCGGCGGCTGGATTGGCGGGTCGAACAGCACCAAGCCAGCAAACCCGCCCCGCTCCTGTTCAAATAGCAGGGCGGTCAGAGCCGACATGGAGTGAAACACCCCGACCGCTGGCTTCTCTCCGAACCGCTGGCCAATGGACCGCAGGATGGCGTCGTAGTCTTCAACGAACGTGGGGAAATTCAGCGACTCAGGGTCACCGTGCAGGTTCCATCCATGAGAGCGAAAATCGAAGACCAGCAGGTCAACACGGTCCTTGAACAGCTCCCAGTATGGCAGGTACGTATCCGCGGCCAGGCCGCAACCGTGGCTGAGGATAACTCTAGGGCCTGCCGGGTTGCCGTGTCGCCGCACATGCGCCGTCGCGCCGTTCGTAAGTTGGACTGCCAGCACCTCAGACGGTTCCGGCACACTCCAAATCCGAGTCATCTAAGCGGTCAAGCGTCCTTCTATGTACTTGACCAGACCGTCAACTGTGAAGATTACGTCGGCGTCGCTGTCCAGGATGGTGCAGCTGAACTCAGCTTCCAGGGCCATTGCCAGTCGGGTCAGCGCCAAGGAGTCCGCCCCAAGATCTTCTTCGAACGTCGACGCAGGCGTTATTGAGGATTCCGGTATCCTCAATTCCCTGGAGATTACCTGGATAGCTCGCTGTGAAACGTCTGACATTCGTTTCCCTCCTATCTAAGTGCGTATTTTAACGGCATACGTCGCCGATTGATACATATCCATGTCAAAGCCATTCGACGAGGTACACGGCGCGCTGGTCCCGATGTACGGGTATCGCCTTCCATGCTCGCACATTCAAGAATAGTGTGTAACATTAGGCGCAGCCAGCCGCTTTCAAGCTTACAGGTATGAGAGGGAGTTCGAAATATCAGCTTGCCGAGTGTAGAGGACAGGGTAAAAGCCCTTGCGGTTGAGATAGGGTTCGACCGTGTTGGCATAACGGGCGTGGAGCCGTTTGTGCGGGACGAGGCGGGTGCGGTCGAGCGGGTGCGGTCGGGGCTGATGGACGGACTTCCCTGGTACACCGAGGAGCGGGTGCGCCGGATGAACCGGCCCACGGCGCTGCTCGAGGGCGCGCGGTCGGTCGTGTCTCTGGCGCTCAGCTACAACACCGGAGAGCCCTCGGAAGAGGCCCCCAGTCCGCGCGGGAAGGTCGCGCGGTACGCGTGGGGACGCGACTACCACAGCCTGATCAAGAGCAGGACGAGGCGGTTCATCCGCGAGCTGCCGGACGTCGTCGGGGGCCCTGTTCGAGCCCGATACTTCGTCGACGACGGCCCGATGAACGACCGCGCCGCAGCCGAGCGATCCGGCGTGGGCTGGTTTGGCAAGAACACCAACATCCTGACTCCGACCCACGGCTCGTGGGTGTTCCTGGCCGAGGTGGTCACGGACCTCGACCTCAGGCCCGATCCCCCTCTGAAGAAGACCTGCGGGGAGTGCGTCCGCTGCATTCCGGCCTGTCCGACAGACGCTATTGTCGCACCGTTCGTCATCGACAACCGCAGGTGCATATCGTTCCTGACGATCGAGCTACGCGGCCCGGTGCCGCGCGATCTGCGTCCGCTGATGGGCGACTGGGTGTTCGGGTGCGACATCTGCCAGGAGGTGTGCCCGGTCAACCGCAAGGCCGCGCCAAGCAGAGAGGTGGAGTTCCGAAAGCGGCACGACTTCGATGCGCCTGAGCTGATTCCCCTGCTCGACCTCGATGAAGACGGTTTCAGACAGCGTTTCAACGGCAGCCCGATCCGGCGCGCCAAGCTGGCGGGACTTCAGAGGAACGTGTGCGTTGCGCTCGGCAACATAGGCGACCCAGTGGCGGTGCCCGCGCTTGTGCGGGCTTTGAAATCGAGTGAGCCGCTGGTACGGTCGCACGCAGCCTGGGCTCTCGGTCAGATAGGCGGCGAGAAGGCCCGTGAGGCGCTCAGAGAGGCGATTTCCGGGGAGAATAGCCCCGAGGTGTCCGAGGAGGTGCGCGACGCCCTTGGAATCTCGAATAGTGAATGAAGAATAGCGAACCCCGCCTGCGCTCTTTCGCCGTTCCTAATTCCCTATTACCATTTTCGTGAGTTGAGCCTACCTCTCGAAGAAATCGAGGTCGATAGCGAACGCTGCGGTCAGCAGCAGGAGCCTGAACTCCTCCGACCTATCAGGGTCGTTGAGCAGGACCTGGAACGTGTCGGCGTCGGTGAAGCCTTCCCTCATGAAGCCGCCCCACTGCTTGGTCACACGGCCGATCTCTTCACCGCTGAGGTCATTCACGAAGAACGTGTACGGCCTGAATATGCTGCCGGTTATCTCTCCAAGGGACTGATCGTTCCGGTCCGTCAGAAGAAGTCTGCGCTTGAAGCCAGGCCGACGGTTCAGCGCGCCCATGTGGCGGCCTGAATCGTCGCTCATGTGCAGGTGCGAGAAGAACCAGAAAAATTCGCGGCTGGCCGTCAGGATGGGGCTGCCGTTCGTGTCGACGACGTGGAGTTCCAGCGGGCGGTGCGACTTCAGAAAGAACCTGGAGAGGCCGCCGGACTCCTCGTAGGCGAACATTACCTGCTCGCCGTCAGGGGTCAGCACCTCGTAGCGGTTCTGGGTCTCGAAGCCCGTGATGGCTTCAAGTCCTTCTACTACCTGGCGTACGATCAGTTCGTCGTGGCGTGTGATGTCAATCAATTCAGACCGTACTCCAGTATTGTTGAAAAGTCTTCAGAAAAGAGAGCGTGGGAGTGATCGCCGACTATCGTGGGGATACGCGGATCAGAGCGGCGATGTCGTAGCTGAACACCATGTCTCCGTCGCCGCCGTTGAGAGTTATGACGCCCCGAGTCTTTGCGGCCTCCTTGACGTCAACCTCTCTGCCGGGCACGAGGTTCTGCTCTACGAAGTACGTAAGAAGGGCGTGGTCGTCCTCGGGCACCGAGTCTATGACGAGCTCTTCGCCCTGCTTTGCTTCGTCGAGTGTCTTGGTGTTCTTGTTCGGCTTGTAGCCGCTTCCGGGGATGGGGTGGCCGAACGGGCAGGTCGAGGGGTTATTGAGCGCCTTGACGATCTTTTCCTCGAGGTATTCTGAGATCGCATGCTCGAGGCGGTGGGCTTCGATGTGGGCAAGGTGGAGGTCGATGCCGAGCAGGTCCACCACGAGGCACTCGGCGAGCCGGTGGCGTCGGACTATGCTCTCAGCCGGCTTCCGGCCCTTGGTCGTAAGGACCACCTCCTTGTTGGACGTAGTCTCGACCAGTCCTTCCCTGGTCAGCCGTCGAATCATACCGCCCACGGAGGGCAGGGATGTGCCGAGCCCCTCGTCGGTTGGAAGCGTCTTGAGGTGGTCTGCGAGCACGGTGAGCGTAACGCGCACGTTCTGCTCTTCGAGCCGGTAGATGGACAGCAGGTAGTTCTCCGCGGCCATGGACAGGCGCGCGGCGGTGGCCTTGGATTTGCGGCTACGCGAGGCGGAGCGAGAAGTCATCGCAGATCACACTACAACTAGCTGAGTGAAGTCCTACTGCGATTATATCAGACCGTTTCCGAGTGGAATTGTGCAGGTGTCTATCGGCGTTGGGTCAGGTGGTGGTCGGAGTCGAGACGGCATCTCTCAGAGATGGCTCGCGAAGGTAGGCTGTCAACTTGTCGGCCTCGGTGCGAACCTGTAGGAACTGGCTGACCGGCTTTGACGTAAGGGCAGTGGTCAGGTCGTCGTCCACGCCGCTGAGCTCAATTCCCTGGCCTGAACTGATGTGATGCATGAAGTTAAAAACGGTAAGGCCGACCGGAGCGTTTCCGTCCGGATCCAGTCGCAACAGAATCTGGTCCGAAACCTGGTAGCCTGTCGCCCCTATTGGCTGGCCGAAGGCTATGTAGAGGGTGTCCCCTTCGGGGTCATAGGTTATTCGAACTGAGTTCATCAGGAAAGGGCACTCCGCCGTCTGATCTGGTAGGCCGTAAGAACGAAGTTGTTCTCATCGCCGTCGGCACCAAAGCCGAACCTTACAACTACGACCATCGTCGTGTTTCCATACGGTAGGCTGGGGTAGTCAGCATAGTACAGATAGACGTGAGGACGAACCGAGTCCTGGAATCGCCGACCCAGCCGAATTGCATCTAGCAGTTCACGCTCATGATCCAGCATCTCTGGATGTTCGTCGCAGATATGCTGCCAGCGCTCTTCGGTTAAGTATATCTCATGACCGCGTCTGTCTCGCGTGGTCATTCGCATGTCGAATTCAGTAGTGGATTCGACCGACTGGGTTTAGCTTACCGCTTCGTCCACTGCTTGGCCTTGCGGGCGCGGGCGAGGCCGTACTTCTTGCGCTCCTTCTCGCGGGAGTCTCGTGTGAGAAGACCGGCCCGCTTGAGAGGCGGCCGCAAGGAGGGGTCGGCTATCTGGAGCGCCCTGGCGATGCCGTGACGCAGGGCTCCGGCCTGGCTCACGACTCCGCCGCCGCGTATCTTGGCGACGACTCTGAACTGGCCGTGCGCGTTCGTTACGTCGAACGGCTGGTTGATGAGCTGCTGCCAGGAGTCCCAAGGGAAGACCTCTTCGAGCGGCTTGCCGTTCACCTGGTGGACGCCGGAGTCGGTGTAGAGCCTGACCTGGGCTACCGAAGTCTTCCGCTTGCCCATGGCGTAGTAGTAGTGTTGCTGCTCCTGCGCTACCATTTATGCCTCCGTCTGGCCTGATACCTGTGCGGCGTGCGGATGGTCCGGGCCAACGTACACCTTCATTCGTTTCAACATCTTTCGCCCGAGCGAGTTCTTGGGCAGCATGCCCTTCACGGCCTGCCGGATCACCCTGTCCGGATGCTTCTCGAGCATGTCCGCGAGGCTCCGCTCGGTCAGACCGCCGTGGTACCCGCTGTGCCGGTAGTACATCTTCTGCTCGACCTTCCTGCCGGTTACGCGGATCTTCTCGGCGTTGGTGACGATCACGTAGTCCCCTGTGAGCAGGTGCGGGACGTATAGCGGGTTGTGCTTGCCGTTGAGGATGGTCGCGATCCTGGTTGCCAGACGCCCGAGCGTCTCGCCCTCGGCATCGACGACGTGCCACTTGGGCTTCAGGTCGGAAGCCTTGGTCTCGTAGGACTTTGACGTTGCTACCATTTTTCTCTGTTCCTGTTCTGGATGTATTCAGCCACTTAGTCTCTTGTCCCCTGGGGGAGCTGAGAAGGGTATGTATTCGTGCTTTTCACCCTCACCCCTAGGGAGAGGGGGGTTTGTCGGTTGAAATTCATGCCCTTCGTATTTCACTCTGATCAGGCACAGGCCCTGAGGGGGAAGCGCCCGGGCCGTCGGTGCATCACCGGCCATCGAAATCTGCTTTTCTACGTCGCTAACCGCCAGTTTGCCCGTCCCGACGTCCACCAGCGCGCCGGCCATTCTGCGTACCTGGTGGGGGAGAAACGCGTTTCCCTCCACGTCGATTGTGATCCGCCGCGGCGGGTCGTCGCTCTGCAGGTCGATCCTGTCGACTCGCCTTATCGTGCTCGCCTCCGGGTCTTCCAGAGCGCCGCCGAAGTTGGCGAAGTCGTGGGCGCCCTCCATGTGGGCTGCCGCGGCTCTCATGGAGTCCAGGTCCGGCCGTTGGTGGACCCTGTGGGCGGTGCGCCTCATCAGCGGAGACCTGGTGCCGGACACCAGCAGCGTGTACCTGTACAGCCTGCTGGTCGCGTCGCGACGGGGGTGGAAGTCCGGCTTCACCCGGCGGGCCGACCTAACGGCTATGTCCTGCGGGAGCCTTGCGTTCAGCGCCCTCATGACCGTTCCGGGGTCGTACGTGGCCTCCGTATCGAACGCCACGACCTGTCCCATCGCGTGGACTCCGGCGTCGGTGCGACCCGCCGCCTTGATCCTTACCGCTTCACCGGTGAGCGACTCTATTGCTTTTTCAATCTCCTCCTGGACCGTGCGGGCGTTCTTCTGGTACTGAAACCCGCTGTATTCCGTGCCGTCGTACTCGACGATCAATGCCAGGCGCATTGGCCTATTGCCTGTCGGCTAGCTCACGAGCTCCACCATGGCCATGTCGGCGGCGTCGCCCTTGCGCTTGCCCAGCTTGTACGAGCGGGTGTACCCGCCCTCGCGGTCGGCGTACCGGTCCGCGAGATCGTCGAACACCTTCCGCACAGCTTCCTTGTCGGTAAGCATCGCCGCCGCCTGCCTTCGATGGTGGAGCGTTCCCTTCTTGCCGAGGGTGATGACCTTCTCGGTCATCCGGCGCGCCTCGAAAGCCTTGGCCTCGGTGGTCCTGAGCGTCTCGTTGAGGACCAGGTTGGTCACCATGCCCCTCAGCATCAGCATCCGGTGCTGAGTGGGGCGGTTCAGCTTCTTACCCGATAGTCGATGTCTCATTTGTCATTTATCCTCAGCCCACTTCCTGGGGGAGCTAAAAGGGGTAGATAGTTCTACCTTTCACCCTCACCCCAGCCCTCTCCCCAAGGGAGAGGGGGTCTGTTGGTTGGTATTCACGCCTGTCTATGTACCCTTTGCCCCTGTCATGTCAGCCCTGGGGCGGCTTTCGAATCAGGCCGGTTCCTGTACCACCTGCTCCTCGACGGACTCCTCTTCGACCTCTTCTTCGGCGTTCGCCTGGTTGGGGTCGAGCTCCGGCGGCAGGAGTTCGTTTTCTCGCAGTTTGTCAAACAGTTCGGTGTAGGACTTCTCTCCGAAGTTCCTGATCTTGAGCAGCTCTTCCCGGGTCATCTGGAGAACCTCGCCGACCCGGTCGATGCCGGCGCGCTTCAGGCAGTTCAGCGTGCGCGAGCTGAGGTACAGCCGCTCCACCGGGATGCCGAAGTGCTCGGGCGGAATGCTCAGCGTGATGGCCTGGCGGCCGTTCACGCCCTCCTCGCCGCTCTGGTCGGTGTTGGCGAACATGAAGAACTGGTTGACCAGGACGTTCGACGCCTTATTGACCGCCTCAGCCGGCGTTATGGAGCCGTCTGTCCAGACCTCCAGGATCAGCCGCTCGAAGTCGGTACGCTGGCCGACCCGCGTTCGTTCGACCGTGTAGTTCACTTTTCTGGTAGGGGTGAATATCGCGTCGACGGGGAGGACGCCGATTGCCTGTCCTTCGCCCTGCGACGATTCGAGGTATCCCTTGCCACGCTCGACGTTCAGCTCGACCGATATCCTGGCGTCTGAGGAGTCCAGGGTGGCCAGGTGGAGTTCAGGGTTGACGACCTCGAAGTCTGCCGACGCCATGATGTCGGCAGCGCTCACCTGTCCCTCTCCGCCGACCTCCAGCCGCAGCTTGCCGGGCCTGTCCACTTCGGAGCGCAGCCTGACCGCCTTGACGTTCAGGAGGATCTCGGTGACCTGCTCCCTGACGTTGGGGATGGTCTGGTACTCGTGCTGGACGCCCTCGATCTTGACGGACGTTATCGCCGTCCCTTCGAGGCCGTTGTAAAGCACCCGTCTCATTGGGTTGCCGAGTGTTACTCCATACCCTGGCTCCAGCGGCTCGATAATGAACTTGCCGTACTCGGGTTCGTCCACCTCCACCGTGACGGAGGGATCGGGAACTACTATCTCTTCCTCTTCGGGTACGTCGTATAGCACGAATGTCGGATCGGTTGTCATGCACCACTCTCCTTATCAGCCACTGTGTCCCTTCTCCTCCGTGAGAGAAGGTCAGGATGTGGGGGTATGACCAGCATCACCCTCACCCCAGCCCTCTCCCCCAAGGGAGAGGGGGTCTTTCTTTGCTCCTACTTCGAGTAGAACTCGACCACCAGTCTCGCGTCGATACCGGTCTCGATCTCACCAATGTCAGGCAGGGATGCTACCTCGCCTGTCAGGTTGGCTATGTCGAGCCGCAGCCATGTGGGTACCGGGCGCTTGGGCAGGCCTTCCGTCAGGTCCTGAATGAACTGAGGGGTAGACCCGTTTCTGCCCCCGCGCTTCCAGGCGATCACATCGCCCGGCTCCACAAGGTAGGAGGGAATGTCCATGCGACGTCCGTTTACGGTGAAGTGGCCGTGGTTGACGAGCTGTCTTCCCTGCTGCCTCGAGTCCGCCATCGACAGCCTGTAGACCACGTTGTCAAGGCGTGTCTCGAGTACCGCGAGCAGGTTGTCGCCGGTGACGCCAGGCCGCATACGCGCGATGTCGAAGTACTTCCTGAACTGGCGTTCGAGCACTCCGTACGTGAGGCGTGCCTTCTGCTTCTCCCTGAGCTGCAGCGCCCAGTCCGAGGGCCTCCTCCGCCTGGGGACCGAGTCTCCCGGAGGGCGGCGCCTGCGCTCCACAGCGCACCTGGGCGTGTAGCATCGCTCGCCCTTGAGGAAGAGCTTTTCACCTATGCGCCTGCACTTCCGGCAGACGGCATCCTTATATCTGGCCATTTACTTTCCCTTCTCCAGGTTCAGGACGGGCCCTTCGTCAGGCTTGGGGCAGACCCTGTCCTCTTTCCTCTCGCCTTTACTCTCTTCAGGCTGGCGCGAATCCCATCTCCTCGGAGAGTCGCGACACGTCGTATCCTTCTTTGCGCACTCTTAGATCGTAGTACAGCAGCGTCGCCGGTATGTAGGTGACCGGCAGCACGATTATGCTTCCGAGGGCCGCTCCGACCGTGGTCGCTATCTGGCCCATGGTCGTAAACTCCTCGCCTACCGCAGTAATCGAGGCCACGATCAGGAACGGAAGCATGATCACTATCAGCAGTCCCAGCGCGAGAAGCGAGTAGACAACCAGGTTCAGCAGAATCCTGAGCTCCGTCCTGCGGGCCAGCGCGAAGCCGCGTCTCAGCGCGGACACCGAGCGATAGCCCTCCACGATTACCGCCGGCGCCGCCGTGGTCATGTAGATCACGAACATCAGCATCATCGCCAGCAGCACCAGGGCCACCGGGATGATCAGAAGCTGCTCGGTCTCGATCATAATCTCGGAGAGTGTCAGGAACGTGGCTCCGAGAGCCGCCTGCACTCCGCCGAGCATCAGGACCGATTTGCCGCGCCACAATACTCTCGTGTAGCACATGCCCACGTTTACCTGGCTGGCGACGTAGTGCTGACCTACCGCGAATATCGCTGCTCCGTACGCGAACGTCAGAGCGATGAAATTGATAAGGTTCAATACTATGCTGAATATCCGATTGTCGACGGGAACTGCCGCTATCAGAGCGACCGGCAGCTGGATTACCGCGACGAGCACGATGAATTTCTTGAAGTGACTGCCGTAGATTACGAAAGTCTCGTTGAGTATGTCTCCAAGGCCGCGCTGCCCGAAATGCCGCTGCGACGACTGCTCTTCCACACCCGGTCCCGTTGCGCTAGACCCTGCGCCGTTTCGGCGGTCTGCATCCGTTGTGCGGGATGGGCGTTACGTCCCTTATGGACGTGACGAGAATTCCTGCGCCCTGAAGCGCCCGAATGGCGGCCTCGCGGCCTGAGCCAGGGCCTCGCACGTACACCTCGACCTGCCTGACGCCGTGCTCCATACCCTTGCGGGCAGCGTCTTCTCCGGCGCGCTGTGCGGCGAACGCCGTGGACTTGCGCGACCCTCTGAAGCCGACTGTGCCGGAGCTTCCCCAGGTGATCGGGTTGCCCTGAGGGTCGGTGATCGTGATTATCGTGTTGTTGAAGGTGGACTGGATGTATGCCCTGCCCACCGGAACCGACTTGCGCTCTCTGCGCCGTGATCGTGGTCTTCTTGCCATGCCCTGCTCTCTACTTAAGCGGATTGTTCCTTACAGCTTACTGTTCCTCGATGGGCTTACGAGGGTTGGTATTCGTACCTTTCACCCTCACCCCGGCCCTCTCCTGAGAGAGGGGACCTGTTGATTGACATTCGTAGCTGATTGGTGCCTTTACCCACCCCTGTCAGCCCTCAGGGAGGGAGGCTTATGTGAGTGCCCTTGGTAACGCTCTCTTACTTCTTGGTTGTGGTGCGGCCCCGTCCGGCGACGGCGACCCTCTTGCCTCGCTTGGTCCTGGCGTTGGTCTTGGTGCGCTGGCCCCTGACCGGCAGGCCGCGGCGGTGTCTCAGGCCGCGGTACGAGCCGATGTCCATCAGCCGGCGTATGTTCATGTTGACTTCGCGCCTGAGATCGCCCTCGACCATCTTCTCGCGGTCGACGATCTCGCGAATCCTGTTGAGCTGCGTGTCCGTCAGGTCCCTGACCTTAGGGTTGTCGAGCACGCCTGCCCGTTCGCATACGTCCTTGGCCTGGTACGGCCCGATGCCGTAGATGCTGCGCAGCGAGACTTCGACGCGCTTGTTGTCGGGGATGTTCACTCCAGAGATTATGGCCATTCTTTTACCCCCAGGGTCTTTCCGTTATCCCGGTGTCACGGGATGGTGGCTGGATTTTCGGTCTGCAACAATCGTTAGAGACCCTTTTCTTACCCCTGCCGCTGCTTGTGCTTTGGATTTTCGCAGATGATGAGCACCCTTCCGTGCCGGCGTATGACCTTGCACTTGGCGCATCTGACTTTTACTGATGCGGACACCTTCATATTGAACCTCAGATCCTGCGTAAGTTGGGGGAGTCTCACCCTCACCCTGGCCCTCTCCCTCAAGGGAGAGGGGATTGTTGATCGCGTACTCTGATGGCACGGCTGCGCCCTGCCACCGCGGAGAACTACCGTCGGAGGACGTGATTCCGGCCGGTCATCTCTCCTACCTGAAGCGGTAGGTGATGCGGCCTCGCGTCAGGTCGTAGGGAGAGAGTTCTACCAGCACACGGTCGCCCGGAAGCACGCGAATGAAATTCAGCTTCAGCTTGCCGGACACGTATGCGAGCACCTTGTGCTCGTTAGCCAGCTCCACCCTGAAGCTGGCGTTGGGCAGGGACTCCGTGACGGTACCCTCTACCTCGATTGCCTCCTTCTGTTTCCTTGCCATCAGACTCCTTTCGAGTCGTTCCCAGTCCCGTCGGGACTCAGTCGGGTTGTTACAACCGGGCCATCCTCAGTGATTGCGATCGTATCTTCGAAATGTGCCGAGAGGCTTCCGTCGGCGGTCGATACCGTCCAGCCGTCAGCCTCCAGCAGTGTTTCAGCCGTCCCTATGTTGAGCATCGGCTCGACGGCGAGGGCCATTCCCCGTCGGATCATCGGTCCGCGCCCGGCCCTTCCGTAGTTGGGGACCTGCGGCTCCTCGTGCATATTGAACCCGATGCCGTGGCCCACGTACTTCTTTACCACCTTGTAGCCGAGGCCCTCGGCGTAGCTCTGGACCGCGTTCGAGATGTCTCCTATCCTTCCTCCGGCCCTTATCCTGGCGATTCCCTGGTCCAGCGACTCACTTGTCGCGTCCATCAGCCGCTGGGCCTCTTCGCTCGTCTTGCCGACTCCTATGCTGAAGGCGCTGTCACCGTGCAGACCGCCGTAGATGGCTCCGACATCCACCTTTAGGATGTCGCCCTCTTTCAATCGCCGCTTGCCGGGAATCCCGTGAACGATCTGCTCGTTGAGCGAAGCGCATATCGTCGCGGGAAAAGCGTACGGCATCGACATTCCCGGGTTGTAGCCCTTGAACGAGGGTACCGCTCCCAGACTTCGGATTGTCTGCTCCGCAATGCGGTCAAGCTCACGGGTCTCTATTCCCGGCTCGACCGCCGCAATCATCTTCTCCTGTGCGTGGGCGACTATCTGACCTGCCTCGAACATCAGGCGAAGCTCTCGGGCCGACTTTATCGTTATTCCACTCGGCCTTCGGGCCATCTGTGAAGCGTCCTCCCGTCTATGCGGTGCGCCCTTTTGTTCTCCGATTCCGACTCTCTGCTGCCACTATCGGCGAATCCGTCACCCGTGACGAGTGGCCGATGTGCAGGTTTCACCCTCGACGGGCCTTTATAGTGAACTAATCCTAAAACACGTAATAGTCAGTTTACAAAAACCCCATCTACCCAACAAGGCGAGTTCCGACCGCTCCGGCCAGAGCCGCTGCAACTTCCTCGACCGCCTTTTCGCCGTCGACCTCGGAGAGGTTTCCGGCCTGCCGGTAGTAGTCCACGACCGGCTCCGTCTCCTCGTTGTACACCTCGATTCGCCTGGCCACCACCTCGGCCTTGTCGTCGTCCCGCTGGTAAAGCTCGCCGTCACACTCGTCGCACTTGCCCTCGGTTGCGGGAGGCGACGAGTTGAGGTTGTACGGACGCTGGCACTGCGTGCAGATGATTCTGCCGCTGAGTCGCCTAACCAGCTCGTCGTCAGAGACACGGATGAACACGACGTGGTCGATTCCGCCGCGGCCCGACAGCGCATCGTCTAGCGCCTGCGCCTGCGCCTGGGTCCTCGGAAAGCCGTCCAGGACGAACCCGGCGGCGTGATCGGGATCGTTGATCCACTCGGTCACCATGCCGATGGTCACGTCGTCCGGGACGTACACGCCGCGCTCCATGTAGGAGCGGGCAAGCTGGCCCAGCTCCGTGTTGCGCCGCTGGTGGTCTCGGAACAGGTCGCCCGATGATACGGCGTGGATCGACAGGCTGTCAGCGAGGTTCGCTGCCTGTGTGCCCTTGCCCGATCCGGGCGGTCCCATGAGTATGATGTTCATTTCTTCCCTCTCCTTGAGGGAGCTGAAAGGGGTGGGTATTCGAGGTTTTCACCCTCACCCCAACCCTCTCCCTGAGGGAGAGGGGGACTGTTGACTGGTATTTATGCTTGTCTGTGTACCTTCACATACCCTCTCAACCCTGAAGGAGAGGGGACTTTCGATTAGAGGTCACCTGATGAAGCCTTCGTAGTTGCGCATCAATAGCTGCGCTTCGAGCTGTCTCATGGTGTCCAGGGCGACGCCGACCATGATCAGCAGGCTTGTGCTGGAGAGAGTAAGCGCGCGCACGTCGGTTATCGTGGTTACGAAGTACGGAATGATCGCGATGGCTCCCAGGAACAGCGCGCCGCCCCATGTAATTCGGATGATCACCCTGTTCAGGTACTCCTGCGTCGGCCTGCCCGGCCTGATGCCGGGAATGAACCCGCCGTTTCTCTGCAGGTTCTCAGCGAGGTTCTGCTGCTGGAACACTACCAGCGTGTAGAAGAACGTAAATATGACGACAAGGAAGAAGACAGCGATCCAGTACGGAAGATTCGAGGGGTCGAGCGTATCCGTGAAGAACCTCGCAAGCCTCGCGAAGAACGAGTCCGAAAGAGGGTTCTGGAAGTAGCTGAATATGGTCGCGGGCAGGATGATGATGCTGAACGCGAAGATCAGCGGGATCATTCCCGCGCTGTTGACACGCAGGGGCAGGAATGTCGAGCCCGACTGGCGCTGCATCTGACCGCCGCGATAGATGCTCCTGCCGTACTGTACGGGCACGCGCCGCTGGGCCTCGTTGAACAGCACGATGACGAATATGATGCCAAACCCTATGGCACACAGCGCCATCAGCCCTGCCGGATTCGTCTCGAGCAGGCCCTGTCCCACGACGGTCGGGAAGTTCGCAACGATGCCGCCGAAGATTATCAGCGAGATGCCGTTGCCCAGTCCGCGCTCCGATATCAGCTCGCCCAGCCATACCAGGAACATCGTGCCGGCCACCATCGAGAACAGCATGGCCATCGTGCCGATGTTGAACCCGAAGTCCACACCGGGCAGAACGCCGGACTGCCTCAGCAGCGTGAGCTGTCCCCACGACTGGAGGAACGCGATCGGCACCGTCGCGTAGTGCGTGATCTGGTTGATCTTCTGGCGTCCGAGGTCGCCTTCTTGCGAGATCGCCTTCAGGCTCGGTATCGCGGGCACCAGTATCTGCATCACGATGGACGCCGTGATGTACGGGTACACGCCGAGCGCGGCCACGCTCAGGTTGGAGAGCGCACCTCCGCTGAACAGGTCCAGGAACCCAAGCAGCGCCTGCTGCTGGAAGGCCTGGGCCAGAGCCTGGGTATCGACGCCCGGCACCGGCACCTGAGCGACGAACCTGAACACGACGAGCATCGCCAGTGTGAACAGGATCTTCGCCCGCAGGTCCGGGACCCGCATCGCGTCGATCATCGACTGTATTAGCTGGGGTCGCGACGTCTGCTGCTGCGCCCTAGCTGCCTGTGCCTGACGCATACTGGCTACTCGGTCACCGTGACTGATCCGCCCGCGGCCTCGATCTTAGACCTTGCCGCTGCGGAGAACTTGTGCGCCGAAACGCTGACTGCCACGTCGATTTCGCCCCTGCCCAGCACCTTGACGGGGCTGTTCAGGTTCTTGACGAATCCGACCTGGGCCATCAACTCAGGAGTCACCTCGCTCCCGTCCGGGAAGAGGGCTAGCTGGTCGATGTTGACCACGCTGTACTCCTGTTTGAAGACGTTGGTGAAGCCGCGGATGCTAGGGAGCCGCTTGAGAAGCGACAGCTGTCCGCCCTGGAACTTGATCATCGAGCTGCTGCCGCCGCTTCGGGACTTCTGTCCCTTGAGGCCGCGACCCGAGTAGGTGCCGTTCCCGCTCCCGTCACCGCGTCCAACGCGCTTCCGGTTCTTCTTTGCCCCCCTGGGGGAGCGCATCATGTGTTGCTGCATATCGAAACAGTCGCTCTCTTCAGTGTGGAGCCTTCTCCGGTTACTCCGCGTCCTCGTCTTCGACCGGGGCCACCGTCACGAGGTGTCGCACCTTGTGGACTACGCCCATGATCGACGGCGAGTCCTCATGGACCACCGTCTGGTTCAGGCGCTTCAGGCCGAGGCCCTCGATCGCCCTCTTCTGGGAGCGCTCGTAGCCTATCGCGCTCTTCTTCCATGTAATCGCTATCTTGGCCATTGGTCCTGTTCTCTACTGGGCCTGTCTTTTGTCATTCCGGCGAAGGCCGGAACCCACGTTAGTGGCTCGCCGCTCGGCAATCCAGGTGGGCGGGACTTTCACCCTCACCCCAACCCTCTCCCTTAGGGAGAGGGGGTTAGTTGGCTGAGTTTCGGTGTCTAAGGTTTCACTTACATTCCCTCTGTCAGTTCCCTGAGGGAGAGGGGATTATAACTAGCTTTCGGCTGTTGCTGCTGCTGCGGCCGCTGCGGCCTCGGCCTCGCGGGCCGCGGCGACTCGCTGCCGCTCCTTGACTTCCTCGACGAACTGCCTGCGCTTGGCTATCTCCACTTCAGGCAGTCTCATCTTCTTCAGACCTTCGAACGTCGCCTTGACCACGTTCACCGGGTTGTTGCTGCGGCGGGACTTCGTGAGAATGTCGCGCACGCCAGCGAGCTCGACGACCGCCCTGACCGCGCCGCCGGCTATGACGCCGGTGCCCGGTGCGGCCGGCTTGAGCATGACCACCGAGCCGCCGTACTTGGAGACGATCTCGTGCGGGATAGTCGAGCCCTTGAGGGGGATCTCGACCATGTTGCTCCGGGCCTTGACCGCGCCCTTGCGGACGGCGTCGGGCACGGCGTCCGCCTTGCCCATGCCGATGCCCACGTTGCCCTGTTCGTCTCCGACGACGACAACGGCGTTGAAGCTCAGGTGGCGTCCGCCCTTGACGACCTTGGCGACGCGGGATATGCGGACGACCCTCTCGATGAGATGCTGCTCATCCGAGTCATCATCCTGGCGCCGGGACCGGTCCTGGAACTGGGACCTGTTCTGCTGCTGTTGAGATCGGTAGTTAGTAGTCACTAGAAAACCAGACCCCCTTCGCGGGCGGCGTCTGCAAGCGCCTTCGTTCTGCCGTGATACTTGAATCCGCCCCTGTCGAACACGACGCCCTTCACGCCCGCTTCGGTCGCGCGCTCCGCAATGAGCTCCCCGACCAACGACGAGACCTGTGACTTTGGCGTGCCGTTGTTGACCTTATCGCGAATCGTAGGTTCCAGGCTGGACGCTGCCGCCACAGTGTGGCCGCGCGAGTCGTCTATCACCTGGACGTATATGTGATTGAGGCTACGGAAGACCGCCATTCGCGGGCGGTCCGTTGTGCCCGTGATCTTCCTTCGTACACGCTTGTGGCGCATCTGCCGGCGCGCCTTGCGCATCTTTGACTGTGGCAACTTGTTTTCCCCTTAAGTGTGAGACAAGAGGTAAGAGATAGGCGGCCCTCCCTCTCTTTTCTCTCTCCTATGCTCGCCTGGCGCTCTTGCCAGCCTTGAGATGTACGACCTCGCCCTGGTACCGGATGCCCTTTCCGGTGTACACGTTGGGCGGCCTCACTTTTCTGATCTCGGCTGCCAGCTGGCCCACTGCCTGCTTGTCGATTCCCCGCACGTGGATGCGGTTGTTTCCCTCGACCTCGATAGTGATGCCGTCCGGCGGGTTGATATCAACCTGGTGGCTCAGCATTACGCTGAGGGTGATCCCATTGCCGTTCTGCGCGACGCGGTAGCCGACGCCGACGAGGTCGAGCGTCTTCTGGTAGCCGTCACTCACGCCGACCACCATGTTGTTGATGAGGCTGCGGGTGAGGCCGTGGAGCGCCTTGTGCTCGCCCGAGTCGCTGGGGCGGTCGACCACGACGGAGCCGTTGTCCCTCGCGATTGACATCTCAGGATGGAAGCTCTGGCTCAGCTCGCCGCGCGGCCCCTTGACCGTCACGGACTGTCCGCTGACCTGGACGTCCACGCCCTGGGGTACCGGTATCGCCTGTTTACCTATTCTGGACATCTTTTCTACCTTTTCCGCGATTCCCCTTGGGGGGACTTCACCCTCATCCAGGGGGCTGACAGGGGTGGGAATCGTAGCTTTCACCCTCGCTCTAACCCTTTCTCTGAGGGAGAGGGGACCTGTCGGGATTCACCACACGTAGCAGAGGAGCTCTCCTCCGATGCCGTTGCGCCACGCCTGGCGTCCCGTCATGACGCCCTGGGACGTGGACATGACGGCCACGCCGAGTCCGCCGTAGTACCTGGGGATCTCCCCCTTGCCGACGTAGACTCGAAGTCCCGGCTTGCTCACGCGCTTCAGGCCGCTGATAGCGGGCTCGCTTCGGCTCCTGTAGTGGAGCTTGACCCTTATGTTGGCCTGCGGCGTGTTCGACCTGACGAGGTCATAGCCTTCGATGAAGCCCTCTTCGGCCAGGATCCTGGCCAGTTCGACCTTCAGCTTCGAGGCCGGTATGTTCACCGACTCGTGACGCGCATTCACAGCGTTGCGAACGCGCGTGAGCATATCCGCGATCGGATCCGTCACTGCCATTTTTTCTTTCCCTTACCAGCTGGCCTTGCGAACGCCGGGCAGATGCCCCGTGAGCGCCATGTTCCTGAAACAGATGCGGCAGAGTCCGAAGTGCCTGATGTAGGCCTTCGGCCTTCCGCAGTTGTTGCACCTGTTGTGCTCACGGACCTTGAACTTCTTTGGCTTCTTCCAGCTCGCAATCTTTGACTTTTTCGCCATACTGTCAGACCTGTCGTTTCCTGATTAGCCCTACTACTGTCTTGCTCCCTGCCCCTCACCTGGATTCCCGCTTTCGCGGGAATGACGGATGGGGATCCGTCTCCCCCATTTTGATTCCCGGTTTTGCGGGAACGGCGGATGAGGGTCCGCCTTTCTCACCTGGGTTACGGCCTTCGCCGGAACGACGGATGAGAGCTTACTATCGCTAAACGAGCATCGGGTCGCGCGTTCTCGCGAAGGGCATACCGAGAAGCTCGAGCAGCCTCAGCCCTTCCTGGTCGTTTGGCGCCGTGGTGACTATTACGATCTGCAGACCCCTGAGCCTGTCGATTGCGTTGTAGTCGATCTCGGGGAATATCACCTGGTCGCGAAGACCCAGCGAGTAGTTCCCCCTGCCGTCGAACGAGTTTCTCGACACGCCCTGGAAGTCTCGTATCCTGGGCAGGGCCGAGTTGACGAGCCGGTCGTAGAACTCCCACATCCGCGAGCCACGCAGGGTGACGGTCAGGCCGATGGGCATGCCGTCGCGGATCTTGAACTGGGCTATCGACCTCTTGGCCCTGGTCACGAGCGGCTTCTGGCCGCTGATGGCGGTCAGGTCCGCGGTGGCCGCTTCCATAGCGCGGGCGTTCTGAAGCGCCTCGCCCATGCCGATGTTCAGCACGATCTTCTCGAGTTTCGGCACCTGCATCGGGCTGGTGTACCCGAACTCCTGGACCATCTGCGGCCCCACGTCGTTGCGGAGCATCACTTTCAGCCTGGGGGCCGGGCGTGAGCTCTGGGCGCCGTTCTGTTCTGCGTGTTCCTGCGTCATTCGATCACTTCACCACACTTCTTACAGACTCTCACCTTGGTGCCGTCCGGCAGAGCGCGTCTGCCGATCCTGGCGGGGGAGTCGCACTGCTCGCAAAAGAACTTCAGGTTCGCGATGGCGACGGACAGCTCCTTCTCGATGATCCCGCCGGAGCGGAACGCGCCGGTCGGCCTCTGGTGACGCTGCACCACGTTGACGCCTTCGACGACGGCCCTGCCCTTTTCAGGCAGCACCCTTGCGATGCGTCCACGCTTGCCCCTGTCCCGGCCCTTGGTTACAAGGACGTTGTCGTTGGCCTGGAGTCGCACTAGAGCACCTCCGGAGCCAGGGATACTATCCGCATGAAGTTCCTGTCTCTGAGCTCGCGGGCGACCGGGCCGAAGATGCGCGTGCCTCTCGGCATCTGGTCGTCGTTGATTATGACGGCTGCGTTGTCGTCGAACTTGATTCGAGAGCCGTCCACGCGCCGTGAGGGGTGCTTGGTGCGCACCACAACGGCCCTGACGACCTCGCCCTTGCGGACGGCTGCGGCCGGGGCCGACTCCTTGACCGATGCGACGATCACGTCGCCGACGTGCGCGTACTGTCTGCCGCTGCCGCCGGGGACGCCGATGCAGCTAATGACCTTCGCACCTGAGTTGTCCGCGACCTTGAGTCTTGTGTAAATCTGGATCATGTCTGCTGTCTCGCTTCTGCTCTACGACTCGTCGCTGACGGGTTCCTCCGCCACTCCGGCGGCTTCCGCCTGCGCGGCGGACGTTGCCGCCGCCGACAGGATGTCCTCGTCGATTTCGATCTCTTCAGGCTGCACTTCAGCGATCTCTATGCTCGACAGGATCTCCGCGACCTTCCAGCGCTTCTTCTTGGAGTAGGGTCGCGACTCCACGATGCGTACCGTATCGCCTTGGCTGCACCGGTTCTCGGGGTCGTGCGCGTAGAACTTCGTCTGGCGCCTGACCGCCTTCTTGTAGATGGGGTGTGGCTGGCTCCACTCGTAGACCACGACGACGGTCTTGTCCATCTTGTCGCTTACGACCTGGCCCACCCGGACTTTTCTTCTCTCGAAACTCATTTTTGTTCTCTCAGACCTGTTCATTTTCAGCCACTTCTTCTCAGGTGTGGTGGCAAAAGGTTGTGATCGTACTTTTCACCCTCACCCCGAGGCCCATCTGCGGCCCGTCAATGGAGAGGGGGCTAAAAGTTACGTGGCTATACCCAACTCGCGCTCTCGCATCACCGTGAGGATCTGCGCGATGCGTTTCTTCGACCTGCTTATCTCGTTCACGTTGGCGAGCTGCATGGTCGCGGCCCTGAATCGGAGATTCATTAGCTCGCGACGGGTCTCGTACAGCTCGGTTGCCAGGTCCTCGGCGGACATTGCCCTTATGTCGTCTATCGGCATTTCTTTGTCCTGTGTGTATCGACTTGCTGAATTACGCTGCGTGTCTCGTGACGACCTTCGTGGCCATCGGCAGCTTCGACGCTGCGAGGCGAAGGGCCTCTTTGGCGGTCTCTTCGGGCACGCCCGCGATCTCGAACATCACCCTGCCGGGCTTTACCACCGCTACCCAGTGGTCCACGGCTCCCTTACCACTGCCCATGCGGGTCTCAGCGGCGCGGGCGGTGACGCTCTTGTCCGGGAAGATGCGTATCCACAGCTTCCCGCCCCGGCGAGCGTAGCGGGTCATCGCGCGACGGGCTGCCTCGATCTGGCGGGAGGTGACCCAGGCAGACTCGGTCGCCTTCAGGCCGTACTCTCCGAAGTTAATCTGGCTACCGGCTACGGACATGCCCTTGCGCCGTCCCCGGTGCATGTTGCGGAACTTAACCCTGTTAGGCTGGAGCATTGTCCTCGCCCTCCTGTGCTGGTTCTGGGGTTACGGACGGCTGTGTCTCTGACGCCGGAGCCGGTGGCGCCGGTGGGGTCTCAGCGGGTGGCTGAGGCGCCGGCTCCGCGGCCTGTGGAGGCGCTGCCGGCGGTGTTTCTGGTGTCGGAGCCGGAGCAGGCGCTGCGGGAGCGGCCGGCGTGGGCTCCGGGGCTACGGGAGCGGCAGGTGCGGCTGGCTCGGCCACGGCAGTAGCCGGTGCGGGCGAAGCCATGGGAGGCACAGCCCCCACCTCAGGCTCTGGGACCGGGTCGGGGGTCGCGGACAGCGTGACCTCGATCGGGGAGATATCCTCCTCGATCTCAGGCTCAGGAGCGGACTCGGGGAGGATGTCTCCCTTGTAGATCCACACCTTCACGCCGATGCGTCCGAAGTCCGTCGCCGCCTCCGCGAGGCCGTAGTCTATGTCCGCTCTCAGCGTATGGAGCGGCACCCGCCCCTCCATCGCCTTCTCGGACCTTGCGATATCGGCGCCGCCGAGTCTGCCTGAGCAGATGATCTTGATTCCCTCGGCACCGGCCTGCATCGTGCGTCCGAGCGTCTGCCTGATGGCGCGCCGGAAGGCAATCCTGCGCTCCAGCTGGTCTGCCACGTTTCGAGCGACCAGGAAGGCGTCCAGTTCCGGCTGGCGGATCTCCTGCACGTTGAGCCTGGCGCGTCGCCTGATGATGCTTTCGAGGTCCTTGCGGAGCTCCTCGACGCGCTGTCCGCCGCGACCGATGACGATTCCCGGCCTGGCCGTGTGGATCGTCACGGTGACGTCGTTGTTGCTGCGTTCGATCTCAACCCGAGAGATACCGGCGTCCGGGTAGCTGTCTGCTATCCGGCCCCGTATCTGGAGGTCTTCGAGCACAAGGTTGCGGTACGCCTCCTGTTTCCCGGCGAACCACCGTGCCTGCCAGTCCTTGACGATTCCCAGACGGAATCCTATCGGGTGAGTTTTCTGACCCAAGCTAGAGCTCCTCGCTTTCGTCCACTACCACCGTTACGTGGCTGCTGCGCTTAATGATTCTCGTGGCGCGGCCCCTGGCCCTTGCTCGGAATCTCTTGAGCCTCGGGCCTTCGTTCGCGTATATCTTGGTTATGGTCAGGTCTGCGGGCCGAGCGAATATCTCTTCCTCGGCGTTGGACGCGGCGGACTTCACCACCCGGGCCACAAGGGCCGCGGCCGGCGATGGAAGGAACTCCAGCGTGTCCATGGCGTCCTGCACGTTCTTTCCGCGAACGAGGTCCAGGATCGGCATCAGTTTCTTTACCGAAACGCCTGTATTCTTGGCTGTTGCGCTAATTGGCATGGTCGTTTACCTATCTGATCGCAGAGGCGCGCTCGGACTTCGAGGAGTGCCCCCTGAAGGTCCGGGTCGGGGCGAACTCGCCCAGCTTATGGCCGACCATGTTCTCAGTGATGAACACCGGCACGTGCCGTCTGCCGTCGTGTACCGCAATGGTCAGGCCGAGCATGTCGGGCATGATGGTCGAAGCCCTCGACCAGGTGCGTATCACCTGTCTCGACTGGCTGCTCCTGGCCTGGTCGACTTTCTTCGCCAGCTTCTCGTGTACGTATGGCCCCTTCTTGACTGACCTGGACATTTTTCTTCTTCTTTCCCTCTGCCGAACATCGCTGGTAGGTGATGGTCTTTGCTAATCTCTTCGTTCGTCCTGAGCCTGTCGAAGGACGGTTCATGGTTCGACAAGCTCACCACGAACGGTGCTTGTGAGTTTCAGAAACGCCCTCTGATGACTAAAAGCTCCTCGTCCTACCTCTGATACCTTCGGCGGACGATGAACTTGTCCGTCCGCTTGTTCCTGCGGGTCCTGTAGCCGAGCGCGGGCTTGCCCCATGGCGTCTTCGGCCCGGGCATGCCGATCGGCGAGCGTCCCTCGCCGCCTCCGTGGGGATGGTCTCTCGGAGACATCACCACGCCACGCACCTCCGGACGACGGCCAAGGTGCCGCTTGCGTCCGGCCTTTCCGAGCTTGGTGTTCTTGTGGTCGAGCGCGCTGAGCTGTCCGACCGTAGCCATGCAGTCGCTCAGCACGTTGCGCATCTCGCCGGAAGGCAGCCTCAGGAGGGTGTATCTTCCCTCCCTGGCCAGCACCTGCGCGCTGGTCCCGGCTCCCCTTACTATCTGGCCGCCCTTGCCGACGTGCAGCTCCACGTTGTGGACCTGCGTACCTGAGGGGATCGCCCTCAGGGGCAGTGCGTTGCCGACCCTGATCTCGGCCTGTTCACCGGCCTCGACCGGGTCGCCGACCTGCAGCCCGTTGGGGGCCAGTATGTACCGCCAGTCGCCGTCCGCGTACTTGATGAGCGCGATTCGGGAGGAGCGGTTCGGGTCGTACTCGATGGACTCGACCTCACCGGGCACGCCGGTCTTGTTGCGCTTGAAGTCGATCACCCTGTAGCGGCGCTTGTGTCCGCCGCCCCGGTGCCGAACGGTAATGCGGCCCTGGCGGTTCCTGCCCGCCCGCTTCTTAAGCGGCTTGAGCAGCGACTTCTTGGGCCGCGACGTTGTGATGTCTTCTGTGGTCTGACGGACCTGGCCGCGCTGGCCGGGTGTCATCGGCTTCTGGACTCTCAGAGGCATCTTTTCTTTCCTTGTCCGGTTCCGTTTTCTTGCTGAAAGCTATTGCTTATCTTCGTCCTGAGGGAGAGGGGGTCTTGGACTTACACGCCTTCGAATATGGTTATCGTGTTGCCGGGAGCCAGCTGGACTACTGCCTTCTTCCAGCTCCTGGACGTTGAGAACCTGGGGCCCAGGCGCCTGCGCCTGCCCCTGACCATCATCGTGTTTACCTTCACCACGTTTACGTTGAAGGCCTCTTCCACCGCCTCTTTGATCTGGTGCTTCGTGGCCGACTTGGCGACCTCGAACGTGTAGCGGTCGTCGTCCTGGAGGAGCGTGCTCTTCTCAGTGACGACCGGCCGCCGGATTATCTCGAACGGGTGCAGGTCCATGGTCTACTACTCCTCCACCCCTGCGAGCTCGGCGTCTGTCTCGACGCCGTTGTCGTCTGAGCCGCCGTTGGCTGAGGGCTTGCGCTCGAACCTGCCGCCGAAGGTCGCCTCGGCATTACGGACCGCCTCGACGGTCATGACGATCGTCTGGTTGCTCAGCAGGTCGATCGCGCTGATCGTGCGGCTCGGCTTCATGTTCAGTCGTGGGATGTTTCGTGCGGCTCGCAGGGCATCCTGGCTGGCGCCGTCCGCGACGAGCAGCACCGAAGGGCCGACGCCCAGACTGCTGAACACCTGCGAGACGACCCTGGTCTTGTCCTCGGAGAGGTCGAAGTCCTCGATCACCACCAGGCTGCCGTCCTGGACCTTGCCTGAGAGCGTGCCGAGCAGCGCGCCCCTGCGCATCTGCTTCGGGGTGTTGTGCCTGTAGCTCCTGGGACGCGGGCCGAAGGTCACGCCTCCGCCTCTCCAGATGGGAGAGCGGATCGAGCCCGCCCGTGCCCTGCCGGTGTGCTTCTGGGGCCTCGGCTTCGCGCCGCCCCCGGCAACCTCGGCGCGGGTCTTGGTCTTGACCGTGCCCTGCCTGCGGTTCGCGAGCTGGCCGACCATCACCTGGTGTATCAGCGCGGGGTTGATCTTCGCTCCGAATACGTCGTCCCGGACAGTGATCGTGCCGGTCACTTCGCCCGCTAGGTTTTTGACTTCTAGTTCCACTTCAGTCTTTCTTTCCTTTTTTGACCTCACCCCCGGACCAGGTCCGGGGCAGGCTCTCGCTCTCTCCCATGAGGGGAGAGGGGGAATTCCCCTATCTGCTGGCCAGCTTTCGCTTGCGTGTGCCGGACTTCTTGATGAGTACCAGCGAGTTTCTCGCACCGGGAACGGCGCCCTTGACGAACAGCAGGTTGCGGTCCGGGTCGGATTCCACGACCTCCAGCTTGCGTACGGTGACGCGGTTGTTTCCCATGTGCCCGGCCATTCTCAGGCCCTTGAGCACCTTGCCCGGCGTGCTGCCGGCCCCGATGGAGCCCGGAGCGCGATGCCTGTCGGACTGGCCGTGCGTCTTCGGGCCTCCGCGGAAGTTGTACCGCTTCACGCCGCCCTGGAAGCCGCGACCCTTCGCCCTGGCGGTGGCGTCTATCAGCTCACCGGCCTCGAACATGCTGACGTCGATCTCCTGGCCGAGTTCGACCTCCGAGACGTCGTCAATGCCGAACTCCCGTAGTATGCGGAAGTTCTTGTCCAGGCCACTGAGGTGTCCGGCCTCGGGCCTGTTGAGCCTCCGCACCTCGTCGTAACCGAGCTGGACGCCGATGTAGCCGTCCGTCTCCTCGGTCTTGATCTGGGTGACTGTGCACGGGCCGACCTGAATGACGGTAACCGCGTCCGATCTTCCGTCGTCGCGGAACATCTGGGTAGCCCCTATCTTC
The DNA here is from genome assembly GCA_965116405.1 of Dehalococcoidia bacterium. Taxonomy (GTDB): domain Bacteria; phylum Chloroflexota; class Dehalococcoidia; order Lucifugimonadales; family UBA1123; genus VXRN01. The sequence goes on from OZ220685.1 coordinate 1,404,076, forward strand.
TTGCCGATCATTCCATGAATGGACATTTCGTTCTTTTCCAATCGTCATTCCGGCGAAGGCCGGAACCCAGAGGGGTCTGGCTTGTGCCCTGAGTACGCTGGGCTAATACCTTTTCACCCTCACCCCAGCCCGCTCCCCCGTATCAAGTACGGGGCAGGCTCTGAGGGAGAGGGGGTTATGCAATTTACACCGTTCCTACAGCTTTATCTGAATGTCCACACCGGCCGGGACGTTCAACCGCGTAAGCTGGTCGATCGTCTTCGAGGTCGGCTCCAGGATGTCTATCAGCCGGTTGTGCGTACGTATCTCGAAGTGCTCCCGCGAATCCTTGTCGATATGCGGGGACCTGATTACGCAGAACCTCTTGATGGAGGTCGGCAGCGGCACAGGCCCTGAGACCCGCGCGCCCGTTCTCTCTGCCGTCTCGACTATCTGTCCGGCGGACTGGTCAAGGATCCTGTGGTCGAACGCCTTGAGGATGATTCTTATCTTCTGGCTGCTGTCGATTACCATCTCTTTTCCCTTTGAGGCCGGGGAAGTTGGGTTTAGCCGGAGTCCCCACTCCTATGTGTGCCGTCGCATCCGCCGCGGCAGACTATGTGATCTCGACCAACTCTTTGGGGACCTCGACGTAGTTGTCGAACTCCATCGTGTAGCTTGCGCGGCCCTGAGTGAGGGACCTGATCGCGTTTGCGTAGCCGAAGCTCTCGGCGAGCGGTATCTCGGCACGCACCGACTGGACGTCACCGACGCCCTCGATGTTCCTGATCTGCCCCCTGCGCCGTCCGAGGTCTCCAAGAACGTCGCCCAGGAACTCGCCCGGGGTGACCACTTCGAGATTCATGACCGGCTCCAGCAGGGTCGGCTTGCCCCTGGTGAGAAGCGACCTGGCCGCCATGGAGCCAGCGATCTGGAAGCTGATCTTCGAGGAGTCCACCTCGTGGTAGCTTCCGTCCACCAGCGTCAGCTTCGCGTCGACGACTGGGAATCCGGACAGGGGTCCTGACGCGAGAGCCTCGCGTGCGCCCTCTTCGACTGCGGGTATGAACTCGTTCGGTATCGCTCCGCCGGAAATCTTGCTCTCGAACTGGATGCCGCCGCCGCGTTCCAGCGGCTCTATGTCCATCCATACGTGGCCGAACTGGCCGTGGCCGCCTGTCTGCCGGACGAACCGGCCCTCCGCGCGGGCTGCGCCTGTCACCGTCTCGCGGTAGGCGACCCTTGGGCGGCCGACGTTGGCTTCCACGTTGTACTCGCGTCTGATCCGGTCGACGATGATGTCGAGGTGGAGCTCGCCCATTCCCGAAATGATCGTCTGTCCCGTCTCATCGTCGTACGCGACCCTGAAGGTCGGGTCTTCGTCCGACATGAAGACGAGCGAGTCGGCCAGCTTGTCCTGGTCGGCGCGCGAGCGTGGCTCGATGGCCACCGAGACCACCGGGTCCGGGAACGTGATCGTCTCCAGCACCGTGGCGTCGTCGCGGCTTCCGCAGATCGTGTCGCCCGTGGTCGTGGTCTTCAGCCCGACCGCAGCGACAATCTGTCCGGCCGTGACCTCTTCGATCTCCTCACGCCTGTTTGCGTGCATCTGCACCAGTCGTCCGAGCCGCTCCCTGCGGCCCTTTGTGGCGTTGAACACCATAGACCCGCTCCCTGCGCTTCCAGAGTATGCCCGGAAGTACACGAGGCGACCGATATAGGGGTCGGAGACGGTCTTGAATGCCAGCGCGGCAAATGGAGCTTCGGGATCGTTGGGGTGGCGTTCGACAGGCTCGCCTGTGGAGTAGTCTTTGCCTTCGGTGGGGGGAACGTCGAGGGGAGAGGGCAGGTAGTCGCCGATTGCGTCGAGGAGGGGTTGAATACCGCGGTGTCGGAGCGCGGTGCCGCACATTACGGGCACCAGCTTGTAGTCAAGCGTCGCCTGTCTGAGCGCGCGCTTGATCTCCTCCGTGCTTATCTCCTCGTCCTCGAGGTACTTGATGATGAGCTCATCGTCGGTCTCGGCGACCTTCTCTACCAGCACGTTGCGGTAGTTCCTGAACTCCTCGATCATCTCCTCGGGCACCGGGCCCTCTCGCGGAACGGCCGGGCCTTCCTCTTCGTAGAAGATGGCCCTCTCTTCCACCAGGTCGATCACGCCACGGAAGTCGTCTTCCTCGCCGATGGGTATCTGGATGGCGACCGGGTTGGCGTTGAGCCTGCGGGCGATCGAGTCGGTCGCCCTGAAAAAGTTCGCCCCCACCCTGTCCATCTTGTTAATGAAGCAGATGCGGGGGACGTTGTAGCGGTCCGCCTGCCGCCATACGGTCTCTGACTGCGGCTGCACGCCTGCGACCGCGTCAAAAACGACGACGCCTCCGTCAAGTATGCGGAGGCTTCGTTCAACTTCGGCGGTAAAGTCCACGTGACCTGGGGTATCTATAATATTGATTGTGTACTGTTTCCATGTGCAGGTCGTGGCAGCCGAGGTTATTGTTATGCCTCGCTCACGCTCCTGCGCCATCCAGTCCATCGCAGTTGTGCCCTCGTCAACGCCGCCGATCTTGTAGATTCGACCCGCGAAATAGAGCACACGCTCGGTGACCGTGGTCTTGCCGGCGTCTATGTGTGCGATGAACCCGATGTTTCGGGTGTTTTCCAGAACTTTGGTATCCATCTCCGCCTTGCTGATTCGCCTGTCGGCGCGGGGGATAATCCCCTTTCAACAACCATCGTAGGGGCGGGTCCGCAGACCCGCCCCTACTGAGGCTTTTGGTCGCTAGGTCAGTTCACCCCGTTAGGTGTGACGTTTCATTTTGCCAAATCGTTTTGTTCGTATGGAAGACCGATCAGACCTCCGGCGCTACCAGCGATAGTGCGCGAAAGCGCGGTTGGCCTCGGCCATGCGGTACAGCTCTTCCCTGCGCCTGACGGCCGAGCCCTGTCCACGAGCGGCCTCAGCCAGCTCGATTGACAGTCGCTCCGCCATCGGCCTGCCGCGCCTCGACCTTGCCGCCTGGATGATCCAGCGCATCGACAGCGCGAGCCTGCGCTCGGGGCGTACCTCGGTCGGAACCTGGTAGGTCGCGCCTCCGACCCTGCGAGACCGCACCTCTACCATCGGCATGGTGTTGCGAATCGCCTGCTCGAAGACCTCCTGCGGAGGGCGGCGAACCTCTTCGGACGCCTGGTCGAGCGCGTCGTACACGATCTTCTGGGCCACGGTCTTCTTGCCGCTGAGCATCACCTTGTTGATGAACTGGGCAAGCTCCACGTTCTGATACTTCGGGTCGGGTATGACCTGACGCCTCTCGGCTCTACGTCTTCGCGCCATCCAATATCCTCGGAGATTATTGCTGGTCCGTAGGGGTGGGTTTGAAACCCGCCTCTACAGGACGCCCGGGTCCCTCTTCGCGCCGTACTTGCTGCGTCCGCGCTTGCGGTCGATCACTCCCTCGGTGTCCAGGGCGCCACGAACGATGTGGTACCGAACGCCGGGGAGGTCCTTGACTCGTCCGCCCCTGATGAGCACCACCGAGTGCTCCTGGAGGTTGTGTCCCTCGCCGGGGATATAGGCGGTGACCTCCATCTGGTTGGTCAGCCGCACCCTGGCGACCTTGCGCAGCGCCGAGTTCGGCTTCTTGGGGGTCTGTGTACGCACCTGGACGCAGACACCGCGCTTCTGCGGAGAGCCGGAGCCCCTGCGGGTGCGATTCTTCAGCGAATTGAACGAATATCGGAGGGCCGGAGCCTTCTCCTTCTTGTTCTTCGAGCGGCGCGGCTTTCGCACCAACTGGTTGACTGTGGGCATTATAGAAAACCCCTACTGCACATCGAATCTGGAAACAGACAAAAGGTAAGCCGTCAACAAGTGGCGACAAACGGGAATTTTACCTAGATTCTTAGAAAGTGTCAAATTCTTGGGAGGTCAACCAGAGCCTTCTGACTCCGACTTTGGTGCGCTGATTCCCTGCCTTAATTCTCTAGGGCAATGGCAATGTACAGCCAAGCCATCAGGCTCTTGGGCGAGGATGAAAAGACCTGACCTGTTCGACGACATACGCAAAGTCAACCGCACGAAAGTCCGTGGTGTCGACGATGAACGTCTCCCCCGCGACTGACACTGGCTTTAGTTCAGCGGAAACAGTCGCTTCCAACTCCCGCAACTCTTCCTCATGGAAGAACACGCCTTCCCGAGGTCGGGATCGGAATCGATCAAGAATCACGGAGGGATCAGATCTCAGGAAGATCTGGAGTACGCGACATCCCGTTCGGCTCCGGAGTTCTTCGATCTCGCCCTCCGCTAACTCCGGGGTTAGTGGCGACTCTATCATCGCTGGAAGTCCTGACGTGAGCACTGTCTCTGCCTGCTGATACATCAGGGCAATGGCGGCGGCCCCTAGTCTCCGGGCTGTGTTACGGTCGCCGGCTCCGAGGGCTTCGCCCAGCTTCTCCTTGATGGCGTCCTTGGAGAAGAGGGGGATTCCCAGATCCCTGGAAAGCATGGAGGCGAGAGTGGTCTTGCCTGTGCATGGTCGGCCGTTGACGATGATGAGTAGAGGCTGTTGGTTTCTCATGTGACGTTCCCGCCTAAGTCTGACAGATCTTATGGTAGGATTTGCCGACCTGAAAACCTTGGGGTGCCGCAAATGCGCGACTACATCGGCTACTCAGACGGCGAGTGGATTCCGGACAGCCAGTTCAGCATAGACCCAGACGACCTCGGGTACATGCTAGGCGTGGTGGTGTTCGAGACGCTTCGCACGTTCAACGGTAAGCCGTTCACCTGGCAGGAGCACGTCGACAGGCTGTTCCGCTCCATGAAGTACGTACGAATCGACCCCGGACTGACCAAGGACGACGTCCTGGACATTCTCGGAGAGGCCGTGGCGCGCAACGAGCACGTCAGGCACGAGGTCGGGGACTTCAACCTGTGGCCCTCGGTCACGATGGGCCCGACGATGGATGGCCCCGCACGGGTGTACGTTCGGGTGAAGCCCGTGCCGTGGGACACGTTCACCAGGTTCTTCTACGAGGGCGCTCATGGCGTGATTGCAAAGAGCCGGAGCTACTCCAGCCAGTTCCTCGACCCCAAGGCCAAGCACCACAGCCGCCTCAACATGGTGCTGGGACACCAGGAGGTCCGCGACGTCGACCCAGACGCGCTGCCCGTGTTCATGGACATCGACGGCAACATATCCGAGGGCGGCGGGTTCAACGTCATGCTCGTCAAGGACGGCGTCATCCGTACCCCGACCGACAGGGCGATCCTCCAGGGCATCTCGAGGGGCGTCGTGATGGATCTTGCAGAACGGCTCGACATCCCACTGGTGGAAGAGGACCTGCAGCCGTACGACCTCTACACAGCCGACGAGGTGTTCTTCACCAGGACGACTCCCGGCATCGTGCCCGCGGCGAGGATCGACAACAGGTCGATCGGCGATGAGGCGCCGGGGCCGATCACCACGCAGCTGCTGTCCGCGTACAGCGAGCTTGTAGGCCTCGACATAGTCGACCAGGCCACGCACTACGCCACACCCAGGCGGTAGGCGGGGAGTAGGTTGCGTCTCACTTATTCAGGACAACAGCGCCTGCATATCATCTTCGGTTTATGGTGATGCATAGGTACGAGATCATTATCTACTGGAGCAACGATGACAACGCTTTTGTGGCGGAGGTGCCCGAGCTACCGGGATGTGCTGCCCATGGCGACACACAGGAGTCGGCGTTACAACACGTTAATGAAGCTATTGACCTGTGGCTTGAAACAGCCCGGGAGTTCGGTGACCCAATCCCTGAACCGAAGGGCGAACGCCTGATGCTGGCATGACCACCCTATCTCCGAAGGATCTGAAGGGGTAGGTATTCGAGGTTTTCACCCTCACCCCAACCCTCTCCCTCAGGGAGAGGGGGCCCTTGATTGGTATTAACGCCTGTCTGCACACCTCTGCCTACCACGGTGAGCCTCAAGGGAGTTAAAGGGGTGGATGTCGATCAGCTGGCCTCTCCCTCAGGGAGAGGGTGAAGTCGCTAGGCCCTGGCCACTTAGTCTGTGAGGAGTACCACCGGCGGCAGGTCCAGTTCGCGGACTATGGCGTTGAAGGCCTCGAGGTCTTCGGCGAGGATGCGTTGTAGGGCGTCCAGCTGAGCGTCGATCTGGGAGCGCAGATCCTCGTACACCCCGTACGACTGCTGGGTCGGGGCGCCGTCGGCCATTCCGACGGTGTCTCCGAGCGATGCGAGCCTCGAGCGCAGCCCCCTGGCGTAGAACGCGCCACGCATCGGCGTGTCTGAGCTGACGCTACCCAGCAGAAGCTCATCTTCGACTACCGACAGCTTCTCTCGCAGGCCCTCAGCGGCTTCCGTCACCACCTCCCTGCCGGTCGTGCCGGTGGAGCGGTCGGTCCACTGCTCCAACTGCGTGACGATGCTGCGGACTGTTCCGACTGCATCTGACGACTCCGACACCTTGTCCCGGATCGCGATCAGCAGCTCGTGCTGCTGCTCCAACTCCTCCTGGGGCACGTTCACTCGCGGGTCGACGAGTACCTCGAACCGCTCCTCCCACGCTTCCTCGCCGATCTGCAAGCGTACACGGTAGCTTCCCGGCGGGATGATGGGGACGAACATCGGACGACCGGCCTCGGACTCGCCCTCGACGCGACGCGCGCCCTCGTGCTTCATGTCCCAGACGAACCTGTTGGTGCCCTGCTGAGCTGGCACCCTGGGGTTCCCGTCTAAGCTGGAGAGGCGCCGGATGACCTCACCGCCCTCGGTCATGAACGTGAGTGTGGTTTCGTCATCGGGCTCCTCGCCGAGGTAGTACGTGACCACGACGCCGTCCGGCGGGTTCTTGCCGGAGTCGATCGGCGCCAGCGACCGCGTGCCGTGCTCCGTCTCGTCGATGCGGTACGTCGCTGGGACTCCGAGGCTGAGCTGGTAGTGCTTGGTGCGTCCCGAGGTCTGGTGCCAGTACCCGTAGGGCTCGGACAGCACGCGATACGTTGGCGTGGGACGGAAGAGGTGCGCCCGCGGCGGCGGGTCGTCATCCACGCCCCGGAACTGGTGAAGGATGGACAGGTCGTCGAGTATCCACAGCCCCCGACCGTGCGTTGCGACTGACAGGTCGCCGTCCCTGATCACCATGTCGTGTATCGGCACCGGCGGCAGGGCCCCTGCTGAGTCTGTCGAAGTACCAAGCTGCAGAGAGTCCCACGACTCCCCGTTGTTGAACGAGACGTACACCCCGCCCTCGGTGCCGGCGTACAGAAGGCCCTGGCGCTCCGGGTCTTCCCGGATGACACGCGTGTAGTCGCCCTCCGGTATGCCCTCGCTGATCGCCGTCCAGGTCGCGCCGTAGTCGCTGGTGCGGAACAGGTAGGGCATGTAGTCGCCGTGCTGGTATCGGGCCGCGGCGAGGTAGGCCGTTCCCGCGTCGTGCGGCGACGCCTCCAGTCCATATACAGGTGTCCACTCCGGCAGGCCGTCCGGTGTGACGTCCGACCAGGTCGCTCCGCCGTCCTGCGACACGTGTATCAACCCGTCGCTTGAGCCCGTCCAGAATACGCCCTGTCGCAGCGGCGACTCGGCGAACCGCGAGATCGCGCATCGCTCGAAGGGCGCGATGTTGGTGTCGGGGTCGTACTCCTCCCTGTCGGATGTATCGTCCCTTGTCAGGTCAGGGCTGATCACCTCCCAGCTGGAACCCTCGTCCACAGACCTGAACACCACGTTCGCCGCCGAGTACAGCACGTCCGGGTCGTGTGGCGAGAACACGATGGGGTTGTCCCACTCGAAGCGGAACCTTCTGCCGGGCACTGTCAGCCCGGTGAGGTCGGGCCACACCGTGACGACGCGCACCTGCTCGTTGGAGTGGTCGTACCTGAGCATGGTGGCCCCGGCTCCGGGCGAGCTTCCCAGCGCGCCGGAGTACGAGATGTTCGGGTTGTCCGGCTTGACCGCTATGTGGCCGCTCTCGGAGCTGCCGACCGAGTAGCAGTCCGCCCACCGGATCGCTCCCCGGCTGGCACGGCTCGGCACGCTTATCGATGAGTTGTCCTGCTGGGTGGCGTACAGCCGGTACGGGAACTCGCTGTCCGCCGTGATGTGGTAGAACTCGCCGGTCGGCTGGTTGTAGATCGACGACCACGTCTCGCCGCCATTGAAGGTCACGCACGCGCCGCCGTCGTTGCCATTGATCATGCGGTTGGAGTCGTTCGGGTCGATCCACAGGTCGTGGTTGTCGTAGTGGGGCAGCTCAACGGTGTTGAACGTCTGCCCGCCGTCTATCGACTTCCAGAACGGCTGGTTGAGGTTGTACAGGACCTCGGGGTTCCCGGGGTCTCCGAAGATGTGGTTGTAGTAGTGAGGACGGACCGTCATCTCGGGGTCGTCGTTGACGTGCTCCCACGTCTCCCCGTAGTCGTCAGACCGGTAGATGCCGCCCGTCCTGCCTCCGAGTTCTGCGAGCGCCGCCACGCCTGCCGCGCCGCCAACGTCGAAGATCGCCCACACCCTGCCGGGCCTGGCAGCAGTGCCGGTTACACCGATGCGCCCCTTGGTCACGTCCGGAAGGCCGGGGTTGTCGGTAAGGTCGGTCCAGGTGTCGCCGCCGTCGAGGCTCCTGTAAATCCGGCTGTCCGGTCCGCCGCTCCAGGAGTTCCAGTAGCTGCGGCGCGAGTCCCACGTAGTCGCGTAGATGACCCGCGGATTGGTCGGGTCCATCCAGATGTCGTTCGACCCCGCGTTCTCGCTGCGGAACAGCACCCGCTCCCAGGAGCGGCCGCCGTTGTCGGACCTGAACACGCCCTTCTCAGCGTCCGGTCCCTCCAGGTGCCCGAGCACGGATGCGTATACGAGGTCGGGGTTGTCTGGATGGATTCGGAGCCGCGCGATGTAGCGCGTCTTCTCGAGCCCGACGTTCACCCATGACCTTCCCGCGTCGGTCGACCTGTACATCCCGTCCGCGCGAGAGGTCCAGTGCAGCCTCGGCACCGCCGTGCACGACTCGCCCATACCAGCGTAGATGACGTTGGAGTCCGACTCCGACACCGCGATCGCGCCGACGGCAGAGGTCTTGAAGAAGCCGTCGGACACGTTCTCCCAGTAGGTGCCGCCGTCGTTGGTCTTCCAGACTCCCCCGGCGCAGCCGAAGTAGAAGACCATCGGGTTGGAGATGTCGCCGGAAACCGTGACCACTCTCCCGCCGCGAAACGGCCCGACGCAGCGCCATTCCAGCGAGTTCGGAATAAGCGAGCTGACGCGCGATGCGCCTGGATTGCGCTGATCGTCTGACATCTGACTTCCCAAGAGAGACCTCCGCGACATCCGGGCCAGTAGAGTTCGGTCTGCCGGACCGCCAGCGCATTATAAGAGAAAGACCGCGTGGGTCCGCGGCCTCTCAAATACAAACAACGTTCAGATGTCTCTCGTTCTGCCGGCGCGCGCATCAGACGTGATGCGTCAATTGGCGGAGTGTGGAGTCACGGCCTCCAACCTCTGGCCCATCCGGTCTGAGGCCATCTCCAAGTCGTACTGTGCTTGAAGGCCGATCCAGAACTTGGCCGAGTTGCCGAAGAATCGGGACAGCAGCAATGCGGTCTCAGCACTTATCGAGCGTTCGCCATGCACTATTGCGTGAATTCGCCTCGGGTCTACTCCGATCGCCTTAGCAAGGCGGTACTGGCTGATACCCATGGGGCGAAGGAACTCCTCATCGAGTATCTCGCCGGGGTGTATGGGCGGTAGCTTCTCTGACTGCATGGCAACGACCAACCTTTCCTTTACCGGTGATAGTCAACTATCTCGACATCGAAGGCGTCTCCATCTTCCCAGACGAAGCATACTCTCCATTGTTCATTGATCCGTATGCTGAACTGGCCGGCGCGATCGCCGGAGAGTGACTCAAGCCGGTTACCCGGCGGTACCCTGAGGTCGTTGAGTGTCTGGGCATTGTCGAGAATCAACAGCTTCCTGCGTGCTCGGTGTAGTACGTCTGGAGGTAGCCGTCTAACTCGTTCACGTGCGGCTACCGCCTCCGTATCCCGGTCTCTAAAGCTCCTGATCACCAAACTATAATAGCACGGTGCGCTATTGGCGCCGGTCGCTAATAACCTAATTGTCTTCAGGGAGAGATTCCGAGCCCGTCCTGTCCAAGTTGACATGTCTGGTGCCGAGATATCAGAATCTCACGGGGTTTTGACCATAGATAGTGAAAAGGATGGGAGCGATACTTTGAAGATACCTAGAATGTCCATTCTCATAGTGCCGATCATGCTGATCGCGCTTCTGGCGGTCGCCTGTTCGGAAGAGCCCGCGCCTGCGCCCGCCCCCGCGCCGACTCCCGACATATCGGGGATAATGGAGCAGGCCATGCAGGTGCTCCAGGCGCAGCCGCAGGGCGCGTCTGCTGAGGAGGTCGCACAGGCCGTACAGCAGGCCCTGGCCGCACAGCCGGGCGTGACCGAGGACCAGATGGCCTCGGCCATCTCCAGGGCAATGGCAGATCAGCCGGGCGTGACCGAAGCCCAGGTAGCCGACGCCATCGCCAGCGCGCTGCGCGATCAGACTCCGGGCATTACGGAAGCCCAGGTGGGCGACGCCATTGCCAAGGCGCTCGCCGAGAGGCCGGGCGTGACCGAGTCCCAGGTGGCGGAGGCCATTGCCGACGCGCTTGCGGCCCAGACCCCCGGACTGACCGAGGCTGAGGTCTCCGAGGCCATCGCGAAGGCCCTGGCAGAACGTCCCGGCGTTACGCAGGAAGACATCCAGATGGCCGTATCCGAAGCGGTCTCGATGGCCATGCCCGCGCCCGCCGAGGATGAGCCCATGACGATGATGGACTACCCCGACCTGCTCGTAAGGGACGTCTTCTTCTTCGGCACGCTCACGCCGCCGATGGGCTGCTCCTTCTGGGGTTGCCGCGTCTCCTTCAACATGTTTGACGGGCTGGTCGCCATCGACAACACCTCGCCTGCCAAGAACGTGGTCCCGAACCTTGCCGAGTCCTGGGAGATCTCAGGCGACGGCAAGACCTACACGTTCAGCATCCGCCCGGACGTGAACTTCACAACCGGCCGGCCGGTAACGGCCGACGCGGTCCACAAGTCCATCGACCGTGCGTCCAAGCTCTTCGAGCGTGACGGAACTGCCGACGGTCAGCCGTGGTACACGCTGACCGAGAAAATGGAAGCGGTCGACGATTCGACCTTCCAGTGGACTCTCACCGACCCGTACGCGCCTCTGCTGCCGCTACTGACCGCCAAGAACCTTTTGATCGTCGACGCCGAGGAGGCGATAGCCAACGAGGTCATGGACGAGAACGGCTCAGACTATGGCGCCGCCTGGGCAAACGAGAGGTCTATCGGCACCGGCCCGTTCATGGTCGAGAGCTTCACTGCCGAGCAGCGCCTCGTAATGGCCAGGAACATGGACTACTGGGGCGGCCACGACGGAGTCAGCCCATCGGTTGACCGCGTAATCGACCTGCACGTTCCCGAGGCTGCGGTCGGAGCGCTTCAGCTATCCGCCGGTGAGGTGGACGTCGCGCTGCAGCTCGACCCCATCTCCTTCCAGTCTTTCGAGGGTGACGACAACGTGGAGGTATATACCTACCCGTCGCTCATCACCTGCAACTTCCTCGTTGACAGGCGCATCGAGCCTCTCAACACTCCAGAGGGCTTCCAGGCAATTCGCCACGCCATCAACTACCAGGGTCTGCGTGACGTAGTCTCGCTCGGGCTCGCGGACGTACACCAGAGCCTGATCCTGCCCGGCATGTCTGGACACGACCCGCTCATCGCCAACAAGTACTTCCACAGCCCCGAAAGGGCCAAAGAGCTGCTCGCGGCCGCGGGATATCCCGACGGCTTCGACGTGAACATCCAGCTTCGCACTGGCGCATGCGGCTCCGTCGGTTACCAGAAGGCCCTCGAGTTCTTCCAGAACAACCTGAAGGAAGTCGGCATCAACGCTGAGATCGTCCAGTCGACAAGCTCCAGGTTCTGGGGCGAGATCGTCGCCGAAGAGCTTCGCGACTTCGGTATCTCCGGCCTCGGCGTCACCTACTTCGACTCTGACCAGCCCGCCACGTGGAGGGCGATCAGAGAGTGCAACATGCTTGGACTCGATGACGTGGCTCCCGACGTCGCCGCAAGGCTCGCCGAGCTGACCGAGATGGGTCGCGTCGAGACCAACCCGCAGGCACGCCACACGATCTACCGCGAAATGTCGGAGCTCATGGTGGACAACTGCGGCGAGATGACCGTGCTCCAGGTCCGCGACACCGTCGCGCACCGTTCGAACATCGGCAACATCGTGCCCGCCGCCCACGCCTTCACCCCCGAATTCCGCTACATGACCAAGAAGTAGTAGCGCCACCCCCTAATCGGCTGATAAGCGTAGATAGCGTAGGGGCAGGTCTCAGACCTGCCCCTACCACGAATGTCCACGAATAGTCCCCTCTTCTTACTCAGGGAGCTGACTGGGGTAGGTATTTACAAACCGTCATTCCCGCGAAAGCGGGAATCCAGAGGGTTGGAGACGTTTCAAGTAGCTTTGGTAGCAAGACCTTTTCACCCTCACCCCAACCCTCTCCCTGAGGGAGAGGGGGTTATGCAAAGGTCTCCTTTCGCGGGAATGACGGGTAAGTATTCTGGGCCATGCGCTTCTCTGAGTGACCCGCTTGTGAAGAAAACTTGTCTCTGACCAGGTACATAGTCCGGCGGCTGCTTTTGCAGGTGTTCGTGCTCGTCGGCGTGTCGTCGCTGACATTCTTCATGATGATCGTCATGCCTGGAGACCCGGCCACGATCATCATGGAGACTACCGGAGGCATCAGCACCGAGGCCGTCGAGAAGTTCAGGGAGCGTTGGGGCTTCGACAAGCCCGCCTACCTGCAGTACATCACGTTCATGGGCAACCTGGTGCGCGGCGACTTCGGCGAGTCGTTCGTCACCAGGAGGGAGATCCGCACTGAGCTGGGGAGCTTCCTTCCCGCCACCGCGGAGCTCTCCATCGTGGCCTTCCTGATGGCCGTGATAATGGCGATACCGGCAGGGATACTCGCTGCCGTAAAGCGGAACGGCCTGCCGGACCACATAGTGCGCGTCGTGTCTCTCTTCGGCACGTCAATGCCGATCTTCTGGTTCGCCATCATCCTGCTGCTGGTGTTCTTCTACTATCTCGGCTGGGTGCCGTCTTCACAGCGAATCGGCGTCACTCTCGATGTCCCTCAGACGGTGACCGGGTTCTACACCATAGACACTCTCATCGCGGGAGACCTGAGGGGCTTTGTGTCCTCCCTGCACCACCTGGCGCTGCCGGCATTCGTGCTGGCGTTCTCAGTCGTTGGACTGCTGGCTCGCGTCACCCGCACAAGCATGCTGGAGGTGATGGGCGAGGACTACATCCGCATGGCCCATGCCAAGGGACTCCACAACAGGGTCGTGCTCTACCGTCACGCGCTCCGAAACGCGCTGATCCCGACGGTGACGATCCTCGGCCTGCTCGTGGGCGGCCTGCTGTCGGGCGCGGTCCTGACTGAGACGATCTTCGCCTGGCCCGGGCTCGGACGGTTCGCCGTACAGTCGATCTTCTTCCTCGACCGCGCGGCGGTGACCTCAGTCGCGCTGATCATCGGCGTCGCCTACTCCACGGCCACCCTCATCGTGGACATCATCGTGGCGATCCTCGACCCGCGCATCACGTACACGTAGGCTCTCATTGATCTCCACCCCACAGCAGCAGCAAAGTCTCGGAGACTCGATACGCGAGAGGACGCTGGCCGGGGTGCGTATCCTGAGGGCCAATCCGCCCGCGGCGTTCGGGCTGGTCTTGGTGCTGTTCTACCTGTTCATAGCCGCCGCAGGGCCGAACATCGCGCCGCACGAGTACGACAAGTTCGCGGTCGGCCCGCCTCTGGAGGCTCCGAGCTTCGACCACCCGTTTGGTACCGACGAGTTCGGACGCGACGTGTTCAGCAGGGTGCTGTACGGAGGGCGCATCAGCCTGAGGGTCGGCGCGCTGGTGGTGCTGGTGGCCGGAAGCATAGGTGTTACCGTTGGCTTGATAAGCGGCTTCTACGGCGGATGGATCGACGAGTTCGCCATGAGGGTCACGGACATCTTCCTGGCGTTCCCGGACCTCGTCATGGCGCTGGTTGTGGCGACTGCGCTGGGTACGAGCATCGAGTCGGCGATCGTGGGCATCGCGATAGTGCGATGGACGTCTTACGCGCGCCTGATGAGAAGCAGCGTCCTCGCCCAGAAGGGCAGGGACTACATGCTCGCCGGAAGGGCGCTTGGCGCGCACCCGATGCGCCTGGTCCTGCGCCACATACTGCCGAACAGCTACGCGCCGGTGCTGGTGCAGGCGACCCTGGACTTCGGCCTGGCGATCCTGCTGGCGGCCGGGCTCAGCTTCATCGGAGCGGGCGCGCAGCCGCCGCTGCCTGAGTGGGGGGCGCTGGTGTCGGGCGGTCGCCAGTACGTGCAGGCCGCGTGGTGGATTCCGATCTTCCCGGGCTTCGCGATCTTCGGCGCGGTGCTGGCGTTCAACCTGCTCGGGGACGCGTTGAGGGACGCACTGGACCCGCGTCTGCGTCACCTGCTCCAGGATGTTCGGCGTTAGGCTCCTGCGGCTACTTTCTGCTGGGACCTCTTGGTGGCCTCTGGGAAGTAGGCGCTGAGGACTCTCTCTACGATGCCCTGGGCGTCCAGTTGGATGCTGTGACGCTGGTCGGCGGCGGTGCCGTGCTCGATGAAGAAGTCGGGCATTCCGATGCGGTGTACGGCCACGTCGTCCATTCCGGCCTCGGCGAGCGCCTCCAGCACGGCTGAGCCGAACCCTCCCGCCAGCACGTTCTCCTCGACGGTGACGATGCGCGGCACCCTTCGGGCGGTGTCCAGCAGCAGGTCGACGTCGAGCGGCTTGACGAAGATCGGGTTGACCACGCCGCAGTCGATGCCGTACTCGGCAAGCGTCTCCGCCGCTTCCATGGCAGCGCTGGCAGCCTTGCCCAGTCCGAAGATCGCGACGTCGCGGCCCTCGCGCACCACCCGGCCCTTGCCGATCGGCAGCTCCGTGAGGTCGCCGTCGAGAGGCACACCGACGGCGGCCCCCCTCGCGATGCGAATGGCGAACGGCCCCTGGTGCCTGTACGCCGTGTAGACCAGGTGCTGCAGTTCGTTCTCGTCCATCGGCGCGGCCACGACCGCGTTGGGCAGGCAGCGCAGGTACGTGATGTCGAACGCGCCGTGGTGCGTCTTGCCGTCCTCGCCGACGATGCCGGCGCGGTCGGCGATGATCGTTACCGGCAGGTTCTGCAGGCAGACGTCGTGGACTATCTGGTCGAAGGCCCGCTGGAGGAACGTCGAGTAGATCGACACGAACGGGTTGAGTCCGGCGGATGCCATTCCCGCGGCCATGCTGACCGCGTGCTGCTCGGCGATGCCGACGTCGAAGACCCTGTCCGGGAACTCGCTCTGAACGCTGACCAGTCCGGTGCCCTCGAGCATCGCCGCGCTGATGCCGACCACCGACTCGTCTTCGTGCATGATGCGCGAGACGGTGTTGGCGAACACGCTGGAGTAGGTCGGCGCACCGGAGCTGTCTCCGAGCGGCGAGCTTGGCTGGTGGAACCTGACGGGGTCGTCCTCTGCTGGCTCGTAGCCGTGACCCTTGTGCGTCACGACGTGCACCAGCGGCACCAGGCCGCCGGTCGTTGTCGCAGCAGTCTGGGCCTGCTTGAGCGTCTGTTCCAGCTGCCTGAAGTCGTGGCCGTCGATGGGGCCCAGGTACTGGAAGCCCATCTCGGTCCAGAACATCGTGGGCACGATGAAGCCGGCGAGCGCGGTGTTGAATCGCTTGACCAGCCCGTACATCAGCTCGCCCGTCGGCATCCTCTTGGAGAGCGCCTTCATGCGCTCGATCATCGCCTGGTACTCGGGGTGAGTGATCAGGCGCTTGCGCCAGTTGGTGAGAAAGCCGATGTTCTCGGAGATGGACATGCCGTTGTCGTTGAGTACGACGACGAACTTGTCCGGGTTGAGGTGGACGATGTTGTTGAGCGCCTCGAAGCTGGAGCCCGAGGTCATGGCGCCGTCGCCGACCACGGCGATGGTCCAGGAGTCGCGTTCCAGGTTCGCTGCGCCCTCGGCGACGCCGAGAGCGATGGACAGACCGGTGCCGGCGTGACCGGCGGCGAGCGTGTCGTGCGGACTCTCGCTCGGCTCCCCGAATCCTGACAGTCCGCCCTCGAGGCGGATGTCCTTGAACTCGTCGCGTCGCCCAGTCACCAGCTTGTGCGTGTAGAGCTGGTTGGTGGTGTCCCAGACGATGCGGTCCCTGGGACTGTCGAAGACCCTATGGAGCGCGAGCGTGAGCTCGACGACACCGAGGTTCGAGGCCAGGTGGCCACCTCGTTCGGTAATCACCGAGATGATGGTGTCGCGCGCGTCTTGCGCGACCTGTTCGAGCTCCTCGTGGGTCAGTCCTTTGAGGTCGCCGGGTTCATCTATGTTGTCCAGGAGGCGAGGGGGCATGAGAGGAATCCTCATAGAACAGCGGTTGCGACGCCACATTATATAGAAAAGGGCAAAGGAGGCAAGATTTCCCTTGCGTGTAAGGTATGCCACCCACCAAGAAATGTCAAGGATTAGAGAATAATTCGATGAATCGAATTAAAGGGGTGGGGGGTATCTTGCTTCGGTAGTCCTGAGCCTTGACTGCTCTTCCTATAGTTTCCCAACTGAAGGCACTTGGTCATGAATTTGGTTCGCAGTTGGCGTCTTATGTCAATTACAGCCTGCAACAGGCCTTTGTGCGCTGCTATTGGGACAGACACACAACTTCTCGGAAGATGTCGCACTTTTGAATGAGAGGGGCATTCCCGCCAACACGAAGTGGAAGAGAGGAGGCACTACGTGGCCGAGTGCTGATTGAGTTCGGACAGTTCGTGATGCTACTCGTGAATCACAGCCTGCTGTCTTGTGGTGGAGAATCCTTAGACGCAGATATCGAACTCGTTTCTGTCCAGGGTGGTGCCCACTATCCCAAAGCCAGGTTAGCAAGTTGGCCCGCTTGGATGATATGAGACTTTCACACAGCCCTGTTCAATCTCTGCTAACCTAAATCATCATGACGCCTAAGATTACACGCGGGTTCATACTTGAGGGCCTTGCAAAAGCCAAGGACACACCGACCCCGCTCATCGCGTTGGATATTAACGAATCTGCCGATCCAAGTCCACGGTGCAAGCGTTGGTAAGGGAGTAGCCCATGACGATTGCTTCGAGCTATGACGAGAAAGTGAAGAGGGTCATCAGGGAGGCCCTGCGGGAGAGCTTTGGCGGTCGTATCGGATTCAGTCCAATCGTAGTGTTGCACGCTGTAGATGAGTTTGGCGATGGCGACGGCAGTAACTACCTGCGAATACTGATTGTTCACGACAGCAGGGATGCCCCTCTCGACTCACGTCGCACATCGAGCCTCATTAGGCGAGTTCGCCCCAAGTTGGCAGCGATGGGCATACATGAGTTTCCCAGTCCCAGGTTTATCGGGAGGGCCGAGTGGCACAGGATGTACCCGAAATTGAAGCGGCTTCATCCGGAGTTGGTAGTTGAGACCGGCTGACTTCATTGCCACGTCGAAGGATCTAGTTTCCACTACAAGGGGGCGACCGAGAGAGACGAACCTTCGTCGCGCTGTCAGTACGACCTATTACGCATTGTTTCACACGATTGCAGCCTGTTGTGCCAATACTCTTGTGGGTGGCCCCAAAGCTAAGCGGAGCGACGTAGCGTGGACGAGGGCCTATCGTTCATTGAAGCACGGGTATGCCAAAACTCGCTGCGCGAGTCTCCCCGCTGGAATGTTCCCGGATGAAATCGAGGAGTTTGCCAGTCGTTTTGTTGACATGCAGTTCAAGCGCCATGAGGCGGACTACAATCCTGGGGCCCAATTCAACAAGGATGAGGTCATACAGGACATCGCTGACGCAGAGTATCAAATTGAACAGTTCTCCAAGGTTCCGATTGAGGTCCGCCGTGCGTTCGCGGCAGAAGTCCTGATGAACCCGCAGTCTAGCTAGCTGACTCCTTCCTGAGATCTACCATTAGTCGCCAGGGTTGAAATCGAAATCAGGCTAGTCTGAGCGGCCTATTTTAGTCGTTCGTACTGGACGCGAACTCGCCGGGATGCTGTAGAGGTCGCGTTTACAGGCGGCCCTGCCCACAGAAGCCGAACGCCTTGAAACCTGACGAAATGGCACCGGTTGGGTCCTTCGGGTGTGTCGGAGTGCACCTTAGAGGAGAGGTTGCACATGTCCTGAAATCAAGAGGAGCGTCATCGCGCCTCGAGACCGACTAAAAAGCATGCCTTTTAGTCGGGCCCGATTTCAGGGTGTTTTCGTAGTTGCCTCAAGACAGGGGATTTTAGTCTAGCCTCTGATAGCTTCCCGAGGCAGCAGTAGCCTGTAGCCGGAGTCCCAAGGTCCTGACTACCTTGAGCGCGGTCGAGAAGTCAGGGTTGCCGTCTGAGGATAGAGACTTGTACATGCTCTCTCGCCCAAGGCCGGTCTCCTGCGCCACCACCGACGCTCCCTGTGCCCGGGCGATGTCGCCCAAGGTCGCCATGATGAGGCTCGGATCACCATTTTCCAGGGCGACGTTCAGGTAGGCGACCATGTCCTCCTCGGTATCCAGGTGCTCGGCTGGTCCCACGGCATTGTGTGCGTCTTTTTCATGGCTGCTGGCTCCTAGAGTCTCCACGCCAGTTCTCACGCGGGTGGTATTCGTACTCTTCACCTTGACCCTAACCCTCACCCCCGTATCAAGTACGGGGGAGAGGGGACTCTAGACTCCGTAAGGAAGTGTCCCAAATTGACACAGTCGGCGGTCCTTAAGGCGTACCCGGGACATCGGGCTGGTCGTCATAGTAGCGCGACATGAAGAGCAGGCTGTCATGGCGGATAGCCCACGTATGCGCGTACAGGGTCTCCGAAGACCTGATGTTGGGGAAGACGTAGTTGATCCAGGCACCCTCGTCCCCGGCCGCCGCCATCTCACTCCCAATCTGCCGCCCGCGGAGCGTTGCAAGGTCATTCAAGTCGGTACCTATGAGGTGCTTGGCGAGGGGAGCGGCGTGGAGAATGTCGTTCTCATCGGCCAGGGTCAGACCCCATTGGCCGTCCAGGCTCTCGTCCGAGTTGTACCAGGCGACTGTGGCCTCCAGTCCATTGTTCTCGTAGTATTCGATGGCCTGCTGCACATAGGCTTTGGTCTGGCCTGCGGGGTCTTCAATAGGCACGTAGTAGCCTGAGGCGAACAGCATGCCGTCCCGGCGCACGGCGTAACCCACCTTTGGGACCTCATTCAGCGTCACCGGGTGCGGCCACAGGTACTCCACCCATACTCCCTCTTCGGTGGCCTTCGCCAGCTCGTCACCCAGCCTGTAGCCGTCCGAGCCGACCACATCCTTGATGTCCGTCCCGATGAGGTGAGGCAACAGCGGGTGGATGTGATAGATGTCCTCAGCGTCTGTTGCGAAGAGATACCATTCGCCCTCGAAACTGGCGACGCTGTTGTAGTAGTTGAGCAGGGACTCGAGGCCGTTGTTCTCGTAGCGCTCTACGGCCCTGTTCACATACTGGACCGTGTATTCCCTGGGGTCGGCGCCTCGCCAGGCCGGGGGACCGGTCTCGGGTTCGCCTGCGTAGTAACCGGAGGCGAATATCAGCCCATCGTGGCGGATGGCCCAGGTGACCTTCTGCTGTTCCTTGCGGGAAACGGGATGGGGCCACAGGTATTCCACCCACACGCCGTCCTCGGTGGCTTCAGCTATCTCCTTACCCAACTCCTGCCCGTCGGAGCCGACGACGTCCTTGATGTCGGTGCCGATGAGGTGCGGGAAGATGGGATGGGCCAGGTAGATGTCATCCTCTCCGATGAAGAACAGGTAGAACTGTCCGTCCAGACTGTCCTGGCTGTTGTAGTACGCGATGGTGGCGTCGAGACCGTCGCTATCGTACCTGGCTATGGCGTTGTCCACGTATTCCTTGACGGAAGCCGCTACGTCTTCCACCAGCACCGAGTGGCTGGCAGAGAACATCAGGCCGTCGTGAAGGACGACGAGGACCTGTCGTGGCTCTTCCTGCTTGGTGACCGGGTTGATGCCCCGGGTCATGATCCAGTTACCTTCCTCGGTGGCAACATCGACCAACCTGCTGAAGTTGGAGAATCGAGACCCCGGGCCAACGAACTGGCCCTGCAAGGCGGGTATGTTGCGGTACACGAGCAGAATGCTGTCGTCTGTGTCCACCAGAATCAGTGTCCGGCCGTTTTCGGTGCCGTCCCCAGTCTGGTAGAACTTGATGGTGGCATCCAGTCCGTTCTGTTCGTAGTATTCAACGGCGCTCGTTACGAATGCCTGGGTTAAGCCTTCATCGTCCAATGCGGCGGGTTCCGGAGCTGGGGACTCAGGCTGGTCGTCGTAGTATCGCGACATGAAGAGCAGCCCGTCATGGCGTATGATCCATGTGTGCGAGTACAGGGTCTCTGAGGACCTGATGTTGGGGTATATGGTGTCAAGCCAGAGCCCATCCTCGGTTGCCGCTGCAATGGCCTCGCTGAGATTCCCGCGCCTGAACGCAGGAATGTCCTGCAAGGACTGGCCGACGAGTTGAGGAGCAAGGGGCGCGACTCTCAGGATGTCCTGATCATCTGCCAGGGTGAGGCCCCACTGGCCATCGAGACTGTCCTGGCTATTGTACCGGGCGACCGTGGCGTCCAGCCCGTTCTCGTCGTAGTAGTCGATGGCTTCCTGAACGTATTCCCTGGTGCGACCCGCGGGGTCTTCAATCCGCTCGTAGTAGCCTGAGGCGAAGAGCATTCCATCTCGACGCACGGCGTAACCCACCTTGGGGACTTCCTTGAGGGTCACAGGGTGGGGCCATAGATACTCCACCCAGACGCCTTCATCGGTCGCCTTGGCCAGTTCCTCACCCAGTCTGTAGCCGTCAGAGCCCACGACGTCCTTTATGTCCGTCCCTATGAGCTGCGGCAGGAGGGGGTGAATGTGGTAGATGTCATTGGCGTCGGTTGCGAAGAGATACCACTCGCCCTCGAAACTGGCGACGCTGTTGTAGTAGTTGAGGAGGGACTCCAGGCCTTCGCTTTCGTAGCGTTCTATGGCCTGGTTCACGTACTGGACCGTGTAATCCCTTGGGTCGGCGTCCCGCCAGGCCGGGGGACCGGTCTCGGGCTCGCCAGCGTAGTAGCCGGAGGCGAATATCAGGCCGTCGTGGCGGACGGCCCAGGTGACCTTCTGCTGCTCCTTGCGGGAAACGGGATGGGGCCACAGGTATTCGACCCACACCCCGTCCTCGGTAGCCTGGGCTATCTCCTTGCCGAGTTCCTGCCCGTCGGAGCCGACGACGTCCTTGATGTCGGAGCCGATGAGGTGCGGGAAGATGGGATGAGCCAGGTAGATGTCATCCTCTCCGATGAAGAACAGGTAGAACTGTCCGTCCAGGCTGTCCTGGCTGTTGTAGTACGCGATGGTGGCGTCGAGGCCGTCGCTGTCGTACCTGGCGATGGCCTTGTCCACGTATTCCTTGACGGAATCCGCTACGTCTTCCACCAGCACCGAGTGGCTGGCAGAGAATACGAGGCCGTCGTGAAGGACGACGAGGACCCGGCGTGGCTCTTCCTGCTTGGTGACCGGGTTGATGCCACGGGTCGTGATCCAGAAGCCTTCGTCTGTGGCGGCCTGTATCAACCGCCCAAATGCTGAGAAAGACGAGCCTGGACCGACGTACTGGCCCTGAAGGGTGGGTATGCTACGGTAAACCAGCAGTATGCTTTCGGCCTCGTCCAGTAGGAGCAGAGACCGCCCGTTTTCGATGCTCGCTTCAGACCTGTAGAAGTCGACAGTGGAGTCCAGTCCGTTCGATTCGTAGTACTCGATCGCCGCGGCGACGAAGGATTGAGTTAGAGTGTCGTCGTCCATCGTAGCGGGTTCCGGGGTAGGAGCCGGAGCTGGGGTGGCCGTAGGTTCTGGCGTAGGAGCCGGGGCTGGAGTTGCTGTTGGTACGGCAGTGGGAGCCGGAGCCGGAGTTGCCGTTGGTACGGCAGTAGGAGCCGGAGCCGGAGTTGCCGTTGGTACGGCAGTCGGGGCCGGAGGTAGCGTTGCCGTGGGTTCCGGGGTGGGGGCTGGAGCTGATGTTGGCGGGGCCGTAACCACAGCGGGTTCTGGCGTCGGCGCTGGAGCGGGGTCGTCACCGCACGCAACTAGAATGGCTGCAATGGAGGCTACGATCAGAAGCAGGAACAGCACGTTCGCGCCGGCTGGCGCTCGCCAGCGCTTCGATACTGTCTCGTTCGCTCGCGCTATGCCCTCTTGCTTGCTTTGCCCCATCGTATGTCCTCCGCGGGATTGTGACGCTCGATTATGTTATGAGCAGTTTGAGATTCGCAAGGGATTATACATGGGATACATGGTATCATCACAGGATGTTCGGAAGAGCCCAGAGGCGACTCGAAGTCCATTACGAACCGGATGAGAAGTGTCCGCCGCTACCGGCGATAACTTCGGCCTTACAGATATTCATACCCAACACCATCAGCCTTGTGATGTTGGCGGCGCTAGTGGTGAGGGCATCAGGCGAGTCTGAGGCCTATCTGTCATGGGTGACATTCACGATATTGCTAGTCACCGGCGCCGGTATGATCCTCCAGACTCTCAAACTGCGTTACCTGGGTTCGGGTCGGCTGATCGTCTCGAACTTCAACGTTCCGTTCCTGGCGATTTGCGCGCTGGCCCTCCAGGCCGGCGGGCCAGGGTTGCTGGCCAGCCTGCTCGTGGCTTCCACCCTGGTCCAGTCTGTTCTGACCCTCCGCCTTGCTTCTCTCCGCCGGATCTTTACGCAGACGGTGAGCGGAGTGGTGGTCATGCTGGTGGCGGTGTCCGCGGTGCCCTTCATCATCAACAGTTCAGTTGATTCGCCGGAAGGCGAAGCCGTGCTGCTCTTCATGGCGCCGGGAACTGTTGCCCTGGTTGTAGGGGTATTTATCTCCCTTCGGGAGACTCCAGCCTGGCGGATGTGGATGTTGCCCGTCATGGTGGCGGTGGGCATGGTTGTGGCTCTGCCCCTGGGATTCTACGACGCCGCCAAAGTAACTGACACTCCGTGGGTGAGCCTCCCCAATTTCACGTGGCCGGGGTTTGATCTGTCCTTTGGCGCGGAGTTCTGGGCCCTGCTTCCGGTCTTTGTGGTTGTGAACCTTACCGCCTTTATGAAAGCGGTAGGAGACCTGTCCGTGATCTACCGCGCTTCCTACCGGACTGTATCGGCAATTGACTTCCGCTCGGTGCAGGGGGGCTTGAATGTGTATGGGATTGGCACACTTCTTTCCGGTCTTCTGGGTACCTTGCCCGTCGCCGCGCCGTGGGCGGCCACCGCCGTCTACATTTCCTTTACCGGAGTTGCAGCCAAGAGCGTCGGGGTGTACCTGGGACTGTTGACCATACTGGTCGCCTCATTTTCCAAGCTGCTTGCCATCCTGGTTGCCATTCCCAGCCCGGTGGTCAGCGCGGTGTACGTCATCATTTTCGGCATGCTCTTTATCGAGGGTGCAAAGACAGCCTTTGCGGACGAGATCGACCAGAAGAAGGCTACTATCACCGGCGTCGCCATGGTGCTGGGCCTATCTGCAGGGGCCTTCAGTGGGTTCTTCGAAGGAGTTGCGAGTCACCTGGTAAGCAATACAATCGTCGTCGGCGGCATGGCGGCCATAGTCATGACGGTGTTCACCGAGGCATCCGGTTTTCGCGCAAAGAGGCTGCGGGCCGACTTGTCCGAGTCTTCCCTACCCGACTTCGACAGTTTTCTCCGCGAGTTCGCCGACAGTCATTCCTGGACTGAGGAGGGCAAGAATCGCCTGTGCCTGGCAGGGGAAGAGGTCATCCTGAGCTTGCTCAACGAGGAAGACGAGGGGCCTGCCGAACAGAAGCGCAGGCTCATTGCCACAATTCGCCCTGACGGCGGGTCTGCCGAGCTCGAAATCGTGGTCGCTTCGGATGACGCCATCCATGGAAACATCGAGAATCGCATGGCTTACCTGGGTCCTGACCAGGCGCTGGACGACGAACAGCAACTATCCGTCCGAATCCTGCGCCACTACGCCTCATCGGTACACCACCGCAAGTACTACGGCATAGACGTCATCAGCTGCCGGGTGGACAGGTAGCCTGGCGGGATCCTGGCGCGGAATCGTCAGCCGCCTCCCTGCTGGCGGGAGAGATGGACGGTGATCATGTTGCGGTAGCTCTCGAGATTGGGGACATCGGCGCCTGGAGTCTTGGCGCGATCGTCCCAGGTGCGGACTCGCACCATGGACCGCCAGTTGGGCGACCTTTGGAAGTCCTGCACCTCCTCGGCGGACATTGGACCGCCCTGGAGGCGCAGGGACTCGACGCTGACGTCGGACAGCTTCGCCGCATAGGCTTCGTCGGTTGCGACGAGGTATCGCTTCGCGGCGACGTGTCCGCTGACGATGTCGGCGACGTCATCGGAGAAGCCCAGCTCTCTGAGGACCTGGGCTCCGACCTCATCGTGCTCGACGACGCCAACGCTGGTCACCTGCCGTCCTTCGACGGGCCAGATGTGGCCGATGTCGTGCAGGAGAGCGGCGATGATCTCCTGCTCGTCGCCGTCGTCTTCCCCGGCGAGGTGGGCCGCCTGCAGAGCGTGTTCAAGCTGCGAGACCGGCTCGCCGTGGTACTCCGCCTGTCCTGATGTACTGAGCAGGTCGAGAACGCGGTCGGCTGTTGCGGCGGGGTCGGAGGTCATTGCGGGGCTCCTTGTGTCGATTATGGAGTGCCGTGTTTATTAGGGTGTCTCGAGAGTCCGTTCTCAACTGGTGGGAGAAGGTTAGGATGAGGGGAATTATGCTTGTTACCCTTACCCTGAGAATGTAAGATATTCATAGTATTTTTCTGACAAAAGACCAGCATGAACAGTGTGAACAAGTGACTTCTGTAGCCCACAAAATCATGAAGAGTGTATCCGAACGCGACAAAGGCAAGTGGGTATTCACACCAAAGGATTTCCTCGATCTCGGCAGCCGTGAGGCCGTCGATCAGGCACTGTCGCGCCTCGTCAAGAGGGGCAAACTGCGTCGGGTCGGCCATGGGCTTTATGATATGCCAAGGATGAGTAACGTACTAGACCGGCCTGCGCCGGTTGACTGGGATGCCGCCATCGCAGCACTATCACGGCGGGATGGAGTTCGAATTATCCCTGATGGTCTGGTAGCTGCTAACCAGCTCGGTCTCACAAATGCAGTGCCCGCGAAGGCCTCTTATGTGACGGACGGCCCAACGAGGACACTCAAGATCGACGGTCGAACGGTCCGGTTCCGACATGCGGGCCCTGGCGTCATGCAGTGGGCTGGAAAACCGGCGGCTCCCGTGGTGCAGGCACTGAGATGGCTTGGCCCCGACAAGGCCGCAGACCCCCAGGTCATTTCGACTTTGAGACAGCAGCTCCCGGACGATGTGAAACGGGACCTGGTGCAGAATAGAGCGGCTTTACCTGGCTGGGCACTGCCGCTGGCGCAGAGTATAGTGGCTGACCAGGCTGTTGCCGTATGAATGGAGCCATCGAGTCGTTTGAGTCGTTTCTCGCTTTGCCGGAGCGAGACAGGCGAGATGTGTTCGAGGCGGTAGCGAGTCGACTCGACACGCTGCCCAGTTACGTAGAAAAGGACTTCTGGGTCAGTCTCGTACTGGAAGTGCTCTACAACCAGTTGCCCGTTGAGCATCCGAGATTGCTCTTCAAGGGTGGAACCTCCCTGTCCAAGGCCTTCGGGCTCATTCGACGATTCTCGGAAGACATCGATCTCGTCGTATACCGTGAGGATTTAGGCTTTGCGGGCATCCACGACCCTACCGTCACGGGAGATCTTTCCAACAGGGAACGGAATGCCCTTTTCGGGAAGCTAAGGGAAGCGTGCAGCAGCTACATCATCGGAGACCTGACGAGTGAACTGGCCGCATCGATTGACCAGATTGCGGAGGGGTGCAGGGTCGTTCCTGACGAGACTGATGCCGACAGACAGACGCTACTAATCGAGTACCCTACCCAGTATCCGAGTAGTGTCAGTGCCTACGTGGCCCCGCGCGTGAAAATCGAGGCGGGGGCGAGATCGGCGCTGGAACCGACCTTGGATTGTACGGTCACCCCTATCCTGGGCGATGAATTGCCTGCCTGGTCATTTGAGGTTGGAAATGTTCGAGTGATCGCGCCGGAACGGACCTATTGGGAAAAGCTGCTGATTCTGCACGGCCTGCACTGTGGGTACCGTGACGAACAGAGGCTGCCATCTGACAGAGATCGGGTGTCGCGCCACTATTACGACGTTGCGATGATCACTGCGACTGAGACAGGCAGGTCTGCCTTAACGAGGACTGAGTTGCTGGATGCGGTCCGGAATCATAACCTCATCGCATTCCGCCAGGCATGGAAGCGATTCGAAGAAGCCGTTCCTGGATCGCTCAGACTCGTGCCGCAGGCTGAACTTAGCACAGTGATCGAAAGCGACTATAGAGCCATGGAGGGCATGATTCTCGGAGATGCCCCAACGTTCGAATGGGTCATGGAGCAGATTGAATTTGCTGAAGCTGCGATCAACTGAGTGGGGCACAGAAGAGAGTTCCAGAGTTCAACATGACGACTGATTTAGCGGTAGGCCAATCAAGATCCCTTCTCTGGGCAGCTAGTCATAGAAACGCCAAACGGAGTCGCACGACCTTCCAAATAGACCGATCCGACCCAAGCGCCCACCAAAGCGTCGGTGGTGTCTTCGTAGCTCTTGGCCTCCCTCGTTGAGACCCTATCCTGCCAGAGGCGAGGCTCTCAGCGATTGTTAGAAGATCGTCGGGGTCCACCCCAGATTCTTCTCCAGATCAGGCCACTCAGATCTTTCGACGAACATCTGAATGGGAATGCCCGGGTAGCCGAGTTCCTCAGAATGCGACCATAGGAGGTTGGACAGTCTGAGCGTCCAAGTCGGATCCAGCTTCTTCTGGTCTCCGTTAAAGACGATGTACGAGTGCAGGTATTCCTCTCCATATTCGTCGAAGCGGGGCATCACGACTATGGGGCCGAACTCGAACTCGTTCTCGAATCTCTCGTGCAGCAGGTCTTGGATCATCGTCTTGATTTCAATGGTTGCCTTTTCTGCTGCCATTGACCTACTCCAGTGTGACCACTTCCATTCCTTCTTCCAGTTGATTGTACCACCGTCAGGGAGGCAGGCCGATTGCCCCCCGGCACGGGTACTCATCCGGAAGCGGTTTCGGTAGACTGCCTGATGTCGTTGGGGACTGTTTTCATGGCGTGGCTGCGGGAGGGCTTACATGGCCGACAGGAAGAAGGCTGTCATCGTTGGGGCGGGGCACAACGGGCTCGTTGCTGCTGGGTACCTGGCGCGGGCGGGTCTGGACGTGGAGATGCTCGAGCGACGGGACATGGTCGGCGGCGCGGCGGTCACTGAGGAGTGGTTCCCGGGTTTTCACATCTCGACTTGCTCCTACATCTGCCACATGCTCCAGAAGAAGGTGATCGACGACCTGGAGCTTAGGCGGTACGGCTTCTACGTCTACTCCCTCGACCCGGCACGGATATTTCCGCACCCCAGTGGCAATGTGATCCGGCTGTGGCACGACGACGCTCGTACCGCGGACGAGATCAGGGAGTTCTCGCCGCATGACGCTGACGCATGGACAGAGTGGGCTGACTTCTGGACGCGGTCGGTGCGTATTCTCAGCGACTACTATCTGTCCCCTCCCCCTTCACTGGCCGAGCTTTCGGCGAGGTTCCGGGACGAGGGCGAGGAGGAGCTGCTAGAGACGCTGCTGACGGTGCCGTTCCGCGATCTCATCGACCGGTACTTCGAGTCGGATGAGGTGCGGGCCATGGTCAGCACGGGCTCGTTCGACATGGGTGACATCAGCGCGCCCGGAAGCGCGTACATCTCTGCCCTGTACAGGTACGGCGCCTACCGGGACGACATGGAGAACTACGGCATCGTGCAGGGAGGCATGGGGGCCATCACCCAGTCGATGAAGAGGTCTGCCGAGGCGAACGGCGTGTCGATCAGGACCGGCGTGGAGGTCAGCAGGATACTGACGGAGGGCGAACGAGCCGTTGGGGTCGAACTCTCAGACGGTGAGGTCGTTCATGCCGACCTGGTGGTGTCGAACGCCGATCCAAAGCGAACGTTCCTGGGGCTGCTGAGCGACTCCGAGCTTAACGAGGACTTCGTCGAAGAGGTCCGGGCTCTCAAGACAGAGTCAGCATCTGCCAAGCTGCTGTGCTCCCTGAAGGAACTGCCGGACTTCTCGACGTATCTTGGGGTCGAGCACGATCCCAAGGAACTGGCGATGGTTGTCTTGTGTCCCTCGATCGACAGTCCGGAGAAGGCGTGGGACGACTCCAGGAACGGCAGGATCCCCGAAGTGCCGATGATCCAGGTGCAGATACCGTCCGTGTACGATGACACGATAGCCCCGGACGGTCATCACGTGCTGTCGATGTGGGCCCACTTCCTTCCGCCACACGTCGCGGAAGGCTCCTGGGACGACAGCAGACAGGAGTTCGGCGAGAGCCTGATCGACCTGGTATCAGAATATGCTCCCAACCTGAGGGACGCGATCGAGGACTGGACCCTGCTGACCCCGAAGGACATCGAAGACAGGATCGGACTGACCGACGGCAACATCAGGCACATCGACATGGTGCCGCAGCAGATGATGTCGAGGCGGCCGCTGCCTGGCTGGACGGACTACCGTACCCCAGTCCGGGGCCTGTACATGTGCGGGTCAGGTACGCATCCAGGTGGCGAAGTGACCGGCGCACCCGGCCACAACGCCGCCCACGTGATCATGGAAGACCTGGGCCTGGGGAGCTGAGGGCGGCTGCTTAGCTACCTAGTACCATGTCCAGTTAGAGATGACAGAGGTTCCAGCCCACCCGTCATTCCCGCGAAAGCGGGAATCCAGAGGTTGGACAGGCACTTGACTGGCAAATCAAGCGGACACTGTACTAGTCACCCCGACGTGTCCCAGCCTAGATTCGTCTGTACACATTCGAGTTGGGCTTAAACGCTCTCTTCTGACATATGCGTCGGGCTATCTGTGTACAAATCGCCAGGCATATCTGCCAGTCTGAATTACACGTTCGTATCTAGAAACCGCCCCTGAGAGTCGATACATTTGACGGCGCGACTCTCCTGGCGAGCGCGCCGATGGGGCACTGCACTTTTCCAGCCCTGTAGACGCTGTTGATCTGAAGCAGCCCGTTGCTGGTGAGTGGATTTAGGCGAAGGACTAGGTACCGGACCTGATGACGGATATGTACGCTTTAAGGACACGGTTAGAGCGACTCGTCTCGGCCGACCCCAACGTGGTGCGCTACGCAGCCACAGTCATCGTCTGGGGACGGTGGTTCATCGTGTTAGTCAACGTCTTCCTGATGGCCTACCGCCCCAGTTTCTGGTACCCCGACGACATCGAGCACCTATTCCTGCATGTGCCGCTGGTGTTATCGAACGCTCTGGTCCACTACAGGCTGTTGACGAACAGGCCGGTGACATGGCGCTGGATGCTGGCACTCTGTGCCCTGGACATAGCGCTAATTTCTGGCCACGCGATCGTCCGCGGCGGATACGATAACCTCACCTACCTGGCTTACTATCCGGCCCTTGGCGCCTTTGCCGTCGTCTTTAATTCGTTCCGGCTGGTCGTTATCTGGACAACGGCCACGGCAATTGTCTACGCCCTTGTGTGCGTGATGGGAGAGGCC
This sequence comes from Dehalococcoidia bacterium, assembly GCA_965116405.1. Lineage (GTDB taxonomy): Bacteria > Chloroflexota > Dehalococcoidia > Lucifugimonadales > UBA1123 > VXRN01. The sequence continues at coordinate 1,433,917 of OZ220685.1, forward strand.
GGACTGGACCTCGATACGGGTCAGGAGAAGATACTGGTGGCCAGGCTCGCGGTCATGTACCTGATCGCTGTGGGCATAAGCCTCATTGTCCGGTTCGAACGCATGTGGAGACATGTCGCCATGGAGATGGAGCGGCAGGCGCAGCGGGAACGGATCGAACTCTCCCAGTCGATTCACGACACCATCGCTCAGACTGCATACATGATCGGCCTGGGCATAGACGGCGCGATGAAGCTGGCAGGCGATTCCAATCCGAGGTTGACGGAGAGGCTGGCGGCGACTGCCGCCCTGTCCAGATCAGCCATGTGGGAGCTGAGGAGGCCCATCGACATGGGCCTGATCTTCGAGGGCCGAGAGTTGGGACGTGTTCTGGGCTCGCACACCGCGACATTCGCCAAGATCGCCTCCATCCCGGCCGAGATGAAGCAGTCCGGCCAGGAGCCGCCGCTGCCGAACGAAGTCCGCACCGGTCTCTTCTCGATTGCACACAACGCCCTCGCCAACGCGTTCCTACACGCGCAGGCCGAGAGGGTCGAGGTCATGCTGGACTTCGGGGAAGACCACGTGCGACTGTCCATCTCCGACGACGGTGTGGGTCTGCCGGAGGACTATGCAGATAGGGGTCGCGGCTTCGGCGGCATGGAGACGGACGCTGAGCGAATGGGCGGCGAACTCACCGTGGAATCGGGCGGGCCGGATGCAGGAACAACCGTGACCTGCGTGGTCCCCATGGCGTCAAGTTAATCGCTCGCGCGGCGGCACAATGTCAATTGCGCAATAACATGGGGCCTTCGTTCACGTTGGTTACTGTCACCTGTACATCAAGAGTAGCTGTCAAGTCGCCGTTAGACGCCTCAACAGTAACCTCATAGACATTGTCAATATCTGCGTCCGCCGGAGTCTCATAGTCGGGCGAAGAGACGAATGACAGAACTCCGGCGTCACTTATCGACAGGTCCTCACTGTCGTTGCCAGATAGCGACCAGGTGGTGGTCGCGTTGTCGTCCCCGCCGGAGCCACTGTATGTGGCTACCGTGGTTGTGCCGTTCTCCTCATAGCTGGTTTCAGTGATTCCTGATATCGAAAAGGATCGAGCCCGATTTATAGTCAGGTGGTACTGCTGCCCGAAGTCCCCGGAATCGTCATGGTATATGTGGATTGTCACCTGGTTTTCGCCCTCGACCAGATCCACCTGGAAGCCTGGGGTTTGCGAATCTGCGTCGGTTAGGACATCTCCGGCAAAGCCATACGAACAGTTATCAGAACCGCCCCACGGGTCTGGTCGGCAGATTGCCATCATCAAGCCGTAGTTACTTATAAAGATAGTCTCGTATCCGCTATCTGCCGTAGTGGTCGCGGCAATGGTTATCCGGGCATTTTCATTTGCCACATCCGCGACGGTGTAGTTAAGCCCCCCCCTGCTAAATGGAGGAGACAGAGTCCCGTGGCTGACGGTCAGTGAGATGAGAGGCGCCGATGAGTAGGTGCCAGTTCTCAGACCGGTCGGGGTGTTGGCAATCGGCACGAACACTATTGGGACCGCGTTCGTCTCCTCATTGTAGGCCGAGCAAAACAGCTCCACTTCATAGTTGGCGCCGTTCGGCACATCGGAGAGAGTTATATCCATTCCGGTGCTGCTGGAGGTCGTGGTGCCCAGTAGGGTCCGCTCCACTGAACTCCTGGTGTAACTCCCCGATGTGTACCAGGATGCAACCCGTAGATAGGCGCTGTAACTCGAGGAGCAGGTGCCAACGTGATTCCAGATAATCGCAAAACCGGTCGACACGTTACTTGGATCGGAACTATCCTCAGACACCACGACAGTCACGTAGCTGACTGCGTCTGAACTAGCTTCAGTATTGATTGCTGGAAGGGTAACTGCGAGGGAAACTGCCACAAGGCAGGCGACGGTGACTGCTAAGTTACGGGTAGTTGCGTTCATTTGGAAACCCTCCGGGAACCAGCTCCTTGCGGTGCCGGCTTTTGTGTCGAAAACTCAGATGTCCTCTCCAATATCGAATGAATGGGATGTCCGGGACGACGACTGATCAGTCCTCAAAGAAGTACAGCTGCACCATTCCGATCACCTCGTCCCTGGTGAGACTTCCGTCAAAGAAGTCGCGCACTGCCTGGAGGACCTCGTCCCTGTCGATGATCCTGTTCTGGTTGGAGTCGTATCGCCTGAACAGGTCGCCGTCGGCTACAAGCACCGTATAGGTGTGTCTCACCTCTTGGTCAGGCGCCGTCATCCTCACCCTCACGAAGGTCACACCGGCTCCCAGGTCCACCTGGTGCCTGGGTGCCTCAACGTCCGCGTCGGGCTGTGGACTGCTGAGATGGTCCAGGAACTGCTGGGAAGCGCCAGGCTCGCCGATGGCAGCCACGGTTACCTGTGACGAGAATGACACCGCGGTGTAGTTCCTGCGATAAGGATCGAACTGCTGGTTCAGCTCACCCTGATCAATGTCAAGACTCCTCAGCAGGACGTCGCAGTGCGGAATGTCGAGCTCTGTAAGGTCATTCACCGACACACTTCTCAGGTTCCCAGGAACACACCCGTCAAACCGGTTCTCCGAGAGTCTCAGCTCGCGCAGGTTGATGAGAACACCCAGTTCAGTCGGTATCTGCCCGGTTAGCAGGTTGTCACTGAGGTCCAGAGTCTCCAGTCTGAACAGCCGGATGAGCGCGGACGGCGCCACGCCATTCATGCCGCGGGCGCGAAGGTCCAGTTCAACGACCCGAACCGGTGTAAGTCCCAGCGAAACCCCGTCCCACCCGGACATCGACACACCCTCAGACCAGTTGAGGGTTGCATCACCGGCCAGCTCGTCACGGATGGAGAGAAGCGTTTCGCAGTCTGTCGCCAGGGACTTGTTATCTTCCGAGTTCTCCACTGCGCCACCGTCAACGCAGACTCCCGGAGGCAGACCCTCGTCTACGTCGGTCACGATGATGACCGCGGCGAGAGTGGCGTCGTTCGAGTGATCGGGATCGCCGTGCGCGTCCTCACCGTCATGGACGGTAACGACAACTCTGTAGACACTCCTGGTCTCGTAGTCCAGAGGGGCTTTCGTCCGAAGCTGGCCGGTCGTCGTGGCAATCTCGAAAGAGTCGGCGTCTGCACTCTCCAGAGAGTAGGTCAGCACGTGAGCGTGGTCATCGATGGCCGTGAATGGCTGGCCGAAGTCGGTGCCCGGCGGTGTGTTCTCTGGCACCGTCCTGACACCCGTCTCCGTTGGGGGGAAGGTCGGCGCGTGGTTGGTCTCCAACTCATGCACCGGGTTCAGAGACGCTTCCTGCGCTCTCTTCCCTGACCCCTCACCATCAGCGTACGAGGCCGTGACCCTCAGGTAGCTGCCTTCGTCATCGTCTGTGGGTGTGTAGATTTCCGAATGCACCTCGTCGATCACGCTCCAGGCCTCGCGGTCTTGGGACCTCTCCCACTGCCAGGTTACGTCGGATACACTGCCGTCCGGGTCTTCCAGGTACGCACGCAGGTTTTCATCAACGTGCGGTTGGGGAGTCGAAAGGGTGAGCGTCCCGTCCTCATCGACGTTGGCGACGGTCACCGTAACCGTTACGGTGTCGTGGGCACTGGTGGGATCAGAGGCCGTCAGTGTCATGGTGTAGCTGGCCCTGGCCTCGTGGTCCAGGTGCGCCCTGGTGACCAACTGTCCCGAAGACCTCACGACGTCGAACGTGGGTGCATCGACGCCACTGAGCGTGTAGGTGATGGCGTGTCCCTCCTCGTCCACGGCCGAAATCGGCGCTCCGATGTTCATGCCTGCAGCGGTGTTTTCGGGAACGCTTCTCGCCCCTGTCTCGGTGGAAGGAAACTCGGGCCCGTGCCCAGGGGGATGGGACTCGCGAACGACGAAATGGGATGTCGATGACGCGCTCTTTCCCGGACCCTCTCCGTCTGTGTAGGACGCCGTGACTCTAAGGCGGTCCCCGACGTCGCTGGCGACCGGTGTGTAGCTGTCTGAGTCCGCACCGGCTATCGTGGTCCAGGCAGTCGCACCGTCCATGGACGATTCCCATCGCCACTTGACCTCGGTCAGGGCGCCGTCAGGGTCGGACATTGTGGCAGTGAGAGGCACGTCGACCTCCGGCTGCAGGGACGACAGCGCGACTACGCCGATCTCGTCCACGTTGGTCACCGTAACCGTCATGCGCACTGAGGTGGTGTTTACGCCGTCGGTGACGTTTACTGAGAACTCGTAAGTATTGTCGAGGTCGGCATCTGACGGGTCCTCGTAGTCGGGTGGTCTCCTGAATGTGATGACTCCATCGTCAACGCTGAGGTCACCGCCGTCGACGCCGGTCAGCGACCACGCGAGGGCCGTTCCCTCGTCATCGGTCGCGCTGTAACTGACCACGGGGGAGGTGCCATTCTCGGCGTACTGACTCACGGCGCCCTGAGAATGCACCATCCCCTGGGACGAGAATAACGGACATAGCACGGCGAGAATGCCGAGCAACAACGCTCGCGGTTTAACCTGGAGTGCTCTCAACCCAAATCACTGGCACTATGCAGAAAGACCGGCTAATTGACGACTGCCCACCACGATCGCTGCCGTAAATGGCAACCCTGCGGCTGCTGCAACCACTAGGGGGCGATGCGGGAGATCCGGGGTGGTAGTTGGTCCAACTGCCTGGCCCGCAAGACCACCAGCCGATCACCACCCGCGACACGGAACTGCTGTCGCCGTTAGGCTCTCATCCCAGCGTGTACGAATCTAGATTTGTCTGTACACTTTCGGTATTGGGTTTCGACGCTCTCTTCCGACATGTTCGACGGGTGTCTATGCCAGTGATATGTGTGCAAATCGCCAAGCATATTTGACAGTCTGAATTACACATTCGTATCTAGAATCCGATCCTGAGAAGTCGATGCCTTTGACAGCGCGATCCTCCTGGCGAGCGCCCTGACGAGACGCTGCATCTTTCGGTCTCCGACGACGGTGTAGGTCTGCCGGAGGACTTTGCAGATAGGGGTCGCGGCTTCAGCGGCATGGAGACGGACGCTGAACGAATGGGCGGCGAACTCACCGTGGAATCGGACGGGCCGGATGCAGGAACGACAGTGACCTGCGTGGTCCCCAACGATTCAGGAGGAGAAGGAGGTCGAAATGTCATCGAATGACGAGATCAGGGTGATGCTGGTGGATGATCACCCCATCATGAGGATGGGCCTTCGGGACGTGTTGGAGGACTCGGGAGGGTTCGAGGTTGTGGCCCAGGCGGAAGACGGGGAGGAGGCAGTGATCAGGGCGGAAAAGGCGCACCCCGATGTCATCGTCATGGACGTGATGATGCCGAAGAAGGACGGCGTTGAGGCTTGTCGGGACATCCTGGACCTGCTTCCAGACACCAGGGTTCTGATGCTCACTGCATCGTCTGAAGAGGACGCGGTGATAGAGGCTGTGGCTGCCGGCGCTACAGGCTATCTCCAGAAGTATTCGGGGAGCGACGAACTGGTGGATGCCGTTCGAGCGGTCGCCGATGGGAGGTTGATGATCCCTGACGATTCCGTCAGGCGCGTCTTCAGGCTGATACGAGAAGGGGGAGCGGCGACAGTAGTACCAGATATCCTGACCGAAAGGGAACGGGAAATCCTTACGCAGTTTGCCAAGGGCAAGTCGTATGCACAGATAGCGAAGGAAAGGGGTGTCAGCATGACGACCGTTCGGAACGCCATCTATCGCATTCAGGATAAGCTGGGTGTCAGGTCGAAACAGGAGATAGTAGTCTGGGCCGTGCGCAGCGGGCTTCTGGATGAACAGGAAGGGTGATGTGAAACTACCAGGCCAACCTGAAGGAGGAACACATAGATGCACTGCGGAGTGATGGTCACCGGTTACAACCAGGGTGACTGGGCGCGTCTGATGGAGGGGGACTATAGCCGTCCTCCAACGATACCGGACGCCCAGAATATGGACGACACCCTCTACATGGGGGAGCTGGTCGAACCGCTGGGGTTCGATTCGATCTGGGCAACCGAGCACTACGGGTCCGCCTACTCCATGCAGCCCAACCCGCTGCAGTACCTCGCCTTCTGGGCGGGTCGCACCAAACGGGTCGACGTCGGTACGGCGGTCGTCGTCGCGCCATGGTGGAATCCGGTCCGGCTGGCTTCCGAGCTCTCCATGCTCGACATCCTGTTGCAGGGGAGGAGGCTCCACCTGGGCATCGGCCGGGGCATCTCGCCTCATGAATATGCTTCGCTGGGCTACCCGATGGAGCAGTCGCACAAGTACTTCTACGACGTGATCAACGCCATCAAGGCCGCCGATGGAGCGGAACGGTTTGAGTTCAGGGGCGAGGTCTACGACATCCCGCCGACAAGTATCCGGCCCCAGGCCCGCCATAAGGGTGAGCTGACCAGGGACATCAAGGTGGCGTTCTCCACAGAGGCATCAGCAAGAATGGCCGCTGAAAACGGCCTTGGGCAGATGTTTGTTGCTGGCGATGATGTCGACGAGATGACCGACAAGGTGCGGAGGTTCAACGCGATCAGGAGTGAACTCGGGCTCCCGCCCGACCAGCCGACCACCCTGTTGTGGATGTACTGCGCCGAGACCTCGGAGGAGGCCGAAGAGGGCTGGACCTATTTCCGTAACCAGCTCAGGGCGGCCCAGCACCACTACTTCGAGTGGAACAATCCGGGCTATGAAGGCATACACGGCTACGAGGAATATCTCAAACGCCAGAACGCCGACGTCGGAACGGCGGACGCCAGTTTCGCCGCCCGGCGCGCAACCCAACCCATCGGCACCCCGGACGAGATCATCGAGAAGATCCGTGCGCTGCAGTGGACCATCAGCCTCGAAAAGGTGGTGATCCACATGTTTTACGGCGGGATGCCAAGGGACAAGGCGGAAAAGAGCCTGCGGCTCTTCGCCGAGAAGGTCCTTCCGGAAGTCCAGGCCATGCCCACGCCGGTAAATCCCAAGTCCCTGGGGTGACCCGGCCCGGTAGTCGAACCGCTGGAACTGCTATACGAATCGCCTGCGAAGTCGAGAGCAGTCTGAAAGCAGAGTCTTTAGGGACCTGAGTTTCCGAACTATGCCTTTCGAGGCAGGGCGAACCGCCACCAGCGGCACGAGGATGTAGTTGCCGATATCGGTGGCACAGGTTAAGTTCGTTCCGTCGATATTGCGTCAAGCAATGATTGAGGAGGTGTGCTGTGGCTGATAGACCGCTGGAGGGGAAGGTGGCGATAGTCACCGGCGCTGGGAGTCCCATCGGGATGGGACACGCGATGGTATTGGGCCTCGTGAGGGCCGGGGCCAGGGTGGCGCTGGCCGACATCAACCAGGAGTGGCTGGACCAGAGCATCAGCGAGGTGCTGGAGATCGGAGGGGACGACTGCGCCGTCGCCATCGTGTCCGACGTGACCGACGCGCAGTCGTGCCAGGATGCGGTGGACGCCACCGTAGCGCGGCTGGGCGGGCTGCACATCCTGGTGAACAACGCCGGCATCAACGCCAGGTTCGGCGGAGTGGGGAACAGTCCCACCAATTTCTGGGACAACTCTCCGGAGGCCTGGAGCCGTGTGGTGGCGGTTAACTTCAGCGGCAACTTCTACATGGCCAGGGCGGCGGTAGGCCACATGCTGGAGCAGGGATGGGGTCGCATAGTCGGAGTGACCACCAGCATGGACACCATGTGGCGCAAGGGCGGCGCGCCGTACGGCCCGTCCAAGGCGGGACACGAGGCGCTGGTCTCCGTCATGGCCCAGGAGCTTGAGGGCACCGGAGTGACCGCCAACGTCCTGGTCCCCGGAGGTTCCACCTACACCAACATGACCTACAGCGGCGATCCCAACGAGAGAGACCGGATGATCGAGCCTGAAATAATGCAGAAGCCGGTGGTCTGGCTGGCATCGGACGACTCGGCTGAGTTCACAGGTCGGCGCATAATCGCCTACTACTGGGACGAGGATCTGCCCCTGGACGAGAGACTGGAGACGTGCAGCGCACCGGCGGCCTGGCCGCAGCTGGGACGACAGGCCATCCGCCTCAACCGGTGAGGGGTCTACGGACATTGCAGGGTTCTCGAATAGACAGCAGCTTCCTTCAGTCATAGGCGGCTAGAGCGTGATTCGATCTCCGACCGATAGGCAAGGATGACTGAGGAATCCAGAGACCCTTCGTTCTGGGGGCTGGTCAGAACGCGGAACTTTGGACTGCTTTGGGGCGCGGGCGGGCTGTCGGGCGTCGCAGATCAGTTCGACCTGATTGCATTCCCGTGGCTGGTATTGCTGGTCACGGGGGACCCACTTGCCGTTGGCGTTGTGATTTCGGTGGGCAGCATCCCCGCAGTGTTCTTCATGCTGTTGGGCGGATCGCTTGCTGACAGGTATTCCCCACGACTGATCATGTTGCTCAGCAACGCCATTCGCATCGTGCTTGTCACAGCTCTGGCGGGGCTGGTACTGACTGACCTGACGAGTCTGTGGCTCATATACCTGTTCTCGTTACTGAAAGGTATAGCGGACTCGTTCTACCACCCCTCTCACCTGGCAATACTGCCGCGGATTGTTCCTACCGGGCTGCTGCGCCAGTCAAATGCGGTTATCCACTCAACCGCGGAACTGAGTGGTTTCGTCGGTCCCGCCCTGGCCGGAAGTCTCATAGCACTCTTCAGCAACGGTGGCCCTACGACGACTGGACCGGATAAGACTGGGATAGGAATCGTGTTTGCGATAGTTGCAGTCGTCCTCCTGTTGTCGTCATTGCTGCTGCTCTTTCTGAGGGTGAACGACTCCAGCCCCGGCTCCGAGGGCGCTGACGCCGAAGAGTCCAGTGTTCTCTCATCCATTGCTGAAGGGGTACGGCACGTGCGCAGGGACGGGGCGATGCTCGCGGTATTCATGCTCATCGCAGGAGTTGAACTACTCATAGAGGGCCCTGTGACAGTTGGAATCCCTGTTCTGTCGGAATTGCGGTTTGTGGAAGGCGCGTTGGCTTTGGGGATCATTTCGTCATCGTACGCTGGGGGGATGGTAATGGGTGCGATCCTCGCGGGGACGATGCCCGCGACAGGACGCCGCATGGGACCAGTCCTAATAGCACTCTTTGCCCTGTCCGGCATACTCATAATGCCTTTTGGCTTCCTGACGTCGATGTGGTATGCGGTAGGTATCGCGCTGGTAGCAGGAGTGCTTGGCGGGTACATAGACATAATCCTCACGTCGTGGCTCCAGGCCCGTACACCTCAGGCGATGCTCGGCCGTGTGATGAGCCTTCTGACGGTTTCGGCGATTGGCCTGTCGCCGATCTCTTACGCTGCTTCCGGCGCACTGATGAAGGTGAGCCTACGGTGGGTATTCATTGTGGCGGGAGGGCTGATGGCGGCTTTCAGCGTTGCCGTGGGGCTGCGGCGTGAGGTTCGCGAGATGGGGGAGTCGGAAGCCTGACCAGCGGGGGGCAGTGGGAGCGATACTGCGATATGCGGTCAGGTGGCTGGTGCAATCGCCGATCCTGGGGTCACAGCAGCTTGTGAGCGGACTATCAGTACGGGGTCCCCGGGCTCCCTGACCACGGCCTCGGCCACGCTGCCCATCAGCAGCCGGCTCACTCCGGGGTGACTGCCAGGACGGGCATCGGCGACTCGTGCATCGTCCTGTAGGTCACGCTCCCCAGGAGGCCACTGCTCAGAGCGCCGCGGCCCCTGGTCGACATCGCTGTGAGATCGCAGTTGGAGTCCGTCGCCATGCGGATGATGGTCTCCGACGCGGGGCCGAATCCCACCGCGCTGGACGCTGACACTCCGTCCTGCCCCATACTGGCAGCCAAATTGTCGAGGCGATTCCTGGCGTCGCTTTCAGCGCTCTCCTCTGACTGGCCCGCGCTCGCCTCTGCAGTCGACGGAGGAGAGCCTCCGACGACACCGCGCATTCTGTCGAACAGCCCCCTTGGCGTGTGGTCCAGGTTGACTGCAGTGGCAAGGACCACCTCCATATCGAGGCCCTGAGCAAGCTGCGTGACGAAGGGGATGATCCCTTCTGAAATCTCGGTGTTGTCCAGCGGGACAAGGGCTTTGGTGAACATGTTCCTTCGTCTGAGAGCGGTCCTGGTCTTGTGTTCTGGCTGTCGGAATACGGTACGGCAGTGGCGGTGGGGTGTTCAATGTCGGATGGCTGGCAGAACCTGTCCCAGATTAGCAGGCAGTTCAGGGGAACCACCGCCCTTCGACAAGCTCCCGCCACAGCGGATTTTCAACAGGACGAACGGATGCGGGCAAGATGCCCGCGCTCCAAATGCAGGTGGCTGCTAGTCTGGGACAGACTCGGCCTAGCAGACCACTTCTGTCCAGGAACACTCAACTGATGTCTACAGGTGACCCATTAGTGGTATCGTGCTGTCCTGAGCGCGAGCGGTGGTAGCAGGAGGAGCTGGGAGAAGAGCGATCAGGACAATCCATGAGTGATAGGGAGCAGGGCCTCTACTACGGCTGGGTGATTGTGGCTGTGATGGCCGTATCCAGGGCTGTGACCATGGGGATGGGGTCGCTCAACTTCGGCCTGTTCATCAAGCCCATGGGAGACCAGCTGGGGATCGGACGCGCCGATTTCGGCTGGGCGCAGACAGCACGCCAGGTGTCGAGTTCCGTCACCAGCCCGGCTGTCGGCTGGCTGCTCGACAGGTACGGCGCCCGCGTCATGCTGCCCGTTGCGGTGACCCTGACCGGCGTATCCATGATCGGGCTTGCCTACATCAGCCATGCGTGGCAGCTTGTCGTCCTGTTCGCCATCATGGGACTCGTTGGACTGAGCGGCCCCGGCGCGCTGGTTACGTCTGTACCTGTGCTGAAGTGGTTTGTGGTCGACCGGGGGAGGGCCGTCGCCTTCATGTCCCTGGGAGTCCCCTTCGGGGCGCTGATCTTCATCCCGCTCACCCAGTTCCTCATAAACGTCGGCGGCTGGGAGATGGCCTGGATAGTCCTTGCCGTCGTCGGGATAGGTGTGGTCGTCCCGCTAACCGGCATATTCGTCCGGAGGCAGCCTGAGGACATTGGACTCCTGCCGGACGGAGGCAGGGCAACGACTTCTGAGGAAGGCGACTCCGGCGCGCCCGTAGCCGGCTACATCTACGACATCACCGGCACGTACGATCCCGCGTGGTGGGTGGGTGTCGGCCTCATGACCTTCGCCGCCATCCTGACCGTCGCCACGCCGGCGCCGACAAAGCCGGTCGCGAGTGAGGGGGAACAAGTCCCCCAGGCAACTGAAGAGAGGTGAGCAGTGTCTGACGACGTCTTCAGGCTGTCGGCCGAGGAGGCCTTTGAAAAGCCGGAAATGAGCGACGACGAGTTCTATTCGATCGTCGACAGCAGCCTGCAACCACGCTCCCCAGACGTTCTCTACGACAAGCTGGGTAGGCTGGTCAGCGGGATGACCGAAGCCCGGGTGCTGGACGCGGGCTGCCGCGACGCGACACACATGTGCGAGATAGCGGGGCGTTTCGATGCGCTGGTCTGGGGCATCGACCTCGTCGGGAGCAACGTCGAACTCGCCGAGGAGAAGATCGCGGACGCTGGCCTGTCCGGGCGAGTCAGCGTGGCGAGGGGCGACATACAGTCGCTGGAGTTTGCCGACGACGCATTCGACGTGGTGTGGTGCCGGGATATGCTGACCCTCGTGCCTGACCTGCGGCGCGCTTTCTCGGAGTGCGCCCGTGTCCTAAGGACGGGTGGACACATGCTCATCTTCACCAACTTTGCCACGGACCTGATGGAGCCGTGGGAAGCCGAGCGACTCTGCGGGCCACTCGGAGCATGCGTCGACAACCTGTCCAGGGGCTACTTCGAGGCGGCCCTTGGCGACTCGGGGTTCCGGGTGGTGGAGCGCGAAATCATCGCTGGCGAGTGGAGAGAGTGGCGAGAGGAGTCGGGAGACCGTCAGACTTCTCGGCAGATGCTTCGGATAGCTCGTATGTTACGGAACAGGGACAGCCTGATAGCCAGAGTGGGGCGCAAGGACTACGAGATCGAGCTGGCGGACTGCTACTGGGGCGTGTACCAAATGATCGGGAAGATGTCGGGGGCGATCTACACTCTGCAGAGAGTGTGAGGGGGTTAATTCCAGACGGCAGCGATGCTGGCGACGCTGCTGCCACTCCGATAACTTGAACTCATGTAAGATTGGGGCAAGTTTTAGCGGAGGGGCAAATGCTGGGACTTGGAACTCTTGCACCTGATTTCACCGCAACTCGTGTGTCCGGGGACCAGTTCGCGATGTCGGACTGCCGGGGTTCGAACGTTGTTCTCTACTTCTTCCTCAGGGCTTTCACGTGGGGTTGAACGCTGGAGACTAGGGAGTTTGTAAAACTCCAGGAGCAGTTCGCGTCAGCAGACACCTTGATAGTCGGCATCAGCACCGACAGTGTGCAGCGCTTGCAGAGATTCGGGGAGTCCAATGACGTGACGTTTCCACTTGTCAGCGACCCAAAGGGCAATGTGGCGCGGGCGTATGACGTGAGGCGGAGGTTCGGGCTGGGCACGTCGAGGGTGACCTATGTCATAGACAGGGAGGGCGTGATCCGGGACGTCTATCACAACGAGCTGCTCACGTCCGGCCACGCACGTAGAGCGCTGCAACGAGTGAACGCCGTCCTGAGTGGACTGGCGTAGCAGGGGGCCTGAGGGCTGGGTCCCCGCGCACCTGCCGGGCGTCTTCGGCGCGTTCAGGGTGGGAGTCTGCCGCCCCTGATTCAACGTCAACGGGCCCCTGGGAACCGGCGCCGGAGTTCCCGCTGGAGCTTACTGGCTCGTCCTTAGATTCTATTCGTCGTCTTTACTCTCTCGCGTGACGCTCCTGTAGGGGTGTACCCAGTTGGCAAGAGCCTGCGGATTGCGGGACTGTACCCACAGCCGTCCGTGGCCTCTGAATCTCAGCAGCAGCTGGTCCGAGAACAGGAACGATCGAATCGATCGGCCCCGCGTGATTTCGTACCTCAGGGTCGGTTCCCATGCCACGGCGTACCCGTTGTCAACTATGTACGAGCCGTCCACCTCCACCTCTTCGACGTCTCCGTAACCGGTGAGGAACAGAAGGCCGCTCCCGGACGCTTTCAAGATGAACAGTCCCTCATTGAACAGCCCTTGGATCCCTCCGAATTCGGAATCTATGTCAACTCCCTGTTCTGATGCCAGGTAGGCGCTGTCCTCCATCAGCACATCGCCCTGACTGAGGTCGACGGCTATTATGTCGCCCGGCTGGCCGGGTGAGAGTCCCACCAGGCCTGGAACGTCTTGCGCCTCGTACACGGTCTGGAAGAAGCTTTCGCCGCCGAGAAAGGACCTGCGCAGGCTCTTGAACACGCCGCCGCGCGCCGAGGTGGAGAGCTGAATGGAGTCGCTCATCCAGACCATCGCGCCCGACTCCGCCACGACCGACTCGCTCGGATCGAGCGTCATCTCCAGAACGCTGTAGGTTGGACGGTTCTGTATCTCGTACTTCACTTCACTCTCTCCTCGATGGAAGCAGCCCGGCGAGACTGCGCCCCCATTCGTCAGGGTTGTGGCTCTGGACGTACAGCTTCCCGCGCCCGCTGAAGTTCAGCGTTATGCCCTCGCTTGCCAGGAACGACTGGAGCCGGCTGCCTCCAGCCTTGCCCAGCGAGTACTCGAGCGAGTCCTCAAACGCCACCACGTGCCCCGTATCGACGGTGATTGCGCCGTCGACGTCTATTTCCCTGATAGCCCCAAAGGCGCTCACCAGCAGAATTCCCATCCCGTCGACCTCAAGAAATGACAGCGACTCCCCGGAGAAGATCCCGCCGAGGCCCTGGAACTGGGTGTCCAGGCCCAGGTTTTCCGACGAGCCGACGTAGCTTCCACCGGCGCATACCCACTTTCGTCCGGTGCAGTCTATGACCGCCATGCTGCCGGGCAGCCTTGGCGCGAGTCCGACTTCGCCCTCACTCCCGTCCATAGTCCGGTACTCGGACAGGAAGAAGCTCTCCTGGGCGAACAGCCGCCTGATGCCTGAGAGAAGCCCGCCGGACGACCTCGTTCGTGTGGTGACGTCGATATCGACGTTGCCGGATGCGCGAAACATACTGCCGGACTCGGACATAAAGCTCTCCCCGGGTCCGATCCTCACGAGAGCGGCCTGGAAACCTCCGCCTCCGGTTATTCTGCAGATCGCCATTTCAGGGATTCCTTTCCACGGATTGTCGTAAGCTCGCCTGGTCCCGGACCGGTTACTGCGGCAGGAACGGTATGAGCCAGTTGGCGACTGAGTCGAGAGTCCTGGTCTGAAGGAACACTTTGCCTTGTCCGGTGAAGCGCATCGCCAGACCCTCCCCCGACGTCAGGGTGTTCTTGAGGCCACCCATGCCGCGTATCGAGTAGCTGACGGTGGGCTCCCACCCGACCACGTGGCCCGTATCGACGGTGAATCCGTCTTCGACCTCCCTCTCGATGAGAGCGCCATAGGTGTTGAAGAACAGGTCGCCCCGGCCGCTGCACTCCATGAGAAACAGTCCCTCGCCGGAGAACAGCGCCTTGAGACCGCCGAACCTCGTCCTGAGATCGATTCCGGGAGTGGACGCCATGTACGCCCCGCCCGTCAGTATCAGGGAGTCGTCCGCCAGCGAGCGGTGGCCAATTTGCCCCGGCACCCTCGGGGAGAATGCGACCTCGCCGCCGGACGGGTGGGTGTACTCGCCAACGAAGAGAGACTCACCCCCGGTAATCTTCCTGACGAGTGCGCGCAGAAAGCCACCGAGCAGTCGCGCCTTCACCTCGACGCCGTCCGACATCCACGCCATCGAACCGCCCTCGGCCAAGACCCTCTCGTCCGGACCAAGGCTGACGACCAGGTGGCCGTAGTCCGGGTTGCCTTCAATCTGGAAATCCATCCTGCCTCCTGATGTCGGTTAAGCAAACTTAGACGTACTGCAAGCACGTCATCGTTCCTACAATTCTAGTATCGCACAAGAATTTGCCGATGGCCTGCCAGAAGGCGGGGGCAAGCGTACCATCCTGGTCGGTGCCTCCCTACGGAGTCTAAGGTCCCCTCTCCCTCAGGGAGAGGGCTAGGGTGAGGGTGAAAACACTGCCTGCCAGACTGACACAGTCTCGGCGGGAGGCTGTGTCAGTCTGGTAGGAAGGCTCAATGGGCCAGCGTCCTTCGACAAGCTCAGGGCCTGTGCTGGACTTGATCAGGTGACGAACGAATGCGGGCGAGACGCCCGCGCTCCCGACCCCTACTGGGCGTCTTCGGTTCGTTCCGGGTGGGAGTCTGCCGACCCTGATGCTCCGTCGACTGCCTGCTGAGAGCTGGCATCGGAGGTCCTCTGCGGACTTACGGGCTCGGCCGTGAAAGTCTCCCTGAAGGCAGGCTCCAGGATCAGGTGGAGACGGAAGCTGAACACACCCACCGCCAGCGCCGGTGTGATCAGGAGTACCAGCGATAGGGGCACCGACAGGCTGCCCAAAGTGAATAGCCTCACCAGGAATGGAAGGGTCAGCAGGAACAGCAGCCCCAGCAGCACAGTCGCCAGACCATACTCCACCATGGTCTGCCATGTAGCCCAGCGCTCGAGCCTACCTGTGCCGAAGGGCTGAATCTGGGGGATGTTGGTGGCGAGTCGGGCGAGGTCTCCGAGCGAGTGCCAGATGCGGATTGCAGACGGCGCGCTCAGTCCGGTCACAACACCCAGGATCAGCAGTCCGGTGATCCCCACTGGCCACGGAAGCAGACTTCCCAGCGCTTCAGGAGTGATGTACAGCACGCCTGTCCCGGCCAGGCAGAGTAGCCCGATGATGCCGACATTGATCAGGATTCTCCGTCCGACATCACGGATCTGCTCGCCGGTCTCTCCCGTCAGGGACAGAGCCGACCAGAATATGTTCACACCAAGCCTGATGGAGAGCATTATCTTGCGCAGTGGGAGCGGAGTACGCCGGTTTGCCCACCTGTTCAGAGGCTGGGCGGAACGGCTGGTCAGTGGTGCGAATATCGAGGTGATGGCCGTGCAGAGGGAGAGCACCGGTCCCAGTGCCGAGCCTCCCACCACGTCCGAGGGGCTCAGCCGGCCAATCGCCAGGGAGAACTCGCCCATCTGGGGCATTGTCATGCCCACTCGCAGGGCCTCATCGGGCCTGCGGCCGGCCAGTATGGAGCCCACGGTGTTGGCGGCGATCTTCCCGGTCATGAACACTGCCACAACCACCAGCGCGGGCACCAGGTAATCGTCCAGGGTGCGGTAGTCGATCAGCATTCCAATCGACAGAAAGAACAGGGCGCCAAACATATCGCGCACCGGAGCAATCATTCTTGTGATCCGCTCGGAGGACTCCGTATCGCCAAGCACCATCCCGATGACAAAGGCTCCGGCGGCTGGAGACAGTCCCAGGAGGGTGGCGCACAGCGCCATGAGGAAACAGAACCCCAGGCTGGCCAGCAGCACTGTCTCGTCCGACTGGAAACGCGAGAGCAGGTAGATCAGCCTGCCCGCTACCAGGGTGCCAATCACCAGCACCACGATGCAGAATACTGCCAGCTTGAGAGCCAGCAGACCCGCGTCGGCCACGCTTGCCGTGCCCGTGGTCGCCAGGCCGGACAGTACGGTCAGCAGTATCACGGCTGCGAAGTCTTCGACCAGCAGGATCCCGACGATGGTCTGACCCCAACGCGCGTTGAGATTGCCGCCGTCTCGTAACCCTTTCAGCAGAATCGCTGAGCTGCTGATGGCGATAGCGCCGCCCAGAAAGATACCGTGACTCGAATCGATGCCGGGGAAGATGCTGGCGGTCCAGACGCCGAAGACGGTCAGCACGCTGATCTCAACTACGCCGATTACCAGCACAGGAAACCCGATGTCGCGAATTCGCCTCCAGCCCAGTTCGAGGCCGATGCCGAACAGCAGCAGGATGAGTCCCAGCTCAGCCAGAACACCGATGGTGTCCAGGTTGCTGATGAGGGGAGTCGGCAGCGTAAAGGGCCCGATCACCATGCCTGCTACCAGGTAGCCGAGGACCGGAGGCTGCTTGACCATCCTTGCCAGGGCCAGGCCGGCGGCGGCGATCACCATCGCGATGGCGAAGTCCTTAAGGAGCGTGGCGCTGCCCTCCGAAAGGCCGGCAGCGGGTAGGAAGAGCAGAAAATCTATGATTCAGATCCTGGACGATGAGAGAGCAAGGCTAGGTGAGCCGCCATAAGCTGGACTTCGGAAGCTGGCTGGGGATCGGGTTATATATAGGACGAAGACTGTAAATAAATGATAACGCAGAGACGTGCTCCGAGGTATTCACGGCAAGGCGGCGGGGCATATGAGGAGCGGGCCTACTGGGTCCTGGCCTGGAACTTTCGGTTGGAAGTCGCCTCGCCGATGCTGTTGAACGGGATGATCCTGTAGGTGTAGGTCTTCCCAGTCTTGAGTTCGGTGTGGGCGAACTGTGTCTCCTCCACAGTCGAGAGGTCCCTCTTCCTTCTGAAAAGGCCCCCTGCCTGGCGGACACGATAGCCCTCTATGCTGGAGGCTCCGAGGTCCGGGTCGTTCCAGGCGATGGCGACGCTGGTCGGGGTCGTCTCGATGGAGCTGAGGGAGGCCAGAGGGCTGGGTCTTCCTATGTACAGGCGTGCATGGGGAATCGGTTCCCGCAGGGTCGAGTACAGTTTTGCGGCGTCATGCAGGGCCCTGTAGATACGTTCAACGGTGACCTCGTTCATATTCGCCTGGATCGCGCCGGTTGCGCGGGAAATCTCCTCCGACCTCTCCTTGGCGCTGTTGGCGAGCTCCCGCAGTCTCGTGCCGTTGACCTCCATGCGATTGATAGCTTCCCTCATGGTGCTGTTTGCGTCATCCATTGCACGTGCTGTACGCCTGCTCAAGCGGCGGCGAAGCAGTGCGGCTATCGCGAACAGGATCGCGCCAACTGCCAGGCAGAGGATGCTGAGATACAGCGGGGCGAGCGCAAGATCGAACGCTCCCAACGAGACTGAGACAGCGCCGACCCACTTGAGGGCGCCTTCCGGCACGCCGCCGAAGCCGGTAACTGCAAAGCCTCCCAGCAGAGCCAATACTGCCCCCACCAGGGTTGCGACTCCTGCGCTGACCCACCAGCCGGAGATCTTAGCTTCGCTGACTCTCTGGTCCTTGTGAGACATCTCATCGCTGAACCAGTCGACTTCCACAGGGTCTCTGGGTGGAGGAGATTCCATGCCGGTATCTGAGAGGACACGCCTGGCCCTGTCGTCGACGTTTAGAATGTCCTCGAAGGCTGACAGGGTCACGGCTCTGATCGCCGCAAAGTTCTCGCCCGCCCTGTCGTGTTCGTCGCAGAGCTGCGAGTGGGTGGTGGTCTCTTCCTGCATGGCGCCCTCCTGGCTGCGGCTGCCTATCGACGGTTTCTCCTATCAGGCCACTGCCTATGACCTCGGTCGGATTACCGTCCTCCCATTGGGACCTGGCGTAGCAGTAGCTACTGCCGGGCCCGGCGCCGGTGACTCGGGCGCAGTCTGCAATACCCCGCTAGCCTGCTGTGGTGCGTCAGGCTGGGTAGTCTCCGCATTCACCTGGAGATCGTCCGACTCTGGATCGCCCCTCACAAGTCTGATGAGCCCTGTGATCATCCTCAGGATGGCCTCCAGGACGACAACTGCAATCAGGTAGTAGACGGCCGTCTCCCAGCTGAGAGCGGCATCCTGAACACCTTCCGTCGACTCAAAGATGCGGGTGACCGAGCTGTCGATGATCATGGAGCCCAGCAGTGCGAACGGAAGTATCTTGGCGATGTCGGTCGAGAGGGCCTCGGTGTAGTAGGAAGATATCCTGATGGCACCCACCACTCCCATGCCCACGAGCATCACGGTGTCGAAGGTCTGGTTCTTGCTCAGCAGGTACAGCAGACCGGCCATCACGCAGAACCAGAAGAACACGAAGACCGGGTAGACCACCAGGAAGCGGATGACGTAGAACACCACGGAGAGCGCCTTCCTGGTCGTTGCATGTGTGGCCTGGTTGTGCTTCTGGAGGTCCAGGGTGATTATGTCCTTGCGCGCAACGAACCTGTAGAAGTTGAACACGAAGACGCCATAGAGGGTTATGCCCCCGATGGTGAGCGCAAGAGGGCCCAGGGTGTTGAGTGCGTCCATCAGGTTGAAGGTCAGTTGTGGCAGTGTCATGACAGGGCTCCTGAGCTTGACTTTGCGGTTGGTCCAGAGCTGACTGTGAGCTGCGGTCGCTGCGGCGATTCCGCCATCAGGGCCAGGGCCGCCGGGTGTCGGTGAACCTCCCCTCCTCTCAGTGACGCAATCAAGGCGCGAAAAGTAACGGTCTCTTTTCCCGCGGCGCCTCGACGATTCAGGTGGGCCGGACGTCGCTCCGAGCATTCAGAGTAGCGTAGTGTCAGCCCCGGACGAAGCATCAGATCAATCGCACCTGGCGTAAGGTCTGTTCGTCCGGTCCGCGGCTCCTGTGCCGGCTGCTCCATCGGCACAGTGAATGCGTTACTTTTGGTCTTCCCGAACCGCAAAAATGCGAGAGGGCCGTGAGAGCCGCCTTCCGGGTTCGGCATGTGACCGGGACGCTTTCGATACTACCAGCCTTGCGGCACAACGTCACGGGGCCGACCGAGCCTGAGCGCGTCTGCCTCAGGCGAGAGGAACGACAGCAGTGGATGGGCGCCATACCCCACGCAGCACTGTTTCAGCAGACCGATTGCCAGGGTTCTAGTCTTTGCGAGCCCGAATCAACCCGATGCGACGGATGGGCTTATTGAACTCGGCTGGCGTGTCTTCGAGGCCGACCACGACTTGGACGAGGACATCGTTGAACAGGCCATGAACGACTGCAGCCACGATGTGATGCCTTACCGAGGTCTGTCTCCGGGCAGGATGCCCGCGCTCCAGACTCGGGTGCCTAATAATCCGGGACGGGTTCGCCGCTAGTGGCTGTGGTGGTTGACCTGTTCGCGGTGTTGGCGCAGCAGGTCTTTGCCGTAGTCGTTGCCGTTGGGAGTGCGCACCACTGTGTGTATGTGATTTCGCGTGGGCTCGTCGTTGTCCAGGAAGATGCCAGCCTGGTGATCGAACTCGATAAGCACCACCGGGCTGTGTACCCGGTAGTAGAAGACGCTGTCCTCATCGGTGCCGCCCATCCAGGCGAAGTGGGTCTCGTCGAGGTGCTGCCTGATCTCTTCCATCTTGAGCTGGGCGTGATCAGAGCGCATCCGGTTGATGTAGGTGCCGATCAGCTCGAACATGATGGCCTGCTGACGGCTGGAAAGGTCGTCGAACCTGATGCCTTCATAGCGCATCTCGAAGTTATCCCTGAATGCGCCGGTGAAGACGCCGGGTGGGACGTCATCGGAGACTATCGCCCTGCTTCGCTGCTCGGCGGACAGCGTACGAGCGAGATTCAGCGCGGTACTCTCTTCCGCCTGGAAGACCCGAGTCCCGGCGTGCCTGCCAATGTCCACAGCCACCGGCTCGGAGCCCATGAACATGGGTGTCATCACCATCTGGCCTCCCAGAAGTAAGCAGTTGACGTTCAGATGATGGCCGTCGAACTGCCAGCCCCACGGTACGTCCGTGGAAGGCTCACCCAGCACGCTCAGCCAGTACAGCCACTCCCCCAGCTCGTCATCGCTGCCGGTAATCTCGCGGATGGACTCGTTGAGCTTCATAATGTTGCGGGCCAGTTCGAATCCGCTGGGACTGAAGCACTCCCGCAGCACATTGAAAGCAAGGTCGCGCTGGCGCTCGGTCATGTCCTCCATCATCGCGCCGTGGCGCATGAGGAAGACGTGGATGTTGCTCCAGCGTCGCCAGGCATCGCTGTCCACGGAGAAGAGAGCGGAGTCGCGCTGACCGGAGTCAATGGAGGCGAGCCAGGCGTCAGCGGCCCGCTTCATCCCCTCATTGGACAGGCTGGTCTCTTGCAGGGCGAACAGGCCCGGGAGTACCTGGCCGTCGGCGGTCAGTCCCCTGAAGGGTTCGGCGATCTGCGTCTCGGCATCTCGGATGTTGTTCGCCATCTGCTCCGACATATCCGGGTCCAGCCTCCGGCCGGAAACGGGAGGACGGTTTCGTACCCTAAAGTCCGTGAGCTGGAGCGTCATGAGCATCGGTCTCCCTACTGAAGATGGCCGGATTATATTACGGCGGCGGCTTTCGTATCAGCTTGCCACCGCAGGAAATTCCTATGGAGAGCGTGTCTGTCGTCGGATCGGGTAGAGGAGTGGTGTAAGCTAGACTGTAGAAACAGGGGCGGTCATCGTACTATCGTGTGAAGGAAGAGATTTCTGTCCTGGGGAACCATGTGACTACTGAACCCAAAATCGCGGCTATGGTGGACCGCATCGTTAGCGGGTTCGATCCATCGCAGGTGTTGCTCTTCGGCTCTCATGCCCGGGGGGCTGCCAGCGAGTGGAGTGACGTCGACTTGCTTGTCGTGATGTCCGACGAGACTGACAAGCGCAAGGCTGCGATCGAGATTCGCAGGTCCCTTGGAGACCTCCTCGTGAGCAAGGACATCGTCGTCACAACGCCGGATGACATTGCTCGCCGGGGACATGTGGTGGGTACGGTGCTCCACGCCGCCATTCGCGACGGCAAGATCCTGTATGAACGATCCTGATGCAACCGTGTCCGATGCTCTTCGGTGGCTGAAATACGCAACGGAAGACCTTGATGTCGCACGTATATTGCTAGCGGCGGTACCGATTCCAGCGCGCCATGTGTGTTGGCTGTCACAGCAGTCCGCCGAGAAGTCACTAAAGGCGGCACTGGTACTGGAGGAGATCGAATTCTCCTTCACCCATGATCTCGACGCCCTGCGGAATCGCCTTCCAGAGGGATGGCCTGTGCGGTCAGCACACCCCGACCTCGCTGAGCTGACGCAGTGGGCGGTGGAAACAAGGTATCCAGGTGTCTGGCTTGAGATAACTGGGGAAGACGCTCTCCGCGCCGAAGCAGAGGCGAGGGCAATTCGGGACTCGGTCGCACAAGAGTTCAGACAGCGTGGGCTGGCATTCCCTCCTACCGACGGGGATTGAGGGAAGTCATAGGTGCCAGAACAGGCGCGGAGAGGGAATTGCGGCTACAGCGGCGCCGTTTCGGCAGGCTGATTGACGGCGTGGCCACTGGACTCTAATCTAGGCTCATCCACATATAAAGTCCAAACGGCCAGAAGGAGTAAGGCATGACGTCCACTACACGTACCACCTATGAAGTCAAAGTCGAAGACGTGGAATATCTGAGGCACGGCGACAAGCCGTTCCTGGCGCGCCTCTTCAGGCCCCAGGGCAGCGGACCTTTCCCGGTGATGGTCGAGCTGCACGGCGGCGCATGGGTGAACGGCACCCGTGAGAACGGCAATGTCGCAAACGAAGCGCTGGCCAAGAACGGCGTCATCGTGGCGGCCCTGGACTTTCGCGTACCGCCGGAGGCGTCGTACCCCGCCTCGCTGGCCGACATCCACTACGGGGTCCGCTGGTGCAAGGCCAACGCGGAAAGCTGGAACGGCATCTCGGGCAAGATCGGCGCGATGGGCACGTCGAGTGGCGCCCACCAGGCCATGCTTCTGGGCATGAGGCCTCACGACTCCCGATATGCGGCGCTGTCGCTCACCAACGGCGCGTCCGACGTGGACGGCACCCTGGACTGCGTGATCATGGTCTCGCCGGTGATCGATCCCCTGGGGCGCTATCACTACGCCCAGGGTCTTCGGGAGGACGTCAAGCCTCCCGCGTCGATAGGCGCGAATACCGTGGCCATGCACGACATGTACTGGGTGACGGAAGAGGCGATGGAGGAGGGCGCTCCGGCGCGAATCCTGGCTGCCGGTGAGCGCACGGAGCTGCCGCCCACGCTGTGCCTGGCTCGGGACTACGAGGCATCGCACCCGCGCCCGGACCTGGACGAGTTCATCAGCCAGTACCGCAAGGCCGGTGGGCGTATCGACGTGACGATCTTTGAGGAGGAGGGCGCAGGACTGCTGGCGGACCTCTCCACGGATGTCGCACAGCAGACCCTCGAAGAGATGACCGCGTTCATCGAGGAGCATCTCGCGTAACGAGGTCAGCCCAGAGCACTTAGGCAAACATCGAACGGCGGACCGGCCCGAGGGGCTGGGTCCGCCGTTGTATTTCAGGGTGCCAGTGCGGCACAGCAGGTGACAAGCAATCCTGCTTCATGAGCCGCGACCAGTAGACAGGAAAGAGATGAGAAGACTGTTCAAACTTTCGGCGATACTTTTGCTCGTGTCCATGACGGCGCTTGGCTTGCTGGCATGTGACCGAGAATCCCCAGCCCCGCTGCCTCCTGAACCCACGGCCACTGCAACTCCGGGAACGGTCCCCATTGCCGAGCCAACAGCAACAGCCGTTGCTGTACCAGCGACACCAATGGTCCCGACGCCCACCGCTGCGCCGCAGGCCACGGCAACAACCGTGCCGACTCCAACCCTCACACCGCGTGCAACGGCCACGGCGGTCCCTTCACCTACACGCACGCCCGAGCCTACAGCCACGGCGGTCCCGGCTCCGACCCACACGCCCCGACCCACAGCCACAGTGGTCCCTACACCAGCGTCGGAAGCCGGTCTCGACACGCCCCTGCCCTTCGACCCCGCGGTTGTGCGCGGCAGCCTTTCCAACGGCCTCAGCTACTACATCAGACACAACGAGGAACCCCGGGACAGGGCACAGATCACACTCGTGGTGAAAGCGGGCTCGGTCCACGAGATGGAGGAGCAGAGAGGCCTGGCGCACTTCGTCGAGCACATGGCCTTCAATGGGACTGAGCGGTTCGCCAAGCAGGAAATCATCAGCTACCTCGAATCGATTGGGAGCGGACTTGGGGCTGACGTAAACGCGCGGACCGGCTTCGATGACACCCTCTATTTCCTGGAGATCCCTACTGACGATCCAGAGATCACAGAGACTGCCTTTCAGATTCTGAGCGACTGGGCCTACGCGGTATCGTTCGATCCCGAAGAGGTCGAACTGGAACGGGGAGTGGTGCTGGAGGAGTGGCGACTGTACCAGGGATTCGGCTCGCGCCTTCAGGACAATCTGCTCAGGCTGCTGTTCGGCTCCTCTCTCTACTCTCTTCGAAGCCCCATCGGGCTGCCGGAGGTCATCGAAACGGCCCCTGTCCAGCTTCTCAGAGACTACTATGAACACTGGTACAGACCTGATCTGATGGCCGTGGTGGCTGTCGGCGATTTCGACGTCGAGGTGATCGAGGCCAAGATCAGGCAGCACTTCGCCCCGCCGCCGGATGGAGAGGCTACCCAGGAGCGTGCCGCTGTCGCCTCCCCTACTGACAGGCCGGACATCGATGTACCCGGCCACGAGGTGCCGAGGATCGAAGTATTCACCGACTCGGAGTCACCCGGCACCCAGTTCGTTCTCGTCCGCAAGCTGACTCCCGATGCGGGTCAGGACCGCACGACATTTCGACGCACGGTGGTGGAGAGACTTGCCTTCATGATGCTGAACGCGAGGCTGTCCGAGCTTGCGCAGGCCGCAGATCCTCCTTACCTGCTGGCCAATGCCGGTCGTTCGCCGTACGTGGAGCAGCTGGACATCGTGACGTTCTCGGCATGGTTGAACCCCGGAGGTGTCGAGCACGGTCTGGCGGCTGTGCTGGAGGAGCTGCAGCGCATTGGCCAGCATGGGTTCACCGAGGGCGAGCTGGAGCGGGAAAAGAGCAACTTGCTGAGGTCGGAGGAGAGCGCATACAAGCAGCGCGACCAGGTGCCTTCTCAGAGGTTCGTGGACCGGTATGTCGACCACTTCCTGAGCGGCAGGCCGGCGCCGGGCATCGAGGCGGAGTGGGCGCTGTACCAGGAGCTGCTTTCGCAGATCTCCCTTGAGGAGTTCGGCGAGGTTGCGGACTCGTGGAACAGATCAGAGGACAGGGCGCTCCTGGTTGTGCGTCCCGAGGAGACGGACGGCAGCTCTGACAACGAGTTAACAGCAGCAACCCTCGCGCAGCTGGAACAGGCCAGCGCCCTGGAGGTGGAACCCTACGTGGATCTCCTGGGGGACATCCCGCTGATGAGCGCAATCCCAGAGGCTGGAAGCATCGTTGCTGAAGAAGAAATAGGGTCGATCGACGCCCGGATATGGACACTGTCCAACGGCGTTACGGTAATCGCCAAACAGACGGACTTCCGTGACGACGAGGTCGTATTCAGGGCTTTCAGCCCCGGCGGTCACTCGCTGGCAACGGACGATGATCACGTGTCCGCCACACACGCCGCACAACTGGTTGGAGGAAGCGGAGCCGGTCCACACGATACCGTGACCCTTGAGAAACTGCTGGCCGGTAAGAGGGTCAGTGTATCGCCTTTCATCGGGGAACTGTTCGAAGGATTCAGAGGCAGCGCCTCTCCTGACGACATGGAGACCATGTTCCAGCTCATCGCGCTCTATGCCACCGCGCCGCGCCTGGACCCGGTCTTCTTCGACTCATACGAGGCCCGGGTGCGCAGCATCGCGGAGATTCGAGCAGCCCAGCCGGACGCGATTCTCTCGGACGCCGTAAGCACAATCCGTCGCCAGGACCACTTCCGAGCCCGTCCGCTGACAGTAGGGCTGCTGGAAGAGTTGGATCTGGAGGGGGCTGAAGCCGTGTATGCGGATCGATTCGCCGACCTGGGCGAAGCCACGTTTGTATTCGTTGGCGCATTCGAGTGGGATGAGCTGCGTTCGCTGACTTCCACCTATCTTGCCAGCCTGCCGGATACCGGACGCTCCGAGGAGTGGCTGGACCTCGACATCGATCCGCTGCCACAGACTGAAGACCACGTCGTTTATGCGGGCATCGAGCCGCGGAGCAGGACGGTGTTGATGTTTGCCGGAGGTATGGAATGGGGCAGGCAGGAGGCGCTCGAACTCAAGGTTGCAGGTGAGATGCTGGGAATTCGCCTGCGCGAACGGGTCCGCGAGCAGCTGGGCGGCACCTACAGCATCGGCGTGAACGCGAGGAGCTTCAGTCTTCCGGACGAGGAGTACCTGGTCTCCATCTCCTTTGGCAGCGATCCATCCCGTACTGAAGAGCTCTTTGGCGAGGTCATGGCGGAAGTGGAATGGCTGCAGGCAGGCGGCGAACAGGAATATCTCGATACTGCGAAGGAACTGCTGCGCACCGAGAGGGAGGAAGACCTGCGAGAGAACGGGTTCTGGCTCAACGCGATCCGGGACGTGGTGCAGAGAGGCGAGACATTCGAAGAGATAACCCGCTTCGACACCCTGCTGGACCAACTAACGCTGGAGGATGTCGCAGCAGCGGCGCAGCTCTATATGACACGCGACCGCTACCTGAGGGTTGTACTTCTCCCGGAAGAGTAGACTCGGCTGGGGGTATTGAACCCTGATGCCTCCGGTCTGTAGAAACTGCGGCCACTGCTACTCACCTCCGAATGGAGGGCAGCAGGATGGTCACCCCCAGTACCACTATGACTACGGGCCAGACTATCTCCCATCGAACTGAGTCAAACACCCCGAGGTTTCCGAGCAGTACGATCATTCCGAGGATGATCATTCCGACCCCGAACAGGTTCCTGGCCAGGTGCCTCTTCGACATGCCCTCGTCCAGGTTGGCCTCGACCACGCGATCAGATCCTTCGTTTGAGAGATCGTCAGCGGTCCCGATCGCACCGGATGCCGTCTGGCTGCCATTGGGAGTGACGATCACGAGTACCAGGTACGCCAGCGCGGCGATCCCCAACGTGGCCACGGTCAACACCGCCCAGCCCACCCTGACAAGCACTGGATCGATGTCGAAGAAATCGGCCAGTCCTCCAGCCACGCCGAAGAGGAACCTGTCGTCAATGCTTCTGTGCAGTCTCCGCTTATGCTGAACCATCAGGTTTCTTCCGCCTCTCGGGTTGGACAAGCCCTCTACTTCGTCGAAGGCAGTTTCACTCGTAACGCAGCGCTTCGATGGGATGAAGCCTGGCGGCCCGCATCGCCGGGTAGATCCCGAAGAAGAGGCCGACCATTATCGATACCCCGAGCGCCAGCGCGATAACGTCTCCGGTGACCGCCATGGTAACCGGGTCCGACTCTTCCCCGAACAGGTGTGAGCCGTCAATGATGCCGGCTATCGCAAGGCCTATCGCCAGCCCAATCAGGCCTCCGCCCAGGCTGAGCAGAGCGGCCTCGGTCACGAACTGGAGCAGTACGTCGCGGCGTCTCGCGCCCATCGCCTTGCGTATTCCGATCTCCCGCGTCCTCTCGGTAACTGTCACGAGCATGATGTTCATTATGCCGATGCCGCCCACCAGAAGGCTTATGCCCGCAATGACCCCGAGGAACACCACGATGGCCGCAGTGACACTCTGGACGGCCTGAAGGGCCTGCTGCTGATCGTTGATCGTGAAGTCGTCAGGTCCCGCCAGGCGATGTCGAAACCGCAGGATATTCGCGATCTCCGACTTTGCGCTTTCGACCAGGTCCGAGTTGGCCACCTGTACGTTTATCGAATTGACCAGGATCTCGCCACTGTCCGAGCCGTCGGGGATCAGCCTGTGGCTGAGCGTGGTCAGAGGTACCAGAACCTTATCGTTCCCTACACTGAAGAAGCCAGAGCCCTCGTCTTCCAGGACGCCTATCACTGTGAACTCCCTTCCGCGGATGCGCACCGGCTGTCCAACGGGGTTTCTGGGACCAAAGAGGGCCTCTGAGATTACAGGGCCCAGCACAGCCACAGTGGAGCTCTCGAGTACGTGTCCGTGGGAGATGAAGCCCCCGCTCCTAAGGGTCGAGTTTCGGACGCCCTGGTACTCGGCCGTAACGCCCAGCACCTGCGCATCGACCTCCCTTCCACGGGCGACGACATGCCCCCAGGTGGTCTGCTGGGGCGCTACGGCGGCTACGGACGGCGCATACAGGGGATCGAGCAAGGCGTAGGCGTCTTCCATCGATAGGGTCTCGCCTTCACCGCCGAAAGTCGCGGCGCCGAAGAAGGCGAACTCGTCGTCATCGGCCTCCGACGAACCTGGCGTGACAACCAGCAGATTGCTTCCCAAAGACTCGATGCTTGACGTGATGGACTTCTGCACGCCCCGTCCCATAGACATGAGGACAATGACGGAGGTGACTCCTATCACGATACCCAGCAGCGTCAAGCCTGCTCGCATCTTGTTGGACGCCAGGGATGTCAGCGCAGTCAGAAATATGTCCAGGGGATTCATGGGCTCGGAGGCTCCTTGCATCCAGCCTGATCCCGCACACGAGTCTCTCCCAGGCTGTCGCATATGATGCGCCCGTCGAGCATGGAGATAGTCCTGTAAGCCCTGGTGATGTCTTGGAGCGCTATCATGGTTGCGGCTCAGGTCCTCCATTGATTCCGGCCAGTTCGGGTATCGACACCCCAGTCTCTGCGACGACCATGTCTCCCTCTTCCACACCGTCAGTGACCGCGGTCCAGAAGTCGTCCGTTTCGCCGAGGGTGACCGGCGTCACGACCACCTCACCGTTGACCATGACGTTGACGGTCGGCTGTGTGAAGCTGCCCCGAATGGCGTTGGCCGGGAGCAGGAGCACGTCCCTGTGCTCGCTGATCGTGATGGAGGCTACCGCGCTGAGCCCCTCGGGGGCCTTCAGCTCCTGCGGGAGATCGATCCGGACCCGGACGGGATAGCTGACGACGCCCTGTTCCGAGTTCGCCTCCGCACCCACGAATGAGACCGTACCGTCGATTGTCCGGTCAGGGAGGGCGTCCATGCGCACCTCCGCGATGGCGTCGACCTGGACCCTGAGGATGTCCACCTCGTCCACGGCGCCGTCAATCTCCACTACGCTAGTATCAACCAGCACGGCGACGATGTCGGTCGCCTCGATCTCCCTGCCGTCCCTGGCCTCCACTCGTGAAACGAAGCCGTCCCAGGGAGCCTCAAGAGTGGCGTCATCCAGTCGCTGTTCGGACTCGGAGAGTAACGTTCTGGCAGCGTCGAGCTTGGACTGAAGCAGGGCGAGGTCAATGGGGTCGGGCTCACCGCTTAGGGTGGCGAGCTTCTTGTTCTCTTCGGCGAGGGTCTCACGAGCGACGTTTACCGCAAGCCGGGCAGCCTCGTGTCCGGGATGCTCAACTCCAGACGTTAGCTCCTCCATTTCGGCCCTTGCCTCTTCAAGGCTGGCCGTTGCGACAGCGACCTGCACTTCCAGGTCTGCGATCTCAGATGGTCCCACTAGGGTGTTCAGTTCATTCAGCTTCTCACGGGCATCTTCGAGGGTCGCCATTGCGACTTCGATCCGGTGCTGCCTGTCCCTGATGAGAACGTCTGAAGGTTGGGCAAGGTCGGCCAGGTCCCTTCTGGCACTGGCAAGGGTCTCCTCGGCCTCACGCACTGCAGCTTTCAGTTGTTCAGTAACCAGTGGATCTGGGAGGTCTTCGAGTTCGCTGCGTCTCTCTGAGGCTGCTCTGAGCGCGGCTTCGGCGTCTGAAATCCTGGCATGGGCGGCGGCGATGGCATTGGACGCCTGGGACTCGACTTCAGCAACAGTGTCTACGGCGTTCCGGTAGGCATCGCTTGCGAGGCGGAACTCCTCCTCTACACAGATACCGAAGGTAGGACGATCACCGCTATCGCACGTGGCAACCAGGTCGGTCCTGGAGAAGTGAAGCCAGACATACACCTGGGTCTCGTCCCAAGGCGTAGACGGGTCGTTGGTGGGCAGATGCGGTGCGTTGTAGTCCAGACCACTGAAGCGACCCTGCACTGTGAACAAGGTGTCGAGATCGATGCCCAAGTCAGCGAAGGCGGTCTCGTAGTCGGGGTCAACTGAAGTGGGAGCAGTTTCGATGCCTAGCCACTTCTGGAAGGCCTCTGCGTAGGTTTCTGCCGCCGAATCGAGCGCGTCCTGGGTCGCGTTGGTTCTTGTGGCCCACTCACGCTCCTCCACATCTAGCGCCGACCTGGAGTTGGCAAGCTCCGTCTCGGCCATTGCGACGGCATCCTCGGCTTTTTGCAGCTCATCTTGAGAGGGTCCGTCCATGTACTCGTCCCGGGCTTCGATCGCAGCTTGAAGCTCCACCTCGGCGTCGGCGACCCTGGACTCCGCCCGGGACAGTTCCAGTTGAACGGGTGTGTTTTGGAGTTCCGTAAGTGCTATCTCGGCGTCCGTGACCCTCATCCTGGCCTGGGCCAGTTCAAAGGCGGTTGCCGGTGCGACTCCTTCCGCCAGAGCTTCCTCGGCCCTTTCGAGTTCCAAGAGCGCTTTGGAGACCTTGGATTCAGCCTGTGCGATCTGTAGATCGGTCGGGCTGGTTGTTCGCTCAAGGGCCTCCACTGCGTCAGACAGGGCGACCTGCGCTATTGCGACCCTGTGTTCAGCCTCTGCGACCGTGAGTGGTGGAGGGTCGATGAGGGCGTCTAGTTCAGCTTGGGCGTCTCTCACGCCGGAGCGAGCGTCCGTTACCTCGCGTTCCAGCATTGCCACGGTCTCTGCATCTAGGGTGGCGATCAGGTCGCCGGCTGAGACCCGCTGGCCCTCCTTGACCAGGACTTCTTCTACCACGCCGTCCGACCCGAAGGTCATGTTCTCTCGGTCCGGGAAGCTGACGCTGCCTGTGACAGTGATCGCGTCCACCAGGTCACCGCGTCTCACCGGAATGAGTTGCTGGTCCTCTTCCAGCAGGGCTGACTCGGAGCCCGATGGGCCACGAAGAGCGACGAATGCTCCGGCGATCACGACGACCAGCACGATTGCCAAGACGGCGAAGTGCCGTCGACTCAGGCGCGTTAGAAGATTCATCAAGTGTGTTCTCATGGCGGTTCAGCGTCGAATGGACGGAAGCAGGAGGGTCACGCCCAGAACCACCACTGCTATAGGCCAGACGATGTCCCATCGAATCGAGCCGAACAGCTCCAGGTTCTGCAGCAGTAGGATCGAGCCCACGACGATAAGGCCGACCCCAAACACGTTCCTGGCCGTATGTCTCTTAAATGGCCCGTCGGCCTGGTCGGCCTCAACCACTCTGTCAGCGACTTCACTTGAGCTATCGTTCACTGTTCCGGCCTCCTCGTTTGCCAATCGAATTCAGAGGCAATGCTGTCACGCCGGGAACAGGCTGCGAATCGGGCGAAAGTCCGGACTGTTGGTGGCCGATCGGCCAGGAAAAGGCTCGTACTTTCGGTCAATGCGACCTCAATTTCCGTTTGCTACACTTCCGCCATGTTTGAGGGCGCGTTGCAGAGGTTGCTGGGGCTGCCACTGTCACCAGATCCCCCTGAGCAGTCCTGGAGAGACTGGCTTCTGATGCTCGTCCTGGTGGTCGCCGGTCTTCTGGAGGGGATCCTGCGACCGGAGCTTGGCTGGCGGCCCGTCGTGACCGGTGTTGCCGTCGTCGCCCCACTGGTGACTCCCTGGGCGCGAGCCTACCCACTTCCGGCCGTGTTGATCGTGTTCGGCGGATACGGCCTGCTGCACGTTGAGATGTTCATCGCGAACGTCGATAGTGCCCTCATCAATCCCGCGGCCCTGCTAGTGCTGACGCACGTTCTGGTCCGCTGGGCGCCCGGCCGGCACATCGGTATCGGGCTCTGTTTCGCAGCCGTCTGCTGGATAATCGCCTGGGGCATTCCCTCGGACCGATTCCCGGTTATGGTCCTCAAGGGGATCGTCATATCCCTGCCGGTCATTACGGGAGCAGCCACGCGACACCTTGCAGAGTTGCGCCATGCCCGCGCCCTTGAGTCGCGTTTCAACGAGCGTCATCAGATCGCCCGTGAGCTGCACGACACCATCGCCCATAGAATGACTGCCATTGCCATCCAGGCCCAGGCCGGACGGGCTATGGCGGCATCAGACCCGGAAGCCGTTCTCGAAACCCTGGAGACAATTGAAGCCACCGCATCGGGCAGCCTGCAGGACATGCGCGAGATCATCGGCGTACTCCGCGAAAGCGGCTCGCCGATCGAAACGCATCACACGGTCGCCGACATCGAACGCATCGCCAACACCAACACGGGGGAGACCCCGGTGCGAGTGCACCTGGAGGGAGAGCTGGACGATCTCGGGACATCAGTGGAGGCGGGGCTGTACAGGGTAGTGCAGGAGTCCATCACCAATGCCCGCAGGTATGCCCGCCGCGCAAGTCGCATCTCGGTCCACATCAACGGATCGTCCGATGCCGTTCACCTGTCCGTGACCGACGACGGAGACCCGGTCAGGCCCGGGACCCGCCTAGGCTCCGGCTATGGAATCATTGGTATGTCCGAACGGGTGTCCCTGCTCGGCGGCCAGCTCAGTGCGGGACGAGGCCCGGCCGGACGCTGGGTGGTCGATGCGCAGATACCCAAGAACGGGGGATAGGAAGTGGCAATCCGTGTACTGATCGCCGATGACCAGGCTCTAGTCAGAGCAGGGCTCCGCGTGATCCTGGATCACCAGCCCGGTATCGAGGTGGTGGGGGAGGCCGCGGACGGGGTCCAGGCGATCGCGCTTGCCCGTCAGCTCAAGCCCGATGTCTGCCTGTTCGACATCAGAATGCCCGAAATGGACGGCATCGAGGCAACTCGAATACTGGCCGGACCCCAGGCAGAGACGCCCTTCGCCATCGTCATGATCACCACCTATGACCTCGACGAGTACGTGTACAACGCCCTGAGGGCCGGTGCGCGCGGGTTCGTCCTCAAAGATGCCGGCCCGGAAGTGTTGGGACAGGCGATTCACGCCGCAGCCAACGGCGACGCACTCATCAGTCCAAGTATCACGGCCCGGCTGCTCTCCATTTTCGCACAGGGTCCGGCGAAGGAGAGGCTAGCTCAACCTGTGACACAGCTGACCGAGCGGGAAGAAGAGGTGCTGACGCACGTCGCCCATGGCTTGACCAACTCCGAGATCGCCGGTGAGCTGCACGTCAGCCTCAGTACGGTCAAGACCCACCTCACGAGTCTCATGACCAAGCTCGACGTCCGAAACAGGGTCGAGCTCGCCATATGGGCCCACGAGACCGGTCGGGCGTAGGAGCGCCTTCCCCTCATGGGAGCCCGGTCCGGCCATCCCCACCGTGCTCAGGCTCGGAACATTGCGGGTGGTACAATGTGCGCAGTCGGCAATCCTCAACTCACACGGTTGCGAGAGGACCGCGATGACCAGTAAGACAACTATGCCCACTCAGGTAGCGGGAGATTTGGAACGCTTCCCGGACTATCCGCCGCGAGACGATATGCAGAACTGGCTGTACCTCTACGAGACCTCGATAGTGACCTCGCTTGCGATCCACTTTGCTGACGAACCGGACGTAACGGTGGCGTGCGAGGTCCCAGTGGGTACGCTTCCCGTGCGCGGTGAAGTGCGGATACCTGACCTGATGGTCATACGTGGCGGTCGCGAGCTTATGGAGGAGCAGCGGGGATACGCGATAGACAGGCAGGAGAGAGCACCTGACTTCGTGCTGGAGGTGGCGTCGCCGACGACTGGTAGAGTGGACTACACGGACAAGCGTCGTGACTACGAGCGATTTGGGGTGAGGGAATACTGGCGTTTCGACCCCAGTGGCGGAGAGTATCACGACGCGGCACTTGCGGGTGACCGTCTGGTGGAAGGTGTGTACCAGCCCATCGACATCGAAGAGCTTGGCGAAGACCGCCTACGCGGATACAGCGAGTCACTGGGACTGTACGTGTGCTGGGAGGACGGGATGCTGCGCTTCTTCGACCCACAGACAGAGACCCACCTCCGATCGCACGAGGAAGACGCAGGTCGCGCTGAGATTTCCGAGGCTCGTGTCAGAGTCGCTGAAGCTCGCGCCGAGGAGGAAGCCGCAGCCCGCAGGAGCGCAGAAGCTCGCGCCGCCGAGCTAGAGGCAGAACTTCGACGACTGCGTGGCGAGTAGTAGTACCACCGTCCCGGTGAGGTAGTTCCGAAGTGTGAGGCTGCGTCAATCTGGTAGGAGGCTCAACGGGCCGCCGTCCTTCGACAGGTTCAGAGCCTGCCCCGGACTTGATCCGAGGACGAACGCAGGCGGGCGAGACGCCCGCGCTCCATGTATGTACCTACCAAACTGACACAGGCTCGCCCGCAAGTCCGCATTTGCAAAAAAGCCGGTTAGACTCCGCCATGTGTCAAGGCGATACGTGTAGGGGGCTACGATGAAACTTGGACTGCGGCGGCACACTAAATCCCACTCGCAACAGGGCTCGGAGACAAACGGTCGCGTCTCGGCTGCCGAAATGTACGATGTGCAGGACTCGTACGTCCGTTCATCTATCGAACGTCACCTCCGCGGGGGCCGTCGTTCTCACGGTGTCTCCTCCCACCCAGATGTCCACGCCCAACGTCGTGCCTCTGATCTCCGAGTTGGGAATGTACTTGTCGAAGATCGTATAGTCGGTGGTCGCAGACGCAGCAGCGACGCCGTCACCGAGCGGTCTGTTGATCGACACGTACACCTCTGCGATATCCATAGGACGGATTTCCGACGTTCCGTATACCTCTACTGTCGAGTACACGGCGTCGGTGATCCCCTTATCCGGGAACCAGAGCGACCCGATCCATGTCGTGACCTGAGTGTCCACATCCGTGATCCAAAGACCATACCACTCGCCATGAGGCGCCTCGCCGTCAGGAGCCAGCCGTGCGACGTATTCCCCGGGCTCCCAGTCGAACTGCCGCCGGACCCCGATGAAGTTGCCCTCGTCCCCGGATGACGTGGTCCATGCCTCATCTGGGTCGGGCTGCGCCATTGCGAGGTCGCGCTCGCCCCATCTGGAGAAGATCGCCCGCTCGCCGCGGTCGTCGAACTGCATGCCGAAATAGAAAGCGTTCTCGTCCACGTGCCCATAGCAGAGCATCAGGTACATCCCGTTCCAGCCCGGCATATCCATCGCCTCGGTGTGTATCGTGAACTCAACCTCGATTACCTCAAAGTCGTCGCTCTCTGACCATGACCACCGTGTATACGCGATGTGCTCCGGCGGATCTATTGGCTGCGTCAGGTCTGGCGTGGGGTCGAAAAGTGTGGACACTTTCACGAATCCCGACCAGCCACTCAAACCGTGGGCGTTGCGGGCCTTCACCCGGTAC
The DNA here is from genome assembly GCA_965116405.1 of Dehalococcoidia bacterium. Lineage (GTDB taxonomy): Bacteria > Chloroflexota > Dehalococcoidia > Lucifugimonadales > UBA1123 > VXRN01. The sequence continues at coordinate 1,468,924 of OZ220685.1, forward strand.
AGGTACTCCGTATCCGGATCCACGTCAGTGTCTGTGTAGCTCGTGTTCGGACTGCCCGTATCGTCCTCGATGATCACGAACTCCCCCGTGTCGTGGACCGCGGGGTTGCGCCTGAGCACCTGGTAGCTTGTTATGGAGGAGTCCCCTGGGTCTCTCCATCTGAGGGTCACCGAATCATGTGTGACGGAGTCGATCGTGGGACGGGCAGGATTCGCCGGTGTGGTCGTGCTCACGATCGTAATTGGTGCCACGGTCCCTGTGGCGGCGCTGGTTAGGGTCTCCGAGTAGCCGTCGTCGTCGGTGAAGCTGACGCGCACCTTGACGGCCTTCCCCGTATCATCAGGGGTAAGGACGTACGTCGAACTCGTGGCCCCGGCGATGTCGGTATCCGTACTGCCGTCAATGCGTACCCACTGGTAGGTGTACTGGACGTTGGTGAGCCCGTTGGCGTCGCTGATCCCGGAGGTGTCGGCGCTAAGCGTCTCTCCCACCTGCGCCGTCCCTGTGATGATCGGCTGTCCGGTGGCGGCCACGTTGGCCGGCCTAGCCACGGCCCCCGAAGCGGCACTGGTCAACGTCTCCGAGTACCCATCGTCGTCGGTGAAGCTGACGCGCACCTTGACGACCTTCCCCGTATCATCAGGGGTAAGGACGTACGTCGAGCTCGTGGCACCGGTGATGTCGGTGTCGGTCCCGCCGTCACTGCGTATCCACTGGTAACTGTACTGGACGTTGGTGAGACCGTTGCTGTCGTTGATCCCGGAGGTGTCGGCGCTAAGCGTCTCTCCCACCTGCGCCGTCCCTGTGATGATCGGCTGTCCGGTGGCGGCCACGTTGGCCGGCCTAGCCACGGCCCCCGAAGCGGCACTGGTCAACGTCTCCGAGTACCCATCGTCGTCGGTGAAGCTGACGCGCGCCTTGACGACCTTCCCCGTATCATCAGGGGTAAGGACGTACGTCGAGCTCGTGGCACCGGTGATGTCGGTGTCGGTCCCGCCGTCACTGCGTATCCACTGGTAACTGTACTGGACGTTGGTGAGACCGTTGCTGTCGTTGATCCCGGAGGTGTCGGCGCTAAGCGTCTCCCCCTCCTGCACCGTCCCTGTGATGATCGGCTGTCCGGTGGCGGCCACGTTGGCCGGCCTAGCCACGGCCCCCGAAGCGGCACTGGTCAACGTCTCCGAGTACCCATCGTCGTCGGTGAAGCTGACGCGCGCCTTGACTGCGTTCCCTTGATCGTCAGGGGTAAGGACGTACGTCGAGCTCGTGGCACCGGTGATTTCCGTGTCGGTCCCGCGGCTGCTCCGTACCCACTGGTAGGTGTACTGCGCATTGGTGAGGCCGTTTTTGTCGCTGATCCCGGAGGTATCCACGCCCAGCGTCTCACCCACCCTCACCGTCCCCGTGGTGGTTGGGAGGCCGGTCGGCGCGGTGTTGGGAGGCGTGGGGTCCGCCGGAGTGGTTGCTTTAGCGACCTTGGACCACTTGCTCAGCCCGTGAGCGTTGCGGGCCTTAACCCGGTAGAAGTACTTGGTCTCCGGAGACACGGTCGTGTCTGTGTAGTTTGTGGTCGAAGCACCTGTGTCGTCCTCGACGACCACGAATTCGCGCTGTTTGTGAATCGCGGGGTTGCGCCTGAGCACCTGGTAGCCCGTTATGCTGGAGTCCCCTGGGTCTGTCCAGGAGATGGTCACAGAGTTGTGTGCGAGGGAGTTCACCGTGGGACGGGCCGGAGTTGCGGGAGGACTGCCCGGCTGGGCCAGGGCCGACTGCGACACAGCCAGCATCAGGACGAGCAGGAGGGTCGTCCCCAGCACACTCTTCAACCACATCACACGGGACTCGTAGACTGTTCTCAAGCTCTTACTCAATGTAAACCTCTAGCCGCGAACCACTCGAACATAATACAGACGCCTGTAAGCACTGTTGTATTATTATGTGGAGTATATATCCGTCTGTTGTGAATACTAGTGGATATATGACATGTTTTCTGTGAGTTTTATGTAACCTTGTGTCCGGCTTTGACCAAAACCCCTGATGTTGGCATAACGCCGTGGGTATCAGGGCAGGGGGAGTAGGGCCGGTCTGTAGTAGCTTCACCCCTTCCTTGGAAGGTTCATTGCCTCGGAAGTCACTCGGCCATTTGCAAAAAAGCCGGTTAGACTCCACCATGTGTCAAGGCGATACGTGTAGGGGGCTACGATGAAACTTGGACTGCGGCGGCACACTAAATCCCACTCGCAACAGGGCTCGGAGACAAACGGCCGCGTCTCGGCTGCCGAAATGTACGATGTGCAGGACTCCTACGTCCGGTTCAACCAGAGAGACCATATGGGCTCGCAGATGATCTGGGACGCGCGATCCAAGGCTGAACGGGACAAGCTGAAGGTCAAACAGCGAGAGCTCACTGAGAGGGGACGCGTCGGATTCGAGGCCACTGCGTGGGGCCTCGAATATGCATCGGATTCCCTTCTGAATCTCATGGACTTCTCGAAGAACCAGTCGGACAGGCCAGCCAATGCTTGGCAGTCCGAAATGGAGCCCTCGCCCACCGGTCGGCCCGAAACTACCCCTGAAGAGGCCTCACAGGTTGTGAGGAAGGCCGCCCAGATGTTCGGGGCGGACCAGGTTGGCTTCGCCGAGCTGGACCGTCGCTGGGTGTACTCTCACTACTTCGACGATGAGACGAAGGAGGCCTATCCCATCAAGTTCTCCGACGAGCCCGGGTACGAAGAGTACAACCAGCCCATTCGCCTAGAAGATGGGACCCGGGTCATCCCGAAGGAGATGAAGTACGTGGTGGTGATGCTCCACGAGTGGGGCAAGGACATCGACGGCACAGAGTATGCACCGGCCCTCCTAACCGAGGGGCTCAGCACGCTGGCATACGCTCGGATGGCGCCGACGCTGTGGATGACGGCTGAGTTCATACGAGGGCTGGGCTATAACGCCATTCCCATGGCCAACGACACAGCCCTGAGCATCCCACTGGCCGTGGACGCGGGTCTTGGCCAGCTGGGGAGACACGGCCTTCTGATCAATCCCAAGGTGGGGTCTCGCTGCCGTATCTCCAAGATCTTCACCGACCTACCGTTGGAGGCCGCCGGAGCCGTGGACTCCGGCATCACCGAGTTCTGCAACGCATGTCAGAAGTGTGTCCCGAAGTGTGGAACCAAGGCCATCACAACGGAGGGCCGGAGTTTCGAGCCCCTGGCCAAGAGTAACTCAACCGGGGTGCTTTCGTGGAAGGTGGACGCGGAGAAGTGCAGCACGTTCCAGATCCGTGTCGGGAGCACCTGCAGCACGTGCGTCCGCAGGTGCGCCTGGACCAAACCGCCCAGCAAGATGTACGCGATACCCCGCTTCTTCATCAGGAACTTCCGGTGGAGGTGGCTGAACAAGACCTGGGTGTGGCTCGACGATCTGGCGGGACACGGAAAGTTCGACAAGAAGGCCGACGACTTCTGGATGGCGAAGCGTTAATCGGTCCACAGGAGGCAGGACAGTTGACACAGGCGAACACACCTCAGCCCCCGTACTACGCAGCGATCTTCTCATCGACGCACACTGGCAATCACGAGGGATACGCTGAAGACACCGAGACCATCCTCGAGCTCGCGAAGCAGCAGCCGGGCTTCCTGGGCGTCGAGGCCACTGGGGACGATGACCTGAGCATCGCCGTGTCGTACTGGGACAGCGATGAGTCGATACGGGCCTTCAAGCAGCTCGCCGAGCATCTCGTCATCCAGGAGCGGGGCCGCGAGAGCTACTACAGGAGCTACAAGGTGCGCGTCGCGCGGGTGGAACGCGACTACGGCTTCAACGCGTAGCCCACAGACATCCCCTGGGACGGGCCTTTAGCAGGGCTTCGGAAGTGCCATCCGCCGCCCTTTGGTCCATGTCACGACTGACGGCCGGGGGCCTTTCGTGGCCGCGACTCGGACGGACTTGGGTGTTTTGCGTCTGGCGACCCGTCAACCGGGGGCGAGCCCGGCTGGTGGCGCAGTCGAAGTCTCAGCGCTGCCAGAGCGCCGATCACGGCCATAGACCCAATCACTGGAAACCTCCAGCATGAAAGCGATTTGGAGCCTGACAGCACGATAATCGGCCATTCGATTAATCAGCTGCACGACCCTCTCCGTATTCTCTCGCCGTCAACTGAGGTCTCTGCCCATGGGACACTCTTTGCCGCCACGGTATGAGGTTAAGTTCAGACCCGACTATGACGCTAGGAGACTTTGGCACATGTTGAGTGATGGTGGCAGTATTGCAGTGAATACGCCGAAGAAGGTAGCGCGAGGGGATTAACGGAAAAGAGGCCAGTGCCATGACGATGGATTTTGACGCTAGGGACAGTGTCTTCGCCTCATACTACGAGAGCGGTCAACAACTGCACCTAGCCGACGCGATAGATTCGCTGAATGACGAAGAAGATGATGTGGACGGCAGGACAATGAATCCTGCTGAGGAGTTCGCCGAGTTCGTAATTGAACAGATGGATAAGGGGAATCTCCCACCGTGGGCCGAGCCTTGGGACACGAGTAGGATGCCCTTTCCATGCAACTGGGAAGGGAGACCATACAAGGGAGTGAATTCCTTTTATTTAGAGTTCTTGTCGATTGTGAGAGGGTATCGAGATCATCGCTGGGTGACGAAGAATCGTGTCGAGCAAATGGGTGGAAGGGTCCGTCAGGGCGAACGGTACACACCAGTAGTCTTCTCAATGAGTAACTATGACTATGACATGAGTCGCAGGAGGCTGGGTTCTGCTGAGACAGGTTCACTGATTCCAGAGAGTCATAGCGACGGTTCGCATGAGCGGTCCGATGACGATACGGCTCAAGGTGAATACGTCTCATCGTGGTACTCGCATAGGGTGTACAATGTCGATCAGTGTGAAGGGTTGCCAGAGTCATTTCTTGAAGTCGGTGCTCGGCAGATCCGTGATGTGAAACCAATCGCCGAGGCCGACCAAGTAGCGGAAAGCTACCTCGAAAACGGAGGCCCCAGTGTTCGCTATGCGGAATACGGGGGCCGTATAACCTAGGAGTGATTAGGGGCGAGGGAGCTACCTACAGACCATCGCAAGACCTGATAACTGTGCCTACCCCCGATAGATACCGGAACATCAATGATCATTATGCGACACTCTTCCACGAGGTTGGGCACTCAACGGGACATCGCAGCAGGCTGAATCGGCCCAGTATTGAACAGGAAAGCCTCTTCGGTTCACACCCTTATGGTATTGAAGAGTTAATCGCTGAAATGACCTCCGCGATCTTGTGCAGAGAGACGCTCACTGTTGCCGATCCCTTGCTGGAAGAATCGGCTGCAAGTTATATCAGCGGCTGGATCGGAATAATCAAGGAGGACCCGAGCATCCTGTGGAGCGCCGCGAGCGCGGCGCATCGGGCTTCTGAATATGTCTTGTTCTTTTCGACTTCCTGAGTTGAGAGTGCACCTCATCCACTGAGGGTGCTTCAATTCTGCTTCTGAAGTCCTAACGCATCGGAACTCTCTTCAGCACACTGTAGAATCGAACCATGGGAGGGCGTAGGCGATTATGCCCAATGGCGGGGGCCACCTCGAAAGTCTGGGAGCGTGTCCGCTCTGTGGGAGTTTGGGGATTCGCACCAGGCGAAGAAGGCACCGAAGTCTACTATGGAGATGTCGATCCTGTAACCGAGCGTTCAGGACCCCCGAGGTGGTGGACTATGTCATTCCTACCGGCGATGACCCCAGAGGGTACGTCTTCGCCGCCTCGATACCAGAGATGGAGCGAAGGGCGAGGCGGCCGGTCAGTGTCAGCGATATCCGACGTCGGCGCCGTCGCTCGGCACCATTCACTGTCTCGCCCGCAGTACTTGGTATCTTACTCGTGGTGATCACATTGGGTATCGTAGGGCTACTGTTCCTTAGGGACCTTCGGTCAGAGTCTGTAGATAATCCCTCGCCAGTTTCTGAGCCGGTTGCTTCCCCCGTGGGTGTTGCTCTTCCACTGTCCACTCGCACGCCCACAACCACATCTAGGTCAACGCCCACACCGGCGCCGACCCGCATCGCGGGGCGAGCCTATCTCTACAAGCCTATATCGCCCCCAATGGCTCCTGCACATATCAATTGGAGTTGGGAGGGTACCAAGGACCATTTCAGGGAAGTGGTAACTGACTTTACTATCCATAACGATGTTGGGAACTGGTCCGAGCAGCACGGCTATTACTTGATACTGATGAGTAACGAGATATCGGAAACACTGTTCTACTTCGGTCTACAGACCGATATTTACGACCCTCGTACAGGACAGGGAGGAGGAAAGGGACTTATCTTCTCAAGGTGGGGAACACGAGACCTATCCCATGCCAGATACTCAGAGACGGATGGCTGGACTCAATCATCCGGACACGAAGGTGACTTCATTGGAGTGCGCCGGTCCTACGACTGGGGGACCGGAGACTACCGGATCCGGATTGCCCCTGATGGCTTGGAACCCGATGGTGAATGGTTCGGCCTGTGGATTACCGATCTTGGCACAAACGAAACCACTTGGATCGGGTCGCTCAAATTCCCCCTTCTCAACGACACTGCCACGATGAGACCGTACGCCTTGGCGACAATAGAGTTGTACGGTAATGGAGCCGTTCTGCCCATCAATATTCCGCAGTGGCATGTCAGCGTCAAGAGGCCTCTGGGCGATAACGCGCTGCCCGTGAGGGGATACACGATCTATCCCTATGACGACTCTGAGAACGCACTAATGAACTCAGACGCCTGGTACAATCCCTCGGATCAAAAGGCTCACCTTCTCGTGGGCAGCACTACGGAACGCAAGTCCCCTGCTGGGGACGTTAGCTTCAAGTGAGCCAACTCCGAATGATCCAAGCCAAGCCTCTGAAGCTCTACCTGCCGAGTTCGACTTGGCCAGCAACTCAGGCACGCTGGAGATCGACAACGACAAAGGTCAGCACTCCTACATACTCGACTACGAGCGCGGATGAACGGTAGGTACCCTAGCTGAGGGTCACCGCCGGAGTCTTACACGAAGAACCTGGAGGCCACCTTGTCCACGAAGTTCTGGCCCATGATCTTGTACCCTTCCGCGTCCGGGTGCAGATCGTCGGGCAGCAGGTGAGCGAGGTCTGGTCCGAACAGCTCCAGCCCGTTGACGTAGTGAAGGTTTACGTCGCCCATGCCCTTCAGGGCCTCGACCGCCTCCGCCACTTCCTGCCTCATGTCCTCAAGCGTGAACCCCACTGCGTTGGGAGTTGTCTCCCGTGGCGGAGAGAAGATCGGGGAGATGACCACGAACGGCGTGTCGGGGTGCTTCTCCCGCACTATCTGCACGAATCCGATGATGGCGGACTGGAAGGTACGAACACTCAGGCTGTCGGCACCGTAGATGTTGATGCCGACCTTCATTGAGAGGAAGTCTGCCGGCAGCTCGCGCATCATCCGGGCGATCATCGGCTCCAGGTGGCAGTTGCCCCCATAGCCCAGGCAGGTCAGGTTCAGTTCACGCTTCCGGGCCGCGATTGCCGGCCAGGTGTAGCTCGGACTCTCAGCCGTGCGGCAGTGGGTGATGGAACTGCCGTAGGTGACCCACCTCGGACGGGGGTCTGAATATGGGCTGAGCGAAGCGCTCTCGGATACTTCCAGTCCTCGCAACCTGAGCTCTCCATGCTGAGGCAGCCAGAGCTCAAGCAGCTTCTCCCCGGCAGGCAGTCCCTCGAACCGGAAGCCGGTCTGTCCTAACAGTTCCACTGATCCATGGAACTCACCGTTGCAATAGAGGTCTGCGGCGCCGGGATCCTCTGAGGGCTCCACGAACCCAGCCAGGAATTCAGTTTCCGAGTGGCAGGAAATCCTGACGCCCGCGGGCATGGCGGCCCGCTCGCGCAGGGCGTCCGGCGGGAACAGTGAAATCTGATCGAAGGGGATGCGCCACGGCATCCGCCAATCGGTCGTGTCGTTGAACGATATGGCGCCCTGCCAACTCAGCCTCCCATCGTCCGGCCGCACACTCTGGGTCATGTTTTCTCACCCCTTGACCGTATTCTCAATCTGCGAGGCAACGCTGATCATGTGCTGGAACGAACTCCAGCAGGCTGCCCCGGGTATCCGGTCTGGCTAGCCTACTACAAAGGGCGATCTGTGATCGGATGCCGCGAGCAGCCGATGCTATACCAGTTTGGTCGGTCATACGGATGTATGGGCAATCCCTTGTGGTTGCCCGTGTTGTGCATCATGCTCAGGGCGCCCGCAAGGGACGCCCCTACGTTTGCCTCCGACTAAATTCATACAGGCTCTGAGCAGCCGCGACTCAGGTGATCGCGTTTGCCATCTCCAGGAGCTTGCCCACTGTTCTCCAGTTGCGGGACGTGCTGGTGGTCGAGAGGCTGGAGTCGAAGTAGGCGTTCGTGAGCTTGGTGCGGGCAACCCCGTTCGGACAGTGGAGAAAGACCTCGCGCCCCAGCACCGCGAACTCGTCGCCGGGAGAGCGATCCGGGTCAAGCGCCTCAACGCGCGCGCTGTCCGGTAGGTCAGCAAGGAACATGACGTGCAGCTTGTTCGCTTCCGCTCCAATTTCTGCGAAGGGGTTGGCCTGCACGATCCCCTCGAATTCACTCGCCGTGCGGGTGACCACTGGGATACTGTAGCCGAACTGCTCCTTGATCGACGCAGTGACCAGGGACGGGATGTCTCCAGCCAGCTCTGGACCGGCGCGAAATACGACGTTCCCACTCTGGATGTATGTCCGAACGTCGTCGCACCCCGCCTCACGGAACATGGCGGCAAGGTCCGCCATCGGCAGCTTGTTCTTCCCACCAACATTGATCCCCCGAAGCAACGCAACGTTCGCGGATGTTGTTTTGTTATTGGACATGGATTGCCTACCTTCTTATCAGGCTCTGAGGCCCCGTCGACTAGTCTGGGGCCTTCTGCTCCGAGGGTAGCCGCTCCCGCGTCGTACTGGTCCACCCGGAACTGGCTGCCGCATTCAGGCCGAATATCCCTGGAACTTCCGACTATCGGACCGTGTTCACCTCAAGCTGGACACCCTCGTGCTCCTGTATGCGGCTGATGACCTCGAACAGGTTGCGGGCGTTCGGATTGCCGGACGGACCGAACATACGCATCAGACTCTTGGGCGACTTGTCGGTCAGCAGGCCCAGTTCCTCGAATCCGATGGTCGCGTTGATGTAGTCACGCAGCACGATCTTGCCCGCATCGACGTCACCTGCAAGCAGGCACTCGACGCCCTCTTTCAGCAGCTCTTCCCGAAACGCAGGATCGTGCGCGGCGCGGGCCTGCACGGTCTCCTTGAAATCACGTGTTAGCGGCATGTTTCACATCTCCTGCTGCTTGCGACGCCTGTACTCCTGCCAGAGCTCACGGGCACGCTCGATGTCCCTCTGCTGACGCGCCTTGGTCCCGCCGCCCAGCAGGACTATCAGGGTATCTCCGTCTCTGCCGAAGTAGACCCTGTAGCCTGGGCCAACATTTATACGGCACTCCAGAACCCCTCTGCCTACGCCTCTCACGTTGGACAGGTTTCCAGCCTCCATGCGGGCGAGTGAGGTTCTCACCCTGGCCGCTGCCCCGGCATCGAGATCGTTGAACCATCGACCGAACGGACTGCGCCCCCGGTCGTCCATATATTCTCTGATCTCGATCATGCCATTATGGTAACATCAAAGTTACCACGAGGCAATGGGCAGGCCAGTCAGGGAAACTCCCCTAGAACCCCGGCATGCTTGGTCTCTCGCCCAGCAGGAGCGCTCCGCCGTCGGCGAAGGTTGAGGGGCGCATGGCGACGTGTGCGGCCACTGTGTGCACGTCGCGGAAGAGCCGCTCCACCGGGGACGAGGTGTAAATGGCGTCGGTGCCCCCGGCGCGGTACACCCTGTCGACGGCTGCGACTGAGGCTGTGCCTGCATTGGTGCAGGCAAGGCGGAAACGGGCTCGCATCTCCGAGGTCAGCGGTTCGCCGGCGGTGATCCTGGCCCACACCTGGGCCAGAGTATCGTGCAGATAGGCCCGGGCGCTGCCCACAAGGGCCTCGGCGGTGCCCAGGTCGCCCTGCTTGTCAGTGTTGATTGTCGCCGGACGACTGCTCGGAAGTTCCTGCTTCTCCCCGAGGATGTCGATCAGGCTGTCGACCGCGCCCCTGGCCGCGCCCAGGGCAACAGACGCCATCACGGCGACGACCATTGCGCTGTAGGTGTAGTGTCGACTTGGCCGAAGGTTGGGAGCCCTAAGCGGGTGCTGGGATACCAAATGGTCTGGGACAAAGACATCGTTCATGGTGTAGTCGTGGCTGCCTGTACCCCGCAGGCCGGTTGAATGCCAGGTATCTAGAATGCGGCAGTCGCTGATGGGCGTGTAGAACACGCGCCAGGCAGGGACGTCGCCTTCAATGATCGGCCCCTGCCCGTCGTTGAGCCAGCCCCCACTGGCCATCCAGTCAGCCTGGTGGCAGCCGCTGCCCATGGGCCACTGCCCGGACACCCGCCAGCCGCCGTCGACCTTCACCGCCTGCCCGTGAGGCACGAGGTTGCCGACCACGTCCGCAGGCACGCCCGGCGTGAAGATCTCTCTGACTGCCTCGTCCGGCAGCACGCGCGCGGTCCAGAAGTTCGTGGATGCGACGATCATTACCACCCAGCCGACCGATGGGCTGACTGTGGACAGCGTCTCCACCACCTGGGCCGCAGTGAGTGGATTGGCCTCTAGGCCGCCCAACTCCCGGTCCAGCAGCATGCGGAAGAACCCGGCATCGGCCAACCTTGCCACCAATCGATCCGGCAGTCGGCGCGCATCGTCGACCTCGTCGGCCATGTCCCGGATATCGGGGAGCAGGGAGCGCGCCGAACCGATAAGGGCGTCGCCCAAGGGCCCATCTGCCCCGTCAGTTGCGTTATCGCTCATTGCCAGTCCTGTATCAGTAGTCTAAGGGTCGAGGATCCTCTCCAGTCGGACCTGGTTGATCACCAGGAGGCCCCGATAGGCAGCGCGTGCCTCGGACAGAATTCGCTGCGGATCATGTTGGTACTCAGCCCACACTTTCCGGGTCAGCTCGGCTACTCTCCCGAGTCCCGCTTCCGGTACGGATGGATCGAGCGAGTCGAAGTTTCCCTTACGCATCCATATGGCTGCCTGAACGTTCCGTGGCTTCTGCAAGCTCTGTTATGGCAGGGTCAGACGGACTCATACCCCTGTTGCGGAGGTAGAGCACAGCCAGGTCTTCTTCTCGTGTCCACTGCCGTCCTGTCATCAGGCCCTTCCTGAACTCTTCGAACCAGAGCCGTCCCAGCATTGACTCGAACATCTCCGATGCCTGGGCCAGTTCATCCAACGTATAGGATGCCTTCATTATGTTACCCATTGTATGACGCTAGCGAATGGGGGGAGCGTAGATGACGCCGCCATTGCTCCAGAGGTTGTTGAGCCCCCGTGGAAGCGTGAAGGACGCGCCGTCAGGCCCCATGTATCTGTCGTAAACCTCGCCGTAGTTTCCCACCGCCCTGATCACGTCGACAGCGAAGCCTGGTTTCAGGCCCAGATCGGCCTGTCCGAACTCGCCCTCGGTACCGAGCATTCGCCTGACTCGGATGTCTCCGCTGTTCTTCATCTCCTCCACGTTGGCTTGCGTGACGCCCAGCTCTTCGGCATTGATCAGCACGTAGAAGACCATCTTGACCAGTGACGTCCACAGGGAATCACCACGAGGGACCATGGGCGCCAGCGGCTCCTTGGATATGGTCTCGGGAAGGATAACGTGCGCGTCGGGGTCTGCAAATCCACTGCGGACAGCCGCCAGTTGTGACTTGTCGATCGTGGTAGCGTCGCACTGCCCCAACTCGTAGGCGAGGTACGTTTCTGATGTCTCTTCGAAACTCAGGGTCTCCAGCTTCATGTTGTTCTGGCGGAAGAAGTCTGCCAGGTTCAGCTTTGTCGTGGTGCCTTCGGCCACACATACCGTGGAGCCGTCCAGGTCCAGCGCACTGCTTACTCCGAGGGACTTCGGCACCATGAAGCCTTGGCCGTCGTAGAACATGGTGATGGTGTAGTCACCCCACTGCGCCTCGCGCATGGTGGTCCAGGTGGTTGTGCGGGAGAGGATGTCGATCTCGGCGGCCTGCAGGATCGGGCCTCGCTCGGCGTAGGTGATGTGACGGACTTCCATTGCCGCTGGGTCACCGAAGATGGCGGCTGCAACCGCTCGGCAGAGGTCAACGTCGAAGCCGAGTGTGTTACCCGAAGAGTCCATGTAACCGAACCCCGGTAGATCGGTCTGAGTGGCGCAGTTCAGGTGTCCTCTGGACTTCACCAACTGGATACGGGAGAACCCCGGATCTGATACTGGGTCACCTACTTCAGAGTCTTCACCACTGCCCATGAAGTTGCAGGCGAGTATCAGTGACGCCAGCAGACAGATCGTACCGAAGAAGGCGGATGCCTTGACCAACTTGATGGCGAAACTCCCCATAGACCCAATCACTGGAACCTCGACGATGAAAGCGGTCCGGGCACTGGCAGCACGATAATCAGCCATTTGATGGCCATTATTCAACTGCACGACCCTCTCGCCGCCAACTGAGGTCTCTGCCCTTGGGACACTCCTTGCAGCCACGGTATGAGATTAGTCCGGCCACAGCTATGACGCTAGGAGACTCGGGCGCGTGTGCTGGGAGATGGGCAACCGGACGGGGTACAACTACTCGAAATACTCGTCCTCGTTGAAACGGGTCCACGAGTCGAACACTGGAAACGGCAGACGGGTCGGGATCGCACCCGGCGAGAGCTGCTGCGATCCCAGCGGCGATGATCACTACGCTGGTAATGGGACCAAGTATGAACTGCCAGATAGGCGTCACGGGAGGTCTAGGGGTAGAAGGTCCGGTAGCCGATGACGTTGGCAAACGCCCCTATCGCAGCGCCGGCGACTGCTCCAATCAGGACTCCAATGATGATGCCCACGATGTCACCCAGCGCCCATCCGATTGCTCCGCCGAGCACGACACCCACGACTGCTCCGAACTTGGCGTCACTTGAGTTAGCGCGTTTCAGCAAGCGAGGCTCCTTTCTGTAGCCAACAGGGCTGACGATGCGATCAGTGCAGCCAATTTGCTACCTAAGAGTCGGCTGTTGCGGGCAAAGGTACCAGACAAGAATCATCGTCGATTGTTGGCTCGGCGGACCTTGAAGCGTCCGTCGCGCTTCTGTTTACGCGCCCACCTGAGGTAGCTGTTGACCTGGGGATTGGCCCTCAGGAGGGCAATGGAGTTCAGCTCATTGGCGAGGGCGGCCTCGGTAAAGAGGGCGTGAAGCTGGCGGTGACAGGTGGTGCACAGGCTGGCCGTTGGACCGAATCGCCCACCTTCGGCCCTTGGCACAAGGTGATGGACCGTGTACCTGTCCACCTCCCTCTGGCAAAGCTCACACGAGATCGCTTCCCTGCGGGCGGGCAGAGCAGTCGATCTGCTCTTCTTCGAAGTCCTTCTGGCCAAGGTGGTACTACGTGCTTCCTTCCTTCACGCCACCTTTACACGCCGGCCCTCGTCGCTGGACTGCTGGATGGCGTCGATTAGCCGGTGCAGTCCCACAGCGTGCTCAAAGTCCGGGACGCTGGGTACTCCTTCGTGGGCCGTGCCGTGAATCGACGCTGCGAACTGGCTGTATAGCTGGCCGACGTTGTAGGCCGATCCGCCGGGCATCTCCGGTGCGGGATGCAGTTCTGCGGGTGGCGTCAGTTCCTCGAGGTCGTTGCTGCCGCCCCGTGCGCCCCGGATTCTCACCTCCTGAAGCTGGGCCGAGTCCGTGGATTCCGCCACCAGAGTCCCTTCCTCGCCGTAGATCTCCATCAGGTAGCCGCTGCCGGCCCAGGCGGTGTTGCCGATCTGCACCGACGCCACGGCGCCGTTTTGGAGGTTGCCGCTGACGAGTATGTTGTCCGGCGACGTCACCGGCAGGTCCTTTCCGGTGTCGGTCTCGTGCCAGGTGGTGGCCTGGGTGCTGACCACGGTGGCCACGTCCGCGAACTCGCCGACCACGCTGCACAGCGCGTCGATGGTGTGCCCGCAGGCGATGGTCAGGGTGTTCGCCCCAAGCTCGACGTCCCGCTGCCATGTCCGTCCCGAGACCCGCGACAGCACGCCCTCGCGCATCAGCCGGACGTGACAGGTCATCACTCGACCCACGTATCCGTCAGCCACGAGGTTTCTCAGGTGGATGATGGCCGGATTGGCACGCGCCTGCACACCGACCGCCGTCCTGACGCCCTGCTGCCTGGCGACCTCAGCCATCTCGACGGCCTCGGCGGTGGTGCGACCCAGCGGCCACTCGGTGAAGGTGTGCTTGCCGGCCCGCAGCGACGCCATGGTCGGCCCGTAGTGCGAGGGCACTCGGAGCGAGATGGTGGCGGCGTCGATGTCGGCGTCGGCCAGCATCCGGTTGTAGTCGTCCCACGCGCTGCCAGCGTTGAAGGCCGCCATCGCCTCGTCCGCAGACTCCCGTCGCGTGGTGCAGACGGCTGCGAGCTCAAACTGCGAATGCGCCTGCAGCGCAGGCAGGTGCGCCCTCGGCGACCAGCCCACGTGAATATTCGCCCCGATCAGTCCAATCCGAATCGGCTGCTGCGTAGTCATGGTTCATCTCCTGTGCGGTGTCTTCACCCGCTGGTGAAGATCTCGTTGGCGAGGTCCATCGCGCCTCGGGCGAATGGTATTCCGGCGTAGAGCGTCATGTGGCCGAACACCTCGATGATCTGGTCCTGTGTGAACCCGATGTTCAGCGCGGCCCGGATGTGGCTCCCCAGCGGCCCCTCGCGTCCCAGCGCAGCCAGGCACGCCATGGTGCAGATGCAGCGACTGGGGAGATCGAGCCCCGGACGAGTCCAGGTTGCGCCCCAGTAGTACTCACCGGTGATCTGACCCAGCTCTCTCTCGGCCTGCGTGGGCGGGTTCGGACGTGTCGGTGAAGTGGTGCCCATGTAGCGTTGCCGGAGCTCCTCGCCGCGCTGGAACAGGCTGTCGGGGTCTTCGTCGGTATCGTGGACTCGGGACGGAGTGAAGTCTATCCCGCGCTCCTCGAAGACCTCCTTGCAGATCGTGAGTGCTTGGATGCCCGCTGGAGCCGCGCCGTACCAGGTGTCGTGAATGATCAGCTCCACGAGCTGCTCCGGCGTCAGCCCCACGTTCAGCGCGTTGCCCAGGTGCCGCTTGAGCTGCACCTCGCGGTTTATGACGATGAGGCACGACAGCGTGACCATCTCCCGCTGCACGGGCGTCAACGCCGGCCGCCTCCAGATGGTGCCGAACAGCGCCTCGCCGAGAATTCTCTCCAGGTCAGGCGCAAGTTCCCACGCCGCAGGTGACGACCCGCCGGAGATCTGCCCGCCGCCGAACATCCTCCGCGTCTCCTGCCCTCGCTCGTAGCGGTCGTCCAGTTCACTCATAGCGCGCCTCCGTGGTGTGTGGTCGGGATTCCAAGTGCCGACAGTGTACGGCGGCAACAGGATAGGGGCAATTGCTCCGGTGGGCTATCCGCTATGTTCAGTCGTCGCGTTTGCTAGCAGTGCAAGCGTCGAACGCCATGCTGGGAAGACAGGTCAGACATCCTTGTATAAGGGAGGTGTTGGCTCCGTGAAGTGGTACGCACCACCGGTTCACACCTCCCGGAGTTCATTTCCAAAGTTAATGCCATGTCAAACAGCGCATGCCCTCAACTTCAGGGGCTACTCTTTTGTGGCGCCGAAGGACGGATATGCAGCGTCGAATACAGAGACCGCAGTCAAAAGTACTTCCGGCGAATCAGTTCGTTTGCTGTTCTGTAGAGTTCTGACAGGTAGTTCTCGTCAATGGTGTCAGTCCACCAGTGAGCGATGTCATGCCTATAGACCCTTAGCTCACCAAGGGACTTATCGCCAGCTACAATTTCGTTGTTCTTATCCGTGATTTTCTTGGGGTAGCCAAGTCTCTTCACCGACTCTTCCAGCGACTGCCACAACTGTAAGTAATGAAGGCGCTCATAAGCATCGTCCTTGCGCTCGTCTCTGTACATTGAGTTGAATAGCAGTGCTACGTGCGCACTATCGAAATCCCCTTCCATGGCAGCTATAGCCCCACGAATCTCAGATGCCCTCTCTCTAAAAGCTGCGGGATCCATAGGGGCTAATACAAGCACCTCCCCAAGAGAAAATCGAAGTCCCGGCTGAATCATCACGTACCGCCCGTCGTCCGTAACCAAACAACTCTGATCTACGCACCGACGGATAGCATTTGCTGTCGATGCTGACTTGGGTTGACTCTCGGGAAGCTAGGTCAACTGAGACTGGCAGTTGTCTTGCAGTGATATTGCCGAATGATCGAACTGAAAGTGCGCAGTGCAGAGTGCCTTGGCAAAGGCGAGTTATAGAAACACGAACCGAAACTCTGGCTCCAATGCTCAAACGGGCAGTTTCTACAAATCAAGGCATCTAAGGCCTGGATATTCGGATTCTCCCGCCGCGTACAGTCACTATAGACCGCGCTTCGAGTGCCTCCTGATGATGGTCGAGGAGTTCAGCCATCAGAACAATGCGCTGCGCGGCAGGCACGTCTGGAAGGCGTACCAGCCCGGTATGTGGAACATTATGCAGGTGTATTAGTTCACCAAAATCGGTGTCGATGGTAACCAAGACCCGTGCTTCGGACTCGGCAAGTTCCAGGAGGACTCGATCGCCCGGATCAGGGCCTAGCTCCCGTGCCTCGACAACGTCGTGTCCGTTGATGCGAAGCCACTCTGCTAGACGGACACCGGCGCACCGGTCTACCAGAAACCTCACGAACCCTCTACCGACACAGCGGCCAGAGAGTCTCCCGCAATGACAGCATGGGCGTAGGCCGTGCAGGCGCGAATGTCTTCCAACTCGAGGTCAGGATAATCGTCGAGGATGTCATTGGGTTCAACGCCCTGGGAGAGCAGACTCAGTATCAGTTCCACAGAAACGCGCATGTCGCGAATGATTGGCTTGCCTCCAAAGACATCGGGGCGGGCGGTAATTCGTTTCAGGAGGTCCTGGTCGATCGTCATGCTGTTCCTCTGGAGTCTATGAGACGATCCTATTCCCTGCTTTCCAACAGGACGGAATAGTCTCTGTTCTGGTCTCTGCACATCGAATTGAATAGCATAGCCATGTGTGTACTATCGATACCCCCGCCCATAGCCTGACGGCCGCTGAAGGGTAGAGTCCCTACTCCCCGCGTAGGCGCCGGAGTTCGGCCTCCAGTTCCAGCACACGAGACTCGGCAGCTTCGGCGCGCGAGCGTTCTTCCTCGGCACGGGCGCGTTCATCTTCGGCGCGGGTGCGTTCTTCCTCGGCACGTTCCCGCTCCTCTTTTCGCCTCAGAAGCCAGCGTCCGGCAGTAGGGTCCCAGAACCTCAGGTCATCCTCAGACCACCAGACGTCCAGGTTCAGCGCCTCGCTGTGTGACCACACCCGACCATCGGGTTCATGCCGAAGCTCGAACCTGTGATACTCGCCATCCTGAAGATATTCACCAACAAGCGGCTCGCCGTAGAACTCACCGCCCGTCGCGTCGTAGCGCCAGTATTCGGACACGCCAAGCTCCGCGTACAGGTCACGCTTGCGACCCAGATCGACGTTGCCAGTGCTGGGAGACCCTATCTCCAGCACGAAGTCCGGAGCCTTGCCAACCTCCCACAGCAGATAGGTGTTGTTGCCTTCCAGTGACAGCGAATGCAGCGCTGCCTCCGACAGCTCAAAGACCACGTAGCAGTCGGGAGATACCGAGCGGCGCGGATTGCCCTCGACGTAGTAGATGAACGTGTTCCCGTTGACGTTTGCGTCCGGCACGTTCCGGAAGTGGTCTTCGAGGTCGCCCACTATCCTGCGATACAGCGGCGCCTGGTACTCTCCGTCTGGCAATGGCATATCGTCCGTTTCAGGATAGAAGATGGCGGTGGAGGCTCGGGTGGTCATGGACTACTCCTTTGCTCTTCTTAATTTTACCACGCGGTATGTGACTGCTGTGTCGGCAGATTCCGTGTCTGTCTGGTGGGCGACCACTTCACCCTCACCCTAACCCTCTCCCTGATGGAGCTTACGGGGGTAGGTATTCACAAACCGTCATTCCCGCGAAAGCGGGAATCCACTGGCTGGGGGTGTCCTTCGACAGGCGCAGAGCCTGCCCCGGACTTGATCCGGGGACGAACGAGATGTCGGTTTACCTACCCCTGTGAGCCCTGAGGGAGAGGGGACGTACGGCGGGGCGGCTAGCACTCTCGGCTGAAAGCTTATAATCATAAAGTATGATTGATTCTACTGCGATGAGTGCTAGGCTCGTATTTATGACAATGGTAAGTGACTTTCGAAGTGGTAAGTCGACCAGCCGGCCTGGCCGAAGCGAGTTGGAAGACTTTCTCTGACCACCTCAAGTGAAGGAAAGCATGAAGTGGAGATCAGCTGGACACCAAAGCCGGGGGACAGGCTGGTAAGGATACAGAAGAGGGCCGACCTGGAGCGCCCTGCGTTCTCAGCCAGGAACGGGCGCAGGACGCGCAGGGGCATGTCGCCAGCTCTCATCGTCATCTACGCTTTCGTCGGTCTGGTGCTGTTTGGAACCCTGGTCCTCACGCTCCCCTTCACTCACACCTCGGGCGGCGGACTGCGCCACCTATTCGTCTCAGCCTTCACCGCGACCTCTGCCATAACGGAGACCGGGCTGGCGGTCGAGGACACCGCAACGTACTGGACCACGACCGGCCAGATCGTGCTGGCGGGGATCATCTTTGTGGGCGGCCTGGGATTCATGACCCTGGCCACCTTTGCGCTTGTTCTCATTGGTCGGCGGATCTCCCTCTCTCAGCGGCTGCTGATAAGGGAGAGTTATGGTGGAGGGGATGTCGGGTTTGGACGGGGCGGGATCGTCCGCATCGTGATAGGGATTGCCTCGTTCGCGGTCGCCGCACAGGTGCTGGCCTTCACAGTACTGATTCTCAGGCTGTGGTGGGTGGACGACCTGTCCACGCACACCGCGGTCGAGGCTCTCTTCAGGGCCGTATCAGCGTTCAATAACGCCGGATTTTCGATAGCCCCACAGGGAGAACGCTTCAGCTCGGACTGGACCGTAATCGCCGTGACGGCCCTCATGGTCTTTCTCGGAGGCATCGGCTTTCTGGTGCTGTCGGACGTGGTCACGAGGCGCAGGTTCGGGCGCTTCAGCCTGACGACCAAGCTGGTCGTTGCGTTCACGGCCATCGTCCTGCCACTCAGCATCGGTGCGTTCCTGGTGCTGGAGTACAGCAATCCCGGAACACTGGGAGATCTGCCCACCACTCAGAAGGTTGCCACGGCGGCATTCGAGTCCGTCAGCGCCAGGAGCGGCGGGTTCTCGTTGATCGACCACTCCGAGACCGGTCATGCGACCAAGCTGTGGACGATTGTCGCGATGCTCGTGGGAGGGGCCTCAGCTTCGGCCGCGGGAGGCGTCAAGATCAACACGCTGGCCGTGATGTTCATTGGGATATGGTCGGCGGTCAAGGGCAGAAGGCACGCCTCGGCCTTTGGGCGGGAGATATCGGACCGGCAGGTCATGACCGCGCTGATGATCGGAACGGTCGCCGTGGCGGTGATCTTCGGCGTGCTCGTATGCCTGAGCATCACGGACAGCGCCCTGGACCCGCTCGACCTGCTCTTCGAGGGGGTCTCCGCCTTCGGCACCGTGGGACTGACCTCGGGGGCAACGTCGCAGCTTTCGGTAGCGGGACAGTGCCTGCTCATGCTGACGATGCTGGTTGGAAGACTGGGTCCCCTGACGATAGGCCTGGCAATGGCGCACGGCCCTCAGCCTGAGGTAGAACACTACCGCTACCCGGAAGAGTACGTAGTCGCCGCGTGAGGGGTGGGGGAGGATTCCGGGAACTCGCCCTTGGGCATCCGGTAGCCGGCGCGTGGCACTGAGGGCCCTCGGGGATCTGCCAAAGACGCTCCTCATGGCTGGAACTGAAACCCAGGATAAGATAGTCCTCCACCCGCCCGTGGTGTCCAGAGTAGTGATGAGGGAGTAGGGCGAGCCGGTCACGGAGCGGGCACCGTCCATCACTCCGCGCAATGCCGCCTCGTCATCGGGGCTCTCGTTGATGCGAAGGCTGACCTCGGTGAGCTTGGACAGGCGGTCCCGCAGGGCCGCTATCTGCCTTTCAAGAGCGTCCTGTTCCTTCAACTTTCCTCCTCGTGCTATCCTCGGAGGTCATGCACTGGCACCCTCCTGGAGCCAACGCGGCCGGAGATTCGGGAAGACGCAATACACTGCGAATGAAGGTTAACATCGGGTGAAGCAATGTATGACAGAGACAGCGGCCAGACCGTTGACACAAAGGAGAGCGGTCCGAACCTCTTTCAGCGTGCCGGCAACCACTTCCAGTCCACTACGCTTTCAGCCCTGATCGATCTTCTGCCCATAATCATTCCCGTCGCAGTCATCGCGTATGTCGTGAACCTGGTTGACTCCATGGTCATACCGATGCTCACCATGGCAGTGAGGGAGGTGTCGGGTGAGAGACTGACACTCCCACAGTTCTGGGGTCTTGGACTCGGGCTGACGCTCTTAGTGCTCTATCTGGTCGGGCTGATGGCCTCGATCTCGGTCGGCCGGCGTCTCATTCACTCTGTCACGACTGTCATGGGATATATACCGGTGATCAGCACCATTACCCGCGTGACCAGGCAGGCCACCACGGTAATGACCGCGCAGTTCAGCTTCAGCCGAGTGGTGTTCCTCGAGTGGCCGAGGGAGGGGATGGTGGCAATAGGGTTCGTGACGGCAAGGGTCGAAAAGCCCGACACTGAAGAGTCCCTGGCTATCGTATACATCCCGACCGCTCCGAACCCGACATCAGGAAACATGGCCCTCGTCGCTGAGGACGAACTGTTCGAGACTGACATGTCGGTAGAGTATGCGATGAAGATGGTGTTCTCCGGCGGCTTCGCAGCGCCGGATGCGATCTCCCTGGCCCGGATGCCCATTGAGTATCGCGTGCGGTCGGATTACACGGGCCGATTCAACAGGGACTCGCCGGTCAGAAGGACGGACTAGCGCCCCGACTCCGGGCGCGGGACACCCAACGTCATCGTAATCGGCGAAGTCTCCGGCTGCAGACATGCGGCCGGTCCTCCTTTCTGTTCCCAGTGGATGTCGAACTGAATTCAGTGGGCCGATACTCATAACTGAGTGTATATTTAATCTCTACCGCTTATCATATATAATATGATATATCTATAATGAGTAGTCGGAAAAGGAGCAACGCGACTGCCACCAGCGCAAAGTCAGGCCGTTGGAGCCTCTGCTGCAAGGCATAAGGGTCGCCCCAGGATTGACGACTACTCTGAGCGAGTGATCGCACAGCTAGATAACGGTTACCAGACTACCGACGACACACGGATACGGGAACGGAGGCACAGAATCTAATGCGTATTCTCAAGAGGGCTATCGGTATCTTTCTCGTGCTTGCCGGGGTTGCGGTTGCGGTCCACCTGATTGTTGAGCCGCTCTATTACACTTCTACCGAGGCTGCCCCATCCAGTCCGCTGTGGCATACATTCCATCCGGTCGTGATTGCAATAGTTGTCCTCACACTCATGTTCGGCTACATGAGAAAGCGCGATGCCGGACACGGCTGGGACGGCGCGATGGTGACCCGGGAGTTCCTGTCGGCCAATGTCATCTTCTACGGCAGTCTGGTCGTGGGAATCCTGTACTTCTGGAACTGGTTCAACGACATCAACCCAGCGTTCACAGCAATTGGCGGTGACGTCGTCACGGTGACGTGGACGATCGTCGGCGTCGCTCTTCCGCCCCTGGCAGCCGCCACGGGCGTCTCCATGTGGAAGTCCTGCAGCTAGTCCGGGTCACATGCACTGTCACCCATCTCTCCCTTATAGTGTTGCCTGCACGAATGAATGGGGAGAGATCACTTGGATTGGAGTGTCCTACAGTTCATCACAGGCTGGGAGGGACTGACCGCGGTCGCGACCCAAGGGGGCGAGATTCGAGAGTCGCTACTGGCGTTGGGCCTGCTGATCATCGTCGCAAAACTGGCGGAGGGCATCTTCCGACGGCTGCACCTGAGTTCCATACTGGCGTACGCATTGACAGGGGTCATGCTGGGGCCAGTACTGGATGCCTTGGGGCTGTGGTCGGTCCACCCCACAGGACACATTGATCTCCTGCTGACCCTGGGCGTTTTCGTCTTCTTCTTCCTGATAGGCCTGGACGAGATCGACATTCCCAGCTTTGTGGCCAGCCTCAGGGGTCACTACTTCCTTGCCGCAGTTGTGTCCGTCCTCTTCTCCTTGAGTATTGCCATGCTGGTGACCACCGACTTCGTTCACGACTTCGGGATCGGCCTGAACTTCAACAATGCGCTGGCGCTGGCGGGGATCCTGTCCATGAGCAGCCTGGGCATAGTGGCCAAAGTGCTCGCCGACGAGGGAAAGCTGCGGAACCCGATCGGGCTGCAGATCTTCACAGTGGTGGTTATCGCTGAGCTGATTACGCTACTCGTCATCGGTTTCAGCATCGGCAATCACGTCTATGAAGTGTCGGTTACGGGGATACTGGTACTGGTCGCCAAGATCGGCGGCTTCGCTGCGGTGTGCTGGCTCCTGTCTTCCCGCGTGCTCCCCCGGTTGGTTTCCTTGTTTCAGAGGGTGATCAGGGTGCCGCAGCTCTCCCTGGGCCTGCTGCTGGGGTCGCTGTTCCTGATGGTGGACGCAGCAGAGTTCATGGGACTGCACGGTACGCTGGGGGCCCTTCTCATGGGCGCGGCGCTATCCCGTCTGCCTTACCAGACACGCCAGGAGGTGACGCCGGGGCTGCGCGGCACTGCCGAGGGCCTGTTCGTGCCGCTCTTCTTCGCGTCGGCTGGACTTCACTTCAGCTTCACCTTCGTGGACCTGCCTCTATCGACCATGGCCGTCCTGGCACTGATACCCCTGGCCGGTAACTTCGTTGGCGCGTTCGTGGGCGCCTACGTGTCCAGGCTCACAGTGCCCTACGCGGTTGCGTCCGGCCTGATGGGCAAGGGCGTGGCGGAGATAGCCCTCTTGCTGGTCCTCCGGGAAACCGGGGCCGTCAGTGAGCCCCTGTTCTCATTCCTCGTGCTGGTGATGTTCGGCTACCTCGTGCTGATGCCCACGTTGATCAGCTTCACGGTGAACTATGCCAGCAGACGCCTGATCCCGGGCACCCGGATACACGATGTCCCGAACGGTGTCATTCGATTCCCCCTGAACGAAATCACGGTGGACGACATCATAGACCGCGGCCGTCCCCATCCTGATCCTTCCCTCTCGGTGAGCGACTTCACAGAGCAGTGGACCATCCCGCGCCAGCATGACTACGTGCTGGTGGATGAAAACGGTTCGTTCGGAATCGTCTCCCTGGGGATGCTGCGATACCTGCCTGAGGACGCCTGGCCCACGACCAGCCTCCGGGAGGTGGTGCGAAGCAGCACGCTGGTTGCACAGCCTGATGACCATGTTGAGGACGTGCTGCAACGAATGACGGAGAACCAGCTCTCTGCCATCCCGGTGGTCGACCGCGAATCCGGGAAGTTCCTGGGCTCTCTGACCAGCGACGATATCGTCGACCTGGTGGTCGACAGGGGACGGCTATGACGTGGACCAGGGAGAGCTGGCCCCGGGAAAAGCTACGATTGCCCGCAGGAGAGGTTTCGGGCCGGGAGAGTCAGACTTCTACTGAGTGACCGCTGTCCATCCACTCTGCGTAGGAGCCATCGTAGAGTCGGACGTCGTACCCGACCTGCTGCATGGATAGGTAGGCCAGTGAAGCCCGGACGCCGCTGCGACAGTATGCCACGACCTCATCGCCAGGCGTGACCCCGACTTCCGCCAGCCGCTGATTCAGCAGGTCCGGCTCGATGAGCAGTCTTCCTCCGTCGCCGGTCATCTCGGAGTGAGGCAGGTTGACTGCGCCTGGAATGTGCCCGGGGCGGTGGTCCATCTCCGTCTGTCCGCGATACTCTTCGGGTGTGCGCGTATCCAGGAGCTTCGATCCGCCGTCGGTGGCCAGGTCGTTCATCGTAACCCGCACCGACGGGTTGAGGCGGGGTGTAAAAGCTCTGGGATCCATAGGGACGGGGCGGTAGAGGACCTCCCGGCCCTCTTCCTTCCAGGCCTCGAACAGCATGTCCATCACGTGAACGTCGTCGCGGCCCAGGTACTCGAGGACCCAGGCTGCCATGGCTGCGTTGCGGCCATCCTGGTGATCGTATAGCACCGGTGTAACGTCGTCACCCAGCCCTGCTTCCCCGAATGCGGCAGCAAGCTGCTCTGGTGGGCCGATACGCCCATCCGCCCCCTGCAGCTTCTTGAAAGGGACGTTGACCGCCCCTCTCAAATGGCCCATCAGGTAGCGCATGGCCGACCGGGGGTCGATTATCAGGTACCCCGGCCGGTCGATATGTTCAGAAACCCAGTCCGCGGAAACAAACGTGACCATCAACCAACCATTTCAAAGTCGGTCTCGACAGCGGTCTGGTTGGCTACGGACTGGGTGACGGGAGATCCCGCCACCGCCAGTCGCCAGATTTCCTGCAGGGTGTCCTCGTCGGCGTCGGCGCGCACGAAGCACTTGGCCGATATGCTGCCATAGCCGGGGTTGCCCTCGTCCTCCACCCCGGCCCACTTGCGGATGTTGTCGAAGTAGCCCTCCACGGCCACTTCCAGGTCATGGATACGAACGCCCTGCTTGGTGGCGTTGACCACGAATCCGACGGTCATGCAGCTGCCGATAGCCGACAGCAGCTGCTCGTGGGCGCTGGCGGCGACGTCGGTGGCGGTCAGGTCGCCGGGCTCGTCCATGTCGACCTGGTGATTCCGCATATAGGCGCGTGCCCGCATCCCGTCCTGCCAGACCACCCGCGACTTCCATGGCCCGGTTACCGCGTTGAATACCTCCGGGTCACGAAAGGAATCCAGGACTTCGGCCAGCTTTTCACTGGGCAGCCCGTTGAGGTCTCTCTCTTCCGCCATTTCCAACTCCTTTGTGAACGCCGACTTATCGCAATTCGGCGAGAACTCTAAACCCGGTACTTACCGATACTCAGCCCGCACCTGTTCGGCGCCTGCTGCGATTACCTGCATCTTCTTGAAGGCCATCTCGTGGGTGTTGACGTTTCGTTCGGCGAAGGTGCCGAATCCGCAGTCGGGGTTGAGGTATATCTTTTCCGGATCGAAGTACTGCAGGAGCTCCTTGACCCTGGCGACAATCTGCTCCGGCGATTCGATATCGTCCGACCGGGGGTTCACCACTCCAAGGCCGATTTCCTTCTCGTTCCTGTACTCCTTGAAGACCTCCATCTCTCCGGCCCTGGGCGTGGCGCACTCCAGCACAAGCTGGTCGATGTTCATCTGGGAGAGGTAGGGGAGCATCGGTCCATAGTTGCCTGAGAGCAGCACGTCTTCCCGCTTGCTCCAGTTGCCGCGGCAGACGTGCACACCGGTCCTGATCCCGGTAATTCCCTCTAGCGTCTGGTTCATCAGCCGCACCGCAAATTCCAGTTCGTCTGTGGGGTCCCGGCGGTTCGGCAGGGCGGCGCACATGAAGGTCTCGGTGCTCTCCTCGCCGAACACCACCTGGCTGAGGATGGGCTCGTCCAACTGCACGAAGTCGCATCCCAGGTCACGCAGGGCGACTATCTCTTCCCGGAGGATCTCCACCACGTCGGCGGCCAGGTCTTCGGGGGAAGGGTACACCGAGTCGGAGAGGCCTTCGAACCAGCTGGAGCGGGTCAGCATGTAGGGGCCAGGCAGAGGAATCTTGATCTGCCGGTCTGTGTGTTCCCGCAGGAAGGCCAGCTCATCGAGGGCCAGGCCCTGTCGTTTCCCGAGGCGGTCGACCGCGATGGGGCTCTTGATGGCAAAGGCCGGCACGTCGAGGGCCCGCAGCATCTCTTCCATTCGGGCTCGGTCCCGGGAGTAGTCCATCACTTCCGACACCTTCATCAGCTGCATTCCGTTCAGCTTGTCCGTGACGAAAGAGTAGAAGTTGTCCCGGCGCAACTCTCCGTCGCTGATGATGTCTACCCCGGCTTCTTCCTGCGCCCGGATGCAGGCCAACACTTCGTCGTCGGCCACAGCGTTGAATTCGTCCAGGGTGATCTCGCCGGCTTCCTTGCGGCGCAGGGCCCTGATCAGCTCAGTGGATCGGGGCCAACTCCCGACGACCGTTACGGGGAACAAGGGGGCGTTTGCCATTCGGTCTCCTCCAGGATGTGGGTAGCGCGAGAATCTGCCGCCTACCCTCGCAGATTGCACCAGTGTATCCCAAGGTGCAAACCTGAACAAATTGCGAATCGGTTAGTCAACGTCCCATAGGCGGTGGGAGATTCTACTGATGGTACAATGTGCGCAGTCGGCAATCCTCAACTCACTCGTTTACGAGAGGACCGCGATGACCAGTAAGACAACTATGCCCACTCAGGTAGCGGGAGATCTGGAACGCTTCCCGGACTATCCGCCGCGAGACGATATGCAGAACTGGCTGTACCTCTACGAGACCTCGATAGTGACCTCGCTTGCGATCCACTTTGCTGACGAACCGGACGTAACGGTGGCGTGCGAGGTCCCGGTGGGTACGCTACCCGTGCGCGGTGAAGTGCGGATACCTGACCTGATGGTCATACGTGGCGGTCGCGAGCTTATGGAGGAGCAGCGGGGATACGCGATAGACCGGCAGGACAGAGCCCCTGACTTCGTGCTGGAGGTGGCGTCGCCCACCACTGGGAGGGTGGACTACACGGACAAGCGTCGTGACTACGAGCGATTTGGTGTGCGGGAATACTGGCGTTTCGACCCCAGTGGCGGGGAGTATCACGACGCGGCGCTTGCGGGTGACCGTCTTGTGGAAGGTGTGTACCAGCCCATCGACATCGAAGAGCTTGGCGAAGACCGCCTACGCGGATACAGTGAGTCACTGGGGCTGTACGTGTGCTGGGAGGACGGGATGCTGCGCTTCTTCGACCCACAGACAGAGACCTACCTCCGGTCGCACGAGGAAGACGCAGGTCGCGCTGAGATTTCCGAGGCTCGTGTCAGAGTCGCTGAAGCACGTGCCAGGGAAGCCGAAGCTCGCGCCGCCGAGCTTGAGGCGGAACTTCGTCGGCTGCGCGGCGAGTAGCGCCTTCCCCACCGCGAAGTAGGTGGAGGGGTGCTTCGTTTCCCTACTCCGCACATCCGGTCAGACCCCACCATATGACATCTAGTTACCTGTAGGAGGCGTCGTAACCCTGCCTCACTGGTCGGCATCCATGCAGTGCACCTGCGCCCGGACCACAGAGTCAAACAGCGACGGCGGACCGGCCTAAAAGGGCTGATCCCGCCGTTGTATTGCACACGCAACCGGAGATGAGAATATGCTGCTAGGGGCTGCGGGACGAATTCCCGGAGATTGGCGGAACATTACCCCGGAGTTGCTGGCGGACGTCGCAGGCGAGGGGTTCGGGGCGCTGAATGTAATCGTTCAGGACCCGGTCTCCATGACGTCGCAGGACATCGTCCGGCTGAAGGCGATGTTCGAGGAGGCCGGAGTCCTGGTGGGTCAGACCAATGGCGCTTATGGCGGCGGACTGGTGAGCCCGGACGACGGCGAGCGGGAGGCCGCCATCGAGTTCGCAAGGCGCATGTGCGGACTCACGGCCCAGCTGGGCTCACCGAACACGTACCTGCGGCCGGGCAGCCTGAACCCGGATGGGCCGTGGCTCCCGCATCCGGGCAACCGGGGCGATGAGGTGTTCGACAGGCTGGTGGACTCGGCTCGGAAGTTCTGCCGGGCGGCGCAGGACGAGGGTGTGAAGGTCGCGGTGGAAGGCGGCGCCGTCTCCCCGCTCTACTCCGCTCGCCGTGTGCGGGACTTCATCGAAGCCGTCGGATCGCCCGCGCTGGGGTTCAACCAGGACCCGGTGAACTTCATCGGCAGCCTCGAAGACGCCTACGACACGACCCGCTTTCTCGCCGAGTTCTTCGACCTGACCGGAGAGTTCACGCTCGGCGCCCACGCCAAGGACTTCACCGTCATGGACCAGCTCATGGTGAGGTTCGAGGAGGCGGAGATCGGCTCGGGTATGCTGGACCATATGGCGTTTCTCCAGGGCATGCAGCGCGTGTGTCCTGCGGGTCACGTGCTCATTGAGCACCTGCCGCCGGATCGCTACGCTGCCGCCACGGTCGAGTACCGGAAGTATGCGTCGATGGCAGGAATCGAGTGGGACAATCAGGCAGGAGAGAATCATGGTGGACCTTAGTGGGAAGCGTGTGCTCGTAACGGGAGCGTCAACTGGCATAGGCCGCGCCACTGCAATCCGAATCGCATCGGAAGGCGGCCGCGTCGCGCTGTTCGACGTCAACGACTCCGACGCCGGATCCACGCTCAGGACGATTGAGGACTCCGGCGGCAGCGCCCGCTACTGGCACGTGGACGTGACCGAGGAGGGTGAGGTCAGCAGCGGCGTCGATGAAGCTGCCGGCTGGCTTGGCGGGGGAATCGACGTCCTGGCTCACCTGGCCGGGATTCTGAAGGGGTCCGGCCTCGAGGTGACCCATGTTGACGAGTCCATCTGGGACCCTGTGATCGAGGTGAATCTCAAGGGGTCGTACATTGTCGTCAAGCACGTCGCGAGACACATGATCCCCATGCAGAGCGGCGTGATCATACTGACGTCGTCGGGAGCCGGAGTGCTTGGAGGAAGCTCGTCCGTGGCTTACGGAGCCAGCAAGGGCGGCACTCACGGCCTGGCGATGACGCTGGACACGCACCTGTCCAGGCACGGCATCAGGGTCAACGACGTGCTGCCTGGAAACCTGGACACACCGCTGAAGATCGGCGCTACCGAGGAGCAGCTGGCCAACACGGGCAACCGCGAGAGGTACGACGACATCATGGCCGGGCTGTCGTCTCCCGACGGGGTCGCAGCAGTAATCGCATTCCTGGCTTCGGACGACGCGGACTACGTTCGGGGTAGCGTCAGGACTATCTAGCCCGGCATCCGTTACAATCCCCGCTGCCAGATCGATTGCAATCGCAGTAGGTATCGGAAAAGCCTGCTGAATTTCGAGGAGCAGAAGACATGATGCTGTACACAATCGCAACCGCCAGGAGCGCAAGAGCTATGGCTGTATCTGCCATTGCAGCCATGATTATGGCTTTTGCGGTGGCGTGCGAAGATTCGCCCCCCTCCCCGGCTCTCAGCGAATCCGAAACAGCTCCCCCGGCGATGATGGATGAGGGGAATCCGGGCATTTATGACGACCGGATTGTGTTCGGGCAGTCCGCCGCGTTCAGCGGCCCGGCGCAGGCGCTGGGCCAGGGGATGCGGTCGGGAATCCAGGCGGCGTTCCACGAACAGAACCAAAAGGGCGGGGTGCATGGCCGGATGCTGGAGCTGACAACTCTGGACGACCAGTACGAGCCGCACCTGGCTTATGGCAACACGCTGAATCTGATTACCAGAGAACGCGTTTTCGCGCTGATTGGAGAGGTGGGAACACCCACCTCCCGCTCGGCGTCGCCATTGGCCAATGCACAAGACGTGCCATTCATTGCGCCCTTTACAGGCGCCGGTTTCCTCCGGGAAGCCGAGCTGGAGAACGTGGTGAACCTGCGGGCTTCTTACCATCAGGAGACGGAGGAGATGGTGGCGCGCCTGACTGAAGACCTGGGGATAACCCGCGTCGCCGTGATGTATCAGAACGACTCATACGGCCAGTCCGGTCTGGACGGGGTGGTTGACGCGCTAGGTCAGCGCGGCCTGCAGCCGGTAGCGTCCTGGTACTATCAGCGCAACAGCGACGCGGTAAAGGCCGCCGTTTTCAACATCGTGGAAGCCAACCCCGAAGCGATCATTATGATCGGGGCGTATGCTCCGGTTGCCAAGGCGATTACCGTGGCTCGTGAGGACATTGACCCCGTATTCATGGCGGTGTCCTTTGTGGGCAGCAACGCATTGGCGCAAGAGCTGGGGCCGGATGGCGCTGGCGTTTACGTTACTCAGGTAGTGCCGCTGCCCGATGACACCGGCGTTCCCGCAGTCGCCGACTATCGCGCCGCGCTGAACGCGTTTGACGCCAGTGCTGTGCCGGGCTTCGTCTCCCTCGAGGGCTACCTGGCGGGGCGACTGGCAATTGTGGGTCTCGAAGAGTGTGGCAGGGACGTCAGCCGCGACTGCTTCCTCGACGCCCTGCGAAACTCAGGGACGATTGACCTTCGTGGGCTGACCCTCCAGTACGGCCCTGGCGACAACCAGGGATCGGACGCGGTGTTTGTGACCGTTATCGGAGATGACGGGAACTACCACCTGGTCAGCAATCTGGGAGGTGCGCAGTGATGGCACAACCCCGCATGACTGCGCCCCTGCTCATCGGCGCTCTGGGCGCGCTGGCAATAATCATCGCCGCGGCAGTGGCCGGCTGGCTAGTCGTTGGCAACCTGGAGGACCAGAACCAGAGCAACGTGGACGCCGAGATTCTGGCTGATGTCGCCGCGGTAAACAGGCTATCGAGTACTCTGGCGGCAGCGGCATCCGTGCCAACCAACGCCCGGATGACTCCCGAAAGCATAGCCGAGGCGGGGAACGCCGTCGCCGGCAACGGGGCCGAGTTGTCCGAACGTCTGTCGGCCTTGGAAGGGCGGGGTTACAGCGGCAGGGTGGAGCGAATACGTCAACAGGCCGACTTACTCACTGCCAACGTGTCGCAGATCGAGGGTGAGCGGCCCGCCCTGTTCGAGGCCATCCTTGCCGGAGAACGAAGCTGGCAGCAGCTTCTCTTTTCCACCAACCAGAAACTGCTCCCGGCCATCAGTTCCAGTCTGGACAACCAGTTCTACTACGTGATGACGGGCAGGAGCGAATTCAGGGATTCTAAGCCGGCCGCCTCCGGTACTCTTTCCGAGGATGAGTTTCTTCGTTACTGGCACCTGGCCACACTGCTGGAGTGGACATTCGGCGCGCACAGGAGCCTGCTGGCGGCAAATCTCAGCAGCCAGGACGACCCAACGCGACTAGCCAACAATGAAGAGAGCTTTGATACGGCGGCCCAGCGTATGGATCACAGCATCGCATACCTTGTGGAGAATGGTGGGCCGGACCTGGTTCCTGAGGTGATTCCCCTTGCCAATCGGCTGTTGGGCGCCGGCGCTGGAGAGGACAGCGCACTGAACGCCATGAGGCTGAGGGCGTCGATGGTGGCTCGGGAGCGTCAACTGATCGGAGCCAACAGGCAGATTCTGGCCGGGCTGCAACGAGAAGTGAACGCCCTGGTTGCAGAGGTCGAGGAAAGTTCGGCGGCTGCGGAGGACCGGTACGGGCAGGCGGTGTCCAATGGACGCATCACCATCCTGGTGATAGCCATCGTTGGAATCGTCGGGACGCTGCTGGTGGCTGGCTACTCCGGCTTCAGGTCGGGGCGGCGCATATCCGTGTCGCTGGCCGTCGGCTCTCTGGGCGCGCTTGTAATAGTCGTCGCCGCAGCGGTGGCCGGCTGGCTGGTCATCGGCAATCTGGAGACTGAGAGCCGCGGCAGCGGCGACGTTGAGGTTCTCGCCGCGGTGGTGGAGGTATCTCGACACTCGAGCGCGCTGGCGTCAACGGCATCCGTGGCGACCAACGCTCGGATGACTCCCGAAAGCATAGCCGGGGCCGGGCCGGCGATCTCCAGCAATGAGATGGGGCTGGACGTCTCGCTGACGGCTCTGGAAGGCCGGGGTTATGACGGCAGCGTGGAGCGATTAGGTCAGCAGGTTGACCTGCTGACGGCCAACGTGTCGAGGATTGAGGACGGGCGACCGGCCCTGTTGGAGGCCATTCTGACCGGGGAGCGGAACTGGCAGGAACTCAGCCTCTCCACGAATTATGAGCTTCTTCCCGCCATCGGTACGAGCCTGGACAGCCAGTTCTACTACATGATGACGGGCAGAAGCGAATTCAGAGATGGGGGTCCTTCAGGCCCTGACCATCTGTCCGAAGAGGAGTTCCTTCGTTACTGGCATATGGCCACGCTGATGGAGTCGGTGTCAAGAGGCTATCAGACGCTCGATTTTGCGAACAGGTTAACTATTCCGGCGCTGACCGCACGGGTGGAAGAGACCTTCGATACGGCTGCCCAGCGTATGGACCGCAGCATCGAGTATCTTGAGGAGAACGGTGGGCCGGACCTGAATCCTGAGGTGATTCCCCTTGCCAACCGGTTGTTGGACGCCGGCACTGGAGAGAACAGCGCCCTGGACGCCATGAAGTTGCGAACGTCGATGGTGGCGCGCGAGCGCAGACTGATTGGAGCAAACAGGCAAATCCTGGCCGGACTGCAAGGGCAAGCGGACGGACTGGTTGCAGAAGTCAGGCAGAGTTTGGAGGCCGCATCGGATCGCTATGGGGAGGCAGCGTCCAATGGGCGCATCATCATCTTGGTGATAGCCATCGTCGGAATCGTCGGGACGCTGCTGCTGGCTGGCTACAGCAGCGTAAGGCGTTCGCCAGGCTGAGGCGCTGTTCCCTTACGTCCTCGCCTCTACGGACGGCATGTCAACCTCCTGTCCAAGGCCGGCAGCATACGCCATCACGGTTGGGGCGTAGTCTGCGGAGATGTACATCTCGCATCTCTCCTGGACCTCGAAGTCGACGCGGTGCCCCATGTCCGCCGCGTGGACCGCTACCCCCATCAGGGAGGCATCAGGGGTTTTGGGATGTGGCCGCCAGCTGCAGCCACGACATTTCGCATCCGTGAACGCCGCAGGGCTGAAGGCATGAACCCTCATGGCCACGCGAACGGCATCCGACTTGGTCACCAGCCAGTCCACACGTGGGGTGAACTCCCCAGTCTCCGGCCCGGTGTTCGGCAGTCCCGCCCAGCAGGTCTGGACCGTGCTGAACAGGACGCCATGCCCCGCCAGGGCGACGTGCCCGGCGATCGCCGACAGCGTCGGGGTCATGTCGTCGTGCAAACTCCAGTCACAGACTCGGCACCACACCTCCCGCAGCACCGGGGCGCCTGTTGGGCCTACTGTTACGGAATGTCGCAGCATCGCGGAACGGGCTCCCTTTGTGAGCAGAAGTGATGAGGCGACGGTAGTGCACCTATCGCCGTTCGATTAATGGCCGGAATAGTGGGCACGGAAATCTGCGGGGTCGTGATCGACTGGACCTGAAGCCCTGGCCCCGTAGTCAACGCCAAGGATTGTTCGCACTAGAAGAATTATGTCGATCGGAACGCGTCCACAACTTCGAATCAAGCTTCTTGACCGCCGCTCACCTCATGCAGATCTTCAATGGCCTGATGAATGTCGGGAGGCAGCGGACCTGCCTGCGCGGCTACGACGTTCTCCTCGAGCTCCTCGGGCGTGGACGCACCTACCAGGATAGTCGACAGTTCCCGGTTGGCTACCAGGAAACGGACCGTCAGTGCAGCGATCGAAATGCCGGTCGTCCTGGCCAAACTGATGAGACGCTCATCTGAGAATACGCCTCCGACCGAAGCCAGGGGACCCTTGGGGGCGAGATGAAACGGCGATGCTTCATCTGACACGCCCAGAATACGTTTGAAGATCCCGCCTACGACATAGGCGACTCCCTGCTCACGAACGACCGGCAGCATCGTCTGCGGGGAACGGCAGTCCAGCAGCGTGTACTCGCCGGCCGACAGGCACACATCCAGCTCCACCCGGCGTAGGAGATGTGCCATGGTCTCGGACCGGTTTGCACTGAGACCAATGTAGCTGCACAGTCCTTCTGCCTTTGCTTCACGAAGCGCCTGAATGATGACCGCGTTCGCGAAGTCGTGCTCCTTATCGAGGTCCAGAAGCTCGTCGTCGTCCCGCGCGTCGAGTATCCAGCCTTTTGCCTTCTCCATGTCGTGCCCCAGGAGTACGTCGACTCTATCGCGGCGAAGGGCACGCAGGTTGTCCTGTAGCTGTGCGCGACAGTCTTCCACAGTGCGATAGCCGATTGGACTTGTCGCAACCGCAGATAGCGAGGTCGAGCCCGTCACCTCGGTCGTATAGTTGATCAGCTTCGTCGCGAGCAGATGCGGTCTCGTGGTCCCGTCAAGCCCCTCACCCATGATCAGCTGGGACATGCCCCTTTCGGACCAACTGCCATCCGCGCCGGCCCTACCGTAAGCGGGCGACGTGTCGAAATAAGACACGCCCAGGTCGAGGGCGCGTTTGACGGTCGCTACACCCAGCTCGTAGGAGTGCTTGTACAGAGCGGCCCCGCCGAGGCCGATAACGCTGACCTTCTCGCCAGTACGTCCGAATGGGCGCTGTTCAAGTTCGCTTGACATGTATGACCTCGTCCTCGACTGGGTATTCAACTCACTGCGCACTGACCCGCATCGCGCCGCGTACCTCCTCCGCCATGTCCACGAGTCCAATTGCCTCAACGTCCCTGGTGACCATGAACCGTTCCTCTCCCGGGTAGACCACGAACTTTGCCCGTGGGCCGACATCGGCGCATGCGCTGTGAAACCCGCGCCTGGGTCGGGGATTCAGGCTCCGTTTGACCTCGATCGCCCATGTGCTCCCTCCCGGCAGGGTCAGCAGAAGATCGATCTCGGCTCCGCCGGACGCGCGATAGAAGCTGGCAACGGTGCGACCGGGGGCTACAGACACCAGCGTCTCAACCACGAACCCCTCCCAACTCGGCCCGACTACCGGATGGCCGAGCACGTCCTCCTTCGACTCCAGGCCGAGCAGGGCATGTACGATACCACTGTCCCGCACGTAGACCTTAGGTGACTTCACGAGCCGCTTACCGACGTTCTGGCGCCAGGGCGTGAGCCTGCGCACCAGCAGGAGGTCGACCATCAGGTCCAGGTACCCTGAGATGGTCCTGCCGTCGACTCCCAGGCCTCGTGCGAGGGCCGCCATGTTGAGCGTTCCCCCCTGCGAGTGGGCCAGCATCGTCCAGAACCGTCTGAGGGTCTCTGCGGGAATGCGCGGGCCCAGTTGAGGGACGTCCCGTTCGAGGTACGTGCGAATGAAGTTGTCGCGCCATCGGAGGCTACGGCCGCCGTCGTCGGCCAGGAAGCTGTCCGGGAACCCTCCCCGTGTCCACAACCGGTCCATGTCTCCTCGAGCGACCTCGAGAGCGTCCAGGGGGCCAAGTTCGAGATAGGCGATCCGCCCGGCCAGCGACTCCCCGGACTGTCGCAGCAGGTCCATCGACGCGGACCCCAGCAGCAGAAAGCGTCCCGACCGTCTTCCCCTCCGTCTTCCACTATCGATCAGTCCGCGCAGACTCCTGAACAGGTCGGGCGCACTGTGTACCTCGTCCAGGATCACCAGCCGGTCTTCGTGATCCGAAAGGTAGAGTTCAGGATCGGTCAGCCTGGCCCGGTCCGCATACGACTCAAGGTCGAGGTACACCGAGTCCACCGTTTTCGCGGCCTCGAGCGCAAGCGTCGTCTTTCCCACTTGTCTGGGCCCGAGCAGTGCAACGGCAGGGTATTCGGCGAGCAGGCTGTGCAGCTCATTTTCAATACGGCGTGGTATCATCCTTGTAAATCTAACAATGCACTGTTGTATTTGCAAGGTTAGAGCGTTGGAAGTCGAAGCATTGGAAGCTATAGGCTGCACAAACAGATCTGCGGTTCAAGCATGGGCGCACCCTCGTAAATCTATGTCAAGTGGGGCACTTGCCCCAGGTGGTAGAGTTGCTGACAATTCCCACCTGAGGTGGCGTATGCGTATTCTGAAATCGGTCGTCTGGGGACATCTCCGAAAAGTGATGGCCGAGGGGCTGATCATCGTCGTGCCGCTGGCCATCACCTTCTGGGTGCTTCGTCTGGTGTTCAACCTGATGGACGGGTTCCTGGGCCCCCTGATCGAAGACACGATCGGGCGCGACCTTCCTGGGATAGGCATTGCGGCGATGTTGCTGCTCGTCTACGTCGCCGGGCAACTGTGGGAACTCAGCCGTCTGAGCAGAAGGATGATCGAGGCCATTCAGAAGTGGGTACTGTCAATCCCCATCGTGGGTGCCGTCTATAGCCCTGCCAGGCAGCTCATCGACTCCTTCTCGGGGACCTCAGACACAGGTTTCAAGCGTGTTGTGCTGATCGAATACCCGAAAGCCGGCGCGTGGATGATAGGCTTCTTGACGGCAACCACCATGACGAAGGATGGAGAGATGGGAGTCATCTACGTACCCACGGCACCGACGCCCAACTCCGGCTGGGTTGGCGTCGTGCCGATCGACGGGGTGTACGATGTCGACATGAGCGTCCAGCAGGCCATGAGCATGGTGTTGTCGGGCGGTATAGTTACCCCTGATGAAATTTCTATGACCGACGTAAGCTCCTCACCGTTGTCTGACTAACCAGCGATGCCCAGGCATTGCGCAAGGTGAACCTGACCAGAGACTCACCCGACGGCAACATACCTGCCCCACCCCAGTCTCTAGCTCGGGTACTTGCTGAACATGATGAAGCCGTTGCTGTCGGGGGTGTTGCAGCCGGCCAGGGCCGTCTCGGCCTTTACCGTCACCTGCCGCGCGCCCGCTGTACCGTGTAGCTCTCTCCCCTCTCCTACGCGAGTCTGGCGACCGCCGTGCGACATGCTTGTTTTCGATAAGTGTTTTTGGCGATAACAAGGCTCGCCAATATTCTCGTTATCGCTAACAGCGAGCGACTTGTCATCTTCACCCAGTCACGGGCGTTCACCGTATGAGCAGATGGTTCTCTACCAGATGCTCACGACACAAACTCGTACACCTGCATGGAGACTGCTCTCGTTGGCTCAGCTTCACCACGAAGCATCAGCCGCACCCTTTCGGCTGTCTTCCGGCTGAACGACTGCTCTCCGCATCGCAAACAGACCGTGCATGGCACACCCTCGACCAGGAAATGGCGGCCGTCGACATTGAACACCTCGTCAGCAAGTTCCTCACGGCTGTCGTCGGCACCGCAGACTGCACAGACAAACATCTCTACCTCCTGGCCGCGTAGTCAATCCATTCATCTGGATTGGGCTCGTATATCGTGATTATTCTCAACATCGGAGTATCCGCTAGGGCCACCTGTATGTGCAGGGGACGTCCAGACCTTGTGAACCCGAGCAGCAGACAACTGGGCGCATACTTGTCGTCTGGATAGTCCTCGATCATCCTTGCGTCCGTTCCAGCCTCCCTGAGCTCAAGTTCGCTGACATTCCTCTCGCCGATTCGGATGAAAGCATGACGCGAGAGATCATAGTTTCCTGAGCGCAGATCCAGCCGGACCTGTTCGATAGTCCTCAAGACTCTCCCGGTCGACTTATTGGCGAAGGCTGCGACTTAAAGCGATCTGTGACAGGGTTGGGCGCAAATCCCCGATGGTTCCTGCTCTGTAAAGAGTATATCCGAACTTCTCCCAATTCTTGCCAGACACACTCGGTCGGCTCCATGTCTACCTCTGAAACATACCGTCTCATAAACGCAGTTACGGGTGGCCTACCCGCCCCCTAACTCGGGTGCTTGCTGAACATGATGAAGCCGTTGCTGTCGGGAGTGTTGCAGCCGGCGAGGGCGGTCTCGGCCTTCACTGTCACCTGGCGCGCGCCCGCTGTGCCTCTGAGCTGCTGGATGCTGTCGGCGTAGAGGACCGCGCGGTTGCGTCCCGTTCCGTTGT
This sequence comes from Dehalococcoidia bacterium, assembly GCA_965116405.1. Lineage (GTDB taxonomy): Bacteria > Chloroflexota > Dehalococcoidia > Lucifugimonadales > UBA1123 > VXRN01. Next base: position 1,506,599 of record OZ220685.1, read on the forward strand.
TTCCTCCGCTGGAGAGGAACGGGTGCGGACCCTCGACCCTGATGTCATCGGCGTAGAAGTCGTGGGCCTCTCCCCACCCGACGCCGTGCCACTGGAAGCCCTCGAGGAACTGCTGGGTGAACGTGAGGTAGCCGTCGTACGGATTGAAGATGTCGACGTCGCCAGGACCCAGCCCTGAGCCCTCCCACATCTTCCGTGCCATGCTGGCGACCGCCTCCTGGTGCTCGTCGAGGGTCGCCATGGAGCTCCTGCCCCTGCTGTTCTGCTGCGCGTGGTTGAGGACGTAGACCGGCTTCTGCCGCAGGTCCCTGGCGCGCTCAGCGGTGGTGAAGATGAACGCCGCGCAGGTGTTGACCGGCCTGTCGCAGTCGTAGATCACCAGCGGCTCCTCGATCACGCGTCCGTTCAGGTAGTCCTCGCGTGTGAGCTGGTAGGGCTCGTGCAGCGCGTAGAATCCCCAGGGAGTCTTCAGGCCGTTCCTGCGCAGGTTTATGCAGAGAGGCGCCAGCCCGTCGTGGGTCTTGCCGTACTTCTGGCAGTACTGGAGGAAGACCACGAGGTTGTTGAACATCGCACCGCTCTGGTAGCCCCACGGAAGGGTGAAGGCGCTGTTGCCGTGGGCCTCTTCGCTGACGTTCTGTGGATTGTTGTGCCCGTACCGACCCGAGAGGTTGACCATCGGGTACCACACTAGGGCGGTCTCGCACAGGCCATCGCCGACCGCCTGGGCGGCCAGGCCCATCATCGGGCCGATGTAGGGCGCGTCGGACTTGAGATACTTGACGTTCTTGAGACCCAGCTCCCTCTGGATCCACTCCGCCGAGGTGTAGGTCAGGCCGTCTTCAGTGTCGAATGGAGGATCGAAGTAGGGACGCGGCGCCCAGGTCTGCTCGGCGCGGGTCTCTGGGCTGGTGATGAGCCCGTCGATGTCGTCCAGCGACAGTCCTGCGTCGGCGATCGCGCTGAGGCAGGCCTCCTTGGTCAGGCCGCCGCAGCTCCTGTCCAGGGATACGCCGTCCCAGCGGCGGTCCATGTGGGACTGTCCCCAGCCCACGACTGCGACCTTGCCCCGGTGCTCCCAGACTCCCATGCCTTCCTGGTCTCTCATCCAACCTGTGTCAGCAACCATCTCGGCTCCCTTTTGTTTCTGTGTAAGAAGTTCAAGACTCCTAAATCCTACCCGTCATTCCGGCGAAGGCCGGAACCCAGAGGGGTGGCGAGGCATTCAAGTAGCTTTGGTAACAAGACCTTTTCACCCTCACCCCAACCCTCTCCCTGAGGGAGAGGGGGCCGTTGATTGGTATTCACGCCTGTCTGCACACCTTTCCCTACCCCAGCCCTCTCCCTGAGGGAGAGGGGGTCTGTTGGTTGGAGAAGGGGTTGTATTGAAGGTGGGCTAGGTGACCACCCGCCACTCATGGACAAGCTGGCCCGTGCTCGTCTCTTCGAAGATCAGCTCCACCTGCGCTCCAACAGGGACCTCGCCCGGCGGCGTGCCCGGAAGGTTCGACAGGAAGTTGATGCCCGGGTCCTCGTCCAGTGTGATCACCGCGAAGTTGATGGGCTGCGCGGAGCGGAACCCCCTGATGCGGGAGTCGCGTATCACCATGTACACGTCGATGTGCCCCTTGCCCTCGACCTCTCGCCACTCGAAAGTGTCGGCCGATCCACACTTGTCGCACCGCGGCGTTGGCGGATACTGCAGCCTCTCGCACATGGTGCACATCTGCAGCACCAGCCGCCGCTCGTTACAGGCGTCCCAGAAGGGCTTTGTCAGCTCGTTGGGGACCGGTGCGGGCCTCTCCAGGCCTGGGATAGTTGACGACATGGTTTTTGTCTCCTGTGGGTTGTTGTTATCGCTCTCCGCCGGCCGAGGGGTCTGCCCACTGGACGACTCCGCGCGCTCCCAGGTCTTCGATCTCCTGGTCGTCGTAGCCGATTTCGCGGAGCAGGGGCCTGGTGTGCTGGCCGATCTGGGTGGAGGTACGGTAGATACCCGGAGTCATGGAGAACTCGACGAGTCCGCCGTAGCGGCGGTACTTGCCGATGTACGGGTGCTCTACCTCGACGCTCAGGTCGTTCGCCCTGGCGTGGGGATGGTCGGCGTAGAAGTCTCCCTCCACAGCCCCGTCGGCCCGGACGCAGCCGACGTCCGCCCCGGTCAGCAACTCTTCCCACTCGTCGGCGGTGCGCCCTGCGAGGACTGCCGAGATCTCGGCAACCAGGGCTTCGTCATTCTCCTTTCGTGTCTCCGGAGTGGAGAAGCGGGAGTCGGCCAGCAAGTCTACCCGCCCCACGGTCCGGCAGAACGCCTCCCACTCATCCTGGAACAGGCAGGCCAGGAACACCCACCCTTCGCTGCTGCGGTAGAGGCGGTACAGGGCGTGAAGGCCGTGGACGTCTTCGTCAGGCATGGCAATGGGAGGGCGGTCTGCGTGGTCGAAATACTCGTCGGCGTTGGTCCAGGCGTTGGCAGTGAGCATGTTTAGCTGGACGGGCTGACCTTTGCCAGTGATATCCCGCGCCCGGAGTGCCAGGGCGATGCCCGTGGCGATGGCAGGCGAGGTGTTCTGGTCCGGTCCCCAGTTGGACTTCATGATCCAGCGCGTCGCCTCAACGGTCTCCTCCATGTCCATGACCTGTTCAGGAGGCGGGGGCATGCCCCGGCCCATCTGCCGCATCGCGCCGCCGATGATGGCGCCGGGAATGGGATGTGCACCCGGCCTGCGCGAGTGTTCCCCGTTTTCGCCATAGGCTGCCATCCAGACGTGGATGATGCCGGGATTGATCTTACGGCAGGTCTCCCAATCGACCCCGAGACGCTCGGGAACGCCGAGCCTGAAGTTGTGCGACAGAACGTCGGCCTTCGCGATGAGCTTACGGATGATCTCCTTGCCCTCGTCGGTCTGGAGGTCGATCTGGATGCACTCCTTGCCGGCGTAGGTGCGCGGGTCGGCCACGGTCTGTTCCGTGGAACGCCGTCCCGCGTCCAATCGCCTATCGGTGGCGTCGACCTTGATGACCCGCGCTCCAAGGTCCGCCAGTAGAGCGGCGCCGTAGGGCCCGGCCTGGATCGTCGCCAGGTCAAGCACGGTCACGCCCGACAGCGGGTGGGCCGGTACGTTACTGCCGTTAGACTGAGATCTCTCCGTAACCCCCTCTCCCTTGACGGGAGGGGGTTGGGGTGAGGGTGAAAGAAGACCGGCCTCTGACCGCTCCCCCAGATGCCCCAGCACTTCGTCGGTGTGCTGTCCCACGTCAGGGGCAGGTCCGCTCGGCTCTCCAGGCGTCTCACTCAAGTCAGCGATGGGGGCAAGGGTGCGCATTGGGCCCACCCTGGGGTCATCGATCGTTACCACCAGGGAGTTGTCGACCACCGCGGGATGGTCCATGGCCTCGACGCTGTCGCGATAGGGTTCGGCGGCGATGTTGCCGTCCTTGATGTAGATCTCCATCCACTCGTCGGAGGTCTTCTCCATCTGCTTCTTCAGTATCTCGCGGCGCAGGACTTCCCTGTCCTCCGGGCTGACGGCGGGGACTCTTTCGAACCGCTCGTCCTCGAGTAGATGCTCCAGTCCAATGGCCTTGATATGTCCCCGGATGTGCGGGACCCTCTGGTTGGCGTGTTGGAGCCATGTGCCGTCCTTTGTCCGCACGGGGACGTACCCGATGGATGAGAGGCCGCGTCCCGGGGGCCTTCCTGGGAACCGCTCCGGGTCTCTGCGTCGGAGCTGCAGGTTCACCAGTCCGCCGTCGCCGACGTTGTTGTCATGAGGAGAGGCCAGGTTCTGGACGATGCTGGTCTGTACCCACTGTCCGCGTCCGCACTGGTCGCGCACGCGGAGGGCGCCGATGATCCCGCGCACCGCAGCCTGGCTGGTATGCCAGCTTCCGGTGTACACCGCCGAATAGACCGGGCCATCCCGGTTCGGCTGTCCCTGCATATTGAGCATGCGGCCTGCCTTGGACGCGACCACGCCCTCGTAGCCTTTTACGCGACGAAGCGGGCCCTTTTGTCCAAACCCAGTGATGGAGCAGTAGACCAGCCCTGGGTAGAGCTTCGACAGGTCGTCATACGCCAGCCCCCATCCGGCCATGTCCTCGGGTCGGAACGACTCCACCAGCACGTCGGCCTCGCCTGCGAGCCGGACGGCCTGCTCTCGGCCCTCCTCGGTGTCGAGGTCGAGCACGATGCCTCTCTTCCCGCGGTTCCACGAAATCCACGCGGGCTGAAAGCGGAAGGGGTCTCCACCGGGAGGTTCGACCTTGATCACTTCGGCGCCGTAGTCGGCCATCACCAGGGTGCAGAGGGCCCCCGGCATACCCCATGAGAAGTCCAGGACGGTAAGGCCGGTACAAGGTCCTGCCACGGTTCACCTCCTCAGCCCAGGCTGGCTTAGGAGTCCGAGTATGCAACCACCGAAGAAGCGCGTCAACCTTCTAAATGATGGTCCAGCTCAGGTCCAACGAATGCAGAACCTGTCTGAGTGGATGCTAAAGACTGGATCAGGTGTTGGTCGCGCCAGCACCCGATTAGGTAAGTACCTAACCTGCGATGAACAGTACTCCCGCTGCAAATAAGGCGACTACGAGGGGGATTGCAGCAGAATCAGGCACTATTCCTGCGACTGCAATCCCAATTGAGTCACCTTCTCTCTTCGCTCGACTAAAGGCGACGGCTAAGAGGGGCAATCCAGCCAGAATACCCGGCTATAAGTGACGTTCTTTACCGGCCTGCTAGTCGAGCTTCGAAAACTCACTGTCGCCTAGCTCAGGATTCAGTGTCTCGTAGCATCAGCCAGATATCACGGCCCCATAAACATAAGCATCCACGAAGCATCTACTGCGGCCTTCACCTCGATGGCAGCATTGCCGGGGGGAATCTGGCCAGAGGAGTCTCCCACGCTGATGAGTTGCTTGCCAGTCCATGATTCGACAAACTCGAAAACGACACTTCTACCACCAATGTCCACATCGAAGAAGGAGTCATCGTTGTCGGAGACAGTTATCTCTACCACCCAGTCACCCTCAGTGAGGTCCACGAACTTAACGTCCTGACCTTGACCCGAAATTGCTTCATCGGGGCTCGATGGGGCTGGGGGATCGACGAACTTGAGGGACCAAGAGGCGTCTGTGGATACATCTACCTCAACGGCAGTCGTGCCTGGGGGAATCTGACCATATTCATCGTCACCGACGGTAACTAGGGACCTGCCACTCCACTCGTCTCCAGACGCTGAGGCAACAGTCTCGTCACCGACCTCGATTCCGATTCCCTCATGCCGACCATTGTCTGAGACGGTCATCTCGACCACCCACTGTCCTTCGGTGAGATCCACAAACCTAACGTCTGTACCACTGCCTGATACTGTCTCCTGAGAACTGGACACTTGCAGTGTGTCCGCACGTGCGAACTGTAGCATCCACGAAGCATCTACTGCGGCCTTCACCTCGATGGCAGCATTACCGGGGGGAACCTGACCAGGGGAGTCTCCCACGCTGATGAGTTGCTTGCCAGTCCATGATTCGACAAACTCGAAAACGACACTTCTACCACCAATGTCCACATCGAAGAAGGAGTCATCGTTGTCGGAGACAGTTATCTCTACCACCCAGTCACCCTCAGTGAGGTCCACGAACTTAACGTCCTGGCCTTGACCCGAAATTGCTTCATCGGGGCTCGATGGGGCTGGGGGATCGACGAACTTGAGGGACCAAGAGGCGTCTGTGGATACATCTACCTCAACGGCAGTCGTGCCTGGGGGAATCTGACCATATTCATCGTCACCGACGGTAACTAGGGACCTGCCACTCCACTCGTCTCCAGACGCTGAGGCAACAGTCTCGTCACCGACCTCGATTCCGATTCCCTCATGCCGACCATTGTCTGAGACGGTCATCTCGACCACCCACTGTCCTTCGGTGAGATCCACAAACCTAACGTCTGTACCACTGCCTGTTAACTCGATTGACGGTTCCGAAGTGCCTGTGGAGGTGGAGGTCTGAGTTGAAGTGGCCATAGGAACAGTCGCACTTCCGCCCATAAACATAAGCATCCACGAAGCATCTACTGCGGCCTTCACCTCGATGGCAGCATTGCCGGGGGGAATCTGGCCAGAGGAGTCTCCCACGCTGATGAGTTGCTTGCCAGTCCATGATTCGACAAACTCGAAAACGACACTTCTACCACCAATGTCCACATCGAAGAAGGAGTCATCGTTGTCGGAGACAGTTATCTCTACCACCCAGTCACCCTCAGTGAGGTCCACGAACTTAACGTCCTGGCCTTGACCCGAAATTGCTTCATCGGGGCTCGATGGGGCTGGGGGATCGACGAACTTGAGGGACCAAGAGGCGTCTGTGGATACATCTACCTCAACGGCAGTCGTGCCTGGGGGAATCTGACCATATTCATCGTCACCGACGGTAACTAGGGACCTGCCACTCCACTCGTCTCCAGACGCTGAGGCAACATTCTCGCCACCGACCTCGATCCCGATTCCCTCATGCCGACCATTGTCTGAGACGGTCATCTCGACCACCCACTGTCCTTCGGTGAGATCCACAAACCTAACGTCTGTACCACTGCCTGTTAACTCGATTGACGGCGATGGCATAAGATCGGCCGTCGATTCTTGTGTGGGCGTAGCAGTTGGCTCGGGCTCGGGTGTAGGTGTAGCTGTCGGTTCGGGTGTGGGCGTGGCCGTCGGTTCGGGTGTAGGTGTAGCTGTCGGTTCGGGTGTGGGCGTGGCCGTCGGTTCGGGTGTAGGTGTAGCTGTCGGTTCGGGTGTGGGCGTGGCCGTCGGTTCGGGTGTAGGTGTGGCCGTCGGTTCGGGTGTGGGCGTGGCCGTCGGTTCGGGTGTGGGCGTGGCCGTCGGTTCGGGTGTAGGTGTAGCTGTCGGTTCGGGTGTGAGCGTGGCCGTCGGTTCGGGTGTAGGTGTGGCTGTCGGCTCAGGCTCAGGCGTCGGGGACGCTGCCAACTGCTCGGCAACTACTGGCTCGCTTGGTGTGTCAGTGGGTTGAGGGGTTGTCCCGTCGCCACATGCCGTCAGTAATGCAATGACCACTAGAATCATCGTTGCAAGCCATGCTATCAATCTGACAGATCCCTCTAATGGGCTCATGCGATTACCTCTTATTACCCGGCGACTATGCGCTCCTATGTATACCCGACCAGAAATGACAGCCCCTGCCCCTCCTCGCCAAGGGGCAGAGGCTGTTACGCCATGTTCTACACACTCCTTCGGAGTTGCGGTAGATCAGAATGGAAAGATCTGCCTTTGTCTTTTGCTCGCTTTTGAGTGAGCAGTTTGCCCAGTCTTCTCTGGTACATTGTGCTCTGGTGGACGCTGTTCAATTGAGTTAGATTCCATCGGTAACCGCCAACTCACTTGGAACTGCTCAATGCCGATATGAGAGCCATAACCGACCGGTTTCCATCAACAGTCCCCTCCGAACCGGGCGTAGTCCGGTATGCCGCAGGGATTTCGGTTTGGGGGCGCTGGTTCATCTGTCTTGTCACGGTGGTGCAGTTCATCTACCGGCCGGGCTTCTGGTACTACGAGGGGCACCCCGAATACTGGCTCCTGCCCGCGACGCTGGTGACGCTCAATGGCCTGGTCCACTACCGGCTCCTGACGGACAGGCCAGTCACATGGCGCTGGTTGCTTCTGCTCAGTTCCATGGATTTTGCCCTTATCACGACAGGCATCGTCCTCCAGCGCGGCTTCGAGGGCTTCCTGTTCCTGGCCTACTACCCTGCGCTCGCATTGTTCGTCGTGGTATTCTCGTCGCTCTGGCTCGGTCTGGCCTGGACGACGATGACTGCGGTCGTGTACACCCTCATATCTTTGAGGGTCGGCCTCGGTCTCGACCTCGTTGCAGGCGATGAGAAAGTGCTGCTGGCCAGGGTGGCCGCGATGTACGCTCTCGTGTTGTGCGTCAGCCTGGTCGTCCGATTCGAACGCACCAGGAGGCGTGCTGCCGTGGAAAGAGAGCAACTGCTGCTGCAGGAACGCATCGAGCTCTCCCAGGCTATCCACGACACGACCGCCCAGACCGTCTACATGGTTGGACTGGGGATTCACAGGGCCAGACAACTCGCTGATGAGTCACAGGGAGAGCTGACGTCTGCCCTGGACGCGACCTCCACACTTCTGAAGTCGGCCATGTGGGAGCTGAGGCGCCCCATCGATGCCGGTCACATCTTCGAGGGCAGACACCTGGGCCCGGTGCTGTGGTCGCACTGTGCGACATTCGAGAAGATCACCGCAGTCCCAGCCGAGATGTCGCAGTCAGGGGTCGAGCCCCAGCTCGATACAGAGACACGAGTCAGGCTCTTCTCAATAGCGCACAATGCGCTGACAAACGCGTTCCTTCATGCAAGCCCGGGCGAAGTGTCGGTCCGGTTGGACTTCGATGACGACAGCATCAGGCTGTCCGTATCGGATGACGGTACGGGTCTTCCCGGCGACTATTCCGAACGCGGACGCGGCTTCAGCGGCATGAGGACGGATGCCGAGAAGCTGGGGGGAACACTCATCGTGGGGAACGGTGTGGACAGTGTCGGAACGACCATCACGTGCGTGGTTCCCCGTGAAGGGGATGAAGGAGAAGACTGAGATGTCGTCGACAGACCGGATAAGAGACCGGATGAGAGTAATGGTGGTCGACGACCACCCAGTCATGAGGAGCGGGCTGACCGATGTACTGGAAACATCGGGGCACTTTGAGGTGGTGGGGCAGGCCGGAGACGGAGAGGAGGCGGTGAGGATCGTCGAGGCGCTGCAGCCGGATGTCGTTGTCATGGACGTGATCATGCCGGGTAAGGACGGCGTCGACGCCTGCCGGGAGATCATGGAGCTTCTACCCGAAACGCGGGTGCTCATGCTGACTGCCTCGACCGAGATGGATGCGGTGATAGAGTCGGTCGCGGCCGGGGCGACAGGCTACCTCCAGAAGTACTCACAACCTGAGGAGTTGGTGGAGGCTGTCAGGGATGTGGCCGCTGGACGGATTCGGATACCTGAGAAGGCCGTGCAAGAGGTCTTCGCGATGGTCCGCGAGGGGCGCGACCTCAGCGCCCGTCATGCTTCGGACAAACTGACGGAGCGTGAGCGTGAGACCCTCAGGGAGTTCGCGAGCGGCAGATCATACAGCCAGATCGCCGAGGCGAGGGGCAACAGCGCCGTGACGGTCCGCAACACGCTCTATCGCGTCCAGGACAAGCTGGGAATCAGGACCAAGCAGGAACTGGTGATCTGGGCCGTGCGAAGCGGGCTGCTCGACGATGTGGAAGTGGACCAATGACTCTCGGGAGGCTGCATTCGTAGGTGATCGCCAGTTGGCTCAGAGCGTGTCGTATGAATGTCTTACCGACCAAATGCCCAGTCTCTAGTTGCGCGTGATGACTCCGCAGGCCAGGCGGGCGCCGGTGTCCGACTCCTCTTCTCCATATGAGTCCGGATTTTCGTACACGATGATGGCGGAGCCGTCAGCGTCGAACACGGAGTGACGCGGGCCCGTGCTCAGGGTGACGCCGTCGGTGAAGAAGTCGGCGCGCGCGGAACGGTCGGAGGCGGCGTAGATGTTGGGGAGGTCGCCACCGTGTCCCCCGCCGGGGTCACCGCGTTTCCAGGCCGGGTGGATAAGGCCATGTTCCGCGTCTTCGGGGTTGAAGTGGTCGCCTGCGGTGTTGAAGTCAGGCGTACACGCGCCGGTCTCGTGAATGATGAAAGCGTGACCGCCCGGAGGCAGGTCATTCAGATCGGCCATGACCAGGACGCCGGAGGCTGCCTGTCTGAATGAAACGGTCCCCATGGAGTCGCCGGAAGGCGATTGCAGCGTGGCCTCAGCCGTCAGACCCACCTCAGGCTGAGCCGCTTCGCCCGAACCGACGATCAGCGCGGTCAGACCGCCGACCACCAAGATTGCCAGGACCGCTGCGGGCACTATTAGGATGGGCAGCCCGAGTCTCTCTGCCATCTGCGACACCTCCTCGGGTGAGTTGCTTGGATGAGGGCGAAGGCGTCCCTTCGATCAGAGGCGATGCATCCCTGCTGTGGCATTAAACATTCTTCACACCTGTAGACCAAGGTGGAAACACTTAATCGCACCAGAGCCGTACCAGGTGATGATAGAACTCTACGGCTAATGGTGTGCAATATCAACAGCTTCCGAGACTGTCAGGGGAAGGGAAGGTATGGCGGACCCAGGGTCTTTCGTCTTGTCTCGTCGTCAATGTCTCGTTCGCCCCCGTATCAGGTACGGGGCAGGCTCTGAGCTTGTCGAAGGGCTGGGGTCTTGAACGGGGCCGTTGAGCCGCGGAACGTGGACTGCAACGGTGGCGGAGCGGCGTCCTCGCCCTCGCGCAGGTCTGGATAGAACTGGGCGCAGTAGTACCTGAAGGGCATGATCTTGCCGTCGGAGCGGCACAGGCGCGGGCGCGATACGTACTGCTTGCGGCTCCAGATGACCACGTCCTGAAGAACGTCATCCCGCTGCTGGGCCGCCATGAACCTGTTAATGAGGGGTGCGCGCCAGCTCACAGGGAGTATGCCCAGGCCTATGATCCTGCGCTTCGGCTTGCGTATTTCCCGTGCCTGGGAGACCAGCGTCAGGTCTATGAGCGTGCCGTCGACCGGCGTCGCCAGCACCCACAGACGCATGTCCATGCCGATCGAATGCTCCCGGACCTCCACGTACGAGTAGCCCAGCCCAAAGATGCGGGCGTGGGCCGAGACGTCAAACGTGAGGCTCGCGAATCTGGCGATGGTGCGAACCCTCTTGAAGTCGAAGCGAGTCTCGAGCAGGTGGCCGTCCACAGACACTTCCTGGACGGGGTCCACGTTGTCGTAGCCGTGCACGTATCGCAGGTGGGCAAGGTCCACCGAGTTCTCTGTCGTCTCCTGCGGGTGGCCCGGAAAGCGGAGCGTGTTGATCTTGAAGTCGGTCCAGCCGGCCTGGTCCAGCGGGTCTTCGTGCAGGCCCCACTGCGGCTCCCGTCCCCCGATACCCCACCAGGCGAAGATCAGCCCGTGGATTTCGTGCGTCTTGAAAACGCGCAGCCTGGCGGTCCTGGGCACCTCTGCATAGGGAGTGGCGACGCACTGGCCGGTCGTGTCGAACTCGTAGCCGTGGAAGGGGCAGATCAGCCGACCGTCTCGTACGCAGCCACCTGCGTCCGGGCCCAGGTCGGAGCCCAGGTGCGGACAGACAGACTCGGCGACGCAGGCGCGCCCATTCCCGTCGCACCAGACCACAACGTTCGTTCCCATCCACGTCTTCTGGATGAGTCCGGCTTTCAGTATGGCCTGACGGGTCGCGATGAAGTACCAACCCTCGGGAAACGGGGATGGCAATGGGACATTGGCAAGTCCACTGCGACGCGTAACCATCGTTTAGCACCCCCACTATCGGTCTCTGGGTCAATTGCACCCATTCGCAACTATAATTATGCCCGATTTCGTCTTACAATAGGATATGTATCCTATCTGAGCAAAGCAGGCCAGAGATACATAAATTATGTTAATCTCGACTATGTGTTTATATCACTGAGACCAATGAGAGGCAAGAGGAAATGACCGCCACAAAGGAAGCTGTTGAGACCCAGCTCCTAGGCTTGCCCGCAGAACTGATCCTGATGCTGCTCAACGAAGAGAGCGGCTACTTTCACCAGGTACCGGGCTGGGACCTTAACTGCGCCATAGTAGGCGCCGTCCTCGGTGAACTCTCGCTGCAGTCTCGGATCGACACGGATATGAACTCGCTGTTTCTCCTGGACGATACAGAGACAGGCAACCCAATACTGGACCCCATCCTGAAGGAGATAGCGAGTGAGTCGTCTCAGCGTAACGCGCAGTACTGGATAGAAAGGCTGGCTCATCATGCGGAGTCGATAATCGACTCCACCCTCGATCGCCTGGTCCGCCTGAATGTCCTCGAGTACCACGACGGCGAATTCTGGACGGTGGCGCCCAATGTGGAACAGACGGTGCTGTTCGACGACTCCCAGGAAGGGACCGGGTTACAATTCGTCAAGACGCGCATCCGTCACGAGATCTTCAACAACGAGATTCCAGACCCGAGAGACGTCATCATCATCTGTCTCGTCAACACGTGCGACGTCTTCCGCTTCATGTTCAACCTCGATGAAGAGGCCGAGCAGCGTATCGAGTTCATCTGCAACATGGACCTGATCGGGCGGTCAATCGCGGCCGCGGTCTCACACAACATGGCGGGTCCGGTGCTTCGACACTCCCGTCTGAGCAAGAAGATTCCGACCGTCTCCCTGACAAAGTTGCTGCTCAACCGGCATATTCGCAGCGGCAACATTCCCGCGCTATTTGCGGACCTCGCAGAAGAGTACGGCCCGGTCTTCGAGGTCCGCCCTCCGTTTTCCGAGCGCATGATCTGCATCGCCGGGCCCGAAACAAATCAATGGGTGCACCGGCGTGGACGCATGTACCTGAGAGCGAGAGACTATTTCAGCGACTTCGAGAAGGTCTATGGCGCGTCCGGAGTCCTGCCCTCTCTGGATGGAGCCGAGCACTTCCGACTTCGCAAGTCCCTGTCGCCGGCGTACTCTCGTGGACGACTGGCAGGTCAGTTGGGTCAACTCTATGAGTACTCCCGGAGATTCATGACCGAATGGAATGTCGGAGAGATCTACCCTGCAACTGGAATGTCCCGGCGCATGATGAACGCGCAGCTCTCCCAGCTCTTTCTCAGCATTGACACCCAGGACATCATCGACGACCTGATGGTGTACAAAGAACGAGCGCTCATCGTTCACATCATCAAGATGATGCCCAAATTCATGCTGAAGACCCCGGGCATGAGGCGCAGGGCAAAGGCTGTTGACACGTTGCTGGAGCGGGTCCAGGGCGTTCATACGACTGCCCAGCGGACCGATGCTTCTCGGGACCTGGCGGATGACCTGCTGAGCCTGTACGCCAGTGATCCCCAGCTCATGTCGGAGTCGAATCTGCGCTTCGCTCTTTCGGCGGCGTTGATTGCCAGTGTGTACCTTGGCGACGCGTTCAGCTTTGCGCTGTACGCCATGGCGTCGCAGCCGGACCTCTATGCCAGGATCCAGGCCGAAGCCGACGCTCTGTTCGACGACGGTGACCCTGACCCTGAGGACTTCACCCTGTCCAGGATTGACGTCACCCACCGCTTCCTTATGGAAACCCTGCGACTCTACCCGATCGTCCCGATGTCCATGCGACACGTGATGAATTCGTGTGTGGTCGAGGGGTACGAGTTGCCGGTCGGATCGAAGATCGTGATTGCGCAGACCGCATCGCATTTCATAGACGATGTCTTCCCCAATGCTTCCACCTTCGACATAGACCGCTATCTCCCGCCGCGCAACGAACACCACAGTCCCGGGTACGCCCCGTACGGGCTGGGCACCCACACGTGCCTTGGTTCCCGGTGGATGGAGCTGCAGCTTGCTGTTAACGTGCTGATGGTTGCCCACTACTTCAACCTGGAGGTGTTCCCTCCAAAGTACAAGCACAGGTTCAGTCCGCTGCCGTCGATGAAGCCGAGCAAGAAGCTCAAATTCCACATCGCCGAGCAACGGCGCGAGTTGAACGTCTAACGCGTCCTGGGACCGTGAGAGAGTGCTGACCTTTGAATAACCCCCTCTCCCTCAGGGAGAGGGCTGGGGTGAGGGTGAAAAGGCCATTCTTCCAAGCTACTGGACACCTCCCACGCAGCTCTGGGTTCCGGCCTTCGCCGGAACGACGGGTGGGATGGATACTCTGTCATATTCATCTGGGCAAGGTACTAGAAGGGTTTGCGGGCCAGGAAGCAGTACAGCGGCGTGAAGATCCCGGTCTTGCCGCCCGCGACGTAGGCGTCGGCCGTACGGTCCAGAAGCGCAGCGACGCCCGCGGACCCCTTTGGGAACACACCCAACGTCTCGGCCAACCTGGATGCACCGATGACCAGCTTGCGCCCCAGCGGAATCCTGTGCAGGGCGTTGCCCAGCGTTCCGTGCCGTGCCTCCATGGGCTGATACCACGGCGTGGTTGGGCCGTTCTCCCCGACGGCCCGGTCTGTCCCCTCGATGACCTGAAATCCCGCCGATTCGAGCGCCCGGTCCACCTCGCCCATAGTAGCGATATCATTGAGCGCGATGCCGTGCATCAGTTCCTGCTTGATGGCCATGTGCCGGTTGTCGTCGGGATCGAACCTGTCCGTCATGCACATTTCCTGACCCCAGAAGAGGGCTCCGGGTTTCAGCACGCGGTAGATCTCAGCGAACGCTCCCGCCTTGTCCGGCGCATGGCACGTCGATTCGATCGCGTAGCCCCGGTCGAACGTGTCGTCAGCGACGGCGTCCATGTCCATGAAGCTGCACGCGAGGTAGTCGACCATGTGGTCGAGCCCCGCCTCGGCGTTCAGCGACTTCGCCCTGTCGAGCTGGATTTCGTTGTTATTGACCCCGACGACTTTGACACCGGCTTCGCGGACAACGCGGCGCATGGGGCCGCCGATCCCGCAGCCGACGTCCACCACAGTCATGCCCTCATGCAGGTCGAGCTTGGCGATCATCAGGCGCTGATGCCGGACCTTGGAATCCTCCAGGCTCTCGCCAGGCGACAGCGGCGCGAAGTGCAGAGACTCGCCCCAGCCGAACACCATGAACTCGTTGCAGAGGTCGTAGTACTCCTTGACGGTTTTGGCGTGGTCGTAGCCTGTCTTGCCGTCATCCTCCGAGGGCGTCCTGTTCGTCCGTCCATCGAACCGCTGCACGCGACCTGCGATGTCCGATCCACGGTATGCGGCCTTCAGGCCGCTGGCTAGTTTGAGTAGCTGCATGAGTCTGTACAGTTTAGACAATGCGCGGGTGTTTTTCCTGCGCGAACGCTGATGAGAGGCTGTGTTGGTCTGGTAGGCAGTGTTTTCTCCCTCACCCCCAGATCAAGTCTGGGGCAGGCTCTGGCCATCTCCCGTCAAATGAGAGGGGAGTTGGTATTCGAGGTTTTCACCCTCACCCTAGCCCTCTCCCTGAGGGAGAGGGGATCTGTTGATTGACATTCGTAGCTGACTGTCACATTTACCTACGCCTGTCAGCCCGTCGGGGGAGGGGGTAGTTGATTGGGGTTAGACCCATATCTTGGTGATTGGCCGGTTGACGAGGTGGGAGATTGCCCAGACGAGGGCGTCCATGCGGTCTGGGGAGACGTCGGCGGGACCCTTGGGGGTCCAGGTGCACATCTGGTCTTCGAGGTCGGGGAAGGTGCCGACGTGGTGGACCTTGCCCTGCTCGTAGAGGGCGGCGATCGGTTCGGCGCGGGCATACTTGCCCCGGCTGGCGTTCACGGCGTGGAACCTGAAGGTCTGACCTCCAGACGTAGTGCGGAGAACCTCTTTCACCAGGTCGCCCCCGTTGTTGGTCTCCCCTATGATCCGGTCTGCGCTGTGCTTATCGTACAGGGCTATGGCGCGTTCGGCCCACTTGCTGGGGCTCATGCGGTCTGAGCCGTCGGCGAGGACGTAGCAGCGCTGCTCTGAGTCCACTCCGGCGACCACGATTCCAGTCTCGCTGCTGCGGGGGTTGGACGTGACCGCCGGGTCGATGGCTACGACAACTTCACGGAGACTTTCGGGGGCGCGCTCGACCCTGCCATCGTCCAGCCACTGTCTCTCCCAGAGGGCGTCTTCCGACTGGTCGATGAGGTCTGCGTGTATCTCCTGTCGTCCTATCTTCGTGCCCTCGTACGTGGCCCTGATATGTGAGAAGAAGCTGGGGGCGAGGTTGTCCTCGTTGTCGTAGGTGGCGCCCCTCGTGACTATGATGTCGGGTCTGGCGACAAGCTCCTTCAGCAGTGTCAGCGGCTTTGGAGTGGTTGTAATGACAACACGGGGATCGGCTCCGAACCTGAGAGTAAACGCGAGGGTGTCCCACGTGTCTCGTGGGTACTTCCACGAGGCGAGTTCGTCGCACCATGCCGCCTCGAACTGTTGGCCTCTGAGCTGGTCGGGTTCGTAGCTCGAGTAGATGAAGGCTGTGGCCCCGTTGGGCCAGGTGAGCTTCCTGTTGGTGGACTCGTACTCCGGCATTGCCCACGGCGGACAGATGCTGAGGAGTCCTGACGGACCGTGGATCATGGTCTCCCTGATCTCTGCGGGAGTGCGAGCGACGAGGGCAATTCTGCCGACTCTGCCGGACTCGACCTGAGCGCGAACCCACTCTGCGCCTGCGCGAGTCTTGCCGAAGCCTCTGCCGGCGAGGAGCATCCACGCAGTCCAGGAGCCGTCGGGGGGAACCTGGTTCTTCCTGGCGACCAGGGGCCATGAGTACTTGAACTGTATCTGCGCGTCATCCGACAGGCGTGGTCTGGCGGCCTGAACGGTGTCGAGACGACGATCGTCAACCTGCACCGTGCGGAGACGTGTGGTAATTGGGCGTGTGTCGAACATGGTTGTTGTGACCTGTGGCCGGTGTTAGAAATGTAGCGATAGTGTGTGACCCCGGGGGGTCAGAAGCGGGGGTTGAAGATGCGGGACGTGATTGGCGGGCCACCGTCCCAGTAGTAGGGGCTGCTCTTGTCGTCCTCCGGGTAGTAGACGGGTCCGTCGTGCAGCTTGCACTTGGGGTGTCCGCAGTTGACCAGCCTGAATGAGGTCGGGATGCTGGGGGTGGGAGACCAACGCTCGTGGTCTTCCCTGGCGGGCGGAGGGCCGAGGTCTTCAATTTCCTTCGCCGCGGCGGACTCCGCTTCGGCCTTCTCTTTTGCTTCAGCCCTGGCCTTGGCCTGTTCTTTCTCGCGTTCGGCCTCTTCTTTCTCCCTTCGCTCCTGATCGACTTTGATCTGCTTTCTGCGTTTGATTCGCAGGTCGATCTCGGCGCTGAACCCCTCGGCTCCCTCTTTGACGATCGTGTGGTACTCGTCGGGGTCCATTGAGTTCTTCCACTCCAGGAACCACCTGTGGGAGTTGTCCGCTGCCTCGTCAAATACGGAGTAGTCGGTTTTGTAGGGTGGATTGTCGGGGTCTGTGCCCTGTTCTGTCAGGATACGGTCGGACTCTTCTTTGGCGGCGTCGATCAGGGCGTTGATCTCGTCCCAGCCGGTCTGGTCTTCGTCTTCGGAGTCTTCCGAGGTCGAGGAGTGAGTGGAGAGGAGTGAGGAGTGAGAGCCACCCTCTACCTCCTGGGTTCCCGCGTTCGCGGGAGTGATGGGTGATGGTGAGGGGTTGGATCCTACCTGGGCTGCATCCTGATGCGGGCGAGACGCCCGCGCTCCAGTCCTGTCGAAGCCCCGGGATAGGAGTTCTCTTGCTGCCTGGATGCGGTGGTGGGGTTTGAAGGCTTTGAGTTCGCCTTCCATGACGTTGATGAGGAAGCGGCAGACTGTGGTTCCGTCGTCGGTGGCCTCCTGGATCTTCTTTGCGAGGGCCTGGTCGAACTCGGTGTTGTCAGAGGAGCCGGCTGTTGACCGGTCCTGGGATGGTTCGGGTAGGTTGTTGAGGATGAAGGCTATTCCTTCGTCCCGTTGCCCCACGGCGGACTTGCGGCAGCTGCAGCCGTACTTCGTGAGGAGCCGGGCGGCCTGGAGCCGGTGGTTCATCTTGAAGTGGTCGAGCTGGTCCGTCATGACTTCTATGAGGAAGTCGATGATGGTGTCGCCGTTGTCGGTCTTGGCTTGTATTCTTTGGGCTAGGTCCATGTTGAATTGGGAATGGTGAATAGTGAATTTGGAATAGAACTAGTGTTCTATTTTGAAGGATAGCAGTGGGGTGAGGTGGGGTCAAGGGGGGGTGTGACCGGTGCCGTTTACTTCTGGGGTGTGCCATGTGCACACAGACTTTAGGAAAACACCCGCATAGAGATGACGGCCAGCATCCCGAAGAGCACCGCCCACATTAGCTTCTGACGCCAATGCGGGGCGGAGTATCCCATGTACTTCAGCCATGCCCTATTGTCATCCGAGGTTTCTCCAGCCGTCGCCGGTTCGTAGCGTCGGCGCATGAGCCAGTATCCATACGGGACGGTGGCAACTACTAAAAGGGCCGGTAGCAGAAGCAGTGAGACAACATTTACCTCTCTGAAAGCCAGCCCCGTGGAGACTATCACTATCACCAAGAACGCACTCGCCACCACGGCATCGAATCCAGCTATCAACCAGAGCACTCCTCGAGTGGTCAGGCTGGGGATCCTCCATGGGTGATAGAACTGGAACTTCACTCCGCGATACTTGCGTTCGAGGTAAATCATGGCGACGACAGTTCCTACCAGGATTGTGATGAGCACGATTGGGGAGTACCTGCCATGCGCTATCGACTGCGAGCCGATCAACCACGCCGATTGGGCGATGATAAGACCGAGAATCACGTACAGGCCCCAGCGTAGCAACCGTCTTATGCCCATTCTTCCTATATTCATGCTGCCATAATTCCCTTCTACGTATCGTTCAAGATTGACGGGGAGCTAAGTGTGCTGGAGCCATGACCACATGCAGGCATCGTACTACTGTCAAACTCCAAGAGGAAGCGGAACCGTCTGAAATCGATGCTGTATCACAGTATGGTAGGCGGCCTCCGCGCGAGGTACCCCACACCCCTGGATTCCCGCTTTCGCGGGAATGACGGAATTGCGGTGCCGACTAAGTTGATACAGTCCCAAAACAGCGTATGCAATGTGCGGTCGTTGCACGTCTGGTGTACGGTATGTGCATGACTCCCTATGAATTTGCCACGAAGTGGGAACAGGCGAATCTGAGTGAAAGCGCCGGATCCCAAGAACATTTCCTGGACATCTGTCGACTTGTCGGTGAGGCCACGCCTGCCGAAGCAGACCCGAACGGAGACTTCTTCACGTTCGAGAAGAGCCTCAAGAAGGAGTCGGGCCGAGGCGGCTTCGCCGACGTGTGGCGAGAGAACTGCTTTGCTTGGGAGTACAAGGGTCAGCATGCGGACCTGGGCAAAGCGTATGCCCAGCTACAACTCTACCGGGAGGCGCTGGGCAACCCCCCGCTGCTGGTGGTATGCGACTTCGACCGCTACGAGGTCCACACCAACTTCAACAATACAGTCAAGCGCGTCTACAGGTTCTCTAACGCTGACATTCCGTCCGACAGCCCCGTCAACGGCTCCACGCTCACTCCCGTCTAGGTACTTAGCTCAGTGTTCACGCAGCCGTACTCGCTGCGGCCTGATCAGTCTCAGGCAAGACTGATAGAAGAGGCGACAGGACGGCTCGTAACACTCGTGGAAGACCTGCGGCCACGCTGGAAGGGGGCCTGTGAGCATCTGGTGAACGCCATCATCAGACGCGCAAAGCCCCTAGATGATGAACATCGAAGTGCTGGCCTTTGCGTGGATTGTGGGAAAAAAGCACTTCCTGACAGGTTTCGCTGCGAGAGGTGTCGTGATATACAATATAGCAACGCTAATCGTCGATACGCGGCCCGCTGACGGACCATTCAATTGTGAAGTGCATGGCGTTCTGTGGCCGGTGATCAACGTCTTCAGACCGTCAAGTAGGAGTGTGTCGTGATATTCAAGAGTCAGGGGGAATCGACATACTCTCGGCGAACCGGCAGGAGATATCGCCATGACCAATAACGGTCCAACTTGCATCGCAGTGATTAACATGAAGGGCGGCGTCGGAAAGACTACGATTGCATCCCTGTTGGCACGTCATGCAGCTCAAATACGAGATATGAATACTCTTGCGATCGACCTTGACCCACAGGCGAACCTGTCACAGGTACTCATGGGAGCAAATGCCTATCGAGGGTTCTCTGACGGAGGCGCACCATCTATTGTCGAAGTCTTTAGGGATTATATGCCTCCATCTACCGGCAGCTCATCGCCAAGCACTCTCAACACATCCAACGCAGTCCGCAGACTTAGCCCTAATCTACAACTCATCCCTTCGAGGTTCGATTTTTCCGACAACTTGGTTAATTCAGTCAAACCTGACCCACGGGTCCTAGCGAGACTCATCGCTGGGAACTTCCAGGACACAGACCTTGTGATTGTAGATTGTGCACCGACTGAATCTGTCTTTACTCAGGCCGCATATCACGCCTCTCGTTATATCCTCGTACCGGTCAAAACAGAGTTTTTGGCAACAATCGGGTTTCCATTGCTACGTCGATCCCTTGAAACTTTCAAGAACGCGAATCCAGCACATGCCATTGATGTCCTTGGCGTTGTGATTAATGACACTTCTGATTATCAGGCTTACTCGACACCGGAGAAAGAAGCTGCGCTGCGTGAAATATACGAAGAAGTATCGACAAATAACTGGTATGTGTTCCAGAATTGGCTTGTATACTCTCGTGGATTTCCTAAAATGATGCGAGGTGATTACTCCTACCCCGGTAATGCACCTTGGATATTCCGTCAATTCGCAGACGAGCTTTTCAGGAGGCTTGCACCATGACTGATTCGAAGCTCAAGGATTCCCTCCAGTCCATGGTTCAGGAGTATGGCTTAGGGATGGTCCTGAAGTCCTTGGGCGAGATTGCCGATGCTCGTGGTCCTGGGGCCAGACCAAGACGAAGAAAGCGAGCGCCGACAGCACCAGAGTATGTCAGCAAGATGCAGCTTCCTGTGGAGAAGTCTCGAGCAGTAACTGAGCTTGCAGAACGATTCCAAAAGAAGGCTTTCCTTCCGACCTTTGGTGACATTGCCAATTTCTGCCAGACATACCTGATTGACATTCCAGCATCAAGGAGTCGTGCAAGCGCTATTCCCACGGTGTTCAAGTTTATCGCAGAAATGGAAGCCAGCGAAATTCAACGTATTCTGGCGTATGAGTTGTTTTCCGGCCCTTCCAGGCTTGGGCCTATCTCCGAGGCAATCCGAAATCATGGCATCCCACCATCACAGCGGCAGCGCCGAAACGTAAGCCACAAGGCGAAGATTTAGCGAGGGGATTGGAGGAACCTGGCGAACCTCTACAACGACCCTCCCACATGGCTCCGGCTCGCTCACAAAAGCTTGGATGAAGCGGTGTCGGCTGCGTATGGGTAGCCCGCTGATCTGACGGACGGGGAGATTATCGCTCGGCTGCTGGAGTTGAACTTTGAGCGGGAGGCAGTATCAAGTTAGTCGGCGCTGCCATCCCGTCATTCCCGCTAAAGGAGACCTTTGCATAACTTCGTCGTTCTGGCGGAGGCCGGAACCCAGAGGGCGTGGGATGCTTCATCGTAACTTGAAGGCAGTCCGTTTCACCCTCACCCCAGCCCTCTCCCGCTGGGAGAGGGGGTCTGTTGGTTGGTATTCGCGCCTGTCCGCCCACTTTACCTACCCCTGTGAGCCCCCGGATCAAGTACGGGGCAGGCTCTGAGGGAGAGGGGGTCCTTCGACAAGCTCAGGACGAACGAACTGTCAGTTTACCTACCCCTGTGAGCTCTGAGGGAGGGGGATCGTTGGTCTGGCTGCCATCCTTCGACAAGCTCCCTTCGACAGGCTCCCGCCATGGCGGACTTTCAACGGGACGAACGAATGCGGGCGAGACGCCCGCGCTCCAAGTGTGCAGGGCTCGCCACGGTGAGTGGTTGGCCGCGTTGGTCAGCGTACCCAGGGCGCCCACAAGGGACGCCCCTACGGATCGATAGTGCGCTAGCTCTGGGCTTCCTCGAGGGCGACGTCGAGCTCGTCCCAGTAGCGTTCCACCATGGAGCGCAGGCGCATGTTCTGGTAGGCGCCCCAGACCACCATCGCGGGCAGCACGACCAGCGCGGAGACTATCAGCGAGTAGACGATCGTGATGGTTGCGGTGATGCCGAACTGCGCGGACGCCTGGAGCGGCGAGGCTATCAGCACTCCGAATCCGAACGCTGTAGTCAGCGCGGAGCCCAGCAGCGCGGAGCCTGTGGTAGACAGGGTCCTGATCGCAGCCTGCTCGGGGTTGCGCAGGCGGGCGAACTCCTCCCGGTAGCGGTGGATCACGTGGATGGTGTAGTCCACTCCGATACCGATGGAGAGCGCCGTGATGATCGAGGTGACCAGCGTGTAGGGAATGTCCAGCAGCGACATTGTGCCAAGCACGCAGACGAGGACCAGGACGATTGGCGCCACCGCGACGAACCCGAGCGCGGGCTGGCGCAGCGTCACCCAGAAGAAGATGCTGAGTATGCCCAGGGCCGCGGCGACCGTGGTGCCGATCGACTCCGTCTGCCCGGCCGTGATCTGGTCGGTGACTGCGACCGCGACGATACTCTCCGAGAGCGCAGTGATGGTGTCGTCTTCACCGAACCAGAGAGCCTCGATCTCACCCTGGAGGTTGCGGGTCTGCTCGGGCTCGTGCACGTATGTCGGGAAGTGGAGCAGCATGGTGTCGATGCCTGCCGGGTCGTTGACCAGCAGCCATTCCAGCTCGGGCTCTCTCTCGATGAGCCTGTCGACGAAGTTCTGCATCAGCGGCGGGTCGAGTTCCACCCCGTCCGCGGCTTCATCGAAGAGCGCTGCCAGCTCAGGGTCGTACTTGTCGCCGGGCTCGCCGGAGTCGTGGGTCCAGTCGTGAATGAGCCTTTCATACGACCCCGAGATCGGCCCTCCCGCCGCCTGTGGACGGCGGCTCTCATCGTCGAAGCCGTCCGTGAGATCGCGGAGATTCAGGAGTGTCCGGCTCTCCGTGATTTCGGCCTTCACGAGAACGGTGGCAACCTCCGTCGAGCCGCCGACGGCAGCCTCGAGCGTGTTCATGTCCTCGATCACGCTCCCGCCCCGGGGCAGGATGTCCTTGATGCTGAACTCGGACTTCAGGTCCCTGGCGGCGAAGCCGAGCACCACTGTTATCGCGATTATGGTGACGAGGAAGGGCGCCGGCCAGCGTGTTACCCACGCACCCAGGTACTCCGCCATCCGGCTGATGCCGGGAAGCGCGCCCGACATCGGGCGGGCGGGCTTGAGCGTGCCGCGCGACTCGCGCCGCCGGTCGATTATCGTGCGTCCGGCCGGGATCAGAGTCAGCATCACTATCAGGCTCAGGCCCACGCCCAGTCCGGCGACGATGCCGAAGTCGCCAATCACGCCGATTGGCGAGAACAGGGTCGCCAGCAGGCTGACGATCGTCGTGACGGCAGCCAGCATCAGCGGTATCGTGACGTTTCGCAGTCCTGACCGCACCGCCTGCATTACGGGCAGGCCTGCGAGTCGTTGTTCGCGGTAGTGCGAGATTGCCTGGATCGCATAGTCCACCGTCAGGCTGATGATGATGACGGGCACCATAGCGGTGAGCGAGCTCGGAGGACCTATCAGGGACAGTCCATTCGGCCCGAGCCAGCCCTCTGCGCCAACGACCCATGTGATCGACAGTATGAGGCCCAGCAGCGTCAGCAGCATGTCCGAGAGGGTGCGCGTGAAGACGAAGAGCAGCACCGCGATCAGCACAAGGGCCAGCCCTATGAGCGGCGCCATACCGGTCTCGGTGGCCTCACGGTACTCGTCCTCGACGATCACGGGAGACAGGCTGCTCACGCGCAGAGGGCCCTGATCGGCGGCAGCCATCTCGTTGATCTTCCGTTCGGCGTCCGCGATCCTCTCGTCGCCCGTATCGTTCAGCCGGATGTTGGCGACTGCGACAGGCGTACCGTCGGTGTCGGCGCCGGTCATGGCGTCCAGGCCTGCCCCGATCTCCGGGATGCTGCGGACGGCGTCGATCTCGGCCTGAGAGACCGACTCGAAGCTGCCCGTCTGGAGCACGGCGTTGACCAGGTATGTGGGCGCGAAGATCGGATCGACGGGCACCAGAAGCTGGCCCACGCCCGGGTCGCTGACGACCTCGTTGATCAGGGAGTCCATCTGGGAGAGGCCGTCGGGGGTGAGCGCATCCCCACGGAACAGGAGAGTTACGATGCTGACTTCGCTGGACTCGCCGAAGTGCTCATCGATGTCCTGCGTTGCGGTGACGATGGGGTGTCCGGGTGGAAGGAACGCCACGTCCGCCCCCTCCGTCGGCGGGACGCGCATCGTAGCGCCCATGGCCAGCACAACGGTAAGGACGAGGATAACGCCAATCGTGATCCACGGACGGACCGTTACCAGCCAGCTCAGCCTGTCGAGTATCTGATTCATGGTGCTAGGCCCTTTGGTGACAGCGAATTTAATCCATCTATAGACGGAGTAATTGTAATCATTTACACAACCCGCAAATATTACAGCCTAGCATTAATTGTGTAAATAGCTTTGACGGCGCGGACGCGTGAGGAACCCAACTCGCAGAGGGCCATCTGGTCGCCATTGGGTATCGCGACAGTGGCCATCTCCTACTCCATCCGCCGCATTGTATTCGAATCACTCACATGGGGTTTTCTACGTGCTCGGAAAATCTGGGATATGATTCGAAAGTCGCTGAATCGTCTCAGCAGATAGGATCAAGGGAGGTTGGGGCAACATGGATTTGGTTAATAGAGTATTGGCGGTCTTTCTTGTAGTAACGGGGATTGCGGCGGCGGCCCTGCTCATTGTCACACCGCTGATCCACGACGGGTCTCCGGACTACCCGATATGGAAGATACTGAACTGGTTCATGGCCGCAGGCGTGGTGATAGTCCTGGTCGTGGCCTTGCTGCGGAAGCACGTGCGGGAAGGCGATGAGCTCATCGTCACCGAGTACCTGCGGCTCAACTTTGTCTACTACGGCGCGATCGTCCTGACCATGCTGTTCTTCTGGGAGTGGTTCTGGACGCTGAACCCGGACAGTGAGACCGGCGACGCGGTGACTTCCCACATAATCTACTTCCCGATCGTGGACGCTCTGTTCGTGGCGCTGTCGCTCTCCGTCGGCCGCAGGCTGTGGTGGGAGGCTGGTGGTCGGGCGTAGCAGCCCAAGTTGCGAGTTTTCCCATCCGCACTGGTAATTTCATGGACTCGCACGCACATTGAGCCCATTGCCACAATCGTTTTCACGCGTATTTTCGTAAAGATCAGTAACGTGTGTGTATAATGTCATCCAGTATGGAAATATAGTCAGACTGACACGAAAGTGTCGCGCAACTTGTACGTTATGCAGCCGGTGAGGAGGGCAAAGTGAGCAAATTACGTTTTATGACATTACTGGTACCAGTGGTGCTCGTGGCTCTGTTTGCGGCGGCATGTGCCAGTGAAGAAGAGGCACCCCCGCCCGCGCCAACGCCAGACTTCTCAGCCCTGATACAGCAGGCGATGCAGTCGCAGCCGACGGGAGCAACGGCAGATGAGGTCGCAGCCGCGGTGCAGGCCGCGCTCGCGGCACAGCCCGGCGTGACCGAGGCACAGGTTGCCGACTCGATAGCCAAGGCGCTGGCGGACAGACCTGGGATCACTGAAGCGCAGGTAGCTGACGCCATAGCCAGGGCCATAGCCGACCGGCCCGGCGTTACCGAAGACCAGATGGCGAGCGCCATTGCCAGCGCGCTCACCCAGCAGACGCCCGGTCTGACCGAAGCCGAGGTCGCCGACGCGATCGCCAGGGCGCTTGAAGACCGCCCCGGAGTCTCCCAGGAAGACATCCAGATGGCTGTCGAGATGGCCGTCGAACAGGCGATGATTCCCGAGCCGTTCAGGATCGGCGTGATGGACTCCCTCACAGGCGTGGGCGAGTCCTACGGCAACCCGATCGTCAACGCAAAGCAGCTGGCCGTGGAAGAGATCAACGCCATGGGCGGCATCAACGGCCGGATGCTCGAGCTGATCATCGAAGACTCGAAGTGCAACGCTCAGGACGCGATCACCGCCTACAGGAAGCTCACCGACGTCGACGGCGTGAGGATCATTCTGGGCACGACCTGCAGTGGCGCGATGCTCGGAGCGGCCCCACTTGCCGAAGAGGACAGGGTAATCCTGCTCTCGCCATCCGCCACCAACCCGGACATCTCCGTTGCGGGCGACTACATATTCCGCACCGCAATTAGCGACGCGCAGCTCGGAGCAGATGCCGGCAACGCGATGTGGGTTGACGGCATCAGAAACCTGGCGACCATCACCGAGACGACAGACTACGCCGAGGGAGTTCGCAGGACCAGCGTTGCGCAGTTCGAGAAGCTCGGCGGCCATGTCGTCGGCGAGGAGCGATACTCATCCGACTCGACCGACTTCAGGACCCAGTTAACCAAGCTCATAGGCCTCGAGCCGGACGGGCTGCTGCTCGCCGCCCAGGGTGAGCTGCCGGGTGGAACGATCATCAAGCAGGCCCGCGAGCTGGGCTACGACGGGCCTATCTACACTGAGAGCGTACCCACGGGCGCCACCGCGCTCGAAATAGCCGGAGACGCCGCCACCGGCGTGAAGTCCATCATTCCCGCGGACCTGGACCCGAACAACAGGACCGCGCAGGACATGCTGAACAACTTCCGCGAGAAGTACGGCTACCTTACGCTCGCCTGGTTCCTTGGTTCGGCATACGACACGGTGTACGTCGCCGCCGAGTGCCTGGGGCGCACCGGAAACGACCAGGACGCCAACGGCTTCAGAAACTGCATGAACGACATCACCCACAGCGGCACCATCGGAGTGGACTACAGCTTCGACGCCAATGGCGACGTGGTAGGCCTGTCCTACGCGGTGGTGGAGATCCTGCCTGTGGCCGAGCGCAATGACGACAACCTCGGCTACAAGCCCCTCGGGCCAGCGCCAAGCACGTCAATGGCTATGGCTGCCATGGACGACGGCATGATGATGGACGACAAGCCGTTCAGGATCGGCGTGATGGAGTCGGTCACCGGCGCAGGCGAGACCTACGGAAGAGTCGCCGTGCAGGCGAAGCAGATGGCCGTAGACGAGATCAACGCCGCTGGCGGCATCAACGGTCGCATGCTGGAGCTGATCGTCGAGGACGAGAAGTGCAACGCTCAGGACTCGATTACGGCGTACAGGAAGCTGACCGACGTCGACGGCGTGAAGATCATCCTCGGAACGTCGTGCAGCGGCGCGATGCTCGGGGCGGCCCCGCTGGCCGAGGCCGACGGAGTCATCATGTTCTCCGGTCTGGCCACCAACCCTGATATCGCCGACGCCGGCGACTACATCTTCCGCACGTCGTTAAACGACGCTCAGGTGGGCATTGACACCGGCAACCTCATGTGGGATGACGGCGTCAGAAAGCTTGCCACTATTACTGCGAACACAGACTACGCTGAGGGCGTCCGCAGGACGACCGTGGCACAGTTCGAGAAGTTGGGCGGCGAGATAGTCGCTAAAGAAGGTTATGTATCAGAAGACACGATCGATTTCAGAACCCAACTCACAAAGCTGATCAATACCGAACCGGATGCCATTCACATCGCGTCCCAGTCGGAAGTCAGCGGCGGCACCATTCTCAAGCAGCTACAGGAGTTGGGTTACGAGGGCGGCCTCTACTCCGAGATCGTTCCTGTCGGCACCACCGCGCTGGAGATCGCTGGAGATGCCGCTACCGGACTGAAGGCAGTCATTACCGACCTCGATCCCAACAACAGTACTGCACGGGACGTGCTCACCAGGTTCCGCGCACGATATGGTTACATAACTCTTGCGTGGTACCTCGGTTCCGCGTATGACGACGTGTACATCACCGCCGAGTGCCTGAAGCAGACCGGAGACGACCAGGACTCTGACGGGTTCAAGGACTGCATGTATGGCATCACCTGGAGCGGCACGATCGGAGAGAACTACAGCTTTGACGAGAGGGGCGAGGTTGTGGGACTGGCCAATGTGGTAGTCGAGGTGCTGCCGCTGGCTGAGCGCACCGACGCCAACCAGGGCTACAGGGTCCTTGGACCGGCTCCCTCGATGATGGGCAACTAGTTCGGTGTTAGTGTCATGGGGCCTGTCCGCGATGACTCGTGGGCAGGCCCCATGCTGTGCTTGAAGGGGTTACAAAAGTCCCTCTTCTTTTGAGAGACTCTCGATTAGCCCCCTCTCCCTCAGGGTGAGAGTGAAAAGCACGGATGTCTACCGCTCCTGATTCATCAGGGGAGAGTAACATTCAGGGAAGCGCGTCTTCAGAGGAGTCACTTGCTCAGCTTCCGCGGTCGCCATAACACGACCCTGGCAATCGTCCTGACCGCTCTGGCCGTCTTGTACGTCGGCTGGAAGATCACGCAGTCTCCCGACCAGGCCCTGCAGTTCGCCTTCAACGGCCTTGCGGTGGGTGCCGTGTACGCGCTGCTCGCGATGGGATTCACGCTGGTGTACAGCACCGTCTGGTTCTTCGACCTGTACTACGGCGCGGCGGCTGCGCTTGGAGCATACGGAGTCTTCTACCTCCGATCACACGACACGCTGGGCGGACGCTATGAGGTCAACGAGCCTATCCTGAACATCCTGTTTGCCGTGGTGACCGCCGGAGTCGTCGCGTGGGCGTTCCATACGAGCTTTGGGTCCAGGCTGCGTAGCCGGTTCAACCCAAATGTGGCAAGGGTCGCCGCCCTGCTCATCGGCGCGGCTGCCGGAGCTTATATGGGCTTCGTGCTGAGCTTCCCAAAGGACATCCACACCGTGCTCAGTCCGGCCGTCGGAGTGCTGGTGGCCGTGGCTGTGGTGTGGGCGCTGTATGCCATATACAGGAGCGTGCTCCCCAGGACCACCGCCATACCCGTCCTGGTAGTCGGAGCGGTCGCAGGAGTCGCGCTCGGAGCGTACTGCGCTATTGCCGTGTCCGGCTCGCCTGACTGGGGACTGTACCTGACCTGGGGAGTCTCCTGCCTGCTTGCGGGAATAGTCGGACTCGCGCTGTACAGGGGCCTATACGTGTACATGCGGGAGCGGGCCAGGTCGCCGCTGGTGATGCTGGTGGCAACGCTCGGCATCCTGCTAGCGATCACCGCGTTCACAACGATCATCTTCCAGAGCGCGCCGCGACCGCTGCCCGACGCATTCGGCAGCACGCCGTGGAAGATCGCTGGCGCCAACATCAAGGGGTTCAACGTATTCACCATCGCCGTCGCGCTCGTCGGGTTCGTCTTCCTCCTGTTCCTGCTGAAGATGACGTCCTTCGGGAAGGCGGTCAGGGCGATAGGGGACGACGAAGAGGTGTCGAAGGTCGTGGGCATCAATACGACCGTTGTTATCGCCGTCGTGTTCTTCATAGGCGCGATGTACGCCGCCGCCGCGGGCGTGCTGAGCGGTCACGACACCGCCATCCAGCCCAGGATGGGCCTGCTGCTGCTGCTCAAGGGGTGGATCGCCTCGGTGGTCGGCGGCATCGGAAACATGTACGGCGCGATAGTCGGCGGGTTCGTGCTCGGGCTGATCGAGCAGTTCGGCATCTGGGACCTCGCGGGAGAGTGGAAGGACGCGATCTCGTTCGTCCTTCTGATACTGTTCCTGTCGTTCTGGCCCAACGGCCTTCTGCCCAGGAAGTGAACTGGGCTTCTCAGGGGTGAGTCAAGTCGAGAGTCCAGTATGAAAAACCCCCTCTCCCTCAGGGAGAGGGTTGGGGTGAGGGTGAAAAGGTTTGGTCACAATCCACTGTGCACCACTCCTGCCCCTCTGGATTCCGGCCTCCGCCGGAACGACGGGTAGGGGCAAAGAGAGAAAAAATTGTTGATGAATAGACAGCTGTTCAGGGACTTCGTGACCCTGTTCCGCGACCCACGCACCTTCTGGCAGACGTCCAGGGGCAACGTCCAGCTATGGGCGAACCTGTTCGTCATCGCGTGGGCTATCGGATTCATGCTGTGGCAGGGCGTCGGGTTCGCCATCACCGTGGGCACGGTCTTCGCCATCTGGGCGATACTTGCCGTGAGCCTCAACCTCGTCGTCGGGTTCACCGGCCTGCTGTCGGTCGGTCACATCGGCTTCTTCGGAATCGGCGCCTACGCGATGGCGATCCTGAGCTCCAACCCCGAGTACGAGCAGCTCCGCACAGAGGCGATACCCACGTTTGCCTGGCCCTTCTTCGCCGCGCTGCCCGTCAGCGTGCTTCTGGCAGGGCTGGTAGCGATAGTCGTGGGAGTGGTGTTCAACCGGTTCAGGGACGACATCTACGTGCTCGTCTCGTTCGGATTCGCGATCATCTCGTTCAACGTGTTCCTGAACTGGCGGGGACTCACGAGGGGCGCGTTCGGAATCCACGAGATCGCCCGGCCCGATTTAGGAGGCTGGGTGCTCGACGGCGAGCTGGACTTCCTCGTCTTCGTGCTGGTGTGCCTCGCTATCGTCATGGCCATCTCCTGGTTCATAGTGACATCGTCGTTTGGAAGGGTGCTCACCGCGATCCGCGAGGACGAGCAGGCGATTGAGGTGTTCGGCTACCAGGTGACGCAGTACAAGCTCGCCATATGGGTCATATCGGCCATGATGGCGGGACTCGCGGGCGGCCTGTTCAGCAGCTGGACCAGTTTCATAGACCCGTTCTCGTTCATCCTGCTCGAATCGATCCTGCTCATATCCATCGTGATACTCGGCGGGCTGGCGACGATCTGGGGCTCCCTTCTCGGCGCGATGACGTTCGTCCTGCTCGAAGAGGGGATGCGCTTCCTGCCGTTCATGCCGGTCGAGTACATCGGCCAGGCCAGACAGGTGGTGCTTGGTATACTCCTGGTGCTGCTGATGCTGTTCAGGCCGCAGGGCCTGGTTGGGAGGTACAGGCTATGACGAGGAGTGAGGAAAGAGGAGTTAGTAAAGAGAGGTTGGAGACGGCCACGATCGTTCGCACTGAACCTGTCGAAGGGCGATCTGCGGGCCATCAAGACTTCGTCTTGGAGACCTCTGAGATCTCCAAGCACTTCGGCGCCGTCAGGGCGGTTGACCAGCTCTCCATCTCCATCCCCCGGACGGGCATGACCAGCATCGTCGGCCCGAACGGCTCGGGCAAGTCGACACTCGTCAACCTGCTCAGCGGCACGCTGCCGCTGGACGGCGGGATAGTCATAATCGACGGCGTCGGGCTCAGGGTCGTGAAGGCGCACGAGACCCCTGACCACGGCATCACACGCACGTTTCAGGAGGTCAGGCTGTTCGACCAGATCAGCGTCTGGGACAACATCATGGTGGTGCTGACCGAGAGGCGCACGTTCCGCGCGCTGATGGAACGAGGCAAGCAGAGCCACCGCGATAAGGCGCAGAGCATTCTTGAGAACGTCGGCATGTGGGAGAAGCGCGACTCGCTCGCCATGGACCTCTCATACGGCCAGCGCAAGCTGCTCGAGATAGGCCGCGCGATGGCCCTGGAGGTCCACACGTACCTGTTCGACGAGCCGTTCGCGGGCCTGTTTCCCCAGATGCTGGAGCAGGTCAAGGACATAATGAGGCTCATGCGCGACGAGGGCCGCTCCATCATCTTCATCTCCCACAACATGGACATCGTAAGGGAGCTGACCGACCACCTGATCGTGCTGGACAGCGGCAGGCTGCTCACCGAGGGAGACGTCACAGAAGTCCTCGCCAGCGACGAGGTGATACAGGCATACCTGGGGACGTAGACAGATGGTGGACACACAGACAGACGTAAAGCTACTCGACCTCGTTGACATATCGGTCCACTATGGCGCGGTGGTCGCACTCGACCGGATATCGCTGGGCGTGAGCAAAGGCGAAGTCGTTGCAGTGATGGGCCCGAACGGCGCGGGGAAGTCCACCGTGCTCAAGGCCATCATGGGCTTGGCCCCCGTGGTCGGCGGTGACGTGTACTGGCGGCAACAACCGCTGGTCGCGGCCACCCACGAGATAGTCAAGGAGGGCATCGCGTTCGTCCCGCAGGGCAGACGGGTGTTCACCCACCTCACCATCGAGGAGAACCTCGAAATGGGCTGCCTCTATCTCAACGACGCCGATGAGAAGGACCGGCGCATGGAGTCGGTCATGGACCTGTTCCCGATCCTGCACGAGAAGCGCCGCGACCTCGCCAGCCAGATGTCGGGGGGACAGCAGCAGATGCTGGCTCTCGGTCGCGGACTCATGGCCGGTCCTGAGGTGCTGCTGTTGGACGAGCCGACGCTGGGACTCGCGCCCATAATCGTCAGCGAGGTGTTTCAGAAGGTCTCGGAGATCAGCGACAGGCTAAACACGACCATTCTCGTAGTGGAGCACAACATCAAGGGCGTCCTGGACATAGTGGACCGCGCCTACGTGCTGGACAGGGGCAGGGTCGTACACGGCGGCACCCCGGACTCGGTCAGGGACACTGACATTCTCACGCGCGTCTTCCTCGGCCAGTACACCCCCGCCGAAGAGGCTTAACGCGGCCTGCTACTCGCCGCGCAGTCGGCGAAGCTCAGCCTCCATTTCGGCCAGCCGCGCTTCGGCAGACTCCCTGGCGGCCCGTTCAGAATCGACCTGCGCTTCTGCGGACTCCCTGGCAGCTCGTTCAGAATCGACCTGCGCCTCGGCCGACTCCCTGGCCTTTCTCGCCTCGTAAGCATTGGCTTCGGCGTATTCTCTAGCCGCTCTCTCTTCGCGAGCACTGGTTTCAGCGAACTCCCTGGCGGCCTGCTCGGCATTGGCTTGAGCGAAGACATCCCAGTAGTTCCGCAGCCACCTGTCGGCCGCGGGGTCGTACACTCGCAGGTGTCCATCCTCCCAGCAGATGTCCAACCCCAGTACGTCGCTGTGTCCACGCACCCGACCGTCCGGATCACGCTCCATTTCCAGCCGTTGATACTCGCCGTCCACCAACCGCTCACCCACCAGAGGCTCCCGGTAGAAGTCACCACCGGTCGAGTCGAAGCGCCAGTACTCTCTTACCCCGATCCTTGCGTACAACTCCCGTTTGCCGACCAGATCCGTGGTCGCCGTGCTCGGAGAGCCAATCTCCAGTACGAAGTCCGGCGGCTTGCCCACCTCCCAAATACGGTAGGTGTTGAATCTCTCTATCGACTCCATACTGACGTCTAGAGCTATGTAGCAGTCGGGAGATACGAGGAGTCGGGGGTTGCCCTCCTCGTAGTAGATGAATGTGTTGCCGCTCACCACAATTCCTGGGTTGTCGACGTAGTACATCTGGAATATGGACAGGATCTCCTGGAACAGGGGAAGCTGGAAATGTCCGTCGGGCAAGGGCATACCGTCCGCTTCGGGATAGAAGACCTCTGTGAGATCGCCGGTGGAAGCTGTGTCGACTGATCTGGTGGTCATGCTCCCCTCCTGAGTTCGATCATAGCACAGTTCGGCGTCTTCTGGCGACGAATTACGTCTCATCTTCTACACAATTCCGTATCGGTTCATTTTATGGGTATCCCTGACCGTGTAACCCTTGGAGAATAGTTCACCCCCGCTGGTCCGTGTCACAGCCGTGCATTGGGCTGACAGGGACTTACGGGGGTGATGATTTTCCTGCTTGCCGCTCCCTTCAGAGAGTGGAGAAACGGACTGCTACTTCGCCTCGCTGTCGGCCTCGAAGCCGGCTGGGCGGTGAGTGCCGTCGCAGAAGGGCTTGTTCTCGCTCTGACCGCATCGGCAGAGTGCTGCCACGTCTCCATCGACGGAGTACTCGTTGCCCTGGGCGTCGACGATCTTGAATTCCCCCTGGACCAGCAGCGGTCCGTTCACTCGGGGCGTGATTGATACTTCTGCCATAGGTAAACCTCCCGTACGGCTGAGTTAGTCCTGTAGGCTGATCTTATCACACGCCCAGGCGCTGTCTGACTGCGCTCGTCAGCTCCGGGACAATCTCGTTCCAGTCGCCGAGTATCCCGAAGTCGGACGCTCGGAATATCTGCGATCTCGCGCTGTTGTTGATGGCGACGATCGTCCCCGACTGCTGTATCCCGACCGTGTGGTTGAACGGCCCGCGCAGCGCGACCGCGATGTACAGCTCCGGCGCGACCGCCTTGCCCGACAGCCCTATCTGGTACTGGCGGGGCAGCCATCCGAGGTCGCAGACGTCCCGGGTCGTGCCGATGGACGCGCCAAGCGCCGACGCTAGCTCGCGTATCGGCCCAAGGTTCTCGGGCCCTCCAATGCCCATGCCGACAGAAACCACCCTCGCCGCTCGCTCCAGCTCTGCGCCCTCCGCCGACTCGTCCGACACGCTCCTGAGCACCCTGACCGCGGACGCCGCGACCGTCCCGACGTCGATCCGGTTGACCACCGGCTCGACCGACTCGTCCGGCTCGCACGCCGTCAGGATGCCGGACCGTACAGTCGCCATGTTGGGAAGCGTGCGCGACAGGATTGGCGCGACGATGCTTCCCCCGAACGCGGGCTTGAGCTGCGAGAGCCGACCCTCGTCGTCTATGTCGAGGCCAACGCAGTCCCCGGTAAGTCCAAGCTCCAGCCTGCCGGCGACACGCGCCGCGAGGTCGCGTCCGTTCGCCGTGGACGGCACCAGTACCGCGTACGGCGAGTGGGCGTTGATCGCGGCCGTCAGCGCGGCAGTGTGGGCCTCGGTGTCGTACTCGGATAGGCCCGGCCCGGCTGCGACGTGGACCGTGTCAGCCCCGTACGCGGTCAGTTGCCGGATGCGCCCCTCGTCATCGTCCCCTATCAGCACCGCCTCGACGTTGGTGCCTATCTGCGCAGCAAGCTCCCGCGCCCGACCGAGAAGCTCCAGCGTGACAGGACGTACCACACCGCCGATGACCTCTGCGGTCACCCAGATTGCCCCCTGCGAGCCGCGCTCCAGCCTCGGCCCCCTGGCCGCTGCAGTTCGTCCCCGGACCAAGTCCGGGGCAGGCTCTAAGGTGGTCGATCCTGAGCTTGTCGAAGGACCGAACACGCCGCGCTCTTCCAGGAACTCCATCATCTGGGCGACTGCTTCCTGGGGCGGGAGATCACGCACCACCGTGCCGAGCCTGGTCGACTCCAGTGAGAAGATCTCGTCCACCCAAGTTGGAGAGCCGTCCAGGCCGAACTTCGAGGTGTCGTCGGTCAGGTCTGAGGCGGTAAGCTGCTCTATCGGCCTTGAGGCGGCCTCCTGCATCGCCTCCCGTCTCGGGTAGACCTCCTCGGCCGCGCCGTCGGTGATGGTCACCAGCGCGGGCAGCGGGCATTCAAGCTCCTGGTGGCCCTCGTCCGTCAGTCGTGTGGCCGAGATCGAGCCTGCATCAGGGTCCATGTCGAGCTTCGACACGGCAGTGATCTGCGGCACCCCAAGAAGCTCGGCGATCTCCGGCCCGACCTGCCCGGTCTCGGCGTCCGTGCTGTTGCGTCCGCAGATGACGAGGTCCGGCTGCTCGCGCTCGAGGGCCAGCGCCAGGGCGCGGGAGGTCGCCAGCGTGTCAGAGCCGGCGAAGGCGCGGTCGTTAAGGTGTACAGCGCGGTCGGCACCCATCGCGAGGGCCTGCACGAGCGCGTCCGACGCCTGCGGCGGCCCCATAGTGAGCGCGACGACCTCGACCTGGTGCTCCCCCTTGAGTCGCGCGGCGAGCGACAGCGCCAGCACGTCGTACGGGTTGACCTCGTTGGGCACCCCCTCGCGCACCACGCTACGGGTCTCGTTGTCGAACTTGAGCATCGACACGGCGGGCACCTGCTTAATGCAAACGGCGATCTTCATGACATTTGAACCTCAATCAGTCGGACATTGGGACAGCATCGCTCGCCACACATTCATCCTGCACGGGCAGGTTTCGCACCCGCAAGGGAGACCTTTGCGAAACGCCGTCGTTCCGGCGAAGGCCGGAACCCAGGGGCGCATGGGATACACCTGCCAGCTTGTAATGATGACCTTTTCACCCTCACCCCAACCCTCTCCCTGAGGGAGAGGGGGACACGGAAGTGTCTCCGAACAGGGGAGGCACTACCCGCCCCGAATGCGCTCCTGAACGCGCTCCCTGAATCCAGCAGGGGCGCCGGACGCGGCGGTCGAGCGCAGCAAGTCGATCGTGGCCCTCATGGTCTCGATGAACGCCGTGCATGCGGCGCACCGTTCAAGGTGCGACCTGATCCTGGACGACTCGCCCGAGCTGAGGTCGCCGTCGATGTAGTCCGAGGACGCCGCTCTCACCTCGCCGCAGTCGAGCTCGCGTCCCCTGAATAGTCTGACCAGTCGTGAAATCATTCTTCCGTAAACCCAGTCACCGCCCCAAGAAAGCGAATAAACTCTATTCCAACCCCGCCTGACCGTCAACATGACAGTCTCTTGTCAATGGTCTCTGTAGGGGCGTCCCTTGTGGGCGCCCTGTGCGTAATGCCCAATCAGGGCAACCACGAGGGATTGCCCCTACATGCACCCGGCCAGCACTTCCACACAGGCACATTCCACTTACCACTAACCCACCTATCAGATACAATTGGATGCAATACGTCCCCAAAAGGGTGCAGCACGTTCCCGAATCATCCGAGGTTCACGCGGAAATACCGTGACAGAACAGTCCGCACAGCAGGCCCAGCACTCGGCAATGGTCGCCGATTTCGAGCAGGTCGTCGAACAGCACTCAGACCTGGTCTACAACGTCGCTCTCAAGATGATGGGCAGGCCAGAGGACGCCGAAGAGGTCGCCCAGGAGGCCCTGCTGTCGGCATACAGGGCGTATGACAGGTTCAGGGGCGACTCGAAGATCACGACCTGGCTGTACCGCATCACGGTGAACGCCGCGCTGATGCGGCTGCGCAAGGAGAAGAGGGAGCGGACCCTCACGCGCACCGGCCTCGAGGACGTGGACATACCCGACTGGTCCGACACGCCCGACCGGTTCGCCTCCAACTCTGAGCTAGGCGACAGGCTGCGCGAGGGCATAGCGATGCTCCCCGAAGACTTCAGGGCCGCCGTCGTGCTGAGAGACGTCCAGGGACTGACCAACGCCGAGGCCGCCGCCGCCCTCGACATCACCGTCTCATCCTTCAAGTCACGCCTCCACAGAGGCCGCGTACTCCTCAGAAAGCACCTGGAAGAGTACCTCAGCCTCACCCGCACCTGAGGAGGGCCCAATGCGCGACATACCGATAGTCTTTCCCATCGCCCTGGCGATAATCGTCGCCATGCTGCTGTTCACCAGCGCCTACGCCGTCTCCGCCAACGCAGTCGCAAGCAGCGCAGCCTACTCCACCCAGGTGTCTCCCACAGGGCTTGTGCTTCCAGCCCAGCAGGGTTCAGACGCGTCCGGGAACTACAACTGGTACGAGAAGGCCGCGCTCGCCGTTTGACCGCTGCACTGATCTTGGGGCCGTAGGTCCCTTCTTAGCCGAGTCTCATCAAAGCGCACTCCATCAAACTCCAGATGTCCTAACCTTGTAGAACACATGTACTTCCAGTATTATAGCTTGCTGAGGAGGGAAGGGTTAGCTAGTATGCCTTCTCACATAGCTATTTGGAGGCGATGGTGATGCCTGTCAAGAATCTGTTTTATGAGGGTTGTGAATTCTATGACCGTGTCATAAGAATCAGATACCCTTGTAAGTGGGAAGAGTCGCCAGCTCCGGGAGAGGCTGTCGTGACAATTAATTTTGATCGTCCTATTCGGATATACGCGCCGTTGAGTAAAGTAGACCCTTCAAACGACACCATTGAGATGGATATATCCGGCGACTGTGGAGACCATTACCTTGTGTCTCTGCCTGGTGAGTCAGAGAATCTCGAAAGCGTAATAAAGGTCCCGTACTCAGCATTCTCAGCCTGGCCGAATTTCACAAGTATGGCGCGCAGGCTTTCGTATGAGGCTGTCTAAGCCTTCGATAATCAAAGAGGTAGAAGAAGGGCGTCTGACGTTTGAGCCTCGGTTAGGCCCGAATCAGATAACTGCCTCATCCATTGATCTCCGTCTTGGCAACAAGTTCATTACGTTCCGCAGAAGAATTGAGTCTCAAAGACGTATAGGAGTCGAGTTAGGCCTCGATGCCGGATCAGTTGACTGGCCAGCATTTGTCGAGGAATATGGTGATACGAGTATCGTTGAGGGCAATGGCAGATTTGTAATTCCCCAAAATGAACTTGTACTCGGGTGGACTAAGGAAAGGATAAAGTTGCCCGAATCACTTGCGGGAAGAGTCGAAGGCAAGAGTAGGCTGGCTCGACTTGGGTTACTAGTTCACGTTACCGCTCCGACACTCCAAGTGGGTTGGCAGGGAAATCTGCAACTGGAGTTTTACAACCTTGGCCCAGCTCCTCTAATCCTTCGTCCAGATATCCTTATTTGCCAGATTATTCTCGAACAGGTCACCGACCCGGATATCTACGAGGGAATATTCCAATACCAGACCAGTGACTAGTGCAGGGACTGGTCTAGTCGATCCCCCGTCGAAACGTCTTGCGCAACCCCCTCACCCCTCCGGCGCAGTCTTCTTGCCCCCGTGGACGCTCGGCTCCGAGCACCACTTCAGCCTGAGCAGGTTCAGCGGCTCCAGGATGCTCTCAGGCAGACCCAGCATGTCGATCAGCACCCGATGGTCCAGCTCCTTCCGGGTGTTGTCCCGGTACGCCTCATTCGCCGGCAGGAACTGAGAGTCCCGCATGTCCTCGAAGATCTCCTCAGCCTTGGCGAGCTGGGCCGGGGACAGCTTGGTGACGTCCAGCGTCGGTAGCGAACGCATCGCCGTGATCGGCATGCTGCCTCGTCCCGCCTGCTGACGGCTGGAGTGCCACCAGTAGCACAGCAGACCCAGCGTCGTGTTGCCCCATAGCGTGTAGGCGATCTCGTGAGATCGTTCCTCGAACTTCACGTTAGGCCACGCCCTGCCTCCAATGGTCTGATTCTCAGTGAAGGCGACTGCCAGCGGCTGTGAGTTGAACCTGAAGTCCCTGTTGTGGTGCGCATGGCTCCGCGTGTCCCATATCTCCCCAGCGCGCTGTTCCCTGCCCGGTTTGACCTGACCCTCGCTGTCTGGCGCGACCACCATGCGAGTCTCAAGTCGAGCGTTATGGCCCCACAGCATCGGATACGTCGGAGCGGCTGTTGGGGGCTTTACGCGAATGAAGGCTGTCTGCCTGCCGCTACCGACAATGTTCATATCGTAAATGCCAAGTTGGCACACATGCTGAACAGTCGTCATCGCGACACCTTGGGTATCTTGTTCACGCATCTGGGGCAGCCAGAATCTTCCTTGGACTAACTGGAAGACCGTCTGCACCACCGTGAAGTCCGAAATGCCGACAGTTGACCAAGGCGCATCCGCCCTCAGCGGCGCCTCAATTGTTTCACCGAGTCGTTCATCTCCAATGTATAGCGGAGTGCCTCCAAATGGGCCACCTTCTATGGTTCTCACACACGCGCTTTCGTATGTCGCTCTTATCGCTCTTGCGATCTCGGTCGCCTCCATCTCGCTATCAGGACGGCGCTGCAGTGAAACGAACAGACCACGCCCGTCTGGAGATCTGGAGGACTCTCTGAACACGATCATGGTCTCCGCCATGCCGGTGTCTGCCGAGAACGATTGATCGTCCTGCCGGGCGGCAGCAATTGTGAGCACCGTGACGTCCCTATACGAGTTGGATATGAGCTTGCGCACCTTCTCCCAACTCATGCCCTGCAACGAGGTCATCGGCAGTACCAGTGCCAATGTGCCGCCCTTCTTCACCATCCGGTTGGCTAGAGCTACGAATGCTGACCCAATACCTGCATACCCGTGATAGCAAGTCCCCTTTGTGTACTCTTTTTCGACAGCCGACATCCTGGTCTGAGTTTCCAGGTCATTGCTTAGGCCTTGGAATTGCTTGATTGAGTCCGACTCTCTGCCTTCGCCCTCCCAATCAGAGCCTGGTCTTGTAAATGGCGGGTTCATGATGACCAGGTCCTGGCTGAACGGAGGCATATCTACGTCGAGTTGCGATTGCGACTCCCCCATCCCCGTGACGGCAGTGGCCGTATGCAAAGGAATCAGTGGCCTGATTGCCCCGGTCTCGCCCAGCAGGTCGAGCGAGCCGATGGACACGCTGCCCTGCTCCGTCTTTCCATACTGCATAACGATAGTGCGAGAGTCATCGTATCTCTCGCGGGGATACGATGATGACAGCATCGACGCCGTCAGATGCACCGACGATGGCAGTACGTCACACCCGGTCAGCGCGTTCTCCATCATGTGAGCGTGCAGCTCCTCAGGCTTCCCGCCTGAGAGCCAGTGGAGCTGGTTCAGCCGACGGTACGCCGCGTGTATCAGCGTACCCGTTCCACAGGCGTAGTCCGCGATGCGGAAGTCCTTCACACGCTCAGGATCGTTCCAATCGCCGTCGTCAGGTATCGCGAGGTGCGCGAGCAGCGTCGCCGACTCCGGCCTCGTGTAGAAGGTGGCCAGGAACTTGCGGTCTGCGATCAGCCTCTGGAACACCGTCCCCGCCAGATCGTGAGACTGCGAGACGCCCAGACCAACCAGCCTTTCGGCCGTGCGACTCATCACCCGCAGCGCCTCCACAGCCATATTGGGAGGGTTGATCGAGCGCAGCAGTTCGCTCGCGATGTTGAATATCGACCAGTAGTTGACGCCGAGTATCTTCTGCCACTCCTCCAGCACGTTGGCCTGTGTCAGAACGCCATCGGCGCTTGCTACCTGGGTCAGGTTCCTAACACCGTGCTGGCCGGCAAGGTTCTGTTGAAACACCAGCGCGTTGATCATGATCGTTGCGGCCATTCGCAGCGTCTGATCGTCGTAGGACTGCTTGAGATGCCCGACGATCGCTACTTGAGTGTCCTCATTCTGGTCTGCGGCCTGTCGCAGAATCGCCGCCGCGTCCTGCACTCCCTCCTCCAGGATCATAACCGCCCTCTGGACCGCATCTTCGGGCGTCGCAGCGTAATCGACGAACGCCGCCAGATCCCTGATATTGCCCCTGATGAACCCTGACTTCGGGAACCGTGTGAAGTCAACGAAGCTCGCACCTGTGAACAGCGCGTACTCCAGCGTGACGCCCTGCTTGAGCAGTGCGTCCACGTCGTCAAGTCCGGCGCAGTCATGCAGATCGACGGGAGACCTGAGCGCGACGACCGCGTTCACCCTACCGGTGGCCTGAACGACACTTGCGTCGAGCCTCTCACCCAGCCGGTCCCTCGCTTCGCCTTCGACCGTATGCGCGGGCAGGTACTCGTTCTCGATCACCACCGGCTGTGCGCCAGTTTGCGTGACCAGGATGTCCGGCTGCTTCTGGTTCCCCTGGAACGCGCCCTTGTTCTCACCTCGGACGTTCCACTCGGGAGCCATACGCCCCAGCAGCGTGGCGATGCGTCCGTTGAGCTGGCTTTCGAGGATGGCCAAACCTGGTCCTCCAGTATGCGCTGGTTAGGCGCCGTCGGTAGATTGACTGTATCAGGCGGATCCGAGGGGATAGTCCGGATTACCCGGTACGCTCCGAAAGTAATGCCCGAACCGAAGACACAAGCTCGTTGGGAATCTGCATGACCGTCTGCGTCGAATCCTCGAAAGCAGCCTCGTCCTCACTCATGGATTCGTAGTGCTGGAGCAGACGACTGACACGGTCCTCGTCCCAGCCAGGGGGAAAGTTGGTGGTGCTCTTCATCTTGCTCTCCGTCTCATCTTCTTCTACCCCATGTGAATGAATGTGGGGGAATCCCGTTTCAGGGTCGATGTAGAATCTGAGGTCCACTGCTGCAGTCTCGCAACTTTACTCTAGTAACGCCGACTGTCGGTGTCAATTTGAAGCTGTGCCAATTTAGCATGTGCCTCCATGCGGAATCTAAGATCCCCTCTACCTCAGGGCTGACAGGGGGTAGGTATTCAAGGTTTTCACCCTCACCCCAACCCTCTCCCTGAGGGAGAGGGAGTCCATTGGCTGGCCCTCATGCTTGTCCGTGTACCTTTACCTACCCTGTAAACTCCCCCAGGGTGAGGGTGAAAACACCGCCTGCCAGGACTCCGACTGCGAGGTACACGGCACTCCCCTGGAGATCAACTTCGACCCAAACGACTACCACTACTGACACCGCCAGGCCTAACCGGCGACGCGCTGTGAGACGACCCAAACAGGAAGAGAAGACTCTCACTCCTCTCCACTCACTCCTCGATCCGTGACCCTCTATTCACGTTTGTGATACCCTTTGCTTGGTCTGCCAGCAGCCTGTTGGCGAGGTCCACATTCACGGGAGATCAAACTAGGAGAGACGCATGGGCAAGGTTATCGGTAGCTATCTCATTTCGCGGACGCTCAAGGAAGAGGGTGTGGACACACTCTTCTACCTGATGGGTGGTCCCAACTTCGACATTGTCATGGCTGCTGAGGACCTCGGCATCCGCTGCATCGACTTCAGGCACGAGCAGGCGGCTGCCTTCGCCGCGCACGCCTACGCTCGCGTCACCGGCAAGCCCGGCGTCTGCACGGCCGCGTCCG
Organism: Dehalococcoidia bacterium; assembly: GCA_965116405.1. Classification (GTDB taxonomy): domain Bacteria; phylum Chloroflexota; class Dehalococcoidia; order Lucifugimonadales; family UBA1123; genus VXRN01. The sequence goes on from OZ220685.1 coordinate 1,548,681, forward strand.
GCCCTGGCACGCTCAACCTGCTCACCGGTGTCTACACCGCCGCCGTCGACTGCGCCCCCATGGTCATTCTTGGCGGCGCGGGCCCTGTCCACGAGATCGGACGAGAGGCCTTCCAGGAGGTCGACCAGGTCGGCATCATGGAGCCGATGATGAAGTGGGTGCACCAGACCACTCAGGCCGCGCGCTATCCAGAGGTCGTCAGCATGGCCTTCCGCAAGGCCACGACCGGACGACCCGGCCCCGTCTACATCGACTGCGGCGCGGACGTGCTCTACGAAGAGGTCGATGAGGAAGACGCGATAACCCCGTGGCGCGCCGAGAGGCGCAGCAGGCCGGCCGCTGAGGCCGAAGTGGTCAGGGAGACCATCGACATGCTCGCAGCCGCTGAGCGCCCGATGATCTTCGCCGGCGGAGGCGCCTTCTTCTCAGGCTCTTCTAACGAGCTGACCGAGTTCGTTAACCTGACCTCCACGCCGTTCTACACGGCCCCGATGTCCCGGGGCGTGGTGGCCGAGGACAACCCGGTATCCTTCCAGGCTGCGCGAAGCACCGCCATGCGCGAGACCGACTTCGTGCTCGTCGTCGGCACCAGGCTGAACTGGATGGTCCAGTACGGACACCGCTTCAACCGCGACGCCACGGTCGTGCAGATCGACATCGACCCCGCCGAGCTTGGACACAACCGCAACATCGACCTCGGCATCGTCGGCGATGCCAAGGCTGTCATGTCACAGCTGCTCGAGGAGGCCCGCAACCGCGAGGCCGATTGGGCAGGTCGCATCGAGTCCGACTGGATCCTGCGCCTGAGCGAAATCGAAGACCAGCGTTCCGCGCAGGGCGCCGCGCTGCAGAACTCCGATCAGATGCCAATGCACCCGGTGCGGCTCTGCAAGGAGATCCGTGAGTTCCTCGACCGCGACGCAATCGTCTCGGTGGATGGCAACGAGATCCTGCACATCGGACGCCAGAACATCCCGACTTTCGAGCCAGGCCACAGGCTGAACTCGGGCGTCACCGGCACCATGGGCGTGGGTCTGCCGTACGGCATAGGCGCGAAGGTCGCCAAGCCCGACAAGCAGGTGCTGGTGCTGCACGGCGACGGCTCGATGGGCATGAACGCGATGGAGATCGACACCTGCGTTCGCCACAACATCCCGGTCGTGACCGTCGTATCCAACAACGCCGGCTGGACCGCCCGGACTCCAGACCGCCGCAAGCCTGGGCGTGAGCTCGGCTTCACCAACTTCGACGGCATGGCCCGCGAGCTCGGCGGCTACGGCGAGAGGGTCGAGGACCCCAACGAGATCAAGCCCGCTCTCCAGCGTGCGTTCGACAGCGGCAAGCCCGCAGTCATCAACGCCATAGTAGAGCCGACCGCCGGCGGCGTGTCCCGCGCCTGGGGCGGCTCCCGCATGGAGTAGCAGTCAACGTTCACCCATTATTGGATCAAGCAGGGGCAGGTCTCAGACCTGCCCCTTGTGCTTTCCCGGATACTGTAACTCAGACGCTGCTGAGATCACCTTGAGAGTGGCGGGTGGACGTTCGCTTTGGCGCTTCCACCTAGTCGAAAATCGTCAGGTCTGATTGAGCGACATCTATAGTCAGGCTGTTGGCTGGTCGGTCATGTAGTACTCGCCAGTGCTGCATGATGTCCTGACCCAATAGAGAGGGGATAGTTTCGTTGTGGTCACCCGGCTCAGCAATCCCCACATTCTGGATGTAGATGTGGGTACGCGCATCATCTCGGAACGCGATGTAGGCCGACTCACTATAGTAGGTTGCCAGACCACCTACTCCACCTGACTGGCCAGCGGCTGTCAGTCTGTCGTACGGCAGGCCTGCGCAATCCCTGGGATGCAGGACTGTTTGAGACGCCCCTGTGTCGACCAGGAATTCAAGCCTCAGGCGTCTGAAGTCCAGGCGAGGAAGAACCAGAACAGCTGTGACGTAAGGATGGCCATTCCTGTCGAACCATCCCTCTATCAAAGGAGCAGAGACCTCGGATTGGAATCCAAGTAGTCGTGAACGACATCCTCGTAGGGGATCTGTTTCTCATCTAGCTGCTGAAACAGACCATCTACTGTGTCTGCTGTGGCCACAATGGAGCCGTCCTTCCCCATTGCCACCCATTGGTCGGGGTAAAGCCGCAGCAGGTTCGTATGCTCATCATCCAGACGCATAGCAAGTTCTTGGAACCCAGTTAGTTCCGCTGAGATGGCGGCCGGGTCTCCCAAGTGTTCCAGCACCTGCTTCTTTAACGCATCATCCAATGGCGGATTGGAGGTTATAGGCTCTGCCATGGTGCTCTCCCCTTCTTGTAGGGGAATTATACTCGATAGCTTGGTCCCGACCCCTAGTTCTCTTCGCCTAGCCATTCGACCATTAGGATGCCGATCTCGGCGGCGCGGCCCAGCAGCTCGGGGTTGATGTGCTGGATCTCGTCTGCGGGTGAGTTGATGCGGGATATGTCGTCGGAGATCAGGAACAGCACCGGGATGCCGGCCAGACGGAACGGCCCGTGGTCGCTTGCTCCGCCGAGTCCCCTCCACTGCCCCTCTGAGAACGTGCCCAGGTTCATTCCGAGGTTGCTCCCGATCCTGGTGGCCTCGCCGGTAAGCTGGATGTCGCCGGCGATCTGGAGAGTCCTGCCCGAGCCGAACGCGTCGAAGTTCAGCATGGCGATCGTGTTGTCGACCTCTTCCTGGCTCATGTTTGCGACGTAGTGGCGGCTGCCGAACAGCCCGATCTCCTCCGCGCCGAACAGGATGACACGTACGTTGAACGGGTAGCTGCGATCGGCGATCTGCTCCGCGATCGTCAGCACCGCTGAAATGCCTGATCCGTTGTCGCTCGCTCCCTGGGAATTCGGCACTGTGTCGTAGTGCGCCCCGACTATTACCGTCCGCTCGCTGCCTGTGGCCGTGCGCTTGTCTGCGATGACGTTGCGCGACGGCGAGGTCTCGTCTCCGACCGACACGGTCGCTCCGAGGTCGTCCTGCTCGGCGAGGTCGCGCAGATCGCGGCCGTCGGCCTGGCTGATGGCGACTGCCGGGATGCTCGGCCGGTTTTCGAATCTCCCGAAGAAGAGGCCCTCCTGGTTGTTGAAGATGATCGCCCCGACCGCTCCAGCGTCGGCGACGCGTTTGACCTTCTCCTCGAACGTGATGTCGCCCCGCTCTATCAGCGCGACCTGGCCGTCGAGTCCCTCGGCTGGAATGTCGTCCTCGAACGCGCGGTCCACGTATGCCAGCACGCCGGTGGCGATCCCGTTGATGGATGGCCGGATCGGGACTGACTGTGGCGACTCAGGTGTGTCACCCGATGGCAACACCAGGTCCACCTGCGCGACCGGGATCGTGACGCCGAACTCCTGTATCGAGGTCTCGTAGCCAAGGTCGCTCAGCCTGCCGCGCAGGTGCTGGGCGGCCTCAAGCTCCTCGTCGGTTGCGCTCTCCCTTGGGCTGTACTCGTCGGTTAGCTGCTGCAGCGTCTTGAACACCTCGTCGGCGAGCGCGCTCGGCGCAACAGGCGCGGGAGTCGCCGTCGGCCGTGGCAGCGGTGTCTGCGTGGGCATCATCGGCATCGGAGTTGGCGACGGCCTTGGCGTCGACGTCGGCCCCGGCACGACGGTAGCGGTTGGGGGTGCGGCCGTTGCGGTAGGAGGCGCTGCCGTCTCAGTGGGGACAGCGGCTACCGGTGGCGGGGTCTCCTCCTCAGCGCCGCACGCGACGAGTACGGCAATCGCGGCGATGGCGAACAGCAGAAACAGGGCAGTGAGAGATCTGGAGAGAAGTTGCATGGTGTGAGGTTACAGCCTTCGTGTTAGCACTTACAACGAACTCGGCTGGCGTGAGGTTGGGTCGCGCCTGCGTAGGGGCAGGCTTCAAACCCGCCCCTACCTCATCTCCTCCGCAAGCGAGTCGAGCATGGCGATGGCGACCTCGGCGGCGTAGCCGAGCAGGTCTGGGTTGATGTGCTCGATGGTGTCTTCGGGAGCGTTGATTCGGGAGACGTCGTTGGACGACAGGAACAGCGTCGGGATGCCGGCCTCTTCGAACGGCGCCTGGTCGCTCGACGCCATCCCACCGCCCTGGAGCAACACCGGCGCGCCGATCTCTCTTCCAATCTCTCTAGCTTTGGACGTGAGATCGTAGTCGCCAATCGCGTGAAGCGTGGTCCCCGATCCCAGCGCGTCGAAGTTCAGCATCGCGAGGGTGCTGTCTATCTCCTGCTGGCTCATGTTTTCGACGTAGTACTCGCTGCCGAACAGTCCATATTCTTCCATCCCGAACAGCACGATTCGCACGTCGAAGGGATAGTCTCGTCCTGAGATTTGCCTCGCGACAGTTAGCAGCGCGGCCAGCCCCGAGCCGTTGTCGCTCACTCCCTGAGTGTCCTCGACCGTGTCGTAGTGAGCGCCAAGGATGACCACGCGATCATCGTTCGCGCTTTTGCGCATGTCTGCCACCACGTTCTGGGAATCTGCCGCGTTTCTCTTATTGGCTTCAATAGTTGCCGTTACTTCGTCCTCTTCGATGAGGCGAAGCACCGCGCCAGCCTCTTCTGAGCTTAACCACATTACCGGTATGTCAGCGCGATAGGTAAACGGGATAAAGACGTTGTGCATGTCTGAACTGGCGACTATCGCGCCCGGAGCACCTGCCTCTGCGACACGGTTGACCTGTTCACGGAATGTAGTCTTGCCCAGGTCTATGATTGGAATCCTGCCTCCCAGTCCGTCGTCGGGAATGTCTTCCTGGAGTGCGTCACCCACATATGTCAGCAGCCCTGTGGCAGAGTCGTCTCCCGGCAGCATTACCGGAAAAGCGTGCAGATGGGAGTCCTCGGTCTCCATTAGTGGCTTCCCTTCACTGGAAACCAGGTGCAAGTCTGGCGTGTAGATTTGAGGAGTGTTGAACTCCTGGAGCGAGGTGTCGTAGCCAAGTGCGTTGAGGTTCTTCTGAAGGTACAGCGCGGCTTCCAACTCTTGGTCGGTGCCGCTTTCACGCGGACTGTACTCCGAGGTCAGCGTATTCAGAACGGCGTATGCCTGGTCCGCCAGCGCACTCGGCTCAGGTGTGGGCAGCACCAGCGCCCCACCGGGGGTAGGGGTGGGGCGTGGAGCAGGCGGCCACTGCTCCGCCTGATCTGTAGGTGAGGGAGCGCTTACCGGTGTGGGGGTGTCCGCCGGTGCGGGGTCGCTGCACGCTACAAGGAGGGCCGCAGCGGAGACTACGGCAAGAAGGAGTAGAGCGGGGTGAGCCTTAAGTAGAAGCTTCATGGTGCTAGGTTACATCCTTCCTGCGCGCAACGTAGGGATGGTTCGCGAACTACCCCTACTCTGCCAGGGAGTCGAGCACTGCGATGGCGACCTCGGTGGCGTAGCCGAGCAGGTCGGGGTTGATGTGCTCGATGGTGTCTTCGGGGGCGTTGATGCGTGAGGTATCGTCGGACGACAGGAGGAGCGTGGGGATGCCGACATCTTCGAATGACTCGTGGTCCCCTATTGCCACTTCGCCAACTCTCAATGAGATGGGTGCTCCGAGACCTCTGCCGATCTCTACGGCTTCAGACGTGAGGTCGGAGTTGCCACTAACGGTAAGTGAGTCACCCGTCCCCAGCGCGTCGAGGTCCAGCATGGCAATTGTGCTGTCGATCTCGTCACGGCTCATGCTTTCGGCGTAGTGCTTGCTGCCGATCATTCCTGCGTTCTGTGCTCCGAACAGGACGATCTGGATGTCGAAGGGGTAGTCTCGTTCTGCGATGTGCCTGGCGACGGTCAGTAGTGCGACTAGGCCTGAGCCGTTGTCGTTCGCGCCGTGAGTATCTGGCGCCGTATCGTAGTGCGCTCCCAGGATGACTCTGCGATCAGTGTCCGCAGTTCCACGCTTGTGTGCCGCCACGTTCCACAACGGAGCCTTCTTCACATCGACATTGATGGATGCGGTCACGTCGCCCCGTTCAATAAGCTCCATCAGCGCGTTGCCCTTGCCCCTGCCGACGGAGACCACCGTTATGATCCTCGGGTCCGGCGGCGTGCTATAGGGGTCCATATCCTTCGCAGTGGGAACGGTTATCTCGTCTGACACTTCGGTGTCCTCCATGTCGACGATGACTATCGCGCCAACCGCGCCCGCTCTCGTGACACGTCTGAGAGTCTCGCTGTCTGACTTCGCACCGGGCACTATCAGCGCGATCCTGCCCTCAAGACCCCGCTCCAGCATGTCCATCTGGGACGTGTCTCCGACAGGAGTCAGAATCCCGGTAACATAACCTCTGGGCGGGCTGAACGGCAGGCCACGATGAAGATGCGGTCTGATGGGCTTCAATGTGGCCTCGTCCACATCGGACTCCAGGGGCGTGTCGGTATAGAACATGTAGCTGGAACGGAAGGTGTAGCTGGTGCCGAATTCCTGAAGGGAGGTGTCGTAGCCACTCATGCTGAGCCTGCCCTGTAGGCTCAGCGCCGCCTCCATCTCCCGGTCGGACCCGACCTCACGTGGGCTGTACTGCATTGTCAGCTCACCCAGAACAGTGTAGGCCTCGTCCGCCAGGCTGCTAGGCTCCGGAGAGGGGGCGCTGCAGTTGGCGAACATTGCCATCGCCCCAACCATAGCGGCCGCGGCGTGCAGGACTTGTCCCATAACTGTCATGGGCGCACGTGGCTGTACGCATCTGCGCCGCAGCTCTGGTCAGAGAGGGGCGCGGAGAGAGGTGCCCCGTCATCTCGGGCTGAGGTAGTTACATCAGGGTATCCACGGTGGTGATTGAACACTCCATCGACGTCCGTTCTCCCGGCAGCTTACGATGCCAACCGCATCTCTACATCCAGCGTAACCCGGCCACGATATGGGGTGTTAGGGAAGTTCTTTAATGCGGCGATTGAGTGGACTTATGGGAATAAGGGATTGCGGGATGATGGATCAGGCTGGCTGGGGGGCTGGAGTGGAGCTGGAATCCGCGATGGAACGTCCACTGAGGTCATGCGGGAATGACAGGTGGGGTGTTCGGGGCAGGCTCTAAGCAAGAGGGTTATGTGAGGCTCACGCAGCCCAGACAGCAGAAAGCACCTCGGCCTGCTCCAGCACCGTCTGAGTCGCTCTCTCCTGCTTGTCAGGCGGGTACCCGTACTTGCGCAGGATGCGACGCACCAGCCGCCGCAGGTTGGCGCGAAGGAACCCTCTCGCGCCTGGTATGGAAGGTCAGGGTTGAGAGCATTGATGGAGTCGGTTAGCCGCTGTTCGGGGACGACCTGTTCGTAGTTGTCGCGCTCAGCGTCAGGTGTGTCGGGTCCGCGGCCACGGTCCAGCCAAGGGCGGCGGTTTCGACACCAGCTTCGGCAGTAGAGCGTCACGTTGGTGAGTCAGATTGCGAGCCTCCGCTATGTTGGATCTTATTTGAATGTCCATAGGGGAGACCAAGGACTCGAAGGAACTAAGCATCTCTGACGAAGGCTCAACCAATACCAGGGATTCAAACTGTTTTCTGTTGATTGCACCGAACACCGTACTGGTGTGCTCATACTGCTGGATAGCCCAGGCGGAGTGATATGTGTAGGTATATGAGGGCTATGCACAACTGAGTAGTTCTGTTCAGACTCTGGTGCCATACTCATCAATTCGACACCCGTCGCAGAATCAGCGCTTCGACTATGTCATCAGCATCAGTTTGGCCGTCTGGATCCCCGTGTTGGCCTTCCCATCGGTGTTTGCCTGTGTTCAAGGCGATCTTTACCGAGGAGACCTGCTCTGGAGACAGGTCGTCGTAGCCGTCTTCATAGCCATTCACGACTACGCGCAGGTTGGGCGGGTACTGTGCGAGCAGTTGAATCAGTTCTGCGGTAGTCATGGCAATATCAGTCCTGTCGGCCTCGGACTGCGAATGGTTCTTGAAGGAGCGTCTCGGCATCTATGCCCAGATGCTTGTGCAGCGCCCTAGCCATAGACATGGTGATGTCCTCTTGTCTGGACATGACTGCTGTGACTTTGGTTAAGCCGCCGATGTAGGGGACCAGATCATGGAGAGTCAGCCCCCGCTGATCCATCTCGAACTCGATGGACGCTATGGGGTCGGTAGGCGACCCGATGGGATAGTGCTTGTCCTCGTAACATTCGATCAAGTCAAAGAGGACGTCGCGCTCGTCGCCTTCCGGTGTGCCAATCTCGGCATGAAATATCTCGCTGACCCTGGTCAGAGCGGCGTCGTAGTCTTCTTCGGTACGGATCGGGTTTACACTGACCATATCTATACCTCTTCCACGTTTATGAGGTCGTATTCAGCGTGGGTGCCTATGAATCGTATGTACACCTGACGGCCCGGATAGAAGATATCGACCACCAGCCGGTACTGGTTACCCTTTATTCTAAACACCACACGATTTCTGCCGACAATGCTAACTCGAGGCCACTGGCGTGTTACATGGGCAGGTGTATCCCAGTCTGCTCGACGGACTTCCCTATACCAGTGCTCCAGTGGAGGACGTGCGTCAGAATGGCGTTCCCAGAACTCCCGCAGTGTTCGTTTGGCGATGATCCTCATGCTGGGTCATTGTACCCAAAGCCCTGCCTCCGTTGCCGTTGCCGCTGGCGTGGGCGCGGATGAACTCGATGGACTGCACGAACATGCCGGAGGAGCCGCAGCAGGGGTCGTACACGCGGCCTCGATACGGCTCCAGCATCTCCACCAGCAGGCGGACGACGCTGCGAGGGGTGTAGAACTCGCCGCCCTTCCTGCCCTCGGCGAGGGCGAACTGCTCCAGGAAGTACTCGTACACGTTGCCCAGCACGTCCGTGGCTCGGGCCTCCGCGCCGCCGACCTTGATGTTGCTCACCATGTCGACCACCAGTCCCAGCCGGGTCTTGTCCAGGTTGGGCCGGGCGTAGTCCTTGGGAAGCACGTCTTTGAGCGCCGAGTTGTCCCGCTCGATGGCGGTCATGGCGTCGTCGACGGTGCGGCCTATGGTGGGCTGGTGCGCCTGCGCCTGGAGCTTCTGCCAGCGCGCCTCGGGAGGCACCCAGAAGATGTTCTCGGCGATATACTCGTCGCGGTCCTCGGCGGCCTCTTTACCCCACTCGTCGATAAGCTCGGCGTGGCGCTCCTCGAAGGCGTCGGAGATGTACTTGAGGAAGATCAGCCCCAGGACGACGTGCTTGTACTCGGCGGCGTCCATACTTCCGCGCAGGGCGTCGGCCATCTGCCAGAGCTGGTTCTCGTAGCCGGTTGTGGACTGGGTGGTGGTCAACAGGCGTGTCTCCTTATCTAGCCATAAATGAAGGATATGAACGGGGTTGTGGGGTGTCAACGTGGTGGGTGTGCGTTGCAGGGGGAATTGTGGTGTGGTTGGAGACAGGGTTTTCACCCCCGGATCGAGTCCGGGGCAGGCTCTGAGCTTGTCGAAGGACGCCCCCGTCCCCTGGATTCCCGCTTTCGCGGGAATGACGGTTTGCGAATATCTACCCCTGTGAGCCCCCGGATCGAGTCCGGGGCAGGCTCTGAGGGAGAGGGGGATATGAAGCAGGATTTTTGGACTTCTCTAGATTCCCTGGGCGGGGCGCAGCCAGCGGGGGGCCCACCAGTTTAGGTGGGACATTACGCGCATTAAGGCGGGTACCAGCAGGGCGCGTACTATTGTCGAGTCGACGAGGACGGCGATGGCTGTGCCGAGTCCGAGCGCCTTGATGATCAGTATGTCGCCGGTGGCGAATCCGGCGGAGACGACGATCAGGATGGCCGCGGCGCTGGTGATGATCCGTCCCGACCGCTCCATGCCGACCGCAACGGCGCGAGTGTTGTCGCCGGTGCGCTCGTACTCCTCCTTGACCCGGCTGAGCAGGAACACCTCGTAGTCCATGCTCAGCCCGAACACGACGGAGAACACCAGTATCGGCACGGTCGCCTCGGTGGTGCCGTCCGCGGTGAAACCGAGCACGCGCTCGAAGTTGCCCTGCTGGAAGACGAACACGAGCGCCCCGAAGCTCGCGAGGATGCTGAGCGCGTTGAGCACCACTGCCTTGAGGGGCAGCAGCACCGACCTGAACAGCAGCAGCAGCGCTACATACGTGACGATCACGACGTAGATGATCACCCGGGGGAAGTCGGAGTACATGCTGTCAACGTTGTCGAGCTGGTCTGCGGTTATTCCGGTGACGAGCACCGTCATGTCCCCGCCCGGAGGGTTGGCGCGGATGTCGGACACCAGCGCCTTTGTCTCTTCCGAGGTCGGAGAGTGCATGGGCACGACACGGATCATCTGGGTGCGGAGGTCGTCGCTGACCAGCTCGTCGAACGCCGCTAGCGTATCGTCGCTCACCTCTGGGAATGTTCCGGCGAGGTTGGTGGGGGCGGGGTTGAAACCCGACCCTACGACATCCGGCAAGTTCGCGCCTACGACATCTGGCAGGTCGGTGCCGTAGATGCTGTCGACGCGTACCACCCTGGGGTCGTTCTCCATGCGCTCGACGAACTCGAGGTTGGCGGCTATGTTCTGCGGGGAGAGCGTCGAAGTGGGCGAGCTCTCGACGAGGATTACCTGGGCCAGCTCGCCGGGCCCGAAGCGTTCGTTGACAAGCTCCTGCCCCTGCCTCGACTCGGCCTCCTCGGGGAGAATCGACGCCCACGGACTTCCCAGGTTTACGTTCAGGAACGGCAGTCCAAGCAGGACCAGCATGGCCGTGATCGGGATGATTACGGCTACTGGGTGCCGCATCACCCACTGCGACAGGTTGAACCAGAACCCGCCGCGCACCCTGCGGCGTCGCCAGATGGAAAGCCTGTCGACGCGGTGTCCCAGTACCGCAAACAGAGCGGGCAGCAGGGTCAGGGCTATCAGCATCGAGAAGAATATGACGGTGATGCCGCCGACTCCGAGGGAGCGCATCATCATGAAGTCGAAGAACAGCAGGCCGGACAGTGCGATCACGGATGTACCTGCGGAGAACACTATCGCCTTGCCGGAGGTCTCGATCGTGGTGGTCACGGCTGAGGCGACCGGCGCTTCGACGTGGGCAACCACAAGGGTTGCCCCTACGCGAACATCCCGGTCGGCGGACTGTAGCTCCTCCCTGAACCTGCTGACCATCAAAAGAGAGTAGTCGACCGCCATGCCCAGTCCCAAGAAGGACGCGATGTTCAGCACGAAAATCGACATGTCCGTGGCCTGCGCGACCAGGAAGACCAGCGCAAGCGTCGTGACCACGCTCAGCGCGCCCATGGCGACGGGCAGTCCGGCGGCGACCGCGCTGCCGAACACGATCAGCAGCAGGATGGCGAGCAGCGGTATTGTGATGAGCTCAGCCCGCTGGAGGTCGCGTTCGGAGTAGATGCTGAGGTCGGCGAACAGCGCGATTCCGCCTGTCACCCACATGTCCAGGTCGGTGTCGCCGAGGCTGTCTCGAATCGGCTGCGCGAGGTCGACCGCCTCATCGACCGACACGTCGAGTTCCACGAACGCGTACGTGGTCCGACGGTCTTCCGACACGAACGTGTCGCCCGGCACGGAGTAGAACGTGACGATGCGCGCCACTTCGGGTATCTGCCTGAGCGGAGCGACCGCCCGCTCCATCTGCTCGACGTAGGCGGGGTCATCCACTTCGAGGGAGTCGCTGGAGAACACCAGCGTGACGGACGACTCGGTAAAGCCGAGCTCATCAGACAGCAGTCGCAGGGCGGCCCTTGACTCGGTATCGAGTTCGCCGAAGCCGTGCTTGAGCTGGGAGGTGACCTGTGGAGCGAACGGGATGCTGACGAGGAACACCAGTACCCAGCCGCCGATGACCCACCACCGGAATTTGATGACAAATCCCGCGAGGTGGGTCAGCACTCGAGACGCCTATCCTGCAGGCTGCCCCGTCCTCTACAGCAGCTTGTGGGTGGTGCCGTTTGTGCGGCCGTTGCGTCTGCCGTTGGTGGCTGCCTTGCCCTTGTCGTTCTCGTCAGAGAGGTTGAGGTCGCTGACGCAGCTTATCGATGCGACGGCATCGCCCTTGGCGGGCTTGAAGATCGTCACTCCCTGAGTGGCGCGGCCCATGCTTCGTATCTCGGAGAGGCTGGTCCTGAGCACCTGCGCCTTCTCGGAGACGACGTAGACCTCCTTGCTGTCGTCGATGATCTGCGCGTCTGCCACCGGGCCGGTCTTGGACCTGATGTTGAAGGTCTTGACTCCCTTGCCGCCCCTGTCTGTGACCCTGTACTTGTCCAGCGACGTGATCTTGCCGTAGCCCAGCTTGCTAATGACCAGCAGGCGGGCCTCAGGCGTTCCTACGTCCATTGAGACGATACTGTCGCCGGGGTCCAGGCGCATTCCGCGGACTCCCCTTGCGCTTCGCTGCTGGGGGCGTACCTTGTTCATCTGGAACCTTATGGACATGCCCCGCTCGGAGACCATGACGATGTCTTCGTCCGTGCCGGCGGGACGTACCGAGACGAGTTCGTCGCCTGGGAGGAGTCCCATTATGATCAGACCTGATGGACGAACGTTGTCCACCGAACTGAGCGCGGTCCGCTTGATGCGACCCTGCGAAGTGGCCAGCACAAGGTAGCGGTCGTCGGTATCGAGGTCCTGTGGCGACATGCCGATTACGGCGCTGATGGTCTCGGTGTCGCTCATCGCAATGACGTTGATCAGCGGTACTCCCCGCGAGTTGCGCGTCGTATCTGCCCGCAGCTCGTAGGCGGTCATCGAGTACACCTTGCCCTTGTTGGTGAAGAACAGGAGCTTATCGTGGGTGTCGACGACGAGCAGGTGCTTGACCGCGTCGTCGTCGCGCGTGGTCATTCCTCCCACGCCCTTGCCGCCGCGGTGCTGGTTGCGATAGGTGTTGGCCGGGATCCGCTTGATGTACCCGCCCTGGCTCAGGGTGACGACGATCTGCTCGTGCGGCTCCAGGGACTCGCGAGAGAGGTCGGAGGCCTCGTGGCTTATGTCGGTCCGGCGGTCGTCGCCGTGCTTCTTCTTGAGGGCGCGAAGCTCCTTCTTCACTTCGGTCAGCATCTTGCTGTCGGAGGCGAGCAGCTCTTCCATCTCACGGATGGCGGTCTGAAGGTCGTTGTACTCGTTTTCGAGCTGCTGGCGCTCGAGAGCGGCCAGGCGGCGCAACTGCATGTCCAGGATCGCCTGCGCCTGATCGTCGTCCAGGCCGAACCGGGTTATCAGCTGCTGCTTGGCGTCCTGCGCGCTGTCAGCGTTGCGGATGAGTTCGATCACGGCGTCCAGGTTGCTTATGGCGATTCTGAGTCCGGCCAGGATGTGGGCGCGCTGCCGCGCCTTGGCAAGCTCGAACTCGGTCCTGCGGCGGATCACTTCACGCCTGAACTCCAGGAATTGCTGGAGCGCCTGTCTCAGCGTGAAGACTCTCGGCATACCGTCGACGAGGGCGAGCATGTTCGCAGAGAACGAGCTCTGCATCGCCGTGAACTTGTACAGGTTGTTGAGCACGACCATCGGCTGCACGCCGGACCGCAGCTCGAACACGATGCGCATTCCCTCGCGGTCCGACTCGTCGCGGAGGTCGGAGATCCCCTCGATCTTGCGACTCTTGACCAGCCCGGCGACCTTTTCAACCAGAGCAGCCTTGTTGACCTGGTATGGGAGTTCGTTGACTACGATCTGCATCCGGCTGGAGCGGCGCATGGGCTCGATCTCGGCCTTTGCGCGCACCACGATCTGGCCGCGGCCGGTGGCATAGGCTTCACGGATGCCCGATGTGCCCATGATGGTGCCGCCGGTGGGGAAGTCCGGTCCCTTGACGAACTGCATGAGGTCTTCGACCGAGGCGTTCGGGCGGTCTGCCAGATGGATCAGCGCGTCGCACACTTCTGTCAGGTTGTGCGGCGGGATGTTGGTCGCCATTCCGACCGCGATTCCCGAGGCGCCGTTGACGAGCAGGTTCGGGAGCCTTGCCGGGAGGACTACCGGCTCCCGGAGAGTGCCGTCGAAGTTCTCCGCGAAGTCGACGGTATCCTGGTCGATGTTGGCGAGCATCTCCTCGGCGATGGTCGCCATTCGCGCCTCTGTGTACCGCATCGCCGCGGGCGGGTCGTTGTCGACCGAGCCGAAGTTGCCCTGGCCGTCCACCAGGGGAGCGCGCAGCGTGAACGGCTGCGCCATGCGTACCAGCGCGTCGTAGACCGCCATCTCACCGTGCGGGTGCCACTTTCCGAGCACCTCTCCGACGAGCCTCGCGCTCTTCTTGTAGCCGGAGTTCGGCCTCATGGCCAGATCCTGCATACCGTACAGGATTCGCCTCTGGACGGGCTTGAGACCGTCGCGAATGTCGGGCAGCGCCCGCGCGACGATGACGCTCATGGCATAGTCGAGATACGAGCTTCGCATCTCGTCGACGATTTGAGTCGGCTTGATAAGTCCGAATTCGGTCTTCATTACCATATTCTGCAAAAGCTCCTAGGCAGGGCGGCAGCATAAAGCTGCACATGTAAATGTGCGGCACGCCCGACCCTGGAAGCGATTAGCTGGTCTGAGCCGCTGCCTGAGGCTCGGGGGCGCGCAATTGGGGCGTAGATTTACAGAGGACGCCTCAGATGTGGAAAGTAAGGCTTCATAAGGCTCCAGAACCCTGTCTGGAGCGGGAAATCTTGAACGGTGATTTCAACCTGAAGCCATACCACATCTGAACGTAATTATTATACCAAGTTTCAGACGTTTTCTTAACGACATATGAAACCAAAATCCGGCGAATTCACACTTGGAATAGCTAGCGCGGGTCGGCGAGACGCTCCTCCGCACGCTCGACGAGCGACTGAAACAGCCGGTCGAAGTGGGGAGGCACCTCCATTCGCCTCTCTGGGTGGAACTGCACGGCTATCACCCACCTGTGACGGGGGCTTTCGAGCGCCTCTATCAGGCCGTCTTCGAGCGAGTACGCCGACGCGAGCAGGTGCGGCGACTTCTGGGCCTCTCTGACCCCCTGATGGTGGAGGCTGTTGACCCTCACAAATCCGCCGGAGCCGACGACTGCCGCCAGCTTGCTGCCGGGGGAGATGTAGATGTGGTGGTACGACGCCTCCCATTCATGGTCCTCCAGTTCAGTGCCGGAGTGACCGTCGAGGTGCTGCACCAAGCTGCCGCCCATCGTCACGTTGAGAAGCTGCATCCCACGGCAGATGCCGTATATGGGCAGGTCGTCGTCGAGAGCCGCGCGTGTAATCGAGAGTTCCAACTCGTCCCTTGCAGCGTCGAAGGGCATGTAGTCGATGTCGCCTGAGGGCTGCTCTCCGTACCGGCACGGCTCGATGTCACCGCCGCCCGTCAGTACGAGAGCCCCGGCGTGGTGGACGACCTCGGACGGCGTCACGCCGGTGTCGGGGGTCAGCACCCACGGCTCGCCACCGGAACGCTCGACGGCGTCGACGTACTTCTGGAGGTGTGAATCTAGCTCGCCGGCGGTAATGGCTATGAGAGGCTTTTTTGTAAGGGCTTCGTTAGACTGAGTCAGTTTGGTAGGCAGTGTTTTCACCCTCACCCTAACCCTCTCCCTCAGGGAGAGGGAAAATCAGATCCCGTAGGGAGCCACCCAGAATTGACGCAGTTTCAAGCTCCATCAGGACCGTTGGCTTCACTAAGCATTGAAGTTGGGCGGACGCTTCTCTCTGAACGCCAGCAGGGCCTCTTTGTGGGCGTCTGTACCCATCGCGGTCCTGAAGATCACGCCCTCGTCCGCCATCACCTTGTCGACGTCGTGTTCGAGGTAGTCCTGGTGGACCAGCTTCTTGACCTGCGAAAGCTGCCAGACCGGGTTGTCGGCTATCTCCGTGGCGAACTCGATCGCCTTCTCAAGCATCTCGTCGTCAGGATAGACGTAGTTGACGAGTCCGGCGTTCAGCGCCTCGTCGGCTGGAATCAGGTTGCCCCTGAGCATGTACTCAAGCGTGCGACCGAGGCCGATCAGGTAGGGGGCGTAGTGGGTTGACGCGAACTCCGGTGTCAGTCCGACTCGCACGAACCTGAAGGACAGCCTCGCGCTCTCGGAAGCTATACGCATGTCGCAGGGCAGCGTGCGGGTCAGTCCCTCCCCGATTGCGACCCCATTGATTGCGGCGATGATCGGCTTGGCCGCCTTGACCATCTCGTGCCAGGTGTCTTCCGGCTCGGGAACGACGTCGTCGGAGCTCTCGCCGTCGCGTCGCGCCTCGAATCGTCCGATGTCGGCTCCTGCGCAGAAGCCTCTGCCAGCGCCTGTCCACACGATGGCTCCGACGGAGTCGTCAGCGTTCCACTCGGCGATCTGCTGACGGATCTCGTGGTTCATCTGCGGGTTCATGGCGTTGAGCCTGTCGGGCCGGTTCATGGTGATGAGGCCGACGCGGCCCCTCACCTCGGTCAGGATCGTTTCGTAGGACATCTCGGGACTCCTAGGGCAGAGTGTGCTGGAAGCTGGTCGTAGTGTCGACCGGAGATAATTCTACCTGAATTGGGGCGCTTCGAGGGATTGTCGTGGGTGAGCGTGGTCAGGTGCCCTCGAACGAGCTCAGACCGAAGTCCGCATCCTGTTATCGAGTAGACCTTGGATGAAGCCCTTCAACTCGGCGACCTGCCTCTCCAGAGATCTCATGCGGCTGTCAAGTTCACTGATCTGTTGCTGGGTGTCGCGGTGTAGCTTCCAGATAAGCCCGGCCAGCGCTATACCGACGCTGATGATCGTCAGCATGATGGAGATGTTGGCGCCGAGGTCTATGGTCACTTTCTCGGGGTTCCTTCCTTGGGGTCGGGGGGATTGAGGGTGATTCTTGCTGGCATCGCCATTGTTGCTGATATCGTTCCACCGGATCCCATGTAGCTGTATCAGTTGATAATACTGTGGGTATGTGCCTAATATACCACAACCGATCGTCAGAACGTACCCAGTTGGAAGAGCCCGATATCGAAGACAGCACAAGAGTCTCGGTTTGCTTGCGTGAGTGGCATCGCACATCGGGGCCTATAATTGACCAGTGCGAGGAGAGTGAGTAGCATCGCGGCAGAGCTAGTTGATGGAATCATGGCCAGTCGACGTCCTCCCATAGTTCTGCGTCCCAGTATGTTGACCTGGGCGAGGGAACGAGCAGGCCTTCGCGTCGATGAGTTGGCGCGCAAGGTGAATGTCAAAACCGAGCGTGTCCATTCGTGGGAGCGCTCCGGCAGCATCAGTGTGCCTCAGGCTGAGCGACTTGCGCGCGCCGCACATGTTCCATTTGGCTACCTGTTCCTATCCAGTCCTCCCGACGAAAGCCTTCCCATCCCAGACTTCCGTGTTCGGGGTGACGCACCCCCATCGGATCCCAGCCCTGATCTGCTGGAGACTGTTTATGCGATGCAGCGGCGACAGATGTGGATGCGAGAGGAGCTGATTGAAAACGGGTCCGAACCGTTGGGATTTATTGGTACATACGAGCCTAACGGTCACGCCCATGTAGTAGCCGACGCGATGCGCAGCGCTCTTGGCCTCGTCGACCAGTGGGCCGCATCAGAAGCTACCTGGTCCAGCTCCCTCAGGCTTCTAAGAGACCGCGTGGAAGATGCAGGAATACTGGTGTTCTTCAACGGAGTCGTGGGCAACAACACCAGTCGCAAGCTCGACCCTGAGGAGTTCCAGGGCTTTGCCCTCGTGGACGGGTATGCTCCTCTCATCTTTGTGAACAACGCTGACTTCAAGGCAGCCCAGATGTTTACTCTGGCGCACGAGTTGGCGCATCTACTTGTCGGGGAATCTGGAGTATCCGTTTTCAGCAACATGGAACCTGCGCCAAACGCCACAGAACTGTTCTGCGACCAGGCAGCAGCAGAGTTTCTAGTGCCGGAAGATGATCTACGCGCATACTGGCCAAGTGCGAACCGGTTAGCTGAGCCTTTTCAAGCTGTCGCGCGTCACTTCAAGGTGAGCTCCATTGTCGCCGCCCGCCGGGCCCTCGACCTGGAAATGACTGACAGGGGCACTTTTTCCCGTTTCTATAACGCGTACAAGGCTCAAAGTGGTGTTAGTCCGCAGGCATCTGGTGGGGGAGACTTCTGGAATACGCAGCGATGGCGAATCGGTCCCAGATTCGCCGCAACTGTGATTCGCGCTGTGGATGCCGGGCGTTTGTCCTACACAGAGGCTTACTCCCTCACCGATTTGAGAGGTGGCAACTTTGAAAAGCTGTCTGAACGTATGGGCATTCGTCCTTGATGAATCTCGAGCGGAGTGCGTATGTAGTGGATGCCAACATCCTCATCTCAGCATACCGTGATCACTATCCACCGGATCTGTTTCCGGGTGTCTGGGATTCTATGGCTCACCACATCGCCGCCGGTCGGCTGTTGATAATCGACCGAATACGCTCGGAGATAGCAAGCCCGCCCGGACTGGTTCGCTGGCTAGATCAGACTTGCAGTGGAGGCTACACTTCGACAATCTCACAATCCGTAGTGGCCACTTACGGAGAGATGGCTGACTGGGTACAGGACAGTCCCCAGTTCCTCCCAGCGGCTAGTGAGCAATTCGCCAGAGCAGCCGACGGATGACTAGCTGCATATGCCCTAGTGACGGGGGCCGTTCTCGTTACCAACGAGGTATTCATACCCGACGCGAGGAGGCGAGTGCCAATACCTAACCTTTGCGATCGGTTCGATGTTACCTACCGCAACATGCTGGGGATGCTGCGCGATCTTGACATGCGATTTGACTGGAGACAATCACAATGAGTGCAAGTTTTCCGAGGCAAGTGGTACTCGGAAACCCGTTAGCCGCTCGTGACCCACAGGAGATTTGACCCATGCGTATTACCGACTTGAAGGCCGTATATCCGAACTATCAGCATGTGGCGCCGTCCTGGAGGACGCACCTGTGGCAGATTGTGGTGCGGGTGGAGTCGGACACGGGTGAGGTCGGATTCGGCTATGGCGGTGGTGGCAAGGCTGCGGTGGAGGTCGTGAATGGTCACATGCGCGACTTGCTGGTAGGGCGGGAACTCGACGACAGGGACGACATCTTCAGCGCGTGGGACACGCTGTACTACGAGTCCATACCGTACGGTCGCAAGGGCATCGGGGTGATGGCGCTGAGCGGCATCGACCTCGCGCTGTGGGAGCTGCTGGCGAAGTCGGAGGGCGTGCCCGTACATGCAGTTATCGGCCCGAGGACGAAGGGCACGATATGCGCCTACGCGACTGGCGGAGACCCGGAGTGGTACAGCGAGATGGGCTTCACCGCGCACAAGTTCCCGCACAGGTGGACTGGGGATCCGACCGAGTTCGATGCCGCGGTGCAGTCGGCCTCCCGCGCTCGCGAGATCATGGGGCCGGACGCACGGCTGATGATCGATACGTACATGACGTGGGACTCCGACACCACGGTACGGATGGGCGAGCTTCTCGCTACGTACGACATCTTCTGGTTCGAGGACGTGCTGACGCCGGACGACCTCGACGGTCAGGCGGCGCTGAGGCCGCTGGTTAAGCCGACGCTGATCGCGGGGGGTGAGCACGAGTTCACTCACATCGGGTTTGACGCCGCGGCGAAGGCGGGCGCAATGGACCTGTGGCAGCCGGACATCACGTGGTGCGGCGGCATCACGGCCGGTCTAAGGATCCTGGACATCGCGAGGGAGTATGAGATCCCTGTTGCGCCCCATCGCGGGGGAGAGGTGTGGGGAATTCACCTGATAGCCTCGTCGGACTGCATGGACCTCGCTGAGGTTCTGCCCGGAATGCGAGGCGCGCCGAAGGACGAGCTATGGCTCGGTGAGCCGTTCCCTGAGGGGGGCTTCATGGAGCCGTCAGACGAGCCAGGATTCGGGGTCACGCTGAACGAGGAGCTTCTCTAGCGTCGATTTCATCAGGTTGCCGAAAGTACTAGCCTAGCCCCTCTCGCCTCTAGCAGCCGGCTTCGCTCATCTCGGCTCTTATTCACGAGTGTCACGCTGTTTTCGTGGTCGACATACGTGGCTTTCATTGAAAGTGCATGTAAAATAGGGCGAGTTACCCACACGTACACCTGCGAAGTCCCACCTGTCCCACAGGACATGTTGGTTGTATGCGATGAGGGGCCTGTGACATCGAGATATCGTCACAGGCCCGGCGAAGATCACTGAGCCGTCGAATCCATGCGCGTCAATGAGCACATACTTTACGAGCCGGATGACAGCCCTCCTCCGCTTATGACGCTTGGCGTCGCGGTCCAGGGCGTTGTCTTGATGGTGTCGAACACGATCACTATTACGACAGTGTACGCACTGGCATTCGACGCTGACGAGACTTACTTGCCGTGGGCGGTTTTCGCAGCCATGCTGATTGGCGGGATCGGTACTGCCCTCCAGGCAGCCAGGCTCGGACGCGTGGGGCCAGGGTACATACTCATGATGGGTCCCGTGGTGCCTTTTATCGCAGTCTGTGTTCTGGCTGTGGATAAGGGAGGTCTGGCCCTGATGTCGAGTCTGGTGGTCGCCTCTTCCCTGGTACAGTTCGCCGTTGCGGCCTGGCTTGCGCAGCTACGCCGGGTCATCACTCCCGTGGTTTCGGGAGTAGCTTTCATGGTGATAGCAGTCTCCGCCATGCCCATAGTCATCACGAGGTTGAACGATGTGCCGACTGGTGCGTCTCCGATAGCCGGTCCGGCTGTAGGAGTGGCTACGCTGGCAGCAGGTGCGGTCCTGATGCTGCGCGGTTCAGGGTACTTCAGGTTCTTTGCCATGCCGATAGCGATCCTGATAGGCTGCGCTGCCGCCGCACTGCTCGGTGTGTACGACTTCCAGAGACTACTCGAGACGCCGTGGATTGCTCTTCCGGATCTCTCTGCGTGGCCCGGCTTGAGTACCGCGCTGGACAGAGATTTCTGGGCCCTTCTCATTGTTTTCCTCATTGTGAGTGTCGTGGTTGCCGTGAGGGCCAGCAATGAGGGATCGACGATTCAGCAGGTCTCATGGCGCAGGCCGCGCGCCGTAGACTTTCGGGCCGTGCAGGGCACAATGAATGTCGGTGGGGTGGCGACGTTGCTGTCAGGAGTCGCCGGCACGGTTCCCGTGCAGAACTATCTGCCCTCGGCCATCTCACTCATCAGCTTCACCGGAGTGTCCGCACGTCGTGCAGGATATGCAATGGGGGCAATAGTGATCGGGCTGGCGTTGCTGCCCAAGATCGTCGCGCTCCTTCTCACGATTCCACGCCCGGTAACTGGATCGCTGCTGATGATAGTGATGGGCCTGCTCTTCGTGGAAGGAGTCCGAACTATCCTGCAGGACGGTCTCAATCAGCAGAAGGCACTCATTGTCGGACTGTCGCTCTCAGTCGCAGTAGGTCTCCAAAGTCACAATGTTCTCTCGGGAGTTCTGGGCGATCCTTGGGGAGTGGCATTCGGAAACAGTGTGGTTGTCGGTGTGCTTGCCGCGGTGCTCATGTCGGTCGTCCTGGAGATGACGGTATCCCGCCGCAGACGCCTGGAGACGGAGTTGGATATTGAGGCTCTGCCCGGCGTAGATGTATTCCTTCGCGACCTCGGTTCTCGCATGAGATGGGACAGTCCGTCGATAGAGCGGCTGTCTGCCGCGGGAGAAGAGACTCTGTCCAGCATGTTGCAACTGCGTGACGACTACGAGGAAGAAGGGTCGCCACGACTTGTCATTATCGCGCGTCCCGGAGTTGGGACTGTGGACATGGAGTTTCTCGCGGTGTTCGCCGAGGAGAACATAGAGGACCGGATCGCGTTCATGAGCGACCAAGCTGAGACGCCGGACGTGACTGAGATCTCGTTCCGGCTCCTGCGCCACTACGCATCTTCAGTGCGGCACCGAAAGTATCACGGCATCGAGATAGTTGCGGTGCAGGTCGAGGGCTCACGCGCCACATAGTGAGCCGCACCGTTCTCAACACATAAGTCAATCACCGTAGCGGATTAAAGCAAGAAATCGAGAAGAGAGGTTGCTGATATGGCAGGATATGTAGTCGTTAATATGGATATAACTGATGAGGCCCTGGCCGCTGAACATGCGGAGAGAATCGTAGACGTCGTCGATGCGCACGGCGGCAAGTACATTGTGCGCGGTGGCGCAACCGAGGTCACAGACGGTGACTGGACTCCCGGTCGTGTAGTCATAATGGAGTTCGAAAGCGTCGAGCGAGCCCGGGAGTTCGTCGGTTCAGATGGGTACCAGGAGCTCCGGGACATCCGGATGAGGTGCTCCGATTCCAGCGTGGTAATCGTCGAGGGCGTATGAAGCGGCTAGCGCCGGTCGGATAGAGGGTCTTTCGATATGCCGATGACCACTGCTGCGGTCATGTAGACGGCGATGGCGGCGATGAAGGCAGGATAGTAGGTACCTGACAGGTCGAACCACGCTCCGGCCAGCACCGGTCCAACGCCGGTGCCCACCACGGCGATGGGGTTGCCGATTCCGCGAATGGCTCCTATGTGAGCGCGTCCGAAGTAGCGGGCCCACAGGAACTCGCTGAGCGGGATCGTGCCCCCGAATCCGAAGCCGTACAGGAAGAAGCCTGGAAACAGCAGCGCCCACTGTCCCGTCACACCCGCCGCGATCATCAGCGCGACGCCGGTGGACGAGATCGTGTACGCCGTCGCGGGCAGCAGCCTGGCTTCGAACCGCTGTAGTCCGTACCCCCAGAATGCCTTGGAAGCCAGGTTTCCCACACCATTGACCGCCAGCGCAGACGCCGCGACGGCGCGGGAGAACCCGGCCTCGGTGGCGAACGGTATCGCGTGAATCAGGATCACGGTCATGGCCGTGTAGTTCAGGGCGAAGCCCAAGGTCAGCAGCCAGAAGCCGCTCGTCCTCAATGCCTGGGAGCGGGTCAGCGAAGGCGGCTCCGAGGCGGACTGCAATCGCGTGGCTGGCGCTGCGTCGTCGCCTCCGTCGCCGTCGGGACGCATACCGTAGTCCTCGGGAGTCCGGCGCATCACAAGCGCGGCCGGCACGATGGCGAGCGCTACAAATGCGCCGAGCGCAGCGTAGCCCACCCGCCAGTCCCACGTGTCTACGATGAACGTGACGGTTACGGGTGAGATCATCCCGGCCAGCGAGACGCCTATCGAGCCTATGGCGAGCGCCCAGCCGCGCCTCGCAATGAACCACTTGGATACCGCGGCGTTGACTATCAGGGCGCCAAAGAGCGTCCAGCCGGCAAAGCCGGTGATCGCGTACAGCGTGAGGAATATCCAGAGCTCCGATTGGATGCTCAGGCCGAAGAAGCAGAGCGTCGTTACCGCCGCTCCCAACAGCATCAGCGGACGGGGTCCATGCCGGTCCACCACCTCGCCCGCGATGATGCCTGAGATCGCGCCGGTGGCAGCCGCGATCGACGTCGCGAGTGTGAACTGCCACACCTGCCAGCCCAGATCGTCGACGACCGGTCTCAGGAACACTCCGACGACGGCCGGCCCCACTCCCATCCACGTGAACTGCCCCACGAGGGCAGCGCCAACGATCCACCAGCCGTAGAACGGCCTTCTGAGAAGGGAGAGCAAGAGCGCGTTCACCTTAGGATTGCGCTTCAGAGAGAGCCTTTAGACAATCTCAGAGATACAGATCTGCAGGGCCACCCGTCCACGGTAACGGGTGGCTTCCCGCTCTTACAGATCCAATGCGCGACGACTGCTTTTGCGGTTCCCGCGAAAGACAGTGGTCGTCCTTATAAGCCGAGATAGGCACTTATGACCGTGATCACCTCATCCCTGCTTATCAGGTTGTCCAGGTAGTCTGCAATCGCGTCCAACACCTCTGCCCTGATGATCGATCCGTTGCCGTCGCTATCGTAGCGGCTGACCGCGTCCGCAAGGGTCACCATTATCGTGTAGACGTAGGATGCAGACTGGTCCGATGAGACCACCCTGACCTTGATGGTGGTCTCCCCAATCGCCAGTGGCACCTGATGCCCATCCCTGCTGCTATCGAAGTCTGCTATCTCGACATCGTTCGCGTCCAGGAACTGGAAGGCGGCCCCGTGGTCGTTGGCAGGAGTCACGGTAATTCGAGAGACCTCCGCCACTGCCGTATACGCAGTGTGGTCGGGGTCGAACGCAGGGATCAAATCCGCCCGGTCAATGGCCAGGCTGCTCAACAGGAGGTCACAGTTGGGCAGGCTGGGATTGCTGAACGCGCCTCCTCCAGAACATCTGGCTGTGCTGGCGGCAGGCACGCTGGTCGCCGTAGCAGACCAGTTGCCAGGACCTTGAGCGTTGACAGCCCGGACCTGAACGTCGTACTTCATGCCTCCAACCAGTCCCGTGATGTCCACAGTCAGCGCGCCGTCGCCAGTTTGCCAGACACCCTCGACCAGGCTCCAGTTCGTGTCATCAGACTCGTCGGCAGTTGTGGGGACGTACCTCAGGTCGTAGGACGTGATGGCGCTGCCTCGCGCGAAGCTGGGAGCGGACCATGCAACGGTCAGGGAGCCGGGCCCAGGCGTAATAGTGTCGACCGAGGGTGGCGCAGGCGTGGAGCGGTGTCCGTACACCTTGATGGTCCACGATTCTAGGGTACCGTCCAGACCGGGGATTTCGTCCGTAATCCTAAGGGTCCACCGGCCGTTGGGGTCTTCACCCAAGTGTTTCGCCGAGCCGAAGCGGAACTCCCCGAACAGCGGCACCGGCGCCGGAGACTCAAATGAGCCAACCAGTGTCGATACCTCGCCCGAGGGCGACTCCAGCTCAATCTCAAGGTCCCGGAATGACGGGTGGCTGAATTCCAAGTCGATTTCGACGTATTCGATGAACTCGATGTCGGTATTCAAGGTGAGCCTTCTGGTGACCGTCGAGGTATTGTCCAGCGACCTGGCATCGGGGACAGATGCGCCCAAGTTCCCAGAGTAAACTTCTGCGCTCTCCATCGGTGGGACTATGACCCAGTCCCTGGCCAGGTCAGCGGCCGCACTTGCATCGACCACGCCGAAACCGTACTCGTGGTTGAAGTGGTACCTCTCTGAGCTCGACCCGTACTGCAGCGCACCGTCTTCCCATCCGGTGTTCTCGTCGTCGTTCATGCGGGCAGAGCCGGCCAGGATCAGTTTCACGTCCCGCCAGGTCAACTCGGGGTTGGCCTGACGAACCAGCGCGGCCACTCCGGAGACCTGAGGGGCGGACGCCGATGTGCCGCCAAAGGAGTTATCGTAACGATCAGAGTTGTCAGTGGTGACGATACCCCGACGACCGCCAAGTGATGGAGCACATACCCACAGGTTCGCGCCTGTTTCCGAGTAGGAGCTTCTGAAGCCACTGTCTCCTACCGCGCACACTGCAGTTGCCGCATAGAAGTTGGCAAGTTCTTCGAGGTTGGAGTCATCACCTATGCCGCCTCCATTGCCTGCGGACCAGACGTATAAGGTCCCCTTGCCTCCATAGCCCTTCTCGACGCTGGCCTCTATTGCGAGGTCCCATGACGCCACGCCTGGCGATAGCTCAGGACCGCCCCCGCTGCCCCAACTGTTGTTGTGCACTGCGGTTATATTCCGGTTCCGACTCAGAGCGTCCAGGCCGGCTAAATCCGTCGAAAATGTCAGGAAATTGTATCCGTAGATGGTGGCACGTGGCGCAACCCCCCGCACTCCAACATTGTTGTCCCGGGCCGCTATAAGGCCGGCGACGGCAGTGCCGTGGTGTTCCAGGGGTGAGTGAACGTCATCTCCTCCCGAGTAATCATGATTGAGGGATGTGTCTACGTTAGGTGCAAGGTCTTCGTGGTAATGGTCAAGGCCATCGTCGACTACCGCTACGTTGATGCCGGTGCCATCGATGCCATCAGCCCAGGCAGGTTCGACGTTGATGTCTTCATCCTCGTCTATATGGTTCTGAAGGTGCCACTGGCACGCGTACAGCGGGTCACCCGTCGCCCCCTGGCATCCTTCAATGAAGGCGTTATATGAGGAGTCTTCGAAGGCGGTAAGCGTATAGTCCGCGGACGAATCTGAGGTCACTCTTACATAGTAGGTGCCAGCATCGAAGTCGTCCTGGACAAGGAATCCGTTTTCAAGCCGGCGTCCTAAGGACAACGGCCATATGTTTACACTGATTTCCTCGCCGTTGCTGTCCAGCACATCACCCACCAGCGGGGCAAGAGTTGAAGTTTTGGCATAGAGGTAGATATTGGTCTCCTCTGCCAAGTCAAATCGGAAATAGTCCGCATCTCCGTCGGATACGATTCTTCCGGGAACCCACAGGCCGAGGGTCAAGGCAGTTGCGGTGTCCATGCTGTTGCCATGGTCGTGGATCGTCTCCGCACCCACCCCGAATAGTCCTGTACCCGTACCGAAGCTGCGCACGTTCACATAGTAGGTGCCTGCAGCGAGGCTTTCTCTGTGATGAGATGCGCGATACCTGCCACGGAGGAAGCTGTCGTCATTGAGCGAAATCACGTTGAAGTCGCTGTCATATAGCGTTCCCACAGTGTCCATAGACCCGTAGCCATATATCCAGACGTCTTTCGGGGTGTCCAGATGCAGCCTGAAGTATTCTTCATCAACTCCACTGGTTATGCGGCGCACCAGGCCTGGGCCGTCAACGGTGAGCTGACTTACCGGTTCGGCAAACAGGGCATACGCGCCTGTTTCCGACCCGTAACTCTCGACTCGCACGTAGTAAGTCCCCGGCTCCAGATCATGGCGCATGGAGAAATTCAAATCCGTGCCACTGTCGTCATCGGTGGATAGCGAGGTCAAAGTCGTACCATCACTGGAGAGAAGCTCCCCGGCAGTGTCCACGGCTCCAGTGGTGTAGACCACCACTTCAGCGGCATACATGAGATTCAGTTCGTAGAGGTCAGTGTCGGTGGAGGGGTCGATCAGGCCGGTCTGCGGGATGCCCAACTCCAGGGCGTCCGCGGTTGCCATGGAGTCTCCGGTGTCCGGCACTTCAGTAGCAAACACGCGGTACGGCCCACGCCCTCCAGCGTAACCGCTTACCTCGAGATAGTGGGTCCCTGCCTGCAGGTTCTTTGCCAGGAAGAAACTGCGGCGGCCTGACGAGAGCTCGCTGTCGTCGTTGTAGGCAATCCTGTTGCCGCTGCTGTCCAGCAAGTCTCCGATAGTGTCAGTAGGCCCAACTGCATAGACCCAAACGTCGGTAGTTTCGGGAACATTCAACCTGAAGTAGTCTTCGTCGTTGCGATGGTTGATGAAGCCAAGCTCCGATGAATCCAGGGCCAGTTCAGTGGCCTGGAAACGGTTGGCGTTCTGGTCGGCCACCTGTTCCACGTGCAGCTGATACGGCCCCGTGTCAAAGGCAAGGACCTCGATGTAATAGACGCCCGGTTCAAGGCTATCCCCAATGAAGAAGTCGTATTTGCCGTTAGACATCGAGCTGTCATCGTTGGCAGTGAGATCGACACCGCGGTAGTCGTAGAGTATTCCGACGGTGTCCCCGTCGCCGGATGTGTACATGACAACGTCAGCTCGTCTTGTGAGCTCTATCTTGAACAGGTCGCTATCCCTTGGCGAGCCAATAATGCCGTCGGCTGTAGTCCCCACGTCTATGGAGGACGATTCCTCACGGGTGTCCCCCTGGTCCTCCCCTGTCATGGTATGTAGGCTGTATGCTCCGGTGTCCTCGCCATTGCCGCTTACGCCCACAAAGTAGGTGCCCGGAACGAGGCTCGCTCCGGTGTAGAAATGAGACTCGTCCTCCGAGAGGACACTGTCGTAGTTGAGTGCGAGGATTGTGCCTGTGCTGTCAAATATCGCCCCTTCAGTGTCCTCAATGCTCCCCTGAGTGTAGACCCAGACATCGATGCTCTCGACAGTATCGGGTACCTCGAAGCTGAAGATGTCGACGTCATCTGCGGGATCGATGACGCCGTCCACGGTGGTACCCAGGGTTAGGGACGTTGCGGTTGCGGTGGTGTTGCCGTGATCGTCTGACGTCTGCGCCAGGGACTCGCCGGCACTCAGAATGAAGCACAAGACGAGCAGGGCCGTGAGGAGGCCTGTCTTCCTCAGTGGTGGAACTGGCATGAACCTAGCCAAAGTAACTGTACCTCGTGTTCTGTGGGAAGTTGGGGTGCGCTGGTAGCGACTATCGGGGGTAGAGTTCTGAAGCATTACTTCGCCTCGAACTGTCGCTGCCAGTTGGGACTGGACACTACCACGCCCTCTTCATCGGCCAATGAATTGGCCAGTTCGAGCGACGGGAAGCCCGGGTCGGTCTCAACGAAGAAGGTGTTTTCCAGGAAATCCAGTTCCGACACCTGGTCTGGACTAACGCCATTCCCCTCAAGGAACTTGTCCACAGTTGCCTGGTCCCAGTCCGGGTCCAGGGACAGCATCACCCCGCCAGGGAGAGTCATCAGTCCTCCGCCCGACTCGGACTTGAACACCGGCTGTGCGCCTGAGCCCTGCCTGTACTCTGCCTCTACGATGCTGTAGTCGCCCATCTTGGCGACGATTACATCCTTGGAGGTGTCATCAGACTTGCTCTGAGCTACCAGGTCGTTCTGGAGGACAACACGTTGAGTGCGGTCACCGTCCTGCCAGCTGTAGACACTTCCAGAGGCGCTCCCTTTACCCGAAGAGTCTTCCGTCCCCGAAGTTGACGGGGATGACAACTCCACCACCGGTCCGGGCGGGATGCGGCTCCCCTTGGGGCCCCTGTCGAGAGTTGCCTTGGGAGCAGGTTTGGGTTCCGTGTTCTCCTCTGTAAACCCCTCCATGCTCTGCTTTGGCTCCGGCGGGTCCGTTGGTTTAGGAGGAATCACCAGGACGATGTCCGGAACGGGGGTAGGCCCGGCCTGTGACGACGGGGACTGCTGGGGACTGGCGACCACCAGGGTGGTCGTGGCGACTGCGGCCAGGGCCACGATCGCCAGAACAGCTATGAGAGGTATAACAAATCTTCGCAGGTTCATAGTGTCACCGGGTCTTATGCTTCGACAGTACATTCCGACGGTACATTTAGACAGTACATAGGTAAGCCAAGCTGCGTCCAATCGTGCAGTATGTCTGATGATGACCGATATGTCCAACGTCAAGGCTAGTCGAGGCGATTGCATTGGTCCGTCATTCCGGCGAAGGCTGGAATCCAGGGATAGAGGACGTCCTTCGACAGGCTCAGGACGAACGATGTACTCCTCATCTGTCCCTGTCAGCCTTGAGGAAGAGGGAACTGGTGCAATCGTAGCGCTAGTCGAGCGTCGCTACGCGGTGGGCGTTGATCCAGTCCCAGTCTAGGTCGAAGCCGAGGCCTGGCTTGGTCGGAGCTTCCAGGACTCCCTCAGCGTTGAGCTTGATGTCCTCGACGAGGCCGAACTGGTGGGCCTCTGTTGGCATCCAGTACTCGTAGTATGCGCAGTTCTGCACCGAGGAGATCACGTGCAGATTGGCAATGTTGAGCAGCGAGTTGCCCGCGGTGCCAATCTCGCAGTTGACGCCGAACCCCTCGGCCATCGAACACAGCTTCTTCAGTCCGGTGATGCCGAGCTTGCGCGCCGTCCCCCGCACCAGCCGGACGACGTTGTGTCGTATGTAGTGGTAGCCGGTCTGGAACTGGTTCTCCGGCTTGTCGCTCATGCAAAGTGGCGTGATCAGCCTCTTGCTGAGCTCGGCGATGTTGTCGTACTCGTGCGGCGGAATCGGGTCCTCGTACCAGTAGAAGCCGAGGTCGTCCACCGCGCTGCCGATGTCAAGCGCCTTGCGGAAGTCGTAGCCGTTGTTGGGGTCGAGCATCAGCTCCATGTCGTCGCCCACGACGTCCCTGACGTTAGCCATCATCTCGAAGACTGTGGCCGTGTCCATCACGCCGGGATGGATCTTGTAGGCGCGGTGACCGGCGGCCCGTATCTGCATGGCCTCGCCGACGTATCCTTCGGGGCTCTCGTGGCGAGGCGGGTAGGTGGCGTACACCTCGGTCTCGTACCGGCGAGTGCCGAGCAGGTTGTGGACGGGCACGCCCGCGGTCTTGCCGGCGATGTCCCACAGAGCGACGTCGACTGGCGCCCACGCGTTCATCGAGAGTCCGCGCCTGCCGCTGAGAATAGGGAGCCTGCTCCACAGCCGCTCGCGCTCGAACGGGCTGAGGCCCATGATCTCTGGCTTGAGCACGTTGAGAATCGGCCCGAACTGGCCGTGTCCGCCGCCCCTGAAGTCGCCGACGAAGCAGTTGCCCTCGACGCCCTCGTCGGTGAGTATCCGCAGCACGCCCTGTTCGACGTCACCGTGGAATCGGCCAAGGTCGGAGTCCAGCCCAGTATCGGGCAGCGTGCGGCGTACGACTTCGATTTTGACGTCGGTTATTTTCACTTTGGCGGCTCCCTCACGCGGTTAGCATCCGTCCCAACTCTAGGAGTCTTGGACTTGCAGCATCGGTTAGGTCGGTCAACAGTCTCTGTATCTTGCGCTCATCCATGTTGATCGCACTATGGAGTGCGCTTGCACGGCTCGGCAGCCGGTATGTCCTCTCCATGTCGAACTCCAAATCACCGGCAGCTCGCAGTAGCCACTCTTCCAGCCTGGGACACAGCACAACCACTCGGTGATTCCGACTACTGTCGAAGTAGAGCCTTAGACCCAAATTTGCCATATCTTGGTTCAAGGAGAGATGTCTCATGTATGTTGGCTGCGTGGCTCCAGGATCTTCGTCGACCATCGCCACAAGGTTCCTGTACCTCATCAGCCTGTTGAAGACGCCACCCTTCCCCTTGGCTTCGTGAATCACTTGTCTCCGAGGCAGATTGGTCACCTGTCGAACCAGAAGCTCATCAGGCTTGCATTCGACGTAGATCATTAATCCTCGAGAAACATCTCGATGTTGGAGAAGACGTCGATGTCGTCCGAGATTCTCTCCAGATCATCGGGAGATAGCTGCCTGATCTTGGTCCGGTAGTCCTCGTAGTAGGTTATGAATATAGCGATGTCGTCGGAGAGGGTCTTCTCAAGAATCGGCAGCAGGAAGTACGGGTTGTGGGTTGAGACGAAGTACTGATTGCCGCGGTCGTCCAACGCGATTCTCTCGGCAAGGTACTTGGTGTAGTACGGGAAGGCGTGCGCCTCTGGCTCTTCGAAGACGAGCACAGAGTCTGAGTTCGAGCGCAGTGCGGCCATGTAGAACACCAGCCGCTGAAAAGTGTCGGAGGCCAGGTGGTATGGGTGAGAGACGATGACGCCCTCAAAATCCTTCAGGACCTCGATCTTGTCCTCCTGCGGCCTTAGGCCTAAGCGCAGTCCCCGTGATAGGAACGGCTCCGCCACTTCGGCTCTCAGATCGCGGTTCTGAAGTAACAGGGACATGAGGTTCGCGCCTGATGGCGGTAGAAGGAAGGCGCTAGCTTTGTCAGGAAAGGTGGAACTAGGGGTAAACCTGTAGAACTTGCAAGTATCCGCAAGACCCCATGTGCCTTGTAACCGACGAACGTTCAGGGACTGGTAGTCTCCCGATATCGAGTAATCCTGGCGACTGTCAGAATCAACCTTCTCCCCGCTGCTTCGATCTCGGATCAGAACTGTCGCCTCTATGTCTCCTTGGAATTCTCCGTTAGAGAAATCCAGTTGAAGATGATCCCACGTTTGGTTTTGATCTCCGCTGGACCTAAGATCATCTGCATGCAGAGTTATCTCAATCGTTCTACTGAGGTCGCCGTCGTAGAACAGGTTGCTGACTTCGTCGCATCGCACAAATGCCTGAAGGTCAGTCGGAGCATTGAAGTAACCGGCGAAGGAGATCAGCCCGAGTGCCTCGAGGATGTTGGATTTCCCGGTATTGGGCTCGCCAATCAGGATGTTGACGCGTCGGCAGTCAAGCGCGACGTGCTCGACGGACTTGAAGTTTTTGATTTCCAGGTGGTCGAACATTCATTTCCCTGCGTCACTTGATCAGGCTGATGAAGACCCGGTAGCGGTCTGATGCCGCTACTTTTGCGTGTCGTACTATAGCTGTGGGTTGTGGATTATTCTATAGGGTGCTCGGTGGGCAGGTTGGGGTCAGGCTTTTCACCCTCACCTTGAGAGAGAGGGGATTCTAGATTCCGTAGGAGGCAGACACCCACCAGATTGACACAGGTTCCCGACCACAGTCCTGCTTTTCGTACTTGGGGCTCTCGGTTATGATATTCTCAGAATAATCTAATGTGGCGAGGCGTCGGTTGCGCGTGTCGCTGTGAAGAGAAAGGGCTAACATGGGCAAACTGGGGGGCTCCGGCCTGCTGATAGCGGGAATTGTCCTCGCCTTCCTGGGCTTCGTGCTCAGGACCGGCCTTATCAAGTGGCTAATAGACGTTACGGGGCTCATCCTGATCATCCTCGGAATCGTCCTGATTGTAGTCGGGGTTATCCAGATGTTTTCAGGTAGGGGACGCGAATCGTTTTGATCGTCGACGCCGTGCCGGAGTGAGGGGCACGCTTTATCCATAGAGCAGAACAACACTAACTAGGAGGGGGATCGATGGGTGTTATGTCACGGATGTCTACCGTGGTGAAGTCGAAGATGAACCGGCTGCTGGACAGGGCCGAAGACCCGCGGGAGACTCTGGATTACGCCTACGACCAGCAGCGACAGATGCTCCAGAACGTCAAGCGGGGCATCGTGGAGATGGTCACGAACAAGCGGCGACTCCAGCTCCAGGCTGAGAAGGTGCGCGCCAGCATCACTAACGTGGAGAACCAGGCCCGGCAGGCGATGGCCGCCGGACGCGAAGATCTTGCACGACTCGCGCTCCAGCGAAAGCAGGCCGCGCTCATCGAGCTCGAGGGCCTCGACCAGCAGATCACCCAGCTCGAAGGAGAGCAGGAGAAGCTGATCAACGCCGAGCAGCGGCTCGTGGCGAAGGTGGAGTCGTTCAGGTCCCGCAAGGAGATCATCAAGGCGCAGTACAATGCCGCGCAGGCGCAGGTGAGGATCGGCTCAGCGCTGTCGGGCATCTCCGAGGAGATGGGCGACGTTCAGCTTGCCGTGGAGCGCGCTGAGCACAAGACCGAGGACATGAGGGCCAAGGCCAGCGCGATAGACGAGCTTGCCGACTCCGGTGTTCTGGACGATCAGCTATCCGTCGGAAGCGGCGACGCCCTGAGTCGGGAGCTTGCACAGCTCACCGCCGATCAGAACGTCGAGGACGAGCTCGCTTCTCTCAGGACCGGCCTGCCGTCCGGCCCGGAGCGCAGGTCGCTTCCCAGCGGCTAGAGCGAATCAACAACCCGTCATTCCGGCGAAGGCCGGAATCCAGGGTATCTTCTCTGCACATCCTACAAGTGAAGCCTTGCTAGACACCCTCACCCCAGCCCTCTCCCCCGGATCAAGTCCGGGGCAGGCTCTGAGGGAGAGGGGACAGTTGTTCTGCATTGGAGACTTTTAACCGATGATTATTCGGATACGGACAGAGGGTCAGTACAACCTCTCCGGCCAGTACCTGGACGACCTGAACGACCTGGACAACAAGCTCGTGGACATCATCGCCCAGGAGGACCGCGAAGGATTCGAGGCGGCCCTCAAGGAGATGCTCGACCTCGTCAGGAACAACGGCGAAGCTGTTCCTATCGACGAACTGGTGGAGTCCGACGTGGTTCTGCCCGAACCTGACCTCACGCTCGAAGAGGCGGAGGAGCTGTTCATCGGCGAGGGCTTGGTTCCCGACTAGGGCCGTGCTTCGAAGCTGGGCTCGGTGCTGGACAGGTGGGACGCATCGTTGAGTCTCACGACCGACCAGCCGTAGCGGTCGAACACGAACCGCGCTATAGACGTGTTGTCTATCGCCAACTGCCACAGCAGGCTGTCCCTGAAGCCCATGATGTACTGGAACAGGCAGCGCGATGACTGGCCGTGTCCTACCACGGCAATCGTGAGGTCTTGAGGCTTGGACGTCAGTTCCTCGTTGTAGATGATCTCCCGCTCCAGCCACGCGGAGATGCGCCGCTGCACCATTCGCAGTGACTCCCCCTGCGGAGGCACGAAGTCTGGCCCCTTCGCCGCCCTGTAGAGCATCACGTCGGTGGTGAACGCCTCGTCGAGCGGGACGCCGCGCCATCCGGGCATCTGCTGCTCGATGATGTCGTCCACCTTCGGGAAGTCGCGGTCCGACTCGCCCATCGCGTCCAGCATCAGTCGCGCAGTCTTCTCTGCCCGGACGAGGCTGGAGCTGTAGACGAGGTCGAACTTGACCCCCTCAGCGAGCAGTCGCTTGCCGAGCAGGGTTGCCTGTTTCTCCCCGACGTCAGTCAGTGGCGCGTCGTGGTTGGCCCCTGCGGCGAAACCAGGAGTGGCGTTCGACTCCGACTCT
The DNA here is from genome assembly GCA_965116405.1 of Dehalococcoidia bacterium. Taxonomy (GTDB): domain Bacteria; phylum Chloroflexota; class Dehalococcoidia; order Lucifugimonadales; family UBA1123; genus VXRN01. The sequence goes on from OZ220685.1 coordinate 1,582,845, forward strand.
CCGTGCCTGATGAAATAGAACTCGCATCTGAAGTCGTTGTGAATCAAGGAAAGTTGCCTCCGTGCTGGTAGTGGCTGTAGTCAGCCGCACGGAATTTATCACAGGTGGGGCAGGTTATGTGGTAAGTGTCCATTACTGTTAGATGGTAATGGGGCAAGTATTGTGGTTACTCGGCTCAGGAAGTGCCCTTGGGATTCGTAGTGGATCCCCCAGTGACCTGGGTGGTTGGCTGGCGGGACGTATGGGATGTAGACACGGGTTGTTGATGTACTCCGAGGTAATGAAGCTCAGCTGTTTCTTGTGTAACCTCTGCTAGCCTACCCTGCGGTCTTGATGAACTGCAGTATAAGGCTGACGACTGCCGTGAGCAGCCCACCTCCTCCTATTCCGATCAGCACCATGAGCAGACGATGCATATCGTCCATGCGTCGGTGAAGCCCTGTAACTTCGCCCCGCAACTCCCCCACCGTACGATGCAGCCCGTTAATCTCCCCTCGCAGCTCCCCCATTCCGGTTTCAAGTTTTGATAGGTCTTCCTTTGTTGCGTAGTGCTGTCTGAACTCATCCCTGAGTATTTGTATGTCTTCTCGAAACTCAGCTCGAGTGATGCTAACAGTTAGAGAAGACTGCCCCGACTCTTCAGCCAACTTCTGTTCCCTCCAGGCGCGTGATACCAGTGCTTATCTCAGACCATGGTCTAGGGCCGGCATCGCTGACTGCTCGCACTTGAATATCATAAGCAGTGCCACTATCTAATCCGGTGATTTCCACGGAGGTACCTTCCACCTTGTCGGGATGCATGACCCATTCGCCTGAGGGTACAACTGCCCCGCCAGGTATACGAATTGCTGATGTACGGTATCGAACCTCGTAGTGCAATATCATTTCCAGTCTCCTGGCCAAACTTTGACGATACCGATGTGTACTGGTGATTATACGTGCCCATTACACTTCCTGTCCGCACGACTCTCATAGTTCAACCATCTGACAGAGACGGTTTTTCGAGTGCTCGTCTTGGCTATTCGTAGAGCAGGCTACTTCATCTAATGGGCCCTCCATTCAGGAGGGCCGAAGGGGTCTCTTGCAAAGGGCGATGCCGCTGTCCTTGAAACTCGGGTGGCCGACTCTTAGGCTACGTTGTCTATCGTGACAGCATTCCAATGGTGCCAACGAAGAGGGGAACGGAATATGAAGCTCGGCGCGTTTTCAGTCAGCCTGGCGGTGAAGGACATCGAAGCCTCAAGGGACTTCTACGAGAAGTTCGGATTCGAGGTCGTTGGGGGTGATGCCTCGCAGAACTGGCTGATACTCAGGAACTCCGGCCACACGGTGGGCCTGTTCCAGGGAATGTTCGAGAAGAACATCCTCACGTTCAATCCCGGCTGGGACGACGAGGCCCAACCCGTCGAGTCCTTCACCGACGTCCGCGCGCTACAGCGCGAACTGAAGTCGAAGGGCGTGGAACTGGTCAGCGAGGCGGACGAAGAGGATACAGGCCCTGCCAGCTTCGTGGCGGTAGACCCCGACGGGAATCCGATCCTGGTGGACCAGCACGTGTGAGGGCAGGTACTACTTCCTGATCGATTCCAGGGCGCCCTTTGTCATGGACGGCGCGTTTGTCACCTGTCGGACCACGAACTGGCCCACCTCAACGATGCTGACGTTCTCAGTCGCCTTGTGAGCCGCGACTCCGACACAGATGCCGGTAAGCAGGACGACAACCGCGGGACCGCTTACAGTGCTCGTCACGAGCAGCACTGCGCCGGTGCACATTCCGCCCTTGGCGAGACCGTCGGAGAACTCCTTCCAGTCTCCGGTCTTGCGTGCGGAGTGGAACGCCTTGGCGAGAGCGACGATCGTCACTATGAGCATCAGTGGGTTGGCGCCGACGGCGGCGGACAGGCCCATGCCGCCCACGATGGTCGTGAACTCCTCGATGTCATCGTTGTTCCAGTTGAGCGCGATAGCGACAACACCTATGGAGGAGCCCACAAGCTCAACAGCATCGTAGTTGACCAGGTCCACTAGCCAGTCCCTGGATATGCCGAGGCCTCCCAGCGTGTCAGACAGACGGTTGAACGTGTCCTGGTCCCAGTTGACCAGCGGCAGCCCCATGGGTGTCGTGGCGTCTCTCGCCAGCGCCTGCAGGAGTCCCGCGGCCTCCTCGAAGATGTTGTCGTCTGGAGATGCGTTCCGAACGGCCTCGAACGCTCCGGGGATGGTGTGGCTGCCGTCGAACATCCGGTGAAGATGGCCGCCTATGTGCGTGGTGTTATAGGTGGCGTCCATCGCCCTGTCGTAGATGGTCGGAGCTCCGGAGACCATGCCCTGAAGCCAAGCGTTCACTGAGCGTGACAGCTCGGCGTTGGCCAGCAGTCCCTGCACCGTGGCGAATGTCTGCGCCTGCGCACTCGCGCCCTTACCCGACAGGGACTCCAGTGCAGGGCCGATTTGAGCGGTCAACTTCTGCTTCGCGGTTGCGCTGAGGGCCTTCGAGGTTGTTAGCGATGACGACAGGGTGTTCAGAACCTCGTTGCTCGGGACGGACTCCCACGGAGTCGCTCGCCTTGCAGAGTCGATACTCTTTCCCACCAGTCTTCTGGTATCGGCGGTGATGTTGCCAGCTACCTCGCCGCTCCGCACGGCTGCATTTTGGGTTGCCTCAGCCGCCTGTCCAGCCGAGTCTTTTGCAGACTTCGTCCTTCTGGAAACGGCTCGACTAATCGATTTGAGGCCTGTCTTCTTCTTGCTAATATCTGACATTACTGGGAGTTTCCTTGTTCTCCTATTCGATGTGTTTCTGCCAGAAGTATCGGAATGATGGACTCCGCTGGCGGGCTACTTCTACGTTGTAGTGTCTGAGGATTTCGACCATCATGTTCGTATGTCGGCGTCTTCCTCCAACCAGGTTGTCGAACTGCTCCTTTGTGACTGAATCGACATCCGCGACGCTACCAAGCCCAAGCTCCCGAGAAGCCATCTCATCGAGCCCAGCTAGGTACCACGCTTCGATCTCAGGTCGAACTACGACCACCCTGTCCCACGTTATTACGGGGAATCGTAGAGATAGCTCCTCTTTCGTTGCTGTGACACAGGGCCTTTCGTCAATGTCGCCAAGCATGAGGTAGGCAGCGTGCATCGAATTGATGCTCTGAATCAAACTGGTCGTCTTAGAGTCCTTTGGTTGGCTGTACTCCCATGTTCCTACATGATTGTAGACAGCCTCCAAAGCTGGTTTGAGTACTGCATCGCAGAATCGAGAATCATCGGCTCCTTCGACGAGAAGCCACAACATTCGATAGCTGGAACTCACAGGGCCAATAGGTTCTGGACGAAGAGGTCCTCGACGCCGAGCTCGTTCTGGAGAAAGTGGCCCAAGACCTCGCTGTCTGCAGGGCGCGTGACCTGAGAGTTGCCGTCTGAATCCCGTGTTACCAGTAGAATGTCCTCCAGGTTTGCGTGACGCAGTAACTCTGCGTTGTGCGTCGTGATGATGACCTGCGTTCTTTCAGTCACCTCGTTCATCATCTGCATGACCTGGCTGGCGAGATGTGGGTGGATGTGTCTATCCGGCTCTTCGAATACTGTGACAGCGCTCTCCTGAAAGTACAGAGCGACGACCAGGGCGAGACATGCGACCGTCCCATCTGACGCGAAGTATGCTGGCAGCTGATGACCCTTATCTGAGAATCGTTCGGTCAGCGTTGTCATAAGCTGGCCGAAGCCGAACTCTTCGACATCAAGGTCACGAACAAATGGAAGGAGTACCGATACGAGGTTGATGAGGCGTTTCTTGGACTCTGGACTCCTTAGGATTTCGCGAAGAACGACGGACAGGTTTTCGGCATCCGCATCCAACTCTCGTGATCCTGAGGGCGGGACGGCTAGTTGGGCTTTGCGAGGATCGAAGTCGTAGGTTGAGATGTTTCTCAGGGAAGGCACGACATTAGAGATCTCTTCTAGCATCATATTTTGAGAGTCACCGAATCGTATTTTGCTACTGCCGTAAAGGTGCCGGAGGTCGTGGTCTGTAGCGGGGTTTCCTTCGGGGAATTCCACACTAATTTCGGCCAATCCGCCTTCGTTTGTTTGGAGTATCCTCCCGTGGCCTATACTCCGCATCTCGGAGTACCAACCTTCACGAAGAGGGAACTGGGGATCGAGAGGCAACCTCCACCTATGACGCTTTAACCCATCTGGCCCACCTGATGAATCAAGCTCAAACATGACGACCTGTTGGATCAGCCTGTCTGTGACAACGTTGAATCCAGTATTCGTATCGTTGAACTGAATCGCTATTTCGTAGGTCGTCCGGTCAGTTCTCTCTCCAATGGCGCTGCCTTCTTTGAACCCTACTAGCCTTCTTTGGACATCATCGGTCTCCACGCAGATCCGCAAGCTCCGATTGTCGTTATGATTGAAATTCCTAAGCGTCTCCCCACCGCCACGTACTCCAATCGCGTTCTCCAGCGAACTATCTGAGATGTCGCGAATGAACCGGAACACGTCTAGGAAGTTGGACTTACCTGACGCGTTTGATCCGACGATGATGTTAAAGGGGCGCAGCTCTACTTCGAGCTTGTCGAAGCTCTTGAAGTTCTCGACTGTGAGCTTGGTGATCGCCACCGTGTCAGACCCCTGGGAACCAAGTGGGGAACTGCTCGGCGAGGTCCTGGTCGCCGTCGAGGGCTATGCGGCCTCGGCGGACGGAGCGGCGGAGGGGCAGGCGGCCCATCAGGAAGAGGATGTAGGAACTGGAGTCCAGCTCGAGGGTTGCGGTGGCATCGGCTGTCCGGTCTGTCGCGTCGAGTGAGAAGTCGTCGGTGCCGACTGTGAGGTCGTACGACTCGTCGGTGTCGGTGAGGAGGAAGCGGAGTCTGGCTTTAGGGTCATTCTCGGGCCGTGGGCGGAAGCAGGCTCTGAGCCACCTAGGCACCCAGCCCTTGAGGAACGGGACGGCGACCGGGTTGATCGCCGCGCTGCGGTCGATGCCGTAGCGAACGTCCCAGCCGTGGACCGCGAGCTCCATCGCGCGCAGATCTATTAGTCGTTCGATGGTCATGACCCTGAACGGGTGCCACGCGGGAAGCTCGTACTGGTCCGGCTCCAGGTCCATTATCAGGCGATTGAACCGCAGGCACGACACGTTGAACTCCGGGAAGAGATCCTCGCCGTAGTTATCCCGCAGGCTGATGATGGACTCGATCCACTCCTCTGAGGTGAGGTCGCTGTGTCCCATGGGAGGCGACACGTTGCCGCTGACGGCGCGCTCGATGCTCATCGTGAAGTTGTTCGCAACGTCGATCAGGTGGGCGACCACGTCGGCCATGTTCCACCGGTCGCACGCGCTGGCGTACACGTCGGCGTCGCGCCAGACATCCTCGGGCAGCGTGTGCAGGAAGCCCGCCATGTCGTTGGACAGCGCGCGGATGATCTGGATTTTCTGTTCTACCGATATGGGTTGTCGACTGGAAGCCATCTCTTGAGTATCTTAGTTTGCCAGCCCGTGCTTCGACAGGCTCAGCACGAACGGAGACTGTGTCAGTTTGATAGGCAGCGTTTTCACCCTCACCCCAACCCTCTCCCTGAGGGAGAGGGGGTTATTCAAAGGTTTCCAAAGCGGCTGGCGAAGTAAAATTGTCCCTACAGGCCCTGTTCGGCTAGGAACGCGGCGAGGTCGGCCGTGCGGCAGGAGTAGCCCCACTCGTTGTCGTACCAGCCGACGACCTTCACCATGTTGCCGCCCATAGACATCGTCGACAGGCCGTCGATGATCGCGCTGTGCGGGTCCTGCCTGAAGTCGGAGCTTACGAGCGGCTCGTCAGTGTACTCCAGGATGCCGTTCAGCCTGCCGGAGGCGGCCTCGCGGTAGGCGTCGTTTACCTCGTCGACGGAGACCGAGCCGTTCAGCGTCGCGACGAAGTCGGTCACCGAGACCGTCGGCGTGGGCACGCGCATGGCCATGCCGTGGATCTTGCCGTTCAGCTCCGGCAGAACCAGCCCCACGGCACGCGCTGCGCCCGTCGAGGTGGGAATGATGTTCTGCGCTGCGGCCCTCGCGCGGCGCGGGTCCGAGTGCACCTGGTCTAGGATGTTCTGGTCGTTGGTGTAGGCGTGGACGGTCGTCATCAGCCCTCGCTCGACGCCGAAGCTGTCGTGCAGCACCTTGACCATAGTGGCGATGCAGTTGGTGGTGCAGGAGGCGTTGCTGAGGATGTTGTGGTTCTCGGCGTCGTAGCCGTCCTCGTTCACGCCGAGAACGACGGTGAGGTCTTCGCCAGACGCCGGGGCGGAAATGATGACCTTCTTCGCGCCGGCCTCGATGTGACCGCCTGCCTGTGAGGCGTCGGTGAAGATGCCGGTGGACTCGACTACGATCTCGGCTCCGAGGTCGCCCCAGGGCAGATTGGAGGGATCGCGCTCTGACAGCACAGCGATCTCGTCGCCGTCTATCCTGATGCCCGAGTCGGTGGCCTCCACGTCGCCCTCGTAGCGACCGTAGGTGGAGTCGTACTTGAACAGTCGTGCGTTGTCTTCGGGGTTGCCGAGGTCGTTGACCGCTACGACTTCGAGGGTGTCAGGATGCCTCTCGCGGATGGCGCGGAGGACCTGTCTGCCGATGCGTCCGAAGCCGTTGATGCCGATGCGGGTTGCCATGATGCGAACTCCTCCCGCCAGCTCAAAGCCTGTCCCGTACCCTGATACGAGGCTGGACATAAAAGGGGGCTGGACGTTGGTGTGATGGGACTATGTTATCCGACGGGGAAGGTGTGGGGATAGGGGGATTGGAGGCGAGGAGTCTGTGTTGGGTTGGTGAGCGGAGACTTCACCCTCACCCCAACCCTCTCCCCCGTATCAAGTACGGGCAGGCTCTGGGGGAGAGGGGGTTTCAGTGGATTCAGCTGTACCTACCCATCCGGATAGCTCGTGGACGCGACGTACGTCAACCTGTTCCGGGCGTTGTGGGTTGTCCGGGGGCGTTGGGGTCGGCACCGAGTTCGCCAATGAGGTTGACAAGTAGCCCTACAGATAGCGAACTACAGCCATTGCCGTTACAGGACTTTGCTCCGAACGCGTACAAGCTGCCGCTTCCAACCAAGAAGGTGGCGCTCGTTGAGGTGGTTATCCTTACAGTTCGGACAGTTATGACCGCATCTTCGGGATGTTCATATGCCCTATACATCTCCTCGGTAACAACGCCGGCTGAGATCCGATAGTGCGTCGTCGTCGTTCCGGTCATCGCTGGCGTCCACGACAACGTGATCATGATGTCGGAACTAGTCGCCATTCCGAGGTCGACCGTCGTTGTCGCGGTGATGTCGGTCGTCGTCGCGCTGAGAGCAGTGGGCCTGTCGGGCACTCCATATTGCAGGCCGGAAGTGTTGACCATCCAAATTCTCGATAGTGGGCTGCCCAGGCCCAGCGAATTGACCGCCTGGACCCGGTACTGGTAGCTCCTGTAGGGTCTGATGTCCTCGTCGTCGTAGCTCGTGGCGGTGGTTGTCGCGATCACGTCGGCGGTAGGAGTCGCCGATCTCCGGTCGACGCGGTAAATCCTGTACATGCTGGCGCCGGACACGGCATCCCAGTTTAAGCTGGCTTTGGGAGAGCTGGTCGCGTGCAGCACTTCGAAAGCCGTCAGTCCTGCGGGAGCTTCTGGATACGAGTCAGCCGTCAGCCCTGCGGGGATTTCGATTGTGACAGTATCCGACCATGGACTCCAGCGCGGGTCCTCGTCCGGGGCGCGTTTCACCAGGCGCACCCTGTAGTTGAACGTGACGCCGGCCGTGAGCTGCGAGTCGCGATACTCCTCCGCTGAGTAGCACGAAGAGGTGGTGCTGCTGTCCACATCATCGCAGTCGAAGAACGCGGGATGGTTACCCGTGACCCAGCGTCTGACCTGGTATCCGGTTGGTTCCACTCCGCCGGTGGGATTGGACCAGGAGAGCATGACGTACATACTCGACGTCGCCAGAGTTTCCGTTTCCCTTGTCCCAATTCCGTCAGAGAAGCTCTTGGCCCCAGTTCCGTTGGAGAAACTCCTGGTCCCGATTCCTCCGGGGCTGCCCCCGCCTAACGCATTGACTGACCTTTGGAGCGTCGCGGTCAGATTTGTGGGGGCGCCTATGTCGCTCGTAGTCGTCGAAGTGGTGGTGGCCTGTATCGTAGTTGTGGCCGAAAGAGTGGTAGTGGCCGTGCTTGTTGCTGGCGGCGTACTTGTCGCCGTGCTCGTGGCCTGTTTTGTCTCGCTGAGCACCTGTTGTGTCACCGATGCGGTCCAGGGACCAGACCAGTGTCCGTTGGTCCTGTAACGTGCCCTCATCTGCACCCTGAACTCAGCACCTTCGGTCAGACCTGTGAGCGTCAGCGAGTTCGTGTTCCCGTCAGGGTACTCATTGCCCCTCGACTCCTCGTTGGGCAATCTCCACGAGAGGAATTTAAGGTCAGTCCGTGCCCAGTTGATACGGTAGTCGGTGGGCGATGGCGACGGAGTGTCCCACTCGATCGTGAGCGAGCCGGGCGCGTCGCTGGTGAGGGTAAGGCCCGTCACTGTTCCTCTCGGCACGGGTTTGGGAGGGAGTTGTGGAGTCGAGGTGGCCTGAGTCGAAGTAGCCTGAGTTGAGGTGGCTTGGGTTGAGGTAGCCTGGGTTGAGGTAGCCTGGGTTGATGTGGCCTGAGTTGATGTGGCCTGGGTTGAGGTGGCCTGAGTCGAAGTGGCCGGGGTTGATGTGGCCTGAGTCGAGGTGGCTTGGGTTGAGGTAGCCTGAGTCGAGGTGGCCTGAGTCGAGGTGGCCGGGGTGGCCGTAGCTACAGGTTCGGGCTGACTGGCGACGGTGACGGCCTGTTCGTTCCAGGGTCCACTCCATCGATTGTTGGCATACCGGCCTGCGTTGTAGCGCGCACGGACTCGTATCTTGAATTCGGTGCCTTCGGGAAGGCCGGTGAGAGTGAAGGAGGTGGTGTCGCCACCAGGATAGGAATTGCCTCTGTGGTCTTGGTTGGAGTCCCGCCAGGACAGGTAGCCCTGTGATGCAGGCGCCCAACTGATCCTGTAATCTGATGGTGCTGGGCTGGGAGTGTCCCAGGTGGCACGTAGCTCCCCGGGGGAGTCACTGCTCAGCCGAAGATTGTCGATTGTGCCGCCCTGGCTCTGTGCGAAGAGAGGATGGTATGTGAGGGTGGCGACGATCACCGCAGCCAAAAGCAGAACAGCCAGGGTCAGGCGTGCCGCCAACCGGGTCCGTCGACGACTGCTTATCACTGACTTGTAGAACATACTCTCGTCCTTCAGACCTTTCGGGCCGTGGTGAGGAGCTCACCTGACACTAGTGACGATCGCCTCCTGAACGGTCTGCTGGATGCTCAATCGAAAGACAATCCGCACAGCGCGCAGCCTCCGATGCCGGAGCCCATTTTCAATCGAACCCTATCCGCCAGCGAGGGCCGCTGCCTAGATTCCTTTGTACTCAATTCGACCTTGAGTTTCGGCATCAGTTCAGTCGGCTTGGACATCACTTTGTGCATAGTCTGAAGGTATAAATCGACGTATATTTGTACTCCTGAGGCATGTACTCTTCGACTCGGGAGGCTGTCTGAAAACCTCGAATACCTACCCCTGTGAGGGGGGCTGGGGTGAGGGTGAAAAGACTCTATTCCAAGCTCGTGCGCACCACCCGCACCCCTCTGGGTTCCGGCCCCGTATCGTAGTACGGGGTGACGTTCCTACGCCGGAACGACGATTGGTGAAACATCTCCGCCTGCCTGCCAGGACAATCGGTGGACGCGGGGTCCGTCAACCCGTTCCGGGTATTGTTGGCTGTCCAGGGGCGTTGGGGTCGGCCTCGAGTTCGCCGATGAGGTTGACCGTGTACCCCCTACTGATCGAACTGCAGCCGTTGTCATTACAGGCCTTAACGCCGAAGGCGTATAGGCTGCCGCTCGCGACGGCAAATGTCGTGCTCGTTGATGAGGTGATCCTTATTGGCCGGACTGTTATGACCGCGTCTTCGAGGCGTTCAATCGCCCTATACTCTTCCTCGGTAACAACCCCGGCAGAGATCAAGTAGTACGTCGTCGTTGTTCCGGTGGCCGCCGGCGTCCACGACAACGTGATTAGAGTATCGGAACTGGTCGTTGTGGCGGAGATGTCTGTCGTCGTCGCGCTGAGAGCGGTCGGCCTGTCGGGCACTCCGTACTGCAGGCCGGAAGTGTTAACAATCCGCAGCTTCGACAGCGGACTGCCCAGGTTCAGGGAGTTAACCGCCTGGATCCGGTATTGGTAGGTTCGGTAGGGCCTGATGTCCTCGTCGTCGTAGCTCGTGGCAGTGGTTGTCGCGATCACGGCGGCGGTAGGAGTCGCCGACTTCAGGTCGGTACGGTAAATCGAATACGTGGTTGTGCCGGTGCTGGTCACGGGATCCCATCTGACGCTGATCTTGGCAGGGTCGGTCTCGTGCAGCACTTCGGCAGCCGTCAGCCCTTCGGGAGCTGCCGGGTATGAGTCGACCATCGTCAGCCCTGTGGGGATTTCGATCGTGACGGTGTCCGACCATGGACTCCAGCGCGGGTCCTCACCCTGGGCGCGTTTCACCAGTCGCACCGTGTAGTTGAAAGTGACGCCTTCCGTGAGCTGCGAGTCGCGATACTCCTCCGCTGAGTAGCACGAAGGGGTGGTGCTCGATAAATCGCAGTCGAAGAACGTCGGATGGCTGTCCGTGATCCAGCGTTTGACCTGGTATCCGGTTGCGGTAACTCCGCTCGTGGCATTGGTCCAGGAGAGCATGACGTACATACTCGATGTCGCCAGTGTCTCCGTGTCCCTTGTCCCAATGCCGTTAGAGAAGCCCTTGGTGCCTATTCCCTCAGAGAAGCTCTTGGTTCCTATCCCTTCTGAGTTGCCCTCGCCTGGCGTATTGGACGAACCTCGGAGCGTCGCGGTCAGGCCGGAGGGGGCGCCGGGCGTGGTTGTGGCTGTGCTCGTTGCTGGCGGAGTGGTCGTTGCTGGTGGTGTGGTTGTGGCCGTGCTCGTTGCTGGCGGAGTGGTCGTTGCTGGTGGTGTGGTTGTGGCCGTGCTCGTGGCTGGTGGCGTGGTTGTGGCTGTGCTCGTTGCTGGCGGAGTGCTCGTGGCCTGCGTCGTCTGCTCGAGCACCTGCTGTGTTACAGAGCCGGTCCATGGTCCGCTCCAGCGATCGTTGGCATACTCGCCTGTCCTGTACCGTGCCCTCATATTCACCTTGAACTCGGCACCCTCGGTCAGCCCGGTAAGCGTCAATGAGGTCGCAGTTCCGTCGGGGTACTCATTGCCCCTCGATTCCTCGTTGGGCAAGCGATGCGAAAGGAAATCCTGGTCAGCCCGCGCCCAGTTGACGCGGTAGTCGGAAGGCGAAGGCGACGGAGTGTCCCACTCTATCGTGAGCGAGCCTGGCGAGTCGCTGGAAAGAGTCAGGCCTGTCACCGTTCCTTCCGGAGTTTCAGGCGCAGGTTCGGGAGTCGGCGTTGGATCAGGCTGGCTGGCGACCGTGACGGTCTTCTCTTCGCTAAAAGGTCCGCTCCAACGATTGTTGGCGTACTGGCCTGTTCTGTAGCGAGCCCGGATGCGTATCTTGTATATGGTGCCTTCGGTAAGGCCGGTGAGGGTCAGGGACGTGGCGTCGCCGCCCGGGTAAGAATTACCCCGGTGGTCTTCGTTGTCGTCCCGCCACGACAGGTAGTCCTGTCCGTCGGGAGCCCACACGATGCGATAGTCGCTGGGAGATGGCGTCGGAGCTTGCCACGACACCACTATCTCTCCGGGATTGGTGCTCGACAGGGTAAAGGTGTCGATTGCGCCGTCCTGGCTCTGCGCAAAGAGCGGGTGGTATGTGAGTGCGGCGGCCATTGCCGCAATCAGCAACAGGCCTGCGATCAGCAGGCGTGCCACCAACCTGGTTCCCTTAAGACTGCTCACCACTGATTTGTAGTCCATACCCTCATCCTCCGGTCTGGCGGAATATAGCGGCGAACTCAACAGAATCGACCGCAGGGTAACTATATCAGTTGGAGGCCAGCTTATGCGACGAAATGCGTCGATTTTGAGCTCGTTCTTGATGCGGCCATCAGCGCTGCTGCCATTAGTGCCAGGCCGACCATGACCACGAAGGCCGTGCTGTAGCTGCCGGTGGCGTCGTAGGTTATCCCTGATGCCAGCGGTCCGATGGCGAACCCCATTACCTGGGTTGCGCGGCCAACGCCCTGGATAGCTCCCAGAGACCCGCGTCCGTAGTTTCTTGCCCACATTATCGGGGCGAGTGTGTTGATCCCGGTGCTCGCCAGCCCCAGGAGAATCACGAACAGGTAGGCGTCGATAAGGGTGTCAGTGCTTACCAGCACCACCAGTGCCGCTGCGCCAACCAGGTTGAGGGCCACTATCACCCATCGAGGTGAGAGGCGGTCGCCCGCTGCACCTCCAAGCAGAGCGCCCGCGGCCCCAGCGGTGGCCATGACGCTGATGGCGCTCACTGCGGCGGCGGAGGTGATTCCCTGCTCAGTCAGGTATGGCACCAGGTGCAGCCCCACGCCGGATGCAGCGATACTCCCGATGAACAGTGAACCCAGGGCCAGCCAGTACCCCCATCTCGCTGCTGCCTCTTTAAGGGTCAGCGACTGTTCGTCCCTGGCCATTGGGGGACGATTGGTGGGGTGCCCGTCCTCGATAGGCGCCGGACTGCTGTCGCCGTCGACCTTCAGCCCCATGTCCTCCGGCTGTCGCCGGACCCACAGGGCGCACGGTAGGACGCCAAGCAGGAACATCAACGCAGCCAGTGTCAGCCACGCCGGACGCCATCCCCACTGGGAGATCACGAAGTGAGTCAGCGGGGCGAGAGCGATTACCCCGAGGGTCTCGACGAAGAACACCAGCCCCGTGGCGCGGCCCCTGTACCTCTGGAACCACTTCCCAGTGGTGACGGACGTTCCTATCTTCACTCCGCCCTGGTCAGCCACCCTCGCAGTCGTGAAGGCCAGGTAGAACCCGACCAGGGTCTGCATCACCGACAGATACACGCAGGACAGGCCGATGATCGACCCGCCGACAACCAGGACGAACCTGGAGCCGAACCGGTCCACCAATCGTCCCACGAACGGGGCGAGCGAGGCGCCCAGGAGCGCGCCGAGGGTTGTGGCTCCGGCGATTTCCGCCCGTCCCCAGCCGAACTCCTGCGACATGGGTACCACGAAGATGGACAGTATCGAGATTGCGGTAGCGGCGTTGGCGAACCCCATGCCGCCCGTGGCGGCGGTGACAACCCAACCGTAGTACAGGGGTCTTGACCGGGTCTTCATGCGATGTCCTGGTCAGTTGCAGGTATCGGCCGAAGCCGTTCCGAAGACTCCTGAGAAGCTGCCCGCGACGAGCCGGCTGCCTGAGCAGCCGGCGTACGTCAACCTGTTCCAGGCGTCGTGGGCTGCCCTGGCGCGTTGGGGTCGGCCTCGAGCTCTCCGATGAGGTTGACTCCATAACCTCGAGTCAGCGAACTGCATCCATTGTCATTGCAGGCCTTAACGGCGAACACGTACAAACTGCCGCTCCCGACGGCAGCAGTTGTACTCGTTGACGTGGTTCTCCTCCAACCTCGGACTGTTACGACCGCGTCTTCGAGGCGTTCAATCGCCCTGAACTGCTCCTCCGAGACTACCCCGGCAACGATCAGATAGGACGTCGTCGTCGTTCCGGTGTTCGCAGGCGTCCAAGACAGCCTGATCATAGTATCGGAGCTGGTCGCCGATCCGAGGTCAACAGTCGTTGTCGCAGCGATGTCAGTCGTCGTCGCGCTGAGGGCAGTCGGCCTGTCGGGCACTCCGTACTGCAGGCCGGAAGTGTTTACTATTCTCAGCTTCGACAGCGGGCTGCTCAGGCCCAGCGAATTAACCGCCTGGATCCGATACTGGTAGCTCCGGTATGGGCTGATGTCCTCGTCATCGTAGCTCGTTGCAGTGGTTGTCGCGATCACGGCGGCGGTAGGAGTGGCCGATCTCAGGTTGGTACGGAAAATCTTGTACATGGTGGCGCCTGACACAGCATCCCAGTTTAAGCTGGCCTTGGGATCGTTCGTCTCATGCAGCACTTCTACAGCGGTCAGCCCTTCTGGAGCTGCCGGGTATGAGTCAGCCGTCAGCGCCGAGGGGATTGCGATCGTGACGGTGTCCGACCATGGACTCCAGCGGGGGTCCTCACCCAGGGCGCGTTTCACCAGGCGCACCCTGTAGTTGAAAGTGACGCCTGCCGTGAGCTGCGAGTCGCGATACTCCTCTGCTGAGTAGCACGAAGACGTAGTGCTGGATAGATTGCAGTCGAAGAACGTCGGATGGCTGTCCGTGATCCAGCGTTTGACCTGGTATCCGGTTGGTTCCACTCCGCCGGTGGGATTGGACCAGGAGAGCATGACGTACATACTCGTCGTAGCCAGGGTCTCCGTTTCCCTTGTCCCGATTCCGTTAGAGAAGCCCCTGGTGCCTATTCCTTCAGAAAAGCCCTTGGTTCCTATCCCTTCTGAGTTGCCTCCGCCCAACGAATTGGCTGACCTCTGGAGCGTCGCGCTCAGGCCGGATGGGGCGCCGATGTCACTGGTGCTCGTCGAAGTGGTTGTAGCCTGAAGCGTGGTTGTAGCCTGCACCGTGCTCGTTGCAGTACTTGTCGCTGGCGGTGTGGTTGTGGCTGTGCTCGTTGCTGGCGGAGTGCTCGTGGCCTGTGTCGTCTGTTCGAGCACCCGTTGCGTTGCGGAGCCTGTCCAGGGGCCTGCCCAGCGATCGTTGGCATACTGACCGGTCCTGTACCGTGCCCTCATATTCACCTTGAACTCGGCTCCCTCGGTCAGGCCGATAATCATCAATGAGGTCACAGTTCCGTCTGGATATTCATTGCCCCTCGATTCCTCGTTGGGCAAGCGATACGAAAGGAAATCCTGGTCAGCCCGTGCCCAGTTGATGCGATAGTCGGACGGCGCCGGCGACGGAGTGTCCCACTCGATGGTGAGCGAACCAGGGGCACTGCTGGAAAGGGTCAGCCCCGTTATTGTTCCTGCCGGCTGACCGGCGACGGTGACGGTTTGCTCGTTCCAGGATCCGCTCCAGCGATTGCTGGCGTACTCGCCCGTCCTGTAGCGCGCCCGGATCTGCACCTTGTACAGGACACCTTTGTTAAGGCCGGTGAGGGTCAGGGACGTGGCTTCGCCGGCAGGAAAGGAGTTGCCTTTGTGGTCTTCGTTGTCGTCGCGCCACGACAGGTAGTCTTCGTCGTTTGGAGCATAACTGACCCTGTAGTCGCTGGGAGCCGGTGACGGCGCCTCCCACGACAGCGTTATCTCCCCATCAGTGTTGCTCGACAGGGTAAAGGTGTCGATGGTGCCGTCCTGGCTCTGTGCAAAGAGCGGGTGGTATGTGAGGGTGGCGACGATCGCAGCAATCAGCAACGAGCCTATCGTCAGCAGACGTGCCGTCAGCCTGGTCCCCTTAAGACTGCTCACCACTGACTTGTAGGCCATACCCTCATCCTCCAGCCTAGTGGGCTAAAGCGTCGGACTCATCAAGACTGACTACGAGGGAACTATATCAGACCAGGAGGCAGCTTTTCGCGAAGATATTCCACGGTCTCTGGGGATTCCGGCAAAGGCTAGAATGACGGAGAAGGTCGAGGCGAATTCAGCCTCACGCGCGGGGCATGTACTTCTCGTAGGCCTCGGCTCCGGCGTAGCGGGCGTCGGGGCCCAGCTGCTCCTCGATGAGAAGCAGGCGGTTGTACTTGGCTGTGCGCTCACCTCGCACGGGTGCGCCCGCCTTGATCTGGCCCGCGCCAACGCCGACGGCGAGGTCGGCTATGGAGGAGTCCTCGGTCTCGCCTGAGCGGTGGCTGATCACGATGCCCCAGCCCGCCTCGCGGGTCATGCGGATCGCGTCGAGCGTCTCGCTCACCGTGCCGATCTGGTTGAGCTTGACCAGCACCGCGTTCGACGTGCTGCGCTCGATGCCGTGTTCGATCAGGCGGGGGTTCGTCGAGTAGATGTCGTCTCCGACGAGCTGCACGCGGGAGCCGAGACGTCGCGTCATCGCGTCCCAGGAGTTCCAGTCGTCCTCGGCGAGGCCGTCCTCGATGGAGATGATCGGGTAGTCGCTGATCCAGGCGTCGTAGATGTCGACGAGGTCCTCGGAGCTCAGAGAGGTCTCGCGCTGCGGCAGCGTGTAGCGCGCCGGTCGGCTGCTCAGCTCCGACGCCGCGACGTCCAGTCCGATGAAACAGTGCTCGCCGGGAGTGTAGCCCGCGCGCTCGATCGCCTCGATCAGCAGCTCGACGGCCTGGCGATTGGTGGTCACCGGAGGCGCGAAGCCGCCCTCGTCTCCGACGTTCGTGCCGAGCGCGCGGTTGCGCAGCCCGGTCATGAGCGAGTGGTAGACCTCGACTCCGGCCTGCATGGCGCGCTTGAACGTGTCGAATCCGAGCGGCAGCACCATGAACTCCTGGAAGTCGGTGGAGTTCTCTGCGTGACGGCCGCCGTTGATGATGTTGAACATCGGCACCGGCAGCGTCATCGGCTCGCCATGGTTGAAGTACTCGTAGAGCGACTTTCCGCTGCTCGTGGAGGCGGCCCGTGCCGCTGCGAGCGAGACACCCAGGACGGCGTTCGCGCCGAGCTCGCTCTTGTTGTTGGTGCCGTCGAGCTCGAGCAGAAGGTCGTCGATGGCGCGCTGGTCCATCACGGACTTGCCGAACAGCTCAGGAGCGATCCTGTTGTGCACGTTGGCGACCGCCTTGAGCACGCCTCGTCCGTGGAAGCGGTTGGGGTCGCCGTCGCGCAGTTCGACGGCCTCGTTTGCGCCGGTCGACGCGCCCGATGGCACGAACGCCCTGCCCCAGGAGCCGTCGCTCAGGCCGATGTTGACCTCGACGGTCGGGTTCCCGCGCGAGTCGAGCACCTCACGCGCGCGTATGTCAGATATGGTGGTCATGGGGTGGGTCTGCGCTCCCAAAAGCTAGGCTGATGTCTGGCCTTTCTAAGGCAACATGATACCTACGGCCACATGCTTTTCAAAGTCAGTGGAGCAAACTCACCATCTCTGGATTCAGGCCTTCGCCGGAATGACGGAAAGTGTCTCAAAAGTCCCTTCTCCCCTAGTGGGAGAAGGTTAGGATGAGGGGGATTGTACTTTTCACCCTCACCTCAATCCTCTCCCGTCTAGGGAGAGGAGGCGTCAAGGACCACCTTCTGATACAAGCTCCAATCGCCCGCCCCTACCCCTGGTCGCGTCGGCGGATTAGGCGGGTTGGGGTGTCGACTATGTAGCCGGAGAGGTTCAGGGCGGTGTGGATGAGGCCGATGTGGGAGTACGCCTGCGGGAAGTTGCCGAGCTGGCGCTCGGTTGCAGGGTCGAACATCTCGGCGAACAGTCCGAGGTGGTTGGAGCACCGCGTGATCATCTCGTTGAAGTAGTCGAACGCCCTGTCCATCTGGCCGGTGTAGAGCAGGTTGCCCATCAGCCAGAAGCTCAGCATCGTGAACGCGCCCTCAGGCTGCGCATCGAGCCCGTCGTCCGTCTCCTCGGGGAGGTAGCGCCATACCAGCGGACCGTCCGTCAGCTCGCGCTCGATGGCGTCGACGTTCTGCCGTATTCGCGGATCATCGCTCGGGATGATGCCGAAGAACGGAATCGCCAGGTTGGAGGCGTCCAGCGCGTCGCTGGCGTAGTGCTGACGGAACGCCTGCTTCGATTCGCTCCAGCCCAGTTCAAGCAGCTCGGTCTTGATGTCGTACGCCACCTGCGACCACCGTCTGTAGTACCGACGCTGCTCGACGGCCGCGGCGATGTATGCGGCCGTGTCCAGCGCCACCCAGCACAGCATCTTGGAGTACACGAAGTGCTGCATACCTCCGCGCACTTCCCACACTCCGCGGTCGCGCCGGTGCCAGTTGTTGACGACGTCCTCGGCCAGCGAACATACGAGGTCCCACGCCTCCTCGGGCAGCTCGCCGTGCAGCACCAGCAGGGAGTGTATGGACGCGATGACCTCGCCGAACACGTCCATCTGCAGGTGCTCTGCCGCGCCGTTGCCGATGCGCACCGGCCTGGAGTTCTCGTACCCACTCAGGTGCTCGAGCACCTGCTCTTCAAGCGACGACTCCTGCGTTATGCCGTACAGGATACGCGTCCTGCGCGTGTTGAGCTGGCACTGCTCCAGCAGCCACTGGATGTAGAAGTCGGCTCCGTAAACGTCTCCAAGCCTGTAGAGGATGTCGACGGCGAAGCTGGTGTCGCGCAGCCATGAGAATCGGTAGTCCCAGTTGCGCGAGCCGCCAATCGTCTCCGGCAGGCTCGTGGTCGGCGCAGCGACCATGGCGCCGGTGCCTCGATAGATCATCAGGTGCAGCAAGAGGAAGGAGCGCACCACCTGGTCGCGCCACAGCCCCTCGTAGTGCATCATTGCGACGAGGTCCTTCCAGTAGCGTTGCGTCAGCTCGAGCTTGGCCTGCGTGCGGTAGTGCTCCAGTGTCGCCGGACGGCCGGGGCCGTACGCCATCACGAAGGTCGCCGTTTCGCCTTGGCTCAACGAGAAGGTGCCGGCCACGCCGTCGGCGCTCTCGCGCATCGGAACGCTGGAGAGCATCATCATCGTCTGTCCGCCGCCCTGGGCCTCGACCGCGGTGCCGTCGCTGTTACTCCCGGCCGCGCGGAACGTGGGGACGGCGCGAGCGTAGTCGTGTCGGGGCTGGTAGTCGCATCGCATGTCCACGCTGCCGGAGAGGCACCTGACGATGCGATGCAGTTCAGGCGGATTGGCCGGGTTCCTGTCCGGCTTGCCGTCCCTGTCGTTGTCCTGGATGGGCATGAAGTCCGTGACGGAAACGACGCCGGTGGACGTGGCGAAGGTGGTCTCCAGGATGTTGGTGTCGGGCACGTAAGCCTGCGTGGTGGCGTAGACCCCGCTGGGCCGGACGCGGAACCTGCCGCCGATGTCCTGGTCGAGGATCGCGGCGAAGACGCTCGGCGAGTCGAAGCGGGGCAGGCAAAGCCAGTCGACGGAGCCGTCCGTACCGACCAGTGCCGCCGAGGACATGTCGCCTATGAGTCCGTAGTCGTACATGTTGACCTCTCGAGGTCATGAGGGGGCGCGTAATTCCACCTTAGCATTGAGTAGGTGGGGGTGCAATGCGGGGGTGTGGCAAACAAGGTCGCAGACATCGGGTGGCATGGATCAGAAACAGACGAAATTGTCGGAGAGATCGTCGCTGGCACCAGGTAGGGCATGACGCTAAGTTCCAAGAATGCCGACGACGAGTGGACAGACATCTGCATCGACGGCGGCGAGGTCATCCCGTGCCCATAAGAAGCAGCCCATAAACGGATATTCCGTAATCCCTGACAGCCTAGCCTCTGGCTCTTCTTAGCCTGACCGAGTACTCATATGGCACCGGGGGCCATATGGAACCTGACGCCGATGTCCTGGTCGACGATCGCGGCGAAGACGCTCGGAAAGTCGAAGCGGGGCATGTATAGTCGGTCGACGGAGCCGCCCAGACCGACCACTACCGCTGAGGACAGATCGCATTTGAGTCAGTAGCCACTTGAGGCCAAGTGTGGCGCCGATACCCACTCTGGCATTGAGTAGGTGGGTGCACAATGCGGCTTCAGTCTGCAAGACGAAGTTGCTGCTAGGGTCCTTGCCGCCTCACATACTAGTATTCAGAAAGTGAAAATAGAGCTAAGGACTGTCGTCATCGGCCGACGTAATCTCAAGAGGTAGCTGGCGGCCCTCCGGTATAGCAGGAACGTCGGCAGTGCGAATTTTCTCCATCAACGATCTGCGCTCGTCTTCCGAACCAAGCTTCAGGGCCAACTCGACGGTACGAACGATTGCAGCTTGATGCCCATCCGTCAACTCATCGACGATGGTACCCACCTTTGAGTTGACTTGGCCTCTGAACGATGAACTGTTGCGCCACAAGCCGTAAACACCCTGGCTTACTTCGTACAGCAGATCGTCGAACCGAAGGTTCAATTCGCCCAACCGGGATCGTCCGATATGACTCAGTAGTTGAGATCTCAGCTTCTCTTTCAGAGCGCTAAGATCCTCATCAGCGCTCTCTGGGATCCAGGGGACAACGTATAAGGGGCGAGGATCGTCGAGAGGATCTGTTTCGAGTACACGCCGCTCTGGGGCCACAACTGGCGGGAGGCAACTGCCACCACTGCTCCTGTGATCAGCCTGGAGATAGACTCCGTCCTCTCGAGTAGTTACGCCGATTGCCCCCACCTCGCAGACACTCGTCCCGCTTGCCTGTAACCCTACCTTTAGAGAAACAAGTGTCTCCTCCATTGCACCTGTATCCGCACCAGGAACTACGTAGCAGACCTCTGCGACCCTCTCCATGATTGGAAGACCACGACGCATGATGTCGCCCCCGGCTAATATGAACCCCCGTGCCTGCCGCGCTTGGTGAGATTCGACCCCAAACGACGAGGACTTGCACTCTATCACGACGAGGCGTGATTTCCCCGGGTTATCGAGAAGAACATCGGCCACAGGCGCTATGCTTACAGGTGGCCTTAGCGATTGCAGGTTTGCTCGCTGCGCGATACTCGCCTCCAAGGGTTGCTCTATCGAGAAAAGGCGGTACCCGAGGTTGCGAAGGATTGGATCCACCGGAGCACTTGAGGGCTGAGGCAATGTTGCCCAAATTATGACATTCAACTGAAATAGGCTGCTGCGCTCGAGAGCAAGGTCAGCCATGGTACTTGGCATCCCCATTCAAATCGTTCTTGAGGAAGCCTTCGTAACTGTGTTCCCCAATGAATACCGAGACTTTGGGCTGGACGAACCGCTGGATGTTTGTGACCAGTCTGTGTACGGAATTTCCGCAGGTTCCCTTGGGGAGCAACGCATAGACATGATTGCGTGTAATTTCAAGGTCTAGTGGCTGCCATAGGTGATTGTCAACGGCATAAAGATGCACTTTCCCCGGTCCTCTTATGAGTGGCGTCCCCCACAGTCGAAAGCGGTTCGTCTTTCTGCGCAGGGCGGCAATCCAGCGATTGAAGGCCCTAGGCTCAAGGGGCTCACTGAACTTGATCAGCAGCGGAGCTCCGAGGCGTAATCCGACTTGCCCATCAGCCATGCCGGGCCACGCCGCAGCCTCGACCCGGTTCGTCGCCGAGTCATACTTCTCCATAATATCGTGAACCGTTTGCCGGAATGCTGTGGTCGAGTCGCTACGGTTCGTAAAGCGCCCGTCGAAGTAAATGTCGTGTCCTCCCCTAGCTGGGGCAGGAATGCGCAACTGTACTATTGACGCCAGAGGGTCGTAATGGTTTTCCCAAGGGAGAACGGCGTCTTGCATCTCGCCGATGCGCTCGGTGATCTGCACCCGAGCACGGCGGCGGTCAGTTTGGTGGGGACGCTCATCATTATTGGTCGACTCGTCGTAGAAGTCGTCATCCTCTTCGTCTTGTTCAAGAGGTTCTTCTTCAAATCTCTGATAGACGCTCTCATGCTCAAAGACGATGCGGGAAAAACGATGGCGTGGAAATGTACTCTCCACGAGGCTCCAGAGCTGCTGAAACATGGATGGTGATAGCCACGTCCGGTCCAGAGTCGCGGACCCATTTACGAGGTGATCGACTCTGCGGCTTGCTACATCTGACTCGATTGCTGTGTATATGATTGGATAGCGATCATTCTCGACCTCAAGTAGCGCCCAGTCCTCAGCCTCATCGGGCCAGCGCATTCGGAACAACGCTTCATCCACTGGTTCTAGCACGACCTGCGAACCTTCGCTGAACGCTGTTTGTATATCTCCAACCGAGCTGGTTGGAGATGTCTCCAGGAGGAAGGCCTTTGTTACTGCGCGCGTTGTCCTGCGCGCACGGGGGCCGTCGACTAGCCCAACAGTCCATCCATCAAGGTAGTCGAAGTACTGTCGACGACTCTCCAGTCGCGGTAGGAGGTTTTTGGTCAGTGAGTCAGATGTTGACACGTGGAGTCCGAGGAACTACTTCGTTGACTTTCAAGGATGTCTTGAGAGGTACGTATTGTGACACCTTTCCCGACAGATCGGAAGAGAGTCTCGACAATCCGACGTTGTCTATGTGGGGGAAGTCTACTTGTAATCAGGGTGGCTGTCACCTATTTCCATGGAATCGGCTGGCGACTACTCGGAAGGAGTAACGTACTTAACTGAACTCTGTAACTGCCCCCAGGCGACGTGAGATCTTGAGAGCGGCTCGGAGTTGCGTATATGATCCAATCGAAGATCTCTCCATCCGACAAGGGACGGTACCGATGACTGAGTTGCTCCAGCAGGCCTTTGAAAGGGCCTCAGAACTGCCTGAAAGTCAGCAGGATGAATTTGCGCGCTTCCTGCTTGCTGAATTGGACTCGGAACGACGCTGGGACGAATTGTTCAGTCTCCCAGAGTCGGACGACCTTCTGGACCGGCTGGCAGATGATGCTCTGGACGCACACAGGGCTGGTAGGTCCACGGTTCTAGATCCGGCAGAACTCTAGGTTTGCGCTCGTTCACGACGCCGAGCTTCTGGGACGCCTACCCAGCGGCTTCCTGAACACATACGACGGCAGGCTCGTGAAGCTTATCGCCGATTCGAAGCGGACCCGCGCCACCCCGGTCTGAATTTCAAACGTGTGGGACGTCGCCGCGCGGTCTATTCAGTCCGAGTGAGCCTGGATTGCCGTGTACTGGGCGTGATCGAAGACGGCGACATCGTCTGGTTCTGGATCGGACCTCACGACGAGTACGACCGTCTCTTGAGGAGAGCTTGAGGCTGACGACGGTGGAGGACTACAGTCCACCGTTGGGACCGGCTCACAAGTCCTGAGCGATGACTTCCAATTCGTCCAGGACCCTTTAACGAAATTACACCCTCGTCCCCTTCCGAGAAGACGAGGGTGTCGTCCATCACGAATGGATGTTCATTCAGTCGGATGTCTTGGATGGTTCTGTAGTGGTCCCAACTGTTCCAGTTATGTGGGTCTTCTCTCGGAGCAATTTGGCTCCTTGATAGGCTGAATACCATCTGAGAACCTCAACGGTTGGACGAATGGCATCCGACTCCAGGAGCGTAGCCATCGTGTCGCTGGACATTTCGTGCCTGAATTCGTAATCACGCAGCTTTTCGTCCAGCTCGGCGAGCATCGTCCCAGCCGGTACTTTGCGAACGGGTATTTCGCGCCTCCTGGCAGTGGAAGAGGACTCGCTGGCTACCATGACCGCTCTTCTCCTGTTACTCCAGCCGCTATATGTCGCAAGGAAATTACCACGTACCCTCACTTGCCGTTCGATTTGTGAACGAGTTCGACATGCTGACTGCATTTTAGCATAATCGTTTAGACGGTCAGCTTCGCCCCCCTGTGCCTCCGCTTGCCGCCGTGGACTGAGGGCTCGGCGCACCGCTTGGCGGAGAGTCTTCGGACAGCCTCGTACACGCTCTCGTCGAATCCGAGCAGGTCGCAGACGACACGGCGGTCGAGGAGTGCGCGGTTGGGGTCGGCATCGGCGAGGAACGCGGGCATGAGTTCCTTGTCCCTAAACTCGTCGAAGATCGACTCTGTGGTGGATAGCTGGTCGTCTGCCGTCGCTTAACTGTCTGAACTCGGATTCATGTGATTATAGGATGTCCCTGATTTCCCAGCCCCGCCTGACCGTCTCGCCCAATTGTAGTCCTTTCGTCGTTCCGGCGGCGGCCGGAACCCAGAAGGGTGGGAATGTCATTCGACAGGCTCACGCCACAGGGCAGGATCTGAGGGTGAGAGGTCCGCGAAGTTCTCTGCCGGAACCGCGTCAGACCCGTTGCGTGGGCCTTGGGGCTGTGTTAGATTGCCGAGAATTTCGCTTGGACTCCTCTTCGTTTGACCTCGATGAAGCTTGGTGGGCGCTCCCCGGACATCGGCAGCCACGGCCTGATAGGCGACATGTCTTCTGCGGCCCTGGTCGCCACCGACGGGACGATCGACTGGTGCTGCATGCCCCGGTTCGACTCGCCCAGCGTCTTCGCCGCGCTGCTCGACAGCAAGTCCGGCGGCAGGTTTCAGATCGCGCCCGCTGGTCCCTCATCCAGCACGCAGGAGTACCTGCCCGACACCAACATACTCCAGACCTCGTTCACGACGGCGACGGGCAGCATATCCGTCACGGACTTCATGCCCGTTCGCCGCGGGCCTCTCTCTGAGGATGCCCCGCACGAGATCCACAGAATCGTCAGGTGCGAGTCCGGCGATGTGGAGGTCAAGTGCGAGTTCGAGCCTAGACTGGACTACGCTCGGGGCGTGACGATCCTCAGGCCGCTGCGTGAGGGTGTGCAGGCGCGTGGGGGACGGCAGACTCTCAGCCTTCTCGCGAACGTTCCCCTGCAAATCGGGGGCGACAGGGCTACCACCCGGTTCCGGATGCGCCAGGGAGAGTCGGCGTCCTTCGTGCTCGCCTACGGACACGATAAGCCGGTCCGCGTCGGCACCTATCGCACTGAGGCCCGTCTGGATGACACGCGCAGGTTCTGGAAGGATCTAGTCGCCGGAATCAGGTACGATGGTACGTGGTCCGAAGCGGTGAAGAGGTCGCTGCTCGTTCTTCATCTGATGATGTACCGGAGGACCGGCGCGATCATAGCCGCCCCGACCACGAGCCTTCCTGAGACGCTCGGGGGCTCGCGCAACTGGGACTATCGCTACGCATGGCTGAGGGACTCGAGCTTCACGGTCGATATCCTGTACCGGATGGGCGATGACGACGAGGGCGACAGGTACATCGACTGGCTCCTCGACCAGTGCAAGCTGAACGACCGCAGGACGAGGATCCTCTACCGCGTATCTCCGAGTTCGTCGCTTAGAGAGCAGACCCTGGACCACCTCGACGGCTACGCCGGGTCGCGTCCGGTCAGGATAGGCAACGGCGCGGCGCGGCACCTTCAGCTCGACGTGTTCGGCGAGGTGATCCTCGCGATCCACACCCTCTTCCGGCTGCAGGGACGCATTCTGGGCCGCGCGTGGGCGCTGGTAACCAAGTTCGCCGAGACGGTGATCTTCAACTGGCGTCGACGCGACAGGGGCGTGTGGGAGGTCCGGGGGCGGCAGCGGCACTTCGTGTACTCGAAGATCATGTGCTGGGCTGCCCTGGACCGGGCGGCGAAGATAGCCGTCACGCTGAAGGAGGACGGACTCGCCCAGCGCTGGGCGAGCGCCGCCGACACGATCAGGCAAGAGGTGCTGACAGACGGCTGGAGCGACAGCAAGCAGGCCTTTCGGCAGCGATACGACGACGAGGCGCTGGACGCGAGCAACCTCGTGATCCCGTTCCTCGGCTTCCTACCCCCTGACGACCCCCGCATCCGCATGAACGCCGACGCGATAGCGCGCGAGCTTGCCGACGGCCCGTTCGTGTGGCGGTACCGGCCGTCCGAGACCGACGACGGCCTCGATGCCCAGGAGGAGGGCGCGTTCACGCTGCTGAGCTTCTGGCTGATCGGCAACCTGCTCTACACTGGGCAGGCCGACAAGGCGGCAGAGTACTTCGAACGGATAATGTCTCACGCAAACCACCTGGGCCTGTTCTCAGAGATGATCGACCCGCGCAGCGGCGCCCTGCTGGGCAACTTCCCGCAGGCGTACAGCCACGTCGGTCTGATCCACACGGCTCGCAACCTTGACCGCGCCTTTAGCGGCAGGCCGCTGAGCGACAGCCTTGCAGTAGTAGGGAGTTAGTAGAAGTGAATCTCGTTTCTCCAGAGTCCGTCGGATTCTCATCACAGAGGCTTGGACGTGTCGACGACCGTCTGCAGGGCTACGTCGACAGCGGCAGGCTCGCGGGCGCTCTCACCATGCTCGCCCGGGGCGGCGAGGTGTTCCACCTCCAGCCGTACGGCGTGATGGACCTGGAGAGCGGATCGCCCATCGAGCACGACACGATCTTCCGCCTCTACTCCATGACCAAGCCGATAACCAGTGTCGCCGTCATGATGCTCTATGAAGAGGGACACTTCTCGCTTGAGGACCCTGTCAGCAAGTTCATACCTGAGCTATCGGACCTGAAGGTGTATGACGGCATGGGCGAGAGAGGCATGAAGCTCGTCGACCAGCAGCGTCCCATCACCATCAGGCATCTGCTCACCCACACGTCCGGAATCAGCTATGGCCTGTATCAGGACACGCCTATCGACAATATGTACCGTGAGGAACGGATCAACGACGCTGACAGCAACCTGCAGGAGGTGGTGGAGAAGATCGCCGGATTTCCCCTGCTGCACCAGCCGGGCGACAGGTGGCGATACAGCATGGCGACGACTGTGCTGGGACGCTTCATAGAGGTCGTATCGGGTCAGGCGTTCGACGAGTTCCTGCGCGACAGGATATTCTCGCCACTGGGTATGTCGGACACGTCATTCTTCGTGCCGGAAGATAAGCTGGACAGGCTACCGGCGCTGTACAGGCCTTCGAGAGGCGGCAAGATCGCACCGGTCGAAAACTCCCTGGCGACAAGGTTCGCGAGACCGTACACGTTCTTCTCTGGTGGCGCGGGGCTGGTGTCCACTGCATCCGACTACATGAGCTTCTGCCAGATGCTCCTGAATGGAGGCGTGCTGGATGGTCAGCGCATACTCTCCCCCAAGACGGTCGAGATGATCAGCTCCGACCACCTGCCCGACGACCTCAAACCCTACGCCGTCGGACAGGACCTGGCCTCTTACACCAGGGGCTGCGGTTTCGGACTCGGCTTCAGTGTCGTCACGGACATCGCCCAGCACGGCCTCCTCGGCTCCAATGGCATGTACTTCTGGTTCGGCACCACGAGTTGCTTCTTCTGGATAGATCCAGCCGAGGAGTTGGTTGCCATCCTGATGAGCCAGTTCATGCCCAACTCGTTCTATCCCCTCCACCGCGAGTTCCAGGTCGGCACATACCAGGCGCTGGTGGAGTAGCGCGACCGGGTAGAGTTCACTCCGCCAAGTGACCGGGAGCGGCGTCTGCTTTGTTACGCCGTGATATGATTGTCGACAAGGTCGGGAGTTTGGCATCAACATCTCGGCGGAGAGTCTAGGCATGACCACCCGAAGTTCGCTCAAACAGCCGCATACCGTCGACTACACAAAGCTCGAACCGCTGCCGGACCCGCTGCGGGAGCCTGACATGCAACAACATGAGCACTTGCTATACGCAGGCTCCAGCCTACGAGCTCACTTCGCTAATCGCGATGACGTTCTCATATCGGGCGAGGGATACCTCCGGAACGAAGCAACCAACGATGCCGAGGGGCTATCTCCCGACTGCGTCGTTGCCTTAGGAGTCGACCCGAAGGCTATAGTCGCCCGAAACGGCTACGTGATAAGCGAGGTCGGCAAGCCGCCGGACTTCGTTCTCGAAGTAGCATCGCGCAGCACGGGCCGTCGTGACTACACAGAGAAGCGCGACGGATACGCGGGCTACGGAGTGCAAGAGTACTGGCGATTCGACCACACCGCTGGCAGGTTTCACGATGCGGCGCTGGCTGGCGATGTACTCGTGGATGGCGGCTACGAAACTCTGGAGATAATCCATGAGCCGGACGGGTTGATCTGGGGCCATAGCGAAGTTCTGGGCTTGGACCTGTGCTGGCGTGAGGGCGAGCTCAGGTTCCGAGATCCCTCGACCGGCGAGTTCCTGCTGACGCCCGAGGAAAGGCGAGTCGCGCAGGAAGATGCCGAGTCGCGTGCCGAACGGGAGCGGTCCGGCAGACTGGCCGCAGAGGCTCGCGTTGCGGCGTTGGAAGCTGAACTGCGAGAACTGCGCGGTCAGTAGAAGCCGTGAGCGATACGCCCGCACTTCAGGCACCACCCCAGGTCGTTCTCATCACCGGGGCGTCGGCTGGGATTGGCAAGGCAACTGCGCTGCACCTCGCGGGTCGCGGGTACGTTGTCATAGGTACGAGCAGGAAGCTGGAGCGGCTGTCTGGACTGTTCGACGAGGCTGAGGAGCAGGGCGTCCACCTGTTCGGTGTCGAGATCGATCCCAACTCCGACGAGTCTGTGCAGAGCGTAATGCCCGGCGTAATCTCGCAGTTCGGACGCATCGACGGGCTCGTCAACAACGCCGGTTTCGGAGTGTGGGGGCCTATCGACAGCCTCTCGGTCGACGAGATCAAGCTGCAGTTCGAGGCCAACTTCTTCGGGTGTATCAGGATGATTCACTCAGTGCTTCCCCAGATGCTGTCCCGGGGGTCCGGGCGCATCGTGAACATAAGCTCGGTGCTCGGCCGCATGGGCACACCGTTCAACGGCGCGTACGTCTCCAGCAAGTACGCACTGGAGGGGCTGAGCGAGTCGCTGAGGGTCGAGGTGAGACCGTTCGGCGTGCACGTGTCACTGGTGGAGCCGGGACTGTTCGAGACCGACTTCCAGAAGAACCAGCTAAATGCGGCCCGCTCGCAGGACGAAGGCTCGCCCTACGCGAGCTACGTGGAGAAGTACAACAGCCGCCACGACCAGTTCGACTGGTTCGCGTCCGACCCCATCAAGGTCGCCAGGGTCATCGAGAAGGCGCTGGCCTCGCGGAATCCCTCGTTCAGGTATCCTGTAGGCTTGGATGCTTGGCTTGGGATACTCGGCGCCCGTTTTCTTCCCCAGCGGCTTTATCACCTGATCCTCGACCGCGTGACGATCGGACGCTGAGGCTCACGCTTAGAGGAGTGAGAGGAGCGAGGAGCGAGAGGCTTCCATCCCGGCCTCAGATCAGGACTGGTGCAATCCTCTCGGAGTTCACGCGAACCTGCTGAAGTCGAACCGGTCCCAGTAGCTACCTGCGACTTCGTCCTCAAGCTGCCTAAGAGTCCGCCATGGAAAATAGGCAGCCTGCTCCTCTTCCGAAAGGTGCCTGAAGTCGGGGTCCCATAGCGAGTCCACGAAGAACGTGAAGTAGTGTCGGTTGAGGAATCGCGGGAGGCGACGCAGCCAGACGGGGTCGAGCGCGTTCTCCTGGCGGTACCCGCTCATGAACGGCTCCATGAAGTAGCCGACGAACTCCTCGCTGTCCATCTTCCGGCCGCCCGTCCACTCATTGTGTTTGCCGAGCGCGTGGCTGCGCTGCTGGGAGAGCACGACGTTGATAATCACGCACGTAAAGTCGGACAGAAACCAGTCGTAGTGGAGGTTGTCGAAGTCAATCGGCCAGAGGTCGCCGCCGTGGTGCAGCATATTCCACTGGTGGACGTCCGAGTGAATGAGGCCGTAGGAGTCGCGGTCGGCGGGCAGTGACAGAAGCCAGTCCTTGATGCGCTGACCGTGGAGCCGCAGTTCTCCGTGCGAACCCGGCACGCTCGACTCCAGGTGCCAGTCCCGGTTCTCGTGCCAGTGCCTGCGTCTGAGCGACTCGTCGGCAGGCTCATAGCTCTTGGTGAGGGCGTGCATCCGGCCTATGAGCGCGCCCCAGCGCTCGTACAGCTCCGGCGTCCACTCGCGCCAGTCCACCAGGTCGCCGGGAGCCTTCTCATACGCGCTGGCGACGAAGTAGTCTGAGTCGGCCTCCAGCGTCTCGACCAGGTTGCCGTCAAGCGACGGGACGGCCCGCGACACGTTCACGCCGTTGTCGGCCAGGTAGTTCGTGAAGTCGATCTCGCCCAGGATCTGCGGCACGCGCCGGTGCGAGCTGTGGGTGATCTTCAGGATGATTGGCCGATCCGTCGCCACGGGAGATCCCCCTCTGGGGTACTCGTACACGTAGCTGTGGCTGCCCTGGTGAGGAACAGAGCCGGCCCGCATCAGCCCGAACCGCCGTTCAGCGACCGAGCGTACTGCATCGTCGTATAGGTGTCCGAACTCTTTCAGCATTTCTTTTCGTAAGTCAGAGAATTGTATCAGTCCAGACATCCCTCTCATGGCTGACAGGCCCCGCCCGTCGCACCTACAATTAGACTGCAAGGCGGCCGGGCGGTCGCTGCCTCTGCCGCGAGCAGGGGGAGAGGAAAGTCCGAGCTCCACCGGACAGGATGCCCGCTAACGGCGGGGCGGGGTGACCCGACGGAAAGTGCCACAGAGACATACCGCCCGCCTCGGCGGGTAAGGGTGAAAAGGCGAGGTAAGAGCTCACCGTCCCATCAGCAATGAGGGGAGCCAGGCAAACCCCATCCGGAGCAAGGCCAAATAGGGGGTGAAGGACGTCCGGTCCAGCCCCGGGTTGGCCGCTCGAGCCTGCCGGCAACGACAGGCCTAGATGGATGGCCGCCGTTCGCCACGGCGAATACAGAACTCGGCTTACAGGCCGCCTTGCGTTTCGTGCCCTTTCAGCGAGGAACTTCGCATGACTCCCTCTTCCTCAGGGAGAGGGTTGGGGTGAGGGTGAAACCTACGAGTGCCCACCCCTCTTGGCTCCTTCAGAGCCCGCCCCGTAGGTTGAAACGGGGCGGGCCGTCTTACGTTTAGCCGAACAGGTGGAGGCCGATGAGCTGCACCACCTGCTCCCTGGTCAGGAGGTTGCTGAAGAGGTGGTCGCCAATGGCCCTGACCACTTCTTCCCTGTTGATCGCGCCGTCGTGGTCGTCGTCGTATGGAAGGCCCAATACAAGCTGGGCAGCCGCTGCGTTGCCGTTGCTGTCCGAGTCCTGGGCCACGCCTGCGGCGATGTCCACGGTGACCACGCCGATTGCGTTCGGGGTCACGTCGAAGGTGAAGGTGGAGTCGCCGTCGCTACCGACGAAGTTGCTGACGTCACCGTTGGCTACGGTTATGTCACTTGCGGTGAATCCGTTGACGGGCTCGCTGAACGTGGCGGTGACGGGGATTGCAGTGCGGAGTCTGACGGTTGGGGTACCTTCGGTGGCGGTGCTCACCGTGGGCGCACCTGGTGCCTGTGGAGCACAGAACGGGAGCCCTACGTCGTCGAAGTCGTTGAACTCCACGTCCTCCAGTGCAGCCGGTATGCATCCGGTGAGCTGGTTGTTGCCGAGATACAGCCACCTCAGGTTGGAGAGGTTGCCCAACTCTGATGGGATAGACCCGGTGAGCTGGTTGTTAGGAAGGTTAATGTATGAGAGTTCGGATAGGTTGCCCAGTTCCGAAGGAATCGTTCCGCTCAGCTGGTTATCCCACAGGAAGAGCCCTGTAACCCTTCCGTTGGCGTCGTTGGCGACACCGTGCCATGCTCTTATGGGCTGGTTGCTCAGCCAGTTGGATTTGTTCTCCCAGTTCGCACCATCGGTGGCGTTGTAGAACTGGGTTAGGACGGCCTTGTCATCCTGGGAGTCCTGCGGTGCGCAACTGCTGCCACGAACGTTGTCTATGCCCTGGAGCCATGTCTGGAATGTGTTGTTAATGGGAGCGCAGAGGCCAGCGTTGCTGTGGAAGGTCAGCCTGTCCATCGAGGTCAGCCCTGTGAGGCTGCTGGGAAGCTCTCCTGTCAGCTGATTGATCTGGATGCTTAGCAAAGTCAGGTTGGAGAGGTTACCCAGTTGAGCAGGCACCGTGCCGGTCAACTCGTTACCCCAGAGATACAGTCCTGTCAGGTTGGAGAGGTTACCCAGTTGAGTAGGAATCGTGCCGGTCAACTGGTTGCCTCCGAGGGCAAGTAAAGTCAGGTCGGAAAGATTACTCAGTTGAGTAGGGATTGTCCCAGTCAACTCATTTCGCGTGAGATTCAGGCTTGTCAGATTGGATAGGCTACCCAGTTCGGCTGGCAACTGTCCGCTAAGCTGGTTCTCGGGTAGCTTTAACCTGCTGACACGCCCCTCAAAGTCTGTGGTAACACCGTGCCAAGCCTTCATTGGCAGGTCGCTCAGCCAGTTGGAGTTGTTGGTCCAGTTCACTCCATCCGTGGCGTTGTATAGTCTGACTAGCACGTCCCGGTCTGCCGCAAAGTCCTCAATATTGGGGCAAGTCTCACCTTCGACTTCTTCTATACCCCGGAGCCATGTCTGGAATGTGTCATCAGCCGGTGCACACAGCCCCGCGTTGTTCTGGAAGTAGAGTCTGCCCAGGTCGGTGAGATTAGTGAAGCTGTAAGGAAGAATGCCGGTCAACTGGTTCGTAGAAAGATAGAGTGACGAAAGGTTCGAAAGGTCGCCAAGTTCGACAGGGACCTCACCGGTCAGCTGGTTACCCCAGAGGTAGAGTCCTGTGAGATTGAACAGGTTACCCAACTCTGATGGGATAGACCCGGTCAGCTGGTTGCCTCCGAGCGCAAATAATCGCAGGTAAGAAAGGTTGCCCATGGCACCGGGAATCGTACCCGTCAACTCGTTCCGCGTTAGGTTCAGATGGGTCAGGCTGGACATGTCTCCCAGTTGCGTCGGAATCTCACCAGTCAAACGATTTGTGCTTAGGACCAGCGACCGCAAATTGTTGAGATCTCCCAACTCGGGTGGTATTTCTCCGCTTAGCTGATTACCCCACAGACTCAGAGACGTAAGGCTGACCAAGTTGCCCAATTGGGGAGGTATCTCCCCCGTCAGCCCCATTTCATACAAATCGAGGCTAGTCACACCTCTCGGCGTTCCCCCAAGCCCGATGCCATCCCATTGCGTGATTGAAGTGTCCACCGACCAGTTGAGTATCGCGCTCCCCGCCAGGGTTTCGTGTGCCACCAGCAACGTCTCGCAGTCATACACGAGTCCGGTGTTGTCTGCCTCAACCACGGCGCGACCGACTACACATGGATGCTGGCCGCAGAACGGCAGACCGAGGCTGACAAAATCATTGTCTGCAACATCTCGCAACCCGTCGGGGATGCAGCCCACAAGAGTGTTGCCGGAGAGGTGCACAATATGCAGGTCGGTCAGAATGACCAGTTCGCCTGGTACAGTCCCGCTTAGCTGGTTGGCACTGAGGTCCAGATGCTCCAGGTTGGCCAGGCGGCCAAGCTCCGCTGGAATAGGTCCAGTCAACTGGTTATCGCTGAGGTCCAGATGCCGCAGGCTGGTGAGGCTTCCAAGCTCACCGGGTATCTCACCGGTCAGACCCAGACCCCCGGCGTCGAGTTCGATCACACCCTGCGAGCTTGCGCCCAGAGTGATGCCATTCCAGGACGTGATGGGAGTGGTCGCAGACCAGTTGAGAGTCGCGCTTCCCGCCAGTGTTTCGAGCGCCGCCAGTAGTGTCTCGCAGTCAGACACCAGTCGCGTGTTTGTTGCATCTGCCACGGCCCTTCCGGTCACACAGGTGTGTTGGCTGCAGAATGGCAGGCCGAGTCTCGCGAGATCATTCTCCTGAACGTCTAGCAGCCGATCAGGAATGCACCCGATGAGGGCGTTGCCGGAGAGGTACACACTTTGCAGGTTGAAGAGACTTCCCAGTTTGGCAGGTATTGCCCCGGAAAACTGGTTGTCACTGAGCAGCAGGTACTCCAGTCTGGAGAGATTGCCGAGTTCCACTGGAATCGGTCCTGTCAGCCGGTTTCTGTGAAGGTAAAGTGCCGTCAGTTGAGGTAGGCTGCCGAGTTGCGCCGGAATCGACCCGGCCAGCTGGTTGCTGCTAAGGCTAAGTACGTGCAGGTTGGTAAGATCGCCGAGTTCCATCGGAATCGACCCGGTCAGGTTGTTGCCCCATATGAAAATCTCCTGCAGATGGGTGAGCCTGCCCAACTCCGATGGTATCCCCCCGGTGAGTCTGTTTCTGGATAGGATCAGACTCCTCAGTTCCGTGAGGCTGCCGAGTTCAGACGGTAAGGAACCAGTTAGTTGCATGTCGTACATGCTCAATCCCACCACCCGGCCGTTGGGACCAAGCTCGATTCCCTCCCAGTTCTCGATGGAAATGTTCGCGTTCCAGTTCAGTAGCCGGTCACCACCCAGAACGTCCCTGGACGCCAGCAGCGCCTCGCAGTCGGCGACTGTTCCAGCACCGGCGTAGCCTGCAACCGCGGCGCTGTTTGGGCACACTCCACTGCGCACGGTGACGAAGACCGTCATGGAGTCTGTCTCGCCGTCTACGTCCGTGGCGGTCAGGGTGTAGCTCGTTTCGGCCGCAGCCACAGACGAAGCGGGGATACTTATCAGAGGCAGGGGACCCGGGTCGAAGGTCACGCCATTGGTCGGAGCTGGGCTGATGGAGTAAGTCAGAGTGCCGTCGCCATGTGCTGCCTCCGGAAGGAAGCGGCCTCCTGCGACCCCGGCCGTGAACGTGTACGCGATGCTGTCGTGCTCAAAGTAGGGAGCCTCATCGTCGATTATGGTCAGTGTCACGTTCTCAGGGCCGGTGACGCCCTGGAGGTTCTCAGCAGTTGCGTACACGGTGGCGGTCTTCCTGGCTTCCGTAAGTGCGGTGTCATCAACCGCATAGATCAATACACCTGGCCCTACACTCGCCATTTGGCCGGGCGGGATCGTTAGCGTGACCTCATATCCCAGAAACGCGTCGAGGGACTCCATGGACACAGTCACAACGGTTGTCTCACTTGACCTGTTGTCCATCGTGGCGGTCACGTGAGTCCGGCCCACTCTTCCATCCACTTCCTCGGGGATCTCGTCGGCCAGCAGCGATAGCGACACCACAGGAATCGTCTCGTCGTCGGGAATTGACAGGGTGACCGGCTCTGGGTCGATCACATCGAGGCTGTCAGCGTTGGAGGCTGTGG
Source organism: Dehalococcoidia bacterium (assembly GCA_965116405.1). Lineage (GTDB taxonomy): Bacteria > Chloroflexota > Dehalococcoidia > Lucifugimonadales > UBA1123 > VXRN01. The sequence goes on from OZ220685.1 coordinate 1,617,409, forward strand.
CCGAGATGGTGGCGACCACGTCGCCTGTCTGCGTGGAATTATCGACCCCAGTTACCATCACAGAACCGACGCTCACCAGCTGACCCGCAGGAATGGTCAGCGTCCTGTTCGCACCCAAGGTGACGGCATCTGACGGAGTGGCCGACACTGTCACCACGGTATCTGCATCCGATGGCCTGTGCAGGGTCGCCCTCACCTCGGCTGTCCCGGCGTTCTCTTCCAGCCCAGTACCGCGACATGGTCAGGCCTGCTCTGGGTGTGGGCGAACTGGAACTCCGGCGAAAATTAGAGGTGATCTCCCGCCTGGCGTTGAGGGTCCGCACGGCGTCGGCTGGACCGTCCACGCCAATGGATGGACTACTAACCGGGACTCCCAGTGGATCACCAAGGTAGGTGAGGTCAGGGTTCGAGAAGTATGGGATCCTTGGGCAGTAGAAACCTCCGACTTCGTCACACTGATTGTCGTAGGCCATTACAGTTCGCCAGTGGGAGGACTCCAGCGATTCAGGATCGAAGGCCCTCTGGTTGACGTACCCAAAGTTCCACGCGCTTCCCGCTCCGGGTTCGACATACCTGTCGTGTCGCAGGCCCATGTTATGGCCGAGCTCGTGGGCGAAGATTAACTCTGCCCATACTCTGGCCAACGTCAATCCAAATCCGAACGGCTCTTCAAGTTCGGCAAGCTCGGTGGTATGGAGCTGCGCTCGTCCGCCAACGTCGCTTCTACTGACGAGAATGTGAACGAGGTCTGCGGCGTACATGTCACGCAGACTGTGGACTTGCTCCAAGTACCCGTCGGAATCACCCCTTAGCCTACGAAGGTCCACAATAGAAGCGCCGTCCTCAACGTACTCCACCTCATCCCTGAATACCAACCTGATCCTTTGAATCACCTCACTGCTGGCGTATGCTCGGTTGGTGCCCGTTACGAGCAGATCGATCAACGCCTCGATGGCAGCCCGTCCTCCTCCAAAGTGTTTGGCTTCAGGCGTGTATATCACCATCACGTCAATCTTTGAGCCGTCGTCCAACGGTCCCTGACCAGCCGAACTTCGTTGCTGTGAGCGTGAAGGCAAATCGGACAGAGAGCCTATGATCGGCTCCCCGAGCGGCGGGAGGGAAGACGTGTCTATATGACGGACGACGTATTCACCCTGTCCGATAGTACTGATGGCATACACCGCGTCTGAGGTCCGCACCGTGCCGGCCACCACGCTGCCATTGACCACCATCGTCAAGGTGCCAAGGTCGACGCCCTTGAGGGTGCCCCATAGCGCATGGCCGGACGAGGTAGGTTCGACATTCTCCACAACACCCGTATATACAATGTTGTCAAATAGGTTCAGTTCTAGTGTCGGGAGGCCGGAACTCTGGTCCATCGGCGCCTCTATGACGTCGGTAAGCTGTGCGAAGTCGATTTCCACCATCCGGCTGTTGAGAGTGTCGACGCCAGTTCGCATCGGTGTGACTCCCTCTATCGCGGAAAATAGGCCTGTGGACTTAGGTTCACCGTCGACCACTTCCGATGTTGGTTTCCGAGGAGAAGACGGCTCTGGGGAATCGTATGGATGTCCGGGATCCGCCGGGTCACGCCCTTGCGGGTAGCGGTCTGGTTCGGATGATGAGTCTCTGAGCGGTTCCCCGTGCGGCGGGAGGGAGGACTCGTCGATCTGCCGGACAACGTACTCACCTTGGCCGGTTGTTTTGACGGTAAACACCGCATCCGGAGTCCGCACGGTGCCGGCCACCACGCTGCCGTTGACCACCAATGTCATGGTTCCCTGATCCACGCCTTCAAGGCTGCCCCACAGGGAGTGACCCGACGAGGTGGGTTCGACATGCTCGACCACACCTATAAACACGACATCGTCGAACAGGTTCATCACAAGCGTTGGGAGGCTTGCGGTGGCGTCTGTAAACTCCTCTATGACGTCGGCAAGCTGCCCTAAGTCAATCTCCACTAGTCGGCTATCTAGAACGCTAACGCCTGTGCTGGCCGGCGGGACTCCTTTGATCTCTGAGAATAGGCCCGTTGACTTGGGTTCATCGTCTTTCATGTCCAGAGTTGATGTACCAGAGGCAGATGGCTCCGGGGCATCATCCGGTGGCCGTGGATCTGTCGGGTCACGTTCCTGCGGATTGCGTGGTGTGGAGCGATCAGGCTCGGATGATGAGTCTCTGAGTGGTTCCCCGAGCGGCGGGAGAGGGGACTCCCCTTGGCCGTTGGCGCTAGTGACATCTGAAGCGTCTGGCGTCCGCACCTCACCCTCTCTCGTGATGGAGTCTGTGGAGCCAAGCGGCGGCTCTGCAACGCGGGCGAGCTGTCCGAAGTCGGTTGCCACCAAGTTGCTGCTAGGAGCCTCAACACCCGTGCTAGGAGGCGAATCTCCCTCGGCCGTGGGGAGAGCGGGGCTTCTTGCATCTGGTGGCAGTGTGGGAGAGGAGGGCGGTACGGCTGCGTTACTTTGAGTAATTGGCGCCGGTGGATCTGTCATCTGAGAGCCGACGGAGATGGGCGAGATGAAGACGACAGCGATCCCTACGAGTAGGACTACTACAAGCAGCAGGACCGAGGCAACGTACCACTTGACGGTCCAAAGTGAGTTCTGTTTATAGCCTGACACTTGTCTGAATGGGTTCTAACTACAAGGCACTGGCGCTTGTATGCCTCGCCTCTGGTTTATCCTGTTTTGTCTGACTGTTCTGGATTCCCGCCTTCGCAGGAGTGACGGATTGGCGGCGCGAACTAAGTTGCTTCGAGTTGATAGCCGCAATTACCTCATCATCGTCGATGAGTTAAGAGAAGGGTCGTCAGTAACCGCAAAGCGTGGTATATATTTGCAGAGTTGTCAGTAGGTGACAAGGCAACACTTCGAGTGATGAACATATTTCTGGCTTCCGTACCAGCCGGAAACGTCGAATTGATGCCTGTTTAAGCTCTTTCCCACCGGCCTAATTGGGATATAGAACTATATAATCTTAGTTTCACGTACACTTATGCATATTAGCGGGATAATCGCGACCATTATCTTCAATATATCGGGGTAACCCACTGAGTTGGCTGGTGTTGCGAGTGGTATGAGAGGCTTAGGTCGAGAGAACCCACCGTCCCGTCAGTAATGAGGGGAGCCAGGCAAACCCCATCCGGAGCCAGGCCAAATAGGGGGTGTAGGGAGTCCGGTCCAGCCCCGGGTTGGCCGCTCGAGCCTGCCGGCAACGACAGGCCTAGATGGATGGCCGCCATTCGCCACGGCGAATACACAACTCGGCTTACAGGCCGCCTTGCGTTTCGTGCCCTTTCAGCGAGGAACTTCGCATGACTCCCTCTCCCTCAGGGAGAGGGTTGGGGTGAGGGTGAAACCTACGAGTACCCACCCCTCTTGGCTCCCTCAGAGCCCGCCCCGTAGGTTGAAACGGGGCGGGCCGTCTTACGTTTAGCCGAACAGGTGGAGGCCGATGAGCTGCACCACCTGCTCCCTGGTCAGGAGGTTGCTGAAGAGGTGGTCGCCAATGGCCCTGACCACTTCTTCCCTGTTGATCGCGCCATCCTGGTCGTCGTCGTATGGAAGACCCAATACAAGCTGGGCAGCCGCCGCGTTGCCGTTGCTGTCCGAGTCCTGGGCCACGCCTGCGGCGATGTCCACGGTGACCACGCCGATTGCGTTCGGAATAACCTCGAAGGCAAAGATTGGGATACCCTCTCGGCCGGCCAAGTTGTCCACGGAGCCGTTGGTGACGGTGATGTCATCGACAGTGAAGCCGCTGACTGGCTCGCTGAACCGAGCAGCCACCAGTATTGGTGAGCCGATCCTCACCATGGGGGTTGTTGTAGCAGTCAATCTCACCGTGGGAGATCCTGGCGTCTGTGGAGCACAGAACGGGAGCCCTACGTCGTCGAAGTCGTTGAACTCCACGTCCTCCAGTGCAGCCGGTATGCACCCGGTGAGCTGGTTGTTGCCGAGATACAGCCACCTCAGGTTGGAGAGGTTGCCCAACTCTGATGGGATAGACCCGGTGAGCTGGTTGTTAGGAAGGTTAATGTATGAGAGTTCGGATAGGTTGCCCAGTTCCGAAGGAATCGTTCCGCTTAGCTGGTTATCCCACAGGAAGAGCCCTGTAACCCTTCCGTTCGCATCGTTGGTGACACCATGCCATGCCCTTATGGGCTGGTTGCTCAGCCAGTTGGATTTGTTCTCCCAGTTCGCGCCATCGGTGGCGTTGTAGAACTGGGTTAGAACGTCTTTGTCATCCTGCGAGTCAACTGGCGCACAGCTGCTGCCTTGGACGTTTTCTAGATTCTGCAGCCATGTCTGGAATGTGTTGTCGACGGATGCGCAGAGGCCAGCGTTACTGTGGAAGCTCAGCCACTCCATCAAGGTTAGCCCTGTGAATCTCCTTGGAAGCTCTCCTGTCAGCTGGTTACCCCAGAGCCACAGTGACGTCAGGTTAGAGAGGTTGCCCAACTCGGTCGGTACCGCTCCACTCAACTGGTTGCTGCTGAGGCTCATGAACGTCAGGTTGGTGAGACCGCCCAATTCAGTTGGAATCGTACCGGTCAACTGGTTCCTGGTGAGACTCAGGTCTGTCAGGTTGGTGAGGTTGCGCAAGTCCATAGGAATTGAGCCTGTCAACTCGTTCCTCCCGAGCCAGAGACTTTCCAGCTTAGCCAGGTCGCCGATATCGGTGGGAATGTTACCGGTAAGTTGGTTCCGATTAAGCCACAGTCCGGTGAGGTTGGAGAGGTTGCCGAGTTCGGACGGTATCGGCCCACTCAACTGGTTCTCTGCAAGGGCCAATTCTGTGACTCGTCCCTGATCATCAGTGGTGACACCGTGCCAGCTCCCCATTGGGCGGTTGCCTAACCAGTTGGAATTGTCCGCCCAGTTCGCGCCGTCGGTGGAGTTGTATAGTCTGACAAGTACGGTCCGGTCTGCGGCAAAGTCGCATGGGTATCCGCCGCGTTCCTCTATGCCCTGGAGCCATGTCTGGAAGGCGCTGTCAGTCGGTGCGCACAATCCAGCGTTTTCCCCGAAATGGAATCTCGTCATGCTGGTCAGATTGGTGAAGCTGCTGGGAATCGATCCGGTCAACTGGTTACCATTCAGCCACAGCCCTGTAAGGTTGGACAGGCTGCCCAGTTGTGCTGGAACCGTACCAGTTAAGCGGTTCCTACTGAGAGCTAGTTCTGTAAGGTTGGAGAGATTCCCCAGTTGAGCGGGTATCCTTCCCTCCAACTGGTTACCCCAGAGCCACAGCCCGGTGAGTTTGGTTAGTTTATCCAGTCCAGTGGGAATAGTGCCTCTCAAAGCGTTCAGTTCAAGCCCCAACGATGTGAGGTTGGAGAGGCTGCCCAGCTGAGGAGGAATCCTTCCATTCAACTGGTTATTCCCAAGATGCAGCGATGTAAGGTTGGAGAGGCTGCCCAGGCTGGCTGGTATTCGCTCACTGAGTTGGTTGCCACCCAGGTTCAGATGTTCCAGGTTGGAGAGGCTACCCAGGCTGGCTGGTATTCGCTCACTGAGTTGGTTGCCACCCAGATTCAGATGTTCCAGGTTGGAGAGGTTGCCGAGTTGAGTGGGAATCGAGCCGTCTAACTGGTTACTACTGAGGCCTAGATATACAAGGTTGGAGAGGTTACCTAGCTCGAGTGGAATCCTACCTGTCAGCTGATTTTCCCAGAGCCACAGTCCTTCCAATTTGGTCAGGTCGCCCAGGTCGTCCGGTATCGGCCCGTTCAGCTGGTTTTGATCCAGCGATAAGTATTCCAGGTTGGAAAGGTCGCCGAGTTCAGAGGGAATCGGCCCTGTCAGTTTGTTGCTATAGAGTCGCAGCTCTGTGAGTTTGGAGAGGTCACCCAGCTCAGTCGGAATCGACCCTGTCAACTGGTTGTCGTTGAGCTGCAGCCTTGTGAGGTTGGAGAGGTTGCCGAGTTGAGTGGGAATCGTGCCGTTCAGTCCACGTTCACGCAGAACGATGCGGGTCACACGCAGTGGCGTTCCACCAACGGTGATACCGTCCCAGTCTGCTATAGGAGTGGTCGCCGACCAGTTCAGGGTCGAAGTTCCCGCGAGGGTGTCTCTGATGTCGAGCAGGACTTCACAGTCTGCCGCCAGCGAGGTCTCCCCGGGATCGACCGCGCCCTGGCTGGCACATCCGCTCTGTGCTTTGACAAGGCCGTCCAGACTGACGACTGCCCAGAACCCAGCCACGAACAATACCGCTATCAGTCCCACCACGTAGCGTTTCATCGATCTTCTCCATCCATCGCTGGCATCAGGCCAGTGTGGTTGAAGGGCAGGATAGAGAAGGCAGAAACAAGAAAAAAGGGACTTATGTCCCGACTTTGGAACGCCATGTCCCAGAGAGAAGGCGAACCGAGAGATCATATTCAGGATGCAGAGGGCGTGGGGTGCCAGTATCCGGGCATCCTCATATAGTGAGCCATGGGTATGGCAAGCCGCTGTCCACCGTTGCCCATGTACTTGTAGAATCCCATTACGGCACTTACGTCGAATCTAACGCCAATGTCGAGGCGGCTGAAAGCCGCTGGCGGCGCCATGAGTGTTTACTTATCGCTTAGGGTGCTGACGTACACCCTACCCTTCATGCATCTCATCCCGTGGCTCCCGTCGGACAGGGACACGCGATATGGCCTGGAACTCTGTGCGCTGGCCCTGCTGCTTACGCTGGTTGGGCCCATCGCGGTTGGCATCCAGGTCGCGCGCCTTCGCCAGCGCCTGGACAACGCCGCCAGTCAGCAGGAGTGGGAGCGAATCACGCGCCAGATACACGACCGCACTTCGAGCTTTCTCTACTCGCTGATGTTGTACCTCGAGACCGATGCCGAGCAGGCCAGGCTGGAGGGCAGCCCGGTGTACAGGCGGATTGAGGGTATGATTCCCTGCACGTTCACGACCGTGGAGTCCAACACCGGCACTTCGGCCACGACCTGCACCTACAGCGGGGCCGTGGACGCCATCTGCACCGGTGACGGTGGGATGCTCTTCAGCCGCATCGAGCTAACGGTGCCCCGCCCGCCACCGCGTCAGGGACAGGCAGTTCTTGAGGTTCCGCAGCACCCTTGGCCCGCTCGGCTTGTGGGGGCTGCTGAGTCTCTCGTGAACTGCTAGCCATCTCGGGATCGGCCGTTTGAATGTCGATCTGGGACGCAGTGGCTAATATAGCCATCCCCTCAATCTTATATTAACTGATCAGTATAGTTAGCAACTACTTACGGAAATCTAACATATAGTGTGTAGAATAGAGGCCAAATCGACTCGTACATGGTGAGGTGTTCGCATAATAGTCCTACATGCGACATCACTGACCGCGAACCTGCTGCCGCGCGGTCTGAGACGGAGCAGTGGTGAGTTGGGACGCGCCCACGGATTGCACTACGAACTGCCCGGATAGGTGCGGTCCATGCCTTGGGGAAGGGGCCTATCATGCTTCCTCAGCATCTCCGGTGACGGCGCAGAGGGCAAAGCTAGTCAACTGGACAGGATGCGGGAACTTGCCGGGGACATGGACGGCCGTCAGGAAGTAAGCGACGACCGCGATGGGAATACGAAGATGGTCCTGGATGTAGCGATAGAGAGCATCGGTACAAGCCTTGAACAGCCTCGCGATACTTGACGACAACCGGTTGCTGAGACTGGGCCTTGCCAGTGCCCTCGAGTTAGGGTGCGGGATCGAATTGGTCGGCGTCTTCGACCTGACGGACGAGTCGATTTCAGAGATCGAGAACCTGAGGCCGGACCTCGTGCTGATGGGGATGCGGTGGCCGGTAATGAACAGGATAGGCGTCTGCAGGAGGATCAGGCACAGTTGCCCCGCGACGAGGCTGCTGATTTTGGCAACCGAGGTCCGCGATGAGGAGGTCCTGGCATCGGTCATGGCGGGAGCGTCCGGGTACATCGCGATGAATGTCCCCAGGTCAGAATTGGTTCGCGCGGTTCATGCAGTCGCAGGTGGCGGCTTCCACTTCGAGAGCAGCACCATCGACCGCATGATCGGCAGGCTGCACGAAATGAACAGCCTCGAGGACACGGAGCGTCCGGATGAGCTGACCGAGCGTGAGTTGCTAATCCTAAACATGATCGCCGAGGGCTACGGCAATGAGCAGATCGGCCAGAGCCTCGCAATATCCGAAAAGACCGTACGCAATAACATCACCCAGCTCCGTACGAAGCTGCGCCTGCACTCACGGGCACAACTGGGAGCATACGCCGCCCGATGGGAGATGCTGCACAAACTACGTCTAAGATCTGTCGAGTAGAAGACCCCGCTCCGGTGGAAGGATACTGTCCAGTTGGTACAAGACCAAGATGCATCCTATGGGGCATTGTCAGGGAAGCTGGAATGAACAGAAACATGGCCAGGATATGCTTGGCGGCCGCCATTCGCCACGGCGAATACAGAACTCGGCTTACAGGCCGCCTTGCTTTTCGCTCGGAGGCACGGACGGGTTTGATGTCACCGTTTGCCTGATCCACGAATCAGCCGAAGAGGAAGAGGTTGATGACCTGTATCATCTCGTCCCTGCTAATGAGACCGCCGAAAAGGTAATCGGTGATGGCCGTGATGACTTCGGGCCTGCTGATCGCGCCGTCGTGGTCGTCGTCGTAGGGGATGCCCAGAGTCAGTAGTTCTGCGGCGGTGTTGCCGTTTCCCTCGTAGCTTTCAGCGACTCGTGCGCCGATATCGACGGTCACGACTCCGACGGCGCTAGGGATCACGTCGAAGGTGAAGACAGATTCGCCGTCGCTGCCTGTGAAGTTGCCGGCTGAGCCGTTGGTGACGTCGATGTCGCTCTCAGTGAAGCCGTAGACCGGCTCGCTGAAGGTTGCCGTGACGGGAACCGGCGAGCCGATTCGCACCCTGTAGCTCGCAGAGTCGATGCTCATGGCCCCCACCGGTACGCCACAAATTGGCAGTCCAAGCCGACGGAGTTCGTTGAAGAAGAAGAGACGCTCAAGTGGCGCTGGGATACATCCGGTGAGTTGGTTGTCGCTGAGATAAAGCCCTGTCAAGTTGGAGAGATTACCCAGTTCCGGCGGAATCGACCCGGTCAACTGGTTGTCACTGAGGGACAGCAACTCCAGGTTGGAGAGGTTGCCCAGTTCCGGCGGTATTGACCCGGTTAGTTGATTGTCGCTGAGGTTCAGCGATATGAGGTTGGTCAGGCTGCCCAGTTCCGGTGGTATCGACCCGGTCAGTTGGTTCTCATGGAGGGACAGCCTTCTCAGATTAGAAAGATCGCCCAGTTCCGGTGGTATTGGGCCGCTCAATCCGTTTTCCCGCAGGTAGAGGCCGGTGACTCTTCCGTCCGCGTCATTAGTGACGCCGTGCCACTCTCTGACTGGCCGGTCGCTCAGCCAGTTGGAACTGTCCTTCCAGTTCGCACCATCCGTGGCATCGTAGAGCTTGACCAGTACCGCCCGGTCCGCCTGCGAGTCCACCGGCGCGCAGCTGCTGCCCAGAACGGTGTCTATACCCTGGAGCCATTTCTGGAATGATTCGTCGACGGAAGCACAGAGGCCAGGGTTGTTGTAGAAGCTCAGCAACGCCAGGTTGGTCAGGCCGGTGAAGTTGGCAGGGATCTCGCCGGTCAGTTGGTTCCTGTCTATCCTCAACACCCACAGGTTTGTAAGGCCACCCAACTCTGAAGGTACCGACCCGCTCAACTGGTTGTTGTAAAGGTACAGATACCCCAGGGTGGAGAGGTTACCCAACTCAGACGGAATCTGCCCGTTCAACTGGTTGTCGCTGAGAGCTAGCCAGTCCAAGTTGGAGAGGTTGCCCAACCTGGGTGGAATCTCTCCGGTCAACTGATTCTCCTGAAGGCTCAGCCATGTGAGGTCGGAGAGGTTGCCCAGCTCAGATGGAATCTCTCCGATCAACTGATTGTCGCTGAGATCCAGATCCTCCAGATTGGCCAAGTCACTCAGTTGCGTGGGAATCTCTCCGGTTAACTGGTTGTCGCTGAGATCCAGATCCTCCAGATTGGCCAAGTCGCTCAGTTGTGTGGGAATCTCTCCGGTTAACTGGTTGCCGCTGAGGTTTAGCCAGACGAGATTTGAGAGCTTTCTCAACTCAGGAGGAATCTCTCCAGTCAACTGGTTGTCGCTGAGGTTCAGCCACCTGACGCGTCCTGAGTTGTCGGTATGGACACCGTGCCAGTCGCCCATAGGCTGGTCGGTAAGCCAGTTGGAGCTATCCTCCCAGTTGTCGCCGTCCATAGCGTTGTATAGCCTGACGAGCACGTCCCGGTCTGGGGCGAAGTCGCAAGCTTCGCCGAAGACTATGTCAATGCCCTGCAGCCATGCCTGGAATACTTCATCACTTGGTGCGCACAGTCCTGCGTTGTTCCAGAATTCGAGCCTCGTCAGGTTGGTCAGACCGGTGAAGCTGCGGGGTATCGAGCCGGTCAACTGGTTGTTCCAGAGTCTCAGCCATGTGAGGTTGGTCAGACTGCCGAGTTCTGTGGGTATCGCGCCAGTCAACTGGTTGTCTCCGAGGCCCAGGTAGTCCAGGTTGGAGAGGTCACCCAACACAGGAGGAGTCTCTCCGGTTAGCTGGTTGTCGCTGAGCCCCAGATTCTCCAGGTTGGAGAGGTCACCCAGCACAATTGGAATTGAGCCGGTCAACAGGTTGTCGGTGAGCCAAAGAGACGTCAGGCTGGTCAGGCTGCCTAGTTCCCGTGGGATCGAGCCGGTCAACTGATTCTTCCAGAGATCCAACTCTTCCAGGTCGGAGAGACCGCTCAACTCCGGCGGTATCGAGCCGGTCAACTCGTTATCTGCGAGCGAGAGCGACGTCAGATTGGCCAGCCTGCTCAACTCCGGTGGGATCGTGCCGGTCAACCAGTTCCCTCCGAGATCCAACTCTTCCAGGTTGTGGAGACCGCTCAACTCCAGTGGTATCGTCCCTGTGAAGTGATTATTCCCCAGATTCAACTCTTCCAGGTTGGAGAGACTGCCCAACTCCGGTGGTATCGTTCCTAGCAACCTGTTCCACTCGAGGTTGAGCACGGTGACGTGCCCTTCGTCATCGGTTTCGACGCCGTGCCATTCCCCCATTGGCCGGTCGCTAAGCCAGTTGGAGTTGTCGTACCAGTTCACACCATCCGTGGCGTTGTACAGCCTGGTGAGTGCATTCAGGTCCGCCACAGGGTTGCAGGCGCCGCCATCTGCTCCCCTTAACCCCTGGAGCCACGTCTGGAATTCATCATCGACCGGTGCGCACAGCCCCGCGTTGTCAGAGAAGTAGAAGTTGGTAAGGTTGGCGAGGTTGAAGAAGCTGCGGGGGACCTGCCCGGTCAGCTTGTTCTGTTGAAGGTACAGCCACTGGAGTTGGGAGAGGTCGCCCATCTCCGGAGGTATCGACCCGCTCAGTTGATTATCCGACAGGTAGAGGCCGGTGACCCTTCCGTCCGCGTCGCTCGTGACGCCGTACCATTCCCTGATTGGGAGATCGCTAAGCCAGTTGGAGTTGTCATCCCAGTTCTCACCGTCAGTGGCGTTGTAGAGCAAGGCAAGTACAGCCTTGTCTCCCCTCGAGTCCACCGGCGCGCAACTGCTCCCGCGGACGGTGTCTATGCCTTCGAGCCAGGACTGGAATTCGTCATCGATGGGAGCGCATAGGGTCGGGTTGCTGTGGAAGTCCAGGCTCCGCAGCGGCATCCCCGTAAAACTCTCGGGAAACTCCCCGGTCAGCAGGTTCTCGCTGAGGTGTAGGCTTGTAAGTCGGGACAGATCTCCCAACTCTGAGGGTATCTCACCGCTCAGTTGGTTATCTCCAAGGTCAAGAGAATTCAACCTGGGGAGACCTCCCAACTCTGAGGGTATCTCACCACTCAGTTGGTTATCACCGAGGAGCAGCCGTTCCAGTTGGGAGAGGTCGCCCAGTTCTGGCGGTATCTCACCACTCAGTTGGTTATCTCCCAAGCCCAGGTCACTTAACCTGGGGAGACCTCCCAGGTCGGAGGGTATGTGCCCGCCCAGTTGATTCCCACCGAGGTGTAGGCTTCTAAGTTTGGAGAGGTTGCCCAACTCCGATGGTACCGGTCCACTCAACAGATTCTGACCGAGGAACAGCCCTTCCAGGTTGTAAAGACCTCCTAACTCGCTCGGTAGCGGTCCACTCAACTGGTTTTCGGCAAGAATCAGCCAGTACAGGTTGGACAGGTCGCCCAGCTCTAAGGGTAACTGCCCGCTCAACCCGTTCTCCCCAAGGTAGAGTTTTGTGACGCGTCCTTCGGTATCCGTAAAGACGCCGTACCATTCTCCCATTGGCTGGTCGCTCAGCCATCCATAGTTCCTCTGCCAGTTCTGACCGTCCGTGGAATCGAAGAATTTGACGAGTACAGCCCGGTCTGCGGCAAAGTCGCAGGCGGAGCCAGCGACACTCTCTATGGCCCGGAGCCAGGCCCGGAATGATTCATCGGTCGGCGCGCACAGCCCTTCGTTGGCTGAGAACCGGAAGTCGGTCAGATTGGTCAGATTGGTGAAGCTGCGAGGAATCTCGCCAGTCAGCCGGTTCCTGTCGAGGTACAGCTTCTCCAGGTTGGAGAGGCTGCCCAGTTCGGCCGGTATCGCCCCCCTCAGTCTGTTCGAGTCCAGCCGCAGGCTCGTCAGGTTGGAGAGGCTGCCCAGCTCGCTGGGTACCGGTCCGCTCAACTCGTTCCTGTCCAGGTGCAGCCATTTCAGGCTGGAGAGGTCGCCCAGTTCTTTGGGAATCGTGCCGGGCAGTCTCTCATAGTCCAGACTGATTCCAACTACTCGCCGTGGCGCTCCATCCACTGCGATGCCTTCCCAGTCCTCAATGGGGACATCGGCGGCCCAGTTCAGCGATGGTGGCCTCACGTAGTAGTGTTTAGCTTCGAAGGGAGGGTCTTCGGCGATGCTCCGCGGCGCCGCTTCCTCAAGGGTGTACTTGAACTCATCCCAGTCATCGAAGGAAGGGTCTGCGGCGAAGGCCGCCTCCTCAGGGGTGTACTTGAACTCGTCCCAGTCATCGGTGGGAATATCGGCGGCCCGGCCCAGCGTCGCCGTCCCCAGCAGGACCCTTCTGACATCCAGGAGGACCTCGCAATCAGCCGCCAGCGCCGGCTCGCCTGGCGAGACTGCGCCCTGGCTGACGCAGTCGCTCTGTGCGGTGACAAGACTGTCGGTGCCCCATAGTCCAGCGACGATCAGGGCGGCTATAAGTAGAGCTGAATGGCTTTTCAACCTACATCTCGACCTACTGCTGGTATTGAATCAGTGCCCAGGTCATAGTTGCAGAGTTGCAAAGTGGTGACAAGACGAGCCTGAGAGTGACGAGCCCAGTTCGCGGTTCGCTACCCAGTCGGACCCTATCAGGAGCGAGGCCAAATAGGGGGTGAAGGGAGTCCGGTCCAGCCCCGGGTTGGCCGCTCGAGCCTGCCGGCAACGACAGGCCTAGATGGATGGCCGCCGTTCGCCACGGCGAATACAGAACTCAGCTTACAGGCCGCCTTGCTCTTCTGCCATACCGCGCTCAATCAGCGTACGGCTGGCACGGATTCCAGCTTGATCCCGCATCTTCTCTTAGTGAATACCCAACTGACAATTACAATATAGTACGATATAATTCATGTGGATAGATGGGCGACGATCTTCGATAATACTGGAGTCTGACATCGACTTTGAACCGAGAGACTGAGGCTGGATTCGGAAACAGGAACAGAGGCGTCCACTTCCTGTATCTCGCGCTTACCGCGACACAGATGCTTGGCGGCGGGATCGTATTGTACAGGGAGGCAGACCGTGCCTGGAACGACTGGGACTTGTGGGTCCACCTGTGGACCAACCTGTCTTACATCGCGATCACTGCGGCTGCGGTCTCCATCTGCGTTACCGAGTTGGGAGGTTACATAGTGGTTCTGGCCAAAGATTTCGAGAGATGGCTCAAACGTAAGCGTGAGGAACAACAGGAAAGGCACGACGAGAGAGTCCGCCAGAAAGTGTACGAGGAAGTGTACCAACTCGTTTCCGAGTGGAATGATCGACGGCTAGAGGCCCAGCGACGCGGCGAGCCCTTCGATGAGCCGCCTCCTGGAGTCAACAGCGCGGACTCCCGCTGATCGACGATTCAGCTACCCAAGACTCCTATATCGGTCTTCTTGGCCCCTCCCCAACCCTCGCAAGAATCCTGTCGCGTAAGCTGTTCCTCAAGTCTGATGAGTCTTCCCAAAGGACGTGTGCGTACTGGCGGGTATCAAAGTGAACTTCGTCGATCATGTCCTACCTTCAGATGCTCAAGCAGGTATAAGACCTCATTAGGTGAAGTGGCTTCTGACGAAGCCATGGCACTCAAGAGAATCGAGCTTGTTGGAATGCCTGGCAGGTGAGCATTTTGGCCTAGGTCAATAGGTTCTCCGGCCAGGACAGTGTGCTCAGACATGAACCTAAGCAACCGAACTGCCCGCTCATGAATTGGAAGTCTACTCCGGCTCACAACGTATTCGATTATCTCCTCCGTCACAGTCGGACGACTGTTGCCTTGTAGCCGCTGGTCTACTAGCCAAGTTGTCAGTCGAGCCTTCCCCGCATCGTCCAAACTGGGAAATCCTAGGGGGACGCTGTCGGTAATTATGTACCCCCCACCGGCCCGCGCAGACTCCCTTATCACTGTGTTGAGTGAGTGTTGGCTGACATATCCGACAGCGTCGTAGTCCTCACCCCAGATTAGACACTTTGAAATCTCGTTAGTCACTTTAGGCTGCTCCTTGTCCGGTAGCGAGCGCCATTCTCGACCGACTTCACCTGATCTGGTGAAATCGTAGCTACTTGAGTACTCATACACCAGTCTCTGTGGCTTTCACCTTCAGAAGTCGCCTGTCACCGAAGAGACATCTCAAAGAGTGACTAGGTAACTGACGACTTCCCAATTTCCCAATTCGCGAAACGCATTCTGGCCGTGCGGCACGTCTCTCCGACTTACGCATCGTCCCGTCTGTCTCCTGTCCGCATTTCGACGCGTGGGAAAGCGACTGTAAGTCTTAGGCATCTTAGCCCGTTCCCATAAGCCTGAATCGCCCTTGACGGGCCCGTTATCACTCCCTAACATAGCGCTGAAAGTACATATGTTCTATTAGCTGCGACACACAGGGAGTGTCACCAAATGAAGTCCACCCCAAACACACTACAACAGATCGTCCTGGAGGAGACCGACGACGGCCTGAAGCTCGTCAGGTTCCTCGTGGACGTGATGGACGCTGAGATCGATGGCGTCAAGGTCGCCGACCGCGCCGGCGCGGCCCGCGAGCTGCTCGACCGCTGTTTCGGCAGGCCGTTCACGGCCACCGACCGCTCTGCTGAATTCTCTGACGATGGCGACGACGCCTCAGACATGCTCATCGACAGGATCCTGCGGGTCATCGACGAGACCTCGCCTGACGAGGGGGAGGCCGCCGATGACTGACGCGATCGCCAGGGTCAGGCTGATGGACACCCTGTCGGCCATGCCCCAGGACAGGCGCAGGCTGCTGCTGGCGGAGATGACTGACCTGCGCGGCGAGGCCGCCGAGACGGTGCTGCACATGTGGCCGCTGTGGGCGCGCGACAGCCAGATCGCGCCTCCGGGCGACTGGTCGGTGTGGCTGCTCATGGCCGGTCGCGGATTCGGCAAGACGCGTACCGGCGCGGAGTGGGTGCGCTCCCGTGTCGAGTCCGGCACGGCGAAGCGCATCGCGCTTGTCGCCAGGACTCCCGCTGACGTCCGCGACGTGATGATCGAGGGCGACTCCGGCCTGCTGAGCGTGTGTCCACCATCGAACAGGCCCAAGTACGAGCCAACCAAGCGGCGGCTCACGTGGCCCAATGGCGCGTTCGCGCTGGCGTTCTCCAGCCACGAGCCGGACCAACTTCGCGGACCGCAGTTCGACGCCGCGTGGTGCGACGAGCTCGCAAGCTGGGAGTACCCCCGCGAGACGTGGGACAACCTCATGTTCGGACTCCGCCTGGGCCAGCGGCCGCAGTGCGTGGTCACCACGACGCCGAAGCCGATCGAGCTCCTGCGCGAGCTTGTGGACCGCGACGACGCACACGTGACGCGCGGCTCCACGTACGAGAACCGCCGGTTCCTCGCGTCCAGCTTCCTGAAGCAGATCGAGCGGCGCTACCAGGGCACCGACACCGGGCGGCAGGAGATATTCGCGGAGCTGCTGGAGGAGGCGGAGGGGGCGCTGTGGCGTCGCGACTGGATCAGACACGCCGAGGTCGCACCCGATCTCAACCGGATAGTCGTCGCTATAGACCCGGCGATGTCGTCCCGGCCGGACAGCGCCGAGACCGGCATCGTCGTCGCGGGCACCGACGCCGACCTGCGCGGCTACGTGCTCGAGGACGGCTCCGGCAGGATGTCGCCCAACGAGTGGGCGCGTCGGGCCATCGACCTGTACGACCGCCACTCGGCGGGCCGCATCATCGGGGAGCGCAACAACGGCGGCGACCTCGTCGGCACCGTGCTAAAGACCGCCTCGGGCGAGCGCACGCTCCCGATCAGGCTCGTCAGCGCCAGCGTGGGCAAGTACGCCCGCGCCGAGCCGGTGGCCGCGCTCTACCAGCAGGGCCGCGTGTCCCACGTCGGCTCATTCCCGCAGCTCGAAGACCAGCTATGCACCTGGGAGCCGGGATCGTCGACGTCCCCGGACCGCATGGACGCGCTCGTGTGGGCGCTCAGCGACCTCATCACCGACCGCAGAATCACAAAGATATGGGTCTAGGGGAGGCGCCATTGAACACCAGAGGCATACCAGGAAACACCGAGCCGATATTCTGCGACGACTGCGGCCAGGAGAAGATGGCCGAGATCCGCGACGGCAAGCTCGTCATAGTGGACAGGCGTCACGGCCGGCAGCACGTCGCAATCGTGGACGTGATCAAGATAGGCAACAAGGTGAGAAGTGCAAGGACCAGTCGACAAACCCCCTCTCCCTAGAAGGGCTGTGAGGGCCAGGCAAATGTACACGGACTAGCATGAGTATCAGCCAACTGACCCCCTCTCCCTCAGGGAGAGGGCTGGGGTGAGGGTGAAAGATCATTCGTACAACCTACCAGACACCACCTTACCCCTCTGGACTCCCGCTTTCGCGGGAGTGACGGAATTGCGGACGGGTTCCGGCCTCCGCCGGAACGGCAGGCAGGCCCTGCACTTCTCAACAGAAAGAGGCAACAGAATGACCAACAGGCTAGATAGATGGATAGACAGGATTAGCTGGGTGCTGCCGGCGTTTCTTTACATGAGGCTGCAGCGCCTCCATTTGCGCACGGACGGCCGCGCTCCCGCAGAGTCGCCGCTCGCCGGGCTCACCGGCGCGGACGACTGGGCTCCGAGCCACTACGCAGCGTACTTCGCGACCTCGGCTCCGGTGTACTCGGCCGTCAGGCTGCGTGCTGACGCGGTCGCGAGGCCGCCTCTCAAGGTGTACCGGAGGGTCACTGCCGCGGGCGAACGGCACCGCGAGTGGGTCGGTCCCGAGCACCCTGCACAGAGGCTCCTCGACAGGGTGAACCCTCACTGGACCGGAGGCGACTTCTGGCGCGCGACCGAGACGTACCTGAACCTCTGGGGCGTGGCGTACTGGTCCATCGAGCGCGACGACCTGGGAATGCCCGTCGAGCTGTGGCCGCTGCGTCCCGACCGCGTCCGGCTCGTGCCCGACGACAACGAGTACATCCGCGGCTACCTCTACACCGAGCACTCTGGCGAGCAGGTCGCGTACGCGGTGGACGAGATCGTACGCCTGCGCTACTTCAATCCTCTCGACGAGTACGCTGGACTGTCCCCGATCGCCGCTGTGAGGCTGACGCTCGACATGGGCCGCGACGCGCTCGTGAGCAACAGGTCGGGACTCGCCAACGACGGCTCGCCCGGCGTGGTGATACACACCGACACCAATCCCGACAGTGAGGAGGTCAAGCGTCTCATCGAAGAGTGGGAGTCGCGCTTCAGCGGCCCGCTGAACAGGCTCCGACCTGTCGTGCTCAGCGCGGGCATGAAGGCGTCCCAGATGGGCTTCTCACCGAAGGACATGGAGTACATCGGCGCGTTGCGCTGGACGGTCGAGGACGTCGCACGCGCGTTCAACGTGCCCAAGCCGCTGCTGCACGACCTGGAGCGCGCCACCTACTCGAACATCGAGACAGCCCGCCGGATGTTCTGGGAGACGTGTATCGTGCCGGAGCTTCGCTTCTTCGAGGAGAAGCTCACCGAGAACCTGCTGCCGATGTTCGGGGACGGCTCCCTGGTGGCCGAGTTCGACACGTCCACCATCGAGGCGCTGCGTGAATCAGAGTCCGAGCGCGCTAGGCGCATCCAGATCTACGTCTCCGAGGGCATCATGACCCCAGACGAGGCCAGGGCCGAGCTGGGGCTGGGCGCGATGGCCCAGTGATATGGGCCGAATGTAGCGAGTTTAGCTAAATTATAAGAACGCCATAATTTAACTAATATTGCTATAATCATGCCCATGGACCCGATTCTCAATCCCTATGCACCCGGAGCCGGTACCCAGCCGCCTGAACTGGCGGGGAGGGACGAGCTGCGTGAGATAGCGAGGATCGCTTTAGAGCGTGCCAGGATCGGTCGTCCCGCCAAAAGTATCATCATGGTGGGACTGCGCGGCGTCGGCAAGACGGTGCTGCTGGACAGGATTCTCGCGGATGCCGAGTGCAGAGGCATCCGCACACTCAGAATCGAGGCGCCCGAGAACAGATCTCTACCCTCCGCACTCGCTCCGCAGTTGCGAATCGCGCTGCTGAGACTCTCGAACCAGGACGCCGCAAGGCACCTGGCGAATCGCGCTCTCAGGGGCCTCGCTGGCTTCGTGGGCGCACTGAAGGTCAAGTACCACGATATCGAGGTCGGCCTCGACTTCGAACCCGAGCCCGGCCTCGCCGACAACGGCGACCTCGAAGCCGATATGCAGGACCTGTTCGAGGCTGTCGGCGCAGCGGCAAGGGCGGACGGCACGTGCATCGCGCTGTTCGTCGACGAGATCCAGTACGTCAAGGAGGACCAGCTAGCCGCGCTCATCACCGCGCTTCACCGGACGTCCCAGCGGCAGCTTCCGGTGGTCATGGTCGGCGCAGGACTGCCACACGTGCGGGGACGGCTCGGAAGCGCGAAGTCCTACGCTGAGAGGCTTTTCGACTTCCCGGAGATCGGCGCGCTGTCTACCGAAGACGCCAGGCTTGCAATCGCCAAGCCGGCGCAGTCCGAGGGAGTCGAGATCGAGCCGGAGGCGCTCGACGCCATCGTCTCCAGGACGCAGCGCTACCCGTACTTCCTGCAGGAGTGGGGAAAGCGCGTGTGGGACGTCGCAGACCGCTCCCCCATTACTTTGGCCAATGTCGAAGTGGCATCGAAGCAGGCCGAAGCCGCATTGGATGAGAGCTTCTTCCTGGTCAGGTTCGACAGGCTCACTCCCACCGAGAAGACATACCTGCGTGCGATGGCGCAACTCGGCTATGGGCCACACCGCTCTGGAGATATAGCGAGTATAGTTGGCCGTCCCGTTAGCTCGCTGGGGCCCACTCGCAGCCAGCTAATCGGCAAGGGCATGATCTGGAGTCCGAGCCACGGCGACACGGCGTTCACGGTCCCAATGTTCGACGAGTTCATGCGCCGCATAATGCCGGGGGAATAGCCACCTGTAGGCTTTCTCAGGCAGAGTCGTCTGCGTACCCGGCGTCTTCAGGCTTCATCAGCAGCGCCGGCAGGATGGCGAGCAGGGACAGCACCCCCGCGATCATGAAGAGGTCCTGGAACACTGTGACTCCGGCGTCGAGGAGGATGGCCTGGGTCTCCTCGAATGATCCCCTCGGGGCGAAATCCGCAGTCAGGCTGTAGAAGCGCTCTATGCCCCAGGCGGACAGCGTCGCCAGTCCCAGCGCCATCCCCACCATTCGCGATGCGGTAACCAGTGAGGCCGCGGTCCCCCAGTAGTCGCTGGGCGCGGCGCTCAGGGCGCTGACGCCTATGGGCGGGATGACCAGCCCGAATCCAAGTCCCGCCGCCACAAGCGGCAGGGTCAGCGTGAGCTCGTCCACCTGCCTCTCCCAGCCGCTCATGACCAGCAGGCCCGCTCCCATGAACAGGAGGCCGGCGATGCACACTGGTCTCACGCCGACCCAGCGGAGCATGTAGCCTCCGGCTATCGCCCCTACCGGGATCGCGGCGGTGAGTCGAACAAGGTGGAGGGCGCTCACGAGTGGCCCCTTCTCCATGATGGTGGCGGCCATGAGGGGCACGCAGACCAGTCCCATTACGAGGGCGACGCCCACCAGGAACTGGGTGATGTTGGACGATATGAACGCTCTCGAGGTGTACAGGAACGATGCCAGCAGCGGCTGGACCGCGCGCCTCTCAACGATGATCAGCAGGGCCACAAGCGACACCCCTGCGACCACCGCGAGGTATGGGTAGATGGACTCGCCAGTGAAGATGTCTCTCTGGGCGAGTGAGAGGGTGAGGACGACGAGCGCCGCTCCCAGCGTAAGCGCCCCGAGGTAGTCCATCTTTGCAGAGGGATTGGGGCGGTTCGGCAGAATGGCCAGGAGCGCTATCAGGATGAGGCTCTGGGGCACGTCCAGCCAGAATATCCATCGCCAGCCGATCCACTCGATGATGGCCCCTCCGTACAGAGGGCCGACGACGGACCCGGCTTCAGCCGCGGCGGCCACGAGTCCTATGGCTATTCCCCTCTTCTCCGGCTCCACGGCAGCCACTGCCATGGCAAGGCCTATCGGCACCGTGGCGCCGCCTCCAATGGCCTGGAACACCCTTGCGGGCACAACCCAGAGGAAGTTCGGCGAGACCGCCACAAACGCCGACCCGATGGCGAACACGACCAGCGCCGCCTGGAACATCCTGACGCGGCCGTAGACGTCGGAAAGGCGCCCCGCCAGCGGCATCGACACCGTGTAGCTGACCAGGAACGCGGTGATGATCCAGGACGCCCTATCCAGGTTCGTTAGGGGGATCTCCAGGTCCACCATCACCCTTGGAAGTGCGGCGACAACCACGGTCTGGTCGAGGGCGGTCGAGAATACGCTCAGGCAGATAACGCCCAACACGACCGGCTGGGAAGAGCCCCGCGAGGCGAGGCGATGTCTAAGGTCTTTCACTGACCGGAGACTGTTTCCGGGAGCTCGATTTCAACTGGAACATCCATGCCGAGGATGGTCAGGAGGCGCGTGGTCTCAGGGCCGTCGTCATCGAAAATCTGGCCGGATATCCTCATCTGCCGCAACAGGTAACCGTCATCGTCAATCCAGAAGGTCAGCTGCACTCGATGCCCTGAGTCAGCGGAGGTGATGAGGTCTGCCAGCTGCTCGGAGAGAACCGTCCCCTCTACGCGGCTGGTCAGGGACCCCGTCACGGTCTCCCGGCCCGTGATGACTCCGTTCCCGTCCCTGAGCACGAACAGGACATCGCGCAGGGTCGGGCCCAGTCCGGCGAAGTTGAAGGGCACCAGGTCGAGTGGCAGGGGGACCCACGGCGCGTCTTTGGCGAACTTCATGACGGCCACATCGCCGACCGCCATCATCTCAAGCTCGGAAAACCCAAATGCATTCGACTCGGCATTCACGATCATTCTGAACCTGTCGGGGGCCTTGATCTCCGCCTCCATGCTCTTGAGAGTCATCGTGAAGAACTTGGCGCCGGACTCGGTTTCGTCGACCATGCGGACCTTTGCCGACGACATGCCAGCCACCCTGTCACCGGCACTCGTAAGCAGATCGCTCAGCACGGGAGTGGGCATGGGTGGAACTGGAGTCGGGTCCGGAGCCTGCTCGCCACACGCGGCGAACACGAACAGTAAGGCCATCATCGAGGCGGCGATCGTCAATCCTTGAGCCAGGGGCTTACACAAACTCAGATTCTCCTCACCTTAATGCGAATCTTGAATAAGATGACAAAAATATTATGCGAAATACCCCGTTCTTGCACGTGCATAAATGGCACTATATCTACTTTGCGTGAAATTCCACTGACGCACGCCCATTTCGAGTCACGAAGCGATAGCGGCAGCGATTCGAAGGCGTAGTCAAAGCAGAAGGATGAGGAGCGGCCGTGAGCTGGAATGCTCTCAGTGTCGACTCTTACAGAATGGGACGTGCAGGAGTGAAGCGATCAGGAGTTGTGAATTCTACGAGCCTGACGGAAAGAGCTTCAGCACACCTACGATCAGGCCCGAAACCGCAACGGCGGTCCCGACTACCCACACGATTAGCTGATTCTTCGCCCGCTCGAGGTCGGCCTGTGTTGCATAGTGGCGGAGGGCGTCCTGGAGGTCGGACCTCGTGATTGGCGACTCGTTCAGGCGGCGCGACTGCTCGACAACCTCCTGAAGTATCGTGGAGACTCTTTCGGGGTCACCTCGGTACATGCCGATAGCCCTTGGCCTCGACGATTGCCTTTTCGAGAGCCTGCTTCAGCCGGGCGGCAGCGTCTATCCCCAGGAGATACCGGTCGTTCCCCATCTGGAAGTAGATGCCAGGTTCGTCTCCGGGCGTCTGGGGTTTTGTGACGGCGACCTCCATGTACATCCCCTGGGTAGTCATAGTCATCTGGACCCTCTCCGAATCTGCCTAATCAATGCTGGAGCGCAGGTTCCCAACTGGTACGAAACTGCCCACACGCAAATCCTAGCATGGTATTCCCCCACTGGCAATTTCCTCAGAGCCAATTAATCGACACATTATGAATGCAGAGAACGATTCACGAACACTGGGTACTGAGGGAGAGTTTCAGCGCACGTCCGTCGCCGCAGGCACGACGTCCTACACCGTGATCGCTAGATGCGATAACCTTGGCGCGACATGAGCCCACAGCACCACAAGGAGTGAATCGATGAAGATCACAAACGTCAAGGTAGAGATGTTCAACTGGCATTCGGAGTCGTGGATGACCGGCGTCGGCACGAGCTTCGGACAGACCCGCCCGCTCGGGATCGTCACCGTCGAGACTGACGAGGGCGTCAGCGGCAACGCCTTCCTGGGATCGTCCCGCATGGGCGCCGACCACTACACGCTCGGCCTGATCGAGTTCCTCAAGCCGCTGGTCATGGGGCGCAACCCGCAGGACATAGGCGCGATCTGGTGGGACATGTGGAAGATGAACCGCTCGGTCTCCACCAACGCCATCGGAGCGATAGACATCTGCCTGTGGGACATCAACGGCAAGATCGCCGGACAGCCCATCCACAGGCTGCTCGGCACCTGCAAGGAGTCAGTCCCCGTCTACTCGTCCACCGCGTTCTGGGAGACCACCGAGGAGTACGCCGAGGAGGCGGTCAAGTTCCAGGACATGGGCTGGACCGCCCACAAGATCCACCCGCACGGCAACCCGATGTTCGACATCGAGATCTGCAAGGCAGTCCGTGAGGCCGTTGGCGACGACATGAAGCTGATGCTCGACTCGATGTGGGCGTACCAGTACGAGGACGCGATGCGAGTCGGCCGCGCGATCGAGGACCTCAGCTTCTACTGGTACGAGGACCCGCTCGTCGAGGAGGACATCTACAACTACGTCAAGCTGCACCAGAAGCTCGACATCCCGATCATGTCGACCGAGTACGCACCCGGCCGCTACTACGGCATGACCCCGTGGATCACGCAGTACGCGACCGACATCCTGCGCGGCGACGTGGCGGTCACCGGCGGCATCACGCCGATGGTGCGGCTGTGCCACATGGCCGAGGGCTTCAACATGAAGTGCGAGATCCACCACGGAGGCAACTCTCTGAACAACGTCGCGAACCTGCACATCACGATGGCGGTGCCGAACTGCGAGTTCTTCGAGTTCTTCCCCTGCACCGGCGCGAACATGTACGGCCTGGTCGAGGACATCGACATGACCGGCGGCGTAGTCCACGCCCCCAACGAACCCGGCCTCGGCTACCAAATCGACTGGGATTTGGTGAAGCGGGAGTACACGGGGATGGTGGAGTAGGTGTAGTAACCAAAATGAGAATGGCGGTGTGTTGCTGTGGTCTTAGGTGTGAATATCAGGGCTGAAGTTGTGGACGGCAGCCGTCGGTCTTCGTAATTGAGGGCTCTGTCGCAGATAATCGATACCTGACGACTGGAAAGCATCAAGCCTCTCTGCTCACGAGACTGTGTAATCCCGCCAATCACACTTGGGGCGGTGGCCACGTCCACATGTATAAGAGAAACAAGGTGTTCAGGCATGGTTTCTTCAGGCCAGGCAAAGCCAGAATTCTCCAAAACCAAGGTCAATAAGGCTGCGAAGTTCATCGTAAGTGCTGAATCCCAAAAGGCAAGTCGATACGGTGAGCAGCTAAACATCGTCAACAACTGGCGATCCTCACACGCCCACCCGCTTTATGTCATTCGTAGGACACTGCGAATTAGGGCAGAATCACTAGATTCCAATGCAATAGTGACTCAGCGCTTGAAACGACTGCCAGCGATAGAGCATAAGTTGAACTCAGGTACGATGAACCTAACGCAGATGAATGACATTGGTGGATGCAGGGCCGTGTTGGGAAGCGTCAGCCTTGCTGAAAGGTTAGTCGGTCAGTATTCGTTGACACGATCAAACCATGACTACCGGCCATATGACTACGTCAGTGAGCCTAAGCCAAGTGGCTATCGTGGCTTTCATCTAGTATTCGACTATCGTGGGCAGAAACGGCGAGAATACGATGGTCTCCGAATAGAAGCCCAGATACGGTCAATGCGTCAGCACATATGGGCAACGGCAGTTGAGACTGTCGAGCACTTTAGCGGGGAAGCCCTTAAGTCTGGCGAAGGAGATCCACAGTGGTTGCGATTCTTCGCTCTTATGGGTAGCTATTACGCTTTGCGAGAAAATAGACCAGTGGTTCCTGACACATCAGAGAATCTAGATCTTCTATTGGACGAGATCAGACACCTTACACGTGAACTAGGTGTGATTGGGCGCTTGAGCGGATATAGGCGCATTATGAACCTCATGGACAGTAGATCAAGGAGGCGTCGCAACTCTGGATACGCACTACTGCAACTTGATTGGACTGAAGGAGAGATCCTTACGGAGATTACGCTTTTCAGAGAATCTGACAGAGAAGCTGCAACTCAGATCTACTATGAAAGGGAACAGCAACTGGCGGAGAAATGCAGTGGAGACGTTGTGTTGGTCTCGAATGCGATCATACCGAACTTAAAGAAAGCGTACCCAAACTACTTTTCGGATACTAGAAGCTTTCTTGCTACCCTGAGATACATAATGAAGGGCTAGACGGCTAATGTGGTCCTGTAGAGGACTGGTGACTTTAAGTGGATAAAGGTAGAGCCGTGGCACCTCTGCCTTTCGGCCATGAAGCCTTAGACCGACTCGAGGCGCTGCGAGAGGCTACTTTCGGCGGCAAACCACTCCCCGGAGATTCTTCTGAGTTCATCCGTGAGGATCGCGAGGCAAGGTCGGGTCAGCGAACGGTTTCGTACTCGGGGACTGCGAAGCAGCAGTGAATTCCCGACAATCGAGGGCTCAGCTTTCAGTTGATTCATGCTTGATCTGAACGATCTCGATACTGACGACATCCCGGGTGTAGGTCGGGAGCGCGGCGTGGACTTAGCTAAAGCTGGGGCCGTATGTCTGGAGTCGCAAGGTCACAACCAAGGTGTGCAGCTCGCCGTTCGCGGAACATCCGAAAACAGGTACACGCTGACGTGGCCCGATACCACAGCGCAAGACCGTCGTACCTGGGCCGACCCGAGCGAAGCGACTGAGGATGGCGCAGCCGGGATAGCTGCTCTTCTGGCCATACGAGAAATCGGATACACTGTCATCCTACGGTCCTACAAGAGCACGGGAATCGACTACCGGCTGGGTAGCAACGATCAGTCCGACGTTACGACCGCTGAGAGGGCGATGACATTTGCCCTCCAGCCCTTGCTTGAAGATGACGACCTCATCGTTAAGGGGCGCATGGAAGTGTCCGGCATTCTCAATGGCGATGACCAGCAGATCAGCGCAAGGACCAGATTGAAACTTCGTCAGACAGATCAGTCAGACTCATCTGCACTCCCAGCCTATGTGATGGTGGTCGAGTTCGGTCAGCCGGTTGCTGAGGTTACTAGAAAATGAGCAGTGTTCGTGAACTACATGACCGCGCGATGACTCTTGTGGACCAGGCTCGGCGCGCGCGAGATCAGGGCAACATAGAACACTCAACAAAACTGTTTCGGGAAGCCCTGAAGTCAGAAATGGCTGCGATTGAAGAACTGCCCGAGCAAGGAGGACTTGCTTGGTCAATACTTCACCGTAGCGCTGGGGCGATGGCCCTAGACTGTAAGGACTTCCAACTGGCACGGCAACTAGCAGACAGAGCCCTAGCGGACGAGCCGCATCCAGAGGTCAAAGACGAACTCTGGGAGATTTGGAATCAAGCTGATTACTACAAGCACAAAGAAGTGACCTTAGTTGACGAGAGTGCGTCCGTAGCAGACGAGTAGTCAGCAGTTACATGTCCGCAGCAGTTCCAGTCGATGCCGACCTCCATCTCCCCGACCTGCGCGTCAAAGGGTTCCGGGGGATTAAGGATCTCCACATCTCCCGTCTCGGACGGGTGACACTCCTCGCCGGCAAGAATGGTGTGGGCAAAACCACAATTCTCGATGCTGTCAGGCTGTTCACTTCACGAGGTCGACACGCTGACTTAGCCACCTTGTTGCATGAACGGGAGGAGATAGTCGGAGGATTCGACGAGGAATTGCAGCGGACACTCCCCGCACCCAACTGGGAGGCTCTTTTCTATGGAAGGGTGCTCGCATCTTCCCTGCCAATATCCATTGGTCCCTCAAATGGCGATTTGTTCACTATACAGGGGAGTAACGATCCTGAATCGCATTACCCTGAGGAACTCCGACCCGTCCATGTTGCCTTCCGAGACTACAGCATGGAGCTACCCACACTCCCAAGCGTTCAACGACGAGTTCAATTGGGCCTACTTCAGCAATCGGAACTCCTGCCGACGATAAACTGCCAGTCACTCGGACCGGGACTGCCAAGCAGTCCTCATTTAGCTGGGCTATGGGACAAAGTGGCGCTGACGGATGAAGAGTCCCAGACAGTAAAGGCTCTCAACCTCATTTACTCAGGTAACGTCGAGCGCGTCGCCATGATCGGAGACGACATTGGTCCCCGTAGTAGCATGGGGCGCAGACCTGTCGTTAAGCTACGCGACGAACCCCGCCCCGTTCCCCTCAAGAGCCTTGGCGACGGAGCAGTGCGTCTATTCGGTGTCGCTCTGGCCCTCGCCAACAGCAAAGACGGCTTCCTGCTTATCGACGAGGCCGAGAACGGCATCCACCACTCGATCCAGCGAGACTTCTGGACGATGACTCTGAAGGCTGCTCACCAGAACAACGTCCAGGTCCTGGCGACGACCCACAGCTGGGACTGCGTAGCCGGTTTCGCTATGGCCGCAACCCAGGTCGAGGAAGTGGACGGAGCGCTCGTTCGTCTCGATCGCTACGACGACCATATCAAGGCTGTTGAGTACACAGAGGAAGATCTCAGAATCGCAGCCAAGCACGGCATCGAGGTCCGCTAGTCTGTGAATCGCCCTCTGTCGGAGCCGTCAGACCGGCTCCTCCTGGTCGAAGGACCAGACGACCAGCATGTAGTTCGACACCTGTGGGAGCGTCGCTATGGGCGGGGTGTCCCATTTCAAATCTCGCCGCGAGGCGGCGTTGATGGGGTCATTGAATCGATTCGGGATGAAGTCAATGCCCCGGGACGTCAGGCTCTTGGCATCCTTGTAGATGCGAACGACAGTCCGGCTACAAGATGGCAGTCGATTTCAGACCGCCTTGCCAGTGTGGGCATCCAGGCCCCGGCAACTCCTGATCCGAACGGCACGATCACAGCTGCTACCGATGACACGATACGCATAGGAATCTGGCTGATGCCCGATAACCAATCGCTGGGAGAACTCGAGGACTTCGTTGCGCAGATGATTCCCGAGGACGATCCTGTGTGGCCGCTGTCGCAGGACTACATCGGCCGCATCCCTGACGAACACAGGGAGTTTTCAGAGAACAAGACCAGCACCGCTGAAGTCTATGCCTGGCTCGCTACTAGGGAGGACCCGAGACAGATGGGCGCGGCCATTGGAGTGCGTGACCTAGACGTCGGCGGAGACCTCTGCACCCGCTTCACCGATTGGTTGGATAGGCTGTTCTCGTAGGGGCTCGCCGCGGCGAGTGGTTGCCCAAGGCAAACTGTCCAAGGATCGGGTGCCCACAAGGGACACCCCTACGCGATTTCTCAGATCTACCCCTTGACAGTACATATGTTCTCATAGCATAATCTCCTCCGTAGTCGGTAGCACCTAGACCTACCGCCCTACACAAGAACAAAAAAATACCAGACGGCTGGACCGTCCCCAACAGGTCTGTAAACGGCCCTCTCCGAACTGCCAATGCGGTGTTTCGGGAGGGCCGTTTTTCGTTTCAGGCCCCTGGGCTTCCAGCCAAAGCACTCGTCGTTCCGGCGGAGGCCGGAACCCAGTAGGGGGCGAGTGGTGGAGCAGCCTGCATTACAGCGTCTTCACCCTCACCCCGTCCCTCTCCCCGAGGGAGAGGGGGCTATTCAGACTCGATTCACAGGAGACACACATGACCGCCATTACCCACTCACCCGTGACGCTTACCGACCACGAGGAGGCCGGCGACGTCTACTCGGTCACCATCTTTGCCAACGAGCTGTCGAGAGACGGCGTCAGTGTCGACATCGACGGCATGGACTTCTCGAACTACCGCAAGAACCCCGTTGTGCTGTTCGCGCACGACTACAGCGGCAGGACGGAGTCGAGCGGACTCCCGATAGGCCGCACCGTGAGCCTGGGACGCACCCACGACGGACGCATCAGGGCCGACTTCGAGTTCCTGTCCGGCGACCCGTTTGCCGACCGCGTCCGCAACGCCTGGAATCGTGGATTCCTGCGCGCCGCCTCCATCGGCTGGAAGGCCATCGAGGCGCGTCCCAGCGAGCGAGGCAGGGGACTTCGCATCGTGAAGTCCGAGCTGATCGAGTGGTCCATAGTGGCCGTTCCAGCAGACC
Organism: Dehalococcoidia bacterium; assembly: GCA_965116405.1. Taxonomy (GTDB): domain Bacteria; phylum Chloroflexota; class Dehalococcoidia; order Lucifugimonadales; family UBA1123; genus VXRN01. The sequence goes on from OZ220685.1 coordinate 1,646,512, forward strand.
CCGACGCCCTCCGCAGCGCGTACACCCGCGTCATGAAGGCGCTGATCGACCATTCCGGCGACGAGTTCCCAGGGGCAGACCACATCGTTCGCCCCCGGATCGAGTCGGGTGCAGGCTCTGAGCCTGTCGAAAGGCCGCACACGCCCATCGACGCAATGGAATTCGACCTCGCCGAGACCCGCAGCCTCCTCGAGACCCTCGGCCGCACGGTGCGCCCCGACTCGGCGGATCCAGAGTTCTGCCGAGACCCTCCTGCTTCAAGGGAATACGTGGATACGCGCAGACAGCAGTGAGTACCGACTGATAGCCCCTCTCCCTCAGGGAGAGGGTTGGGTGAGGGTGAAGAGTTCTCGTTGCAACCTACTGCACCGGACCCGACACCCCCAAGTGGATTCCCGCTTTCGCGGGAATGACGGTGGAAGGGGACTGCCCTTCGCCACAAGTACCTAACCAGGAGAAGAAGAATGCCTACCGCCATTGAAGAGATACAGGACATGAACCGGACGATCAGCGAGATCGGGGAGTTCGTTCGCGAGCGCACCGACGCTCTGACGGGCGACTTCACCGCGCTCAGGGAGGAGAACGACCGCCTCCGCGCCGACGTCGCCGGCCTGCAGGAGCAGCGCCGCGCCAGGCGCCGGTCCGAGATCGCGCGTGTCGACGACTCCGAGCGCGGCATCAGGGTGACGTCGGGCAGGTTCGCCGGATGCAGCCCGCTGGACATCGGCGTGATGCGCTCGCTCGCGTACTCGCACCGAGACGATCCGGACGCGCCTCACGCGCGCTCGTGGGTCGCGCAGCTAGGCGAGGCCACGCGGTCGATGGTCACCGACCTGACGCCCGACGTCGTCGACCGCCACTTCCAGAGCATAGAGCGAAGGCTGCGCAGCGCCTACGTGGCCGCTCCCGTATCGGGAGCGCACGTCCGCGACCCTGAGATGCAGTACAGGCAGGTCGTCCAGCCGGTGCTGGGACACATGCGCGAGGTCGCGATGCGCGCCGCGATGGACTCCACCACCGCTGGGGCTGGCGACGAGCTTGTGCCGACCCTCGAGCGCGCCGAGCTATGGATGGACGTCAACCTCCAGACGCTCGTGATGGGCCTGATTCCGAACTTCCACATGGCGAGCAACCCGTTCGACATACCGACGCAGCTCGGCGACGTCAACTTCTACCCCGGCGCGGAGAATACGGCCACAGCCGAGACCGCGCTCAAGACCGGGAAGGTCACGCTCACCGCGCACGAGCTCGTCGCGCAGGTGCCGTTCAGCTTCTCGCTCGACGAGGACAACGTGCTGCCGTCGCTGCTCGGCGAGATCAGGAGCTCCCTGGTCCGCAACACCGCTGAGGTGATCGACGACATCATCCTGAACGCCGACACCACCGAGGCCAACGGCATCAACTCCGACGACACCAGCATCAAGAAGTCGGACGCTGGCAAGGCACACTGGCTCATCGGCTACGACGGCCTGATCCACCTGCCGCTGATCGAGAACAGGGCGATGGCCAACGAGCACGCCGCCGCCGTGTCGGACGACATGTTCAACGAGATCAGGGCGAAGATGGGCCGCTACGGCGTCCGCCCGTCCGAGCTGGCGTGGATCATGGACGTCAACACGTTCATCCGGGCGCAGTCGATCACCACCTTCCGCACCATGGACAAGCTCGGCCCGAACGCCACCGTGCTGACAGGGATGCTTGGCGCGATAGAGGGGATCCCCGTGATCGTGTCCGAGCAGATGCGTCTCGCGGACGTCGACGGCAAGGTCAGCAATGACGGCAACAACTCCGACACCGGCAGGCTGCTGCTGTTCAATCGCAACCAGTGGGCGCAGGGCTTCCGCAGGAACCTCACCCTGGACGCCACCCGCGACGCGAGCAAGCGGCAGACGGTGGTGACGGTCAGCTTCCGCCACGCGCTCACCGAGCGCACCGGCGACCGCTCCACCGCCACCCACACCGCGCTCCAGTACAACATCACCGGCGTGGCGTAGCCGGGACCTGAAACCCGTAGGGCTGCCCCCAGGGGCACCTCTCCCTCAGAGCCTGCCCCGTACTCGATACGGGGGAGAGGGTTGGGGTGAGGGTGAAAGTCTCGCATACCTTTCCCCTCATCCTAACCTTCTCCCACCAGGGGAGAAGGGACTTTGGAAACACACCATGAATACCTACATAACACTCCAGACACTCAAGAGTGCAGGCGCACTCGACATACGCGATGACGACCACGACGCGCGGCTGCTGTCGCTCATCGAGGGCGTCTCACGGGCGATAGACGGCTACTGCCGACGCCACTTCTACGTCCTGCGCGCGACCCGGCTGTTCGACGGGGACGGCACCTCAACTCTGCGCCCGACCGACCTGGTCTCGATAGACCCAAGTGGCCTCGCGACTGACGACCACCGCGACGGCGTATTCGAGACCACCTGGGACGAGTCCGATTACGTGCTCCACCCCGCGAACGCGGACCCCACTGGCGGCCACGATGCCTCCCGTCCCTACTGGAGCGTGAACGCGACAGATGGCCGGAGGTTTCCGCTTGGACAGCGCACTGTGCGAATCTCCGGCGAGTGGGGGTTCTGGCGCAGGCTGAGGCGCGTCGCGTCGACGGTGTCGAGCGCGGTGGACGAACATCGCGCCGAGATCGTCGTCGGCGCCCTGGCGGACATACGGGTCGGACACACGCTTCTGATCGACGACGAGCAACTGTACGTGAGCGGCATCAGCGCCCGGACGCTCAGCGTGACACGCGGAGTCAACGGCACCGAGGCCGCAGGTCACGACCCCGGCGACGGCATCTCGGTCTTCGGGTATCCCGCGCCGGTCTCGGAGGCGGCGCTGCTGCAGTCGGTCAGACTGTGGCGCAGGTCCGCCAGCCCGTCCGACCCCGTGTGCGGCCTCGGCGCGGACGTCAGGGAACTGCTGGCCCCATACCGGAGGCTGACGATATGACGACCGAGCTTACGCCCATCCGAAACGGGATCAGGAGCGCCCTGGAGACTGTCCCCGGCCTCCGCGTGCTCGACTACACGCCCGACACCTGGAACGACTTCCCGCTGGCCGTAGTCACGTTCGCCAACGTAAAGGTCGGCCCGACGCTGGCGGGACCACAGCTGGAGGGCGAGATCAAGGTGACGCTAGTAACCGGCGGACCCAACACGCCGGAGTCGCTCACCGACCTCGACCCGCTGATCGAGTCGGTCAATGCCGCCATCAGCGCGGACCCGAAGCTCGGAGGCACAGTCCACTACACCGTCCTCGACAGGATGGAAAACATCGGAGTGAGAAACGTCGGCCCGCAACGTAGCGCCGCCGCAGACCTCCACCTCAGGTTCACAGCGGGGTAGGTAGGAGAGTACAGGCAAGCTCGAATACCAGCTAACAGACCCCCTCTCCCTAAGGGAGAGGGCTGGGGTGAGGGTGAAAACCTCGAACACCTGCACTCGATTTATGAACGTGAAACCAGGAAGACAGAAATGACCTTCTTCGACAGCAGCATCTCAAGATTCCACATAGACGACACCACAGGCACGAGCCACGACCTCTCCGCCAGCATCACCGACATCGACGGCATACCCGGCTCACGCTCGCTGATCGACGTCACCTCGCTCACCGACGATGGGCCCGTGTACATCGTAGGAACGGGCATCAGGCCCGCCCCCACAGCCGTCACCCTAACAGGCATCTTCGACGACGATATAGACGCCGTGCTCGGCGCGCTCTTTACAGAAGGCCACCCGTCGCCCGTCGAGTTCAGCTACGCACCAGCGGGCACGTCCACCGGCAGCGTGAAGTACTCAGGCCTCTCCTGGGTAGAGCGCTACGAGGTGTCGCCATCCGCCGGAGACCGCGTCGGCTACACAGCCACGCTGAGGGTGGAGGGCAGCATCGCCAGGGGTGTGCACTGACTCTCTACTTGCCCCCTCTCCCTCAGGGAGAGGGCTGGGGTGAGGGTGAAACCCATGCCCCACCCCTCTGGATTCCCGCTTTCGCGGGAATGACGGTTCGGTCATGTCGGTATTCCACCCCCAATTAAGAAAGAGAGAGAAAAATGCCAGCAACCCTGGAACTCACCGACGGCACCACCACCCTCGACCTACTCGCCCCGCCGTACCGCGCAAGCCAGCCGGTGCGAATTGACCCGCCTGACGCCACTCCCGTCCTCGCCGGACAGACCCTGCGGGGCGTCCACTACTTCCCGCGCGTCGTCGAGACCGACCTCAACCTCAGGGCCGACGACATCCCCTCGCTGCGACGAGCAGTCCGCTCCCTAGAGTCGATGTGCTCGGTCTCCGAGAGTCGACAGTCGATCGCACAGGGCGCGCCCGTCTCGTTCGTACTGAGTTTGTCGAAGGACGGCCCGACAGCCGAGTACCGCGTGCTCAGGGGCGACCTGACGCTGCCGCCCGGCCTGCTGCAGGAGCCGACGCTCTCGACCGCACACGCCGTACCCGGAGCGCGACTCAGGCTGCTAGTGGAGCCGTTCGGCAGGCTCGCACAGGTCGAAGTACCAGAGGCGACGATACACAACGAGCAGCACACGGTTGCCAGCAACTACCTCGACCTCACCAACCTCGGTGGAACGCACGGCGCCAAGCTCAGGCTCAAGATCGCCGACCCCGGCGGGTGGAGCGGGCCAGCGCGGATGTGGATTGCCCGACGCTCGGGGTCTCGAAGGACCGACGCGCTGTTCTTCCAGGGCGAGAGTGGCGCAACGACATCCGCCCAGCCGCCGTTCGTCGGGGGCATTTCGACATGGGAAGGCGCGAACGTCGCTGATCCCAGCGCCAGCGGCTCCGGCGGAAACGTCGCCCGCATGATGTGGTCCACCCGCGCGAGCGCCTACGAGGTCGTGTCGGACGACACCGCCGCCGGGTACGTCGAGATCGCCATTCCAGGCGCGTCCGTCCCGCACGGACTGTTCCGCGTGCTCGCTCGCGTCAGGGTCGGCGGCAATCCCTACTCTGGCCCGTTCGTGACTGAACGCTACGAGACCGAGACGGCCATGGCGTTCGGACTTGGCTGGACGTTCGGCGGCAGGGTGCGGGAGCCTTCGGCAGACGACCGCGTGTACCTGCAGGAACTCGACAGCTTCCAGACCGTCGACCTCGGCGAGTTGACCGCGCCGCCGATGGCGATGCCAGAGCCCGCCGCGGCGGTAAGCCCCGATCTCAGGCTACGGGTCCACGGAATCTTCACGCCTCCCGGTCCGTTCACCGACAGCGTGAACAGCAGGTACTACTCGGCGCACTGGGACGTGGACTACGTGATGCTGCTGCCCATCGACGAGGGCGCGGTGATCGTGGACGGCGTCGACTCGCCCGACCGCGTGCTGATCGACAGCCTCAGCGACACCCCGGGCGTGTACCTGCTCGACGCCTCTGACGTCGTCCAAAGGTACGCCGACTTCACCGGAGGCCCGTTCGGGCTCGGCACCGAGGACACCCGCATCTACGTCGTCCGCGACGAGCCAAGCGACCCAACCGCAGTCAGGTTCACCCTCAGCGCAACCTACACGCCACTGGTGTCGGGAGTGTAGGCAACAGCCCCCCTCTCCCTTGAGGGAGAGGGTTGGGGTGAGGGTGAAAGCCTCTCACTCCTCTTCACTCACTCCTACAGAGGAAACAGCCATGCCCAGAAACATCCCACAACAACTGAAACTACACACGAAGCCTACCCCGTCATCCAATGGCGACCTGATCGCAATCATAGCCCCAACCACCATCCGCTCCCTGGAGCACGGCACCCGTCTACCGGGCGGCTTCCACGAGCTGTCCCTGACCATCGCCGCGACCGAGAGCGAGTTCCGCGAGTGGCGACAGCATCGCTTCCTTGGCCACCTCACGCTGGAGGAGCCGTCCGGCCGCACCGCCTGGGAGGGGAGAGTCGAGGCCGTCGCGCTGGCCGACAGGTGGCAGTCGTCGCTCACCGCTCGCGGCTACTGGTCGAACCTGACCGACTCCGTGCGCAACCGCAGCTACGCCAGCGGCTCCGACACGGGAGGCTCGATCATCGCCGACCTGCTTGGAGACATCCATCCACAGGCTCGCCAGCTATCGACCTCCACCGAGCACGTCGCCGCAGGCCCGACCATAGTCCACGAGTACAACGACGACTGGACGATCTGGCGCATCCTCACCGACCGCAGACGCGGTGTCGCCTCCTTCGGCTCCGGCACGGGCGAGCGGATGGATATTGCCGTGTGGGAGGACCGCAAGCTGCACTACGGGCCACGCTCTGCCCCTAAGTTCGTCTGGCACAGCTACATGCACCCCGCCGCGGCGGGCGGCGGAGTCGTCCATCCCGGGCTTGGCGAAGGACCTCTGCGCGTCGACTGGAGCGATGTCGCCAACGCCGTGTCCGTAACCTACGAGCGCGACGGCGAGCTCATGCGCACGCCTCATGCCATCGATAGCCGGAGCATTACGCGACATATCCGGCGCGAGCGGCACATCGGCAACATCGGAGAGTCCACCAGCGCGACCGCCATCCAGCGTCGAGATACCGAACTCAACCTGCGCTCAAGTCTCAGACCCACCGCCGAGGGCCTGTCCGTCAACCGCGTCTGGGACGCCGACGGCATCGAGTGGCCGCTGTGCCGCGTGCGCGCCGGCGACGTGATCCGCGTCCCAGACTTCACTCCAAGCACCGGCGACCTCGACCGCCTCGTCTTCGACGCCTACCGCACCTTCTTCATCGAAGAGACCCACTGCGACCACAACACCGGAGTGCTGACCATCCGCCCCAAACCTTCCACCCACCTTCCTCTGTCAGCTATGATTCCGTGATTGAATTCGACAACAGAGGTTGAACGCATGAAGCAACAGTACGACCTTTCAGGTCGTCTGAACGAGATAGGTTCCCGCATCAAAGAGGCCAGGATCGCCATCGACGTGAGCCAGGAAGACTTCGCTCTCATGATGGGCCGGACGGGCCGCCATTGGGCATGGAAGGTCGAGGCCGGACAGATCGGCCTCTCAGCTGGAGAGATACCCAGGGCCGCCGCAATGCTTGGCCGCTCCGTGCAGTGGCTGATCGAGGGAAAGGAAGAGGTCTTCGAGGTCGAGGACCCCGACATCCGGATGTTCTTCCGTCAGCACGACTGGTCGGACTTCACCGATGAGGAGCGGGACATCATCCGGCAGAGCATGAAGATGGCCGCCGCCTACAAGGCCGCAAGGCAGCGGAACCAGGCCATAGCAGCCGACTAGTACCATATTTGGAATAGTGAATGGTGAATGACTCTCGGTGTGCCGTGGACTCCACCAATTCTTAATTCACTATTCCGAATTCAAAATCCCCTCACACCACGCCGCGACTGACAGCAGTCTCGCCTCCTCCCAGTGAGGCGCGCCGAGCTGCACCCCCAGCGGCATGAAGTTCGAGTCGAACCCCGACGGCAGCGAGATTGTCGGGAAGCCGCCGAACGTGAACGGCGACTGGAACATCGGGTCTCCGGTCGTGCTGAGGTCGCGCGGCGCGGCCGACGGAGTCGACGGGGTCATCACCACGTCGTAGGGCCGCATCGCCTCGGTCACGTCGCGGGCGAACGCCGCCTGCACGTCCTTCGCCTTCAGGTAGTCCACCGCGCTCGCCTTCAGCCCGTCCTCGATCGTCTCGCGCACCTTGGGGGAGTAGTCGTCCTCGCGTCCCTCGAACCAGTCGCGGTGCGCGTCGGCGCCCTCGGTCGTCATGAGTATCCGGTGCGCCCAAAGCATCTCGTCGAAGAGGTTGGCGGACAGCTCGATGTCCTCCACGACCGCGCCAGCCTCCGCGAACTGCCGGGCTATCGCATCCGCGTGTTCCTGCGTCTCCTGCGTGGCCTTCTCCCAGAAGTGGGTGCGCACCAGCCCGATGCGCGGAGCCGACTGCGGCGCCAGCGACGCTGTGTGGAAACTTGGGATCTGTGCGTCGACCGATCCGGGGTCGTTGGGGTCGTACCCTGACATCGCATCGAGAAGCATCGCGGTGTCCTCGACGCTGCGAGCGTAGTGGCCCATCGTGTCCAGCGACGCCGACACCGGCACCACGCCGTACCTGCTGATCCTGCCGAACGTGGGCTTCAGCCCAACCACGCCGTTGTACGCCGCCGGACGCAGCACCGAGCCGCCGGTCTGCGACCCGAGCGACGCCGGAAACATCTTCGCGATTACGCCGACAGCCGACCCTGAACTCGACCCTCCCGGCGTGTGCGCGTGGTTCCAGGGGTTGCGAGTCGGAGGTGGATCACCGCACGCGAACTCGGTCGTGACCGTCTTGCCCATGATGACCGCGCCCGCCTGTCGCAGCTTTGCGACGGCGGTGGCGTCGAAGTCCGGCACGAAGTCGGCCAGGATCTTCGAGCACGCGGTCGTCAGCACGCCCTGGGTGTAGTAGATGTCCTTGATTCCCACCGGCACGCCGTGCAGCGGCCCGCGTGGTCCCTCGGAGGCAAGCTCTCGGTCGCGCAGACGCGCCGCGTCGAGGGCTGCGTCCTCGTCCAGCGTCACCCAGACATTGAGATGCCGCTCCAGCTCGCTGCACACTGCCAGCAGCGCCGACATAAGCTCCTCAGCCGACACCTCACGCTCCCTGATGGCCCGAGCAGCCCCGGCAACAGTCAGATCGTGCAGTTCAGTCATAGTCGGCCTCCTGGGGGGTGCTCGCGTTATGCGCCCATCCTACACCAGTTCTGAGGCTTTCATATCTCCCGTTTTGACGGAAGCCTTGCACAGAATGCACTTTGTCAATTTGCCGGCAGTGGGTGAAGATGAGCCATGAGGTTGACACTGCCCGCATCAGCATCTACATTGCTTATATGCACGAATTCGAGGGAAGTATGCAAGTGTAGCCAAGATTCATCTTGCTGTTACGACTGAGCTATCTTCATTATGGCGAAAAGCGTAGTCAGGCGTGTTAAGTTCCACACCTGTATTGAGACCATGAACCAGGCTGAAACTAGTCCGAAGTTGGGAGGTCAATTGCCTGGCGACGAAGAATAGCTCTGACGGGCAGGTCGTTATACCTTCTGTCTCTCTCGTTGCTTGAGATTGACGGTACTTTCCGGGAATAGCCAAAGGCAGTTGCAACGCCAGTCAAATTAGGATTCAAAACATGACGACCCAGCCACTGACATCAGACGACATACGCCACATCATTCGTGACGAGATGGAAGTCTTTCGTAATGAGCTAAGGGAGCATTACGCGACTAACACTTCGCTGGCTGAAGCTAAGGGCGACCTGCGAGAGGGGTTAGCCGAGCTTAGGGGGGACTTGGGGAAGGATCTATCTGACGTCAAGGGCGACCTGGAGAAGAATCTGTCTGAGGTCAAAGGCGATCTGGAGAAGAATCTGTCTGAGGTCAAGGGCGATCTGGAGAAGAATCTGTCTGAAGTCAAGGGTGAGCTCAGCAGAGAGATCACCAGCTTGCAGGTAAGCCTAAAGACGGCATTTCAAACCTTCTATATCGTTGTGGGCGCATTGAATGTTGGTCTCGCCGCCCTGACATTGATTTTGAAGTTCTTTGTCGGCTAAGTAATCTGCTCTTGGTACCTTAGTCGCATTTCTGCCATTCACACGCCGTCACGCCACGGGGCCTCAGCTATCAGCGCCATGATGTCTGTAGCATCGAGGCATTTCACCGGGCGAAATCCTCGGCAAGAGCGTCGTCGTGTCTCTCGGACAGCGGATGTGGCGTGCCTGCTCCAGGCTGTCCCGAGCCGATGAAGGTGAACACCTCAAGCCCTATGGGCTCCTCGGCTGAGGGCATTAGGTACTGATAGAGCGCATCCCTGACGACTGCGGCCAGGGACTTGTTCTCCGCGTACGCCCGCTGCTTTGCCAGCGCGTAGGTAGTCTCATCAAGCTGTATCTGCACCCGGATCATCGTACTGCTGGCCCCCGCTACACCATATCATCATGCCGTCATAGTCGGCGGCGCAGACCGTAACACAGCCACGTGTCAGTGTATTGGGTACGTCTCAGTGGGCCACCGTCGTTCCGGCGAAGGCCAGAACCCAGATGAATTTGGTGACTTGCCGGAAGGGGCTGAATGGAAAGGGCGATCCAGAACCTACCGTTCGACTATGCGGCCTCATCATACTGAAACGGTGTGAGAGACACCTTGGAGGTTTTCATGTTCTGGCCGTACATTCGTCTCTTGAGGAGCCTGTCTGCGCTCCAGCATTTTGTGGTCTTCATTCCTACGTTCGCGATCCCAATTTTCTTTGAAGTGGAACGGGGTTGGCAAGACACTGGATTCTGCATGTCATGTGTGGACTGGGGTAAGTTGGCCCTGTATTTCGGCTGGTATCAGATTGCCTTGTTGGTCATAGCTCTGGCGACTAGACGGGATAGGGTTAGAGCGGAAGAGAGACTTGATCGAGTCTACTGCGAACTCAACAGTCACATCGCCAAGATTAGTGAAGAGCATCAGAGACAGATGACGGGCATTGAGGACCGCGTTGGTGACCTCCGCGAATGGGTGCGGAACATCGACAACGCTATGCGTGACCAACTGGGAGCTGACCTTCCTGCTCGCGCAGTCTCAATCCGAGCCGTTGGCAGTCTTGGGGCCGCAACAGGCAGTGCTGCTCTAAGTGTCAGTGGTTCAGCAGAATGGAGGGCACGGCTGTCACGCTGGTTAAGGCGTCAAGCTCGAAACTTACGAAGGTGGGCTCACAGAATCTTCGTGGATTGGGAAGAGAGTTGAGGATTTCAGCACTATGGATATCCCCGTTGAGAAGACTTGTCACATGGGTCGGTAGCTCCCCTGTCAATTGAGCTTTGTCGCTGAGTATCGTTGATACTCACTTGCGTATTAACCCTCTGACTGTGCATGAGACCGCATCGCGGAGGCACTTCAGGAGAAAATGAATGTCCGCTGAGTTCAGACGACGCCACTTGGAAAAGATTGAGTCGAACGAAAACGATGTTGCGTCTCAGATAAGAAAGAAACATGGCCGCGAGCTTGAAGTTGTCGATGCCGCCCTGGATCAGATTCTCCAAGGTCTGGATGATTTTGCACATTTCAAGCAGCGGGCAGATAGTCGGCTTGAGGATGCTCAAGTGTTCCTCGCTGTGAGAAGTTTCAATTCGCTGCACGTCGCTAGACAGGTATTGGAACGCGGCTACCACCAACAGGCTTCGACACTGGTGCGGATGACCATGGAGGACCAGCTTATTGTAGAGGACGCAGAGAACCATCCTCCTACTCTGGACGCACTGCTGGATGGTAAAGGGTCTATCAGTAGTGGAGATCTGACCTATGGCAAGATGGCAGAGCGAATTTCTCCCGAAGCTAAGGAAGCGTGGGACAAGAAATACGGAGACCTCAGCCAAAGGGCCGCCCATCCCCGCCGTACGAGTCTGTTGGGTCTTACGACTGTACGACGGACTGTACGCGTAGGTGGTCACTACGATGAAGTACAGGTGAAGGCGACACTCTTCTACATTCTGGACCAGCTTGTATTGGTACTACGAACCGTAGGTCTCCTCACAGCGAACGCAGGAATCCCTTGGGTTCAAGGAGCTACGCCCGTACTCGAGGAAGTGATTGCTCTCCATCGACAGATAGATGAGTGGGCTGAACGGCAATTGCAAGCTGATTGATCGCGTACATCCGCAACGTAGTATCACGGCGGATGTAGATGATGAATTCTCGAAGCTTGCTAGGAGTTGGTCTGCGTCTTAAGGTGTCCCCACTCACCCCTCACGTCGCCCTTAGCTTCGGCGCTAGCACCGCCATCACCAGTACTAGCGTAATCCCCGTCAGGCCCACCATCTGTGCCGCGACGGGCCCGCCCCAAACTCCGGCTGCCATGCTTCCGAAGCTATAGGCCAGGATGGAGCAGAACCGCAGCCACACAATTTCTGCTCCGGAGTTCCTGTCTAGTGGTGCGGGTCCCTCTACATCATCATCAGACCCGTGTTACCCGGGCCAGGAAGTCTCTCACATCCGGTTCAATTTCGCGGGTCGCGTCAACGACGCTGGCCAGTACCCAGCCTGCAGCGCTCGGTGTCCACTCGGGCATTGCGACGGACAGGCCTTGATTCGACCGCGGAGCAGCAGGACGAAACGGCGTGATGTACGGCTTGACCATGTGCTGCTCAGGCACCTCCACAACCGACCTGAACTCGAGTGCACCGGTGTACCTCCACTGGAGGTTGGCGATCAACTCGGAGACGTCATAGCCTTTGACCAGGTCTTGGTCGAAGGCGACTATCGCTTCGGCCCTCGACTCCGAGCTCGTGTTGAACCAGCCGAGCACAGCCGCCAGGTAGTCAAGACGGGACCCTTCACCAGCGTCCAACTCACTTGCCACGACCTGGAGAGCGGACAGCTCGACGACTCCAAAGCGGGAGAGCGAGTCGCTGAAACATTGGACCAATGGCGGCAGCGCTAGAACCGGGTCTGTACTTTTCGGGCGTAGTGGCGACCCAAACCAGCCTGCGCGTGGTTTCGCAGGTGCCGCGCGCACCTCTTCCTTGGGTAACTCCAGAGGGCCAATTCCCAATCCGACCTGTGTCCATCCAATACTATGTGGGTCAGATTCGGTGGTCAGTTCCGCCGCTTCCGTCAGCCACAGTAGTGGGCGACTGCCGGAAGCGGGCGCTCCCCAGCGCATCAGTTCAGACCGATTCATGAAGACGCTGAAAAGGTCCTCGTCCTCGCAGTTGATGGTCGGAGCACCCGATAGCTGTCCGAATGCCTCTAGGAAAAGCGTTGACATACCTGCTGTCTCATTCTCTTGCTGTAAAGGGGCCTACTGATCAGATGCGGCCGAAGCGGTCCCCGTCCGCGTGCTGCTGCCTCGCAATCGATGGATGCACATGTTGGATGCACCCTGTCAGTAGTGGGCAGCAGTTAAACTTCCTTTCTTCTACCTCGTGTCGGCGCACCTGAGAATCCTCTAGATTTCATCGTAACGTGCGCACCGGCTGGGTGTTAGCGAAGAAATCTAATGCCGTAATTGGCGTAGCTTATAGATCGTCTCGGCTTCGGGCACTCACCCCTCACGCCCCCCGCAGCTTCGGCGCAAGCACCGCCAGCACCAGCACAAGCGTAATCCCCGTCAAGCCCACCACCTGTACCTCAGACCCGAGCGCCGAATTCATCCCCAGTCCTCATCACTCGGCGGCTCACAGGGGTAGGTATTCGTACTCTTCACCCTCACACGCCGCGGCACATCTGCGACCCTAGCCCTCTCCCCCGTATCAAGTCCGGGGACGAACGAGATGTCGGTTTACCTACCCTTGTGAGCCCTGAGGGAGAGGGGGCCTGTTGGCTGGTATTTGTACTTGTATGTACACCCTTACCTACCCCTATCATCCACCCGGCGGGGAACCCTACGCACCGGAGCGGACATGCGCGTGTCACCCTCGGGGCTCGCCAGTCTCCGTTCGAACGCGGTGAACGCGTCCACCAGCTCCGGTGCCTCGAAGGCCCGGTTGCGTCGCCCGATGCTGATCTGCACGAGCACGCCGGCTTTCACCAGACGGTCTATCGCAAGGGTCGTGGCTTGGAATGACCGTTCGACAAGCTCCGATGCCGTTAAGGTTGTGAGCACTGGGGCTGCGGGCAGAGCGTCTATCAAGAGGCTGACTGCGGAGTCGCGGCGGGTACGGCCAACCCGGTCACGCCAGTCGGACTGCAAACTGCGTACACGGTCCTCGAAGTGACCGGCGTCCTCCACGGCCCTGTTGCACGCAGAGGCGAAGAGATATATCCAGCTGTTGACGCCTTCGAACGCCTGGGCAGAATCTGGAGAGCCGACGTAGCGCGTCCCGTTCAGTCCATCGATGTAGTCCTGTGACCATGTCGCCAGGATGAGGGAAATCGGCGGCAGTATTCGAAGTCCCAACCCGCGACGGCGCAGTACCATGTGGACCAGCGCGCGTCCGGCGCGCCCGTTGCCGTCCACAAATGGGTGGATGGTCTCGAACTGCGAATGGGCGAGTGCAGCATGAGCCAGAGCAGGGAGTGAATCGTCATTGCAGAAGCCTATGAGGTCGTCCAGCAGCACGGTTACCTCCTCTGGCGGTGGCGGCACGAACGAAGCCGAGCAGGGATTGTAGTCGCTGCCACCGATCCAGTTCTGCACAGTTCGGACGCTGCCCCCGTGGTCCTCAAGACGTGTTCCCGCCAGCAGCCGTCGGTGAGTCTCCAGCAAGACATCCAGGGTGATGTCTTCTCCACTATCCACCGAGTCCACCGCCCAGGTCATGGCGTCGATGTTGCCCAGGACTTCCCTTGATGTCACGTCGTGCGGTTCCGTGCCGTGCCTCTGTGCCGCATCCGCGCGGAGCAGCCTCCGTCCCCCGACCTCGAGGCCCTCGATCCTGGATGAGGCCACGGACTCGGCGCGAAGCAGCAGCCGGGCCAGCGCCTCCGAGTTGGCGAGCGCGTTCCCGGTTGCGTCGAGTCGTGCTAGTGCAGCCTCAGCGCGGGTGACCTCAGCAGCGACGTCGCCGTCCATCGAGAACCTGCGTCCTTGCATCTGATCGGGCAGATATGTCTCGTATGCGCAAGGACGTCGATCGCGCCGTGTTACGCCGGTGCTGTCACCACTCCAGATCCTCTGTTGCAGGCTTGCCATGAGGCCTCCGTATTCAATGATAACATGTAACATTGAATACACTTGGCGCGTGTTCAAGTTTCCGGGTTGCTGGTTGTTGGTCGGTTACTGCCCGTTAACTGCGTATGGGCGTTACGAGTGACGTATCTCAGTCAGGGTGTGGGGTTGTCTGTATGTGTTCGAAAAGGTGGCTAACTCACGCCCCCCGCAGCTTCGGCGCTAGCACCGCCAGCACCAGTACCAGCGTAATCCCCGTCAAGCCCACCACCTGCGCCGCCACGGGTGCTCCCCAGACTCCGGCGATGGCCCCGGCGGCCATGCTGCCGAAGCTGTAGGCCAGGATGGAGAAGGATCGCAGACCCATTACCCTGCCCCTGAACTCCTGTTGCGTGGTGCGCAGCAGCAGCGTGAGTATCAGCACCTGCGTGGACGCGAATGCCATGCCAATCAGCGCGAATATACCCATGGACAGGTACAAAGACCGGGACAGGGAGAAGACCAGCACCATCGTGTGCCACGTGACCACGGCGACGATCAGCAGCCTGCCGACCCGACGCAGGTTGGGCACCATCGCCAGGCCAAGCGACCCGCTCAGCGCCCCGACTCCGAAGGCGAAGAGCAGCAGGCCCAGCCCGGCCGAGTCGGTGCCCAGCACGTCGCGCGCGAAGATTGGGGCGAGGCTGGTGTGTACCGTCCATCCGGCCAGGTTGATGACGACCGCCGCCGTCAGCACTGCCCAGATGACCTGGTTGCCGGCAGCGTACTTTAGGCCGTCGATCACCGTGCGCAGCACCGGCTCTGTCGGGCGAGGACTTTCGGAACGGTCGATCCTGATCCCAACGGCGACCATCCCGCTGGCCATGTACAGCGACGCGATTGCCAGGTAGGCTCCCTGCGGGCCGAACGCCTTGTACAGCAGTCCTCCGATGACCGGCCCGCCCAGCATGGCGATGTTCATGGCCACCGTGTTGAACGCCGCGCCGTTGTTCACCCGCTCCCTCGGGAGGGTATCGGCCACCAGCGACTGCGCGACGGGCATCTGGAACAGCCGGACCACGCCCATGAACAGCGTGATGGCGAAGATGTGCCACACCTCCAGCATATCGGTCAGGATCAGCGCCAGCATCAGGATGCCCATGATCCCCATGACGAATTCGACCGACATCAGCAGCAGGTTGCGGGGAAGCCTGTCGGCGATGGCGCCGGTGAACAGGGCAAGGAAGTTCAGCGCCATGCGAGCGGCCGCGATCGAGCCTACCAGGAACGGGGAGTCGGTCAGTGACAGCACGAACCATCCAAGCACTGCAGACTCCATCTGCGTGCCGATACCGACCAGCGCGGTCGAACTCCACACAAAAGCGAAGTTGCGGTATCGAAAGACGCCCAGGGGCGAGGAAGCCCGGCTCAGCGTGGTGGTAAGTCTCAATCGAAAGTCCCGTGCCAGTTAGTTTTGGCGGCGACCTATCCTAGCACGCAACTTTCGAATGATATAATCCTGACACGAGACCTCTGCATAATCCCCCTCTCCATCAGGGAGAGGGCTGGGGTGAGGGTTAAAATATGGTCACGACGCCAAAGCTGACCTACCAGGACTACGTCGACCTCGAGGGCGACGAACGTTATGAGCTCCTCGACGGAGAGTTGATTTTGGTTGGATCACCGAACAGAGATCACCAAGACGTGGTCATGGAGCTCGGATTTCGGATGCGCACGTTCGCCAATGAGAACGTTCTGGGTCGGATCTACATTGCCCCATTCGACGTCCTGTTCACCGACACCGACGTCGTACAGCCGGACATCCTGTTCATCTCGCGAGAGCGCGAGCACATCCTGACACATGCCAACGTGCAGGGAGCTCCCGACCTCATCGTGGAGATCCTATCGCCGTCGTCGTCCACAAGGGACTGGCGAAACAAGCGAGAGCTGTACGCCTCCCACGGTGTACGTGAGTACTGGATAGTCGATCCCACCAACAGGATAGTGTCCACCCTGTTGCTCCAGGACGGCGTGCTGGAGATCGATCAGACCCACACTGAGGACGACACGGCGACATCCACCGTCCTCGAAGGCTTCAGCGTCAGCCTGGACAGCATATTCCAGTAGGCTCTCGCTGTGTTTATACTCACGTTCGCCCCCGTATCAAGTACGTGGCAGGCTCTGAGCTTGTCGAAGGATGCCCAGCCCCTGGATTCCCGCTTTCGCGGGAATGACGGTTTGTGAATACCTACCCCCTCTCCCTCAGGGAGAGGGCTGAGGTGAGGGTGATTGGTCCTTTTTCGACCACAGGTCGATAGACTTGGACTTTCCAGACCACCCCGTCCCCGTTCCCCTATAATTGCACGACGCCTCAGCCTCTCCGGTATGAGTCGAGCAATAACCCCATGGGACGGTGAACCATGTCAACAGTCGAGTACGAAATCAGGGACAGGGTCGGGTACGTAACCTTCAACCGGCCGGACAAGCTCAACGCGATCGACGTCGAGATGCGCAACGAGATCTGGCGCGTCATGCACGATGTCAACGACAACCCCGATGTCTGGATGGCTGTCATTACCGGCAACGGGCGCGCCTTCTCGGTCGGCCACGACCTCGTTTCCATGTCGGGCCGCGGCGACGACCTCTACGAGGACGAGATATCGACTGAGGACCTCTACGTCTACCAGACGCAGATCTACAAGCCGATCATCGCGTCGATCAACGGCTTCTGCCTAGCCCAGGGAGGCGGTATCGCGCTGGCGTCCGACATCAGGATCGCGTCAGACCAGGCGCAGTTCGGCTGGCCGCAGGCGCGGCGCGGCATCGGCTCGGTCAGCGGCCCTTGCATGTTGTCGCACAGAGTCCCGCTCAACTTCGCGTTCGAGTTCCTGTTCACCGGCAACATGATCTCCGCCGACCGCGCGCTGGAGCTCGGCCTCGTCAACAAGGTCGTGCCCCACGACGAGCTGGAGTCGGCCACCCAGGAGTACGTCGACACGCTCATGGCCAACGCGCCGCTCGCCATGCGCGCTATCAAGGAGGTCACGGTGCGAGGACTGAACATGCGCCTCGAAGACCGCGTCCGCCTGGCCGGCATAGTCAACCGCCGTCTCCAGCGCACCGAAGACGCCCAGGAAGGCATCCGAGCCTTCGCAGAAAGACGCACGCCGTCGTTCGTGGGGCGGTAGGGCAACCCACCACCGGCACGGTAGAATTCGGAGGGGTGTAGGTGTGAGCTTACGAGGAGATGTATTATGGCCAGAAGTGGTTTCCGCAGAGGTGGATTTGGAAGTCGCCGCTCATTCGGCAGTAGGTCGGACGGTAGTGGCGGCCGCAGAAGGTCGACGTCCGGTTCGAGTAGAGGTCCTAGATCCACCAAGACAGATCGGAGCGATGTAGTCGCCTACTCGCTCTATAACTCTAGAGGAAAGCGTACCTACGTCGGCTCCACTAACAACCCGGAGCGGCGTGCTGCGCAGCACGTGAAGTCAGGCAAGTTGAAACGCGGCGGCAAGCTGGTTGTCGAATCGAAGCCGATGTCTCGTAAGGCTGCTGAACACCTTGAGGCCAAGAAGATCGCTGGATACAAACGCCAGACGGGTCGGCTTCCCGTGCAAAACAAGACTTTAGATGGGCAGTACCACCTTCGGCGACGCGAGTCGTAAGCGTTTTAGTTCTGCGCCAAGCGAAGTGATCATTACCTTTAGAAAATGAGATTACCTCAGACTGAGCCCGGAGAAGATCCGAGCTCTCTATGGGCACTCCAGTTGGATCTACTAGCTAGAGCTGAGACTGCTCTTGGGTCGCGCGATATATCGAAGAAGATATACCAGCCGCAGTTCACCGACGATGGTCCACTGACGCGCAACACGCCGAACTTGGATGGGGCATTCGCCGAATTGAGTCGGAATGGAGAGTTCTACTGGCCCACAGTAATTTTCGAAATGGCTCACGAGACCGTCCATCTGCTCGATCCCAACCCTGGTAACACAAATAACCTTGAAGAGGGAGTGGCCGTTGTATTCTCTCTGATCGTCCAGCCAGTGTATGGCATCGACATCCGCCCAGCTATGAAGTCCTACATCGCAGCCTTACAGCTAGTCTGTGCGCTTCCTAGTGGGCCGCTCGAAGCCGGCCGGCGGGTTCGAGAGCGAGTTGGCCGCCTCAGTGCCGTCACGGTACAGGATCTGCGAGCGCTGTTTCCGAATGTCGATGGGGAAGTTCTGGAAAGACTGGCCGCGACATTTGTCAGAGACGCCTGAGTAGGGCTGCTCTTCAGAGCCAGGGATGTCTTTCTGCGCACTTTGTGCAAGCTGTACCCGAAGACGTTGTGCTGTTCGGTCGCGCGCCGTTCAGTCCACGACGAATGTGGTACGCTTGGCTTCCGTGAGAATCTGGTATCACTGGCGCGTTAGTATGTAGTATGCCCCGATTCTCTTGGAACGACGAAAAGAACGAACTGTTGCAGCGCCAGCGAGGAATATCGTTCGAAGAAGCAGTCTTTCACATAGAGAGTGACGATCTGCTCAGTGTGATTGACCACCCTAACCAGGGGAGATACCCAGGCCAGCGCATTTTCGTGGTCAACATCAGGAATTACGCGTATTTGGTCCCATTTGTGGAATCTGAGACTGAAGTTTTCCTCAAGACAATCATTCCCAGTCGCAAGGCGACTAGGGAATACCTGTCGTACAGGAGGGGTCATGAATCAACTTGACAGAGAAGAAAGAGAGATTCTTGAATCCTACGAGAGGGGTGAATGGAAGCCGATCGAGGATCTTGAGGCTGAGATGGAGCGATACCGGGAGTACGCTCGCGCCACTCTCGAACAAGACTGCAGTGTAAGTGTGCCCATCTCAAGTAATGATCTAGACGCGATTCAGAAGTTGGCTGTAGAGGAAGGTGTTCCCTTCCAATCTTTGATTTCAACGATCGTCCACAACTATCTGGCCAGTCGGTCACTCGAAAACGGAGCTTCCACTCGACCAACAACTACAACCAAGCCAAGCAACGGAGACCCTCATGACTAGCCAGACCAACGAGTTCTACAACCGCCTCGGCGTCAAGCGCATCATTAACGCCGCTAGCTGGATCACCGTGTATGGGGGCAGCATCATGCCGCCCGCAGTGGTCGAGTCCATGAACGAGGCCTCCCGCTGGTTCGTCGACCTGCACGAGCTCAACCAGAAGGCCGGTGAGGTCATCGCCCGCCTGACTGGCGCAGAAGCCGGACTGGTCACCGCAGGGTCTGCCGCCGGCATGGTGCTCGAATCCGCCGCGTGCATTGCGGGCAACGACCCCGCCAGGATCTGGCAGCTTCCCGACACCACCGGCATGAAGAACGAGATCGTCATCCACCGCGCCCATCGCGTCAACTACGACCACAGCTTCCGCGTCACCGGCGCGACGCTCGTCGAGATCGGCAACACCGGCACCACGCACGAGTGGGAGCTTGAAGCCGCTATCAACGAGAACACCGCTGCAGTTGCCTACGTGTTCGGCCCGCGTCGAGGAGGCGCGCTGCCGCTGCCCAGGGTCGTCGAGATCGCCCACGAGCACGACGTTCCAGTCATCGTGGACGCCGCCGCCATGCTGCCGCCGCCTGAGAACCTGACCAAGTTCATCGAGCAGGGCGCCGACATGGTGAGCTTCAGCGGAGGCAAGGGCGTGCTCGGGCCACAGTCCACCGGCATACTCGCCGGTCGCGCCGACCTCATCGAGGCGGCCTACGCCAACTCGGCCCCGAACTCCGAGGCCATCGGACGCGCCGCCAAGGTCTGCAAGGAAGAGATCGCAGGGCTAGTGACCGCGCTGGAGATCTTCGTCGATACCGACTTCGACGCCGTCCAGGCCAACTGGAGGGCCAAGTCTGCCCATGTCGCAGATCGCCTCCATGGCATCGACGGCCTCGCCGTCGAGCTGGTGGAGGCCCGTCCTGAGCTCGACGAGCCTGACAACAACACTGCCCGCGCCCAGGTCACTCTGACGCCGTCATGGACCGGCCCGTCCATTGCCGAGATCGTCCAGCAACTCGAGGATGGCGACCCTGGCATACGCATCAGGGATTCACGCATCGACGACAGCTTCTCGTTCATCCCCGTAAACGTCAGGGACGGCGAGGAAGAGATAGTAGCCAACCGCCTCCGCGAGATCCTCACCCAAGGCGCGTAAGTGATCCCTTAGGAACCTCCTCTCCCTAGGGGAGAGGATTGAGGTGAGGGCGAAAGCACGATTTCCCCTCATCCTAAGCTTCTCCCCAGGGAGAAGGGACTATGCAAATACCCCGTTGGATATATACTGAGACCATATGAATATGGCCAGACTGGCGAGGAAGGCAGATACAAGGAGGACCACCATGACCACCGTAAAGTACGCACTCGACGAGTTCATCCACGACATGAGCGCGCTCGTCGATGAGCAGCCCGACCAGGAGCGACTTTTCGATCGAGGCTCCTCGTACCTTGAGAAGCTGATAGTTAACCCGGACGCGATTCCCGAGGAGTACCGGATGCCCGCGCCGGGTCGCAACCACGGCACATTCCTGCTCCACTACGGCGACAACGGGCTGCTGGTCACGACCGTCGTGTGGGGCCCCGGCGACCACATCGGGCCGCACGACCACTGCACATGGGGCATGATCGGTGTGATGGACAACGGCATCACCGAGACCCGCTTCAAGCGCCACGACGACCGCTCCCGCGACGACTACGCTGAGATCGAAAAGGACCGCGAGACGCTCGTCCTGCCCGGCGACGTCAGCCTGCTGGTCCCCGAGGTCGACGAGATCCACCAGATGGACAACTACTCCGACACCCCGACGGTCGAGATACACGTCTACGGCAACGACCTGAGAGGCCTCCAGCGCAGCAGGTACAACCTGGACACCTGCGAGGTCAAGCACTTCGCCACCACCCGCTTCGACAACTGCTAGAAGGGGCCACGTGCTTCCAGATTGAAGCCTCCTCTCCCTTGACGGGAGAGGATTGAGGTGAGGGTGAAGTTTCAAAGGGCTCCCCTCATCCTACCTTCTCCCACCAGGGGAGAAGGGATTTCGAGTAACGTCCTCTAGGGGGTCCACCATGCCACCAACCATCTCATGCGCAGAAGTCGCCGACCTCCTCGCTGGCGACCAGCCATTCGCCCTGATAGACGTCCGCGAATCTGGCGAGTACAACTCCTCGCACATCGTAGGAGCGAGCCTGATCCCACGCCGCGAGCTTGAGCTCCGCATCGTCGACTCCGTACCGTACGCGGACGCAACGGTCGTGCTGTGCGACGACGACGGACGCCGCGCCGCGCTCGCCGCCGAGACGCTCCGGGGTCTCGGCTATCGCAACGCGGTTGCGATGTCGGGCGGCATGGCACGTTGGGTGACCGAGCGGCGTCCCACCGAGTGGGGCGTCAACGTCCCCAGCAAGGACTTCGGCGAGAAGGTGCAGGTCCAGCACCATGTTCCCGAGATCGACGCCGTCGAGCTGCGAGGCATGATGGACCGCGGCGACAAGATGGTCATCCTGGACACCCGCACGCCCGAGGAGTACCAGCGCAACTGCATCCCCGGAGGCTGCAGCGTCCCGAACGGTGAGCTGGCGCTGCACATCAGCGACATCCTCGGCGATGTGGACGACGACACCACGGTCGTCATCAACTGCGCCGGCCGCACCAGGAGCATCATCGGCACCCGGCTGCTCCAGCGCATGGGCGTCGAGAACGTCGTCGGACTCGAAAACGGCACCGCCGGGTGGGTGCTCGCCGGGTACCAGCTTGAGTACGGCGCAGACCGTCTCGACCTCCCCGATCCCACGGACGAGGGCATAGCCGCAGCCGAGCGGTACGCAGACCAGCTCGTCGAGCAGGACGGAGTCCGCTACATAGACGTGGCAGAGTTGGACTCGCTGATGGAGCGCAGGACGTCCGAGGCCGTGTATCTCATTGATGTCCGCACAGACTCCGAGTACGCCGAGGGACACATCCCCGGCTTCAGGTGGTTCCCCGGCGGACAGGCGGTGCAGCGCGCCGACGAGGTCGCCGTCGTTCATAACGCGCCAATCGTGTTCTGCTGTGACGGTAGGGCCCGCGCCGCGTTCACCGCGTCGTGGTACAGACAGATGGGCTTCGAACACGTTTACGCGCTCCGTGGAGGCACAACCGCGTGGGCCGAGTTCGACCGCGTCCTCGAGAGCGGCGCACCCGACACCGGTATGCAGCCCGTCTCAGCCAGGTCGGTGAACAAGGTGACGGCGGACGACGTAGCCTCTGCTTCCGACTCCACGCGCATCATCCACGTCGGACTGAGCGCCGAGTTCGCCCAGGGTCACGTGCCCGGAGCGTCATGGATCCCGAGAGGCTGGCTGGAGTTCAGAGTCGACGACGTCGCGCCCGACAAGGACGCACAGGTCATAGTCACCTGCCCAGACGGCGGAGCACAGTCCGCGCTCGCAGCGGCCACCCTGACCGAAATTGGCTACACCGGCGTCAGCACCCTCGAAGGCGGCACCAGTGCGTGGCGAGCCTCCGGCCGAGACGTAGAGGTCGGCCTGACCGGCGTGATGTCCCCACCCAACGACAACCTCCCCATGGGCCCCGACCGCGGCTACGCCGACATGGTTAACTACCTCCGATGGGAAGAAGAACTAGGCCACAAGTACGCCCCGGCCAACTGACGGATTCCTTCACTATTTGTCAATATCGGCCATCTGTACTGCGGATTACGTAGCGTAGGTCAAAATATGCTATGATTGACCTCGTCGCGGAGACGATGGATGGTTGATGAAATTAGCACAAAAGAGGACCTGCTTAGGCTGTGGCATGAAGACGACGAGTTTCGTGCCGCGTCCAGACGCGAGTTGCTGACCAACGAGCTACTGGAACTGCCTGAGAAGTTTGCCGAAAACGCCAAGCAGGTTGACTCGCAGCTAACGAGTATGGGGGCCAGACTGGATGGCGTGGAAACCAGACTGGATGGCGTGGAAACCAAGCTAGATAGGGTGGAGACTCGATTGGAACACGTGGAGACAGATGTCGACGGACTGCGGGGCGATGCACTGGAGAGAAAGGCCCCCACTCACCTGTGCCAACTTCTCAACGATGCTCTCAGCATCAGGAGAGTTCAGGTGATTTGGATGCCCGGTGGATTCGTCACGCCACTTAATAGAATGGACAACTTCGCCATCGACGTTGAATCTGGTGCAGATGATGAGACTATCACCCTGGAAGAAGAGGGCAGACTCAACAGGACTGACATGATCGCACGGGCTATTCGCGTGCCTGAAGGGACACGTCTCTGGATGGCTGCGGAGATATCCGGCCTGATTGGCGAGAGAGACATCCGCCGCGCTCGTGAGTCTGCGATGGCGCTCAGGAAGCTGTATTCACAGGAGACGATTCCGGTGGTCTATGGCTACCGTATCGCCGATCAGCAGAGGCGCTCGGCACAGGCGAGCGAGGGCTTAGATGAGGTGTTGATATTCCTGGAGCCTACCGACAACAGACCGGGCAGGCTCTCTGTATAGATCGGAAAGCCTTCACCCCTGCGAAAGCGCCCCCAGCGCCTCCACAGCCGCCTCAGCACCCGCCGACTTCTTGCTCCGACCCTGGCCTGTCCCCATCGCGACGTCATTGACCACGGCTTGCACCGTGAACGTCGGGTCGTGACTTGGCCCCTCAATGCCGACCGTCTCGTACACCGGAGGCCCGTAGCCGCGCTCCATCGCCGCCTCGTGCAGCAGCGACTTGGGATGACGTGGAGCCGTCTCTGCCTCGGCGGCAAGCTCCAGTTCGGGGCCCATGACGCGAAGCGCGAAGTCGCGTGACGCGTCGTACCCCTGGTCGAGGAACAGCGCGCCCATCAGCGCCTCGAACGCGTCCGCGAGGTTTGACCGGCGCTCGCTGCCGCCCCTGTCGATCTCGCCCCTGCCCATGACGAGCCAGTTGCCAAGTCCGACTCTCGCGCCGATCTCCGACAGCGACTGCCCGTCCACCAGCGAGGCGCGCACCTGTGTCATGCGGCCCTCTGGCCATTCCGGGAACCTGGTCATCAGCTCCTGTGCGACGATCAGACCCAGTACGGCGTCCCCCAGGAACTCCAGGCGCTGATTAGACTCCTCGAACACCCCGGGGAACTCCGCGACGAACGAGCCGTGGACGAGCGCCTGCTCCAGCAGCGAGATGTCGTCGAATTCGAGCTCAAGCTCAGCCGCGATCTCAGCAAGCTGACGTGGTGAGTGTTTCATCTGTCACCCTTATGAAAGACACAACTCCACAGCCCCCTCTCCCTCAGGGAGAGGGTTGGGGTGAGGGTGAAAAGGACTTGATTCCAAGCTCGTAATCACCACCCACACCCCTCTGGATTCCGGCCTTCGCCGGAATGACGGACCTACGCACTCTGCTAGTCCCCCAAGGCAGCCTCGGGCTGCGGAACTGCGGCGCCGCGCCTGAAGATCCGCCTGAACAGGTTGGGAATGCTCTCGTTCGCCAGCGTGTACACGACCGGCACGACCACCAGCGTCAGCACCGTCGAGCTTACCAGCCCGCCTATCACGACGGTCGCCAGTTCCGCGCTGAGTATGCCGCCCTCGTCCTCGACGAACGCTGCCAGCGGCAGCAGCGCGATGCTCGTGGTAATCGCCGTCATGAGTATCGGTCGCAGCCGGACACGACCGCCCTGTATCAGAGCGTCGTACACGCTCAGGCCGCGCTCCCGCAGCTGCTCGACGAACGAGATCAGCACGATTGCGTTCGTGACGACTATCCCGATCAGCATCAGTATGCCCATCATCGCGGGCAGGCCCAGCGACCGGCCCGTTATCGCCAGCGCGGCCAGCGCGCCGATGATCGCCAGCGGCAGGCTCGTGATTATCACGAACGGGTTCCTGAGCGAGCCGAGACTGGCGACCATCACGAGATAGACGCCCACGACGCCCACGATCATCGCTACGAAGATCGCCTCGAAGCCCTCGGCTATCTGCGCGAACACGCCGCCGTTGGTCACACCGACACCCGATGGCAGTGTCAGCCCGTCGATGATCTGCTGGATCTCCTGGCCAACTGCCTGGGCGTCGTCGGACGTGATGCTGCCGGTGATGGACGCGGACCTGGTGCTGTCGGTCCGGATGATAGTCACCGGCCCCTTGATCTCTTCGACTGACGCGATCTCGCCCAGGGGACTCGACCCAAGCGGCCCTGTCACCATCGTGCCGGCCAGCGACTCCAGGCTGTTGATGCCGTCGGTCCGGGCGGCAAGTACCACGTCGACAGGCTCTCCATCGACGTCGATCTGCGTCACCGTCTGCCCTGTTAGCAGCTGGTTCACCTGGAACGCGACCTGCTGGGCGCTCAGACCAACGGAGCCCGCCCGAGCCGGATCGACGTTGATTACGATCTCGTCTCTCGCCTCGCTCACGTCGCTGGTGATGTTCTCGACCCCCGGTAACCGGCTCAGCTCATCGGCAAGTTGGACCGTAACGGCTGAGATGTCCGAGTAGTTCGGGCCGGTAATGATGATGTCGAGACCCGCCTGGGGTGGTCCATCCACTATCTCCAGGACGTTGATAGTCCGCCCGTCAGTGCTTCTGAGGTTGTTTCTCAGTACCTCGGCTGTGTTTTCGGGGGCGTTCTCGCTGAGCCGGACGAGGGTGGTCGACTGGTTGAATCCGCCCGGCCCGTCCCCGCCGAACGCCGCTGCCGCCGGACTGCCCACGGTCGTTACGTACACTTCAGAGACCGGGGCAAGCTCGTCCTCGATCAGGCCCACTTCGCTCAACGTCGCCTGCGGTGGTGTGCCCGGTGTGAGGCTCATGTTGACCTGCACGAACCTCGGACCGCCCGACCCGAATAGGTTAACGGGAATAAGCCCAAGCAGGCTCAGGCTGGCCAGGGTGATAACGGTTGCCACGATTAGCGTGATCGCCTTGTGCCTTAGCGCAGTCACCAGTATCGGCGTGTACACGCGTTGCAGCCACGCAACCGATCCGCCAGTCGGGAGAAGTCCGGACTCATCCTCTTCGCCAGCGCCCTCCGGCAGGTCCCCAGGCCTCAGCAGGTACGCGCCAAGCACAGGAACGGCGGTCAGCGCGACCGCCAGCGACGCGATCAGTGCGAAGCTGACCGTGATGGCGAATGGGAAGAAGAACGCTCCGACCAACCCCTCGATAAAGCCGAGAGGCAGAAATACGACGATGGTCGTCAGCGTGGATGCCGTGATTGCAGGGCCGACCTCGACGGTCGCGTCCAGCGCGGCCCGCCACCGCTCCTTGCCGCCCTCGATGTTGCGGTACACGTTCTCCAGCACCACTATGCTGTCGTCCACGACTCTGCCGACCGATATGGCCAGTCCGCCCAGCGTCATGAAGTTCAGCGCAAGTCCCTGCCAGTTCATGAGCAGTACGCCGGTAAAGATACTCAGCGGTATCGACAGCCCGATTACGACCGTGGGACGCAGTGTCCTCAGGATGCCCATGATGACCGACGGCCTGATCGTCAGGAAGAACAGGAACACGACTGATATAGCGAGCGTCAGTCCCAGGATGGCTTCCCGCTCCAGCGTGGTGATCTGGGACTGGATGTTCGGACCCTGGTCCCTGAACGTCAGGATCTCCGCCCCGTTTAGATCGCCCCGTATGTCGTCCAGTGCCTCCTGGACAGCCGTCGTCACGTCGATCGTGTTGGCGTCCGGGTGCTTGATGACCCCGATGCCGATGCTAGGCTGGCCGTTAGTCCTGGATATGCTGGTTGGAATCCCGGAACCGAGCGTGATGTCCGCTACGTCACCGAGTGTTACCGGCTGGGGTCCTGGATTTCCGGGGGCACCCGGCGCAGGGCTGCCGGGGGGCCCTGATGGCAGGGTGCGGTCTGGCCCCGGCTGCCCCGGGGATCCTGGCATCCCTCCGAACGCCGCCGGACTGCTCACAACCAGCCCACGCAGGTCTTCAAGAGACGAGTACGAGTTGGTTGTCTTGATCGGCAGCAGCTTGCCGCCGTTGGAGATCACGCCACCGGGCAGCGTGATGTTGTTCTCGCGCAGCGCCTGCGAAATCTGGAACAGCGACACTCCCTTCTCCGACGCCTTTTCCAGGTCCACGGACACGAGCGCCCTGCGCTCTACCTCTCCCGACACCTCGACTCCGAACACGCCCTCGATCGCCGTAATCTCCGGCACGATCCGTGATTCGACTATGCGCTGCAGTTCCGCGACGTCGCCTCCTCCGATGACGCTGAGCTGCAGCACCGGGAAAGCGTCAGGATTGATGCGGGCGACGGTGGGGTCGTTGACCCCACTGGGGAACGTGAGTCCGCTCACGTTCGAGTTGATGACGTTTTCGACGTCGGCCATGTCCGTGCCGAACTCGAACGACGCCAGGATAATCGACCGGTTCTCGGTCGAGATCGACTGCATCGCATCGAGGCCGTCAACTCCCGAGATGGCGTTCTCTATGGGCGCGGTAACGTCCCGCACAACCGCGTCCGGGTTCGCCGACGGGTAGAACGTGGTCACCGTTACCAGCGGGAACTCGATCTCGGGGAACAGCTCCACCGGCAGGCTCCGGTAGGTGAATATCCCTGCCGCCAGCACAAGAATGACGGCGAGTAGGGTGACCGACCTGCGACGCAGCGCAAGTCCTGTGATGAATCTGATCAAGGGTGTCTCTCCAAAACGCGGGGGCTGTCGAAAGGTTCTACATAAAGGCTAGCAATCCCAGATGAGCTGCTGCCATACAGGTCTTTGAGGTATGGATTAGGCATCATTTATGTCTCAGTTGAGGCACAGGCGCCGGAAGCGCCAGCAGGTCGCCCATCGGCACTCCCAGGGCGTTCGCGATCTTCAGCACGGCTCCGATTGAAAGGTTCTGCTTCCCGTGTTCGACCAGGCTGATGTACGCACGATCGAGGCCGGCTGCATCTGCCAGTTGTTGTTGAGTCATCCGTTGGGAGCTCCGCGCCGAATTGATCCGCCTGCCCATCAATGCAAGGTGCTCTCCGAGCGTCAGGTTCTCCTCGGTCAGACCAACCAGTCGGCGAGCCTCGCTCACGGCCTCCAGGGCGTTGGCGACGACGGCGTCGCACCCCAGCCCATCGAGGTCGCGGGGCGTACTCTGTAGTGCTCCTCCGCCCAGCATGATCTTGGGTCGTGGCGAATCCCCTCCGCATATAACGTCTGTAGCGGCCCTGACGTTAGGGAGGAATTCCGGCATGGTCGACGAGATAGCCACGAGATCGACGCTGCGATGCCGAACGAAGTCGCCAAGGTCCGACGCAGGAGTTCCGGTGCCCAGGAAGTCTACCTCCCAGCCGTCCATCGCCAGCAGGTCGGCGATCATCCGCGCCCCGACGCTGTGATGGTCTCCCTCAACAGGAGTCACCACGGCCCGAACGTCAAGACCCGTCTGCGGCTTCATGCCCTGCCGAAGGGAGTCCATCAGGCCGATCGTAATCGACGTCGCCAGGTGCTCCTGGGCTATATTGACGGCGCCCTCGTGCCAGAGCTCCCCAATCCTGACCTGCGCCGGCGCCAGCACCCCCAGATACAACTCGACGTGGCCCACACCCCTGCCCAAAGCCTGCTCGATCACCGACCGCGCCAACCCAGCCTCACCAGCCACCAACGCCTCGCAGTATCGTTCCCTGAGTTCGGCTGTTCGATCAGACCCGTTCACTCGCATTCACCTTGGAGGAGCATGAACTTTATATTGCAAATACTAAACAGATAAATCATATATTGTTAGTATTGTAGCACAACCAAAACAGGGTCTGAAGGATGTAATTGTGCCCAACTTAGTGCTTCAGGGGCTTTCCAACGAGCTATACCAGGAACTCAAGGTCGCCGCGAGGCGCAACCGGTGCAGCCTCAATGGTGAGACCATCGCAAGGTTCACCGCATCGGTACGCACTGAACCTGTAGACACCGAGGGGCTTCTCGAACGCATACGTCTCAGGCGTGCAACTATCGGCCGAGTTGACCTCAGCGAGGGGACCCTCCGAGAGATGCGGGAATTCGGGCGTCCGTGATCAGTTTCGATGCGAAGGCTATGCTGCCGCAGCCCAGATTACTAGTCTGACTTCGCTGTCGTCGATCAAGGTGTATTCAGGCAGCCTGCCAGAAATCCGCTCACTGTTGTCCAGGATTATGGGAACGCCTTCCCCTCGTTTCTCCATAATGTTTGCTCGACCAGAATCCAGCCACGTCTCGTCTGGCAGAGCGCATTTCGTCAGTAGGCTGCATATCGCCTCATTGCGAGCGGACTGGCGGTATCTGAGGCTCTCAACGGTCATCGAGTTCGCGATCATCCCAGGAGACAACAGCTCGATTCGATTTTCGAACATTCTCAGTCTGATCTTAGAACCGTAGATCGAGTAGTCTCGGTGGGCGACGGCATTGACAACCGCTTCAAAAACTGCCGCCATGTCATATTGTGGCAGATCTACTCGCCCGATGGTCTTGGTTGCGGAGGTCTTCATGTTTCGGACGACGAACCGGCACGTGTCGACGATCTGCCTGTCCAACGGTCCAGTTAAGTCTGCGGCGTCGAGTTGATAGGGATCATCTCCCGAATCTATTCGGACCGAATCGCCCCGGTATGCCACAGCCTGCACGTAGGCGTTCGGTAACCAGCGTCGGGGGTCATTTGCCGCCATCAGTACGCCGGCGACCGTTGGACGCAATACTCCTTCTTCACTAGTTCCCACCATGCCAAGCTTGTCTAGGAAGGTGTCAGCGTCTTCGTCCGATCTCGGCGTACGAAATCTCTCCCAAAGCTCAGTCGACAGATCCTCTTTTCTGGAGCCGTCTACAACTTGCTCGTCGAACCGGATGAGTCGTGTCTGGCTGCGCTGCTGAAACAGGCGGGCTAAATACTCCGTGGACATGGGCCGCTTTGAGTCTCCGACGCGATGGTAGAAGCCGCCGGGACTCCGGTGGACAAACAGGCTCCTTGGTATATCCACCTTAACGACTGCCACATCTTCACCCGAAAGAGAGGGCAGGAACAGTCTGTCTACCACGAGGTTCTCAATTGGCGGGTCGATGGAGTCGGTACAAACCTCCCGAACGAAATCGACGACAGTGTCGAGCTGGCCAACGGGGACACCAATAACCTCATGAGTCTTATCATCGACACCAAGCAAGAATACTCCCCCACGGCTGTTCGCGAACGCAGCAAGCTCATCAGCAAGATCCTCTCTACTAGGACCACTGACCCTACGCCCCCTGAATCGTACTTCTTTGTACTCTAGGAAGGTGCTTTCTCCCAGCCGTATCCGTTCCAGCAGTTCTACTTTGTTATCGAACATGCTGCTACTCCGGCCCCAGCCGTCGGTAACGTCGATCGAATGCTTCTCGTCCGCCCTCCATCACCTCGCAGACTTTCTCCCGTATCACCTTTTCCTGGAGAGATCCCGACTGGTCAACGACACATTGCCCTTGTCGGAACTCGAGCGCATGCAGCATCTCAGCGTCCCCATTCACTACGATATTCGGGTTGTGGGTGACCACTATTATCTGGCGTCTGAGCTTGTTCTCCCGAATCTGGCGCACCACCAAGTCATATATCAGGCGGTTGTCGAGGTCATCCTCGGGTTGATCGAGTACGAGAGGCTCCTCGCCACGAGCAAGGAGCAATGCCAACATAGCAGCCGACCGCTGTCCAGCCGATGCCTGTGCAATAGGCTGAAAGTCCCTGCCGTCTCCGCTGCGGCTGTACTCAACGCTTAAGCCGTCTTCGGGAAACCAGGTCAAGAGCCTGTCGAGAAAGTCCGGGGATCGTCTGAACTGGGTATCTAGGTAGTTGTTGAAGTGTCCGCCGAAGTCCCCTTGGCCGGAGCAAGTCGACTCAAGTCGTCCTTTCAACTCGTCGAGACGACGCTCAAACTCGGCTCTTCGCCGACAATAACCAGATGGCAGCCACTGTAGGAGTTTGGGAACACACCCTCTGGATGTATCGTCGTCTATCACGAGGATGTCATTTTGGAAGCGGTCGTCACGAACGTCCAACACTTCGCGCAGGGATCGCTCAATGACCCGGGGGACGTTCCCGTACGGACGTATTTCAATGCGGACGTAGTCGTTCTTCGCCAGCGCTGTAGATAGGTATTCGTTTCGAGTATCGCTTATCGCTTGGCGGGCTTCCAAGATGTACTTCAACTGATCTTGTGACCGCTCAATTAGCCTGTCACGCTCTTCCTTCTCCGACTCCAAACGTGCCACTTCACCGTCGAGTCTTTGCCTCTCCTGTATGAGACGACCATACTCGTTTGGATCGGCTACACCTTCCTCCTGTAACGCTTCCACCAAGTCCTCATAATCGACCGTTGTCTTCGACACTGCCATTTGCCAGATGCTCTGGGCCATCTCCACACGCTTCGTCCTGGTCACTTCACGCAGACGTTGCGTGGCAGCACGCAAGCTCCCAGTCGACGTGCGTATCGCATCTGCTATCGCAGCTATTGCCTCCAATGCTTGCCTGTCTTCTACAGTGTTTTCGTCGAACAGCTCCTCTGGCAGATCTTCCGGTTGAAGATCTGCTGCTAAAGCGTCAATACGGTCGGCAGCTGTCTCTGCCGCTCCAAACTGTTGATCCATTTCCCTGAATTGTCGGGTACGGCGTGCGTAAGTCGTTAGGATGGCAGAGTATCCTTCCTCCTCGAACCGTCTCAGTTTTCGCTCGACATCCTCAAGATCAACTGTCAAGTCGTCCCGCCGTTCCAACCTTCCGTCGATCTCTCGAATCCGTGCTTTTGTCGCATAGAACACGCTGCAAGCTTCCTCCAACTTGTCCAACAACGCCTCCACACCTGCTGCCTCGTCAATTACATTCAGCAATTCCTGCTGGTTCTCACCTGCAAGTTCGGCGATCTGCCCTTGGCTGAATATCCGCACCGGAAATCGTTCCGCAGTAATTGTCTGTGCCGACGATGACTTCCAGCCGTCATCGTCCGAGTCTTCCTCCACTACTGTTCCACCCCCCGTTTGCTGCCAATGCACGCGATACCGGACACCATCGCGCATCACGATCCATCGAATCGCGGTTGAATCTTCCAACCCACCCTCGCTGAACCGGTTTCGCGGCACTTGGTTGAATCGACGGAACGTCATGCGGGCACTGCTACTTCCGTCTGTATCCCCCGATCTCCACTCACGCCTAGCCGCAAGCCTCAGCGCGTGGATAACCGTGGATTTCCCAGTGCCGCGTCCACCTACCAAAGAGTTGAGCCAGGGACTGAATTCTAACCTTGCCGGTTCTCCCCGTCCCATATAGCGCGCATTCTCAATCTCTATCGCCTCAATGAAGTGACTGGGCAATGCTGCCGGGTCGAAGGGTTCCGGCTCATCACTCCGTCGGATCGAAAATCCCCCTCCATCGAGTAACGCCAGGCGCAGTCCCTCGAGGGTCGGTTTCGCCATCTTGACCCAAGTGTAGCGCGATCCAGGGTAATTCCCTCCATGCTCATTAAACGGGCGATGCGAGTCTGAACCGAGAACCGCTGCCCACATAGGGTTGCTTTCTAGGTAGATCGCAGGATTCCCTGAGTCGGCGTCCTCTACCTCCATTGCGAGAATGCCAGTTGAACTGAATACCTGTCTGATTGTGTTGGGATCCAGCGCCGTCCTTAAGGATTCCTCATCGTCAGCGAGTCGCAATAGCCCCTTGGGGCCGTCCGTATGGGCCGGAATGGGAATGCCGCCTGCACTCAGTACTGCTTCAATGACCTCGATGGCTGACTTGCTGGTAACATCGTCGCTGTATCCCTTACTGCCGGGATAGTCAACCATACCGATAAGAGTGTCGACGTCTGAGGTGGTACTGTCCGTGTCCAGCAGAGCGAGCAGATGAAATCCTCCGTTAACTGATAACTCCACTCCGGGAAAGAGATACAGTGGCCTGAATTCCGAGTGTTGTTCCTGCTCCAACTCCTGCAGCGCCACTTTCAGACGGTCGATCCACTCACCCGTGTTGTGGTCCGTAACCGCTACGCAGTCCACCTTAGTGCGCATAAACCCCAGAAGCCATTCCTTGGGCGTGATCTTACGCAATTTACATTGATCAGGACCTTTGCCGTAGTCGGCAGAGGCTGGGGTATGAGTGTGGAAGTCAAACTTCCACCACCGAGCACCGGGCCATCTCCACGGGTCGCTCATATATTTCCTCCGCTGTCGTTTCGGTAGAACTCAGACTGCTCAAGCAATCCAGCCAGTTCATTCACCGGCACATCTCGTAGCCGAGTCTGGCTTGGAGAGTTGTGCCGCCAAACAGAACAGTCTTGCCGGGCGCACAGCATCTCGGTTGAGCAAGAGAAGTATTCTAATGAGGCAGTAGCGCCCCGCCTGACTTCTATTTAACAACTGGCTGCACAATCTGCAAGTACTACTTTCAATTTGTGCAACCAGCCAAGCTGGACTGCCAGCGCTCACCAGCCCCACCCGACCCCCTAAGGCCCCCTAAAAGCTGTCCGTGTTCACCACGGGCTGCGTGCTCTTGTCGGCGCATAGCACGACCAGCAGGTTGCTCACCATGGCCGCTTTGCGCTCCTCGTCGAGCTCGACGATGTTCCGGGTGGACAGGTCGTCCAGCGCCATTTGCACCATGCTGACCGCGCCCTCGACGATCTGGCTGCGAGCCGCGATGATCGCCCCCGCCTGCTGACGCTGGAGCATAGCCGACGCGATCTCAGGCGCGTACGCCAGGTGCGTGATCCGAGCCTCCATGACCTCCACACCCGCCTCATCGAGCCGGCCCTGGATCTCCGTCTTAAGCTGACCCGCGATCTCCTCAGTGTCGCCCCGCAGGGATAGCTGCCCGTCCGTCTGCGTGTCGTACGGGTACCGGGTCGCCAGGTTGCGAACGGCCGACTCGCTCTGGACGTGAACGAAGTGGACGTAGTTATCGACCTGGAAGCTGGCAATCGCCGTATCGACTACTCTCCAGACGACGACAGCCGCCATCTCAATCGGATTGCCGTCAGTGTCGTTGACCTTGGAACGCTCGGTCTCGAAGTTACGAACTCTGACCGAGATGCGCTGCTTCGAGTACAGCGGATTGGTGTACCGGAGTCCCGGCGAGCGCACGGTACCGACGTAGTTGCCGAAAAGCTGCAGCACCCGCGCCTCGTTCGGCGGCACCGCAAACAGCCCGTTGAACAGGAACAGGACGACCGGCAACACCACCGACGCGACGACGACGATAATCCAGCCGCCGTCCAGAAAGGTAAAGCTGCCAACAACCATCAGCGCAATATCCAGCAACAGCGCGAGCACCAGAACGATCAATGGAACCCACCCCGGCGGCGACTCGTGGACCTTCTCCTCGATCATGGCCAAAACCTCCGTCAGTTCTCTTCAATACACCACGCCGAAACCACAGCCCCACACCTACCAACCTAACACAGGGATCGTATGGCAGACTGATATGCGTAGGGGCTCGCCGCGGCGAGTGGTTGCCCAGGTCGAACGTCGAGCCTCGGGAGCCCATAAGGGACACCCCTACGCCAAATCACCCATGGCTCGCCGGACACCGTAGGGGCGATTCGCGAACCGCCCTGCCTAGGGCACCACCACCTCACCCCCCTAGTAGCATCCCACCCCCGTCAAGGATATAGTTGGATAGAGGGGTGTCGTAGCTATGGAGCGGGACCAGATGGAATCAGGCTCGAACCGGGCCACCGTCCGAAGGGCGGCCGCGTCGTTCCGCCCATACTCTTGGCAGGTCATCGGGGTGGTGCTGCTGATCCTCGTGACCGCCGGCCTCGGCGTCGTCAACCCGCTACTCATCCGCTCGGTCTTCGACGACGCCCTCTTCCCTCCGGGCGGCATCGACATGCGGATGCTGTGGATACTCTCCAGCATCATGATCGCCGCCACGGTCGTCAGCGGTGGCCTCGGCATCTTCCAGACGTACCTGACAAACGAGGTCGGGCAGAGCGTGATGCGCGACCTGCGCGACCGCCTCTACACGCACCTCCAGCGCCAGTCGCTCGGCTTCTTCACCGGCACACGCACCGGCGAGATCCAGTCGCGCATCGCCAACGACGTCGGTGGCGTCCAGAACGTCG
This sequence comes from Dehalococcoidia bacterium, assembly GCA_965116405.1. GTDB lineage: Bacteria > Chloroflexota > Dehalococcoidia > Lucifugimonadales > UBA1123 > VXRN01. The sequence goes on from OZ220685.1 coordinate 1,682,082, forward strand.
TCACCAACACGCTCTCAAGCGTGCTCTCCAACACCGTCATCTTCATCAGCACGCTCGCCGCCATGTTTATCCTCTCCTGGGAGCTTACGGCCGTGTCCGTCGCGGCCATCCCCGTCTTCGTCGTCATATCGAAGTTCGTTGGAGACCGTAGAAAGCGCGTAACCGAGGAGTCGCAGGAGGCCGCCGCCGAGGTCACCGCCATCACCCAGGAGACGCTCTCGATCTCCGGCATCATGCTCGCCAAGCTGTTCGGCAGGCAGAACCAGGAGATCGAGCGCTTCCACAACGAGAACGAACGCATGGCCTACCTCGCCGTCCGCCGCCAGATGACCGGCCAGTCGTTCTTCACTGTGATGCAGATCTTCTTCTCGGTCGCCCCCGTCGTCGTCTACCTGATCTCCGGCTACCTCATTGCCGGCACGACGACTCCAGGCGTCTCCCCTGGCACCATCGTCGCGTTCACAACCCTCCAGTTCAGGCTCTACTTCCCCATCGTCAACCTGATGGAGGTGTCCGTGGAGCTACAGGCTTCGATGGCGCTGTTCGACCGCATCTTCCGCTACCTCGACATCAGGCCCGACATCGAGGACCGCCCCGACGCTGTCGAAGTGGACGCCCGCGATGTCCGCGGCCGCGTTACGTTCGACTCGGTCAGGCTGACCTACAATCCCGAGCACGGGGAGCAGACGACCGACGACGGCCACCGCCGGTGGGCGCTGAACGACGTTCACTTCGAGGTGCAGCCCGGCCAGCTTGCCGCGTTCGTCGGTCCCAGCGGTGCGGGCAAGTCCACCATCTCGTACCTGATCCCGCGACTCTACGACCCAACTGAGGGCGCGGTGAGGATCGACGGCATGGATGTCCGCGACATCAAGCTCGACTCGCTCGCCGACATGATCGGGTACGTGACCCAGGAGAGCTACCTGTTCCACGCCAGCCTCAGGAGCAACCTGCTGTACGCCAAGCCTGACGCCACGCAGGCCGAGATCGAGGCCGCTGCCAGGGCGGCGTACATCCACGACTGGATCGAGACGCTCCCCGACGGCTACGACACCGTAGTCGGGGAGCGCGGCTACCGGCTGTCCGGCGGAGAGCGCCAGCGGCTCGCGATAGCCCGCGTGGTCCTGCACGACCCGCGCATCCTGATCCTCGACGAGGCCACGTCCGCGCTCGACACGACCAGCGAGCGGCACGTCCAGATGGCGCTTGAGCCGCTAATGCGCGACCGCACCACAATCGCCATAGCACACCGGCTGTCCACGATCATGTCCGCCGACGTGATCTATGTTGTCGACGAGGGCCGCATCATCGAGCACGGCAGTCACCTGGAGCTTCTCGAGCGACGAGGTCGATACGCCGAGCTGTTCAACGAGCAGTTCCAGGGCGGCCTGGTCGAGTCCCTCTGCGAGGACGGTATTGTCCTCACAGACGGCCGCGTACTGACCCACGACGGCGTCCTCGTAGGCGCCGACTGAATCAAGAAGCTGTAACTACATTGCACGCGTCTTGGCTTGACGAGGCTTCGGAGCGCGGGCGTCTCGCCCGCATTCGTTCGTCCCCGGATCGAGTCCGGGGCAGGCTCTGAGCCTGTCGCCATGGCGATCCAGGAGACAATGACTGTTGACTGAACCCCGCTTCTTCTACGGCTGGTACATCGTCGTCTGCTGTTTCATCAGCCAGGGCGTTCGGGCGGGGCTTGGAAACCAGACATTTGGCTTCTTCATCAAGCCGCTGACCGAGGAACTCGGCTGGTCGCGTGCGGTGCTGACCGGCGCGCTGATGACTCAGAACATCGTGGGCGCGATGGTCGCCCCGCTGATCGGGTTCTGCATAGACCGCTATGGACCTCGCCTGCTGATGGCGGGAGGCGCCGTCTGTATGGGAGCCTCGATGATGCTCCTGTCTCAGACCCGGCATCTATGGCAGTTCGTGCTGTTTCTCGGGGTCCTCGGCGCGCTTGGCTTTGCCGGACTGGCCTACAGTGTCACGAGTCCGACTATCGCCAAGTGGTTCGTACGCAGACGCGGCCGTGCGGCCGGCATCGCCACCGGTGGGTTGAACGTCGGAGTGGCGGTCTTCACTCCGCTCATCGTCTTTCTGATCGATCAGTACGGTTGGCGTTCAGCGTGGCTGTATTTGGGACTGCTGCCGATGGTCCTCGTGATTCCCCCGGCGCTCCTGTGGCTCCGCAGGCAGCCTGAGGACATGGGTTTGCTCCCTGACGGCGACCCAGCGCCGCCAGCCTCATCGTCACAACCAGATTCCGTCCAGCAAGAGCCTGAAGATCACACCGGCGAGGTCAGTTGGACAGTCCAGGATGCGTTTCGCAGCAGGACGCTTTGGCTTCTGTTCGTTACCGAGCTGGTGTATGGGACGGCCCAGGGATCAGTCATCATCCACAGGACCCCGTTCATAATCGACCTGGGATTCTCCAGTGCGACGGCTGGAGTCAGCCTGGTCATCCACAGCTTCGCCGCGCTGAGTGGAAAACTGATATGGGGCTATATGGCCGATCGTGTGGAGATCCGTCTGCTGCTGGTCCTGGTGTTGCTGGGCAGTGCGGCCGCGCTCTCAGCCCTATTCTTTGTAAAGAACCCGATGATGTTGTACCTGGGATTCGCCCTGCCGTATGGGCTGACAGCCGGAAGCCTGACAGTCCTGGGCCCTCTCATCTGGGCTCGCTACTTTGGTCGCCGGCACTTGGGGTCCATTCAGGGACTCATGGGACCGATTGGATTGCTTCCAGGGCTGGTTGGCCCAATGTTCGCCGCATTCGTTTACGATGCTACAGGCAGCTACGAGTTCGCCTTCGGGTGCTTCGTAGGCATGTTCGCGCTTGGTGCAATCATGATGTGGTGGGTACGTCGCCCCGTGGCAAGCTCGTGACGAGTTCAGAAATGATCATGTCCTCGGGCGGAGGACTCACTTTCATGTACCGCGTCGGCGGCATCATCGTGCACGATGGGTGCTTGCTTGTTGAGCAAGACGTGAGACACGGCTTCTGCTTCGTCCCCGGCGGTCGAGTCGAATACGGCGAGAGTGCAGTCGAGGCGCTGTCTAGAGAGCTGCGTGAAGAGGTCGGCGAGGAGGCGACGATCGGTCGCCTTGTAATCGTCGCAGACAACTTGCTCGAGCTTGATGGAGACTGGTTCCAGGAGGTCTCCCTCTACTTCCTGGTCGACTTTGCCTCAGATTCAAGTGTCTTCGATCGGGACGGCGCTTTCGAGGGTGGCGAGTCGGGGACCGTGTTCCAGTGGATCCCACTTGATGACGTGGAACAGGCCAACCTGCTCCCGCTATTTCTCCGCCCACACGTGAGACAAATCCCCGAAGTCACAGAGTACATAGCTCACGCCGAGCCTGGTTTTCTCAGCTGACCCTACTTTAGCTATGACGTGGGAATGGACTCTCACTAGCGACCAGATGGGTTGGGAGATACCGAGCATTCCAGGTGTCGAGATAAAGACAGAAGTTGTCGTGACTGACTCCACTTAGATCACGTGAAGTAGTCAGCAAGCTTCGCGCCCTCGGTTATTTCGGGCCTGTGTCTGGAGGCAGGCATGTCCACATGTTCCATCCCCAAACTCGCTAGGTGATCCCACTACCCTCGCATGTCAGCAGGGACATCAGCGTCGGGCTAATCAGGAAGATCATTCGTGATGTGGGAATCTCACGGGAGGAGTGGAACTCGCTCTAGTTCGGGACGGACAGACCGCGATGAGAAAGAAAGGGCGCGTCACACGACGCGCCCTCTCGTTTTATCTAGACCCTGATCCCCGCGTTGCTACACGTTAGTAGCCGCAGGCCTCCCCTCGATGGCGTGCCGGACCTCTGGGTTGACTATCGACATCGGGAACGTGCGGTTGAGCAGCCGCGAGGTCTCCTGGCCGACCTGGACGCCCGACCTGATCCGCGACATGTTCGACGAGCCCGCCGAGTGCGGCGAGACCACGACGTTGTCCATCTTCAGTAGCGGGTTGTCCGGCGACGTCGGCTCCTCCTCGAACACGTCGAGGCCCGCGCCCGCGATTGCACCGCTCTCAAGCGCCGCGATCAGCGCCGCTTCGTCGATCACCGGGCCGCGGCAGGTGTTCACGATGTACGCCGTCTGCTTCATTGCATTGAAGAAGCTCTCCCCGAGAAGTCCGCGCGTCTCGTTGTTCAGAGGCGTGTGGACCGAGATGAAGTCCGACTCTGCCGCCAGCTCTTCGAGGCTGCCGACCAGCCTGACCCTGTACTCTCTTGCGATCCAGGGCGGGCAGTAGGGGTCGTACGCGATGACGTCCATGCCGAACGCCTGCGCCTTGCGCGCGGTCGCTCGCGCGATGTTGCCGAACGCCACCAGGCCCAGCGTCTGGTCGTAGATCGGAACCATCGGCATGATGGCGGCCCTAGTCTCCGCCCCCCACTTACCGGCCTTCACCAGCTCGTTTAGCTGCGCCAGCTTCTTGGCGCACGCCAGCAGCAGCAGGATCGCGTGGTTCGACACCTCTTCGGTGCAGAAACCGGCCGAGTTGACGACCATGATCCCCTCGTCCGTCGCCGCCTCATGATCGATATGGTTGAACCCGTGGCTGCCGACGAGTATCGCCTGAACGCCCTCGGTCTCCTCGATCACCTCGCGGGACAGCGGGACTCCGGCGTTGATGACGATGTCCGCGCCGGCCATCGCCTCGATGGTCTCACCGTCGCTGGTGCACTCGAACTTCTCCAGTTCGTAGTCGAGCCCCTGGATCTGCTCCTCGATCAACTCCGTGTCTGCTTCGCCGCTTCCCGATATGACTGAAATCTTCAGTGTCACTGTTTCCTCCCTGTTTGTATTCCGTCGTTCCGCCGAAGTGCCGGTCCCGTATCGAGCACGGGACCGGAACCCGGTTTGCTAGCCATTGGTTTCGATCTGGAGGAGATCGTACAAGCCCTGACACGGGTGGTGAAGGGCGTCTCACTCCTCTTCACTAACTCCTGGAGAATTGCATCAGTGCAATTCTCTCATCCTGCCTAGCGACTCTCGTTCGCCAGGGTGCTTATAGCCTCCAGTATTGTGTCGACCTCGCGGTCTTCTGTGAAGAACGCGCAGCACAGCCGCATGGCGCTGTGCAGGAGCGCGGGCCGTCCGAGGACGTTCCACCGCTCCAGCATCTGCGAGTTGACTTGCTCACCGTCCAGCCCGTCCACTGAGAATGTCACGATGCCGGTCGAGAACTCGTGACTCTCAGGACTGCGCAGCACCGCGCCCGGTATCTCGGCGATGCCCGCCTTCAGCCTGTCGGCAAGCTGGAGCGAACGCGCCTCGATTGTATCAATGCCTACGTCGTCGATGTACTCGAGCGCCTTGCCCATCGCACTGTACAGGACGGTGTGGCGACCGCCGAACTCGAACCTGTGCGCCGAATCGAGGAACTGCAGGTCCCCCATCGTGGTGCGGTCCAGCGTCCCCGCCTGCGACCCCGTCCACGATACCTTGAGCCTGTCGATCCAGTCGCGCTTCACGTAGAAGAAGCCCGTGCCCCATCCGCCGAGCAGCCACTTGTGGCCGGTGCCCGCGTAGAAGTCGACGTCCATGTCGCGCAGGTCGATGGGGAACTGCCCAGCCGACTGCGCCGCGTCCATCGCGACGGGCACGCCCCGATCGTGGGCGAGATCGCATATCTCCTTGGCGGGCAGCCGCGTTCCGGTGTCGGTCGTCACGTGGCTGATGCACACCAGCTTGGTGCGCTCGTTGAGTAGCGCGTCCAGCCCGGCCAGCATCTCCTCACGGTCTTCTGGTAGAGGCATCTTCCTGATCACGATGCCCCGCTCAGCCGCAAGGTTCAGCCACACCATGATCCCGGTGGGGTGCTCCTCGTCGGTGACGATCACCTCGTCCCCAGCGTTCCAGTCCATGCCGTAGGCGACAGTGCTGAGTCCCTCCGACACCGACCTCAGCAGCGCGATCTCGTCGGGCGAGACCCCGAAGTGGTCGGCGACCGTCCCGCGCGCCCTCTCGAACTCCTCGCTGATCGGCCCTTTGACCGAGGGGGTGTCAGGCCCTCCCTCCATCGCGGCCCTGTAATGGCCGGTGATGGAGTCGACCATCTGCCGCGACAGCGGCCCCGTGCCGCCAGTGTTCATGTAGATCGACTCATCAAGAGCCGGAAAGTCAGAACGGATGCGATTGAGGTCGAGCGCCATGGAGGTCCTCCTCGAAGCCAGTGCTGAGCCTGTCGAAGCACGTCACATTATACGCATCGTCCCAACCCTTGTGGGGAACCGAACCACCCTCCGTAGGGGCGCCTCTTGTGGGCGCCTGATCCCTGAGTGCCAGAAAGGGCAACCATAGGGGATAGCTCCTAGGCTGGATGGAATACGTTCGCCGAAGCACTCTCTCCCTTGAGGGAGTGAACTGGGCTGGGGCTGAACTCCTCACCGCCCCGCATACGCCCGCCGCCTAGCATCATGCACAAACTCGTAGTAGTCCGTTTGCGCCCGTTCGATAGGCACAATGAGGTCTCCCAGATCACCGGCCTCAGGTATCCACGCAGCCGGATTCGGAAGCGGAGCCGCGGCCCTGGCGAGTTCCCAGAAGCCGAGGTTCCGAACAGGCCCTGACGCCGCTTCGTAGTACTCCAGGAACGGCTGAGCCGCCTCCTTGATGCCGCGCAGGTACGCGTCCATCCTGAAGTAGCCCACGTCGATCGCCGGATCGCCGTACCCGGACGCGTCCCAGTCCACCACGGCCGAGACTTGACCGTCGGCCCACAGGATGTTTCCGGGCCAGAAGTCCATGTGCACAAACACCGGACGGTCCGGGACCAGCGAGCCTTTCAGCTCCCGGATCGTGCCGTAGATCGTATCCGACAGCGGGTGTCCCGCCATGCGCTCAGGATACTCATCCGACAGGAAGTACAGCGCGAGCTCGTTGCCGTCGTATATGTCGCGACGGTCGTCCGCATCGAGCCTGACGTCGTGGATTCTGAGCAACAGCTCAGCTATGTCCTTCGCCCACGCCTTCGGATCGCTCGGATTGGCGTTCTGGGTCCCTTCCACGAACGTCGTGACGATCCCCGGCACCCCAAGCAGCTCCCCAGTGGCGTCGAGCAACACCGGCTCAGGCGCGGGGATGCCGTGCTTCCGTGTGATCCGCAGCCCATGAAAGTCGGCGGTGGCCCGTTCAGGGTCTGGCTCGTCGGTCATACGCTTGACGACGAGCCGCAGCCTGCTGCCAGCCGGCGACATCGTATCCAGCACTTGCACCGAGTTCGTAAACGCTGCCTTCGCCGGAGTCACAGACACGAGCCTATGCCCCGGCACAACAGCATCTATGACGCGGGATGCCAGATGCTCAAGGTCGTTTGGCACTACAGAAGCCCCTTGACGAGCTGAGAGGGGTATGTAGACTGGTGAATCGTTCGTCCTGAGCTTGTCGAAGGACAGGCCACAAGACAATCTAGGCATTCACATACAGTCCATGCACTCATTCCATGTATACATCCTGCGTTGCTCTGACGGCTCATACTACACCGGACACACAGAGGACCTTGAGGCTAGGCTTGTTGCTCACCAACGAGGAACCATGAGGGGCTACACGTTCAGCAGAAGACCTGTGCAGCTCGTGTACTCATCCGAGTTCTCAGAACGAGCCGATGCCTTGGAGATGGAGCGACGAATCAAGGGATGGTCTCGGCGAAAGAAAGAAGCGCTGATCCGAGGTGACTGGGACGAGATCCGCCGACTCTCACGGGGCAGGCAGGACCGTCCTTCGACAAGCTCAGGACGAACGGGTTGCTGATGCTCTAGGAGTCCCCTAAACCACCGGCCTCGCCAGGGTCTCAGGCGACACTTTCCGAGGCAGCCACTCGCCGTCCGACGAGCTGCCCACCAGCTTCCCGTCCTCCACGATCACCTTGCCCCTGAGCATGGTCTTCACCGGGTACCCCTCGCACTCGAACCCCTCCCAGATGCTGTAGTCGGAGTCCGCGTGCAGGTCGTCGAGCGTCAGCGTCTTGCGAATGTTCGGGTCTATGAACACCAGGTCCGCGTCGCTGCCCGGAGCGATGACGCCCTTCCGCGGGTACATACCCAGGATCTTCGCTGCGTTCGTCGAGGTGATGTCCGCGAACCGGTTCAGCGACATGCCACCCTGCGACACGAACTTCGTGAACGCCACCGGCAGCCGCGTCTCGATGCCGTTGTGACCTCCGCACACCGACTCGATGGTATCGCCCCAGAACTTCACGTCCTTGTACGTGGTGTACTCGTCCGTGGCCGTGGTCGACACCCGTCCGTCCATCAGCCCGAGCTGCAGCGCGTCCCTGTCCGATGCGAACTTGATCGCCGGGTACGTGTGGATCCCCGTGCCGTTCGGCTTCTTGTAGTCGTCGCAGGTGAACTCCAGGTAGTTGTGGAGCGCCTCACCGTACACCGGCTGACCCCGCTCCCTGGCCTCGCCGACAGCCGCCACGCCTTCCTTGGCGGTGACGTGGACGAAGTAGACCGCCACCTCCGCGTGCTCGGCCATCCTGATCACCTTGCGGAACGAGACGTCCTCGGAGATGTTGCTGTGTACCAGGTGCAGGTTGTGACCCTGGTCGCGCCCCTCGCGCTTCAGCTTCTCCTCCATGTAGTTCACCATGTCGTCGTCCTCAGCGTGGACCGCCATGATGCCGCCGTTCTTCGAGACCTCCTCGAAGATGGCCTGCAGGTGGCCGTAGGGCACGCGTCCTCCGAACGTCGTAAAGATCTTGAAGCTGGCCTGACCGGCCTGGATCGCCTCGCCGATCTCCCCGATGGTCTGCGGACTCACCGCGCCCGCGAGGATGTAGTGGTACGCGAAGTCGATGTAGCTGTGGCCGTCGAACGCCTGCCGACGCGCCTCCATCTGCCGCATGATCGGGTCCGGAGAGACGGGATCGTCTGGCGTAACCGGCAGAGTCCCGGCGAAGTCGAGCAGCGTGGTGACGCCCCCGAACGCGGCGGCTCGCGTGGCCGCCTCAGGAGGCTGCGTGAACACCTCAGGCCGACCTGACCACTTCTCAGGCACCGGAATCCCGATGTGTGTATGCGGCTCGATCCCGCCCGGCAGCACGATCAGCCCCGACGCGTCGATAACCTGCGCCCCCTCAGTCGAGAGCACCCCCGGATGCGACAGCCCGGCGATCCTGCCGTCCGCAATGGCAACGTCCACCTCCGCCACCCCCTGCGGAGTCACAACCCGTCCACCAGTAACAATCGTATCCAACATTGCGACTCCCTCCAGCCCGTGCTTTATGGCGGTGGTTTAGACTTCGAACAAGTTACAGGGCAGACCGCCTCTCGATCTCGGCGTCTGATGCTGTTTCGAAGAACAGCTCCAGCGCCTCTCGCAGATTGCTGAGGGCTTCATCTTCGGTAAGGCCTTGGCTTGCAATATCAGTCTCTGGGCAAAGAGCTACATACCAATTGCCTTCGCGCTCGATGATGGCGGTCAGTGTTTTGGTAGGCATACCGCATCTGCTCCCCTCTGGGAATTCACTTCGCGAGTCGCACTTGCGTAAGGACGCCTGGCGCGATTCGGGCCGCGTGCGCTTGGTTCTTCCAGAATGCTAAATCACCACCAGTCCAATGTACAGGTGACGTATCTTTTCCCTTAGTTGTGTCAGGGTCACATTGCCTCCCGACCACTGCGAGAGTCATCATGAAGACAACATGCACTGCAGAAACACCCTGACAGCAGTCCTCCGACACCTCACTGCACTGACAACCAGCATTTTGATGATCGCCACCCTATTCGCATGTTCCGGCAACACCGAAGGACCCTCCAAGAACGAGCAGACACCCGCCACTGAGGTCAATACACAGTCCACCAAGAAGCAGTGGTCCAGGGACAAGGACGAGTGGAAGTCGCTGCCCGACGGCACCATCCTCGAAAGCACCACCAAGCTGGCCGAAGACGCCGGAGGCGAAGTCCACTACATCGATCACCTCGGACGAGGAGACCGCACAGTCCTGGTGATGCCCGCAGAGTTTGTCGACGGTCGGACTCCCCTCATCGTCTCCCTTCACGGCTACGGAGCAGACTCTGCCTACCACAGCCTGTACGTGCCCCTCCACGAGCGCGTGAACTCTGACGGCTTCGCTCTGCTGCTGCCTAACGGCGCCCCCGACGGCGAGGGCAACCGCTCTTGGAATCCCACCGACGGCACGTTTACGGAGAAGACCGGCAAGACGGACAAGGCCAGCCAGGACGACGTCGCCTACCTGACAGAGCTGGTGTCAGAAGCAAGGAAGCTCCGCGACTTCGGCCCCGTCTACTTCTTCGGCTACTCCAACGGCGGGTTCATGGCGTACCACATGGCCTGCAAGGGCCTGCCCGGACTCCGCGCTGTGGCCAGCCTGTCCGGCACCAGCTACGTCGACGACTCCACCTGCGACGGCGCGCCGCCCGTGTCCGTGCTCCACATCCACGGCACCGAGGACAGCGTGATCCTATTCAACGGCGACGAGACAGAACCTGACTCCGATAGCAACGACGAGCGAGCCTTCTACGCCGGAGCCCGCGACATGGTGACCCGCTGGAGCCAACGAGCCGGCTGCAACTGGCCCGAAGACCCCGATCCCTACACAACCCTCGACCTCGACAACTACGTCCCCGGCCCCGAGACCAAGGCCTTCCGCCTGGATTCCAACTGTGCCGACGGTATCACCATCGAACTCTGGATATCAGAAGGCAGCCACCACGCCCCCAGCTACACCACCACCTTCACAGACGCTCTCCTGGCCTGGCTACTGTCACAGGGGTAGCTAACGCTCAATCGTTCGTCCCATTTGAGTAGTCGAGGCCTCAACAGCAAACTGAGACGCCCGCCAACTAACCCCCTCTCCCTTGACGGGCAGACAGGGGTAGGTATTTCGCAATTCGTCGTTCCGGCGGAGGCCGGAACCCAGAGTCTAAGTACGAACGAGCCATTGGTTTACATACCCCTATTAGCCCTTGACGGGTGATGGTGAAAGCCTGTCCATGCGCCGACGCAGACTGGTATCGACCACCCACCCATCATTCCCGCGAAAGCGGGCCCTCTGCGTAATCCCCTCCCACTCAGGGCTTACAGGGACAGGTAAGGGTACATAGCTAGGCATGAGTACCAACCAGCAGACCCCCTCTCCCTCAGAGCCCGCCCCGTACTTGATACGGGGGAGAGGGCTGGGGTGAGGGTGAAAGTCAGTCCATGCGTCGACGCCAGACTGGTAGAGACCACCCACCCGTCATTCCCGCGAAAGCGGGAATCCACCCGCCGCGGCGAACCGAGCGGCAATCCAGGGGAAGCCAGGACTAGCAGACGCCTACAGGCCAGTGTCCGAGAAAAGAGACCCGCTCCCCCAACTCCGAGCCTCGCAGAGACCGCTCCCCATCCAGAAGCGCCGCCGCCGACACGCCGAGATCAGTCTAGGGCCGCTGGGCAAACCACTTCCGCCACTCAGATCGCTCCAACTCATGTTCCGAGCACCACAATATTCACCGACAACTTGCTCTCAAGCGCGTACAGAGGCAGGCGTTCAGAAGGGTCTTCGGAGATGTTTTTGATCTGAAGGCAGGTCATGGGATGAAAGTAGCATGAACTTTAGTAGTTGGACAGGTTCGATCCTAATGGTGACCTGAGTTACCTCTTTCTAGAAACTGCTGGTGACTTCTAGCACTAGTGACTCAAGACCTAGACGGTCCTACTAGGTCTAGGGTCCGACTTACAAAACTGTGGAGTTCTTGAGCGTTGATGGAGCTAGACTGTAATGCTGAACCCGGTTCATGGTGGAATTGATTTGCATATTGGAGAATCTCGTCCAGCCGTTGAATAACGGCCTTGCTCAAGATCTCCTCTGGCGTCCCCATTCTTTGTCTGCAGACAGCAACAAAAGGACCAATGAGGCTTCCTGCCGGGAAATCACCAGGACACACAGTTCGGAGATACCCTTCCAGGTGTAATCGAATCGCTTGGGCAACCTCCAATGACGGGTCGGTTCCTGTGTCGGCAAAATGCTTGAGTATGGAGTAGCGGCGATCATGCTCCGTAAGTGCGTCTTGGCTTACATCCCAAGTGCGGATTGTAGACGTGCTCCCCTTCCGCGCAATTTCCAACGGAGTGTAGTCCTCGTGGCTGAACCCCACTGAGAGGTTACAGAGAAAGCGCTTATTGTGTGAAAGCACAATGACCTGACCAGCGCGTGCCACCAGTTTTCTTATTTCTTGAATCGTTGTAAGAGACCTGTGCTCGTCCAAGCTTGACATGGGGTCGTCAATGACTACCGTTGTGTTCTTCAGATTGGAATTCTGATCAAGGGAAGAGAAGAACAGGGCTAGTGCGAGAGTATTTCGGTCTCCGGCACTCATTGAGTTCCTAAAATCATGTTCGCCATCTGTATGCTCTTCACGCCTGACCTCAACAGGCACGTTGTTGATGACAAGGTCATAGGTGCAAGTCGATCCAGCCCCACCGCCTAGGTTTGCGTAAATGAGCCTGGCGATTCGGAACCCTGCATTGAAACGAGTGAGGTAAGTGTTAACAGATGCTTGTAGCGCAGGGAAGACGGTTTCACGATATGTGTTCAGATCAGCTCTGACCTGATCTCTTTCAGCTTCTGTATTCTCCTTATCCACCTTCTCCTGCAAGTACTCAGCACACAGAACGTCTATTTCCGGAGAGAATCGGGCTTTCGTGGCCTTTAGCGTATTCAACTCAGTGGCCAATTGATTTGCATCCTTGACGTCAATCTGCTCTCTGATTGCTGCGATTGATTCGTTGTAGGTCTTGAGTCGCTCATTAACGTTCGTGACTGTTCTCCTCCAGATGTCGAAATCGCGGAGGGCACTCAGTGTGTCTTGATTCAGTTCGAATTTGTCCAGAGGTGCCGCCTGTTTTGCCTCGAGCATTTCAACGACCGAATTTTGTGCATTATTCCAGTCCAGCACCAAGCTCTGATTATCGATGTCAATTGGACCTACATCAAGGTAGTTGGACCAGAAGTGGACTAACTCTCTGGCCTCCCCTACAGCGCGCTCGAAGGCGACCTGAGCTCCAGTTGAGTGAATGCGTCTTACGTCGTCAACCAACTGTGTAACGTTTCGCTTAAGTTCAGAGTAGGCCTCGCTGAAGTAAGCACGATAGTGGGAAATCAGTTCTGATGCGGAAATGTCTTGACCACAGAATGGACATTCTTCACTGCTGCTCCGAGTCATGCGCTCCATCCCATCCGCAACCCAAGCCTCACTACGTCTGCCTAAGGTCTGTAGGTGAGACTGCACTCGTTCCTCCGCCGCCCTATGAAGGTCTGGCAAAGTCGTAGACAGGACTCGTCTGATGGAATCTACGTCGAAGTCAGGGATGGCAATTGTGCCGAACTCGGATGTAGCCTTTATGACTTCTTGATCCCGCGCTGCCGTCAATGCGCGTTCGACACTGTCTATCCTCTCATCTATGCCGGGCAGATTCTTGAGAGCACAGAAGTCGGTAACAGAGAATCCTCTAAGCTCTTGTGGAGGAATTGCTCTTTCTTTCTTGTTTAGGTCAGCGCTGTGTTGATTGACACGTGACACTAGACATGACAGACGACGGTTTAGAGAGATGCCTTGCTTACCTAGGATCAACTGATGGAGGTTTTGTCGGTGCTGGGCGTCAACGTCGAGGCCTGAGCATATGTTTTCGTCCACGAAGACATCGTCGTAAATCTCCAGGTTCTGCAAAAGGCGATTCCATGCACCATTTTGGAACACTACATTCGACGGACTGCCTTCACATTCCAAGCAAATATGCGGAGGGTTTTGAGCCCCAAGCCTACGTCGCTCAACAATAGGCAAATGATCACCAGTCTTCAGAGCTCGCAGCACAGCAGCCAGCGTGGTTTTGCCACGTCCATTCTCAGCATGAATCAGCACGAGGCGTTTGAGGTCAATCGAGGCTGCGCTAGACTCAGAGTCGAACGTTCCGATGTTGCGAAGCAATTTGATGTGACGGATCACGCTTAGCCCTTTCTATTGCACTGTTCTGTGAGAATCGGGAATTCACTTCAGTTATTCCGACATCTCGTCCTCACCTAGGCAGCCCATCCTCGTCATACAGCCAGTCCACATGCTCCACTGCCGAAGGCCCCGGACGTAGTAGCTTCGCAGCACGTCTTGAGATCGCCCGCATCCTCTTCAACCGCTCAGCAATCTCTCGTTGCCGCTCCAGCCGCTCCCTGAGCGCGACCGTGATCGCATCCGTTACTGTCTCACCAGTAAGCTGTGCCAGCTCGTCAGCCAGTTGACACGTCTCTTCATCTTCAATGTAGATGCTCACAGGCGTCCCCATCAGTGGAAATAGAACATACATACCCTAGTTTCATTCCGAGTCCCCACGCAATGCCGCAGAATACCGAATTTCCTCGGACTCAGAAGTTTATGCCACTGCTTGCTTTCACCCTTGCGAACACCTTATCAAGGTGATTAGACGAGTAATGGGCTTCTTAGAAGACTCAACGCCACGCCCTGTTGCCACATTCCGAGACATTTGACTCTCTAATGTGGGGTGCCCTGTATAATTGGGAGGACTTGGAGGCCCGACACATTGACGATGATCAATACATCCGCAGACTTCCTGGCGCTGTTGCGGGAAAATCAGGAGTTCCGTGAGGCTGCGAGGCAACTCATCCTCACGGAGGAATTGCTCGCGCTCCCAGCAGTGTTCAGTGGATTCGCCTCTGAGATGCGAGGTGATGTAAAGCGTCTCGAAGGCCGTCAGGAGCGGTTGGAAGAAGGCCAAAGGGGCCTTAAAGGTCGTATGGAGCGCCTTGAAGGCCGCCAGGAGCGGTTGGAAGAAGGCCAAAGGGGTCTTGAAGGTCGTATGGAGCGTCTGGAAGAGGGCCAGGGTCGCCTTGAGGGTCGTCAGGAGCGAATGGAAATCGTCGTTGATTCGCTCAGGGGCACAGCCCTTGAGCAGAGGTTGAGCACAAGGTTGCTCCCGCTGGTGGGCCGTGAGTTCGACGTCAGGAGGGTCTTTCCGATCTGGTCACCCGGGGTGATTGACGTGTCGGGAATCACTAGGGAGTTCCACGACAAAGTCGAACGGGCGCTAGAAGAAGGTGTCATCGACGATGATGACGACACACGGCTGCGTGTCACAGATCTCGTCATACGCTCACAGAGGAAGACCGACAGGTCAACCCTCTGGTTCACAGTGGAGGCCTCCGGAGTCATCAACAACGATGACATCACCCGGTCGCAGCAATCAGCCAACGCCATAAAGAAGATCTACGGCCAGGACGCCATACCTGTCGTCTACGGATATAGGATTCACGAAGACCAGGTGAGACTCGCCCAAGAGCTGAGCGTTCAGGTTTACATCGACCCGGAAGGGGACATGTAGAAGGATACCGCCGCCACCTACCCCTGCCCACCTCGCACTGCCGCCACCGCCGACTCCATGTCCGGGTGCAGGGGCACGATCTTGTGGAAGCCGATTATCTTGAACGTCTCTTCGATGTGAGGCCTGAGACTGCAGATATGGAGGTTGCGCTTTTCGGCTTGGAGCGCCCTCGAAATGTGCAGCACGGCTCGCAATCCGGCCGAGCTGATGTATACAATCTCGGACGAATCCATTATCACATCTTTATCGCTGGTGGCTATCGCCATAAGGGCCTGAGTGTAGAAGTTGTCAGCCCTGAGCGCGTTGATGCGCCCTCCAGCCCGCAGCAACAAGATTGGTTCGCCAAACCCTTCAACTTGGAGTGTCATAGCGCCCCGTTACCAATGCCCCAAGATTTCTGCACGCACTGTATATTTCACTCGCCACAGGGTGCAGATACGCAATTCTAACACGCTTAGCGCATGGTTGTGTTCAGGCCGTATGTTCCACCAGACCGCTCCTCAAAGTCGAGAACCTTGAATAGAATCATTCCTTTTGCCCTCGCGGCTGTCGCCGCTGCCACGCTCCTCATAGCCTGCGACCGTGACGACACCCCCGACTTCACACTCCAACTCCTACACGCCGCCGACATGGACGGCGCGACAGGCGCTCTCGAGAACGTCCAAACGTTCTCTGGAGTGCTGGACGCTTTCAGGAGCGAGTATCCCGATAACACGCTCGTCCTCAGCTCCGGCGACAACTACATCCCCGGCCCGCGCTTCTTCGCCGCCGGGGATAGCGCCAACGACCCCGTCCTGGGTGTGTCGGGCGACGGGCGCGGCGACATCGCCCTGCTTAACGCGATGGGCTTCCAGGCGTCCGCGCTCGGCAACCACGAGCTCGGCCGCGGTACCAGCGTGTTCGCGTCCATCATCGATACCGAGACGGGCGACTCCGGCACCTACCCGGGCGCGGCCTTCCCGTACCTCTCTTCCAACCTCGTCTTCACCGGCGACGAGGACCTGAGCCCGCTTGTCGCCGCTGACGGCCAGGATGCCTCCCAGGTAGCTGGCAGACTCGCCCGCAGCACCGTCGTTACGGTCGACGGAGAGCGCATCGGAGTCGTCGGCGCGACCACGCCCCACCTCGCAAGGATCACCGGTACCGGAGGCATCACCGTTATGCCGGACGACGGCTCCGATATCGACGCCCTCTCCGCCATCATCCAGCAGGCTGTGGATGCTCTCACGGCACAGGACATCGACAAGGTCATCCTGCTCGCGCACATGCAGCAGATAGCAATCGAGAAGGAGCTGGCCACCCGCCTGAAAGGCGTCGACATAATCGTGGCCGGAGGCTCCAACACCATTCTCGCCGACGACAACGACCGCCTTCGTCCCGGAGATGAGGCGGCGGACACCTATCCGCTCAGGTTCGATTCGCCCTCGGGAGAACCCGTGCTGCTGGTCAACACCGACGCCGACTACAGGTACCTGGGCCGTCTCATCGTAGGATTCGATGACGAGGGCGTCGTGGTGCCCGGCAGCCTGGACCCGTCCACCAGCGGCGCATACGCAACCGACGGACAGGGCATGAGCGAGTCAGGCGGCCAGCCCATCGCGGATGTGACCCGCATCGCCGGCTCCCTCAGGAGCGTGCTCAAGGAGCGCGGCAGCAACGTGCTGGGCCGCACGGGCGTCTATCTCAACGGCAGGCGCGGCGACGTCCGCACCCAGGAGACCAACCTCGGCAACCTCACCGCCGACGCCAACCTGTGGCTCGCCCGGCAGGTCGATCCCGATGTGGCCGTCTCGTTCAAGAACGGCGGCGGAATCCGCGACGACATAGGCATCGTCGTCCAGCCTCCCGGCACGACGGACCCCTCCGACGTGATGTTCCTGCCTCCACCGTCCGACAGCGCCGCCGGTACGCGGGAAGGGGACGTCTCCCAGTTCGACATCGAGGGCACTCTTCGCTTCAACAACGGGATCTCCATCGTCCCGCTCACCGCAGCGCAGTTCGTGGAGGTCATCGAGCACGCAGTCGCCTTCGACGGTGTCGGCGAGGTGACCCACGGACGCTTCCCTCAGGTCGGTGGAATGCGCTTCAGCTTCGACCTCTCGGCGCCGTCCGGCAGCAGGGTCCGTTCCCTGGCAATCGTCGATGACAACGGAGCCGTAACCGACCGCGTTGTCGAAGACGGTGAGCTCGTCGGCGATCCAGACCGCACCATCAAGATGGTCACGCTCAACTTCGTCGCCAACGGCGGAGACGGCTACCCGTTCCAGGTGCCCGCACCAGGCCGCATCGACCTCGCTGGAGAGGCCGACCAGCCCAACTTCCCAAACGCCGACTTCCCCGACTCCAACGGCAACGGAGTCATAGACGAGCCAGCGCTTACAGATCCCGGCCTGGCCACCTTCGCCAACCCCGGCACCGAGCAGGACGCCTTCGCAGAGTACCTGGCCCACTTCCATGCTGATACGCCCTACGACACCCCCGAGACTCCACCCCTGCAGGACCAACGCATCCAAAACCTGGCCATCCCCAACAAACAGGACACTGTGTTTTCGGGAAACTGATGGATCAGCTCTTCTTACCTATCTAGAGCTGTAACTGCCCGAAACAGGTAGTGTGACGACATTTTTGGTAGCTTGAAAGTCTGCACTGGTTTTGTGCCCGAATAGTGCAGACGTGGAAAAGTGGACACCTGTGCCGCCAACCCAATAGACGACAGTCGTGCCTCGCCTCCCCTCAACCTTCTCCAGAGCCGCGTTGCGCATGAATGTCGAAGTCGGCACGCCTTCAACTTCCGCTCGTTCAGAGATCTTGTCGAAGTCACGTCCTCTCAGACGCACGGACACCACCACGCTACTCTGCTTGACCCCTGGTCGGCGGACAGCGTTGTCTAGATCCCAGTCGTTGTCGACGTCTTCAGGGCGGTCTGCTGCATGTTCCTCTGTCATCAAATTCTCTCTTGCTCTAACTTCATCAACTCGGACGATTTGCATGGCCAAGCTGTCACTGGGCGCCACACCGTCACTTCATGGGTTTGTTCTACCGGAATCGCTATGCACGCTCCGCCGTGGTCTCTCCCAATTATCAGGTGAGTGGCTCGTCGCCGTCTCCTGTTCCTCACTATGAGATGCGGATTCTCTAGCACTTGACGTACTTGGCGTACCGTCAGTCCATGATCTGCGAATTTCGATTCGTTATCCTCGTCAATTAGGAACTCGAGGACTTCAATTTCCATGCACTGGTCCCTGAGAATCTAGCATACACTGTATACTACGCCATACAATTGTAAACTAGAGGTCTGTATGATCCAAGAAATCAATGAGATTGTAGACGCCACCACCTCCATCGAGTGGCTGATTCTCGCCGACGCCGCAGAGGTAGTCGGCGGCAAGCTCTACCTCATGGGAGGAGGCTGGGACCGCCTGACAGTCAACTCCCGACCTGCCAAGAAGAACCTCGCCGTCGCGCTCGCGCTCCGAGTCCCGTGGCACGAGACCAACAGGCAGCACTCCTTCCAGATCGACATGACTGACGAGGACGGCAAGCAGACTGTAAGCGTCAACGGCGCCACGGAGGTCGGACGCCCCGCCGGCATCCCTCCCGGGCAGCCGCAGCTCGTACAGTTCGTCGTGAACTTCGACGCCACGTTCGAGAAGCTCGGCACGTACGTCATCACAGCGCGCGTGAACGAGTCTCAGGAACGCGCAGTCCGGTTCAACATCGTGCCCGGTCCCGGAGTGTCGAGACAGAGCTCGTAGCCGCTAAGCAGGCGCGCTGTAGTAAGAGAACAGCATGAACAGCGAGAAGCCGACCGACCACGCCCAGCCAACCGTCGCGGCGATCCCGGCCTTCCACCACTCGAAGTCCAGCGTGTTCTTCACCGCAACTACTCCTGCAACCAGTATCCAGAAGATACCGATGATTAGCAGCATCGGTGCGAAGCTGTAGAACAGCGCCAGCGCTATCGGCGAATAGCATACCCCCACCGCCCTCAGCGCTCCCCTGAATCCGGTATCTCCCTGGAACAGCCGGATTCCGAGTATCCACACGAACAGCGTCCACAGGAACCACCCACTCAGGATCGTCGACGTGGTCATCACCAGCCCAAGCAGCTCCCGCTGGTCGAAGCCCACCGCACCCGGTTCGCGGAGCTCCACCCAAATCCCAAGTCCGAACGCGAACCCCGATATCGCCACGATGCCGAACGCGCCTAGCATCGTCTCCTCGCGGTCTTTGATCTCCTTGAATACGCCGCCATCCAGCAGCAGGGCGCGAAACGCCAGTCCAAACATGACCGTTCCTATCCTTCAGATTGACCGAGATTGTAATCTGACCACCACGAAGGCTCAAGCGTACAACCTGACACTCAATACCCCTACCGTGTAAAATCTGCACGTCAATTCGCTGAGGTGGCATGTGGGAGAGCCCGACGCCCTGATACTTACGGCAATAGGAATCGGCACCGCTTTCGGGGTGCTTGTGTTGCTGCTTGTCACCGTGTTGCTCATCAGGCTCGTCTCGTGGGCCATAGACAAGTACACAGGCAACGGCGACGACCAGACCCCCGAAGAACCGGAGGAATCCCCCGACCCGGAGAACCGGGACCGCGCACGCGCCGCCGCCATAGCGGTCACCGCGCTCATCGAGACCCAGCCCCACCTCAGCCGCCGCGACCAGGACCTCACCTAATTGGACGAACTACTGGACTTCCTCGGTTCCACCGGCCTCTCAGCTATTGGCCCGGGCGAGGTGCTGATGATTGTCATCGGCCTCGTGTTCATATACCTCGCAACCGCGAGGGACATGGAGCCCTACGAGCTCCTTCCCATCGGCCTCGGCGTGATCGTCGCCAATCTCCCCCTGACCGGCCTGCTGGTCTCGCCAGTCGAGGGCACCGGATTCCAGGAGTCGGGCGTATTCGGCGTCATCTTCCACTACGGCCTCTCGTTCTGGAACATCCTGCCGCCCATCATCTTCCTCGGACTCGGCGCGCTGACCGACTTCAGCCCAGTTATCTCCAACCCCAAGACGCTGCTGCTCGGCGCTGCCGCCCAGGTGGGCATATTCGTAGCGTTCTGGGGAGCCCTCGCAACCGGAGTCTTCGAGCTCCCCGAAGCCGCCTCCATAGGCATCATAGGCGGAGCTGACGGCCCGACTACCATCTTCCTCTCCGCTCAGCTTGCCCCTGAACTGCTGGGCATCACAGCGGTCATCGCATACTCCTACATGGCCGCCGTCGCGTTCATCCAGCCGCCGCTCATGAAGCTGCTGACGACGAAGAAAGAGCGTGAGATAGAGATGGCCCCTCCAAGGGAGGTCTCCCGACTCGAGAAGCTCCTCTTCCCGACCATCGCTATGATCGCCATCATCCTGATCGTGCCGCGCTCGGCGCCCCTGATCGCCATGTTCATGATCGGCAACCTGTTCCGGGAGAGCGGTGCGGTGCCGAGACTGACCTCGGCCGCCTCGAACGAAATCCTCAACATCGCCACCATCTTCCTTATGCTGACCATCGGCACTCAGCTATCCGCCGAGCGGGTGTTCCAGCTCGACACGCTTCTCATACTCGGCCTCGGTCTTGTCGCGTTCGCGTGCGGCACCATGGGCGGCCTGATCTTCGCCAAGGTCATGAACCTCTTCCTCAAGGAGAAGATCAACCCGCTGATCGGCTCGGCAGGCGTCTCGGCGGTCCCGATGGCGGCGCGCATCTCGCACCACATCGGACAGCAATCGAACTCGCGCACGTTCCTGCTGCCCCACGCGATGGGGCCAAACGTCGCCGGCGTAATCGGCTCTGCCGTAGTCGCCGGCGTGTTCATATCCCTGCTTGGCGCGGGCTGACGGCCCACTAATCAAATGACCAGAACAGTCAGAGTAAAGCTGGACGACAAGTGGTACACCGTAGAGGTCGGTGACCTTACCGAGCGGCCCGTCAGGGCTGTGGTGGACGGCTACGTCGTCGAGGTGAACGTCTCAGACCCTGTCGAAGACACGGTCGCCCCGGCCCAGCCCACTCAGCGCCTGTCGACACCCAGACGTGCCCGGATTACTACGCCCAGCCAGAGCCCGGCTCCAGTGGCTGCCCCACGGGCTGCGGGACCGCCTCCCGGCGCGATTGTCGACAGCGCACCAGACCCTCAGAAGGTGTTCGCCGCCCCAATGCCTGGGATGATCCTGACAGTCGAGGTCGCTCCCGGCGACCAGGTCGTAACCGGCGACGCCATCTGCACCCTCGAGGCGATGAAGATGCAGCAGGTGCTCCGCGCAGACTGGTCAGGCGTCGTAAAGACCGTATTCGTGACCGTCGGCGAACAGGTGATGAACGGCAGCCCAATCATCGAACTGGAGTAGCCACTAACAGGCCCCCTCTCCCTCGGGGTGAGGGTGAAACCTTCAACTACAAATCACTGCTCCGTAATCGGCCCGTACTTCCATATCCTCCCGCCGCTGCCGCCGGCCAGGCCGTTGTCTGAACTCGTGAACATTACCCCTCTGAGCGAGTCGCCAGATGTTATGGTCTCTTGCTCGCTCCAGGTAACGCCCCCATCGGACGAGTGGATAACTTTGCTGCGCGCGCCCACCGCCCAGCCTTCATTCTCATTCAGGAAGAACACGCCAAACAGGTCTTCGGTCAACCCGGACTCCACATTCGACCACGTTCCACCACCGTCAGTCGTCCGGATGATTAGTCCCTCTGCTCCGACAGCTATGCCAAAAGTGTCGTTGGCGAACGTCACTGCATTGAGGATTCCATCGGTCCCGCTCTCCTGTGAAGACCAGGTCTCGCCGCCATCGCTGGAGTGCACCACAGCGCCGCCATATCCGACCGACCACGCCTTGCTGCCGTCCGGCAGGAACACGATGTCGAGGAGGTCCTCGCTCGTACCCGAGTCCTGCTCCGACCAGCTCCCGCCGCCGTCAGACGTGCGATAGATCGCGCCGAAGTCTGCCGCTGCCCAACCGGACTGGGTGTCCTTGAAGTACACGCTCTCAAAAGCGAACACGCCCTGCACCGACGGCAGGATCTCCCACGTGGCGCCTCCGTCACTGGTGCGGAGCACTGTACCTGCGGTGCCGACTGCCCAGCCGTTGCTGGTATCGACGAACCACACGCCGGTCAGGTTGATTGCCGTACCGCTCTTTTGGACCGTGAACGCGCCGCCGCCGTCCGTGGTCTTGCCGATCGCCCCATCTGTACCAACCACCCACGCAATGTTCGCGTCCAGCATCTGTACGTCGTTGATGCCGAGTAGGCGTCTGCTGATCACCTGCTCGCGAGGTGGGAACTGCGGGAGGAGCGTCCACCCCAGGGGGCCACTGGGCGCCTCTTCGGGCGAAGCAGCAGTTTCGGACGAGCCTGCGTCAGGCTCCGTGCTCGGTGACTCTCCTGAGCATCCGACCGCGAATGCCGTGAGCAAACAGGCGATCGCGGCCCAGGCCCACAACCTATTCAGCGGGCCGTTCAGCAAACTCATTGACCCGACAATGCCATTGAATTGCATCACTTGATTCCCCCTGGCTGTAACGCTGGTGTAACACTTCGAAAGTTTGTCGCCGGTAGAATTGCCCTGAATGCAGACAGGGTTCGCGGGGGATTGCGAGTATTCTGCTGAGGCTATCATACGACAGATTGGGTTTACTGAGCAGTAGAGTCGCTGTCTGCTGATTCCTTACCGTAGGGGTTTCATATCTGGCTATGTCTGTTAGAATGCGGCCCAATCGGATTTCATGACGATTGGCCACATCGATATAGCAGGAGGAGGAGAAACGATGAAGAGTCTAGCTTCTGTCCTGGTGCTCATCATGACCGCGGCACTCGTACTGGCGGCATGTAGTTCTGCCGAGCCCGAGGTTATCGAGAGAGAGGTGGTCAGGGAGGTCATCAAGGAAGTCCCCAAGGAAGTGATCAAAGAGGTGGAAGTGGTCAAGGAGGTGGAGGTGATCAAAGAGGTCGTTAAGACCGAGATCGTCGTGGCCACCCCCGCACCGGCCGCTGCCGCCGCCGCTGCCGGCACCGCGATGGATAAGATGGAGTCGTCTGGCATCAGCTTCTGGAGCGACCTCGCGGCGTCCTGCGAGAACCGTGGTGGACACCTGAAACTCGGGAACCGGGTCACTGAGTTCACGAACCTTAACCCTGCGACCGTCAACCAGGTTATACAGTTCTCCATCACTGCCGAGGTACTCTCAGGACTGGTACAGCTCGATCCTGAGCTCAGGCCGGTCCCGGACCTCGCGGTGAGCTGGGAAGTATCCGACGATCTGCTCTCGTACACCTTCAAGCTGCGTGACGACGCGAAGTTCCACACCGGCAGGGCATTCACCGCTGATGACGTGGTCTACACCTACGACCATCAGCTCGATCCCAACACCCAGTCCATTCATACCAAGGGACTTGAGGGCGTGAACCGCCCTGAGAAGGTCGACGACCTGACGGTCAGAATCGACACTGCCTTCCCGCGTGCGTCCTTCCTGACCAAGGTTGTGGAGCGGGCCAGCGGGCGAGTCATGACTATCGTCGACCAGGAGACCATTGCCGACGTTGGTGAAGGTGGTTTCAACCGGAAGCCGGTGGGAGCCGGGCCCTTCAGGATCACCGAGCACAACTTTGGTGAAAGTCTGGAATTCGAAGCAGCCCGCGACACCTACTACGATCCGTCAGTCCCCTGCCTTGACGAAGTAACTATGTACAACATCCCCGAGGACAATACGCTGATCGCGTCGCTTTCCACGGGTGAAGTTGACATGATCTACGGCTTTGCTCCGCAGTTCTGGGATCAGCTTGAAGAGACGGCCGAGGTCGTAGTCGACACCACTCCGGACGTCGGCTTCCAGATGTTGGCCTTCAACATGAGGGGTGACCGTGAGGAGAAGACCGGGATAGCAGATGCGCCGTGGGACGACATCAACGTCGTCTACGCTGTGGGTAAAGCGCTGGACCGTGACGCCTATATCGAAAGAGCGTTCCAGGGCCGCGCAATCCCATCGTATGGGCCCATCCCACCCGGTCAGAAGTACTACTTCAAGGATCTCAGCGGCAGCAGCCGCAGGACGTTCGCCCCTGACGAGGCAAGAGAACTGATGGCCTCGGCCGGGCTGTCCGACGGCTTTGAGATCAAGATAATGACGACGTCTGGCAACAGGGTTCCCCTGGAGGTGCTCGGTGCACTCCTCAAGGAGGAGATCAACGTCACGCTTGTCCCTGACATCGTTGAAGCTTCCGTCTATCAGCCGCGGCGGGCGGCAGGTGAATGGGAAGGGTTCATGGGCGGCAGCGGTGGCGACCCCGACCCTGACGATGCGATCGACGACTGGTTTGCGGACGGCTCCAAGTTCAATACTTACGGGTATAACGATGAGCAGGTCAACCGCCTGAACCTGAAGCAGAAGGCCGCAGTCGACCTCGAAGATCGGCTGGAGTTCGTCCTGGGCATAAGCGACCAGATCGATAAGACATTCCATGGCGTGTTCACACACCACAATGTTCAGAGCACGGCATACCGCGAAAATGTCGAAGGCTACGTCTGGATCCACGCCCTCAGGCAGCTCAGCGCGGTCTGGCTCGACGACAACTAGACGCGCTCATCATTGGATGACAGAACGCAAGGCCACTCCATCATCGGAGTGGCCTTGTCGGCCACACCCTGCCGGCGAGCCGCCCGGCATATAAGATTGGCAGCAACCAATGCAACGCTACCTCATCCGTAGATTTATATTCTCCCTATTCGCCATCTGGG
This sequence comes from Dehalococcoidia bacterium, assembly GCA_965116405.1. Taxonomy (GTDB): domain Bacteria; phylum Chloroflexota; class Dehalococcoidia; order Lucifugimonadales; family UBA1123; genus VXRN01. The sequence goes on from OZ220685.1 coordinate 1,707,166, forward strand.
CGACCATGACTGTGACGTTCATCTTCATGCGTCTGCTGCCCGGCGACCCTGTTACCACGTTGGTAGGCGAGGAAGGGGACCCTTCCCAGATTGAGGTCATTAAAGAGCGATTGGGTCTTGACCAGCCAGTACCCATTCAGTACTTCTACTACCTCAGGAGCCTGGTCACGCTTGACTTGGGAGACAGCATCTACTTGCGCCTTCCCGTGATGGACCAGATCCTTGAGGCACTCCCGCGGACCCTTTCACTCGGAGCGGTGTCGTTTGTCGCAGGCGTGGCAATCGGTCTTCCCGCCGGGATAATCTCGGCCATAAGGCGCTATTCCATATGGGACCACATTGCGACACTCATCGCCTTCCTGGGGCTTGCCATGCCGGGTTTCTGGCTTGGAATTCTTCTCATCATCGTCGTAGGCGTGCAGCTTGGCTGGCTGCCGGTGTTCGGGTACGCTCCGATCGAAGACGGCTTGTGGGACTGGCTGAGCCGGCTAATTCTGCCTGCACTGGCAACAGGTACCGGATTCGCGGCGATCCTGGCACGTCAGACCCGCTCAGCCATGCTGGAGATACTCTCGCAGGACTACATCCGCACTGCGTACGCTAAGGGTATGCGCGAACGCGTCGTGATATTCAGACACGCGCTGAGAAACGGGCTCATTCCTGTCGTTACCGTGATGGGCATCGCGCTCGCACTGCTCCTGAATGGCGCGGTAATCACCGAGAACGTATTCGCCATAAAAGGACTCGGGAGACTGTTCATCGACGCGATCCTCGGCCGTGACTACCCGATCGTGCAGGGCGTTATTCTGCTGGTGGCCTTCATATTCATCTTCATGAACTTCTTCGTGGATATACTCTACGCGGTAATCAATCCACGCATCCGGTACACAGACTAGATGGCACAGGACACCATACAGGCAGAACTGGAAGGCCAGCGCGAAAACCGGCGCAGCTTCCGCTACTTCGCCCGGAGGTTCCGGCGCGACAAGCGAGCTATGATCGGCCTCGTAATCATTATTCTCTTCGTCCTGTGCGCCCTGCTGGGCAGGCTGGCGACCCCCTATGATCCGGATGTCCAGGGCTATGAACTCCTGGCCGCGCCCACCATCAGCCACCCCTTGGGAACGGACAACTTGGGTCGAGACATGCTCAGCCGTATCATTGTCGGCGCGCGAATCTCGATGGTCGTCGGCATCAGTACGGTCGTATTGGCGGCCGCCATCGGCATCGTCCTCGGCGTCGCTGCCGGATACTACGGCGGCTGGATGGACATGATCGTCATGAGGCTCATAGACATCCTGTGGGCCTTCCCGAACTTCATTCTCGCCGTCATGCTCGTGGCCATCTTTGGCCTGGGTCTAACCAACGTCATAGTCGCCATAGCACTCGCCTATGTCGACGACTTCGCGCGCGTCATTCGCGGCATGGTGCTCATGCTCAAGGAAGAAGACTTCGTGACCGCCGGCCGCGCCATGGGCTCGTCCGACGGCAGGCTCATGTTCAAGCACATCTTCCCGAACGCCCTTCCGCCTGTGATCGTCCAGGCCAGCGTGTTTGTCGCCGCCGCGATCCTGGCTGAAGCCGGACTCACGTTCCTCGGGCTCGGCGTCTCTCCGCTCACTCCGACTTGGGCCGCCATACTCAATGACGCGCGACCCTTCTTCACGCGCGCCTGGTGGCTCGCGACCTTCCCGGGTCTGGTCATCATGCTGGTCGTGCTCGCCGTCAACTTCGTCGGAGACGCCATCCGAGACATCAACGACGTCCGAGAGTACGGCCCCGGCGTCACCACCTGACCGCCCAACAAGCCCCCTCTCCCTTGACGGGAGAGGGCTGGGGTAAGGGTGAAAGTCCCGAATGCCTGCCAGTGTTAATCCCTTACGGGAGAGGGTGATCAATCTGGCTACATTGAACCACTCGGAATGACATTCCGACACCTAAGAAACCCCACCTCTATAACGGTCGCGGTCGCGCTTCTCTTCGTGGCGGCCCTCGTCGTCTCCACCATCTACTTCACTAGGGATGTAGACGACTCCGATGTACTCGGCGACGGCAACCTCTGGCAGACCGTACAGTCCGGGATTACCTCAACCCTTCTAGACGTGGACTTCGTCGACCACGTCCACGGCTGGGCTGTGGGCCAGGACGGTGCCATAATTGCCACTTCCGATGGCGGCGAGACCTGGCGAATCCAGGACTCCGGCTTCGAGCTCACTCTAAGAGGCGTCCACTTCACAGACACGCTCACCGGCTGGGCGGTCGGACATCTCGGCCTGATTCTCCACACCACCGACGGAGGGGAGACATGGGTGCAGGCGGGAGACGAGGTTGCGCTCGGTCTGGCCCTGATACACGTCAGCTTCACTAGGCCCGGCACTGGCTGGATAGTCACTGAGCGGGGAGGCTTTACGCTAAGGACCAGGGACGGAGGCACGACTTGGGAGCGCGAGTTCTTCGAAAACACTCAGGCCAGGTCGGACGCTTTCGTCTTGAACGACAACACTTCATGGATCGCCCTAAAGTCCGGGGGAGTTGTGTCCACGACCGACTCTGGCGAATCATGGAATCTGCACAAGGGCATAAACCAGGTCGAGATAGGAACGTCCGGCATCTACTTCCTCGATGAACGAAGGGGCTGGATCGCCGGATGGCGCGGCAAGGAGCGGGGAATCTCCTCAGGCGTCCAGTTCGTCAAGTACCTCACCGACGGCATGGTCGCCTACACGACGGACGGGGGACAGACCTGGACGCGCGTCGACGCCGATACTGGCAAGTTCCTGTGGGACGTCGCCTTCATGGACGCTCTGGAGGGCTGGGCCGTCGGCTCGTCCGGTCAGACCATGCACTCCACCGACGGAGGCCGGACCTGGTCCCAGGGACCATCAGTAACCGAGTCGACCCTCAGAGCCATAACCTTCTCAGACCCGAATACCGCCTGGGCAGTAGGCGAAAATGGCACAATCCTCAAGCTGACCCGTCAGTGAACTGCATCAACCGCCCAGAATCTTTGTGATGGTGACAATCGCGGTTGCGATTGCCGCAATCGCCGCGATCCCACCAACCTGGACACCCACCATCCACTTGATGAGGGTGTTTACGTCACCTTTGACTTCAACCTTAAACTCTGAAAACTCAGACTTGAGATCAGAAATCTCTCTCGTGAGTCGCGTCTCCAGATTAGCTACGTCCTCCTTGGTTGCGTAATGACGTAGCTCCTCCCGGAGTTCCGAACGATAGAGGCCCAGTTCCTCCCGAAGTTCTGAGCGATAGAGGTTCAGGTCATCCTTGGTCGCGTAGTGGCGCAGCTCCTCTCGGAGCTCTGAACGAGTTATTGGATGTTCTGCTGAGGCCATGAAGGAATATATCCTGTAGCGACGTATTCTATCACAGAAATGCTGTTAGTGTACGTATTACGTCACTATATATGCAGATATGAAAGAATACGTCCGAGACTAGATAGCCCTGCAGACCCCTACTCCGCCCCCGACCTCAGCTCCTGCAGCTTCGTTATCAGCTCACGCTGCTCATCGGTGAGCGACCTCGGCATCTGCGGCCTCAGCGTGACGTACAGGTCCCCCCTGGTGTCGGGCGACCCCAGCTTCGGCATCCCCTGGCCGCGCAGCCGGATGTTCTGGCCGTTCTGGCTGTTGGCCGGTATCTTCACCCATATCGTCCGGCCGTCCAGCGTCCGCACCTGGGCCTCTCCGCCGAGGATGCACTGCTCGAACGGAATGTCGACGTCGGTGTACAGGTCAGACCCTTCCCGCCGGAACTTCTCACTGGGTGAGACTGACACCCTGAACAGCATCTCGGTGTCGGACTCGGGAGTCACACGGACCGTGCTGCCGTTGTCCACGCCTGGCGGGATGTCCACCTCGAACCGCCGGTTCCTGCCGCGCGCGGTGTGGGTGGCTATGAACGTGCTGCCCGAGTACGCCTCCTCCAGCGACACGGTCACGGACGTCTCGGAGCGTATCGTACCGGCGCCGTGCCGGCTGCCGCGGAAACGCCCCATGTTTCCGAGTATGTCTTCGAGCCCAGCGTACAGGTCGCCCTCTGGAGTCGGCCTTCCCCGGTATGCGCCGCCCCTGAAGCCGTACGAGCTGCTCGCAGCCCTTCGCTGCGCCTCGATCTCGTCAGCGTGTTTCCACTGGTCGCCGTAGGCGTCGTACTTCCTGCGGCTGTCCGGGTCGGACAGCACTTCGTACGCCTCGTTGACCTCCTTGAACTTGGTCTCAGCGTCCGAGTCGTCCTTGTTCAGGTCAGGATGGTACTGACGCGCCAGCCTTCTGAAGGCCTGCCGAATATCCTTCTGTTCCGCTCTCCGCTCAACGCCGAGAACGCCGTAGTAGTCTGCCACTTGGATCCATCAACTAGTAATATGAGATATATGAATTATAACATATGCCACAAGGCGTTAGCTCTATATTGATACGTAACATATCATATCTATTGACAGCTACACGGATATTACCTACAATCCATGTATCAATCGAGTGGCAACAGAGCCACAATCACATCGGTAACTAGCATACACGGAGGTAAGACAGTTATGACGATGCAGAGATTCGACCCATTCGCCGAGATGCGACGCATGGATGCGGCTTTCAACCGCCTCTGGAACCCGGGTGTACAGGCACAGGATTCCGCCGGCGGACGTTGGGACATCGCCATGGACGTGGTCCAGGAAGGTGACGACCTGATCGTCCACGCTTCGCTGCCAGGCGTCGACCCCGACGACATCCAGGTCACGCTCGAGGACGGCCTGCTCACCATCGAGGGTGAGACGGGGTCCGAGTCCCAGGAGCAGAGGGGTGACTACCTGCTGCGCGAGCGACGCTTCGGGCGCTCCCACAGGGCGCTGCGGCTCCCCAACTCGGTCGACGCCGAGAGGGCACAGCCCAGCTACGCCAACGGCGTCCTGACGATCACCGTCCCCAAGCAGGAGGCCAAGAAGGCCCGCAGGCTCGAGATCAAGTCCGGCTGACCGTCGCCATAGCACAGATCACCTAACCGACCCGAGGGCGGCACCATTTGCCGCCCTCTTTCATTTTCCCATCAACAGGCCCCTCCCCCACTCCAGTAAATCCACTGGACGCCGGTCAGCTCCCAACGCCCCCCCTCTCCCTCAGGGAGAGGGCTGGAGCCTGCCCCGGACTTGATCCGGGGGTGAGGGTGAAAACCTGATTCCGACCATGGTGTCACCCTCTGCAGACTACCTCCCCATGCCATCCCTCCATGCCCGTTGCTATAATACCGCCCGGAGGAACGAGCCACTTGCAGATCTACACCCGCTCAGGCGACGAGGGCGACACCGGCCTGCTATTCGGCGGGCGCGTCTCCAAGTCCGACGTTCGCACCGAGGCCTACGGCTCGACCGACCACGCGGTCTCCGCCATAGGGCTCTCCCGCGCCCTCGCTACTGAGGACATGGTCAAGGACATCCTTCTTGAAGTACAGCGTGATATGTTCATGATCGGCGCCGAGCTCGCTACCGACCCCTCCAACCGCCACCTCCTGCTCGAGCACTTCCAGATCGTTGACGAGTCGCACGTCACCAGGCTCGAAAAGCTCATCGACGAGATCGGCGAGCAGGTCGAGCTTCCGCCTAACTTCATCATTCCCGGAGCATCGACCGCGTCATCGGCGCTCGACCTCGCCAGGACCCAGGTGCGCACCGCCGAACGCCGAGTCGTCGATCTGAAGACCGCTGGACTCCTGCCGAACATCCACCTGCTGGTCTACCTGAACCGGCTCTCCGACCTGCTGTTCATGCTGGCCCGCTACGAAGACCGGCACCTGCCATTCGAGATCGTCACCGGCCAGCCCCCTGAACCCTCCGAAGAATGACCCAACGGCCAACCATGAGCACCAATCAACATACCCCCTCTCCCTCAGAGCCTGCCCCGTACTTGATACGGGGGAGAGGGCTGGGGTGAGAGCCTGCCCCGGACTTGATCCGGGGGTGAAGATCTCGCCCTAGCTGAACAATGAACCAACAGCCAACCATAGCCATAGTCGACTACGACGCCGGAAACCTCCGTAGCGTCCAGAAAGCGCTCGAACGCTTCGACGCCAATGCCGAGATCACGTCGTCCATCGACTCCATAACGTCGGCGGACGCCATCGTCGTCCCAGGGCAGGGTGCCTGCGACTCCTCCATGCGACACATGCGCCAGCGAGGGCTGATCAATCCCATCCGAGAGTACATATCCAGCGGCAAGCCGTTCCTCGGCGTGTGCCTCGGACTCCAGCTCCTGCTCGATGCCTCAGACGAGGGCGACGAGCCCTGTCTTGGCGTTGTCGGTGGCAGGTGCAGGCGACTGCCCGGAGGCCAGAAGATCCCGCACATGGGCTGGAACCAGGTGACGTGGCACAAGGAGCATCCGTTCTTTGAGGACGTGCCCGACGGCTCTCACTTCTACTTCGTCCACAGCTACTTCGCCGACCCCGAAGACTCCAACATCGTCGCCGGTACCACAGACTACGGCGTCGAGTTCTGCAGCGCGGTGGCATGGGACTCCGTGGCCGCCGTCCAGTTCCACCCGGAGAAGAGCGGCAGCATCGGGCTGAAGATATACGGCAACTTCGTGCGGTTCGTCCGCGAGTCCTGATACGGAACGGCGCATATGGATGATTCCAAATACCCCCTCTCCCTTGATGGGAGAGGGCTGGGGTGAGGGTGATGGAGGTCATACCAGCCATCGACCTGATCGACGGCCGTTGCGTGCGTCTCTACCAGGGCGACTACTCCCAGGAGACCGTCTACTCAGACGACCCCGTCGAGGTCGCCCTTCGCTGGGAGAGACTTGGCGCAGGACGCATCCACGTGATCGACCTGGACGGTGCCAAGTCTGGTTCTCCCCAGAACCTCGACGTCATAAGCCGCATCGCCGACGCGGTGAGCCTCCCGGTACAAATGGGAGGCGGTGTCCGCACCATCGAGTCAGTGCAAGAGGTGCTGGACTCCGGAGTCGACCGCGTCATGCTCGGCACCGTGGCCGTCCGGGATCCCGAGGTGGTCACGACTGCCTGCGAGCGGTTCGGCTCTGACGCCGTCATGGTTGCGGTAGACTCGCGCGACGGCAACGTCGAGGTCTCCGGCTGGACGGCAGGGGGCGAGACTACCGCAACCGACCTGATCGGCCTAATGATGGACGCCGGCGTCCGCACGTTCCTGTGCACCGACATATCGCGCGACGGCACGCTCACCGGGCCCAACTACGAGCTCATGCGCAGCCTCGTGGCCATCGCCGGAGACGGCGTCATCGCCGCTGGCGGTATCGCTTCGATAGACCACATAAGAAACCTCAGCTACATCGGCGTCGGCGGCGTGGTCATCGGACGCGCACTGTACACCGGCGACATAGACCTTGCCGAGGCCGTCAACGTCATCGGTGGTACCACGGGGCACATATGCTGACCAAGCGAATCATCCCATGCCTCGACGTCGACGACGGTCGCGTCGTCAAGGGCATCAGCTTCATCGAGATCCGCGATGCGGGCGACCCGGTGCAGCTCGCGACGTACTACGACGCCGAGGGCGCGGACGAGCTGGTGCTGCTGGACATCACCGCAAGCTCAGACTCCCGCGACATCATGCTGAACGTGGTGCGGGAGGTCGCTGAGCGACTGTTCATCCCGTTCACCGTGGGCGGCGGCATGAGGAGCGTCGCCGACGTACGCCGGATGCTCGAGGCAGGCGCGGACAAGGTCTCGCTCAACACCGCGGCCGTCAGCGAGCCCGACCTCGTCGCCGAGGCGTCGGACCACTTCGGCTCCCAGTGCATCGTCGTTGCCATCGACGCCACCGCGACAAAGCCTGGCGACGAGAGGGTCATCTGCGACGACCCGACACTTGCCATCGACGAAGACTCGCGCTGGGAAGTCTACGTCCGGGGCGGCAGGACGCCCACCGGCATCGACGCGCTCAAGTGGGCGGTCCGCGTCAACGAGCTCGGAGCAGGAGAGCTGCTGCTCACCAGCATGGACACCGACGGCCACCAGACCGGGTACGATCTCGACATGCTTCGCGCCATCTCGTCGGCGGTCACGGTCCCCGTCATCGCCAGCGGCGGCGCGGGAACGCCCGACCACTTCCTCGACGCGCTAGACTACGGCAAGGCCGACGCCGTGCTTGCCGCCAGCGTCTTCCACTTCGGCACCTACAGGGTGAAAGACATCAAGCAGTACCTCAACGACCGCAAAGTACCGATCCGCCCCATAGAGTGACAGCTAACAAGTCCCCTCTCCCTTGACGGGGAAACTTACTTGAAACACAACCAATAGCCCCCACTCCCTCAGGGCTCACAGGGGTAGGTAAAGGTGTGTAGACAGCGCGAATACCAATCAACGGCCCCCTCTCCCTGAGGGAGAGGGTTGGGGTGAGGGTGAATTCTCGTAAAGGGACAACCCAGCCCTGGATTCCGGCTTTCGCCGGAATGACGAAGCGAATGGAGAGGAAAGAAAAATGCCGACAGTCCTGCTCGACGATAAGGGCCTGGCCCCCGCCATCTGCCAGCACGCCGAGACCGGCGAGGTCATCATGCTGGGTTACATCAACCCGGGGGCGCTGAAGCGCACGCTGGAAGGCGGCGAGGTCTGGTTCTACTCCCGCAGCCGCGCCGACATGTGGCACAAGGGCGAGGTCTCAGGCAACTACATGAGGATCAGGTCGGCGAGCGTCGACTGCGATGGCGACGTCATCCTGCTCAAGGTGATCCCCGACGGGCCGATCTGCCACACCGGCGAACCGACCTGCTTCTTCACGCCGTTCGACGACCTTCCCGACTTCGAAGCGCCTGAGAAGGGCCCTGGCATCCTGGAGGAGCTGTACTCGGTCATCCAGGACCGTAGGGAGGAGATGCCCGAGGGCAGCTACACGACGAGCCTCTTCCAGGGAGGCCCCGACCGCATCGCCCAGAAGGTGATCGAAGAGGCCGGAGAAACGGCCCTTGCCGGCGCCAAGGCGGACGGCGACGCCGTGGCGTCCGAGATGGCCGACCTTCTATACCACTGCCTTGTGATGATGTCCGCATCCGGAGTACGGCCCGAGCAGGTCTGGACTGAGTTGAGAGAGCGGCGGGGGTAGTGAAGGGCGGTTCGCGAACCGCCCCTACAACGAATTCGTTCGTCCTCGGATCATGTCCGGGGCAGGCTCTGAGCTTGTCGAAGGACACCCCCATCCTCTGGATTCCGGCCTTCGCCGGAATGACGATTTGCGAATACCTACCTTTGTAAGCTCTCTAAGGGTGAAACTCAACCTCCATCCAGACCCATCAGGAAGGCGGCGAGACCGCTTCTCTGTCTGCCTCTAGCGCGGTGTTCATGGCGGCGACCGCGACCTCGATCTGGTCGTCGTCGGGCCAGCGGGTCGTCAGCTTCTGAAGCAGCAGGTTGGGTGTGCTTATGAGGCTGACCAGAGGGTTGTCCTCGTACCTGCCGCTCAGCCGGATCACCTCGTAGGCGACCGCCGCGATCAGCGGGATGAACACGATGCGGGACGTTATCAGCCACCACAGCGGCTCCCTCGGCACGAACACGAACACCAGTATCGCCACCACCATGACCGTCAGCAGGAACGCCGTGCCGCATCGAGGATGCGCCGGCGAGTACTTCCTGATCGCCTCTGTCACCAGCGGATCGCCCCGCTCCTGGGCGTGCACCGTCATGTGCTCCGCACCGTGGTACATGAATACCCGCCTGATCTCGGGCATCCGCCCGATCACCCAGATGTAGGCGACGAACACGACCAGCCGGATCGCGCCCTCGGCGACGTTAGACAGTATGTCGTTGCCGAACGCGCCCTCCAGCGGACGGCTCGCGAACAGGGGCAGCAGGAAGAACAGCAGTATCGCGAACCCGAACGAGATCAGCAGCATGCTTGCCAGCGCGCCCTTGCTGAGCTCCTCGGACTCGACCTCTGAGTCCGGGTCGGCCTCCGGGTCTTCCAGGCTGACGCTCGACGAGTAGCTCAGCGCCCTCATCCCAAGACTCAGCGTCTCGACTAGCGTGATGACACCCCTGACGAGCGGCAGGCGTCTGAGCGTGCCGGTGTAGAGGGTGCTGAGAGGTCTTAGTTGGGTGGCGATCGCGCCGTTGGGACGCCGCACGGCGACAGCCATGTGCGTCTGCCCGCGGATCATCACCCCCTCCAGCACCGCCTGCCCGCCGTATGTCGGTCTGTTCTGCGTGGTCATCTGGTCACAAAAGAAAAGGGGTGAGACTCTGGTCCCACCCCTTCGTCCTGTTTCGGGTTGTCCTGGAGACTACTGCTGCGGAAGGTTGAACCTTCGCATCAGTCGCTCGACGCGGCCCTCGGTGTCGACGATGCGCTGCTCGCCGGTGAAGAACGGGTGGCAGTTCGAGCATATCTCGACCTGCAGCTCAGGCTTGGTCGCGCCGGTCACGTAGCTGTGTCCGCAGCTGCATGTAACCGTCGCCTCGGCGTAGTACTCCGGGTGAATTCCAGTCTTCAATTCAACTAGACCCCCACCGGGTAGACGCTGGCGACCTTGCGGCCCTGCCGCGCGAACTCGAACTTGACCGAGCCGTCGACGAGCGAGAACAGCGTATGGTCCCTGCCGAGGCCGACGTTGTTGCCGGGGTGGATCCGCGTGCCGCGCTGGCGGACTATGATCGTGCCCGCGCGCACCATCTCGTTGTCGTAGCGCTTGACGCCGAGACGCTTGGCATTGCTGTCTCGGCCGTTTCGGGTGCTTCCGCCGCCCTTCTTGTGTGCCATGCTGGACCTCCGTATCTGGGTAGGGGGCAGGTTTCAAACCTGCCTCTACGAGCCCGGATCCTCTTCTTCGACTTCGACTTCAACTTCCGCGTCATCGTCCATCAGGATGTCGGTAACGGTCAGGTCGGTGAAGAGCTGACGGTGTCCCTTCTTTCTGCGGTAGCGCACCTTGGACTTGTACTTGAAGACGACGATCTTCTTTCCCTTGCCGCTGTCCGTGATCTCGGTGACGACGCGAGCGCCGTCCACGGTGGGGGCACCGAGCGTGACCTCCCCATCATGCGACAGCATACGGACATCGGTCAGCTCGACCGTGTCACCTAAGTCGCCGGGTATCGACTCCACGCGGATGGTGTCTCCGGTGGATACCCTGTACTGTTTCCCGCCCGTGTGGACGATAGCATAGTCAGCCATTGTGCAAACCTCTTGGACAACAGCACTATTTTAGTAACGTGACTAAACGTCAGTCAACTCGATTTTCGAGCGCGGGGTGTGTATCTGCTTCGTAGGCACCTGTTTCTTGGAGCGCGGGCGTCTCGCCCGCATTCGTTCGTCCTGAGCCTGTCGAAGGGTGGTGAGCCATCGAGCCTCCTGCAAAATAGACACAATCTCTTCGAGTGCGGGCGACATGACGGTACCGTCCACGAATCGGCGCAAGATGTCTGAACTCTGATTCGTCGGATTGTTCTGATGGTCGGGATTCTGATGCGGGGGAATGTTGTTGAGAGGTCATTAGTGGAAGTCGTCGGGGCGAAGTCCAGGGTGTGAAATGGGGATGATTGATGGACTAGTGGAAGTCTCTTACTGGGTTGAGGTGAACTTCACACTAACTCAAGGCTGTAGTCAGCGTGGCGAACGGTGAAGTGGAGTCTTCCGCCGGCTGGGTCGTACTGCATGTACCACTGGTTTATGACATCCCGACCAAGTAGTGACGGCAGGCCCTGGTTGGCCTCATGAGGCTCCGCGATGAGAAGATCGACCACATAGATCCTAATGTGCGACTGGTCGTCGAATGACAGAAGGGACGGTTCAGGGTGATAGAGTGACGCGCCTCCGATCCCGCTGGATTCCAAGCCCCTTCCAAGCTGCTCAGTTGATATCCGAGCTCTACCTGCGTCCCTCGGATGAAGGCAAGTGCTATCAGCACCTGTGTCCACTAGAAAGAGGGTCCGGTGATCGACCTCAAGGCGGGGGATGATGAGCCTGCATTCGACGTAGGGGTGCCCCTTGCCGTCGAACTCGCCAATTATCATAGAATCAGCAGGGGAGGGGATGTGTCCAAGAATTCGACCACAGTTTCCCCGCTGTCCACACCCTGTCTCTCGACCTCCTCGAGTACTTCCTTCATGGAATCACCCACGGCCAAGACACCGTCTCCGCCCATGGCGACCCACTTGTCCGGGTGCTCCTTTATGAGCTCAGCTTGCTCAGTTCTCATGCGAACGACGATCTCGTGATACTCGCGCATCCCAGCGGCTAGCTCTTGGGCGCCACCCAACTCCTCGATGACCGTTTTCACGTAGGCCTCGTCCCGAAGCTTATCCATGCTGTTTGCCGTCTCGCGAATGAGAGTCCCTTTCTTGCTCCTCGGTCGTGTGTCCTTAGGCTACCATATGCGTGGCGCGTCTGAAGGAATCGGCGTGTGCGATCCAAGTGTCTTTTCACCGAACTTAGTTAGAGGGGTCAATGAACACATCCAAGCCGATACATCCAGGGGAGCATCTCGCCGAGATGCTAGAGGAACTCGGCATTAGCCAACAAAGTTTGGCTAAGGAAGTCGAGGTATCTCCAACGTGGATCAACGACATCGTTCACTGTCGCAGGTCCATCACTGAAGACACGGCTCTGAGAATAGGACGTGCCCTTGGAATGTCGGCTGGGTTCTGGCTGAACCTACAGCGCATGTACGATTAGGATGTCATTGACGCGTCAACAACCTGAGTCTCCTGCTGATACGGATGCCCAAGAAGAAGGATCTTGAACACGTTGGGCGTCAGGGCACCTAATGGCGGTAGTGAGTTTTGACATTCCCCAATGACAGCAACAATTCTCCTCCAGAGGCTCTCACGTAGCTCAGAATGAGTCTCCCACAGAACGTGGTTGAACTGTCGTGTATCGAAATGCAGCTCGTTTACCATATCCTTGCGGCAAGTGTAGAACACAGGAAGACCTAGTCCTCGTGCGAACCCTGCCTCGTAGTAGACACCGCCTCTCGCACCTGCGTCGCCGTGGGTAAAGTCAGCCACAAGAAGCCGCGACCGCCGGATTTCGGCGATGATCTCGTCATCCACCTTGTTGATGTGCTGCTTTTGATCAATTCGAAGGGGAGTGTAACCAGCCGCCTTGACAGCGGGTTCGATTCCTTCCGTGTAGGCGTCGGTCATAGTCTCGTCGAACCACATGGCTATAAATGCTTGAGTGGAGCCAATGTTGGCACGCTGAACAGCAATGCGAGCGTTTCCGTCCACGGTAACTCTGACGAAGGCTGGGATGTCATAGTCTCCTAATGAAATAAACCTCGCTTGGAATCTCTCGTCGATCCATTTGCTGTTTCTCAAATAATCGATGAGATACCCTATCTCCCCTCCATCTGTTGACTCGGACCAAGCGTACACGCCGGGATCCAGCCGTCTAATCTCATATGGGATTCCTACTCTGTCTGTCTGGTCAGAAATAAATCGAAGTAGTCTATCTGCGCGCTCGTGTGCTAGGAGAGGGCGATTAGTCTTGACGTGATTGATGACGGCTTCTGTGACCTCCGGCATCTCATCTCCCTGCATGCGCTGGTCGACCAGCCAGGTGGTTAACCTAGCCTTCTCAGCATCACTCATCTGAGCAATTCTGGAATTAACCACCACATCGTCAATCTGGTATCCACCACCAGCTCGCGGCGAACTATCCACTCGAGAAATGCGATTCTGTGGAAGGTGGAAGCCAGATGCTTTGTACTCGTCACCCCAGATTAGACATGCCCTAATTGGCGTCGCCATTCTTGTACCTCCGAGAGTTCGAACGAGTGTCAGTTTGGTCAATTCTAGTCCAGTGTTGCGACTTACGGCTTTCCTGCAATAGCTTCAGCAACTCCGTCTGTACGCAAGGAGGGCATGGCATCGGCTACGTGCGATCTAATGTGCTTATCTGAGGTTAGCAAATCGGTTTCGAAGAATCGACGGTTCCGGACTCTGCTGGAAACGATAGACTCCAATGAGCCTCCTGACATTAGGACGATTCTGCCTACTTAGAGGGGGGAGTGTGCAACAGCGACTGCGATGACACGGCAACAGTAGAGAGCAATACTAAATCCAGCTATCATGACCCCCAACCACCATCAATCCAGGAGGCAACACAACCATGGCTGAATACATCCCCTCACCCAGCGAGTGGGTACGCGATCAGGTCGAGCAATATGAGGGCAGCGGAGGCACCGAGGGCACGACGCTCCGGGAGACTGGACTGCCCGTCATCATCGTGACGAACCGGGGTAACAAGACAGGCGCGATCCGCAAGACGCCGCTGATGCGAGTCAAGGACGGAGACAACTACGTGCTGGTGGCATCGAGGGGCGGAGCGCCGACGCATCCCGTATGGGTGTACAACCTCCGAGCCGACGCCAGCGTCGAGATCCGTGATGAGACCGATGTGTACTCGATGACCGTCCGGGAGGTCGAGGACGACGGTGAGCGGGCCCGGCTATGGGACATCGCGGTCGAGGCCTTCCCGCCCTACGCCGAGTACCAGGAGCGCACAAGCCGAAAGATCCCCGTCTTCGTGGCGGAGCCTGCGTAAAGGGGAAACTACGCCAAACTCTTATGTGAGTTCCTCGATGCTTGACATCGCCGTCGGTTCGAGCTTCCATCGTGACTCGGCTGCCCCAGATCAGGTTCATGCCAATCATGGCTGTGTCTTCTGATTGAATGACGACGACATCGCGCTGTTGTTCGTGCCACATTACCCTACCGGAATAGGCGTTCATGACTGACGTCTCGCCGTCGGCCAATGTGAACAGCCTCTGTCCCAATGGCCTCAGGGATAGGCGACGGATCGTAGATGTCGGCAACGAGATGTCACCTGTGAATCCAGTGTCCACGGCAGCATTGATTGGCCATGATCTACCAGAGATGTCTAAGACTCCTAGGGGAATCACCACGGCTCTTTCGCCGGTTACTCTCCCTCGGATCATTTACGCTGGCTTAGCAACAAGCCAGACATACGGTGTTGGGTAGCCCACACGGACTGCCCACGTCATGGCATCCGGTCGGCGCCTGAGCAGTTCCTGCGTTGCGTCTGCATCCCGCTCGTTGATCTCGTAGTCACCACTGTAGATGTCGATGACGACGAATTTACCCTTCTGCTGAGGGTCTACCAGATGTCGAATCTGATCTTGGTAGATTGTCTGACCGCGAGAAGCTAGATCTGAGGGGATTGGGTGTTGCGTGTCCATATCATCTCAATTGTAACACCGGTGTTGGGTCAGTCTGACAGGTGCGGTCTTCACCCTCACGCCATCCCTCTCACGCGAAGGCGCATCTGCGACCCGTCAAGGAAGAGGGGGCCTGTTGGTGAGCCTCCCCACTTGCCACCCCACCGTCAGCTACAATAACCTTCGTCGAGTCCTACTGCTAGCCGCGTTTTATATGTCCAGCTTTAAGCTGGTTGAGAGGAAGACCATGCCAGCCCTGCGCTTTGGCGCGTTTCTTGCGCCGCATCATCCCATAGGCGAAAACCCCACGCTTCAGTTTCAGAGCAACCTCGAGTTCGTTCAGCAATTGGACTACCTTGGCTACGACGAGTTCTGGTGCGGCGAGCACCACTCGACGGGATGGGAGATGATCGCCTCGCCGGAGGTCTTCCTTGCGGCTGCCGCCGAGCGCACGCACAGGATCATGCTCGGTACCGGAGTCGTCTCGCTGCCGTACCACCACCCGTTCATGGTCGCCCAGCGACTCGTGCAGCTCGATCACCAGTCGAGAGGCCGCGTGATCTTCGGGTCAGGCCCAGGAGCACTGCCGTCCGACGCTCACACACTCGGCATGGACCCGATGGTGCTGCGCGACAGGCAGGACGAGGCAATGGGTGTCATCCGCCGCCTGTTCGAGACCGACGACCGCTTCACCTACGAGTCCGAGTGGTTCACGCTGCGCGACGCCAGGCTCCAGCTAAAGCCGTTCCAGGAGAAGATGGAGTTCGCCGTCGCGTCGATCCTCACGCCGTCTGGCATGACGCTGGCCGGCAAGCACGAGGCTGGAGTGCTCTCGATCGGATCCATGACCAAGGCCGGAATGCGCTCGCTCCCGACCCAGTGGAGCTTCGCCGAGGAGTCGGCCGCCAAGCACGGCAACAAGGTCGACCGCAAGGACTGGCGCATCGTAATGAACTGGCACATCGCGGAGACCCGGCAGGAGGCGCGCGAGCAGGCTCGTGACGGCCTGATGCGACACAACAACGAGTACACCGTCGGCACTCTCGCAGCGGGCAAGGGATCCATCTACAAGACTCCGGATGAGGCCGTCGACGATGTCGCGTTCTCCGACGAGAGCACCGCGGTCATCGGCACCCCAGACGACCTTGTCGCAAAGATCCACGACATGATGGAGCTGACCGGCGGCTTCGGGTGCGTCATCGGCTTCGTCCACGACTGGGCGAACCGCGAGAACACCCGCCGGAGCTGGGATATGGTCGCCCGGTACGTCGTCCCGCAGGTCAACGGCCTGCTCGATGACTACCTGGACTCGTACAAGTGGGTCAACGAGAGCCGCGAGACGTGGCTCCGCGCCAACGACGCGAGGATGAGCAACATCAACCAGCACGATCGCGCCGCCCAGGTGGTCGAGACCGAAGGGCTGGAAGGCGAGAAAGTCACCGCCGATTAGAAAAGCCCCCTCTCCCTCAGAGCCTGCCCCGGACTTGATCCGGGGAGAGGGTGAAACGCCAATCGCCATCTTCCTTGCTTTTCCAGAACGAGGATTGACCAATGACATACGAGAACATCCTGCTTGACCGGACCGACTCGGTGCTCACCATCACGGTGAACCGGCCGGAGGTCCGCAACGCGCAGAGCCGCATGATGCTCGAGGAGTTCGACGACGCGCTGATGAGCGTGGCCGACGACGACTCAGTGCGTGTCGTCATAGTCGCCGGAGCCGGGGAGCACTTCTCGTCCGGGCACGACCTCGGCAGCCCGCAGGAGCTTGCCGACAGGGAGAAGCGTCCCTACGCGCCCGGCATACCCGGAGCGTACGCCCGGAGCTGGGATCTGAACATGGCGAACACGCTCCGGTGGCGCGACTTCCCAAAGCCGACCATCGCGCAGGTGCAGGGCTACTGCATCATGGGCGGGCTGATTCTTGCGACCGCGTGCGACCTGATCGTTGCCGCGGACGACGCCCGCTTCTCCGACCGTACCGTCCGCTGGGGCGGGCCGCACGTGCAGTTCGCCAGCCTGCCGTGGGAGATCGGCTTCAGAAAGGCCAAGGAGTACCTGTTCACCGGCGACTGGATCGACGCGCACGAGGCTGAACGTCTTGGACTGGTCAACCGCGTCGTGTCCGCCGACAGGCTGGAAGAGGAGACGATGGCGCTCGCTCAGCGCATCGCGCTCCAGGACCCGTTCGCCGTGCGAATCTCCAAGTACTCTGTCAACCAGATGCAGGACGAGATGGGCTTCAGGTCCGGCGTCAAGAGCGCGTTCCAGACACACGCGCTGTCGGTCGCGTATCGACGCGAGCGTGACGACGCCCTGGGCGAGGAAAGAGCCGTCGGCATCAATCGTGCCCGGGAGCGAGACAGGAGGTTCGGCGACTTCGGGGATCGGCGGTGACCGCACTCTCCGACCTTCGGGTCGTCGATCTGTCTGTCGGCGTATTCGAGGGATTGGCAGGCGCGTTCTGCGCCAAGATGTTCGCCGACTTCGGCGCCGACGTCGTCAAGGTCGAGCCTCCTGGGGGCGATCCCGCCCGCAGGCTCGGCCCTTTCCCGCATGACAATTCTGACATGGACACCGGGGGAGTGTTCAGGTACCTGAACACCAACAAGCGCGGCATGACGGTCGATTTCGACCAACATACCCCCTCTCCCTTGAGGGAGAGGGTTGGAGTGAGGGTGAATGCCCATTTAGACGGACTGGCGCGTCTACGCGAACTCTGCTCAACTCTCGACGTGGTGGTCGAGACGTTCCACCCAGGCTACGCAGACCAGTTGGGACTAGGCTACGACGACCTCGCCAAGATCAACCCCGGCATCATCCTCGTGTCCGTCACACCGTTCGGACAGACCGGCCCTTGGCGCGACTACCATGCCACTGACCTTGTGACCTACGGCGCGTCAGGACAGTCGTACGTCAATGGGTCGCCCGATCGTGAGCCGCTGAAGGAGCCGGGCGACGAGTCGTGCTTCCAGGCCGGGGCGTGCGCCTTTCTCGGCGCGATGAGCGCACTGGCGCACAGGGACCTGACGGGCGAGGGCCAGCACGTCGACGTATCGATGCAGGAAGCCTGCGCCTCAGCGTTCAGTCCGCAGCTTCTCGGCGCAATGCACCGGGGAGGGCCGGAGACGAGGGGGTCGACGCCGCTGCTGCCGTGCAAGGACGGGTACGTCTCGCTCAACGTCCGGCACGACGCCACGTGGGAGTACATGTGGCTCTTCTTCGACGACCCCGACATAGCCTACAACCCGAAGTATGCCACCGCAGCCGCCCGCCGGGAGCACGCAGCCGAGATCGAGGAGTTGCTTCTCCCGCACCTCGCATGCCACACGATGGAGGATCTGTTCCACGGACTGGCGCCACTCAGACTGCTGATAGGCATGACGCTCACCGTCGACCGCCTGCTGGTCGATCCCCACCTGGAGGAGCGCGACTTCTTCATCCATTCCAGCACTCACGGCACGATGCCCGGCCCCCCGTTCAAGATGAGCGCGACACCCTGGACGCTGAGGTCGGAAGCGCCCGAACTGGGAGAACACGACTCGGAGTTTTGAGGAGGCTAGCCGCTAGCACGTCGTAGCGGCTGACCGCTTCGGTAGGTGGCGACTCTCCAGAGCCACTCTGCGGGTCCGAACAGGAATCGACTCAGCCACGCCTGCGACCACCAGAGTTGCAGCGCCCACACCGCGAACACAATCAGCAGCACTGCGGCGCGGTTCACGAAGTCGACGTCGCGCAGCAGTGCGGTCAGAATCAGCACGCCCAGCACCGTCTGCGTCAGGTAGTTGGTCAGCGCCATCCTTCCGGCTGCGCGCAGCTTCTCTTTCAGCCAGCTATCCGCGCGGTTGTTCCAGAGGATGATGAGGCTCATGTATCCCAGCGATGCCGGAATCGTGCCCAGCGTGTTGGGGACCTGGCCGATGAAGGCGATCTCGCGCGAGTAGTCGTTCATGGCTGTGATGACGACACCGGCGGCGGCAAGTGGCAGGCCGATGGCGAGTCCGACGATAGCCGTCAGCCGATACGTCCTCTCTGGCATCCCGCCGTTCATGAAGCCAGTGCGATACAATCCGGCTCCAATGAGGATCAGACCCAGCGCACGCAGGAAGTAGCCCAGCAGTAAGGGAAGCCCGATCAGCTCCTGCGTGGGGAAATCGCCCAGTGTCCAGATACCTGACAGCGACACGTCGGTTGTGTTGGCCATGTTCTGCGCGAGTAGTGAGCATCCGATGGACAGTGCGAATACGATAGCTCCCACTGAGATCAGCGCCCGGTTCGGCAGCTTTCTCATTGCAACCAGGAAGAACGAGGCTATCGCGTAGGCCATCAGGATGTCGCCGTACCATAATATGGTGTGCAGGATGCCGATTATCAGCAGCAGCACGTTCCGCCACAGGTTCAGCCTGACCGCGCGTCTGCCCCTGCTGGCGGCACGGTCGATGAAGAGAATCATCCCCGCTCCGAACAGCAGCGAAAACAGCCCCATGAACTTCTGGTCCACGAAGACCTCGCCGAAGATGCCCACCGTCCAGTCGAGCCACGTCTCCGAGCCGCCCGCGCTCAGGTTGAAGTAGGGTCCGGGGCCGAACTTGAAGGAGACGGCGTTCATCAGCAGGATGCCGAGCACCGCTACCCCGCGTATCAGGTCGAGGCTAGTTATGCGCGCGGACTCGCGCACGGGGCCGGAGTCGGTGGTCTGGGATTGCGCTGACATTAGGTTGAAACTCCTCGATGTCGCGACGAAGGTGCGAGTGATACGATGGTCTCGAAAGGATCGGATTACGTGCCCATGATAATCGACTCTCACGCATACTGTTTCGAGCCCGCTGACAGCCCTCGAGGCTACGCCGATTCGCAGGAGCACCTCCGGGAGGTGCAGATGTCGTACGCCAGGCACCACCAGCCGGCGTTTCGTATCAGCGACCGCGTCGAAGGCCCGTCCGACGTTCTCGATCCGAGGGCCGACGGAGACCTCGAAGCCCTACCGGACGTCAACTTTCGAGTCGACCACGCCGCCGGGCGCGTCCTGTGGGCCTACCAGGGGGAGACGTACACCAAGCACTACTACCCACCCAACCTCCGAAATCTGGAGTTCACTCCCGACAGCCTGATCGGCGAGATGGACTACGCAGGCATCGACATGACGCTGCTGCATACGAACGCCATGCTGGGCCGGAGCAACGAGTACCAGGCGGAGTGTGTACGCCGATTCCCCGACCGCCTGCTCTCGATGGCCGCCGTCGACGAGCAGATGATTCACACGGACGTCGATTCAGTTATTGCCAGCGTCACCTCGGCAATCCAGGACCTCGGCCTGCACGCGATCAAGTTCAGCGCAGGCGGGTACATCGTCAGCGACGAGCCGTGGGACGGCGGACCCTACGCGCCGTTCTGGGAGGCCGTGTCGACTCTGGGTGTCCCTGTATTCTTCACGCTGGTCACCGGTCCGGCCCGCGCCAGGGAGGCAGGACCCGATCCGGAGGGGCAGCGAGGCTACCTGGGCGAGCAACGCATCCTCATGCGCCTGATGGAGCGTTACCCACAGATGGTGTGCAGCCTCACTCACGGATTCCCGTGGCGCGTGTACCTGGACGGTGACCGCATATCCCTGCCTGACGAGATATGGAGGCCGTTCGAGAACCCGAATCTGAGCCTGGAAGTGTGCTTCCCAGTCCGCATCGGCGACATCTTCGACTATCCCTACCGCGAGGTGTGGCCGACGATGGAAGCGATGGTTGAACGGATCGGCCCAGGACAGCTCATGTACGGCACCGACATGCCCTTCCAGAACCGCTTCTGTACCTACCGGCAGTCCCTGCACTGGCTCGAACGCCACTTCGCGCCATCGACCGGTCTGAGCGACGACAACCTCGCGCTCATAATGGGAGGCACCGCAGCCCGCGTCCTAGGAGTGGCCGACGGATAGCTGCCTACTGCGGATACTGTGTCAGTTGGGTGGGTACACACATGGAGCGCAAGCGTCTCGCCCGCATTCGTTCGTCCTGTTGAAAATCCGCTGTGGCGGGAGCTTGTCGAAGTACGGTGGCCCATTGAGCCTCGTACCGGGTTGGCACACTATCCCTACTGCGTCTCGAAGTTGCCGCTCCAGTGGAGTTCTCGGACCTCCTGTGGCATGTGCTCCCGGAACACGTCGGCCCGCTGGACCAGCCTGGCGAGCCAGTGACCGTCCGGTAGAAACTCGGATGCCTCCGAGGCGGTCATCCACCTGTGTTCGGAGTGCTCGCCGCTGAGGGACAGACCGGACTCGTCGGGGATGGAACACCCGAAGCTGACGCCGACCATGTCGTTGTCCGGGGTCGGCTCGCCCCGGTAGAAGTGCGTGGTCCCGAGGATGCACTCGATGCGGACCTCCGTGCCCAGCTCCTCCATCGACTCCCTTAGCACCGCGTCCGCGAAGCCCTCGCCCTGGTCGAGTCTGCCCGACCCGGTCTCCCACTCACCAGCCGCAAAGTCCTTATCTGGAGACCGCCGTAACAGCAGGTACCTGCCGTCGCTCCTTCGCCACACCAGAAATCCCACCATCGCAATGAATCGGCCTATAGGCACTGTTGCCTCCTATCTACCGAACTCCGCAGAGCATAGAACACGCGTTCGATTACCACCAGCTGCAGGTCAGCCATTTGTCCAAGCGCCCGATTCTGAGTCCTGATGTCCAGTAAAGAAAACGGTAGTTCATGTTAGCCTGCCAGCAGACCATTCCATGGAACAGGATTGGATGGTGTACAGATGCTTCTGGAACTGTCGTTCATGATCTGCGTGTTTGCGCTTGTCTGGGGCGGGTTGATGTTCATCATCATACGTCGGAGGCGTGGTCGCTCTGCAATTGTCGAGGAGGGCGGGCATGATCCAGCAGATGCTGCTGCACAGGCCGACAGGCGAAGGGAAGATGTGGTGGATATGATGAGAGACGCGGTCGAAAGGCCGGGGATGAGCCTCTAGACCAGTATGAAGTAGAGGCTGAATGAGGCGCACATAACCCAGGGAACGCTTGGAGGAGTACTATTCACCATGATTTACACACGTTGCAGCCAAAACTCAGTAGAACACAGGTACAGGTGACGAGGGGTATACTACAGGGCAGAATCCGTATCGAAATTGGTAATAACGTAAGTCGGCCTGCTGTCGCCCACTCGCCTAGTTCGCGCTCTGACTCTTAGAGGCTTGTCAATCATCTCGGCTGTGAGGACCGATTCCGCCACCGACGCCTGAACCCTAGCGGTAATCACGTCGCCAGTCTCTTTCACGACGAACTCCGCCCTTCGCCCCTTCGGCATGATTCCTTGGAGATGTCCACTCAGGTCAACGTCCTCAATGCTTATGTTTCTCTGGTCTAGTCTGCCAGCGCTTCGCTCGACTTGGTCGGCACTCTGAAAACTGAACCTGTCATCTGGTAATTCCAGCGCGCACATAGCATCGCCGTCCGCGACCGTCTTGAGAAATAGGTGTATCGCTTTGAGGGCGCTGTCGTCGGTGTCTTCTATCGCATCAGCCAACTGGTCGTCGCTTCCGGTGGTGGCTTTCAGAATGTCCCTGACGTGTTCCAGCGCCCGCTCCACTGGTGTTGTTTCACCCTCAAGAGCTGGCATCTGAGCGGCATCCTCAACTTCGAATCCGAAAGAGCCTCGCGTAGTTCCAGTAATTAGCAAGTTATAATCCGAATCGCTACCGCCCCAGGCACGCCCGACGTTAGCAACGGCCTCCACGAATGCCTTCGCTGCGTCCAGACCGAATCCCGCGTCGACCGCGCGGCTACCCTTAACTGGTTTCCCTCTGAACGTTAGACGCGCGTTGACGACATGCGGAGAGTATCCCTCATAGGATTCGAGTTGCTCCTCAACCTGTCGGAGGCGACTCTCAAAGCTCATCTTTGTAATCACATTGCCGGGCGGAGCGCGATCAACAAGCTCTCTTAACGCTGCACGTTCCGAAAGCAGGAGGCGAAATTCGTTTGTGTTCACGGCTGTCCGCCTTCCTCCACATCCTTACCAATTTCAGTCCGGGCAGTCTCGTCTTCAACTTTGGCTAGATCAACTTGAACATAGCCCTTCCATTGTCCATCACGGGTGTGAGACCAAAGACTGTACCAATAGGTGGAACTTTCTATGATGTAGTCCATGTGCTCAGTATTCAATCCTACGTAGTAGGCATCAACCTCGTATTTGGACTTAATATAGTTCTGATCAAAGACAGGTTGGTCGGCGTCGAGTAGGGTCTCTTCAGTATATCCACTTGGAAGATGGAAGAATGTCACCACGTCGATGTCTTCGGGATCGCGGCTATCACGTTCTTCAACGTTCTCGAGGAAACTACCGTTAATCCACTGGAATCCCCTCGTAATTCCCACTTGGTGCAGCATAGCTCTATAACTCAGAAACCCGGAGAGTAGACGTTGGCGAGTTGAGGTGTGTCCAAAGTCTTCGACCAGGTCACTTAATGAGATGACATAAGGCGACCTGTCGTGTGAAGTAGAACCACTTGATCCAATTGGGGGTATGAAGCCCTCAGAGTTCCAAGGGATGAATAGGGGCAAAGCTCTTGGAGCCTCCTCAATTCCGGAATTCCCCGCGCTGGACGTGCTGTAGTGTACCATTCGGTCAAAGCCGCTGCCGAGGGAAAGTCCTCGCTGTTGGCGGCCGACACCGTCAACGGATTGTGCGTAATCCAGATGGGCCGTATGCCAGCGGACCACGGGTCACTACCCTTAGTCCGCCAAATCCGATCTATGAGATGGCGACACACCTATTCGACGGCAACGGCGAAAACTCCGTCGGGCTTTCTACGGATCTGACAACGCCTGAAGGTGACGACAGGCTGGGCATACATCGACTATCCCGAGACCACTACTAGGGGGATAGTACATACCGCCCATGACAAAAGAAGAGAGCCAGAACTGACTCCTGTAGGGAGTCACCAGTGGCTCTACTGATTATTAGGGTATATGCTAGTTTGCAGATAGTCAAACTGAGCGGGCGGACTCACCCAGGACAGTCAGCCCCCTAGTTGGCGGCGATGTCGTCGAACAGCGCGGTCCAGCTCTCGAAGCCGGCCGTTCCTGACCCGGCGCGGTGGATTATCGTCCCGTCGCTCCCGATCGCTATCTTCGAGGCCTGGCTCCTGATGTTCAGCGAGGCCAGCATTCCCTCGTCCGCGTAGGCCACGGGCCAGGGGAGACCCTTCTTCTGCCTGTCCGCATCGAGCTCTTCGATGCTTTCATTTGGGCTTGTGCCGACGATGTAGAACGCGACCTTGTCACCGTAGTCAGTACCGACCTGGTCGTTAAGGCTCCGCAACTCGGAGCGGCAGGTCGGTCAATAGGTGGCGTGGAAGTAGAGAAACACCGGCGTGCCCTCTTCGGCGAGCCCTGAGGACGTGACCCTCGATCCGTCGAGCAGGCTCATGCCGAACTCGGGAGCGCGAAGGCCCACTTCGTAGCCGACTTCTACTATCTCGGCTTGAGGCTGACTCTCGACGACCGCGACAGGCTGTGACGCGCTCGGCGCGGAAGTGCTGCCGGCTACCTGTTCGGTGGAGGCTGAACCGCAGCCGAGAACAAGAGCCGCCGTCACCCCAAGTGCGAGTAAGAGGAGAATTGAAACTCTGGTGGTCATGTCCTCACCTGCGCAAGCTGCTGTGTCCCATCGTGTATACGGTGAGCATACCCAAAAGGTTCTCAGGGCACAAATTGAGTTGCTAGCTGCCGAAAGCAACAGGGACTCCTGGCTGACTTTGACGCCGGCAACCGCTCCAGGACTACTTGCGCGACCCCCAGATGGAAATGGCGGAGCCAGAGAATGTCTGGTGTGTCACCACTTGGTAACATGTACTTCACTTGCGCGCTACCCAATTGTGAATGGCGTGGCCAGAGAGTGTCTGTTGTGTCATCATCTGGTACTATGCCCTTTACTTGCAGGGATTCACTTGGCATCAGGCAGCACAAATAGCAATATCCACTTCGAACCCGAAGAGTCCTGTCCCCTTCTGACAGCCTCGATAACCGGCTTTCAGCTTGCGGTCGTCATGATCGCATTGGTAGTTGTGCCAGTGGTGATTGTCGCGCGCAGCGCCGCCCAGCCAGAAAGCTACCTCACGTGGGCGGTTTTCGCGTCGCTGGCGATTTGTGGAGTCGCCACTATATTCCAGTCGCTTCGATTGGGGAGGGTGGGCACTGGCCACGTTCTGGTCATCGGAACGGCGGAACCCGCGATTGCCATCTGCATCACCGCCCTGGTGGAAGGCGGGCCGGCGATGATGTCGAGCCTGATTGTCCTCTCATCGATTGTGAAGTTTGCCGTAGCGTTTCGACTTTCGCTGCTGCGGCGGATCATTACTCCCGTCGTTTCAGGCACCGTGCTCATGCTCATCGCAGCTACTGTGATTCTTGCCGTCTTCAGGACTCTGACGGATGTCCCGGACAACTCCTTGACTATAGCTGCCCCTCTGGCGGCCATCGTGACCCTGGCAGTAGTTGCGCTAATGATGCTGAGAGTGCGGAGAGCATTGCAGATATGGGCTCCGATGATTGGAATAGTGTTCGGATGCGCCGTTGGAGTGCCGTTCGGATTGTACGAGTTCGGCATTGTGCAGAACTCGTCCTGGGTGGGGTTGCCTGAGAATGTGTGGCCGGGGCTGGACTTCACCCCTAGCCTCAAGTTCTGGGCGCTTCTCCCGGCATTCGTAGTTATCACGATTATCACTTCCTTCAAGGCAGTCGCCGACATTGGGGCCGTGCAGCGTGTCTCCCGCCGCCAGCCGCTCGCAAGTGACTTCAGGCTGGTCCAGGGAGGCCTTAACGTAAATGGCTTGAGTAATCTGATTTCCGGTCTCGCCGGGACGATACCCACCATGACAGCCTCACCGAGTGTCGCGATAATCCGCCTCACGGGAGTGGCGTCCCGAAGCGTCGGAATATGTGCCGGAATTATCTTCGTGCTACTGGCGTTCATGCCGAAATTCACTGCAGTCCTGCTCGCGATACCCGCGCCGGTTGCCGCTGCCTACATTCTCGTCGTAATGGGGCTCGTGTTCATCGAGGGTGTCCAGACTGTTTCGCAGGATGGAATGAACCCTCGAAAGGCCGTGGTTGTCGCCGTATCCTTCTGGGTGGGCATGGGGTTTCAGAACCAGGCCATCTTTTCCGATCTCCTGTCCGGGACATGGGATGCGATTCTCAGCAACAGCGTAACCTCCGGCGGCCTGGCCGCCGCCCTCATGATTGGATTTGTCGAACTGACTTCAGCACGTCGTCAAAAGCTTGAGGTCGACCTGGACATGGCCTCTTTTCCGGAAGTTGATCGTTTCATGCAACGGTATTCGGAAGGCCGGGACTGGGACGAGGAGGTGACGAACCGCATCCGCGCTGTGGGGGAGGAGACCCTCGCAATTATGGCGCTGTACGAAAGTGAAGACCCCTCAGGTAAGGAGCGAAGACTCATAATCAACCTCCAGGCCGACGACTCCATCCTCGAACTGGAGTTCCTGTCAGCTGCCTACGACGTGGAGAATTTCGAGGACAGAGTGGTCTACTTGAGTGATCAGCCTGGGCTTCTTGATGAGCACGAGGTCTCATTCAGACTGCTTCGACACTACGCGTCGTCAGTCCGCCATCAGAAATTCCATGACATCGATGTTATTACCGTCGAGGTAGAGATCTAACATTCAGAGCCATCCCGCCTCGGCACGGTGAGTTATCGTCCCTTCGATGTTGAGGCTTCTGCAGCCGAAGAATCCACGTCTGGTCTTCTGGCGCTATCACGGCCCAGCCGGTATATCCCAACCAGGAAAGTCCCGCCCACGAAAAACCCCATGTAGGCAAAGAGCAGCATCGCGTGCCACATGTACCCCATGTTCAGGCGTTCCAGGGCTTCCTCCTCACTGTAGCCGAGCGCAACGAAATCGAGGTCCCAGGAGCGGAACAGATTGTGGTCGGGAAGTACCGTTGGTAAGTCCGGCGAAACGTAGATCAGAATGATTACCACCAGGCCAACTGTTGACGCGACGATTGCAACCGCGGAAATGGTCCAAAGTAGAAACTGCCGGTCAGAATCACTGGGGTTGATTGAAGGGTCACTTAGGATTAACAGACCAGCGAATATGCCCCCGAGCGTTGGCATCAGCACTGCAAACTGTATCCAGACTGACACGTTGGAAAGCAGGAGAACTACGGCATACACGAGGGCCACAGGGGGAAGGACCACCGCCACTGCCCGCTGAAGGGCGTTGCCCCCACCGCCACTCTGATAGTAGCGCCGCACCCAGAGCAGGTGAAACATCAGTCCGGCGGACGCGGCAAGTACCAGGTTCAACACTAGGGCCAGCATGTAGGGCAGGTGAGTGCCAGCGAAGTCTCCGACCCTGTGGATGCTGTAGTGGTCCATGTGAATCGGCGCGAACTGCAGTAGTGGCGTGCTCAATAATAAGAACATGGAGACCCAGAAGAACTCCCTCATTCCCGCGTCCCTATCGGGAAGAATCAGCCCCTGCGCCGTGACCAGGGCAATGACAATACATACGTACACGGCGGGTATCCAGGAATCGTCCCAACTGAAGTGTGACAGAGCATAGCCGCTGGCGGTGATAAATATACCTAGCGGCAGACACCTGAGAAACACGAACCTGAGAACGGCTGAGAGCAGGCTCGGGATGAACTCGTGGTCCTGAGTTTCTACATCCTCGGCAACCGTCGGAGACGGTTCATCGGGTCTCATGCCTTCGTTGTCTGTGGACAGGTCTGAGGCCGACTGAAAATCAGGAGCCAGGCCCGCCAGCAGGATCAGGCCCGCCACCTCGGTGGGCGATAGACCGAGCGCCTTTCCGAATGTCTGCAACCGTTGCAGGTTCGGACGGGTCGAACCAGACTCCCACCGCGAGACCGTGGCATGGCTGAACCGCTCACCGTACTCGCCGTCAACGGACGCCATGCGTTGGAGCAATCCCTCCTGCGTCAGCCCCTTCTGCCCATCTTCAGACACGAAGGACTCGCGGTATGCCCTCATCGTGAAGCCCACCTGGGCCGATCTCAGTCGTTGCACATCGCGTTCGGGCATCGTCAATTCACGCACATCTCAGAATGGGACGTGTCCAAAACCAGTCTGTGTACAGACTTCAGAGGACCATTCATGTAGCGTCCTATAGGCAAAAGCAGGGTAGCGTGGCCTGCCTTGCACTTATATGACACGCCTGTGTCAGCTTGCAGTCATTCATGGCCGAGAGGGGGCATCGTGCCAGAGACATCCATCACCTTCGTCCTGCTCGGCACGGCGCTTCTGTTGAATAACTAAAGGCAAGTTGAAGGACGTCGCACAAACCACTCATCCCCCCTGGGTGGAGTACTACACACAGACCGAGCTCGCTGACATAGCTTTCGCCCTGGATCTCAGATTCTGTGATCTCTCCCTGTTGGGTGTGGCGCTTGGCTCCACCACGCTGCGTAAGGACTCCGGGGTTGTGAAGCTCCATCTGCGAGGCGATGACCTCGTGTCCATCGGTAACGGGTCTATGCGGTCTGCGGTCGGAAAAGAGACCACAAGCAGGTACCCATTCTGGTCGCCACAACGTGTGGCGATTTTCGCTGACTTGCTGCTGGAAGAGGAGCACCTGTCTGAGATCGCACGGACAGTTGGGCTCAGCAGGTGGCTGGTAGAGGTGCGTGAGGGGGGCGAGGACCTGAATTCACAACGTCTGTCGGACGCTGTGAAGTCCCTCGTGGGTGCGCTTTATCTTGACCGAGGGCACAGTGCCTGTCTGGACTTCGTCGCTCGTGTCATGGTCGACACCTTCGACAACCCCGATAGCACCGGCAGCATCGACTTTCGTCCCAGAAGCCGTCTGCATGGATTCGTGTTGATCCATTTCTTTACGACTCCCAGATACCGGAAGGTCAGGTTGGAGAAGTCGGACGGCTCCTGTACCTACACGACAGTAGTTGAGGTCAACGGCAGAGTGCTCGGTACAGGGAAGGGCCCCACTTCTAAAGAGGCCGGCACCGAGGCCGCACGGCAGGCTCTCAGTTACCTGCGCCACTAGGCGAATCAAGGCGACCGTTGTCCTGCCCTGGCCGCACTTGCCCGCATTCGTTCGTCCTGTTGAAAATCCGCTGTGGCGGAAGCTTGTCGAAGGACGGCTGTCGTTTCAACTCCCTGCTAATTTGGGACAGGTCCGAACACGGGTCAGATACAGGTTAGCACTGGCAGGCGTGAGGTATAATCGGCACTCAGCGGAGCCACGCTCAGGCGAGTGCAAGGCTCCCGACCGACCGGAGACCGACTGACTTGTCCACCCGACTCCCGCTAGCGCACCTGCGCGCCACGGTCCTCACCCAGGCGTGGGCGGGCGCGTACGCCACTCGCCTGCTGGCCGACATGGGCGCTGAGGTCATTCAGATCGAGGCCCTGAACAGGATCGACCCCTGGCGCGGCGGCTACCCGCCGCGGCTGTCCGGCACGTATCCCGGCCGCGATCCCGGAGACCGACCCTACGACCGCAACGCCGCGTACAACTCGGTCAACACCGGCAAGAGGGGCATCACTCTCGACCTCAACTACCCCGAGGCCAGGGACGCGCTGCTGGAGCTAGTCAGCATCTCGGACGTCTTCGCCGAGAATTTTTCTGCGAGGGTGCTTCCCAACCTGGGCCTGGAGTTTCCTGACCTGCGCGAGGTGAATCCCTCCATCGTGCTGCTGCGCATGCCCGCGTACGGCTGTGACGGACCGTACGCCACCTACATGGGCAACGGCGGCTCGATTGAGCCGATGTCGGGCATTACGTCGCTCCTGGGATACCCCGGAGGCCCGCCGATTAACTCCGGCGTCATGCACACCGACCCGTTCGCAGGCATGATGGCGACCTCCGCCATCATGATCGCTCTCCACCACCGCGCCCGTACGGGTCAGGGTCAGGAGATCGACCTCTCCCAGCAGGAGACGTCTATCGGGCTGATAGCTGACCGCGTCATGGAGTACTCGATGAACGGTACGGGACTGGAGCGACGCGGCAACCGCAGCGACCGCATGGCTCCCCACGACAACTACCGGTGCGAGGGCGACGACTCCTGGGTCGCAATCGCAGTCCGCTCCGACGACGAGTGGGCTCGCCTGTGCGCTGTAATGGGCGCTCCCGATCTCGCACACGACCCCCGCTTCAGCGACCTCAGCGCCAGGCTGGAGAACACGGACGAGCTTGACGCGATCATCTCCGGCTGGACGCGCGACAAACACGCCTACAAGGTCACGCGACTCCTGCAGGCCGAGGAAATCCCAAGCGCTCCGGTCCTCAAGGCGACTGAGCTGCCCGACAACCCGCAGCTTCAGGAGCGCGGCTTCATTCAGTCCATAGACCACCCAGAGACGGGTACGCAGAAGTACGCGGGTGTGGCCTGGAGGCTGTCACGCACTCCCGGCAAGCTCGGAGGCCCGTCGCCGAAGCTGGGACAGCACAGCGTCGAGGTGTTGAGCGACTACCTCGGCAGGCAGGTCGACGACATCGACCTGATGGTCTCGCAGGGCATCACCGGTGACACCCCCGATCTGGACGACTGACCCTATCGAATCGCGTAGAGCACGCCGTTCTTGTCAGTCACGAACATCGTCCCGCCGGCGATGACGGGAGTCGACACGATCTCACCCCCGCCGTCGATGGTGAACCTACGGGCCTGATCGCCGCTGAGCGCGTCAACTTCATAGACGGTCCCGGTTGAGTCCCCGAAGTAAACGTAATCGTCCGCTACTGACGGACTGCCGACAACCTTGCCCTCTGCCTGAAACCTCCACGCCAATTCGCCGTTCGATCGGTCGAGCGCGAACAGTATGCCCGTGTCCGATGCTGCGAAGAGGTGTCCGTGACCGAGCGCTGGAGCGGACTGAAATCTCAGGCGGCGCGCGCGGAAGTTCCACACGTACCCCTTCGGAGGTGGAAGCGTCCCGACGAACTGCCAGACAAAGAGCTGGGTGCGCACAAACCTCGCCAGCTTCTCGAAAGGCACCTGCTGCTTCCTCCAGTCGACGCCGACGATGGCTCCTCGGCTATCCGCCGCGTATAGCAGATCGTCGTCGAGTGCAGGCGGCGCAATCGACTCACCCGTGATACTGAAATCGAGCCGCAAACGTCCGCTTACCGCCTCGAGGATATGCACAGCGCGTCCCTGGGTGACGATGCCAATGACCTCGTCAGAGACCGCCGGGCTGGCCTGGAGTCTGCCATCTGCCTTGAAGCTCCAGAACTCCTCGCCCGTACGCGCGTCGAGCGCATACAGCCTTTCGTCACTCGATCCTATGTAGACGATGCCCTCTCTCACGGTGGGAGAAGCCACGATGTAGCCCCGGGTCAGGTGCTCCCAGACCTGCTCTCCATTGACCGTCGACAGCGCGATGACTCGATTGTCTCTCAGTCCAACGTAAAGCAGGTCGCCGGCCACGGCTGGAGATGAGGCGACAGGGCCGCCCACGTCGGTCTCCCAGACCACTTCGCCGGACTCGGCGTTCAGGGCCATGACCCGCTTGTCCCCGGTGCTCACGTAGACAGTTCCGTCCACGACCGCGGGATAAGACTCAAACGGCGCGGCAGTCTCCAGTCGCCAGACAACCTTCCCCTCGGGCACGCTTTCGCCCCACGTGTTCAGCCCAGTGTGAGACGGGTCACGTCCGAGCATCGGCCAGTCGGCGTCGCTCCTCGGCACCGAGGACAGATCGGAGCTCGGCACCGGCGGGCTGCGTCCGGGGCCGAGGTTCCAGAACGCCCAGAACCCCGCTGCGAAAGCGACCGCCGCGATCAGCCCCCAGCGGAGCGCGCGTCGGAGCAGCAGCCTGAACCTGCGCTGGCGCGCCCTGGCCTCCGCCTCATCGGGACTGACGTGCTCAGCGCGGTCCAGTCGGATACGGCACTGGAGGCAGTACGCGGCGTCCGGTTCGTTCGCTTGCCCACAGGCAGGGCAGATGGCAACGGTTTCCATAACAGACGATGGTACATGAACGCGCAGCTCCGATGCACAGACTCCGCTAGATGGGGACTTCTCGCACCTCACCGGGCTGAATCCCCTCCAGGGCGTTGTGGATGGATTCCGTTCGTGTCGATATGCGCGGCCACGCGGTGTTCATCAAGACGACTACAGCCACTCGCCTGTTTGACATGTTCTGTTGGTATCTGATGCTCTGATCGGTGGTGATCAGTACCTCGTAACCGTTCTCCTCGGCCTGGTCGAGTAAGTCTCCATTCGACAAAGTGTCCCAGCCGAGTTCCCTGGCCGTGCCGACATCGTGATCGACGAGATGGCCGCGCAGCGGCCTTGGCGTTCCGTTATCGAACAGGATGCGCATGGGCGACCTTGGACCGGAGATCCTCCACCACGTGCGCCAGTACCGCCCTCACCTGCTCTTCGTCCGCCCCATCGAACCACTCAACGAAGTCGCTGACCGTCGCGCCCTCCGCAAGGTTTTCGAAAAGTACGTAGACCGGCAAGCGAGTGCCTGTGAACACCCAGTTGCCGCTAACCTTTCCGGGAACACTCTCCACCTCTGAACACGTGCTCCAGTCTGTCATGTCGTCACCTCGCATTAAGTTGCAGCCCATTTGCTATTGAACAGCGGTCTCCCATAAGAAAATGTCTTCGAACAGTTCTTGAAATACGCCTTGAGTCTCACGGAGTGCAGGAACTAAGTATGAGATGGCGAAGTCTTCACGTTTTCTGCCTAACTGGGTGATCCGTGTGCTCCTACGTATGTATTCGAACAACTCTTGGGTCACGGATTTCACATCGTCCGGCATTGGCGAACAACTCAGTAAGTCCAGTCGCTTCTTTAAGATGCAATCGGCCAGATCTGCCTTCCCTTGCATTTTGAGAAAAGTGCGTAGCACTTCTGGGTCGTACAGGTAGTTTTCCAGTTCCCGCCTTCTCAGAACTCGGACACCGTGCCTGATTCTCTCCATCCTTTCTTTGGGGTCCATATCATCACGGTCGATCACCCACCACACAGTGACACCATTTGCGATGGCTCCAATCAAGCCAGCTAGATGCCGACTGTTTTCGACCTCGCTGGAACTGCCGAATGAGATGAACATTGTGTCGGGTCTTCTATCAGCAAATATGCGATTGTAGCAGTCTGCGTCGAATCCTCTGTCGGCCTGAGACTTGCTCCCCTCGCATATGACTACGTTTTCTGGTGCGACCAAATCTGCGAGGTCATCAAGAGCCACTTCATACGTGGATTGCCAGAACGAACGATTCGGCACACGTGGAGTCATCTCCACGCTTTGGTCGAAGTTGCGGTTGGCGAAATCCAAGAAGACGACGCTGTCCTCTTTTTTCATCAACTCATAGGCTTGTCTAACAAACCCAGCAGAATGTGTTGCAATCCACAGTTGGGACTCTTGGGGTACGAGTTCAAGCATGGATTTAAGTAGAGGCCCATGTAGTGCAGTGGCTATGTGGGCTTCTGGTTCGTCTATGCAATAGATAGCGTCCTCATAGACAGTACTCTTGACGAAGACGTCTAGAAGGAGATCAAAGGCAGCCTTCTCTCCTCCAGATAGGTTTTTGTAGTGGAAATCGTCTGCTGTTCCCTTCGAGAACCGGAAGGCACCAGCGTCCTGAAGACCACCAAAATCCTGAAGGACAAGTGTTGGGTCTGTAAACAGCGTCTGCATCGCAGCTTGGAGGTCGCTGAGGAATTCTCTCCTGTATTTTCCTATCGACATCTCCTCAGGAGCATCTCTGTCAATGTCCGCTTGGCGCTTCCACACCAATCGCTGGTAGTTGTCGGACACAGACTGGTCAGCGTCGATAATCCTTGAGAATCTGGTAACCTCATGCGGCGACTGAACTGCCTGAATCGAGTGAAGCCTGAAATCTGCCTCGTTTCTGTAGGCAGATCGTATGTTGAACGCAGCTGCCCAGTCGTTCGGTGTGCGGGGAGCCCGAGAGTGAAACTCAATGCTAATTCCCTGCGCGACTTCGGCTGTGGTCTGAACTCCGGTTGGTCCCCTGTTGTAATAGCCTCCGTACTGGTCTGAACTAGTTATACTGTAGTTGGTTCGCGATGCCCATGACTTCAGTAGGAAGGCATCGAACAGAGATGATTTGCCAGATCCATTCGGCCCTATCAAGACAATGAGGCGTGTGGTCTCTGGAATGTCTCTGATTGTTAGGTCTACGAATCGCTTGTAGTCCTCCAGTTGAACGCTCTTTATCTTCACGCGACTACTTCCTTAAATGTCCTCTATCTGAGAGTCTCTGCCAGCAACCCCCACGACTCCCGCTCCAACGCTCGTATGCCGATCCGCATCTTCTACAGCGACTTGGGATCGTGGTGCGTTTTCCGAACCTAACGGCTACGGGACTGGTGGGCTGCCGAACACGGACGCAAGGGCGCGATCGAATGTCATGATATCCCGCACGTTGCGTCTTCGGCAGCTTGCGAGGTGGCAGAGGTCTCGGGCGCTAAGCTGTGGATACTGGTGATGGAGCTGTCTGGCGGCGATGACGTCTTCACGCTCCAGGGGCCATACCTCCATCTCGTATCCATCTATGAGTGACAACGCCGCGTCCAGTGACCGCAGCCGGTCTGCGGGTATGTATGCGTGAATCAACTCCTGCAGGACCTCCGCCGACGTGCATAGCGAGACGCTTTCCATGTGTGCGCGCCTGAGAAACTCGCGGGCCTCTTCCTTGAGTGGATGCGGACTACCTACTACGTACATGAAGACGTTGGAATCGACGAAGATCAAGTGGAGGGCATTCCCTGACTCTTGGAGGCGTTGATGACTGCCAGGTGCTCCTCCCAGTCCGGCTCGACCTCGGGGCCTGGTAAGGAGTCACAAGCCTTGAAGAAGGCTTCCAGGTCTTCAATCGTCCTGAAACGGTTAGCCCGCTGCGCCGCCTCCATCCGGTTATGGGCGGCGGCCCTCAGCCAGGCACTGAAGGTCAGGCCCTCCTTGCGCGCCTGGTGAACAAATCGGTCCCGGTCTTCATCGGGGATTATTAACTGGACTCTGGCCATATTACTGGTCCTATCGACTCTATAAGGATGTGTATAAACGATACACACGCCCAAAGCTCAGGTCAATTGAGAGCAGTATGACGTCACGGTACTTGCCCCGCACGTATATGTCGCGCAGCACGTCGTCCGCCACGCCCCAGATGAAGTTCGAGATTCGGCCAAGCTGCGTATCTTGCATCGAGCACCCTTCGTCCAGTGGTCGTGTCTAGCTTCTGGATTGTAGCATCGTGGGACCGCGACCACTCTTCACTATCCATGCACGGAATCACCCTGTCCACGCCATCTGACAGTACGAGAGACAGAGCATCCCGGCTGACCTTGCGCCACCTGCACCTCGCCGCGTTTGCGCCTGTGCTGGCCCTCGCGGCCTTCCTGAGGCTGTACGACCTCGGCCACGGGCATCCCGGTCTCGCGATCTACACGTCGATCTCGTCGCACGCCTACAAGTCGTTTCACAACTGGTTCTACCCCAACATGTTCGCGGACGGCTCGATACTTGCCGACAAGCCTCCGCTGTTCTTCTGGTACCAGGGACTGTTCATCGCGCTGCTGGGGCCCTCGAACATCTCGTTCAGGCTGCCCACCGCGATTGCCGGAATCTGCACCGTCGTGCTGCTGTATGTGATCGTCAGGCGTTGCAACGGGACTGTTCCCGCGCTGGTCGCCGCAGCCACGCTCGCCATCATGCCGATCGACGTCAACTACTCGCGGGCGACGTTCATCGAGCCCGTGACGACGGCGACCATGATGTTCGCCGCCTACTTCTTCGTCAGGGCAGTGCAGGAGAGGCGCGAGCGCTTCTACTACGTCGGTGCGTTCATCCTAGGACTGGCCTTCATGGTCAAGCTGTGGCAGGGACTTCTGCCCGCACCGGCGTTCGCGCTGCTCGCTCTGTCGTACAGGTGGCTGCCGTGGCTGGACCTCGTGAAGGTGGGCCTGAGGTGCGCGGCGATCTTCCTGGTCACCGCGTTCTGGTGGCCGGTGGTCGTCTGGCTCACCCCTGGCTCATACGACGCCGTGATGCACGCCGACAGCGTCTGGCACATGATCTTCGGCTGGAACCTCTTCGAGCGGTACGGCGAGCTTGAGTACGGCGCTCGCCACCGGCGAGACATACTGTGGTTCGTCACAGGCCCGATGAGCGTGTACTTCGGAGCATCGCTCTTCCCAGCGGCACTGCTGGGTGCTTTGGCGGTGCTCGGAGGAATATGGAACCGTGCGTGGGCGTTCGGAGCGAGGCGTTGGAATTCGCTATCGTGCCAACTGCCCCCCTTGACGGGTGAGGGCGAAACTTCTGGTCACAAATTCCCTGGGTTGGTCGATCGCGCCCGTTCCTACATCGGGCCGGTGTGGATGCGAAGGCTGTCGAGGCCCCCACCGCCAGTCGCTCTGCCCGGTCTGGGACTCGGCATCCTGTGGGTCACCTGGTTCGGGGTCGGGCTGATCGGTTTTGGTGGCGCGTCGATCAGGCTTGCGACCTACTGGACTGTCACGACCCCCGCCATCGCCGCCCTTGCCGGAATCGGGGTTGCGTCCATACCGGCTCTCCTACGAAGGGGGAGCGTAGGTGCGTGGCTGGTGTTCATGGGAGCATTAGCCGGTTTACTGTACTGCGCGTCCGTGTACGGACAGGTGCGCGAGGTTGCTCCCTACTTCAGGACCGCCTCGGACCTGGCGTTCGTGTTCTGCGTGGCCATCGCCGTCGCAGCGGTGTTCGTGTACTTCAGGTGGCGTCCGTTTGGCATCGACCTCTCTGCCGCAACACTGGTGGCAGTGTGCATCGGAGCAATCGCGCTGACGGCCACGGTCCCTTATCATAACCTCACCAACCCGCGCGACGACACTCTCGGCAGGATCGGTTTCGACCAGGTCCACATTCCGGGCTTCAGGGGCCCGGAGCTGACACGCGACGAGCGGCTCAAGCAGAGACAGGGCACTCTGATAACGGCAATCGTCAGGACCGAGTTAGACCAGCTCGAGGCCGCCCTGGATTACGTCCGGAGTCGCCGCGGCGACTCCCGGTACTTCCTCGCGACAGACACATACAACACCGGGGCGGTGGTCGCGCTGATTACTGGAGAGCCCGTGCTACCCCTCTACTCCGAGTACAAGCTGGAGGCGCTGATAGACGACGCCGAGTTCAAGAGGCTGCTCGAAGAGGGCCACATACCGTTCATCCTGACGACGAGGGACATGCTCTACATGGACTTCGATCTCTACACGCGTATGCGTACGTCTTCGCTCGACATCACGAACAGCTCCGGCCTCCCACGGGATGGCGAGTACGAGCTTCTATGGGTCACTGACTGGTAGCGAAAAATAGTCCAATCAATTCCCGAATGACTCTTCTCTATTGACCGTTTGCTCAAACGTGTGGTATTTATTCCCAACGTTCATTAGAGAAGAAAATATCGAGAATTTAGAAACTTAATACCAGGGGGGAGAAAGTATGAATAGTGTCAGACTACTTGGAGTCGTCTGCGCGCTGTCGATCCTGACAGTCATATCGATGGCATGCGCCGCAGACGAGCCGAGCGCGCCGTCGGCTCCGCAGGCCCCGGCCGCCGCAGCTCCAGCAGCCCCGGCCCAGGCAGTGGCTCAGACCGCACCGTCGGCTCCTCAGGCGCCAGCCGCGCCGCAGGCCGCTGCACAGGCCGCTCCTGCGATCACGGCGGTCCCGGTTGAGCCCCAGGTGCAGAAGCTAGCGCCGCCGACTCCGGTGCCCACGCCCACCATGATGGAGACCAGCGACTGGGTTGCTGAGTACATCTCCAGCGCGGGCTACAAGCCCGAGTGGGGTGAGCCCGTCTATGGCGGCATCCTTCGCTACGGCGCGAACCTCAAGCTGAACGGGCACGACCCGAACTACGGCCACACCTACGAGGGTCCGCAGTTCCTGCCCACGTACAACTCGCTGATCAAGTTCGACCCGTGGCAGGGCCTCGGAGGCCCCATCCTGCCCGACCTCGCCACGACATGGGACATGTCCGGTGATGGAACGGTCGTCACGTTCCAGCTTCGCGAGGGCATCCGGTTCCAGGACAACCCGCACAGCACGCTGCCTGACCACGTCAAGGCAAATGTTGCTGGCGACGACTTCACCTGTGAGGACGCTGCAGCCAGCCTGCAGTTCGCCATCTATCCTCCGCAGTCCCTCAAGGACGTCGGCGTAACCCACGCAGGGCCTCGCCTGGGTCTGTCCCACCTCAAGGATGGTGGAGCAACCTGCCCGGACGGCCCCATGGGCTACACGCTGAGAGCTGAGTTCGAAGAGGCCCGCGCGGGCACGATCGGCAAGTTCGCCGGCGTGACCGGTATGCCGAACAACATGGACAAAGATCTGATCGCGTGGTGGACTGCCGAATGCCCGGACTGCTGGGACCAGACCACTGACGAGACCTACCTCTACGGCACCGGCACCGGGGCCTTCATCCCCGTCGACCGCGTGCAGGACGTGGGCACCAAGATCCGCGCCAACCCTGACTACTGGCGTGAGGGTCTGCCATTCCTCGAAGGCGTGGACCACCTCGAGATTGAGGACGCCACCACGCGCTTCACCGCTCTGATCACCGGCCAGACTGACTACTACGGCGAGGGCAGCGCCTCTCTGCTGCCAGGCCAGGTCAGCCAGGTGCTCGAGCGATACTCAGACGACATTCACCTGGAGCCTGTGCTCCACCTGTGGGGCAAGGGCCTCCAGTACAACCTGCACCGCGAACCGTTCAACGACGTTCGCGTCAGGCGAGCCATCCACCTCGGAATCGACCGCGAGGACTGGGTTGAGATCAACAGGATCGAGGGCGGCGGCAGAAACGTCGTGGGCGTAATCAGGCCTACGAACTGGATGCCTCCCGGAACCGTCTGGGCGCTGCCCGACGACGAGCTCTGGGCTCTGCCCGGATTCCGCAACGGCCCCGGTGAGAAGCAGGCTGACATCGACGAGGCCAACCGTCTCCTCGACGAGGCAGGTCTCACCGGCAGCCCACGTTTCACCGCTGGCTGCATGACCACACCGGCGCAGATATTCATCGACGGCTGCCTCTACTTCAAGGACCAGCTCAAGAAGAACCTGGACATTGAACTGAATGTGGACGTAGTTGAAACTGCGGTCCAGCGCCAGCGTGGCCAGACCGGCCACGGCGAGCCGCCGGACTACGACGTGCACTATGGCTCCAAGGCCAGGACCGACGTAGCCGACCCGTCCGACTTCTACAACATCTTCCTGGTTCCAGAGACCGAGAGCTGGTACCACCGCGGTACCGGGCGCTTCCAGGCAGACCCTGAAAACGCCCAGAAGCTGCTTGATCTCTCCATTGCACAGGCGGTGGAGCTGGACCCGGCGAAGCGTCGCGAAATAGTCCACGAGG
Organism: Dehalococcoidia bacterium; assembly: GCA_965116405.1. GTDB lineage: Bacteria > Chloroflexota > Dehalococcoidia > Lucifugimonadales > UBA1123 > VXRN01. Next base: position 1,746,703 of record OZ220685.1, read on the forward strand.
TAGAGCGCCTGTCCATCGAGACCATGTACATGGTCCCGATGCCCTGGTCGATCATCTGGCCGGCATGGCACACGGACGTGCGCGGCTGGCGCATGTTCAACCACCCGTCCCAGATCAAGTGGTCTGGCTGGGAACGCGCCTGGCTTGCAAGGTAGCCAGAGCAGTTACCTGACTGAGGCGAATAATGGGCGCGCTCGCGCATCGCACCAGCGATTGCGGGCGCGCCTTTAGAACATACGGAATTGCCTGCAGATTCCCTCTCCCATAAGAGTATCTAGGCCTGACTCCCCTAGATACTGGGGTGAGGGTGAACCCGATGAATTCGATGAGGTCGTTGGGCAGGTATGTACTTAAAAAGGGTGAACCAATATGCAACAATACCTGGCTCGAAGGCTCGTCTACGGGGTGCTGACGGCGGTTCTTGTGTCACTTCTCGTGTTCGCCCTGATGCGAATCGCCCCCGGCGACGTAGCCCAGTCCATCGCCGCTGAACAGGCGGGTGGTGAAGAGGGTACCGTCAGCGAGGAGCAGTTGGAACAGATCAGGGAGGCACTCGGACTTAACCGACCTCTCTACATTCAGTACGCGGACTGGATGGGTGGATTCGTAATCGGAGACTGGGGCAACTCCCTGTTCACCAAGCGACCGGTGTTCACCGAATTCAAGAAGAAGGTGGTGGTCACTGTCGAGCTTGTGATCATCTCACAGATTATTGCCATCGCCATAGGCCTGCCCGCGGGCGTTCTCATGGCACTGAAACAGGACACCAGGACCGACTACACGGTCCGGATAGCGTCGCTTGCAGGACTTTCCATACCGTCGTTCTGGAGCGCGATCCTGTTCCTGGTGGCTGGCGCGTACTTCTTCCGTTGGAATCCGCCGCTGGGCTACATTGAGTTTGTCGATGACCCGATGGGCAATCTGAGCCAGTTCATCTGGCCGGCCTTGATGATCGGCTACATCAGCGCAGCGACAAAGGCACGCATGATGCGCTCGACCATGCTGGAAGTGCTGCGGCAGGACTACATTCGCACTGCACACGCCAAGGGGCTGAAGCAGGCTGTGGTTACCGCCCGCCACGCGCTCAAGAACGCCATGATACCGGTGGTCACCGTCATAGGAATCACTACCGCGCTTTCGCTGGGCGGATCGGTGGTCATGGAGCGTGTGTTTGTACTCCCCGGGATTGGTAGCTATATCGTTGACGGAATGCTACAGCGAGACTACCCGGTGGTTCAGTCGATGGTGCTGTTCTTCGCGGCGGCGGTCATTGTGGTCAACCTGCTCGTGGACCTCTCATACGGATGGCTTGACCCCCGTGTGCGGTACCAGTAAGAGATTACCGTCGTAGCCTCACTACCTTAGAAAGACAGCAACCCTGGAGAGAGGGACCGAATGGCAATCCAACAGAGCGATATTCCAACGCTAGGGCGGCCCCGCAGGAGAAACCCCTGAAGCCCTTTGTGGACTTCATCTCACGCAAGCCGCTTGGCGCGGCGGGCGCGTTGATTATCGTCATCATGGTGCTTATGGCGATTGTTGGGCCGTGGATTACCGAGTGGGACCCGCTGGCCCATAACCTCCCGGATAAGCTCCAGGGTCCCAACTCGAGCCATTGGCTCGGCACCGACGAACTGGGTCGGGACCTTTGGGCTCGCATGATGACCGGCGCGCGCGTGTCTCTTCTTGTCGGCTTCGCCTCCGTCGCCTTCGGTTCTGGGCTGGGCGGCATCATAGGAGTCATTAGCGGCTGGTATGGAGGCAAGGTCGACAACACCATCCAGCGCATCATGGATGCGCTCATGTCCATTCCCACGCTGATTCTCGCGCTCGCCGTTACCGCCGCACTCGGCACCAGCCTGTGGAACATCATCCTGGCCATAGGAATCGTCCAGATACCGCGCGCCAACCGTGTCGTAAGATCGCAGGTGCTCGCGGTCAAGGAATCGCAGTACGTGGACGCCGCACGCGCGATAGGTGCAGTCAACGTTCGCATAATGGCGCAGCACATAACTCCGCAGTGCGTCGCTCCGTGGCTGATAATCGCCACCGGCGCGCTCGGCATCGCCATCCTGACCGAGGCATCCCTGAGCTTCCTCGGCCTGGGAGTGCCACAGCCAGAACCGTCCTGGGGCGGAATGCTGACCGGCCCGGTGCGCGACTGGTTCCCGATCTACCCGTACCTCGCCATCTGGCCCGGCCTCGCGCTGTCGCTGGCAGTGTACGGCTTCAACCTCTTCGGGGACGCCATCAGGGACGTACTAGACCCCCGCCTCCGAGGGACGTAGTCCGACAGCGGAACGTAGCGTTTCCCATTTCACGGCCCGGAGTGCTAACAGTCGCTCCGGGCTGTGCAGGTTATTGGGGATATATGTAAACTGACAGCCAATCATCCCTTCAGGAGATAAGAATGCCCGACAGCAGCACCTTTACCGCATACTTTAATGGAGAGTGGATCCCGTACGGCGACGTCAGGATCTCGCCCGAGGATCGCGGCTTCGTAGTCGCGGACGTGGTCTTCGACATCGCCCGTACCTTTGGCGGAAAGCCGTTCGTGCTCGACCGGCACATCGACCGCCTCTACCGCTCGCTGAAGTACATGCGAATCGACCCCGGCCTGACGCCCGACGAGATGACCTCCGTCTGTGAAGAGGCCGTCGAACGAAACCTCGACCGTCTCGACGAGGCGGGCGACTTCCAGATTCACCCGTTCATTACCCGAGGCGTGGGGCACGGCGTCGCCGATCCCCAGTCGCCCACCGTGTGTATCGCGATCAAGCCCGTCGCGTTCGAGTCATTCGCGCGCTTCTACGTCGAGGGAGCCCACGGCGTGATTGCCCGCACTCGCAGCTACTCAAGCGACACGATGGACCCCAAGGTCAAGCACCACAGCCGCGCCAACTTCGTCCTCGCAGAGCTCGAAGCCTCCGATGTCGACCCCGGCGCATCCCCGATCCTGCTCGACCAGGACGGCAACCTCACCGAGGGCATCGGCTACAACTTATTCCTCGTCAAGGACGGCGTGCTCAAGACGCCGACCGACAGGAGCATTCTGCAGGGAATCTCCCGCAGCGTGATCTTCGACGTCGCCGGCCAGCTCGGAATCGACCTCGTCGAGGAAGACCTGCAGCCCTACGACCTGTACACCGCCGACGAGGTCTTCTTCTCCAGGACCAGCCCGAGGATCGTGCCCGTGAGCATGGTGGACCTCCGGCCCGTGGGCGACGACACCCCGGGTCCGATAACACGGCAGCTCCTGGCCGCCCACAGCGAGATGGTAGACGTGGACATCGTCGGACAGGCCCTCCACTACGGAGGCGTCCAGGGCTAATTGCTGCCAACTTCCCCCTCTCCCTTGACGGGCTGACAGGGGTAGGCAAGGGTGTGCAGCCAACCCTGAATGCCACTCAACAGCCCCCTCTCCCTAAGGGAGAGGGTTGGGGTGAGGGTGAAAACCTCGAATACCTATCCCCTCTCCCTTAGGGCTTATAAGGGTATGTATTCACAAACCGTCATTCCCGCGAAAGCGGGAATCCAAGGGCTGGGGATGTCCTTCGACAAGCTCAGAGCCTGCCCCGGACTTGATCCGGGGGTGAGGATGACACACTGGTGACAGACTCCGTCGGCAAGGCGATGACGGTGCTCGGGGCGGTCGAACCCGACCGCCTCGGCTTCACCCTGATGCACGAGCACCTCTACCTCGACCTGCGCAAGAACCACCCGACCGACCCCGACCTGACGCCGGACGAACGCGCCGTGTGGGAGGCGGACGTCGACCTGTCCAATCTCCACCTCGCGCGTCGCGTCCTGCCCCTGCAGGACAACTACGTGCTCGACAGGGAGGACAGCGCCATAGCCGAGGTTTCCCACTTCGGCGCTCTGGGAGGCCATACGGTCGTCGATGTGACCAGCAGGGGACTCGGTCGAGACCCAGAGGCCCTCAAGAGGGCGTCGACCGCCACCGGCCTGAACGTCGTCATGGGCTCCGGCTGGTACCAGAAGGTCTTTCACCCCGACGACATGGACTCCCGCAGCGTCGACACCCTGACCGACGAGATCGTCCACGACGTGACCGTAGGCGTCGGCGACACTGGCATCCGCTCCGGCATCATCGGAGAGATCGGTGTTAACGGCGACCCCATCACTGACAACGAGACCCGCAGCATTCGAGCGGCGGCAAGGGCGAGCCTGGTGACAGGCGCGGCCATCTCGTTCCACTCACCGCCTCTCAAGTCAGAGAAGCAGGACGTTCTCGACATCGTCGAGGAGGAGGGGGCAGACCTCACCCGAGTCATCCTTGGGCATTCCTGCTCCATGGCCGACGACCTGCCATTCATGCTGGAGCTGCTCTCCCGGGGCGTCTACATTCAGTTCGACACGCTCGGCGTCGTGCGCACCTCCGAGGAGCCCGCGCGGGATCACAACGTGGCAGTCGCCATCCCGCAGATGATCGACGCTGGATACGGCGACCGCATCCTCCTGTCGCAGGACGTCTGCTGGAAGTCCCACCTCAGGATGTACGGCGGCTCAGGCTACACCTACATCCAGGAGACCTTCCTGCCCTATCTAGCCTCCCTCGGCGTGAGCGAAGAGGCCCAGCACCAGATCATGGTCGAAAACCCCAGGCGCGTCCTGACCCTCGCATCCCCCGCGTAGGGGCGAAGGCTAACCGTTCACCCTGAGCTTGTCGAAGGGCCGCGCGTTCATGGTTCGACTAGGCTCTCGTTATCAGGACGAATGGCTCACCACGAACGGACTGCCCTGACGGCACTCGAAAGTGAAAAGACCTCGGGTTAGGCTGGGGATCTCTTTTGACCACAGCATTGGACACTGGTTAAACTCTCCTTAACATCCGCAACACTCGTTGCGTTTGATCACACAACGCTCTGGGAGGAGTGAATGAGACGACTGAAATTTGTAATCCCCGTCGTGGTCTTGACCATGGCTCTGGGCCTTCTGGCGATGGCGTGCTCGGCCGAAGAGCCTGGCGCACCGGCGGCACCACAGGCCCCCGCGCCTGCAGCTCCGGCTGCCCCTGCCATGGCCGGACAGACCTCACAGGCCACGGCCCCCATGCAGCCGGCGGCAGCGGCTCCCGCTGCAACCGCGGTACCGCCTCCGGGTGCCCCAGAGGCTGCTGAGCCGATCATGGCGGCGCAGAGGACCACCTCTCGCCCGATGATGGCATCCGACGCCGACACGAACATCTTCTCCGAGGACAGGTTCGGCGGCACGCTGGTCTGGGTCCCTCAGGGAAGCGTGGGCAACCTCGACTCCATGACCTCCGGTTCGGCCATCGGCCGAGGCGTGTCCTGGCACTTCTGGGAATCCCTGGCACAGTGGGACTCCCAGGGCTTCATCAACCCTGACATGGCCGACAACTGGGAGGTGGACGGAAGCACATACACCTTCACCCTCCGCGACAACCTCATGTGGCACGACGGCACCCAGGTCCTTCCTGAGGACGTGCTCGCCTCCATCGAGCGGTTCAGGCAGCAGGACAAGTCCTTCAGCCCGATCCTCAACGAGATCTGGACTGGTACGGAGGTCGTCGACGATAAGACCTTCAAGATCATGCTGAGCGAGTCCTCAGCGCTTCTCATGACGGCCCTCGGCTACGTTGGCGGCACACAGCCCAACATCATGCCCAAGGAGACCGCCGAGAAGTACCCGCCGGGTGAGCTCATCCAGGACTTCGTCGCCTCCGGCCCATACGAGTTCATCAGTTGGGACCCGGGCAACGAGATCATCCTCGACAGGTACGAAGATTACGTGCCCAGGCGCGAGGAGCCGAGCTACCGCGCAGGCGCGAAGCTCGCCTACTTCGACCGCCTCCACATGAAGGAGATTCCCGACCAGGAGACACGCGTGGCCGCCGTTCTGACGGGCACCGTGGACTTCCTCGACGTCGTCTCTTCCGACTTCTACGAAGAGGCCCTCGAGAACTCCGACCAGGTCTCCATCCACATCGGCATCCCCGGCGCACAGCCTGACATCGGCTTCAACACGCGCGATCCGCTGCTGGGCTTCACCGAAAGCGGCCAGAAGCTGCGCCAGGCCATGCAGGCAGCGGTCAACGCCGAGGACATCATGAAGGGCTATGGCGACCCTCGCCTGTGGCAGCTTTGCCCGTCCCTCCAGATGTGCGGCACCCCGTGGGCCGAGCACACGGTCAACGAGGACCTGTATAACCAGAACGACCCTGAGCGCGCCAAGCAGCTTCTCGAAGAGTCTGGCTACGCGGGCGAGCCGATTATCATCCTCGACCCGACCGACTTCCCGACGATCCACCCGATAGCCCCGGTCCTCAAGGAGCAGCTATCGGCAGTTGGGATCAACGCTCAGGTTAAGTCGACCGACTGGGCCGGGCAGATTGCCACCTTCCGCAATCCGGATGGCTGGCACATCTTCACCAACTGGAACAGCAGCAACCTCTACCATCCGCTGGTCGCCACTCACTACAGGGTCGGCGAGACCAACTACACCGAGGACTCCGCTACTGGCCAGCTGATGACCCAGCTCAGGGCCGAGTTCGCCGCCGCGCCGAGCCTCGATGAGCAGTTCGCGGTCACCCGCAAGATGGCCGACGCCGCTTGGGAAGATCCCAGGAGGGTCACCTTCGGCCAGTTCTTCCAGCTTCGCATCTACGACAGGGACCTCAACGACGTCGACATTCGCGGCGCACCGGTAGGCTCCCCGCTCTTCCTGAACGTATGGTGGGGCGACGAGTCCCGCAGGGCTGACGATCCTCGCTAAGGCGAGTAGAGAGAACCTATCAACAATCCCCCTCTCCCTGGGGAGAGGGTTGGGGTGAGGGTGAATTCCCCGCCCACCAACATGGGATAGAATTGGACTAGCTCCCCCACTTGGACACGCCGAGCGGGGGAGCCCAATCCCGGACTTGAAGTCTTCGTACTCTGGCAATCTCGGATGCTAAACGGAAGCTGAGGACGAACACTTTAGCCCATCTGCGTGAAGGCAAGAATTTGTTCGCCTATATCGTCCGCAGACTGCTGGCCACGATCCCCGTTCTGGTGGTCGTCGGCCTGTTCACGTTCTTCCTGCTGCGCCTCACTCCTGGCGACCCCGCCGCCGTGATTGCGGGCAACGAGGCAACTCACGAAGAGTACCTTGAGATCCGCGAGCGCCTTGGACTCGACGAGCCCGTCTACGTCCAGCTTGGCAAGTGGGCCGGACGAATCATGCAGGGCGACTTTGGCACGTCCATAAGGTCGGGCCGACCCGTCTTTGAGCTGATCAGGGGCCGCGTGGGACCGTCGATCTCCCTCACCGTCGCCACCGAGCTCATCGCTGTCCTGATTGCGATCCCCATGGGTGTACTCGCGGCCTGGAAAGCGAACTCGTTAGTCGACCGCGGCATCATGGTTTTCGCGGCCGTCGGCTTCTCCGTCCCGATCTTCTGGCTTGGGTTCATCATGATCTGGGTGTTCGGACTCTGGGCGTTCGGAATGGACAATCCGCTGCTGCCTGTAGCCGGTTACGTCAAGATCACCGACGACCTCTGGGAGTACGTGCGCCATCTCCTGCTTCCCGCCCTGAGCCTGGGGCTGGTAGTGATCGCTCTCATCGCCAGGATGACCAGGGCGAGCGTACTGGAAGTCTTGAAAGAGGACTACGTCCGGACTGCCAGAGCTAAGGGCATGACGGAAGGGACCGTACTGGTCCGGCACGCCCTCAGGAACGCGTCGCTGCCGATCCTCACAGTTGTAGGCCTCAGCCTAGCTGGACTTCTCTCCGGAGCGGTCGTGACAGAGAGCGTGTTCGCCATCCCAGGTCTCGGCCGGCTGGCCGTCGAGGCGATTGCTACGCGTGACTACCCTATAATCCAGGCGATGATAATTCTCATCGGCAGCTTCTACGTCTTCATCAACCTTGCTGTAGATATCCTCTACGCTTTCCTTGACCCTAGGATCAGGTACTAATGGCACAGGCGACCAGACAGGCACTGGCTGAACAGGGGACCTCGCTCGCTGCGCGAGCATGGCGTTCATCCCTCAGCACAGCCGTGCGTGAGCCGACAATGACGGTTGGGCTCGGGCTCCTCGCCATCCTGGTGCTAATCAGTGTCATTGCCCCGTTCTTCATAGCCAACGAGCCGACCAAGATCAACATGGACGCCCGGCTCGACGCACCGTCCGCCAGCTACTGGTTCGGCACCGACGCATTCGGACGCGACGTGTTCAGCCGTACCATGAGCGGGGGCCGTATCTCGCTCCTCGTAGCCGCCGCCGTCGCCGTGCTGACAATGCTCTTCGGCGCCACCTTCGGCTCTCTTTCCGGCTACTTCCGCAAGGTGGATGCCGTCCTTATGCGCGTTATGGACGGACTGATGGCTATCCCCACCGTCCTGCTCGCTATCGCGTTGATGGTCATGCTGGGCGCGAGCCTGCAGAACGTCATCATCGCCATCGTGATAGTCGACACGCCCCGCATGACGCGCATCGCCCGCGCGTCGGTCCTTAGCCTGCGAGAGCAGCCGTTTGTAGACGCCGCGCGCTCCATCGGCGCGAGCAACGGCCGGATCCTCGTGCGACACGTCATCCCCAACCTGATGGCGCCGATCATCGTCATGGGCACCTACGTCGCCGCCAGCGCTATGCTGACCGAGGCCTACCTTAGCTTCCTGGGGGCCGGAATCCCCGCCATCGACAACCCAAGCTGGGGCAACATCATGGCGGAGGGACGCGGCTTCATCCACAAGGCCATGTGGGTGATCTTCTTCCCAGGACTCGTGCTCGCGATCACCGTGACCTCCATCAACCTCGCCGGCGACGGCCTCCGCGACATCCTCGACCCCAAGCTCGCCCACCGGATGTAGCCGCTGCGGCTTGCGATGAGCCGTCTGGCTCCCTACGCACTGGGGTCCAGCACACGACCCACGAACAGGATTGTGCCTGTTCCGTTATCTCGAATCAGGAAGATAAACGGCCGGTCGATGACTAGCTCAACCGGAGGCCCAAGCGCTCCACTCTCCAATATGACCACTACCGCGGTAGCTGCGGCAGCTTCGGTTCCCTCTTCATCCACCACCACGAACGACTTGTGAATGACGTCCGAGAGAAGCAGACATGGGACATCTCCTGCCATACATGATTTGCCATCCATACCGGAGAAGTCTGCCCTTCTCTTTTCGAATGCGTTGGTCATTCCCATGCTCTTGAGCGTGTCGGCGAGGTCAAGCGTCGACTCGAACTCAAACTTCGGCATAGTCAGCACGACTTGCCTTGTCTCGAGGTCGTCAATGATTCGTGCCACCAGCTTGTCGTCCAGGGACTTCTCAAACGCCTGGAATGATCCGGAGTCCGGGATCAGAATCGTCATGGATATATTGCCGAACTTGTACTGCAGGTCGACCGCCTGGTATCCGTCCCCACTGGCGTAGCTCGTCTTGTCTGCCCGCTTCATCATCGGTACGGCGGCCGTCTCCCCATCAAGCCTGTGAAAATTGGTGAGTGTCGACATCTCATTGAACTTACTTACCCAGGCCGCGTTGAAGTAGATGGCGTTTGTGAGCACCAGCACGGGCGGCACGTCCTCAAACTTCCCCTCAGGAATCAGGTCTTTGACTCTGTCCTCGGTCTCGTTGGCAACCCAATCGTTGATCCTGACTCGCGACTCCTCTGGCTGCGCCACGAAGTCTGTCGGTCTCACTGCAGCACCGTAGTTCTCACCGACGACAGTGGTGAACTCATCCAGGAACTCGTAATCCTGCCGTCCCCAAAGCGCATTAGCGATGCTCAGTTGGAATGCGGACTGGTCGTCATCATTGCGAGAGTCGAGATCTTGGTACAGCGCGTTGAACGCTGGGTGGAGAGTGTCCTGGGGAAGGTCGAAGTGGAGCGTGTCCGCCATCTGACTCTCGGTCTCACCTCTAGCTCCCGCGTACGTCATCCCCAGGGCAATCGAGATGCTGTAGGGCGAGTAGAACAAGTTCCCTTCCTCGGAGCTCAACGTCCGGTAGAGGTCGAACGCGAATGCGCTGTTTCCGCGCACCAGATCGTCGATCTCAGACTCGGCGGCCGACGGCTTGGCCCTGTCCGGCATCACGATTGAATCAGGCGTAGATGGCGAATCGTCGCAGGCGACTAGAAAAAGTCCGACCGTGATGGCGAGCACGAGTACTGCTGCCACTAATCTGTTCATTGCCTCTACTCCCGGCGCTGTGGGCGAAGTACGTTCAGGACGCTCCAGGCTGGGCGTCTAAGTGTTCAAGACGTTCCCGGACGGCAGCTTGTTCCGTGACGCCCTGGGGTGCGGAGAATCGCCTCGTCTCTACTCAATCGCATACATAGTCCCGTCCCATGACCATACGTATACGACGTCGCCCGCCACAACCAGTATCGCACTGACATGAGCCATCAGGTACTCTACGCGCTGGGATCCAGCATGCGTCCTACGAATAAGACGGTGTCCGTGCGGTTGTCCCGGATCAGGAAGATGAAGGGCCTATCCACTACGACCTCAACCGGAGGGCCGGGTGGTCCACTGACCGGTATGGCAATTGATGCGGTAGCTGCGGCAGCCTCAGTTCCCTCTTCATCCACCATCACGAACGCCTTGTGAATTACGTCCGATAGAAACAGGCACCCGTCATCGCCCGCCATGCACGACTTACCGTCCATACCGGAGAAGTCTGCCGCTCTATAGTCAAAGGCGTGGGACATACCCATAGTTATGAGCGTGTCGACAAGATCGAAATCTGAAGTGAACTCAAACTTCGGCATTGTCAGCACGACCTCCCTGGCATCGAGGTTCTCGATTATCCGCGCCACGTACTCGTCGTCCAGCGACTGCTCGAACGCCTGGAATGTTCCGGAGTCCGGAAGCAGAATGGTCATGGACGCACTGCTGAATATGTAGGATAGATCGATCGCCTGGTATCCATCGTCACTGGCGTATCTGCTCTCGCCAGTCCGGTTCATCATTGGTACAGCGACCGAATTACCGTCCAGTTTGTGGAAGTCGGTGGGAGTCCGCGTAGGCTTGAATTTATCCAACCAAGCGCCATTGAAGTAGATGGCGTTTGTGAGCACCAGAGCGGGAGTCAGATCCTCAAACTTGCCCACAGGAATCAGGTCTGTAATTCTGTCCTCGGTTTCGTTGGCAACCCAATCGTTGATCCTGAGTCGTGACTCCTCGGGCTGCCCCACGAAGTCTGTCGGTCTCACTGCAGCACCGTAGTTCTCACCGACGACAGTGGTGAACTCGTCCAGGAACTGATAGTCCTGTTGTCCCCAGAGCGCATTAGCGACGTTCAACCGGAATGCTGAGGGGTCGTTACTGCCCTTTCCTCCACTTCGAGAGTCGAGGTTCTGGTAAAGAGTGTTGAACGCTGGGTGGAGAGTGCCTTGGGGAAGAGTGAAGTGCAGAGTATCCGCCATCTGACTCTCGGTCTCACCTCTAGCTCCCGCGTACGTCATCCCCAGTGCAATCGAGATGCTATACGGCGAGTAGAACAAGTTCCTTTCCTCGGAGCTCAACGTCCGGTAGAGGTCGAACGCAAATGCACTGTTACCGCGCACCAACTTGTCCACCTCTGTATCGGTAGCCGACGGCTCAGCTCTGTCTGGCATCACGATTGAATCAGGCGTAGATTGCGAATCGTCGCAGGCGACTATAAACAGTCCCACCGCAATCGCGAGTACGAGTACCGCTGCCACTGACACTGGTCTGCTCTTCATCTCTACTCCCAGCGGCTTACCTTCAGGACGCTCCAGACTGGGCGTCTAAGTGTTCAAGACGTTCCCGCACTGCGATATGTTCCATAAGGCCCGACGACGCGTCTGATTGACGGCGCTACTCAACCGCGTACAGCGTCCCGTCCCACGAGCCCACGTACACCACCCCGTCCACTACTACCGGCGTCGCGCTGATCTGACCGCCGGTCTTGAACTGCCACCGGATCTCTCCAGTCTCGGCGTCGAGTGAGTGCAGGATACCGTCCGTGTCTCCGACCAGCGCGACACCTCCTACCGCCGACATCGATCCCGTCACCGGAGCGCCGAGGTTCACGCGCCACACCTCCTCCCCCGTGCACTCGTCTGCCGCGACCACCTCGCCGTCGAAGTTCGCCGCGTACACGCGACCGCCTGAGATCACCGGCGTACCCATGAAGGCGTCCCCCGTCGTCACGCCCCAGATGAAGCCCTTCTGCTTCGGAAGCGAGTCCGACATGCCCCAGTAGAAGAGCTGCGTCTGGATTCTCACCCACAGCCACTCCAGCGGCAGCGTTCGCTCTCGCCAGTCCACCGCCTTGAGCCGTCCAAGTCCGTCTGCGACAAGCACGTTTCGTGCGCCGAACGCCGCCGACCCTCGCGGTGTCTCGGACAGGTAGAAGTCCAGCCGCTTCTTGCCGGTCTTCCTGTTGACCACGTGCAGCAGCCCGTCGAACGATGTGATGACCACCCAGTCCCCTGACACTGCCGGCGACCCGCTGATCCATCCCCGCGTACTGTACGTCCACCGCTCCTTCCCGGTACCCGCGTCGAGTGCATACAACTTGCCGTCGCCCGATCCGATGTACACGACGCCGCGGTCCACGGTCGGGGACGAGTTCACCCTGTCGCTGGTCCTGAACTCCCAGAGTGGTTCTCCAGATTCCAGCTCGCGGGCTTCGACGACTCCATCCGACCTTCCGATGAACAGCAAAGCCTGCCCCGTACCCGATACGGGGCCTCCCGCAATCGCCGGCGAGGAGTTCAGCGGCCCTCCCACGTTGTGTTTCCAGACCTCGTCGCCCGTCTCCGCGTCCAGTGCGACGATCGATCCCGTGCCGGTCGCCAGGTATACCCTCCCACCGACCACGGCTGGAGACGCGTATATCGGCCCGTCGGCATCGTAGCGCCACTTGAGCACACCCTTAGGCGTCTTGCCGACGTCAGATGCTGCACCGCTGTGTACGGGGTCACGCTGGTACATCGGCCAGTCGCTGCCACTGGGAGAGGAGCTTATGTCCATCGACGGCTCGGACTGGAAGAGCGCAACACCCAGGTGCGGCAGTATGAACCAGGCGGCAGCGAGTGCCACGACTGCGACTCCCCCGGCCCGCCACAGCGCCCGCTGCCATGCCCTCGACCTCCGCACCCGCGCTGCCAGCGCGTCGGCGTCCGGCATGTCCATCAACTCGGCATCCTCTGGCCGGTTCGCCCAGCAGTTGGAGCACCGCGTAGCGTCCTCGACGTTCGGGCGCGAGCACACCCGGCACATCCACGCTCTCTGCGGGATCTGACCCGGCTCAGCCACCGTGGGCACCTGATTGGTGAAGTCTAATGTAACTTTCAGGGTTGAGAGTCAATCTACTGACCCCCTCTCCCTCAGAGCCTGCCCCGTACTTGATACGGGGGAGAGGGCTGGGGTGAGGGTGAGAAGTACGCGCGCACAATTCGGTATTCGTCCGCTCAAGGTGCGATCTTGAACCCCCGACGCTCCACCACCCTGAACCTGTCGTCCCCTTCGACGATCTCGATAGCCGCATCAAGCGGCACGTCCACGAACGTCCGCCTCGTCCCAGACGCGGGCCACCACACTTCAATAGACTCGATAGACTCCGCCTGTCCCAACCCTATCTCCTGCTCCAGGCTCGATGCCCCAAAGCTCCCGCCACTGCTGACGACCGCGTGGAAGGCTCGTGTCCCCCCGTTCGTCGTCACGTTGACCCTAATACGCGCGCCAATCGCCGCCCGGTTCGACTGCGTTCCGATTAGCCGTATCGAGGTCCAGCGATTGTCCGACCCGGGATTCACGTACAGCGAGTTCACGAACCCGTCGCTCGGGTAGAAACCACCGACCTGCATGAAGATGTCCTGATCGCCGTCCCTGTCGAGGTCCCCGAACGCGATTCCGTGCCCCTTCTGTATGTGCCCGAGTCCAGCCGAGAAGGTCACGTTTGAGAAAGAGAGACCCCCATCGTTCCGGTAAGCCACGTTCGGCGCGAGCGCGTTGAACGCCGGGAAGCCGGTGCCGAGGTATATGTCGGGATAACCGTCGTTGTCGAAGTCCCCGAAGTTGGCCCCCATGCCCTGGTTGACATCGTCCAGGCCCACTTGCTCTGTCACGTCCTCGAAGCCGTTGCCGCCCGTATTCCGGTACAGGCGGGGTATCGCCCCGTCGCTGGGCAGGCCCATGTAGTCCGCCGCCACCGAGTCGATGTCCCTCGCGTATCCCGCGACGAACAGGTCGAGCCAGCCGTCGTTGTCGTAGTCCCAGAACCACGTCGGGAAGCTCTCGATGGGCTCAGTCACGCCGAGGTCAGGCGCGACGTCGGTGAACGTACCGTCCCCGTCGTTCCGGTACAGCCGGTTCTCGTCAGCGTAGTTCGACAGGTACAGGTCCTGGTCGCCGTCGTTGTCATAGTCGCCCCAAGCGCTCCCCTTGCAGTAGCGCATGTTGGCAACCCCGGCCCTGAGGGCAACGTCGGTGAAGCTGCCGCTGCCGTCGTTCTCGAAGAGCTGGCTGGGGAAGATGACCGCCGCGCCGTCCTCAGAGGTCTCGGGCATCGACTCGTTGCACGAGAGCAGGTCGAGGTCGCCGTCGTTGTCGTAGTCGGCCCACGACGCGCTCTGGCTGGGACGCGCGGGACTAGCCAGCCCCGACTCGTGCGTTACGTCTCTGAATGTGCCGTCGCCTTCGTTGTGGAGCAGCGACGTCCGCATCTGTCCATTCGACATCAGCCAGCCGCCGCGCATGACCAGTATGTCCATCCAGCCGTCGTTGTCGTAGTCGGCCTGGACGATGTTCAGCCCGCCTGTCTGCTCCGACAGCCCCGCCGCGTTCGTGCGCTCGATGAACCGCCCCCTGCCGTCGTTGAGGTAGAACCTGAGGCTCTGCGTCGGGTCCCAGCTCGAGGTCACGATGTCCAGCAGCCCGTCGTTGTCGAAGTCTTCGACAATAGCTCCACCGGCAAGGTCGACCGAGTAGATTCCGATGTCCGCCGCAACTTCCCTGAACCGCTCACTTCCCCCTCTCCCTTGGCGGGTCGCAGATGCGCCTTGGCGTGAGAGGGCTGGGGTGAGGGTGCTCGCCGTCGGCGCGAATGCCGAGGGTGGGACTCGGAACTCCTCGCTTACCCCGTCAGGATACGTCCCCCGGGCCATGTGCGCGATGTTGAGCAGCCATCGACGCCGCACGTCGTCCGGTTCCCGTGCGAGCAGGCCTTCGAGTATCTCTATTGCCCGTGAGACGCTGTCGGTGTCCTCATGCGCGTACGCCGGGTCCAGTGGCAGGGCGCACACGAGCCTGCCTTCCGGGCTGACGCAGTTCTGGATCTCGCCGCGCTTCATGTACGCGACCGCGAGCTCCTCAAGGGCGACGATGTGGTCCCGGCTGTCCGGCATTGAACGCTCAGCGAGCCCTACGGCCTCCGTGAGCAGGGTGATCGACTCGTCAACCTCTCCGAGCCTGAGCCGGTGAAACGCAAGCTGCCTGAGTATCGTCAGGCGCCAGGTGTCCGTGTCATACGTGGGACTCTCCAGTTGACCAGTCAGGTAGTCGAGCTGTCGGGTGCCGAAATACGGGTCCCCCGACTGCGAAAGCCTCTTGGCATACCCTCGGAGATCGGCCGCCCCATCGTCTTCCACACTCGGACTCCGCTCCGGCGATGAATAGTCCAGAGCGACTGCCGCGAAGACCAAGCCCGCCAGGCCCACCAGCGCGAGCGCTGGCCCCATCCTCCTGATACTAGGCTTGAATGGCAATCAATCTCCCCTACAGGGGTAGGCAAAAGTGTGCAGACAGGTGCAAATACCGATCAACGGCCCCCTCTCCCTAAGGGCTGACAGGGGTAGGTAAGAGTGTACAGACAAGTATGAGTGGTAGCGACAGACCCCCTCTCCCTCAGGGAGAGGGTTGGGGTGAGGGTGAAAACCTCGAATAACTACCCCTTTCAGCTCCCTAAGGGAGAGAGGGTTGGGGTGAGGGTGAAAACCTCGAATAACTACCCTTGTCAGCTCCCTCCGGGTGAGGGTAAACCACTGACCGCTAAACCAGCACAGTCACGCCGCGATGGCCTTGTTGACCTTCGGCAGCACCTCTTTGGCCATCAGTTCGAGACACCGGTACCACTTGGGCCTGTCTTCGACCCAGTCGTGGCACTGGAGCAGCAGTGTGCCGAAGCCGCCAACGTCGTCGTACATGGTCTTGATACGGTGAGCGCACTCCTCGGGATCGCCGACGATCCAGAAGTTCTCGAGCATATACTCCCGGGTCAGCTCAGTGTCTGGCATTTCGGGATCGAGCTTCAGCCTCTCCAGCCCCGGACCTCCGCCTCCGAACAGCGGAATCCAGTAGTCGTCGAAGAAGTTGCCGATCGGCCCGTTCAGCGCCTCGTCCCTCGCCTTTTGCCCGTCGTCCGCCACGAACAACTCGCGGGAGATCCGCCACTCTTCCGTCGGCACGGGCTTGCCGCCGCGCTTCGCGCCGCGCTCGAACACCGTGCGGTGACTGGGCAGGTACGTCTCGTGCATGAACGAGCTGCTGAGCGGGATCCAGCCCTTCTCGCCCACCATCTCCAGCGTGCTCGAGTACGGGCTGCTGCCCGCGACTGCGATCTGGGGATGCGGCTCCTGGTACGGCTTCATGTGGAAGCCGATGCGGTTCTCCGGCTGGGCCTCCCGCAGTTTCACGGTGTAGAACTGCCCGTCGTGCTCGAACGGCTCGCCTTCCCATATCTTCAGCACGAGGTCGATGCACTCCGCCATCCGCTCGCGGTGAGTGCCCTTATCCTCGTCGATGTCGAAGAGCTCCGAATCGACCGTCGAGCCTCCCGCGCCGACCCCGAGGTATATACGACCCCTCGCCATGTGGTCGAGCTGCGAGATGCGGTGCGCGAGGTGCGCCGGATTGTGGAAGTGCGCGAGCGAGACGCCGGTGCCGAACGACATGTGTTTGGTCACTCCAAGCGCCCTCGCGATGAACAGCTCCGGCGACGGCATGTTCTCCCACGGCAGCAGGAAGTGTTCCCCGACCCACGTCTCCGAGAATCCGAGGCCGTCCGCGTACTCCACCAGCTCCAGGTCCTCCTGGTACGTGTCCGCGTGAGGCCTGTCCGGGTAGTGCAGCGGCATGAGGAACAGTCCGAGTTTCAAGTTGCATCTCCTATAGTCAGGGGCGGGTGCGGGCCGCCTAATCGTAGTCCAAAGCCATTGTAACCCCACGACAATCCCCCCTGCGAGAGCGGTGGTCATTCCGCTGTCTCATGAGGACGTGACCATTTCAGCATCAGAACTTTCATTTTGCTGTCGTCTGGTAAAATGCACTGACAGGCACCACGAAGAACCTGCTCGAATGCTTGTCTAGCGAGAGGCGGGTTTTGTCCAAAATAGGAATCATTGATCGAGAAGCAGATTGTAAGAACAACTGCCTCCGAGTCGCTTGAAGAGCAGATTGCAGCCGAGGTGTCATCATTGGTCCGAGGTCAGGTCGAGGAGATCGCAAACAGAATAGGCCCAAAGTTGCGGGAGCGTCTTTCGCGATTTGGCACTGACTATCCAGGTCAGGACCCTGTATCTGATTCCACAATGTCCAGTGTGAGTGGATTAGTTGATTGGTTGTGCGATCAATCGGATACTGTATCTGCCACTGTGTCCAGCGACGGCATGTTGTCCATTGCCGCGGTCTTTCCCGATGACGTGCGGTTGTACGTCGAGGTCGAGAGAAATGGGGATGTTGGTGCTGCTGTAACCCGTGAACGTCGTTATGCAAATGACATTTCGGCTGACACAGTTGTTGACCTGACCCCGGAGGTAATTCTTGCAGCCGTCGCAGGTATCTGACGAAGAGTGGATCTGTAGATTCATTCCTCCGGGTGAATGGGACGACGAGCTACAACGACCCACTCCTCATGCATTCAGGGCCAGCAATCGGAAGCTCTCGGTGTTCCACCCAGGGAAGGTAGAACAACTTGGGTTTTCGTTACGTGCCCTATGCATCGAGCGCCTTACAGGAGCTGGCGAAGCCCACCTACAAGTAAGGACCTGCATTGAGCGGGGACAAGGCATATCAGACCAGTTCGATCCGCGGGTCTATTGGCGGCCTAATGAAGTTGGCGAGGAATGGAAGCCCTGGGGTGCCGCCCATGCGCAGATCGAGTCACCCGGTGGCAATTCTGGATTCCCGATGTCGTACCGATCCCTCTTGGCGGAAAACGCCACTCGCCTTAGACTGCCAGAGGAGCCTTGACTCCAGCCCCGGTTTATTCCGCGTGCCTAGCTGTCTACTATTGCCTCCACTGGTCATCTAGTTTGGCAACCTCAACCACCGGACAGACAACCAGCTAGTCTGTATCCCGAGCAATCTTCACATGGCTTGATTCCTCGCCCACTGCGTCCGCGCTGGGTCGAGCCGACATTTCCCAAAGGGTCGGTAACTGTCGTCCGCTCGTAACACCCTCCCCCCGTTCTGTGTAGAATGCACCTCAGACTGCAATCCAAGTTAGACAGGACGGTAAATTGAAAATCACAGACGTCAAAACGATGGTGATCGAGAACCTGCCGCCGTACCGGGGAGGCAGGTACCTGCTGCTCCTGGAGGTCGAGACCGACGAGGGCATCACCGGACTCGGCGAGAGGATCACCGGCAACACCTACTCCGACAGGCTCAGCGACCTCAAGTCGCAGATCAGCCTCATCAACGAAATGGCCAGCATGTACGTGGTCGGCGAGAACCCGTTCAACATCGAGCTGATCTGGGACCGCATGTACAGCGCCCGCCACGACTTCCGACACCCCAGCCTCCAGCTTACCCCCGTTCTCAGTGCGATCGAGATGGCGCTGTGGGACATCGTCGGCAAGGCGGCCAACCAGCCCATCTACAACCTTCTCGGCGGACAGTACCACGAGAAGCTCCGGGCCTACGCCTACATGCCCGAGGGCGGCTTCCGCGAGAATCCCGAAAGGGCCGGCGAGATCGCCCAGCAGCTACTCGAAGAGGGCAACACCGCCTGCAAACTCGACCCCTTCCAGCCGCTATTCCCGCTTCCACGCGACATCCCCCTGTGGGAGATCGAGAACGCGGCCAGGATATTCGAGAGCATACGCAAGGCCGTAGGAAACAACTTCGAGGTGGGCATCGGCACGCACGGCCAGCTCACGACGTACAGCGCGATCAGGGTGGCCGACTTCCTCGAGCCGTACCACCCGTTCTGGTTCGAGGAGCCTGTTCCCCCTGAGAACGTCGAGGAGATGGCCCGCGTCGCCGCGCACACCAGCATCCCGATAGCCACAGGCGAGCGGCTGATCACTAAGTACGAGTTCTCCAACCTCCTTGAGAAGCAGGCCGCCCAGATCATCCAGCTCGACGTCGGACAGTGCGGCGGCATCATGGAGGCGAAGAAGATAGCCAGCATCGCCGAGGCGCACTACGCGATGATCGCGCCCCACATGGCCTGCGGACCCGTGGCCGCCGCGGCCGCGATCCAGGTCGACACCTGCTCGCCCAACTTCCTGATCCAGGAGGCGAACCAGGGGCCGCTCCACCAGGTAATCTTCAAGGAGCCGCTCGTATTCGAGAACGGCTTCATCACCCCGCCGACAGGTCCCGGCCTCGGCATCGAGCTCGACGAAGCCGTAATCAAGCGCGTCGAGGTCGAGTAACACTAATCTGCGCAGAAGTCCCCTCTCCCCCATAGGAAGAAAGAAAAATGCCAGTAGACCTGAACCGCAAGAGCTGGAAGCCCGGAGATGGCTGGGAGAAGGCCATCGACGACATCAAGTACGTCCGAAAACTCGCCAAGGAGCTTGGCGGTCCTGAGCGAGTCAAGCGCCAGCACGACGGCGGACGCTACACGGTCCGTGAGCGGATCGAGAAGATGGCCGACCCCGGCAGCTTCCTCGAGGCAGGTCCCATGGTCGGAGCCGCCGAGTTCGACGAGGATGGCAATATCACCGAGTTCACCCCCGGCGCGTACGTCATGGGACTCGCGGAGGTGGACGGCAGGCCTGTCGCCATTGGCGGCGACGACTTCACCATCTCCGGCGGCAGCCCGCACAACGTCCGCAAGGGCGCGCGGAATTTCACGCAGCCCCTCGCGATCCAGTACGGCATCCCGTACATACAGCTCGTCGAGGGAGTCGGGCACAGCTCGAAGTCAGACGAGGCCGCCGGACACATGGGCCTGCCCGGAGGCGACCTCTGGTGGCGCAACGTAGAGCTTCTGCGCCGCGTTCCCGTCGCCGCAGGCATCATGGGGTCGGTCGCGGGCGCGCCCGCCGCGTTCGCTCTGCTGTCGCACTTCACCGTCATGGTCAAGGGTCAGTCCCAGATCTTCCCGTCAGGCCCTCCCGTCGTACGCCGCGCCATCGGCGAGATGCTCGACAAGGAGGAGCTCGGCGGACACCAGATGCACGTCCACGAGAGCGGCCAGGTTGACAACGAGGCCGAGTCTGAAGAGGACGCCTTCGAGCAGATCAAGGCGTTTATCTCGTACCTGCCAAACACCACCAACGATGTCGCTCCACGAGTCGAGACTGGCGACCCGCCCGACCGCAGGCCTGAAGAGCTACTCAACATCATCCCGGCCAACCGCAAGCGCGCCTACGACCCGCGCAAGCTCATCAAGCTGGTCGTCGACAACGGCGAGTTCTTCGAGATGCGCCGCCACTGGGGTGGGGCAGTGATCACAGGCTTCGCGCGGCTGGATGGCTACAGCGTCGGCGTCATAGGCAGCGACCCCAGGTCCCTCGCCGGCGCGATGGACGGCTGGGCCGCTGAGAAGTACGCCCACTTCGTCGATCTGTGCGACGCCTTCAACTTGCCCGTCGTCATATTTCTGGACATGCCCGGGTTCATGCTTGGCTCCCACGCCGAGCGCAAAGCGACCATGCGCAGGGGCGTCCGCGCCCTGATCGCGAGCGCCGAAGCCGAGGTCCCCAAGATCGAGTTCAACGTACGCAAGGCCTACGGCGTAGCCGCCGACGCCCCGCACAGCCTCGGACACCCGAACGGGCTGAACCTCAGATTCGGCTGGCCGGCGGGCGAGTGGGGAGGCATCCCGATCGAGGGCGGAGTTGCAGCCGCCTACAGGCGCGAGATCGAGAACGCGCCCGATCCCGAGGCGCACCGCGCCATGATCGAGGACCGCCTGCTGAGGCTGCGCTCCCCGTTCCGCGCCGCCTACAAGGGAGACGTCGTCGACCTCATAGACCCGCGCGACACGCGGATGCTCGCGTGCAGGTACGTCAAGCTCGCACAGCCCATGCTAGAGAAGCTGGCCCAGCGCCCCAAGCGCGCCGTCCGTCCATAACCGAGCGACTGTCCCCTCTCCATCAGGGAGAGGGCTAGGGTGAGGGTGAATTCCCGAACCGCTGATAGACTTAGAGGGAGGAAGAAGGAGGAAGTAGATGGAGTACCAAATCTGGCTCAATGGCGAGTATGTAGACCGGGACAAGGCCCAGATCCCGATGCTTGACCGCGGGTTCCGCATCGGCGACGTAGTCTTCGACACGTCCAGGACGTTCAACGGATCCGTCTTCAAGCTGCGCGACCACCTGGACAGGCTCTACAGGTCGCTGAAGTACGTGAGAATAGACCCCGTCATGTCCATAGACGAGATGGAGCGCGTCACGCTCGACGTCGTCGCTCACAACGAGGACCTGCGCCGCGAGATGAACGACGACTACATGATCACCCAGATCGTCACCGGCGGAAACGGCCAGCGCGGCGACACCGATCCAAACGTCTCTATCTGGATAGACCCGCTCGGCGCCCCTCGATGGGCTCACGCCTACAGCGGCGGCGCTCACGCAGTGATACCCAAGACGCGTGCCTACCCGGCCGAGGCGCTGGACCCCAAGGTGAAGCACTACAGCCGCCTGAACTTCGTGCTTGCTGAGATGGAGGCCAGGGATGTCGATCCCACCGCACTGCCAGTCATGCTCGACATGGACGGCAAGGTCAGTGAGGGTACCGGCGCGAACTTCTTCATCGTTAACGACGGCACGCTGAAGACCCCGCGAGACAGCTCCACGCTCCAGGGCGTGTCCAGGATGACGGTCATGGAGATCGCCGACACGCTGGGAATCCCCGCCATAGAGGACGACCTGCAACCCTACGACCTCTACACCGCGGACGAAGCGTTCTTCTGCAGCACGCCCTACTCGATCCTGCCCGTGGGCCGAATCGACAACCGCGAGCTAAACGAGTCCGCTCCCGGCCCGGTCACCAACCAGCTTCTGGCCGCTTGGAGCGAGCGCGTAGGCGTGGACATAGTAGACCAGCTACTCCGCCTCGCCCAGACCCAGTAGCACCATCAGCCTGCAAGCGTAGGCGAAGCTGCGAAGGCAAGCATGTTCACCACTCAACTAGCCCCCTCTCCCTCAGGGAGAGGGCTGGGGTGAGGGTGAAAGCCCGAATTACCCTCAGCGTGATTCTGCGCATCACCCCCCAGGCGCGATCCCCGCAACATTAACCCGCACGCTATAAAGCCCCGTCCTCGCAGTCACGAACAGCGTCTTGTAGTCGTCTCCCCCGAACCCGACGTTCGCCGGAAGTTCAGGGAACGCTATCGTCCCCAGATGCTCCGCGTCCGCGCTGATCACCCACACGCCGCCTGCGCCCGTCACGTACAGGTTGCCCGACGTGTCCACCTTCATGCCGTCCGGGCTTCCCTGCTCAGGCGTGTCCATGTCGATGAACACCCTGTCGTTGGACAGCGACAGGTATTCGTTCACGTCGAACGCCCGCACGTTGCGCCGCTCGGTGTCGTCGACGTACAGCACTGACTCGTCCGGCGAGAACGCCAGCCCGTTCGGACGCCCGAAGTCCGACGCCAGCAGCGTGATGCTCCCGTCGCCGTCGACCCTGTAGACGCCGTTGAAGCCGATCTCCGCCTCCTCAGGCTGGATCCCGTACGGCGGATCGGTGAAGAACACGCTCCCACTTGAGTGGATGACGAGGTCGTTCGGACTGTTGAGCCGCTTGCCGTCCCAGTGGGACACCACGGTCTCCATCTGCCCGTCGTCGGCCTGACGCGAGACCTGCCTGCCCGTGTGCTCGCAGGCCATCAGTCTGAGGTCGTGGTCGAACGTGAGCCCGTTCGTGTTCCGGCTCGGCTGAAGGTACGTCTCGACGCTGCCATCGGGCGTGTACTTGACGATCCTGTTCGCCGGAATGTCACTGAACAGCAGGTAGCCGTCAGGGTGCCACACCGGCCCCTCGGTGAAGTTTAGGTCGCCAATGAGCTTCTCAGGCTGCTGCTCCGGAACGATCTCGTTGAATGCTGAAGTCATAGCTGCAAGTCCTTTGATTCTGTGGTCGATTCGCTAACGCCGGCCCATCGTCACAGGTCGCCAGGTTTGGGTCAAGATGGAGTTGCGCCAATGTGACCGGACGAATGTAGAACGAGGAAACCGGCGCTCCGGTCTCTGGCTGCGCCGGATGTATGCCACGAATGCAAGCTGACTTGTGACACCCGTGTCACAGACATGACGATGCAGTTCTGATTATCGTGGATCGTAGAGTCAGCGCCTGCATCGAACAGTCCTGGGCGTATAACGGACCGAGGCACAAGAATTTGTAGTCCTGGGTACGCTGTACCACGTTTGGAGATGGTGTAAAACAGATTGGAGTTGTCCTGTCTGTCGGGGCATGGCAGGGGTAGTGGTGCCCCGCGACGAGGCAACTTCGAGCAGTGGTCGGTTTGAGAGCATCAAATCCCGGGTCAATTGAGGAAATGTCATGAACGTCCCGAAGAAAAAGACATCAGCACCGGACCCTTATGTAATCGCCGAACTGATCGCCAGGCACTACTCGAATCGGACGGTTACGAAGACCATACCCGGACCTCCCCAGAAGGTAACCCAGACAATTACGAAAAAAGTGCCGCATGTGGAGATCGTAGAGGTACAGCCGGACGGACCTTGGGACCACTTGGTGCTGTTCTATCGGAAGGCGATGATCTGCATAAGGCTTTTCTTGCTATGGGTGTGGAGGCTGATCGCCGCTTGTGCTTACGAATTTACTCACCTGCTGAAATGCGTCCTCATCTGTCGGGGCAGGGGTACTTGCTTTGCCAGTCCCAGGCGTCACAAGAGTGTGAAGAGGTCCATGCGTAGGATCGATTGTTATGGGCGCTGGACCTGGCGGAATCTCTGCCGCTCAATCCGAGAGCGCATAAGTGCCCTTTACATCTGGGAAGTTTCAAGTCTCCGCGAAGAGGAGGGAACTGTAACCCGTGAAGTCGAAGGGCCGCCGGAGATCGTGGAGGACTCGATCCCTGGCAAGAATCGAGTCCTGGCAGTTGGACGGGGACGGCTGGAGTTCCATGGCCATCAGACTCACAGGGGTGTGATTGTCACTGGCCCGCCAAGTCTGATGGAACGTCGTTCAATAAGGTACCCGGCGTTGGCGGATGCGGCGTCCCCCTTTCAGAGGGCCAGCGAGATGGAAGCCGCTTTGGAGCATATTCCATGGGTTCTCGATGGGGAGACAGACGCGTTTGACGTACCAGCGGTGGCAGAATCCTACTATTCAATGGGGACAGTTCCCATGCGTGGCCTCGAAAAGGACATTATGGGCCACTTTCACGAGATGGCAGAGTTCTTCAGGGCACGCTCAGACCTGTTGCTTGAATTCGCTGCCGTTACTGACCCCGATCTTCTCGATGCCCTGGCTCCGGCCCCCCTTAATGGCATCCCTGAACTCCCGGAGGCGATTGAGAGCCTCGAGCACATAGTCGCCTCCCAGGGTGGAAAGGACCTCGAAGAACTTGCTGAGCAATGGCCTGTGAGATGGAGGCATGTCACAGAAGTGATGCACGATGCCAGGGTGTTCTCCCTGCGCGAGCAGGTCGCAGCGGAGTGCATGGACTTGGGTACGTTCGTCGGATACTCAGCCTTCAACTTCTACTGTCCGCAGTGTAATGACGCCAAGCGGCAGATGCTGCTTGCGAGAGACTACTCGGTCCAGGCTAATCAGGATAGCGACCCTGTGACTTTCTCCCCTAACTCACGCTGCCTGTTTGATCCAGATGAGGATGTGTGGCGATGTGTCACCTGTGAGTTCGAGACCTCTTACCCAATCCCCATGCACAGAATGTTGGACGAGATCCTGCTGCCTGCATACGATCACCTGATGAACGAAAACAAGGTGGAGAGGGTCAGGGCGCACCAGGGCATTCGTAACAAGGAAATAGAACACCGGAACTCGCTGGAGACGGAACTTGAGAGAACACAGATCGATTACCACTCCCAGATCGACGTGCTTGGGGAAGAGCTGGAGAGGCTGCGCGTCGATGTTTCGGGTGAACTGATGGCGATTAGGGCATTGGAAGACATTCTCCGCGCATACGAGATAAAGCAGACCGCTGTAATGACAAACATCAGAACGTCCAGTGCCAAGATGGACCGGGAAATTCGAGAGCGAACCGCAACTGTCGTAGCCAGGATGAACGAAGTTAAACAGCTGGAAATGGAATCGCTGGACGAGGAGATGCAGTATCTCTCAAGCTCGAAACGTAAGGAAGACGAGGAACGCGACTCCGTTCAGAGAGCCATTTTCGAGAATGGCCAGCGGAGCCTGCGTGAAAGTGAGAGACAGACCCAACTCGCTAAAGCGACTCTCCAAGAGGAGCAGAGGCAGACGGGTGTTCAAAGGGAAGCACTTCGAGAGAGTGGGAGACAGACGCGGGTCGCAGAAGCAACACTACGCGGGCAGCAGCAGCAGACTGGCGTTCAAAGAGAAGCACTTCAAGAAAGTCGGAGGCAAACTCGGGGACAGCAGAGGCTTGAGAAGCACGCTAAAGATGGGAATGCCATCAGTTACGCACACGCTCGAGGAAAGCGCCCCTCCGGACGTCTCAACCCACACAAGAGCCCTTTGCAGAAGCTGTGGTGGGGAGAATTCAGCTAGAACACCTCTGAGGCACACATCATGACCAACAGATTACCCGACCGAATGCGCGTAGACTCGCCTGAGATTGACTCGATCAATCGCACAACTCAGCGAATTTCAAACTGGATGCACAAGGATTTTGTCGAGATCGCAAAACCTCTGCAGGTGCTTCCTTCACTTCCGGGTGTACTCAGGGACTTGCAGGAACGTCTCGTGGAGCAATTCAGGATCAACTTCTCTGGGCAAGTCGCTATCGAGATGAAGGCGCGTGAGGCCAACGTCATGATGGCGGAACGCAAGTCAGCGTTTCTCGAAGAGCAGGTCAATAGAAAGAACGGCCTTCTCACCGAATATTCGGAGCGGATCAATTCCCGCTACAGCCGGATCTCTGACGAAACGGCGAAGGAGCACGAATCCTTCTTGACTCAGCTCGATAGCCATGCCTACCGCATAGTCGAGGATATATATCCGAACCAGATTGAGGCGAAGTTCAGTGCGGGCCCCGATGTTGCTCTGTCCCACCTGGTCAGGCATGCGATGGAAGCCTCTGTGGCAAGGGCGGCCTGTTTGGCGGAGTCCCGTGACGAGACCTCTGAGATCATGGCCGAGTTCCTTGCA
Organism: Dehalococcoidia bacterium; assembly: GCA_965116405.1. Lineage (GTDB taxonomy): Bacteria > Chloroflexota > Dehalococcoidia > Lucifugimonadales > UBA1123 > VXRN01. Next base: position 1,773,163 of record OZ220685.1, read on the forward strand.
GAGAGGCAGGCAGCATACGGTGAGGTCGATGAGATGACCTCGGGCCTTCAGGAAGGCCGCTTCGAGATCCCCTATCACTACGCCATATTTGAGGACCACGAGACGGGTGAGGAGATCTTGGAGATAGTCTTCGGGGAAGGGGATGGGCGCTCCCCCTTTGACTCACAACTAACCGCTCGCATTAAGGTGGCAATCGATGAGGACAGGGACTCGCTTCCTCAAGCGATGCTGCCTCCGGCGGTGTTGAATCAGGTCGAGGAAGTCGTGAGAGACGAATTCGATATGCCGCGGGATCAGATATCCCGATTCAAGCGGGATTACGCCAGCATCGAAAGCTAGCGTCCCGCGTGCCATTAGCACTGTCCCAGAGGGCTTTTACATGACGAACTTTGACAGCATTCAAGACAGCACTCGCTACGTCGTGGGTAACTTGCATCGGGGAAGCATTCTCCCCGGCACACGCTTGGAGATGGGACGCGACGTATTCCTGGAAAGTGGTGCAGACGTGCGTGGAGGAGTCTGGTGTGGGTCGCTTTCGGTCCTGGGGCCGAAAGTCAATGTAGCCGACGCCGTGTACTGCAATGGCTCCGCCAGGATTGAACCCACAGACACCGGGACTACGGAAGGGACGGTGACTTTCGGGTCATGTTTCAGTGCTTCGGAATCTCTGTCCATCGAGCCGAGTCCGGTCAGGATAAGGTTCCTGTCCGACATTTACACTAACCAGCTGAACATTTCCAACGCCTTCGTCTATGGGAATATCTATGCAAACCGCGCTGTCATCAGGAACTCGATAGTCCTGGGAGGAGTGTATTGCGATAGCAGCCTCACGATAGAACGGAGCCTCGTCTCAACGTTCAATACAAGGCGAGCTGTAATTGGCAAAGGGAGTGGCCTGTTCTTCACTTATGCTGTTGCCAGAGAGAGCATAGACCTGCAGGATCCAGTGAGGATGCTGACGTTCTATACCCTGTACAGGCAATCGGGAGGGGTCGGAGACTCCGTGCTTCTCGACGAGGATGACATCGTCACAATCACTCTCGATGCTGATCCCGATGATTTTCAAAGCAGGTATGCTCGGCAGGTGTACTGCCTCTCCGTTATGGAACGAGTGCTGGACAGCGAGCCTCTCGGCAAGCACCTGCTGTTCAACAAGAGGTTCATTGAGCAGCTAGCTATACACAGGAACCTCAGTCCAGACGTGCGGTCACGCTATTTGGAGAGTCCTCTGGACGACCTGGAGTCAGCACTCTGGGACGTACTCAAGGGAGAGGATGCTTCATCTGGCCAGCGAGCAGGACGAAGCATACAGGAGATGTTCGAAGTTCTGTCCGGTGGCCGTGTCGCATAGGTAGCTAAGCTACTGACAGGCGGTGGTCACCACGCGACTACGCGGCAGACTGGCTGCCAGTACCCTCGCAACGCCTGGTCGGCGGTTATCGTTGCACGGATACTCCAGGAAGTCTTGGCGTATACTGTGCACCGATAGCTCCGATTGAACTCTCTCATCGCCTGAGGTACTGCTAACCATGCCCGTCTTCATCTACGTGACCGCGGCCGGTGACGACCGCATCCATATCTTCAGCCAGGACGCCGACTCCGGCGCGCTCGAAGAGCTCGACGAGGTCGAGGCTCCGGGACGACCGGCGCCGCTGGCTACCGACTCCAAACGCCAGTTCCTGTACGTTGCGAGGCGCGACGTCAACCAACTCTCCAGCTACCGGATCGATTCCACGACAGGCGGGCTGACTTTACTAGGCTCGGCCCCGTTGGAGTCCGATCCCAACTACCTCTCCACCGACAAGACAGGACGATGGCTGCTCTCCGCCTACTACAACGCGGGCAGGTGTGCGGTCCACCCGATCGACGACAACGGCGTCGTCCAGGCCCCGCCGGTCGAGTGGCGCGAGACGGGCAGGGGCGCCCACTGTATGCAGACCGACTCGTCCAACCGGTTCGCGTTCGTCCCCAGCATCGCAGGCGGGAACGGCCCCAACACGATCTTCCAGTTCAGGTTCGACGACTCAACCGGCGAGCTGACTCCCAACGATCCCCCGACCGTTCCGCAGGACGGCGAGCTCGGGCCACGCCACTACTGCTTCCACCCCTCGCTGGATGTGCTCTACTTCTCGAACGAGCAGGGATGCAGCGTGACGGCGTACAACTTCGACTCAGACGCAGGCACGCTCACGGCGTTCCAGACGGTGCCCACTCTGCCGACCGGGTGGTCCGGCAGAAACTCGTGCGCACAGATCCAGATCGCCCCGGACGGAGGGATGCTGTTCGCCCCGAATCGCGGCCACGATAGCATCGCCTGCTTCGCCATCGACCCCGACTCCGGCAGCCTCGAGAGGACAGCCATAGTGCCCTCGGAGCGAGTGCCCAGGGCGCTCAGCCTCGATCCCACCGGACAGTTCATGTACGCCGCCGGCCTCGACTCAGGCAGGCTCGCCGCCTACAAGGTCAACAGGGCCTGGGGCGGACTCGACCCGATAGCCCTGTACGACGTCGGCACAGAACCAATGTGGGTGCTGCCGATCAGCTTCCCCTGACTGGCTGAATCTGAAGCTCCAACACGTCATGATCAAGTCGCACTTCAATTGGAGAGATGATGAGTAGATTCACTGATGCAGCTACCCACATGGCTGATTCAGTAGAGGGATTTCATCGCCACTTCGGCATCGAAGCAGGGCGAGACGGGATTGATTACCACTCGCGACTCACCCTGCTGATGGAAGAGGTCGGAGAACACGCCAACGCCATCAACAAGGGACATCCCATCGATGAGGTGCTGAAAGAGATGGCCGACATAGCCTACGTCGCCCTGGGCACGCTCGAGCTGGCAGGCGAGGACGGCGTGGACGCGATGCTACAGGTCGTGGCCAAAAACAACAGCAAGACCACCGCCACCCACAAGCTGAACCCCCAGACCGGCAAGATCCTCAGATCCTGACCCATCAGAGGACCATCCCACTACCCCTTCTCCCTTGACGGGCTGACAAGGGTAGGTATTCACAAACCGTCATTCCCGCGAAAGCGGGAATCCACTGGCTGGGGGTGTCCTTCGACAAGCTTAAGGCCTGCCCCGGACTTGATCTGGGGACGCACGAATTGTCGATTTACCTACTCATGTAAGCTCCCTCAGGGCCTGCCCCGTACTTGATACAGGGCTGACAGGGGTAGGTTAATCTGGCAATCAGCTACGAATGTCAATCAACAGACCCCCTCTCCCTCAGGGAGAGGGTTGGGGTGAGGGTGAATCTTCGACGCACTCTTCTTGGAACGCCGGCAGTCCTCAGCCCCCAGCTTCTGCACCCACCTCTTCCCAATCGTCCATCATCAGGGCTTGAATCGGATACCCTATCGCAGCGGCCAATCTCTGCGCCGTCTCCAACCTCGGCGACTGTGACGCCGCTTCGATCCGGGCAATGGTGACCCTGCCCACTCCGCTCAACTCAGCAAGCTCTCTCTGGGACAGGCCTGATCTACGTCTGAGCGAGCTCAGGCGATCTGCGAACCTGCGCTGACCTTCAAGAGCAGTCCTCTCGACCTGTTTTCTGTAGTCAAGGTCACCGGCATGTCTGGCAAAGTCCCAGGGAATCTCCGCTATCTCCCCATGCTTGGTCCTGATGACCACCTCGTAGGGATTGTGAAACTCTATGGAGTCCACGTCCGACAGCCCACGCACCTCTCTGATGCTATCCCACGGCACCGCCGACACAAGGCCATCCGCAAAGGAGACATTCAGCCCCCCGCAGGATGTCTCGACGCTTATCATCATTTGACCCGGATAACCTCAAGTCAGGTTTGGACAGTCCCCGGAGGAAATATCCCTTTACCAAAAGGAAGAAAATTTCCAACTGCCTTGACTGCCAGGATTCTGAATTTTAACAAGTTGACCGAGATGAAGAGTATTGGGAAGCTAAGTGCACCGGTCTAGATTAAGCACTAGGAGGTGAGTTGTGGCAGACGTATGCTATAGAGAGTTGCTCTTGGAGACTCTTGGCAATCTGGGTGGCAGGGCGCACCGTATGGTTGTGCTTCAATCCATACACAGGAGACTTGCCGGTCGGTTGAGTCCGGACGATTACGGCGGAACACCAGGACGCCCAGATTACCCTGCGTGGGAACACCAAGTGGACGGTGCGAGGCAATGGCTAAAGGATCACTTGTATCTAAAGAGTGGCTCACCTCGTGGTGTCTGGGAGCTGTCAGCTAGAGGTCGTGCTCAGGCCAAGCGTGCTAGACATTAGTTAATCGTAAATGCAGAGGTAAGTACAATGTCAGAGACTCACAACAGTGCCCACGAATTCATGGTCATCGAGGAACCGTCTGCTCCTGAACTCCAGTCGCGACTGAACGAATGCAGCCGTCGCGGATTCGACGATGTAGTTGGCCTTACGTCAGCGGCAGTGAGTTTTGAAGCTGGCATTGGACCCCCGATAGTACAGTGGCGGTACACCGCAGTTGTACGCAGTTCAAAACAGATCTCCGCTACGGAAGAAGCAGATTGAGCAACTGCTTCGCAAAAGGCACTTAGGACTAACCGACTGTTGAGGGAATCCGAAGGTGAGGGTTGGATGTGAATAGGATTGCGGAATTCTGGTCAGACCATAATGCCGAAGTCGTACTGGCCATACTGGCAGTTGTTGTCTTCGTATTTCTCATCCCCATCACAAATCTTGACGACCTTACCACCAGTGACTTAACCCAGATCGGCACGCTGATGGTCTTGGTCGTCGTGACTGTTTCGTACGCTGCCTCCACACACAGGATTGAACACGCATCGAAGGAACAAGTCGAGGCCACTCGTAGACAGACGGAAGTGAGCCGGGATGCAATCAAAATCGCCCTTGATTCCCAGAAGGACGCCGCGATGCCCATCCTTGAGCCGTCGCCTCAAAGGTGGACATTACGTGGTAATACCATTTCTGTACCCTACACGAATGTTGGCAGGGGGCCGGCGTTGAATCTTATTGTGTGTGTGAATTATGAGTCACAGGATAGAAGACAAAGCATAACGGGCACATGTGATGAACCCATACCAGTACTTAGTGTTGAGAGTGTATGCACCCTCCACGTTAAGGTCCCAGTATCTGATGCACCCACCCTGCCTAAGGAGCCGGTCCCGGGTTTTCGGATGGTGGCGCAATATTCTGACATCTTTGGACGGGAATTTCGCTTCACCATAAATGAAACAAGCAAGGGTCCTATGTACTCCCTTGATCGGTTGGACGATGAAGAATCCCGGGAGGCCCTCGGTAGCTGAATGGAGAGTCTCTACAGAAGGCCCCCCGTTTGCCCCTCGTACGTAGCCCAAGTATAATCACGTCGGCCCTGCGCAACTTAAGCTGTACAGGGCCGCTCTACAAAAGAATCCCACGTCAGAGGTTGACCCAAAATGGACCTTACGCTCAATGAAATTCAGACCATGCTCCAGACTTCCGCGCGCGAGTTCATGGAGGACCAGGTCCCCAAGACGCGCGTACTGGAGATAGACGACAGCGAGTCAGGGTTCGACCCCAACCTCTGGGAGCAGATGTCCGAGCTTGGCTGGCCCTCGCTGGCCATCCCCGAGGAGTACGGAGGACTAGGCCAGGGATGGGTCGATCTCGGAGTCGTCTCCGAGGTCATGGGCTACTACGCCTGCCCCAGCCCGCTGCTCTCGTCTGCTGTTCTCTCGGCCCAGGCGATCCTCGCCGCGGGCTCCGAAGAGCAGAAGCAGGCGATGGTGCCTGCCATCGCTGCCGGCCAGCAGATATTCACCCTCGCCTACACCGAGCCCGACTACTCCTGGTCTCCCAAGTCCGTGCAGCTTCAGGCCTCCGCCAGCAACGGCGGCTACGTCCTGAACGGCACCAAGCTGTTCATACCTGACGCAAACGTCGCCGACCGCATCCTGGTCGTGGCGCGCACCTCCAACGGCGACTCGCCTGAGCAGGGACTCAGCCTGCTGGCAGTCGACCGCACCGCCCCCGGCGTATCCGTCCGCGTCATGGACGGCTGGATCGGCCCCAAGGCGTGCGAGGTCAACTTCGAGAACGTCGAGGTCGGCTCCTCAGACGTCCTCGGTGAGCCCGGCGAGGCATGGGGCGCATTGGAGGCCGCGATGGACAGGGCGACAGCCGTGCTGTGCGCCTTCATGGCCGGCGGCACACAGGCCGTCTACGACATGACACGCGAGTACAGCCAGAGCCGAATAGCCTTCGGCGTGCCAATCGGTACCTTCCAGCGCGTGCAGGACCACGTGATCGACGCACTGACTGACGCCGACTCGGCCAAGTGGACCGCGTTCGAGGCGCTATGGCAGCTCGACGAGGACATGGCCGATGCCCCGGTCGGAGTATCGACCGCCAAGTCGGTCGCCTCCCTCGGCTTCCCCCGGGCGTGCGACGCCGCCCACCACGTCCACGCTGGAATCGGCGCGGACCTCGAGTACGGTCTGACCCAGTACACCAAGCGCGCCCGCACTCTCCAGCACTACCTCGGCGACCACGTGTACCACAAGGCCCGCATGGCCCGCCTCCTCTCCATGGCCGGATAGATCAGGAAGTCACCATGGCCACGCAGACTCAGTACGCAAAACGTCTCTTCAATGCTGACGAGTATTTTGCGATGGGTAAGGCCGGCATCCTCCCCGAGGGCGGCTCCGAATTGATCGGGGGCGTCGTCTACATGAAGGGAGTCGACAGGCCGTGGCAATTCACCGTTGACGACTACTATGCCATGGCCGAGGTAGGCATCCTCTCACACGACGAGCGCGTCGAACTCCTGAACGGGGAGATTTTTCTGATGTCTCCAATTGGCTCGAGACACGCATACTCGGTCAACTGGCTAACGCGCCTGTTTATTACTCTGCTAGGTACGAGAGCATGGGTAAGCTCCCAGAATCCACTTCGCCTGAATGGGCATGCTGAACCGGAACCCGACGTGTTGCTTTTGAGATGGCGGGATGACGGATACGAGTCCGATCACCCTACACCTGAGGACGTCTTTCTACTGATCGAGGTATCGGACACTACACTCGAAGATGATCGGAACGAGAAACTCCCCTTATACGCGCAAGCTGCAATCCCCGAGTGCTGGATTGTAAATATCCCTGATGGCGTCGTAGAAGTCTATGCAGAACCTTCCGAGGGGGAGTACAAAGTTCACAGAGTAGTGAACACAGATGGCGAGGTTGGCCCCTCGGCTTTCCCAGACGTCGCTTTATCTGTAAGCCGGATTGTCCCGGCCGAGTAGTCCCATGGTAGACCTCTCCCAGATCAGGGCCCTGACCTTCGATGTCGGTGGCACCGTTTTCGACTGGCGCGGCACCATCGAGGCCGAAGTCCGCGAACTCGCCAGGCAGCAGGGCGCCGACAGCCTGGACGTCACGGAGTTCGCCATCGACTGGCGCAGGGGAATGTTCGCCAAGCTGGCGCGTGTCCGGTCACGCGAGCTCCCCTGGATGAACGCCGACGACCTCCATCGAAGCGTACTCGACGATGTGCTCGACAAGCACACCGCGCTCACCCTCTCCGAGTCCGAGCGGGACGAGCTGAACAACGTCTGGCACCGGCTCAACGCATGGCCGGACGCTCCCGAGGCAATCGCGAGGCTGCGCAGCCGTTACACGGTCGTCGTGCTGACCGTGCTGAGCTGGTCGATCGCGGTCGACTGCTCCAAGCACAATGGCATCGACTGGGACGGCATCCTGTCCTGCGAGTTCCTCAGCGACTACAAGCCCGACGAAGCTGCGTATCACGCAGGCGTCAGGCTGCTGAGGCTGGAGCCGAGCCAGGCGATGATGGTAGCCGCCCACCACGGGGACCTCAGCGCCGCGATGGCCGCCGGCCTTCACTCCGCGTTCGTAATGCGAGAGGGCGAGACCAACATCCTGACAGGCCTCTCAGGCGAGCCCGAAGAGTACGACGTCAGCGCCAAAGACTTCCCAGAGCTCGCAGACCTGCTGCTGGCCTAGGCGCAGCCTGCTAGTTTCTCCTCAGACTTCCGTCATTCCCGCGAAAGCGGGAATCCACGGGGTGGTGCGGCGGTCAGTGCCCTGACACTTTGCCCTTTCACCCTCGGGGTGAGGGTGAAACCCTGCGCCTACACAAACGTCAGCACCCTGGCCGCATTCTCCCTTGTCAGCGCCCGTACCTGGTCATCGGTGAACCCCCGACGCCTCATCCTGGGCACGATATTCTCGAAGATGTGCGCGTAGCCGTGGCCCCCGTACTTGATCTGACGGTGCCGGGTGCAGATGTCGTGAGCCATGACGACCCTGTCGTCGCAGTCCAGCTCGTCTATGACGCGCTTGATGATGTCCATGCGCTGGCCGTCCGACGGCATATCCATGTCCGACAGCGGGTAGTGGCTGGACTCGTTGCCGAACAGGTCCCACTCCAGGTAGCAGCCCGTTTCAGAAAGTGACCTGAACGTGTCGAACTCGGATATCGTGCGGTCGAGGTGGCCCATGATGACGCGACCGATGTCCGCCCCAGCCTCGTCCAGCACCTCCAGGATCTGCATGGGCGCCGTCTCGTGCCGGCCCGGATGGATCAGGATCGCCGCGCCTGTCTCGCGCTGTGCGACCGCCGACGCCCGGAGCGACTTGCGCTCGTTGTCGGTCAGCGGCCACGTGCACCCGACCTCGCCGATGATGCCCGCTCGCACGCCTGTGCCGACCGCTCCGTTCTCGATGTCCTCGACAATCCGGCTGGCTAGGTCGTCCTCGGTGCGTGAGTCCATGCCCGGCGGGTGTACAGCGTCGACGTAGAAGCCCGCGCCCATGACCACGTTGATCCCGGCCTCTCTGGCGACCCGTGCAAGTCCATTGGGGTCGCGGCCGATCCCGATTGTCGTCGCATCCACTATCGTCCCGCCGCCAGCGGCCCTGAACGCTATCGCCTCTTCTACGGCGGTGTCCACGTCCGTCAGCAGCAGGTTCGGGATGCTGGAGTAGTGGTTGTAGGCTATCCAGCCGCGGTTTTCGAGGGTGATCTCCTCGCGGGCGAGCCGCTGCGCCTCCGCGCCCTCAGGCTCCCTGAACATGAAGCTGAAGTCGATGATCAGGTGCTCATGAGTCGTCGTTGGCCCGAGAGTTGACGGCTCCACCGGCCCGAGTACGGTCTGGACTTTACCCTTGATGGCGCTGCTGGACACGTCGGTTCACCTCACTTGATAGGTGCCCCGATTCTATACCAGCCTCACTCCACGCGCCTGAACCCCGGATAGAAGATCCCGAACAGCAGCGTGATGACAGCCAGCAGGATGCCGCTTATCATCAGCGAGTCCGGCGTGCCGGTGTACTCTGCCAGTATGCCGAACGGGATCGAGCTGAGCGGCATCGCCCCGAACGTCATCATCGCGATGCTCATCATCCGGCCCCGCATCTCCGGCGCGGCGAGCACCTGCATCATGGTCATCGTCAGCGACATCGAAATCGAGCTTATCGCCCCGATGGCAAGCAGGAACGGTATCGACACCCCGTAGTTCGTCACCTGCGAGAACATCGCCAGTGAAACGCCCCACATTATGGACGAACCTAACAGCCACAACCCCCTGCGCTTCACGTTTGGCGCGGCGGCCAGTCCAAGCGTTCCCACCAGCGCGCCAACTCCCATGATGGTCATCAGGATGCCGAGTCCGTCCGACCCGACATTAAGCGCCTCACGCGCCCATGCGGGCATCAGCGCGTAGTACGAGAACCCGAACAGCGTTGTGAGCAGCACGAGGATAATCAGTCCCAAACGTGCCCGTTCTCCGGTGGCGTACTTTAGCCCCTCCAGGATGTCGCCGCCCACGCTCTTCCGAGAGTCTGACGCCGGCTTCTTTCCAGCATCTACCAGCATGGTCGACAGCACGGAGAAGACGTAAATCGCGCCTACGGTGAAGAACACGCCGTGAGTGCCGACGAGAATGATCATGAACCCGGCCACGGCGGGCCCCACGATGCGCGTCAGGTTCATCCCGGAGTTGTTCAGGCTGATGGCGTTCATCAGGCTCTTTTCGGGGACGATCTCCGACAGCATCGCCTGGCGGCTCGGCATGTTGAACGTCATCAGCGAGCCGTTGATGAATCCGATCACCAGCACGTGCCAGAATTCCACGAGTCCGGTCATGTCCAGCATGCCGATGACGATTGTCATCACCGCGTTGCCCGCCTGCGAGATGATGACGAGGTACTTGCGCGGAAGCCGGTCTGCGAGTGCCCCACCGATAGGGGACACGATCGTCATCGGCACCGAGAAGCTCGCCATGACCCACGCTAGCGCGACCGGTGAGTCGTTCGTCAGCCGCAGCACCAGCCATGCCCGCGTGATCATCTGCATGTTCATCGCCAGGAACGACACGAACGATCCGGCGGCCATCCAGCGGAAGTCGCGGTACTGCATCGACTCGAACATCGGGTACCGGCGGTAGGACAGTCGAGAGGGCTTCGTGACCTCTTCCGACGACGCGGCGGTCTCCTCTGGAGTCAGAGTGCGTTGGTCCAAGGTCTACCGCGCGCTGAAGCTGAATTGCGGAAATGGAGTGCAGGTCACAGTGATTCAGATTACACGCGCCACCACAGCCCGGTCAACAAAGAAAGTACGACAGAGAATCGCGCAGATCCAGCACTCCAACCCGGCATTCCCGCGTCTATAGCCAAGGCTGCTACGCATATGTAACACTTCTGGTATATCGATGACGAATCATGCTTTCAGAGGTTGGTAGCGTGAGGTAGTATCATATTGGACTCGGGTAGGTGGCAACTACCCCGAAATGAAATTCGTGACATGATCTGAAGTCGATGGAATAGGCGCGAATTTAACGCTGGTGTAATAGGTGACAGACGAAGACTTTACTCGAATCATGGAGCTTGGGCATGAACTTAGCGGTGTAGAGTTCAAGAGCCCGGGTTCAATATCCAATCGGAGGTTGATAGCTCAGGTCATCAAGGCCATCTTGGGCATGTGCAATAGACGCGACGGAGGTACCGTAATCATCGGAGTGGCAGACGATCAAGGAGTGCTCAATCAGGTCGGACTCACTGAGTCCGAGGTATCCGAGTGGAGTTACGACTCTTTGGCTGATCAGATCGCTCGCTACGCGGATCCGAGTGCCAGTTTCAGACTGGATGTGAAAGAATATGACGGGAACCCGTACGTAGTCATTGAAGTGGAGGAGTTCGCCGACATTCCGGTGCTGTGCAAAAGATCCTATGACGATGTGTTGAGGGATGGAGCCTGTTACGTCAGACCGCGCAGAAAACCAGAGACTTCTGAGATACCGACTCAGGCCGATATGCGGGACCTGCTCGAGTTGGCTATCGATAAAGGAGTGACTCAATTCCTTGAGCGTGCCCAGCGTGTAGGCCTAACCTCAAGAGCGGAGGTGCGAGCAACCGACCAGGAACAGTTTGACGAACAATTGGGAGAACTGAGATGAGCGCTCTGCTGGAAAAGATTCGCTCGCGCGGGTATTGGAGGGTCGTGATACGACCGACAACCTTTATAGAGAAGAGAGTGCATGAAAAGAGCACACTTGGCCATATCCTGAAGTCACGTTCAGTTTCGATTAAGGGGTGGAACTTTCCTCATGTGGACTACTTCAGAGACTTCGATGAGGGATCGGACTGGATAGGTCAAGAGATTGAGACGGGGCCAATTCTCGAGCTGTGGAGGTTCTATCAGAGTGGCCAGTTTGTCCACTACTTCGGCATGGCGGAAGACTGGGTGGAGTCGCCAGATCACTACCTGCCAATCGGGAATAGGCATCAGGTTGTTCTGCGCCCCGAGAGTATAGTGACCAGATTCACCGAGGTATTCGAGCTAGCTGCCCGCCTAACATTTACAGAGGTAGGAGACGCGGGAACGTGTATGGAAATCGCTGCGGTGAACATTAGCGACCATGTACTTCCATTGCCAACTCGCCATCGGTTTGTGCCCATGCTCGAAGCTCACGAGTCAGAGGTCACAATCAAGATGGATCCAACAAGCACTGAGCTGGTTGGTGAGAATAGAGAACTGGCCTTAGAGGCGGCGCTACAATTCTTCCAGCACTTCGGTTGGAATCCCAGCATTGAACTGCTCCGCGATATTCAGATGGGAATACTAGACCGGGAGCAGGTAAGAGGCCCCTTTGTTATCGGGTAGACGACCAGTAGCCTAGGCGCTGTAGCCGCCTACCCCCGCACCACGCCCAGCACCCTCTCCAGGTTGGCGAGGTACTCCCCGTATGCCCGACGACCCTCTGACGTCGCCTCCACCCACGTGTGCGGCCTGGAGTCGCCGGACTCCTCCCGCACCATCGCCAGGTACTCGGCCTCCTCCAGCTTTCGCAGGTGCGTCGTCAGGTTGCCGCCGGTCAGCCCGAGCGTCTTCTGTATGAATCCGTACGCGACCCTGTCCCCCTCCGCCTGCGATACCAGCATCGTCATGATGCGCAGCCGCGTGGACTGGTGGATCGTCTCGTCGAGGACTATGACCTCCTCGCCAGTCACAGCTCACCGCTCCTGCGGATCCATGCCCAGCCCACCGCGACGACCGCCATTGTGGCCCCCGCGATTACCAGAAGCGCGGCTTCACCCGCAAAGTAGCTGGGGATGTAGAACGCTGCAGCAATGCCCAGGCCTATGACCGCGATCGCCGGACGGTGCATGATGCCGAACAGGACGTACCCCAGCACGACTATGCCCACTGTGACCCGTGGGATGTTGGGGCCGTCCTCCGCGTTCCACATACCCGCTGCTGCCGGGATCAGGAACGCAGCCGCGAAGATGGCCATCCAGAACAGGAACACCCTGATCCCCGCGCTGCGGGCCGCGCTTCCGACCGCGACTTCGCTGCTGGCGCGATGTCCAATGAACGCGCTGCCGGCCATTCCCACTGCGCCAAGCCCACCCCAGAGCAGCGCGTAGGTCCACGGGTTGCTCACCACGGACCCAGACGCCTGGTTCACTATGAAGTACACCACGAGAAGGCCCACCGACACTATCGCTCCCCAGAGGAGCAGAATCGTCGCCGACCCAGCGACGTACATTGAGCTCCTGACCCTGTCCACCGTATCGTGGATCGCCTCCCAGCTCTCCTCCGGCGTCAACGCCGCCGCATCACCGTCTGATCTCTGCATGGCACACCCTCCTGCGTTCAGATAGACCCTCGACAGGCCGTTTAGTTTGTGTCACAAACTAATATACACCACTATGGTTTGCAATGCAAACTAAGCGGGCAGGGGATGATAGGATCTTCAACAGGACATACGGATGCGGGCAAGATGCCCGCGCTCCAGGGGCGGGCGCCTACCAACTCCCTCAGGGCTCACAGGGGTAGGTAAAGGATTGCAAACAGCGCGAATACCAATCAACGGCCCCCTCTCCCTCAGGGAGAGGGCTGGGGTGAGGGTGAAAACCTCGAATACCTACCCCTGTCAGCTCCCTCAGAGCCTGCCCCGTACTTGATACGGGGGAGAGGGCTAGGGTGAGGGTGAAAACTCGTCCCTCAGGGAAGAAGTGGCGTCAGTAACCCACCGCCACTGCCTGACCACCCACATCCGCCAGGTACCGCACCGCACGCGGGCTGAGAACGCCGTCTGCGGACACGTACTCCCCCGGCTCCATGTCTTCCAGCCGGAACGACATGTACCGTCCCCACGACCTGTCCTGGAACGGCTGCTCTCCCGGATAGTCGACCTCGCCCCCGCAGGGCCAGCCGTACGCGTAGTGCATCGTACCCAGCGCGGGCTGCATGATCTCCGAACTGACCGAGCCGCCTCGCTCCCTGCCCGGCTCCACCTCGCCGTGCCCGTGCGCGCAGATCGACCACCCGGTCTCCTCAAGCGTCTCGTGGTCGCTCAGGCATCCGGCGAGGAAGCTGGGGTCAACGCTCCCGTCACCCTCGGCCATGAGGGTCGTGATCCTCTCGTACCGGACGGCCGTCGAGTCGCAGGCGTCTGGGGTGTTGCCAATAGCCGACATGATCGGAGAGGTCCAGTGATTGGACCGTCCTACCCAGCCCGAATCGGTCCGAGTCTCGACGTTCATCGACTGCGTGCTGACCTCGACGAGCGCGACCTCGCCCTTCGCGTCTCCAAATAGGTAGTTGCCGTGAATCGCTCTCGGATAGCTCTCGAGGACCCCGATGGCGTCCTCGACGGACCGGGACTGGCTGAGCAGCAGCCTGCCGAACTGGTAGAAGGGGAGCCCGAACGCGCTCTCGCTGTCAGGCTCGTGCTCAGGGTCAGGCCTGACCGCAGACCACGTGTAGGCGAATCCCTGTGCGTTGATACCCCGGGTGTGCATCCTGTCGAAGCTGACGGGACTGCCGTTGCTCGGCGAGACTATCTGGGTCGCGATGAACCGCTCCCCATCCGGCGGCTCCACGACGACGAGGCGAGTCCGAGTCGTAAACGGGTCATCGCTGTTGCTCGCGATCACCGAGCGCCCATCAACCGTAGCAGCCCCCGTCGCCCCCGCAATCGTGCAGTTGTCGCCCAGCCAGTACCGCTTCGACATGCGTCGATCCCCTACATCGCTTCCACGCCGTTCCCCATCTACCCGCCACCAGTTAATGCTGCCGACAACATAAACCAATAGAGAGAACAGCCATTCATGAATGAAGTCACGCTATCACCACCAACGAAGCCGGTCAATCCAACGCCAATGACCTTAGTGGGCAATCGCATATGGACACTAGCCCGCACCAACGACATCCTTTCCCTCAGGACGAGGAGGTCGCCTCAGCTCACGGACTGATGTGGCTCTGCTTGCACCGATTCATCGTGATACCGCTAAAAGTGTGTGGCTGTGGACTGGATTCGGGCCTTCACCGTAATGACGGTCGAGGGCATTTGCAGTGATGAATTCACGGCTTGCTCAACACGAACTAGCATGAGGGGGATGTCAGAAGGGAGGTTCAATCGAAGGCAATTCGCTAGCTGTATCAACATCTGGGGAGTCTAGGAAATCTCTGAGAGACTTAAGCTTTTCTAATAGCTCATCGAAGGTGACGACTTCTACGTCTCTCGAATTACCCCGAGCCATCTCGAACGCCTTTACGCGCTCCTCATTGCATGGGATCATCCCAGCTAGGAGGTAGCAGCGCACCGAATATGACTCAATATCATATCGTCTGCTGCTATCCCTCAACTGAGTTATGCGACGGACAAACTCGTACTTTTGATCAAGCACTTGACTGATAGCGCCGGTCAGTTCACTAGAAGGCTGATACACTCCGGTTCGATAGGGTTTCTGATTGAGGAGTTGAGTGGCAGGTTTCTTGATTTCCACGATAGCTGTGTTGTTCGTCAGACGGTTCTGAACCAGATAATCGGCGATTCTATCCCCTGTCCCATCGATCCTGCGACCACCAACCGATGCTTGACTTCGAACGACAATTACTGGATACCCAAACGCCATACTTAAGACGAAGGGATTGTCATTCAGGAAAGTCTGCCATCTGTCTTCGGAGAGCTTCCGCTCGATCATTGATTGATACTTGGAAATTAAGTTTTCTAAATTGGCAACGTCAATATTTCTTTGTAAGCGATTCAGTTCTCCTGGATCGGCCTCGGCAATCGCTCTACTGTTATCGATTACGAAGTTAACGATGATGTTTCGGTCTGCTTCAGACAGAGCTTCTTCCTCTCCCAACAACAGACGCGTAACACTCTTCCTCAAGGGACTGCGCCCATATGAGAAGGGCCGTTCGGGCTGACCCACCTTTTTGGCCATGAAGTTGTAGGTGCTGCCAAACTTGACTGATCGCGCTGCCTCTTGACTGCTGTACATAGTTCTATTCATGGACTTGCGGAGTGTGTCTAGATCATTGGTAGAAATGTAGAAGATGCCGCCTTCACTGTTGTACGCTGTTTCCTTGGTCTTCGAAATCTCTATTTCTGTGCAATCTGTCAAGACCTCTACTACATCTACGATGCTACGATAGGTAGATTGGAAACCTAGTCCGTAGCTAAAGTCCTTTACGAGACAGTTGGGTAAGTATTCCAACAGCTCCATAAATTCAAGCTGTGTCGATGGAATAGCACCGTCTTGAATCAGATAGAGTAAGTCTTGATCCGTGACAGAAAGACGCTGGATTTTCGGGTACTTCTGCTCAAGGAAATCACGCCGGCTAGGAAGAGTTACGATGGGAAACAAAGTCAAGCGACTGTTCCGCGCATCGACTTCAGCCAACTTCCTCCTAGTCTGAACTCTTGACTGAAAAGGGAAGAAGGATTTATGGGCATTGATGCTTGCGTCTGATGGGACGTAATAGACATCCGCAATCCCATCTGACAGCGGTTCAATGGCCAAAGATGGATCTCTCCTATCATCATCGTCAATGAGAAAGTCAAGTGCGCGAGGCATGGTGGAAGCTCCGAATAAATGGCTGCAATCTTCCCTTTGCGTATTCTAATGCAATCGACGCGGGATACAGATGCCAAAGCCACAGAACCATTGGTATGTTCATTCTAGTCAATCGGCTCGGGCCCCAGTGTATCGCCTCCGCAAGGGAGCTTTCTTACTTCCTAGACAACGGTGCCAAGTTAACTGGCGCGTGCGAAACAACATCGGAGCTGCGGTCCTTGGGGGACTCATGCTCGGGTCGTCGAAGCACCTGTTTCCTGTACATGAGAAGGCATGTTTCATCTGTACCATTCCGTAGCTTGCTACAATACTATGGTGTCCGTGAATTGCGCCCTATTAACGGCTCTATCCTGCGGCCACCATTTGAGTGACTATACAAGGCACCGTTGGTAAATCCCCACTAAGCCCCCCGAACTTGACCCCCACCGCCCCCGTCCGCGGGCCCACCTACTCAACCTGCTCCTCCTACACGACTATTTTTACGCTCATCCCGCTGCACGTCATCGAGCGCGGCAGAGCCGACTGGCAGCTTGGGACTATTGTCGGCTGGTGGTCAGACCGTTCGCCGGACAGTGGATGTACGCGCCGGCTGTTACAGGTCCTCGAACGGGTTAATCACGCGAAGCCCATCGTAGTCCTGCTGGGAGCTCATATCCTCCGAGTACACGGCGTCACAGCCTGAGGCCCGTGCAGCGGCAAGGATTGCGCTGTCCCAATAGGACAGACCGTAGCGATGACAGATAGCAGCCGCCGAGCGAAAGATGTCTAGGGTGATCGGCTGGACCGGAAAGCTGGCAATGGAGGCGATGAACCTGAGGGCCTGTCGGTGACTAATGGCCCCACGACGGCTGCCCCTGGTCGCCTGGTTATAGAACTCTCCCAGCACCTGCGCTGATACGGCCAGATCTCCCTCGCCGAGCAGTTGGAGAGCGCGGCTGCGCTTGTGGGTTTCCTCGTCTAGAGCGCTGATGGCATAGAGCAGCACGTTGGTGTCAACGAATCGCATCGCGATCCGTGAACCTCTCGCTGTACAACTCTTCTCGCGACAAGTTCTCGGACATGTGCAGACCGCCGCCGTCTGCCACAATCTCCTCAACTACTTCATTCAGCAGCCTGCGGCGACGATCGTCCTCAGTTTCCAGGTCTTGGGTACTGATCCCGGTGACGTCTGCAGGTTGTGAGACCAGGGACCTAAGGTAACTTCGTACCAGCGCCGAGACTGAAGTGCCCAGCTCTGCCGCCCTTATTCGGGCCTGGCGATGGGTCTCATCATCTATGGATACGGTTATGTTCTTCATGTTCGCAGTTCCACAGTATCACAGTTACTGTGACAGTTGCCAGCCTTAAACGGCACTGCGCTATGATGGTATTCGTGAACCGCATCCGACAGACCTCGCTGGTCTATTCCCATCTTCTGATCGAACTTCCTTGGCGGGACTCTACCTTTGAGGCCCCTCTAACTTGACCTCCACCTCCCCCGACTCGTCCCCTGAGCGCCTCTGGACGAGGGACAATCTTCTTGACCTGCTCGTCGCACACGGCGATGTTCACACTGATCCCGCTGTACGTCGTCCACCGCGGCGGCGCCGACTGGCAGCCTGGGATAATCGTTGGGTCGTTCGGAATCGTCGGACTGGTGGTCAGACCGTTCGCCAGATGGTCGGTATACGGCATCGGCGCCAACTGTCAGTGAAGTTTACTCGTCCACCGTGGCCAGAAAAGCCTTGCCTGTCGAAATCAAACTCTCTTCCGTGACGTGTCCGGTCACGTACACGTTTCTCGCGCCGACATCGATAGACCGTACCCTGTGTACGAGGGCTGACGCTGTCCGCAAATCGCCTACCACCTCGATGGGGATTCTGACAGGTGAGTTCGGTGTAGTCCGACTCTCAACTTCGACTGCCATAGCAATTTCGTTGCCCCGATTGAAGTCTAAAGCAAGCATCTCAGTGCGTTCGGCCGATCCATGCTCGTCTTGAAAGTCGACGGCCATTAGAGTGCCGGCTCCGATCTGCTCTGCCCCCTGCGACGTTTGGATAGCTCCTGCACTCCTCCTCTTGCCCAATCTTTGCACGACTTTCTCAACCATCTCCTCAAGCTCTCCAGGCCCGGCACTGGCAATCCTCTCTCCCAACCGGCTCTGGTCTATCGTCTTGATCTGACGAACGGACGCCCATGAGTTGGCGGTGTCAATGAATACATGATTGCGGAGATACCTGCCTGGAGGCACAGTGCTGGACATTGGGACCGCTATGGCGACGGACAGGGCTCGGTTCAACTCAGAGTTGCTGACGATCAGAGCGGGGCGAGTGCCTGACAGTTCATTGCCGACGATGGGGCCAAAGTCATACCAATGAACACTCCCTCGGACCGGAGGAGGCACGATGAGTCCCGCCTAGCGGGAGTTCGCAAAGCGCAGGTCTGCTGCGACTTCTTCCGAGGTCTGTTTAATGTCAGCAAATCCTGCCTGGCGATTCATGCGTTCGCCATGAACGAAGTAGGCTGCAAAGGCCGCGTCGTGAGCGACTGACATCGCGTAGCAGGCGGCAAGTGTCTTGTCGACAATGGAAGTTTCCAGGAGCATTCCGACTAGACGCTTTATCTCCTGGGGCGTGTTCCATTCATCCAGCATGTCGGATGGATCGGACCTGGTGTCAAAGCAGCGCCTGGCGATGGCCCTTATCCGGTCTCTTGCGCTGCGATCCAACCACTGCTCTGTGACTAATGCAATCTGGTCCAACTGGTCATCAGTCAGAACTGGGTTCACGATTCGCAGGTAATCAAGCCTCTGGTCGCTGTCGGTCGTGAGTACATCTACTGCGATTGCAGCAATGATCTGGCTGATTTCAGGGCCGTCGTAGTCATCGAAACTGTGGACCACAGGAGCGGATGCATCATCCTCGTCAGTGCCGTCTTCAGTTGAATGACGAGGAAAGATCGCACGCCAGTCATCGACACTCAACGATTCTGGACGAATTCTCTGTGTGACCATGTGGGTTTCCTGAACATAAAGCGAATACTGTTGTTGTATTCTAACCTGCTGGCGGCCTATATTCTACTGCTGTTTGGGCTGTAGAAGCTGTGTCAACTTGGTGGGAGCCTCCCTACGAGATTCAGCGTCCCCTCCCTCAGAGCTCACAGGGGTAGGAAAAGGTGTGCAGACAGCGCGAATACCAGTCAACGGCCCCCTCTCCCTCAGGGCTTACTGGGGTAGGTAAGGGAGTACATACAAGTATGAGTGGCAACCAACAGACCCCCTCTCCCTCAGGGAGAGGGTTGGGGTGAGGGTGAAAACGCTGACTCCCAAACTGGCACAGTCTCACAACTACCCCGTTAACAGTTACCAGCCCTAAATGACACTGCGCTATGATGGTATCCGTGAATCGCACCCGACAGACCACTCCAGTCTTTCCCCATCTCCTGATCGAACTTCCCTGTCGGCACTCTACCTGGGGAGTTCCCTAACTTGACCCCTGACTCCGGTCCCGTCCGCCTCTGGACGCGGGACTACCTTCTCGACCTGCTCGTTGCACACTGCATCTTCGCGTCGTACACGGCGATGTTTACGCTCATCCCGCTCTACGTCATCGAGCGAGGCGGAGCCGACTGGCAGCTTGGGATAATCGTAGGGTCGTTCGGAATCGTCGGACTGGTGGTCAGGCCGTTCGCAGGACAGTGGATCTACAGCATCGGCGCGAAGCGGATCGCGTTCGCGGGGACCGCCGTGTTCGGACTCGCTACGCTGCTCCACATCCTCGCCGTCGACGTATGGCTGATCGTGCCGGCGAGAGTGCTGCAGGGCGTCGGACTGGCGCTGTGTCCCGTCGCGACCTCCACCATCGTAGCCAACCTCGCACCCGCCCACAGGCGCGCCGAGGCGATGGGCTACATGGGCAACTCGATCTCGGCGGCGAGCCTGTACGCTCCGCCAATCGCGTACTGGGTGCTGCAGAACTACGGCTTCGAGAGCGCGTTCATCTTCTCGGCCGCCTTCAGCTTCGTGGGGTGCATCGCCGTGTTGGGCATGTCGGCGTCGCGCATCAACCTGCCGGTGCAGGCCGGAGCGCAGGGCGGCAAGGTGCCCCTGATCAACAGGCACGCGCTGTTCCCGACCATCGTGTTCGTGACGTACACGCTCACCACCGCGCCGGTCTCGACGTTCCTCCCACAGCTCGCCGAGGAGCGGAACTTCGGCAACCCTGGCCTGTACTTCACGATGTACTCGATCACCTCGATGATCTCGCTCGCCGTCTCAGGGACCGTCTCTGACAGGCTGGGCAGGGGCGCGGTGATCGTGCCCGGACTGCTCGTTGTGGGGGCTGGCATGTTCATACTCGCGACCGCCGAGGTTCGGCTGCTGTTCATGGCCTCCGGAGTCTTCGCCGGACTCGGTTTCGGGATGCTCCAGCCCGCGATGCAGTCGCTGATAGTGGACAGGGTGCCCGCCCGCGAGCGCAGCTCTGCGCTGGCGACGCTGCAGTCGGGGTGGGACATAGGAGGCTCCGGCGGCGCGTTCGCCTTTGGGCCCATCGGCGCGGCGGCAGGCGCGGCGGCGACGTTCGCCATAGCAGGCGCGGGCACGCTGATAGGCGCGGTCGGGTACGTGGCCGGAAGCGTACGCTCGAGGCAGAAGTCGGCTACGACGGTCTGAAGTGCTCCACCACGAGCACGGTCATCGGCTCCGTCTCGGTCCACAGCCTGCGCGTGGCGTTTGCAGGCCAGCGGACGCTGAACCCGGCAGTTATCTCGGCCTCCTCGCCTGAGACCTCGGTGAAGCCTCCTCCCTCGACGCAGACGACGTCGGTCGGGTAGGGCGCGGCGCGCTCCGGGATGGCGCCGTCCGGCCCGAAGCGCATCAGCGCGACGGTCAGGTTGTCGAGGATCATCAGCACCTTGCCGTCGACGTTGAGCGAACCCTCGCTGCCCAGCGGCGTCCACTCCCCCCTCGGAACGGGCCGTATCTCAGGCGCCATTTCTTCTAGTACCGTGTCTCGGTGAGTATGCCAGGTGCTCAAAAGTCCCCCTCTCCCTCAGGGAGAGGGTTGGGGTGAGGGTGAAACGGCTTGAATCCAAGCTACTCAGCACTACACACCCTTCTCAATTGCAGCGGGTCTGTGACACTGCATTAAGAAGAGCTCCGGTCTGACACCGGAAACAGGCTCGCCTGCCGGGAGTCGCCTTCCACACTGCCTGCGTACTCAACAGGCGCCAGCATCTCCTGAAACTCTTCCAGTCCCTGGAGATGACTCCAGATCGACTCGAATACCGAGTCTTCGTCCTGGCTGGCGTCGACTACAACCCAGCGTTCGGGCTCACTCTCGGCGAGAGCGAGGTAGCCCTTTCTCACGCGTTCGTGGAATGCGCGGGGCTCCTCTTCGAAGCGCCTCGAACCCTCCTCGTCCAGCCTCCCGCCCTGGTCCGACTCGAACAACTCCCGCTTGTCTGAGCCAGCGCGCCTGAGTCCCTCTTCTGGAGTGAGGTCCAGCAGGAACGTCCTGTGCGGCATCAGTCCCTGTGTGGCGAGACGGTTCGTGGCGTTGACGAGGTCAATCGACAGCCGCCTGCCGTAACCCTGGTAGGCGGTGGTCGAGTCGGCGTACCTGTCGGCGAGGATGACGAGCCGCCTTGTCTCCATCTGCTTCTGGAGCAGCTTCGTTACAAGCTGCGCCCGCGATGCCGCGAACAGGAACAGCTCGGCTTCGGGCGATATCGTCTCGCCCCTCCAAGGTCGTCCCTTGAGGAGTCCGCGAATGTGGAGGCCGAGCTTGGTCGAGCCCGGCTCATGTAGCTTCAGCGACGGTACGCCCGCCTCGGCGAGCGCGTCGGTCAGCCTGTCCACCTGGGTACTCTTGCCGGAGCCCTCTCCACCTTCGAATGATATGAACAGCGCCAATCAGCCACTCCTTGCGGCAACCAGCCTAAAGCCGGACATGCAAAGCCGTAGGGGGAATTCTATTCCAGAACGGAGCGGGATTAAAGGCGTCGGAGCGTGCTACCTGGGGTAGATGACGACACTTCGCACGGGTTCCTTGCCGACGCTGTGCGAGGTCAGCCCGTTCTGCTCGGCGATCTCGTGCTGGACGTGCCGGGCGTACGCTCCACGCGGATTGAGCTGGACCTGGTTCTCGCCCAACTGGACCCGGCTGACTGCGTCCTCTGCCTCGCGCATCGCGTCATCGAGCGCCTGGTCGTGCCGGCCGTGTCGCTTGTCGCGGGTGACCGCCTTGACGAACTGCTCGATCTGCGACGTCGTGTTGCGCCTTAGCACGTACACCGGCTTGCCCTTCTGTTCGGCAGACTGGAGCTGGCTGGTCTTTCGACGATAGTAGTTCTTGGTCGTCAGCAGCAGGTCCGCGCTGGCGATGTTGTCGACGACCTCGACGGGCGAGTTGGTGTGGCGCACCGCCTGCTGCAGCTTACCCCTGTTCACGCCGTAGGGCATGATGTGGGTGACCTTGGCAGGTGGTGTGGGCTTCTGCTCTTCCCGGGCAGGGTCGCGCCGGTTGCCGTTGCCCCAGTCGCCGTTGTTGTTGAACGGCAGTCCCCTCATCTGTGAGGACGTCCCGTTCTGTCCCTGTGTGACCTGCGGCCGCGTCTTGGTGATCGTGCCGTCGGCAGCCACCGTGCGCTGCTCCGGAGTGATCGGGTAGCCCCTCAGCATCCGGTCGACCGTGTCGGCCACGTCGGGATGGACGACGACCTCAGTCCAGCTCTGGATCTCGACCAGCACGTCGAACGTGGGCGGAGCGCGTCGCTCCAGCACCGTCTTCTGTGTGCGTCGACGTCGCGCCTCGATGTCGCCCAGCGTCACCGACTGGATGCCGCCGACCAGGTCGGACAGCGTCGGGTTCATGACCAGGTTGTCGAGCGTGTTTCCGTGGGCGGTGGCGACGAGCTGCACGCCGCGCTCTGCGATCGTGCGGGCGGCGTTGGCGTCGAGCTCGATGCCGATCTCGTCGATGATGATGACCTCGGGCATGTGGTTCTCGACGGCCTCGATCATCACGTTGTGCTGCAGCGCGGGTGACGGCACCTGCATCCGGCGAGCGCGCCCAATGGCGGGATGGGGTATGTCGCCGTCGCCTGCGATCTCATTGGACGTGTCCACGACGATCACGCGCCGGTGCGCGTCGTCTGCCAGCACGCGTGCGACCTCTCTGAGCATGGTCGTCTTGCCGACGCCGGGCTTGCCCAGCAGCAGGACGCTCTTGCCAGACATGATGAGGTCTTCGACGACTCGGATGGTGCCGTACACGGCGCGCCCGACCCTCAGGGTCAGGCCTATGGCGACTCCCGCGCGGTTGCGTATCGCGGAGATGCGGTGGAGCGTGCGCTCGATGCCGGCGCGGTTGTCCTCGCCGAACTGGCCGATCCGCTCGATGGTGTGCTCGATGTCTTCGGCCGTGACCTCGTCGGGGTTGAGTATGACGCTCTCGTCCCTGAAGCGCGCCTCCGGCACTCGTCCGAGGTCGAGGACTACTTCGAGGAGGTGGTCGAGGTCATCTCTGTCGCGAAGCGGCGACTGGATGTGGGGCGGAAGCTTGTCGATCAAGACTTCCAGATCGCGGTCTGTAGCTAACTCCAAGCGGCTCAAACTCACCTGTGAGAAGTGTCTGTTAGTGGTACTCATCTTACAGCTTACCACATGGGGGGTGAGCGACTACGCCTGGCCTCCCACCATCTCCTGGACCGTCACTCCGATCTCGCCGGGGGCCGGGATGATGTTGACCCCGGCGGCGGCCAGCGCCTTGACCTTCTCGCTTGCTCGTCCGGCGCTGCCGGTGATGATCGCGCCCGCATGGCCCATGCGCTTGCCCGGAGGGGCGCTCTGTCCGACGATCAGGGCCGCGACAGGCTTGGTGAACTCGTCGCTGCCAATGAACTCGGCTGCCTCCTGCTCCCTCGTTCCGCCGATCTCGCCGATCAGCACGACGGAGTCGGTGTCAGGGTCGTCCTCGAACATCCTGAGGATGTCCACGAACGACGAGCCGTTGACCGGGTCGCCGCCTATGCCGACACATGTCGACTGGCCGATGCCAAGCTCGGTGAGCTGTCCCACGGCCTCGTAGGTCAGCGTGCCGCTGCGGGATACCACACCCACGCGTCCGGCCTTGTGGATGTGTCCGGGCATGATGCCCATCTTGAAGTCCTCGCCCGGAGATATAACTCCCGGGCAGTTGGGACCAATGAGTGTCGTTGACTTGCCCTTCAGGTACCGGACAACCCGTACGGTGTCCATCACTGGGATGCCCTCGGTGATGCAGGCGATCACGTCGATTCCGGCGTCGATCGACTCGACGATGGCGTCAGCAGCGAAAGGCGGCGGAACGAAGATCAGCGCGGCGTCTGCGCCCGTCTCATCGACGGCCTGCTCGACCGTGTTGTAGATGGGGACATCGTCATCGAACATCTGGCCGCCGCGTCCGGGAGTGACACCCGAAACGAGGTCCGCCCCGTACTCGCGGCAGCGCATCGCGTGAAAGCTGCCCTCACGCCCGGTGATGCCCTGCACCATCAGCTTGGTGTCCCTGCCAACCAGTATGCTCATCTTTTGTCTCCTGTTAGCTCAGAACGTGAAAAGTGAACTCGGTCTGAGCCTGAGAAAAGTCTCTGTCAAGTTATAGCGAGTAGCCGCCGCCTACCCGGCGTTGCGAATGGCCTCGGCGGCTTGGTTGAGGTCGTCTACCAGGACGACGTCCAAGCCGGAATTGGCCAGTGTTTCCCGACCCTCATCTGAGTTGGTCCCTAGCATCCGCACTACCATCGGGCGCATCCTTTCCGGCGCTCGCTCCGAGGCCATCACGAATCCGCGCGCTGCAACGTCGCACCTGAGTATCCCGCCGAAGATGTTCACGAGCACGCGCTTGACGTTCTCGTCCGACAGCACGATCTCGAGCGACTTCGCGCACTTCTCCTCGTCCGCGCCGCCTCCAATGTCGAGGAAGTTGGCCGGCGAAGCCCCGGCCGCGTGCGTGACGTCCATCGTGGCCATCGCGAGTCCGGCGCCGTTGACGATGCAGCCCACGTCTCCGTCCAGCTTG
The DNA here is from genome assembly GCA_965116405.1 of Dehalococcoidia bacterium. GTDB lineage: Bacteria > Chloroflexota > Dehalococcoidia > Lucifugimonadales > UBA1123 > VXRN01. The sequence continues at coordinate 1,798,534 of OZ220685.1, forward strand.
ACGTAGTTGATGTCGAACTTGCCGGCCTCGACCTCGAGGTCGTCTTCCTGCTCGACGTCCCGCAGCTCAACGATGTCCCGGTGCCTGAACATCGCGTCGTCGTCAATGTTGATCTTGGCGTCCATAGCCAGCACGCGGCCGTCGGACGTGACTCCAAGCGGGTTGATCTCCACGAGAGAGCAGTCGTTCTCCTCGAACAGCTTGTACAGCGAGGCCATCAGTCCGGCGACTGGGCGGTTCAGCGAGTCGGCGACTCCGAGTCCGTAAGCGAGCTTTCGTCCCTGGAACGGCTGCAACCCGAGCACCGGGTCAATCGCGACCGTGAGGATCTTCTCAGGCGTGGTCTCAGCCACCTCCTCGATCTCCATGCCGCCCGCCGCGCTCGCGATGACGACTATGCCCTCGGCGGCGCCATCGACAGCCATGCCGACGTACATCTCGGACTCGACATCCACCGCCTCCTCCACCAGCACACTGCTGACTGGAACGCCCTCGGGTCCGGTCTGGTATGTGACGAGAGTGGTGCCGAGCATGGCCTCAGCGGCTTCAGCAGCAGCTTCAGGTGAGTCGACGAGCTTGATGCCGCCCGCCTGGCCGCGTCCGCCAGCGTGGACCTGCGCCTTCACGACGACCGTACCGCCGATGTCAGCGGCAATCGCGGCAGCCTCGTCCGGCGTGGTCGCAACGCGCCCGCTGGGCACCGGAATGCCATATTTCGCGAAGACTTCCTTCGCCTGATATTCATGGATCTTCATTGTTTAACTCCGTGCTGCAAGAAAATGACAGGAGTATTGTACATGGGGGAGAGGCAGGAGACGCCAGTCCCACATTACCAGCGTTCGAGTATGTAGTTTGCTATGGGGATTGCTCGCCTAGCTCCCACAGGATTGCTGGCGGCGAAGAACAGATCGAAGATGGGTGAATTCGTGGAATTTCGCAAGGTCCGTCTCGTAGGGGCAACACCTGCAAAAGTGGAGTCCAGGCGCTCGCGATATAGTTCTGCTATCTGCTCGCTGCCTGTAGAGCGCTGTTGTCCAGGGTCACTGTCGAACATGCTCAGTTGAGGATCTGGTCGATACAGGCGCTGCCAGTGTTCACTGGCCCCAAATATACGATCCAGTTGGGATGAAAGAGCCGGCGTGGGTTCTTGCTCGATTGGCATCATTCTTGCGATAGCCATGAGAGGGAACAGAATCCAGCAGTCGATCTTTCGAGTCTTCGCAATCGACTCAACGGTGCTCCAGTTTACCTGAGTGGCAAAGGGGTCGAGGAATACGACGGCTCGATCAAAGTCGCCCATTAGCTCGCAGAATCGAGGAAGTGCTACGTTGGCGTCACCAGAGATGACTTGAATGTTGCGTTGGGGATAGCTGTCTCTCAAGGTACTGAGAGACGATGAGCGTTCCTCGTTCTTCTCAATGAAAATCAGCCGATCGAATGACTTCTCAGCCACGTTCAGCGCGATGGTCGCCGATCCCTCGACCATTTCACTATACTCGCCGTAGTCGGCGATGTCGTAGGTCGAGTCTGGACTCCAGACGCCTGCTCCGGCAAATGCGTCAACGTAAATCAGGTTGAAGGGCTGGTCTTTGAGGACAGTCGTATATGCGTCGAGATACCGACCTAAGATATCGAGCTTCTCGCGCGTCCATGCTCCCCCAAACGATAGTCCGGTCACGCTACGGGCATCTCTCGCCAGTGTAGGCCGTCGATGATCGCGTCATCGCCGCCACGTTTCCCTCTGACGCCACCAAGCTGTTTGAGGAAGAAGGCAACGCCAGCACCTATTGACTGATCTCGAAGGTCGCGCACCCAACTGAGGTCCATGGGTCTCGCCTTGTAGCCGCTCTCGCCACCCGCAATGACCCAGTGTAATGTGCCGTCCTCCAACCACTCAGTCAGATCGATACGTTCAAGCAGCGGTTCGGCGGAGACGAAGCGTACGGCTGCTGGAATTCTCCCTAGCACGGTCAGTCGGGGTGCGTACTTCTGGCTCTCGACTGAAGTTCCAATCCAGACGTTTTCAGGCCAATCGCCGAATTCATCCCTGCCACACTGGTTCCACCAGCCGACGGCAATGCCCGGCCGTTTGGTGAGCACCTGGAACACGTGCTGGTCCGCAAGTTGCATGACACTAAAGACTTCCGAAATGAAGTCATAGTCGATGTGAGGGTGGAACATGTCCGACATGCTGTTGACGAAGACGAATCTAGGCTTCTTCCAGTTCGATGGTGTGGTGAGGCGTTCAGGCAGAATCCGAACGTTGTCCGGCGCAGTCTCGTAACCAGGGACGCCCATCGCTCTGAGTCGAGGGTACATCGCGAACATGTAGCAGTTATCGCATCCGGGCGATACGCGAGTGCAACCCGTGACAGGGTTCCAAGTCTCGTCTGTCCACTCAATCGTCGAAGGCACTTGCCTTAGCCCCTGGCTACTCTGTCTTCGTTTAGATGATCGAACGACACGCAATATAACACATGCGTTCTATCGTGTCGAACAGAGTGGGATCCAAGAGGTATGTTTTGGGAACTTGGCGGAGGGGGCGGGATTCGAACCCGCGATACGCTATAAACGTATGCCTGTTTTCAAGACAGGTGCCTTCGTCCACTCGGCCACCCCTCCGAGTATCGAGCCGTCACCGCCAGCTTGGCTGACCGGCCGATGCTCAAATTGTAGCCGCCAGATCAGCCACGCAGCAAATGGGACCCACTTCTGCCGAAGGTTAGGGACGCCTTGAGGTTGATCCAGCGAGACGGCTGGTATCATGTGCGGACACGAGGCAGTCACAGGCAATTCCATCATCCTGAGAAACCGGGCACGGTGACCATTCATGGGCGTCCGGGTGATGAGGCCGAAGCCCACCACAATGAAGTCCTCGCGGAGTATGGTGGCATAGACCCCGATCTACCAGCGAAAATCGGCATGGTGGAGGTCGAGACCGAGACTTCCTTATCTGGGTCCTATTAGGTCGTTGGCTCAGCCATCTCCAATGGAAGATTCTCGATGCTCACATTGGATAGATCCGTAAGGCTGAGCCTCGAGCTAACGTCGAGGATCTCGATGCCAACTATCTGACCTTGATCGTCGAAGTCCACTACAACCCCATCTTGGACATCTTCACTTTGTGCGACCTCAATTTCGCGAAAGTACACATAAAGAGCATCGGCAGTCTTGCTATATTCAATCTTCATGTTTTCTAGTGTCCCCTCAATCCGTCCTGTCGACCACACTTATCACTAGGACACTGGACTCGAATTCTCTAAAGGTCACTCTGAGGTATCGATCGCCAACCCATCCGAATGCATTCATCCTTCCGCGCTCGGTCGGTTCCAACCGATCGGGCTTGCGAAGCACGCTCTCAACTTCTCCTTGGCTAATTCTACGCCATCTCATTCGACGGCGGGCGTGACGGTCATAGGTAACGGTCCGGTCCAATGGGGACGAGACTCCTTCTTGTCAGTCGCCTTCAAGGAAGTGGAACTCGTACCGACAACAAACTAATCGTTAGCGTGGAGTGACTAACTTGTAGGTGGGCCGTAGTGTCACAGCCAGCTATTGAACTATCCCACCCTACACCCGAGTCAGGATAAACCCCTTCTCGCCCCGCACACGCACTGTATTCGGCCTCGCTACCACGACCCCTGCGATCGTGTTGTCGAGCTTCGACTGGTTCATCTTCCAGGTCAGCACGACCGTGTCCACGGGGAGGTCCGTCGTGGCGAACTGGATCTCCTGGTACCTGGGCCTGTCCATCAGCAGCACGTTTTCGCCGTGCCACTCCGCGGAGCCGGCGACAGGCTCGTCGAACTTCAACGTGACCGAGGCGTCCGACCTGTCTATGACGACGGTTACACCCATGCGGTCGTCGTGGTTGGGGATGGCCAGGGCGCCGCGGTACTCTTCTGGTGAATTTGCTTCTGTCATCTCTTCTCTCTCGTCAGTCAGCTAATCGCTGCGGCTTTCTGTTCGTAGTGGACTGTCAGCTTTGCGTGGACATCGGACACCTGCGACAGCGACCCGGCAAGCGACTCGATCTTGTCTCCAGGTACGACCATCAGCATGTACTCGTCCGATATGCCGGAGTTGATTCGCATCCCCGTGCAGCCGAACGACTGTGATACGTTCCCCTGCGACAGCGCGACCGGGATCGCGGCGCAGCCGGGACGTCCGTAGACTCCTGCCGGAGCTGCGGCCCAGTTCATCTGTCCCGCGGTCTCGTTGACGACCATGGCCTGGCTGGGCTTGACCCAGAGCAGCACCACGTCCGGGTCCACCGGCATCTCCGCGAGCGGGCCGTACACTATCCCGCTTGATGCTTTCTCCACCTTCGGGACGTTAGGGACCTCTTCCTCCCGGACGTACTCCATCTCGCACATCATGCCGACTTCGCTCATCAGCGTGTTCATCTGCTCCTCGGGCATCTCGAATCCCATCACCATCGTGCCGAGAGTGCAGTTATAGTGGTCCTCCGCGGCGGCGTAGAACACGCCGGCCTCAGCCTCTGCCCAGAACGCGCAGCTCGACGGAACGGCCTTGCCGGTCCTCGAAACCTCCGAGGGCTGCTCTTCCACGAATGCGAGCCCTATGGCAGGCTTCTCAAGCGGTACGTTGGCCTGGAGGTCTGAAGCTATCTGGGTACAGTCCATTGTGTGAGTTGCCCCTCGCGAGAATTCGCTTGAGAGTCAAGCACACAGAACCTACCATGTCAAATCTGAGAGCCATTCTGGAAGCTGTGCCACCTTGGTGGATGCCTCCCTGCGGAATCTAAAGTCCCCTCTCCCTCAGGGAGAGGGTTAGGGTGAGGGTGAAAACACCGCCTACCAAACTGACACAGTCTCAGTCAGCCGAAGGTGGCGCAGCAACCCGTAGGGGCGTCCCTTGTGGGCGCCCTGGGCACTGAACTGACACAGGCTCGAAATACAGCCCATGCTAGACACCAGCGAAAGCCGAATCTCCTCCAGGGCACAGTGGATAGGACTGGTCTCGGCGGCGTCGGGGATGTTCCTCACGTCGCTCGACATCACCGTGAACGTCGCGCTTCCGAACATCACCGACAGCTTCGGGACCGACGCGGTCACGATCCAGTGGATCATCATCCTGTACGTGGGCAGCAGCACCGCCATGCACCTGGGACTGGGTGGCGCCGCGGACGCCTTCGGACTGAAGCGGATGTTCGTGCTCGGCCTGATCGCGTACACGATAGCCGTCTTCGCCATCGGGTTTGCGCAGAGCCTCGGACTGCTGTTCGGCCTCCGCGTGTTCCAGGCGGTCGGGAACGGGCTGCTCATGGTGCTGGCCCCCGCGATAGTGACTAGGCTGTTCCCGTCCGAGTTCCGGGGAAGGGCGCTCGGCATCATGGCCGCTCTTGGCACGCTCGGAATGATGGCCGGCTCGCTCGGCGGCGGCGCGCTGGTTGACGCCTTCGGCTGGCGGGCCATCTTCCTTGGCAGGGTACCGCTCTGCCTCATGGCGATAGCGTTTTCGGCGACACTGCTGAGGCTCCCTGAAGATTCAGGGCAGACCGGCGGTCCTTCAGCCCCCTCTCCCTTGAGGGTGAGGGTGAATAGGCTGATTCCAAGACCGTCCAGGGGCTTCGATCTATGGGGATCTACCACGCTGTTCACGGCGGTTGGCGCGCTTATCCTCATGTTCTCACTCGGCGGCAGGAGCGGCTGGACTGAGCTGTACGTTCCCGGGCTTGGCATCGTGGCGATTGCGGGCGTCGCCATGTTCGTGAGAGTGGAGCGACGGGCGCCGCGCCCGATTCTCCAGCTTTCGCTGCTCAGGAACAGGGTGCTCGCGCCCGCGCTGGTGGTCTCCATGCTGGCGATGGTGTCCACCTTCGTGAACTGGTTCCTGCTGCCGTTCTTCGTGGTGGAGTCGCTGGGGACGAGCGCAAGCGTGTGGGGACTGCTGCTGATGCTCATGACTGTGGCCACCACCCTTGCGTCGCCGGTGGGCGGGTGGCTGTCCGACCGGTGGCGACCGGCCTACACCATCACGGGAGGGCTGACGGTGGCGACCGCTGCCATGGTGTCCCTGTCGGTGCTGGGTGCGGATTCCAGCGTGGTGCAGGTTGCCCTCGGACTTCTCGGCGTTGGGGTTGCCACCGGCCTGTTCCAGTCCGCGAACGCCAACCTGATCATGGGCTCGATGCCCCCCAACCGTCTCGGCATGGGCGGCGGCATCATGGGCCTGTCCCGGGGGCTGGGCACCGTGTTCAGCGTGGCGATAATGGGCGCGATCTTCTCGGCCCGTGTCGGCGCTCGTGAGGCGTCTCTGCCAGAGGACCAGGCGTTCATCCTCGCCTTCCAGGACACCTACAGGATCGCCGTCGTACTCGGACTCGTGGCGATAGCCGTGTCCTGCACCATCTGGCCCATCTTCCTGAGACGCAGGATATAGGAATCATGGTCTCGACAGTATTGACGACCTGAAATTAGAAATATAGGATTCCTGCAATTCACTTCATATCCTTCTGGGGGGAGGTTTTCTGATGAGGTATGACTACATCGTCGTTGGCGCTGGTTCGGCTGGCGCCATTCTCGCAACGAGGCTCTCGGAAGACCCGGACCGGTCTGTGCTTCTCCTGGAGGCCGGGCCGGACTACGCGGACATCGACAGCCTGCCGGAAGAGGTAAGGGTGGGTTACGCGACCGGCATGGACGTGATGACCAGCGACCACAACTGGCAGTTCTGGGGTCAGCCCTCTCCCATCGCCGAACCCATGATGGTGCCGCGAGGAAGGGTGACCGGCGGCTCGAGCGCGATCAACGGCCAGGTGTTCCTTCGGGGGATGCCGGAGGACTACGACGGCTGGGCTGCACGCGGCAACGACCAGTGGACCTACGAGAAGGTGCTGCCGTTCTTCCGCAAGCTGGAAACCGACACCGACTTCAGCGGAGACTTCCACGGCACCGAGGGACCGATCATCTGCCGCCGGTTCAAGGACCACGCAGAGTATCCGCCGATGCAGACGGCCTTCTACAACGCCGTCAGGGCGGCGGGACACCCCGACGGCCCTGACCAGAACCACCCCGACGTGACCGGCATCGGCCCAACCCCTTACAACAACCCGAACGGCATCCGGTGGAGCACCAACGTCGGATACCTGTCCATGTCCAGGCACCGCCTCAACCTGACGATCAGGGGGAACTGCACGACTCACCGCGTGATCATCGAGGACGGACGTGCAACTGGCGTCGAGGTCGAGAGCGGCGGCGAGAGGTTCGTCGTCGAGGGCGACCAGATCATCCTGAGCACAGGCGCCATCGCGTCTCCACAGATACTGATGCTGTCTGGGGTCGGCCCCGCCGCTCATCTGCAAGAGGTTGGCGTCCCCGTGGTGCACGACCTCCCCGGCGTGGGACAGAACCTCCGAGACCATCCGGTTGTTTGGGCGACGTGGAGGACCAGGCCCGAGATCGAACTCGACGGCTTCGCCCCCAGGAGCCAGCTCATGCTGCGCTACACCGCGACCGGCTCCGACCTGCGAAACGACATAAAGATCACCATGCAGAACTTCGCCACTGAGCGGATCAACAGGGGCGGCGAGCGCATGGAACCGATCGGCGTGCGCATGTCGGTCATTCTGGATCTCGCAGTCGGCTCCGGAGAGCTGACCCTGGCGTCGAACGACGTGGGCGTACAGCCGAACCTGAACTACAACTACTTCGCCGAGGAGTTTGACAGGCAGAGGTCGCGCGAGGGGGTCAGGAAGTGCCTGGAGTTCGCTGAGCACCCTGAATTTGCGGACATCCTCGAAGAGCGCATCGAGCCCCTGGACGAAATAGTGGAGTCCGACGACGCGCTCGACGAGTGGATGATGAAGGAGGCCACGACAGGCCAGCACATCTCCGGCACCTGCAAGATGGGGCCCTCGGACGACCCGATGGCAGTGGTCGACCAGAACGGCAGGGTGCATGGCCTGTCCGGGCTGAGGGTGGTCGACGCCTCCATCATGCCCGACTGCATCCGCGCAAACACCAACGTCACGACCATGATGATCGGCGAGCGCATCTCCGACCTGATTTCCCAGGAAGTCTAAGAGCTTTCCATGATCCCCTCTCCCTTGACGGGCTCACAGGGGTAGGTAAAGGTGTGCAGGCAGCGCGAATACAATCAACGGCCTCCTCTTCCTTGACGGGCTCACAGGGTTAGGTAAAGGTGTGTAGGCAGCGCGAATATCAATCAACGGCCCCCTCTCCCTCAGGGAGAGGGTTGGGGTGAGGGTGAAAACCTCGAATATCCACCCTGTCAGCCCTTGACGGGAGAGGGTGAAAACGCCTGATCACAGATTACAGAGCACCAGGGGTTGCAATGACTACGACAAACGGAAACGGCCCAAACGGCCCGATGAAGGGCCTGAAGGTACTGGACTGGACGATGTTCCAGTTCGGCCCGGTGGCTAGTTCGATGCTGGGCGACATGGGCGCTGACGTAATCAAGATCGAGGCGCTCGACGGCGACATTGGACGTGCTGTCGCGAGGATGAGTTCCCGCCCGATCGCGCTGGAGGGAGACCGCAACGCCTACTTCGAGACCTGCAACCGCAACAAGCGGGGGCTCGCGGTCAACCTCAAGACTCAAGAAGGGCGAGATATCGTCTATAAGCTGGTCGCCGAAGCGGACGTGTTCATCGAAAACTATCGCAAGGGAGTCCCCGAACGTCTCGGCATGGACTACGAGACGCTCAGCGAGATCAACCCGAGGCTGATCTACGGCACCGGCACCGGCTACGGACCGCATGGGCCGGACTCCGCCAAGCCTTCACTTGACGGCTGCGGACAGGCGAGGTCTGGACTGATGGACGCTGCAACCGGCCCGGGCGGGACAGAGCCGTCCTACGTGGGCGGAGCGGTCTCAGACCAGATGGGAGGGATCATCCTGTGCCTCGGTGTGGTCTCCGCGCTCCACGCCCGCGACGTCACCGGCAGGGGACAGCGGGTGGACGTCTCACACCTGAGCAGCACGATGTGGCTGCAGGGGCTGGCGGTGAGCATGCAGCTCCTGTCAGGGTTCCACTACCGGATGACCGACAGGGCAAACCCCATGAACCCGATGGTGAACGCCTACGAGTGCGCCGACGGACGCTGGATCCAGTTCATGAGCGCGCAGTTCCAGCGCTACTGGCCTGACTTCGTGAGCGCGCTTGGACTCGAGGAGCTTATCGACGACCCGCTGGTCAGCTCGATACAGGGCATGACCGGAGGCTCGCCTGAGCTGACGGCCACAATCGCCGAGCGGTTCAAGACAAAGCCCGTCGACGAGTGGATATCCATCTTCAACCAGTACGAGGACCTGATCTTCGCCAAGGTGCAGAAGATCGAGGAGCTGGAGCACGACCCGCAGGTGATCGCCAACAACTACATCACCGACTTCGCCCACCCGGTGATCGGCGATGTGAAGATGTGCAACTTCCCCGTGACCTTCGGCGAGACGCCCGCGGGCGTCTGGAAAGAGGCCCCAGAGCTCGGACAGGACACAGAGACTATCCTGATCGATGAGCTAGGCTACGACTGGGACGACATCGGCCGCCTCCAAGAGTCCGGCACGATACTGTAACACTCGTTCTGCGACCTGCAGACCCCCTCTCCCTTAGGGCTCACAGGGGTAGGTAAAGGTGCCAATCAGCTACGAATGTCAATCAACAGATCCCCTCTCCCTCAGGGAGAGGGCTAGGGTGAGGGTGAAAACCTCGAATACCTACACCTGTAAGAGGGCATCCCCGAAGGAGTGACATCATGGGCAGGTTGAACAACGAACAAACCTGGGAGCTAATCAGCCAGCCCATCATCTCGTTCGTTACGACCATACGCGAGGACGGCACACCGCACGTTACGCCCGTATGGCACCTCGTCGACGGCGACGAGGTGATCGTCGCGGTCGCTCGTGACACGGTCAAGGCCCGGAACGTCAGATCCAACCCACAGGTCGCGCTGTGCGTGGCGGCAGACGAGCGGCCTCAGCCGTGGGTGCTGATCAACGGGACGGCGCGGCTGTCTGAGGAGCGTGTCGAGGAGATAGTGCGGACGGTGTCGTTCCACTACCTCGGCGATGAAGAGGGCGGGCCTTACGTCGAAGAGATCCTGAAGATGATCGACTTCGTGATCATGCGGATCACACCGGACCGGATCATCGCCTTCGACGGGGAGTTCTAGATCGCGGAGTCGCCCCGCTCGCCGGTCCTGACCCTGATTACCTGCTCCACTGGCTGGATGAAAATCTTGCCGTCGCCAATGTCCCCGGTGCGGGCCGACTCGACGATAACGTCGACTGCGCGTTCAACGTCAGAGTCGGACACTACGACCTCCAGCTTGGTCTTGGGCAGCATGTCGATGACGACCGACTGTCCGCTTCGCCCTGTGTGAACGACTCCGCGCTGTGCGCCGCGGCCGGTGACAGGTGCGGTGTTGAGCCCTGAGAACCCGGCGTCCACCAGCGCGTCCTTTACGGTGTTGACTCGTTCGGGCCGGATGATTGCCTCGATCTTCTTCATGGCAAACGCCTCCTGTGTGCGGTGGAACTGTTCAACCTCGCCGTGACTCCGACCCTTCGACAGGCCCAGAGTAGGCCGGATTGCCGTTCGTCCTGAGCCTGTCGAAGGACGCAGGCGTGTCGTTCATACTACTACTACAGGTGATAGGCGGTCTCGCCGTGCTCGGTGAGGTCCAGGCCTATCTGTTCGTCGTTGTCCTCGACTCTGAGTCCCATGATCAGCTTGATCACCCAAAGTATGATCGCAGTCACGATGAACGCCCACGCCCAGGTCGCTACGATGGATACGAGCTGTATGAACACCTGCTCCATTCGGGACACGTCGACGAACGCGGCGATCCCCCCGAAGCCGACTCCAACGAAGATGCCGGTGGCCAGCGAGCCCCAGGTCCCGCCGATTCCGTGTACGCCCCAGACCGACAGTGCGTCGTCCTGTTTGAACCTGATGAGCAGTCCCGCTGCGAAGTAGCAGACCACGCCTGCCACGAATCCGATGACGATGGATGGCATCGGGCCAACGAATCCTGCCGCAGGGGTTATGGCGACCAGTCCGGCGACCGCTCCCGACGCGGCTCCGACGACGGATGGCTTGCTGTCGAGAATCCACGACACCGCGACCCATCCCAGGATACCTGCGGCCGCTGCCGTGTTGGTGACTACGAAGGCATTGACCGCGTTCCCGTCGGCGGCCAGCGCCGAACCTGCATTGAACCCGAACCACCCGAACCAGAGTAGTCCCGCTCCGAGTACCACCATTGGGACGTTGTGAGGCTCCATGGGCTCCGTGCCGAATCCCAGGCGTTTTCCGAATATGAAAGCGGCGGCCAGGGCGGCGACTCCTGAGTTGATGTGGACAACGTTGCCGCCCGCGAAGTCCAGTGCGCCGAGTTCGCTGATCCATCCGCCGCCCCAGACCCAGTGGGCCACGGGAGCGTACACGATGGTCACCCACAGCACGATGAACAGCACGTACGAGCCGAACTTCATTCGCTCGGCGAATGCTCCGGTGACGAGCGCAGGCGTGATGATGGCGAACATGCCCTGGAACATCATGAATGCCTGGTGAGGCATGTTGTCGGCATAAGGCCCCGGCTCGGTCGCGCTGACGCCGCTGAGTCCCAGGTAGGAGAAGTCTCCAATCAGCTTGCCCAAGTCAGGGCCGAACGCGAGAGTGTATCCCCAGAGCACCCAGACAACTCCCACGATGCCCATGCTCATCAGGCTGTGCATGATGGTCGAAGCCGCGTTCTTGCTGCGCGCCAGTCCGCCGTAGAAGAGCGCGAGTCCTGGGGTCATAAGCAGTACGAGAGCGGAACAAAGCAGAATCCAAGCGACGTCGCCTGTGTTCATCGGGGGCATCCTCCGGCGATCGAAATTAGACCTAGGGGAGTTTAGCGACTGAGGACAATAACCGTCCAGTCAGCGCCATGGCGGAGAGGGGCTGGGCTTACGAATTCAGATGGGACGTCAGCTTTGTGAGTACTCCGAGGGCATGGAGTCGAAGCGACTGCGGCAGACGAGTCCACAGAAGTAGTGCCAGACGCCATCCCAGTACCGCTTGGTGCCCCGGCTAGGATCGAGCTCAGGAGTGCCCGCGACGGTACGGCCAACCGGCGTGTCCAAGTCTTCAGATACGTGCTTGTCGCACACAGCACACTGCGGCATATTTCTCTCACCCGGCTTCTTTCGTAGCTTCGTTAGAACGTCGTCGATCCCTGGATGCGGGACTCGTGGCCCTCCCACTCAGCCTCGCGCAGGATGTACTTCTGGATCTTTCCCGTTGCCGTCTTGGGTAGGTCCCGGAACTCAACGTACTTGGGTGCCTTGAAGCGGGCGATTCGGTCCTGCGTGAACCGGATCACCTCGTCCTCGCCGACCTCGGCTCCTGCGCGCGGCACAACGAACGCCTTCGGCACCTCGCCCCACCGGTCGTCTGGGACTCCGACGACACAGACCTCAAGCACGCCCGGGTGCTCCATGATGACCTTCTCGACCTCCTGGCTGGAGATGTTTTCGCCGCCGGAGATGATCACGTCCTTGGCGCGGTCCTGGAGCTCGATGTAGCCGTCCGGATGCCAGATGGCGATGTCCCCGGAGTGGAACCAGCCGCCCTCGAATGCTGTCGCGGTTGCGTCGGGGTCGTTGAAGTAGCCCGACATGACAATGTTGCCGCGCATGACGACCTCGCCCAGCGTCTCTCCGTCCCTCGGCACGTCCTCCATCTCGGAGTTGACGACGCGCAGTCCGGGCTCAGACACGATGAATGGCACACCCTGTCGCGATTTCAACTGCGCCTGCTCATCAGTGGGAAGATCTCCCCATCCGGGCTGAATGGCGCAGATGGTGGTGGGGCCGTACGTCTCGGTCAGTCCGTATGCGTGCAGGATGAACGCACCCATACCCTCGATGGTGCGGATCACCTGCGGTGCTGGCGGCGCTCCGGCAGTCATGATGGTGACACCGGAGAGGTCGGCGTTCTCAGCTTCAGGCGACGAGTACATCATCGTCAGAACGGTCGGGGCCGCGCACATGTTGGTGACGCCGTGTTCCTCTATCAGGCTGAATATCTGGGAAGCCTCCACGCGGCGCAGGCACAGGTGTGTCGCCCCGACTGCTGTCACGCCCCACGTGTGGCACCAGCCGTTGCAGTGGAACATCGGCAAAGTCCACAGGTAGGTACTGTTCCAGTTCAGGCCGGACTCCAGCACCTCTCCCAGCGCGTTCAGGTACGCGCCGCGTGCGTGGAACTGGACGCCCTTCGGCATTCCGGTTGTGCCTGACGTGTAGTTGATCGATATCGGATCGAGCTCCGAATCGAGTGCCTCACTGTGAATACCGGAAGGCGAGGAGGCGAGGAACGCCTCGTACTCGACAGACTCGATGTCGTCGGCCACCGGTGCGACATCAGCGACCTGCACGATAGTCTCCACGCCGGGAATCTCGCCGTCCATGGCCCTGACGGTGTCGGCGAACTCGGAGTCGAACACGAGCACCTTCGCGCCAGAGTGGTTCAGTATGTAGGCAATCTCCCTGGCCGACAGCCGGATATTGATCGCAACCAGCATCGCGCCAAGTCGCATTGGGCCATAGTGCCCCTCGAGCATCTGCGGGATGTTGGGAAGCATGAAGGCGACGCGGTCGCCCTTGTTCACACCGGCTTGTCGGAGCGCGCCCGCAAGATTGTTCACGCGGTCGTTGAACTCAGCATACGTGTACGTGGTGTCGTTGTAGACGACCGCGGGCTTGTTGGGATACACAGCCGCGCTGCGGTCAAGAAACGCGAGAGGGTTGAGGTCATGAAAGGAGACGCTGTTAGGCACGGCACTACCTCACTGGTCTGGGATAGTTTTGAGTTTATCAACGCCCGTTTGGAGCGTCAATTTGCCTTAGAATGGGGAAACAGGAATGGGAGGGACAGAAATGGCGCAAACGAACCTCGTCGCCGTAGGCACATACACACGCACCACATCAGACGGAATCTACATCTGCGAGTTCGACTCGGAGACCGGCGACCTAGATCCCGTCTCGTCGATGGCCGGGGCTGAGAACCCGTCTTTTCTCGCCCTTCATCCGAACGGGCAGACCCTGTACGCAGCCTCTGAGGCCGAGGAGTTCGACGGCAAACGACAGGGTGCCCTGTACGCCTACTCGATCGACGCCGATACCGGTCGGCTGTCTCCAATCAACGCGGTGGGTTCCGGCGGCGCGGGACCGTGTCACGTAAGCGTGGATGCCACGGGACGCTACCTGCTGGCCGCCAACTACCACGGTGGCAGCGTATGTGTCGCGCCGATCAACGACGACGGCAGCCTGGAGCCACTCTCGTGCTTCATCCAGCACGAGGGATCGAGCGTCAACCCTGACCGTCAGGAGCAGGCCCACGCCCACTCCATCAACCTCGACGCACAGAACCGGTTCGCCTACGTGCCCGACCTGGGCCAGGACAAGGTGGTGATCTACAGGCTGGACCTGGAACGTGGCGAGCTTGTGGCGAACGACCCTGCGCACGTCGGGTCTGAGGCGGGCGCGGGTCCGCGCCACTTCGACTTCAATCCCGAAGGTACACGCGCGTACGTCATCAACGAGCTCGGCTGCACGATCACCGGCTACGACTACGACAGCGAGAGCGGCTCACTGACTCCATTCCAGACCGTAGGAACGCTACCTGCTGCTGGTTTCGGGCGGCACAACACGACAGCCGACATTCACGTCCACTCGTCGGGCAAATTCGTGTACGGGTCGAACCGGGGCCACGACAGCATCGCCATCTTCTCCGTGGATGAGGAGACGGGACGCCTGACCGCTGCGGGTCACGAATCGACTCAGGGCTGGACTCCGCGCAACTTCGCGATCGACCCGTCGGGCCAGTTCCTGCCTGCAGCAAACCAGGACTCTGACACCATAGTATCGTTCAGGATCGATGGGGACTCAGGGTCGCTGGAGCCGACCGGAAGCGTAACCGAGATCCCCATGCCGGTGTGCATCAGGTTCCTCGACTAGAGATAAGGTGACCATGCCCACGGCAGCTTGGTTTGGGGTTATAATGTGGGACGATCAGATACGATGGGAAAATGCGTCACCGGACGCACTGAGACCCGAAGGCTGGAGGATGTCGAAATGAAATCGGATCGGGGGCTTGTGGCACACCTGATGAGACGCGCCGGATTTGGCGCAACGCCGTCGGAGCTGGACAGGCTGACGGCTGAAAAGACGTACGAAGAGATCGTTGACGACCTGGTAACTCCTGAACGATTCGAGGAGCTGGACCAGTCGTACATCGACAGGTACTACGGCGGCGAGCCGGTGGCCGTCCACGTTGGCAAGTGGATCTACAGGATGGCCAACACACAGCGGCCGCTTGAAGAGAAGATGAGCCTCTTCCTGCACCACATCTTCCCGGTGGCATGGGGCAAGAGTGAGCACGGTCCGTCTCTCTACACAGAGATCGAGATGTTCAGGCGTGTCGGCCTGACGGACATGCGGACGATCCTGCTGGAGCTGTCTCGCGACCCTGCGATGATCTTCTGGCTCGACAACAACGAGAACCACAAGGACGAGATCAACGAGAACTACGGCAGGGAACTGCTGGAGCTGTTCTCGATGGGCGTCGGCAACTACACCGAAGACGACATCAAGGCGGCGTCTCGCGCGTTCACTGGCTGGACTTTCAGGCAGCCGCTGTCGCTCTACCCGAATGGCCACTATCCGGCCGAGTTCGAGTTCGTTGCCGACGATCACGACTACGATGAGAAGACGTTCCTCGGCGAGACAGGCAACTTCAACGGCGACGAAGTTATCGACATCATCGTCAAGCAGCCCGCGACGGCAAGGTTCATCTCGAGGCACCTCTACAACTTCTTCGTCGAGGACGAGGTGCAGGTGCCGTCATGGGCGACTGAGGCTCCAAAGAACGAAGAGGCGATCCAGCAGCTGTCTAAGGTCTTCATGGAGACCGGTGGGCAGATGCGGCCGGTGCTACGGGAGCTGTTCAGCTCTGACTTCTTCAAGGAGTCGAGAGAGTTCAAGAAGGTGAAGAGCCCGACTGAATTGGTGGTCGGCGTAATCCGGCAGACGGGCGAGTTCAGCAGTCCCACCCCGGGTCTCAACCAGTTTGCGGTAACGACCCTGAACGGCTCGCTGACAGAGGGTCCGCTGGCGATAATGGGCCAGCGGCTGATGAATCCTCCGACAGTCGAGGGCTGGCACACAGGCCACGAGTGGATCGACTCCGGGACGCTCAGCGAGCGAATCGGATTCGTCGAAAGCCAGTTCGAGGACCTGAACAAGCCCGGTGTCAGGGAGATGGTGGAGCGAGCGGGCAGCCTGGACGACGATCCGAGCCAGCTCGTGAACCGCTGCCTCGACCTTCTGGGCGGGATAACAGTGAGCGAGCAGACGTACGAATCGCTCGTAGAGTACGCAACTGAACTGAGCGGGATGAGGACAGACGAGTCCGTGGGAGTCCACAACCTCCTGCAGATGACCGCCTCTACCGTTGACTACCAGTTCGAGTAAACGATCCGCAGTACCGGTAGGGGCAGGTTTGAAACCTGCCCTAATGTAGACCCCACGGAGAAAGAAATGACTACGAAGAGTAGAGAAAAGACGCTGGTGGTGGTGCAGCTAACCGGCGGCAACGACTTCATGAACACGATCGTGCCTTACACCAATCCTCACTACTACGAGGCCAGGACCAAGGTCGTGATGGGCCAGGACGAGGTGCTGCCGATCAACGACACCCTGGCGATCAACCACAATGCCGCGCCGTTCAAGCGACTGTACGACGAGGGCAAGATGGTGATCGTCCAGGGCATCGGCTACCCGAACTCCAACCGGTCGCACTTCCGTGGCATGGACATCTGGCACACGGCCGAGCCCAACCGCGTAGGCAACGAGGGCTGGCTGGGACAGGCTATACGTGAGCTCGATCCCAACGCCGAGAACGTCCTGACTGGCGTCAACATTGGCATGGGCCTGCCAAGGGCCATGGCGGTGAACGGCGTGCCGGTCACGTCTGTGGGCGACCTCGAGAGCTATGGCGTGATGACCCGCATAGAGCAGGAGCAGCTCCGCGACAAGGCGCTAATGGCCTTCAAGGGCATCTACGGGCAGGCAATCGGCACAGGCCCGGTGGCCGACTACATCGGCCAGACCGGTCTGGACGTGCTCAAGGGCGCGGACATGCTCGCGGACGTCGCTGGACAGTACCAGTCGTCGGTGGAATACGCAGACAACCAGATTGCGAAGAACATGCGCGACATTGCGCGGATACATTTCGCCGATCTCGGCACGCGCATCTTCTACACCTCGCACGGCGGCTATGACACTCACGCCAACGAGATGCCGACGCACCCCAAGCTGATGAACGAGCTTTCGGGCGCGATCTCTGACTTCATGGACGACCTCGAAGAGCACGGCCGCGCCGAGGAAGTAACCATCTTGGTGTTCACCGAGTTCGGTCGCCGGATGCGCGACAATGGCAGCGGCACCGACCACGGCTCGGGCGGCGGCGCGTACATGTTCGGTAAGAATATTCGCGGTGGCCTGTACAGCGAGTACCCGTCCCTCGACCCAGCGGAGTGGGAGCACGGCGAGGACCTCAAGCACACCATCGACTTCCGTGGCATCTACCGAACGGTGCTTGAGCAGTGGCTTGAGGTGGACGCCAAGCCGATCGTGAAGGGCGAGTTCGAGCAGATTCACCCGTTCGTCAACTAGGCCACACCAGTCCCTTCTCCCCCGTAGTGAGAAGGTTGAGCACCCACAAAACGTCATTCCCGCGAAGGCGGGAATCCGGGGATGGGTGGTTATGCAACGCAGGAGAAAAGAGCCATGAGCAGGCCACACGGATTGCTTAGAGCCGGATACCCGTACCTGAGGACGCTCGGTATGCGGCGCGTAACGAACTTCCCGTCGGACATCGCGTTCCCAAACGGCGACGAAGAAGCGTACATCCTGATGAGGTCAGAGGGTGCGTCAACGGTCAGAATCTGGCCGGTTGACGACGCCGACGCTCTGACCGACGACCTCAAGGGCTTCGGCAGTTACGGCACAGCCGACGGTCAGATGGTGTGGCCGGTGCAGCTCATCACTGATGGGAAGGGCCATCTGTACGTCAGCGACGAGGCCACTCACCGCATAACCAAGTTCGATCTGGAGGGCGAGTTCATCTCCAAGTTCGGCACTCGTGGCGACGGCGACGGCGAGTTCAGCGGTCCCACCGGCATCGCATTCGATCCCGACGGCAATCTCGTCGTGGTCGACTCGCAGAACCACCGGGTCCAGAGATACACCGAAGATGGCAAGTACCTCGGCGGCTTCGGGTCGCAGGGCAGCGGTCCGGGTCAGTTCGACCTGCCCTGGGGCGTCCATGTCGATGAGCTTGGCGACATCTACGTCGCCGACTGGGGCAACAACCGCTTCCAGGTGTTCAGCGCCGACGGCGAGGTCAAAAACGTAGTGGGCACGTCGGGGACTGGCGAGGCCGAGTTCGACAGGCCGACCGGAATCGCGGTCGACGCGCACGGCGACATCTACGTCGCGGACTGGGGCAACAACCGGGTGCAGATGTTCAACTCGGAGGGCCACTATCTGTGGAGCTTCCGAGGTGACGCAACACTGTCCAGGGTAGCGCGCCAGTACATGTTGACCAACGCAGTCTCCAACCGGCTCCGCGAGATGGGCCGCATCGAGCAGGAGAAGTACCTGCGGAAGCCCAGGTCGGTCAGGGTCGACAGCCAGTTCCGGCTGTTCATCCCTGACTACGAGTCCTACCGCGTCCAGATCTACCAGAAGGACGTGATCGAACTCGACCGCACCCAGTTCGCCGCCCCCCTCCGCAACCCCACCCTGGAGGTCACCTAGGCCGGCAGAAGCTGCGTCGATTTCGTGGGTGCCGCCCTACGGAATCCAGAGTCCCCTCTCCCTAAATCTTGATGGTATAGTGGCAGGCAGCCTCAACACTGCCTGCCACTATGATTTTATGGGCGTGTGCACTGACTTCGAGAGCTATAGGGACGAGTTTTGAATTCGACACTGACCATCTCGAAAAAGAAGGTTGCATCTTTCTGTCAAGCGTGGGGAGTCCGGCGACTGTCAATTTTCGGCTCGGCTCTCAGATCGGACTTCCGGCCGGACAGTGACATCGATGTCCTTGTCGAATTCGAGCCTGATCGCATTCCCGGACTCTTACGGATCGCGCGAATGGAGCGGGAACTGTCCCAACTGTTTCAGGACAGACAGGTAGATCTCCGCACGCCCGGTGACTTGAGCCCTTATTTCAGGGAGCAAGTTCTGAAGGAAGCGGAAGTGCAGTATGAACGAGAGGGATAGTGTCCGCATTCGGCACATGTTGGACGCGGCACGCAGCGCCCTGTCGTTTGTACAAGGTCGGACTCGAGAAGATCTTGATAAGGACGAGATGCTCGCTTTTGCACTTACGAAAGCTGTAGAGATTGTTGGAGAAGCCGCCAATCAGGTCTCGCAGACAACTCGGAACGAGTTGTCTACTATCCCGTGGTCAGACATCGTGGGCATGCGAAATCGTCTAGTTCATGTCTATTTCGACATTGATCTGGACGTGCTTTGGCAGACCGTCGCAGAAGACCTCCCCATGCTGATTGAGTTGGTTGAGCCACTTGTTCCGCAAAGTGAGAGTACGTAATCTTCTGGAGAGAATTGCGCATGAACGATACTTCTGACACAACTGGTGCCCTCTCCAACATTAGGATATGCGACTTCACCGGCCAGCTCGCCGGAGCAGGTGCAACCCGCGTGCTCGCGGCATTCGGGGCGCAGGTGATTCGGGTCGAGGACAGGCTTAGACAGGGCCAGTGGGACATCTTCAGGGGCAACGGCCCGTGGATGGACGACCGGCGGGGTATAAACCTCGGCGGCACGTTCAACAATCACAACATCGAGAAGCTGGGCGTCACCCTCGACATGCGGAAGCCGAAAGCCAAGGCTGTACTCGAAGAATTGATCTCGGTCAGCGACGCTGTGACCGAGAACTTCTCCAAGGGCGTGCTGGACCGGTGGGGCCTCTCCTACGAGGAGATGGTCAAGATCAAGCCTGACATCATCTACGTGTCCAATTGCGGGTTCGGTCACGTGGGGCCATACTCTGAATACAAGACTTGGGGCCCGATAGTGCAGGCGGTGTCGGGCCTGACGTTCCAGTCCGGGCTGCCGGACATGCCTCCGGCCGGCTGGGGTTACTCTTACATGAATCACACGGGCGGCTACCTGATGGCAATCGCCCTGCTGATGGCCCTCTATCACCGTCACCGGACGGGCGTAGGCCAGTGGATCGACATGTCTTGCACCGACGGAGCGGCTGCCCTCAACGGCCCGTCGATTCTCGACTATACGGTCAACGGCATTCCTGCCAGGCGCCCCAGCAACCCCAACAGCAACCGCAGCACCTACCCGAAGATGGCCCCGCACGGGATCTACCGGAGCGAGGGAGACGACAACTGGGTCGGCATCGCCGTACGCAACGACGACGACTGGCGCTCGCTCTGCGAGGTCATTGGCGCAGACGACATGGCGTCCGATACCAGGCTGTCGACAGTCGACGGCCGCATCGACAATCACGACGAGATCGACGAGCGAATCGAGGCTTGGACTTCCGTCAGGTCGCCCATGCAGGCCATGGAGGCCCTGCAGACACGCGGAGTCCCCGCCGGAGCCGTGCAGCGCCCCGTGGACCGCATCGACAACGATCCCAACACGAAAGAGTGGGGGCTGTTCCCCACGGTTGAACACCTGGCGATGGGCAAGGTCAGGGTGGACGGAATGCCGATCAAGCTGTCCGAGACACCGGCGCGTATCAAGAATGGCAGCCCAATGCTCGGCCAGCACAATCAGGAGGTCTTCACTGGAGTGCTGGGAATCGACCAGACAACGGTTGATGCCCTGACCGAAGAGGGTGTCTTCTAGCGTGCAGAGCCAGATCGGACAGGGCATTCTCGACGGAGTCCGCGTGCTGGAGGTGGGCGGCGAGATCGGCGTGTGGTGCGGGAAGCTCATGGGAGACGTGGGCGCCGACGTTATCAAGGTCGAGCCGCCGACGGGCGACCCAACGCGGAGCTACGAGCCGTTCTACGAGAACGAACCCGGACCGGACCGAAGCCTGTTCTTCTGGCACTACAACACCAGCAAGCGGAGCGTTACGCTCGACCTGGAGCAGGAAGGGGGAAGCGATCTCTTCAAGCAGCTGCTAGCGCAGGCCGACGTAGTCGTGGACAGCTACCCGCCGGGATACCTGGACTCGATCGGTCTGGGCTACGACACAATCGCCAGGGAGTCCCCGGGCCTGGTCATGGTTTCCATCACGCCGTTCGGGCAGTCTGGACCGTACAGCGACTACCAGAGTACCGACCTGACCGCGCTGGCCTTCGGCGGCCCAGTTTGGAGCTGCGGATACGACGACCACTCCATCCCTCCAGTCCGTGGAGGAGGTAATCAGGCGTACCACATAGTCTGTCACTTCGCGATCATGGGAGTGCTGACTGCGCTGATTCACCGGCAGTTCACGGGTGTTGGTCAGTACATCGACGCCAATATGCACGCCGCTGCGAACGTGACTACCGAGGGCGCGAGCATCAACTGGCTAGTCGCTGGAGACACCGTGCAGCGTCAGACCGGAAGGCACGCGGCGGTTGTGCCGTCGGCCGACGGTCAGGTGCTGTGCAGGGACGGGCGCTACGTGAATGTTGGCATCGGTGCCAGGACTGAGGAGCAGTGGATCCACCTGCTGTCGTGGCTGGCAGACGAGGGTCTGATTGAAGACCTTGGTGAGTTCCTCGACTACCCGAGCCGAGAGGCGATGCGACGAGGCGACAGGGACGCGCGTGAGCAGCAGCGACGTGTGGCTGAGGTGATGCGCGAGCTGGCCCGAAGAACGGACGCCGACGTGCTGTTCAAGCGCGCGCAGGCGCTCGGGTTCCAGTGGGGAATCGTCAACTCCCCTGAAGACGTGCTGGAAGACCCTCACTTCCAGGCGCGCGGATTCCCAGTAGAGGTAGAGCATCCCGAGCTCGGCAAGAGCTTCGTGTACGCGGGAGCCCCATACCAGTTCCCCAAGTCGCCGTGGGCGATCAGCAGGCGTCCTCCCCTGCTTGGTGAGCACAACCGGGAGGTCTACGTGGACGAGCTGGGAATATCCACGGAAGAGTTGGAAGACCTTCAGGCAAAGGGAATCGTGTAAGCTCACTCTTGTGACGCTTTTCACACATTTTGACGCATGAATGCGACCGATTCGATTGTGCTTTTCTGAACAAAGTTGACATTCCGTCATGGTCGGCTACACTGGGTGTATAGGACACAGCAGTGGATACCGGAGGCCGATCATGATATCGAATGTCATTCGAAGTCGAAGACCGGACGCCGAACCAGTTGTGCTGATGGGGTCATTCATGCCCTTCGCCGGCGTGCGGTACTACAAGCTCCTCACAAACGTCGACGCCGCTCTTGGGGATGCCAAGATCGGATCCGTCGGCTGGCGGTCGGAACAGACCGTCAGCCAGCAGACTGCTCCGCGCGAGGCGGCCCCCGTATAACGTCCATCTGGATGGCCGGGGAAGACAGGGGACAGACGGGGTCCGCCAGCTTAAGACCGGGTGGGGTCCTTCCAAAGGACGCCCACCCGTTTTGATTTCACTACCTCAGGCTGCGGAATGACGCGCGGATGTCTTCTGCGAGCAGTTGTGGCTCCTCTGCGGCGGCGAAGTGACCGCCGCTTGGCATCTCGGTGTACCGTGCCAGGTTGTAGAACCGCTCCAGCCACTCCCTGGGGGGATAGCTGATCTCAACCGGGAACTTGGCGAACGACGTCGGAACGGTCACCTGGTTGTCCGACGTGAGCTGCGACGGAGCCTTCCCGCTTTCGTAGTAGAGGCGTACCGATGAGCTTATCGTCTCTGTGGCCCAGTAGACCGTGAGGTGCGTCAGTAGCTCGTCCTTGCTGAACCGCGATTCGATGTCGCCGTTGCAGTCGCTCCACGTGCGCCACTTTTCCACGATCCAAGCCGCCAGACCCGCGGGCGAGTCGTTCAGCCCGTAGGAGAGCGTCTGCGGCTTGGTGCGGTGCTGGTGACCGTACGCGCCCTCTGCCTGCTGCCACCACTCGCGGTGGGCGAGGAACTCCTTCTCAGCGTCTGACAGCTCGTCTTCAGACGGAATCGGAGAGCCGCCGGAGGCCATCGTCAGGTGGATCCCGCTAACCGTCTGTGGGAAGTTTAGTCCTAAGGTCGTCGTGATCTGCGCTCCCCAGTCGCCGCCCTGCGCTACGAAGCTGTCGTATCCAAGCCCATCGGTCATCAGCGTGTGCCACAGCTCGGCGATCCGAATGGGGCTCATACCCCGCTGCGTGGGCCGGTCGGAGAAACCGTACCCCGGCATAGACGGCGCTATCACGTCGAACGAGTCGGAGGCGTCGCCGCCGTGGCTTCCGGGGTCCGACAGCAGCGGGACGATCTTCAGCATCTCCACGAACGTGCTCGGCCACCCGTGCGTGATGACCAGCGGGACCGGGTCTGGCCCCTGTCCCTTTGCGTGAATGTAGTGGATGCCCAGCCCTTCGACGTCGGCCCTGTAATGATCGAACTCGTTGATCCGGGCTTCCTGGGCGCGCCAGTCAAACCCGTCCTGCCAGTACTCGCACAGCTCTTTGATGTAGGCGAGGCTGGAGCCGTAGTCCCATCCGACGTCCTCCAACTCATCCGGCCACCGCGTCCGGCCGAGCCGGACCTTCAGGTCATCGAGGACCTCATCAGATATGTGCACATCGTAAGGCTGGATGTTCATTCAGAACCCTCCGGGGCGTTTTTCGTAAGTGGAATTGCTGGGTACCGTGGCGATTTGGAGATCGAAAGAGTTACTGACGGTGATTTAGGAGCAGGGGCTAGCACCTAAAGCTAGAATACCTCATTCAGGCTGACGGAAAAGCCTTCGAGGATGGAGGAAGTTACAGTGTCACCCTCCCCGTAGGCTCCCTGCTCAACCAGTTCGCCGTCACGCAGCAGCATGACCCACACGATGTGGTTCGCAGGATCGACAATCCAGTACTCTCTCACCTCATGGCTGGCGTACAACTCGCGCTTGTCTCGCCAATCGCGTCGGGACGAAGAGGGTGACAGTATTTCAACGATCAGGTCAGGCGCCCCCTGGATGTTTGCTGGGGTCCTGATGTGCTCCCGCTCATTGGAGACGAACAGAATGTCGGGCTGCACTACATCGGTGTCGGTAAGTAACACGTCATAGGGAGCGTGGAAGGCCCTTCCCAGATTGTTGGCCTTTACGAAGGAGTGCATCTGGGAACCCAATTCCATACTGACCATCTGGTGGTTTTCGTTCGGCGATCCGACCAATACCAACTCCCCGTCGATTAGCTCGTAGCGCTCGTCGCCTTCCAGGTTCACGTAGTCCTGGTAGGTCAACTTGGGTGTCGTGACCATGCTGGCCCTCCTGATCTGGTGCCCCGATTATATCAGTGGGAGGGGGGAGAAGATTGGCTGTCAGTCAGCGGTTTGGTGCGGGATCTGCTCTGCGCTTGGCGAGGTGGTCAGGCCTTCAGCGCGGCGACCGACGGCCCTGATCAGCCCGCTGAATATCCAGGAGTGGAACGGGTACAGCGCGTACCAGTAGGCGAGCCCGAACAGGCCCCTGGGGATGAACGCCGCGGTCTGCTCCAATTCGCTTGAGCCGTCCGGATTCTCCCGGACCTCGTACTGGAGCCACGCCCGTCCGGGGAGCTTGATCTCGGCCCGCAGGCGGAGCAGGCGGTTGGGAATCAGGTCTTCCACCCTCCAGAAGTCGAGGGCATCGCCGACGCGCAGCTCGTCAGGATGACGACGGCCTCTACGAAGTCCCGCGCCTCCCAGCAGCCGGTCCATGGTGCCGCGCAGCTTCCATGTCCAGTTGGCAAAGAACCAGCCACGGTCCCCTCCTATGCCTGTGAAGACACGGTAGACATCGCTGGCAGTTGCGGCAACGGTACGTCTGCGCCGCTCGACGATCATGCCGTGGCGGGACTCTAGTCGGACCGGCTCCTCCTCTCTGCCAGACGTGCCAAATGCGTCACTCCACGCAGTGTCGATCCGACCCTCGTCGAGGTCCTCGGTCACCCGTCCGATGGCCGAGGCGAAGTCCTGTGGCTCGATGTTGGGGAAGAGCCTGCCCGCGAGGTCGTTCGTGACGACGGTCTCGTTCCGGAGACCCTCGGCAAGCGCCCTGCTGATAGGGGCTGGTATCGGCGTCATCCAGTGGATCCAGTAGGACGACAGTCGGGGAGTCAGTACCGGAACGGGCAGCAGTAGTCGTCTCAGGCCCCTCGCCCTGGCGTACCCGATCATCAGTCCTCCGTAAGTGGTGATGTCCTTGCCGCCGATCTCGATCGTGCAGCCCCGGCTCTCCGGCGTATCGAGCGCTGACACCAGGTATTCCAGCAAATCATCGACCGCGATGGGCTGGATGCGTGAGTAGATCCACCTCGGACAGACCATGACGGGCAGACGCTCGACGAGATGCCGGACCATCTCGAAGGATATGCTGCCAGACCCTACGATCACAGCCGCCCTGAACTCGGTGACCGGAACGCCGGCCTCTCGCAGAGCATCCCCGGTCTCGTGTCGCGACTGCAGGTGCCGAGAGAGGTCAGCGTCCGACTTCCCCAGTCCGCCCAGGTAGATGATGCTCTTGGCCCCAGCTTCCTCGGCAGCCTGCCCGAAGCTACGTGCGGCTCGGATGTCCAGGTCGTGGAAGTCGGACCCGCTGGACATGCTGTGGATCAGGTAGTATGCGGTGACCACGCCGTCCATTGCTTCCCGCAGACTCTCGTAGTCGAGAGCATCTCCAACGGCGATCTCGACCTGGTCTGCCCATGGACGGGAGAGAGCCCGAGTCCTGCTTCTGACGAGGACCCGCACGTGGTGATCTTCCCGTAGCAGGTGGGGAACGAGCCTCCCGCCGATGTACCCGGTGGCGCCGGTGACCAGGATTGTACGTTGCTGCACCATCTGTCTCCCTGTCCTCGCTCGGTCCTGTATCTAAATTGTAGGTGCGGACATACGGGCGCGCTGCGCCACTTTTCTTGTTGTGCCGACTATGCCAAACCTTTACTATTGCGTCTGAATTTCGACGAAGGATGACTTTCATGGGCGCGCTTAGCGACATCAATGTACTGGACATGTCCCGGATTCTCGCCGGGCCTTTCGGCACGCAGATCCTCGCGGACTTGGGAGCTACGGTCTGGAAGATCGAGTCGCCTTGGGGAGACGACACCCGGAGCTGGGGTCCGCCGTTTGTCGGAACGGAGAGCGCGTACTACCTGTCTGCGAATCGCGGCAAGAAGAGCCTGATCGTCAACCTCAGAGACGAGCGGGGACAGAAGATCATCCGAGGTCTCGCTGAACGCGCCGACATCCTGGTCGAGAACTTCCGCGTGGGCAACCTCGCGAGGTATGGGCTTGACTACGAGTCGCTCTCGAAGGTCAACCCGAAGATCATCTACGCGTCAGTCACCGGTTTCGGACAGACGGGGCCGCGGGCTGCAGAGCCGGGCTACGACGCCGCGCTGCAGGGCATGACCGGCATCATGAGCGTCACCGGCGAGCCCGACGGGCGCCCAACCAAGGTCGGCGTGGCGTGGGTGGACATCCTTACGGGATTGCATTCGACGATAGGCATACTGGCCGCGCTGCACGAGCGGAAGCTGAGCGGCAGGGGACAGCACGTGGACGT
This sequence comes from Dehalococcoidia bacterium, assembly GCA_965116405.1. GTDB lineage: Bacteria > Chloroflexota > Dehalococcoidia > Lucifugimonadales > UBA1123 > VXRN01. The sequence continues at coordinate 1,825,273 of OZ220685.1, forward strand.
TTCGCTGTTCGACGTTGGGATCGCATCGATGGCCAACCTTGCGCACAGCTATCTTGCGACCAACGAGGCTCCCGGCCGCATCGGCAACGCGCACCCGCAGGTCGTGCCGTACCAGGACTTCGAGGCGTCCGACGGCTTCTTCATGCTGGCGGCGAACAACGACGACCAGTTCCGACGGCTGTGCGACGTGGTCGGCCTGTCGGAACTGCCCGACGACGAGCGGTTCGTCGACAACGCCGCCCGTGTCGCCCACAGGGAACTGCTCGCGTCGATGCTGAACGACAAGATCAAGCAGAATACCCGCGACCACTGGCTGACTGCGCTGCAGGAGGCGGGCATCACGGTAACTTCGATCAACACCATCGCCGATGCGCTGGACGACCCCCAGGCCAAGGCGCGAGACGCAGTCTGGGACGTTGATCACCCCACCCTCGGCAGCGTCCAACTCCTGGGCAGCGCCCTGCAGCACCTCAGCAGGACGCCAGCGGCGCCTCAGAGTCACCCTCCGCTACTTGGAGAGCACACTGAAGAGGTACTACGCGAGACGCTGGGTATACCCGACTCCGAGATCGAGACGCTCCTCAGCGATGGCGTCGTCAAGGGCCGCGAATAGCTTCCTTTCCCAATGGCAGCCGAAGGGGCTAGGCAGACAACTGTTTTCATGCTTGAGCATCACTCAAACGGCCCCCTCTCCCTCAGGGCTCACAGGGGTAGGTAAAGGTGTGCAGACAGCGCGAATACCAATCAACGGCCCCCTCTCCCTCAGGGAGAGGGTTGGGGTGAGGGTGAAAAGTACGAATGCAACCCCCGTAAGTCCGTCTGGAGACAGGTGGTCAAGGGAACCATGACCACACCTCCCCTCCACGGCATCACGGTAGTCGAGGTCGCCGAGGGCGTCGCTGGGCCATTCTGCGGCCGGATGCTGGCAGCCTTCGGCGCAAATGTAATCAAGGTCGAACCGAGCCCACACGGAGACCGCTCCCGGGCTCTCGGCCCCCGGCTGCCGGAGGTAAACGAGTCTGAGGCGAGCACCCTCTTCCTGTACCTCAACATGGGAAAACGCAGCGTCGCGCTCGACTGGCGATCGAGTGACAGCGCCCTGGCGCTTCTGAATCTCGTAGAGTCAGCGGACATACTCATCGAGGACTGGACCGCTGAGACCCGATCCAATGTCGGCATCGATACCCTCCTCGGCAAAAGCTCCGGACTGATAGACCTGTCCCTTACTCCGTTCGGTACTGACGGCCCGTATTCAGACTGGTGCACGACTCCACTGGTGAGCCTCGCACTGGGCGGCTTTCTCTACCTGTCCGGTGACGAAGACCGAGAGCCGCTCATGATGCCCGGATACCAGTCCGAGTACCTGGCTGGCCTGCACGGGTACGCCGGGGCGATGATCGCGCTTTGGCGGCGGGCTGCGACGGGCGCAGGCGGCAGGGTCGAGGTATCCGAGATCGAGTCGCTCGCCGCTCTGCACCAGTTCACCACGGTCATGCACACGTACAGCGGACTCGTGCGCTCGAGACACGGGACGCGATGGGAGAACAAGGGCTCATACGGCCGCTACCCGATCACGGTGCTTCCCTGCAGGGATGGCTACGTCGCGTTCGCGGTCTCCACCGAAGGGCAGTGGGAGCTTCTGTTCCCTATGCTCGGACGCGCCGAGCTGCTGGAGGAGCCTCGATTCGAGACCTTCATCGAGAGACGTGAGCACGCCGACGAGATCGATTCAATCCTCACCGGTTGGATGAGGGACAAGACCCGCGCCGAAGTGTTCGAGTTCGCGGCCGGTACATGGTCCGAGCCTGCGTCACCATTGCTGGACCTGGGCGAGGTGCTCGAAGACAGACAGCTTGCACACAGGGGGCTGTTCACAGCGATCGACCACCCCGACACCGGGCTGCTGACCTATCCAACCGTTCCCTTCAAGATGAGCGTCACCCAGCCAAGATTCGAACGCGCCCCACGACTCGGCGAGCACACGGGTGAAGTGCGGCCTCTCTCTCCTCGACGCGAAACGCAATCTCTCGCTCCTCACACCTCTCCACTCACTCCTCTTAAAGACATACGCGTGCTCGACCTGACCCGCGTATGGGCGGGACCATTGGCCACGCGCATCCTCGGAGACTACGGCGCAGAGGTCATCAAGATCAGCGATCCGCGCGTTCCGCTAGACAGGCTGTCAGGCACAAACAACAAGCTCAATCGCAACAAGGTCAACCTCGCGCTGCGACTCGACCACGAGGAGGGCCGCTCCCTGTTCCTCGACCTTGTCGCAACGTCCGACGTAGTTGTCGAAAATTTCAGGCCGAGGGTGATGCGCAACTTTGGTCTGACCTACGACCGCCTCCGTGAGGTGCGACCTGATATAGTGATGTGCTCCATGCCCGGCTTCGGCACCACCGGCGAGTATGCGGACTACCCGGCGTTCGGCCCATCCGTAGAGGCAATGACCGGACTGTCCAGTATGATGGGCTACGAGGGCGGCGAGCCGAGAACGTCGTCGCTAGCTTACCCGGACCCGGTGGCCGCGCTGAACTCCACAGCGGCCATCATGACCGCGCTTCACCATCGCAGGCAGACCGGTGAGGGCCAGTTCATTGATCTCGCCCTCACGGAGGGCCCGATCTGCCAGATCGGCGAGTACATCGCTGCATACTCTCGCACCGGACATCAGCCCCCGCGCGCCGGCAACTCGCACCCGGTACATGCCCCGCATGGCGTCTATCCAACTGCCGGAGAAGACAACTGGGTGGCGATCTGCGTCCAGTCGGACGCCGAGTGGCGAGACCTGTGCGAGCTGATGGACAGACCTGAGCTAGCGCTTGATCCCAAGTTCAGCGAGCAGTCCGTTCGCCGGACCTACCGCGACGAAGTCGACTCGATCGTGTCTCAGTGGACTCGCACGCTGGACGGCGATCAGATAGCCTCGTCGGCACAGTCGGCCGGAATCGCAGCCGGCAGGGTCGCCAAGAACTGGCAGATGCTCGAAGACGTCCACCTGAATGCGCGCGAATTCTTCGTATACCTCGAGGAACCGGACGTGGGGCGCAAGAAGTATCCAGGACAGGCAATAATAATGGACGGCATTAGCAAATCGGACTGGATGCCCTCGGCGCGACTTGGGGAGCACTCCGAGCAGATCGTGAGAGACATCTTGGGCACATCGCCAGGGCAAATGGGGCAACTCGAAAGAAATGGAACAATCGGAATCTTCAGAGAGAACTGAGGAGATACTACATTGGCGGACGTAATCATTCACTCGCCCATGACCGGACGGGTCATAGAGGTGCTGGTCGCCGAGGGCGAAGAGGTTGGCGCTGGGGACGTCGTGGTGGTGATCGAGTCCATGAAGATGGAGAACGAGGTCATCTGCGACGTTAACGGCTCGGTGTCGGCAGTCCACGTAGAGGAAGACCAGTCGGTCTCAGAGGGCGACAGGCTGGTCGAGGTGGCGAACTCGTAGAACACAGTGTGTAGCCTGTATCGGACTGGCAGGCATCCCACTTGGAGCGCGGGCATCTTGCCCGCATCCGCTCATCCTGAGCTTGTCGAAGGAAGGTTGCCATTTGAGTCACCTTCTATTCTGAGAAAGCCTTCGTCGGTCATGGGTAAGGTTGACAGGGAATCCGTCCGTGCTTCAGCATCTGAATAAGAGTCGACAAGAGGGGAGATCGCTATGCCACGAACTACGAGGACGATCACCTTCTCCCGGTCTCCTGAGGTGGCAAACCGTGTTGACGAGGTGATGAAGCAGCAGGGATGTTCCACAAGCGAAATCCTTCACGAAGCGCTGCTCTACTTCATAGAAGAGTATGAGTGGCGGCAACGTCTCCGGTCCTGAGAGAAGAAGGCGAAGGAGCGGAGCATTCAGCTTGATGACGTGGTCACACTAGTGGAAGAGTACCGCGCCACAAGGAGTTACTAGCCATGCAAAAAGTGTTGCATCTCAAAGCTACGGTACAGTCGGGCGGTCGTCTGGAAATTGTCAGTCCAGAATTGGAGGAAGGGCAGACCGTGGACGTGGTGGTACGACACGAGTCTCACGAGAGGTCCCGCTCCATCATGGAGATCCTCAACAGCGGTCCAGAGCGCCGCCTATTCCAAACAGCCGATGAGGTGAGAGAGTACCTGGAGGAAGAGAAGGCATCTTGGGATCGCTGACCCTTCCTCCCTCTGGGCTCATTTATCTCGATGCAAGCGGACTCATCTATAGTGTGGAACGTGTAGAGCCATACCGCGCACTGTTGGAACCAATGTGGGAGCGAGCGCAGGATGGGAGCCTCACCATCGTGAGTAGCTTTGTCCTTGTGATCGAGGCGCTAGTAAAGCCGCTCCAGGATGGCAACACCGAGATTGAATTACAATACCGGGAGCTATTTGCGTCCAATGCGGTGAGACTACTTGATGCTCCTTACCAGGTGTTTGAAGATGCCGCCCGCATACGTGCCGAAACTGGCCTGAAAACTCCAGACGCTCTCCACGCTGCAACAGCTCTCCGGGCGAATTGCTCGCTTTTCATCACCAATGACACCGACTTTCGGCGTGTTGAGGATCTGCCCATCGCAGTATTGGATGACTTCCTTACGACATAGATAGGAATGCACCATGACACGCTACGTTGAGCCCACTGAACAGCTTGTCACCGCGATGTTCGTTCGTGACATCAGCCGTTCAGTGGAGTTCTATCGCAAGCTTGGATTTAGTCTGGTTAGGGATGATGGCGGATTCGTGGAGCTGGCATGGGAAGGCCATCTGCTCTTCCTCAATGACGAGTATAAGGACGAGTTGCCTGCCTCTCCTGGACCTCTTCAAGGGAACATCCGAGTGATGGTCCCGAACGTGGATGACTACTGGGTGTTGGCTCAAAAGATGGCAGCACGGGTTCTGTGGCCAATTGCCGATCGGACCTATGGACTTCGGGACTTCATGGTAGCTGACCCGGACGGCTATGGAGTCAGGTTTGCCACTAAATTGTCTGATCCGAATGGGTGACTGCCAAGTCTCAATGGTGGACCGCGCCGCCGGGGGAACAGGCTGGGAGGGCGGCCTTGATGCGCTCCGGTGACGTGTGTTCAACAAAGTCCTCATAGCCAACAGGAGCGCTATCGCCTGCCGGGTGATCCGGACTTGCCGACGCCTCGGTGTCGAGACGGTTGCAATCTACTCCCCATCTGAGGGGAATCCCATGCACGCTGAACTTGCAGATGAGGCTGTACCGCTGTCCGATGAGCCGAGTCCTGTCGCAGGTTACCTGGACATCGACGCCGTGATCGCGGCGGCAGTAGAGACTGGCGCAGAAGCCATACACCCCGGATACGGGTTCCTGTCCGAGAATCCTGCCTTCGCCCAGGCGTGTGAGGATGCGGACATCGTATTCATAGGTCCTTCGCCCGAGGCGATTGCCCTGTCCGGCAACAAGCGTGAGGCGAGGCGACAGCTTGCTGAGTGCGGCGTGCCTGTCCTACCGGGTACGGATGTGTCTCTCGATGGAGAGAGGGACATTGCATCCCAAGCCGAATCGATAGGCTACCCACTCATGGTCAAGGCCAGCGAGGGTGGCGGCGGTATTGGGATGAACATGGTCAGCGACCCTGGCCAACTTGAACGCGCCGTCAGACGCACGCGGTCGTCGTCGCGTCGCGCCTTCGGCAGCCAGGATGTCTATCTCGAACGATACGTGCCGGACGCGCGCCACGTGGAAGTCCAGATCGTCGCCGACACCGATGGGACCGTCACGCACCTGTGGGAACGGGAGTGCTCCGTACAGCGACGTCACCAGAAGGTGATCGAGGAGGCCGGTTCGCCGTCCATAACCGACGCGACGAGGGAACGGCTGCTCTCGTCGTCCATGCTTGCGGCACAGGAGATCGGGTACACCAACGCGGGCACATTCGAGTTCATCGTGGACGCCGACGGCCAGCCCTACTTCATCGAAGCGAATGCGCGGATACAGGTGGAGCACGGGCCTACTGAGATGGTCACCGGCGTCGATATCGTCGAGCAGCAGCTCAGGATCGCGTCCGGGGACGGCATCTCCATAGGGCCAGAGCCTGTGAACGGCCACGCCATCCAGTGCCGGATCTACGCCGAGGACCCCGTTACGTTCATCCCGTCACCGGGAACGCTCGCCACCTTCAGACTTCCGCAGCTTGAGGGACTACGCTTGGAGACCGGATTCCGTGAGGGTGACGAGGTGTCGTCCCACTTCGACCCACTCCTGGCCAAGCTGATCGCCTGGGCCCCCACGCGCAACGGCGCTATATCCCTGATGGAGAAGGCTCTGGCCCAGACGCGAGTGCAAGGGGTCAAGAGCAACGTTCCCGCGCTGCAGAAGGCGCTCATGCACCCCAACTTCCGCCGGGGTCGGTATAGTACCGACCTCATGAGATCGCTAATTTGATGTAGAATTGACTAATCAAGTATGAGTGAAATAAACTGCTAGTATGCCAAAGAGACTTCAAGTTCTCCTAGATGAAGAGGAATACTTAGAGATTCAAGGTGTCGCTCGGAGACAGAGGGTGACTATGGCAGAGTGGGTCCGCCAGGCACTTCGCAAGGCAAGGGACGAACATCCCGGTGCTGTCGAAACGAAACTGCGCGCCATTGCTGACGCATCTCGTCATCAGTTCCCAACGGCCGATTTAGATGACATGCTTGAGGAGATTGAAGCAGGGCGCCGCCTCCAGTGATCTTAGTAGACTCCAATGTACCGATGTACTTGGTGGGGAGCCCACACCCGAACAAAGATCGCGCCATTGCTGTACTGACCCAGTTGGTTAGCGACAGAGAACATCTCGTTACGGACGTTGAGGTCTATCAGGAGATTCTCCACAGATACACGGCGATCCAACGGCTAGACGCTATCGATGCTGCCTTCGAGAGTCTCGATGCAATAGTGGATCAAGTCCTAACGTTCGGCATGTCTGAAGTTCGTTCTGCCAGAGCACTAATTGTCTCAGTGAGTGGACTTTCGGCACGCGACGCATTGCATGTCGCAATCATGGAAACTGCTGGGATCGATCGCATCCTGAGCTTCGACGGCGGATTCGACGCATGTCCCGGTATAGATCGGCTGAGTTGACCACTGTTCCCAGCGGTGCGGGTGACACTCCTTAGCGGAGTCAGTCGACGCAATCACTGGATCGCTCCAGTTGGTAACTTGGTACACCCTGTGCAGCAATGCCCCGCTGATGGTTCTTGAGGGAGAAAGAGACATGGTCTGGCAGCCTGAGATCGATGAGCTCGAGTACCGCAGGTCGCTCGCCATGCAGATGGGCGGCGAGGAGCGGATCGAGAGGCAGCACTCCGAGGGCAAGCTGACTGTCCGAGAGCGCATTGACACGCTGCTCGACCCCGAAACATTCTTCGAAATTGGCGAGCTTGCCGGGTACGGCGAATACGACGAGGACCGCAATCTCGTCGGTTTCACCCCAATGCCGTACGTGACTGGGCTGGGCCGGGTAGACGGTCAACTTGTGGTCGTAGGCGGGGAGGACTTCACAGTCCGCGGCGGCACGGCCGTCGGGCCGGAGCGCAGGCGTCGCAAGAACAATAGTTGGGCCGATAGCTTCGCCCTGCAGTTCGGCGTCCCGCTCATCTACATGGCCGACGGCGCAGGCGCGAGCGTCCGAGGCGTCCAGTACGCTCAGGGCGGACACCTCCCAAGCTCAGACGACTTCACGGACGAGGTCGAGCTTCTTGGGAAGGTGCCGGTGGTCTCCGCGATAGTCGGGTCCGTCGCTGGTCGTCCCGCAGGCCGCGCGATGCTTGCACACTGGACGATCATGGTAAAAGGCTCAAGCCAGATATTCCCGGGCGGACCGCCCGTCGTGCGGCGCGCCATCTCCGAGGAGATCGACAAGGAGTCGCTGGGAGGCTCACATGTCCACGTACACCAGAGCGGCGCGGTACACGACGAGGCCGAAAGTGAGGAGGAGCTGTTCGATCGGGTGCGTCAGTACCTGAGCTATATGCCCCCAAACGTCTGGGAGATGCCACCGCGCACGACACCGAACGACGACCCCAGCCGGCGCGACGAGGAGCTTATCGACATCATTCCCCGCAACACTCGGCGAGGCTACGATATGCGCAAGCTGATCGCGCACGTGGTCGATAGGGATAGCTTCTTCGAGATACGCCCGCACTGGGGGAAGACGGCCATAACCGGGTTCGCAAGGGTGAACGGCTACGTCGTCGGTGTCGCCGCGAACGACCCCAGGTACCTCGCGGGAGCGATCGACGCGGAGGGAGCTAACAAGCAGACCCACTTCCTTGACGTGTGCGACACCTTCAACATCCCCATCGTGCTGTTCAACGACGTTCCCGGCTTCATGGTCGGCAGCAAGGCGGAGCTACAGGGCACTATCAGGCACGGGATGCGCACGCTGATGGCGAACGTGCAGCTCACGGTGCCGGTAATCCAGCTACACGTGCGCAAGGCGTTCGGCTTGGCGGCAGCGGCCACAGGAAGCTCCGTTCCGGTCAACCTGAGGCTGGGATGGCCCTCAGGCGACTGGGGCTCTATACCGGTGGAGGGAGGAGTCGAGGCAGCCTACCGCCGCGACATCGCCAACTCCCCGGACCCGGCAGCGCGCCGCGCGGAGCTGGAAGCAACCCTGAACAAGTTCAGGTCGCCGTACCTGGTGGCTGAGGCATTCGACATCGAGAAGATGATCGACCCACGAGACACACGCCCCTTCCTGTCGATGCTGGTAGAGGCATCCCAGTCCGTACTCAAGCGCAACCTCGGCCCAAAGCCCAAGTACGGCGTCCGACCGTAGACGGTCATCGAACGTCGTTCAGGAGGCGATTAGCGGTGGGAAGTGTCCACTCTCCCTAGATGGTCTGACAGGTGTAGGTGGACAATTGCCTACATGCTTGAGCATCAGTCAACTGGCCCCCTCTCCCTCAGGGAGAGGGTTGGGGTGAGGGTGAAAACGACTCGGCCTGGTACTCAATGCTCCATCATCACGCCGCCATCCACATTGATGGACTGCCCGTGAATCCAAGACGCCGCCTCTGTACACAGATAAGCCACGAAGTTCCCCAACTCCTCATCAGTCCCGTTCCGTCCAATCGGCACTGACTCAGCCGTCTGCTCCCAGGTCCGGTCGAAGACGTCCATGTACACGTCCCCCCGGTGGGTCTGCACGAGTCCCGGACAGACACAGTTCACGTTGATCCCATGCGGTCCCAACTCCCGCGCCGACGACTGTGTCATCCCGACAACAGCGAAGTTCGCGGCATTATAGGCGAGCGTGTTTGCGCTGCCTCGCTTACCGGCGACCGACGCAATGTTGACGATCTTCCCGCCGTCACCCTGCTCGATCATCCGCGTGACCGCCGCCTTCGTGCAGAGATATGTACCGCGAACCTTAACGCCGACGACACGGTCGAACACCGCAGGTTCGAGCTCGACGATGGGAGTCCTGTCCGCTCCGACTCCGAGCGCAGCGTTGTTTATCAAGATGTCGAGCCTGCCGAACTCTCGAACGGTCTGCTCCACCATCCGCTCGACCTGTGCTTCGTCGGTGACGTCCACCACCAGGGGCAACGCACGTCGGTCCTCAGCGCGAATGAGGTCAGCTACGGACTCCACGTCCCTCCAACCGATCTCCCTCTCATAGTCAGGAAACGTCGAAGGATCCCGCCCGGTGCCTGTGACGACGACGTCGGCCCCGAGTCGCGCAAGCGCGACCGCAGCCGCCCTTCCGATCCCCTTGAGGCGACCCGCCCCCGTGACGACGGCTACCTTACCGTCGAGTTCCGGCATTTTGACTCCTCCGAATTTCTGCCTGAGGTCCCCTCTCCCTCAGAGCCTGCCCCGGACTTGATCCGGGGGAGAGGGTTGGGGTGAGGGTGAAAACACTGCCTACCAAACTGACACGGTCTCCGACAGAATCCTACAGCTTGCCCGGCATCCCACCGTCCACGTTGACTATCTCGCCGGTGATGAACCTGGCCTCGTCGCTCACGAGGAACAGCACTGTGTTGGCGACGTCCTCAGGGTATCCCTTGCTGTCGAGGATCTGGATGAAGTCGAACATCGCCTCGAGGCTGTGGTGTCCGCCGCCCGTATCGACCGCTGGAGTGATGATCTGCCCGGGCCTCACGCCGTTTACGCGGATGTTGTGCTGTCCGCCCATGCCGGCGACGTAGCGCGTGAGTGCGTCGACTCCGGCCTTGGCCGCGTAGTACGAGGCTGACGGACCCCGTCCGACGAGGTCGTACATCTTCTTGCTGAAGCCACGCTGTGCCGCAACCGACGACATGTTGACGATCCTGCCCCCGCCCCCGGCGATCATGTGAGGCCACACGGCGCGGCACATGTAGAACGTGCCGGTCAGGTTGACCGTCAGAACGCGGTTCCAGATGTCGTCCGGCTCGTCGGGGAAGTTGCCAGGGCCTCCGCCGCCTGCGTTGTTGAACAGCACGTCAACGCCTCCATAGGCGTCGACGACTGCCTGCACGGCGGCGTCCACCTGCTGACGGTCGGACACGTCGCATCTTATGAAGGTGGCCTCACCGCCATTGTCCTTGACTGCGGACTCTACGGCGTGGCCTTCGTTCTCCCTGCGAGCGAGGATGGCGACCTTCGCCCCTTCCCGGGCGAAGGCGTGTACGGTCGCCTCTCCAATTCCGCTGTTTCCGCCTGTGACTATCGCTACTTGGCCGTCAAGTTTTCCGGGCATTGTCATAATCTCCTTTGAGGTGATGGTCATTTGAGTCTGAAACGGTGCTTTGAGGTTATGGCGTGAGGGCATTAGCCCCCTCTCCTCAGAGCCTGCCCCGGACTTGATCCGGGGGTGAGGGTGAAAATTCCGCCCACAACCTACTTCGGCCTCACACCCAGTCGTCGTCGGCCTGCACCGGGGAACATGATACTATCTTTCCCGGAACTGAAAGGGAGAGTAACCATGCTGTTTCTTGCCATAAGCACGCCGCTGCCGACGCGCCCGTCGGAGGTGCGTGAGCAGCGAAAGCTGTACTGGCCGTGGGCGCAGGACAAGCTGGACCGTGGGCTCGCGCGCTTCTTCTTCGCGCGTACAGGCCGGGGAGCAGTCGCGCTGTTCGACGTCGATTCCAACGAGACGCTCCACACGCTGCTGACGGAGTGGGCGGAGATGATACCCGCCGAGTTCGACGTCTACCCGCTGATATACCCGGACGCCGCTGTGGCGTTTCTGAATGAAGCAGACAATTCTGATTAGAGAGGACTGGAACATTGAAGATCAAAGAAGTAAGGGCGGTTGAACTTAACATCCCGAGGACTCCGCCGAAGTCGGAATCTCGCAGGCCGAACTGGAACACGCATGCGCGGCGCGCGCTGCCGATCAACAAGTACCCGGAGTTCCCGAGGCTGCACGGGCAGATGCCCGGCGCGAACACGAGCGCCGAGGTTTGGGTGCAGGTGATGGCTGAGGACGGCACATATGGTCTTGGACAGTGCAGCTTCGGCGAGCCGACTGCCGCGCTGATCGACTACCACTTCGGTCCGCTGCTCGAGGGACGCGACTGCATGGCCCTTGAGTACCTTAACGACCTCATGTGGCGCTCCACCCAGCGCTTCGGAGCGGGAGGCATCGCGACCGTCGCGCAGTCCGGCGTAGATCTCGCGCTCTGGGACCTCAAGGGCAAGCTGCTCGGCCAGCCCGTGTACTCGCTGATCGGTGGCCCGTGCAGGGACAAGGCTCTCGTGTACTGCACCTCCGACGACCTTGACTGGTCCCAGGAGTTGGGCTTCAAGTGCTTCAAGGTATCGAATCCGGCCCACTACGACGAGGGAATCGACGGCATCAACATCGTCGAGGAGCACATAGCAAAGTCACGTGACGCGGTCGGCCCCAACGCGGAGCTAATGTACAACCCCGTGATGAGCTTCAACGTCGAGTTCACGGTCAGGCTCGCCGAGCGCCTGCGACCATACGGCCTTCGCTGGCTTGAAGAGCCGCTGATACCAACAGACCTCGAAGGGCACATTGAACTGCGCAAGGCGATCAACTGGATACCTCTCGCCACCGGCGAGGACCACCACGGACGCTGGACGTTCCGGCAGCTCGTCGAGCACCGCGCCGTTGACGTGCTCCAGCCTGACATGAAGTGGTGCGGCGGCTTCTCAGAGGCGCTGAAGATATACACGATAGGCGAGGCCGCGGGCATCATCACGATCCCGCACGCCGCGGTCGCGTCGCCGTGGGGCCAGCACTTCGCTATCTCCATGCCGGAGTCGCCGATGGCCGAGTTCTGGATGGGGAGCGACCCCGGCATCCCGCTCGAAGAGGTCTGGCCGATTCCAGGGCTCGCGATCCCGAAGGACGGCTATATAACCCCGACCGACGCCCCCGGCTGGGGAATGGAGATCAAGGACGAGTGGATAACCCCATGGGACCACACCGTGGCGATCAAGGCCCGCGCCGGGCAGAGCTGACCTCAACAGGAGACATGATTATGGGAAGCATCCCGATCATCCAGAAGATCACGCTGACGCGCTACAGGTTCCCGTTCAACGATGTCGGCAGCGACCTCAGCTTCGCCATGGGCCCGTTCTACGAGCCGGGAGGCAAGGGCGGACGTTCCGTGCTTGGCATACGTATCGACACCGACATCGGTGTGACCGGTGAGTACATGAGCATCGCCCCGGGCACCTTCGAGCAGATCCAGCAGTTCGGATCGTTCCTGATCGGCAGGAGCGCGCTTCAGAGGGAGCTGTTCTACAACCAGGCGAAGTCGATACTGCGAAAGCAGGACAAGATGGGCATCGGACCGATCGACATCGCGCTGTGGGACCTCGCAGGCAAGCTGCACGACGCTCCGATCTACCAACTGCTCGGCGGCTACAGGAAGAAGCTGCCCTCGTACGCAAGCACCTTCCACGCCGACAGGCAGCCCGACGGACTGAGCTCTCCCGAAGCGTACGCCGACTTCGCTGAGCAATGCCTGGAACTGGGCTACCAGGGATTCAAGATCCACTCGTGGGGCGACGTGTCGATCCCACGCGAGGTCGAGACTGTCAATGCCGTGGGCAGAAGAGTCGGTGGCAAGATGGCTCTGATGATAGACCCGTGCTGTGTGTACGACACGTTCGGAGACACCCTGGCAGTGGGCCGTGCCTGCGACGACAACGACTTCTACTGGTACGAGGACCCCATGCGGGACGGCGGAGTATCACTCTACGCGCATCGACAACTCCGCAGGATGCTCAAGACTCCGCTGCTTCAGGGTGAGCACGTGCACATGGTCGAGGCGCACGCCGACATGGCCGCCGCCGAGGCCACCGACTTCTGGCGTGCTGACCCCGAGTACGACGGCGGAATCACCGGGGTCATGAAGATCGCCCACTCAGCCGAGGGCTACGGCATGGACGTCGAGCTTCACATTGCCGGCCCGGCTCAGCGCCACTGCATGGCCGCCATGCGCAACTCGAACTTCTACGAGATGGGACTTGTCCACCCGAAGCTGTCCAACATCGCCTGTCCACCTGTGTACGCCTGCGGATACACGGACCAGCTAGACTCAGTGGATGAAAACGGCTGCGTAGACGTCCCAGAAGGCCCCGGCCTGGGCGTCGTCTACGACTGGAAGGGCATCGAGAAGTACCGCGTAGGCGAGGCCGTGATCGAGGAGTGAGTGGAGAGGAGTGAGGAGCGAGAGTTTCCTTGGCCTCCCTTTGACGATGCGCCGGGACTTCTAAAATCTGCTCAGAACTCCCCACCTTCGGCAATCTGCTCCGCAGGCGCAGCGTCAATCCGGTCCGGACAGTCATTGGGAGTGAGGTCGCACATCCCGCACTCCAGCGCACTCGGGATCCTGCGAGCGGGCTGCGAGTCGGCAATGCGCCTGATCAGCGCGAACAGCTCCGACTTGAACGCGTCGCTGACGCTGTCGCCTGGAATGTCGACAACGCGGTCGTCTCGATACACCAGACGCCCCTGGAAACGCCTCCCGCGGAACTGGTTGACGTACGGGAGCGCGTACATGTAAATCATGACCTGCGCCGTATCAGACGCCCTCGGCTGTCCGGTCTTGATGTCGTAGATTGTTCCGGTATCGTCGGAGTCGAGTGCCACGAGGTCGGGCTTGCCCCCGATGACGGTGCCTGACCCGCCGCGCAGGTTGAAGTAGCTCTGGTTCTCGGTCAATACCGTCAGGCCGTCGGTCTCCAGCTTGTCCCTGACGTCGTTCAGCAGCGACGTGTGGTTCATCTGCCACGTGACCATGTCGAACGTGCTCGGCATACGCTCGTAACCCTTGTAGTGGGCCTTGAACCAAGACGCCCACTCGCATGACGTGTCTCCTACGAGCAGTTTCGAAAGCCATGTGGCCCATATGTAAGGGCCTGATCTCGCCTCGGTCAATGGGGCCTCACGCCAGAAGCCTGTGTCATTTGGGTCGGTGCCTCGCTAGGGAATCTAAAATCCCATCTCCCTCAGGGCTCATAGGGGTAGGTAAAGGTGTTCAGACAGGCGTGAATACTAATCAACGGCCCCCTCTCCCTCAGGGAGAGGGTTGGGGTGAGGGTGAAAACATTGCCTGCCAACATGACACAGTCTCTCAGGCCAGCTCGGGCTCGATCACGCCGTAGTCGCCGTCACGCCGGCGATAGGCGACATTGTACTCGTCAGTGTCCATGTTGAAGAACAGGAAGAAGGTGTGGCCCAGCATCTCCATCTGGAGGATCGCATCCTCGACGGACATCGGCGGCATTGAATGTCGCTTGGTTCGTACTACCTGCCCGATCTCCTCTATCGCATCTTCCTCTTCGACGGCGTCAGGCACTTCGATGATCGCCTCGGGCGGGATGTCCCGTAAACTGCTGCGCGACTTCTTCGCCTGCGAGCTGTGGTACACCTTGCCCTTGAACCTTCGGATTTGCCGGTCCACGACGTCCGTTACCGCGTCGACGGCGGCGAACAGGTTGACTCCTCTGTCCTGCCCTCGAAGCGTGTATCCGGAGATGTTCAGCGTCATCTGCGCTTCGACGCGGTCGCGTGTGGCTCGCGCCTGCGTCATCGAGACCTCCATCTTGGCGTCATCGAGGTTGGGCAGGTGCCGCTGGAGCCTGTTGAACTTCTTCTGGATGTACTGCTCGGCATTGGGGTTGAGGTCGATGTTCTTGGCTTGAATCTTTATCTCCATGTAGACGACCTCCTTTCGTCATTGGGCGTAGCGACTGCTGTCAAAACGCCCATGTCAAATGGCTGTTTCGTGGGTCAGACATATTTTACCCGGCCATAACCTAATTCTATGGGCATATACCCTGTCGGGCAACCGCTTTAGCGCCTTCGGAAAATCAGGTATGCGAATGCGCCGATGGCAAGAACGCCCGCGATTATCAGGATGATGATCAGCGTGCGCTGCCCCGTACTCGTTACTGGGGTGAGAGCGGCACTTACCCCCTACGCCTCCAGCCGGTTGATACCGTCCAGCGCAGCTGTCTTGTAGCACTCGGCGAGTGTCGGGTAGTTGAAGACCGCGTCGACAAAGTAGTCGACCGTACCTTCGAATGCGAGCACGGCCTGCCCAATGTGAATGAGCTCGCTCGCCCCCTCGCCGATGATATGCACTCCAAGCAATTTGCGCGTGGTGGCGTGGAACAGCAGCTTGAGCAGCCCTGTGTCGTCTCCGATTATCTGGCCCCTCGCTATCTCCCGGTACTGCGCCCTGCCTACTTCGTAGGGCACAACGTCCTCGGTCAGGTCCTCTTCGGTCCTGCCCACCATGGAGATTTCGGGGATGGTGTAGATGCCGTAAGGAAACAGCCCCGGAACGCTTTTGGCGGGTAGGCCGAAGGCATGGCACGACGCCAGGCGACCCTGCTCCGCAGAGGTCGACGCCAGGTTTGGAAACCCGATTACGTCGCCGACCGCGTATATGTTGTCCACCGACGTCTGGTAGGTATCGTTCACTGTCAGTCGGCCTCGGGCATCTGACTCCAGTCCCACCGTTTCCAGCCCAAGTGACCCTGTAGCCCCGGTGCGTCCGATGCTGTACAGTGCGGCGTCGCTCACGATCTGCTTTCCGCTGACCAGCTTGATCCTGACGTGCGCGCCGCGTTCATCGTCGAAAGGCTCCATCCAGGTGACCTCTTCGTTCAACCGGAGCGTCACCCTCTTCTGACGCAGGTGGTACACGAGCGTGTCGATGAGTTCGGAGTCTACGAAGTCCAGCAGTCTCGTGTCGCGTTCGATGAGCGTAACGCGTATTCCGAGCGTCGCGAATATGCTGCCGTACTCCAGGCCAATGACGCCGCCGCCTATGATTGCCAGGCTTCTGGGGAGCTCGGACAGGTTGAGTATGTCGTCGCTCAGCAGGATGTGTTTGCCATCGACGTTGGTCCAATCAGGTTTCGCTGCCGACGTGCCGACGGCTACGACTACCTTGTCGGCGGTGATCGGACGGCTGCCCCTCCCATCGACTGCATCGAGGGACAGGGTGTGAGAGTCGATGAACGATGCGTGGGCGGTGATGAGTTCGACCCTGTTTCGCAGAAGCTGGTGGCGCAGCGTGTCCGTCTTCTGCTGCATGACATGGTTGGTGCGGATCATGAGGTCGCTCATGGTGATGTCGTCTTTAACGGAGTACGACTCACCGTAGATGCCCCGCTCTCTGTACCCGGTCAGGTACATCACCGCCTCGCGGAGCGTCTTGCTCGGGATGGTGCCTGAATTGACCATGACGCCGCCGATCTCGGCGTGGCGTTCGACTATTGCGGTGCGTTTACCGAGCTTGGCGGCCTGCACAGCCGCGCGCTGACCGGCCGGTCCCGATCCAATGACCACCATGTCGTAATCGTATTCAGCCATCTTCCCCCTCCCTGCTGACCTTGGCAAAGCCCCCTCTCCCTTGAGGGCCTATTGGGATGGGCAAACTGACGGCTCGTTCGTCCTGAGCCTGTCGAAGGACACCCCACCCTCTGGATTCCGGCCTTCGCCGGAATGACGAAGTTGTGCGAAAGTCTCCTCTCTGCGCCTGTTGGATGGAGGATGCGCCGGCAGATTTGCCTATTTCGTCAGTCTGAGACTCCAAGGAACTCGCGGGTGGCCGCGATGAACTCGTTGGGCTTGTCGACGGTTACCACGTGGCCCGCGTCGGCTACGTCCACCGAAGTGAGGTCATTGGCAGCGGCCTTCATCCTGTCCAGCACCGCGTCTGACACCAGTGGACTCTCGGAGCCGCGCACCTCCAGGATTGGGCACGGAATGGTCTCGAGTGCGCTCCAGTACCGGCCGATTAGCCCCGGGTCTGACATGTCGGGCAGCGGCACGTTGAACAGCTCTGGGTCAGCCTTCCACGTCCACGAGCCGTCCTCGGTCTGCTTCATCTTGTCCTGTGCGTCCTTCAACAGCCTGGCGTCGGACGCCCACGGGTTGCCGGAGCGCATCCAGGAGACTGCGTCCTCGATGGAGTCGAACCGCATCGGGGTCTGAGGTCGACTCCCGGAGGCCGAGATAGACTCCTCGGACGGCTCGGGGCCGATGTCCACCATGACGATGCGCTCGACGCGGTCGGGATTTTCGGCCGTGTACAGCATCGAGTGCCATCCGCCCATCGACAGTCCGGAGAGCGTGAAGCGTTCCATCTCCAGGGCGTCCACAAAGGCCGCGAGGTCTTCCACGAACCTGTCGCGGGCGTACCCGTCCATCGCGTGCCCTGATTCGCCGTGTCCTCGCTGGTCCACGGCGTACACGTGGTACGACTCCCGCATCACCTCGGCGAACTCGTCCCAGATGCGTGCCTGGCCGGTGTGTCCATGCAGACAGACCATGGGCGGCAGCCCACGCGTCCCCCAGTCCAGGTATCGAAGTCGGACTCCGTTGACGGTAGCGTACTTGGAAATCGGCGCCATGTGTGGTCTCCTGGGCGGCTCATTCAGCCGCATTTGAGGCTGTTTCTAAGGAGTTGATTGGATTCCTATTCAGTATAGGCTGACTTATGCCTTTTGTCCCACACTTCGCCTGAGTTCCTGTGTGGTCGGGTCATGCGTTGTCAACGTGCACTGTAACAATGTCCACGCCGTGGTACTTCTGGTGATGAACAGAGGACGCGTAGTGACGCAGCAGCCGGAACGAAATCTCCCGATCGTCCGCAATGTCCGGCGTCTCGCCCAGGTAGGCCAGTTGGTCTTCCAGGTTTTCGCCCTCCTGACCTGAAATGAACTCCAGCTCCGCTCCTCCGACGCCCTTGCGTGCGTTCACGACCAGCCGGCGGTCTCCGTCACCTTCATTCTCATACCCGTTTGACGACATGCTCGCTAGCGTCTCCTCTCCAACCAGCACCAGCCGTTCAGCGGAGTCAGGAGTCCAGCCCGAACTGGTCGCAAACTCTCTGAGGAAGTTGGACAGCTTGGGCAGGGTGTCCATGTCCAGCGAAGCCTCCAGCCGCCTCCGGCGTGGACCCGTCAGCTCGATGAATACCATCATGACGATCGCGACGATTGCCCCCGAAGTCATGCCGTTGCCGAGCAGCGCCCCCAGGAACCCGTCACCAAGCTGGTCTGCAAATATCCACCCGTTCTGGAATCCTGTTCCGATCCAGAACGACAGTCCAACGACGGCGGCCTTTCGGTGGTCCACGCCGTCCTGGATGACGATCTTCATCCCCTGCACGAACAGCACACCGATGAAGACGGTGATGTACGCTGCCGCAACCGGCGTGGGTATGGCTATCAGCAGAGCCGTGAACTTGGGGAAGAACGCCACGACTATGAATACGACCCCGATGACCACTCCCACTCGCCTCGCTGCCACTCCGGTGACCTCGGCAAGCGATATGCTCGACGAGTAGGTCGTGTTTGGGAGCGTTCCCAGGAGCCCGGACAACAGGTTGCCCACGCCGTCGGCGTTGAGTGCGCCCTGTACAACCCGGAAGTCCGTAGCGCGCTGCGTGCGCTGAGAGACCCTCTGGATGGCTACGCCGTCGCCGATTGTCTCAATGGCGCCGACCAGGGTTACCACCACGAACGCGGGTATGAGCGCCAGCAGCGTCTCGTCGGGAACGAGGTGGAATCCAGGCCACTCGCCCGCGTGGATGCCGAACCACGGCGCGTCGATTATCTGCTGAACGTCGTACAGTCCGAATGGAGCTGACACCGCGCAGCCAATCACAATACCGATTAGCGGGGACCACAGCCTCAGTACCGGCGGACCCCGCAGCACGAGTCCCGCAACCGTTACGAGTGTTGCCACCGAAGCCAGGATCGCAGCCTCGGGCGGCGATCCTTCAGGGACGTCCTTCAACGTGCCGAACACTATCGGCATGACCGTCGCGGCAATAAGCATGATCACGGTACCGGTGACGACCGGTGTGAAGATCCGACGCAGCAGCGAGAGCCGCGCAGCCAGCATGAACTGGAACAGGGACGATATGACGATCAGCGTCGCCATCATGGCCGGCCCGCCATTCACCAGGGCCACCACGCACACAGAGATGAAAGCACCCGACGTGCCCATGATGAGGACGTGACCGGAACCGATACGTCCAACCTTCACGGCCTGTAGGATGGTGGTGATACCGCTGACCAATAAAGCGGCGAAGGCTCCCCAGGCAATGTAAGATTCCGATTGGTCAGCGATCCGGGCCACTATGACCACGGTCAGCACCACCGGCGCCACTATCAGCATGGCCGCCTGAAAACCGGCGCCAACGGTCACCAGGCGGGGAGGGCTTTCATCCGGCTCGTACCGGACGTTTTGGTTTACGTGTGAAGTCGTCAAAAGCTAAACCTCAAATCCACTCGATAACGGTCAGATCAGTGCGCAGTTACTGAGAGACTATATCAAGAACGTGAGTTGTGGAAAACTCCACAGACACACCTTACACATCCCCTGCAAGTTACATTAGACGCGGGCTCGCTGTGTTATTTGGTGCCGCATTCCTGGTGGCGCTGTTGGCCTCCCTCGTTCTCATAAGGCTGAATGGCACACTGCTGGACCCGCACTACTATCCCGACCTGGTACTGCGAAATCAGGTCTATCGATTCGTACTGGCAGAGACGCTCTCCACGGCACTCGACGAGGCCCGTCGAGTCGACGCAGTACAGTTCGGAGGCATCTTTCGCCAAAACCCTATCGTCACGTCAGATCTGACCACAGGGCAGATATCTGAAGCCGTGCATCGTGGGCTTTCTGTCGAAGATTTGCAGAGGCTGGGCTCTCCCACCATGCTGCAGGTGGGCGAGTACGTCACCGGAAGCCGCGACAGCGTGCCTGTGAGCTTGGACGCCGAGCACGTCAGGGGAGTGACGAGCGAGGTGCATGATCTCATGCGCGAGTCGGGAGCGTACGCCTCGTTAATCGAACACGAGCTGGAGCCGCGAGTCCGGGAGGCTGCTGGCGAGATGCTGAGCGCGAACGAGGACGTGTCCGTCTGGACGCGGTACCTGTTCGCAAGCTCCGAGGACGCCGAGGACACGATGGTGCGGGTGGTGATGAGCGTCGTGACACCCGAGTGGCTGGCCGAGCAGGTCGAGCTGGCCCTGGAACAGTTCATCCCGTACCTGGCGGGTGATGCTGACAGCTTCGAGATCACCGTCAGGATGACAGACGCGCAGGTAGAAGACGCCGTCGAGGAGACGAAGTCGATTCTTCGCGAGGTAGACGCATACGAGGTCGTTTACCCGGGTGTTGTGGAGCCAGTGCTGACCGGCGTGTTCGGATCAGGAGTCGCACTTCCATACGGGGTGAGCATTACTACCGAAGAAGTGATGGGCGCACTGCGGCAGGCCGCTCCCCTGTCATGGGTGCAGCGACAGTCTGAGAGTCTGATCGATCACGTGGGCCCATACGTGGTCGGGAACTCGGATGGGTTCTCCACAGAGATCGACCTGAGTGGCAACAAGCGGGAAGCGGCAGCAGCGCTTGCCGACTTGTCCGTCGGCAACGTACTTGAGACGCTGTCCACCCTGCCGTTCTGCGGAACCAGGGCGGAGGCGACGGCCGCCCGGCGCAGACTCGAACAGGTGCTCCCTGGCTGCATTCCCGCTGGAGTTTCAGTGGGCGAGATTCTGGGCGATGCTGAGACCAACATTGCCGACTCGATCGAGAGTCTGGTGCTCGCACCCATCCCGGACACCGTTACGTTTGACGAGGCACACTTGCGGACCGCACTGAAGCAGTCAGGCGGACCTGAAACGCTGGAGCGTCTCGACTACATCAGGGCTGTCATGGATGGGGGCTGGACCTACACCCACTACGACCTGAGGGCAATGCTGTCAGAGAGAGGTGAGGCATTGAAGGCGCTGGACAGGGTCCGGTCGTTCTTCAGGGACGGCTACTCCCACACCTACGAGACTTCATCGGGCCGCCGTGCGACCAACCGTATCGGCGCCTCACTGGACGGTACACGCGCGCGACTGGAGGCGGTGAGCAGGTACGAGTGGCCGGCATACCTTTTGACGCCGGCACTGCTGGTACTCATCAGTCTGCTTGGGGGATCATCCTGGCGCAGCCGCGTTATCTGGGCATCCTCGACCGTGCTCATTTCGGCAGGGCTGATCTTCATCCTCTCATGGCCCATGCAGCAGCCGGTGGCCAACGCCGCCGCCGAACAGGCGCGCGCCGAAGTGGGACTTCAGGTCCACGGCATCTTCAGCGGCACGATGCACCTGATCGACACCAAAGTAGGCGAGATCGCCGAAACAGTCGCCACGGAAATCGTCAACGGCATCAGGCTGTACAGCCTGATCCTGGCAGGCGTGGCGACCCCGGTACTTCTCACCGCCGTGTTCTGGCACCGAACCACCGAGCTTCACCCACGCCGAGATCAGCCAGATTCGTAACTGATATCACAGACTCAAGCTGGAATGTGACGCGTCTGTCACAGCCTTTTCAGCCAGATTCTGGTATTCATGCTCTGTGTTCACATTTAGATGTGAATGGGACTTAGAACTACGAATCTATAGTCCTGCAACCCTTTTGACATGTCCCTGAGTAGTGCATAAAAGATTCTGCTTAAGACTTACATGCCTCGGGCAGAGGATCTGTATCAGATTAGTAGGCTGCCGCAATTGGAGCGCGGGCATCTTGCCCGCATTCGTTCGTCCTGAGCTTGTCGAAGGGCGGTCGCCTTTTGAATTGCCTACTGATATGGACAGACTCTCGGGCCCTCGATGGCCTTCTACTTCGCATTCGGAATTCACCCTTTAGATCAAGCCATCAGGTCTGCTAGACACATGCTCAGGAAGACTCCACCATCACAGCATGAACGCAACACAGTAGCTACTGTAGCCGCCGTCGTGGCATCTCTTCTGCTTCTATTGGTTGCAACAGCTTGTGGCGATACTCCTGAACCCGAAGTGATTGAGAAGGAGGTCGTGAAGGAGGTCGTCGTGACGCCCGAGACACCTCCAGGGCGGGAGCTTGCCCAGCAGGCACACAATGGCGACGTATACACAGTCGTCGAGTACGACGACAGGCTTGCAGTGTTCTCAGGATCCGGCTCGCCAGTGACCGATCCCGGCTTGGCCAACGATGTCCTGCGTTCCTACGCTTGGGGTCAGGTGATCGACGGCCTGGATGTCAACACGATGGCGGATGAGGTCCGTGCGATCCGGGATGTGGACGACAGCCTGTCCGGCGTCAGGGCGACTTCTAACGAAATGGTCGCGATCTTCGACCAACTGGAATCGCTCAGTGCGAGCATTCCTCTGCTCGGCAGGGTGTCTGCGATGGATGTGCTTGCCGAGACCTACCCAGGCGTGGATGCCGCCTCCGACGCCATACGCTCGCTGGACGGTGAACTCAACTCCATCGGCAGAGATTCCGCCGTGCTCGAAACCGTGGTTGGGCACTTAAGGGCAGTAGATCCGTCGGGTGTAACCGCGGCCGATATGGAGACTCTGTTCCAAGACGCGGTGGCGGCATCGCGCGACATGGAAGACAGGGCCGCATCCGTTACAAACAGGGTAGCCGAGGTCAGTAACACCGCTCGGGATCTAGAGGATGCTCTGCTGCAGGTATCGAACACGCCCGTAATTGGAGACACTATTGCCGAGAGTGCCGAGGTCGCCGGGCTATTTGCGGACGAACTTTCAGGCATCGAGGAGGTGCTGCAGGAACGCGCCAACACCCTGGCCTCCATTTCGGACCGTTTCGAGGAGGCGATCGCCGAGGCTGGTAGCGCCCACCGGGAGTCTGTGGCCCGGTGGCTGCAGGTGCCATACGACAATGTCTGGAGAAGCGTAAGTGCAAGTAGGCCAATTGCCATTGCCACACTGCCGGCGGTTGCAACCTTACTTCCACCCACTCCGACTGTCCTCCCAACTCCCACCGTGTCGCCATCCCCTACACTCACCCCCGCTCCGACTCCAACTTCCGTGCCCACAGCGCGTCCAACTCCTACAGATACGCCCCGGCCCACTTCTACCCCCGTGCCCACCGCACGTCCAACTCCCACTAATACACCTGAACCTACAGCTGCCCCATTGCCTACGGTGCAGCCCACGCCCACAGAGACCCCTGTTCCAGAATCCGCCGGTGCGGTTGGGCAGATTGCTTTCTCTTCAGATCGTGGTGGGAACTGGGATGTATACGTGACTAACGCGGATGCCTCGGTGTTGAATCATGTGACCTACGACGCGGTGGCTGAAGGGGCTCCAAGCTGGTCACCGGACGGACTGCGCATCACTTACCATACATACCGGGACGGGAACTGGGAAATCTATGTGATTAACGCGGACAGCTCGGGCAAGAGGCGGTTAACTGACAACGACGCGAACGATGAGCACCCCAGCTGGTCACCGGACGGACAGCGAATCGTGTTCCATTCATACCGAGACGGAAACGCTGAGGTATACGCAATGAACGTGGATGGCTCTGGCGTAACCCGGCTTACTGACAACGCGGCTAGCGACTGGGGGCCAGTATGGTCGCCAGACGGACGGCGCATCGCCTTCGCGTCAGATCGAGAGGGAAACTGGGACATATATGTTATGAATGCCGACGGTTCAAGTGTGACACAACTTACCGACAACGCGGCGCACGACGGGGAACCTAGCTGGTCGCCAGACGGAAGTCGCATCACCTTCGCGTCAGACCGAGACGGCGAGGCTGAGATTTACGTGATGAACGAGGATGGTTCGGGCGTGACCCGGCTTACCGACAACACGTCTAGAGACTGGTACCCGGTCTGGTCACCGGATGGTCGGCACATCGCCTTCGTGTCTGGGCGACACGGTAACGACGAAATATACGTGATGAACGCGGACGGTTCGGGCGTGATACGACTGACCGATAACGAGGTGACCGACTGGGAACCAAGCTGGGGGCCTGATTACGAGAGCACTGCCACTCCTTCTCAGCCGGACACACCTACACCCACTCCCGAACCTACAGCTACGCCTACCCCTGAACCGACGCCGACAGCCACACCTGAGCCGACACCCACAGCCACACCAGAGCCTCCTCAGGTGTCATTCAACCTGGACTGGGTGATTGACGAGACCGAAGTCGATGCTGGCGAGAGTTTCACGCTCACAGTACGGATGCAGGGAGTTCAGGGAAATGGTGGACATGGCGGAATCTCCGTGTCATTCCCATCTCTGACAGAAGCCAGCGACTCCGACGACTGGTACGTGACGGACGGTGCTGAGGTTGAGGACATCCACTATACGACCGGCCTGTCACGAGTGACCTTCCACCAGCCTGGCGCGACTATCTATCACAGGGAGAACAACGAACAGATCCGAGCCGAGTATCTTCTTGTGGAATCGGACGACCCCTCGTGGCCGCAAGGGGCAGACAGGACGCTCATCCTGGAGATAACGCCCAGGACCGAGATCGCGTTCAGAATACAGATTCGCGGTTGGATCTGTGCTGACGAGTACACCGACTGTTCCAGACAGCCATCGTCGGGGCCAACCGAGGACCAGCAGGGGTGGGCTGTGGAACAGGAGACCGTCATCGTCGGCTCAGCTTCCACCCCTACGCCCACGGCAACACCTGAACCGGCACCCACCACTACACCCGTAGCGGGGCCCACCGCCGCTCCAACCGCGACTCCTCCTCCAACCAGCACTCCTATTTCGGGAAACGGGATCATTACGTCAAGTCGGACCTACAATGCAGCAATTGACGCCCCCGGCGACGAGGACGAGTACACAGTCGTACAGGAGAGTGTAGGGCCGATCGAGATATGGGTGGGGGACATACCGTTGGCAGCGCCTGGGTCCACCAACCTACTCAGGGTATGTCCGGGTTGGTCGAGAGACTGTGAATGGCTTGCGGACAACGGGAGATACGTCTGGCAGCAGGTGCGGCAAGACACTTACACGATCAGGGTTGAGAGTACCTCCGAGTACAACAGCTTCCCGTATACAATCAGGGTTACAAAGACTAAGGACGACTTTGCGGAGACGGGATCCGCTGCGCATGCACTGGTCTCAGGACAGTCGTTCAGCGATGCGATCCGTCCAGACGGCGACGTTGACTATTTCGGCATCGTACAGGAGAGTGTGGGGCCGATCGAGATATGGGTGGGGGACATACCGTTGGCAGCGCCTGGGTCCACCAACCTACTCAGGGTATGTCCGGGTTGGTCGAGAGACTGTGAATGGTTTGCGGACAACGGGAGATACGTCTGGCAGCAGGTGCGGCGAGACACTTACACGATCAGGGTTGAGAGTACCTCCGAGTACAACAGCTTCCCGTATACAATCAGGGTTACAAAGGCGAAGGACGACTTTGCGGAGACGGGATCCGCTGCGCATGCACTGGTCTCAGGACAGTCGTTCAGCGATGCGATCCGTCCAGACGGCGACGTTGACTATTTCGGCATCGTACAGGAGAGTGTGGGGCCAATCGAGATATGGGTGGGGGACATACCGTTGGCAGCGCCTGGGTCCACCAACCTACTCAGGGTATGTCCGGGTTGGTCGAGAGACTGTGAATGGTTTGCGGACAACGGGAGATACGTCTGGCAGCAGGTGCGGCGAGACACTTACACGATCAGGGTTGAGAGTACCTCCGAGTACAACAGCTTCCCGTATACAATCAGGGTTACAAAGGCGAAGGACGACTTTGCGGAGACGGGATCCGCTGCGCATACACTGGTCTCAGGACAGTCGTTCAGCGATGCGATCCGTCCAGACGGCGACGTTGACTATTTCGGCATCGTACAGGAGAGTGTGGGGCCAATCGAGATATGGGTGGGCGACATACCGTTGGCGGCGTCAGAGTCCAGAAACCTACTCAGGGTATGTCCGGGTTGGTCGAGAGACTGTGAATGGTTTGCGGACAACGGGAGATACGTCTGGCAGCAGGTGCGGCGAGACACTTACACGATCAAGGTTGAGAGTACCTCCGAGTACAACAGCTTCCCGTATACAATCACCGTGACTTTCAACACAAACTAGTGTGTCGTACTATGGTCATATTGGGTGGTAGTACAGAAGCGGCGCGTGGAAATCATGTCCTTCCGGGGACTATTGCATAACTTCCCAGACGGCGCGATATGGGAGGAGAAAAGTCACCCCTTATCTACTCGCTAGTATGTCGATACTTTGTCTTCACCCACCACCCCAACTTGCCCCCCAATAGCACCCTGAGTTAGAGTAACAACGACTTTGACTCAGCATGTGACACTCAGGCGAGGGCACTTCAAAAACTTCGCGGACAGGTGGCCGAGCGGCTGAAGGCGCGCCCCTGCTAAGGGCGTAGGGTCTTATAGGGCTCTCGTGGGTTCGAATCCCACCCTGTCCGCCACTCTACCAAGACACGATTCCCCGGTACTGTGATTGCGTTTGGAGTCTCTTTTGCCCCCTCTCCCTCAGGGAGAGGGCTGGGGTGAGGGTGATAAGTACGAAAATTCACCCCTTTTGGCACCGCCGAGTCGACGCAAGCCCCATTCACAAAAGAACAAAAAGAGATAATGAACAAAGGCGTACTCGAAAAGTACAAGGACCACCTCCCGGTGTCCGACGACACGCCCATGTTCTCCCTCGGAGAGGGCGACACCCCACTGGTGAAGTCGCGCACCATCGGTCCTATGGTCGGGTGCGACGAACTCTACTTCAAACTCGAGGGATGCAACCCGACTGGCTCGTTCAAGGACCGCGGAATGGTCGTGGCGATCGCCAAGGCGGTCGAGGCTGGCGGAAGCAGTATCGCGTGCGCTTCGACGGGCAACACCAGCGCGTCGGCCGCTGCCTACGGAGCATACCTCGGACTGCGTACGACCATAATAGTGCCCAAGGGCAACATATCCAGGGGGAAGATGGCGCAGGCTATAGCCTATGGCGCCCGCATCATGCTGATTCGCGGCAGCTTCGACCACGCGCTCGAACTCGTCCGCGAGCTTACCGAAAGAAACCCCATCACACTCGTCAATTCAGTCAACCCCCACCGCATCCAGGGTCAGAAGACAGCATCGTTCGAGATCGTCGAAGACCTTGGCACGGCCCCCGACTATGTCTTCATCCCCGTCGGCAACGCCGGCAACATCACCGCATACTGGCTCGGTTTCCAGGAGGCGTACATCAACGAGTGGACCGCCGTGCGCCCAAAGATGATGGGCTTCCAGGCGCAGGGCGCCGCGCCCATTGTCAGGGGGGACGTGGTCCCTGAGCCTGAGACGATCGCCTCGGCGATCCGCATAGGCAACCCCGCAAGCTGGAACAAAGCGATCAGTGCGCGTGACGAGTCGGGTGGCTCCATAGACATGGTCTCCGACAGTGACATACTTGACGCCTACAAGCTGATGGCCAATGGAGAGGGCGTATTCTGCGAGCCCGCGTCCGCCGCAAGCGTGGCCGGGCTGCTCAAGCACACGGAGGCCGGACTTGACCTTGAGGGCAAGAAGGTCGTGTGCATCATCACGGGCTCAGGGCTGAAGGACCCCGACCTGGCAAATGAGATTGAACCTGAGTGGATGGAGGAGTTCCCGCCCGACCTCGCAGCGGTCGAGCAGGCGCTTTTGGTGGAGTAGTTGGGCAGGGGCGGGTTTGAAACCCGCCGCCACAGGAGCGAGTACATAGTGACCATAGAGGTCAGAGAAGAGAGCTTCGATTCAATATGGAGTCGCTGGGAGGAGATTCTCCCAGCATGTGTTACCGATACGGTGTTCGTGACTCCATGGTGGCAAAAGACGTGGTGGGACAACTTTGGCGGATCAGGTAGCGACGGGTCTGAAACCCGCCCCTACATCCTGTCCGTTCACGACGGTGACGACCTCATTGGGATTGCCCCGCTCATGTCCGACGGGGACAGTCTGACCTTCCTCGGCGACAGGGACCTCTCGGACTACTTCGACTTCGTGGTGCTGCGGGAAAGGGCCGACAGCTTCTTCCCGGCGCTGTGGGAACACCTGTCTGCGACTGGGTGGAGCACGCTTGACCTACCATCGCTCCCCAGCGGATCGCCAACACTGGAGTATCTTCCGAGGCTCGCTCAGAACGCGAGCATGAACGTCGCCATCGAGGAAGAGGAGACCACGCCGAAGGCCGAGCTTCCATCGACATGGGATGAGTTCCTGCTGGGACTCAGGAAGAAAGACCGGCACGAACTCAGGCGCAAGATACGTCGGCTGGATAGAGAGAACACCCACCGCCAGTACGTGGCCGACGAAGGCGAAGTGCTCAACGGCTCCATGCAGGACTTCTTCAGACTGCTGCGCGCGAGCCGGGATGACAAGAACGAGTTTCTGACACCAGAACGTGAGACGTTCTTCCTGGACATAGCCAGGGAGTCGGTCGACAGAGGCCAGTTCGTTCTGAGCTTCCTCGAGGTTGACGGCGAGAATGTTGCCGCCTGCATCTGCTTCGACTACGGCGGTGATTATCTGCTATACAATAGCGGCTATGATCCAAGCTACTCGAGACTCAGTGTCGGCCTGATAAACAAGGCGCTGAGCCTCCAGACAGCCATCGAAGAGGGTCGTAAGACATTCAATTTCCTTAAGGGCAACGAGAGGTACAAGTACAACCTGGGTGGCCAGGACGAGCTTGTATTCCGCCTGACGATTACTCGGTAGAGGTGTATATGTGTAGAAGCCTGGCGCTGCTTAGCTACCACGGCTGTCCTGTGGCAAGGCTGGGCGAGAAGGACACCGGCGGCATGAACGTCTATGTCCTACAGCTGGCCAGAGAGTACGCCAGACGAGGGAACCGGGTCGATGTGTTCACCCGGAACCACGATCCAACCGACCCGAAAGTCGTCGAGATCGAAGAGGGCGCCAGGGTCATACACCTGGAGGCCGGGCCCCTCGACGCTTCCAAGAACGACCTGTTCTCCTACATCCCCAGGTTCCTCAACGGGATGTACGACTTCCAGAGAGAAGAGGAGACCAGGTACGACCTGATCCACAGCCACTACTGGCTGTCCGGCATGGTTGGCGCGACGCTTAGCAGGGAGTGGGGCGCTCCACACATAACGACGTTCCACACGCTGGCGAAGACCAAGATGCGGGCCCGTCCCGGCGAGCGCGAGCCCCAGCTCCGCCAGGACATTGAGGGCCACGTCATGTCCATCGCCGACGGCATCGTCGTCTCCACTGACGAGGAGCGCCAGGACGTCGTAAGGCACTACGATGCCCCTCCCAGGAACATCCACGTCGTCCCGGCAGGGGTCAACCTCGAAATGTTCCAGCCCGTTGATCGGGACACTGCCCGAACCGAGCTTGGAATCAAGGAAGAGCGCGTCATCCTCTACGTCGGAAGGATCGAGCCGCTCAAGGGCATCGACATCCTGCTTCGCGCTATCCCGATGCTGGAGTACGGCCAGAACCTCAGAGTACTGGTCGTAGGCGGAAACCCGGGCAACGACGCAGAGCTCGACAGGCTGAAGTCTCTGACCGCCGAACTGGGAATCGGCGACTCCGTGACGTTCACTGGCTCGGTCCCCCAGAGCACGCTCCCGACGTACTACAGCGCGGCGGACGTGTTCGTCCTGCCATCCCACTCCGAGAGCTTCGGTCTGGCCCCTCTCGAGGCCATGGCCTGCGGCACGCCGGTCGTTGTGTCCCGTGTGGGCGGCATGAAGACGTTCATAAACAGCGGCGAAAACGGCTATCTGGTGCCCTGGAGGTGCCCGGAGTCTTTCGCTCAGCGCCTCGACGTCCTACTCGCGAATCCCGAACTCAGGGAGGCAATGGGCAAGGCTGCCCGCCAGAAGGCCCTCAGTATGGGCTGGGACAGCGTCGCCGACCAGATGCTGGACTACTACTCCACCCACATCGACCGCGACACTTGGGGAGAACTCGCCGGCGACTGATCCCGGCACCACTCGTCTGCCCTAGTCCTCCGACCCACGTGTGTCTGCGTGCCGTGTAGATTGACACATAAGGCCGTCGACTACTCCCATATATTCACTAAATGTTGACCACTTTTTTGGTACAACACTCTAACTGTGCGTCGTTTATGATGAATGTAGGGGGAGCGTAAGACTTTAGTTCATCTAGGACGCACGCTGATGAACGGTAATGGAACTGTAGGCCCAAATCAGGACGCCCTCCACACTCGCAAACGTGAAGCTCTCCCGCTTCGGATCAAGCAACATGTGTGGCAGTCGATCGCCCGGGGATTCCTGCTCCTCATCCCACTATTCATAACTATTCTCATACTTCGTTACCTTGTGGGATTCGCAGGCAGCGTGATCAGTCCGTTCGTCGACTTTGTGATCAACAGGTCCATCCTCGACGACATTCCGGGCGCAACGCTCGTCGTCTGGGCCGCGGTCACGGCCTCTGTTCTTGTGATTTTCTACTTCCTGGGCATGCTGGTCACCGGCGAACAGGGCCAGAACAGGGTGGCCATGGCAATCAATGCCTTCCTGGGCCGGATCCCGATAGTAAAGTCGATCTACGACGTAGCCAACCAGACGACCCAGGCGCTGTCGACTCCAAGGGAGAACGCCTTCAGCCGCGTGGTGTTCCTGGAGTGGCCGAGGCCGGGAGTGAGGGCGCTGGGCCTGGTGACGGGGCAGTGCGTGCTGCCACACGACGAGCGCACGATGCTCGTCATCTACATCGCGACGGTGCCGAACCCGACCTCCGGGATGCTCGCAGTAATTCCCGAGGACGAGGTAGACGACGCTGGGATCAGCGTAGAGCAGGCAATGAAGATCATCTTCTCAGGCGGCATCGTGATTCCCGAAGGACTGCGGGAGACAATCACGGTAGTTGAAGGGCGAGATCGCGACCCAGATGCCCCGGCGTAGAAACGCTGCCAGCCGTCAGTCCGAGCCGCCCAGAACGGGCAGTGAGTCAGGCACCGAGTCCATTCCGTAGTACCGGTGCCGTATCGCGTCTTCCTGCATTTGGACGATCCTGATGCCTGAGGGATCAGAGCCCAGAGGGTATCCCACAGCCCCGGTCGTGATCATCATCAGTCCGCCATCGTCGGCGTAGACGTTCTTGTGCAGGTGACCTGCAAAGACCGCCGTTGCATCGTAGTCCCTGAGAATCCTGACAATGACGTCCCGGCGTTCGGTCGGTACTGTCCACATGCTGTCCGCTTCAGCAGCGTGCTCCTGGAACAGCGGATGGTGCGTGAACAGAACGAGGTGCTGAGCGCCCCGCGCTTTGGCGGCGCTGAGGTCGTCGACCATGAACTGGACGATGTTGTCCCACTCCCCGGGCACGTTGACCGGGTCGAACGCCACCGAGCTGTTGATGACCAGGAAGTGGCAGTCGCCGTGGTCGTAGGAGTAGTTGTCCGGGCCGAAGCGGTACCGGTACAGGTCCAGCGAGTCGGACGTAGGCGCCTCACCCACGTCGTGGTTGCCTGGTACGAGGTACATTGGGATGCTGTCATCCAGCAACGCCGTTACTCTTGCGAGTTCGTTCACCTGGGCCTCACTGGAGGCGTCGTGGACGAGGTCTCCGCAGACGACAGCGAAGGTGGGATTGAGTCTGTTCGTCGCCTCAATAGCAGCGGTGTACAGCCGGGTCTCGTCCGCGAACCCCGTTATTCGTTCAGGGGCCTTGCGGACGAGCAGCCCCCTGGCGTGTCGCTCCCTGATGTCCTCGTCAGTGTACTCGCTGATCGAGGCGAACATGCCGAACTGCGGATCGGCCATCTGGACGAAGTGGAAACTCATACCTTAGCTGTGCTCCTTGAATCGGCGCTCGAACCAGACGGAGTGGTGGACCTGGCGATAGCCCAGCTTCAGGTAAAGCTCGCGCGCCGGGATGTTCTCTGAGTCGACCTCAAGCTCGACGGCGTCCACGCCCTGCTGCCTGAGATACTCCATGCCGGTAACGACCACCGCTGTGCCCAGTCCATTACCCCTGTAGTCGGGGTGAACTCCGGTCATCGAGACGAACCCGACCTTGCCGAACTGGTTTTCGTTCCTGAGCGTCCAGTTGTATCCGGCCGGCCTGTCGCCGTCCATCACGAATATGATGCCTTCCGGGTCGGTGTTGGCGATCCTGACCCGGGCAGCGATCTCGTCCACGGTGTTGGGACAGAAGCCCCAGTGCTGGCCGAATGCCGCGTTCTGGAGCTCGGTCAACATCGCCTCGTCCTCGCCAAGCGTGAAGGACTTGAGCCGGAAGTTGGAGCGCAGGTTCAACTCCGGCAGGTCGCCGCCGGTCCATCGCATCTGCCAGTAGTCCTTGACCTGCTCGAATCCCACGGACTCCAGCAGGTGCCGAGCGTCGGCCGCGTCGGCTGAAGTCTGTATGTGCAGCACCGATACATCCAGCGCCTCGACCTGCTCGATTGCCGTGCTCAGAAGTCGTCTGCCGATCCCCTGTCCTCGAAATTCCTCGAGGACGCCACCCGCGACAACCGCGCGGCTTATGGGCACCTCAGGGTAGAGCTGGTAGTAGCCGACCAGGTCCGAACCAGACAGTGCGAGTGTCAAATTGGTCTCAGGATGCACAGACGGGTGAGCGAGCGTCTGGCGCACGAAGTTAGTGCCGACTTCCTTCTCGGTGCCTCCGGCCCCGCTGATACTGGTGAATAGGCGCGTGACCGACTCGAGGTCGCCCCACTCGAATTTACGCAGATTAATACAGTCCATGTTCACCGCTTATGCTGAGACCTTGCCCGGAAGCCAAGCCGATTGTAACAGAGGGGCGGGGCGCTATTCTGGAACCACGTGCCTCAGAAGGCTGGTGAGAAACTGATTTGCCCCCAAGTCTTCACAGGGCTCGCTGTAGACAGCTGAGTCAATTTCATGCTCGACATCTGATCGTAAAACTAAAGATGCGTTGTCATTTCGGGCACGCTTTGAAGTTTCTACCTGTGTCGATCCCGATGCTGGACGCTTTGACATAAGCAAGCAAGCTGAACTGTACTTCCTCTCAAGAACTAACTTCCTGCAAAGTAACTCATAGCGTTTTGCATATGAAGATCCCTCGTATTCACTGAAGACCTTAAAGTGAGGTCGGGAGGCAACTCTGACAGGGTTCGTAGAATGTCGATGTTCCTCTAAGATAAACAGATATCCCAACCATGGTTGGGGGGCCAGTCCGAATGCGTGTTCCCTGTATGCAGTCCAAAGGTCCTCAGCGCTTCCAATCGCCTCCTCGGCCCTGTTGTTGAAGTTGTTTCCGATTGAAGTACCAACTTGGGCCTTCAGTTCCATAGCTGCAAGCAGCTTCTCATCTCGTATCACCAGTAAATCCCATTGTTTGGCAGGCCGGAAGTACCCAGGCAACCCTAACTTCCTTCCGATCCTTTGTTGCGCACTGTTGAAATATATGTCGCCAAGGGACACTCCATGATCAACCATTAGTTTGACAATGGCCAACTGCACTCCGTCCAGGTGTCTGCCGCCCCGAGCGTCGTGCTCCTGCCTTGAACCGACACTGGCGGTTTGTATATCTCTTTGCGCCCAGAAATATCTCACAGCGTCTTCAAATACCAATGACGGGATGTGAAATCGGTCTGAAGTTGAAGCCATTTTGCCCCTCAGAGAAGGAGATGTCCCTGCGACTGGGCTGAGCAGTTTATCGCTACCTCAGCCATTTTGAAGTAGGACGGATCGACTTCGATTCCTATGCTATTTCGACCTAGGTTTGCCGACACGGAGTTACTCGTTCCCGTCCCCATAAAGGGATCCAGAACCGTATCGCCCACGAAGGAGAACATTCTGATCAGTCGCTCAGCAAGCTTTGGCGGAAAAGGAGCAGGGTGTTTCCTTGTGGATGCACCTCCTAACGTCCATATCTGTTGGAAGCACTGGCGATGAAGGTCAGACGGGATAACAGACATGACTCGTGCGGCAAGACTCGGATTTCGGTAGCCGCCTGGTTTCCGCTGGAACAGGATGAATTCGATGTCATTCTTAACCACAGCGTTTGGCTCATAGGGCTTCCCCAAGAAGCTGGAGCCGTTCGCAACTTCAAAGTTTGCGTTAGCGATCTTATGCCAGATGATGGGAGCCAAGTTGTCATATCCCATAGCTCGGCAGCGCTCTTGGATACTGGCATGAAGTGGGACCACCACATGGCGCCCGAACTTACGCCGGGAGAGGCAGACATCTCCCACCACTATTACAAGCCGACCACCTGGGACGAGAGCTCGCCTAACACCTTCCCAGACGATGTCAATTGAGTTTAGGAACTCCTCGTAGTCATCTATATGCCCAAGCTGATCAGGATGATCTCTGTATTTCTTGAGTGTCCAATAGGGCGGAGATGTAATCGCGAGATGGACAGAGTTTTCAGGCAGTAAACCAACCACCTCCCTGGAATCGCCCATGAGGAGCCTGTGCGTAGTCGGCAATTCACCAAGCATGCCGTCGATCAATGTCGTCGCGTTCTCGTCTTTCGCAATTGCAGGAATTGACCGTTGTTCATCATCCCGAGCCAAGTCCATCAGTCGATCAGGAATCAATTGTTCTAGGTCTAGATCGGCCCTGTCCTGATCACCACTATGAACTACAACCTCGCTCCAGGCGGGTGCAGTTTCTTTGGCGTAGTTCACTGAACGAGCACGACCCTCTGGAGAACCTGTACTGACTAACTTCGCTCGCTGACTATCCATAGTGCCAATGCTATGAGTCATTACTTCCTCTTTCAACCAGCACCGAGTTCCGTTCGTTTCGAACTTCCTTCAATTGCCGATTAGCACGGATTCCTCGTCGTCTCAGAAGCTCCAGTTCGTGAGGGCTGCCGAGGGCATCCTGACAGCTGATACTCGTTCCTCCTCCTAAGAGTCTTCCCAGCGGATGACCCAAGTGCGCCTATGTTCAAGTGAGAACCACGTTTATTCGTTCGTTTTTGAAGGAGCACGGGAACGACAGACGATCCATGATGGCCAATGTGCGGTTTTGCATGTTCAGTTGGGTCATCGGCGGGCCTCTAGGTCATGCCTGGTGAGGTGTTGTGTTTCTCTAAGAGATGGTAGGTATTTGGAACACTTGTGTCAATGTAGAGTGGGCGCCTGTGAGGGTGTCCTTCGACAGGCTCAGGACGAATAAATTGTCATGTAAGCCTTGGGGGAGGGGGTTGTTGGTTTGTGGATGGAAGAGTCTGGCAAGTGGATCGCTTGTGTGGGCGGGATGCCCGCGCTCCCAGTGGGGAGTTAGACCCAGATCTTGGTGATTGGCCGGTTGACGAGGTGGGCGATGGCCCAGACCAGGGCGTCCATGCGGTCGGGGGAGACGTCGGCGGGGCCTTTTGGGGTCCAGGTGCACATCTGGTCTTCGAGGTCGGGGAAAGTGCCTACGTGGTGGACCTTGCCCTGCTCGTAGAGGGCAGCGATGGGCTCGGCTCGGGCGTACTTGCCACGGCTGGCGTTCACGGCGCGGAACCTGAATGTCTGTCCCCCAGACGCGGTGCGCAGCACCTCCTGGACGAGGTCGCCTCCGTTGTTGGTCTCTCCCATGATCCGGTCGGCGTTGTACCTGTCGTAGAGGGATATGGCGCGTTCGGCCCAGGTGTTGGGGGACATACGTCCTGAGCCGTCGGCGAGGACGTAGCAGCGCTTGTCCCGGTCAACTCCGGCTACCACTATGCCTGTCTCGTCGCTGCGGGCGTTGGATGAGACCGCCGGGTCTATGGCTACGACTACTTCTACGAGACTCTCAGGGGCGCTCTCTACCCTGGCGTCGTCTATCCACTGTCTCTCCCAGAGGGCGTCTTCGGACTGGTCGAGGAGGTCGGCGTGGATCTCCTGCCTACCTGTTCGTGTGCCCTCATACTGGGCCCTGATGTGGGCGTAGAAGCCGGGGGCAAGGTTATCCTCGTTGTCGTAGGTGGTGCCCCGTGTGACTATGACATCGGGACGTGCGACTAGCTCTCTCAGCAGGGCTACCGGCTTGGGAGTCGTGGTTACTACGCATCTTGGGTCAGAGCCGAGCCTGAGTGCGAAGGCGAGGTTGTCCCACGTATCACGAGGGTACTTCCAAGACGCGAGTTCATCGCACCAAGCGGCGTCGAACTGTGGACCTCTGAGCTGGTCGGGCTCGTAGCTGGAGAATAGGTAGGCTGTCGCGCCGTTGGGCCAGGTGAGCTTGCGCTTGGTGGACTCGTACTCGGGCATTGCCCAGGGCGGACTGATGCTCAGGATGCCGGACTCTCCCTGGATCATGGTGTCCCTGATCTCGGCGGGAGTGCGAGCGACTAAGGCTACTCTGCCGGCCTTCCCAGATTCCACTTGGGAGCGAACCCACTCGGCGCCAGTGCGTGTCTTGCCGAAGCCACGTCCGGCGAGGAGTATCCACGCGGTCCAGAGTCCACTGGGTGGAGTCTGGTTCTGCCGCGCGGACAGGGGCCAAGAGTATTCGAACTGTATCAGCGCGTCTTCCGGCAGTTGCGTCTTGGCGGATTGGAGAGTGTCGAGACGAGCATCTTCTACCTGCATAGGAAGGAGACGCGCAACAAGTGGGCGTGTATCTGGCATTGGTTATTGAACTCTTTAGCCGGTGTTGGAAGTGTGGCGATAGCTTGTGACCCCGGCGGGGTCAGAGCGGGTAGCTGCCGTACATGGGTGGCGGTCGGCCGTCGAAGTAGTAGGGACTGTTCCGGTCGTCCTCGGGGAAGTACCTGGGCTTGTCGTGCAGCTTGCACTTGGGATGTCGGCAGTTTCTCAAGACGAACGAGCCGGGGATGCTGGGAGTCGCCGAGACCAGCTCGTGCTCCTCTTCGGTAGGCGGTGGACCGAGGTCTTCTTCCTCCTTCGCTTCCGCTTCGGCCTTCTCCTTAGCTTCTGCCCTGGCCTTGGCCTGCTGGGCTTCGCGTTCGGCCTCTTCTTTCTCCCTACGTTCTCGGTCTGCCCTGATCTGCTTTCGGCGTTCGATACGCAGGTCTATCCTGGCACTGAAGGCGGCTGCCTTCTCCTTGACGATGGCCTGGTACTCCTCTGGGTCGATGGAGTTCTTCCACTCGTGGAACCACCTGTGGGAGTTGTCCGCTGCGAGGTCGAAGGCAGAGTAGTCGGGTATGTGAGGAGGATTGTCAGGGTCTTTTCCCTGTTCGGCGAGGATGCGGTTCGATTCTTCGATGCCGGCGTCGATTATTGCGTTGATTTCGTCGTAGGGGATTTCTTCTTCGTTGTCGTCTGAACTCTGATTTGTCGGATTAGGGGATTTGTCTGATTCTGTTGGTTGGGTGTTTGGTTGTGGGGTGTGGGAAGGGGTTGGTTGGTGTTCTTGGTTTTCTTCCTCTCCCCGCCCTGTCCCCATTGGGTTCCGGCCTCCGCCGGAACGACGGGGGGTAGCGTGTTTGCCGAAGCCTCTATCGAGAAGCTCTCGGGCTGCGGATAGGCGGTTCTGGGGGGTGAAGGCTTTTAACTCTCCCTCCATGACGTTGATCAGGAATCGGCAGACGGTGGCTCCGTCGTCTGTGGACTCTCGGATGACCATTGCGAGCTTTGCGTCGAACAGCGTCTCGTCGGATGAACTGGAGTCCGAGCCATTGAGTGAGGGTCCGAGTCGGTTGTCGAGGATGAAGTCGATGGCCTCGTCGGCCACAGGAGACCGTGCCGTGTCGTCGCCCTTGTGGCAGCAGCCGTACCTGGAGAGCAGCCTTGCGGCTTGCAGCCTGTGGCAGAGCTTGAAGTCCTCTTGGACGTCGTCCGTCATGACTTCGACGAGGAAGTCGATGATGGTGTCGCCGTTGTCGGTCTTGGCCTGTATTCTCTGTGCTATGTCCATTTTGAATAGTGAATTGGGAATGGCGAATCTGCAATAGTACGGATGTTCTGATAGGCATAATAATGGTGGAATCAGATGGCGTCAAGGGGATCGCCCCTGCGGAGCAGGAGACTGTGACAGTTTGGTAGGCGATGTTTTCACCCTCACCCTAGCCCTCTCCCTGAGGGAGAGGGGACCTCAGATTCTGTAGGGAGGCACCTACTAGATTGACACAGCTTCGCGGAGCAGGTTCGTGCTGACAGCCTTGAAGCCATACCTGTAAACTGAGTTGTCGAATCCCGATTCCTGAACAGGAGGACCTCCTACGACCATGGACAGACCCGAACGAGCGCTGGTAATTACTCCTCATCCCGACGATGCGGAGATAGGCTGCGGAGGAACCGTGGCCGGGTGGATTGCGGAAGGGACGGAGGTGTACTACGTCCTCTGCACCAACGGGGACAAGGGCACGAGCGATCCAGACCTGACCTCGGAGAAATTGGCCGAGATACGCGAGCGCGAGCAGGCCGAGGCCGCCGAGGTGCTGGGCATCAAGGAGGTCGTGTACCTGAGATACCCGGACGGCGGGCTGGAGGACACGGCAGAGTTCAGGGGTCACCTGGTCCACGCGATCCGCAGGTTGAGGCCAGACGTCGTCTTCGCCACGGACCCGCACCGGCGCAGTTTCTACCTTCACCGCGACCACAGGCTTTGCGGCCAGGTCACCATGGACGCGGTCTTCCCGTTTGCCCGGGACAGGCTGCACTACCCGGAACACATCACCGAGGACGGACTCGACACCCACAAGGTCGGCGACGTTCTGTTCTGGGGCACAGAGGAGCCCGACACCTACGTCGATATCACCGACACGATCGACCTCAAGATAGAGTCGCTGAAGAAGCATGCCTCCCAGGTGTCGTCCGATGACGGCACCGACGTGGGCGAATTCGTGCGCGCGAACGCTCGGAGGATTGGTCAGCGGGCGGACATGCCCTACGCCGAAGCCTTCCGCAGGATCCACATTCGCAGTTAATGCCAAGTCGCCTTGGCAACGCCCATGTGCTACTAAGCATGGGGGCGTCCTTCGACAAACTCAGGACGAACGAATTACCGGAATGACGGACGGAGGTGTGTAATGTACGACCTCCACGCGCACATCCTCCCTGGCGTGGATGACGGGGCAAAGACCCCCGAAGAGACGCTCGAAATGTCGAGGGTCGCGGCGAAGAATGGCACGAAGGTCATTCTCGCAACACCGCACCGGAAGGATGTGACAGAGGAGTCGTCGGTCGCGCACCTTCGCCGGCTGATCGCGGATATGAACGCGCAGAACGCCGAGCACGGCATCGACATCTCCCTCGTGCTCGGAATGGAGAACCATCTCGACGAGGTACTGCCCGCAGAGATCGAAGCTGGACGCGCGCTTCCGATGAACGGCAGCCGGTACATCCTGATAGAGATGCCGTTCTTCGGCAGACCGGACTTCATAGAAGGGACGCTGTCAGAGGTCCAGCAAATGGGACTGACGCCGGTGCTCGCACATCCCGAACGCATCGAGGCGTTCCAGCAGGACGTCGGGCTGCTCGCGGGCTTCGTCGAGGGCGGGATGCTCAGCCAGATCACTTCAGGAAGCGTCGTCGGCACCTGGGGCGACGAGGTCGAACGGTTCACCCATGAACTGCTTGAAATGGGACTTGCTCACGTAATGGCATCGGACACGCACTCGCCGACCGGCCTGAGGGCGCCCAAGATCGGGATCGGCATTGAGGCCGCCGCTGACATCGTCGGGATGGACTGCGCACTGGCAATGGTGGTGGATACCCCGCTGGCCATTCTCGAAGACCGACCTATGAACCCTGTGGGATAATCTATATGGTCGCGCACGACGAGCGTACTGGCAGGTGGAGGCACATATGAAGGAAAGGGCACCGAGAAACAGGACACTTGTCTGCTCAGAAGATGAGATAGAGAATCTTAGCAAAGAACTCCTCGCAATCTATTCCCGAGTGAATGAAGTAGATATCGAGAATAGGATCATCAATCAGGACGCAATGTGTGTAGCGCCGCACATGCCTCTGTCGTCTGTTGATCTGATGATTCTGGATCCTCCGTATAATCTGTCTAAGGATTACGACGGGCGATTCTTTAGACAAATGAGCAATGAGAACTACACTTCCTGGTTTGAGACTGTTGTTCGTGCATTGAAACCCATGCTCAAACCTACGGCGACGATCTATGTCTGTTCGGATTGGAGAACGTCGATTCTCATAGCGCCGATAATCGGGAACGAGTTCAAGATTCAGAGCCGAATTACTTGGGCGAGGGACAAGGGGAGGGGTGCTTCCCGGAACTGGAAGAATAATTCAGAAGACGTGTGGTTCTGTACAGTCTCGGATGACTACACATTTAACGTCGATGCGGTCAAGTCCAAACGGCCGGTGATTGCACCTTACCGCGAAGATGATGGGAGCCCCAAGGACTGGTCTGACGAGTCCGATGGCAAGTTCAGACTCACGTACCCATCAAACATTTGGACCGATATGACAATACCGTTCTGGTCGATGCGCGAAAACACTGACCATCCAACGCAAAAGCCCGAGAAACTCGTAGCCAAGCTGGTACTCGCCAGTTCGAACGAGACTGATCTTATATTCGATCCATTCCTCGGCAGTGGCACGACTGCTGTCGTGGCCAAGAAACTAAATAGGCGCTTCATTGGCATAGAGGTAAATCAGACTTACTGTTGTTGGGCGCTCAAGCGTCTACAACTCGCAGACGAAGATGTGACCATTCAAGGTTATTCAGACGGCGTGTTTTTGGATCGAAATGCTTCCACTCGCAGGGATAGTCGGCAGCATCCATTACAGACAAGTTTGTTGCCATGAAATCGACACTCTTCTATGAGGGCCACCAGGACGAAATTGCGGGTCAGGTAAAGGAGCTACTGAATACCGCTCCTGAGTTTCTGTCTCCTCAAACAGCGTCGAGTACACGCGCTACCGGTGATGCCATCGAAGAGCTAATCTCAGTTGAATTCGACGCACTTCTTGGCGATTGGTGCAGTGAGTATTCATCAGACTTCTCCAGACGAGCCATGGCGGACTTGGCATTCAGGGACAGAGAAGGGTTCTACTGTGTCGTAGACGTGAAGACGCATCGTGAAGATACGCGATTCAACATGCCCAACCTCACCTCCGTGGAGCGACTATCGCGATTCTATGAGGATGACAGGAACATCTTCTCGATAATGATGATCAAATACGCACTGGCGGGGAATAGGGCTGTGGTGACTGACGTTCTGTTTCAGCCAATCGAATTCCTGGACTGGGATTGCCTGACTATTGGAGCACTTGGATGGGGCCAGATCCAGATCAGAGACTCTAGCCTGATCACCGTAAATCAGGGGTACTCTCGAAGAGAGTGGATGTTAAATCTGTGCGAAGTTATGTTCGGATTCTATCCACAGGAGATACTGAAGATTGAGGACAGGATAGAACGGTTTCGAAACGTCAGGGTAAGTTGGGAGGCAAAGGAGGACGTTTGGGAGTAAGCCTGAGTTGTTCAGTCCGACGCGTACGCGAGATCTAGGAAGGTGTGCCCGATGTCGGGACGCACTCTTGACTTCAGCAGGATCGTCAGGGCTACCAGGTACTCACTGGCGGGCCTCCGCAGCGCGATTCGGGGCGAGGCCGCGTTCAGGCAGGAGCTTATTCTCGCCCTGGTGCTGATACCCGTCGCGGTCTGGCTGGGAGATAACGGGGTCGAACGGGCCCTGATGATCGCGTCGCTGCTGGTTGTGCTTATCGTTGAGCTGGTCAACACGGCGATTGAGACGGTGGTGGACCGGGTCGGGACTGAGTTTCACGACCTTTCGGGCAGAGCCAAGGACCTCAGTTCGGCGGCAGTGTTCATCTCACTGATTGCGGTCCCGGTCGTGTGGGGACTTGTCCTCTTCGGTTGAGCCCTCGGATTCGCGACGCCTGTCCCATGGGCGGTTTAGAATGTCGACCATGACGACTTCTCGAGTTTCTAACGTAAGGGGGACAGGATGAGCAGACTTGAAGGACAGGCCGCGATCGTTACCGGCGGAGCCTTGGGCATAGGCGGGGCAGCTTCGCGGCGGCTCGCCGAAGAGGGAGCCAGCGTTCTGATAGCCGACGTTGCCATGGACGCCGCCCAGGCCAACGCTGAAGCTATAGCTGAAGCCGGTGGGAACGCCGTCGTCATGCGGGCGGACGTGAGCAGCGGGGACGAGATCGAGGCGATGGTCGAGAGGGCCTACGCCGCGTTCGGCAGAATCGACATACTCGTCAACAACGCGTTCTCCGCTGGTCTTTGGGGCGGAGACAGCAACCTGGAGGACATATCCGAGTCCGACTTCGACGCTGGCATGGGTATCCTGGTGAAGGCCCACTTCCTGACTGCGAAGCACGCCGTGCCGTACATGCGACAGAACGGACACGGCAGCATCGTGAACATCTCGTCGGTGCATGGTCTATACGGCGCTCCCGGCGCGCTGATCTATGAGACCGGCAAGCACGCGGTCATCGGCATCACCCGTCAGCTTTCGACCGAACTCGGACCGGACGGCATCAGGGTGAACGCCGTCTGCCCCGGTCACATCGTCACTGAGCGGCTCGGGGAGCGGTGGGAAGATAACCCCACCGGCCTGGACTACTTCGTCAACCAGTACCCGGTCGGACGCGTCGGACGCCCGGAGGACATCGCCAATGCGATCGTCTTCCTGTGCTCCGATGAGGCGAGCTTCATCACCGGACACGCGCTTGTCGTCGATGGTGGACTCACCGTGCAGCTACAGGAGAACTTCGGAGTCCGCCAGGGTCACTTCATACGCCAGAGGCCCGAAACCGAGCTGCCGTACTGACGTGTCTATCAGGGGCAGGTTTCAAACCTGCTCCTACGTCCTTACTAAAGCTACCTGAAGGAGAGATACATGAGCACCGTCGGAATAGACCACATCGCGATGCCCACGTCCAATGCCGAGAGGACTATCGAGTTCTACAAGCGACTCGGCTTCACGATCAACGACGAAGATGTCTGGCGTGCCGGACAGGCGAGCATCTTCTCGATCCAGGTTGGCGACTCGAAGATCAACGTCCACCCCGAGGGCTACACTGCCAGCCTTCGAGGGCCAACGGCAGTTCCGGGATCAGCGGACATCTGCTTCGTCTGGAACGGGACTGCCGAAGAGTGCAGCAGGATGCTCGAAGAAGCAGGGGTCGAGATCATCGCTGGTCCCGGCCCAAGGCGAGGCGCCCTGAAGCACCGGAACGCCGTCAGCCTCTACGCCCGTGACCCCGACCAGAACCTGCTTGAGTGGATGGTGTACCTGTACGAATAGTACCTCTAAACTCTGCCGGAAGTAGTCTCGTCACCCCCGCGAAAGCGGGAGTCCAGCGTGGCGGCGGTGGTTGCTGGCTTGTGGATTCCCGCTTTCGCGGGAATGACGGTAGGAGTTCGGAGTTTGCACCTCTCTCGTAGGCGTCCAGGTACGATTGACGCCTCACACCTCGATTGCTACACTCGCGCCGTGGCAAGCGGGACAACGCGTTCGTTTGTCCGTGCCCTGGCACACTGAGTTCTCACGTGCACTTTAGACTTCGTGGAGGCGACCATGAGCGACACCCATTCTGAACTCAATCGAGACTCATTCCTGTGGATGTACAGGACGATGGTGACGATACGCAGGTTTGAAGAGCAGTCGCGACGCGAGGCCGACGCCGGCAAGCTGCGCGGCATGCACTCCTCCATCGGCCAGGAGGCTGTACCGACAGGTATCTGCGCCCACCTTAGGGACGACGATTACGTGCTCGGCACGCACAGGAGCCATCACCACTGCATCGCCAAGGGCGTGGACCTGAGCGAGATGATGGCCGAGCTTCTCGGCAAGTCCACCGGCACCAATAAGGGCAAGGGCGGCACCATGCACATCGCCGACATCAACAAGGGGATGCTCGGCGCGAACGG
Source organism: Dehalococcoidia bacterium (assembly GCA_965116405.1). GTDB lineage: Bacteria > Chloroflexota > Dehalococcoidia > Lucifugimonadales > UBA1123 > VXRN01. Next base: position 1,869,279 of record OZ220685.1, read on the forward strand.
TGTGGTCGGCTCGAACATACCAGTGGCGACGGGGGTCGGCCTGAGCGCGAAGGTGCGCGGCACCGACCAGGTCAGCGTGGTCTTCTTCGGGGACGGCGCGTCCAGCCAGGGTGTGCTCCACGAGTCGATGAACCTCGCGAGCATCTGGAAGCTGCCTGTGCTGTTCGTGTGCGAAAACAACAGGTACGCCGAGTCCACGCCGTTCGAGTTCACCGTCGCGGGAGCGTCGGTCGCCAACCGCGCCGCCGGGTACGACATGCCGGGCGTCTCGGTGGACGGCCAGGACGTGCTCGAGATGCACGAGGTCGCGGCCGAGGCGGTCGCCCGCGCGCGCAACGGCGACGGCCCAACGCTGATCGAAGCTCAGACCTACCGGTACCAGGGCCACTTCGGCGCCGACGATCCGCTCGGATACAGGACCCAGGAGGAAGAGGACTACTACGAGGCTCGCGACTGCCTAGTCCGGCTGGAAGCCCACATCGTAGATGGCGACTTCGCTACCGAGTCAGAGCTCAGAGCGATCGACGAAGAGTGCCAGCAGGCCGTCACTGACGCAACGAACTTCGCCGACGAAAGCCCGTTCCCAGATGCTGAAGAGCTGATGACGGATGTGTATGTGAACTACGGGTAGGAAACTCACACTGAAATGTGGTCTTGGATAGTCCAGTTGTCGTTGGGCCTATGTGGTTACAGTCTGAGTCTGTTTCGAGCACACCGTTTCGACTGACCTGTGCAGATTGCCCGTTCGACAAACAACGTACCTATCAGATTAACCGATGAGAGGTGGCAGCACATTCAGAGTGGGCACCCTGAGATGGAAAGCCACAGACAGGAAATCCTGGAGACTATTGAAAGCCCTGATTTCATTCAGGAGGGTGACTTCGGAGCACTTCTGGCGGTACGGTTGTACCCAACCACGTCACTCACCAGCAAGTATCTCATAGTGCCATACCGGGAATTTGGAGAGACGGACGGTTTTGTGTTGACTGCATACTTGACCAGTCTCCCATCCTCTAGGAGGAGAGTCATTTGGAAGCGGTGTCAATACTAGACAGCAAACGCAACTTGAACTGGGACTACGATGGAGAGGGCGATGTACTCTATATCTCCGTTTCGTCACCCAGGCCGGCAGTGGGTATAGACATTGGCGAGGGCTTGATCGTCCGATACGACGAAAGCAGGAGTGAAGTCGTCGGCCTTACGATCGTGGGTCTACGAGAGAAGACCTTACAGGAACTCTCAGATATTCCTCATGGCCAGGATTGACTGCAACTGACATCGACAAGGACGCACGTGAATTACTGATCAAATCGCTTGGGGAGAATAATCATGGTAGCTGAAGCTGTACGACAGGTCTCATACATTCAGGCAATCAACGAGGCCATCCAGCAGGAGATGGAGCGCGACGAGAACGTCATCGTCATGGGCGAGGATATCGCCGGGGGCGGCGACAGGGAGGACAAGCAGGACGCCTGGGGCGGCCCGATGAGGCTGACCAAGGGACTTGTCGGCCAGTTCGGACGCGGTAGGGTGCGCGATACGCCCATCTCGGAAGCCGGATTCATCGGCGCAGGCGTTGGCGCGGCTGCATCAGGACTGCGTCCCGTCGTCGACCTCATGTACGTCGGCTTCTATGGCGTGTGCGCCGACCAGATCACCAACAACGCTGCCAAGATCCACTACATGTTTGGCGGCAAGGTGACGATACCCCTGACGATCATGACCGGAACGGGCGCGGGCACCAACTCGGCGGCCCAGCACTCTGAGACGCTGTACTCGATCTTCACCCACTTCCCGGGCCTGAAGTGCGTCGCGCCATCCGACCCGTACACTGCCAAAGGCCTGATGACCGCCGCGATCCGGGACAACGATCCTGTCATCGTCTTCAACAACCGCCAGCTCATGGGCATCAGATTCGACGTCGATGTGCCGGAGGAGCCGTACGAGATTGAGATCGGCAAGTCGCGCGTCGTGCAGGAAGGCACCGACGTGACACTCGTCGGCATCAGCTACACGACCGGCGTGTGCCTCCAGGCAGCGGCTGCTCTCGAGGAGCAGGGCTACTCCGTAGAAGTCGTCGATCTCATGTCACTATCACCTATGGACGACGAGACGATACTCGACTCGGTGAAGAAGACCCGCAAGGTCGTGATAGTCGACGAGGACTATCCACGATGCTCGATTGCGTCCGACATCTCCGCGCTCGTGGCCGAGGAGGCGTTCGACTACCTCGACGCTCCCCCCAAGCGCCTGAACGCGCCCCACGCTCCAGTCCCGTATAGCCGTCCGCTGGAGGCGCTCTTCGTGCCCACGGCCGAGATGACCGTCGACGCGGCGCTCAGCGTGCTGGAGTAGAGGCAGGTTTCAAGTCTGCCCCTACCGCCGGGGAGGGTATCCGTGCCTGTCCGCCGCTGCGGACGAGCGCAAGGAGAAAGACAATTGGCAACTCCGATAGTCATGCCCAGGCTGGGCGACTTCATGACCGAGGGCACTGTCGTTCGGCTCGCCAGGAGCCAGGGCGACGAGGTCAACCAGGGTGAGGTCATCGCCGAGATCGAAACCGAGAAGCTCAACTACGACCTCGAATCGGTCGCGGGCGGTCTCTTCCACCCTGTGGTCGACGAAGGCGCCACGGTAGCTGTCGACGGCCTCATCGGGTACGTGCTCGACGAAGGGGAAGAGCCGCCCGCCCAGGAAGCAGCAGCCGCCCCGGCCGCGAGGACCCCGACCAGACAGGCGCCACAGAGACGTCCTTCGCCACGTCGGCAGACCGGCGGTGCAGTGCGCTCGACTCCGGGGGCCCGGCGAGTCGCGTCCAACCTTGGAGTGGATATCTCGCAGGTGACGCCCACCGGCCCTGGAGGCCGCGTGGTAGAGGCCGACGTTCGAGCGTTCGCCGAGGCCCAGGCCGCCGCGCCTGCAGTCGTGCCGTCTACACCGGGCGCCCGCAGGCTGGCGTCCAACCTCGGCGTGGACATCTCTCAGGTGACGGCCTCTGGACCGAGGGGCCGCGTGGTAGAGGCTGACGTCCGTGCTTACGCAGACGCCCAGGCTGCCGAGCAGGCGCCAGCGATGCCTCCGGGCCTGCCTGAGCCGTCGAAGAGCGAGCCGCTGAGCGGGATGCGCCGGAGCATCGCCCAGCACATGGCCGACAGCCTCAGGAACACAGCCCAGCTATCGTACTTCTTGGAAGTAGACGCGACCGAGGCCCAGCGAATGCGCAGGGAAGCATCCCAGGGTCAGGACACGACGATAACGCTGGCCCACGTGCTCATCAAGGCGTGTTCAGAAGCGCTCAGACGTGTGCCGGCCATGAACTCCGTCCTGGCGAGTGGGACTATCCACTACTTCGACCAGGTGAACATCGGAGTGGCGGTCGCGCTCGACGACGGACTGATCGTCCCGGTCGTACGGGACGTGGGCTCGATGAATATAACCGAGATAGCCGATGCTACCTTCGAGTTGGCAAACAAGGCCCGTGCTAACGAGCTGTCGCCGGACGACGTTGTCGGCGGCACGTTCACGATCAGCGTGCTCGGCTCAGTCGATGGCTTCACCCCGATTCTCAATCCGCCACAGAGCGGAATCCTGGGTGTGGGCCGAATCGTTCAGAAGCCGGTGGTATCCCGCGGCGAAGTAGTCGTCCGCGAGATGCTGACACTGAGCCTGACGGCCGATCACCAGGTCATAGACGGCGCCGTTGCCGCAAGCTTCATGCGCCGCCTCCAGGCCACCGTCGAGCGCCCGGCAAGACTGTTCAGGTAGGACACACATGGAATACGTAAGACTCGGTCGCAGCGGGCTGAAGGTATCACGCGTCTGTCTGGGCACGAACATGTTCGGCGCCGGATACGTGGAGGACTCACGGGCCATTTCGGTGATCGACGCCGCGCTCGATGCTGGCGTCAACTTCATCGATACAGCCGACGCCTACAACGCAGGCCACTCCGAGGTAGTCGTTGGACAGGCGGTGAGAAGTCGCAGGCACGATTTTGTCGTCGCCACCAAGGGCTTCATCGCCACGGGTGACGGTCCCAACGACATTGGGCTGTCTCGCAAGCACCTAATCGACGCGGTCGAGAGCAGCCTCCGCAGGCTGGGCACCGACTACATCGACCTGTACCAGGTCCACTACTTCGACCCGGATACACCCCTGGAGGAGTCGCTTGGCACGCTGGACGACATGGTCCGTGCCGGAAAGATCCGCTACATCGGCTGCTCTAACTTCGCTGCGTGGCAGCTTACAAGGGCGCTCTGGGTTAGCGACAAGCGCGGACTTGAGCGGTTCGAGTCGGTCCAGCCTGAGTACAACCTTGGAAAGCGCGACATCGAGGGTGAGCTGTTCGCAGCCTGCGACGACCAGGGAGTCGGCATCATCCCATACCAGGTGTTCATGGGCGGCGTTCTGACAGGCCGGTACGATCCCCAAGCGGGTCCGCCGGACGACAGCCACATGGCGTCCCGACACGCGCAGCGCGCCAAGGACACCTACTGGAACGACCGCACGTTCGGCATGGTAGAGTCGCTCAGATCGATCGCGGCAGAGCTCGAAGTAAGTGTGCCGCAGCTTCTCATCGCCTGGACGCTCTCGCGTCCCCAGATTACGTCAGTGATCGTCGGCGCATCTCGCCCCGAGCAGGTCCAAGGCAACGCCGAAGCCACGACGATAGAACTACCCGCTGAGTTGGTAGCACAGCTGGACTCACTCTAGCTTGAAACGGAATCCATAGATGCAGATAACCCCACACGTCTACAACATGCACATCGACGACGGCGCGGTCTCGCACCCGGGAGGGTCCAACAACTACTTCGTTGGAGACCCGTCAGGAGAGATGGTGCTGCTCGATACGGGCGATCACTGGCGCGAGTGGACGCAGGCAATCCTCGATTACTACGCCGAGCTGGGGAAGCCGACGATCAAGGCTATCCTGATCACCCACGGTCACGTCGACCACATCGGTGGACTGGACCGCGTCCAGGAGGCCACTGGAGCGGTGGTGCGCTGCCACCCCGAGCTAGTCGACCGGCTGCGTAAAATCCTCGGCGATGATGACGCGGTGGCGCCATTGGAAGACAACGAGGCCGTCGAGGTGTCGGGCGTTACCCTACGCGCGCTATTCACGCCAGGCCACGAGGTCGACCACGTCTGCTACCACCTGGCAGAGGACGGAGTGATGTTCACCGGTGACACGGTGCTTGGCGCGTCTTCAACATCAGTCGGCGACCTCGCGGCGTACATGGAGTCGCTGCAGAGGCTCATCGAGATCGAATACGAGACCGTGTGCCCAGCACACGGCCCGGTAGTTCCACCACCAAAGGGTAGTGGACTCATCCGTTGGCAGTACGACCACAGGGCCCGGCGAGAAACCCAAGTGTTGAACGCACTGAAGGAAGGCCACACTACCGCCGAGTCGATCACAGAATCGATCTATCCCCGCGATCTAAAGCCCGGCCTGAAGCGCTCAGCACAGCGAAACGTCACGACGCATCTGGCAAAGCTCAAGACCGACGGGGTAGTCGAGGAGACACCTGCGAACTTCCGTTTGATGTGATATACTTGGCTTTGTGACGACTCAGGACGCCAGAATCGAACGACTGGAAGATGCGCTCGGCGAAATCCGTGACAGGCTAGATCGCATGGATGAACGCTTCGAGCGCATGGATGTCCGGTTTGAGCGCATGGACGCTCGCTTCGACCAGTTGTACGAACAGATGGCAACCGGCTTTGATCGAGTCCATGCGCGCTTCGAGCGCGTGGATGAACGCTTCGAGCGCATTGAAGGACGCTTGGGTGGAATCGACGAGCGAGTTGCCAACCAATACCGCTGGGTCTTGGGAACAGTCATAACCATGTCGTGTGCGACGTTAGTCGGCATGGTTACGGTTGCGATCGCGGTCCTTACCAAAGCTTAGCTCAAAGACCAGTTGAAGCTGCTGGTTCCATCCCTTCGAGATAGGTCGTAGCTAGCTCCTCCCCCTCCGCAACCAACTTCCCGATGTCCGACATCGACTCCTCACTGTGCGGTTCGAGGAACAGGAACACCACCTCCGCCACTGATCGCTCCGGCATGGCGCGCTGAATCGCCACCGCATATCCCCCCGCCTGGGGGCGATAGCGAGCAGCAGCGGCAGGCGTCCCTTCCGCAGTCACGGAGTCCGTCTTGTAGTCCACGATGACAAGACCCTCAGGCCCCTCGAACAGCAGGTCGATGAACCCCTGTAGCGATCCACCAGCGATAGGAACTCCGACAGGCACCTCCCGCCAGAATCGTCCCGATTCGACCGCACGCCTCACCACACTACTTCGTACCGCGACTCTCGACAGCCTGACTATGTCGTCGACCCGGCCCGGGATGCCTTCGGCATAGGCCTGTGCGCGGGCCGTATCCTCGATTCCGTCGCCCGTTGCGAGGTCAATCGTCTGAAGGACCGCGTGGACAGCACGACCTATCTGAGTTCCAGCCCGCCCCCGCCTCCAGGGTTCGTCATTCTCCTGCTCGTCCTTGGTCTCTTCGTTGGCGACCTCCGCCAGCCTGGTCGCTGCGACTGTGGTTGGACGCCCCTGTCGTCCGATCAGGTCGTCACGGGCCTCGATCCATCGGATTCTGGCATCTCCTGAGTGATCGACAACGTCGATGTCATCTGTAGACCGATCACTGCTGCCTTGCGAGATTGCCACAGGCATTTGCTCTGCCGGGTCGGGCAGACGACGCCACATGTCATCCTGCCCCTCGAAGTGGTCTGCGATGTAGGAAGCATCCGACTCGCTTCCCAACCGCCGGTACATGCTGAGAACGAGGTGGTCCATGGCGCGCGTGGCCGCGACGTACAGCAGCCTGACATGCTCGTCGTCGAGCATCGACTTCTCATCCGACTCTAGCGCTTCATATCCCGATGTCTGGAACCTCTGGACGCCGCTTCCGACCTTCACCTCCACCGAGTTGCGTCCACTATGTCCGTCCTGACGATCAAACAGCACCTGACCCGTCCGGTTCGATCTCCGAGCGTTCAGGCCCGTCAGTATCACAACCGGGAACTCCAAACCCTTGGAGCCGTGCACCGTCATGATGCGGACGGCGTCTTCGTCGGTCTCGGGGACTGGGGTCTCGGTCACGCGCGCTCCCTCGCTTCGCTGCCGGTCGATCCACTCGAGGAAACTTCGGAGCGAGCCGCCTCCGGCCTCTGTGAACGCTCTCGCCTGTGCCACGATGAACCGGTACCTGCGCCACTGCTCTCGCCTGCGGGGGTGGTCGACCGCGGCGGCCATCAGCGGTCGCTCACGAATGAACCCGTCGATTAGGGCAGCAACAGAAGTCCACATCCTGCGCTCGTGGTAGTCGTTCAGCGTTTCCAGCCCTTCGGCCACTGGGCCTCCTATGGCATCAGAGCGACTTAGGTAGTCGAATCGTCCCCCTGATTCGTAGTACCTGAGTAGGTCCACGTCCGTGCAGGCGAAGGCCGGGGAGCGGAGCGCGGCTACTATCGCGACCTCGTCGCCCGGGTCGTCAATCGCGCGGAGGCAGTTGAGGAGGTCGCGCACCTCCTGAGTGTCGAAGATCAGGGAGCTGCCCTCCAGCCTGTACGGCACGTCAGCTTCGTCGAGCGCGAGCTCGAGGTCGCGCAGTCCCGTGCGCGTCGGCATCAGTATGCAGATGTCGGAGTACCTGGCTGATCTGTACTCGGGTACGCCGTCACTCTCGCCCGATCTGATCTGCCAGCCAGCACCGGCAATCTGTCCTAGGGCAGACGCAATGCCCTGGCATTCGAGTTCCCTGACTTCCCCGATCGGCGCATCGAAAGCGTCACCGAGCCGCCATACAGAATGGAGACCATCTTCGCTGGTCGAAGTCTGCCACATGTGCCGCAGGCTCACGTACTCGGCCTGTGACTCGCTGGCCTCCATCCACTGACCAAACAGGTGGTTCACCCAGTCGATGATCGGTCGGTGGGACCTGAAGTTCTGGTCGAGGTTCACAGGCGTCTGGTTCATACGGCTCTTGAGTGTGTTGAGCTGCCGTACGTCCGCGCGCCGGAAACGATAGATTGACTGCTTGGGATCACCGACGACGAACAGCCTACCGGCGGCCGGCGGCACATTTCTCCAGTCCGTCGGACGTGACTCGGGCGGCGTGCCGTCCGGGACATCCTCGGCGATGAACATGGCGATCTGCATCTGGATCGGGTCGGTGTCCTGTGCCTCGTCGAGGAGCAGGTGTGTGTATCGCTGCCTGAAGTGGTCGCGGACGCTGATGTTGTCTCGAAGCAGGTTCCGTGCCCATACGAGCAGGTCGTGGTACCCAGCGCGACCCTCCAGCTTGCGCTCCTGTTCATACCCGATTACGAAGTCTCGCAGTGCGGCCAGGATCGGGGGCAGTGACGTGTCCCTGGCCTGGTCCAACTCCATCGCGACCTCGTCGTGAATCTCCTGCAGGTACTCCTTGAGCTGCTTGCAAGCGTTCACTCCAGATGACGGATCGGTATTCCAGTCGCCCTGCCGTCCCCGCGTCTGGCGAAGAGGCATGAGCCTAGACAGCATTCCAAGGGCAACAGGCGACCCCGCCTCCATCTCGCTAAGCCGTCGCATGGACGACATCTTGGATTGGACGTGTTGGAAGAGCTGATCGTCCTCTTGTAACTTCGAGAATCCGCACAGTCGCTCAAGCTCAGGGCCAGCCTCAACAAGCCTCTGCACGGACTGGAACCTGGCCATACCAGGTATCCCCTCACTCTCAGGGCTTACAGGGGTAGATAGGCCGACAACTCGTTCGTCCTGAGCTTGTCGAAGGACATTCCCCATCCCCTGGATTCCCGCATTCGCGGGAATGACGGTTTGGGAATTCCTACCTCTCTCAGCCCCCTCTCCTTGGGGGTGAGGGTGAACCGCAGCATCGTCGAACTCGACACCCTCAAGAAGGTCGTAGTTGTTGTGGAACTGGAGCGCGATCTGCCGGAGGTGGGCTGGTCGCAGACCCAGCGAAAGAGCCACAGGCAAGGTCGGTACGTTGTCAGCATCATCGAGTGTCCAGTCGAGCCACTCGTTCCACTTCTCATCGAAGTCGAGGTCGCTTGCGACCTGGTCCATAGTCTCGAACGAAGGCGGAAGCCCCGCCTCCAGGGGACGCTCGCGAAGTATCGCGCCGGCGAAGCTGTGCAGCGTCGTGAAAGTCGCGCTGTCGATGTCCTCGACCCCGGCAGCGTAGCGTTCTCTCCACACCGGGTTGGCCTCGACGTCGGATGCGGCCCTCTCCAGTTCCTCCCTGATGCGCTCCTGGAGCTCGGAGGCCGCGGAGTTGGTGAAGGTGATCGCAGCGACCTTGTCCACGGTCGTTACACCAGTCCCGATCAGGTTGACGACCCTGCTCACCATGCTGGTCGTCTTGCCGGTACCCGCTCCGGCCTCGACGAACATCGTCTCGCCGAGCGAGAGCCGGATCTTGTCGCGCGCGACCTGGTCTATTGGTGTAAACGACGTCGTCATGTAACTACTCGCCAACCAGGTCGCGGTAGCCGGACAGCATCGGATTGTCGCGCTTCTTCTCCCAAATGCCGTCCCGCCGGGAGGGGCAGAGCGAGTCGAACTCGCAGAACCCGCAGTTCTCGAACCCGAAGTAAGCGTTTCTCTCTCCGGGATTGGCGGGAAACACGCCGCTCCTGATGCCAGAGACGATGCCGGAGACCACTTCACCGAGTCTTCCACGAACCTCGTCGGAGTTCCCGTCGACAGGTTCCTTCGGAGCGAGCGCGAATGCGCCCCGCGTCGTCACAAACCAATAGGCGGAACTCACACTCTCGACGTTGTCCAGGCCACCCTGGGCCGCGAGCGCATACACGCCAAGCTGGAGCCGTCTGCCCCTGTCCGTGGGGTCGTTCTCTAATCCGTTGTACGGGCGTGGGCTGCCTGTCTTGTAGTCGACGACGAGCGCGGCGCGGCCGTCTGAGGAGATGTCGACGCGGTCGATCACGCCCCTGAAGCGCACTTGGTCGCCGCTGTCGAGACTCCACACTGCCTCTTGCCATGGACTGCCGCGCAGCCCGAAGCCGACCTCGAACGCGCTCGGGACCACGCCGAACCTCTCCCTGTGAGCGTCGTCGCGCTCCAGGAACGTGTCCAGGTCGGCCAGGATTTGCGCTCTTTCAAGCTCCCACATCACCGGCCTGCCCGTAACGCCGTCGGACTCGGCCTTGGCGAATTGCTCGCGGGCAACACTCATGAGCACGGCCCTGTGGCTGGTACTCCACGCCTCGTCCGGCTGGGGCATCGTTCCAGACCCGGCCACACGCCTCATGAACTCATCGAGGATGTTGTGGATCAGACTGCCGCGTTCGAGGGCCGATATCGAGAACACGTCCTCTGGCGTCTCAACTGAGCCGATCCTCAGCACGTTGCCCAGGAAGTAGCTGAACGGGCACGCGGCCCAGCGTTCGAGCCGCGTCGGAGACAGCGCCCTGTTCAGGGTGTAGCTGGTATACCCGGCCTCTCTAGCGACGGACGAACCGTTGCCATCCCATTCAGTGAAGTTCCGGCTGTTGCGGGCTCGTCCCAGGTCGAGCGCCCTGCCCAGGGTCGCGCCCGTGGCGAACGGGTGTCGCGATACGTACTGGCCGGCACTCTTCCAGCGCACGAGGTGGCGCAGGTCATAGTCGAGAACGTCAGCGGCGTTTTTAGCTTCTCCGTCGAGGAGCGCGGACTCCGCCGAGGGAACGACGGTCAGCCAGTCCCTGCCTCCCATGCGCTGGAGCTCCGAGGCCGTCACCCGCGTGCCGTTCAACTCCGCCGCCTGTTCGAGCAGCCATCTTGACGCGTGCTGCTCTCGTCCGGCGGACGGGTCGGCCAGCGACACCGACAGGGTCCTGTCAGGCGCGCTGTCGAGCGCGTACAGGTATTCGAGCCGCTCCCTCGCCCTGGCGTCCTGCTGCATCTCGAATCCCGCTGCGGAGCCCCCTGCGCGGAGCCTCGCCGACTCTGGCACCAGCGGGTCGTCTGCCTGTGCGGGCGGCACCGCCCCCTCGATCATCCCGACGAGGTACACGGCGTCGAACTGCATTCCTGCCGCATCCCGGAACCGGGCGACAAACACGCCACGGCCCGTCTCGCCCAATCGCCCGGCCGTAGCCTGTAATGCCTCGTACAGGTCCTCGCGGAATACCGGGAACGTCGGCTCCGGCGCGACCGCTCCCGCAGCGGTGAGCTCCGACAGGATGTCTTGTATCCTCTCCAGCGTATCCAACTCGTGCTCTGGAGTGCCCGCTCCCCTGGACACGTAGTCGTCAACGAGCTTTCGAGCCCACTCGGAAAAATCGGTCCATGAAGATCCTTCGCCCGGCGGCTGAATGTCGTCGTGCAGGCGCTCGATGAAAGCGAGCAGCCCCCGCGCAGACTCAGCCTGTCCACGGATTCCTCTTAGCCTGCCCTCAGACATCTCCTCGGCCACTGCAGGATCGGAGATCGACTCCTCCAACCTCGCGGCGTACTTCTGCAGCCTGTCTCGCCACTGTCCGATACCCCGTACGATCCCCGACTCCTTCGACAGCCTGTCCCACCTGCTCGGATTCAGACGTATCTCCCTGGAAGGCGACCTGACCGGGCATCCGGTCAGCCAAGACGTGACGAGGCCACGCTGGAGGTCGCTGTCGGCCAGTCCCATGAGACCTGTCAACGTCCTGCCCACTGCGGTCTCCGCCAACGTGGTGCGGTCTGGACCGGCGATGGGTATGCCCGCCAGTTCCATCTCCTCGGCGATGAGCTTGCCGTAGTCTGGCTTCCGGTACAGCACCGCGATCCTGTTGAAAGGCGTCCCTTCCCGCGCCCTATTGGCGATCTGCCGGATCACCCACCTGATCTCCTGGTGTGGGTCGGACGCGATCAGCAGATGGGTATCGGCTTCTTCCGACGTCTGAGGGATGGTCTGAGGCTCGCCAAGAACTGGCGACAGTCTGTTCGCCAGCGTCTGCGTGGGACCGTCGGTAACTGAGTCGCCCGTAAGCCCCATCATCACGACGCAGCGGTCGCGCCTTCCCAACGCTTCTATGAGCGCACGCTGGGCGGGTGTGATGTCGCTCGGCATGTAGAACACGATTGCACCGAGGTCTCCAAATCCGGCGGTGGGCTGCTCGTCGACCGACTCGGCAGCGGCCTTCGCCAGGTCCTCATCGTCGTAGAAGTCTGCGACGTCACGCCTGAACTGCCGGTACAGTCTCACAGTCTCGGCCTGCAGCTCGCTGGTGGAGGCAAGAGCGTCGAGCGCGGCGACGGATACGCTTCTCAGTTCGCGAAACGACTGCTTGAGGCTACGAAGCGTTGACGAGTGTTCGCGCAGGTCGCCAAGCGGCCCAACCGCACCGCTGGCCACAGACCTGACTGCGGCGTTTTCGATCACGCGAGTAAGCGGAGCCCGGCCCTCGCTCGCCATACGCGGCGCGCCAAGGAACTCGGCGAGCCGCGAAAACACCATGAACCTGACGTTCACAAACCCGACGCGAGCGAAGTCGTGCCTCAGCGATAGGTTGGCGTAGTTGGACGGCCCCACGACCGTTACCGGCGCCAGCGGATCGTCGAGCTTCAGGCCGTTGACCACATCGTGCAGTGATTTAGCCGAGAGTTTGCCAGCGATGAGCGATCGGGAAAGTTGCATCAGTCGGTAGGATGCGAGGGTCTCACTCCTCGCTCCTCTCCACTCACTCCTCGGCGCAAAGCGCCCCTCACACCGCCCTCGTGACGGCCATGGACGCCACCTTGGGCAGCTCGCTCAGAATCACCGAACAGCGGTAACCCGTCGCCTCGGGAGAGCCGGCCCTCACCACCAGGATGTCGTCAGGCTCGGGAACGAAGTTGGCGAATACCTGGTAGTCCTGGGGGCCAACGTCGCCCTCCAGCACACGGACGATCTTCAGGTCGGCAATCGACCGGCCAATTCTCGGGTGAAGGTAATCGCGGACGTCTTGCTTCGTCCATGTCCCCCAGAAGTCGGCGGCTCCACCAATCGTCACCACGAGCTCGCCCTGCCTTACGGGCGTTGACTCGTCTCCGACCGAGTCCGACGACGCCAGCGACGATCCAAGCACCGAGGCAACGTCCGCGACCGTGTCCAGCACCACCTCCTGCGAGTATGCTGCCGAGCGTACCTGTCTCGGCTCCCACGACGCGAACACCGTGACCGCGCTCTGGTCAGGGCTGAACCCGCGCTCCACGTGCAGAGGCAGCCAGTCGGAGTCTGACTCGTTCTCGGCGATGCAGTACGTGTACTTGCCAGGGTGTCCGATTACCGTGCGGTCGAACAGGCCGGGTATGGACGCGCAGGCGTTCATCAGGATGAGGCGAATCGCGCGCCCAATCGTCGCGTTGGCGCGGTTGCCCGGCCCGAACAGGTTTGCGCCGGAGTTCATGCCAAGCTCATCCACGACGGGCCCATTGACGATCACCAGCACTGCCGCGCCGCCCTGGCTGGATGAGGGTGCGATGAGGTTGAACTCAGGGTCCAGCATCGCCTCAGTGGCGGCGAGCACGACGGGGAAGTACTCAGGCAGGCAACCGGCCATGACCGCGTTCGCGGCTGTCTTGGCCACGGTGACCTCGCGCCTGCGCTCCGGTATCGAGCCCAGGACTTCGTCCGCGGGACGCCCTGCGACGTCCATGAACTCCTCCACCCGCTGGAGCGTCGGAGGCACGACGGGCAGTCCGTCAGTCCAACCCATCTCGTAGCAGCGCTCGATGGCCTCGATCGCATCGTTCCACTCGGCCGTTACCAGGTCCTGCATGTGTTTCCCCTCTTGGTGACAGTGGGTTTCTCGCCACCCACATCCTACCCTTTCCCCATTGAGGGGCGCGAGGGGCAGGCAGATCGGCGAGCCTGTCCCGGATAAGCAGGGACCTGCATTTGGAGCGCGGGCATCTTGCCCGCATCCGTTCGTCCTTCGACAAGATCAGGGCGAACGAAGCTTTCGGGCTACTTACTATATATCCCGACCACCAGCCGTCAGGAGAATCATCTCCAGTATCTCGTAGCTGGTAATAGACCCCTGGAATTCTCCGGTTTCGGGATCGACCACAGGGAACACTGAAACGGAGCTCTCCTGCATGCGCTGCAGCGTGTCCTCCACAAGCTCGTCCGGGTCCGCCGTCGGCGTGCCTTGCCGCATGAATTCCACCAGCGAGGTGCTGGTCCACTGGCTTCTGGGGAGGTATCTCAGGAAGTTCAGGGAGACTATGCCGGCCAGGTTGGAACCATCCACTACAACATAGTCATGCTGTTCAGAAGTGGTCCAGTTGTCCACAAAGGTCCGCACGCTTATGGACTGGTCCGGGTAGATTCGAGTGTCATCTATCACGTCCTTCACGTGGATTCCGTCGAGGACGAAGCGGTCCATCATGTGTGGGATGTCGCTCTCTTCGGCAACGTCATCCGGGTGCCTGACCCGTCGTACTGCGTAAGCGATCCCCATTGGCGTTAGCAGAATGTATCCAAACATGATCACTACAAGCAGCGAGAAGAGCGATTCGTCGATGATATGCGCGTGCAGCATGACCAGGAGAAGGGCGATCTCCGCGACGCCCTTGGCCATCAGTCCGCTGGCCACGGCAAAGGGAGCTTCCAGGCGGACGACGTAGGCGCTGATGAACGCGCCGGCGAACTTGGCGGCCAGCGGCACAAAGATCAGCGCCGCTATGAATCCGGGACTCAACGCCAGAAAGTCCAGGCTCAGGTTCAGCCCCGCCGAGGCAAAGAAGAGGGGAACGAACAGGCCCTCTGCCGTGCTCCTCATCCCCGGCATGGAGTCGTGCCTCAGCTGGTAAGGCAGAGGCGAAAGGGCCGCGCCAAACAGCAGTGCGCCTATCGAGCCGTGGAGCCCGACCTCTTCGGCCAGCACGATGACCAGGAACAGTCCGCCCAGCAGCAGCCCGTACGAAAGCTGCGGCACCTGCAATACCCGGTGCAGCAGCACCAGTACACGGGGGACGACCTTGTTGCAGACCAGCCACATGACAATGGTGAAAGCGGCCAGTTCACCTACCAGGAGAAGGACGCTGGTAACCACACTCAACTGTCCTTCGGCATCAAGGAAGGCGTGCTCGCTGATGGCGAATCCGACTATGAACAGCACCAGCAGCTCTGCGATTACCACGCCAGTGAAGATCTGTATCCCCACCGGGTCCTTTAGGCGCTCTTCGTCCATTAGCACCTTCGCCACTATGCCCAGGCTGGAGAGCGACAGCACGCCGGCCACGGCCATGGCGTCGGTAAATGCGAGGTCCAAACCCACGTCGAACAGGGCGTCGGTGGTCACCAGCATGGAGCCAACCATGGATATGACAACCGATAGGACTGCCGCTACGAAGAGCCGTCCCCGTATAGCGCCCAGGAAGCCGGAGATGTCCAACTCGTCCAGACCCACAAGGAAGAAGAAGACGAAGATGCCGATGTTCAGCAGGAGTTGAATGTCCCTGTTGGGTTCCACCAGGCCTGTTACAGGTCCCAGAAGCACTCCGGCGATTGCATAGGCGAAAATCGCACTGATGCCTATCCGCTTGAACAGCCCCTCCAGGAGCTTGGCCACCACGAGGAGCAGACCTACGGCGAGCAGGGCGTCAAAAACTTCCATGCACGAATCCTTTCGGGTAATTACCGTGAGGTTTAGTCATATAGTGGGTAAATGAAACACATGTGAGAAGTATATGGAGTGATGATAGGTATGTCATCAGCGGGTGACGAATCGCTGTCCTTGAGACGCCAACTACCACTGAATCATCGTCCACTGCCAGGGGAATGCCATTGCGTGCTAGCATTAGTGACTTCACAGGCAACGCCTATGGGCCCAGTTGCAACCACTGATCGGAAATGCTGCAAGTCGTAAACATCTCAAAGAGCTACGGCTCCGAAGTCATCCTCGAAGACGTCTCCTTCGTGGTCAATCCCGGCGAACGCGTCGGCCTGATCGGGCCCAACGGCTCCGGTAAATCGACCCTGCTGCGGATAGTCGCGGACGTGGAACAGGCCGACTCCGGACAGGTCATCCTCGCTTCAGGTGCGTCTGCCGCATGGCTGCCGCAGGGATTTGAGGTCGATCCCGCACATACGCTGGGCGAGGCGGTGCGCAGAGGCCTTGAAGACCACACCAGGGCCCACGAGAAACTGCTCAGGATTGAGGAGGGCATGTCCCGCGCAGTCGGGACGGAGCTGGACGCCCTGTTAGAGGAGTACGGCCGCGCGTCCGACGAGTTCGCGGCCCTCGGAGGCTACGACGTCGAACAGCGCATTGCCGCCGTGCTCCAGGGACTGGACCTCGGGGATGTCCCGAGCGACACACCTCTGTCCATCCTGAGCGGGGGTCAGCGAACGAGGGCCGGACTTGCCAGCATCATCGTGTCCGCGCCCGACGTCCTGCTGCTCGACGAGCCGACCAATCACCTGGACATACAGGCCCTCGAGTGGCTGGAAGCGTACCTGTCCGGGTACGAAGGCGCCGCGCTGATCGTGTCGCACGATCGAGCATTTCTGGACGGCGCCGTGACCGGCATCCTGGAACTAGACGGCCAGCGCACCGGTCTTGTTGCTTACGCCGGCAACTACTCCGACTACAGGTCTGCCAAAGAGCGCGAACTTGCGAAGCAGACAGCCGCCTGGAAGGACCAGGAGGTCGAGCGGAGAAGGATCGAGAGAGACATAGCTCAGACGAAGCAGACCGCGCTTAGGACGGAGACGTCAACTACGCACGACTTCTACCGGCGGCGTGCCAAGAAGGTGGCCCGCAAGGCCAAGGTGCGGGAGCGACGGCTCGAGAAGATGCTTTCATCCGAAGACCGGGTGGAACGCCCCAAGGCGGCATGGACGATGAAACTGGACTTCGGACGCACGCCTCGCGGCGGCACACGTGTGCTTGCACTTGAGGACGTCGGCCATGAGTTCGATGGCCGGTGGCTGTTCAGGAACGTCGACCTCCTCCTGGAGCACGGGGAGCGCGTGGCTCTCCTGGGTCCCAACGGGTGCGGCAAGTCCACTCTGCTCAGGTTCATAGTTGGACTCGGCTCCCCGACGCTCGGCTCGGTGCGGGTCGGCGAGAACATCACGCCGGGCTACATGCCGCAGGACCAGGCAGGTCTGGACTGGGATATGTCCGCCCTGGAGATGATTCGACAGGCGACGGACGTGTCCGAGACTGAGGCGAGAACTCTGCTCCACCTCTACCTCTTTGAGGGCGATGAGCCGCTGCTGCCCGCCAGCAGCCTGAGCTACGGCCAGCGCTCCCGGCTGCTGCTTGCCAAGCTGGTGCTGGAGGGCGCGAACTTCCTGGTGCTGGACGAGCCGATGAACCACCTGGACATCCCGTCCCGAGAGCGTTTCGAGGAGGCGCTCGACGCCTTCCCGGGAACGGTGCTGATGGCCGTCCACGACCGCACGTTCATCGACCGCTACGCCACCGCAGTCTGGAACGTCGAGGACGGCACGATCCGCCGCTACACCGACCGCCACTCGGCGAATCGACTGCAGAATCTTGGACTTTTCCAAAATTCCTCCGCAACACGTTGACATCGCACATATGGTCTGATACTCTAGTCGTCAGAACATTCGTACGCGAGGTCAAAACATGAAGAACCGGCTCTCACAGCGACAGCAGCGCATCCTTGAGTACATCCAGAGGTTCATGGACGAACACCAGTACCCGCCCACGGTGCGCGATATCCAGAACGGCTGTGATGTCAGTTCGACCTCGGTTGTCGACTACAACCTACACAAGCTCCAGGCGATGGGATATCTGAGGCGCGAGCCCGAGGTGTCTCGAGGCATCGAGCTGATCGGAGAGGGGCTGAAAGGCTCCAAGCGCGACATCCAGAGAGTCCCGGTCATGGGCAGCATCGCCGCCGGCGAACCCCTCCAGATCCCGGACGCGCCTTCGTATGCGTCGGAAAGCGTCGACACGGTCGACCTTCCGCCGTTCCTCACGAAGGACCGTCAGAACCTCTTCGCACTCCGAGTGAAGGGCACGTCCATGATCGATGCGCTGGTTGCAGACGGTGACCTCGTACTGATCGAGCCTGCAGTTGATGCCAGTGACGGCGAGATGGTCGCGGCATGGATTGACTCGAAAGAAGAGACCACGCTCAAGCGGTTCTACATCGAGGGTGACATGGTGCGGCTCCAGCCCGAGAACGTCACCATGGCCCCGATCATGATACCCGCCAAGGACGTGTCGGTACGCGGCAAGGTCGTCGGAGTCGTTCGTACCATGTAATTTCGGCCCGCGGGCCGAACTGTTTGATCTTGATGGGGGACCCTATTAAGGGTCCCTCTTCATTTGGGAAGACCGTCAAAATGGTACAATTAGCTATCATCCGACGAATTGAGTGGTGCACCGTTGGCGGCCCCTCCAGCTTCCCAGATCTCGCTCCAGGTCACTGGAATGACCTGCGCCGCCTGTGTCTCCCACGTCTCGGACGCGCTGATGTCGGTGGATGGCGTGGATGATGTGGCGGTGAACCTCGCTACCGAGAAGGCGACACTATCTCTCCGGGAGCCCATGGAACAGGGCAACGGGTCGATCAGCTTGGGCACTCTCAGCTACGCCCTGGAAGATGCCGGATACGGCGTCGCCACCCGCAAGGTTACCCTGGGTATCGAGGGGATGACTTGCGCTGCATGTGTGTCGCACGTTGAACACGCCCTGACGGGCGTCAGTGGCGTCGAGTCGGCATCCGTCAACCTGGCAACCGAACGGGCCACCGTTGAGTACGTGCAGGGCGTGACCGGCATCGCGGACCTGCGGCTCGCCGTCGAGGACTCAGGCTACGGCGCCACGGCAATCGGCGACGGCGAATACGACGCAGACTCCACACCAACTCGTCTGGCGGCTCTGAGGATCAAGTTCGTCTTCAGCCTGGCTGTCGCCGCGGTAATCATGGCACTCATGGCACTGCCGGGCGCGCATGATCTGCTTCCGTTCGATATGGACCTACTCCTGTTCGCGCTTGCGACGCCGGTCCAGTTCTGGGCCGCGTGGAGCTTCTACACCTCGGCCTGGAACGCGGCCCGCCACCTCACGTCGAACATGAACACGCTAATCGCCGTGGGCACATCTGTCGCCTATATCTACAGCGCGGCCGTCACGATCTTTGGGAACTCGTGGTTCTTCGAAGGGCGCGCCACCGATACCTACTTCGACACTTCCACCGCTATCATAGGCATCGTCCTGCTTGGCAGGTTTATGGAGGCCAGGGCTAAACAAAGGGCATCCAACGCGATACACGCCCTTATGAGCCTGCAGCCTCCCGCCGCACGGGTCATCAGGGGCGATGAGCATGTAGATGTCTCTATCGAGGACATAGTCGTCGGAGACAAGATCGTCGTCCGTCCGGGCGAGCGGATTCCCGTGGACGGCGTCGTCGACACGGGTACGTCGTCCGTTGACGAGTCGATGCTGACCGGCGAGAGCGCTCCCGTATCCAAGGAGCCCGGAGACGATGTCTACGGCGCAACCGTCAACGGACGCGGCAGCCTGGTATTCACGGCGACTCGTGTCGGACGCGACACCATGATCTCAAGCATCATCAGGCTCGTCGAGGAGGCCCAGGGCTCCAGGGCTCCGATTCAGCGACTGGCCGACCTCATATCGGCATACTTCGTACCTGCCGTCATCGGAGTGGCAGCGTTGGTGTTCCTGGTCTGGCTGGCGGTCGGCCCTGACCCCAGTTACGTCACCGCCATCCTCACCGCCGTTGCGGTGCTGATAATCGCCTGCCCATGTGCGATGGGACTCGCCACGCCGACCGCCATCATGGTCGGTACTGGCAAGGGCGCCGAGAACGGCGTGCTGATACGCAGCGCCGAGTCGCTCGAACGAGCGCACGCGGTCGATGTCGTCGTACTGGACAAGACCGGCACCATCACGATGGGAAGACCGTCCGTCACCTCGGTCCACTTGCGATCAAGTGCTTCCTCTTCCTTGGCGGGAGAGGGTGAAGACCGACTGATGTCGCTTGCGGCGTCAGTCGAACATCGCTCCGAGCACACGCTCGGTCAGGCGATACTCGATCACGCACAGGAACGCGGACTCACGCTTCACGACTCCGACGACTTCTCCGCCATCCCGGGAGCAGGCGTTACAGCCACCGTCGATGGCGTCGAGGTCTCAATTGGCAACCGCGTCCTGATGGATGATCTGGGACTCTCGACCGGCAGCATGGATGAGGTAGCCACTCAGCTCGCGGCGCGCGGCAGCACGCCGGTGTTCGTCGGACTTGACGGCGTAGTCGAGGGCGTCATTGGCATAGAAGATGCGCTGAAGCCCGAGTCCGCTGCCGCCGTTGCCGCGCTGCGTGACAGGGGCATCGAGGTCGTCATGCTGACCGGTGATAACGCCCGTACCGCCACTGCGGTCGCCTCCACAGTCGGAATCGACAGGGTGATCGCAGAGGTGCTGCCGTCCGACAAGGCTGAGCGTGTCCAGGAGATCATGGCCGATGGCAAGACTGTGGCGATGGTCGGCGACGGCATCAACGACGCCCCTGCGTTGGCACAGGCCGACATCGGGATCGCCATAGGCACAGGGACCGACGTCGCTATAGAGGCCGCAGACGTAACGCTCGTAGGAGACGACCTGCTCGGCGTGCCGGCGGCAATAGACCTCAGCCGGGCCACCATGCGAGTCATCAGGCAGAACCTGTTCTGGGCGTTCGCCTACAACGTCGCGCTCATCCCGGTCGCGGCCGGAGTGCTGTATCCTCTCTTCGCCGGAGCAGGAGTGCCCGACGCCATTCGTCCGATACTGGGCGAACACGGCTTCCTGAACCCGGTCCTCGCCGCGGTGGCCATGGCACTCAGCTCAGTGACAGTGGTTTCAAACTCGCTGCGACTGAAGAGGTTCAAACCGAGCGCCTGACGGCCCTCTATTGTCGTCGATTCACCAAAAGGAGAAACGCCCAGATGAGAATCCCCCTGTTCAACAGGAGCGGCTCCGACCGCGCCACCGACCCTGTCTGCGACATGCAGGTCGACGTCCGCAAACCGCCCGGCGGCAGCTACGACTACAACGGCGAAACCTACTACTTCTGCGCCCCAGGCTGCAACCGCGCCTTCCAAAAGGATCCCGAAGCCTACCTCTCCGGCGAAAAGAAAGTCCAGATGTGAAGGCTGAATCCTTGAAGGACTCTTCTCTTGGGGTACAATCTGTCACACACCGTCGGGTGGAGAAGGTTCCTGCCATTTGGGTGAGGAACCAGGGGTGACGACATGGTTATTGGGGCTAAGAAGAAACTCTTCACCGTTGATGAGTACTACGAGATGGCTCGCGTCGGGATCCTGACCGAGTCCGACCGTGTCGAGCTGATCGAGGGTGAAGTAGTAGAGATGTCTCCAATTGGAAGCCGTCACCAGGGGATAGTTGACAAGCTGAATTCGCTCTTCGTCAACGCTGTGGGCGACCGCGCTCTTGTCCGGATACAGGGGCCGCTACGACTTGCGGACATGACTGAGCCTCAGCCCGATATTCAGCTGCTGATACCTCAGAACGACTTCTACACCAGCGACCACCCGACGCAACTCGATGCTCTACTAGTAGTGGAAGTGGCCGACACGTCGCTGGCCTATGACCGCAACGATAAGGCAGCAGTCTATTCCATGCGGGGAGTCCCCGAGTTGTGGATTCTCGACGTGAACAGCCCCCGACTCTTCGTCATGCGGGAGCCGGCTGAATTGGGCTACCGTGTTGTCATGGAGCTCGAAGCCGGCGATGTAATCTCGCCACTGGCCCTGCCGGACCTGTCTTTAGCCGTATCCGACATGCTTAGCCCGCTGCTATAGGCGCGCCTACACGACAACCAGCGTCACCACACCCGCTGCGACCAGCGCCCCCGCCCAGATGCGGTCCATGTTGAACCACGACTTTCTCAGCAGCGCGAGGCCGACCTTCTCGTACACCACAATGGCCACGACTGCCATCACCGCGAACATCGCGACCGTGTGCACCCCGATTGCCGTCAGTTGAGAGATCGCCGTCGAGATTGACGGCGCCGCTCCCAGCAGCATGTACTCGGAGTGCGGGAGTTCACGCGCGTCGATTGCCTGGGCAGCCGATGGGCCATAGCTGGGAAGGTTGAACAGCACGGGCACGAGCATGAGGCCCGCACCGTGCGCTGACGCCATAAGGAAAGACCAGGACGTCAGGTCCTTGAACCCGACCCGCATCCCGACCCAGCGAGGATGGGAGTTTCGCCAGAGCTTGTACAGGCCGTAGGCGATCAGCAATCCGGCACCGATCCACTTCAGGATGTCCATGGGGACTATCGTACGGCTCGCCGACACGACTGCAATGACGATAGCGACCGAGACGGCATGCCCCAGGGCTATCGGAGCAAACGCCCGCAGAACCGCCGGTCTGCTCTGCTCCTGAAGACCTAGCGCGACGGCGAATAGCCAGCCCATAGCGGGGTTGACCCCGTGGTACGCGCCCAAAGCTGCCAGCGCCAGCCAGGGCCAGAACTCAACGATTTCCACCGCCGCGCGTCCCGATCACCCAGACTTGCTAGTCCGGGTAGCAGAACGAGTCGGACGAAGAGTCGCCGCCTTCAAGTCTTATCTGGTGTGGACGCTCGTCGCCGAAGTCCATGAAGAAGTCAGGGTCGACTTCCATCCCACCGTCAGGCGATGCGTTTATCTTGGTCGTCCAGCCCCGAATTCCTTCTGGGTACAGCTGCTCGTCCCATGCGATGTACAGGGAGTTGGTCAGGTAGATCCTGCGTCCGTCTCGGCTGACCTCCACCATCTGCGGGCCGCCGTTCAGCGGCGTGCCGTTGGGGTGGGATGCCTTCCTGACGATTCCGCCCAGGTGAACGGATCCGGTGAGCTTGGGGTCGAAGGGGTCAGACACATCGTACTGCCTAAACTCCCCTGTACCCCAGCACGACACGTACAGGAACTTGTCGTCCAGGCTGAGGTTGATGTCAGTTATGACAGGCGGCACCGCGCCGAAGCCCTGCAGCAGCGGAGGCAGCAGGTCCGGGTCGGCAGGCTCAGCAGGAACTTCGATGACCTTGGTGGCCGTCCACTCGTCGCCGTCCTGGTGCCACAGGAAGACCGAGCCGGACAGGTCCTCAAGGCTGGTCACCACTCCCACGAAGCCGTACGCCTTGCGTGGGTCGTGAGCTGGCCTCAGTTCCAGCGCCATCTGGTGCTGGGCTCCCAGTTCGATAACCTGCTTGTGCTTGCGGGTCCTGAGGTCCCACACGTGTAGCTGGTGACCGTACTGGCCGTCGAGCAGCAGCTCGGGAAGGATCCCCGATTCCACCATCTTGGGCGTTCCCCACTCACTCGTGATCATGGTGTCGTGGTTGAGATGCCACCAGAAGTCGTAGGAGAGCACCTGCGGGCCTCTGTCAGCTTCCCATGCGCCCTTTACCTCGAAGGTCTCATGGTCGAGCATGAAGATGCCGCCAGGACCCTCGCCGTCGGGCGAGCCGAGCGCGTTCATGTAGATTGCGTCCGGTCCGCAGTGGACGGTGTGAGGCCGGCTGTACCCGGTCTTCTTCTGGAAATCTTCCGCCTTGATGACCTTCGCGATCTTCGGGTTCCTGGGATCGTCCTTGGTGTCCACAACGTAGATGTTGGACGATCTCAGCCCACCAAGCAGCAGGTACCGGCGCTCGACATGCGGATGAGGCATGTTCGGGCACAGCGACGCGCTGCACGCATTCCAGCCGAAGTGGTGCAACTCGTCCCCTGAGGTGGGCATATCCATCCGACCGACAACCTGTTGGTAAGTGGGGGATGACGGATTTACGTCCAGGACGCCGAGGGCGTCCGGCTTACCGTCGTCTTTCGGGTTGACGATCGCTACGTAAGCGAGTTCTTCTTGGGGGGCATCCATCGCCATCTTGGGTGACGGGTAGAAGGTCGGGTCGGGTGTCCAGGTGGCCATCGGTCTTCTTTTGGGTCCTTTCCTTTAGCTTTGCGGCAGGCTTCTTTCATATAGCGCACTGTATTCTAGGTTAATGATTAGTCTATGGTAAAGACCTAATCCGCACTGGCGGACCAGTCCCAGAATTTTCCGGCCTGGGCGAGGCACGTTTCGACATCCTGTTCCAACAGGAGACGCTCGGCAACCAGCTTCTGAGCCGCTTCGCGCACAAGCGACAAGTATAAATGTTTTGACGGGTATCGTGAACCTATGGACGGCCTTGGATCCCCCGAATTGGTGAGCTCGCTTTCGTTTTTCACGAACGGGATGAAGCCGCCGGCGAACATCAACGGCTGGGTCTCGCCGCCAATGTCGGGATGACGCAGGTTCCAGCCTGTATGGGCCGCCAGCGGTACTGATATCTCCGGCAGCGCAATTCCCGCTAACTCATTCCCGTCCGGGTCCACGTCCGACACCAGCGAGCCGTATACCTTGCCAACGGCAGGCGGCATCTTCGTCACCTGCTCCACGTCGGACTTCAGTTGGTAGTCCCGCCTGTGCGGAAGTGGATGCCTGGTCGGATAGTTGGACCCCGGAATCGCGTCCATGACTCCCCTGAGCTTTGCCGGCGGCACCGCGGTCCCGTCGTCGACCCTGGGATGGCGACTCTCCGGTGGCTCGATTCCCTCTGCAACCCACCGGTCGAGGTTATCCAGGCACGCCCTCAGCAGCGGCGTGTAGTCGATTACGCTCCGCATGTTCTGGGTGCGGCTGATGCCCTCTCCTGAATCAGAGGTGTCCGTCGGCGGCCATGTGCCGGTGCCGTGCTCGGTGCCGGTGAAGTGGTACACGCGGACGTTCGGGCCGGGGTCGACGTCCACCGTGCCGTCGGGGTCCGTGTGAATGAGCGACGCGTCGCCCCTGTGGTACTCGGCTGACGTGTTGGTGTAGAAGACACGCAGTGGACTGCTGCGAGCGTCCAGCCTCCGGTGAAGCGAGTCGGTCACTCCGGTCTCGGGATCAGTCTGCTCGACACTGGAGAACGGGAACAGTTGCGTCAGCATGTTGTTGCGGTCCTTCGAGTTCTGGCCGAACCGCTGGTTGAACTCGCCCCGCATTCCTCCCGCGACGTTGGCGATGATCCCGTCGAGCGCCTCGCGTCCCTGCTCATCGCGGTTGAAGTCGTTGTAGATGTACGTGCGCAGGTAGCGACCGGTCTGGGAACGTCCATACGCGTACGCGTAGCTGATGTCGATTGGCGACTCCGAGTCCTGCGACCCGTACTTGAACCACGAGACGCAGTCACGCAGCCCGGCGAAGCTCAGACCCAACACCGGAGCCCCGACCGTCGTGTACACGATCTGGTAGAGTCGGCCCTTCTCGAACTTGCCCTCTGCACAGATGTAGTCGGGGTCTGGGACGTACGTCCCGTCTTCTTCGATTCTCCCGAACCGCCAGTAAGAGCGCGGCACGAGCCTAGCCGGGCCGTCGGGCATGTCCCGAACTTCGAGCCGGGCGTCCGCCTCGTCCATGTCGTAGGCTGGATACGCCCTGTGACCCTTGTCGGACAGCAGGAAGTTGTGCGTGTCCTCGACGCTCTGGAGCTGCGTGTACACCTTCCCGACCATTGGCCCGCCGCTCTCGTTCTCAGCGTCCGGGCCGTCCATGGTGATAAGCGCCGGGAAAGCAGGAGTGTCGCCCTGCCAGCCGCACGCCACCACTGTGTAGCCTCGCTCCATCAGGAAGCCGTTGCCGAGACTGATATCGGCGTCATCGCTCACCCCTGCATCTATGGCCAACCGGTCGGCGCTGTTGAAGTTCGGCAGCGCGACCCGGTTGCCGCGATTGACGACGTCCAGCATCAACCGTCCGCTCCCTTTGGAGCGGTCCGCAGGCAGGATGATTGAGACATCGGACGAGAAGTCCACTCCGCCCGCGCTGTTCCTCGGCGCCCGCCCGGCGTCCGTGACGCGCGCATTGGCCGCGTTTTCCGGGTCGATGGAGAACCGCAGGGTGCCCCGTATCTCCTCGTATGGCCCTACGTCACCCCACGACCTGCCGTCGGCGAGTGGTCTCCTGAATTTGACATCTAGTCTGCTAACCGGCATTTGCTTCCCCCACCAGATCTGACTTTTCCATCGTCCGTTCGTTCTCGTTCGTCCTCGACATGTACCTGGGGACGATTACCAGTATCGCCGCCTCAATTACAACGGCTAGCGCGATGAGCATGGTTGCATCGAAGAAGAACCCCTGAGGGAACATGGCTATCAGGTAGTCGCGCCTTGGATCGAGCTGCCACAGGTCGTTGCTGAAGCTGATCAGATGGAACGCCAGGAACAGCCTGTCGAATCCGACAAGCGATCCAAGGCCGACCAGCAGGACCAACCCAAGCGTCACCCCGCCGCCCCAGCGCATCAGAGTGCCCAGCATCGGCGTAAAAGAACGCCCCCAGTTTATGAAACCGCCCACGATCACCAGTGCCATGAACAGGCCTGTGATCTCCGACACCCGGTACACGCCCTTGACAAGCCCCTTCACATCCCGCATGTGCAGCACTTCACGCTCGTTGTAGAGGTTCATGACGCGGATTCCGCCAACAACCACTCGTATCTCGAGCAGCTCGGCGTCGTTGTTGAAGTAGTCCCTGATCTGCTTTCCCGCCGAGATCAGCTCGTCCCGTTCAATTCCCGTGTAACGCACAATGTCGTACCTGTCGAAACCGTACGAGTAGAGAGGCGGGAAGTTGATGACCCAGCGGACGTTGAACGCTATCAGAAAGATTGGCACCATCGCGATGAACAGGACGGCAAGTACAACCTTGACCGTCGGCGCGATGTCAATCCGGGGCGTCATGCGGTAGCATCTTATGGACGTGTTCCAGAGGGTGTCAAACAGAGAGGTGAACACCAGTGACAGACGATAGCTTCCCAAGCAGCTTCGAGGGGATCCAGCAGCTCGTCGCGACGCTGCGCTCGCCTGACGGATGTCCCTGGGACAGGGAACAGTCAGCCGACTCCCTCAAGCACCTCTTCCTGGAGGAGTGCTACGAGCTCGTGGAGGCCATCGAAGAGGGCGACGTGGAGAAGATTGCCGAGGAGCTAGGTGACGTCCTCTTCCACGGCGCTTCCCAGATACAGATAGCCGAGGAACGAGGCGACTTCAGCGGCTCCGACGTCTTCCAGCAGGTCATAGAGAAGCTGGTCCGTCGTCACCCGCACGTCTTCGGCGACGTCGTCATGGAGAATGCCGAAGAGGCTGTACCCCGCTGGGACGAGATCAAGCGCCAGGAGATGGCCGGCACCGACAGGTCGATCCTGGACGGTGTTCCCAAGGCGATGCCCGCGATGGGATATGCCCAGGCAGTGCAGGGTCGGGCGGCGCGAATGGGCTTCGACTGGGACGACTACGCCGGTGTGCTGGAAAAGGTCACCGAGGAGCTCCGCGAGCTGGAAGAGGTCGAGACTGACGACGCTCGCGAGGCTGAGTTGGGCGACCTCCTGTTCTCACTGGTCAACGCGAGCCGCTGGATGGGAATCGAAGCAGAGACCGCCCTGCGAAAGTCCAACCGCAGGTTCTACTCCAGGTTCACTACGATGGAGCGTATGGCGCGCGACCGCGGCCTCGACTTCGAGTCGCTGTCTCTCGATGCGAAAGAAGACCTCTGGCAGGAAGCCAAGCGAGCCGAGTCCCAGACCGGCGAGTAGAGTCCGGTCAACCCAACTGCCTGAGCGTCCTGATCCTCCAGACTGCCAGTGAGAACAGCACCAGCATCGTCCCAGCCGCGATCTGTGTGGCGTGAGGCGCACCGAGACGCTCCGCCAGGAATCCGGAGGCAAGGCTTCCGAACGGGAACAGCCCCCACGTCAGCATGTACAGACCGGAGACCCTCCCCCTGTAATTGTCGGGAACCGTGCTCTGCACCGTTGCGCTGCTCACAGAGAACAGCGTCATCATCGCCGCGCTGATTACCATCAGGTTCAGATAGGCGGTGGGGAAGAAGGCGTTGAACGAGAACAGCACCGTGGTCAGCGCCAGCGCCACGGCCGCGCTCAGCATCACGATGTTCTTCGCCCTGATGTCACCCATGGAGGCAAGCACGAACGTGCCGACCGTTGAGCCGGCCCCGATTGCAGACAGCAGCAGCCCCAGCCCTTTGGCGTCGACCTTGAACACCTCGGCGGCGTACACCGGCATCAAGCCCTGTATCGAAGGCATGATCAGCAGCGCGGGCATGGCCGTCAGGGTGAACAGCCCGATCAACAGCGGCTGGCTGAGGACGTAGCGGGCGCCATCACGAAGGTCTGAGAACACCGTAGGCAGCCTCAGCGCGGGCCTGTCCGTCTTTCTCACTTCCAGGAAGAGTGCGGCGCCAACCGCGCACACCTGAAGGGCAGCTTCGAGCAGCAGTGTCGGCCCCGTCCCGATCATAACTATCAGTACGCCGCCCAGCGCCGGTATGCCCAGCCGCGTCACCGAGAAGGCCATCGAGTTCAACGCAAAGGCGTTGACGAGGTTCTCTTTCGGAACGATGTTCGGGATGAGCGACATTCGCGCGGGGTCGCTGATAACCCACGACAGCCCCATGAAGAATATGAAGGCGAATATGTGCCACGCTTCGAGGTTCCCGGTGATGGCGACTATCGAGAAGACTGTGGTCACCACGGCCTGGTAGGCATATACGAACGCGAGTAGTTTTCGACGGTCGAAGTTGTCGACGAGCACACCGCCTATGGGGCCGACCAGGAGGATCGGGAGCGCGTCCAGGCCCAACGCCAGGCTCGTCCATAACGCCGATTCGGTGACCTCGTACGTCAGCCACCCGACTACGACCTGCTGCAGCCAGAACCCGGCAGACGAGAAGACCGTCGCCAGCCAGATGAAAACGTAGCTCCGGTAGCGCAGGGAGTCGAATGTGCGCACCCGCACCGGCATGTGTACGGGCTTGATGTGTGGACGACGGAGATGCGGCCGGAACTTGCGCCGGGAAGCCGGGACCGGCGAGGGCGTTTCGATAGCGCCCGTGAGCTCAGCAGCCGGTGAGTCCTCGGGTACAAGGCTCTTCACGTCGGCAGTGGCCGCGGACGTCTCGGCGCCGCTCTCCACCGACGGCATGGCTGCGACGTCGCTCTCGTTGCCGCCGACGTCAGTCGTCGGCACGAGACTCTTCACGTCGGGGGAGTCAACGGGAGGAGTAGTACCGATGGGTACTACGGGTGAATCGGACGAATCACAGCCAGCACGGCTGCGAGAATGAGACAATTCTCGTGCTTCCAAGGAATTAGCGCTCCACGCAAGAGTTCAACCAAAAAACGATCAAACGAGGCGGGGCGTAGAGCGCGATCCTTGTAGTCGCGTTACGGCCTCTCGCCAATCCCTATTTTAGCACTTTCATGATTCTGACTTCACTAATTTAGGTCATATTTTTCTCAATTTTGTAAGAATATCTTGAGAGTGGTTCAGGCGTATTCCTTGATATGCCCGAAGATGCGCTCCAGCCGGACTCGGTCTGCCTCCCGGAGGTACGGACGCTCCATCGCCCTGACGTTGGCCTCCATGTGCCCCAGGTTCGATGTGCCCGTGATGACGCTCGATATGGCGGGGTGGTCTGCCGCGAACTTGTACGCTGCGCTGATCACCGAGTCCACGTCGTCCCGCACCAGCCACCCGAGCGGGTCCCTGTCAGGAATCGAGTCGCGTGACAGCAGGCCTCGTGACTTCCACTCGGCGATGGTCTCTTCGAGCAGGTCGGGCTTGGGCAGCCTGATCCTGACCGCCGCCATGTTTAGTATCCCCACATCGTGCGCAAGCGCGAGCGGCAGCACCTCCCGCGCCATCCACTGGTTGAGGATGCCGAACTTCAGCATGACCACATCCCAGAAGTCTGGAGCGCGCTTCAGCCCGGCCAGCGCGCCCTGCTGGTCGGGATCGACGATGTATCTCAGGCTGAATCCACGATGGCCGATCTTGCCCTGCTCCCGCAGCCGGTCGAACACAGGACCATACTTCTCCACGGCCATATCATGGTGCTCGGCAAGGAGGCCGTGCAGCATCATCACGTCGATGTGGTCGGTGTTGAGGCTGCGCAGGCTGTTCTCGACTGAGCGAGCCAGGTCCTCGGGGTCTGCGGTGGGATCTCCGTCTCTCGGATAGGTCCACTTGGTGACCAGCACGTAGCGGTCCCTTGGAATGCCCTTCAGCGAACGTCCCAGGATCTCTTCGCTGTCCCCATAACCCTCGTGGGTGTCGAACAGGTTGATTCCAAGGTCAAAGCATCGGTGGATGAGCCTGTCCTGTTCAGCCTGGGTCGCGCCCCGACGCTGCCCGAACTGGCTGGGGCCGCCTGTGCCCTGGCTTAGAAGAGAGACCCTGAGGCCCGTCCTCCCGAGAGTGCGATAGTGCATGGACAGCTACATGCCGTGGCGGCCCTGCCACAGGCGTCGTTCCACGTCCGCGGCTATGGAACCGACGAGGCTGTCCGTCAGAGGGGCCGTTAGCCTCTCCACGAGGTTGCGCTGCGGCCTCAGGTACACCGTTCTCTTGGATATCCCAGCGGCCTTGGCGGCCATGTCGAGCGCGCGGTCGAGGTCGCCGACTTCGTCTACGAGCCCAAGCTCGGCGGCCCTCGTTGCAAGGTATACCTCGCCGGTCGCGATCTCTCGCACTCGCTCCTCTTCGATGTTGCGGCTCTCGGAGACGATGTTGACGAACGAGCTGTACATGTCGTCGACCAGCTCCTGCAGCTTCGCCTCTTCCTCTGGCGTCGTCTCACGCCACGGCGCACCCATGTCCTTGAATTCACCGCTCTTGTTGACGTTCACTCCGATCCCGGCGCGTTCGAGCAGTTCCTGCAGCGCGGGTCTTACAGAGATCACGCCGATCGAGCCGACGATCGATCCCTGCGCAGCCACTATCTGGTGCGCTGCGCAGGCGATCATGTAGCCGCCGGAAGCGCCAATTCCGCGTATGTTCGCGACCAGCGGTCTCCGTCGGGCGATCCTCTTTAGGGCGCGGTAGATGTAGTCCGAGGCGGCGGCGTCTCCGCCGGGGGAGTCGATGTCCAACACCACGGCGCGCATCCGCTTGTCCTCTAGGATGCGGTTGACCAGCTTCTCCATGTCGGTTGACTTGATCTTGCCGCCGATTCCGCCGTGAATCTCGACGACGGCGATCTTGTTGATAACTTTCGCAACGAGCATGGTGTGGCCTCGTGTAATGGACTTCAGCGCGTCAGCCCGTCATTCCCGCGAAAGCGGGAATCCATAGGCCGGTATATTGGTGAGTCTAAATAGTCAAGAGTCCCTGGACTTCAGCCGGACATATGGGCGCTGCCGGACCTCATTGCGGGGTTCCAGCCAGGGTTTATGACCGACCACGGCAGCACCCCGCATCGTTCGGCCCACTCTTCGTATATTCTCTCGAACTCCTGGGCCTTGGGCCTGTTTGTAGTGTACAGGTCGTCAAGCTCTGTGCGGTCGCGCTCCATGTCATAGAGCTCCCAACCGCCCCCGATAGCTGACACGAGCTTCCACTGGCCCTGTCTGACCGCCCGGCTGCCCTCGTGTTCCCACACTATCGGACGTTCCCGCTCCCAGTCTCTGCGCTGGATTGCGGGCAGCATGCTCTCGCCTTCCAGTGGAATGGTCTGCTGTCCGGCGCGCTCGGTCGGGTGCCCGGCTCCTGCGGCCTCCAGGCAGGTGGGCATGATGTCGATGAGGTGCACGGGCGAGTGTACTATGCCGGGCTCGCTTATCCTCGCAGGCCAGCTCAGGATGAACGGCGTCGATATCCCGCCCTCATGCGTCCACCGCTTGTATCGGCGGAACGGCGTGTTCGATGCGTTCGCCCACGGCAGGTCGTAGCTCATGAAGGTCTGGGCGCCGCCGGGTCGTAGCCCGGGGATGTTGCCTACGACTACCGGCGTGCCGTCCGGGTTTACCCCGCCGTACCTCGCCGGCTGGGGCATACTGCCGTCTTCGGCAAGGAACTCGGCGCATCCGCCGTTGTCAGACATGAACATGATGAGAGTGTTGTCGTCTATACCCGCCGACCTCAGGGCAGCAAGAATCCTGCCCACGCCCTGATCGACGCGGTCGATCTGCGCGGCGTACACCGCCATGCGGATGTCCTCCCAGTCCGGGTCGGCTACATCGTCCCAGGGAGGGCTGTCCGCATCGCGAGGGCTTATCTCCCACTTCTCGTCCAACACACCCTCGGCCTTCAGCTTCTCGTGTCGGCTGGTGCGCAGCTCCTCCCAGCCGCCTCGATACTGACCCTCGTAGCGCGCGATGTCTTCCTCGAGGGCGTGCAGCGGCCAGTGTGGAGCGGTGTAGGTGACGTACATGAAGAACGGGCTGTCCTCCGCAACCGCTTCGCCGATCATGTTAACCGCGTTGTCGCTGATAGCGTCGGTGAGGTAGAAGTCGTCGAGTTCGGACAGCGGCACTAGCGTGTCCTGGTCCATCAGCGTCTTCGGGAAGTAGAAGTTGCCCGCTCCGGTCAGAATGCCGAAGTAGCGGTCGAAGCCGCGCTGCGTCGGGGTTGGGAACCCGGGAGCGGCGGGTGTCCACGAGTCGGGATCGGCTAGGTTGTAGTCGCCGCCCACGTGCCACTTGCCGGACATGAAGGTGGAGTAGCCATCGGCCTTGAGCGCCTCGGCAACCGTTACAGCGTTTTCCTTCAGGAAGCCCTGGTACTCCGGCACTCCGAGGTTCGCGACCATGTGCCCGACACCGGCCTGGTGCGGGTTGAGCCCGGTCAGCAGCGCGGCCCTCGATGGACAGCATCGCGCCGAGTTGTACATCTGCGAAAACCGCAGCCCGCCTTCGGCGAGTGAGTCCAGGTTCGGAGTTCGTATCTCAGACCCGAAGCATCCAATGTCCGAGTACCCCATGTCATCCACAAGGATGACGATGATGTTCGGTCTGCCGGATGCGCCTTCGGGCATATTGGACTCCTGGTTGTAAGTAGGGGCAGGTGTCGAACCTGCCCCTGTTAGAGAGCCTGAGTTGGTCTTGCGCTCGGAGTCTAAGAGTCCCGGAGAAATGGTGTCAACCCGTGAACAGCTCCGTATCGCGGTACCAGTCCGTCCACGCGAACCAGAACGACAGGTGCGATGGAAGACGCTCGAGCCTCGCGCCGGATAGCTCCCCCTCGACAGCCAGGCCGCTGAACGCCGACCACTTCGTTCCGGTCTCTTCGTCGACCAGCTTTGTCAGAATGCCGTTCGGCTCACCGTCTATGGAGAATGTCAGCGTGCGGTCGTCCACGGTCCGATCGAAGACCAGCGCCGTTCCGGTTGGACCGTCCATGTACACCAGCGCGGGCTGACCGCCGACGTCGTCGTTCACAACTGGGGTGTTGAGTAGGGTGGAAGTCGGGTAAGCCTTGGTGACGCCGTTGAAGTCCACCCCGACCACCAGCGCCTTCGTGCCGAGTCTGTCGTCTTCGTGTGCCCGGCCGATTACGCCCGGCCTGTTGCTCATGTAGTAGCCGTTGTAGTTGTCGTACCTGGCCAGACCGCCCGTCGACATGACCTTGGTATCGGGATGAAGCTCCTTCCAGGTCGCCCACGTCGTCTGGGTTACGGGGACAACGTCCAGCTCCACGTCCTTCAGTTCACCCTCAACGCCCTTCCTGAGGAACTGGCTCCAGAGGGTGCGCGTCTGGTGGTCGTACATCACCAGCGCGTTCATGATCAGCTTGCCGGATACGCCGAAGGTGTACTCTTCGTCTTCGATGGTGCGGCTATACACGATAGCCGAGAAGCAGAGTGGTCACCACGTCACCGCGACAGGTTTACCTCCAACGGTATCGTTGACTATCTCGTGCGCGCTGAGGGTCGGGATCGAGTATGCCCGGTGGTCGCCGTTGATAGAGAGTCCGAGCACCAGGTTGTGGTCTTCGAGCTCCTCTGAGGCAACTTCGGCGCTGACGAACTCCGGTTCGAGAATCGCCGGAATCGCGTCGAAAGGCAGCAGCGTTACGATCTCCAGGTCTCGCTCCTCGTCCTCCGACGTCACGGTTGCCGGAGCCGCCGCATCTGACGTAGCCGCGCTAGGGGGCGCGGCCGTTGGTGCAGGAGCCGAAGTGGATGTCGGTGCCGGCGTTGCGGGCACCGACGTCGATGTCGAGACTGCCGCGGCTGTTGGGGGCGGCGCGGTCGGCGCCGCCGGGGCACTCGTGGGTGGAGGCGCTGTCGGTTGCGCTCGCGCGCTCGTGGCTGGCGCCGTAGTCGGTGCTTCCTGAGGCTCCGCCTGCTGCGGAGTTACATCCTCACTGCTGGAGCAGGCGACCGCCAGGGCGACGAGGCAGACTGCTACCAGCACAATTATCCATGTTATTTTGGGCATGTCGTGAAAAACTCCCCACTTTGAGGCTCGATATGCCTTTAGATGCTGGCAATACCCTGCGCGGTTCGGGTCGTGATGTCTAGCTGATCTGACGCGGTGAGGGTCCCCAGCGCTTTTCGTGGGAGGCCACGAGGTCCGTCAACTCTTCCCGGTAGGAGTCGCTCCTGATCGGTACTGTCGTCATGATCAACGCGTCTTCGCGATTGTCGGAGTAGTAGCCCTTGCGTGTGCCCCTCTCAGTGAACTTGTACTTCTTGTAGAGGTTCTGCGCCACGTAGTTCGAGACCCGCACCTCGAGCGTCACCACCCGCGAGTCCATCTCGAGGGCCTGCTCGATAGCCGAAATCAGCAGAAGCTCACCCAGCCCGTAGCCGCGATACTCGCTCCTGACCCCGATGGACACGATGTGCGCCTCGTCGACCATGTACCACAGGCCCACGAAGCCGACGATGAGGTCCTCACCCGGCTGCCACGATGGATTGCGTCCCCTCCACATGTGGCGCGCGCCGGTCACCAGGCGGTTGAACAGGGGGCCATTGGGCGTCTCGGCGGACAGATCGGGGAGGGGAGGTAGATCACCCTCGTCGCCAGAACTCTCCCCTCGGCGCGACAGCACGAGATACCGGGCTATCCTGTTTCGCAGCTCGCGCCTGAAAGATGTGGGCGGAAAGAGTGTCGGAAAGGCGTCCTTCTCTACCTCGGCAGCCTGTCCAAGGTCGCGCTCCTCCATCGGACGAACGGTAAACGGTCGCGCCGTTGTAGGAGACTGTCTCCGGACCGCGCTCACGACAGTTGCGCTGTCCTGGCTCTGAGCGGGAAGGGGCGGCTCTCACTCCTCACTTTTCTTCACTCACTCCTCAGATCCGGGTGCATGAAGAACCGCGCCGACTTCAGCGTGTTGTTCAGCAGCATCGCGATGGTCATTGGGCCCACGCCGCCGGGCACCGGCGTGATCGCCGATGCCTTCTCCCTGACCGCGTCGTAGTCAACGTCCCCGACCAGCCGGTAGCCCCGCCTGCGTTCGGGAGCGTCTATCCGGTTGATGCCGACGTCGATCACCACCACACCGTCGCTGACCATGTCCGCTGTCAGGAACCTGGCCCTGCCTATGGCCGCGATGATGATGTCGGCCTGTCGCGTGAGGTTTTCGAGGTCTCGCGTGCGGGTGTGGCACACGGTCACGGTCGAGTTGGCGTCGCTTGCCCTCTGCATCAGCAGGTTTGCGATGGGCTTGCCGACGATGTTCGACCTTCCCAGGACAACAACGTGCTTGCCCTCCGTGCCTATCCCGGTACGCAAGATCATCTGCTGTATTCCAGCCGGAGTCGCGGGTACGAACCTCGGCCTCCCCGCTGCCAGCAGTCCCATGTTGAACGGATGAAGCCCGTCCACGTCCTTCTCCGGCGAAATGGCCTCCATGACGGTGTCTTCGTCCAGGTGGTCAGGCAGCGGAAGCTGTACGAGCAGCCCGTGAATGCGGCTGTCCTCGTTAATCCTGCGGACCTCGCCCAGCACCTCGTCCATGGACGAGGTGGATGGGAGCGTGACCGATTCAGAGAACATTCCCGCCGCCTCCGCGGCGAGTCCCTTGTTACGCACGTAAACCGCTGAGGCCGGATCGTCCCCCACAAGCACGACCGCGAGTCCTGGGACCACGTCGTGCTTGGTGCGCATCTCCTCTACACCCTCGGCGACCTCGGCGCGTATCTCCTCGGCCAGACGCGTTCCACTGATCACACTCGCGGTCATCGGGCGGCTCTCCCCTCACTACGTCACCCCGTACCACGATACGGGGCAGGTGCATCAATTATAACGGCGCAACCCAATGCTGGGTATAATGACCGGGTTGAACGTGGATCGAGGTCAACCTTGCTGATTACCGGCGTAGACATAATCGAGATCCCCAGGATCAGGCGAGTGTTCGAGCAGTACGGAGAGCGTTTTCTCCGTCGTATCTACACTGACCGCGAGATCGCCTACTGCCGGGGCCGCGCGCCTCAGCTCGCAAGTCGTTTCGCTGCCAAAGAGGCGACCATGAAGGCGCTCGGGACTGGCGTGCGCGGCATCCGCTGGCGAGACATTGAAGTAGTGCGCGGCCGCGGGCAGGCTCCGAGGATCGAACTCCACGGCACCGCGCAGGCCAGGGCCGACAGGCTGGGACTGACCGACATCGCACTATCCCTTAGCCACTCACGGGAGTTCGCTGTCGCGTCCGTGGTAGGGGATAGTGAAAAGGGCAACATTCTGAGCAGACGATAGTTCACCGACAGGAAGAAGAGCAGTGCTTTACGTATCCATCCTCACATCTGACAGGACAAAGGACCCAGAGCTGTGGGCCACGATCTGGCAGGGCAACCCGCCTCCGAGCATCAACCTAATCGGCGCGTACAACCTCGGCAACGACAAGCGTGTCTTCATCTGGGAGGGAGAGTCTCTCGCGGACATTCAGTTCATGGACCGCTTCAACGAGGTCGGTGTGCTCGAGACTAACCCAGCGTTCAACCGCACCGAGGGCTGGCGGGCCGCGTTCGCCAAGGACATCGACGGCTTCAGGGCAAGACTCGAAGGATCTGGCACGACAGCGGCGGCAAGCGTGGAGTCGGCCGTCGACCTCAGAAGCCGGGGGATGAACGCGCCAAACCGCAATGCTGCTCGTGCCGCCGCCAGACAATGGGTAGCTGAACAGGAGTCAGGGGACTGATCATGAGAATAGGACTATTCATCGGAACGATGGGCGCTGCCTCCACCCTGCAGGGACAGGTGCAGCAGTCCGCTGAGGCAGAGGCCGACGGATTCGAGAGCTTCTGGACGGCTCAGGTCGCCGGTATAGACGCGCTGACCCTGCTCGCGCTCTCCGGCGGCGTTACGCAGTCCATAGAGATGGGCACCGCCGTAGTGCCGACCTACCCGCGTCACCCGATGGCGCTCGCCCAGCAGGCGCTCACAACACAGGCCGCCGCCGGAGGGAGGCTCCTTCTGGGCATCGGGCTTTCACACAGGCCGGTCGTCGAGGACCGCTGGGGCATGTCCTTCCACGCCCCCGCCGGGCACATGGACGAGTACCTGACCATTCTCCAGTCGCTCATGTCGACGGGCAGCGTGGACTTCCAGGGCGAGCACTACAGCGCGTCAGGCGAGATAGCGCGAATGATCGATACTCCCCCTTCGGTGTGCATCGCCGCTCTGGCCCCCAGGATGCTTCGCATGGCCGGCTCGCGTGCCGACGGCACCATAACGTGGATGGTCGGACCGCGCACGCTCGACACCCACATCGTGCCCAGGATCAGCTCCGCCGCAGAGGAAGCAGGACGACCTGCCCCACGCGTCTGCGTAGGACTCCCCATCGCTGTCACCGACGACAGCCAGGCCGGATTCGAGGCAGCCGCTGGGCACTTCCAGCGCTACGGCACGCTGCCCAGCTATCGCCGGATGCTGGACATCGAGGGCGTAGAAAGCCCGGCTGAGGTCGCGATCATCGGCAACGAGGCTGAGGTCGAAGAGCGGCTGAAGGCCCTCTCGTCCGCTGGTGCGACCGAATTCCTAGCTTCTATCTTCCCTGTCGGCGACGATGAGGATGCGTCTGTCGCCCGAACGCGGGAGCTTCTGAAGTCGCTCGTGGGTCGGGTGTGACCGCGAACCGTCACTCCGGCGAAGAGCCTGCCCCGGACGTGATCCGGGGCCGGAGTCCAGCAGGGTAGCCCGGGAGGATCTGTTTGAAGGTAGTCACCGCCGCCGAGATGCGGGCCATCGAGGACCTCTCCGAGGAGGCTGGTGTCTCGACGGACACCCTCATGGAGAACGCGGGCCTCGCCGTTGCCCGTACCGCGCGGCGCATGGTCGGCTCGCTAACCGGCGCACCTGTTGTCGTACTTGTCGGATCCGGCAACAACGGCGCTGACGGTCTCGTTGCCGCCCGCCACATCCGTCGCTGGGGAGCTAGTGTCACCGCGTACATCTGCCGCGAGCGGGCTACGCCAGACCCCAAGCTGGAAGACGCCCTTCGCGACGGCGTAGAAGTCGTCGCCGTCTCTGAAGACCCGGGGCTCGATCGCCTGCGATGCCTGCTCACTTCCGCGCACGTCGTTATCGACGCCATGCTGGGCACCGGCAGGGCGAGACCAATCCAGGGTCTGTTCAAGGACATACTGGATAACCTGAATGTTGCACGTAGGGGCGGTTCGCGAACCGCCCTTCTGATCGCTCTCGATCTCCCCACAGGCCTGAACTGCGATACCGCAGAGGTCGACCCTGCATGTGTAGAACCGGACGTCACAGTGGCGCTTGGCTACCCGAAGCGAGGCCACCTGAGCTTCCCAGGCGCAGACTTCGTTGGCAGCCTGGAGGTCGCCGACATCGGCATCCCTCACGGTCTCGACGACAACGTGCTGGTCAGCATGCTGACCTCCGAGTGGGCACGAAGCGCTATCCCCGAGCGCCCGGGCGACTCCCACAAGGGCACTTTCGGCCGGACGATGATCGTCGCCGGGTCGCGCCAATTCCTGGGAGCAGCCTACCTGGCCGCTGCGTCCGCTGCGCGAGTCGGTGCTGGCCTGGTCACGATTGCGATCCCAGCCACCCTGGTCTCATCAGTCGCTCCCACGGCCATCGAGCCCACATTCCTCCCACTGTCGGAGTCCAGCTCTGGAGTGGTGTCCCCCGATGCTGCCGAAGAGGTCCTTGAGGCCGTGAGCGGGTACAGTTCTCTCCTGGTCGGATGCGGCCTCGGGCAGGCGGATGAGACGCGAACGATGGTAGAGCGCCTGCTTCTCTCCGGGGCCGATCTGCCGGATACGATAGTCGATGCCGATGGACTGAACACGCTGGCACGAGTTCCAGGCTGGCATCAACGCTGGCCCGTCAACGCCATCCTCACGCCCCATCCCGGTGAGATGGCGCGACTTGTGGCGGGCTCGAACCTGCATGGCGACGCGGACCGCCTTGAGCTGGCGGTGGCAGGCGCGCGAGAGTGGAACAAGACGGTCGTCCTGAAAGGCGCGTACACTGTCGTCGCCCACGCTGACGGCACGTCGGGGATCGCACCGTTCTCCAACCCCGGTCTCGCCACAGCGGGGACAGGGGACGTACTCGCCGGTGCGATAGCCGGGCTGATGTCGCAGGGGCTGGAACCCGAGACCGCCGCTTCTCTCGGAGTGTACCTGCACGGGCTGGCAGGAGACTCAGTCCGGGATCGGCTGGGAGACACCGGAATGGTCGCCAGCGACCTGCTCCCAGAGTTGCCGGTTACGATAAAGGACCTTAGGTAGGGGCGGACGTTGGCACAGCTACGCGGCCCGGAACGCGCCCGCTACGTCACCAGCATGTTCGCCCGCATCTCGCGGCGATACGATCTCCTCAACTCGGTCATGTCCGGCGGACGCCACCACGCCTGGCGGCGCAGGGCGACCGCGCTTGCTGTCGAGGGACTGTCCGGCATGGCGCTGGACGTCGCGACCGGTACCGGCGACTTCGCGTTCGATCTCGCACGTCGCCCAGAGGTCAGTTCCGTCGTCGGGCTTGATTTCACGCGAGACATGATGACCATCGGCGTGCAGAAGGGGATACGACAGGGCGTCGAGTCGTCGGTCTCGTTCACCGAGGGCGACGCGCACGAGTTGCCGTTCGCGGACGACAGCTTCATGTGCGCGACTGTCGGATTCGGCATCCGCAACTTCATCGACGTTCCCAAGGCGCTGCGCGAGATGGCCCGCGTGGTCGTCCCCGGCGGCAGAGTCGTCTCCCTGGAGATCGTGCGGCAGGACGGCAGAGATCCCATTAGCGCAATGGCGCGACTGCACTTCAGGTACGCCACCCCCTGGCTAGGCGCATTGCTCGCAGGAGACCGCGAAGCCTACACGTACCTCCCGCAGTCGGCGCAGGGGTTCATGTCCGCTGACGAACTGACCGATGCAATGACCGGCGCCGGGCTGCGGGTTACGCAATGCGTGAAGCTCGCTCTCGGCACTGTCGCCATTCACGTCGGTGAAAAGTGCTAGGATATACGCGCCACATCATCAGGAGACTCATTCAATGACCACACAGGTAGATCCAGGACTTCAGAGCGTACTCGACAACATCCAGGTGATCGCAGCCTCAGAGGGCGGGTCGATCCAGTTCATCGAGTCGCGTGGCGGCAAGCTCACGATCGAGTACACCCCCGGCGTCAACGAAGAGTGCCCCGAGTGCGTCCCCACGCACGACCTGATCGAGATGATGGTCAAGTCCTCCGCAGGCATCCTAGCCCCCTACATCACCGAGGTCGAGGTCAGGTAGCAACACCCCGCTGGGAGTTTCCGGCCTACCTGCTCTCGACACTCCGTCTGGACAGGTCCTTCTCGATCACGCCAACGTACTGGGTACCTTCCGGTTCGATGAACTCTCGAACTGCCCATCCCGTCCCGGCGACGACCTCTCGCATCTCTTCTCTCGACACGAATAACCAGTCGAACCACGGTCCTTTCAGATTGCGGTAGCGTTCGCGATGGCGGAACTGCCCGCTCATCTTGCCTCGCGCACGGTTTCTTGCCATGTATGTAAGTTGGACAGGGTCGCTGGTTTTGTACGGGTCGGTAGTCTCCGCCAGGATGCGTCCTCGCGCTGTTGTCATGCGGTAGAGACGCCGCAGTAGGCACCGCGCCCGCTTCCGATTTCCGACCAGCCCGAAGTTGTTACCGGTCATCACGATGGTGTCGAATATGCCAAGTCGGTTGGCGCTGACTTGGGAAACAGGGAGAATCCTGGCGTCTTTAAGTCCGCGCTCTTGACACACTCGTATGGCCAGAGGTGA
The DNA here is from genome assembly GCA_965116405.1 of Dehalococcoidia bacterium. Lineage (GTDB taxonomy): Bacteria > Chloroflexota > Dehalococcoidia > Lucifugimonadales > UBA1123 > VXRN01. Next base: position 1,910,292 of record OZ220685.1, read on the forward strand.
GTGGTCGACTCCAACAACGTCCACACCGTTCTGTTGCAGGTGGAGCGTTACTCGGCCCGCGCCACATCCAATGTCGAGCGTCCTGCTGCGAACGTAATCTACAGACTTCTGAACGTGCGGGTACCACTCTTCGTACGGCGCGAAATACCAGCGAGGGTGATCGTAGACCTGGACGTAACCGTCGTCCCGCTCGCCAACCTCACGGAAGTTGTCTGGGATAAGGCCACGATGCTGGTCGTAGAGCTGCTGCCCGAATACGTCGAGAGACAAACCCGTGCATCCTCAGCTTGCTTCAGTTCCAGAAAATTGAGAGCGGAGTCGGCGCTCAGGAGCAGGCACTACCGGCATAGCTCTTCGGTGATTTCGGAAAGCAAACATCAAGGGTGTCATCCGAGGCTGCCCACTCTGTTGAGATTCAATATTTCCCGCGTTCTCGCTTCGCGGTCCCACCCGTAGTGGATGTCATGTGCTTTAGCAGTAGCCGATGATTTCTGGACCGGTATCACTCAAAGCCCCACAACTTCTGTCACAGTCCTCGGCTGCACCCGTGTCGCGATCCTCTCTCCTGCCTCGATCTCAGCTATACGCAGCTCGTATGTACTCTGGAGATTTAGCCACAGTTGCGGTGTAGTGCCGAAGTATCGGGACAGACGTAGAGCGGTATCGGCGGTTATCCCGCGCTGCCCATTCAGGATTGCAGTGATCCGGTTTGTGGGAACGTCAAGCGCCCTCGCCAATGCGTTTGCCGACATCTCAAGCTCCTGGAGTTCTTCACCGAGAATCTCTCCTGGATGCACTGGCCGCATACCGCTTCTCAGACTCATCACAGGTCTCCTTATCGATGGTAGTCCACTATCTCGACGTCGTGAGGCCCATCGTCTTCCCAGCGAAAACAGACACGCCACTGTCTGTTGATGCGAATGCTGTATTGCCCGCTTCTGTCTCCTGAGAGCGATTCCAGCCTATTGCTGGGCAGCCCTGCCAGGTCGTGAAGAGCGGCAGCATTGTCCAATATGGTTAATCTACGCGTCGCCTGGTCTGCAAAGCTCTGGTAGGCACGTACCGGGTGACCTTCGAAGAATCGTTGCGCTCTCCGATCCTTGAAACTTCTAATCATTATGACTTACGTAACAGGTAACATACTTACTGTACTACGCATTAGTCAGGTTATGCAATCAGACAGTTCCAGTGGAGACAGTATCGGCTGGGCTGGAGGTAAGTCTGTTAGTCCTATACCTACACGAGTTCCAAATACTTCAGCCCCGAGCCGGTGTTCAGCAGCAGGATTCGCTGATCGGCCCCTAGCTGCTCCGCCGCCAGCAGCTTCTCCAGCGCGGCGGCCGTAGCCGCGCCCTCGGGACAGATGAACATCCCCTCCAGCCGTGCGACCTTTGCCATGTAGTCGCGGATCTCGTCGTCGCTGACCGTTAGTGCTCCGCCGCTGCTCTCTCGGACGGCTCCCAGGATCAGGTAGTCACCGATCGCCGACGGCACCCGGATGCCCGCCGCGACAGTATCCGCGTCCTGCCAGGGCTCGGCGAACTCGGTGCCCTGCTCGAATGCCCGCACAATTGGAGCGCAGCCCTCTGACTGCACAGCGAACATCCTCGGCCGCTCGCTGCCGATCCAGCCCATCGCCTCCATCTCGTCGAACGCCTTCCACATACCGACGATGCCTGTGCCCCCGCCTGTTGGGTAGATGATCGCGTCCGGCAGCGTCCATCCTAGCTGCTCCGCGATCTCGTAGCCCATCGTCTTCTTACCCTCCACCCTGTAGGGCTCCTGGAGAGTGGAGATATCGAACAGGCCCTCTTCAGCGGCGCGCTCGCGGCTCATGACACCGGCGTCGCTTATCAGCCCGTCGATCAGGGTGAGCTCACCGCCCGTGATGACCACCTCTTTCTGGTTCGCCTCGGGCGCGTCCTTCGGCATGACCACGTACGAGTCGATACCGCCCTTCGCCGCGTACGACGTCATCGCGCCTGCCGCGTTACCTGCCGATGGCATCGTGATCTTGGTGATACCAAGTTCCTTGGCCTTCGAGACGGCCGCAGACAGCCCTCGCGCCTTGAACGATGCCGTCGGGTTGACGCCCTCGTCCTTGATGAGCAGGTCCGAACATCCCATCTCAGGGCCAAGTCTCTCTGCCTGGAAGATCGGAGTGAACCCCTCGCCGAGCGTGATCACGTTGGCCTTGTCCCGTATCGGCATCACCTCGAAGTAGCGCCACATGTTCGCCGGACGTTCCTTGAGCATCTCGCGGTCCAGCGCCGCAGCCGCTCCTTCAAGGTCGTATCGCGGGTACAGCACCTTGCCGCATTCGGCGCACAGTCGCTGTGGCTCGTCAGCCGAGAACTCGGCGTCGCAGTAGGTGCATTCGAGGTTAATCAGGTAGCTTTTCATGGATTCTTACCAGTCCTGTTATTCGTTGTCAGCGGAGGTTGGCCAGTGGTCGGGTACAGGGTACGCCTCGTCCATGCCGGGCCATGCCGGTGTCGTGACGATCACGAAGCACAGATCCTCATTGCCAGTGTTTTTGAATTGGAAGCGACTTCCGGTGTCGATGGTCAGTGCGACTCCGGCGAACACGTCCACAACCGACTCGCTGCCCTCGTTCGCCCGCCAGACCTGTCCGTGCCCTGAGATGAAGAACCAGGCCTCTTCAACCGTCCTGTGCGCAACTGCCTTGGAGACCGCCCCGGGTTCCAGTGTGCAGTGGACCATGCTGGAACGACTGGTCTGTACCAGCTCGCGGATCTGGGAGCCGTCCGGCGCCACTACTATGTGGCTCTCCGGCAGCAGGGCAGTGCTCACTGCGACCCGCCTTGCGGCGGATACTTCTCCAGCCACCATCGCGCGATCTCGGTTCGTCGCGCGAACCACACGCCCGGGTACCTGTTCGCGTACTGTAGAAAGTCCCTCAGCGCTATGGCGCGGGACGGCCTGCCGACAATCCGGCAGTGCAGCCCGATGTTCATCATCTTCGGAGACTGATCTCCCTCTTCGTAGAGCAGGTCGAACGTGTTCTTCAGTGTCTCGTAGAAGTCGGAAGGGCTGTTCATGCCGCCACGCCAGAAGCGCGTGTCGTTGACCTCGAGCGAGTACGGCACGACCAGCCACGGCTTCCCGTGTACTTCGACGTAGTATGGGATTTCGTCCGCGTACGAGTTCGAGTCGTACAGGAACCCGCCCTCTTCGACGACGAGCTCGCGCGTGTTCAGGCTGGGGCCGTACCGCGTGTACCAGCCGAGGGGCCGCACGCCCGTCGTCCGCTCGATCGACTCGACCGCCTTACGGATCGCCTCGCGCTCGGCGTCGCGGTCCATCCGGTAGTACTCCTCCCAGCGGAAGCCGTGCCCGAATACTTCGTGGCCCTGTTCGACGATGGCGGGACCGACCTCGGGGTTGCGCTCCAGAGCAAGGGCGCAGCAGTAGAAGGTGGCCGGCGTATCGAATCGCTTCAGGAGCCTTAGCACACGCCACACGCCGACCCGGCTGCCGTATTCGAAGAACGATTCGTTCGCCAGGTCGCGCTCGTCCAGGGGAAGCGGGGACGGCACCTCGCTGTTGGTCTCTCGATGTGCGTCGCCGTCGAGGAGCGAGTACTCGGAACCCTCCTCGTAGTTCACGACCAGCGAGATGGCAATGCGTGCGCCGTTCGGCCACTCGACTCGGGGAGGGTGCTGGCCGTAGCCGACGAAGTCTCTGGGAGTGTCGCTAGCTGGTGGAGTCGTCGTCTGAGTCGTCCTCTTCTGCCTGCCCGGTCACTTCTCGCAGGAACTGCTCGACACCGGGAGCCAGGTCCTGGGCTTCTTCGGCGTCCTCATCTTCTTCCTGCTGTCCGCCCTCGACCAGTACGCGGTCATAGTAGGACTCCAGCCTGCCGATCAGCGACCGTACCTCTGGGTTGTTCTCGACTGCTCGGTTGACGTCTTCGTACTGTCGACGCCCACGCTCCCTGTCCGCGAGAGAGGCGGGAAGGTCGAACATGGCGGTCAGGATCTCGACGATCCGTGCCGCGCCCATGTGGTCCTCGTCGAGCTGCATATACTGCGGCAGGTGCGCCATGAGGCTGGTAGTCGGGATCTCGCCCTGTGTCACGAGGTCGGACACCATGTTGACGATGGAAGTAGGCCCCTGGTACGTGCTGCGCCTCTGAGACACCAGTCCGGTCGCCTTCGCCGCCTGATCGTCGTTCATTGTGCCCGTTACCAGCAGAGGCCTGGTGTGAGGTACGGAGTCGTACATTCCACCGATTCGGCAGTACTCCTGGATGTCGAAATGCGATAGGACATCCGAGATCGCGCGACAGTAGTCTTCTCCGAAAGCGTGCGGCTCCCGTATATGCAGGAACAGGTAGTCCCTGTCCGTGGCGTCGTCGTGTGCGTGGTGGATGATCGTGTTGGGAGTCGTGAAGACACGCTGTCCGTTGACGGTTCGCATCCGCGGTCGGTACCTCGTAAAGTCGAAGAACTTTCCGGGTTCGGCGAGCCTGCCCAACTCCCGCGCCCCGAGGTGGCGCTGGAGTATGTTCAGGGCGAGCGTTCCGACCCTTCCCACGTCTATCCATGGCCTGAGCATGGCGATCGCAACTGGTCGCCGCAACTCCGGCACAGGGTCTCTGAGTTCGAATTCACCTATTCTCATGGACTTATCGTGCCAAAATCGAGTTCATTCCGCAAGTCCGTTCAGTTTCTTGAGACTGCCTAACGAGTAGGTCAGCCGGTCGGTCAGGTGCTATTCTCCAACGATTGGTTCAATGTGAGTAGGCACTTCCCCAAGTGTCATTCGATGACGAATCTTGCCGGTGCCGGGATCGTCCAGGGCCAGCCGCTCACCGGCGGCATAATGTATGCGTACAGCTTGTCGTCAGCGTCGTCTGCCACCCACATGGTGGTCCCATCGGACCAGATGCCGGTGGCGTTGTTGTTGCCAGCAGCATCGGGTGTGGTGAAGTCCCTGTACCTGTCGTGTCCCGTATCTGAGATCCTGTACGCGTAGATCGTGGCGTGACTACCGTCCGCCACCCACATGGTTGTCCCGTTGGACCAGATGCCGCGTGGATCGTCGTCGTGGGCTGCAGCCAGCGTGTCGAAGTCCCTGTCGCGGTCTCGGCTCTTATCAGACATCTTGTAGGCATACAGCCTGTCGTCTTCCCAGTCCGCCACCCACATGGTTGTCCCGTCCGACCAGATGCCTCGGGGATCGTCGTTGTGGGCTTCGTCCAGCGTGTCAAAGTCCTTGTCAGGATCGCGGCTCCTGTCCGCCATCCTGTAGGCGAAGAGCTTGTCGTCTTCCCAGTCCGCCACCCACATGGTGGTACCGTCGGACCAGATGCCGCGTGGTGAGTCGTTACCGGCCTCGCCCAGCGTGTCGAAGTCCTTGTCAGGATAGCGGCTTTTGTCCGACATCCTGTAGGCATACAGCCTGCTGTCGTTCCAGTCTGCCACCCACATAGTGGTCCCGTTGGACCAGATGCCTCGGGGATCGTTGTTGCCTGCGGCGGCCAGCGTTTCAAAGTCTATGCAGGGGTTATAGGCCAAATAGCCCACCAGTGGTCTACACACGCCGACCGTGTAGCTCAGATTGCTGTTCGCAGCCGCTATCTCGATCGTGTTCCAGCCATCCACCAGGGCGACCTGGTGGCCTGCCAAGCCGGTGTTTGCGTCCGTGCCGGGATAGGCTACGCTGGCGCTCTCATCGGTTCCAGTCGCGGAGACTGTCACGTGGTGTACGCCGACGGCAACTTTCGCCGTGTAATTCATTGTGCCGCTCGCAAAGGCAGGGCTCAGCGGAACATCGCTGCCGCCAGGGCCGGTAAGGCTCAGTGCCTCCAGCTCCATTGGCATGTTGTAAGCGTATAGCCTGTCGTCACGACCGTCGGTCACCCACATGGTTGTCCCGTCCGACCAGATGCCTCGGGGATCGTCGTTTCCGGCGGCATCCGGCGTGTCGAAGTCCCTTGCAGGGTCGCGGCTCCTGTCCGACATCCTGTAGGCGTACAACTTGCGGTCACTCCAGTCCGCCACCCACATGGTTGTCCCGTCCGACCAGATACTGCGGGGGTCGTTGTTGCCCGCAGCATCGAGCGTGTCGAAGTCCTTTGCAGGGTCGCGGCTCTTGTCCGACATCCTGTAGGCGTACAACCTACTGTCATTCCAGTACGCCACCCACATGGTGGTGCTGTCCGACCAAATGCCCTGGGGGTTTTCGTTGACGGGGCCAGGCAGCGTGTCGAAGTCCTTTGCGTGATCGCGGCTCTTGTCCGACATCTTGTAGGCGTACAGCATTCCGTCTTCCCAGTCCGCCACCCACGTGGTTGTCCCGTCGGACCAGATACCATGGGGTGCGTCATTGCCGGCGGCATCGAGCGTATTGAAGTCCTTGTTCTGGTCACGGCTTCTGTCAGACATCCTGTATGCGTAGAGCTTGCGGTCCCGCCAGTCCGTCACCCACATGGTTGTCCCGTCGGACCAGATGCCGCGGGGATCGTCGTTTCCGGCGGCGTCCAGCGTCTCGAAGTCTCTGGCGACATTGTGCGCGAAACCGCTCTGTTGCGCCTGTATTGGGGACGAGAGCAGGACTGAAGCCGCTATCGCCAGTGACAGCGCGGCCAGCAGTGCGAGCAGAGTGGGGCCTCGTTGTCTACTGGAGCAAGTCATGTCCTCACCCTATTGTGAAGAGGTGATGCCGATTGTTGTGGAAGCTGATGTGGGGTAGGGGGAGGGGCATTACCTTCCAGGTAAACCGGTCAAGTTCCATGTGATAAACCAGAGGGATACGCCCTGCCTGAAGTATATCAGAGCAGAGAGGAGACCCATTTGGAGGGGAAAGGCGGGTGGGATTTTTGAACTCTGGACTTTTCGCGAGGAGGCCATTTCCGTACAGGGAAACAGTGGCGGACACCATTGACTACGATTCAACTCGGCTATAGGATTCTGTAGCTAATCTAGCCGTCATGGGAGTTGGTCAAATGCGTAAACACGCGCTTGAGGGGGTACGGGTCGTCGATTTCTCTTGGATCGTCGCGGGCCCGACATGCACGCGAATCCTTGCCGATTTCGGAGCTGAAGTCATCCGCGTCGAGAACGAGCAGACGATGGACTACACCCGTCACGGGTTGACGCCTCCAGGATCCAACAGCCCCAACGTGGGCGGCCTGTTCAACAACCTGAACCGCAACAAGCTCGGTGTCTCCATCAACGTGATGCACCCCAGCGGCATGGAGCTGCTTCACGACCTCATCGCGGTCTCCGACATAGTCGTCGAGAACTTCAGCGCGACCGTTCTCAAGCGTTGGGGACTCGACTATGAAGCCCAGCGCAAGATACGCCCCGACATCATCTACGTCAGCATGTCCGGCTTCGGCCATACGGGACGGGACAACAGGTACGTGACCTGGGGCCCGACCGCGCAGGCGCTCTCAGGCCTGACGTTCATGTCCGGCCTGCCCGGCGAGGACCCCGCAGGATGGGGATTCTCTTACATGGACCACACCGGAGGGTTCTACGGCGCTCTGGCGTGCCTGAACGCGCTTCACCACAGGAACCGCACGGGAGAGGGCCAGTGGGTCGATCTGTCACAAGTCGAGGTGGGCATGGCGCTGACCGGCACGGCCATCCTCGACAAGTCTGTCAACGGCCGCAACTTCAGGCGTGAGGGAAACCCGCCCGGCAATAGGGCGCCAAACTACAAGGTCGCTCCCCACAATACGTACCGCTGCAAGGGTGAAGACCGGTGGTGTGTCATCACTATCTTCAACGATGACGAGTGGGACTCATTCGTCGATGCGATAGGCGCGCCTGAGTGGACCTCCGACGAACGGTTCGCCACCAACGAGGGTCGCTATCACAACCAGGACGAGCTTGATCGCCTGATCGAGACATGGACTATCGAGCGCAAGCCGCACGAGGTGCTCTACAAGCTCCAGTCAGCGGGTATCGCCGCTGGAGCCGTGCAGACGCCAAAGGAGAAGATCGAGGACGACCCGCAGCTCAGGCACCGCGACTTCCTTCCCAAGGTCGAACATCCCGAGCTTGGCGTGACCGAGTACGAGGGTCAGCCGATGCGTCTATCCCGTTCACCGTGGGAGCTCCGCCGATCGTCTCCCCAGTTTGGCCAGCACTCGCAGCAGATCTTCGGCGAGCTTCTTGGTGTGCCCGAAGAGCAGATGACTGACCTGATGGTCGAGGGGGCAATCTGATGAGCAACAGCCAGGGAGCGCTCTCCGACCTCACCGTGCTCGACCTTTGCGATGAAAAGGGTCAGTACATTGGCAAGCTGATGGGAGAGATGGGAGCGAGAGTCGTCAAGATCGAGCCTCCCGGAGGCGATGCCGCCCGCAACATTCGTCCCTTCCGAAATGACGAACCTGACCCCAACCAGAGTCTCAACTTCTGGGCCTTCAACATGGCAAAGGAGGGCGTCACGCTGGACCTGGAACAGCCTGAAGGTCAGAAGATTCTCAAGAAGTTGGTCGCAAAGGCCGACGTGCTGCTGGAGAGCTTCGATCCCGGCTACATGGACTCACTGGGTCTCGGCTACTCAGACCTGAGCGCCGTAAATCCTGAGCTTGTAATGACCTCACTCACCGGCTTCGGCCAGGACGGCCCGTACCGCGACTACAAGACGTCCGACCTCGTGGCCATGGCCATGGGCGGCATCATGCACAGCTGTGGCTACGACGACCTGCCGGGCGCGCCTCCAATCAGGCCGAGCGGCGGACACGGGTACATCATAAGCTGCAACTACGCCGCCATCGGCACGCTCATGGCCCTCAACTGGCGCGACATGACCGGAGAGGGTCAGCACGTGGACGCCTCCATCCACGAGGCCTGCTCGTGTACGACAGAGGCAGCGATGCCCACGTACATCTACACCAAGGAGATGGTGAAGCGTCAGACCGGCAGGCATCACGGCGTCCTGCCGACACCGAAGACCCTGTGTCCGACAGCCGACGGCAGGTACATCAACGTCTTCGCGGTATTCACCAGCCTCGACCAGTGGCTGACCCTAGTCAGGTGGATGGACGACGCCGGAATGGCCGAGGACCTGACCGATCCCCACTACCGCGACATGGCAGCCATGCGAATGAGGACAGGGCCGGAGGTCGATCACGCCTTCGTAGTCGTGAAGAAGTTCATCGCGGCCCACAACGCCGAAGAGATATACCGAGGCGCCCAGGACCGCAAGTTCCCATGGGCCATAGTACGGTCACCTGAGGAGACGCTCGACGACGCGCATTTCGCTGAGGACCGCGAATTCTTTGCTGAGGTCGAACACCCGGAACTGGGCGAGACGTACACCTACGCCGGACGTCCGTACATCATGAACGGCACCCCGTGGAGCACCTTCAGGAGCCCGCTGATAGGCGAGCATAACGAGTCCGTCTACGGTGAAGACCTCGGAATGTCGCCGGACGAGATCGAACGGCTACGCGCCGACGGTGTGATCTGATCAGTTCATCCTGATCCCGCCGTCGACGTTGATCGCCTGCCCGGTGATGTTCTTCGCATCGTCGGATGCCAGGAACGCGGCGAGCTTCCCGATGTCCTCCGGGGTCTGCTCTCGCTTCATCGGCATAGTCTGATCGACTACAGTCTCGAATAGATCGCGCCCCGGCATTCCCTGGACGTCTGTATGCGTCTGGGTAGAACCGAGCCTCGAACGCCTCTGGGCGATCGCCTCCCACATCGGCGTCCACAGCAGCCCAGGACAGATCGCGTTGACGGTTATCCGGTGGCTGGCGAGCTGTAGAGCGTTGGACTGGGTCCAGCTGATGGCGGCCGCCTTGGAGGTGGAGTAGTGCGGGATGTCCGGGCTGCCCTGCCTGCCTGCGATTGAGGCAATGTTGATAATCCGGCCCGACCCGCGCTGGATCATGTGCCCTTGCACCGCCTCTGTGACCCTTACGATTCCCCTCACGTTCACCTGGAACGTATCGTCCCAGTCGTCGTCAGAGGACGAGTCCCTCTCCCACATGCCGCCGGCCCCGATGATACCGGCGTTGTTCACCAGGATGTCGATCTGCCCCATCTGGTCGAGTGCGCTCGCGACCGCGGCTTCGACTGACGATCTATCTGTTACGTCCATCGCCATGGCTGCGGCTCGTCTGCCGTGCTGCCGGACCTCCTCAGCAACGTCGGCTGCGTTGCTTTCCACCAGGTCGGCGACGGCGATATCCGCCCCCTGCTCAGCCAGCGCGAGGCTGATACCACGTCCAATTCCGCGGCCGCCGCCCGTAACCAGGGCGACTCTTCCAATAAGGTCTGCCAGCATGATGTCTCACTCCCATGTGATTTAGGGCCCGGATTCCGGGATCCTGACCCAATCATACTGCAAGAGTTGCCAGGAGTCCGACGCTAGTCCGACCTCAGTCTCCTCGGATCGAGCCTTCGAGGGTCGAGCCGCCTCGGGTCGATGATGCCGGGCTCTATGCGCCTCGGGTCGAGCTTGCTCACGTAGCTGAGCAGCCGTTCCGGTGCGACCGTGGTCGGCCTGAACCGTACCAGCCGCCTCCTCCCCAGGGAGATCCACTGTCTTGCCCAGAACACCCACAGCACACCTGCGATCGCGGTCGCCATAACTCCCAGCACGGCGAAGTAACCCCAGCGTACGCCGAGTTCAGGGATGTACTCGAAGTTCATGCCATAGATCCCGGCGATGAGACTCAGCGGCATGAACACCGTGGCCACCACCGCGAGCACTCTCATCAGATCGTTCTGCTGGTTCGCGACAAGCGACAGGTAGACCGAAAGTGTCGTATCTGCCCGGTCGCGCAGGGTCTCGTTCTGTCCCTCGATCCTCAGGATGGTGTCGTAGATGTCACGGTAGTAGGGCAGGGCGTCGCCTGTAACATGGGCGAACTCGGCTCGACTCAACCTGTTGAGCATGTCTCGCTGGGGAGCTATCGCGCGTCGCAACCGGAAGCTGGACCTCTTGAGTTCCAGGATCGCCTCGAGCGCGTCGGGGTCGGGCCTTTCGATGACTGAGTCCTCTATGTCGTCGACCCACTCCTCCAGCCCGTTGATGCCCGGCGTCAGGTTCTGGACCAGCGCATCCAGGAGGATGTAAGTGAGAAACGTCGAGCCGCGCCTGAGCGGGAGACCGTCGCGCTCCACCAGCGCGATCACCGACTCTATGTTGTACAGCAGACTGGCGTGCACGCTGACGACGAAGTTTCGCCCGAGGAACACGCCCATCTCGGTAGTGGACAGGATGCGGGTATCGACCGTGTAGTCGATGCCGCGGGCGACGATGAAGATGTGGTCTCCATAGTCGTCGACCTTCGGCACCTGGTCCGCCATGTCCACGCACGAGTCCACCGCAACCGGGTGCAGATCGAACACCCGTCGCATGAACTCGCCATCTTCGACGCTCAGACCGTCGAAGTCCAACCACAGATTGCCCTCACCGCTTTCGAGGGCAGCTTGGATGTCTACTTCAGACAGCCCGCTCTCCACGCTTCCTTCAGGTGTGAGGAAGTAGCTTCTGTACGGCATGGCGTACCCTCCGAAGAGTGAGAGCCTCCCGTCCCTTGGTGGGCTAATAGGGGTAGGTATTCACAACCGTCATTCCCGCGAGACCGGGAATCCAGAGGCTGGGAGCGTCCTTCGACAGGCTCTAGCCTTCTCCCACCAGGGGAGAAGGGACCAAATGCCCTTCTCAGCCCATCAGGTCTGCCATCGCCTTCTTGTCCGTGCCGACGATCAGGTCTCCGTCACCGGTCATGATCAGGGGTCGCCGGATCAGCCTGGGCTCTTCCACCATGAGCTTGAGCAGCTTGTCGTCACTGAGCTCGTCACGGGTCAACCCCATCTTGCGGAAAGACGGCGACCTCCATGAGAAGAAGTCCGAGACGGGCTTGGAGCCAATTGTTTCCCTGAGTTCGTCAACGGAGAACGGCTCAGCGAAAAAGTCGCGCTCTTCGTATTCGATTCCGGCCTGCGAAAGCTCCGCTTTCACTCTTCGGCAGGTACTTCAACGCTTCCATGTGTAGTACGTGGCAGGCATGGGAGATTCCACCTCGTATCTTGGGATTGTCTGATTAGCGTATCCGCACTCTTTGCTCGAATGCTAGAAGAAAGACTACCACTCTTCGACGCGAATCAGGTTCCCGACCTCCGCCACCGTTTCGAGCGCTTCCAGCTCGACGATCGCCTGCTGCATCGCGGCCTCGTTGGCCCGGTGGGTCATCAGCACGATTTCCGCGCGCTGCGCCACCTCGTCGGTCTCCTTCTGGATCGCCGACGCAATGGAGATGTTGTGCTCCGCGAACACGCCTCCGACCTGCGCCAGGACGCCCGGTCGGTCTGCGGCCGTCAGCCGAATGTAGTACCGCGTTTCCAGCTCCGAGATCGGCCGGACGCCCCCGCCGACCTCCACGCCTTCGCCGCCGTTGCTCTGACCGCCATTCTCGGGTTGGACGAAGTTGTCGACCCCCGCGCTGATGTCCCTGGCGATATCGACTATGTCCGCGATCACCGCGCTCGTTGTCGGCATCGCACCGGCGCCCGCCCCATGGAACAGCAGTTTGCCGGCGAGGTCTGTCTGGATCTCAACAGCGTTGAGAACGCCGTTTACGTTGGCTATCATCGCGTCCTCGCGGACGAACGCCGGGTGGACCCTGGCGTGGAGCGCCCCGCTGTCTGCTGAGGCAATTCCCAGCAGCTTGATCGCGTAGCCAAGCTCGCGGGCGTACTGGAAGTCCCTTGCGGTCAGACGCGTTATGCCCTCGTGGAAGACGTCGTCATCTGTGACACGCTCCCTGAATCCGAGCGTGGCAAGGATCGCCAGCTTGTACGCCGCGTCGATGCCTTCGACGTCGTTGGTTGGGTCGGCCTCGGCGTATCCCAGCCTCTGCGCCTCCGCCAGCGCGTCGCCGAAGTCGGCGCCGTCCTGCTCCATCCTGGTCAGGATGTAGTTCGTCGTCCCGTTGATGATCCCGTGAATCGTGATGACGTCGTTCGCCACCAAGTCTCGCATGAGCGGCGCGATTATGGGCGTTCCGCCGGCCACGGCAGCCTCGAACAGCACGCGTACCCGCTGCTTCCGAGCATACTTCAGGATGTCGAAGCCGTGCCTGGACATGACCTCCTTGTTGGCGGTCACGACATGCTTGCCTCCGGACATCGCCCTGAATATGTGCTCGCGTGCCGGCTCTTCGCCGCCGATGAGCTCGACGAGTATGTCGACTTCCGGGTTGTCCAGTATTCCTGATGGGTCCGTTGTAACCAGCCCGTCAGCAAGATCGATAGGCCTGGATTTTGAAGGGTCTCTAACGAGGACGCCCTTGAGTTCCATTGGACAACCGATCATGTCGCCCAGGTGGTGACGCTTCTGCTCGATAATCTGCGCTACACCGCCACCCACAACACCCATGCCGAGCAGACCGATTCCGATGGAGTCTTTAGTCACGATCAAACCTGAATTCTAGAGGCCGCTCATGATGTTCTGCAGCGGGTTCGATACGGGTGTCGGCGTAGTGGCCGCGCTGATTCGGAGCTGCTCGATGAACCACGCGTAGATGTCCGAGTTGAACGTGGCGTACACGTCGTGGCTCTGTCTCTCCTGGTTGACCCATAGCTGGAGGACACGCGTCTTCAGCGTCTCCCGGTTGCGCCGGCTGACCTCCCGGTTGCCGTCCCGTTCCGATACCAGGAAGAAGAGTATCTGCTGGGGATTGTCCACGTTCGGTGTGGGCTTGGAGAGCACGCCGGGTTCCAGTTGCCAGAACTTGTCCTCGTAGTCTTCGTGTATTCCGAGCGGCGTCCATCCGACGTCTCCGGCGGATTCGTAGGTCTCGGGGTCGCTTGAAAACTCGCGCGCTATGGCTCTGAAAACGGCGCGAATGTTCTCTGGGCTCTTGTTGTCGCCGATCAAGTCCTGCAGCTTCGTCTGCATGATGTCGATCTCGTCGTTATGTCCCATCGCTATGCGATGCAGGTAGACCTGCTCTGCGAACGCCGGCACCTGGTCCCCCAGGAACTGCCGGTACTTCTCCCTGAGAATAGACTTTCGCACCAGATCGCGGTGCTCCGCCTCGCTGACCTGGGCCTGGTTCAGGAACTGCCGGTACCGTTCATGGTACTCGCGCTCGATCTGGGCGTCTGACTTGCCGAGAGACTCGTCCGGGGAGGGGGCAATCCTCGCCCTTATAGAGTTGTCTATCTCGTCGCGTGAGACCGATATCCCGTCGGACGGCGCTGCCTGGGCGATCACTTCGTTCTCGACGATTAGCTGCAGCGCTTCGAAGACGTCGTCGCTGGTACGTATCTGCTGGGTCTGCGCCAGCTCCATCGATCTCTGTCTGAGGCGCAGCAGCTTCACCATGTCGCCGCGTGTATAGACCACGTCGTTGACACGGACCACCAGCTGCTGAGGGGGCAGGACGAAGATTATGACGTACCCGGCGACGATGATACCCGTGAGCACGAGCAGCATGGCGCCAATGATGATGAGCGCAATCCTGCGACGTCGTCGCTCTTCTGGAGTGCGCTCCGCCGCGATCCTGCGGCTGTCTCTTCTCACCGTCCTCCTGGACGGTACCTCCTGAGCTTCGTCAACCACGATAGTTTCAGCGTTCTACCTCGACCAGCGCATGGGAGGACCATCGTGGTCAGGGCTGAATGGGATCAGTGCCAGGTGCCGGGCGCGCTTGATGGCAGTCGCCAGCGCGCGCTGGTGCTTCGAACAGACGCCCGTCTTGCGGCGGGACTCGATCTTCCAGCGGTCGGTCATGTACCTGCGGAACCGGTCAGTGTCCTTGTAGTCGATGAATTCGACGTGATCTACGCAGAAGCCGCAGATCTTCCGACGGCTATAGTATCGGGGCCTGCCGCGCCGGCCGCCGAATCGGCCGCCCGGTCGTCCACCGGGTCTGCCGCCGCCGGGTCGTCCGCCGGGGCCACCGGGTCTCGATCCGGTCGCTCCTCCTGGTCTGGAGCCGGGAGGGCCTCCGGGCCTCGGTCCCGAGGGAGCGCCTGGCCTGGGGCCGGTTGATGGTGGTCTGCTAGTCTGTGTCGTCATGTTCACTCACCTTGTATCTACGTCGTTCTGACTCTTGCTGGATTCTCCTGGACCGGCGAGGGAGGCATTCTGCCCGCTAACCGCCGGGGTGAGTCGACTGTATTGTTAGTTTCTACCAGGGAAGATCGTCTGCATCCTCTTCAGGCCCGCCGAATGGCGGCGGTGCTCCGTAACCACCGGGGTCGCCGGAGACCTGTCCGCGCGGATCAAGGAATCGGACGTCGCTCGCCCTTACCTCATTGCTGAATCGCGTCTGTCCGTCTTGGCCCTGCCAGGAGCGACTTTGAAGGCGCCCTTCAACATAGACCTTGCTACCCCTTGTGAGGTACTGGTTGGTAGTTTCGGCTAGTCGTCCCCATGCGTTAATCCGAAACCACTCCGTCTCTTCTCTCTGCTCGCCATCCCTTGTTCTATATCTCCAGCTTGTGGCCACAGAAAAGCTAGTCACTGGATCGCCGCTCGGCAGGTACCGCATCTCGGGATCGCCGCCCAAGTTGCCGATAATCAAAATCTTATTCATGGTCATGGCACTACTCCTGCCATCGCGTAGCGACTGCTACTCGCCTTCCTTGGACTCGTCCTCGTTAGTGGACTCCTCTTCGGATGGCTCCGCTGATGCCTCGGCCTCGACGGGAGCGGCCTCCTCCGCCTCAGGCTCTGTGCTGGCCTCGGCTTGGACTGGAGCGGTCTCCTCGGCCTCTTCTGCGGTAGGCTCCGTGCTGGCCTCGGCTTGGACTGGAGCGGGCTCCTCGGCCTCTTCTGCGGTAGGCTCCGTGCTGGCCTCGGCTTGGACTGGAGCGGGCTCCTCGGCCTCTTCTGCGGCAGGCTCTGTGCTGGCCTCAGCCTGGACTGGAGCGGGCTCCTCGGCCTCTTCTGCGGCAGGCTCTGTGCTGGCCTCAGCCTGGACTGGAGCCGCATCTTCAGCTTCTGCGCCTTCCTGAGCGGCGGATTCGGCTGCTTCCGCTTCAGCCAGTCTGCGTGCCTCTTCGCGCTCTCTGGCCTCCTGCTCGGCGGCGGCACGTCGCTCGGCTTCCAGCCTTGCCGCACGCTCTCGCTCGGCCTGCTTCTCCATGGCGGCGATGTCGGACGGATCAAGCCGGAAAACGAGGTGTCTCAGCACGTCCTGGGACGAGTTCAGAGTATTGTCCAACTCAACGGCTGCCTGCGCATCCATCTTGCAGCGGGCGATGAAGTAGTTGCCCTCGATGAACCGCTGGATCGGGTAGGCGAGCCTCCTGATACCCCAGTTCTCCTGGTCTGAGACGGCTCCGCCCCCGTCGGAGATGAGGCTCCTTATTCGATCGACAGTCTCAGACGCCTCGGCTTCAGTAGCCTCGGGGCTGAGAATCATTACAAGCTCGTAGTCGCGCATCCGTACCGAAGTCAAACCAAATACTCCTGAAACCTGGGAGGGGATATCCAGAAAAGTATAGCACGCACCCCAAACGGGCAACAACGAACGAAAAACGACTAGAGTGCGAGAATGGAGAACGGAGCTGCTGCCTGCTTAGAGCCTGCTCACACCCTCCAAGGACGCCATTCTGCGGTCCAGTGTGAGAGTATCCAGTCCGGCTCTTGAGTAGTCGTTAGCGATGAGCCTGTCGAATAGACCGGGACCTCCGGTTGCCTCCAGAACGTCAATGACGGATTGGCCGCTTAGAGGGGCAACAAGGCCACTTCGCAGTGTGTTGAGCAAAGAAGTACGGGCATCGTCCTTCGATACTTTGTAGTGATGCTGGATTGCTACGTATGCTTCCCCAATAACCTGGTTCGATGCGAAGACCTCGTCGCCTTGATCCTCGATCAAGGCTCGAAGCGCCTCGATGCAGCGAAAAAACTCGTCCTCGGGATCCTTGGTCAACAGTCTGACGAGAATGGATGTGTCAATCCCGTAGTGCCGGGTCATACGTCTCCCTTCGGAAATCCCGGATATCGAAAGGTGGATGTCCAGGTGGTATCTTGTCTCTCAACGTTCCCAGTAGAGAGTAATCGATGCGCCGTGGGCGTAGGATGTAACCGTCAGAGGTCTCTGTCAGTTCAAGCTGATCGCCTGGTCCGACTCCCAAGGCGTCCAGTACCTTCGCTGGGAATGTGACCTGGCGTTTAGACGTGATTTTGACGATCATCGTACTTCTCCTTACCAATATGCTATATCTGGTAAGGAGAGAGAATCAAGTTGGTACACTGTCAGTACTTGAGATACGGAGGGCACTTCCATGCCAAACACAGCGGACGCGGTAGTGGTAGGCGGAGGAGTGATGGGATGCAGCATCCTCTTCAATCTCGCCCAGCGCGGCGTGACAAACACCGTGCTGCTCGAACGTGACGTGTTAGCGTCCGGCTCGACCAGCAGGTCGCAGGCTATCCTGCGAATGCACTACTCGAACGAGGTCACCACACGCCTCGCTTGGGACAGTCTCTCAATCTTCCGGGACTTCTATGAACTGGTCGGAATGCCCTCCGGCTACACGAAAACCGGCTACTTCGTCATCGTTGGACCCGAGGACAGGGAGGCGATGGAGGGCAACGTCGCGATGCAGCGGTCCGTTGGGGTCGATACGTCGATCGTGACCGCAGAGGACGTCAGAGAGATAGCCCCGATGGTCGAGACGTTCGACGGCGAGTCCTTCGCGTACGAACCCGACTCAGGCTACGCCGACCCCTACTCCGTCACCACCGGCTACGCCAACGCTTCCCGAGATATGGGCGCCCGCGTTCTGGCAGGTTCGCCCGCAACCGGCATCGAGATCACCGGAGACCGCGTGACTGCAGTACTGACCGCCGAAGGCCGGATTGAGACGCCTATCGCCGTCGTTGCGGCCGGTCCGTGGTCTGGTCCGTTCCTCGAGTCCATCGGTGTTGAGGTCGATCTCCAACCCATCAGGCACCAAGTCATCATGCTCAGAAGGCCTCAGGACATAGTGCCGGACCACCCTATCATCGGCGACGTAGTAAACGACATGTCGCCCAGGCCGGATCTCGGCAACCTGACACTAATCGGCGTGGGAGAGGACGAGCCCGCCGATCCCGACAGCTACAACCAGGGCGTGGACATGTCCATGGTCGAGCAGACCTTCGAAAAGCTGATCCGTCGTATGCCCGGTATGTCGCAGGCCCTCTTCCGGGGGGGCTGGAGCGGCCTATTTACGATAACGCCGGACTGGCACCCGGTGCTGGACCGCGTCGACGGAATCGAGGGACTCTACCTGTCCGTCGGTTTCAGCGGACACGGCTTCAAGCTCTCGCCCATGATCGGCGTTGTAATGTCGGAGCTGATCGTGGACGGCCAGGCCTCGAGCATAGACATATCCCAGCTTGGACTCGACCGCTTCGAGCAGGACCGGCACATGCGCTCGCGCTACTCCATGCAGGTGCTGGCGTAGCCCTGAGAAGTGAGTGGAGAGGAGTTAGGAGCGAGAGATCCCCGTCACCGCCCCCTGTCAGGGCTGGCCTGGTCCTCTCGCAACCCTATCAGCCGTCCACCTCGATGATGACCTCGATCTCCACCGGGATGTCGTTTGGAAGCCCCGCCATTCCGACAGCCGATCTCGCGTGACGTCCCTTGTCTCCGAACACTTCCACCAGTAGGTCGGAACAGCCGTTGATCACGGCAGGCTGCTGATTGAACGAGGGGTCGCAGTTCACCATCCCCAGCAGCTTGACGACTTGGCGCACCTTATCGAGGTCTCCAACCACGCCCTTCATTCGCGAAATAATGTTCAAGCCCGTCAGGCGCGCGGCCTCGTAGCCCTCCTCGGTGGTGAGGTCGCGACCGACCTTGCCGGCCGGAATGGAGCCGTCAGGTCGACTGGCCGGTCCCAACCCGGACAGGTATACCAGGTTGCCGGTCCTCACCCCCGGCACGTAGTTGGCAATCGGCGGCGGCGTTTCCGGCAGCTCGATTCCCATCTCCGCCAGTCTAGCTTCGATCTCGGCCATGTTCGTCTCCTCTTCAAAGCTGGTTGGGATCACCTAAGGTCGCATGGCGGATTGTACATTACGGACAGCCGTGATTGCGTGACGACAACTGATGTAGAGTCAGGTTTAGAACCCGCTGACAGCGGCTGGCGTAGCAAACCTGACCCTACCAGCCATGCGCCACCGATCCTGTTATCATGATTCCCAAGTTTGGAATGCCACACTGGAGGGATGCAACGATGTCAGGCATGATCGGCACCATCAGACTGCGAAGAGTCAACCACCTCACGTACTGCGTCAGGGACAAGGAGCGCGCAACCAGGTTCTGGGTTGACGTCCTGGGCGTCAAGGAGATCCCCAGCATGGTCGACTCCGACCATATCGTGTGGCTCCAGCTTCCCAGCGGAACTATGGTGCATCTCATCGAAGGTGATGTCGCGCCATCGGTGCCGTCCCACCACGGGGCTTTCGAGGTGGAGGACATCGAAGAGGCGCAGAAGTACATGCACGCCCATAACGTCGAGACGACCGACATCACCACCCGTCATGACGGCCAGCGCGTCTTCTTCATAGAAGACACCGAGGGCAACCGCATCGAAATCTGCACCAAGTCCGGCTTCGGCGTCCTGGTGTAAATGCCGGAGATTTCCCGCTTCTTCGGCATCATCATTCGTATGTATCCTGAAGCAGGGGGACCACATCACTTGGCCCACTTTCATGCCTACTACCAAGATGCAGCAGCAGCGTATTCGGTAGCCGACCTGGATCTGATCGCGGGACGGCTCCCACGACGTCAGCACAGACTGGTAACTGCGTGGGCTGAGTTACACCAAGGTGAATTGGAGGCAAACTGGGCGTTGCTTCAAGCGGGTCGCATACCAAGTAAAATCGATCCACTGAGATAGCGCATGACGATATGACACATCCAATTTACAGAGTCACGAGTTTTCGCTTCGAGGGTTCTTACACTCTTAGAGTGGAGTTCGATGACGGTTCCTGCCAGATGATTGATTTTGAACCCGTGTTGGCGGGTGAACTATACGGCCCGCTGCGCGACGAGGAACTGTTCCGGCAGGTGTCGATAGACAGCGAGATTCATACGCTCGTATGGCCCAATGGGGCCGACTTTGATCCCGGGCTTCTTCACGAATGGACGGAGCGTGCTGAAGCTATGGCTGAATTAGCACGTAGCTGGTCGCTTATTTCGAGATAGAACTGTGAGGTTTGGATATGACCTCTGAAACACGTTCAGGTCAGGAAGAACGCTGGCCCGATATTCGAGCCAGATCACGAACATTCTATGATGCGCCTCTGCTCGCAGATTTGGATGCCCTCGACGCAAATGTCGCCTTCGTCGGCATGCCCTTCGACCAGGGCACCTTCGGACGACCAGGCGCCCGTTTCGGCCCCGACGCCGTACGCGACGCCCGAGGCTACTCCTACATAGGCTACGGAGGAATGCAGTTTGACCAGGAGGCTGCCGGCTACTTCGACTCTGACCGAGGTACCGAGCTGCTCAAGGGCGTCACGATGGCCGACTGCGGCAACATCACCGTCGTCCCTTCAGACGTGCTCGACAACTTCCAGAAGCTGACCAACGTCGTCGAGAAGATCGTGTCGAAAGACTCCATGCCCGTCGTCGTTGGAGGCGACCACGCCATCACCTTCCCGGTAGTGCGCGGACTTTCGGCCTTCGAGCCCCTGGACGTCGTCCACTTCGACGCCCACATGGATTACTCTCACGAGACCCAGGGAGTGCTCTACACACATGGCAGCCCAATCAGACGCTGCCGCGAGATGTCGTTCGTCCGCAACATAAGCTCCATTGGCATCCGCAAGGAGAGCCGGAAGGTCTACGACGAGGCCATTGCGGACGGAAACTTAGTCGTCACTACCAGGAGGTTCAAGGAGCTCGGGCCTGAAGCCGCGATGGACCTCGTGCCAGAGTCCGAGAACCTGTACGTCACCATAGACATCGACGTGATGGACCCCTCGCACGCGCCCGGCACTGGCACCCCGGAAGTCTGGGGCCTCTACTACGACGAACTCAGAGACGCCCTGGTACACCTGGCCAGGAACCACAAGGTCGTCGCCTTCGACATGGTCGAGGTAGCCCCTCCATACGACCACGCCGACGTGACGTCCATGGTGGCAGCGAGGCTGATCATAGACTTCCTGACCGAGATCTTCCCGTCGCCAGCTTAAAGCTGGACATATAGACAGGAGCCCACCACCGAAGCGCCAGGCTCTACAGTTAGCCACAAAGAAAACGAGGCGGACGCGAACGTCCGCCTCTCTGTTTTCGCGCCGTTCCCAATGACCCTGGGGCGAACCTCCCTACCTTCGAAGGCTTCCCTCCTCCGGCGGGACTTCTCGCCCAATTTCTGGGGCCCCCGCAGTAGCGCGGGAATCGAACCCGACTTAATCCTCCAGAACCTGGCCCCGAAGCCCGGCACCAGCCTTCCGGCCCGCCTCACGTTCAGTTCAAGAGCTTTCTGAATGCTCCGTGGACGCCCGACTCATCGCCGGGGATGCCGTCACCTTAGCCCTGCGTAGCAGCTTGTTCAGTCACAGGGTCCTTGAAAACGGATTGCTAGTATGACTGATCGTTAGACACCCTGTCAATAGTAATTCTCGCTAGAATAGAATGATTCCAGAAATGTATTTAACCCAGCAGGTGCCGCCGTATCTCATCCAGCCTTGCGCGCTCTTCCGGAGTCGCCTCTTCGAATACATCGCCCTTCTGCCGGATGGATCCCGTGAAGTTCGGCGGCCTCTTCTCCAGGAACGCCGCGCGACCTTCGTCTCCGTCCCCGGTCATCTGCGTCAGGAGCGCGTTCATAAGTGTCTGTACTCGCCACGCCTCCGTCACCGGGATGTCACGGAATCGCAGCACAAGCTCTTTCATCATCCGCACAGCCAGCGGCGGAAGCGCGGCAATATAGTCGGCAAGCTCTTCGGCCCGAGCCATAAGCTGGTCGTGAGGAACGACCTCGTTGATGAGGTTGATCCGCAGCGCCTCCTCCGCGTCGAACGGCTCGTCCATAAGGAGTATGCGCATCGCGTCGGCGTGGGAGATCTGGCGGGTGAGGTATGTAGCGCCCGGTCCGCCGCCGACCCAACCCTGGCTGAGCAGCGCGAACTTGAACCGCGCGTTCTCCCGCGAGGCGATCCGTATGTCCGTGGACGTGAGCATCAGGTAGAAGCCTGCTCCGGCGGCCCACCCGTTGATTGCGCCGATCACTGGCTTGTAGATCTGCGGGTAGTGGTCGCCGAGCCTGCCGTCCGCCCCTATGAGCGCGCCGTTCACCGTACCGCTCAGTGGCCAGAACACGCCCTCAGCCCGAAGACGCTCACGCTCTTCAGCGGTAACGTCCGGCCTCGACGCCAGGTTGTGTCCTGCGCAGAAGTGCCTGTCGCCAACTCCGGTCAGTATGGAGACCCGGATGTCCCGATCGTCCCACACCTCCTTCCAGATCTCCGCGATCTCATGCGAGATCTGCCTGTCCAGGATGTTCGCCTTTGCCGGATTGTTGATCGTGATATAAGCGATCTTGCCTCTCTTCTCATAGTCAACGGGCATTTTCTTCCCCCTTCACGTAGCCGTGGGTCGGATTCTATGGTCAGGCATGGGTCTGGTCAACGACAGGCCGAACCCGCGACTTGCTGTACAATTGACCCCGAAACCATGAACCGCGTAACCCTCTACACAGACGGCGCATGCTCGGGCAATCCCGGCCCTGGAGGATTCGGCACCGTCATGATGTCCGGTCCTCACCGCAACGAACTCAGCGGCGGCTTTCGCTCCACCACCAACAACCGGATGGAGCTTCTTGCCGTAATCAAAGGACTAGAAGCCCTGAAACAGCCATGCAAGGTCACTGTGTACAGTGACTCCCGGTACATCGTCGACGCTGTCAACAAGGGCTGGGCCGTGCGTTGGAGAGCCAACGGCTGGAAGCGCAACAAGAAAGACAAGGCAGTCAACCCTGACCTGTGGGGAAGGCTCCTCGAGCAGCTTGAACGGCACGACGTCGAGCTTCGATGGGTGAAAGGACACGCGGGCAACCCGGGCAACGAACGGGCAGACGAGCTTGCCGTCGCGGCTTCTAAGGGGGATGATCTCGCGGTAGACGAAGGCTACGAGAAAGTCGCCGCCTTACTCTGAAATAACTGAAGGTGATGACCCGTTGACCGACACGCGCGAACCCAGGCTGACCCACATAGACCAGAGCGGCAACGCCCAGATGGTGGACGTCGGTTGGAAGCCCGACACCCAGCGTGAGGCCGTCGCCAGGGGCCGCGTGGTCATGCAGCCACGGACTCTCGAACTCATCCAGGCCAACGCATTCGACAAGGGAGACGTCTTGGCGGTCGCCCGGATCGCGGGAATCATGGGCGCCAAGAACACCTCGCAGCTCATCCCGCTCTGTCACCCACTGCCCATCAACAAGATCGGCGTGGACTTCGATCTCAACTCCGCCGACAGCGCCGTCGAAATCACCGCCACGGCGCGCACGACAGGCAAGACTGGCGTCGAGATGGAGGCGCTCACCGCCGTCAGCATCGCCGCGCTCACCATCTACGACATGTGCAAGGCGGTCGACCGCGGGATGCGAATCGAGTCGGTCCGGCTCGCCCGCAAGACAGGCGGTCAGAGCGGAGACGTGGACCTCGAGTCCGAATGACACGCCGCCAGCACTTCGACGACCTTCATCATGCACTCAGCAGCCAGTTGCATTAGCTACCCCAAGGAGCACACATGGACTTCAACGACGTAGTACCGTTCTTCGATACACATAAGAGAGGCGTAATCGCGACTCGCAGACCGAACGGCGCTACCCACTCCAGCATCGTGGTCTGCGGCGCGTACAAGGGCAACGCGGCGTTCGTGTCCGTCTACCCCCGCTCGCAGAAGATCCGCAACCTCCGCCGCGATCCGAACTGCACCGTGCTCTCCGTCAGGGACGACTGGCGAGGGTGGGTCTCGGTTGAGGGCCAGGCGACCCTGATCGACTACAACAACACCGATGCCGAGGAGATGCGCGTCCTTCTCCGCGAGGTGTACATGGCATGCAGCCACACCGAGCACCCGGACTGGGAAGAGTACGATCAGGCCATGGTCGACCAGGAGGCCGTGATCGTCCTTGTCAAGCCGGAGCGCGTCTACGGCCTGGTGCGGTAGGGGCCACAGCAGTAACCCCGAAATTTCAATGACACTCCTCAAGAACCTGTTCAAACGAAACCGCAGGCTCAAGGGCCAGCTTGAGACTCCCGACCTCATCGTGGTCGGACTCGGCAACCCCGAGCCGCACTACCTCAAGACTCGTCACAACGCCGGCTGGTGGCTCATAGATCTGCTCTCCGACCGGCACTCTATCGAGCTCCGCCGCGCTCACAGCACTACTAGGCTCGGCATCGGAAAGATGGAAGGGCGCACAGTTGCCCTCGCCAAGCCGCGCACCCACGTGAACGGCAGCGGCGACGCCGTCGCCTATCTGCTGGCGCGACTACGGACTACCCAGGACCGGCTCCTGATCGTCTACGACGAGACTGCACTCCCGCCGGGCAGGCTCAGGCTGAGACCCCGGGGAAGCGCCGCAGGACACAACGGCATCAAGTCGATCATCTCCGCACTCGGCAACCAGGATTTCGCCCGCCTGAGGATCGGCGTGGGTCAGCCCCCACCCGGTACCGACCGCGTCGGCTGGGTCCTCGGGGAGATGTCGTCCCAAGACCAGGAGCTGGTCGACGACGCCATCGACAGGGCCTCGCAGGCCATCATCAGCCTGATGGAAGACGGCATCGACAGGGCAATGGGCCAGTTTAATTGAATAGGGAATAGCGAATTGAGAGTGGTGAAGTGTGGGAAACTTACCTATTCTGCATTCTCAATTCCTAATTCACCGCAGCCCCATCTGCTGTGCGAACGTCTCGACGTACCCCGATGACGACCCATATTTCAGCTCAGCCACCTTGGCCCTGCGCGTCCATAGCTGGAGGTCGTACTCCTCCATGAACCCGATGCCGCCGTGTATCTGCTGCGCCGTCAGCGTCGTCCACTTGTAGGCGTGGTTTGTCAGCGACTTCGCCAGCGCGATCTCCTTGTCCGCAGGCTGCCCGTCCTCGATCCTTGTGATCGCCTCGTAGGTCGCCAACCGCGCCGAGTCTATCGCGATCACCATGTCCGCGCAGTCGTGCTGCACCGACTGGAACGTCGCGATGGCTCTGTCGAACTGCACCCGCTGCTTGGTGTATTCGACCGTCATCTCCTGGACGTGCTGAGCTCCCCCAATGTTGTGAGCGCAGTGGAGCAGAGCCGCCCTGTCGAGCGCTCGCTTCAAGGCTGCCTCACCTTGTCCTGCATCACCCACAACTCCGTCCGATACGAACACATCCGAGAACTCCACCGCGAACTGCGGGTCCCTCGCAATGCTGTCCAAACGAGTAAGGCCGATTCCGTCTGTGGCCGATGGCACCAGCAGCAACACAACGTCGCCATCAGCCCTCGCCGGAACCAGCATCAGGTCTGCCGAGTTGGCGTACTCGACGAACATCTTGGTGCCGTTGAGCACGTATCCGCCTTCGCGCCGTTCAGCCGTCATGGAGACAGAGTCAGGCCCATACCGAGCGTTCTCGTCCAGGAACGCCGATGTCGCAATGACCGATCCGTCAGTGATTCTCGGCAATATCTCCGAACGCTGCGAGTCAGAACCAGCGTCCAGCAGTGTCAGACCGACGACTGCAACGGAGTTGAAGAACGGCCCAGGCACTAGGGCACGCCCAAACTCCTCGAGGAGCACTGCGAGGTCGGTAAGCGTCCCGCTCGAGCCACCCAGTTCCTCCGGAAACGGCAGCCCGGACCATCCGAGACTGGAAATACGCTCCCACAGGTCCGCCGGATACCCCCGGTCGTCCTGCTCCATAGCCCGAACTAGGCTGGTCGGACACTCGACCTCGAACACTTCCCGGGCCGTATCCTTCAGCCTCTGCTGTGATTCTGTAAGCGATAGGTCCATTAAGGAGTCCTAGTGTATCGACAACTCATTTCTAATGGTCACAGTCGTTCGTCCTGAGCTTGTCGAAGGACGGGTTCATGGTTCGACGATCTCGTGAACTAGACGAACGGCTCACCGCTCACGATGGTGAACGGCTGTCATCTACGTCCTGCCCGCAGCGGCCTGCGGCGACCTCAGGTCCTGCCTGGGCTCCGAGCCTTCACGCGGCATCCCGAGCCCTCGCTGCGCGATGATGTTGCGCTGCACTTCGTTCGCGCCCCCTCCGAATCTCAGGAAGATCCCGCTCCTATACGCCTGCTCCATCTCGCCGTCCATCAGCGCGAATGGCGAGTTCTTGGTGAGCTGCCCGTACAGGCCCAGAAGCTCGAACCCGAAGTCCGCCACCTCCTGGATCAGGTCGGTCGCGACTATCTTCAACGCGGAGCTTTCGTAGTTCGGCACGATCCCCTGGTCGATCATCCACGCCGTCCTGTACGACAACAGCCTGACCGTCTCCAGCTTCATGCCGATCTCGGCAAACCGCGTCCTGAAGTGCGGATCGCGTGAGAGCGGCTGGCCGTCCACCTCGGTCTCGTTAGCGTACTCTACGAGCCTGTTGAGCCTGCGCAGCAGGCCCGTGTACCGGGAGCCGATGCTGACCCGCTCGAAGTCCAGCGCCATCGCGACGTGGTACCAGCCCCGGTTGGGTTCGCCGATCAGGTTCTGGCGAGGGATGCGCACGTTGTCGAAGAACACCTCGTTGGTGCGCCCGCTGTCCATGCGCCACAGCGGACGGACGGAGATTCCATCCGAGTCCATCGGCACCAGGAACACCGAAAGACCTCGGTGTTTCCTTACCTCCGTGTCGGTACGGGCCAGCAGCCACACGTGCGACGAGAAGTGACCCGCGCTCGTGAACAGCTTCTGACCGTTGATGACGTAGTCGTCTCCGTCCACGACGGCGCGTGTCTGTAAGCCTGCCAGGTCGGTCCCTGCGCCCGGCTCAGTGTAGCCGAGAGCGCACTCGACCTCGCCGCTGAGCATCTTTGGAAGCCACTCTGCGCGCTGTTCGTCGGTACCGACGTTCATGATGGTCGGCCCCACCATGTTCACCGCAGTGCCGTTGGTGTACAGGCCGCCGAAGCTGCCGATCTCCTCGGAAAAGATGTACTGGTCCATGAGCGACCGCCCCAGACCGCCGTACTCTTCGGGCCAGGAGATGCCGAGAAGCCCGCGACTGCCGATCTCTCGCATGAACTGCTTGCCTGCAGGACCGGGGCCTACGTCGTCATCGCTCTCCATCTCATCCCGGAGTTCGGGGGTGATTAGCGACTCGATGGTCGAGCGTACTTCGCTTCGCCACTCGTCCTGCTCAGGCGTGAATCTAAAGTCCATTTGGCGGTTTCCCTAAGCGGGCTTGAACACCGGAAGCGCTATCTCGCCCTCGCCCTGGTCGATCCAGGTAAGCTCCACCCTCATGCCACAGGTGACGTCCTCGATCGGGTTCTCGACGTCCACGATGTTGGTCATGATGCGGAACCCCTCGTCGAGGTCCACATATGCCAGGGCGTAAGGTCCGAGGTCCTTGAATGCCGGGTGGTAGTTCTGCATGACCACGCTGAACGTGTAGACCTCGCCCTTACCGGCGGACACGTTCCACGTGATGTTGCCGGAAAGACATCCGGTGCAGTGCGCTCGCGGATAGAAGATCACCTCGTCGCAGTCGTCGCACGTCTGGTAGGTCAACTCACGCCGCTTGGTGGCCTCCCAGAACGGTTCAGTGTCCTGCTCCGGGAATCTCGGCTGTGGCCTCAGTGCTTGTTCGGTCATTGGAATCTCCTGATGCGTTCCCCGGCCAATCGACGCCGGGTAGTGGATGCTTAGTCGGCTGCGAGAATGGTTACGCCTGTCGCGTGTCGCGACCCAAGCTGACCGCCGTTGCCCACGGCCACCGCCAGCTTTGCGTCGTCGACCTGCGAGTTCGACTCGCCTCGCAGCTGTCGCGCCGCCTCGAGCAGCAGGAAGATTCCGCGCTCGCCCGGATGGTTCGACGACAGTCCGCCGCCGTCAGTGTTCATCGCCGGCTTGCGCGGGTCGTCGAATGCCAGGTGGCCCTGGGCGACGTACTCTCCACCCTCGCCCTTCGCGCAGAATCCGAGGTCCTCGATCATGCACATGACCGTGATCGAGAACGAGTCGTACGCCATAAGCACGTCGATCTCGTCTGGCGTTACACCCGCATCGGCAAAGGCGATTGGGCCCGACTGCGCTCCTGCGCTGACGGTGATGTCTCCCCCGTTCTCGCGGTACTTGGTCGCCTCACCGCCGCCGATTATCCACACTGGCGGCTTCGCGCAGTTGGCTGCCACTTCCTTAGACGCGATGATCACTGCGCCCCCACCGTCGGAGATCATGCAGCACTCCAGCAGCCTCAGCGGCCACGCAATCATGCGCGAGTCCACTACGTCCTCCACGGTCAGCTCGCGAATGCCCACGAACTCCAGGTCGGTCATTGCCTTGACCGCCTCTGGGTTGCGCATCGCGTGCTTGCGGGTTGCGATCGAGATATGAGCGAACTGCTCGTTGGTCGAACCGTACTGGTACATATGCCGGTTCTTGACCATCGCGTAGTTGGCGATGAGTGTTTGACCCCAGGACGACTCCATGTTCGTCTGGGGGTTGGGAACGCCCGCCCCCGGCGCTCCGCCGGTGCCGATACGGCGCCTGTCGGAGTGGGCAGTGGAGCCATACGTGATGAGAGCGACGTCAGCCTTGCCCGCGGCGATCATCGTGGCCGCGTGGTTCGCCTGGAACTCGTACGATGTCCCACCAACCGCGGTATTGTCGATCAGCCTCGGCTTGAGTCCGAAGTACTCTGAGATGCCCAGCCCGCCGATGTTCTGGTGGCCCCCGTGGTCGTACACGGCGTCAACGTCGCTCCAGGTCAGCCCCGCGTCCTCCAACGCGCGGGCGGCCGAGGCCGCCTTGATCTGCAGCGCACTGACGTTGGGCCCAACGACCCTCAGCGGGTATTCGTGAATGCCGACGATCGCGGCCTCTCTGGTTTGAGGCATTTCCAGACGCTCCTTCCACGCGCCGCAGCGCGCCCATCATGATGATCAAACCAAGACCCGTACTCAGATACGGGAGTGCGCCAAAATTACCACACGCCCCATACACCGTCAACGAAACTTAGGCCCGATGAAACCGCCCCACGTTGCGTACTCATCTCCCTCCGTCGTTCCGGCGAAGGCCGGAACCCAGACGCGGTTGAGCCCAATTCACGTACAGGCCACAAGTCAGTCTGGGCAGACGACCACCCCACGTTGACGCCCCTTCACCCACTTTGTATATTCGCCCCAGACTCGGCCAGCTTCACACCAACCACAAGACCGCCCCAGGGGGAGCACGCCATGCAGAGATGGGAACCCACTAACTCTCCGGTCATCTACCGCCGCTTCGAGGCCAGCGAAAGCCTTGTCGCCGACCTCGAGAAGTTCGCCCTCTCAGAGGGCATCCGCGAGGCTGCCATTTCGTCCTGCATCGGCAGCCTCAGGCAGCTCCGACTCCGCAACCTGTGCGGCTTCGACGAGGACGACTCCCCAGAGTTCGAGCGAACTGTGATCGACGAGAACCTCGAGCTCGTCACCGCAGACGGCTACATCCAGCCCCTGCCCGAGGGCGGCATCCGCGTCCATATACACCTCGCAGCAGCGCGTCCGTCCGGCGAGATGGTTGGAGGACACTGCGAGGAGGCGACCACCTTCACCGGCGCCTTCATGTACCTCCACGTCCTGGAACAGGAATAGAGCGACCGGATTCGCGGGAGACGTCCTTATGACAACCGACAGCACGCCGTCCAACCGCCTGAGCAGCAAGGTCGCCATAGTTAGCGGCGCAGGTACCTACGGAGGGAGGGGAGTCGGCAACGGCGCCTCAGCCGCCATCCTATTCGCCCGTGCAGGCGCACACGTCGTGCTGGTCGATGCCGTCTCCGAGTGGGCAGACGCCACTCGCGAGATCATCGAAGAAGAGGGCGGCGAGGCGATGATCGCCTCCGCTGATGTCACAAACCCCGACGACTGCAAGAACGTCGTCGACGCAGCGATCGAGCGCTACGGCGGACTTCACATCCTGCACAACAACGTGGGGGGCGGAGGCGGGTCCGGCAGCGTCGAGGAAGCTACCGACGAGGACTGGTCGCTCAGCATGTCCGTCAATCTAATGAGTATGATCAACATGAGCCGCTACGCTGTGCCCCAAATGCGAAACAGTGGAGGCGGTTCGATTATCAACGTGTCGTCCGTGACGGCCCTGAGACCCAAGGCGATGAGATCGTCCGCACCTTACACCGTCAACAAATCGGCGGTCGTCGGCCTGACCAGGGCGATGGCCGTCGATCACGCCGCCGACAACATCCGGGTCAACTGCATCATGCCCGGCCTGATGTGGACACCCCGCCTTGAGAGCAGCTCCCCCGACGCCCGCGAGATGCGCCAGTCCTCCACGCCGCTTCCCGTAGAGGGTCAGGGCTGGGACATCGGCTACGCAGCCCTCTACCTGGCCAGCGACGAGGCCCGCTTCGTCACCGGCATAACCCTCCCCGTAGACGGCGGCTTCCTCCTAACCAGCGCCCCAAACTGATAGCATCAGCGGTTGCTACCGCTCAGGTATCAGAGTCAGTTCGCTAATGAGAACCAGCTCTGTAAGCTGGGCAGATGGCCCTCTCACCGATTCGCTAGAGAACAGATTCAAGAGTCGACTGCTACTCGGGTCGATCTGAAGTGCGTTCAATACAAGGGCCGGGATGGGGTGATGTATACTGTCTTCATACAGATTAAGGTGGTCAAATTGGCCGACAGTAGGTGCGATCCCTTATCATAGATGCCTATAATGTTTGAATTCGTAATAGACGGTCCTCCTGTGTCCCAGCAGGCTCGCCGAAGAGACCGGGTACGAGACTGGAGGCTACAGATACAAAGCGTAGCCAAGCAGAGTTGGGATGTCGAGCCACCCTTTGCCGGTGAAGTAATGGTCGTGATCACCTACTTCTTCAGGGGCGGATCGCTAGATGTAGACAATATGTCAAAACCCATTCTGGATGCCCTTAAGGGATTGGTCTTCGCTGACGACTCCCAGGTAACAGATTTACTTTGCAGAAAAAGAGATCGCAACAGAGACCTGCAATTCCAGAACCCGTCACCTGTGTTGTTGGAAACACTCGGTCAATCTGATCAGTTTCTGCACGTAAAGATATCTGATGCACTGAGCCTGGAGGTGCCATTTTGGTAAGGGTGGTGACTGACTCTGAATACATGCTCACCCGTAAGATAGCTGAAGACTATCGAAACAAGGGATATGAGGTTCTGTTGGACGCGCCTCTCGACCTTCTTCCGGGCTTCAGGGCCGATTTACTTGTCAGAAAAGGCGACGAGGTGAGGGTAATAGAAGTCAAGTCGCGGAATTCTCTGGCTGCGGACCCCAGGGTGCGTGAGTTGGCGCAACTCATTGATTCCAAGCCGGGGTGGAGCTTCGATTTGCTACTAGTGAGTGAGCCGGAGAGGCTGGATTCGCCTGCTGGTGCATGTTCATTTGAGAATGAGACGATCGTGCGGAGGATCGAGGAAGCCGAAAAGTCGCTCCAAGCAGGTTTGCCGGAGGCCGCTTTACTGCTCGCATGGTCAGCCCTCGAGGCAGCCATCAGGGCTTTGGTTGTAGCGCAAGGTGAATCAGACAGTATCACCTCGTCCCGGTTTGTTCTTGACCAAGCGATCTTTCACGGTGCCATTTCAAGGGAGGAGTACGACGCTCTCGTCCTAATGCTGCAGTATCGGAACGCCGTCACTCACGGGTTTGGTGTCGAAGACTTTAACGACCACATGGTAATGGACCTTATTGAGGCTGCGAGACGCATCCTGGCGGATGCGGCAATAGATACTGGCCCCGATGTCCTGTAAGCGGTCTGATTCTGTGCGGATGATTAACACATCCCCCGGAATGCTGACCGTCGACGACCTCCGCTCAGCCGTCGACAATGGCTCCATCGACACGGTCATCCTCGGCTTCCCAGACCTCTACGGCAGGCTGATGGGAAAGCGCCTCGACGCCTCGTTCTTCTTAACCGACGTGGCCGGCGGCACTCACGCATGCGACTACCTCTTCACCGTGGACATGGAGATGGAACCCGTCCCAGGCTATGAGTTCTCCAACTGGGACCTGGGCTACGGCGATGTCCATCTCGCCCCAGATTTGAGAACACTCCGCAGACTCTCGTGGCTCGACCGGACCGCACTGGTAATCTGCGACGCCGAACTGGAGCCGTCGCATGAGCCCGTTGCGGTGGCTCCGAGAACGATTCTGCACAAACAAGTCGAACGACTGCGCACCAGCGGGTTCGAGGCCATGGCAGGCTCGGAGCTGGAGTACTACCTGTACCGGACCTCATACATGGACGCGGCCCGGAGCGGGTACCGAGACCTGGCCGAGGTCGGTTGGTACCTCGAAGACTACAACCTGCTGCAGGGATCGCGTACCGAAGACCTCAACGGCACGTTCCGACGTCACCTGGCCGCGTCCGGAGTACCCGTCGAATCTACCAAGGGCGAGTTCGGCAGGGGGCAGCACGAGTTGAACATCCAGTACGCGCCCGTTCTGGACATGGCGGACCGCCACATCGTGCTGAAGCAGGCTGTGAAGGAGATCTCCGACCAACTCGGTTGCAGCGTCACGTTCATGGCGAAGCCGGACGCCTCTCAGGCGGGTTCCAGCTCCCACCTCCACGTGAGTCTCTGGGCCGACTCCGACGGTGAACTGACCAACGCCTTCCCCGGCGACGGAGACCTGGCCGGAATCCGCTGCTCGGACGTATTCCGCTGGTTCCTCGGCGGCTGGATGCGCTACGTGCCAGAGCTCATGGTGTGCTACGCCCCGACCGTAAACTCGTACAAGCGCTTCCAGGCGGGAAGCTGGGCCCCGACAGCGATGGCGTGGTCGCCGGACAACCGCACCGCAGGCTTCAGGGTCGTCGGCACCGGCCCAAGCCTGAGAATCGAGTGCCGAATACCAGGCGCAGACGTTAACCCCTACCTCGCATACTCCGCCGTGATCGCCTCGGGTCTCGCGGGCATCCAGCAGCAGATCGAGCCTCCCCCAGCGTACATCGGAGACGTCTATGCAGCCTCCGACGAGCAGAAGCTTCCGGACAGCCTCGAGGATGCCGTGGAGAGCTTCCAGAGCAGTGACCTCGCCCGCTCCGCCTTTGGCGAGGACGTAGTCGCTCACTACGCCCACTTCTTCGCGACCGAGGCAGATGCGTACCGCAGCGCCGTAACCGACTGGGAGCGCACCCGCTACTTCGAGCGCATCTAGGCTGCGAGCATAAGGCCCACTCTCTTGATGAGCTTACGGGGTTATGCAGACTGACAATTCGTTCGTCCCCGGATCTAGTCCGGGGCAGGCTCTGAGCTGGTCGAAGGACACCCCGCGACCCTTGGATCCCCGCTTCCTCGGGGATGACTGCTTGTGGATACATACCCCTGTCAGCCCTTGATGAGTCGCAGATGCGCAGCGGCGTGTGAGGGTGACCTTGTATGGCATAGAGCCTCAGTTTCGCGTGATTGAGACAGTCTCTAGCTTTCCATTGTAAAATACCCAGAATCTTTTGCCTCTCCCGCCGCCGCCTCGCCCTGTTTCGATGCGCGCCGCCCACTATCTGTCCAAGGAGAACCCCCTGAGCTTGAGCGATTGTCCGGATATTGAACTTGCCATAATCATTCTGGCGGACGGCTTTAGACCCGATGTATTGAGCAGACTGGCCGCGTCTGGCGAGATCCCCAACATAGCCAAATACTTCTTCCACGAAGGCCACAGCTACGAGGGTGTGACCGTACTGCCCAGCGTTTCAAACGTGGCCTATATACCCATGCTCACAGGCCAGTACCCTGGAACGGCTGACGTGCCTGGCCTTCGCTGGGTGGAAAAGTCCAGATTCACACGCGGGAAGCTGTTTCTCCGGGGTCACCGTTCTTACATAGCCCCTGGTCACCTCAAAATGGATGGAGACCTGTCCGAGGACCTGGACACCCTGTTCGAGCTGACCCCCGACTCGGCGGGTGTACGCTGTGATATTCGCCGTGGATTGTCGAACGGCAGCAGGGCTTCTGGGCAGCTCGAGTTCATGCCCAAGATGGTCCTCGCGCACTACCTGAGAAGAGGCGACTTCGTGGATCGTGCCGTGGTGTCCCGGGCGCTCTCGTGGCTGCACAAGACCCATGATCGCAAGCCAAGGTTCATGTTCCTGCCTCTTGTGGACGTGGACAAGGTCTCTCACAGTTACGGGCCGGAACATGTACGTACCCTGGAGGCATACAGGGGCATCGACTCCCTGATCGGGAAGCTGGTGGGGCAACTGCGCCAGCAGGGACTGTGGAAGCGCACGCACCTGATGATCACCAGCGACCACGGCCACACTGAGACAAAGCAGCACCTCGACATGTCCGCACTGGTGTCAGAGCTTGGTTACAGCGTATTCGAGTACCCCAACGTGTATCGTCGGAGCGCCGACGCGGCCGTCATGGTCTCGGGCAACTCTTTCGGAAACATCTACCTATCTTCTGGCGGGAAGTGGGAAGCGCCACTGTCTTCCGATGAGTTGGAGAATGAGCACGGTAAGGTCCTGAGTGCCTTGTACCAGCGAGAGGAGGTCGAGTGGTACGCCTATAGGGACGGAAACGCCGGAGTGAAGATCGTGTCCGCTTGTGGGGAGGCGCTCCTGAATACCGACGACGGCCACTACACCTACGCGTTCAATGGCGCGGACCCACTTCAGCTTGGCCTGCGCCACAACGGGGTCAAGCGAGCTGACTCTCTGAAGATGACTGCCGAGGCGCCCTTTCCTGATGCACTGGAGCAGCTGCGGTATCTATTCCAGAGCGACCGCACAGGCGACATCATAGTCACCGCCAAGCCCGGCTACGACCTGCGGGGCTGGCGCGAGTTCCCTGAGCACAGGTCCTCGCATGGGGCGCTGTGCAGGGAGCACATGGCGGTCCCGATCCTGAGCAACATCCCACTCTCCGCCGTTTCCGACGGCATGGCCCGCACCGTGGACCTCTTTCCGACCGTTGTCGAGGGACTTGGACTATCTCCAACGAGACCTCACTTCGGGCGGAGCCTCCTGTGATCGATGCGTTAAGCAGGAGGGAGTTGACGCGGCGCCAGGCGTTCATCTGTCTGCTGGCCATCGCTTTGCCAGCCTCTGTGTGCACCCTGCTAGTCTGGGCATATCTTCCGCACTGGTGGCAGCTCTCGGCATACTTCTGGTACTCCATCCCCGGAAACAGCTTCATCCTGCTGCCGCACGAGCCGGCTGTGATCTACGCCGGGACGCTCTACAGCCCTTTTCTCGTAGCGCTCGTCGGAGGTCTGGCAACCATACCCGCCTCCGCGTTCGACCATCAGCTGTTCACCCGCGCTTTCCAGCTCAGGGCGCTCTCGCAGGTCAGGGAGACCCGCCTCTTTCGGATCACCGCTCGCGCGTTCGCCATCCAGCCCTGGCTGACCATAGTCATCTTCGCCTTCAGCCCCATTCCCTTCTACCCGATCCGCATCGCCGCCCCCCTTTACGAGTATCCAGCAACCAAATACGTCATCTTTGTATTGATCGGCCGAGTCCCCCGCTACTACCTCCTCGCCTGGGGCGGCGAACAGGCCGCCAAGTACCTCAACTGGCCCTTCTAGTCGTCTCCCCCAACATTGACCGCCTAACCTCGCAGTTAGTATATTTCGGCGCATGATTATTGGACTCCTCACCGACACCCATCTGCCCAACGTGGTACGCCAGCTCGAAGAGCTTGGCCCCGAGCCTGCGGAATTCTTCAGCAGCGTCGACCTGATCCTCCACGGCGGCGACCTCACCGCTCCCTATGTGCTCGACTGGCTGGAGCAGTTCGCACCCGTGCTTTGCTCCACCGGCAACAACGACCCCATCCCAGACTCGCGCTGCGAGGAAGTGCAGGTCATAGATGTCGAGGGCTGGCGGATCGGCATGACGCACAGCCTGGAGGGCCAGTTCCGCCCCATGTCCGTGCTAAGCCAGTACTTCCCAAGTCCGGTAGACGTGATGATCGCCGGACACACCCACGAGGAGCGTCTGGAGCACCGCGAGGGTGTTACACTCATCAACAGCGGCTCGATCACGTTCCCTCACCACAAGGAGCTGCGGCTCGGCACAGTTGGACTGCTTGAGATGACCCAACACTGTCTCAGCGCAAAGGTCTTCCCAATCGGGGAGACCAAGGGTAGGCCGAACCCCGGACGAGAGATCGCTCTGGAGCTTCGCCGCAACGGCGACGGACACGTGAGAGTTGTCGAGATGTGAATTGAGAGTAGTGAAGCGTGAGAAAGTGAGCAGCTCCGTTGCCTGTTCACCATTCCACATTCCCAATTCACTACTCTGAATGGGACGAGGCCACATGACACAGCTATTTGACGGCATCACCGTGCTGGACTTCAGCCAGGGCATGGCGGGCTCCGTCGCGACCATGGTGATGTCGGACTTCGGAGCCGAAGTCATCAAGGTCGAGCCTCCCGGCGGAGACCCGTACCGGACACATCCCGCCTCGCTCCTCTGGAATAGGGGCAAGAAGAGCGTGGTTATCGACCTTGAGACCGAGGAAGGTCGCAAACACGCCAGGGCGCTCGCCCGCTCCGCCGATGCCGTCGTTGAGAGTTTCGTCCCAGGTGACGCCGCCGCGCTCGGAATCGACTACGACACCCTGAAGTCGGACAACCCCGGACTCATCTACACGTCGATAACCGCCTTCGGCGATTCGGGCCCATACGCT
This sequence comes from Dehalococcoidia bacterium, assembly GCA_965116405.1. Lineage (GTDB taxonomy): Bacteria > Chloroflexota > Dehalococcoidia > Lucifugimonadales > UBA1123 > VXRN01. The sequence goes on from OZ220685.1 coordinate 1,947,079, forward strand.
CGCTACCGACCGTACGAGGCCCTTGTCAGCGCCAAGTCAGGCCGCTACATGGCATTCGCCGGACAGAACGGACGCGAGGGTCCCAACTACGGCGCCGTGCAGGTCGCAAGCCACGGTGCGGCGATGGCCGCAGTACGTGGAGCAGTCGCCGCGCTGATGATCCGCGACCGCACCGGCGTAGGCCAGCACGTCCAGACAAGCCTGCTGCGCGCGATTACCTACTACGACCTCAGCCAGTTCCTCGTCTGGCAGATGATGATCAATTTCCCCGAAAACTTCCCTGACGACCCCACGGTCATTGCATCCAGGCCCGCGCCGATCCAGTACCTCGCCGTGCGCTCGAAGGACGGACGCTGGCTGCAGCTTGCAAACCTGATGGAGAGGCTGTTCATCGCGGAGATACACGCGATTGGACTAGGTCACCTGCTCGAAGACCCGCGATACGCCTCGGCCCCGTTACTCGACGACGACCCGCGCGAGGAGATGCGCGAGTTCATTCTCGACAGGATGCAGGAGAAGACCCTCGATGAGTGGATGGACCTGTTCATAAACGTCGAAGGCGACGTCGCTGCTGAGCCGTTCATGACCTCCATCGAGGCGCTCGAACACCCACAGCTCGTCCACAACGGCGCAGTCCAAGAAGTCGACGACCCTACCGTCGGCCCGATGCGCCAGCTTGGACCGCTGTTCCACATGGAAGCGTCCCAGCCACGAATACAAGGCCCGGCTCCCACGATCGGCCAGCACACCGAAGAGGTCCTTGCGAGTCTCAACTCCTCCTCCTCTTTCGTCAAGGGAGAGGGAGCAGTCGACAATGGAGGAAGCTCTCTCACTCCGCACTCCTCTCCACTCACTCCTCTTGAGGGCGTTACCGTCCTCGACATGTCCACCGTAATCGCGGGACCGCTCGCCGGATCGCTGCTCGCCGAGATGGGCGCGCGCGTCATACGGATAGAGACGCTTGCCGGTGACTGGATGCGTGGACACTACAACGGTCTCGCCTCGAACCGGACGATGGCCGGCACCGAGGGCCTGTCCATCGATCTCAAGACGCCCGAGGGACAGGACATACTCACGCGTCTGCTTCCGAACGTGGACGTAGTGCTCCACAACATGCGCCCCGGCGCGCCCGAGCGTGTAGGCATAGGCATCGAGCAGGTGAGGGCTCTCAGGCCCGACGCCGTCTACGCCTATCTGGGCGGATACGGCTCGTCCGGTCCGCACAGCCACCGGCCTGCGATGCACCCCATCGGCGGCGCCGTTGGCGGAGGCGTCATGGCCCAGATCAGCGACGGTGCGCTCCCTCCTGGGGACGCTGCGATGACGATGGACGAGCTCCGCTCCGTCTCCCGCCAGTTGGGACGCGCCAACGAGGTCAATCCAGACCCCAACACTGCCATGGTCACCGCGACCGCGATCACCATGGCGCTATACGGCCGCCAGCGACACGGCGACGAGCAGTACGTCGAGACCACGATGATCGGCTCCAACGCCTACGTCAACGCTGACCACTTCTTCGACTACGACGGCCGACCGCCAAGGCCGATCATTGACGCCGGTGGCCACGGCACCAGCGCCCTGTTCAGGCTGTACCAGGCTACGGATGGTTGGGTGTTCCTGGCGTGTCCCTTCGAAGACGAGTGGCCCCTACTGTGCAGCGCGCTAGGTCGCCCCGACCTCCTAGAAGACCCCCGGTTCATCACTCCTGACGCCCGCAGGGACAACGACGACGCCCTGGCATCAGAGCTCACCACCATATTCGCCGACCGACCCGCCCTCGAATGGGAGCGCCTGCTGACCGCGGCCGATGTCGGCTGCGTGCAGACCGAAGACCGCGGTATGTACCACTTCTTCGCCGAAGACGAGCATGTCGCCCAGACCGGTCTGACAGTCGATGTCAGTCACCTCAAGTACGGCGAGTTCTGGCGATACGCACCCATTCTCGAGTTCTCGAAGACTCCGTGCGTCGCCGGAGGCGGCATAACGCGCGGCCAGCACACCTTCCCAATCCTCCGCGAGCTCGGCTACACCGACGACCAGATCCTCAAGATGAGAGACAAGAGAGTCCTCGACTGGGAAGAACCTGACCAGCGATGACCGCAATGAACAGACTGTGAACAGGCCGCCGGGCAACGCTTCTGTCCGTCATTCCCGCGAAAGCGGGAATCCAGAAGGTGTGGCAATAGAGACTTGTACCGTCACACCCATATAGCCTAGTTCCGGCAGTTAGAAGAGGCAGACCACCACACATGCCACCAGAACCCTCACCCAGCACCCTCGAAGAGGCTGGCAGAGCAATCCCAATCGAAGAAATCGCCAAGTTCCCCCCGCCGGGGATGTCCGTCCCTGTATCGTTCTCATTCAGCCCCGACGACAGTCTGCTGACCTACCTGTACGGCGAAGACGGAAGCCCCGTCAGAAAGCTCTACGCCCTCGACACCGAGACAGGCGGGTCCAGGGTCATCCAGGCGGCCGCCGAGCCCGAGTCCGATGATCTGACTATCGAAGAGCAGCTCCTCAGGCAGCGCCAGAGACAACTTGGGCAGGGGATTGTCAGGTATTTTTGGGCTGGAAGCGGAGACACCATCCTGATCCCAGCCCAGTCCGGCGTTTACGTGAAAGACGGAGCTGATGCTCCCGTGCGTCGTGTGGTTTCCGCCGAGGCCGGTCCAACCCTCGACCCGCAGCTTTCTCCAGACGGCGCCCAGGTCGCGTATGTTCAGGACGCCGAGGTTTATGTTGTCCCCGTCTCTGGCGGCGAACCGGTCCAGCTGACTCACGGCGCGAGGGGCACCGGCAGGACCAACGGCCTGGCCGAGTACATCGCCCAGGAGGAGATGCACCGGCTGCACGGATTCTGGTGGTCCAGGGACGGCTCCCAGATCGCCTTCGAGGAGGTCGATGAGACCCACATTCCTGTCTATCGCATCGTCCACCAGGGCAAGGACGATACCGGAGCGGCAGCTCAGGAAGACCACAGGTACCCATTCTCAGGTGATCCCAACGCACGTGTACGGCTTGGCGTGGTCGCATCGGATGGCGGAGAACCCATCTGGATGGACCTCGGCGACGATGACGATATCTATCTCGCCCGAGTCGACTGGATGCCTGACGGCTCCCTGTGTGCCCAGCTCCAGAACCGTGAGCAGACTCGGCTGGACCTCATCAGGTTCGACACATCGACAGGGCAGGGCGTGCCCCTGCTTACAGAGACCTCGGATGTCTGGATCAACCTCCACAACATGTTCCGTCCCCTCGCCGACGGGCGCTTCATCTGGGCGTCCGAGCGTACCGGCTTCCGACACCTGTACCTCTACGACGGCGACGGCAACCTCCTGCGTCAGCTCACCGACGGCGACTGGGCAATCGACGCCCTCTCAGGCGTGGACCAGGACGTCGGGCTCGTGTACTTCACCGGCACGAAGGACGGCCCGACCGAGAGTCACCTGTACAGCGTCTCTCTCGATGGCGGTCCAATCACCCGCCTGACACAACAGCCCGGCACCCACTCGGTGACCATAGATCACGCCTCAAATCGGTTCGTAGATGCGTTCAGCAACACGAACACGCCTCCGACGGTGACGCTTCGCTCCCTGAGTGACGGTTCGGCGCTTCACAGCATCCACTCTACGGACGACCCACGAGTTGACGACCTCGCTCTCACTCCACCGGAACTCGTTTCCATTGAGTCCCGCGACGGTGAGACTCTCCATGGCGCGCTGTATCGGCCTGCACCCGAATTCGGCGACGGCCCCCATCCGACAGTCATCTACACGTACGGCGGCCCGCACGCCCAGGTCGTGAACAACCACTGGTTGATGACCTGTGCGATGCGCTCGCAGTACCTGCGCTCGCTCGGCTACCTAGTGTTCTGTCTCGACAACCGGGGCAGCGCGCGCCGGGGCCTGGAGTTCGAAGGCGTCATCAAGCACAACATGGGCGACATCGAGGTCCGCGACCAGGTCGATGGTGTTCGCTGGCTCGTCGAAAACGGGCTGGCCGATCCCGACCGAGTAGGCGTCTACGGCTGGAGCTACGGCGGCTTTATGACCCTCATGTGTCTCGCAAAGGCATCTGACGTGTTCAGGATGGGAGTTGCCGGAGCCCCCGTGACCCACTGGGACGGCTACGACACCCACTACACCGAGCGCTACATGGGAACGCCCCAGTCGAACCCGGAAGGCTACGAGTCCGGCAGCGTAATGACCCACGTCGACAAGATCGAGGGCGACCTGCTGATAGTTCACGGCCTGATCGACGAGAACGTCCACTTCAGGCACACAGCTAGGCTCATCAACGCACTTATCAAGGCCCGCAAGCCCTACGAGCTCATGATGTTCCCCGACGAGCGCCACATGCCCCGAAGCCAGGCCGACCGCATCTACATGGAGGAGCGAATAACCGAGTTCTTCGAGCGAAACCTGTAGAATTTCGACCTAACTGACGTTTTACACCATCCGCCACTTCCCCAGAGCGAAATATGTGGAAATTCTCACTCCCTCAGGGAGAGGGCTAGGGTGAGGGTGAAAAGGTACTAATCCAAGCTACCCGGCATTAAACCCAGGACCAGAAATGACAGCACTCCAGACAGACGTTGACAGCTACATAGAGGGCGCCCACGAACTGGCCGATATGGTCAGGGCAGTCACCGACCAGATCGAAGAGCAGCGCCGGATTCCGGTCGAGGTCTCGAACGAGATCGCCGACCGCGGCTACTTCAGGCTGCTCCTTCCCAGGTCGCTGGGTGGAGGCGAACTCGAGCACCCGGACTTTCGCCGGATCGTCCGCATCTTCGCCGAGGCCGATGCCAGCGCGGGCTGGTGCATCAACCAGAACAACGTCTTTTCGACCAACGCCGTTCGTGTACACCCCGAGACCGCCGACGAGATCTGGACAGTGCAGCGCAACGTCGTCACCAACGGCCCTCCGATGCCGCACACCAGGGCTGAAGTCGTCGATGGGGGCTATCGACTGTCCGGTCGCTGGAACTTTAGCAGCGGCTATCCGCACGCGACGTGGCTTGCAGCGTTGACTCCCGTGTACGAGCCCGGCGAGACCGAGCCGGCAGAGATGCGCACTATGCTGCTCCCCAAGGACCAGGCCGAGCTTGTGGACATCTGGCATGTTGGGGGCCTGAAGGGAACCGGCAGCCAGGGCTTCGCAATAGAGGACCTGTTCATTCCGACAGTTCGCTCCTACCCAACAACAGCCACGGCACGAGAGCCTGGACCTCTCTACGTGATACCGACAACGCTGTTGTTCTGTTCTGGATTCGCAACTGTGGCTCTCGGCAACGCCCGCGCCGGACTCGACGCCGCGATAGACCTCGCTATAGGCAAGACGCAGCAGGGGCGGGAGTCCCCGATGCGGCACGAATCGACCACGCATCGCATGGTCGGACAGGCCGAGGCAATCTGGAACTCCGCCCGTGCGTTTCTCGACGAGGCAGCAGCCGCAATGTGGCAGGGCGCCAAGACCAACCTGGATCTTACCGTCGAGGAACGGGTCGGAGTACGTCTGGCCAGCACCCACGCCATACGTGAGTCCGCCCGCGTCGTCGACATCGCCTACACGATCTGCGGCTCCAGCGCGATATTCGCCGTCAACCCGATCCAACGCCGCTTCCAGGACGCCCACGCACTCACACAGCAGATCCAGGGCCGCCCAACCCACTACGACACCGCAGGCCAGTACTACCTGGACCTGGAACCCGAGGGCATCTTCTAGGGTGATATGTGAGCGCCGGGGCTCACCCTCTGAACGGGTCGATTATGGTCAGCTGCTGTATTTGCTGACCGTGCTGGAGGTCTTCCGTATACAGCCGTCTGCAACCCGCCTCCAATGCCGCAGCTATGATCAGCGAGTCGTAGTAGCTGAATCCGTACCTACTGTGGATGTCCAGCGACGAGTGATAGAGAGAACGGCTCGGCTGGACCTTTAACAAGGGAACCAGAACTGAATCTAGATATCTTCTAAGGTCGTTCTCTGTTAGCGGGATTTCAGCTTTACGAAGAGCGGTATTGAAACACTCCTGCACCACTTGAAAGCTGATGCATGCAGTACCGTTCGTTATTCCCTGCCGAATCAGTCTATCCGCTATTGTTGCTTTTCGAACATCGATCCCCTCAAGTTGGTACACGAAGACGTTTGTGTCTATGAAATCTCTAGCGTTCATTCATCTCTTCACGCGTAAGCTTACGTCCGACGCGTAACTTGCCCTGAAGTTCTCGTACAGTCTCCATGGCCTTGGCCGCCTGACGTTCACGTCCGACATAGTCCTCAAGCCAGAGCCGAAACTGAGCGTTTAGGGTCGTGTTTTCCGCCACTGCCCGCTTGCGAGCATCGGCGATCAGATTCTCATCGGCGCTGAGTGTTATATTCTTCAGCATAGATTCACCTCCAGAACCTTGCACGCTAATAGTGTACACTATTGCTGTGCAGACTCAAGAACATTAACTGATTTGAGGAGCACCCCATGCCGCGCGCACCCATAAACGGAATCGAGATCGACTACCAGGACTACGGAGAGGGCGAAGCCATCGTCTTCTGCCACGGCGCGGGCGGCAACCTGCTCTCTTGGTGGCAGCAGATCCCGTACTTCTCGGCCAACTACCGCTGCATCACATTCTCCCACCGCGGCTTCGGACACAGCTACGACGTTCCCGACGGCCCCGGCATGAAGTCCTTCGTCGAAGACCTCGCCGCCCTTCTCGATCACCTTGAGATTGAGTCGACCCACCTGGTCGCCCAGTCGATGGGCGGCCGCACTGCACTTGGATTCGCGGTCGAGTACACGACGAGAACGCGGAGCCTCGTCCTTGCCGACACCACCGGCGGGATGGGTGAACCCGACGTCGAGCAGGCCCTGAACGACTGGCGCGAGAGCCAGACGGCGACCCGCGAGATTGGCTTCCGTGCGCTTGCGAAGAGCTTTGGCGTTCGCGAACCGGCCCTGGCCAACCTGTACCTGCAGGTCTCTCGCACCAACCCGCCAAGACCTCAGATCGCGGGAGTAATGAGCGGCGGACCCAGGGGCGCGGAACTCGCCAACCTGAAGGTCCCGACACTGTTCATCGTGGGCGAGGAGGACGACCTCACGCCCCCGCACGTCCTCGAGGCAGCTTCGAGGCACATACCTGGCTCGGAGTTGATACGCGTACCCGGCTGCGGGCACTCCGTGTACTTTGAGAACCCCGACGTCTTCAACTTCGAGGTCAGCAGGTTCATTGCCCAGGCCAGCGCCCCGGGCGCGTGACGCCAGCATACCCCTCTCCCTCAGAGCCTGCCCCGGACTTGATCCGGGGGAGAGGGCTGGGGTGAGGGTGAAAAGTAAGACTACCTACCCACCCCACACCCGAGAAAACAGCCGCATGAAGTTCCCACCGAGAATCTTGGTGATGTCCTCAGAGCGATACCCGCGAGCCTGCAACTCACTCGCCACGTTCGAAAGACTGTCCGGAGTCTCCATGCCGGACGGGTGCAGCAGGTTCTCAGGGTAGGCGTCCGACACGTCCATCAGCTTCGTGCCTTGCTGGGAGAAGATCCAGTCGAAGAACGACTTTGGCTGGTTCTGCGTGTAGTCGGTACCGATGCCCACGTGGTCGATCCCGACCCGCTCGACAAGGTCATCGATGGCGTCCACGTAGTCGGTCAGCGTCGACTCGAACCCGTTGCGTAGAAACGGCGGGAATGCGTTGGCGCCGATCACACCACCTCGCTCCGCGATCAGCCTGAGCGCGTCGTCCGTCTTGTTCCTGGGATGTTCGAAGAAGCCTCGCGCGTTCGCGTGTGTGCACGCCACAGGCTGCTCTGATAGCTCAGCCGCATCGAGGGTCGTCTGATCGCCAACGTGCGAAAGGTCGATCAGGACGCCAAGACGGTTCATCTCTCTGACGAGGTCCTGCCCGAACCGGCTCAAACCCTCGTCCGTGCGCTCGTAGCAGCCGTTGCCCACCAGGTTGCGCTCGTTGTAGGTAATCTGGATGATCCTCACTCCGAGCGAGTGGAACAGCGCGAGCCGGTCCAGGTCGTTCTCGATTGGCGACGAGTTCTGCCACCCGAGCACAACCCCCACCTTTCCCTGCTCCTTGGCCTGCAGGATGTCGTTGGCGGTGCGCGCCTGAATCAGAGTGTCCTGGTAGGTCTCGAACCTGTGGACCCACCCAGCCATGTTGTCCATGGCCTCACGGAAGTTCTCCCAGATAGCCATCGTCGCGTTGATACCCGTCACCCGTCCCGTGTCCAGGCTCTGGAACACTTCTGGGCTGTCCCAGTTGCTGACATTCAGCCCATCGAAGACGACGGACTGCCCATAGATATCGGAAGTTTCTTGGTGTGTAGACATAGGACCTGGGAAGCTACCTGCCTCTGTTATTGCTGGGTGCGATTATAGACGAAGCACCCACTGCAGGGGCGGTTCGCGAACCGCCACTTGACCCATGTGCAATTGCGTTGCCAATCAGGCCGTTACCCATCCCTCCACCTGATACCTTAGAATATGGTGCTTGATCCAGGGATCTCACGGAACGCGCAACTTGACCTCCAACATCCAAACACAGTCCAGCTCCATGGCCCTTTGGACCATCCGAGCCGTGGCTCTCGTCGCGTTTATGGACCTCTTCATGCAGCTTCCCGTGGTCGCCACCTACGCCCGATCGCTCGGTGCGCCCGCGGCAATGATCGGCGCGACAGTCGGCATGTACTCGGCGACGAACCTCCTGGGCAACCTGGGAGCTGGCGTGCTGCTGGACAGGATGGATCGCAAGCGCCTCGTCATCATCGGGATGATTCTTACCGCCGCCGCGTTGTACGCATACTCCCTTGTAGACACTCCTGCACAGCTCCTGATTCTACGAGCCTTCCACGGCCTGTTCGCCGGCGTCCTCGCACCCGGAGCGTTCGCCATGCTCGGGGATCGCTCCCGGAGCCAGCGAGTTCGCTCGATGGGCATGAGCGGTTCGCTGATAGCAGTCTCGGCTGTTATTGGTCCCCTGCTCGCTGGATGGATAAGTGTGGAGTTGGGTTACAAGGCCGTCTTCACGACGAGCGCGACCCTCATGCTGGTTGCGGCCGTAGCCTTCCTCGTTCTGGTACCGGGTTCGGCTTCCTCCACAGGCGAGCCGTCACAGGACCGCCAGCAGGTATCGTCACTCGCCCGCAACGGCGTCCTTCTAAGGGTCTTCTGGGCCGTGCTGGTGATGACTTTTGGAATCGGAGTTCTCATCAACTACCTGCCAATCGTCGTCGAAGAGATGGGAGGCTCGGCAAGGACCTCCGGTATCGCGTTTGCGACGTTCTCCCTCGTGGCGACGGCCCTGATGGCGAGCCCTCTCCACCGGATGATGGACGCCAAATCTCGTGCCCTCACCGTCGCCTGCGGTCTCGGCTTCCTGGCGGTCAGCAGCTTGATGCTCGCTGCACTGGATGTTGGTATGGCAGCACTGTTCCCGGCGATGGTGGTCTTCGGACTCGGGTTCGGACTTCTGTTCCCGTCTCTCAGCGTCTCCGTCGCTGAGCAGGCCGGCGAGACTCGCCGGGGCACGGCATTCGGCATTTTCTACGCCATCTACTCTCTCGGCGTGTTCCTCGGTGCCGTCGTGTCCGGCGGCGTATCCGGGGCTTTCGCAGATCTCGGAGCGCCGTTCTACCTCGCCGCCGCCATCCCACTGATCGCAATACCAATCACCATCGGCATTCGCGCCCGACAGTAATTTGGATGTAGGCGCAATTGCCCCCTCTCACCTCCGCAGATACCATTCTCCCCAGCCATTCCGCAGGAACACATGACATGACCACCACACAAAGGCCACGCCGCAGCTTCTGGACCTGGGGACTCCAGTCCGAGGAGCCGACTGACGCCGAGCGTGCCAACCACGCCGCACAGCTATCTCAGCGATTTGGCACGGAGGTCGTCGCGCCTCCCATACCAAGCGCCGAAGACCTCGACCTCAGACCTCCCCGTGTTTCCATCCCCGACGCTATCGCCGACTTCTGCCTGACCGACAACTACGAGCGTGCTCTCCACTCGTACAGCGCGGATGACAAAGAGCCATCCGCGATCCTGGCCCACTTCCCAAATCCCCCAGACGCCGTTGCACATCCGCGCAACGAGACCGAGCTCGAGCGCGTCCTGGAGTGGTGCGACTCCGCGGGACACATCGCCATCCCCTTCGGTGGCGGTTCATCCGTGGTCGGAGGTGTGACTCCGCCCGAGGCCGACGGTGTCGTCACTATCGACATGGACGAGTTCGACCGCGTCCTAGAGATCGACGAGGCATCACGAGCAGCTCGTATACAGGCAGGCGTCTTCGGTCCCCACCTCGAAGACCAGCTCAGACCCCACGGCTACACTCTCAGGCACTACCCGCAGAGCTTCACCGGCTCCACGCTGGGCGGCTGGATAGCCACGCGCTCCGGCGGCCACTACGCTACCAACCACACCCACATCGACGAGTTCGTCGAATCCGTCCGGATGCTGACCCCGGCAGGGTGGTGGGAGAGCAGGCGACTCCCCGGGGGAGGCGCTGGCCCTGACCCCAACCGCCTCGCCATCGGGAGCGAGGGCATCCTCGGCATAATCACCGAGGCGTGGATGCGCATACAGGTGCGTCCCAGGTACAGGGCGACCGCCGGAGTCGTCTTCGACACCTGGGGGCAGACCTGGGACGCTGCCCGCCAGATCGTCCAGACCAAGCTGTGGCCCGCCAACCTGCGCGTGCTGGATCCTGCGCTCGCCCAGGACGCCGCCGGTATGGATGGCGTTCGTGCCTTGCTGATAGTCGGCTTTGAGTCGGCGGAGCTCCCGCAGGACTGGAACATTCGCACTGCCGTCGAGATTGCGCGAGCAGCGGGCGGCACGATTTCAGACGATAAAATCCTGATCGACGACGGCTCCGGTCGTCCCACGGGCAGAAGCGGTGCTGTCGGCGCATGGCGCAACGCATTCATCAACGTCGGAGGCGGTCTGACCTCTGGACTCGGACTCGTAACCGGCACTGTCGAGACCGCCGTGACGTGGGACAACTGGCCCAAGCTCGACTCCCACGTGCGCGACATGATGGGCAGGGCTCTGCGCGAAGTGTGCGGCGGCGGCACCCTCAACTGCCGCTTCACTCACGTCTATCCCGACGGCCCAGCTCCCTACTACACCTACGCAGGCGCATACCGGAGCGGCGACTACACTGGTCAGCAGGCCGCGATCAAGAAGGCAGCCTCAGACGCGATTATCGAGGCCGGAGGCACCATCACTCACCACCACGCCGTCGGCCGCCTCCACCGCCCTTGGTACGATCAGGAGCGCCCCGACCCATTCGCCACCGCCCTCCGAGCCGCCAAGAAGTCTCTCGACCCCAACGGAATCCTAAACCCGGGCGTGCTGGTGGACGTGTGAAGGGTGGGAACCTGGATGAGTTAACGGTCTATGAGTTCGACTCGCTCGGCATCTTCTCGTTCCAGGAGGAGGACACTGTCAGTACGGTGTTCTATGTACAGGGCGAATTCGCGGAGTATGTCCCATCCGAGCAGTGAAGGCATAACAGGTAAATCACCGTAAGTAGGTGGTTCCGTAAGGGAGGCCTGTATAGTCGCGGTGTAGCTGCCTATCGTCATGGACACCTCTATGGTTCTGGTTTCCATGTAGCCGCCCACGCCGCCAATCGGCTCGCCGCGAGGCAGCGATAGCAGATCAACTCCAAGGTCTTGGTGCAGACGTATACCCTCCGCGGGGGACAGCAAGGTGTGGTCGGCTCCTGTGTCGATGAGAAATGGGACTACAAGAGACCTATTGTCTGCAACCGGGATTTCTACGATCAGGTCAATGTAGGGTCGTGGTCGTGGCCTGTCTAGGAAGTAGCCACGTATCATGCGCCGGCGGCAAATGCCCAGAGGGTCGGCTTGGTGGACAGGAAGTTGAAGTATATCCGGCCAACGGGCATCCCGTCGTTGCTCAGTTTCACAATGAGTGCTTCACCGTTGGGAGAAGCGCCGACGACTTCCTTGTGGTAGATGGCAACCCACTGGTCTGGGTACTTGACCAGCAACTCGTCATAGTGGCTATCGAACCACTTCGCGTCGGCGGTGAATCTCGCCAGGTTGGCCCGCTTATCTTGCTGCATGGTCGTCACCCGTGTTCGTGGCGCTCCGGTTTGGCCGGTTTGCGATACAGGCGAGTTTAAGGCTCGCTCATGTCCCAGTGTACCATCGCAGGCTAAAGAGCGGCGGCCAGCACCTCCACCAGGTGCTTCGCGCGCTTGTCGGTGCCATGAGCGATCTGCTGACGGCAGGAGATACCCTCGGCGACGACCGTGAACTCGCCCTCCTGCCCTCGGATCGCTGGGAACAGCGACATCTCGCCTATCTGCATCGAGATGTCGTAGTGCTCCACCTCGTACCCGAAGCTCCCCGCCATGCCGCAGCAGCCGGAGTTGATCTCTGTCGCCTCCACGCCGTCCAGCGAGTTGAGCAGGCCCATCGCCGCGCCGGTGCCGACCAGCGACTTCTGATGGCAGTGACCCTGGAAGAGTATCCGGTCCGGCAGCTTTGACGGGTCCAGGTCGAGTGTCGCACCCTGCTCCAGCGCGTGCTCGACGAACTCTTCGACCAGCATCGTGTTCTCGGCAATGGCCTTCGCCTTTGTTTCGTCCACACCATTCAGATCGGTGTAGTCGTCCGAGAAACTGAGGATGCAACTGGGCTCGATTCCAACCAGCTTCGCACCGGACTCGACGTACCCGTGTACCTGCTCGACGTTGTAGCGAGCGTTCTCCCGAGCCTTGTCCATCATGCCCTTGGACAGCATCGGCCGCCCGCAGCACCTCACCCTGGGCAGCACCACCTGGTAGCCCAGCGCCTCCATGACCTTCACTGCTGCCTGCCCGAGTTCAGGGTGGTTGTAGTTGGTGAACGTATCGGGGAACAGCACGACCTGCCCCATCTTTGCGGCTGACGCCGACGATCCACCTCGCGCCCTGAACCACTGCTCGAACGTCTGGTTTGCGAACGGCGGGAGCTCGCGCCGCCTGTCTATCCCGGCGTTGGCCTCCATCATCCGGCGTGTTACGCCCAGGTTATTGATCCAGTTCGACATCGGTGCGAAGAACGTCCCGATCTTGCTGAACGTGGCGATGTTGCCGAAGAACTGGTTGCGAGCCGAGTAGCCGTTTGCCTTGTGGTACTGGTTGAGGAACTCGTACTTGAGCTTCGCCATGTCCACGTTGGAGGGACACTCAGCGGCGCAGCCCTTGCACTCCAGGCACAGGTCCAGCACGTCGTACAGCCGCTTGTCAGCCATTGCCGACGTCGGCAACGCCCCCGACATCGCAGACCTGAGCGCATTTGCCCGTCCACGCGTCGAGTGCTCCTCCTCGCGCGTGGCCATGTAAGACGGGCACATCGTCCCTCCCAGCACCTTGCGGCACGCACCCTGACCGTTGCACATCTCGATGCCGTGGGCGAAGCTGCCCTCCTGTCGGAACGCGAAGCCTGTCATCGGCTCCAAAGGCCTATACTCCGGGCCGATGCGCAGGTTCTCCGTCATCTCCTGGGCGTCGACTATCTTGCCCGGGTTCATGATCCCGTTAGGATCGAACGCCTGCTTGACCTCTCTGAAGGCGCTGTAGAGCTGGTCTCCGAACATCTTGCGGTTGAACCAGCTCCGCACGAGGCCGTCGCCGTGCTCGCCGCTCATGGAGCCGCCGTACTCCATCACGAGGTCGCCGACCTCCTCGGCGATGTTGACCATCCGGTCAACTCCCTCCTGGTCCTTGAGGTTGATGAGCGGACGTATATGCAGGCATCCGACGCTCGCGTGGCCGTAGTAACCCGCCTCCGTGCCGTTGGACGTGACGATGTCGTCAAACTTCTGTACGAAGTCCGGCAGGTGCTCAGGCGCAACCGCGCAGTCCTCGACGAACGGCAACGGCTTGGCGTCGCCTGGCACGTTCATCATGAGCCCTAGCCCCGCCTTGCGTACGTCCCAGACCTTCTCCTGGTCTGCAGGGTTCATCATCTTGAGGAAAGTGTACCCAAGGTTGCGACCTGCTAGCGTGTGACCGAGGTGGTCCATCTTGGACCTAACCTCGTCCTCGGTATCACCGGCGATCTCGATGGCCAGCAGCGCCTCTGGGTCGCCCTCGATGAAGTCGGTGATCCGGGCGTAGGCCAGGTTCGACTTCGCCTGTCGGATGATCATCGACCCAATCAGCTCGACCGCCGCGGGCTCAAGCTCCAGCGCAACGACGGTGGCCTCCATAGACTCGATCAGGTCGTTGCAGTGCAGCACGCCGAGGCCTGTCACCTTTGGCCTGTCCACCAGCTTGAGTTTCGCCTCCGTGATCGTCACGAGCGTCCCCTCGGAACCGACCACGAACCTCGCCATGTTGAAGCCCATTCCGCCAACGAACTCGTCTAGGTTGTACCCGGAGACCCGACGCTGGATCTTGGGGTACTTGGCGATGATCTCGTCCCTGTTCGCCTCTCCGATCTCGAACAGCCTGCGGTGGATGTCTCCTTCCAGGCCCTCCGACCTCATCATGTTCTCTAGCTGAGAGCCGTCCAGCGCCCCGAAGCTCGCCGCCTGCCCGTTGGACAGCACGACGTCGAGCGCATGGACGTTGTCGACGGTCTTTCCCCACATGATCGAGTGAGCGCCGCATGAGTTGTTGCCCAGCGCGCCCCCGATGTTGCCCCGGTTGGACGTGGAAGGGTCGGGCGCGAACAGCAGTCCGCTGTCCCGGATCTGGTCGTTGAGCACGTCCAGCACTATGCCCGGCTGGGCGCGTACCCACTTCTCTTCCTGGTTCAGCTCGACCACGCTGTTCATGTACTTCGAGAAGTCCATGATGATCGAGTGGCCCACGGTCTGTCCGCCCAAACTCGTTCCGCCGCCCCTGGGAAGCACGGACACGCCGTACTTGTTCGCGGTCTCCACAACTGCGATGACGTCCTCGGCGTTCTTCGGCAGAACGACACCCACAGGCTCGATCTCGTAGATGCTGGCGTCCGTGGAGTACAGGACGCGACTCATCTTGTCGAACCGCACTTCCCCCGACACCAGCCCGTTAAGGTCGTGGACCATCTCCCTGGTATCGGACTCCGTCACCCCGGTTCGGGCCCCGGGCAGGCTCTGCGTTGCCATTTGCACTACCTCTGCTTTGTGGTTCTGCCTCTGAAATCTGGTCGTGACCACAGTCAAAGTATGATACACGAATGCCCGCCGGGGCAGACATTCAAGAGAGGGCACACCTAGCCATCAGGCATACCGAGTTCCCCAAAATGAAAAGGGCTGCAATTTGCAGCCCTCACGTCGTCTGAGTATTAGGTCGGGGTCAGGAGATGCCGAGGATCTTGTACTTCATCTTCCCTCGTGGCGTCTGGACTTCCACCTCGTGACCTACGGCCCTGCCCAGAAGCGCCTTCCCCAGCGGAGATACGTCGGAGATCTTCTCAGGAGGCTTGACCTCTGAAGCGTTCACTACGGTGTAGTCGGCGGGCTGCGACGATCTGCGTCCTGGAGATACGTCCACCACCGACACGACGGCTCCGAGGTTGACTACCCGTGACCTGGCGATTGCGGCCGCGTCAACGACCACGGCGTTGTTGAGCGTCTGCTCAATCTCGCTAATCCGCCCTTCGACTCTTCCCGAGTCCTCCCTGGCAGCTTCCAAGGGAGCGTTCTCTCGGACATCCTTGTCGGCGGCAGCCAGGCGAATCGCCTCCGCAAGTTCGGGACGTCGCGCCTTCAGTGTCTCAAGCTCGGAGACGAGCTGCTCGTGGCCTTCTGCGGTCAGTTGGATTCGGGACTCTTCCTGAAGTGCCCCCGCTCCATGCCTCGGCCTCACCCTGCGTACACGCACGTGCTGGGCCAGCCTGCGCTCTATGATCTTTTCCTTGTGGGCGAACGATAGGAACTGCCGTACCGCCTGGAGCCTCTCGGGTGCCTGGGGAGTCGTCCCTGACCCTATGACCTTCTCGACATAGTCCCCGATCATCGAAGGAGTTACATCTCCCATCGCCTTCTGGGGACCGCACCATTGAACGAATCGCTGAAGTTCCCGGCTTGTCTCAGTCTTATCACCCTTCATCGACATGACGTGTTTCGAGACATACTGTCCGAACGCCTGGATGAGGGTAGTGTGTCCATTCGGCGCCAATGGCCCGTCACCCCCGACACATGATCGCAACCAAATACTACGTAAAACGAAAAGGCGCTGTCAAACAGCGCCGATTCATTACAGTTATGCTGGTCTTAATTGCAGTTTATACAATTACGGACTCCATATTGAGTCCATGATCCTGCTTTCTGAACCCCAGGTTGATGAATGTCTCCATCTTCCTCACACCTGGAATCTTCCCAACACCGTGTCTGAGGAATTCACTCAATTCCGTCGAGGACTTGAGTGTCGCCCAGACGAATATGTCAAAGGACCCGGTCGTAACTGAGACCCATGACACTGCCGACATGTCTGCCAGCGCATCCGCCACTGCATCTACCTTGTCGGCATCAACCTGGATGCCGATTAGGACTTGAGACTCGTAGCCGATCTTCCGGGCGTCGGGGATCGCGACAACCTTGATGTAGTTGTCCTGCATGAGCCTTTTGAGCCTACGTCTCACTGTCTCTTCGCTTACCCCCACCTTTCGGGCAATCCCCGCGTTGGTGGATGTCCCGTCCTTCTGGAGATGAGCGACAATTCGCACGTCGAGTCTATCCATCCTATGAATCTCCTCCAAAGACCGTTTCGCACACATTGCTGCCGCTTATGTTGGTGAATTCTCTATAAGTCACAATAAATGCCCGTTGACGCCATACCTCAGATGGATTCAATTTGGGACGGTGAAGCTACACATGTTTTAATTCTAGCATGGTTTTAGACGTAGTAAATGGCAATTGCCTGTGGAAATGCACCCATTTCCTGGACTTGGTTTCTGTACGTAAAACACGTTTGGAGTTCGATTGACCGCCCATTTCACCACTGCTAAACTCGCCTCCACCCCGGAGCAAGAGTTGAACGGAGTATCGCATGATAGGCGTACTGACACACCACTGGGCGAAGCCTGAACTCGTAGAGTCTGCGCGTGAACTCCTCGACGGAAACGGCGAAGCGCAGAGCAGACACCCTGGATTTATAAGCAGGACGACTCTCATCTCCCGCTCAGACCCCACGAAGATCACCACTCTCGTCATGTGGGACAGCAACGAGATATACGACTCCTGGCGCGCAAGTCCCGCAAGGGTGGAGACAATGGCCGGCGCCGACGAGCTGTGGTCCCGCCCTGCTGAGTCCGAACGCTTCGACGCGGTCGACTAGCATGACCTCCAAGTTGGAACACCTGGAAGGCTATCGGCCGGGCAAGGTAACCCTGCGTGGGCTCGAGTTCAACTATCTCGAGTGGGGCGGACCAGGCCCGCCTCCGATGGTCCTGCTCCACGGGCTGACCGGCCATGCCCACACATGGGACCTTTTCGCCGACTCATTGAAGGACGAATACCACATATTTGCCCTGGACCAGCGTGGTCACGGCGATACAGGTTGGGCCGAGCCGCCCCAATACGACACCGGGGACTTTGTTGAGGACGTGCGTGCCCTGGCTGGTCATTGGGGCATCAGCCGGTTCGTTCTGATCGGGCTGTCTATGGGTGCTCACAATTCACTTGCGTTCGCGAACCGCCACCCGGACATGGTTGAGAAGCTGGTCCCCGTGGACATCGGACCGTCAGTGCCTAGCCTGCAAGACCCGGAAAGAAGGGCCAATCTGGACCGGCTCTACCAGGACTTCGACACGATCGGTGAGGCGTTCGCCGATGCCATAGATGCCAACCCGATTGCTGATCCAGAGATGATCAAACACCGCGTCCGGCACAGCCTCACGCGCACAGACGACGGTCGATGGACTCCGAAGCACACCCGGGACGTTGCTCTCCACTGGAAGCCGGAAGACCTGACCGACGCGATCAGGTCGATTCAGTGTCCCACGCTGATTGTCAGGGGTGGCGAAAGTGATGTCCTCTCAGCGGAAGTCGCAATGTCAATGAAGTCAGCCATACCCGACTGCACACTGGCCACCATAGATGGCTCCGGGCACTCGGTTCCTCAGGACAAGCCTGCCGAGTTCGAGGCGGCTGTTAGGGAGTTCCTGTCGTCGTGAAGTATGACTACATAATCGTCGGTGCCGGCTCCGCGGGCGCGGTACTCGCCGCCCGCCTTACTGAGAATTCCGACAAGTCCGTACTGCTGATCGAGGCGGGCCCGGATTACCCTACACTCGACGACCTACCCCCCGACGTCAAGTATGGGTTCGGGCACGGCGTCACCGAGCAGAAGCTCCTGGCCAGCGACCACCGCTGGTACTTCATCGCGAAGTCATCCGACCGCGCGGTGCCCATGATCGTCCCCCGAGGCAAGGCCACCGGAGGATCGTCAGCCGTCAACGCCCAGATATTTCTTCGCGGCGTGCCCGAGGACTACGACGACTGGGCATCCTGGGGTAACGATGAGTGGGGATACGAGAAGCTGCTCCCCTACTTCCGGAAGATAGAGACGGACACCGACTACTCAGACGATTTCCATGGAGGCGATGGCCCGATCATCGTCCGAAGGTACCCGTCTGAAGACATGCTCCCCGACCAGACAGCCTGGTACCAGGCTTGCAGGGACTACGGTTTCGCCGACTGTCCTGACCACAACGATCCCGACTCCACCGGGGTCGGCCCGTGCCCGTTCAATAACCCCAACCGGATACGCTGGAGCACCGCGCTCGGCTACCTCAATCCCGCCCGTGACAGGCCCAATCTCACGATATTGCCAGGGGCACTCGCTCACCGCGTCGTTTTCAACGGCAACAGGGCTGTCGGCGTGGACGTGGAGGTTGACGGCGAAGTACGGACCTTACTCGGAGACGAGATCATCCTGTCCGCGGGAGCAATCGGCTCGCCACACCTGCTGATGCTCTCAGGTGTCGGCCCTGCCGGGCACCTCGCCGAAGTTGGGGTGCAGATTGTCAGTGACTCGCCCGGAGTCGGCCAGAACCTCCGCGACCATCCGCAGGTCCAACTCGTCTGGCGTACCGTTCCAGGGTTCGACCAGGAGGAGTTCGCTCCCCGGATACAGTTTGTCCTAAGGTACACCGCCACCGGCTCGTCACTTAGAAACGACATGCTGATACATCCCTTCTCCCGCGCCTCGGACAGCAAGATCTACACCGACTGGGACAGGGAGCCCGTGGGCGTCGGCATGATCGCCGCCATCTACCTGGCCGAAGCCGCAGGCGAGATGAGGCTGCGCAATAACAGCCCTCGCGTTCAGCCCTACCTAGACTACAAACTGCTCTCCACCCAGTCCGACATGGACCGCATGAGAGAGTCGGTACACATCTGTATGGACATCGCCAGACAGGGTCCCATGGCGAAGTTGATCGAGGAGCTGGTCGACCCGACAGAGGCCGACCTGGCATCCGACGACGCCCTAGACGACTGGATGCTCAGAAACGTCCGCACAAGCCATCACATCTCTGGCACCTGCAAGATGGGCCCGGACTCCGACCGCATGGCTGTCGTCGATCAGCGAGGACGTGTCTACGGCCTCGAGGGCCTGCGCGTAGCCGACGCTTCAATAATGCCCGACTGCATTCGCGCGAACACCAACGCCACTTCCATCATGATCGGCGAGCGAGTCGCAGACTTCATCACCGAAGACGCCTGAGACACGAAGCCCAGTGGCACCCGAAACCTGCCTGCCCACCACCGCATGGTTCCTCTACGACGAGGACGGCTCCCCGCTGGGACAGGTCCACCACAGCCAGCCCCCACAGATCGGCTCCCGAATCGAACAAGGATCGGTCGTAGCCTTCGAAGAGATGCGCCCCACCTGCTCCATGCGCCGCTACAGGGTCACCGTCAGATCGGTCTGATCTGAGTTCCTGTGAGTGCTACAATACCGCCATGTCTCCGCTGTACCACTCAGGGCAGGCGCTCGACGTAGTTCCCGGCTGGTCGATCTTCGACTACGCTGACAACCTCCGTGTCCGCGTTCCCACTTCGTGCGGGCGCACCGGCGAGTGCCACGAGTGCATCGTAGAGGTCAAGCGAGGAGCCGAAGCCCTCAGTCCGCTTACTCCGGCAGAAGGCTTTCTCCGAGGCAGCTACCGCCTCGCCTGCCAGGCCCATGTGGTCGACGAGAGTGCGGACGTCGAGTTCGCCGTCCTCAGACGCCAGCCCCGTATTCTGACCCACTCGGTGCGCAGGCAGGTCGACCTCGACCCCATGACGTCACGCGACGGCGACTCCGTCGTCTTCGACGGTCAGCGCATCGACTCCTACCGAGGTCGCATCTACGGTCTGGCCGTGGACATCGGCACGACCACAGTCGCCATGAATCTAGTCGACCTCGAAACGGGTGACATAGTCCATACAGCATCGTTCGAGAATCCGCAGCGGTTCGGCGGTAGCGACATCATGCACCGCATCTCCTACGATGGAGGCGAGTTCCGAGGTGAGCTGCGCCAGGTCATGCTCTCCACCATCAACTTCGAGATCGGAGACATGGCCCGCACACTCGGCTTCCACCGCCGGCAGATCTACGAAGTCGTGATCGTGGGCAACTCCACGATGCGGGACATGTTCTTTGGCATAGACGTTCAGCCGATTGGCGAGAAACCGTACAGGTCAGTCATTGAAGACGAGTACCACGCCGGGGGTCGCAAAACTACTTCCCTGAGCACAACCGCACGTGAGGCCGGACTCCGAGTCTTCCCTGATGCTCATGTCTACGGCGGGCCGCTAATCGGAAGCCACGTCGGCGCTGACGTAGCCGCAGATCTGCTCGCTGTCGGCATAGACGAAGAAGACGAAGACGTAATGCTTGTCGACGTCGGTACCAACACCGAGGTCGTGGTCGGCAACCGCAACCGGCTGATGGCAGCCTCTTGCCCTGCCGGTCCCGCATTCGAGGGCGGCCAGATCACCCACGGAATGCCCGGGTACGATGGTGCGGTGGAAACGGTCCGAATTCTGAACTCAACAGACCCCCTCTCCCTTGAGGGAGAGGGCTGGGGTGAGGGTGAAAACATGGTGTCGGTCGAGGTCGAGACCATCGGCGACACCGACGTTCAGGGTATCTGCGGCTCTGGACTCGTCGACCTTCTCGCCGAGCTTCGCCGGTGCGACCTCATGAACGAGTTAGGAGCTTTCAGGAACGGCGACTCCGAGTTCATATTCGCCCCCGAGCAGCGGATGTCGCTGTCGAGGGCCGATATATCTGCCCTCGCCCAGGCAAAGTCCGCCAACTACTCGGGGCAGTTTATCGTGCTCCGAAGTTACGGCCTTCCAGTCGACTCAATCTCGAGGCTGTACCTCGCAGGCGGGTTCGCCAACTACGTCAACGTGGAGAACGCTCTCTCAGTCGGGTTCATTGCGAACGTTCCATCCGACCGCATTCACAAGGTGGGCAACGCCGCCCTCGAAGGCGCGACGATCATGCTCGTATCCTCACGGCTCCGACGCCGAATGGAGGAACTGGCATCCACTGTTGAGCACATCGAACTGGAGACCACCCCAGACTTCTTCGACATATTCGTCGAAGGGTGTATGTTCAAGCCAATGGCCTTGTGAAAACAAGCAGTATCCCCCTCTCAGCCTCTCCCTTGAGGGAAAGGTTGGGATAAGGGTGAATTCCTGACCTGTCAACCGATCGAGAGAGGGAGCATAGGAGTTAGTCGTGTCGAAATTCAAAGTACTGATAACCGACTACGTATGGCCCACCACCGAACCCGAGGAGACCGTCCTCAGGGAAGAGGCCGACGCCGAGGCAGTCGTCGCGCCTGACGGCAACGAGGACACGCTGGTGTCGCTCGCCGGAGACGTCGACGCCATCATGACCTGCTTTGCCCAGGTCACACCGGCCGTGTTGCAGGCCGCCCCCAACTGTGTGGCCGTCGGAAGATTCGGGGTTGGCGTCGACAACATCGCCGTCGACACCGCAACCGAGCTCGGCATGGCCGTCACCTACGTGCCGGACTACTGCGTCGACGAGGTCTCCGACCACGTGATGGCCCTTCTGCTCGGCTGGAACCGCCGTGTCTCGGTCTTCGACAACTCGGTCAAGGGCGACGGATGGGGCAGCGTGGGTCTCACCATGCGCATGATGCGCCTGCGGGGCAAGACACTTGGGGTAATCGGATTTGGCCGCATCGGCCAGGCCGCCGCGCAGAAGGCGCTCGCATTCGGTTTCCGCGTGCTCGCCTTCGACCCTTACATGACCGCCGAGCAGTGTGCGCTCCAGGGCGCGAAGAAGTCGGACCTCGACACCCTACTGCGAGAGTCGGACTTCGTTACGCTCCACTCGCCTCTCAACCCAGAGACCGAGAACATGATCGGCCCCCGCGAGCTTGACATGATGAAGTCGGAGGCATTCCTCATCAACTGCGCCCGCGGTCCGCTGATCGACGAGGATGCCCTCCACGACGCCCTCACGGGCGGCTCGATTGCTGGTGCAGGACTGGACGTCATGGTCGACAACCATCCAGCCAGCGATCACCCGCTACTAGGCCTCGACAACATCATCATCACGCCGCACGTGGCCTTCTTCAGCCAGGAATCGACCCTGGAGCTGGAACAGCGCGCCGCCCGCGAGGTAGCCTGGGTACTAACAGGCCGCATGCCCGACAACCTCGTAAACCCAGCCGTCCTCGACCACCCAAACCCCCGCCACTCACTTAGTTGAACCGCGTAATGTGGCTACATTGATACTAAGGCTAATGACCATTGGATATGGAAACCAGCCCATACTACGAACGGGCAGCTAAACTAAAGCACCCCGGGATCGAGGATGAATGGGTGGAACGTGTACTAGCCAATCCGTATCAGGTTGAGACACAGGCAGATGGGCGGATACGGTACTATGGGTACATTGAAGAAGAAGGAAAATGGCTACGGGTGGTAGTCGAGGATGGCATACTGCTCAATCGGTTCTTCGACCGAGGCAAGTTGAGACAATGGGGTACGCCATGAAACTGAAAATCTACTACGACAGCGAGACTGACACTCTCTCCCTGTGGAACGGTCATCCCGCCAGCGAGGCCGATGATGTTGCCGAATACCTTGTCGCAGACTTTAATGGAGAGGGTGAGGTCGTTGGATTCACCCTCGAACATGCAGCCGAACTGCTGGGACCTGCTCTCTCTGGGCTACTGACCTCACCTGACTTGGCGGAATCACGTACTCCGTAGAAGCCTACCCCTCAGCCAGGAACCCCCTCACAACCTCCACAAACTCCGCGGGCCGCTCCAACTCCGGCCTGTGACCGCAGTCTTCGAGGACAGCCAGCCTTGAGCCCGGAATCGACTCGTTGTACCTCTGTCCAGCGCTCAGCGGGATGACTGCGTCGTCTCGACCCCACACCAGCAGTGTCGGCACTCGCTTCAGCCGGTGCAGCAGCTGTGGTAGCGTCGGATTGTGCATATAGGGTCGCCAGCTGAGCATACACGCGACTTCTCGGATGTCTTCCCAGTCGAATACCTGGTCGGGCGTCGGCTCTTCAGGAGAGACTATGGAGAACTCGTCCACGCTGCTCTTGTCATTCACACTCGTCTCCAGGAACACCGGCATCGTGACCAGGAACATGTCCAAGATCTCGCCGACAGGTGGCCTCACACCCGCCGCTGATACGAGCACCAGCTTCTTGAATCGACTCGGGTCCATGGTCGCAAGCTCGGCCGCCAGCCACCCTCCGAGAGAGAATCCGATCACGCTGATCTGCCCCAGGTCGAGATCGTCCAGCGCCTCCAGGTACCAACCTGTCATGTCGCGCATCGACATCGCCCAGTCGAGCCGCGCTGTACCGCCATATCCCGGCATCATCGGGATGTTGAGATTGAAGTGCTGCGCCAGCGACTCGTGCCACTGCAGCCAACCGGGATGCCCCGTCTCATCATGCAGCACAAGTACCGGCTCGCCATCTCCGCCGGTCACGAGAGTGGTCTGGATTCCGGCCAGTTCCCGGCTGTGGCTCGTCCAAGTTTGCTGAGCAGTGGTCATTTATCTTTCCTCTCCCTCTCTCGTGTACTGGGTGGACGGTCATTAAGCGGTGGATGCTGGTTTGCGCAGCGCAGATATATGTCCAGCCTTAAGCTGGCTCGAAAAGGCCCTCAACGAAGTCTCGGGGATCGAACACCGCCATGTCCTCCGGGCCCTCCCCCGTGCCAACGAACAGTACAGGCAGGTTGAGTTCATCGGTGATCGACAGCACCACTCCTCCCTTGGCAGAGCCGTCCAGCTTCGCCAGGAAGACCCCGGCGCATCGCATGTCTTCCACGAACGTTCTTGCCTGCATCAGACCGTTCTGTCCGGTTGTCGCGTCCATTGCCAATATGACTCGTTGAGAGCGCGACACTCCCTGCCGCGCTATCACGTTACGCATCTTGCGCAGCTCGGTCATCAGGTTCGACCTTGTATGCAGTCGTCCCGCGGTGTCTATGATGACAACGTCGATTCCACGCGACCTCGCCGCCTGGATCGTGTCGAACGCCACAGCCGCCGAGTCGGCTCCCTGACGATGCGCAATCACGTCGACGCCGAGCCTCTCACCCCATGTCTGGAGCTGCTCGATTGCAGCGGCCCTGAAAGTGTCGCCCGCGCCGAGAAGCACGGTTTGTCCCTCATCGAGATGTAGCTGCGTCAGTCGTGCAATCGCCGTCGTCTTGCCCACGCCATTCACGCCGACCATGAGGATTACGAGGGGCGACTCTTCGACCTCCATGACTCTGTCCGCGCTTTCCACGGTCAGCGTCGCGATCATGGCGTCCTTGAGCAGCCCAAAGGCCTCCTCGGGGCGTGTGATGCCGCTGGCCGTGATCTCATCGCGCAGGTCGTCCAGCAGCTTCATTGTCGTGGACACGCCCACATCGGCGGAGATGAGGATCTCCTCCAGCTCCTCCCACATATCCTCGTCGATCTCGCTCCGCTGGAAGACGCCCGTCATGCGCCTGAACCATCGCTGTCCCGTCCTCTGGACGGCGCTCTTGGTCCTTTCGCGGTCTTCCCGCTCACCCCTTCTGAGGAACCTGAGCATGTGTGAACGAATCTCCTTGGTAGCTGCCAAAATGCCGACGTGAGCGTAGCACCTGCCGACAGCCCTCACAAGTGCGCAAGAATCCCCTCTCCCTCAGGGAGAGGGTTAGGGTGAGGGTGAAATCCCCGCCGACCGCACCCGGATTAGTACCAACCAACCACCGTCCGTATAATGGCGTCTGGCTATGTTGAACGTACTACTCTGGCTGATAACGGTCGAGATCATCGGGCTGGCGGTCTTCCCCCTCGCCTACTTCCTGCTGCCCAAGCTGTCGGACAGGGGATACGGCCTGAGCAAGCCTCTCGGAATCCTGCTCATCGGATACGTCGCCTGGATCCTGAGTGTGCTCCACCTTGTCCCCAGTGTCCGTATCACGTTGGTCGGACTAGTGGTATTGCTCGCGGCCGTGTCCACCGCACTTGTATACCTGCACCTCGACGAGATGATCGCATTCGTCAAACGCAGGTGGCGGCTGATCGCGATCACCGAGATCGTGTTCCTCGTATTCTTCCTGGTCTGGGTGATGTTTCGCGCATACGACCCGGCGATAAACCACACCGAGCAGCCGATGGACTTCGCGTTCCTCAACGCATCGGTGGAGTCGACTACCGGTCAGCCTGAAGACCCCTGGCTGCGCGGAGAACCCATCAGCTACTACTACTTCGGCTACTGGATGATGGGGGTCGTGGGTGAACTGTCAGGAGTAGCCTCGAACTTCTCCTACAACCTCTCGCTCGCTCTGATCCCCGCGATGACCGCCGCGGCCGTGCTGTGCATCGTGGCGAGTATGGTGCGATACAACAGGGGCCACCTGGATACCGCGACATTTGCGGGAATAGGGGCCGGCCTGCTGCTGATCGTCGTCTCGAACCTCGAAGGCGTGCTCGAGTTCTTGTACGCGAACGCCATAGGATCGCAGGGATTCTACGACTGGCTTGGTGTACAGGGACTCGACGGCCCGACCGATGTACCGACGGACAGCTGGAACCCCAACGAGTTCTGGTGGTGGTTCAGGGCCACAAGGGTAATAAACACCTTCGTGGGCGGCCAGGAAATCGACTACACCATCCAGGAGTTCCCGTTCTTCAGCTTCATGCTCGGAGATCTTCACCCGCACGTCTCCGCAATCCCGTTCGCGTTGCTGGCCGCCGGATTCGCTCTCAACTACTTCAGATCGGAAGTGACCGACCTGCGCAAGGTTGGCCGCTGGGGATACGCAACCCTCGCGGCTATGGCCGTCTCGCTCGGTGGGCTGGCCTTCACCAATATGTGGGACCTGCCTACCTACGCAGCCCTGCTTGTAGGAATCGCCGCCCTGAAAGCCTACCCTGGCAAGTGGTCAGCGGGTGGAGACCAGGAGGGCGCGGCCACCATATCGGCGAGGGTGGGGCTTGCTGTCGTCCAGACACCGCTGATCGTGGTCGCACTCGCATTCGTTCTGTACCTGCCCTACTACTTGGGGTTTACCAGCTCAGTGCAGGGGATAGGAGCCGTCTCCACTCCGTCACGCTACCTCCACCTCTTCCTGGTCTGGGGCACCCTGCTAATTTTCGTCGTCCCGTTCATCGTCGCGTGCTTCTGGCAGACCATCGTCGGCCCAGACTGGCGACGCATGACGACGATCTCACTCGCCATCGCGTTTGTGCCATTCCTGCTGTGGCTGCTGGTCAGATTGCAGTCTCCGACGACCACCGAGAGCACCATTGTGCGATTCGTCCACATTCTCCCGCTGGCCCTACTCATCGGCATGGCCGTGTGGTCGGCCATCCACGAGACGAAGCTCCGGGGACCCACGGGAAGGGGGTTCGCCCTTGCTCTGGGTGCCTTGGGTCTGCTTCTGATCATGGGCCCCGAGCTGATGTACGTGGACGACTTCTTCGACGACCCCAGGCAGCGCATGAACACCGTGTTCAAGCTCTACTACCAGGCTTGGATACTTCTTGCCGTCGTTTCCGGTTACTCCATATACTTCTGGCTGTCATTGAGACCTCGGCTGACCGGCAGCCTGCGAAGGTTGTCAACTGTCTGGGCCGTTGCAGCGATCGCACTCGTGATATGCGGCCTCTACTATCCAGCTGCCGCCGCCGCGACCAAGGTCGAGGAGGGAGGCTTCTCCGCAAGTCCGACACTGGACGGCCTCGCATACGTGGCCAACAGTCGTCCGGCAGAGTATGCAGCCATAGATTTCATAAGGAGTAACCTGCCCGAAGGCGCCGCCATCCTTGAATCGGTTGGGGAGTGGAACGAAGCCGGACTCATCTCCCGAAGCACTGGCGTTCCAACCGTATTTAACTGGCCCGGACACGAGATACAGTGGCGAGGCTCGAACGAAGCTATCGGCGGGCGACAGAGCGATATAGCCACCATATATACGGCCGCCGACCCCGAGCTAGCCCGAAACCTGTTGCTGAAGTACGACGTAGATTATGTGTATGTCGGTCCGCGCGAGATCCTGGCGCACGACGGACCCGGCCTCGACAAGTTCCCCGAATTCATGGACGCAATCTTCCAGCAAGACGACGTGACCATCTACAAACTACGCAAGTAGGGCAGGTTTCGCACCCACAAAGCGGCTGACGAAGTAAACCTGCCACTACCACAGAGAAAATGGCCGACACCGCAATCTCAACTCCAGAAGAGTCACAAGCCCCCACCGTGGGGGCGGTTCGCGAACCGCCCTTATTGAGCCGAATAGGCCTTCGATGGTGGGAGGCCGTCGGCTACGCCGCGCTGGTGGTGATCGGCTTCGGAATGCGGCTGTGGGAGCTTGGCACACGCGCCATGCACCACGACGAGAGCCTCCACGCGCTGTACTCATGGAACCTGTTCTCAGGCATGGAGTACATCCACAACCCGATGATGCACGGGCCATTCCAGTTCGAGGCGAACGCAGCCCTGTTCTTAATATTTGGCGACAGCGACGTCACCGCGAGACTCCTTTACGCGATCATGGGCACCGTCCTGATCGCGATGCCACTCCTGTTCAGAGAGAGGCTGGGACGAGTCGGAGCGCTCACGGTGTCGCTGCTACTATTCGCGTCTCCCGCGATCCTGTACTTCAGCCGGTTCGCCCGCAACGACATACTCATGGCGGTGTGGACCTTCGGCCTCGTCATGTGCATGTGGAAGTACCTCGACGAGGCTCGCCACCGCTACCTGTACATCGCCGCTGGACTGCTAGCCCTCGCATTCGCCTCCAAAGAGTCGGCCTACCTCGTGGTGGGTACTCTCGGTCTCTGGTGCCTGCTGCTTGCGGCTAAGCCTTACATTGGCACCGCGCTCCGTCCGGTGGAGGTCCAGGGCGTCTCTCCCCCAGTGGCAATCTGGAGAGTCGTTCGCACCCTCTGGTACGCGGACAGGGAGCAGAGGATCGATCTGGCTAACCTTTCCCGTCCGGCGGCCTTCGTGGTCTTCCTGATTGCTGTCACACTTCCCCTGTGGTCCGCCTTCAGCGCGATTCTCCAGGACACGCCGCTGCTGAGCTGGTCAGGACTCGTGCTCGCCGCTCCCGAGGGCAGCGCGAGGATCGGCGACCCTATCGGCGGAGGCAACGTAATCGCCTTCCTGATCGTGGTCGGCATGATCGCCCTCTCAGCCTACATCGGGTACCTCTGGAACTGGTCCGTGTGGTGGAGATGCGCGCTCATCTTCTACTCGATATGGACGCTCCTCTACACCACGTTCCTCACCAACTTCTACGGCGGAATCAAGAGCGGCATCTGGCAGGCCCTCGGATACTGGATCGTTCAGCAGGGCGAGGGCCGTGGCTCCCAGCCCTGGTACTACTACTTTGTTACGACCTCCGTGTACGAGTTTCTTCCATTCTTCGTGGGCATCATTGGAGTCGTCTACTTCCTGCGCAGCCGCGACAGGTTCAGCGCGTTCCTGGTCTACTGGCCCCTGATCACGTTCCTCCTCTACACAATCGCCAGCGAGAAGATGCCTTGGCTTCTGGTCAACATCACGCTGCCGTTCATCGTGCTCACCGGCATGTTCCTGGCCGACGTTGCGAAGCGGATCGAGTGGCGCAAGGCGATCGAGCACAGCGGATACCTGCTGATACCGGGCGTACCCCTGTATATCGTCCTCCTGTGGAATCTCGCTTTCTACAATCCCAGCGGCAACACCCTCATGGACGTTGGAATACAGGCTCTCCTCGCCGCGATGGCCGTCGGCATGGTCGCCATGGCGGTGTACATGGCCCGCGCTATGGGCAAAGTGAACGTCGCCGGCATCTCGCTGCTGGTCGGCGCGGCAATTCTGCTCGTGCTATCCATGAGGGCCGGGATCATCGCCTCGTACCAGAACGGCGACGTCCCGGTCGAGATGATCGTCTACACCCAGACATCTCCAGACGTAACGCGCCTGCTCGAGGCAATCGAACAGGCCGAGCAGGAAGGCACGGTCGAGGTCGCCATCGATGGCACCTCAGGCTTTTCGTGGCCCTGGGCTTGGTATTTCCGCGGTACTCCCAGCGTTCGCTTCCCGACGTACAACTCGAACTCGTTCGAGTCTGCCCCCAGCGAGCCGGTGGTCGTGGTGCACACCAACAACCGGAACTCCGCGGATGAGGGACTCGCGGATCTATACGGCAGGGCAGAGCGAATCAGGCACCGCTGGTGGTTCCCCGAGTACATCTACCGCGAGATCACCCCATCCAGATTCGTCGGCGCCCTCTTCGACAGGTCCTCCTGGCGCAGGGCGATGGACTACTGGCTGAACCGCGAAGGCATCCGCGAACGCCTTGGCAGCGAGGACTCCTACCTCTACTTCAAAGCCGACGTCCCCCTCGACTACAGGGCCTCCCCATAGTCCCTAGAACGGCCTCCAACATACCCCCTCTGCCTGACATCTCCCCACAGACACCGCTAAACTGACTCCCACATGAAGTACCTCATCGGCATAGGCATCAGCATCGCTTTGCTCGCGGTGTTCGTATTCACGGTAGACGTGCGGCGAATGCTGGAGGCGTTGAGTGGTGCAAACTACTGGTTCACGATTCCGGCGGTCGGGATGTACCTGCTATCAGTCTACTTCCGCTCCATGCGCTGGACCGTCATGCTGCGACACCTCAAGCCCGTCAGCACGATGAGGCTCTATCCTGTGGTCACGATTGGGTACATGGTGAACAACCTGCTTCCGATGCGTGTTGGAGAACTCGTCCGCAGTTACTACGTCGGGGAGCGAGAGGGCATCAACAAGGCATCCGCGCTCGTGACCGTACTCGTCGAGCGAGTATTCGACGCGCTGACACTGCTGTTCTTCGTGGCTGTCGTCGCGCTGTTCTTCCCCGTTACCGGACTCGTCCAGTCGTTTGGAGAACGCTTCGGAGTGCCCGAAATCGTTCTTCTGCTTGGGTTCACCCTGCCGTTCGTCACAGCCTTCGGCACCCTGGTGCTGCTGGCGTTCTACCCGGATAGGGCCCGAGCCTTTGCTCTCCTTCTCGCACGCCCGCTTCCAGACAGGCTGAAATCGATGGCGGATTCCCTTACAGGAATGTTGCTGGAGGGCCTGGAGCCATTGCGCGACCCCAGGAAGCTGGCGGTACTGTTCGTCCTGTCCATCCCAATCTGGCTGACCGAGGCAGCGGTCTTCTGGATAATGGCCTTTCCGTTCGGAATACATGAGGCCCACTCCAACCTCTGGGAAATGGCCGCCAGCATGGTCCTGGTGACCTCGATAACGAACATCGGCGCCTCAGTGCCCGCAGCCCCTGGCGGACTCGGCCTCTTCGAGATCATCGCCCGTGAGACGCTGGTCCTGAGTCCCCTGTCCACCGTGGAGAGACCCGCAGCCGCTGGATTCGCAGTCGTCGTTCACGCCGTGATCCTGCTCCCGATGATCATCCTCGGCCAGGTCTTCCTGTGGACAGCCCACGTCTCCCTGCGACGCCTCTCCCGCGAGGGCCAGCGAAAGTCCCCTCTCCCTTGACGGTAGAGGGCTAGGGTGAGGTTGAAACAATGCGCGTAGCCATAATCGGCGCCGGAGCCGCAGGCCTTCCAGCCGCCTACGACCTCCTGAAGGCAGGCCACCACGCCGTCGTGTACGAGCGCGCTCCGTTCATCGGCGGCCACGCCTCCACGTTCGACGTCGGAGGCGAGCGCCTCGAACGCGGCTACCACCACTGGTTCACCTCTGACACCGACATCATCGACCTCGTCGAAGAGATCGGACTCGGCCACACCATACGCTGGATAGACTCCACCGTCGGCACACTTCACGACGGCCGGATCTACGACTTCGTCACACCCGTCGACCTGCTCAAGTTCAAGCCACTGAGCCTGCCCGATCGCATACGCCTCGGACTGACCACGCTGTATCTCCAGCGACAGAAGGACTGGCGCAAGTACGAGGGCGTCACCGCAGACGAGTGGCTCCGACGCCACGGCGGCCAGAGCGTCTACGACGCCTTCTGGGGACCCATGCTCCGCGGCAAGTTCGGCGACAACTACTACCGTGACGTCACCATGGCCTGGGTGTGGGGAAAGATCAACACCCGCGTCGCGTCCAGGGGCAAGAGCATGGTGCGCGAGATGCTCGGATACCCCATGGGCAGCTTCGGACTCCTCTTCGACACCCTCGCCGACAAGATTCGAGGACTCGGCGGCGAGGTCCACACTTCAGCATCGGTGAACCGGATCCTCGTCGAAGAAGGCGAGGCCCGAGGCGTAGAGGTCCAGATCGGGGACCAGGAGCCGCGCGAGGAAGAGTATGACGCGGTCCTCGCGACGACCCCGTCCCCAATCTTCACCAGGCTCGTCCCGAGGTTGCCGGACGACTACCAGGCGAGACTAGACCGCGCCCGTTACATGTCCGCCGTGCTCATCGTGCTCGTGCTGGACAGGCCACTATCCCACGTCTACTGGCTGAACGTCGCCGACAGGTCCATCCCGTTCGTCGGCGTCATCGAGCACACCAACCTGATCGGCCCCGAGCACTACGGCGGCAAGCACATCGTCTACCTGTCCAACTACCTGACGACCGATCACCCGC
Organism: Dehalococcoidia bacterium; assembly: GCA_965116405.1. Classification (GTDB taxonomy): domain Bacteria; phylum Chloroflexota; class Dehalococcoidia; order Lucifugimonadales; family UBA1123; genus VXRN01. The sequence goes on from OZ220685.1 coordinate 1,979,133, forward strand.
TGTACCAGATGGAGCAGCAGGAGCTTCTCGACGAGTACCTGCCTCACCTGAAGAAGGTCAACCCCGACTTCGAGCTGGACTGGATCGAGCGCAGCTACCACCACCGGGTCGACGGCGCCCAGCCTGTGATTGGAGTCGACTACTCCCAGCACATTCCGAGCCACCGTACCCCCTTCGAGGGCGTCTATCTCGCCAACACCACCCAGATCTACCCTGAAGACAGGGGCACCAACTACAGCGTCCGCATGGGCCGCCAGGTCGCCCGCCTAATCATGGAAGACATGCAATGAAAGCTACCTGGCCCGGCCCCACCGTCGTTCCGGCGAAGGCCGGAACCCAGAAGGCCTCGGCCACCACTCCCACGAAGTGGATAGTCCCCTCTCCCTCGACCGGTCGCAGATGCGCCCTGGCGTGAGAAGGCTGGTGTGAGGGTGAGGTCACCTCTCCAGAAACTCCAGCATCAGCCGGTTGAACTCCTCGGGGTGCTCCATCTGCGGCCAGTGACCGCACTTCTCGAACACATGCAGCGCTGCCTCCGGAATCAGCTGCGCCGCCTGGTGCGCGTGCTGGACCGGGATGATCTCATCGTCCGCGCCCCAGAACAGCATGGTAGGCATCGCCAGCTCTTTCAGCCGCTCCGTCATGACGTACTGACTCCGCACTCCGGATACGCCGATATATCTGCGGATGATCCTCAGCGCAGCCTGTAGCGCTCCCGGCAGACTGTTTGTGCGCCGAAGATCGTCGACCACTTCGCTGGGCGCCAGGCTCTCGTCGTAGAAGCACTTGCGTGTCATGGCGCCGACGTTGTCCAGCGGCCCGCCGAGCAGGAACTCCCCAAGCAGGGGAACCGACGCAAGCCGTATGACCATCGCGATGTCACGACCCAGCGCTCCGCTGCCGCACAGAACCAGCTTCGAGACCATCTCCGGGTGCTCCAGTGCGGTGAACAGGCTCACACCCCCACCAAGAGAGATGCCCGCCAATGCCACCCGCTCGTGCCCGAGGCCCAGTACGAAGTCCCTCATCATCCCCACGATGAATTCGGAGTCGAAGTTGACGCCGAACTTTTCGGAGTCGCCGTGACCCGGCAGGTCGACAGCGTACACGCGATGACGCTCGGCAAGCGCCTCGATATTCTCCCGCCAGGCCACCTTCGACGAAGTCAGCCCGTGAACCAGCACCAGGGGCGTGCCCTCACCGGCCTCGATGTACCGGACCCGCACGCCCCTGACCATCGCGTCTTTCTGCTTACCTGGAAATTCCAAATTGTTCCGGAGCTCCACTTATCCCCTCTCCCTCAGGGAGAGGGCTAGGGTGAGGGTGTATACCTGGCACTCAGCCAGTCCTAAACATAAAGAAACAGACCTACACCCCCACCAGCACCGGCCTCCCGTCCTCGACCTTCTTGAAGGACAGCCCACCCTCATTATCCACGTCCGCCAGTATGTGGTCCCCGGAAACGAACTCGCCCCCGAGAATCAGCCTCGACAGCGGGTTCTCAATCGACCTCTGCACCACGCGCCTCAGCGGACGCGCGCCGTACACCCGGTCGAATCCCTCGCGAGCCAGCCAGTCCCGGGCCTTGTCGGTCAGGTCGATACTGACGCCATGCTCTGCCAGCCGGCCTGAGACCTCGGCGAAGATGATGCCAACGATCTGCCTCGTCTCCTCTTCAGTGAGCAGGTCGAACACGGTGGTCTCGTCGATGCGGTTCAGGAACTCAGGCCTGAACACCCGCTTGAGGGCCTCGTCGACTGTCGCCCTCCGCTTGGCGGAGTCGTCCTCGCCGCTCGCGTCCCGCAGGAATCCCACAGCCTCACGCATCTCGACGCCCGTCCCCAGGTTGCTCGTCATGATGACCAGCGTGTTGCGGAAGTCCACCGTATGCCCCTGTCCGTCCGTCAGCCTGCCGTCCTCCAGTATCTGCAGCAGTATGTTGAATACGTCCGGGTGGGCCTTCTCGATCTCATCGAACAGGATCACCCTGAACGGACGCCTCCGAACGGCCTCTGTGAGCTGACCGCCCTGGTCGAAGCCGACGTACCCCGGAGGTGCGCCGACCAGCCTCGAAACGGTGTGCTTCTCCATGTACTCTGACATATCGACGCGCACCATGTTCTGCTCGTCATCGAACAGGAACTCTGCCAGTGCCCGCGCCAGCTCGGTCTTGCCGACGCCCGTCGGTCCGAGGAAGATGAAGCTGCCTATTGGACGCTTAGGGTCCTTCAGCCCAGCCCTTGCGCGCCGGATCGCGTCGGACACTGCCGTGATCGCGGCGTCCTGTCCGATCACCCGCTGGTGTATCCGCTCCTCCATGTGGAGCAGCTTCTCGGCCTCGGTCTCAAGCAGACGGTCTACAGGAATGCCAGTCCACGTCGCGATCAGCGTTCCGACCTGCTCCGCGGTCACTACCATCTCGTGATGGCCGTCTGGCATGTCGGTCGTCCTGGCCTGGTACTCCTCTCGCAGCCGCAGCCTCTCCGACTTGTGCTTTGCGGCTTCTTCGTAGTCGGCGCGCTGCGACGCCGCCAACTCCTCGTGATCCAGCCGCTGGATGCTGGCCTCCAGTTCAACCAGGTCGGACGGCTTCGACTGCGACTCGATGCGCAGCTTGGACGCTGCCTCGTCGATCAGGTCGACTGCCTTGTCCGGCAGCAGCCGGTCGGAGATGTACCGCTGGCTGAGCCTGACAGCCGCCTCGATTGCGTCGTCCTCGACCTTCACCTTGTGGTGCGCCTCGTACCTGGGACGCAGCCCCTTCAGCATCTCGATTGCGATCTCAGGTTCTGGCTCATCCACGAGCACGGGCTGGAAGCGACGCTCCAGCGCCGCGTCCCGCTCGATGTACCGGCGGTACTCGTCCTCAGTCGTAGCCCCCACGGCCTGAAGCTCTCCGCGTGAGAGGGCCGGCTTCATCATGTTGGATGCGTCGATCGACCCTTCACCGGCTCCGGCGCCGACAACCGTATGCAGTTCGTCGATGAACAGGATGATCTCGCCCTCGGCCTCCCGGATCTCGTCCATGACGGCCTTCAGGCGCTCCTCGAACTCGCCCCTGAACTTAGAGCCAGCCACCAGGGCGCCCATGTCGAGCGCGAGCACTCGCCGGTCTCTAAGCTCCTCCGGTGCGTTGCCGGAGACGATGCACTGCGCGAGGCCTTCGGCGATTGCCGTCTTGCCGACTCCCGCGCCGCCGATCAGCACCGGGTTGTTCTTGGTGCGCCGGATGAGCGTCTGCATGATGCGCGCCACCTCTGCCTCGCGTCCGATGACGGGGTCGAGCTGGCCGGTCGATGCCAGCTCGGTCAGGTCTATGCTGAACCTTTCGAGAGACCGGTAGCGACTCTCCGCCCTCTGGTCCGTGACGCGGTGACTCCCGCGCACCTTGTGGAGCGACTTGTACACCCTCTCAGTGTCCACGCTGTACCGCTTGAGGATCTGGGCCATCGGTCCCTGCTGCTCCTGAGTGAGCGAGACGAGAAGGTGCTCCGCGCTGATGAAGTCGTCACCCAGCCTGTCAGCCTCGGCCTTGGCGCGACTCAGCGCCGCCTCCGCGCGGGGAGTCATGAATATCTGTGTCGCCTGCTGCACTGACCTCGGCACACCGTCCATCACGCTGTGCAGGCTCGCGCGAATTGCGTCCGTAGGCGCACCAAGCTCCTCGAGAAGTTCCAATGCAATCCCGTCCTTCTGCTCCAGCAGCGCCATCAGGATGTGCTCCGCGTCCCACTGCTGGTGACGATAGCGGCGGACGATCTCCTGCGACTCCCGCAGCACCTCCTGCGCCTGCTCGGTGAAGTTGTCTGAGCGTAGTACCATGTCCATTACCTCTGCGTTCACGCCCTGAGTCCACTGACTCAAGGCATAGATTTCCATGTCATTATTGTAGCAATAGACTTGATACAGAACAACTCAATTATTGCGTTGATTTCGTCATAGGGGATTTCTTCCTCGTCTGTGGCGGGGTTGCCTGACCCCGTATCGGAGTACGGGGTGACGTTACTGTGATTAGAGGATTTGTGTGATTTTGGAGGAGGAGGTGGGTGATGCCTGGTTGACCGGGGTGAGGGTGATGGCATCCCGGGGTGGTGTTCCCCTCGTCCTGCCATATAGCCAAACTACGCCCCAAGATATACGATTGGCTCAATCATCGGGCCGCAGTTGAGACGGGCCGAACCGGAAGGAGACCCCACTATGGCGACTTTCACAACCAGGCCTGTAATCATGGGAACGCGCGGCGTGGTGACGGCGGGGCACTATCTCGTCGCATCGGCCGGACTGAGGATGCTGATGAACGGCGGCAACGCCATCGACGCCGCTGCCGCAATGGGCATCTGTGAGACCCTCCTTGAGCCGCAGAGCTGCGGCATCGGAGGCGAGGTCCCGACACTCATCTATTCAGCCAGGGAGGGCAAGACGTACGCCATCTCCGGCATGGGATGGTCTCCCAAGGCGTTCACCATAGACTGGTGCCGTGAGAACGGTATCGACCTCATCCCCGGCGACGGCTACCTGCCTGCCACCGTGCCCGCTCCGGTCGACACGTGGGCCACCGCGGTCGCCCGCTTCGGCACCATGAGCTTCTCCGAGATTCTCCAGCCCACCATCGAGTTCGCCGAGCACGGCTTCCCCGTGTACGCGACCATGAGCAACCGCATCGGTCTGAGCGAGGACAAGTTCAATGACCTCTACCCGACGACGGGCGAGATCTACCTGAACAGCGGCAAGGCGCGTCAGATCGGAGAGGTACAGCGCAACCCCGACTTCGGCGCGATGCTGAGGATCATGTGCCGCGCTGAGGACGAGGCGAAGGGCAAGGGCAGAGTGGCCGGAATCGAAGCGGCACGCGACGCCTTCTACAAGGGCGAGATCGCTGAGAAGATCGTCCGATTCATCGAGGACAACCCCGTCGAGGACGCCAGCGGCGAAGCACACAAGGGCCTGCTCTCATACGAGGACATGGCAGAGTGGCATGCCGACGTCGAGGAGCCGCTGACGCTCGAATACAACGGACTCGACGTGCACAAGTGCTCGTCGTGGACCCAGGGGCCTGTCTTCCTGCAGCAGCTCTCCATCCTGCGCGAGCTCGACATCAAGGGCTACGGTCACAACTCGACTGAGTACCTGCACGCTTGGGTGGAGTCGGCCAAGATGGCCTTCGCCGACCGCGAGGCGTACTACGGCGACCCGAAGATGGACGACGTGCCGTTCGACCTGCTCCTTTCAGGCGAGTACGGCAACATGAGGGCCGGGCAGATTGGCGAAGTCGCCTCTCTGGAGCTTCGCCCAGGCGATCTCGGTGGCGGAGTCCCCGAATACACCTCGATCAGCGTGGTCGACGACAATCGACGCGCGCTGGGAGTCGCCGCGAGGGAGATCAAAGACCTCGGATTAGGCCACGCTCACATCGGTGACACGACTCACCTCGACGCGATGGACGCCGAGGGTAACATGGTCGCCGCGACTCCGAGCGGTGGCTGGCTTGGGTCGTCACCGGTGGTGAAGGGACTGGGATTCCCTATGGGCACCCGTGGCCAGATGTTCTATCTGAATGCCGACCGGCCCAACGCGCTGGAGCCGCGCAAGCGCCCGCGCGCCACGCTCACCCCGACGATCGCCACCAAGGATGGAGGCCCGTTCATGGCATTCGGCACGCCGGGTGGCGACTCCCAGGAGCAGTGGACGATCCAGTTCTTCCTGAACCACGTCGAGTTCGGCATGGACCTCCAGGAGGCGCTCGACGCGCCGACGGTACACACGACGCACTTCCCGTCGTCGTTCTACCCGCGCCACGCCTTCCCCGGACGCGTCGTTGCAGAGTCGCGTCTGCCCAAGAAGACGCTCGACGCGCTCCGAAAGCGTGGTCACGACATCGAGATGACCGGCGACTGGGCCAACGGCAAGGTCCTCGGCATCCGCTACCACTCCGACACCGGCACCATAGCCGGCGCCGCCTCAGCCAAGAACAACATAGGCTACGCCATGGGGTGGTAGATCCAGTCGACTCTTGCTCGATTGTATGCGGTATGATTTTATGTACATGTAATTCATACCGGAGAGATCATGAAAATATCCGAACGAGGCCAGATAACCATTCCGAAGCACCTCAGAGAGCGCTATGGGATGATCCATAACGTCGACGTAGAAATCACGCCGACTGAGAAGGGACTCCTCATTCAGAAAAGCACGATGAAAGAGCACCCGATTGACCGCATCGTCGGGATTCTAGATGGGGTCGTAGACGATGATTTCGACATCGACGAATACATTGAGGAAATCCGCGGGAGGTGATTACGGCGGTAGACACCAATGTCCTGATGGACACATTTCGATCTGGTTCACCGCATCACACTCAGTCGCAGACATGGCTTCGCACCGCCTACGATTCTGGCGCCATCATCGTTTGTGATGTCGTGTATGCGGAACTCGTTCCCTTCTTCCGGGATCGTTCTCAATTGGACGAGGCATTGAGCGCCGTAAATGCTGCTGTCTCATCTATCGACACTTCGATCGCTTACCAGGCAGGAGCACGCTGGATGCAGTACCGGCGGGCTGGCGGACCACGTACAAGGATCATCGCCGATTTCCTAATCGGTGCGCACGCGATGACGGCCGCAGACATGTTCCTCACCCGAGATCGTGGCTTCTTCTCCACTTACTTCCCCGAACTAAAGGGGGCCGAAGCAGATTGACACTCCCTCCACTACAGGGGATTGGTTAACAGACTTTCGAAGAAGCTTAAGCGAACCCAGTGAACAGAGCCGAAGTCCTAGACATACTGCGAACCCACAAGCCAAAGCTCAAGCAGCGCTTCGGCGTAACCGAACTTGCCCTTTTTGGCTCCTTTGCCCGTGATCAGGCGACTGAGAAGAGCGACATCGACATTCTGGTTCATTTCGATGGGCCTGCTACTTCCAAGACGTACTTCGGTGTGCAGTTCTATATCGAAGATCTCTTGGAGAGACAGGTTGATCTGGTAACCAACAACGCCCTCCGAGCCGAGTTTCGATCCCACGTAGAACGTGAGGCTCTAGATGTCTGAGGACGAGAAGGGGGCGCGGTACCGTTGACTGAGCTGGTCCGAGTTCAGTACGGCGACACCACTATCGAGTACGTCGTCCGGCGTAGCAAACGCCGCAAGAAGACCATCGAGATTAGCCTGAGAGACGACGGAGTTCAGGTTGCCGCGCCCTGGCGGGCATCGGACAAGCGGTTGCGTGAGTTCGTTCTCAGCCGTGCTCCCTGGATTATCGAGAAGTTGGCCGAACAGCGAGTTCGTGAGGCGCAAACGCCGCGCTTCGTCAGTGGCGAGACTCTTCCCTACATGGGCCGCGACGTCACCCTCGTCGTGAAGCCCACAGACGTTCGCGCGCCCAGCGTGAAGTTCGACAACTGGAGGTTCCTGGTATCTACCCCACAGGACCTGGACGGCGACGCCCGCTGCGTCGGGACTCGCGGGGCGATTGTCGAGTGGTACAAGGAGCAGGCGAGGGAACGACTTGCCGCGGGTGTCGATAGCTGGTGGGACAGGCTGGGGAAGGGCAACAGGTCGCATATACTAATCGGTGACCAGAAACGGCGCTGGGGCAGCTGCGCCTACGATGGCACGCTCCGCTTCAGCTGGCGGGTCATGATGCTGGAGCCGTCTCTGATTGAGTTAGTGGTCGTACACGAGCTTGCCCACCTGACTCACCGCAACCACTCCCCCGACTTCTGGAGCCTGGTAGAGAAGATGCTGCCGGACGTTCAGCAGAGGCGACAGCGCATCAGGGAGGCGGGTCGAAGGCTCCTGATTTGATCCCTCACATAACTATTGACCAAATCTTGAGCTAATGTAAGTATTAGTCTCAGATATAGGAGACTCTCTCAGTTTATGGGTCCATAGTCATAGGGAAAGGAAAAATGGAGCAGCAGTCACCTGTCGACATCACTGGATACGTCTCCGGCGGAGAGGTAACACTGTCTTTCGAGTACAGTGGACAGGCCGACCACCTTGCCAACACGGGTGAGTTCATCAAGGTCAACTATGAAGACGGCGGCGGTATCGTTCTGGATGGGCGCTCGTACCAGGTTGCCGAGGCCCACTCCCACAATCCCAGCGAGCACACGATTGAAGGCGAGCGTTTCGCCCTCGAGATGCACCTGGTCCACAGGGACGAGACAGGTCGAATTGCCGTGGTAGGTGTGCTGTTCCGGCAGGGCGAGGCCAACTCCGCCATCCAGGCGGTCATAGACGCCGCTCCCGCAGAAGACGGAGCGATCAGTCCGGCCTCAGGGATCGGCGCAGCCAGTTTCCTGCCTGAGGGTCGGAGCTACTACTCCTACATCGGCTCTCTGACCACGCCTCCTTACACTGAAGGAGTGCGCTGGCACGTTATGGCGGAAGCGCTCGAGGTCTCTGCGGAACAGGTGACACAGCTTGCCGCACTGACGGGAGGTGGGACGAACAGCCGTCCACTTCAGCACCTGAACGGCCGGCAGATCACCGCTCGTGGAGTGAGCTGACGGACTGGTCCCGAAGGAGCGCTTCGAGGGTGCTTGTAATCCTTGCGCCGCCGGGAGGCGACAGTGTGGCGCTGATGGGCGAGATCTCTGACGAGTACAAGCGCCGGTTCAACCAGGAGTCCGTGCCCCAGGGTCGTTACCGACGCCTGTGTCTCGTTCCAATGATCTGAGTCTAGGTTGCTACTTCCATCCCATGCTGCCGTCCTTGCGCGGTATCAGCGACACGCGGTGACCGGACTCACACCGGTACCTCTCCTCGCGGATCTGCTTGCGCCTGCCGCTCAGCGAGGTCTGTTCCATGTCCACGTCGTCTTCGCAGAACGGGCACGTCACGCCGAACACGATGCGGTTGCGTAGCCGGCGCACCTGAACGTGGGCAAGCGTCTCGGCAAATTTCGGAAAGTCGCCTATGTACCTGAAGACGTAGCGGGTGCTGGAACTCAGCAGGTTCTTCTTGCCGATCTGGGTTGGCGGCGAATAGCTGTAATCGACGAATCCGCACTGGAGACACTGAGGCTCGTAGTAGTTGGAAACCAGGGATGCGTCGCAGCGCGGGCATAGATTATGTCTAACTTGTGGTTTGGTGTCGGTTGCAGTTGCCGACGAGATCGCCATTTACATTACTCCCCTTGGCAGTTGACTGGCATCGACCTTGGCGCGACGTGTGCTGAAGCGGACAGCGGCGACCGGGTAAACAGGGGCTTCCGCCGCAGTCTTTCAGTGCACGCGCCTGCACCAGGGCGATTGGCTCTGTACATATGCGCAATCGTGGTCGGCGAGAACCGCGATTGCGCTGACCCGAAGGTCTGTGCGGATGGAACGCAACCCAACGAATCGGGCATCCCCCCGCGTTCCACACGCCTCTGCATGCAGCGACCTGGAGGCGCGTCGGGAGGAGATACTCAGCGACGGCAGCCAGGCCGCCTAAGATTATAGATAACCTTGCATTGATGTTGGCAAGGTGTTGAATAAGTAATCTGGTTGGAATTTTCTTGTAATTCAGCTAGCTTTCGATTGATTTACGTTTACGCACGGTTATCAATGAGATAATCACGACTTATGTATATATGGATGTCGTGGCAATCCCATTCGTACTCCAGCGGTTTTCGCCGCTGGTAGGACCATTCCCGATAGGCGTGGCTGATTAGTGTGTCTAAATTCGACATTTCTGCCAGTGAAAGTGTGTATCCCCCGGTGTATTTATTAATGTTCGTCTTCCCAATATGAACCCACGCTCGTGCACAGACACTGAGGAGCTTGGGCCAGAAAAGAAGTACAATTGCGACAGAGGTGTGCAGCACTTCGTAAGTCCATCTATCCAGTTATGATCCGTGAGGCAGCGCACGGTGTTCCCTGAATCCATTTTCGATACTCTTTCAACTGCGAGCATTGGCGCATACGCGGTCAATGTGGAGCAGACCATTGTGTTCTGGAATGAGACCGCTCAACATATACTTGGGTATTCGGCCAATCAGGTACTCGGGCGCCGCTGTTACGAGGTGCTGGTCGGCACTACTGAGGGGAGCCTGACTCCGGAGTGCCAGGCTGGATGCCCATCTATCCTCTGCCTGCAGGCAGGCCAGATACCTGGAACGAACAGGTTGCAGATGCTCTGCTCCTCGGGCGCACGAAAGTCGGTCTCGCTGACTCCGATGGTTATCGGCGGAGGCCAGAATGACCCGCCGCTGCTCGTCCACCTGTTCGTTGACGAGCCAGAGGCTGGGGGACTGGACCAGGCTGCCGAATCGGTAAGGCATGAGTTGACCCAAAGCGGCTACGACATTGTGTCGGACAGGACGTATGCTGACTCAGCCCCATCCGACACACCATCGCTAACGTCCCGGGAGCTGCAGATACTGCGACTGGTCGCCTTGGGTACTCAGGTGTCAGAGATCTCGGCGGAGCTGCACATCAGCCCTCACACCGTGAGAAATCACATACGAAACTTTCGGGGCAAGCTCGGGGCGGCGACGAGACTCGAAGCTGTGGTTAATGCCTTACGTCTGGGTATCCTGCGGCTCGACTGACGTTCAAGGCTGCCAATTGCGCCGATTCGCGGAGGGCGATTGCGACAGCACTGACAGTTCACACGGGTGCATCGGTTGGCGTGCCTGCTCCGCCCAATACACTCCCCAGTCCACCTGATTTAGTCAAGTTAATGGAGGGCTTCTGGGCACCTGAAAATCTGGCACAACAGTGGCATTTGATTGTCCAGTTTCCTGTCCTAGTATGTCCCTGAGTCGGAATATTGCGTCATCTGACGTCAAGGGAGTGGGGATTCTGACCAATCTGTCTGCGAGCATGAAAAGAGCCGCTGCCGCGATTGCCACTATTGCTGTCGTCGCGGTGGGTGTGAGCCTGGCTGCGGATCACCTCGCGTCCGGGCCGACAGCCGATGCGGCGAAGTCGACAGTAGCAGGTGTCGAGGCGGCGGCCGGGTTGCAGGTACCGGCCACGCAGGTTGAGCTGGGCCGTCTTCTCTTCTATGACGGACGGCTCTCCGGGGACGCGTCAACGTCCTGCGCTACTTGCCACGACCCCAACAACGCGTACATCGACGGGAAGGCGCTATCCGCCGGGTACAGCAGGGGGAACCCGTACTTCCGAAACACCCCGACGCTGCTCAATGCGAGCAAAATGCCGTTCTACGACTGGGACGGCCGGTTCGCGCAGGGAGACCTTGCCTCTGTCGTTCGCGATCACATTGCAGAGGCCCACTTCATGAGTATCGACGGGAGACTGCTGGTCGAACGCATGCGCCAGGTGCCCGAATACGAAGAGGGATTCAAGCAGCACTTCGGCTCAGAGGTCTCGTATGGCAAGGTACTGAACGCAGTCGTTGCCTACATAGAGACGCTTGAGTCGTCACCGGACAATCCGTACGTGGCCTATCAGGCTGGCGACACCGGTGCATTGAGCATGCAAGCCAGACGGGGCATGGAACTCTTCGAGGGGAAGGCCGGCTGCGTTCAGTGTCACAGCGGCGACCTTCTGTCCGACGGGCAGTTCCACAACCTCGGCGTCCCGGACAACGCCCAGATTTTCGAGGATCCTCAGCGTCACATCACGTTCAGACGGTATTTCCGAATGTTCGGCGTGGGAGAGTACGTGACGATGCGTGACGATCCGGGTTTGTACGCGCTGACCGCCGATCAGGCCGACAGGGGTAAGTTCCGCACACCGTCGCTGCTCGAGGTTGCGAGTACGGCTCCCTACATGCACGGAGGGGTATTCGAGTCTCTCGAACAGGTAGTGGAGTTTTACAACTCCGGCGGAGGCGACTCGCCGAACAGGGACGCTGCCCTCAGGCCGCTGGGTCTGACCGACTCGGAGGTTGCCGACCTCGTGGCGTTCCTCGAAAGCCTGTCCAGCCCGGCAGAAGTCGAGGACGCTCCAGAGTTGCCCGAGTACGAACTGCGTACACTGGGGGTCAACTGATGGACCCGCGCACAATACAGTACGTCCTGTTTGGCGGGTGGCTTGCATTCATGGTCGTCGTGATCGTGGCGGTCTTCATTTTCGCGCTGGACCAGGAACCGACTCCGACCCCATACGTGCGTGCTACTCCACCGCCGCCTGAGCCGACGCCGACTCGAGAGCCGCGAATAGGGCCATCGGCAGCCGACCTCAGGAGTCGGGGGCTAGGCATACTGCCTCCGGTCACGATGCCTGACGACAACCCGATGACCTCTGCGAAGGCCGAGCTGGGGAAGATCCTGTTCTTCGATCGTCGGCTTTCCGGCAACGGCTTCGTCTCATGCGCCACCTGCCACGCCCCGAACGCCGGCTGGGGAGACGGCAACGCTCTCTCGCTCGGCTATCCGGGAACGCTGCACTGGCGGAATTCACAGACCATCATCAACACCGGATACCAGGCAAAGCTTTTCTGGGGCGGTGAGAGGACGAGCCTGGAGGCTCAGGCGAAGTCGGCATGGACTGGAAACATCGCCGGGAACCTCGACCCGATCATGGCGGAGGAGACGCTGAGGCAGATTCCCGAATACGTAGAGAGATTCCGGGATGTTTTCGGGACCGAGTCGCCGAGGTTCGACGATGCGCTGCGCTCGCTCGCGGCGTTCCAGGCGACGGTCAACTCGCGTAACGTCCCGTTCGACAACTACCTGAGGGGCAACCAGGATGCGATGTCCGACGCCGCGCTGCGCGGGGCTGAGCTGTTCGTCGGCAAGGCCCGCTGCATCGTGTGCCACGGAGGCACGCTGTTCACAGACCAGAGCTACCACAATACCGGCGTTCCCAAGAATCCCGCCTTCGAGTCCGACCCGATGCGGCAGATAACGCTCCGTTACCAGCACCGCGCCAGGGGAGTCTCCGAGGAAGTGTATCGCAGTGCGGACAGGGACCTGGGGCTCTACTACACGACGAAGCAGGATAGCGACAAGGGTAAGTTCAGGACACCGCCGCTGCGAGAGGTCGGCCAGACAGGGCCCTACATGCACAACGGCGTGTTGGAGACGCTGACCGAGGTCGTGGAGTTCTACAACGACGGCGGAGGCCAGGACCCGAACCTGGACCCGCTGATCCGTCCACTCGGGTTGACCCCGGATGAAATTTCCGACGTTGTGGCATTTCTGGACAGCATCACCGGGGACCCTATCATCATCCAGCCTCCTGACATGCCTGAGTACGCCGTGATGAGTCCGTGACTGAGCGAGAAGAGGGCGCTATGGACCGATCCTTGAACACCAGGGCTACCCCGCAGGGACTTCCGAAGGTGCTGGAACACTGCGTGACTCGTCGCCAGTTCCTGTTCATGGGCGCGGCGGCGGTGGGTACCATCACACTTGCTACCGTCGTCCCTGGACAGCTATTCCAAGCCCAGGTTGCGGCGTACGACGGAATGATGGTCGGTAGGCTCAGCGAGCTGCGTATCGGCGAACCCGTCCAGTTCAGGTACCCGTGGGACCACGGCAACTGCGACAGCTACCTGGTCAAGCTGGGCACGCCGGCCGGAGGGGGCATTGGCCCCGACCAGGACGTTGTCGCCTTCAACACCATCTGCCCCCACATGGGGATCTCCCTGCTCGGGAGCTTCAAGTCTGAACACCAGGTCATGGGGCCGTGCCCGTCTCACCTCAGCACCTACGATCTGACCCGCCACGGAATGATCGTTTCCGGTCATGCCACACAGGGACTTCCGCAGATAACTCTGGAGGCCCGGGGAGACGAAATCTACGCGACTGGCGTGATGGCCCTCATCTACGGCTTTGGCGACAACGAGGTCCAGCCGGTCTAGCCGGGTTTTCCGAAAGAGGTCAAGTAATGGCAGACGTCAAAGACCAGTACGTGCCGATGGACAGCGTTCCGCTGCCGCCGCCGGATGCCAATATGGTCACCACGGCCTGCGACTACTGCATCGTGGGATGCGGCTACCGGGTCTACACGTGGCCGGAGGGGACCGAGGGAGGCCCAAGGGCGACCGAAAACGCGCTTGGCATAGACCTACCCGCCAATGCTTTCGAAGGCTGGGTGAGTCCGAACCAGCACAACATCGTCAGCGTCAACGGCCAGCCTCATCACGTCGTGGTGCAGCCCGACCCGCACGCGGACGTCGTCAACCGCAGGGGTAATCACAGCATTCGGGGCGGTACGCTGGCCCTCAAGGCCTACAACCCCGACACGCCGACGCGCGACAGGCTCAAGACTCCGCTGCTCAGGGTCAATGACGAACTGACTCCCATATCCTGGGACGACGCGTTCGAAATCATGACCCGCGTGTCCAGGCACGTCCTCGCCAACCACGGTGAGGCGGCCTGGGGCATGAAGACCTACTCCTACGAGTATTTCGAAAACACTTACGCCATTTCCAAGCTCGCGTTCAGGTCGATAGTCACACCGGCATATTCGCCACATGACAAGCCGGGGCCGGGCAACGACACGGCCGGTCTCGACGACAGCGGTGTCATACCGTTCAGCGCGTCGTTTGAGGACTGGTCGGAGGCCGACGTTATCTTCATCAGCGGCACAGACCCGTTCGAGACCAAGACGGTGCTGTTCACCGAGTGGATGATGACCGGCAACCTGGACAAGAAGCTGATCTTTACGCTGCCCCGCAAGACTGCCGGTGTGGCGTGGGCCGAGACGAAGGGCGGCGTGTGGCTGCCCGTGATCCCGGGCTCCGACACGGTGCTGCATCTTGCGCTGGCGCGCATCATCCTGGAGAACGGCTGGGAAGATACCGAGTTCATCGAGGAGTGGATCGCGAACAGTTGGGAGATCGACGCTGGTATGGGTCGAGGCACCCGAAACACGCCGTGGCAGTGGCGGACGACGTGGGGCCGGCTCGGCACCGACTTCGATGGATACCGCGACTGGCTGTTCGAACAGCCTCATGCTGAGCTGGACAGGGCTGCAGAGATCACCGGAGTGCCCGCCGAACTCATCCAGCAGGCCGCTGAGATGATCGCCAAGCCTGTCGATGGCGTCAGGCCGAAGACATCGTTCGGGTTCGAAAAGGGCAACTACTGGTCGAACAACTACCTCAACACGGCCTCGTACGCCGCGCTCGGCCTGCTCTGCGGCGCGGGAAACCGTCCCGGCCGGATGATCTCACGTCTAGGCGGACACCAGCGGGGATGGATGGGCGCTGCCTCATACCCGCGCAGCGATTCTCCCAACAGGCTCCCCGGTCGCAGGCGGCAGGCGATAGACCTCGACAGGTGGGTGGAGAGCGGCAACCTGCGATTTGCATGGGTCATCGGGACTACATGGACGCAGGCGATGGCGGCGTCAAACGCGTTCGCCGACAGGTTCATCGAGCTCACCCGCAGCAGTCCACACCAGGTGACGAGCACCGACGTCGAGGAGGCATCCGAAGCGTTGATCCAGCGCGCCGACAGCGGGGGAATGGTCGTAGTCGACCAGGACATATACCTGAGGAGCCCGATCGGCGACGTAATCGCCGACATCGTACTGCCTGCTGCGACCTGGGGCGAAGAGAACTTCTCGCGCTGCAATGGAGAGCGCAGGCTGCGACTCTACTCCAAGTTCTACGACCCGCCCGGAGAGTCGATGCCTGACTGGAAGATAATCGCCGGGTTTGCCCAGAGGATGGGTTTCGAAGGCTACGACTGGCGGGACTCGAACGACGTATTCGAGGAGGCCGCCCGGTTCAGCCGGAACGGCATGTTGAACTACCAGCCGCTGGTGGTCAAGGCGAAGCAGGAGGGCAAGGCGGGTCACGAAAAGCTCCGCGAGCTTGGGACCACCGGACTCCAGACGCCCATCAGGATGGTCAACAACGAACTGGTGGGGACGCAGCGGCTTCATGACTCTACGCTCGAGCTTGGACCTCCCGAAGGGGTCACGGTCCATCCCAAGTGGCTGACGCACTTCCACTCACATTCGGGTAAGGCCGTGCTGAACAAGTCGCCCTGGGAGTGGTTCAGCGATTTCTACGAGCGCATCACGCCGACGGGCGACGAGCTGTGGGTCACAAACGGGCGGATCAACGAGCTGTGGCAGTCGGCGTTCGACGACGTCCGCAAGCCGTACATCCACGCGCGCTGGCCGGAGCACTTCATAGAGATACATCCCGACGACGCGGCGGCCAGGGGAGTCGAGAGCGGCGACGAGGTCAGGATCGCGTCCGACGACATCCTGGTGCAGACAGGCGGCTTCGCGTTTGTCGGAGGGGACGACTTCCTGTTCAAGAACCTCGATGCCAACGGGCACATCAAGCGCGGGAGTGGTGAAATGACCGCCGTCGCGCTGGTGACCGACGCGGTCCGTCCCGGGGTCGTGTTCGCCAACTTCCTGCATCCTCGGTGGCCTGGCGCGGCGGCCAACAGCCTCGTCCATCGAGTCCCGGACCCGATCACGAACAGGTACAGGTTCAAGTTGGGCAAGGGGATCGTTACCAGGCTGGGGGAGTCGCCTTACAAGAACTCGTTCACGCAGATGACGTTCAAGTCGCGGGTGATCGTCTAGAGACGAGGGCGTCCTTCGACAAGCTCAGGACGAACGAATTGGCAGTTTACATACCCTTGTGAGGTGAGAGGGGGTCAGCTGCTCTCGGCCTCGTCAAATTCGGCTGCTTCGATTTCGACGGCGGTCTCCTCGCTGCTTGCTGCGGTGTTCGCGCCGCTCCACTCCCTGTAGAAGTAGATGAACACGTCGCGCGCTATCGCCACCATGGGCACTCCTATCAGCACTCCCCACAGGCCGAAGATGTCGCTAGCCACAACCAGGGTCGTCATTATGACGATGGGATGGAGCCTCAGGGCCCTGCCCTGAATTCGGGGCGAGATTATGTTGCTCTCGATGAACTGGACGACCAGGTACACGAGCACCACCCAAGGCAGCTTGCCTGGGTCGGTCGCCAGCACGACGAGAATTCCCGGAATGGCCCCAATGATCGCTCCTATGATGGGAATGAGGCCCAGCGCACCGGCAATTAGGCCGAGTGTGATTGCGAAGTCGACGTCCAGGAGGAACAGCCCTATAAATACGCCTCCACCGACGATGGAGGCGCTGATGAGCTGTGCTCGCACGTAAGAGCCGATAACTTCGTGAGCGAGCCCGAGCGCGTTTCTCGTGTGCCTGGCAACTCCTTCGGGCAGCGCAGAGTACATGCCGCTGGAGAGGGCCTCCTTGTCCTTGAGCATGTAGAACAGCAGGAATGGCACTACCACAAGTCCAAGTACAAGGGAGATCGTGCTGGTGACCTTGCTGATCGTCGCGTTCAAAATGCCAAGGGCGGCGCCACCAACCATGCCGCTTGCCGACTTGAGCCACTCTTCCACCTGGGTCTGTACATCCGGTGGTACCCGCTGGTTGAACTCCTCAGACCAGCGCTCGAAAGTGGCCTTTGCGTTCTCGAACAGGCGAGGTGCATCCGCTATAAACTTCTGGACCTCTTCGACTATTGGCTGGAAGGTGATGTAGATGAAGAACGCCAGGAGTGCGAAGAAGGCCAGGTAGACGACCGCTATGGCGACGAGTCTTGCTGCAGTGGGATAGCGCCGGTAGCCGGGCAGGTGCGTCTCTATGTAGGCGACGACTGGAAACAGAAGCTCTGCCAGGATGAGGCTGATTATCAGAGGCAGAATCGATCCAAGGGCGGTATAGAGTAGTAAGGCCACTCCCACTATGGCGAAGGCGACGAGTCCCGGAAGCCTCCATCGCTCCCAAAGTGTTGGGGCGGGGTCTGCGTTGACGGCTGGGGCTGTACTCTGGTCTGGTTCTGTCATTGGCCTTCCAGTCGCTTGCTGGCCTGCGACCGCTAGGGACAATAGCACTCCCTCCGGGGATATCACAAGTAACCCTGACAGTACGACTGATTCACAGCCACAGGTAGCCACGGGGTTGTTATCTGCACATGGGGCCAATACTCTAGCAGGCGCTTCAGCCACAGACAGGAGACGTAACTGTGTCAGACGAGAATTACTCGGGCGTCCGGCCCATGGCTGTCAGTCCTGAGGACATCAGCTTCGTGAAGAACATCATGGCGCCCACTCGGGACGGCACGAGGCTTGCGATGGACATCCACGTGCCGGCCGGAGAGGGACCGTGGCCGGTGATCCTCACTTACATTCCTTATCGGAAGGACGACGAGGAGCCGCTGACGGGGATGCAGCACCACTGGGCGCAGCACGGATACGTCGGCGCTCGTGTCGACTGCCGGGGCACCGGTTCCAGTGAGGGCTCGAACGACGACGAGTACCGTCCCGTGGAGCAGCGAGACGGCTACGATGTCGTCGAGTGGATCGCCGGGCAGGAGTGGTGCGATGGCAAGGTCGCCATGACGGGCGGCTCTTATGGCGGGTTCACAAGCGTGCAGGTCGCCGCGCTGACGCCTCCCCATCTTGTGACGATCATCCCGTGGAACTACACCGACGACAGGTACACGGACGACTGCCACTATCGCGGTGGCGCGTGGCGCTGCTACTACGACATTGGCTCGTACGGGTGCTCCATGGTGGGCATGAACGCCATGCCGCCCTATCCCGAGTACAGCGGCGACCGCTGGGCCGAGACCTGGGAGGAGCACCTCGATCAGAACAGACCCTACCTGCTCACATGGCTTGCCAACCAGACGGACGGCGAGTACTGGCGCGCCGGGAGCATTCGAGACCGGTACCAGGAGATCGAGGCGTCAGCGTTGCTCATCGGAGGGTGGCGCGACGGCTACTGCAACGCGCCGCTACGGACGTCGCAGCACATGATGGCACCTGCCAAAGTTGTCATCGGGCCGTGGAACCACTCCGGTCCTGACTGCGAGACGCCCGGGCCGTCGCTGGCCCGCGAGCATCTCACCGTGCGCTGGTGCGACTACTGGCTCAAGGGAATCGACAACGGAATCATGGACGAGCCGGACATCAACGTGTACGTCCAGACGTTCGATGTGCCGGACGCCTATCGCACGCACACGTCCGGGTACTGGCGGACAGAGCCGGAGTTCCCCATCCCCGGAGGTCGGACGCAGAGGCTCGCTCTTGGCAGCGATCTAGCGTCGGACGGCTCGGATGCAGACTGCGATGAGTACGAGTACAGGCCTTCGGTGGGTATCGCGAGCGGTCTGTGGAGTGCGGGTGTCCCGTTTGGTCTGCCCAGCGATCAGCGGGTGGACGAGATCCACTCGGTCAACTACACGTCGGAACCGCTCGACGAGCCGTTGGAGATCATCGGCATGGGGAAAGCCGTGATCAACGTCAGCACCACCGTGCCCGTGATGGCGTTCGTTGCGCGGCTGTCGGACGTCGCTCCTGACGGCACCAGCGCGCAGGTGTCGATCGGAGTGCTGAACGGTACCCGGCGCGACTCGCTTGCAGACCCGGAGCCTATGGAGCCGGACGAAGTGTACGAGCTTCACGTGGACCTGGACGCCACGGCCTGGAGGTTCGAGAGGGGGCACAGGGTACGGCTTTCGATCAGCAGCGCGGACTTCCCGAACCTGTGGCCGACTCCGTACAGGGGCATCAACCGTGTTTACCGGGACAGAGGACGCGAGTCGTACCTGGATCTGCCCGTCGTGCCCACCCGGGATGCAGCTGACGGAGAACTGCCTCCGGATGAGATGGAGTACGAGCCCTCCGCCGCACCGCGCAGGTACCCGGAGTCGTCTCCACAGGTGGTCCCCTGGGAGATTGCTCACGACATGTTGCGCGACCGGACGGGTCTCCGGCTCCACCAGGTGGACGAGAGCAGGGCCAGCGCGGACATGACCGTTAAGATGGAGTCCAGGCTGGAGGTGTGGGCGAACAACCGGGATCCGGCAGACACCACGGCGATAGGCCAGCACCTCAGGACGATCACTCGAACGGACGGCGTGATTAATGTCGACACGTCGGCGAATGTGCGAAGCACCGAGGACGCCATCCACGTCTCGATTGACCTGGACGTCCGCATCAACGGGCTGCCGCACCACCAGCGGCGATGGGTGGAGTCCTTCAGGCGGGAGCTGCTTTAGGGACTTCTGCCCCGGCCCGGTTCGCGGATCCGCCGGACTTAGGCCGCCGTGAATCCCCCGTCGACCACGAGCTCGGCCCCGGTTATGTAGGACGCTTCGTCAGACGCGAGGAACAGCACAGCGTTGCCGACCTCCTCAATGCGGCCCAGACGGCGCATCGGCACCGCTTCCACCATGGTGCCGCGTATCTCAGGGTCACTCGCTGCACTGGACGAGAGCATCGGCGGCATTATGCCCGGATGCACGGAGTTCACCCTGATCCCGTCCTGCGCGTACTGCACCGCCGCGGACTTCGTCACGATGCGCACCGCTCCCTTGGACGCGTTGTATCCCATGTGGATGACTTTCTGCCCCACGATGCCGCTGATGGACGAGATGTTCACGATGGAGCCGCCACCCACCTTCTGCATCTCCGGTATCACGCTCTTCATACCAAGGAACACGCCCTTGGCGTTGATGTCCATGAGGGTGTCCCAGCCTTCGACGCTCATAGTGTCGGGGATGTGGGTGCCGCTGATGCCAGCGTTGTTCACCAGGACATCCACCTTGCCGTAGCGGGACACCGCTGCTTCTACGGCGTCCGCCCAGTCGGACTCGCTGGTGACGTCCAGCTTCATGAAGACGGCGTCGCCGCCGGACTCAGCTATTTCAGCCTCGACCTGACGGCCCTCTTCCTCCATGACGTCGGCGATGACGACCTTGGCGCCCTCGCGGGCGAAGATCCTGCACTCCTCGGCGCCCATGCCGTTCGCGCCTCCGGTGATGATCGCAACTTTTCCTTCGAGTCTCATGGTCCACCTCGGTGCATCTAGTGTCGTCTGCTGATTGGATAGTGCTGGACTGAGCCGATTCTAACACCGCAGACCGGAGCCAACACTAGTACAATCCGAGTGGAGGAGACTGCGTCAATTTAGTCAGAGGCCCAATGTAGGGGCAATCCCTTGTGGTTGCCCGTGCTGGTCATCATGCTCAGGGCGCCCACAAGGGACGCCCCTACGTATGTATCCGACCAGACTGGTGCAGCATCCGACAGGAGACAGCCCACTATGGGTATGCATGGAGCGACTGGAGGTGTGGAATGGCGACCATTAACTCGGTGCTTGGGCCACTTGATACGGCTGACCTGGGGTTCACCCTTCCCCATGAGCACCTGATCGACTCGTCTGCGGGCATCCGGGAGACGTATCCCGAGCTTGAATTCCGCGACCAGGCTCTGGACATGGCCCTGGAGTCGTTCAACGAGGCGAAGGAGGGCGGGGTCGACACCGTAGTGGAGGTCTCACCGCTGGACCTGGGTCGGGACGTCGTTCTTATGAAGGAGGTCTCGGAGAAGACAGGCGTGCAGTTCATCTGCTGCACCGGCTGCTGGCTGGACATTCCGCGCAGCTTCTGGGGCAGGGACAAGGACTTCATCGCGGACCTCTGGGTGCGTGAAGTCGAGGTGGGTATCGATGGCACGGACATCAGGGCCGGCATCATCAAGGTGGCCACCAGCGACCCGATCACCGAGAACGAGGAGCTGATGCTGCGCGCCTCGGCGAGGACGCACCTGCGTACCGGCATCCCCATTACCACCCACACCCCAGCCGACTCAACGATTGGTCTGGAGCAGATGAGAATCCTCACCGAGGAAGGCGTCGAACCTCAGAACGTGTATATCGGGCACCTCAGCAACACCCTCGACCCTGACTATCACCGGGAGCTGGCTCGGATGGGAGTCTGGCTGGGCTGGGACATCAATAACCCGTTCGGACGACCGGAGCTGCCCTCATGGCAGGGGAGGACCGACTACCTGAAGGAGCGGCTGGACGAGGGCCTGGACGCCAACATGATGCTGTCGCACGATTGGAACATCGTGCTGTCCCGCATCGGCTCGTCCGGGATGCCCGGCAGGGAGGGGAACCCGGACGGCTACCTCTGGATCAGCCGCGCCATAATTCCGAGACTGATGGAGTCCGGGATCGAGCAATCGGTCATCGACCGGATGATGATCGAGAACCCCAGGAGGTACTTCGAGGGCGTGCGGCCGTTGGATTAGGGCCGGTGCAATGCGCTTTTGACAAGTGTAAGAATCAGGTTAGCCTGTAGTGCATCCTGGCGAGGAGGATGCGCTTGAAGGGCCGCACGCCCGCGCTTTCTCGTCGGTGCTCCCTGTTGTACTATGACGGTCACGCTTGTCGGAGGTGTAGTCGTAATGCAGACGAGGATCGGGAACCTCGGTTTCGCATTGACAGTGGCAGTTGCGCTGATGCTCGTGGCCGCGGCGTGCAGCAACGACGGCAACAATTGGGGCGATGCGCGTTACACTGCCGAGATGCGAAACGTGGAGGGCGACCCCATAGGCACTGTTGTCATGCAGCAAGGCTCGGGTGGATTCCTAGTGACCGTCATGGTGGAAGGCCTCGAACCCGGCCCGCACGGTATTCACATCCACTCGGTCGGGACGTGTATGCCCGATTTCAAGGCGTCAGGCGGGCACATCAACGTGGACAACCGCCAGCACGGACTGCTCAACCCCGACGGCCCGGACAACGGGGACCTACCCAATATCTACGCCGCCGCCGATGGTGCCGTGCAGGCCGAACTTTTCACGACCCTCGTGGATCCAGACCTGCTGAAGGACGACGACGGGTCCGCCATCGTGATCCACGAGAACCGCGATGACCACAACTCCCAGCCTATCGGAGGAGCTGGAGGACGCATCGCCTGCGGGGTGTTGAACTAGGGGTCGTGCTCTACTCCATCGACAGCCCTGCTTGATGGCCGACAACTCAGATGGAGCTCCTCAAGCCTTGCAGGGAAGTCCAATATGCTCATCGCTAGATTGCACTACAGACTAACACGATCCTTAAACTTGTCAGATGCAGATTGGACCGGTACCAGGTGAGTGCCCGCCTTACTTGGGCAGGTTGCACACATCGAGGGCGGTGAGGGCTAGGACCTTAGCCACCTGCTCCATGTCGCTGATGCGGCTGAACTCGTCCGGGATGGTCTCGGACTCGGAGCCGCCTCCGGGGCCGTACAGCAGGCACGGGACTCCGGCGCGCCACAGGTGGCAGGTGTCGTCGCCGGTGTACGAGCCGGGCAGCACCGTCCCGAGGCCGTCGGGCTCGCGTCCGGTCACCGTGCGGTACTGGCGCAGGACGCAGTCAACGATGTACTCGTCCTTCGGCAGGTCGAACGGCTCCATGACGACCGTGAACACGCGGTACTTGGGGTCGGGCGGCATCTCGATCTCGTAGTTGAAATCGGGGTCGTCGGCCTTGATCGCGTCGAGGACGCGCTCGATGTCCGCCTTGACCGATTCCGATGTCATGCCCGGTATGAAGCGGACGTCGACGATCACGGTGCAGAAGTCGGAGACGAAGTTGGGGCCGCGCATGTCGTAGTCGCGTCCGCGTCCGCCTATGATCGCGCCGACGTTGATGCGCGGCAGTCCGGGCAGGTCCTCGCGGGGCGTGTAGGTGAACTCGACGCCGTCGATGGCGGGCACGGCCTTGCACATCTTGGCGATGGCATCGACGGCCTCCTCCTTGCGACTGATGTGCCGGGAGTTGCCCAGGACGTGTATCGCCATTTCGACCACGCCTGCGTGGACTGTGAGAATGTTGTCCGCGCCGAAGGGCTCGGGCACCACGGCCATGTCGGTGAGAGGGCCGTTCTGGCAGAGGTAGGTCGTGCCGACTCCGCCCTGCAGCTCACCTACGACGCAGGCGAGCACGAGGTCGCCGTTCAACGACACGCCGGAGTTGCGTATGGCCTCGGCTGCCGTCACGAGGGACGAGACTCCGGCCTTCATGTTGCGTATGCCCGCGCCGTAGATGAGGTCGCCCTCGATGCTGGGCGTCCACGGGTCGCGCTTCCAACCCATGGCGAGCGGGTCGATGTCTATGTGCCCGTTGAGCATGAGGGACTTGCCGCCGCCGGTGCCCCTGAGGATGGCGACGGTCTGGAAGCGGCCGGGTTCTACCTCCTGGAGCTGCACCTCGTAGCCGCGTTCGCCCAGGTAGTCGCTGAGAAAGCGGGCGACGTCGCTCTCCTCGGTCTTGAAGCTGGGGATTCTGATGAGGTCCTGGGCGAGGTTGAGCATCTCGTCGCGGTTGACGCTGTCTAGGATTTGTTGGATTGCTTCCGTGGTCATGCTCTCACCTCTGGTCGTCCGGGCTCGAGGTTTGATGGTGGGCGGACTTTTCACCCTCACCCCAGCCCTCTCCCTCAGGGAGAGGGGGCCATTGATTGGTATTCACACCTGTCTGCACACGTTTACCTACCCCTGTGAGCCCTAAGGGAGAGGGGACTTGAGATGTCACAAGGTGACGCCGACTTGCCAGTAGCGTCTGCCTTTGCTTCGTCTGACCGTGCCGAATCCTGGGGCGGGGAAGTGGCAGGATATGACTGGAGTGCTTCCGGCTTCCACGTCGTCCAGCACCTTCCTGCGGGTCTGGGTGGACAGCGGCCAGTCGTAGTCGAAGTGGCAGTTCCAGTCGTCCTCGGTCACCTGCGCTGGATGTATTATCACGTCCCCTTGTATCAGGGCTTGTTCTCCCTGGGATGAGACGAGGACGCTCATGTGTCCCGGCGTATGGCCGGGGGTGTGCACCGCTCGAACCTCAGTGGTGAGATCGGTGTCCTCGGTGAGCGTGTCGAAGAGGCCGAGATCGACGATAGACTCCACGCACCTGTCCATGAATTGAACACTTGAAGCCGCCTGTATGTCAGGTCTGCGGAAGTGGTCGAGGTCGGCCTGGTGTGCTATGTATCTTGCGTTGGGGAAGGCGGGAAGCAGCTTGCCGTCGCGCTCGACCACGTTCCAGCCTACGTGATCGGAGTGAAGGTGGGAGATGAAGACGGTGTCGACATCGTCAGGGCTGATGCCCTTGGAGGCTAGGTCGTCCATCAGCTCGCCCATGCGCCCACCGATGGACTCGATTGGGCCTTCACCGTAGCCGGTGTCGATGAGGATGGTCCGACCCTGAGAGCGCACGAGGTAGCAGCCGATCTCGATCAGCATGTGGTCGCCGTCGAAGGTGTCGGGGTAGAGGTCCCTGTAGGTCGCCCATGCCTCGGCAGGCACTGTCGAGAACAGCTCAGGGAGCGGCATGGGGAACGGGAAGTTCATATCGGATAGGGCGACTATCTCAACGCCGCCAACCGTCAAGGCGAATTCGGACATAGGACCCTCCAACAAAGCCTGAGGGTATCCTATCCTAAGTCAGCGAGTATCGCCTCCCATGGGGAGGCTGTACGCGGACACGAATTCCACCTTGTTCGTGTACCATTCCAGAGACGCGGCCACGTCCGTCACGGACAGCGTCGGGAAGAGGGGAGTGGGGTAGATTTCGATTTCCGATTGGTGGATCATGGGTTCGAACTCCTGCTGTCGCAAAGGCGCCGGTCATCACCGGGACCTGCTCTCCCCGGGAAAAATCAGTCCAGATAGGCATTCTAACCCTTTGTAAAGTGGCAATACATAAAGTATCATGCGTTGTTGACTTAATGTATATTAAGTTACGTTTTGGGCTGAAGCTGGTGCAGTAGGTCTGCTGGAGTGGGTCTAGCCCTGCCGGACGCCCGCCGGATTCGGAGCACGTTTTGTGTAGGTACAGCACTTCTTGTGAAGGAGGTAAGGATCGTGACCGCAAAATACGGAGGCCTGGCACTTTCGACCGGAATCATCTTGGCAATAGTGGGCGCCCTTCTGTTTCCCGGGGGCCCGGTAATAGACCGCGTGGATCAGACCGACTTTCGCGTGGCGGCAGCCGCTATGGGCGAGGCTCCGGCTCTCACCCACACGATGTCCTATCTGACAATCGTGGCGATGCTGCTCCAGATATTCGGGGCCGTGGGACTCTTCCATCTTGCCAGCGGGCAAGGGGGACTGGGCGGCACGCTTCTCAAGTTCGGAGCAGTCGCCTCCATCATCGAGTGGAGCATCATCCTGATGGCCACGGGTATGCGTCACTTCGTGACACACCTGCTGCAGCGGGCCGAGAATGCCGCTGATGGTTCTGAAATTCAGATGGGATTCAATAACGCCGCGCTGGCCGTATACACCGACATGATGGGTGTATTCGTGGCGTTCATCGCGCTCTTCCCGATAGCTTCTGCGCTGGTAGGCCTTGGGCTTGTCGGCCGCTTCCCCACGTTGAGCGTGTACAAGATTGCTGCGTATGGACTCATCGTGGCTGGAGCGGCGGGTGTGGTCAACTTCCTGGTCGCGATGTACATGTCGGGACCTGACCCGTGGGCCTTCCTAATCATCAGCAACGTCCTCCTGAATGTTGCGGCCCTATGTCTCTTGGTCACAGGAATCGGGATGTACCAGTCCCGGGTCGGGCTCGCTGAGGAGCCTGAGGAAGTCTCCCCGATCGGCGCCCCGGCGACTGCCTAGCTGGGTTACGGACGGAGGGCATGGCCGCAGAGGGAACAGTCGCATAATTTCGTCATTCCGGCGAAGGCCGGAACCCACGAAGTGGCTCGCTGCTCGGCAATCCAGTGGGGTGAGGGTGTATTAACCTGGCTTTGGCAACGAGGCCTTTTCACCCTCACCCCAACCCTCTCCCGTCAAGGGAGAGGGGGTTATGCAGAGTTGTCCAGAGGCGGGACTGTCGCTGATTACGGGGTCTCGCCGTGGCGTCGGTAGACGGCCTCGATCTCGATGTCGAGCTCGTCTCCCCACCGCTGGACCATGGAGCGCAGCTTCATGTTCTGGTACGCGCCCCAGACGGTCAGCGCCGGCGGCACCACCAGTATGGACACGATTAGCGAGTAGAAGATCGTGATCGCAGCCGTGATGCCGAACTGCTGCAGCGCAGCCAGCGGTGACAGGATCATCACCCCGATCCCCAGCGCGGTGGTCAGCGCAGACCCCAGAAGCGCAGAGCCAGTGGTCGCGAGGGTCCGCACCGCCGCCGTCTCAGGGTCGCGAATAAGCGAGTACTCCTCGCGGTACCGGTGAATCACATGAATGGTGTAGTCGACACCGATTCCGATTGAGAGCGCCGTGATGATCGACGTGACGATGGTGTAGGGGATACCCAGCAGCGCCATCGTGCCCAGCACCGAGATCAGGACGAGCACGGTCGGCCCCACCGCGATTAGCGCCAGGGCAGGCTGGCGCACCGTCACCCAGAAGAAGATGGCGAGCACGCCGATGGCCACCGCGACGGTCGTGCCTATCGACTCAGTCTGCCGGTCCCTGATTGCGTCTGTGACAGCGAACGAGATGATGCTGTCCGAAGTTGCCGTGATGGTGTCGTCTTCGCCGAACCAGAGGTTTTCGATGTCCTGTTGCAGTTCCTTTGTTGCCGCAGGATCGCCCGTGTAGGCGGGGAACTGGATCAGTATCGCGTCAGTGCCATCGGGGTCGTTTGCCAGGAGGTGCGCCGAGAGGGGGTCCAGCGTCTCGAGCCTGTCCAGGATTTGCTGCATCATCTCCCGGTTGAGATGCACGTCTGCAGATGCCTGCTTGAAGAGTGACGCCAGCTCGGCGTCGTACTTGTCGCCTGGTTCGCCGCTGTCGTGGGTCCAGTCGCGTATGAGCAGCTCGTAGGACGCCAGAATCGGACCCGCCGCAGCGCCCGGACGCGTTGCGTCGTTCTCGAAGGCGGACTCCAGGTCCTGGACGTTCAGAAGGGTACGAGTCTCGGTGGCCTCACCCGTGACGAGCACGCTGGTCATTTCCGTAGAGCCGCCGACGGCTTCATCGAGTGTCGTGAGGTCTTCCAGTACACTCCCACCCCTGGGCAGGAGGTCGCGGATGCTGTATTCGGACTTGAGGCCGGTTGCCGCGAACCCGAGAGCGACCGTTATGGCAAGTACGACGATTATGTACGGAGCGGGCCTGCGCGTGACGGCCCTCCCCAGAAACGCCGCCGTCTTCTCGATGCCGGGAAGCGCGGTCGAGATTGGACGGGCCGGCGGCAGAGTGCCGCGCCTCTCGCGACGCCGGTCGATGATCGTCCGGCAGGCCGGGAGGAGCGTCAGCATCACGATGAGGCTCAGTCCTATGCCCAGCCCCGAGATGATGCCGAAGTCGCCCACCATGCCGATCGGTGAGAACAGGCTCGCAAGCAGGCTCGCAATCGTCGTCACCGCGGCCAGTACCAGGGGGATGGTGACGTTTCGCAGTCCAGCCCGAACTGCCGCGACTACAGGCTCGCCGGCAACTCGCTGCTCGCGGTAGTGCGACACGGCCTGGATCGCGTAGTCAACCGTGAGGCCGATGATGATTATCGGCACCATCGACGTTAGCGAATTAGGAGGGCCGGTGATCCCCAGCCCCCTTGGCCCCATCCAGCCCTCGGCGCCGATGATCCAGATGATCGAAATGAAGAGCCCTGCCAGTGTTAGCAGCAGGTCAGATATCGTGCGCATGAAGAGCAGGATCAGCGCCGTGATCAGCAGGAACGCCAGCCCAATCAGCGGCATCATGCCTGTCTCGGTGAACTCCTTGTACTCGTCCTCGATCACCACGAAGGAGACGCTGCTTGCGCGAAGTGGGCCTTCACTGGCGACCGCGAGCTCGTCGACCCTTCGCTCGGCGTCTTCGACCCGTGAGTCGCCGGTGTTTATCAGGCTGACACCGGCGATGGCGACCGGAGTGCCGTCTGTGTCGGTCCCGGTCATCAGGCCGATCGCATCTCCCAGTCCTGGCGCGCTGCGGGCGGCGTCGATCTGCGACTGGCTGACCGACTCGAAGCTGTCCACCTGGAGCATGGCGCCTATCATCAGCGTCGGTGCGAAGACGGGGTCGGTAGGAGCCAGTATCCCCGCCACGGCAGGGTCACTCACGATGCTGTCGAGCAGGGCATCCATCTGTGAGAGGCCCTGGGGTGTGAGCGCGTCTCCACGGAAGAGGATCGTTGAGACTCGGACCTCGCCGGACTCCCCGAAGCGTTCTTCGATCTCAGCAATCGCGTCGGTAATGGGGCTCCCATCGGGAAGCGCCGCCGCTGCGTCCGGCGGGGGCTCACGCAACGCTGCCCCGGAAGCAAGCGCAACGGTAACCAGCAGGAGGACAAGAAGCGTGACCCATGGGCGAACCGTGACTGCCCAGCTAAACCTGTTAAGAAAGTTGTTCATGACCTAATCTCTTCCTGTTCGGTTCTGGTGAGGCTTCAGATGCCGTCAACCAGATTGCTGACAGCGCTACTTTATCTATTGTGGCTATTTATCATAATCACAGTATATGTTTCTGCGCAATGAGATTAACGCCTCACCAATTCGTGATTGGCCTTCCAGGCTGGGAAGTCAGCGTTAAGCTAAGGTAAGACTTCTGACTGATTCTACCCTGAGCGGGGATTTCTAAGCAGACGGTCCCGGCCTGTATACCAGGGCCTTTCGATTACCTGTGACTATGACAGTTCCCCGTTCGCCCTGACCTTGTCGAAAGGCCGCCCGCTCATGGTTCGACAAGGCTCTCGTGAGCTGGACGAACGACTCACCACGAACGAACTTCCTGGCATCATGGGACAATCGAGAGACCCCGGCCCTTATCCAGAGTACGGTTGCGGCGATTGACGGTCTTCCTTCCGGTGCGTACTATCCCAGCAGCAGTTGAGGGCGCCACGTTAGAGTCATACCCAGGAGGCAGGGAGTGAAGTACGACTACATCGTCATCGGCGCGGGTTCGGCGGGGGCGATACTCGCCACAAGGCTTTCCGAGGACCCCAACACCTCGGTGCTGCTCCTGGAGGCGGGCCCAGACTACCCGGACATCGACAGCCTCCCCGAGGAGGTCAAGTACGGCTACAAGTCGACCAAGCCCATCTGGGACAGCGACCACAACTGGCAGTTCACGGCAAGGGGCACCGAGGAGGCGGAGATCGAGATCCCCAGGGGCAAGGTGACCGGTGGGTCCAGCGCCATCAATGGGCAGATCTTCCTCCGAGGCATACCCGAGGACTACGACGACTGGGCAGAGTGGGGAAACGACGAGTGGAGCTTCCAGAAGCTGGTGCCGTACTTCAACAAGGTGGAGACCGACACCACCTACCAGGACGACCCTGGAGACTTTCATGGCTCAAGCGGGCCCATCATCTGTCACAGGTTCCCAGAAGAAGAGTGGCGGGAAGGCAACCGGGCATGGTTCGAGGCCTGGCGGGACAACGGTCACCCGTACTGCGAAGACCACAACGCTCCCGGCACCGCGGGGGTGGGCCCGACGCCTCTGAACAACCCGAACGGCATCCGCTGGTCCACGTCCATAGGGTACCTGGGCCTTTCACGTCACCGGCTCAACCTGACCATCAGGGCCAACGTGACGGTCAAGAGGATAATCTTCGACACAACCGGGGAACGCCCGAGGGCTACTGGTGTCGAGGCGGTTTCCGACGACGAGACATTCGTGGTCGAGGCCGACGAGGTCATCCTCAGCGCGGGCGCGATCGGGTCGCCGCAGATACTGATGCTGTCCGGGGTCGGTCCGAGCGACCACCTCAGCGAGCACGGAATTGCGACCGTCGTCGACTCTCCTGGTGTCGGCCAGAACCTGGCGGACCATCCCCTCATCAGCATACTGTGGGCCACGAATCCGGAAGTGGAACTGCAGCGCTTCGTGCCCAACGGACAGCTTGTGGTGAGGTACACGGCCGAGGGCTCGGCGCTGAAGACCGACATGATCGTCTACCTGAGCGCCGGTGCCGGGAGGAATCGACGCATGGGCGGCCAGCATGGCGACCTCGTGGGCCTTGGTGCAGGACTCGGGCTGAACTTGGCGATTTCCAAGGGCGAACTAAGGCTGCGCTCGAACGACTACAGGGACCAGCCCTATCTCGACTACAACCTCCTCGATCACGAGGAGGACCTGCGCAGGTACCGGGACGGGGTTCGCCTCGTGGTTAGCCTGGAGGACCACCCCTCGATGGCCGCCATGATCGACGAGAGGGTCTACCCTGAGGACTCAGACCTCGAGTCGGACGAGGCGCTCGACCTGTGGATCAAGAGAAACGTGGGGACCGGGCACCACATCTCCTGTACCGCCAAGATGGGGCCCAGCTCAGACCCGATGGCCGTAGTCGACCAGTACGGCAATGTGTACGGAGCGGACGGCCTGAGGGTCGTGGACGCCTCTATCATGCCCGAGTGCGTCCGCGCCAACATCAACGTCACAGTCCTGATGATAGGCGAGCGCGTCGCAGACATGATTAAGCAGGGGCGGTGAGGGGCGGCTCCCAAGCGTCGCCTAGCGATCGTCGACTTCGATCAGGACGAGGCTGTACAAGGCCCGCGCCTTGTCGGAAGGGTAGGCTTCGCTGCCCTCGTAGGTGATGTTGTCCAGCCCGAACTTCGCCATGTCCTCGAGGGTGAATGCCCAACCACCTGAACCCTGAATGGCCGCCCAGCGCTTGGGAAAGTGACCATAGACGGAGATATCGGCGTCCACCCCGATTCTTTCGTAGAAGGCCCGTTCCAGTTCGATGACCATCTCTTGTTCGGCGACGAATCTCGCGACCATTCTATTGAACCCTACCTGGTCAAGGAATTGGACCTCATCTGGAGCAGCAGAACGGAGGAGAGAGCCAGCAGTAGTGTCGACGATCAACTTGCGGACGCTGATTCCATTCCGTTCAGCAAAGAAGTAGTCCTGGCGGGCAGAACCGTGCCAGCCAACGATCCCGCCGTCCTCGATGACCTTGTTTCTGCCCGCCGGGAAGACGTAGTTGGCGCAGGACGAGAAGCACAGACCACGTACGTGCACGTCCCAGCTGTTTTCGTAGACAAGTTCTCCGATCTTTATTCCCCAGAACACCGTGCCGCCAGGCGACGTGATCGCGAGTTCTGTAATGCTGCCCTGTTCCGCAAGCCGCGTGAGCTTGTCGTAGCCCGCTGTGTTGGTCTCACCAATGTAGATGACTGACGAGCCTTCGACCCTTATCGAAGGCTCGCTGTGGATGGAGCGCCGCGATGCTTCCAGATGGCTTTCGCTTATGGTCGGGATAACAAGCTCGTCCGGGTCCGGGATGACCAGGCCACCCGTCCTGGAAGTTGCCTCAGGTCCTGGTGAGGGTGTTTCCTGAGTCCCCGGAGTCGGCATCGTCGTGGATGAGTCGGGACTGTCGCCGCCGCCGCAGCCGGCAGTTGCGAGCACCACCACGAGCGGTAAAACGAGAAGGATGGCTCTCTGCATGGGATGCCCTCTACAAGACGGACTGGGCGCTTGGCAGCGAGAAGGCCAGACACTTAACCTCGCCAATCCAGTTGTGAGCCTGTTTAAGGTCTTACGCTGCTACGTGATAACTCGGATTCGCCACGTCATTGGGTAAGTAGACGCAGTTTGGGCTCCACGTAGATCGAACTAATAGCATAATCAATGCCCTAACCTGGCGGCGAGACGCTCACTCGTTAGTCACCGGGGTCTGACAGACTAACGTATCCTTCATTGGCCAGTCCCTGGAAGAGATTGAGGATGTGCTGGGGGTCGAGGTCGAAGTCGAACTCGGCGGCCACGGCGTCGGTGATGTCGTTTACGGTTCGGTGTCCATCGGTGAAGTTCCAGATCTCGTCGCCGATGATGCGCAGCGAGTCGTATCTCATGTTGGGATCCCTGGCGTGCATCTCCTCGGCCATGCGAACGAGGTCCCAGTAGCCGGTGCCTGCCAGACCGGGGGCATCACGCTCTATCAGGCGTCTGGGCACCACATTGCCGGGGGCGAATTCGTCAGAAACGGGGCTGTCGTCCTGCAGCCAGCCCAGCGTCTGCTGCAGCCGGTCTGCGATCTCCTCCTGGACATCGTCCCTTGTGGACTCCAGCTCCGGGAGCTGCCTCCGCTCTTCAGAACTGGTCAGTACCATTGTGGACTCCACTGCCTGCATGTCTCTCAGGGCAAACTTTAGAAGTCGTTTACGTGTCCGGGCGTCATCTGTGCTCTCCAGAGCTATGCGTCCCAGCCGGAACTGGCTGCGGTTGCCCACGTCTCGCATTATGGACTGGACCTCGGACGGCCCGGCATATGCCAGCTCCAGGGCCGCCAGAGCGGTGGTGATACCGCACCGGCGGAAGACCTTTGGGTCGAGGTTGTCTGCTGTGAGGTAGTCGGTGTGGAAGTAGAGGTCAGGCCAGGACATGAGGAGGGGCGACGGCACTCCAAAGGCGGGATAGTAGTGGTTGTCGCTCCAAGGGGTGTAGGGGAGGTCGGTGAAGTTTACGAATGGAATGCGGTCGCCTTCGCTGAATACCCATCGGGTCTCCTTCGGCGTCGACTCCATCAGGCTCACGTAGTAGTCGTTGATGAATGTCGGTACGGAGTCGGGAGAGTGATAGAAGAGGAGGGCCGACTTGCACTTCTCCTGGTCGTGTCCGACGCTGTCGAGGGCTATCGCGGCAATGGTACGTTCGACTTCCGCCCTGTGGTTCTGAATGTAGTGCTTGGTGCCGTGACCCTCGACGTTGATGAGGAAGCGGATCGTTCGCTTGGGGCGCGGGATGCGTCCGCTGGAGATGAGGGCAGATATGACGCGACCCATTTCAGCCATCAGCGCGGGGCCGGATGCGCAGTTGGCTCCGGGTTTCGTGCCCGCCGTTGAGTGGGCTACGAACTGGATGATCTGCCCGCCTTCGTCAGTGCCGGAGATGTCCGCCAGCAGGTTCTGGGCCTCTCCCTCGAACGTCTTGGCCTGGATGTCCGCCCAGATGTTGACGCTACCCTGATTTGCCAGGGAGGCCAGTTGCTCCGCCGCATGGTAGTTGACCACTATGGCCCAGGCGCTTGGCAGGTTGGAGGGCATTCGCAGGAGTTGCACCGGATCGGGAAGCGATTCGCGAGTGCGGAATGGCGCTGTCTGGTACAGGAGGTAGTCGGTGATGATTCCAGCGGCGCCGTGCTCCATTGCCAAGTTAGCGGCATGGGCGAATCCAGTGGGGCGCGTTGTGCCCCTGATTAGGACTGCTTTGCCTTGCACTTCCTTGTCTTTATAGTCCTCAGCGCGTTCGCCGGTGCCTACGTCGACCAGTTCCAGCGTCGCACCACCGTCCGGAGTGGATGGCGTCCACCATGGGAGGCATGACGGGGCAGTCTCGTAGGAGACGAGCAGCCTACCAGTGGGTGAGCCGATTCTCAGCTCAGCGCTGATCGGCTCCCACGCCAGGGGCATGGTGACGTTCATGAACTGCGTCTCGCCGTCCAGGGGATACCGCTCAACCCACACTTCATCAAGATTGTTGGATCGCAGGAGGTCCGCCACGAAGTCGGTGGCGCGGTGGTACCCGGTAGCGCCGGGAGAGCGGTAGAACTGGGTGATGTGGGTAGCGGATTCCAGTGCCCTCTCGCCGGAGAGTTCCTGCTCCAGCCTCTGTACAAGCTCTCGGCGATTCATGGCTGTGCTCCTTTGGGGATGGGCCTGAACACACGGATGTGTGATAACTTGCACTCTATCAGCCTGTCCGATCATTTAGGTATGAAGTCAGCTTTGCAACTCGCTAATGGAGGAAAGTCACCATGCCGTTTTACGAAAGAGGCTCTACCAGCATCTACTACGAGGAAGTCGGGTCCGGGTTCCCGTTGATGATCATTTCGGGCGGGGGACTGAATTCCAGCATCGCATCCCTGAGCACTGCGGTGCCGTTCAATCCCATGGAGACCTACAAGGACGACTTCCACTGCATCGCCGCCGACCTTCGCAATGCCGATGGGGGGCAGTCCAGCGGCCCGCTGGAGATCGACCGTCCATGGGACGCCTACTCTGAGGACCAGCTAGGGCTGATGGACCACCTCGGCATCGACAAGTTCCTGGTCATGGGCTTTTGCATCGGCGGGCCGATGATCCACAACCTGCTCAGGCTGGCCCCTGACCGCGTTGTGGCGGCTGCGCTGATGCAGCCCAGCGGGTTCAACCCGGACGCGCCCAACATCTTCTACGAGAACAACACGGAGCGGTGGGCGCCGCCCCTATGTGCGAGACGTCCTGACGTCTCGAAGGAGATGGTCCACGACTTCCTGACCAGCATGTACACCAGCCGCGCCGACTTCGTCTTTACAGTGTCGCGAGACTTCGTACGAACGCTGCAGACGCCACTGCTGATTGCCCCCGACGACGTGCCGGCGCACCCGTACGAGTGCGCGATGGAGGTTGCCAGCCTGGCGCCGAACGCTGAGGTGACCATCTATCCCTGGAAGGACACGCAGGAGAACATCGACAACGTGGTGGACCACGCCCGACGCTTCCTGAAGGCACACCAGCCGGTAGCCGCGAAAGCCTAGCGATTCGGTTCAGGCAACCGGCAGCTCCCTGCCCGTGTCCGACGCCTGCTTGAGGGTGTCGATGAAACGGTGCAGGTCGACCGCGACATCGAACGTCGGTGCGCGGTTCTGTCCGGTGCGTATCGCCTCTGCGAACAGGGTGTATAGCTGCCCGACGTTGAAGGGGTCGCCGGTGGGGAAGTCGGACGGCAGGTAGACGAATCGTTCAGGTATCTCAAGGTCCTGGGGCTCGTGGCTGCGCTGTGCGCCCTGCACGCGGAGCATCTCGCCGCGCTGCGACGAGACGCTCCCTGTGGTGATCAGCGTGCCTTCCCGTCCGAAGATCTCCATCCGAAAGCCGGTACCGGCCCACGGGACAGCGCCAACGTGGACAGAAGCGGCTGCGCCGCTCTCCAACTGTCCGCTAACCCGCACGTTGTCCGGTGATGTGACATCCACGAACTGCTGGGTGTCGGTCTCGTACCACTGATCTACCTGGGTGGTGGCCATGCACGCGACCCGGGCGAAGTCGCCTGCCACGAAGCGCAGTGCATCGATGACGTGTCCGTTGGCGATGGTCAGGGTGTTTGCACCCTGGCTGATATCGCCCTGCCAGGTGTCGCCGGAAGGGCGTTCCAGCGCGCCAGCGCGCATCGTGGTCACATGACACGAGATCACCTCTCCCACGTATCCTGTCTCAAGTAGCTCCTTGACGAACAGCAATGCGGGGCTGACGCGGGACTGCAGACCCACTACGGTCTGCACACCTCTGTCACGGGCGAGATTCGCAAGTTCCACGGCCTCGGCCGTATTCTGGCCCAGAGGCCACTCGGTGAGGACGTGCTTTCCGGCTTCGATGGCGGCCTTCGTTGGCTCGTAGTGCGACGGCACGCGCACAACCACGGCCACAGCGTCGATGTCCGGCGACGCCGCCATCTCTCGGAAGTCATGGAAGGCGAGCTTCGCTCCGAAGGCCTGGCGAGCCTCTTCCGCACTCTCGGCGCGGGTGGTGCAGACCGCGGTGAACTCGACATCCGGGCTGGCCAGCAGCGCCGGGAAGTGTGACTGCGAGGCCCACGTCGCGTTCACGTTCGCGCCAACAAACCCCAGCCTTATCTTGTCTGCCATAATCAGTGCTCCTTCCTTGTTTGACGCTGGGATAGCGATTCCCGCTCAGCCGATGGGAGTCTCTGACCCTCTCCGGTTTGCCAGCGACCTCGGGGTCAACTCGAACAGCGGCTCGTCTCCCTGGAAGAACCGCTCCAGCTCATCGACCATCAGGGTGAAGAATCGCTGGTAAGTCGTCTCGGTGGCGCTGGCTATGTGCGGGGTCAGGAAGGCGTTTGGGAGTCCTATGATCTCGCTGTCCGCGGGAATCGGCTCCGGGTCGAACACATCCAGTCCAGCGACGATGTCGCCGCGCTTGAGGCGAGCTATGAGCGCGTCGCTGTCGACCACGGCTCCTCGAGACACGTTCACGAAGGCGGAACCAGAAGGGATCATGTCCAGCTCGCGCTGGCCGATCATTCCCTCCGTGGCAGGTGTGTGGGGGGCCAGGCAGACGATGACGTCGGACTTCGAGAGGACGTTTTCGAGCGAGGTCTTCACGACGCCGATCGCGTCCGGCATCTCGCTGGCCAGGTAGGGATCGTACACGCGAATGTCCACTTCGAACGGTCTGAGGTACCTGACCAGCCTGCGCCCGATGTGACCGCATCCGATCAATCCAACCCGCTTTCCGGTCAGCTCCCTGCGGGGGAATCCAGCTTCGTCGTGAGCGGGTTGGGACGCGTCCCCAGCCAGGATTTTTCGGAAGCTCGCTCCTGCATTGCGGAGCGATATCAGGATGAGCGCAAGTGCCCACTCGGCAACCGGGTAGGACGAACCTTGCGTCGTATCGACGGTGCGAATTCCACGCTCCCATGCGGACTCCACGTCGATGCGGTAGGCGAACCTGTCGCCCTCGAGTTCTCCAATGAGCCTGAGATTAGGGGCGGCGTCCATGACGTCGGCACTGATCAGTGGGGAGCCGTGACACACTATGAGGCAGTCGACATCGCTGACACGCTCGATGAGCTGTCTGATCGCATCGGGGTCCTCATTCGGGCCGAACGGGACACCTCCCTCCAGGTTTAGCCACTCCCATTCCGCCAGCGCAGAGAGCCGTTCCAGGTCCGAAGGCGATAAGGCCCTGTCGCGCACGCGCTGGTCGCATACAATCAGCACCTTGTGCTCATAAGCTGTCATGGCATTTACCTCGAAGAGCGTTGTACAAAGGGCGGCCCGTCACGGGTGCCTCCAGTACAGAGAATCTCGGACATTATACGTCTCGATGTCCCTCGCGACCTTCGTTGACGGTCTGTAGGGCCGATGCTACACTCGCGGCGATTTCGCGCACCCTGGGAACGGTCCGCTTCTGCCACACCCGCTCCCGGTTAGGAACATAAGCCCATGAGTTACCGGTTGGGAGTCGATGTCGGGGGGACTTTCACTGACCTCGCCCTATACGATACCGAAACCAACCAGCTCGAATTCGCCAAGACCCCTTCCACTCCGGTCAACCAGGCCCTCGGAGTTGCAGCCGGAATCCGCGAACTGATGGAGCGGCACGCCGTCTCCCCGGACCGTATCGACTTCTTCATTCACGGCACTACGGTAGCGACGAACACGCTACTAGAACGCACGGGCGCGAAGACGGCGCTTGTCGTTACTGCGGGGTTCCGAGACATCCTGCAGATCGGCAGGCAGGACAGGCCCGACCTCTACGACTGGCGCATTCGCCGTCCCGACCCGCTGGTGCCGCGCCATCTGCGCTTCGAGGCGCAGGAGAGAGTGGTGCACACAGGCGATGTGCTCAAGCCCATGGAGACGGGCACCCTCGATGATATCGTCGAGCGCGTCAAGAACTCCGGCGTCGACGCTGTTGCAGTGTGCCTCCTTCACTCCTACGCCAACCC
The DNA here is from genome assembly GCA_965116405.1 of Dehalococcoidia bacterium. Classification (GTDB taxonomy): domain Bacteria; phylum Chloroflexota; class Dehalococcoidia; order Lucifugimonadales; family UBA1123; genus VXRN01. The sequence continues at coordinate 2,017,205 of OZ220685.1, forward strand.
TGCGCACGAGCAGGCCATTGGCGACGCCATCCGTCGTGAGCTGCCGGGCATCCCCGTCTCGCTCTCGTACGAGATACTGCCGGAGTTCAAAGAGTACGAGCGGATGAGCACGACTACTATCAACGCCTACGTAGCGCCTGTCATGGAGCGTTACCTGCGGCGGCTCGAAGAGAGCGTCACTGGCGCTGGCCTCAACTCGGACCTGTACATCATGCAGTCCAACGGCGGGACGATGGGCGTGGAGACGGCCATCGAGCGTCCCGTACACACGATACTGTCAGGGCCTGCGGCAGGGGTCATCGGCGCAGTCGCCATCGCACAGCAGGCTGGCGAGTCCAACAGCATCTCCATCGACATGGGAGGCACGAGCTTCGACGTGTCGCTCTCGTACCGGGGTGAAGTGCGCCGGACACAGGAGAGTGAGCTTGAGCGTCTTCCGGTCAAGGTGCCGATGGTTGACATCCACACGCTCGGCGCAGGCGGGGGCAGCATCGCGTGGATAGATCCGGGCGGAGCGCTCAGGGTGGGTCCGCAGAGTGCGGGAGCCGAACCTGGACCTGCCTGCTACGGCAACGGCGGCGCTGAGGCAACGGTAACGGACGCGAACCTAGTTCTCGGCAGGCTTGGAGCGACGAGTCTGCTCGGCGGCACGATGACCCTCGACGAGGAGTTGGCCCGAAGCGTCATCTCTGAGCGAATCGCCAAGCCGCTGGGGCTCAGCGTTGAGGAGGCGGCCGAGGGGATCGTGCAGGTCGTCAATGCCAGCATGGTAAAGGGCATCCGGGTCGTATCGGTCTCCAAGGGCTACGACCCTCGCGAGTTCTGCCTTGTGGCCTTCGGTGGAGCGGGACCGGTACACGCCTCTGAGCTTGCCGTCGAGATGGACATTCCCACCGTGCTCGTGCCCGTTGCCCCTGGCGTCACGTCGGCCCTGGGTCTGCTGATGGCCGACCTTAGACACGACTTTGCGCAGACGGTGCTCCGACCGGGCAGCGAACTGTCTCCGACCGAGATCACCTCCTGGTACGAGCAGCTTGAGATTCAGGCGCTGGAGCAGATGTCTCGCGAGGGCGTCATGCCTGACGACGTATCTCTCATTCGAGCAGCGGACGCTCGATATGTGGGACAGGGCTACGAGCTAGAGGTCATTGTGGGGCCCGGCAAGCTCGAACAGGGAGACGTGGAGCAGATGGTGGAACGATTCCACGATGCGCACGTTCGCAACTATGGTTACGCCTCGCACAACAACCCTGTCGAGGTCGTCAACCTCAAGGTAACGGCGCTGGCGTCGATGCCGCGTCCCGACCTGCTAAGCGATTCCCAGGGCGGCGGAGACCCCTCGCGCGCCCGCATAGGTGAACGGAACGTGTACTTCCGTAATGAGCGGAAAGCGACGAGGATCTACGATAGGTCTGGCCTTCTTCCCGGAGATGCAATCGAGGGTCCGGCAATCGTGGAGCAGCTTGATTCCACGACGGTCGTTTGGGAGGGACAGACGGCTACTGTCGACAACTTCCTCAACCTCGTCATAACCGGCAGACACAGATAGAGCCCGGGAACCATAGGCAGCAGCCAGTGGCGAAAACTCACTCTCACCAGGTAGGCACATGACTTCAACAAACATCGATCCGATCACGCTTGAAGTGATGCGCAACGGGTTTTACTCCATCGCGGACGAGATGATCGCCGCGCTGATCCGGGCGAGCTACTCCACGAACATCAAGGACCGTCGCGATACATCGGGAGCGATCTACACCGGCTCCGGCGACGTGGTCGTGGTGGCGCAGAGCGAGATTGGCACGCCGCTGCACCTCGGGACGATGCACTCCGCCGTCCTGACCGCCATGGAGCAGTACCCGTTCGAGGAACTGGAGCCGGGCGACGCCGTCGCGATGAATACGCCCTATCCCGCCGGTCCCGGCCACCTCAACGACCTGGCGCTGATATCGCCCGTGTTCTACGAGGGCGAACTCATCGCCATAACCGCCAACCAGGCCCACCACGTCGATATGGGCGGATTCGCTCCGGGGTCGATGCCGTTTGGTGTCACGGAGATCTTCCAGGAGGGCCTGCAGATCCCCACCGTGCGCCTGTTCCGAAACGGACAGCTCGACCGCGACCTGTGGGCGCTGATTTCCCAGAACGTTCGCCCCAGGACAGAGGTACGCGGCGATCTCCTTGCCCAGTACGCTGCTAACAACGTCGCCGAACGCAGGCTGACTGACATTGCCTCCCGGTACGGACCTGACCTGGTGAAACGCTACCTAGACGAGATGCTCAACTACTCTGAGAGGCGGATGAGGGCCGCGCTGAAGCAGATACCCGTCGGTACCTACGAGTTCGAGGACGTGATGGAAGGCGACGGCATAACCGATTCGCAGATCACCATCCGCGTCAGGATCGAATCGAAGGGAGACTCGTTCGTCGCGGACTTCACGGCAAGCGACGACGCCTGCAAGGGTCCGCTCAACTGCCGCTGGCCATCCGTCGCAGCGTGTGTTTACTACGTGCTCAAGGCCTGCCTCGACCCTGAGCTACCGCCCAACGCGGGAGCGTACCGTCCCATCGACGTCAGGGTACGGGAGGGGAGCCTCCTGTCGGCCACGTATCCAACGGCCGTGTGCAACGCCAACATCATCACCTCGCAGCGCATCACCGACGTGCTGCTCGGCGCGCTTGCGCCCGTGATTCCCGAGAGGGTGCTGGCGGCCTGCTCGGGCACGATGAACCTGCTCAACATCGGTGGTATCGATCCGCGCAACGGCATCTACTTCAACTACGTGGAGACCTACGCGGGCGGGCAGGGCGCGATGCACGACGCGGACGGGATGGACGCCGTCCAGAACCACATGACAAATACCCGCAACGCTCCGGTGGAGTCGATCGAGCTTGCCTATCCGTTGCTAGTCGAGTCCTACGGCCTCGTGCCGGACAGCGAGGGCGCCGGCAAGCACCGGGGCGGACTGGGGATCCACCGGCACCTGCGGGTGCTGGGCGAGAGCGTCACCCTGACGCTCAGCTCAGACCGGGAACGAGTGAGTCCCTGGGGCCTGTTCGGAGGCTCGGACGCCGCTAGCTCTGCGTGTGCAATAGAAGCTCCGGACGGCTCCGAGAAGCGACTGCCCTCCAAGGTCACGACGACCGTGCCGCACGACCACGTCATCAAGACCCAGACTCCGGGCGGAGGCGGCTGGGGCGACGCAAGGGACCGCGATGCCGAGGCCGTCAGCCACGACGTGACCGAGGAGTTCATTTCGCCCGAGCGGGCCGAGTCGGTGTACGGGGTCTCGGTGGACTAGAAGAGCCAGTTGGCCGTGTAACCTGCCAGGCAGGCTCCGAGCAGCGCCAACAGCACATACAGTATGAAGACACGGACTCGCACCACGGCGGCAACGGCCACTGCTGAGTAGAAGCTGACCGCCGCGCCCGAGATCATGAGCGCGAGGGCTGTGCCGAAGCTCATGCCTTTGTCCATCAATCCGCTGACGAGGGGCAGAGCCGCATAGCCGTCCAGGTACATGGGAGCGCCCACCACGGCGGCCAGGGGGACCGATGAGCCCGCGTCCGTACCGAACAGGGACGTCACCCACTGGCTGGGCACGAACCTCTGTATGAACACCTCCAGCACCAGGGCGAGTGCCAGCCATTGGATCATCGGCCGTGTACTGCCCCATACGGCCGGCCAGAAGCGGATCTCCTCCTGGCAATCGTCCTGGGGTAGCGTCTCACGGCGCATCAGATCGCTTCCGGCGTTGCGGTAAGTCGGGATCAGGTAGGTTACGCCACCCGCGAGCAGACCAATGCCGAAAGCCGCCACCGTTTTCGCCACGGCGAATGGGACGCCGATGATACTGGCGGTTATCAGCAGCATACTCGGGTCGGTAACCGGTGAAGAGATCCAGAATGCCATGACTGGAGCCAGGGGGAGTCCTCGGCGCAGAAGCGTGGCTATCAGCGGCAGCATCCCCAGACCGCACACTGGCGTGATGGCGCCAATTAAGCTGGCGGTCAGCACAGCGCTGAATTGCCCACCTTTCAGCCAGGCAAGCGCTCGATCAGACCAGCGGCCCACGGTCAGGACGCCGGCGAGAAGTGCTGCGATGGCGACGACGGGCAGGAGCGAGATCATGCCGCGCCCGACTGAGTTCACCATTTCCGCGTTGGCCTCAGGAAGTACGGAGCCAGCGACGAGTAACGCTGCTGTGACTGACCAAGTAAGTGCCTCGGCGCTGAAACGCGGACGCAGGTTCCAGCGGGCTGTGGAGCGTGGTCCGGTTCCTGAAATCGCCATAATCGACATTGTACAGGTCTGGATACCCATCGATGCTGTACGAGTTTGGTCGGTCATACACATGTAGGGGCAATCCCTTGTGGTTGCCCATGTTGGCCATCATGCTCAAGGCGCCCACAAGGGACGCCCCTACGTTTGGGCCTCCGACTAAATTGATACAGCCTCATACCCATCAACTCACAGTCGGCTCTGATCGATAGTGTTACAATCGGCCCAGGACTCACCTGCCGACCCTGTTCCGATCCGGGACTCAAGTAACACAGCGGGTAGCACAGACATCGGAGGCAGATCAGTGGCGGACAGATCAGCCAATGATACCGATATCGCCGACGAACCTGACGTATACTCCGAAGCTAGGCTCGTGTGTCGAGACCTGTGGAAGGTGTATGGCGACGGCGCGGAGAACCTGGCCGACTCGATCGACGCCTCCCTGTCACGCGAGGATGTGCTTACCCAGACCGGTTGCGTGCTCGCCGTTCGGGATGTCTCGTTCGACGTGCGCGAGGGAGAGACCTTCGTCATCATGGGCCTCTCCGGCAGCGGCAAGTCCACGCTCGTCCGCTGTATATCCCGGCTCATCGAACCGACGCGAGGCCAGGTCCAGATAGACGGCGAGGACCTGCTCGCCATGAACAAGCAGCAGCTTCGGGACATTCGGCGTCACAAGATGGGCATGGTGTTCCAGCACTTCGGCAACTTTCCCCACAAGCGGGTCTTCGAGAACGTGGTGTACGGCCTACAGATCCAGGGCATCAACAAGGCCACGCAGCGCAGCCGCGCGGCCGAGGTCATCGAGCTTGTGGGGCTGTCGGGTTGGGAGGAGCGGTACCCGCACGAACTGAGCGGCGGAATGCAGCAGCGTGTCGGGCTGGCCCGCGCGCTCGCAGTCGACCCGCAGATACTACTCTTCGACGAGCCGTTCAGCGCTCTCGACCCCCTGATCCGGCGTGAGATGCAGGACCAGTTGATCGGACTCCAGCAGCTCGTCCAGAAGACGATGGTGTTCATAACCCACGACTTCCTCGAGGCGCTCAAGGTAGGGGAACGGGTGGCGATAATGAGGGACGGGGAGTTCGTCCAGGTTGGCACGCCGGAGGAGCTGGTCTCCAATCCGATCAACGACTACGTGCGCGACTTCACGCGCGATGTGCCTCGCTCCAAGGTGTTAACGGCGCGTTCCGTAATGACCCCGCCCAGAGTCTTCGCAACTCCAGATGAGGGACTGGCCGACCTGTTGAGCAGGCTGTCCGACCAGGACTGCGAAAGCGCGGTGGTGGTCGGCAGGGAGGAGCGCTTCATAGGGACGGTCCACTCGTCAGATGTTCACGGAGGTGGAGCGGCAAACTCCAGTGTGGCCTCCGTCATGCGCGACTCCTGTCCCATCGTGGATCCCGGGACACGTCTCGAAGAGCTCATTCCCCTCACAATCTCGGGGGACTCCCCGATCGCCGTTCTGGACGACGGGCAGTGCATTGGCACGATCAGCCGTGAGGCGGCGGTGGCTGCCCTCATAAGCGATGAGGGTGTGGCGATGTGACCATCGCTGAAGCTCTCCAGACTCGCTTCATCCGGGAACGCCGGTACCAGGGTATCGTGTGGGCCGCGGTGGCGGCTGCCGCGTACATCCTGGCCTATTCACTGGCGACCACCAATGCGGGCACCGAATTCGGAGACTGGCCGCAGAGCTGGGAACCTCCAATCCAGGAGCCGATCCACGACTTCTTCGAGACTGCCGGCGACGCCTTATCCTGGCTGTTCAACCCGGTCTCGGACGTCATCGACGCCGGCATCGCAGGCATAGACGGGTTTCTGCTCTGGCTCCCGTGGCCCGTCGTCGTGGCAGGTGTGGCGTTGCTGGGGCTGAGGCTCGGTGGCAGGTGGCTTGGGCTGTTCTGTGGCGCTGCCGTCCTGTTCATAGGCCTCATCGGGTTCTGGGACTCCGCGATGGTGACTCTGAGCGTGGTTGGAGTTTCGGTACTCATCAATGTGGGACTGGGCGTACCGATCGGCGTATTCGCGGCCTTCAGCAATCGCTTCGAGTCAATTGTCCGCCCGATACTCGATACCATGCAGGTCCTTCCCGCGTTCGTTTACCTCATACCTGCGCTGATCCTGTTCGGAGTGAGCGGCACCCAGGGGGTCTTCCTCACGGTGGTCTACTCCATCCCGCCCGTCATCAGGCTCACCAACCTCGGAATCCGGCAGGTCCCCCAGGCGGCTATAGAGACGGCCCAGTCGCACGGATCGACGACGTGGCAGACGCTGTTCCAGGTGCAGCTGCCGCTGGCAAAGAGCACTATCATGCTGGGCATCAACCAGACCATCATGATGGCTGTCTCCATGATCATCGTGACTGCGCTGGTGGGTGTGCAGGGGCTCGGCCGGGACGTTTGGCTCTCATTGAGGGAGGTGGACGCTGGGAAAGGCCTTGAGAGTGGAATCGCCATCGTCCTCCTCGCCATCATCCTGGACAGGTTCAGCTATGCCATGGTGAGGTCCGGTCCCAGCTCCGCCGCGGCCATTCCGTCCGCCAGCCCGGGGATCGAGGGCAGGGTTGGCCAGAGACTTCAGTTCATGGCAGCTCGGTACGCAGTTCCCATTGCTGGCGCGGTTTTGATAGCCGTACTGCTGGTCCTCGGCGCACTGGTTGGGGCGTTGAGGGACTTCCCGGACGCGCTCACCTTCTCGATGGCGGACCCCGTTAACCGGGTCTTCGACTGGATGGCGGTCAACCTTCACTTCATTACAAGCTGGACACGGGACATCCTGTTCCGTGAACTGGGCTACTCGCCCATTCATACGCTGCTCCTCTGGCTGCCCTGGCCGGCGATGATGGTCGTCGCAGCTGTTCTGGCCTACTTCACCGCGGGTTGGCGAGTGTCGCTTCTCGCTGTGGTGGGACTGGCCTTCGCGGGCATCGGCGGGGTGTGGGACGTTACGATGGACACCCTGAGCCAGGTGCTTACCGCGGCCGGGTTCACGGTGGTTGTGGGTATCGTGCTGGGAGTTCTCGCTTCTCAGAGCAGGACATTCGAGTCGATTCTGAGGCCGATCCTGGACACCATGCAGACCATGCCGATCTTCGTATATCTCATCCCGGTCATAATGCTCTGGGGCGTCGGGCCGCTGGTCGGCATCATAGCCACATCGGTGTACGCGCTGCCCCCGGTGATCCGTATGACCACCCTGGGGATCAGGCAAGTGCCGGAACAGGTAATCGAGACGGCAACGTCCCACGGCTCGACCGGCCTCCAGACTATGCTCCAGGTCAAGATACCTCTGGCCTTCCCGACGATAATGATGGGCGTCAACCAGACCATCATCATGGTTCTGGCCATGGTGATCATTGCCGGACTCGTGGGCGGCGGTGGCCTTGGACAGGAGGTCTTCATAAACTCGATCTGGCTCAGGATGGGTCATGGCCTGGTCGCAGGGATGGCAATCGTCTTCATGGCGATGGTGCTCGACCGCATGACCCAGGGCAAACAGGGCGCTGCGATACCACTTGCAGCAATGAGGTAACTGGAATCCGTGACCGGGTTCTCGGCTATGCACAAGGAGGGACGCTCCAATGGGAAAGTAGAGGATGGGGCATACCATCAGTACTGTCCAAGTACACTCCGAACCCTGAAAGGAGAGGAAAATGAAATCAGTTAAGAACAGGTGGATTGGTCTCTCGGTGGCTGTGGCGCTGGCCATGGTCGTTGCGGTGGGAATTGCCTGCAGCGAGACCACAGAAGAGGCTGACGAGTCGGAGTCCAGGGGCACCCTGGTACTTGTCGACCAGGACTGGAACGGTCAGCTCGTCACGACTGCTGTAATGAAGATCCTGCTGGAACAGGAGATGGACCACACTGTCGCGACCATGTTCGCCCCCGCAGACTCGGCGCCCCTCTTCATAGGGCTCGAGACGGGTGTTTTCCACTTCGTGTGCTGCAACTGGCCTTCCTACAGCGCCGCACTCATCGAGGAGTATGTGGATGCTGAAGGCGATCCCAAGGTGGAGCGCGTGGGGCCGGTTGGCATCACGGGTGAGACGGGCTGGTACGTTCCTTCCTACGTGGTCAATGGCGACTCCGAACGCGGCATCGACGCCGTCGCGCCAAACCTCAGCACCGTGGGCGACCTGAACCAGTACAAGGACGTCTTCGCCACGAGGGATACCGGTAACAAGGGGCGACTCCTGGAGTTCACGGCGGCGTGGGATACGAAGCCCGAGGAGCGGCTTGAAGCTTTCGGCGCCGACTACCAGGTGGTGTTTGCCGGGTCGGAAGGCGCAGCGCTGGCTGAAGTCGACGCTGCCTTCCAGCGAGGCGATCCCGTGCTCACGTACCTCTGGGAGCCTCACTGGGCGCACGCCAAGTACAGCCTGGTGCAGGTGGAAATGCCTGAGTGGACTTCGGACTGCTACCCGGACGGCACGAACTACAACTGCGGCTTCCCAACCGACAGCGTAGCCAAGCTGGCCTGGCCCGGCCTCAAGGACGAGTTCCCCGAGGCGTACGAGTTCCTGTCCAGGTTCCAGATGACCAACGAGCAGCAGAACGAGATAGTGCTCAACCTCACCGAGAACGACCTGACCGTGCGCCAGGCCGCTCAGGCGTGGGTCGATGCCAACGAGGCAATCTGGAGGCCCTGGATACCGTAGAGAGAGTTCCCGGCTGGACCAGTACCGGCGGTCACTCCGCCTTGATGAAGTCGGCAGCCCGTTCCGCCATCGCCATGACGGTCAGGTTCAGGTTTGCCCGAACCGTATCTGGCATTATCGATGCGTCGACGACTCTCAGGCCGTCGATGCCGTGCACCCTGCCGTACTGGTCCACAACGGCCATCGGATCGTCTGAAGGCCCCATCTTGCAAGTGCTGGAGACGTGATGCGCGGTGATGACCTCCCGCTTCATCCAGGCGTCGAGGGCATCGTCGTCGGACAGCACCTCGTCTGACGGTCCGATGCGCTCTTCGACTATCTCTCCGAAGGCATCGTGCCTGAAAAGGTCGGCGCACATCCTGATGCTCTCACGCATTCGGGACCGGTCGAACGGGTCGTCGAGCAGGTTGAAGTCAAGCTCGGGCGGCTGCCCCGGGTCGCTTGAGCGGAGACGCAGCTCGCCCTGGCTCAGCGCAAGGTACAGGCCCTGGCTCACGCCTACTCCGACCGGCTGTGTGTGGTCAACCCGCCGCATTGGGCGCTCCGATGCGTAGTTGCCCATGTAGATCACCATGTCGTTCTCAAATGGCGACCCGGGGGCAGTGAAGCGCAGTGTCACGGTGCCGTTGCTGATCTGATCGGTGTTCAGCTGGAAGTCCGGTCGCGTGCGCCACGCCATCGGTACGTCGGGATGGTCCCTGAGATTGCGCCCGACTCCCGGAAGGTCGAGTGTCACGGGGATGGACAGCCTGCGCGACTGCTCCGCCGGGCCGATGCCCGACAGGGCGAGAATGTGCGGCGATCCTATTGCTCCCGCGCAGAGTATCACCTCGTCGCCGTAGAACGACTCCTCCTCGTGTCCGTTTCGTACCCGTACGCCGACTGCCTGGCACCCCTCGAAGATTATCCCGAGAACGAGACTGTTGGGTCTGACGGTCAGTCCGGGTCGATTTCGGGCAGGGTCGAGATAGCCTATTGCCGTGCTTACTCGAACTCCCTCCGAGATATTGAAGGGCAGGGGCCCGACACCTGTGGAGCCGGGTCTGTTGTGGTCGGTGCAGTCCGGGAAGCCCGAGTCCAGGCACGCGCGATAGAACGCGTGCTGCTGAGGTCCCCACTCGTCGGGCCGGTACCGGCGGCAGCTTATGGGGCCGTCAGCGCCGTGATACTCGTCATGGAAGTCCTGGTCGGACTCCAGCTTCAGCAGGTAGGGAAAGACCTTTTCGTAGCTCCATTCATGGTTTCCCCACCTGGCCCAGCGGTCGAAGTCATCGGGCATTCCCCGCAGGAACTGCGCCTCGTTCACCGCGCTGGAGCCCCCGGTGACCCTGCCGCGTGGAATGTCTATGTCGGCCAGGTCTGTCGCTCTGGCGCGAAAGTTCCAGATGTGGCCGCCGTCCCAGATGGTCGTATCGGTGCCGTAGGGGTACCTGATGTCACCCGGCATCTCATCCCGCGTGGGATAGTCCGCTCCTGCCTCGATGAGCAGGACCGACCTGTTGGGGTCTTCCGTCAGCCGGGCAGCCAGGATCGAGCCTGCCGAGCCCGCGCCTACGATGATGTGGTCGTACGTCGGTCCGTCCACTGGCTCACTCCTCCATCGAACGGTACGAGGTTATGACTTTGCCGTCCCGCATCACCATGGCCATCGTTCGCAGGGCAGAGATGTCTTCGAGCGGGTCCTGCTCCACGACAATCAGGTCTGCGGCTTTCCCCTCTGCCACGGTGCCGATCAGTTCGTCCATGCCGATGGCCCTGGCCGCGCCACTCGTGGCCGACTTAATGACCTCCATGTTGCTCATGCCCGCCTGGCTCTGAAGTTCCAGGCCGAGGCAGTAGTCGCCGAATGTCTGGATGGCGTCCGTCCCGGCTACGATCTTGACGTCCCACTCGCTCCACAGTCTGCCGAGGAACTCCACCTGGCTCTCGCACTTGGCCTGCAGGGCTTCGAGTTGCAGTCTCTCTAATGGATTCAGATGGGAACTCTCCGACCGTTCCAGGAGGGCTTCCCTGCCGCGGTAGCCTGTTTGCACGGTCGGGCTGACGTACATTCCCTGCTGCGCGATGCGCTCGGCGACCTCTGGTCGGAAGACGTAGGAGCCGTCGGGTTCAATGAATCCGCCGTGCTCCATCATGTCGACGCCCGCGTCGAGTGCGTTGATCATGCTCTGGGTCGCCAGGCAGTGGGCCGTGGTGAGCTTCCCGTGAACGTGGGCCTCCTGCACGATTGCGCTCAGCTCGCCGACGCCGTAGGAGTGCTTCCGGTTGTCGGTGATTGCGGTGCCTCCGCCGGAGGCCATTATCTTGATGAAGTCTGAGCCCTCCTTGACGAGCTGGCGCACCGCGTCGCGGACGCCATCTTCGCCGTCCGCCTCCCCGTTGCACCAGAAGAAGTGACCGCCGGTGATGGTCACGGGGCGGCCTGAAAGCAGCAGCCTCGGGGCAGTGACCAGACCCTGCCTCGCGCCCTCCCGCAGGTCAAACGTGACTCGGTTGCGGGCGCCGCAGTCGCGCAGGGTGGTCACACCGGCGCTTAGGTGGATGTGGGTGTTGTGCGCCGCGCGAAGCAGCATGATCTCGTCGCTGTCGCGCTCGATCACTGTCTCGTACGGTCCATCCTGGTATCCGTGTTCCCCAACCGTGCCGAACATGAGGTGAGTGTGCGCGTCGATGAGCCCGGGGAGGAGATGCCCTTCTGGAAACGACAGCTCGCGGACGTCCGGTCGCCGGGGTGGCTGCACCGCGCCCTGTCGACCTACGGCCGTGATCCTGTCGTCTTCGACAACGACGACAGGACGCTCCAGGGGCGGGCTGCCCGTGCCGTCGATTAAGGTCTTGGCCCTGATTACAGTCGTCGAAGGTGTGTCCATCGTTAGGCCCTCCTTGCAACCGAGCGTCAGCAGTGAAGGCTAGTGTAAGCCAAGACGGGTGAATATGGTGCGACTACCTGAAGTACGTAGTGATCGAAAGGTCAGTTCTTACAGAGCATCTTTGACACTCTCTAGAAAATCCTCAGCGCCGATGCGGAGGAGGCCCCAGCCCGAAACGGTCACGAAGTTCGCCCCCTGGTTGATGAACTCGACGACGCCAGCGGTGTCGGCGGGGTTGTTGCCCCCCACGCCGGCGAACTTGCCGCCTGCGCGGATCCTGGGGATGACCTCGCTCATCACTTTTCGGACCTCGGACACGTCGGGGTTGCCCATGCTCTGGCCGAGGTCGGAGGCTGCGACGTGGACCACATCGGCGCCGGGAACCTGGAGAATGTCGTCGAGGTTCGCGACGGCTTCGACGTCCTCGACCATCGGGACCACCAGCACCTGCGAGTTGACCCAGGCTATCGCCTCGTCGCGGGTCACGCCGATGCCGTAGTCCTGGGCGCGTCCGCCACCCATTCCTCGGTAGCCGTCGGGGTAGTAGCGCGCGGCCCGCGCTATGGCGGCGGCCTGCTCCCCTGTGTTGACGTGCGGCACGATGATCCCCTGGAGGCCTCGGTCGAGGAACCGCAGAATGGTGGAATCGGAGTGGTCTGGAATTCGTGCGATGGGAGTGATTCCGAACGACTCCGCGGCTCGCACCATGTGCTCGACCTGGTCGAGGTCGGCTGGGCCGTGCTCGCAGTCGATCATCACGAAGTCGTAGCCGAGGGCGCCGAAGATCTCCACCATGTCGGGTGCGTAGCGGGTGATGATGGCGCCGAAGGCGACTCCGCCGTCGTTGAGCTTGGCCTTGGTGGTGTTGGTGCGCATGGGGGAGACCTCCGGGAGTTCGTGTCTACAATCCTGATGCAATGGCGGCCGGATCAGGAGGCTTTCAATTGCCGTAGAGGGCGTCGATTAGGGGACATCTCTCCACAACGCATATTCTACTGCCTCACTGACACGACCCGGCAAGTAGCTGTGGCGATAGGTCCATGTTCGCGGGCTATGTGGGGGTGTCCTGGGCGCGGTCTGCGGTGTGGGTTGGCGGACCGGGGAAGCCGGGCGGGCGGTCGTTGCCGGCAGGATAGACCAGCTTGCGGACGGGGTAGTTGATGACTATACCCTCATCCCTGAACCGGGTGTGGAGCCCCTTGACCAGCTCGCTCGTCAGGATGAAGCTGCCGATGCGGTCGGTGGCCTGGATGAAGACCCAGAAGGTGACGTTGGACTCGCCGAACTCCTCGAAGCCGAAGAAGGGCTCGACGCTCTTGACGGCGTGCTCGGAGTCCTGGATGACGTCCGCAGACGCGGCGACGGCGATCCGCTCGACGGCGGCGAGGTCGGATTCGAAGCTGACTCCGCCGTAGACGATGATGTTCATTGCCGGTGTCGGCGTGTACAGGTTGGTGATGACGCTGTCGACGAGCTTGGAGTTGGGGATGACCACGGTGTTGTTCATCATGCTCCGCAGCTTGGTGCTCCTCCAGCCCACGTCGGACACGTAACCGGCGAGGCCGCCTTCCAGCTCGATATAGTCGCCCTCCTCCAGGATGTTCTCGGCGACGATGTAGGTCCCGGAGAGGAAGTTGTGCAGGCTGGGCTGTATGGCCAGGGCGACGGCGAGGCCGGCGATGCCGAGGCCAGCCAGCAGTGGTGCTATGGACACTCCGAGGCTGTCGAGGGCGACCAGCGCGCCGATGGCGTAGACGACGAAGGGGAGGATGCGCTTGGCAGTGCGCAGCAGGTTGTCGTCGAGCTGGGTCTCGGTCCTTTCAGCCAGCTGCTGTCCGTACTCAGTGACCAGAGAGTCCAGCAGCCGGGCGCCAGCGTAGGTGGCGATGGCGATGGAAGCGACGAGCCAGGCCTTGGAGAGCGCAGCGTCCCAGTCCGTGAGGAACTGCAAGTAGCTCGGCTGCAGCCGGATGAGGGTGAGGTATCCGAGGTAGAATCCCAGGAGTGCCAGCATGAGGACGACGGGGCCGCGGGCGGTCCTGAGCACCCGGGGGAAGAGAGAGTCGGGCTCACGCTGTTCGCGCAGGGTGGCGAGTCTGCCCAGGACCAGGCTGGCGGCAAGGGCGCCCAGCTGCAGCGCAACAAAGACGCCGAAGGCGAGCAGCGGCCCGTATTGATCCGGGTGTCTGAGGAACTCTGGCAACGCCTACTCCAACTCGGCCCCGAGGACGGCCCAAATATAGGGCGGGCCTCTCCTGGCTGTCAACCCGCAGGGCGCGAGCGTGCCCTTGGATGGTTCGTTGCTAGCATGTGTGCGTTGGTCGGCCGGAGCGTGATGAACTGCGAACTTTTCGGTGGGATGTCCTGATATAAGAATGGGACCCATCAGCCCCTTACAGACACTCACGAGCCCTTGCCCACTGACTTGAGGCTCTTCCAATCCTGCAATTGGCTGGGGATGTGGTTCCTGCCAGCCTGGGGAATCGCCTCTTGACATGCAACCTTATGGTTGCGTATTGTGTGCATTCATGCACGAGGACCTGATCTTCAAAGCACTCGCGGATCCAACACGGAGGTTGATGCTGGACGAGCTCTCTGAGCGCAACGAGCAGACGCTTTACGAGCTCACGGCGCGCTTGATCATGCGACATGAAGTCGCCATCTCGCGACAGGCCATAGCCAAGCACATTGATGTCTTAGAAAGAGCGGGGCTCGTAAGCTCAGAGAAGCGTGGCAAGTATCGGATGCTTGTCTTCAACAATGAACCCCTCCGGGCTGTCATGGATCGATGGCTCAAGTGACAACACAAAAGGAATAGGAGTCCAGATATGCGCATTACACTCACCAGCGTTTTCGTGAGTGACCAGGACGAAGCTCTGAGGTTCTACACGGAGACCCTCGGCTTTGTGAAAAAGCATGACGTGCCTGTTGGGGAATTCAAGTGGCTTACCGTCGTCTCGCCTGACGAACCAGATGGAACCGAGCTTTTGCTTGAACCCAATGACAACCCGGTAGCACAGGAATATCAGAAAGGGATATTTGACCAGGGCATCCCAGCGGCGTCCTTTGGCGTTACGGACATCCGTGCAGAGTATGAGAACCTGAAGTCACTGGGCGTAGCATTTACGATGGAGCCTACAGAATTGGCCAACGTCACTATTGCGGTCTTTGACGACACCTGCGGCAACCTGATCCAGATAATGCAGACGTAGCTGCGAGCGACCAGACTATCCGATTTGGAATGCGGGTGCAGTCAGTCTGACCCGACTTGGCACTTGGTGGGCCGGCTGGGATTCGAACCCAGGACACCCGGATTAAAAGTCCGGTGCTCTGGCCAACTGAGCTACCGGCCCACGGGGTAGACGCGACTTGCGTCGGTCGATTCATCATAGCGATGTTTGGTTTCGGGCTACAACACGCGCCTGATTTCGATTGAAGTGGCTGTGGGGAGGGGGTATCGTCACGTACAACCCCTCTATGCTGAAGTGGAATAGGCGTGTTTGAGAGCGATGAGCGCGCTCCGGTGTATAGCCGCATCCTGGACATGGTGCGGCAGATTCCGTATGGGCAGGTGGCGACGTATGGGCAGATCGCTCTGATCGCCGGGGACTGCACGCCCCGGATGGTCGGGTACTGCCTGGCGTCTCTGGACTTCGACTCAGACGTTCCCTGGCAGCGTGTCATCAACCACAAGGGCATGGTCAGCCCGCGCAGCACTGGGCACGGAAGCCAGCTCCAGAGGGAGCTGCTCATAGAAGAGGGCGTGGAGTTCGACGACAAGGGTCGGATCAGCTTCCGGCGGTTCGGATGGATGGAGCCTGAGTGATGAGGAGGTCTGCCGATGCCTGAAGCTCCAGAGATGCAGGTGGTCGCGGAGTTTCTTAATTCCCGGCTGCCCGGCAAGCGGGTGAATGCCGCGAAGATCCTGAAGCCGATTGTGAGGTCGCTCGCCGGCGACTTCGAGGAGGACGCGGTCGACCGCGAGGCCGAGTCGGTAGTACGGCGCGGCAAGTTCCTGCTCATCGGGCTGTCGGGCGAGAGGCAGATCGTCATCAACCCCAAGCTCACTGGTGGGCTGCAGCACTGTCCGAGCCGGACCCGGGTGCAGAAGCGGACGTGTGTCCGGCTGCGACTGGAGGGCGACGTCGACCTTCGCTACACGGACGGTCGCCAGATGGGCCAGTTCTACTACGTGCCCGACGACCGGGTGGACGAGGTGCCGGGTCTGGCGGAGCAGGGGCCGGACGTCCTGAGCGACTTCACGTTCGAGGAGTTCACAGGCAGGCTGAAGAGGTTTCACGGTGAGATCAAGGGAGTGCTGACGAGGGGCAGGGTGATCTCAGGGATCGGTAACGCCTATGCCGACGAGGTCCTGTTCGATGCGGAGGTGTACCCGTTCAAGCGCAGGAAGGCGCTGTCGGAAGACGAGATGAGGCGCGTCTACAAGAGTTCCCGGCGGGTGATCGAGGAGTCGGTCGAAGAGGTACGGGGCAGGATGGGGGAGAAGATCGACCACAAGGTGCGAGACTTCATGAAGGTCCACATGCGTGGAGGTCAGCCGTGCCCGAGATGCGGGCGAACGCTGACGGAGCTGCGAGCGAACCAGCGGATCACGACGTACTGCCGTGGATGTCAGCCGGGGATGCTGCTGAAGAATTGACAGCGTGTCGAGAGGATCTGTCGAGGGTGTGGCTCCGCAGGTAGGACTCGAACCTACGACCAATCGGTTAACAGCCGACCGCTCTACCACTGAGCTACTGCGGAGCGTTCAAGAAGGGGAGTGGCCCGTGCAATAGGCCACTCTGTCATGATAGCACCGGAATTGAACGGCGCTCAAGTATCGATTAACGCGGGAATCTGGGTCAGGCTGACACCCTAGGTTTCACCCTCACCCTAGCCCTCTCCCTTAGGGAGAGGGGATCCCTGACTCCTCAGGATCGTCCCTAGATGACTACTCTTGCGCCTGCTCGCAGTTTACCTGCCAGTTGATGCCGAACCTGTCGGTGCAGGCGCCGAAGTAGGAGCCCCAGAACATCTTCTGCATCTCCATGGAAACGGAGCCGCCGTCTGAGAGCTTGCCGAACAGGTCGTCGGACTCTTCACGCGTGGTCGTACTGATGCTGATCGAGAAGTTGTTGCCCTGCTTGTGGTTCCCACCGAACGTCGAGGGCACGTCGCTGCCCATGAGGATGCTCGACCCGATTGGCAACGATACGTGCATGACGTTGTCGAGCTCATCCTCGGGCATGGGAAAGTCGGACGGGCCGTTGCGGAACGTCTCCATGACCATGAAGTCGCCGCCGAAGACGGAGCGGTAGTACTCGAATGCCTCCCGGCAGTTGCCGTCGAAGTTTAGGTAAGTGCTGAGTGTCATCTTTCTCCCTGTGCTGTGTGATTTTGCTGATAACGACATTTGGGGAAGGCATGGTGTGTCCCCAGGGTCAATCGTGGTCCCGCTTCTGACGGGCAGGCTATGGGTTTATGGTTTTCAAAAGCAAAAAATCTCTGTGTGGAGTTCCGAGAGTGGTACCTGCCCCTGTGCTATAGTCAGGCCAGTTCGAGCAGTTCCAGGAGGTGCGGTCATGGGAGACAGCCGGCTTGCAATTGATGGTGGGACACCGGTCGTGTCGGAGCCTCTGCCGACGGGCGTGTCGGGGCCGAGCGTCATCGGCGACGAGGAGATAGCGGCGGTATCCGATGTCCTCAGAAGCCAGGAGCTGTTTCGCTATCCCAAAGAGCAGAGCGAGGCGGCGAAGTTCGAGGAAGAGGTGGCCGGGTACCTGGGCGTCGAGTACGCGCTGATGGTGAACTCCGGCACCAGCGCGCTGATAACCGCGCTGACCGGTGTGGGAGTCGGCCCCGGTGACGAGGTCATTGTTCCGGGGTACACGTACATCGCCACGGCCGCTGCTGTTATGGCCACGGGCGCGGTGCCCGTGATTGCGGAGGTCGACGAGTCCCTGGGACTCGACCCAGAAGACCTGGAGCGGAAGATCACGCCGTACACAAAGGCAGTCGTACTCGTTCACATGCGGGGAGTCCCTGCGCGAATTGACGCCATCCTGGCAGTCGCGCGCAAGCACGGCCTGAAGGTTGTTGAAGACTGCTGCCAGTGCGTCGGCGGGGCCTACATGGGGCGCAGCGTGGGTACATACGGCGATGCCGGTGCGTGGAGCCTGAACTACTACAAGACGATCTCCTCGGGCGAGGGCGGGCTCGTGTTCACTAACGACCGCGACATCTACGAGCGGGCCTGCTTTGCCTCTGACCCCGGTCTGCCCATGTGGACTGCCAACGAAGACGACGTAGAGTGGCAGAACGAGCCGTTCCCCCGGCAGACGTATCGTCCAAGCGAGGTGCTGGCGGCCATCGCGCGGGTGCAGCTATCCAAGCTGGACGACATCCTGGAGCATCAGCGGTCGCTCAAGAGGGCCTTCCTGGGGGGCCTGGAAGAGGCGAGAGGGTACCGCCTTCAGCACGTGGACGATCCTGCTGGCGACACGGGTGTGTCGGCCTCAGTCATTGTGCACGACAAGGAGCTGGCGGTCGGATACTCGCACGCGCTGAACGCCGAGGGCGTGAATGCGGCCACCGTTTACAACGACGGCTTCCCTGACAGGCACATCTACACCTACTGGGACTCGATACTTGAGAAGCGGTCACACCACCCATCCGGGTATCCCTGGGGCGATCCAAACTACAAGGGCAACGTTGAGTACTCGAAGGACATGTGTCCTCAGACGCTGGATATCTTGGGTCGCAGCATTCGGTTCGACTTCAACATGAACATGACGGTCGAACACGCTCGGCTGATGGCCGAGGCGCTGAACAAGGTGGACGCGGCAGTGGGGGCCTAGTCCAAGACTTTAGGAGTGTAGGGGCGACCCTAGTGGTCGCCCCTACGTGTTTTAGAGCTTTACCTGTACTGGTCGATTCCGACGGTGGTGATGCCTTCGCCGGTCGGCATGACGAGGGTCTTCGCGCGGTCTGCTCCGACTACGACGATGTGCCAGCGGTCGACGCTCTCGAGCAGCGGTACGGTGATGTCCAGACGCTCTTGCTCGGTCAGGCCCTCCAGCCAGCTCCACTGCTTGCCGACGCGGGCGTCGTCTATGGGCATGTACTGGATAAGTTTGCCCAGGCTGTGGTTGGCGTGGTAGTGGATGAACTGCTTGGCTTCCTGCTTGGAGAAACCCTGTCCGCCCACTGGTCGCGCGACGTCCGGAGGCATGAAGATCAGCCGCTCGGAGCCATTCGCTGAGCCGAGTCCCATTGTGCCGAACGTGCTGCCGTAGGCAAGGTTCTTCAACAGAGCCTCGGCATTCGTGTTGCCCTGGTCCTGGACGTCCAACTCGCCATCGGTGATGAAAACGCTGACCGTGCTCTCATCTGCGCGGTATCCCTGGTCGACGTGGAGCGGCTGCCAGGGGCTCATCTCCTCGTTCTCGGCGATGCAGTGAACGAACTTGCGAGTTGTGCCGATGGTGTCCATGTCCATCTGACCGGGGTACCAGTAGCCCAGGTTGCGCAGGCATAGCGAGAAGGCGCGGCCGATGGTGATATTCACCTCGTTGTCGCGGCCGGGTCCGAGTCCTGAGCGTGGGTTGATTCCCAGCTCCTTGGCGATCGGGCCGTTGACCACCAGCATAGGCGCGTGCGGGCTGGTGGACATCAGCAGCGACTTTCCTCCGTGCGAGCCGACCTCGGAGAGCGCCTTGACTGCCGCTATGATGACTGGCATCTGCTCAGGCTTCGCGCCTGCCATCGCGGCGTTGATTGCGATCTTCTCGACTGTGGCGAGTCCAAAGCCGGGCGGCATGTCACAGACCAGCTCGTCCCTGTCGAGACCGGTGCCGTCTACGAGTTCGGCGACGGCTTCGGGCGTAGGAGGATGCAGAATGAGCGAGTCTCCCCAGTCGCGCAGCAGCCACTGCTCATTCATCCTGAGTATTGCGTCCCACCTGTCCTCGCCCTCGAATCGCTCGATGGCCGCGGTGGTGTCGCGCTCCCTGCGTGTATGACCCTGGTCGACCGTGAGTACCTCGACAATGTCATCAAACACGGCCTCGGTCTGGCTGATACACAGGTCCGGGGCGAGGTTCCTGTAGATCCGGGGGACGATAACGAACTGTAGGTCCGGCATCGCGAATGCACGCGAGCTTGCGATGGCGTCCTCTTCAAAGCGTCCGGACACGATCGGGATGGCGGGCTTGCCCGTCTTCTCGATCTCAATCATGTCGTGGACCATCCACGACGCGCACGTCCCTCAATCGGCTGTGGCGCCGATGACGACGTCACACTCCTTTGCTGCCTGCTGGACTATCGGCGGCGGAGTCGGGTAGTTGCCGCCGGTGTAGAAGTTGACGGTTACGTTGTCGAACCGCTCCTTGATCATCTCTCCGGTGCGGTTCAGGGCGAGGTCGCCGCCGTGTGTGCCGCTCCAGATAAGACCGACGATCTTGTTGTCGAGCGTGTCCGGTCTGGGACTGATCGGAAGCGAGTTCATCAGCCCGCGCTGCTGACCGATGGGGTTTAGAACTTCAAGAAGATGCATTAAGGACCTCCCTACTGTCTGTTTGCTGGTCGTCAGCAGCGATTATATAGCAAGCGCCGTCAGCTGTTCTGTAAAGGCCGAGAGTTCGGTGCCGTGTATAATTGGCTGTAGCTGGTTGGGCTGATAGCCCATGTAACCTTGGAGAATTCTGATGAAGACGCTGACCGTTGATGACACTCTCTACTCTGCTATGGAAGCGGAATCAGCCAAGTGTGGCAGGCCGGTACACGACCTGGTTAACGAGGCTATCGAGACATGGTTGGCCGAGTCGGAGATGGATCTGGCGGAACGTGCCGAGATTGAGGCATCCCGTGTAGAAGCAGCCGAAGAGGGCGGAGTCGAGGTTGACCAGTTCTTTGACGATCTCCTCCGAGATGATGCCTGACCCATAATGTCACATCGTGTGGAGTTGTCACCGGCGGCCCAGCGACAACTTAGACGAATCTCGCGGGGAGACCTTCCCGGAATACGGGATGCCTTAAGGAGACTGGCAGATGATCCTCGCCGTCTGGTAGTTCCAAGCTAAGAGGATTCACGGCAGTGTGGCGAATTCGTATAGGGCAGTACCGCGCGATCTACGAGATACACGACCGCGAGGGCAGTGTAATGGTGCTTCGTATTGCCCGTCGCGATGAGCGCACGTACAGGCGGCTCTGACCATCCAAGCCTGTGAGGGCCTTGCGTCGCTGCTTAAATCCCCCGCCAGTAGCGCTTGCCTTCGAGCCTGACGAAGCGGCCGATGTGGCGGTCGGGATGGAAGTGACCGGCGGCCACGACCATCTCCTCACGCTCGGCGCGGTCCATGAAGGCCTTTCGGGAGCGGCGAGTGTCGTCCGGGCTGGTGTCCACGAAGGCGCACCAGTCGGGTTCGTAGATCTGTACCGGGTTGTGGATCAGGTCGCCGATGATGGCGGCCTTCTCCCCGTTTGAGCTAATGAGTATCACCTGGTGACCCGGGGTGTGCCCCGGCGTCTCCAGGGTGGTTACCTCGTCGGTCACGTTGTGGCCGTCGTCGATGAACTCGATCAGCCCAAGCTCGTCCAGCGGAATGACGTTCTGGGAAATGTGGGGAGCAGTCGGCAGCACGTCGGCCTGCATGAAGTGCTCCCAGTCCTTGCGGGGACCGAGGTACCGGGCCTTTGGGAAGTACGGCCTGGCCGCGTCGCCGGAGCTGTCGACGTTCCAGCCGACGTGGTCGGGATGCAAATGGGTATGAATGACGATGTCGATCTCTTCGGCCTTGGCGCCCGCGTCGCTGAGCGCGCCAAGCAGGTTACCGGTGCGGTTCTCAAGGTGCGCGTGAGGGCCGGGACCCATGCCGGTGTCGACCAGTATGGTCTGGCCTCCCGACCTGACGAAGAAGCTGCCGTAGTAGAGCTGGAGCATTCCGTTCTCGAGCACCTCGTCTTCGTACGGCTCCCACGCCTCTCTAGGGTGGTCCGTGATGAATACCGTGGGGTCGCGTGCGGGCGGTATCATGTCCAGCACGGCGACGATTTCGACGTTTCCAACTGTGATCATGTCAGTCATGTGTCGTCCATCCTTACGTTCGGGAGACCCAAGCAGTTACGGCCGCGGGTCCTGGGAAACTACTCGCCAAGCTCGAAGGTCTTGCGCCACACGCCGGGTGACTCCGGGAGGTGGATCATCGCCTCGCGCATCCGAGCGTTGTCAGGGTGGGCGGTCTGCTGAGTGAGCCACTCCTGGCCCTTGGAGACCTCTGTGTGGTCGAACTCGTACATCGTCAGGTACGCAGGCGTGCCGGTGACTGCGGTGTAGCGGCGTCCTCGTCTCACACCGGGCACGGTCTCGTAGTTGGGAACGTAGACGGTGTCGTACCAGTGGTTCCACTCGTCTTCGGCTTCTGCCGGAATGTCCATTCTGCCGATCTGAAGGGCAGGAGCCATTGGGCTGGACGCGATCTCGTCGGTCAGCTCCGAAGGATGGATCATCTCGTACACGTTGCGGACGTAGGTGGTGGCGGAGAACTCTGGCGACATGCGCTTGGACCACTCGGTCGGATTGGACCTCACCCTGAGATACTCGTCGGACTCCATCACGGCCGAGTTTTCGAGCTCGTAGACAGCGAGGTGCTTCGGCCCGCTCATCACGGCCTCGTAACGCGCCGCACTGAGAATGCCGGGGATGGACAGTCGCTCCTCGATGTGCTCCTCGTTGTACCAGCGGTTGAACTCGTCCTCCACGTCGTCCGGGACCTCGCACCAGACCATGAGCAGACCAGTGCCCTTCTTCTTCGCCATATTGCGCTCTCCTCCAACCTCGATGCGTTGCTATTGGGGTGGCTGTCTGGAAGTGGAAGCCAGCCACGGGCGGATTGTATCACGCCTGTGCATATGGTCGATTCATCGGTGTTGGGAGTGGCGCGAGTACCCTGATACGACAGTGCGCCAGCGACCTCGGTAGCCGCTGGCGCACTTAATCTCTATGGCCCCGAAGGGCTATCGGGTCAGCCGGAGAACTTGACGTGCCTTAGCTTTGGAATAGTCATCGGCGTGAGGCGGTAGTCCTCGATGTGGTCCTTTATCAGAACGTATTGCTCACCCGTGTACCACAGCGGCAGCAATGGGGCGTCCTGCACTATCAGGTCCTCGGCCAGGTGGTAGAGCTCGACGCGCCGTTCGACGTCCGGCTCGGTGCGGGCCTGCTCGAGAATCGCGTCCAGTTCAGGGTTCGAGTAGGAAGTGTGGTTCTGCTTGCTGTCTGTGTGGAACAGGATGTCCAGGAAGTCCTGCGGGTCGGGATAGTCGGCCTGCCAGCCGCTGCCTCCGAAGGCCTGGAACTTGTTAGCGTTGAGGTCCTGGAGGTACGTGGCCCACTCCACCTGCTGGATCTCGACCTCGACCCCGAGTTCCTGTCTCCACATTTCGATGACGACTTCCATGTCCAGTCCGATAGAGCCACCGGTGCCTGGTACGGTTACGACGATCCTGGGCCTCGTCTCAGCATCGGGGTACTTGGACTCGCTCAGGAGCTCACGTGCGAGGTCTGGGTCGTACTGCAGCCCCACGAGGTCTGCGTTGTAACCGGGGAATCCGGGCGGAAGCACGCCATAGGCGGGCGTGACCAGCGTGGAGAGTACCTCGTTTGCGATGAGGTCCTTATCGACGGCATGGGTCAGGGCCTGCCTGAACTTAGGGTCGTCAAAGGGCGGCTCAGTCGCGTTGAAACCGATGTAGAACGTGGTGAAGCTCGGTGGAGCTATTACCAGCTCCTTGTTGAGCGGCTCGGTGGGGTCCAGTACCCGATCGAGTTCGAACAGTCCCACTCCGGTTATGTCGATCTCATCGTTCTCATACATGGCCATGGATTGGCCGCCCGCCAGGTTCATGATGACGGAGTCCAGGTGCGGAGGTTCGAGGTAGAAGTTCTCGTTTCGCTCCAGCACGATTACCTCACCCACACGGTACTCGGCAAGCCTGAACGGACCGGAGCCATTTGGAGCATCGGTCCAGCTGTCTCCGCCAGCCTCGACGTTATCCCTGTCGAGGACGTAGGCGGTGGGATAGGTCATCTTTGCGAGGAAGTACGCCTTGGGAGCATCGATCTCGATCTGAAGCGTGCGGTCGTCAATGACCCGTACCCCGGCGATGTCGGTGTTCCTGCCTTCGAGTACGTCATCGACCCCGATTATGTCGCTCAGATAGGTATCCGCGACCGGCGAGGCGGTGTCGGGACTTGCTGCACGTTCCAGGGACCACTTGAAGTCACTAGCGGTAATCGGCTTGCCGTCCTGGAACCTGGCGTTGTCCCTGATGTAGAAGGTGTAGATCTTGCCGTCCTCGCTGATCTCCCACCTGTCGGCAACGTCAGGCACCAACTGAAGGTCGGTGTTCAGTGCCACCAGACCGCTGTAGATCTCCACGACCACGCCGGCCGACGTGGTATCTCCTGACAGGTGAGGGTCGAGCGTTGGGGGATCGGACCACAGCCTGCGTAGTACGCCGCCTGTGCGCTCTTCAGAAGGTTGAGGCTTCTCGGCCTCAGTGGTGGCGGGCGCTTGTGCCGGAGCTGGCTGCTGGCTTTTGGTCGTCGCAGGGGCAGGTGTCGCCTCTGCTTGCTGCTGGGCTGCTGAGGTATCCGCGGCAGGAGCCTCGGTCGGCGACACGGCCGCTGTTTCAGGTACAGGCTCGCTGCCCTCATCCTCACCGCATGCAACGGCAGCAATTGAGACAAGTGAGACCAACGCTATCAGCAGTAGTAAGAGTCTTGTCATGGCAAATCCCTCTGCAGGTCCTGGGAAGCTTCGGAGTGTTTCGAAGCTGGAACTTTAACAGCCGTCCATCGCTCTGGGCTCGCCGTGTGCGCGCATATCTCAGGGAGCCCGTCCAGTCCGTTGAATTCACGGACGATTGGACTATTCGTAAGGTACAACGCCACGCTTCCCAGAAAAGTTATCAAAGCACTTACAGACTATATGAGTATAGCGTCGGGTTTCCAATGGCGGGGGAGGCACGAAAACGTCGAAAACGCTCAGGTCTGGCGTCGGACGAACAGGAGGTCTCAAACAGGGAGGGGGCATACCTGCGTACCAGCCACCGAGCAAGAAGCGTCACGCTTGGGAGGGACGGGCACAAGCAAGTCTGGCCGGGGTGACGAGTCTGCGTGTGGTGGTGGGCGGTACTGGATTTGAACCAGTGACCTCTGCGATGTCAACGCAGCGCTCTAGGCCTCTGAGCTAACCGCCCGGGTATGCTAGGCAGGTTTCAAGTCTAGCAAGCGTACTAAACACGGTCAAGAAATGAAGGCCTCTCGAGACTAGGTCAGTTTGGTAGGCAGTGCTTTCACCCTCACCCTAACCCTCTCCCTGAGGGAGAGGGGATTCCTCGGTTAGCGAGGTTACGCCGTGCTGAACCGACAAAGTTATCCACTGAGAGAAGAAAAAGGGGCGGACTCGGTTGAAGAGTCCGCCCCCTGGCTATTCGGTCGATAGCAGCGACTGCGGTCAGCCTTGCTGTCTTGGGCTAGTCGTCATCGTCCGACGGCATCTCGACGGCAAGCTCGTCCATCACGATGGGTTCGGGCTCTATGCGCTCGTCGCCGAAGTCGGGCTCGAATCCCGGCTCGTGAGTCATCAGGATGGGCTCCTGCCCGCTGGCGCCGGTGGTCATGATGCCCATGCCCCTGGTCGGCGCATTGGCCTCTTCGAGACTGAGTCCGCTCACGCCCTCGTCGGTCAGGTTGAGCCTTGCCGGGATGAGGCGTCCGATGATGACGTTTTCCTTGAGACCGCGCAGGTGGTCGACCTGGCCGTTGACTGCCGACTCGGTCAGCACTCTCGTGGTCTCCTGGAATGAGGCCGATGCGAGGAAGCTGTCCATGTTGAGCGATGCCCTCGTGATGCCGAGCAGGACGGGAGTTGCGGTCGCGGGCTCGCCGCCTTCGGCGAGAACCTCGGCATTGACCTCTTCGTACTGCTGCCGGTCAACGTACTCGCCCGGTAGCAGCTCCGTGTCCCCCGGATCGTCGATCTGCACCTTGCGCAGCATCTGGGAGATGATCAGCTCGACGTGCTTGTTGTGAATCGGCACGCCCTGCGAGCGGTACACCTTCTGCACCTCGTCGATGAGGTAGCGCTGGACGGCGTCCCTGCCCTGAATCCTGAGGATCTGCTGCGGGTTCTTCGGGCCGGACGTCAGCGCCTGTCCTGCGGTCACGGTGTCACCGGACCTGACTGCAATGCGGGCCGCGGCGGGAATGACGTACTCCCGCTGGTCTTCGTCGGTCCAGGTTATGGTAAGTACGTTGTCCTCGACCGATACCATGCCCGAGACTCGGGCCATGACGTCGCTGGACATGAGCGCGAGATCGTCTTCGTCCACTTCGGCTGAGCCGTCCGGTTCCGCGAGCACTTCACCGAGACCGACCAGGGAGCCATCCTCCACCGTGGGGGCGAACCCCTCAGGCAGGACGTACACGTCGTCGTACTGTTCAGTGCTGGTAACGCGGATGCTGCGCCCTTCGCTGAGCTCCGTCACCTCGGCAACACCGTCAATTTCGGACAGTACAGCCTCTCCCTTCGGTGTACGGGCTTCGAACAGCTCTTCGACCCTGGGTAGGCCGCTGGTGATGTCCTGTCCGGCTACTCCGCCGGTGTGGAACGTGCGCATCGTAAGCTGCGTTCCCGGCTCGCCAATGCTCTGGGCTGCGATGATTCCGACGGCCTCGCCGATCATGGACGGCCTCATCGTAGCGAGCGACAGGCCGTAGCACCTCTGACAGATGCCGCGAGGGGACTCACACGTCATGGGAGAGCGGATGAAGACAGACTCTACTCCGGCCTCCTCGAGTTTCCTGATTGCCTCGTCGTCTATCGCATCGTTCCTGTCCAGGATGATTTCGCCGGTGTTCATGTCTCCGACCGGCATCGCGAGATAACGGGTCCTGACCTGTTCGGCAAACGGCGCCGTGCCGTCTTCCTGCGTCTCGGTGCTTATCCAGACACCGTTGGGAGTCTCGCAGTCGTCGTGCAGGATTATGATCTCCTGAGAGACGTCGATCAGGCGCCTTGTCAGGTAACCGGAGTCGGCCGTCCTCAGAGCGGTGTCGGCAAGGCCCTTGCGAGCGCCGTGAGTCGAGATGAAGTACTCGAGTACGCTAAGACCCTCGCGGAAGTTTGCCTTGATCGGGCGGTCGATGATGCGTCCGCGCGGGTTGGACATGAGACCGCGCATTCCGGCCATCTGCTTGATCTGGGCGATGTTGCCCTTCGCGCCGGAGTTGGCCATCAGGTAGATTCCACCGTAGTTGCGGAGGTTGCTCTGGATGACCTCTGTGAGGTCGTCGTTTGCCTTTGTCCAGATAGCGACCGCGTTCTGGTAGCGCTCCTCGTCGGTGATGAGGCCGTCCAGGTACTGCTCTTCGAGCATCTGCACGGTGTCTTCAGCGTCCTTGACGATGCTGTCCTTCTGTTCAGGCACCGCAACGTCGCTGATGGCGATGGTGATTCCGGCCTTGGTCGCGTACTTGAAGCCCAGGTTCTTGATCTGGTCGAGGACCTCAGCGGTCCCCTCGTTGCCGATGATTGCGTAGACCTCGCCGACGATCTCCTTGAGCTTGCCCTTTTCTATCTCGTCGTTGCGGAAGTCCACACCCTCGGGGAGCGTGTCATTGAAGATGATACGCCCGACAGTGGTCTCGACCGCCTCGCCTTCCATAATGACGTTGATGGGGGCGCGGAGCTCGATGGAACCTAGCTCGTGGGCGAGCCGGGCATCGTCGCGGCTGTTGAAGGTGCGTCCCGCTCCCCTGGCGCGCTCGTCGATGATCGTCATGTAGTAGGTGCCGAGCACAATGTCCAGTGTCGGCGCGACGATCGGCTCGCCGGAGCTTGGGGAGAGCATGTTGAACGTGCTCAGCATCATCTTGCGAGCTTCCATGACCGCCTCACGCGAGAGCGGCACGTGAACGGCCATCTGGTCGCCGTCGAAGTCGGCGTTGAAGGCTGTACATACGAGCGGATGGAGCTGGATGGCGCTGCCGTCTATGAGTACGGGTTCGAAAGCCTGGATGCCAAGCCTGTGAAGTGTCGGAGCGCGGTTCAGGAGTACGGGCCTGTCGGTCACGACCTCTTCGAGGATGTCCCAGACTTCGGGCCGAATGCGCTCTGCCATTCGCTTCGCGCTCTTGATGTTGTGCGCGTAGCCCTTCATGACCAGCCGGTTCATGACGAACGGCTTGAAGAGTTCGAGCGCCATTCTCCTGGGCAGGCCGCACTGGTGGAGCTTGAGGTCCGGTCCGGCGATGATGACGGAGCGGCCAGAGTAGTCCACGCGCTTTCCGAGCAGGTTCTGCCTGAACCTGCCCTGCTTGCCCCTGAGGAGGTCGGACAGCGACTTCAGGCGGTGGTTGTGGCTTCCGGCCACGGCCCGTCCGCGACGTCCGTTGTCCACCAGGGCGTCGACAGCCTCCTGGAGCATCCGCTTTTCGTTGCGGACGATGATCTCCGGGGCGGCCAGTTCGATTAGTCTCTTGAGCCGGTTGTTTCGGTTGATGACCCTTCGGTAGAGGTCGTTCAGGTCGCTGGTGGCGAACCTGCCGCCGTCGAGCTGGACCATTGGCCTGAGCTCGGGAGGCAGCACCGGCAGAGTCGTGAGGATCATGGACTCGGGCCTGTTGCCGCTCTTGCGGAAGGCCTCGACCACCCTCATCCTCTTGATGGCCTTCTTCCTTCGCTGACCTGAAGTCGACTGCATCTCGGCCTGGAGTTCGTCGCGCAGTTCGTCGAGATCGAGGCTGTTGAGCCTTTCGAGCACCGACTCGGCGCCCATGCCAGCCTGGAAGATGCCGGGGTAACGGTCGCGAAGGTCGCGGTACCGGCTCTCGGTGAGCAGATCGCCGGGCTGGATGCTTTCGATCTCGTCCATCTGGTCGGTGAGTTCACCCTCGAACTCGGCCTTGTCCTCGTCGATCTGGAGAGTCAGCTTGTGAATTTCAGCTTCGAGCGTAAGCCAGGGAGTGTCGGCCGGCTCTTCAGCGTCGTCTTCCTCTTCCACCGGCTCCGGGCGCTCTCCGAGGGCTTCGAGTTGTTCCTGAAGCTCGGCGAGTCTTCGCTCGCCCTCTTCGTCGATCTTCTCAATCCCCTGCTCCAGCTGCTCCTGAATCTGGTCAATCCTCATGGCGCGGTACTCGTCGTCAACGCTGGTGACCAGGTACTGAGCGAAGTACAGGACCCTGTCCAGGTTCCTTGGGGAGAGGTCGAGCAGCAGTCCCAGTCGGCTGGGAGTGCCCTTGGAGAACCAGATGTGGGCGACAGGAGCGGCGAGGGCGATATGCCCCATCCGCTCGCGCCTTACCTTGGCGCGCGCTACTTCGACGCCGCAACGGTCGCAGATTACGCCCTTGTAGCGGATCTTCTTGTACTTACCGCAGTAGCACTCCCAGTCCTTGGTAGGACCGAAGATGCGCTCGCAGAAGAGGCCGTCCTTTTCGGGCCGGAGCGTGCGATAGTTGATCGTCTCCGGCTTGGTGACCTCGCCGTACGACCAGATCTTGATCTGCTCGGGAGTGGCCAGAGATATTCGGATTGCGTTGAAATCGTTGCCGCCAAGGGCCATATTCGCTCTCCACTACTTTCAGTGTTGCGGGCTTTCGGATTTCAGCCTGGTTCGAGTCGGGACTCCAAGGGTTTCAATCTTGCGTAACTACCTCAGTCGTCGTCTGCGGGAGCCTCAGCCTCTTCCACGACGGGTTCAGCGGTTTCAACGACGACGTCTTCGGCGTCGATGACGTTTTCGCCGATTCCCACAGTAACTGGTATGGGTGAGTCATCGTCGTCCAGCCCGCCGACCAGGCCGAAGGGTTGGAGCGTGTCGACGAGGTCATCATCGAAGCCCTCATCGAAGTCTCCGAGACCCAGGGTCTCCGGCTCTTCGTAGAGCAGCTCTACGGACAGCCCGAGGCTCTGAAGCTCCTTCATCAGTACATGGAAGGACTCGGGGATGCCCGGCTGTATGACGTCTTCTCCCTTGACGATGGCCTCGTAGGTCTTGACCCTGCCGACCACGTCGTCTGACTTGACGGTGAGCATCTCCTGGAGGTTGTAAGCGGCCGAATATGCCTCTAGCGCCCAGACCTCCATTTCGCCGAATCTCTGACCTCCGAACTGTGCCTTGCCGCCCAGCGGCTGCTGGGTGATGAGCGAGTACGGTCCGGTCGAGCGGGCGTGGATCTTGTCTTCGACAAGGTGTATCAGCTTCATCATGTAGATCTGGCCGACCGTGATCGGCTGGTCGAAGGGTTCACCCGTCCTCCCGTCGTGCAGTGTCGTCTTGCCGATGATCGGCGCCGCGACCTGCTCGTCGCGGTTGAGTCGGGCGACTTCGTCCAGCAACTCCTGTTCTGAGAGGTCTGAAACGTCCATGCCGCGAGCTTCCTTGAGCCATATCTCGATGCTGGCCCGTCGGGCGGCGCCCAATTTGGCATTCTTTCCAAAGAGCGCGTCGTACTCGTAGCCTCTTTCAGCCACCCACTCGCGAACCAGGTCATGGTCGGTGTTGAGTTCGATGTCCTGACCAAGCACTCTTGGATCCAGTGCTCCGGACTGCTCCACAATCCAGGCCTGCCCGAGCGAGTCCTCGATGGCAGTATCAGGCGCGCCGTCGAAGACCGGGGTAACGGCCCGGAATCCGAGCAGGCTGGCGGCCCGGCCGAGGTGTGTCTCGAGTACCTGGCCGAGGTTCATGCGGGATGGCACGCCGAGCGGCGTCAGGATGATGTCCACAGGAGTCCCGTCCGGGAGGAACGGCATGTCTTCCTCGGGCAGTATGCGGGCAACTACACCCTTGTTGCCGTGCCTGCCGGCCATCTTGTCGCCCTCGGTGATCTTTCGAGTCTGGGCAACCCAGAGCCTGACCAGCTTGTTGACTCCCGGAGGGAGCTCGTCCTTGTTGTCCCGGCTCAGTACGCGGACCTCGATGATCTTGCCGCGCTGTCCGTGCGGTACACGGAGCGAGGTGTCCTTAACGTCGCGGGCCTTCTCACCGAAGATCGCGCGCAGGAGCTTCTCCTCGGCGCTGAGCTCAGTCTCGCCCTTCGGGGTGATCTTGCCGACGAGGATGTCGCCTGGGCCGATCTCGGCTCCGACGCGGATTATTCCCTCTTCGTCGAGGTTGCGAAGGCTCTCCTCGCCAACGTTTGGAATGTCCCTGGTGATCTCTTCGGGGCCGAGCTTTGTATCCCTGCTCTCGACCTCGTGCTTTTCGATGTGGATCGAGGTGAACTTGTCGTCCTCGAGCAGCCTGCGGCTGATGATGATGGCGTCCTCGAAGTTGTAGCCCTCCCAGCTCATGAATGCCACGAGAACGTTCTGGCCGAGCGCGAGTTCGCCACGACCGGTCGAGGAGCTGTCGGCAAGCACGTCTCCGACCTTAACGACGTCTCCCATGTCCACTATGGGACGCTGGTTCACGCATGTGCCCTGGTTGGAGCGCATGAACTTTCTGAGCGGGAACTCGCGAATCTCGCCGTCCGCACCGGTCACTATAATGCGGTCGCCGCTGACGTTGGTGACAACTCCGTTAACATCGGAGAGGACCACCTGTCCGCTGTCCTTGGCGACACGCTCCTCCATGCCGGTGCCAACCAGCGGGGGCTCGGGCTTGAGGAGCGGCACTGCCTGCCTCTGCATGTTAGAGCCCATCAACGCACGGTTGGCGTCGTCATGCTCCAGGAACGGAATCAGGGCGGTCGATACGCTTACGAGCTGTATCGGGGCAACGTCCATGTACTCGACGCTATCCGGCGGCTCCAGTCCGACCTGTTCGCCCATCCGGGTCTCTACCCGATCCTGGGTGAACTGGCCATGCTCGTCGAGCGCGGCACTGGTCTGTGCTATGTGGACTGTCTCTTCTCTATCAGCGGTCAGATATACGATGTCTTCGGGATCGTCCGAGACGAACGGCACCACCTGGATCATTCGCTCGGAGAGCGTCCTCATCTTGGTGAGCCTGCCGTTGCTCCTTGTGGGTGTGCCGCCCTTCTTGAGGATCGTGGTGCCGTCGTCATCAACGACGTCCTCTGTCAATGTGCGGCCTTCAAGGCGCGGGTCCGTATTGAGAATCTCCGTGTGGACCTTTCTGTAAGGAGTCTCGATGAATCCGTACTCGTTGGTGCGTGCATAAGTGGCGAGCGAGCCAAGCAGGCCGATATTCGGCCCCTCAGGCGTCTCGATCGGGCAGATGCGGCCATAGTGAGAGTGGTGAACGTCGCGGACATCGAATCCGGCGCGCTCCCTTGAGAGTCCACCTGGGCCCAGGGCCGAAAGCCTGCGCTTGTGGGTAAGCTCGGCGAGCGGGTTGGTCTGGTCCATGAACTGCGAAAGCTGTGAGCCGCCGAAGAACTCGCGTACCGAGGCCACCACAGGCCTGATGTTGATCAGCGCCGCTGGCGTTGTCGTGGCGGGGTCCATCTGCGTCGTCATGCGCTCCTTGATGACGCGCTCCATCCTGAGAAGTCCGACGCGGACCTGGTTCTGGATTAGCTCGCCAACGGCGCGTACACGACGGTTTCCAAGATGGTCTATGTCGTCCGGATCGACGACCCGGTTGTTTATCAGGACCATCCGCCTGAGCAGATCGACGATGTCATCCGGAGAGAGCGTAAGCTCCTGGAAGTCTTCCTCGTTGTCCGGGTGCAGCTTGGTGTTGAGCTTGTAGCGTCCAACCCTGCCGAGATCGTAGCGACGGGCGTTGAAGAACAGGCTGTCGAGCAGGTTCTTGGCGTTGTCCACGTTGGGAGGCTCGCCCGGGCGCAGCCGGCGGTAGAACTCCATCAGAGCCTCTTCCGGTGTGGTAACGCCGGTGTCCTTGTCTATCGTCGTCCGCATGAAGTTGTGCTCTTCGTCGGTATCGACGTCCTCGAACAGCGACATCAGTCCTTCGTCGGACTCGAACAGAGCTCGCTTGTCGGCGTCCTCTGGCTGATCGTAGTAGTAGCTCAGGCAGCGCAGAAGCGTGCTGACCGGGGTCTTGCGCTTGCGGTCCACCTTGACGGATAGGACGTCGCGGTTGGACGTCTCGAACTCCATCCAGGCTCCCCTGTACGGGATGAGCTTGGCTGCGGCCAGCGGCCTGCCGGTGTTCGGATCGGAGTCCGTGGTGAAGTACACACCCGGCGAGCGTACAAGCTGGCTCACAACGACGCGCTCGGCGCCGTTGATGATGAACGTGCCTGTGGAGGTCATCATCGGTATGTCACCGATGAAGAGCGTCTGCTCCTTGATCTCGCCCTGACCAGGGCCGGAGGCCTTAATGGTCAGCTTGACGGTCACGTACAGGGCCGCCGCGTAGGTGGACTCGCGCTCCCTGCACTCCTCCTCCGTGAACTTTGGCTCCTCAAAGTAGTGGTCCCCCAGCGTCAGCTCGAAGCGGCTGCTGGGAAAGTCCTCGATGGGCGAGATCTCATTGAAGAGTTCCCCGAGCCCCTCACTCTTGAAGTGCTCAAAGGAATCTATCTGAACCTGGATGAGGTTGGGAACGTTGATTATGGCCGGGATCCGCGAGTAGGACCTCTTGGAAGCGGCGCCGTTTTGATCGTTTCTAACCTGCAATGCGGTCGAGGTCATACGCTCTCACACTCCTAAAATGCAAATACAAAAGCGACGACTAACTGGAAATGGCCTGAGATGACGTTACGACGGGGTAAAGCGTCGGAGGAAAGGGGGAGGTTTGGACGTACGGGTAGTAGGGTTTCGTAATTGCGGGGAATTGACGAATAAAACGAAGCGCATAGGGCGACTTGTTACGACCCTACCACAATCCCTTCCAATGTGTCAAATCTAATCCTGCCGCGAATAGACCTAGTCTCCGCAGCTTTGGATGATTGACAGCCGGGACCGGCTAGGTTGCCCTAGTCTCCGCTTGCCAAGCTTGTGATGCTGTCCAAATGCGATTCGATGTAACAGTAGCCGAAGTAATGCACCTCATATTCCGACTTGTCCCTGGTCTCACGGTATATGCGTTTGGGCTCGAGGCCATTGCTGTCCAAGTACGTCTGCACCTGTTGGTCGTCGCCCGTCCTGTTGTCAGGATCGAACATGAGTAGGACCCGCTGCTCACCCGGCGACACGGTAATGGTCTCCATCTTCACTGGGCACACACCTCCGAGACTTGTGGCCGCATCATATCAAGGAGCGCGCCGGAAATGAAGTGGTCCGACAGCGCAGTTTGCAATCTCGGAAATCTCGTGCTATCTCTGGGGATACTATTGAAGGTGGTGGTGCACAATCCCAGTTATGGACACACTGAACTTAGTCCAGCTTCTGGCCGACCGGCTGGGGTTAGAGGTCCCACCGGTGGGTATGACGTTCGTGGATGAGAGGCCGGAAGGCGTAGCGCCCCTGTACAGGGATCCTCCCTCATTCTGTTCGCTGTGGAGACTGGCAGAGCTTAGAGTCTTCTACGCGACTGCCGAGCAGCACGACGGTTGTGGAATCGGTGGTGTGGTATCGGGATTCAGTTCGTCCGAGGGGCGCGAGGATGAACTCGCCATGCTCTTGACGGAGTTGTGCGAGGTCGAAGTCGGCACTGCCGAAGAGATTGAGGAGACGGCACGTTTCCGGAGGTCAAATGGAGGGGCTGTTTATGGTCCCCTGTGGAAGATGCCGATCGAGCCCGATCTCGCACTGATGTGGGCGACACTACCCCAGATGGGCGTGGTGCAGGAAATTGTCGGGAAGATCATGTGGCGCAACAACCCGCAGGGAGCAGTGTTTACGCGGCCTGCCTGCGGTGTGCTCCCCATAGCCCATGAGCACCAGAGGACAGCGCTGTCACTCGGATGCATAGGCATGAGACTCTACACGGAGATGCCAGCGCACCTGTTCCTGGTTGCCATGCCGCCCAGTGAGCTCCCCAGGTTGGAGCAGGGACTGGAGTCCAGGGACGACATCGGTGAGCGTCTCCAGCACTACGGGGCACGCCTGTCTGGCGGTTGACGTGGCCGGGAAGTCTCTCGAGTTCTCCAGTGAGGAGCGGTCGGGGGCGCGTGCTACAATTCTTCGACTTTAACTTTCGGGAGTACAATAGCTATGGCATCAGAAGCAAAGTTCACTGTCTATTCACTGGGAGCCGGCGAGCACGCTGACACGGTCGAGGAGCTGGATAAGGTTGGCGCTCGACTAATCCCGCTGGAGCGGCTGGAGAGTGAAGACGAGATCATCGAGCAGACGAAGGACGCGGACGCGCTGATAGTGACCGAGTCGCCGATCACGAGGCGGGTGCTGTCGTCTCTGGAGAACTGCAAGGCGGTACTCAGGACGGGCGTAGGGTTCGATTGCATAGACGTTCCAGCCGCGACGGACTGCGGCATCGCGGTGATCAATGTCCCTGATCTGTGGACGCGCGAGGTGGCCAATCAGGCGATGATGCTTCTCCTGGCGGCCAACCGGAAGCTACTCGAGCAGGAGTCCAGTGTCCGGGAGGACCGGTGGTCGCCTAGAATCTCGGCGCCGGTGGGCCCACTGCATACCGAGACGGTGGGGGTGGTCGGCCTTGGCCGGATAGGCAGCGCCTTCGCACGGCGCATCAAGGCGTTCGAGGTCGAACTGATTGCGTACGACCCGTTTATCTCGGACGAAGGGTTCGAGGCTGTGGGAGCTGAGTCGGTCTCGTTCGACGAGTTGCTGGAGCGCTCGGACTACATCTCGGTACATACGCCTCTGGACGAGGGCACGTTCCACCTCATAGATGAAGAGGCGCTGCGGAAGATGAAGCCGACGGCCATTCTCATCAACACGTCACGCGGTCCCGTGGTGGATGAGGCGGCGCTAATCAAGGCCCTACAGGAGGGCTGGATTCTCGGTGCAGGTCTGGACGTGCTGGAGCAGGAACCTCCTGACACCGATAACCCGCTACTGGGCATGAGCAACACCGTTCTCACGCCCCACGCCGCCCACTACTCAGAACTGTCGATGGAGCTGCGCCCGAGACGATATGGGGTCGAGGTGGCTGCGGTGCTCGACGGTCGCAGGCCTATGAACCTTGTCAACGGGCCGGTGCTGGAGGTACTACCACTGAGGTAGGAAGAGAAATGGGCACATTCACTGTAGAGATAGAGGTCGGTGACCGGGCAAGTGGTAGGTTCGAGCCGGTTGAGGCGTTGGTTGATACGGGCGCCACCTATTCATTGATACCCGCGTCGCTTCTTGACAGCTTGGGGATAGTCCCTGCCGCTCAGATGAATTTCATCCTTGCGGATGGACAGCGAATAGAGCGTGATGTTGGCGAGGCTTCGCTACGGATTCTGGGCTCGACTTTCCACAGTCCAGTCGTGTTCGCCAACGAGGACTCGAACGTTCTTCTGGGTGCAGTCACGCTTCAGATATTTGGGCTCGGAGTGGACCCATTGAACGAGCGTCTTGTACCTGTCGACGGTCTGTTAGTAAGCCCAATTCTCATTGAGGACGACTGAGCGCTACTTGATCTCCATCTGGTCGCCGTCGAAGGTGATGGACCTGGAGCGGTGACTCAGGACGGCCTTCCTGAAGTGACGGAGTTCGACTCGTAGTTCGTCCAGCCTGCGGGCGGCCTCTGTCTGGAACCTGCTCGCGGCTGACTGCCGGGCCATACGCCCCCACAGACCGCGTTGCGGCATCTGCTTGAGCAGGTCGCCGAACTCCTCCATGAACGGCCCAAACGCCCTGATCGAGAGATCGGGCATGGGCGTGTCATCTGCCGGGTCGGCGAAGTACATGCTGAACGCGATCTCGGACTCGTTCAGGAACGTGATGTCCAGAAGCAGGGACGGCTGGGGCTGGCCTTCGAACATCTCGCCGCCGTCCTCGACTCCCCTGGCTGCATCCCGCACAGAGGCCTGTATAACCCTGAGCGTCCTGGAAACGTAGGAGACAGGGAGCGCGCGGGACTCGACAACAAGGATCAGGCAGTATTCGGAGGTCGCGATGCTTTCGGATGCCATGGGAGGCCCTTACCTGAGTACGCGTACGTCGCCGACTCGGCGCGTGATTCGCACGTGGTCGAGGTGGTCCATCAGCGCGAGAGCGTACTTGCGGCTGGTGCCGAACAGGTCCCTTACGTCGGCCACGGTGATCTCGCCACGCTCGGACAGGTGTCCGGTTATCCCATCCACCATCTGCTGGTAGGCCGATGATGCGAAGACGACGGACTCGCTGACCTTAACGACCTGCCCCTCCGCGTCCAGCAGGTTCACGACTTCGGGGTCGATTGGGAAGTCTGTGGGGGGAGAGAACGGGTCCGAACTGAGCTGGCGCAGGTACTCGTCGACGGTCTCCTTCTGAGAGTCGCCTAGACTGGGGGAGTGATTGGGCAGCCTGACGGTGGACCCCTGCTCGACGGTGATGCCACCCCTGTTAAGAAGGTTAAGAACGTCGTTGAAGACCTGTGGAGTGAGTCGCAGCCTCGACCTCAGCTCCTCCTTTGGCGCTGCGAGGCGCAGCGGGAACTGGCGGTGGTAGTCGCCCAGGGCGGCGCGCGTTCGGTCCTCCAGAGCGCGCCATCCGCCTGCGGTGTAGAACCTGGTGGCCTGTGTGATCCCGCCGCTTCCGAGGATGACCACCTGGTTGTCCTC
Source organism: Dehalococcoidia bacterium (assembly GCA_965116405.1). Classification (GTDB taxonomy): domain Bacteria; phylum Chloroflexota; class Dehalococcoidia; order Lucifugimonadales; family UBA1123; genus VXRN01. The sequence goes on from OZ220685.1 coordinate 2,054,632, forward strand.
GATCATCCCCTGCAGTTCGGTTCGGGCAGTCTCGCCATTGAGATTGGCACGATTGACCACGGCTCGGAACTCTGCGGGCTCGATGCCTTCGATGGTCTTTAGCAGCACGTCCCGGTCGGAGCCGCGCTCCATGATCTCAAGTCGTTCGATTGTCGGGATGTGACGACGCCTGGGACGTGGCGCGTGGGTGTCTACTATGTTGCCGCCCCCGAGGGTCGTCATGTTGGACCTAATGACGAAGTAGTCGCCCTTGGCGATTGCCACGGGGGAGTCCAACTTAAGCTGCGCCCAGGTCGTGTCGCCCGGATGGGCGCGGTCGCCTTCGAACAGTCTCAGTCGCGCGACAGACTCGCTGGAGCCCGTGTGCACGGTCACGTACATGTTGTGACGTAGCTGATTTGGCGCGTCTTCCAGGACGCGCAGGTGAACGTCGAACGCTGTAGAGGGCCTGAGCCAGCCAGGACTGGTAAGCACCTCTCCGCGATACACGTCGTCCTGTGACACGCCGATGAGGTTAGCGGCCACGCGTGTACCGGGTTCGGCGCGGTCAACCTTGTGGCGATGTGTCTGGAGTCCGCGTACGCGGGTGCGTTGCCCGGCGACGGTCAGCTCGACGTCCTGGCCGGTCTCCAGGTGTCCGTCGATCAGGGTGCCGGTTACCACTGTGCCGAAGCCCGTCAGGGTGAAGGCGCGGTCTATCGGCAGCCTGGGACGGGCGAGGTCTCGCTTGGCTGGAATGTCCTCGACCATCGTCGAGATAGCGGCAATCAGTTCAGGCAATCCCTCGCCGGTGTGCGCTGACACTGGCATGATCTGCGCGCCTTCGAGTGCAGTACCTTCCAGAGTGCCTTCAACGTCTGCCATGACGAGTTCTATCCACTCGTCGTCAACGAGGTCTCTCTTGGTAAGGGCAACCAGTCCTCGAGGTATCTGGAGCAGGTCGAGGATGGCGAGGTGTTCGCGAGTCTGGGGCATGACCGACTCGTCGGCGGCCACTACCAGCAGAGCGATGTCGATTCCGCCGACACCCGCGAGCATGTTGTTCACGAAGCGCTCGTGGCCGGGGACATCGACGATGCTGACCTCGTTGCCTGACGGCAGCTGGAGCCACGCAAAGCCGAGGTCAATCGTCAGACCCCGCTCCTTCTCCTCAGCGAGACGGTCTGGGTCGATACCCGTGAGGGCCTCTACGAGAGTCGATTTGCCGTGATCGACGTGTCCTGCTGTACCAACGACAAACATTACGAACCGCGCATTTAGAATGTAGAATTGTGAAGAGCGGATGGACCAGCTTCGCTATTCTATATCATTCACAATTCTCTAATCCCCTGGAGGGCGAAGGATTTGAAGATAACCGTTGTAGGACTTGGATACGTTGGTACCGTCGCGGCTGCTGCTCTCGCCGGTACAGGCCACGATGTGCTTGGAATCGATATCGACCCGGGTCGAACCGAACTGTTGAGCAAGGGCGAGGTGCCCTTATACGAGCCGGGGCTCGAAGAGCGCATAGTCGCGGGGCTTGGTTCGGGCACGCTTCGGTTCCTTCATCGCGACGACGTTGCCGAGCCGCTTCGGGATATCGCGCTGATCGCTACCGGCACGCCTCCGACCCACGGGGGCGGAGCCGACCTTCACCAGGTCAGATCTGCGGTGAGTTGGGTCAGGTCGAAGGTTTCGAGCGGTCTGACCGTCGTGATGAAGAGCACCGTCCCTCCAGGAACGGGCCGGAAGCTGTTGGATACCGAACTCAGCGGCACGTCCATCAAGTATGCGTCCAACCCGGAGTTCCTGCGCGAGGGCCGCGCAGTCGATGACTGGGAGAAGCCGGACCGGATCGTCATCGGAGTCGAGCCGGATGACGCGCGTTCTGTTGAAACCGTCCAGCGCATGTACACGGGTATTGATGCGCCATGCATGGTCACGGACATCACGAGCGCGGAGATGATCAAGTACGCCAGCAACGCGTTTCTCGCTACGAGAATCTCCTTCATAAACGAGATCGCGTCCCTGTGCGACACCGTCGGGGCGTCAATCGACGACGTCAGCGACGGGATGGCGATGGACTCCAGAACAGGAGCGAGGATCCACGCCGGAGTGGGCTATGGCGGGTCGTGTTTCCCTAAGGACGTTCGCGCGCTCGACCATCTCGCTCTAACCAGCGGTGCAAGCGTCGACCTTCTGAGGTCGGTAATCAACACGAACAACAGGCAGCGGCTGCTGCCTCTTCACGCCCTCCGGCAGAGGTTCGGTGGCGCGATCGACGGCCTGCGGGTCGGCATACTCGGCCTGGCGTTCAAGCCCGGCACCGACGACGTGCGGGATGCCCCGTCGCTCGACCTCATACGTGCCCTGGTTGACGAGGGCGCGGAGGTGCAGGCGTACGACCCGGAGGCTATTGAGTCTGCGCGTCCAAACCTGCCGCCGTCGGTGCAGCTAGTCGACGGGGTCGAGGAGGCGGCAAACAGGACACAGGCGCTGGTACTGCTGACGGAGTGGGACTCGATCGTCCAGTCCGATTGGCGCGTCGTATCTCGTTGCATGGTTCCCCCGCGACTGGTGTTCGACGGCAGGAACGCGCTTGAACCCTCAGAAATGAGCAGGCTTGGATTCGAGTACGTCGGAGTGGGCAGGGGGCCAGTCCGTGGAGCCATCCAGGACGGCGCTTCACCCTGGTCGGCCACGCAGGGATTGGCAGTCTGAAGGCGACTCAAAGTCTAGCGACGGCTAATCAAGCTGTAACCTTGATCCTCTCGTAAAGGAACTCTGGGGCAAAGTCCGCGCCGTTCGGCCAGACGACGGTCTTCAGTTCTGGGTGGATTTCGAACTGCTGGAAGTACTCGAGCTCCTGGAGCGGTTCGAAGACCGGGCCGAATAGTCGATCGGACAGGTCGACTTCTCCGGCTGTTCCATCCTCAAACCGCAGCCAAATCGCGAATTCGTCCACGTAGCGGGCCTCTACGATGTTGAACATGTCTGCCTACTCCAAGGGTGGAATTCGATGCATCGGGGAATGGTCCTCCGCAGCCTGCCAGTTCGCCAAGAGTTCATCACGATGGATTTCAAGCCATTCTAGCACGAGACCTCGAGCTCGCCTCGGAAAGTCTCCCTCAACAGCACCGTCGGCGATCCTGATCGTCGCTTCCGATCCTCCATACTTGGCGTGAAAGTGAGGCGGAGGGTGGTCATCGTAATAGATCGCGATGATGATGCCAAAGAATCGGCTCAATTCGGGCATGGGTGGAACTGCGCCTGGAAGCCGGAGGAGGGAATTAAGGTGGCGACCCCGACCGGATTCGAACCGGCGATCTCTGCCTTGACAGGGCAGTATGTTAAACCGCTACACCACGGGGCCGCGTGACAAAGAATTGTAGCGGCGTGTTTCTCGCAGGTCAACGCGAATCGGCCAAGCGAACCTGTGCCAGATTGATGGTAGATCCAGAAAGCCACCGTCATTCGACAGGCTCAGGACGAACGGATACGGGCAAGATGCCCGCGCTCCAAATTGGGGCGTCAACCAATCCGGGACGGGCTTGACACGGTTCCTGTAAGCGGACGCCCCCTGTTAGACCCTGATATACTTGTCCCCCGTAGAAACTTCCCCCTCACACTTGTCGTGTGGGACTTAAGGAGCCTTAATGGCACTTGATCGGGCGCGTGCTCAGAGCGCGAGCGAGGAACACGAACTGGTAGCACTGCTGAGGCGTCAGGGTATGAGTTGCGTGCTGCTGTCGTCGGACGAAGATCTCGTCGCGCTGGACGATGGTACCGGGGAAGGTCCGCAACTGGTGCTGCTCGATACTGCATACATGACCTCGATGGAGATCACATCCTGCCTCCAGGCCTGTGAGGAGTACGAGTCATACACGATTGCCCTGGTCCCTCGCAGTCGGGTGCCGGCCCTCGACGTAACGTTCCGGCTAACCGACTTCATAGTCAGCCCACCTGACCCGGACGAACTGGTCGTACGCGCACAGAGGGCGCTCAGGTCCGGGGAGCAGGAGGCCGAAGAAGACAGCCACATCATCCGGGCCGGTGACCTTCAGATCGATACTTCTAGCTATGAAGTTACGATCAAGGGCGACAGGGTTGGCCTGCGCTTCAAAGAGTACGAGCTGCTCAAGCTGCTGGCTGAGAACCCAGGTCGGGTATTCTCCAGGGATGCTCTGCTCAACCAGATCTGGGGGTACGAGTACTTCGGAGGCACGCGAACTGTCGACGTTCACATTCGCAGACTGAGGAGCAAGATAGAGGACGCCGACCACAACTTCATCGAGACGATCTGGAACGTTGGTTACAGGTTCAGGGAGTCCAACTAGACAGGGGAGCGAAACATGGCAAATGAGAGAGTCGCTTACGTAAACGGCCAGATAGTACCTGAGAGCCAGGCTGTCATATCGATCAAGGACAGGGGCTTTCTCCAGGGTGACGCGGTGTTCGACACGACGCGGACGTTCGGCCACCGCATCTTCAGGCTGGACGAACACCTGGACCGCTTCTTCCACTCGCTGAAGTACATGCGCCTCGAACCGGACCTGTCAAAGGAGGACTTCAAGCGTCTGACGATGGAAGTTCTGGAGGCGAATCTGCCACTGATCGACGGCGACGATGACTACTGGGTAACGCAGCGTGTGACCCGTGGTGTCACGGTGGACGGTGAGGAAAAGCCGTCCATCATCATCGAGTGCGTGCCACTGCCATTCAGGGCTAGGGCTCGGTACTATCGCGATGGAATTCCGGTAGTCGTGCCGTCGGTAAGGCGGACGCCACCGGAGGTCCAGAGTCCCCGCGCAAAGGTCCACAACTATGTCAACCTGGTCCAGGCTACCATGGAGGTCACTTCGCAGCACCCGGACAACTGGGCGATCCTGCTGGACACCAACGGCAACCTGTCAGAGGGCCCTGGAAGCAACATCTTCATCGTCAAGGACGGCATAGTCATGACCCCCAAGGAGCAGTTCATACTCTCCGGGATCAGTCGCCGTGTGACCATTGAGCTGGCCCAGGAGCTCGGCATCGAGGTGCAGGAGGCAGACATAGACCTGTATGACGCATACACGGCGGATGAGGCGTTCGTCACGTCGACGAGCTTCTGCATCTGCCCGGTGTCGTCGTTCAACGGGTCGTCGGTAGCAGACGGATCGGTGCCCGGTCCTGTGACCGATAGGCTCACCCGCGCATACAGTGGCATGGTCGGGATCGACGTTGCCGCCCAGTACCTAGCCCGCCTGGAAGAGTGAAAGAGCACCCTCGAGACGTTCAGGAGCCGCCATTGCATGCAGTACGCGTATTGAGCGACTACATTGAGCAGGCCATGGAGCAGGCCGAGTACGACAAGCTCGAAGATGGGACATACGGAGGGAGCATCCCGCCCTGTCCCGGAGTGCTGGCGTTCGGAAGCACTCTTAGAGAATGCGAAACTGAATTGAGGTCAACACTTGAAGACTGGATACTGGTTGGGTTGAAGCTGGGGCATGCCCTTCCTGTAATCTGCGGTGTCGACCTTAACGCGGAGCCAAAACGTGAACCGGTGGACGCCTTGTAGTCGAAGGGTATTCGTCGGCAAGCTTCGCAGTCTCGGGTTCGATGGCCCTCTCTCTGGTTCCCGACATCAGTTCATGGTATTAAGGGATCACCGTCTTGCGATTCCATCGAACTCTGAGTATTCCGTGCCGCAGCTTCGAATGATGCTTCGCCAGGTAGAGGCGATTGTTGGACGCCGAATCAGCCTCCGGGAGTGGGGTAATCTGTAACGTGGAAGTCGTTCGCGAGACTAAAGTCACCGTAAGAGCCCCGGCTACCTCGGCGAATATGGGTCCGGGCTTCGATTGCCTGGGGATCGCGCTGGATATCTGGAACACGGTGACGGTCTCGGTCGGCGATTCGGGCTTTGAGATCTTGGGACAGGGCGAGGACGAGCTACCGAGAGACGAGTCTAATCTGGTCTTTCGGAGCATAGCGCGTGTCTTCGATGAATGCGGCACGGCCCTGCCACCCCTGTCTGTGCGGTGTCACAACGAGATACCCACGACACGGGGCCTGGGATCGAGCTCAGCAGCGCTGGTGTCAGGGCTGACCATCGGAAATGAGCTGTGCGGCAGACAGCTCGACAGGGACGACCTGCTGCAGATCGCGGCATCCATAGAGGGTCACCCTGACAATGTCGCCCCCGCTATCTTTGGCGGGATGCAGGTGGCGGTCAGCCACAGCGACAGGGTAGTTGCGGCCCCCGTGCCCGTGCCTGAGGCGTTGTCGGCGGTGCTGTATGTGCCAAATGTTCCGATGCCAACGGAGGAAGCACGGGGATTGCTGGGCAGCGAGGTGCCTCGCTCAGATGCCGTATTCAACATGGGTAGGGTGGCGCTTCTTGTACGAGCAATGGCGACCGGTGACCTCGAGGGCTTGGACATAGCCACCGACGACCGGCTGCATCAGCCCGCGCGGCAGACGATATTCTTCCCGATGAACAACATCATCCGGGCTGCGCTTGGTGCCGGAGCACTGGGAGCGTTTCTGTCCGGCGCGGGATCCACAGTACTGGCCTTAGCCACCGAGAAGGAATTCACCATCGGGTACGAGATGGCGGACGCGGCGGTGAAGTCGGGGCTGGATGGCGAGGTAGTGATAACGCGTCCGACGCCCACGGGCGTCCACATAGTCCGCCAGTAACGCCAGTTATTTGACATTGACGGACTGACCGCGCTAAACCATTACAGTTGAGTCCCAAGGGCAAATCCTTACTAGCAGGCTAGTCTGAATCATGGCGCTGGTTGTCCAGAAGTACGGCGGGAGTTCGCTCGCCGACGCGGAAAAGATAAACAATGTCGCGGGGCGAATTGCTCGTGCCAAGAAAAATGGTCACAGGGTTGTGGCCGTCGTCAGTGCCATGGGAGATACGACCGACGAGCTGATAGAGCTTGCGGGGCAGGTCTCCGACATCCCCGACCGGCGCGAGCTCGACGTGCTGCTCTCCACCGGCGAGCTGAGGTCGTGCGCGCTGGTCGCGATGAGACTCAAGTCGCTTGGATACCCTGCCATCAGCCTTAGCGGCGCGCAGGCCGGCATTCGTACAGACAGCCAGTATGGAATGGCCAAGATCTCGAGCCTCGAGCCTCAACGTATCGTGGATGAACTGGAAGAGGACCGTATCGTGGTAGTAGCCGGCTTCCAGGGAATCACTCCAGGAATGGATACGACAACTCTCGGAAGGGGAGCATCCGACCTCACTGCAGTGGCACTCGCGGCCGGACTGGGAGCGGTGCGTTGCGAGGTGTACACTGACGTCGAGGGGATATACACGGCCGATCCGAGACTGGTGCCGAAGGCTTGGAAACTCGATGAGATCAGCTTCGAAGAGATGCTGGAGCTCGCGAACTACGGCGCGAAGATGAACCCCCGGTCGATAGAGTTGGGTATGGCCTACAACACGCCCATTCTGGTGGCCTCCAGCTTCTCAGACGTACCGGGCACGCTCATACATGGTGATGTTGCTATGAACAAGAACGTTGGCGAGATGCGAAACCGGGTGTCGGGAATAGCTACCGATACTAACGTCGCGAAGATCACCGTGCAGGGTGTGAAGGACCGTCCCGGAATCGCGGCCAGCCTGTTCGAGCCCCTGGCCGACGTTGGGATCAGCGTAGACGTGATCGTGCAGAACGCGAGCGTCGGCGGAACGACCGACCTGACGTTCACCGTAAAGAAGGACGACCTCAGCCGTGCAACAAAGGTCGTCGACAAGGTGGCTGAGGAACTGGGCAGCGATGGTCTCGTAACTTCACTGGGGCTCGCAAAGGTCAGCATCGTCGGCACCGGAATGCAGGATGCCCCTGGATACGCGAGCACAATGTTCCGCACCCTCGCCGACGCCGGCATCAATATAGAGATGATCACCACGTCAGAGATCAGGATCACATGTCTCGTCTCTGAAGACTCTATCGGCCCCGCCTCGCGGGCCCTCCATACCGCGTTCGACATGGACGTGGCATAACACTTGGTCTCGAGTGAATGAGTCCGAAACCCCTCTGCTGTCAGTAGTTATACCTGCGTTCAACGAGTCCGCCCGGATCATTGGAACACTCGACGAGCTTGCGCGATACCTCGACGAGCAGGACTATACTTCGGAAGTCCTCGTCATCGACGACGGCAGCGCTGACGGCACGGCGGACATGGTTCGACGATGGGCCGCCGACAGGTCCGACACCTTTGTAATCGGGATTCCCCATGCGGGCAAGGGCTGGGCGGTGAGGGCCGGAATGCTGGCGGCACGGGGCTCGTACAGGTTCATGTGCGACGCCGACCTGGCCATGCCCGTCCATTGGATAGGCGCGTTCATAGAGAAGATGGAGGCCGGCCTCGACATAGTGATCGGCTCCCGTGAAGCAGCTGGCGCACGTAGGTTTGACGAACCCGCATATCGTCACGTGATGGGCAGGGTGTTCAACAGGGTTGTCCGCCTGCTGGCAGTCAGAGGGTTTCAGGATACTCAGTGCGGCTTTAAGTGCTTTCGAGCCGAGGTTGCCGATCAGCTCTTCAGACTTCAGCGGACGAGGGGAATGGGCTTCGACGTTGAGATCCTCTTCCTTGCCAGAAAGCGAGGTCTCAGCATAGAGGAGATGCCAATCGACTGGTACCATCAGGACGTGAGTAAGGTCCGCCCCGGCGCGGATACGATCGACATGCTAAAGGACACAATCGTTATCAGGCTGAGGGACCTCACGAGGAAGTACGGCTGACCCAGGCGCAATGAGCAGCAGCACGCACGAGCACCAGGGAGAATCGCGGATTTCCGGCCGCGTGGCGGTCGTGGTCCCCACGTACAACGAGGCCGAGAACCTGCCGGAGTTGTCAAGCCGGCTGTTTGCGCTCGACCTCGACGACCTCTGGCTTTACATCGTCGACGACGGCTCGCCGGACGGGACTGCCGACGTAGCTCGAGAGCTTTCTGGAGGATACGACGGCAGGATCGAGGTGATCTCCAGGAGCGGTAAGCTGGGTCTGGGCACTGCCTACACGACGGGCTTTGCCAGGGCACTATCTGAAGAGATCGACTACGTGGTGCAGATGGACGCGGACCTGTCCCACGTGCCTGAGGAGATCCCGCTTATGCTGGCGAAGCTGGACCGCTTCGATGTTGCGGTCGGGTCAAGGTACACCAGCGGCGGCGGCCTGGACCCGGAGTGGAGCGCCAAGCGCAGGTTGCTCAGCGGAGGGGGTAACCACCTGATACGGGCGGTCACGGGTGTGAAAGTCCGGGACGTAACGTCAGGATTCAAGGCGTACCGGGCCAGTGCGCTGCGTTCGCTGGACCTCTCGAGGATCCGTTGCATCGGGTTCGGCTTCCAGGCCGAGATTGCACACTACTGCCAGGCCAACGGGCTGTCAGTCACCGAGCATCCGATAACGTTCATGGAGCGGACTCGCGGCGAGTCCAAGATGTCGGTCAGGATCATTGCCGAGGCAATGTGGAAACTAACTTTACTCAGGATTAGAACAATATAAGATAACAATTATCACTTATTTTGCCTTGTGTGGCTTCTGAGCTATCGGCTAGTATTCCCTAACCTTTGCAGAGGCGAGTGCAAATGAACGCACACGGATTCGAAGACAGAGACAAGATTCGCAAGGACCGTGCCAAGAGGGCTGTGGCCTTCGCAATGCGCGGAAAGTGGGAACAGGCTGCGGCGATGAACACCTCTATCGTCCGCGAATTCCCCGACGACCTCGAAGCCTACAACCGGCTGGGCAAGTCGCTGAGCGAGCTTGGCCGCAACAGGGAGGCGAAGGCCTCGTTTGAGGCCGTGCTGCAGAGGTCGCCCTATAACTCAATCGCAAAGAAGAACCTCGCCAGGCTGACCAAGCTATCTGACGAGGCTTCCCCGCGTGTTGCCAAGCGCGCGAGCCGGAGCGTCCACGCGTTCATTGAAGAGAGCGGCAAGGCTGGCGTCACCACGCTGACCAACCCGGCTCCGACGAGCATTCTGCTCGAGCTGACCCCAGGCGACCTAGTCAACCTCAGATTGACGGGTAAGGCGTTGACGGTGACCGACGAGTCCGGCGCTTACATAGGCCAGGTGGAGCCCAGGGTCGGAACCAGGATCGCCAGGCTGATGAAGGGCGGGAACCGCTACGAAGCGACTGTGACAAGCGCAGAAGGCCAGCGGCTGGACATCATCATCAGGGAGACATACAAGAGTCCGTCCCAGTTGGGTGTCGTGTCGTTCCCGCTGCGCGGCAGCGCGGAGTATGGCGGATACCTGCCCAGCCAGGCCGTGGCATTTGACGCCGACGACGAGATGGAGGTCCCGGTCGCTGAGAAGATCGCCGTAAAGGACTGGTCTAACGACGACACCGAGCCGGGCGATGACGAGGCCTTCAGCCCCGTAATCCACCGGATCATCAACTCGCCAGGCGACGAGGTGGACGACGATGACGACTACTAGGCATCGGTCGGCCTAGTCAGAGTCATCTCCTTCGTCCGTCGCGAGTGGGCGGGGTCGGAAGTATAGCCCCCAACGCTGCATCAACTCGTACACGCGCTCGTCGTTCAGTTCCGTAAGCTGCCTGAAGAACCCCGCCATCGCGTGCGCGTGCATCAACTCTGGTGAGCAGACCCAACTCGACTCCGCTGGCACGACGTACAGCAGTCCGTTCTGGTGTTCGCACTCCAGTTCGACGCGCTTTCCGCCCTGGTCTGCCTTGACGTTCAGGCCGAACTGTCCCATTGACTGCTCCTCTTCTCAACTCCGTCCGGAGACGTCATACGTATGTGGTTCACAAGAGCCTCACGACCTGCCCAGAACCCGGCCCAAAGCATTATATGGGCCTCAGTCTGGTTGATGATATATGCCGTTGCTATAATCACTCGGAGCCAGGGCCGTTCGGCCCGGGGAAATGCAGGAGGAACCGATGGAGGCCCACTTCCAGGACGAGACAATAACGATTCAGAAGATACAGTGCGGGCCATACGGTAACAACGCTTACATACTGGTGTGCCCGCAGACCAACGAGAGCATCGTGATCGACGCACCGCCTGACCCAGGCGCAATGATCGAGGCTGCCAGGCAGACTGACGTCAAGGTCATACTGATCACGCACAACCACTTCGATCACATCGAGGGTCTGCCCGAGGTAAAAGAGGCGCTGGGCGCTCCCGTCGCAATCGGCACGGCTGACGCCGACGGACTCCCGGAGCCGCCCGACATCTGTGTCGACGACGGTGACGAGATAAAGGCCGGGTCAATCACGCTGAAGGCGATCTACACTCCCGGGCACACCGACGGCTCAACGTGCTTCGAGTTCGGCCCGCACCTGTTCACCGGCGACACGCTGTTCCCGAATGGACCGGGCAGGTCGCGCAGCCCTGAGGCTCTGGCGCAGTTGCTCGAGAGCGTAAGCACCAGGCTGTTCGTGCTGGACCACATCAACGACTTCTTCCCAGGTCACGGGGACGACGGCAACCTGGCGACCGAGAAGGCCAAGTACGAGGTCTTCGCATCCAAATCGCATCCAGCAGACCTTGAAGGGGACGTTGACTGGCTGAACAGCTAAAGATCAGCCACAGGCGAGACCTGACTCTCAAACAAGGTAGTCTGCTGTGACGGAACATGGGATCCGCTTTGTCCGATGGCGAATGCGCGACGTCGTGCAGGGTACGGCTGCGCTAATAGTCATTTCTGTCGCACTGGTACCAATTACCCTTGCCGTGCATGTGTCGGGTCGAGAGGACCTTGGTCCGGTTGTGATACTTGCGGCAGCGGCGGCTGAGGCGCTGATCGTCCTGGTTGTCTGGCGGCTCGCTATACGAAGGTACGTGCAGGGCGGGTGGGCCGCAGTTGGAGTTCGCTCCCCCCAGAGTGTCCTTGCCTACCTGCTGATTCCGGTTGTCTTGATCGGCAGCCTGGCGTTCACGGCTCTATACGAACTCGTCGTTACGTCGCTTGGGGCGGAGTCGCTGGTGCCGGAGGAACTACCTTCGGAGATGTTCGGCGACGGCCTTTTCAGGGTAATGACGGTCTCGGCAACCGTACTGGTGATACCCTTCGTCGAAGAGCTGTTCTTCAGGGGGTTCCTGTTCACTGGACTGGCCGCGCGGTTCGGCGTGTTAACAGGGCTGGCCATTAGCGCCGCAGTGTTCGCAGCCGCGCATCTCGACGTGAGGACCATGATCCCCATCTTCGTCGCGGGTTTCCTGTTCGGCTGGGCGTACCATGTGACGAAGTCGCTGTGGGTACCGATCGCCGCCCACGCTTTTCAGAACCTGGCGGCGCTGATGCTCCTGGACATAATGTAAACACCCCTAACAGAGACGAGGTTAGCGGAGATGGCGAACAGAATAGACACCGTTCTCGGCAGGCTGCGGGAGTCAAAACAGACTGCGCTGGCACCGTACCTTACGATCGGCTTCCCGGACGTGCCCACATCTGAGGAGCTCGCCCGGACAATCCTGGAGTCCGGCGGTGACTTGCTGGAGCTGGGCGTGCCTTTCAGCGACCCGCTGGCGGATGGCCCGACGGTCCAGATGACAACCTACCGCGCGCTGCAGAACGGCGTGACGGTCAGGAAGTGCCTCGATGTGATACGACGCCTCCGCGCCTCTGGAGTCGATGCCCCCCTGGTCTTCATGGGCTACTACAACCCTTACCTCCGGTACGGACCTGAGAAGTTCCTCGATGAAGCCGCTGACGCTGGCGTGGACGGGATGATCGTGCCGGACATGCCGACTGAGGAGGCGGTGCAGTTCGGGGAGATGTCCGCGAACCGGGGAATTCACCTGATCCCAATGCTTGCGCCGACCAGCTCCGACGAGCGTATCTCGAATGCTTGCAAAGGCGCAGGTGGGTTTATATACTGCGTGAGCCTCACCGGAGTGACGTCCGCAAGGAGAACGCTTTCACGCGCGACCGCTGGACTTGTCGAGCGCATCCGGCAACACACCGATCTGCCTTTACTCGTGGGGTTTGGTGTGTCCAGGGCGGAGCATGTCGCTGAGATAGGGGCCTACGCTGAGGGCGCAGTGGTTGGGAGCGCTCTACTGGACGCCGTAGACATCGCCCCACAGGACGGCAAGGTGGAAGCGGCTCGGGACTTCATCCGCGCTCTTAAAGGAATCGATAGCAAGGGCAGCAACTAGATGACCAAAGTGAGAGGACTGCGAGGGGCCACTACCGCCGACAGCAACACCAAGGACGCCATACTCGAGGCGACGCGTGAGCTGTTGGAGGCCTTGGTTGAAGCCAACGACGTAAACGCAGATGACATAGCCGCGGTCACGTTCAGTACCACCAGGGACCTCAACGCAGAGTTTCCCGCAGTTGCCGCAAGAGTAGATATGGGCTGGACGGAAGTAGCGATGATGTGCGGCCACGAGATGGACGTTCCCGGCGGGCAGGAGCGCTGCATCCGGGTGATGATTCTCATAAACACCGACAAGGAGCCCCACGAGCTGGAACGAGTCTACCAACGAGAAGCCGCCAGCCTGCGAGCCAGGGGCGGTAGGGGAGGCTGAGCCTCGACCCTAAAGTGCCCATCTGCAGGGCACAGACACAATTAATGGCAAGCAAGGAGGACAAGATAAATGGTGGAAGTCATCAAGAACGGATCGGTGCCCGAGGACGACGCGACAGACGCTCCTCTATTCTACGGAGGTCCCGTGTCGCGGCAGCCGCTGGTAGCAGGAGGCAAGAGCCAGAATTTCAACTTCAGCTTGGTCAACTTCTACGACGGTGCGAAGAACAAGTTCCACGCCCACACGTCTGACCAGATCCTGTTCGTCACCAGTGGAGACGGAATCGTCGCATCCGAGTCCGAAGAGATCAACATCTCTGAGGGCGATACTGCCTTCATCCCCGCGGGTGAAAAGCACTGGCATGGTGCCCAGGACGGCAAGGACTTCACTCACATCTCCCTGACCGGAGCCGACAGCCAGACCACCCAGTACGACGACTAAGACACACTCTGTCCAGTCGATAGAGCGACCGCCGCGCCAGTAGCGGCGGTCGTTTTTTGTTTCTGGAAGAGTGCGGGGTACAGTTCCATGGGACATGGAACCAATTGGGAGTCGCAGGCGTCTTGTTGTTACAGAGGGGGCTCCAGTCAGGGGGTGCCCCCTCAGATCCATCTGCAGTGTACGAGGAGTGAATGCGATGAGCAGGTCCTCACTTGTCAAGGCGACATACCTGTCGGCGGTTGTGACTTTGCTCGCTGTGCTCGGGTGTGGAGAGCCGCCGACTGATCCTACGGCGACTCCAGTTGCTGGAGAATCACGGAGAGGGGAGCAGACGGTCGTTCGGCCTGAGGCAGCGAGGCAGGTCGAGCAACCAGCACCCGTGGATACTGCAACCGTTGAGGCAGGTACGACCCGAGCTGCCGCACCTACCACTGCCAAAGCGCCGGTTGCAACCGGGCCTCCACAGAGAAGTCCGGTGCCTCCACAGGTCTTTCCCATGCCGATGCACGTTGATTACGTGACTGCTAATACCCTCGGAGACCTGGTCGCGGAGTCATCACTGATAGTCATAGGTACGACCGCAGATGCCGAACCTCGTGAGGAGCGAGTCCCAGGCAGGCTCCCGGGCGATCCGTCCAAACCTGACCCGAACTACACGATGATCGGCAACGTCTACGAAGTCGCGGTCGAGCGTCATCTGAAAGGCGAAGGGGACACGACGCTGCGGATCATCCAGTCCATAGGCTTCGATGCCATTGTGCCGGGCCCTCCGAATATGCCAGACAGGCTGACACAAGGCAGGAACGCCAGCCCCGGTGTGCGTTTGGGCAAGGGCAGTCGATACCTGCTACTCCTGAAGGAATTTGAAGACGTCCCCGAATATTGGACGGGGACGGTGGAGCCGTACAGGTTTCTGCTGAAGGACGGCAGGGCGCAAGTCGAGAGTCCGGTCGGTAACGTGGGAGGCGAGTTCGGATCCCGCACTGAGGAAGAGCTCGTCAGCCTCGTGGAGGCGTTGATCTCGGGCAGGAGTGGGGCTTTGTCTCACACGATGCCAGCGGCCGAAGTATCAGGCGGCCCTACATGGGAACTGGAGTCGAACTCAGGTACGAATGCGACATCATCCCCACCGGCGCCCTCTGCGACGTCTTCTCTGGCCTCACCAGCCCCGAGCGCGACAGTCAGTGAAGCGCTGCTTCAGGATGCGCGGCACTATGCAGCCGACGTGGGCGTCGACTTGGACGAGGCGGTGCGCAGGCTGCAGGCCCAAAGCACGATCGGGGAACTGGGGGCAGAGTTGGAAGCGAATGAGCAACCCACGTTTGGAGGACTCTGGATTCAGCACAAGCCTGAATTCAAGGTCGTAGTGGCCTTCACCCGGGACGGTGAGGAGACTGTTCGTCCGTACATTCAGGGCACCCCACTGGCCAACATGGTCGACGTGCGGGAGGTGGAGGCCACGCTTGCGGAGCTTCGAGAGGCGCAGAGCGAGGCCGGCGAAATCCTGAGACAGTTAGGGATCCGCGCATCGTCTGGGATCGATATAACCAACAACGTGGTGCAACTCTACCTCTCCGAAGTGGATAAGGAAGAGCTTGACGCGGACTTGAAGAGGTCCGGCCTAAAGCTCCCCGACAATGTGGAAGTGGTCAGTTAGTCTCTTTCATCGCCCAGATAAAGCTGCCTTGGGCTGACCGAGGGGGCGCCGGTTGAGCCACATGCAGAGTCGATGTGTGTTCCGGGCAGATTGGCCTCGTGTCAATTCAGTCGGTCAAATGTATGTAGGGGCAACCCTTGTGGTTGCCCGTGTTGGTCAGTGTGCCCAGGGCGCCCACAAGGGACGCCCCTATGGACCGATCACCTACCTGACTGACACAGGCTCGGGCAGATTGGGTTCGTGTTCCGGCTTGTGGGCTTGTGTTAGTATGCACCTGCCATGGGAGCTTGGCTGTAATCTAATTCTGTTTCACTTGGGTCGTAAGCAGAGTACAAGGAGAGAGTGGATGGTTGCGCAAGAGGGAAGACTGACTGGCGAAGAGATTGAAGAACTAAAGCAACTTGGCGAGGCCCACTTCTGGCCTCACTCAAGGCCGATTGCGGACATGTCCGAAGAGTCGGGCATCAAGCTGGCCACGAAGGCTGAGGGAGTATGGGTCGAAGACGGCCAGGGCAACCGCTGGCTCGATGCACTGTCCGGGATGTGGCTCAAGAACATAGGCCACGGACGCAAGGAGATCGCTGAGGCGGTCTTCGAGCAGATGCAGGAGGTGAGCTACTCACCCGGCGGCACGGTGAGCCCGTCGACCGTCAAGTTGGCGGCGAAGGTGGCGAGCCTGGCCCCCGACAAGGAGTCCAGGGTCTACTTCACCAGCGGCGGTTCGGAGGCCGTGGAGACGGCTCTGAAGATCGCCAAGGCATACCACAAGAACAACGGTGAGACCTCCCGCTGGAAGGTCATCAGCCGTCGCGGGTCGTACCACGGCGCCACGCACGCGTGCATGGCCCTCGGAGGAAGCGGGGCAGCCGGTGGCGTGGACTACGGCCCCTTGCAGCCTGGGAATATCCATATCTCCAACCCGAACAGCTACCGCGGACCACACTCCGACTTGGAGTGCGCCGAGGAACTTGAGCGGACCATACTGCACGAGGGTCCCCACACGGTCGCCGCGTTCATCGGCGAGCCGGTCTCGGCGGCGAACGGCATCATGCTACCTGATCCAGGCTACTGGCCTCGCATCCGCGAGATCTGCGACAAGTACGGTGTGATCATGATCTGCGACGAGGTTATAACTGGCTTCGGGCGCACGGGCAAGATGTTCGCCACCGAGCACTGGGACATCAAGCCCGACATCTTCACCGTGGCCAAGGCCCTCACGAGCGGCTATCTTCCCATAGGCGCCGCCGTGGCCAGCAAGACCGTTGCAGACAACTTCCTGGGCGAAGAGAAGATGCTCAGGCACCTGATCACGTTCGGAGGCAACCCGGCGTCCTGTGCCGCGGGACTCGCGAACCTCGAGATCATGGAGAACGAGGGCGTCGTCGAGAACTCGGCCGAGATGGGCGACTACCTGTACGAGCAGCTCCAGACGCTGTACGAGCACCCCATCGTGGGCGACGTTCGCGGCGGCATGGGCTTGCTCGCAGCGGTCGAACTGGTCCAGGACCGCGACACCAAGGAGAAGTTCCCTGAAGAGGCTCAGCTCGCCAAGAAGCTGACGCCCATCATGGAAAAGAACGGACTGCTTGGACGTTTCGCCGACGTTATCTCGATCGCGCCACCTCTGACGATCACGAAGGACGAGGTTGACTTCACAGTCCGTGCGATCGACAGCTCGCTCGAAGAGCTACAGAAAGAACTCTAGACCTAGCGTCTAGCAAAGCAAAGGGGGAGGCCGGTCGAGTGACCGGCCTCCCCCTTCTCGTTTGGCAGGAAACTAAACTAGTCGGCGGCCGCCGCGTCGTGCTCGTACCACTCCGGGCCCTCTTCACCGGGCTCAGGCAGGACGTGACCGCCCTCCATCGTCCATGACGCTCGTCCCTCCGTGATCCGGCCGTCCAACTGGTCGGCTGAGATGCCTGTGATGTCGACGAACGCGCCCTTGAGATCGGACAGGAGCTTCTCCCTGACCTCCACCGGACGCCCGGCGCGGTTGCCGCCGTCTATGTAGTACGGCGTCGGATGGTCGGCTTCCTCACGGTCGAGGAACACGACGTGAACGAAGTTTCGCGGGGCCCCGGTAGAACCGCAGTGGATGTCTGTGAAAGCCTTTGCGACTTCCTTGCGCTTTTCGAACGGGACCGAGTCATCTGGTACATAGCAACGGTAATACGGCATCTTCTTTCCTTTCCGTGTCTAGCCTTGTCCGGGATCCAGCTGTTTACTCGCGGTCGCGGGCTGATACTACAAGTTCATCGACGGCGCAGCCGGTAAGTCCCATCCACATGTCGCAGATCTGCTGCATGAGTTGGACCCGCGTCTCCTGCTCGCACCCTGGGGGGATGGTTCCCCTTACCGTGGACGTCGTGGATATCTCGCCGCCCCTGAAGGCGTATCCGTGCGGCATGACCGTAAACTCGACCTCCACGTCATCCGGCGAGCCGCCAAGTACGGACGTTGTCACTCGCGTCAGCCCTGACACCAGTTCCGGCCTGAGGTCGTCCGGAATGACACCCTCTTGAATGATGCAGTTGAAGTTATACATATAAGTTCCTGCTCACCCTGACATTATCCGGCTCGGGCGAATCCAGTGTCCACGTTAGCATAGCCACAGAGTGTCGGCAATTACTGGTGCACACCGCCCTTTGCGCCGCCACCGGCAGCTATCGCCTCTCCGGTGACACACTCGGCCTTGGGGGAGGCGAGGTAGACCGACAGCCAGGCAAGCTCCTGCGTAGCTATCGGCCTGCCGATTGCCACGTTCTGCGAGACCGAGGAGTTTACCTCGTCGCGTGAGACTCCCTGGTTCTCCGCCTGAGCGTTGAGACGGTCTTCGATGACCTCGGACAGCGTCAGGCCGGGATGGACGACGTTCAGTGTGATCCCGTCACCTCCGAGCTGGTCGGACAGCGTCTTGGTCAAGTGGACGATCGCCGCGTTGCGCAGACCGTAGATCGTCGACTGCCTCGCCGATACGCCGCCGATGCTGATTATGCGTCCCCACTTCTGGGCCTGCATGTGCGGCACGACCGCCTTGATGCACCTGAAGTAGCCGACGACCTTGGTATCGAGGTCCTCTATCAGGTCACTCTCCTGCGCCTCTTCCAGTGTGCCTCGTACCTGTCCGCCGACCATCGCTGCGCTGTTGACCAGGATGTCCACCCCGCCGAGTTCCCCGACCGTGGTGTCGACCATGTTCTGGACGTCGTCCCAACTGGTCGTGTCGGTCTGAATCCCGATGACCTTCCGGCCTGTCTCTGCCGCGATCTCAGCGGCAGTCGCATCCAGGTCGGCCTTGGTGCGCGCCGCAATGGCCACGTCCACGCCCTCTCGCGCCAATTCCAGCGCGACCGCCTTGCCGATTCCTTTGCTGCCGCCCGTTACGAGCGCCCTCTTGCCCTGAAGTTCCAAGTCCATGTGTAACTCCTGTAGTTGTGGTTTACTGACGTAGTCTGTCGCAGTCTGGCAGACCGCTGCAATTGTAGCGTGTTCTTAAACCGTGTTATAAGGACTCGACACAGTTGCAGGCATCTGCAATGTTCCGTCATTCCGGTGAAAGCCGGAACCCAGTGTAGGCGCGTGGTCGGCATGAATCGCGATTAATTCCTTTTCACCCTCACCCAAGCCCTCTCCCACAAGGGAGAGTGGGCGTTGCAGGTGTATCGATGGTCGCAGGCGGTCCCGGAGTGAAGACAGGAACTCAGTTGACGCAACGTCCGGGCGTGTTTGGACACAGGTGGACGATCCTGGGACTTCTGCTTGTGGCGAGTGTCGCCGCGTTCATGATGGCGATAACGGTGGGCGTGCTGCTGCCATCGATAAGTGCCGACTTGAGTCTCAGTCCCACCCAGCAGGGGATACTGGGATCGTCCGCGTTCGTTGGCAATCTCGTGCTTGCGCTCCCGCTGAGTTGGTGGACCTCGCAGTTCAGGCCGAAGATCCTGACGACGGTCACCCTCGCAGCCGGTGCGTTGCTGATGTCCGTGCAGGCGTGGTCTCCCACCTTCCTGGTGCTGCTCGTCGGACGTTTCGGATTTGGGATCACGACTATGGCGAGGGAGCCTGCGCGCGCGCTGCTGATGCACCAGTGGTTCGAGCCCAGGGAGTTCATCGTCGTCAACAGCGTGTACAACGCGCTGTTTGGGATCGTCGTTGGGGGCGGCCTTGCCGTAACCCCCTTCATCCTCGCAGGAGTGGGGGATAGCTGGCGAACGGTGCTCCTGGCGTTCTCCGCCGCAATCGTAGTGCTGATACTGCTGTGGCTGGCAATCGGACAGGAGCGTGAGGCGGACCCCGACGCACTCCAGAGACGAGGCGGACAGGTTGATCTCCTCAAGCGCGTTCTGAGGTACAAGGACCTCTGGATAGCCGGGATGGGATTCACTGGCGCGACGATGGGCTGGGCGGCGTTCCTGAACTTCTACCCCACGTTTATGCTGTCGAACAGCGATGTATCTCTAAACTGGTCCGGGGCAATACTCGGCCTGGGCATTTTCATAGGCGGACTGGCGGGAGTCGGACTAAGTTTCGCGGTCATGCACTTGGGAGCGACGCGCAGGAAGAACGTGCTCCAGCTCCTCGGCGCCATCATGGCCGTGACTTACCTTGTGATGATCCAGGTGGACTCGATCCCTCTGCTCCTGCTTGTCTCGGCACTGAACGGAGTCGGGTGGGGATTCTGGCCCCTCCTGAGCTCGGTGCCGTTCTACATCCCGGGGATCAGACCGAGGGAGGTGGCAGTCGGCACGTCACTTGTTATGACTCTTGGGGCGCTCGGCACGTTCATGGGACCGCTCGTTACGGGCATTCTCCAGGACCGCACAGACGACCTTGGGCTGGCGTTGACCATCGTTTCATTCGCGCCGCTTTCGCTGGCCGTCGTAGGCACAGTATTGAACATTCGTACGGACAGGGAGGGGTGAGATACGCGGTGGGTTAAATGCTTCTCCTGGCCCGGCGGAAGTACGGAGCCAATCGACGTCGAGACCAAGGGATCGTTCCAACCGCTGATCGCTCCTGTGCGGGTTTTCCCCATCATTGATTTGATAGCCACCGTGCTACAATTTTCATATAGCATCAAAGTTGTTCTTCAAGGCAGAAGTTGATGGTGGTTGAAAAGAGAGACATAGCAAGGGTCGGGAAGGCTGTGTACGAAGAGATGCGCGCCGACATGGAAGCCAGCCACTGGGGGCGTATGGTCGTCATAGATGTGAACACCGGAGAGTACGAGGTTGCCGACGACCTGACGGCTACTCTGCGCCTCATGGAGCGGGTACCGGGTGCTATGACATGGGGAGAGCTCATTGGCTATCCGACCCCATACCACATGAGTCAGCGGGTCACCTTCACTCCGCATGATTAAGGGCTGGGTGTCATCTGATGGCGCCGCAGGTCTTCAGGCTTGGGTAACGATCGAAGTCGCTGGCAGCGACGAGGTCTTCGGCGACGATCTACTTCGGGTGAATGAATCGAGGGAGTGGCATTGTTTCTCCCCCTTCTGATCGAAGCAGGTTCTCACTGGAGAAACTAAATGGCTGATCCTGAGCGGCTGCTTCCGTCTGATCCACTCTCGTTCATTCGGGACTGCGTTCGCAACAGGAATGTAATCTGGACCTACCACGTAAACATGCGGTTGGCGAGCAAGAGAATTAGCAGACAGGCAATTGTTGAATCCACATCAGCCTATGAGATCATCGAATCATACCCCGACGACAAGTACCTGCCTAGCTATCTGACGTACACAGAATATGAGGGAGAACAGTTCCACGTGCTGTTCGCAGCGGATGTCGAGGGTGAAAATGTTCGTGTAGTTACCGCATACCGACCGAGCGACATGGAATGGCTGCCAGACTCGAAGACACGGAGGACACAGCAATGAAGTGCCATGTATGTGGGGGCCGACTCACATCGACCATCTCAGACCTTCCCTTCCGCATCAGCCCGACCACTATTGTCGTAATCAAGCGGCTACCTATCCAAGAATGCACCAACTGCATGGAATTCTCTATTGAAGACTCCGTCATGAAGGCCATTGAGAGTTTGCTCGAACAGACTGATGAATCCACTGAACTTGCAGTCATACCCTATGCGGCGGTTGCAGTCTGAGAAGAGTCCCATTAGTTGGTTCGAGTCTTAGGTTGACGTAGAATAGGGCCAACTTCACTGACTTCAGGAGATCAGCACTATGACTTCAAACGGTAGGGTTGCCTTAGTTACGGGCGCGGGTACTGGCATTGGCAAGGCGTCGGCCCTGGCGCTGCTGGCGGACGGCTATTCGGTCGCGCTGGCGGGTCGCAGGATGGCCCCGCTGGAGGAGACCGTTGCGGAGGCCGGCGATGACGGGGAGAGGACTATCGTCGTATCCACGGATGTCGGCGATCCGGCGTCGGTCAAGAACCTGTTCGCAAAGACGAAGGTAGCCTTCGGCAGACTGGACGTGACGTTCAACAACGCTGGAACCGGGGCTCCGCCCGTGCTTCTGGAGGACCTCACGTACGACCAGTGGATGACCGTCGTAAATGCCAACCTCACCGGAACGTTCCTGTGTACGCAGGAGGCGTTCCACATCATGAAGAGCCAGGACCCGATGGGTGGCCGGATCATCAACAACGGCTCGCTGTCGGCGTACGTGCCGAGGCCGAATTCGATACCGTACACCGCCACCAAGCACGCCGTGACGGGCATGACGCGCGCGACATCGCTGGATGGCCGGAAGTACAACATCGCGTGCAGCCAGGTGGACGTTGGCAACGCCGCGACTCCCATGACCGAGCGCATGCACTCGGGCGTGCCGCAGGCGCACGGCGAGGTGATGGTCGAGCCCACAATGAACGTGCAGCACGTCGCCGACGCGGTCGTGTACATCGCCAACCTGCCGCTGGACGCCAACGTACAGTTCATGACTGTGATGGCGACCAAGATGCCGTACATAGGCAGGGGCTAGATCGCCGAGTTGCACTTTCAGTCTAATAGCCCCCTCCGATGAGCGTCGCCGAGTGGCCATCGCCTGACGACCCTCAATCGAGCCCCGAGAAGCGCCCAAGGTTCTTCTACGGCTGGGTAATCGTCGCCATAATGGGCGCGTCCGGCGCCGTCAGCATGGCGATGGGGTCGCTCAACTTCGGGCTGTTCATCAAGCCCATGGGAGACGAGCTGGGCATTGGTCGCGCTGCGTTCGGTTGGGCGCAGACGGCGCGGCAGGGCGCGGGCGCGCTGTCCAGCCCGATTATAGGTCCACTGCTTGACCGGTTCGGCTCCCGCGCCATGCTGCCATTTGCCGCGGTTATCACCGGTCTGGCAATGTTCGGCCTTGCCAACATGCAGGACGCCTGGCACCTGGTCGTGCTGTTCTCGCTCATAGGATTCGTGGGCATGAGCGGTCCGGGTGCGCTGATCACATCCGTGCCTGTGCTCAAGTGGTTCGTTCGGGACAGGGGACGCGCGATAGCTTACACGTCGCTCGGAATTCCGGTAGGGGCCGTACTGTTCGTCCCGCTGACGCAGATACTCATCGACGCCGTCGGATGGAGGATGGCGTGGGTCATCCTCGCCATAATCGGAGTCTCGGTCATAGTGCCGCTGGGTGCGATCTTCATCCGGCGTCAGCCCGAGGACATGGGAATGCTTCCCGACGGCGGGCCTCCCCCTAACGATGCAAGGGCTAACAGAGGAGCCGGCGCATCCATCAGTGTAAGCGCCGCAGAGGAGGAGGTGTCCTGGACGGTCCACGATGCGATCCGTTCGTCGACGCTTTGGCGTCTCGTGATCGTTTTCAGCGCGGTGCAGCTTGCGAGCGGCACTGTGGCGCTGCACAGGATCGCGGCGTTCATGGACCGGGGACTGGACCCCACGATTATCTCCTTCGCGACGGCGTTCGACGCGGTGTGCGCTGGAGTCGCTACGTTCGTGTTTGGGATGCTGGTCAGGCGGGTTCCAGCAAGGTTTCTCGGCGCACTTGGCTTCCTGATGCTCGCGAGCGCGAGTGTCATGACGATCTGGGCATACAACCTGCCCATCATGGCAATATCGATGGCGATATTCGGCCTGGGAATCGGCGGGATGATGTTCCTTCAGAACTTCATCTGGGCCGATTACTTCGGTAGGGAGAGCGTCGGCGCCATTAGGGGGGTCGTCAACCCGATCAACCTGGTCGTTGGAGGGCTTGGGGCGCCGGCCGCGGGATACGTACGGGACATCACCGGCTCATACGACCCCGCGTGGTGGGCGGGAGTGGCCCTGATGACGTTCGGGGCGGTGCTGACCATTCTGACCCCGCCGCCGCGTCGTCGGAGTGAATAGGGGGCGACGAAGTAATCGTCGCCCCTGTTGCTTGCGGAGTCCTAGCCTAGGTTCTTCTCGAAGAAGTCGAGCACCTTGGCGAATGAGTCCATGGTCTGCTCTGGCCGGTAGATGGCGCGGTCGTGGTACCAGAAGCCGTGGCCAGCGTCGTCGTACCGGTGGAATTCGTAGTCCTTGCCGTTGGCCTTCAGCGCCTCTTCGTGCTGGTCCACCTCTTCAGGCGAAGGGGCCGCGTCTTCGTTGCCGAAGATGCCGAGGAGCGGAGTCGAGAGGTCGGGCGTCAGGTCAATCGGAGCGACAGGCTGCTGTGGCGTCAGCGTGTCCGGTGCCATTACTACCCTGCCTCCCCACAGATCGACGACGGCGTCGAAGGAGTTCGACCGGCAGGCCACCATGTAGGAGTGGCGACCACCCGAGCAGCTTCCGATGATCCCCACCTTGCCGTTTGTGTAGGGCAGGGAGTTGAGGAATGCCGCGGCGCCCTCGGCGTCAGCCAGGACGCTGTCGTCCGACACACCGCCCTGTGAGCGGGCTGCCGATGCGATATCATCCGGCGTTCCCTGTCCGAAGCGTGCGAACAGGTCGGGACAGGCGACGACGTAACCCTGGTGCGCGAAGCGGCGGGCGATCTCGCGGTAGAGCTCGTCCCAGCCGGGCAGGTGATGGATCAGGACGATCGAGGGATACGGGCCTGATCCCAGGGGCCGGGCGAAGTACGCGTTGGTCCGGTCTCCGTTGTAGCCGCTAATCGTGACTGTCTCGGCGATCATGCCCTCATAATCACCGGTGTTGAACTGGTTCCACATGCCGATAAACCTCCGTGTTGAGATGCTGTGTTTGCCTGATGGCTGGTTGGAACGCGACCAGCCTGCGTAGCTGGCCTCAGGCGTTCAGCGCGAGATTATCAGCGTAGTGTGCGACAGTCAAATTACGCTTACGGAGGATCGGGAACGAACCAGGCGTCGTCGTCCTGGAGCAGGGCACGCGTGCGGTTGATCTCGCCCGCGTGGTAGAGGTCGTGCTCCATTATGGTCACGACGAGCTGGTATGTGGGGAGGAGACCTCCCCAATGGGCCCTGCGTTCAACTCCCAGCTCGCTGTCGTCAGCGAGTTCGCGAATGCCGTCGGTCAGGTAGGCGTGGCCCTCGTGGAGCCATTCCACGGCAGCGTCAATGTTAGCCACGCGTTCAGGCGGAGGTGTTGCCGGGTCGTCCGAGTAGTCGAGATCCCCGCCCCTGAAGGCGTGATTGGCATACATGAACTTGAACATGCCAACGTGCCGGGTGATCTCCTGGATCGAGCGCTTTCCGCCGTCTGGGACTTTACTCCATGAATCGGCTTCCACCGTGGAGAGGTTGCTCAACAGTGAGTGTTCAAACCCTGAGAACGCTCGGTCCATCAGCTCGAGCAGCAGATCTACCTTGGGTCTTGACATAACGTAAGAAACGACGAATCCAGAAGGCGTCGACCGAAGACGCTAGGAATCCGTTTCGTTGCCAGTCCGGGGCGCGGGAGCGGAAACGACTGGGACCATTCAAGGGCTCTCACAGGGCACAAGTTACTAGCGAGTACTCCGTCAGCGGACAACGGTGACGGAAAACTGGCTTCGGCTAACTGTATGATCCCGGTGGACGACTCCTTCGTCAGACTCCGACTTTAGGCGTTTAGTTGCGCCTGGGGCGTGTCGATCCCTTAACTGGCCCTGCCAATTCTGAAGACGGTGGCGGTGCAGACCGAGCACTTTCCCCGGGTCGCAGGCCGACCGTTCTTTAGGGTAACCTGCTCGGCGTCATTGATGTCTGTGTGGGCACGGCACTTGAGGCAGTAGGCTTGCATGGAAGAGTCCTTCCGTAATATTCCCTCTCAGCCCTGACACGATGTCGTCACATCTTTCCGGCCCGTTCGGCTTAGCGGCTCTGTGGCCGTCCGAGGCGGGTTTCTCCGGTTCGCCTGCACATCCCCCTGCGCAAGGTGTCTGGGGGCCAAGTTGTCCAGATTATATGATTAGTATAAGAAAACTAACAACCACTTTTAGTGACAAATTTATGCCAAAATCCGAGGTGAGCTGGAGGAGAAACAGACTTCAGGAAATCAGTTTCAGAAGGGCTCGATTGCGGTCTACCTAGGTGACCTGGGACAGCGCGGACCGGGTGTCCTGGACATCCTTGTCTATCTGCGCCATGAGCGCTTCGATCGTATCGTACTTCTCTTCACCGCGAAGGCGTTTCACGAATTCCAGGCGAATGGGCAGGTCGTAGATGTCGTCCGAGAAGTCCAGCAGAAACGCCTCGATGGTGCGGTTCTCACCGTCATCGAAGGTGGGCCTGAGGCCGATGCTGGTTGCGGCCATGTGTGTTCCTGATTCGAGGTGGGCCCATGTAGCGTAGATGCCGTCGGCTGGAATGATGAGATCGGATGCCACTTCCAGGTTGGCAGTCGGAAAGCCCATCTCACGTCCGCGTTTCAGTCCGCTTCCCACCGTTCCAGTTATCGAGAAGTTTCGCCCCAGCAGCTTTGCTGCTCCGGAGACTTCCCCATCTGCGATCTGCTTCCTGATTGTGGTGCTCTTCACCATGCCGGAAGGGTCCGTGACCAGTTCGACCGCTTTGAATTCGGAGCCGAGTTCGGAGGCAATCGGAGGCAGGGTCTCGACACTCCCATCACGGTCGCGCCCCATTGCGAAGTCGGGGCCGACCACCAGCTTGCGCATTCTCAGTTCACTGGCGAGCACGCTCAGGAACTCTCGGGAGGACAGACTCGCCAGCGCAGAGTCGAACTCGACGGCCGCGACGAAGTCTACGCCAAGCTCCTGGAGCAGCCGAGTCCTCTCGGCCACGTCGGTCAGGAACTGCACACGGGCACCGGGTCGCAGAACAGAGATCGGGTGGTTCTTGAATGTAACCACACCTGCCAGCAGCCCAGACTCTCGCGCCTCCTCGATCAGCGCGCCGATGAGGTGCCGGTGTCCTCGATGCACTCCGTCGAACACGCCAATGGTCAGCGCCGAGTCGCGCTCAGGAGAGAGGTGGGCGAGGTCTTCTACTAGGCTCATTGCGGCTCAGTTATCCTCGAAGCAGGTCGGCTAATAGGATGCTGCATTTGAGGCCTGATTGGCAACATCGCCGGGGGTGAATTCCCGAGATATCAGTATCAGAAACGCACATCTCTGAGATGCCGGCGAAGGGTGAGGCTCGCAGGCAGAATTGCGGCGGTAGCGGCCCCCATCACGAACATCGTCGTGTTCAGACTGAAGATGTCGGCCACAAGTCCATAGGCGAGAGGAGCGGCCACAGTGCCGATCTCGTTGGTGGTATAGAAGAAGCCATAATACCTCGCACGGCGACCGGCCGGCACGAGGTCGGCGACGGTCGCATACAGCACCGACGACGTGCCGTTGAGTCCGATGCCTATGAGCACCATCAATGGTGCCATGAGGAGAACAGGCGTAAAGAGGGATGCGACAAGGAACAGTGCGGTCAGCCCCTTCGTCGCCCAGATCAGGCTGATTGCGCTCATCTGGTCGCCGAGCCAGCCGCACACGAACTTTCCTATCGCTCCGCCACCGAACAGCAGGAAGAGCATGGCGCTGATCTGGCCGGGACCCATGTCCTTCGCGTCCATTACAAACGGCAGGAAGACCAGCGCGGACGTTCGCACGGCCGAGTCGAGCACGCCGACCCCGCTCAGCGTTATGAAACCCCCAAGCCGAGCTCCTGAGCTGTCATCGGTTACAGCCTTGCTAGCGTCCGCGGTGCTGGCGACGGGCCTGCCTATGTCCACTGCCCGACGCGTGAATATGGAGGCAACCATGAAGACGAACCCGGATATTCCGACGATCAGAAAGGTCTCGCGCCATCCGAATCTCACTGCACACAGCCCCGCAACGAGCGGTGCGAGCATCTTGCCGAGGTCGCCGGCGAAGTTGACAGTGCCCACGGCGGTGGCGCGTCCCCTGTCATCGTAGGCGCGGGACACCATGCTCGACGCGAGGGGATGCTGGGTGCCGCCTCCAAGACCGGCAACACCCGACACAAGCAGGAGCACCAGGAAGACTGGGGCCATCGCCATCGCGATCAGCCCGGCCGACACCCACACGTTCCCAAGGATCAGCATCCAGAACTCGCCGGCCGACTCCGCGAGCAGTCCTGCCGGCACCTGCAGGATTGCCGTCGCGCCGCTGAACACGGAACGCAGCATGCCCACCTGGGTGAACGACAGCCCCATGTCCTCCTTGATGAAGGGCAGCAGGGGCACGAGCAGCGCAAAGAACAGGTCGCTCCACACGTGCATGGTCGAGCCGAACATCAGCGTTCGGCGTGACCTGGGCGCTCTGGTGATGAACGAAACCATCGCCATACATTACACCACTCAGAGACTCTGTGGGACGTGCGGGGTATCGGCTATGTTCGTATCAGGGCATCTCAGCCATTGGTGGAGTGATGATGATGCGGTCCCGATACGCCTGCTGCCAGCACAGAGAACTCCGGCCACACCCGGCTCGCTGAGATCGGGTCACCGGTCTCAGGGTCGAACTCTATCCCGGCGCTTTCCAGCAGTTCGGGCGCCACGAGGACCTGGGCGCCACTCCGCACGGCAAGGGCAAGTGCGTCACTCGGCCTGGAGTCGGTCTCGAAGGTCGTGCCGTTGGACTTCACCGCCACATACGAGATGAACGTGTCCTCTCGCATTTCGTTGACCACGACGCGATCGATCGTGGCATCGAGACCATGAATGATCGACTCCATCAGGTCGTGCGTCATGGGTCGGGTCGGTTTCTGCCCCTGAAGCGTCAGGGCTATGGAGTCACCCTCTGCCAAGCCGACCCAGATCGGCAGGTACCGGCTCAACTCTTTGCTCTTCAGCACCACCACACGCTGGTTGCCGGGTATGTTCACTCTTACGTGGTCGACGGTCATCTCAATCATGGCTGCTCTCTCTTTCTCTTCGATGTAAGCGCGCATGGACGGCCAGTCCTCAAACCCGTGCTCGACGGCGATGACCCGTTGAACGTCACGCAATGACAGCGACAGCTCGACAAGGTCGTCGTCAGGCATCTGGGAAAGTCGGGGCAGCGACGTCCGCAGACGTGCAATCGCTGCGGGATGGCGATCTCGGTACGCTCTCAGGAGGTCTTTGGCCCGCTTCCTGAGTTGCTCGAGGTTCGGGCGCGAGGGTAGAGAGGGAGAGGTCATAGGCACTCCTTTCGTGTCCCCCGGTGTCCGCTTGATCGGGAAGAAAAGAGTGTGCGTTGGCGAGTTAAATTGGGGCGGGCTCAGCCCTTGAGCGGACTCGGCGGCTCCCCCATGAGCGCAGTTCCATGGTAATCACACGGCGGGAGTGAGTCAATCTCAACAGTTGAGAAGAGCCTGTGTCAGTTTGGCAGGCACAACCTTCTTGGAGCGCGGGCGTCTCGCCCGCATTCGTTCGTCCCCGGATCAGGTCCGGGGCAGGCTCAGAGCCTGTCGAAGGGCGGTGAGCCATCGAGCCTCCTACAGAATTGGCACAGTCTCAGTTGAGGTCATCTCTGGAGTCGACGACGGACCTGGGAACCTGCCGAAAGTGTCCTAGTCCGCCCCCGTGTAGGACATACAGGGGGTTAGGCTGACAGTAGAACGGGCCTGCCCAGGCCACAGGAGAGACTGAGCAGGCCGAATGGCGGGCTCCCTGGACCTCACGCTCGCAGCGGTGCGCTGACGTGGTGCAGGTACTGCAGTATCTCTCGCTGAGATTGAACCACGCCCGTTTCGTAGTACGAGATCAGTTGCTTCCCACAGAAGGGTCTGATGATCTTCTGCGCCTCTTTCAACCGGTGCCGGGGCATGCTCGGGAACAGGTGGTGCTCGATCTGGTAGTTCAACCCACCGTAGAGGACGTCATTTACAGGACTCGACTTCACATTCCTGGATGTAAGCACCTGTCTCCTCAGGAAGTCGAGCTTGATCTTCCCATCGAGCATCAGCATGCCCTTGTGGTTGGGAGCAAACGTCGAGCCGATGTACAGCCCTATCAGCAGCTGATTGACTGCGATGAACAACAATCCCTGCCAAAATGGCAGGGACAGGAACACCAGGCACGTATAGACACCGATGTGGCCGGCCATCGCCAACGTCTCTGCTAAGGGGAACCTCAGTCTGTTTGTGAGCATGTACCTGATACCGGAGTACTTGAGCACGATTCCCTCGAAACAGAGCAGTGCGTAGAAGAGAAAGGCCTGGTACCTGACTATTAGCCGTGGTACTCCCTTCGTATCGCGAGCCTGGTCTTCAGAAAACGCGACCACGGGGATTTCGATGTCAGGGTCCATGTCCAGATCGTTGGGATTACTGTGGTGCTCGTTATGCTTATCAACCCACCAGCTGCGGTTGATCCCGACGAGGAAGCTCACGAACAGGCCGGTAATGTCGTTGTTGCGGCTCGATCTGAACACCTGCTTGTGGCCAAGATCGTGTCCGATAAAGCTCAGCTGCACGATCACGAATGCCAGAAGGGCCGCATTGAACATCTGCGGCCAGACGCCGTCCACAAGAATGAGGACCGCGAAGCTCAGCGCCAGCAGGCTCATGTTCAGCGTGAACTTGGCAGCGTAGCGTCTTGGGTCCTTTTCCAAAAGTCCCGCATCTTTGACGAGCCGCTTCAGACGCGCATATTCGTTTGATTCCACCCCCTTTCTACCAGCGCCTACCGGCGCTCCGGAATTGTCGTCAGTTGCCTCTAATATCATTCCATTCGCCACCCTTCCTTTTAGACCTGTTTCATACACAAAGAAGGCCGCCGAGATCGGCGGCCAACTCTGCACGGCTAGCTGGGGTACTAGAACTCCTGAGGTACATGCTAACACTATTCGCACATTGAGACTGTGTCAGCTTGGTAGGTACAAACTTCTTGGAGCGCGGGCGTCTCGCCCGCATTAGTTCGTCCCCGGATCAGGTCCGGGGCAGTCCCTGAGCCTGTCGAAGGACGGTGAGGCATCGAGCCACCTGCGAAATTGACACAGTCTCTCGCACATTCGAACCGCGTGTCATCGTGCGGGCGCGTGTGCGATACTGGTTGCG
The DNA here is from genome assembly GCA_965116405.1 of Dehalococcoidia bacterium. Taxonomy (GTDB): domain Bacteria; phylum Chloroflexota; class Dehalococcoidia; order Lucifugimonadales; family UBA1123; genus VXRN01. The sequence continues at coordinate 2,085,584 of OZ220685.1, forward strand.
TTGTCCTACTCAATACGACACTTGCCACAAACCCAGGAGCCCGAGTCAATATGCCCTTCGATAACAGAGAGTTGTTTCCATTCAGTGCTGACGTCAACCCGCTGGACCACCTCACCATAGGCGGATGCGACACGGTCGACCTTGCCGGAGAATTCGGCACGCCGCTGCTGGTCTTCGACGAGGTCACACTACGCGGCATGTGCCGCGACTTCGTCCAGAGCTTCACGGACCGGTTTGCGGACACACAGGTGCTGTACGCTTCCAAGGCGTTCGTGAATGCGGGAATCGCCAGGGTCGTGGACGAGGAGGGACTGGGTCTCGACGTCGTCTCCGGTGGCGAGCTGGCAGTGGCCGTTGCGGCAGGAGTCGACCTGAGCAGGGTCTACTTCCACGGCAACAACAAGACGCCCGACGAGCTTGAGTACGCGCTGGAGGTCGGCTGCGGCAGAATCGTCGTCGACAGCTTCTACGAACTACGGCTGCTAAACGACATCGCAAAGTCGCGCGGCGTCACGCAGGACATCCTACTGAGGCTGTCGCCGAGTGTCGATCCGCATACCCATGTCGCGACGACAACCGGCATCCTAGACAGCAAGTTCGGCTTCTCAATAGAGACCGGCGACTCAGCGGTCGCAATCCGACAGGCGCTGGAGGCCTCCAACCTAGACCTGGTCGGACTGCACTTCCACCTTGGCTCGCCGATCTTCGAGCTTGAGCCGTACTCGGTCGCCATCGATAGAGTGTTGACGTATCTCGCGCCGTTCATCGAAGAAGGACTGAACATGCGCGAGTTCAGTCCCGGCGGCGGTTTCGCAATCGGATACGTGATGGACCAGCTTCCACCATCTGTGGACGAATACGCCGAGGCAATCACGTCCATGTACAAGCAGCGGTGCGCTGACCTCGGCTTCGGGGAGCCCAAGCTCATAGTCGAGCCAGGCCGCTCGATAGTCGGCAGGGCAGGGGTCGCGCTGTACACCGTCGGGGCGATCAAGGACATCCCCACTGTGCGTAAGTACGTCTCGCTCGACGGCGGGATGGGCGACAACATCAGGCCCGCACTCTACGGCTCCGAGTACGAGGCAGTGGTGGCGTCGAGGATGTCTGACAACGCCTCAGAGGTCGTTACACTCGCGGGCAAGTACTGTGAGTCTGGAGACATCCTGGTGCGTGACATAGAGATGCCCATATTGGAGTCAGGGGACGTGATTGCGATCCCGTCGTCCGGCGCCTACGCACCGTCGATGGCGAGCAACTACAACCTCAACGGCAGGCCCGCAATCGTCGTCGCCAGCGAAGGCGAGGCGCGAGTCATCCGCAGGCGCGAGTCCTTCCAGGACATGATGGCGCTGGATGTTGTGTAGAGCGGGGAGACTCACATGGTGACCACATCAGACGATCTGCTGTTTTCCTCAGCAACATCAATTGCACGGGCCATACAGGCCAGAGAGGTCTCTGCCGTCGAGATAGTCGAGGCGCACCTCCGGCGCATCGACGAGGTAAACCCAAGGCTCAACGCCGTCGTGATGCTTGCTAGTGACCGCGCTATGGCCGAAGCAAGAGTTGCAGACGAGACTCTGGCACGCGGCGAGTCACTCGGGGCCTTTCACGGAGTGCCCATCACGATCAAGGACTCCCACGACACCGATGGCATAGTCTCTACAGGCGGCACGCTCGGTCGCAAAGACTTCGTGCCGGACGCGGACGCAACAGCCGTCGCGAGAATGCGCGCGGCGGGCGCAATCGTACTGGGCAAGACCAACACGCCGGAGTTCACGCTCTCGTTCGAGACGGATAACCTGGTCTACGGACAGACTAACAACCCTTATGACGTGAGCCGGACTCCCGGCGGCAGCAGTGGCGGGGCCAGCGCGATCATCGCGGCTGGCGGCTCGGCGATGGACCTCGGCACCGACACTGGCGGCAGCATACGAGTGCCTTCCGCGTTCTGCGGCCTCGCTGGACTCAAGCCCACGTCGGGTCGCGTCCCGCGCACTGGGCACATCGTCCCATGGGGACTCGGTGGCATGGACTCGCTCACGACGATCGGCCCGATGGCCCGGTATGTCGAAGACCTGTGGCTTGGGTTCTCGACAATCGCTGGACCGGACGGGATCGACCCGTTCATCCACGCCGTGCCTCTCAATGACCCAGCGTCCATCAACGTAGCCGACCTCAGAGTCGCGTTCTACATCGACAACGGGACTGTCTCTCCGACCGCAGAGGTCGAGGCGTCAGTCAGGTCCGCAGCCGCAGCCATTGCAGACTCCGGCGCCAATGTCGTCGAAGATCTGCCCGCTGCGATCACAAACAACCTCGACGCAAACGTCACGAGCATCCTTGTGGCGGACGGTGGGGCTGGTGTCCGCAGGCTCGTGGACAAGGCGGGAACTGAGCAGGTGCACGAGCGTATGGAGCGGTTCCTGAGCGCCGAGCCAATTTCGGCAGCGGAGTACACTGCGCTACTGGAGCGCATGGACTCCTTCCGCAGTCAGATGCTCTCGTTCATGGAGAACTACGACGCCATCCTGTGTCCTGTTCGTCCGTGGCCCGCACTGCCACATGGCGAGACGCTTACGTCTCAGGCGAGTCCGGCCAACTTCTACACCAGCGCGTACAACACGACCGGCTGGCCGGGAGCCGTAGTGAGAGTGGGCACGTCGTCCGATGGGCTGCCAATCAGCGTGCAGCTAATGTGCAGGCCGTGGCGCGAGGATGTCGCAGTAGCTCTTGCGACGGTACTGGAGTCGGCCCTCGGCGGCTACGTCAGGCCGAACCTGTAGGAGCGATTTGCAACCCATGTCAGACGACCTAATCTACTCATCCGCGAAGTCCATAGCGCAGGCGATTCGGGACGGGGACGTATCCGCAGTCGAGGTGGTACAGGCGCACCTGGAGCGCATCGACGATGTCAACGACAGGCTGAACGCGGTCGTCAAGCTGTGCGCCGAGCGTGCCCTCGACGAGGCGCGCGAGGCAGACGCCGCGCTCGCGCGTGGAGAATCAAAGGGCGCGCTGCACGGCGTCCCGATGACGCTGAAGGACTCGCTCGATACGGAGGGCGTGGTCACGACCGGCGGTACTCTCGGTCGCCGGACGTTCGTACCTGAACGTGACTCCACCGTCGCGGCCCGGCTGCGGGCGGCAGGGGCAATCCTGATGGGTAAGTCCAATACTCCCGAAATCACGTTTGCGGGCGAGACTGACAACTTGGTGTACGGACGCACCAATAACCCGTATGGTCTGGATCGAACTCCGGGCGGGTCCAGCGGCGGAGCGGCGGCGATTATCGCTGCCGGAGGGTCGCCGTTTGACATTGGCAGCGATACTGGTGGTAGCATCAGGCTCCCAGCGCACTTCAGCGGGATTGCCGGCATCAAGCCGAACTCCGGACGAGTGCCGCGCACAGGCCACATCATTTCGTATGCTGGAGGCGCTGAAGACGCCTACACCCAGAACGGCCCTATGGCGCGTTACGTCGAGGACCTTGTCCTCACACTGCCGATCATCTCGGGTCCGGACTGGGAGGACCCCTCGATCGTCCCGATGCCTCTCGGGGATCCGGCAGATGTGGAGGTCGGCACCCTCCGGGTCGCTTTCTACACCTACGCACCTGAATACAATGTGCCTACCCAAGAGACAGTTGACACGGTGACCGCCGCCGTCAGCGTAATCTCAAACGTCGTCGCGTCTGTTGAAAAAGACTTGCCAGAACCCATAAGCCGCGCTCCCGACCTGGGCGATCGCGTGGGCGAAGGCGACGGCCGAGCCACGATGCTAAGAGTGCTAGAGAGGGCCGGAACGACAGAGTTCGCTCCCTACATAAGGGCGATACGCGACGAATCGCTTCATCTCTCAACTGAAGAGTTTACCCTCGCCTTGGAGGAACTGGACCAGTACCGCAGCGATATGCTGTCGTTTATGAGGAACTACGACGCGATCATCTGCCCGACGGCGGCATTTCCCGCGCCGCCGCATGGGGAGACATTCACGGAAGAGAACCAGGATATCTTCTACACGGGGCCCTACAACATGACCGGCTGGCCCGGCGCGGTCGTCAGGTGCGGCACTTCACCGGAGGGGCTGCCGATAGGCGTACAGGTCATCTCCCGACCCTGGCGGGAGGATGTTGCGCTGGCTCTCGCAACAGTGCTGGAGTCTGAGCTTGGCGGGTACGTGAGGCCCGATCTTTAGCGCGAGGCTTCGACTTGTGATACGTTAGCCGTCACAGGCCCTGGTGGCATTGGGTCCTGATTCCTGACATATCGAGGAACAGTGATGGCTGACATCATCTACCAATCGGCGAAGTCTATTGCCCAGGCAATCCAGGACAGGAAAGTGTCGGCGGTAGAGGTCGTGCAGGCACACCTCGCCCGGATCGAAGAGGTCAACGACAGGCTCAACGCGGTGGTCAAGCTGTGTGCCGAGCGCGCCCTCGAGGAGGCCCGCGAGGCCGATGCCGCGTTGGCACGTGGGGAGTCGAAGGGCCCGCTACACGGCGTAGCCATGACACTCAAGGACTCGCTGGACACTGAGGGCGTGGTCACCACGTACGCCACACTCGGGCGTCGGACGACCGTGCCTGAACGCGACTCGACCGTCGCAGCCCGGCTGCGAGGCGCGGGCGCGATTCTGCTCGGCAAGACGAACACACCTGAGTTCACCCTCGCCGGAGAGACGGACAACCTAGTCTATGGTCGCACGAATAACCCGTACGGACTCGACCGAACTCCGGGCGGATCGAGCGGCGGAGCAGGCGCGATTGTCGCCTCCGGCGGGTCGGCGTTCGATATAGGCAGCGACACGGGCGGCAGCATCCGGCTGCCGTCGCACTTCAACGGTATAGCGGGCATCAAGCCGAACTCCGGCCGCGTGCCGCGCACCGGTCATGCCGTCCCGTACGGGATGGGCGCGACTGACGCCTACACCCAGAATGGCCCGATGGCTCGATTCGTCGAAGACCTTACGCTCACGCTCCCGATCATATCGGGGCCAGACTGGGAGGACCCCGCGATCGTCCCGATGCCGCTCGGAGATCCGGCAGACGTGGACATCGGCTCGCTGAAAGTTGCGTTCTACACGAGCTCTGAGGGATTCAAGGCGCCTACGCAGGAGACGATCGATGCCGTGGAGTCGGCGATCAAGGTTGTCTCCGACGTCGTCGCGTCGGTCGAGGAAGACACGCCTGAGCCGTTGAGCCGGGTTACGGAACTGACCGGCAGGATAGGAGGAGGCGATGGCCGTGCCTGGACTCAGCGACTGCTGGACAGGGCAGGTACAACTGAGAAGTCACCGTTCTTGAGGTCACGCTTCGAAGACGCCACGGCGATTCCCACAGAGGAGTTCACCCAGGCGCTGGAGGAGCTGGACCAGTACAGGAGCGACATGCTGGGGTTCATCCAGAACTACGATGCCATCATCTGCCCGACAGCGGCCATGCCCGCGCCACCGCACGGGGCGACCTTCAGGGACGAGAACCGAAACGGGTTCTACACGGGACCCTACAACCTCACTGGTTGGCCAGGCACCGTCGTCCGTGGCGGAACATCGCCTGAGGGCCTGCCGATAGGTGTGCAGGTGATCGCGCGTCCGTGGCGTGAGGATGTGTCGCTCGCGCTCGCCGCGCTGCTGGAATCTGCGCTCGGCGGCTGGCAGCAGCCGGCGATCTGATCTTGGCCATACCCGGAGCCAATCCAACTTGGATGAATGCCGTCACTTTGAATCAAGGCGACATCAGTGTGAGGGCGATAAGAACAGGAGCTACTAGATGGATCTTGACCTGAACGGCAAGCGGGCTATTGTCACTGGTGGTAGCGTCGGCATCGGCAAGGCGACCGCGCGTGAACTGGCCAAAGAGGGCGTTGACGTAGTCATCTGTGCCAGGAGGTGGGACGTTCTCGAAGGGGCAGCGCAGGAGTTGGCCGCTGAGACCGGGAGAAAGATTGTCCCCATCGTGGCGGACACGAACAGCACCGAGTCCGTGAACGCGATGGTACAGCAGGCTGTCGACGAACTGGGAGGGCTGGACATCCTCGTCAACAACGCGGCTGCGCCTGGTGGTCTCGTGCTCGGGCCGTTGCCTGAGTCTGACGACGGCGATTTGCTGTCTGACATCAACACCAAGGTTGTCGGCTACTTCCGATGTGCCAAGGCGGCTGCGCCTCACATGCAGGCCCAGGGCTGGGGTCGGATCATCAACATCGGAGGACTTGCGGCCAGGAATGCCGGTACCTACAGCGGACTTCGAAACGCGGCCCTGGTCCACCTGACCAAGACGCTGTCCAATCAGCTCGGCCCCGACGGCATCAACGTCAATCTCGTCCATCCGGGTGCGACCATCACCGAGCGAACGTCCGAGGAGGCGGCCAGCGGGCCACTGGGCAACGACATCGGCCGGATGGTGGATGCCACCGAGGTCGGGTACGTTGTGACCTTCCTTGCGTCTCCTATGTCTGTCTCGGTTGCCGGAGAGGTCATCGCCGCAGGCGGGGGTGCCGGAAGCTCGGTCTATCAGTAAACGCGAAGGGTCCCGGTAGGAGACCTGCCCAGAATGTCATCGCATAAGGACTACAGCAGTCGACTGGTGACGCCCGAGGAGGCCGTCTCGATCGTCGAGGACGGGGACCGGGTTGTCGTGCCCCTCTCCGAGCAGCCGTTGACCCTCATGAAGGCGCTGGCCGAACGCGCGCATGAGGTCAAGGGGGCCACGCTCTCGGTGTCTGTGCCGCAGTTCGACCTTGAGCCGTTCCTCGAAGCGGGTTGGACGGTCGATATCGAGAACTTCATCGGGCCATACGGTAGGCCCTTCGAGAACGAAGGTCGGGCACCGTACTCGCCGCTCGCGTTCTCGCTGACGTTCAAGGCGGTGGATGAAAGGCCCGACGAGGCCAAGCCGATCGATGTTGCACTGGTGGTCGTGTCTCCGCCGAACCGGCAGGGGCAGATCACGTTCGGCCCTCAGGCCTGGTACAAGCGCAGCTTCGCCCAGCGCGCCCGCAAGGTGGCCGCCGAGGTGAACCCGTCGCTGATCCGCACGTACGGGGACGCGTTCATGCCGATGGAAGACATTGACAGGATGGTGGAGTCCGAGACATCCAGCGTGAGTCGCGAGTCGCTCATGAAGTCAGTCTCCGACCTGCCGGACGAACGCCGCACCGCACTGGAAGAGATCATCGAGCAGGTCAATCCTAGCCGGCTCGCTCCGGCTGAGTCTCAATTCGCCACCATCGACATCGAAAGGCTCAAGAGACAGCTTGGAATCGACGATCCCTCTCCAGAAACCAGGGCCATCGCCGAGAACCTGAAGGGTCTTATCCCTGATGGAGCGACAGTTCAGATCGGTGTGGGCACGCCTTCTTCGTACATGCCGAGGCTCGGCGTCTTCGACGACAAGGTGGATCTTGGTCTGCACTCGGAGCTGACCGTTCCTGGAGTGGCCAGGCTTGTAGGCGCGGGTGTCATCAACGGGTCGCGCAAGACCATACACAAGGGTCGCGCCGTTGCGACTTCGTGGACGGGCGGGAGCGAGGAGGACCTGGCGATCATCGACGACAACCCGGTATTCGAATTGTACTCGCCCCACTACGTCCTGAATCCGATGGTGATTGCCCAGAACCACATGCAGGTGGGGATCAACAATGCCCTCTCTGTGGACCTGAGGGGACAGATAGCATCCGAGAGCATTTTCGGTGGGCAGATGTACAACGGCATCGGAGGCCAGCCGGACGCGCATCTCGGTGCGCTTTACTCGAAAGGGGGACGAGCGGTTACGCTGCTGTACTCGACGGCATTGAACGGCGCGATCTCGCGAATAGTCCCTAGGTTTGAGTCCGGCGAGATCGTCACGATGCCCCACTTCTGGTCTGACACCGTCGTGACCGAGTACGGAGTTGCTCGACTGCTGGGTAAGAACCACCGGGAACGGGCCGAGGCGCTGATCGCGATAGCCCATCCCGACTTCAGGGCCGAGCTCACAAGAGCCGCCACTGGCTGGCTTTTTGTCTAGGCGGACCCTTTAAGACCGACCTGCCTACGCCGTCTGTTTGACGCTCACCCGCCCCCTGCGTACCATGACATTCGACCGTGTGGCAGATGCCCACGCGTCAAGTACTGTGGAGAATCAACGTGTCAGGGACCTTCGGTCTGGGTAGGCTGTTTGGCGTAAGAATCCAGGTCCACTTCTCGTGGGTGTTCATCTTCGCGCTGATCGCGTGGTCGCTGGCGTCTTCCTGGCTTCCCAGCCGGTACGAGTGGACCCCCACTCAATATTGGATAGTCGGTATTATCGGCAGCGCGCTGCTGTTCGTTTGCGTGCTGATTCATGAGCTAAGCCACTCCCTGGAGGCGATTCGGAGAGGACTTCGGGTCAAGAGCATCACTCTGTTCTTCCTCGGCGGATTCTCTGAGATCGATGGGGAGTCTCGAAGTGCGAGCGAGGAGTTCTGGGTGTCGGTTGTGGGCCCGGTTGCCAGCCTTGGGCTCGCCTGCTTCTTCGGGCTGCTGTACCTGAACCTGAGAGGGTCGGCCAGCCCACTTGCGGCTCTGACCCAGTACCTGATGTTCGTGAATCTGCTGATTGGGCTGTTCAACCTGATCCCAGCCTTCCCCCTGGACGGTGGCAGGGTGCTCAGGTCCCTGGTGTGGAAGGCGACCCAGAGCCAGGAGCGGGCTACACGAGTTGCGAGCCTGACCGGGTCGGTACTCGGCTTTGGACTGATCGGAGTCGGAGTGGTCGCCATATTCACAAACAGCCTGATCACGGGCATCTGGCTCATGTTCATTGGATGGTTTATACAGTCCACGGCGTCCTCGGTGCGCCAGGGAGGCTCCGAGAGGCTCGTGGTGTCCGGCCGAACGGTCGGCGACGCGATGGACACGCAGCTCCGGATTGTGCCGCCCGGCATCTCCATACGCAGGCTCGTCGACGAGTATATCGTGGCCGAGATGCAGCGTGCCTATCTCGTCATGCTTGGGGACACCTTCTATGGGTTGATTACCGTGAGCGATGTCCGGCGCGTTCCAACTGAGGAGTGGGGGACGAAGTGGGTATCAGAGGTGATGACGAAGTCTGAGGATACGATAACCCTCGCGCCGGATGATCCGCTGGAGCAGGGGCTGAAGCTCCTGGCAGACAGGAACATCCAGCAGGCGGTCGTCATGGAGGGCGACAGGCCCGTCGGCCTACTGACGCGGGCAGGCGTACTGCGTGTCATGGAGATCTCGCAGCTCTCGCCCATGTCCCAGGGAGAGCAGACTCCGACCTAGCGGTTCGACGGTGATAAGGTCGCCTAACCGAAGCTACTGTACCGACAGCTCAGCCCTGACGGTCAAGATCGTTCGTCCTGAGCGTGTCGAAGGGCGGCTCACCGGCTTCCATAACTATGTGGACAGTACGCTAGTTGAACCTAATGCCGCCGCCGTTGGTGCCCTCGAAGTCGCTCGTGCTGTACACGCCGAGGTCCCTGCCCTGGTGAACGTGGATGATGATCTCCTGGCGGTGTATGCCGACGGCGTCCAGCAGCTCGGCTTCTATGTCGTCGATGATGTCCTGCACGCCGTCGCTGGTCACGACCTCCTCGATGTTGAGGGTAGCGTGGACGACTGGGTCTGCGAAGTGCATGTCAAGCCTGCCCACGACGGTGTCGTCCTGCATGACTATGTAGCACTCCGAGAACGGTGTGCGGGTCTCCCGCTGGAAGTTGTATCGGGCCATCACCCTCATCCCACCCTCTCCTCTTGAGGGAGAGGTGGCAGTGTTCAATGTAGGTAGTTTAAGTTCGGACCTGGCCCGAGCCAAGTACCGTCCACTTGTACGATGTGAGCTCGCGCAGACCCATGGGGCCGCGAGCGTGGAACTTGCTGGTGCTTATTGCGACCTCGGCGCCCAGTCCGAACTGCCCGCCGTCGTTGAAACGCGTCGAGCAGTTGACGAACACCGCGCTGGAGTCGACCTCGTCGACAAAGCGCATTGCCGCTGAGTAGTCCTCGGTGACAATGGCGTCAGAATGGCCCGACCCGTAGGTCTCGATGTGTTCAAGCGCCTCGTCGAGTGAGTCTACAACCCTGACTCCGGCGATTAGGTCCAGAAACTCGGTTGTCCAGTCTTCATCCGTAGCGGGCTTCACCCTGGGTGACCCGCTTCCGTTGGTCGGCCCGACCAGGCTGAGCGCGCGCAGGTCGCAGCGCATCTCCACGCCCGCCTCGGCGAATTTGCGGGACATGATGGGAAGGAACGCGGGCGCTGCCGCCGAGTGGACGATCATGGTGTCCATTGCGTTGCAGACCGAGTACCGCTGCACCTTTGCGTTGAAGACGATGTCGACCGCCATGTCGATGTCGGCTTCGCGGTCGACGTAGGTGTGGCATACTCCCACTCCGCCGGTGATGGCTGGCATGGTGGCCTCTCGCGCCACGCGGTTGATGAGGTCCTGACCTCCCCTCGGAATCAGCAGGTCTATGTATTCGTCCGCGCTGAGCATTCTGCCTACAAGCTCGCGATCTGTGGACTGGAACAGCTGCACTGCATCCCGCGGCGCGCCTGCTTCGGCGATAGCTTCGCGTATGACTTCTGCCAGGGCGGTGTTGGAGTTGATCGTGTCGCTGCCTCCCCTGAGTATGACGGCGTTGCCGGACTTCAGGCAGAGCGACGAGATATCGACCGTGACGTTTGGCCTGCTCTCGTAGATGACTCCCACGACGCCGAGAGGCACGCGGCGGCGGCCGACGTTGAGGCCGTTCGGCATCGCCTTCATTTCTATGGTCTCACCGACCGGGTCGGGGAGCGCTGCAACGCTTCGAACGTCGTCGGCGATTGCGGCAAGGCGCTCGGGGTCGAGCATCATCCGGTCTAGGTAGTAAGGCTCCAGCCCCTTGGCTGCGCCGTTCTCTAAGTCGTGCTTGTTGGCTTCGAGTATCTCGTCCTGGCTCGCTTCGAGACGCTCGGCGATGTTCAGCAGCGCGTGAGTCCTGACCCCTCCGCCGACCTTTGCCAGCTGACGGGCGGCGGTCCGGGCTGTCTTTCCCTTGATTGTGAGTTCATCGACTGTGGTCTGCATCAGTCAACTCCAGTTGGCGAGTCCGTCTATCCGGAACTCGCGGTCTCCACGTTCGCGGTCTGGTTCAGAAGCACGATGTTGTCTCTGTGCAGCACTTCATCGCCGAAGTAGTGGCCTAGCGTCGGCTCTATGCGGTCTGACCTCAGCCGCCTTATGTGTCTTATGTCGCGAGAGCTGTAGTTTGAAATCCCGCAGGCGATCTGATGATTATCGGTGTCGAGGATCATGACGACATCTCCGCGGTCGAAGTCGCCCAGGGAGTCCACGACGCCTGCGGCCAGCAGGGAGCTGTTCCGTTGCAGGAGCGCTCGCGCCGCGCCACCGTCCACCACGACGGCGTCCGACTCGCGCATCTGGCTGAGCAGGTATCGCTTGCGGCTCTCCATTCGCGTCGCGCTGGTCGGGAAGAATGTGCCGACTGACTCGCCTCTGACCAGCCTCTGAATGATTTCCGGCTGTCTTCCTCCGGCGACGATCGTGTCCACGCCAGAGGCGGTCGCGAGCTTGGCGGCTTCCAACTTTGTCGTCATCCCGCCGCGTCCGCGTCCATCCGCCGAGGGTCCGCCGAGTGCTTCTATCTCCTCTGTGAACGACGTGACGACCGGTATGGGTTGGGCCGCGGGATCGAGGTTGGGATCAGAGGTGAAGAGCCCATCAACGCGGCCGAGCATGATGAGTAGGTCGGCATCGACGATATTGGCGACCATCGCGGAGAGCATGTCGTTGTCGCCGAACATCTCACCGCTCAACTCGTCAACGGCCACGACGTCGTTCTCGTTGATTATGGGCACGATTCCGAAGTCCAGTAGTCCCAGCAGGGTGTTCCTGATGTTGAGGTATCCCTCGCGGTCGTTGATATCTCTACCCGTCAGCAGGGCCTGCGCAACGTGGATGCCATGTTCGCCGAACAGGCGCTCGTACGCGCTCATCACGCGGCTCTGGCCGATTGCCGCCAGAAGCTGGCGCATGTTGAGGCTGCTGTGTCCGTTCGAACTGCCGATGGCGTGCCTGCCAGCGGCAACGGCTCCCGAGGAGACTAGCAGCATCTGGCATCCACCCTGCCGGAGCTGGGCAATCTGGGCGACGAGGTCAGCCATGATTGTCACATCTAGTTCGTCCGAGCCGCTGGTAATCAGGGCCGTTCCGGCCTTGACGACGACGCGGCTATACGGGCGACTCCGGTTGCTGTGCTGTCCTGTCATACTGGGGGTGAGGCCTGGCTGATTGCTGCGAAAAGACGACTAATTGTAGCACGGGGCGACGTTCCGACCGGAAGAGGAGCAATAAGCGCAGCAGAGCAATTGGCGAAACTATTAGAACAAATGTATTTACAAGCGGAAGATGCTGTGTTATGCTCGTTGCATCACACTGAAACGAGCACGAATCGGTGCGGGAGAGCCCGCCGGGACAGTATGGAGAGATTATAGATGGACAAGAAGAAGCGCGAGGCACTTGAAGTCGCATTGGGGCAGATCGACCGGCACTTTGGCAAGGGTACTGTCATGAGGCTGGGAGAGGACCGGGGGGCTGCGCAAATCGACGCCATCTCGACCGGCTCTCTCGTGCTGGATGAGGCCTTGGGTGTGGGCGGAGTGCCCCGGGGTAGAGTCACCGAGATCTACGGAGCGGAGTCTTCCGGGAAGTCCACCCTGTCGTATCACATCATGGCCGAGGCGCAGAAACTGGGCGGGACAGCGGCCTACATAGACGCCGAGCACGCGCTCGATCCGGGATACTCGGGGCGGTGTGGGGTCAATCTGGATGACCTTCTTCTGTCACAGCCCGACAGTGCCGAACAGGCGCTGGAGATCTGTGAGTACCTCGTGCGCAGCAGCGCGGTGGACGTGATAGTCGTGGACAGCGTCGCGGCACTGGTCCCAAAGGCTGAGATAGATGGTGACATGGGTGACACTCATGTCGGCCTCCAGGCGCGGCTGATGTCGCAGGCGCTGCGCAAGCTGACTTCGGCTATCAGCAGGTCCGATACTGCTGTCATCTTCATCAACCAGATACGCGAGAAGGTCGGAGTGCTCTGGGGCAGCCCTGAGACGACTCCGGGCGGCAGGGCGCTCAAGTTCTACAGCTCCGTCAGGCTGGACCTCCGGCGCATCGAGTCCATCAAGCAGTCCGGCGACTTCGTCGGCAACCGGGTGCGGGCGAGGGTCGTCAAGAACAAGGTCGCTCCTCCATTCAAGACCGCTGAGTTCGACATCATGTTCAACGAGGGAATCAGCAAGGAGGGCGAGCTGCTGGAGCTCGGGACCGAGAAGGGCTTCGTCAAGAAGAGCGGTTCGTTCTACTCGTTCGGCGACATCAGGCTGGGCCAGGGCAGGGAGAACTGCAAGCAGTTCCTCAGGGAGGACCCCGAGATGGCCGGCCGCCTGGAAGCCCTGATTACGGGAAAGGCCGTCCCGGAGGCAAACGTCAATGGTGGCGGTGACGCCAGCGACCTGGTGGTACTGGTCAGCAACGAGCAGGAGTAGGGACAGGTTCAAGTTCCGGCGGCCTGCACTTAGACCGCCGGCCCACATATCGCCATGACTGACGACAAGCCCCTGCGAAAGGCGTTGGGGCGAGCGCTCAATCTCATCTCTTACCGTCAGCGCACCGAACGGGAGCTGCGGGATAGGCTCGCGGAACGCTTTGAGGGAGATGTCATTGACAGGGCGGTCGACCACCTCAAGGAGCAGGGCCTCGTCGATGACGAGGCCTTCGCACGTCTATGGTCGGGCAGCCGGACGAGAAACAGTCCACGCAGTGCCCGAGCCCTGGTTAGGGAGTTGACATCCAAGGGTATCTCCCGGTCAATCGCAGATACGGCAGTACTTGACCTGGACGACCAAGAGACGGCCCGGGTGGCCGCGAGCAAGTTCGCGCGACGGCTGGTTGATAATGACTACGAGCAGTTCCACCGCAGGTTGTGGCAGCACCTGCAGCGCCGTGGATACAGCGGGTCTGTCGCGCGCAAGGTCGTTAGGGAACTGTGGGAGGAGCAAGAGGCGTCAGGCGGTCAGCGATCAGACGTGTGACCGGCTAGCTATCCCGGTCGTCCGACGACTCGTCGTATCCAGTTTGACGAATCACGATCATTATTCCCCTACAGACCTTTCTGGATTAGTTCTCTATCTGTATCTTTAGAGGTCACCGAAGTTACTCACGCTTGTTCCTTACAGTCCGTCGACGAAGGACCGGTATGACCGTCGCGAAATTGGGGGATTGCTGTCATGCAGGATGAAGGGTTCTTATATCTCGTTCTAGTCGGAGTCTTCCTGGTACTGTCAGGCTTCTTTTCGAGTTCGGAGGCGGCGTTTCTCTCAGTGCAGCGCACGAGGATTGCCCACCTTGTGAGTGAAGGGAACCCTGGTGCCAGAAGAGTCTTCAACATGATCGGCAATCCCGAGAGGCTGCTGGCGACGATCCTCCTGGGCAATAACATCGTGAATACAGCTCTGGCGGCAGTAGTTACGTTCACGGTCGTTGCCTATGCTGGCGAAGGCAACGAGGAGATTGCGCTCCTGGTTGCCACGGCATTCAGCGCGACCGTGCTCGTGATACTTGGAGAGATCATCCCGAAGTCGGTGGCAGTGCGAAATGCTGAGCGAGTCGCCTTTATCTACTCGTACCCCCTCAAGTGGACCGAGTACTTGCTTTGGCCTCTCGTCGTGATCCTGCAATGGATGTCTCGTGGCGTCAACTCGCTGCTTGGAGGCTCCGGTGACCAGCCTGTAATTACCGAGGGCGAGTTTCGTACCCTGATCGACATAGGCCAGGCGGAGGGCGAGTTCGAGACGGCTGAAGCCGTCATGCTGGAGAACGTGTTCCAGTTTGGGGACAGGCAGGTCAGGGAGGTGATGACTCCCAGGACCGAGATGGTTGCGGTCCAGCAGGGCAGTACGCTGCGTACGTTCCTGGACACCTACTCGGAACACTCGCATACGAGATTCCCGGTTTACCGTGAGTCCCCTGACAACGTGGTGGGAGTGATCTCCCTGAAGGACGTACTGCGGCACATATCGCAAAAGGGTCTGGCGCTCGAAGACGTGGTTACGGATGCAATCAGGGACGCCTATTTCGTGCCTGAGACCAAGCGCATTTCAGAGCTGTTCGATGAGTTGCGGACCACGGGCAACCAGATGGCGTTGATCATCGACGAGTTCGGAGGGGTGGCCGGGCTGGTAACTCTCAAGAGGCTGCTCGAGGTCGTGGTGGGGCCTGTCGGCGAGGAGGGCGAATCGCCCGAAGATGAGTACAAGGCAATCGACGAGTTCACCTTCCACGTCGAAGGCGGAATGGACATCGAGGAAGTAAACCAGGAAATTGGAATTGAGCTTCCCGACGGGGAGTACGAGACGCTTGCGGGATTCGTTCTCGACATCCTGGGCCACATTCCTAATGAGGGGGAGCAGTTCGACTTCAAGGATCTGAAGTTTGAGATACTGGAGATGCAGGACCTCAAAATTGAGGAGATCAGCGTAACAAAGCCTGCAACGACTTCAGGAAATATGGAAGAGGCGGAGATTGGACCTAATTCTGGTCAGACACGGTGAGACCGAGACGAACAGACTCGGCAGGATCCAGGGCGTCGGTCAAGCTCCGCTAAATGAACTGGGGCTCAAGCAGGCCGCTGCTGCCGCAATGGCATTAGCTGAGGAGACCCCGTTCAAGCTGTACGTAAGCCCGCTAAATCGTGCTGTTCAGACGGCCAAGGCGATCACCGATCACACGGGGATACCAGTTGTGGTAGAGCACGGCCTCATCGAGATGGATGTGGGCGAGTTCGATGGATTAAGCGGCCGGCAGCTCAGGGAGAGATTTCCAGAAGTGATGCGGTCCTGGGACGAGGATGCCTTCAAGACTGTCATGCCCGGGGGCGAAAGCCTCTCAACTGTCAGGGACCGTGCGTGGAGTACGGTCAAGAGACTGGCCGACCTGCACGTTGACGAGACGGTCGTGGCGGTGACGCACAACTTCACCATCCAAATGATCCTGTGCACTGCCCTTGGCATGCCGCCAAACAACTTCCGTAGGCTGAGAGTCGACCTGGGTTCGATCACCCGGCTGCAGGTCAGTTCCGAGCGCACCGTGCAGCTATCGGTCAACGAGACCGGGCACCTGCGCGGCCTGAATTAGCGCAATCGTCGAGTAGTGGGTGAGAGGAGTGACGAGCGACAGCCACACCGGGGATCCTGGACCTGCAAGTCGCAGGGTACAGTCTCAGATCCGACGGTCTGTGGAGACGCACCAGCTAACTGGGGCCACGATACTTGCGGCCGTCTCCGGTGGGCCAGACTCCCTTGCGCTTGTCCATGCGCTCTCCAAACTCCGTGATGCTCTGGGCATTCGGCTACTCGCTGCTCATCTCGACCACGGCCTTCGCCCTGGCGAGTCTGAGGCTGATGCCGAATTCGTCCGAGGAGCCATGGCTGATCTGCGTGTCCCCCTGTTCTCAGAGAAGGCGGACGTTGGCCGGTACAGGCAAGAACACCGTCTGTCTGTCGAGGATGCGGCGAGGCAGGTGAGGTACAGGTTTCTAGCGCGGGTGTCTGCGGAGGTCGATGCAGATGCCGTCGCCGTTGGACACAATCTGGACGATCAGGCTGAGACTGTCCTCATGCACATCGTCAGGGGCAGCGGTCTCGCTGGGCTCAGAGCGATGACCGGTGTTTACAGAAGGTCCATAGATGGTGTCCCCGTCACGGTTTTCAGGCCGCTGCTCGGGGTCCCAAAAGCAGACATGGTCGCATACTGCTCTGAGAATGGCCTGTCGCCGCGATTCGATGAGTCGAACCTGTCGGAAGACATGACGCGCAACCGGATCAGAATGAACCTGCTGCCGCAGTTGAGGGCTTACAACCCCTCCATAGAGGACTCCCTGGGAAGATTGGCCGAATCGGTCTCGCACGACCTCGACTTCATGTCCGAGGCGGTTGACAGGGCAGCCGGTGACATAATCGTGGGCGGTACCTCTGACGTGACGATTGATCGCTCAGCGTTTGCCAAGTTGCATCCGTCGATTCAGAGGCATCTCTTGAGGCGTGCCGTTGAGGTAGTCGCGGGAACTTCAGCTAATCTGGAGTTCGCTCATGTCGAGGAGATGGTACGCCTGATGGCGGGGCCAGCAGGCAAGATGACCCGCCTGCCGGGTCAGGTGACGCTCGAGATTGACCACAGTCGGGCACAACTTAGTGCAGGGGAAAGCCATGCCAATCTGCTGCCTGAGCTGGATCGATCTCAGGCCAAGCTCATGGTGCCTGGTCGCCTGGTCTCGGGTGGGTGGACTGTGTCTGCCGAGATTGTGGAAGGCCGTGATGTTGCGCCCGAGTCGGCTGACGAACTCGGTCTCAGATTGGTTGAGAGGCTCGACGCCGGTTCATTAGGGCCCGAACTGATCGTACGAACCCGAAGACAGAGCGATGTCTTCCACCCGCTTGGAATGGAGTCCGAGAAGCGCCTGTCTGAGTTTATGAAGGACTCGCACGTTCCCACACGGTGGAGGGACAGGCTTCCAGTAGTGGAAAGCTCTTCAGGCGAAGTCGCGTGGGTCGTCGGGTGGCGGATAGCGGATTGGGCAAAGATCACTGACGATACAGGGAGGGTCGTCGAGATCAGGTGCGCTTACGACAGCTCGAGGTCAGTGTCGCCGGCTACTGAAAGTTCTGCCTGAGCTAAATCCTGCGGTCGAGGCGCGGGTTCGCGGTCACACCAGGAATGCGGCCGCGCTTGGCGATTGGCCTGCCGTCGATCTCGTGGATGTCTGCGGTGAAGTTGTTCGGCGACGCGTCTGATATGTACGATCCGACGATAAACCGGTCGACCGGCGTAGATTCTGTGACGAAGTCCCTGATGCGTTCCGGTGTGAATCCACCGCTTACCGCGATCTCTACGTGTCTGAGACCCGCCTGGTCCAGTCTCGCACGAACTTCCTTGACAAGCTCCATCGATACGCCGCCTCGCTCGATTGGCGTATCTAAGCGCACACCCCGGAGTCGATCTCGTAGCGCCTGGGCGACGTTTAGAGACTCTTCCGCTTCGTCCTTGAACGTGTCCACTAGCGCTACACGGGGTACGCCCTGCGGCAGGTAGCGGTCGAAAGAGCGTATCGCCCTTACCGAGTCTCCAAGTAGGAGCGGGAGCGAGTGGGGCATGTCGCCCTCGGGAGTGACCCCCGCCATTCGTGCCCCCATGATTGTAGAGCACGACGTGCAGCCGCCCCGGACGGCTGAATAGTCTATGTTGGCGGCGATATTGGGATGGACGTGGCGTGCGGACATGGCAACGACCGGAATACCGTCCACGGCTCCGCCCGCTGCATCCACACACTCGCGGGCGGCTGTCGCCCATGCGGTGCATGAGGCAAGGGTTCCGCAGATGGATGTCTCGTACAGGCCGAATGAGCTGTACGGCGCCCTGACGCGAAGCACAACTTCGTTGGCGTCGATGTGCTCTCCTTCTTCGAGCGACCACACCTCGATACCGGTGTCGGGAAGCACCTCCTGAAGTAGAAGCAGGACCTCATCGATACCACAGAGAATTCCGCCGCGAGCGGGGAACATTTCCATGGTAACCGTCGGGTTAACATTCTCGTTCCTGAGAATGGTCAGCGCGCGCTGCAGGTAGACGTCCGCAGTCTCGCCGACGCGAATGGAAGGACGAATCTCGAATGGCGTGGAGGTTGAGTTGATGTTTACCATCTGGTGTGTCGAAGGAGCAGCCGACCCTATCCCGCAGACGCGGGACTGACCAGCTTGGCGCCGAGAATCTTCTCCATGTGGGTCAAGGCGTAGGCGTGGGCATCGGGATCGAAGCTCGCCACGCAGTCGGTTGGAACCTCCACGGTGTAGTCGCGGTTCCTGGCATCGGATGTGGTGTGCATCACGCAGATGTCGGTACACACGCCGCAGATGATGATCTTGTCTGGACTCAAGTCGGCGAGCCGCTGCTCGAGGTCGGTCTCGAAGAACGCGCTGTACCGACGCTTGCGCAGTATTGAGCCGTCATACGATCGGAGTTCAGGAATGACCTCAGCTTCCTCGGTCCCACGCACACAGTGGACGGGGAACATCTGGAACTCGAGGTCGTCCGGGTCGTGGGTGTCGCAGATGAAGATTACCTCTGCGCCCTCAGCCTGCTCGCGCTGGATCAGCTGCTGGACCCTGGGTATGATCTCTCTTGCCTCGTCGCCCGTGTAAAGGTTATGGCCTGGCTCCATGAAGCCCACGACCATATCGACAACGAGTACGACGTTGCTCACGATGCGCCCCCCGGCATGAGTAGACTGTACGGGCAACCGAGCGCCCGCCCGTCGGTCAGAATGTTAACGCGGCGGTGATGATCACGCAAGATAGAACACCTGAGGAGACGGGACAGCGCTATCGCCCACGCGGACGATGAGGACTATAGGGCTATCGTTTCGACCAGGACTCTCCCCCGGGTCTCCTGAGAAGGGAGAAGGGAGTCTAGTCGGAAGGCTTGTGCTTTTCCACCAGGCTTACAACCCGGTCGTCGATCTCGGCCGGAATGTCTCGTCCTGCGTCGTGGAGAGCGATCGCCAGGTGGGCGTCGCGGTGAAGCTGCTCACGCTCGGGCCTGTCTTTGTAGTTGTCCTCTATTTCCCCGAAGAGAGCGTCGATGTGTTCTTTCCTGAAGGCAGGCATTAGTTACCTCGTGTAATGGGGGAGTACGTGCCGAAACTCAGGCATTACAATAGACCAAACGGGGCCAGTTCCCTAAACAGGACCTGACCCCGTTCGCGCTTTCAGTGTGCTAATTCAGTGCGGACCGGCTGAGGGGCGTTCCTACTCGTCGCCTCGGGTCGTCTCGCCGACTTCCAAGATATCCTGAAGCTCGGTGACGAAGTCCGTCACGTCCTCGGAGCTGGCCTTGAAGTTGTTCTCCTGGATCTTCTCCTTGAACTGGAGGAAGAGCCACTCATCCTTCTTGCCATGCGGGAAGTCGAAGAACGCTCTCTCGAACTTGGGCAGCCGACCGGGGCCATAGTAGCCCTTGTCGCGGAGTTCGTAGCCTTCGAGGTTGTCGGTGCCCTTGCCAAGGATTTCACCGTCGGTCTCGACGTAGTGCTCCATTACCGGCTTCAGGCCGTAGCGCTGGACAGGGCAGACCTTCATGCAGACCGCGCAGCCCTCGTACGTTGCCATGACGGGTCGGCATCGGTCGTAGATCAGCTTGTTCTTCTCGACGCCGCGCCACCAGACCTTCTCCTTGACCAGAGCTCTGCCTGGGCAGCGGTTCACGCATACCTGGCACTCCTGGCAGAACTGGTGTATGCCGTAGTCGATCGGCTCGTCGTAGGTGACGGGAGCGTCGGTCGTGATGATCATGAGCCGGGCGCGTGAGCCGAAGTGCGGCGACAGAAGCTGTCCATTCGCGCCAAGCTGGCCGAGGCCGGCTGCCACGAACATCGGAATATACGCCGCGCTGTTGTCATTCGGGCTGTGAATCTGCGCGTGGAAGCCGAGCTCGCGTATGTATGCCGCAAGCTCGATGCCCAGCGCACCCTCGATCTCGTAGGTGCCGAAGTGCGCAAACTCGGCGTCCAGGCTTGGGATGGTCTGGGTCTGCCAGTAGTCCTGCTCCAGGGCCAGGCAGATTGCGTGCTCATACTTGATCCAGCGTCGCTTGCTCTGGTATGCGTAGTGGCGGTCGTACCTGGTGAATCCAACCTCGCCGAAGCCAAGCTCGCGGGCCTTGAGGCGGATATCGTCCGTGTAGTCCCTGCTAAGGTCTGGTGTGCCGGTTGGCTCAAGATCACCGGAGACCGCAGCGGCGTCGACCAGAGGCTGGTTTACCTTGTCGTGCTCTTCGCGGTAGTGGTAGACCTCAGGCGTATAGACGGTCCAGACCCATTCCCGGTCTGCCGCCTTTTCGATGTTCTGAGACTCGAGAGGATCGACCCTCGTATAGAAGGAGACATCCTCATCGTTCTTTCGTATACCCGGTACAGTGACCAGGGCCTCTGCCACTGGAATGTCGTAATCCGGATGGCCGTGCAACCTACCCGGGCGCCTTACAACATGATGAACCGGTGAAGCAACCATAACTGTCCCCCCTTAGGAATCTCTCTAAGGGCGGAGTCTACGCTCATTCAGGTAGCAAGTCAAGCTGAAAAATACATGAATTGATGCGTATGGGTTGAACATAGCCCCAATTCAGCAGGGGGGCGTGGGCATCGTTGTCACACGGTGCCTTGGCCCGAAGGTGCTTGATAGTCCGCTTCACTCTTCTTCCTTATGCGAACAAGCTGCCGTGCGAAGAAGAAAAGGCCGCCGATCAACACGATGCTCAGATATGTTATGGACCTGTCGGTTATGGCGACCGCTACCGCATCCGGCCTGGTCAACTCCAGCAGCAGCAGTCCTGTCACGCCTGGCTCAACTGCTCCCACGCCTCCCGGGGTGGGCACCGTGCTCAGGATCGCGTGGCCAAGGGCGACCACAGGAATCAGCGGGAAACTGACCTCGATGCCCAGAGCCTGCACGACAAGGTAGAGCCTGGCCATCTCGAGCACCCAGCCAATGAGTCCCAGAAACAGCACCGTTGGAAGATGGTCCAAGCTGCCGATGGTGCCCTGGTGAAACCGGTCGTACGCCTCCTCGAGCCTGCGGGGCAAAAACCGTGCCAGCCTCGTCCCGTACAGCCTCATCAGGATGACTAACAGGCCAATGAATAGGGTCATGAGCAGTGCTGCAAGAACGATGTACCGGGAAGCCGCGAGTTCGCTCGTAAGCGTGAGCAGAAACACGCTAGCGACGATCAGCGCTGCAACGGTGACCATGTCGAGTAGCCGCTCGGCGAGAAGTGTGCCCAAACTCCACGAGAATGAAGCGCCTGAGTCTTCCGAGTACGCATACGCCCTGTAGGCGTCTCCAAGTCGCAGCCAGGCAACCGAATTGACGAACCAGCCGATGACGATAAGGATTGACGTGGAAGCCGTCGACGGCAGCCTGTTCAGCTCTGGTCGGCGCGATTCGGCGTTGCGGGCTAGAATCCGCCACCGTGCCCCTCTGAAGACGAAGCTGACGTAGTAGGAGACTAACGCAAGTCCGTACAACCAGGGGTTGATGGACCGGATGCTCTCCCAGGTCTCGCCCCAGTCGAGGTCGAACCTTGTAAGTAGAAGGCCGATGAGCGCGATCGCGACGCCGTACGACAGGAGGGTCGGCCACGAGAAGACACGCTGCCTGATTGAGCCCGTTTGAGGGTGACGTGTCCTGGGCGGTCGCATGGTCAGCTAACGAATCGCGAAGAGTGTCACGGTCGTGAGATCGGACGCTTGGACGGGATGCCGGGTCGCCTCGGAAATCCTTCCGGAGTAGGGCCGACCTTGGCGATTACTAACAGCAAACGGCCTGACTCGGAATCATCCTGACCGATCTCGACGGTGTCCAGGACCTGTCCTCCGAGAGTGGCGACCGCATACCGGGCCTCATCCACCTCTTCAGCCGCGCTCGAGGTCTTGTGGACCACCACGTGTCCCCCGGGACGGCAGAGCGGTAGGGTCAGCTCGGCAAGCACAGGCATTGGTGCGACCGCTCGCGCTACGACGAGGTCGAACTGCTCACGCATTTCAGGCAGGTGTGCGACCTCCTCCGCGCGTCCATGACGGGCTTCGATGCCGTCCAGCGGCAACGTGTCGATCACATACTTCAGGAACCGTACCTTCTTGCCGGTTGCATCCAACAAGGTGCCGGTCATACCTGGAAACGCGATCTTTAGCGAGATGCCGGGAAGTCCGGCTCCACTTCCAACGTCAATGAACCGGCAGTTTTCCAAATGGTATGTCTCGATGATGCTTGAGAGTGAAAGCGAGTCCAGAAAGTGACGCTCCTGCACCTGTTCCCAGCCGGTCACGGACGTCAGGTTCATCCGTGAGTTCCACTCCATGAGGGCGCGATAGTACATGCGGAACATGCACACCTGTGTACGATCAAGAGTCACACCCAGATCAGCCGCACCCCGATGCAGGATTCCGGCATCTAATCGTGTAACAGAAGGGTTCGAATTCAAGGAGTTCAGGGCGCTAACCGAATTGGGGGCTGTGGCGTTGTAGGACGGTAAGAACCGGCCACTTGGATCAGTCAAGGCAATTAGAACAGACGGAACAGGTCCACGCCAAGTTACAGGGAGTGACTCGAATGGCATCGAACCCGTTCCGTTGGCAGTAGGAATGCAATCTAGTATCTGCACTCAAGCGTAATGGAAGGTGAGCGGCCGATCGGAGGCCTGCTCGCATGGTGGCAGCCATGGATTACGAAAATGCGGACGACCGTCAGCTTATAGAGGGAATATGCCTGAGAGATCGAGCAGCCCTCGAAGCGCTGTACGTAAAGTACTCGGGCCCGGTGTACTCTCTCGCCATGCACATGCTGAGGGACGCCGGAGCGGCTGAAGAGGTGGCGCAGGATACCTTCTTCAATATATGGAGGAGGGCGAACAGCTACAAGGCTCCGCGCGGGAGCGTTACGAGCTGGCTGTTTAGCATCGCGCACAACCGGACAATTGACGAACTGCGCAAGCGCAAGAGAGACTACAATAGGATTCGACATGGCGTGGACCTCTCCAACAGGGCTACCGAGTCGCGGGAACACGACCCCACCGAGTACGCGACGGCCCAGTTCGAGGGGAGTCGTCTCAAGGACGCCCTCACTACCCTCAGGCCAGAACAGCGAGAAGTGGTCGTCCTCGCCTACTTCGGAGGGCTGACTCATTCGGAGATATCAAAACATCTTGATCAGCCTCTTGGGACTGTCAAGACCAGGATGCGACTGGCGATAAAGAAGCTCAGAGATGTCCTGGAACCACAGATCCGAGAGTCAGCCGAGCACGGAATGTGACGAAGCCGGTGAGTTAGTCCTGTTATATCTGTTTGGAGAGATCGACGAGTCTCAGGCGGCCCGTCTCGAAACACACTTCGAATCCTGTCCCTCATGCAGCCTGCTGCTCGAAGGCGACGGCGAAACTATTGCGAGGCTCGCCAGCTCAGTACCTCAACAGACCGCGCCCCCCAGCGTCAAGGACCGCCTGTTCGGTCGCATAGAGTCTGAGAACAAACCCGCCCGCCCAGTTGAACGCTGGTCCGTACACGTGGAAGACGTACTCAGAAGTCTGTCGGCGTACTCCGGCAGATTGGGGCTGGCAGGGCTGGTGGTTGTTCTGGCCATTGGCGGAGTGTGGTTCTACGAGAGGCTCACTGAAGTTTCACCTGAACAGCCCGCTCTGGCTATCGAGGATGGCTCTGTCGCTGGGGAAGAGATGCCCCCTCGTCACGAAGCCCTACTAATGTCCTCGTCTCCCGGCGCGTCCGTGAATATGCTCAGCGGGACGGGCCCCGGCGCGTCGGCCCGCGGCCTGCTGGTGGCCTCTCGAACGACCAACAGAGCCCTCCTTCTGGTGGTCGATCTGCCTCCTCTGCCGCGCGGTATGGTGTACCAGGTCTGGCTCATCAAAGGCGGCCTGATGCACAGTGCCGGGTGGTTCACGGTGGACTCGACTGGATACGGTCAGACTGTTATCATACCGGTGGCTCCTTTCTGGGAATTTGATGCCGCAGGCATCACAATCGAACCCAGTGGGGGCAGCATAGACCCTACCGGCGTGAGTGTCCTGAGCGGCGAACTTTAGTAATTGTCTTAAAAGATCGTCAATCAGACCCTATGCTTGACTTGTGCCTTATGGTAGGGTATCACGGTGTGAAACAGATCGAGATCATCCAAAAATCACCAAGTCATTATCCTCAAATCCGAAGGAGGGGAGTCACTCAGTATGCCCAGGTCTAAATTCCTAATAGTCTTGGCTCTCTTGCTGCTGCTGTCGATACCCGCAACCGCAGTCCTGTCCGATGGGCATGGACTTGGAGAGGGCTCTGCGACAGTCTTTGACGATGCCGGCATGAGCGATGGCCTAGAAGTCAGCTTGATGGGAGCATCGGCTCCCGACGCGGGGAAAGAGTATGCCGTTTGGCTCGCCAATGAAGATCAGTCGGCACTCCTGCGAGTCGGGACGCTTGACGTAGGCGAAGACGGCAGCGCGAGCCTCACGTTCAACAGCAGTTCTGCAGATTACGCAGGTGCCAACCTGATTGAAACCTACAGCAGTTTGGCGATTTCAGTTGAAGATGCGGGATCCTCACCTTCCAGTCCAAGCGGCCAGGGTGAGGCGTCTGACGTCTTCGAGGGCAGCATGCTCGAACAGGTACGGGGCTTGGTCATGGCCATGTCCGAACTCAGGTCAGAGCTAAAGTCTGCCTCCATGTACGCCGACATGGCCTCCGAGTCTGAATCCCTTGATGACCTCAAGGGCAATGTCGAAATGGCAGTCGCAAGCCTCGACGGAGCAATTGAGCAAGCAGCCTCGGCGAGTGCTGCCGCAGGATCAGTCGGCGCATCTGGTGACGAGGGCTCCGGTCGTTCGGTCCATGCGGGACTGGCACAGACGACCGTTGAGAACGCCAAGATGTATGCCATGATGGCGAAGGACTCTGCCGAGTCCGCCCTTGACCAGGACGACATTGCCCTGGCAAAGATCTTCGTCGGGCCGGGTGGCAGTACAGTCGTAAGCCTCGTGGACGCCGCGTTGAATGGCTTTGATTCAAACGGCAACACGATGATTGAAGGTGCTGAAGGCGGAGCCATGCATGCATATCGCCATGCTCAGCAGGCGGTTGCGTGGAGCCCCAGTGCGGGCGGGCTGCCGGTCCTCGCGACGCCAACACCAGTACCGACGGCGACGCCGATTCCGCCGCCGCAGCCAACCGCGCCAGGCCTGCCAGGAGTTGGCGGCGACACCGTCTCGCCTGTCGTGCTGATGGCAATAGCTGCCGCTGCAGGTTTGCTCGTGGTAGGCGGTGCGATGTCCATGAGAAACAGGACGCGCAGGGAGCGCATCAGGTCGTAGAGGCCACTGAATCGATGTAATCAACGGATGCCCCGCACTTGGCGGGGCATCTTATTTTCACGAACAGAGGCGAGGGCCAATGTCCGTCACTATCGAAATCAGGTGCGACCTCTGTGGGACGGAGATGGTCGCGATTCACTGCAAACTGCAGTGTCCGCAGTGCGGCTACACGAGGGACTGCTCAGACCCGTAGTCGGGTCGAACCGAGGCTTCAGATCGGGTGTATGCCGCGCGCTGAGCCCCTAGCCGCCGATGTGGTACATCTCCACCTTTTTGCGCGGCTCGTCCGTGAACATGGTCCTGATTTCAGAGTAGCGGTCGTCCCTGACGCTCCATACACCTCGGACGATCTCCTCTATCTCCTCGTCTGAGGAGTTTGAACGCAGCGGCGTCCGCAGGTCGGTGCCGGATGTCGCAAACAGGCAGGTCACGATCTGACCCTCTGGCGAGAGCCTCATCCTCGTGCAGTCGCCGCAGAACGGCTTGGTCACCGAGGCGATGACTCCGATTTCGCCATCGCCGTCTGCAAACCTGAACCGGTTCGCCACCTCGCCAGTGTAGTTGGCTTCTACCGGTTCCAGCGGCATCTCCGCGCTGATGCGGGCCACGATCTCGTCGGCCGGGACGACGTCGTCCATCTTCCAGCCGTTCAGCGTGCCCACGTCCATGTACTCGATGAAACGGACTATGTGGCCGTGTTCTTTCGCGAAGCGGGCGAGGTCGACGATGGTGTGATCGTTGACGCCGCGCTGGACGACGGCGTTGACCTTGATTGGGCTGAATCCTAACTCATCGGCAGCCGCTATTCCCTCCAGCACGCGCTCGGTGCCGAAGTTGCGCCCGTTCATCGTTCGGAACACTTCGTCGTCCAGTGAATCCAGACTGACCGTGATGCGGCGTAGCCCGGCATCCCACAACTTCTGAGCGAACTGGGGAAGCAGGTAGGCGTTGGTCGTCATGGCCAGGTCTTCTATGCCGGGGATATTGGCCAGCATGGCTATAAGTTTGTCCACGTCGGCTCGTACAAGAGGCTCGCCGCCGGTGATTCTGACCTTTGTTACTCCAAGCTTGACGAGAATGCCCGTCAGACGGGTAATCTCCTCGAACGAGAGAAGTGACTCCCTGGGCAGAAACTGGTAGCGCTCGCCGTAGATCTCGGCCGGCATGCAGTACGGACAACGGAAGTTGCACCTGTCCGTTACTGAGATTCTGAGATCGCGGACCGGTCTCATGAATCGGTCGAGGACGGGCGCGTTGGTTCTGTCTGGGTTTGTAGTTGCCATCTAATCCATTATACCCGTTTCACCTGTGCACGTAGGGTCCGCTTTCGAGTGATTTCGCAGCCTTCCGGGCAGCCAGCGCTCGGTGGCTGACGGCGTTCTTCTGCTCCGGTGACAGCTCCGCCATCGTTAGGCCGAGGTCGGGGAATAGGAAGATGGGATCGTAGCCAAAGCCGTTTTCTCCTCTCGGTTCTGGAACGATCTTACCCCGGCACGACCCAGAATACAGCCGTGTCTCCTGGCCGGGAGATGCAATGGCGATTACACAACTGAATTGCGCGTCCCAAGAGGCTTCCGTCGTGGACATGAGATTCTTCAGTAGGAGCTGGATACGGTCAGTGTCCGTCGCGTCTGGGCCTGCGTACCGAGCGGAGCGCACTCCGGGCTCGCCGCCGAGCGCGTCGACTTCCAGGCCGGAGTCGTCGGCCAGGGTCAACATGCCGCTGAGGTCGCGGTAAGATTCAGCCTTCAGGATTGCGTTGGCCTCAAAGGTGTGTCCGGTCTCCTCGACGTCGACGTCTATCCCTACGTCTGCCAGTGAAACGAGTTCGAATGGCGCGTCCTCCAGCAGTTCAGCCAGTTCCCCGAGCTTGCCTCTATTCCGGGTGGCGACAAGCAGTCTGGGTCGGGATGTCAAAGGCCTCTCCTGTGCCGGAATTGCAGGGGCATGGTTGGGGATCGCAGCAGTATAGCAGACGGCCCAGGTGTTAGAATCACCGCCGGAGGTGACCAATTGGCAGGAGCTCTTTCCGGCTATCGAGTCCTGGAGTTCGGAGACCACCCGGCGGTGGCCGTGCTCGGTATGCTGCTGGCCGACCAGGGGGCGGACGTTGTTAAGGTGGAGCCGCCGGAAGGCGACCCTCTCAGGGGAACTCCGGTGTTCTCAGTCTGGAACCGGGGCAAGAAGTCCGTCGTGGCTGCACATGATGACTCCGACCTCCTCATGAACCTCGTGACGAGAGCAGACGCGATCATCGAGGGATCTCACGAAGGTTCGAATCCGTATGGGATCAACGGCGATTCCGCCCGCGCCATACGCCCCGACATCATATGTCTTGCACTGCCAGGCTTCGGTCATGAACATCCTCAAGCGGACACACCGGGGACGGAACTGCTGATCTCGGCTGCCACTGGGGTGTATGCGGACAGGAGCAAGGACGCATCCGAGGGGACCAGCTTCATCGCCCTCCCGTACGCGAGCATCTTCGGAGCGATGGTCGCTGCACCCGCGCTCGCGGCTGCCCTGTATCACCGGGAGCGCACTGGCGAGGGGCAGGACGTATCGGTGCCTCTGTACGACGCCATGTTCACAGCAATGGGTTCGGCAGTCGTGAGCAGGCCTGATGTCGAGGCTGGCCCGCGCGCGATTTCGCCAGCCATCGCGCGGTTCTACCAATGCGAAGACGGACGCTGGATCAACCTCAACGCCTCCTACGAACGGTCTCTCAGGCCAATCCTGGACGTGCTGGGCCATCCTGAGTGGTACGCACCACTGACGGACAATCGGCTGCACGAGAACCTCGAAGAGCTGGAGGAGTGGTCGGCCCGGTTCGCGGGACCGTGGCTGGAACGACCGGCTCTGGAGTGGGAAACTCTCATGGCTGAAGCTGGGGTGCCGCTGACGATGTGCCGGACGCTGAGCGAATGGATGGAGACTGAACATGCCATAGCATCCGGCGCGGTTGTGGATGTCGAAGACTATGAATTCGGTCCGATGCGGCAGGTGGGAATCCAGGTACGAATGAGCGATACGCCAGGTGGTGTCGGCGCATCCGCCCCGCGACTTGGACAGCACAACGAGCCCATATTGGCTGAGGCGAGGAGAGAGTAACGACCATGCCTGGAGCATTAGACGGAATCCGAGTTCTCGACCTGTGCATCATTCTCGCGGGGCCGACCTGTGGACGGACGCTGTCCGAGTACGGCGCCGACGTTATAAAGGTCGACCCTGAGCACCGCGTACCCGCGCTCACTCCCTGGTTGGACGTTGGCCGGGGCAAGCGCAGCATCTGCCTGAACATCACCAAGGACGCTGGACTGGAGGCCTTCTACAAGCTGGCTGATACCTCCGACGTGGTGCTGACGGGATTCAGGAAGGGTGTGGCCGAGCGCCTGGGGATTGGCTACGAGCAGCTGAGCGAGCGCAACCCACGGATCGTCTACGCCGCGATCAATGCGTTTGGTCAGGAAGGTCCGTGGGCGATGCGTCCGGGATTCGACCAGAATGCGCAGGCGGCCACTGGAATGCAGCTTCGCAACGGTGGAGACGACGGCGAGCCCGGACCTCCGCCATACACGTTCAACGACTACGGCACCGGCATCATGGCAGCCTACGGTGTGATTCTCGCCCTGCTGGAGCGTGAGAGCACCGGCAGAGGGCAGAAGGTCGACACATCGCTCGCGTACACAGCTTCTACCTTCTCATCGGAGTACATGATCGACTACGAGGGATTCGAGCCGGACGAGATCAGCGGGCCTGAGGCAAAGGGAGCCGGGCCATTCTCCCGCCTTTACCAGACGTCAGACGGCTGGATCGCGCTGTCGGCGGAGACAGACGACGAGCGAGCGCGACTAAAGCAGTTGGGTCCATTTGCGGAGATTTCAGGGCCCGATCGTTCGGATCGGATGGAGGCAGTGTTCGGGTCGCGCTCCACCTCGGAGTGGATGCAGACGCTTGCCGAAGCAGGAGTCCCTGCGACTTCTCATAAGACTCTGAGCGACCTCAGGTTGGACTCACACGCGCGAGATGCCGGGCTTATCGTCTCCGAGCAGCACGAGGCGTTCGGGTCCGTCGAGCACGGCGGTACGGCGCAGAGGATGAGCGCGACACCGGCCCAGACAGGCACGTCGCCAGTTTTCGGCGGCGACACTGAGTCGGTGCTGATCGAACTTGGCTATAAGCGGGATGAGCTCGACTATATGCGAGCCGATGGCGTGATACCCGAGGCGGAGGGTCTGCCCCTCAGCTAGGCAGATCCCGCTAGATCGGCGGCTACTTCCCTGGCCTGCGCGGCGAACTGGTCTGCCAGCATACCGCACGCGCCGGTGTACTTGGTGGGATCCAGCAGCGCCTCGATCTGTTCGGACGACAGGTTTTCCTGGACGTCCTTCTCATCCGAGAGCGTGTCCGTGAATGGTCTGGCCTCGACAACTGATGCCTGTGCGGCATCGTATATCGCATCGTGGGCCCTCTGGCGACCGATTCGGCGACCCAACTCCAGCATCAATGCCTCTGACATGATTAGTCCGCCGGAGAGGTCTAGGTTCTGGCGCATCCTCTCAGGGAAGACCCTCAGGCCGCTGAACAGCTCGATCATGTACTGGAGAATGTCCCCGACGATAATCGCGGACTGGTTCAGCGCCCTGTCCATCATGACGCTGGTGGTGCGGTCGGCCTCGTGCTCGGTCATCATCGACTCTAGCGCGAGCGGGACGAGCGCCCTGACCTGCGCGGCGCCTGCAACGATGTCCTGGCTGACCTTGGGGTTCCGCTTCTGGGGCATTGTGCTCGATCCGACGGTTCCGGGCGGGACAGGCTCCTCGAGTTCTCCGAACTCCTGCTTCATGAGGGTGTACACTTCGCGACCGATCTTGGAACACGTCGCGGACAGCATCCCAAGCAGCACCACGTACTCGCATAGGTGATCGGCGGTGGTCCTGGAGGGCATCGACATAGGGCGCATGTCCAGCTTCTTCGCCATCAGATCCTGGATGTCCATGCCGATCTCTCCAAGCGAACCCAGCGTGCCCGCGCCGCCTCCCAGCATCGCGACGAAGACCCTGTCCTCGCATCCTCGGAGTCTCTCGACGTGTCTGACTAGCTCGTCTATCCACACGGCCACCTTGAGACCGAACGTAGCTGGAACGGCGTGCTGTCCGTGCGTCCGGCCGGGTAGGGCGTAGTCCCTGGTGCGCTCGGCGAGATCCGCCAGCATCTCAAGGATGCGGGCAAGCTGGCCGAGGTAGATGCGGTGGGCCTTGCGAAGCTGGATCAGCTTTCCGGTCTGGGTGATGTTCTGTGTGGTCGCGCCCCAGTGAACGTGGCCGCCGGCGTCGCCGTCACAGACCCTGTCCAGCTCCCAGATCAGCGGCACGAGGCCGTGCCCGGTTGTGGCCAGTCCCTCGTAGATCGCGTCCATGTCGAGAAGTTCGAGTCGGGCCTTGCGGGTAATCTCCTCGGCAGCGTCCGACGGGATGATGTCCAACTCCGCCTGTGCCTGTGCAAGGGCTGCTTCCACGTCGAGCCAGGACTGAAAACGCTGACTTTCCGAGAAGAGTTCACGAATGCCCGGGTCCGGTATCCTGAGTGCGGTTGGCTCCTGCTGCATGGCGATGTCTCCAGGTGGTGGTAGTGGGCGGAGTGTAGGTATCGGTCGCGCACGATGTCAATGGTCGTTGACGCAAGTGCGGAGTGCGGAGAGGGAGTGCGCTCGTGAGTGGCCGACGACGAGCCGGACGCGTGAAGGAGATTAGCTCGGCGACCGGCCTACCAGTCTGCGGAAGAAGTTCCTGATACGGGCCTTGCGGTTGACGTGATGCTCCACCATGGCGCCCGCAAGCGTGTTTACGAGATCGGACTCGTCAGTACGCCAGTGGTCCTGATTGCGGGGGCTGTTGTTGAAATCCTGCATCCGTATCCGCTGTTTGAACTGCATCTTCCAGAAGGCGCTGGAAAAAATCGTACTGCGGGTACGAAATGAGGACTAGCGGGTTTTGACCAATGTTTCGGGAACTTTTCGTGAGTGAACAGGGACCCAATGTGCAGGACCATTGGAAAAGACCAAATCCGGAGTTGAGTGGCTCGGCCCTGACGCATCAGTCCAGGTGGGATGCGTCGTTGAACAGGTCGATTCGGCGCAGGTTCGTATTGGTACGGTTGGGGCCGTCGAGATTCCACCGGTCGACGGCGATGGTGAACTCGAACACCGCCGTATTGTGGACGCCGAGACCCCATAGCCTGTCGGTGCCCAGGAGTTGAGCGAAGATGTGGTTAATGAAACCGCCGTGCGAGAAGACAAGCACACTGTCTTCTTCAGCGTGATCGCCAGTAAGCACATCTATGACACGCTGCGCCCTGTCTGATCGTTGGGCATAGGTCTCTGCGCCGTCTATCAGGTCGATGTTGCGGTCGACCGCGAACTCCCTGGCGGTCTCGGGCATCTCATCTTCGATGTCCTGCCTGGACTTGCCGGTGAACACGCCGACGTCAGTCTCCATCAGGTCGTCCACCTGCACAATGGGGATGTCCCACGCGCTCGATGCGATTTGCGCGGTCTCGCGCGTCCTGGAAAGCGGGCTGGAGTAGATGTGGGAGGGGCGATAGCCCTCGGAAACAAATCTCTCGCGTAACTTGGTTGCCTGTTCTCGGCCCAGGTCGGTCAGTTGAGTGTCATTTCTTCCCTGCCAACGGCCCTGGGCGTTGCCGGTACTTTCCGCGTGTCTCACAATTCTTAGGTTCATAGGTAGTCCGATCGTACCTTGTCTGCTGAGGATTGGGTCATCTGAAATGCTCATTCCGATAACGAGCACCTTATCGTAACACTCGGAACGGGAAGCCTGTAAACTTGCACTCGCAAGGTCAGGATACGGACTGCGAATTGAAGAGTAACTCACCGACCGCAATCTACTACGGCTGGATAGTCGTGGCGGCGTGTGTGTTTGTCGCCATGGCCGGGAGCGGCGCGTACAACGGATTCGGTGTATTCATCATCCCGATGAGCGATGAGTTCGGGTGGAGTCGCTCGGCGATATCCCTTGCCGCATCAGTGGGGACGATAGTAGGCGGACTCAGCCAGCCAGTGTTTGGCAGGGTGTTCGACAGGATCGGCGGGCGCCGCCTGATTCTCGTTGGGCTTGCCGCCTTCGGGGTGTCGAACATCCTGCTGATGTTCACCAACAGCCTCATCTACCTGGTGCTGGTATTCGGTGTGCTGATCGCGCTCGCGGGCAGCGCGGGCACTTTCAACACCGCGGTGACGCTGGTCTCGAAGTGGTTCGAGCGGCGGCGTGCGACAGCTATATCCCTGGTTTCCGCGGGAGGCTCCCTCAGCGGGATGGTGTTCGTGCCGTTCGTCGCATACGCCATTCCCCTCGCTGGCTGGCGGAACACATGGCTCATAATGGGGCTCATCGTGCTGGTCCTGGCCGTTCCGGTTGCGTTCCTGGTCCTCAAGGACGATCCGTCGGATGTTGGACAACTCCCCGACGGAGACAAGGAAGCCCCGTACCGTGGTGCGGCCGGGAGTGCGTCACGTGCACCCCTGGAGACGGGCTACTGGCTGAATGCGCTCAGGTCGGTCCCATTCTGGCAGATCTCTGGCGGTTACTTCGTCTGCGGCGTCACCACGTCGATGATCTCTACACACTTCGTCCCCTACGCGATTGAGGAGGGCTTCTCACCTTCGGCTGGGGCGCTGGCGTTCGGGGTGCTCAGCGGCCTGAACATCGCCGGAGTCATGATTGCGGGAATGCTGGGAGACCGACTCGGACGCAAGAACGTGCTGGCGGCGGTGTACGCGACGAGGGCGGTCAGCTTCCTGGTGCTGCTGACCGTTCCCGGGCTGTGGGGACTGTTCGGGTTCGCGATCATCAGCGGCTTCTCGTGGTACGGCACTGTCCCTCTAACGACATCGCTAACGGCGGAGGTCTATGGAATAAGGCACATCGGCACGCTGAGCGGAATCGCCTACCTGGCTCACGCAGTTGGTGGTGCGCTGTCGGTGCAGTTCGCCGGGATTATGAAGGATGTCACCGGCAACTACATGGTGCCGTTCGGCGCCGGCGGCTTGCTGCTGGTGGTTGCCGCCATCGTGAGTCTCTCCATCAAAGAGAGAAGGTACTCTGCCCGCTACCAGCTTTCTACAGCGGGCTAAAGCAAGGGATCCGCGTCGCCTGCCTCGGCCTCCTGAGTCTTGGAAGTCAACCGTCTTGTATGTGCAGCTTCAAGCTGCCTGCCTAGGGTAGGCGCCTGATCTTGGGGAGGGCCAGGGCGGTTACGATGCTGACTGCCAGGAGCACCGTCCCATTTATCAGGAGCGCGCGGGTCGCTCCGAATGCGTCTGCGAGGGCACCGACACCCATGTGCCCGGCAGGAGCAACTCCAATGCTGAGCACCCACGATCCCATGGCCCTGCCGCGCTGCTCGTTGGGCACGACCTCCTGCATGAGGGTCTTGTAGAGGGTGTCAACCGCTGCCGCGCTTGCGTTGATCAGCGCAAGTACCAGTACGAAATAGACAAACCCTCCGCCAAGGCTAAACGCCATCTCCCCGAGACCGAACGTCCCGGCGATAATGAATATCATCCATCCCTTGTGCCTGGAACCGCTCAGGCTGGCGAGTAGCAGCAGACCTATGATCCCTCCACCCTGGCGGAAGGAGCTCATTATACCGAGACCCACCGAGCCAACTCCGAGCTCGTCCCTGGCGAACACTGGCAGCAGGCTCTGGTGGGTAAATCCGAAAATCTCAGTGATCGCCGCCAGGATCATCAGCGTCAGCAGGGTGCGGTTTGTGCTGATGATCTCGATGTACCCCTTGAGGTTCTCGAATACCGACTGGGGAGTCCTTACAGCGGCCTGCCCTGCCTCGCGTGTCCACATCAGTATCACCGCTGACACCGCGTAGCTGAGTCCAATGGCGAGGTACTGGAAGCCTATGCCGGCGACCTCGATTATCGCCCCGGCCACGAGAGCACCGAATACTCCTCCCAGCCGATTGCTCAAGGCTGTGAGGGACATACCGTTGAGCGCGGACTCTGGGCCTACGATGTCATAGGTGTAGGCCTGTCTGAGCGTTAGCGTGAATGCCCACACGCTGCCCATTACAACGGTCAGTACGATAATCGGCCAGACTTGCTCGTAGCCCAGGAACAGGGGAAGCGCAGTCAGGGCGGCGATGAACGCCCCTGCAAGAGTGATCCATCGCGTGAACACGCGCCTGTCGACGCGGTCGGCAACGGCCCCGGATACCAGACCGAGAAAGAAGAACGGCGCCATCCGAGCCGCTGACGCGACGCCTACGAGAAACGGTGAGCCCGTGAGGTCCAGCACCAGCCACCCGAGGGCAACGAACTCCATGCCCATGCCCACCGACTGGACTGTGGTCGACAGCCAGAGGAACCTGAAGTCGCGGTATCGAAACGAGGCGGCCCAGACGGAGCTTCTTGCTAGGCGGGAGGACAGAGCCATTTCCTCTGGGACAGTCCTGAGGGATTAGGGTGGTGCCGAAGGTCGGACTCGAACCGACACGGGATTGCTCCCACTGGTTTTTGAGACCAGCGCGTCTACCATTCCGCCACTTCGGCATTGAGGGCTGTCCACGGCTAATGTAGCACAACGAGGGGTCGATTCAATCGACTTGCGGGGTCTCGTTCGGCTCCAACTGCAAGGGTGGGCCGTCTGTACCTCGCCGCGAAAGCAATGTGAGAGTCTGCCAACACGCGCTCGCGGATGTCAACTGTGGCGAACCGGGCTGACGTCACATGAGGTGGTGGGCGCTACGACGGTACGTCTACCAGCCGGTTGCCGTCCTGGTGCGACTTCAGGAAGCCCAGCATGATCTGGAGGGTCTTGCGGGCCTCGGTGGCGGTCGAGACGCCGGTCACGCCGTTCTCGATCGCGTCGATCATCTCGCTGTAGGTTGCGGCCAACCCCTGCACCGCGTACTGGGCGGGGTGAAGTAGATGAGTGACTGGCACTCTCGCGTCTGCATCGTACCTGGTCACGATGGCAGGCCCACGTGTGTCGAGGTTGAAGCGAATCTCCCCGTCAGACCCCCTGAGCAGCATGGAGTCCGAAGACAGGATCGTCTCCTTCGAGCCGTCATACAGTGCCCTTACTCCGTTCTGGAACCGAATCATGCCAGAGGCGCTCGGGTCGTTCTCAGGCAGCTTTCCGCCGTCGCCACGGTAGATGTCCCAGTCGTCGAAGCCGTCCTCCAGAATACCTACCACCTGTGAGGGCTCGGACTCTGCGAAAAAGCAGATCGCATCGATCATATGAGTACCGCTGCGGAACAGCATCGCACGCGGGCCTCCGTGCGACACGACGATTGAGCCCAGCGTGCCAATCAAACCCGAACGTATCTCATCGCGAACCCTGTGCATGAGAGGATTCCACCGGCGGTTGTGGTTGACGTGGATTGGGACACCACGCTCGGCGCACGCCTGAATCATGCGGTCGGCGTCCTCGATAGTGGTCGCTACGGGTTTCTCGCACAGGATGCCCTTCACGCCTGCGCCTGCGCCGTCTACGACGATGTTGGCGTGCCGATTGTCTGACGTCGCGACCGTCAGGATGTCCAGGTCCTCTCGCCCCAGCATTTCGCGGTAGTCAGTATATGTTCTGGCATCGGGCATCTCGTCCGCCCACGTCTCCTTGAAGTCGTCGAGCAGGCCGGGAACGAGGTCGCAGACTGCAACGAGGTCGAGATTTGGTAGTCCGGAGAGTATCGAGGCGTGAGATATGGCGACCGCGTCGCCAAGGACGTTCTCGAAAGGCTCCGGTGCACTGCCCATGTGCCTCGTGGAAATCCAAGTAGCGCCTACTATGCCCACACGATAGCGTGAGTTTCCCATTAGCTCTTCCCCTATCAGTTTTGAGGGAGTCTACTATACTGCTGACCTACATTAGCTGAGCATTTTCATTGGTCAACTACCACCAGTATGCCCCGGTGTGCTAGTGTGGGAGGTTCTGAAGGGACAGCGTTCGTTCCCCTGAAGGAGTGTTACAGATGACCGACCGACCCATACCACCTGTGGCCGAACAGCGGCCGCACAGCTTCACCCATCACGGCATCACGATTGAAGACCCATGGCACTGGCTGCGCGATCCCAACTACCCGAAGGTGGACGATGCCGACATACTGGCGTACCTGACGGCTGAGAACGAGTACTTCGACGCCATCATGTCATCCCACAAGGGACTGGCCGACGCGATCTTCGAAGAGATCAAGGGGCGCGAGCAGCCAGACCGGTCCAGCGTGCCGTGGAAGGACGACGACTGGTACTACCAATGGCGGTACGAGGAGGGAAGCCAGTACCGCGTCTGGCTGCGCTGGCCTGCCGATGGGCCGAATGCGCGGGAGGCTCCGACCGCAGACGTCCAGACGATCCTGAGCGAGCCCGAGCTCGCAAGAGACACCGAGTACTTCAGGCTAGGATCGCTGTCGGTGAGCAATAGCGGGAACCTCGTTGCGTACAGCACAGACACCAACGGCTCCGAGCGGTTCACGATGGTGATCAAGGACCTTGAAACCGGAGAGATGCTGCCAGACCAGATCGAGGAGACCACAGGCATGGCCGTCTGGGCATCAGATGACGCTTCGTTCCTGTACACGGTGGTCGATGAGAACTGGCGTCCATGGCAGGTGCGCTTGCATGTGATCGGCCAAACGGTCGAGCAGGACACCGTCGTCTACGAGGAGACCGACTCCGGCTTCTTCATTGGCGTGGGGCTCACTTCCTCTAAGAAGTACGTCGTAATCGGGGCTGGAGACCACGTCACCTCTGAAGTGAGGCTGCTGCGCTCCTCCGACCTTGGAGGTGAGCAGGTACTGGTCTCCCCACGCCGGAGCGACCACGAGTACTCGATTGACCACCAGGGCGACCGCTTCATCATTCGGACGAACGACACTCACAAGAACACGCGGCTGGCGATAGCGCCAGAGGACGACCCCACAGAGAGGTCATGGGCGACACTCGTGTACGCCTCCGACACGCACTACATCCGAGGGTTTGCGACGTTCCAGGACTTCATTGCCGTTCATGAACGCATCGAGGGTCTGGACCACATACGGCTCATCGACCGCGCAGGCGACTCGACGTACATACGCTTCCCAGAGTCGGCCTACAGCGCACATATCGGGACCAACGAGGAGTTCCAGACT
This sequence comes from Dehalococcoidia bacterium, assembly GCA_965116405.1. Classification (GTDB taxonomy): domain Bacteria; phylum Chloroflexota; class Dehalococcoidia; order Lucifugimonadales; family UBA1123; genus VXRN01. The sequence continues at coordinate 2,123,713 of OZ220685.1, forward strand.
AGCGAGCTGCGACTGCAGTACTCTTCGATGGTCACGCCGTACACTGTCTTCGACTACCACGTCGACTCCGGCGATCTAGAGGTAAGGAAGGTCCAACAGATTCCCAGCGGGTACGAAGCCTCCGAGTATGTGACTGAGCGCACGTTTGCCGAGGCGCGTGATGGCGAGCAGGTTCCCGCGTCAGTCGTACGCCGGAAGGACACGCCGGTGGACGGCACCGCCCCGCTGTACCTGTACGGATACGGTGCATATGGGATCTCTATCCCACCTTCGTTTTCCACGGCCTACCTGTCGCTCCTGGACCGCGGGTTCATTGTCGTCATCGCGCACATTCGCGGAGGAGACGACCTCGGCTACCACTGGTACGAGTCAGGAAAGCTGGACAGGCGCACCAACACGTTCAACGACTTCGTGGACGTCGCGCGTCACCTAATTGAAGAGGAATACACCAGCCAGGGACGAATCGCCATCGCGGGAGGCAGCGCGGGCGGCGAGCTTATGGGCGCTGCACTAAACATGGCCCCTGAGCTGTGGGGCGCTGTCGTCGCTCACGTCCCGTTCGTGGACGTGCTCAACACGATCCTGGATGACACGCTTCCGCTCACACCAATGGAGTGGCCTGAGTGGGGCAACCCCATAGAAGACAAGGCCGCGTTCGAGTACATCCGCTCGTATTCACCGTACGACCAGCTGAAGGTACGTGACTACCCGCCGATACTCGTGACGGCCGGGCTGAACGACCCGAGGGTGACGTACTGGGAGCCGGCCAAGTTCGTGGCGAAACTGCGCACGCTGAAGACGGACGACAACCCCTTGCTGCTGAAGACCAACATGGGCGCCGGTCACGGCGGCAGGTCAGGCCGCTACGAGCAGATGTACGAAGGTGCCGAGGAGTTCGCGTTCATCCTGACCAACATGACGCAGGCAGCATCTGAGTGAAGCAACCGTCATGGCTTAGGAGCGAATGATCGGATCGATGAACTCACGTAGGAGTTCGGCACACTCTTCCGGCTCCTCCAGTTGTAGAAAGTGAGACGCATCGGGAATGAAGTCGTAGCCTACGGTGAAGACGTCGCTCAGGTCCATTGTCGGCAGGTACGAGTAGGGCAGAGTCGGGTCGGCCCCGATCACTTTCGTGGGACAAACAAGAGAGTCGAAGTCGACCAGTACCGCAAAGGTACTGGCGTAGTCCACGACCTGAGCTTCATACTCGCGTGGGCACCTTAGCTCGAATCCCGGCTCTCCGCTGCGTTCTCGCAGTGTCGTTTTCGAGAAGAGCTCGTGAACGCCCGGGACCACATGCTCCCACATCGGTATGTATGAAAGAATGCCGGCAAGATCTTCCCTGCTCTTGAACGTCTCCGTGCGGCGCCTCGTAATCGCTGAGAGCCTTATTGCCGCATCCTCGAAGTCCTTGAGGTCGCGTCCGGGTTTGCAGAGCGGGGGGTCGAAGAGAACACGCGCCGAGTACTCACTGCCTTTGGTAGGCGATAGCAGGGTCACCAGGGCCGATACGGAGTGGAACACACCGACCTTGGGCTTGTCTCCGAAGTGGGTGTCTATGGCTTCCACGACTCGGTCGTGATCGTCCACGAACGTCGGGACGTTATGTCTCTCTATGGTGCTGACACCGTTCCAGCCGTGATTCCTGAGATCGTAGATGATCAGGTCGAACTCATCTGCCAGCAGAGACCAGAACGGGTAGTAGAGGTCGATCGCCAGCCCGTTGCCATGGCTCATGACCAGTCGTGGGCCGTCCGGGTTGCCGTGCCGGCGGACAGTGATAACGGTGTCGTCGTCCACACTCACGTCGAGGACGGAAATCGGTTCAGGAATCTCCCATACGGTGTCTGAAGTCATCGTCCGGTGGCCACCTCCAGACGACACCTTACCATCGGAACGACGCGGTGGGTAGTCGGGGGTGGGGCGTCACACGATTTCGTGGGCAGCGGCGCCGGCATACTCGTCCGTCCCAAGGTACATCACGCGCCACTTGACCGCTGGCATGTGTGGAAACCGGAATATGCCCTCTGTACCCATTCGTATGTCAGACGGGACCTCGAATTTGGACATGTCGAGGTGAAACCCGGTGCCCAGTGCCTTGATGAGCGATTCCTTGATCGTCCAGAGCTTGAAGAACAGGTCTGCTTTGCCAGCACCGGACTCCTTAGCGAGGTGTGCCTGTTCGTTGGGGCCTAGGACGTAGTCAATGATCGAGTCGAGATTGTGGCGTACGACCCGTTCTTCAACGTCTACTCCGACGCGCCCTTCCGAAGCGACGGCAACCAGCCCATGAGCGCCGCTGTGGCTGACGTTGAAGTTAATGGGAGCCGGTCTTCTGTTCAGGATTGCAAAGGGCTTTGAATACCACGAAGCTCCGAACGAAAGCTGCTCGTTCTTGCAACCCAGCCGGCTGGTCAAGAGGGCGCGAGTTGTTGCGCGGCACATGATGTACCGGCGTCGAGCGCCGTCGTCCAGGAACTCGCCCGAGCGCGAGCGTTCGTACTCGTCCAGCCAGGAAAAGGCTGACGCCTCACGACTTGCGTGAGGCGTCAGGTCAACGTGTACAACTGTAAGGTCGCCGATTTCCCTTATAGGACTCTGCCAGCACTCTACGTCTAATGTAGACATGGTGTGCCTGCTGTCCTCGTCAGGACCGGGACACTAGGCCGCCCGGGCGTCCAGGAATTCCACCAAGGCTGCCAGGCTAGTCAGCTCGGTGCAATCTTCGACTGCAAACTGGATTCCGAACTCGTCCTGGACCACCCTGGCGAATGCGACGACATCCATGGAGGATACGCCAGCATCGATCAGGCTGGAGCTGAGGTCCAAGTCCGCACTCAGTGGCTGTCCGTCTACTTCTAGGTTCTCGCTAACGAGCTTTCTCACACGATCTTCTGTTGAAGCCATTTCGACTACTCCTTCGTTCTATTGATACTGGTCGATTCACATTCCGCACACTAGCACATGGTATTCACCCATGTCAATTACAATACCATTACTTTTCCCACAGTTAGAACCAGTGTCGTCTGCGTTGGAATGGGTAGGTCGGGATCGAAACGCGTTTTCTCTCCTCGCCGGAGAACATGCCTCCGAAGGAGACCGAGAGGCCAGCCTCGTAGGCACCCGCGACGGCCTTAACGAAACTGGTGTCGCACCCTGCGGAATCGTCTCCGGCTGGCTTTACCAAGCTCGCGAGTACGACTGGTGTGTCTGAGCCTTCCGCTGAAAGAACGGCTTCCGGACCTACTTCGATTACTACCTCCATTCCGAGGTCGGCGAGGGGGGAAGCACTGTCGACTATCGATATACTCTCGTCAAGCTGCCGGCGCCAGTACGTTTCGTCCAGTGCGGTAACGGTTTCCGCCGCCTGTCCCGTTACGCTCTTAACGAACGTCAGGGATGGCGACGCGAAGGACGTACCGGCCAGTACAGCCTCGAGATCGGCGATGTTTGAGCTGTCGGCCATAAACGCGCCGCGCGCGATGGCCAGTCGCATTCCATCTTCCAGTCCGAATACCCCAGCGGCCTGGGCCGCTGCCAGGTCACCGATGCCATCTCCCGTGACGGCAGTCGGACGTATGCCGACTCCCGACCAAAGGGCAGTCAGCGCACACTGCAGAGCATAGACCGCGGGTTGCGCCCAGGACGGATCGTCAAGATCTCCGGCTGCGCCGGGACGACCGAACATCACATCCAGCAGTGAGGCCCCCTGGATTTCTCTCACGAGCTCGTCGCATCGGTCGAGGACTGCGCGAACAGCGGGTTCGCTGTCGTACAGCTCCTCGCCCATACCAGCCCACTGGCTGCCTTTACCTGAGTAAACAAACGCAACCCTGGTTGCCGGCAGGGGGTTCGCTGCGTCGGTCGCGCCATTATTCTCAGCGACGGTCTTCAGGCTTCCCCTGAGCGACTGTACATCGCTGAACACGACTCCCGCGCGGTGCGGGAAGTGGCTGCGGCCTACGCCTGCCATCCACGCCATGTCGGCGATTTCGGACTCTGCGGTTCCGCCATTTTCGAGCCTCGAAATGTACTGCTTCGCGAGGTCGCTGAGCGCGCCGCCGGTCTTGCCTGACAACGGCAGCAGCCGGACCTTGCGCTCAGAGAGGTCTTCCTCCGGCACGGGCAGTCCCGCAACCGAACTGGGCAACTCAGCTTGAACAGCCTGCGTTGGACTCGCAAACGACTGAACTCCATTGCCTGAGCTTGGAGCAGCATCTCCGTACCCTTCGACAACCATGTGAGCGTTGGTACCGGAGATACCGAACGCGCTCACAGCCGCCCTGGGCGGTCTGTCTGTGCAGAGAGGCCAGTCGGTCGCGGATGAAGTGACCCTAACAGGCAGCCTGTCCCAGTCGATCTCAGGGTTCGGGTTCTCGAAGTGCAGGTGTTTCGGAATTACGCCCTGCTTCATCGCAAGTACAGCCTTTATGAGGGCAGCGATGCCCGCGGCCGTCTCCAGGTGTCCCATGTTGGACTTCACCGTGCCGGTTAGCAGTGGTCGATCGGAATCTCGACCGCGACCGTACACGGCGCCAATTGCTCGGATCTCAATGGCGTCTCCCATCTGCGAACCGACCGCGTGCGCCTCGAGGTAATCGACATCGGCGCCGGCTATGCCTGCCTGCGCGAGAGCAGCCTCCATGACGCGCTCCTGGGCGGGGCCGTTCGGGACGGTGAGTCCCGCGCTCGCACCGTTCTGGTTGACGGCAGACCCTTTGATGACGCCCCAGATGCGGTCGCCGTCGGCTTCAGCATCGCTGAGTCGCTTCAGGACGATCATTCCGCAGCCCTCGCCTCGGACGTAGCCGTCGGCTGAAGCATCGAAGGGGCTGCACTGTCCGGTGGGGGACAGCATTCCGACTTCCGCCATAAACCTGTTGACGGCCTCGGAGAGCACTACGTGAACTCCCCCGGCGAGAGCCAGGTCAACTTCGCCCCTCTGCAGGGCGATCGCGGCCTGGTGCACTGAGGCCAGGGACGAAGCGCACGCCATGTCGATAGGCATCGCCGGCCCTTCGAGGCCGAGAGCGAACGCTACACGCCCAACGGTCACGCTGGCGGTTGTCCCGAGGTAGCTGTCGGACTTGCCGCTGGACTCGACCAGGTCTCTGTACTCGCTGCCGCCTACTCCAGCGTATACGCCTGTGAGGCTTCCCCTGAGGCCTTCTGGGTCTATCCCAGCGTCTTCAAGTGCCTCCCAGCTTGTCTCCAGCATCATCCGCTGCTTGGGGTCCATCATCCGCGCCTCTATCGGCGCGATCCGGAAGAAGCGGGAGTCGAACAGTTCGATGTCGTCTACATACGCGCCTCGCATGTACTCCGAGGCCTCGCCGTTCGACCCTCCGTTAACGCCTGTCAACGAGGATGCGTTCGGACGCCCGTCGGTGACAGCGTCCGTGCCGGACTCTAGCATGTGCCAGTACTGGGAGAGGTCATTCGCCTTTGGGAAGCGGCAGGCCATGCCCACTATCGCGATGCCGTCCTGCTCACTGTCGACTGCGCGTCGCTGTTCAGGAACCACGGCCTCGGGCGCTGGTTCGACCTGCTCGGCGTCTCCAAGTTGACCGAGCTCCCCTGCAAAGTGCCTCGCGAGCGAGGTCACGTCAGGATAGTCGAACACCGCAGTGTTGGAGACCACGTATTCACCGCTGAAGGAACGGTTGAGCCTATTCCTAAGCTCGACTGCCATAAGTGAGTCCATACCCAGGTCGAAGAATCCGACCGTAGGCGATGGCGCTGTTGAAAGCCTCAACACCGCCTGCACCGCATCTTGCAGGAAGGACACGAGTACGCTCTCGTACTCTGCCGCGGACGAACTTCGCAGTCGGGACAGCAGGTCTTCCGAAGGACCGGATGTGTCGGCGGTGTCGTCGGCGACCGACGAAAGCAGGTCTTCCAATAGGGGAGGACGGTCTTCCACGGCCTCCTCGAATACCGACCAGTCCATCGACATGACGACGGAATTGGTCGAGTCCTCACGCACAATTCTCTCGAGAGCCCTCAGGCCCTGCTGAGGCGTGAACCAGCGGCCTCCGAGTGCCGCGCGTCGCTGCTCGATACGGTCACGCTGTTCGGCAGCTTCACCGATCTCCGACCATGCTCCCCATGCAATTGACTGTCCGGGGAGGCCCAGAGCTCGCCGGTGTCCCGCGAGTTGGTCAAGGAAGGCGTTGGCCGCAGCATGGTTCGCCTGGCCTGGATTCCCCATAACTCCAACACGACTCGAGAATAGGATGAAGAGGTCCAGATCGCGATCCAGAGTGGCGCGGTGGAGATGCCAAGCACCCACTATCTTTGGCGACAGCACCTGCTCGAAACTCTCCCACGTCTGGTTGGTCAGCGCGGCGTCAGACAGGACGCCCACGCTGTGTATGACGCCACCGAGTGGCGGCATATTCTCATCGATGCGCTCCATCATCGCGTCGATTGCAGCGGTATCAGTTACGTCCGCAAGCTCGACCTCGATCCTCACGCCACGTTCGCGCAGCGCGTCGATGGCCTCAACGGCCTCCGGATCGGGGTCTCTACGGCCGTTCAGTGCGATGTTGCAGGCTCCGTTGTCAGTGAGCCATTCGGCTACAGCGATCCCGATGCCTCCAAGTCCACCGGTGACGAGGTATGTCCTGTCCTGTCTCAACTGACCTGTTACCAGGGGCTGTGTCGTCAGGACTATCTTTCCGATGTGCCTCGCCGCCCTCATGAACGACAGAGCAGCCCCGGCCTCTGCGAGAGGCCACCTGCTATGGGCCAGCGGTTTAAGTTCCCCTGCCGAGACGCGTGCCATTACGTCGCGCAGGACCTCTCCAACCAGTCCGGGATCAGTCTTCTTCAGGACGTCCAGTTCCAGGATGGCGTACTTGACGTCAGGACGTACCTCCGCCATCTCCTCTTCGCTCAGGATGTCTCTCCTGGCCAGTTCTACAAATCTTCCGCCTTGCGCAAGGCAGGCGAGGCTGGCCTCGATGAATCCCTCGCTGGTGAGGCTGTTCAGCACCACTGTGACGCCCTCGCCGCCTGTGGCCTCAAGTATCTCCTCACCGAACTTGGTCTGGCGGCTGTCGAAAATGTGCTTGACGCCCATAGCTCGGAGATACGCCTGCTTGGGAGCGCTGGCCGTCGCGAAGACCTCCGCGCCCGCGGCCTGCGCCATCTGGATTGCGGCCAGTCCCACTCCACCCGCGCCGGCGTGAATCAGCACCCGGTCCCCGGCTTCCAGTCCCGAGTACTCGTAAGAAAGCGCCGACGAGACGAAGGCGCTGGGAATAGTCGCAAGGTCCGACACCGACATGTCGTCAGGCGCCGGGGCAACCAACTCCTCTCGCGTGATCATCTCCGGAGCGAATGCGCCGAAGCCCAGGCCGACCACATGGTCGCCTATGGCAACTGTGGAGACTTCAGGCCCAACGTCGATGACGAACCCGCACATCTCCCTGCCCAGGTCGCCCTCTTCGATGAATCCGAGCGAACGAAATACGTCCCAGAAGTTGAGGCCCGTGGCCTCGACCGCGATTCGCACTTCCCTCTGCTCCAGGACGCGTGCTGGGAGCGGTTTCACCTCTGGCTTCTCGAACACGCCATCCCGGTTTGGCGCCAGGACCCAGGTAGTCTCTTCAGGGAGCGTCAATCTCTCTGAGGCGTCGCCGGGTCGCACCAGGCGCGCAGCCTGGCGGCTGCCGCGTCGGTATGCGATGTGATTTTCCCAGTCCGGGTAGAGCAGCTCGTCAGCCAGGTCGGAATGCGGCTCAGTCGAACTTGGGTCCAGATCGATCATTCGAGACTGCAGGTGGCCCGCTTCAAGGGATACCACCTTGCCCAGGCCCCAGAGGACCGATCCGGCAAGATTCCCGCCGCTCTCGCGCTCGAGTACCTGCGCACCGCTCGTGATAAATGAGATGCCGTTGGACGGCACCAGATTGGTCTCCGAAACGCCCTGCACGAGTGCGAGAGCGCTGGCTCCTACCCGTTTCACGTCTTCGGAAATCTCCTGGGTGGTCGCCTCCATACCGTGCCCTGCAAGCCCTTCGAGATGAACGACTCCGCTGAACGGAATGTCACCGGGCAGGTCCTCGATCAGTGATCGCCATGCCTCGCGGTTCTCCGGATCTACCTGGGCGTGAACCACTGACGGGCCTTCCGACGCGGTTCTGCCGTTCGCGGAAACGTTCCTGCCCGCGATTACAACAGTCTGGTTTCGTGTAGCCAGTTCCGCCGCGAGTTCATCCGCGACGCCTTCGCCGTCCGACGCCAGCACCCAGACGCCCGGACGCTCAGTGATCCGCGCCGGACCCTGCGCCACGATCACTCCCTTGTCGAGCTTTCTGGCTGTGTTGGCCTCGTCAACTCCGAGGACTTCGACTTCCTCGAATCCCACTTCAGTAAGCGCTCGACGCCAGATGTCGGGGCCAACCAGAGCGTGCTGCGGACGGTACTCGTCCGCGAACCGCCACCAGCCGTCCAACTGTCCGAAAGTCAGGTCCATCCAGCCCAGGCCGCGGAGGTTTTCGAGGGCCACCAGGTGACCTGCTGGCGCCAGCAGCGCACTGCAGTTTGCCAGTGTCTCCTGAAGGTACCGTGTGGCATGAAGCACGTTGGACGCGATCAGCAGATCATAACCGTGGGAGTCAAATCCCTGCTCGATGGGGTCTCTCTCGATGTCCAGCGGCCGGTATTCGATTGCCCCGTCGCCGTCGCCAAATCTCTCCTCGGCTTCCGCGAAGAAGCCTGCTGAGATGTCCGTATATACATAGTCGAACATTCCACTTGGAAGCTCCGGCAGCACGGAGGCCGTAGCCGAACCGGTGCCTGCCCCGATCTCCAGCACGCGTAGACGCCGCCCTTCGGGCAGCTGTGCTACGAGTGTCCGGACCGCCTCTCCGAGCATCTGGTTCGCGGCGCGCGCCACCGGTGCCTTCAGGTACAGGTCGGCCGCAGTCGGCTCGCCGCTGCTGAACAGGAGCGTAAGAGGGTCCTCCTGGCCGCGCAGTACATCGGCCAGCGCGCCCCCAGACCGCCGGAACAGGCCTGTTTCGACCTGTCCGTGGTCATACTTCTCGGCCATCTGCGTGTGGTAGTCCTCAGGACTGCTGGGGAGTTCTTCCGGCAGTGGGTCGTCTGGCCCCAGCAATACGACAAAGCCGTCGTCTCTTTCCTCCAGGATGCCAGAGCTGGCCAGCATTTCGAGCATTCGACGGAAGAGGCGCTGGTGCTCGTCATTAACGTTCAGGCGCCTTCTCAGGTCTTCAGGATCGACGAGTTCACCCGGCTGACGCTCCCACCCCAGCTTTTCGAGGTTGAAGAGTGCGTATGACCGCGACCACTGCTCGAGATCTTCCAGCAGCGCATCCCGGTCATCGGGATCGACTCCCGCCGACGTAAGGTAATCTGAGAACAGCTCCGTTCCTGCCGCGGCCGCGGCAGGACTGGGGAAGAAATCTGCGGGCTTTACTCCCGATTCGAGGGGGCGGTCGCGCCAGTCAATCTCGTACAGAAGGTCGTCGACTTCCTCTACCGCAGAAAGAAGTGCCGCCTGAGTGGCCCTCTTGACCATGTAGCCGGTCAATTCGCCGAGAAGCGCTCCGTTCTGATCGTAGATTCGCACGTCCCCACTGAGGACCTCTGGATGCTCGACCGACTCAGATTCAGTCCTCTGTGAGCCCTCGCTCAGGAGCACATGGCAGACCACCCGGTCGGGTAGTTTTCCCGTAAGCCACATTCGCTCCCAGCCGAATGGAAGGTATGTAGGTTCATCGTCGGCGCCCGTCATATTCCGGGCGACGCCAACGACCTGGAAGCAGCCGTCGAGCACGAGGGGGTGGATGTCTAGGTCGTTCCTGCCAGCAGACTCGGGAAGAGTGACCTCGGCCAAAGCCTCTCCCGGCCCAGCCCAGGCCCTTCCCAGTGTGCGGAAGGATGGGCCGAGGTTGATTCCGGTATCGGACTTGGCGCGATAGTAGTCTCGAACGTCCGACGGTGAAAGGCGAGCCTTAATGCTTTCCAGATCGACCCTGACACCGACCGCCGGAACCTGCGCTCCCGGCAAAACACGTCCTTCGATGTGTGTCGTCCAGCCGCTGTCTGCTCCCTTGCTGAATATCTGAACATCGAGCGATGACGCCTGCTCGGAATCATCGAGCAAGACTTGCACAGTTCGACCACTCTCCTCTGTGCCGTCTTCGGTGTCATTTTCAGAAAAGACGAGTGCGTTGTGCAGCTGAATGTCTTCCATCACTATCGAACTGCTGCCCTCGGCAAGCAGCGCAGATGCCGCCATCGCTCCGTACAGCGCGCCTGGCGCGATGAGCCTGCCAAAGACCCTGTGGTCATTCAGCCAGGCCGGGTCGGACGGGAAGACCTCCGTCTCGAATGAGATCTCGCCGCGAGCTGATTCATGCCTGACGCCCAGCAATGGATGTCCGGAGGTCTGCCGCCGCTGCCTGGACTGTTCGACCCAGTAGCGTTCGCGCTGGAACGGATAGCTTGGCAATGAAATACGACTCCGGGTCTCCCCTGCGAATAGCCCCTCGAAAGAGACATCCAGTCCGGCTTGATAGGCTTCAGCGACCGCGTCGATGAATGTGCTTTCAGGATCAGGAGTCGTGGCGCCTCTCGGAGGCCGTCGGAGGCTTGCCAGAACAGATGGGCCCTGTGCCGAATCGGGCCAGGCGAGTGTTGCCATCGTACCGAGCACGTCGTGCGGGCCTATCTCGACCACCAGGTCGACGTCCAGTTCCGCCATTGTCCTTACGCCACTGGCAAATGAGACTGCCTGTCTGGCGTGACGCGTCCAATACGACACGTCCAGCGCCATGCCTGGCTCAACGACGTTTCCGGTCAGGTTGCTTATGAATGTCAGTGACGGCGGCTTGATCTCAACGCCGTCAAGCACGTCCTCCAGTCCGCCGAGAACCGGCTCCACCAGCGCGCTGTGGAATGCACGGGTCGTGTTGAGTTTTCTGACCCGCAGTTCCTGCGCTTCAAAGTGTTCAACGATGGACTCGATATCCGCGACCGTGCCACTGACAACCTGGTGGGCCCCGTTGTCTGCCGCGATACTCAGCCCAACCCCGGATGACGCCTCGTTGAACGCCTCTACTTCAGCCGCCACCTGCTCTGCCGGGGCAAATACGGCAGCCATGGTGCCGTGTTCCATTTGAGACAGAAGCGTGCCGCGGGCGGCCGCGAAGCGCATTCCATCCTCAAGGCTGAACACCCCTGCTGCCTGGGCCGCCGCAATCTCCCCAACGCTGTGTCCCAGCACAACGCTGGGGCGTATGCCAACGCTGGCCCAGAGGGCCGCTAGTGCGCACTCCAGCGTGTAGAGCGCAGGCTGCTCCCATGCCGTGTTCCCCAGGTCTTCATTTGCTTCGTTACGACCGAACATTACGGCCAGAAGTGAGGCGCCCCTTTCCTGTCGGAAGACTGCCTCGCAGCGGTCCATTACCGCTCTGGCCACGGGCTCGGTCTCATATAGAGCCTGCCCCATGCCGGTCCACTGGCTGCCCTGGCCGGTGTAGACGAAGGCTACCCTGTTCGGGGCTCCCGGTCGCGCGTCTGTTCCTTCTTCGGCCAGTGCCTTCAGCCGGGTCTGCAAAGACTCCGCATCGTGAAACACTGCTCCCGCTCGATAGTCGAAGTGGCTCCTCCCGACACTTGCTGTCCAGGCCATGTCAGACAGTAGGGCTTCAGAGGCGACGCCTCTACCAGCTTGGTCGTCGAGCCAGGAGATGTACCGGTTAGCGAGGTCCTTGAGTGCACCCTCAGTCTTTCCAGACAGGGGCAAAAGGCGGGCGGGGCGACTGCCGACCTTGTCCTCTTCCACGGGCAGACTGGAAATTGTCGACGGCAATGACACAGCCGCGCGTTGACCGGAGCCCACAGGCCAGCTCTTGTCGCTGGACTCTCCATCGGGCTCGCGATACTCCTCTACTAGGACATGGGCGTTCGTACCCGAGATGCCGAACGAGTTGACGCCTGCCATTCCAGGCCGTTCGCGATGACGCGGCCATTCCACCATGTCAGTTGCGACCTGCAGGGGCAGGTTGTCCCAGTCGAGGCTCGAGTTGGGCTCGTTGAAGTGCAGGTGGCTTGGAATGACGCCCCGCTCCAACGACATTACAGCTTTGATCAGTCCGGCGATCCCGGCTGCGCACTCCAGGTGACCGATGTTGGTCTTGACTGAACCAACCAGGAGCGGCTGGTCAGGGTTGCGTCCCCGGCTGTAAACATCTGCGACGGCATTGATCTCGATTGGATCGCCGACAGCCGTCCCGGTGCCGTGTGCTTCCAGGAAGTCGATATCCTCGGGCTGAAGCCCAGCATCGGAAAGCGCCGCCTCCATTACCTGTACCAGTGCGGGTTCGTTCGGGACGGTCAGACCGACGCTGGCCCCACCGTGATTCACCGCCGTGCCCCTGACTACTGCCCAGATACGATCGCCATCGGCCTCAGCCTCACTCAGCCTCTTCAGGACCACCACGCCGCATCCCTCGCCGCGCACGTATCCGTCTGCCGACTCATCGAATGCCTTGCATTGCCCATCAGGAGACAGCATCATCGATTCCGCGCGGAGCTCATGCACCCGGCTGTTCAGGATGACCTGAACGCCACCGACGATAGCCAGGTCCGCCTTCCCCTGCTGGAGATCGGCCACGGCGTCATTTACCGCAACGAGTGACGCCGCACACGCCGCGTCGACCGCCTTTGCCGGTCCCATGAGGCCCAGCACAAATGAGACCCGCCCGCTGGCTCCATTCAAGTTGGTGCCGCTGAGAGCATAGAGTGACCCCGCAGCCTCCGTGGGCCTGCTCGCGTCGAGCACCAGCATTCGGTACTCGTCGTTGCTGAGTCCCGCGTAGACGCCTGTGCGGCTCCCCTTCAATCCGTCGGGGTCTATTCCGGCGTCTTCCAGGGCCTGCCAGCTCGTCTCCAGCATCATTCGCTGCTGAGGATCCAGCAGCTCCGCCTCGACAGGCGAGATTCGGAAGAACTGAGCGTCAAACTGATCGATTCCATCAACAAAGGCGCTGAAGCGACAGGCCGCGTGCTGAGAGTCGGGTTCAGTGAAGAGATCGTCAAATCGCCCCGAACCAGCACCGATGCCGACTTCGGTCACCGAGTTCTTGCCCTCTACCAGCAGTTGCCAGAAGGAGTCGAGGTCATTCGCGCCTGGGAAGCGACAGGCCATGCCCACTACTGCAATGGGCTCAGCGATGTTCGAACTACTCGCATACTGCCCATTGGACTGGCTGAAGTTTGTTGTTGAACTGGAATGTCGCTCTGGGGTCATTTTGCGCTTCTCCGAAACTCAGTCCTGGTGTGTATATGCAGTCGGGAATTCTTGAGGTGTTGCTAAAACACTTCGAACTCTCGGACTATCAAGCATAATAAACCATGCGGGCATAATAAACCATACTGTTTACATGAACTACATGAAATGCACACGAAATTTGGATATTGGAGATGGAGGCACAGCACTGGGAGTTCAGGGCTATGAAGTAGACCCGCTCAACGGCAATTTGAACCGGGTGAGCATGGGGTCATTGTGGGCGTGTGGCCATTTGCACCCTGTTGACTAGGGAGCGCGAACAAGGGTAGACGCGGGCTGTATACCGGTGGTGAGACGCTTTCTGTCACTAGCGAGTCGTCGGAAGTCGCATTCCACCTGGATTCCATGCCAGAACTGGTCTGACTGCCCAAAGAACGCACCCAGGCGAATGGACATGGTCGGAGTGATCGACCTCCGTCCGTGAACTATCTCGTTGATGGCTCGGGGTGAAACTCCAATTGCGCGCGCCATGGCGTTCTGAGAAATCCCCATCGGTTTCAGATACTCTTCCAAGAGAATCTCGCCGGGAGTGATTGGGTTACCTGAGTAGGTCATTGCTTCAAGTCCCGCGGCTAATGGCCACTGCCTATAACGTATAACGTCATAGGGGTGAAGTCAATGATAGTCTACGATAGACACCTCTCTAGGACCAGAAGTCGTCCAGCGAAATACGATACGCCACTGATCGTTGACACGGATTGAGTGGAAGCCCGCCCAATTTCCTCTCAGTGCTTCGAGTCGGTTTCCGGGTGGGACTGCGAGATCACCAAGGACGGTCGCTTGATTCACCTGGATCAGCTTTCTCAACGCGACTCGTGCGAAAGCATTGAATCGGCGACTTTCTCCTGAGACAAACAGTTCTTCGGTATCTCTGTCGGCAAAGGATTGGATCACGTTAGGCTAACGTTTTCCTACTCGGGACTATCTGAGCATCTACAGTGCCCAACATTAAGAGTCGCCCAACCTCTACACGCAGTTATCGAGTCAGTCGATGATGGCTCATGAAGAGTGTGAGCAACGAGATCCGGCAGGCGCGATCAAGGTCGGCCGCTGTCACTAAATTGGATGGCCGGAATCGATTTTAGTCGCAGACTCTCTCAACTCTATGTGATGACAACGACTGACCTTGAGTGGGTGTCTCAAGTCCCTAGTCCGCTGGGACAGGCTCTACTGCGCGGCCGCTGAACGCGGGCATCACCTCTTCGGCGAACATCTCCATCTGCTCGAGGATTACCGCCTGTGGGGTCCCGACCGGGTGGCTGACGCCGACGCGGTCGAGTCCTGGATAGGCAGCCTCAACCTTCTTGAGCTGCTCGATGATCTGCTCGGGCGGACCTGCCAGGAAGCCGCCGGTCTTCACGGCGTCCTCTATGCGGGGCAGGTCGAAAGTCGGGGCGCGCTTGGGATCCGACATCGCGTCGATCTGCTCGTCGCTGAGGGCGCGGACCAGCCGCAGTGGGCCGAACATCTTGAGGTTCTCTTCGTAGTACCCGGCTGCGGCCTCTATGGCCTCTTCCTGGGTGTCGGCGATGTAGAAGTGGAAGCCGATCGACAGGTTTTCGCCCAGCTCAAGGTCGCGCCCGGCACGGACGTTGGCGTCTCTATATGCCTCCATGACGCGGTGCATCGCGCCGCCCTCGGCAACGCCTCCGCCGATCATGCCCTTGATGCCGTGCTTGGCCATGAAGTCGAGTCCGCGTTGGGTCGCGCTCTGGATGGGCTGCCAGCACTCTACGGGAAGCCTCACCGGGCGCGGGACCAGCGTTATCTCCTTCAGTGTGTAGCCCCGGTAGGGCACCTCAGGCGGGATGGTGTAGTACTCGCCCTTGTGAGAGAAAGACTCCTCGTTGAACGACTGGAAGATGATGTCCACCTGCTCCTCGAACAGGTTGCGGTTGGCCTCCTGGTCCATGAGCGGGGCGCCGAAAGTATCGACCTCGCGGGTATGGTAGCCTCGTCCAACGCCGAAGATTGTCCGTCCGTTCGTCAGTATGTCCGCGGTCGCGTAGTCCTCTGCGAGACGCAGCGGGTGCCACATCGGCGTGATGTTGAATCCGCAGCCGATGTTGATGCGCTCGGTCACGTGCGCCAGGTGGACGGCCAGCATGAGGAGATTCGGAATGCACTCGTAGCCCTCGGGCTGGAAGTGGTGTTCAGCCATCCAGAAGGTGTCGAACCCGAGCCTGTCCAGGGTCTTTGCTATCGCCTCCGCCTTGTCGTACGCCGTTATCAGGTGGTCGTTGCCGAATAGCCTGTCGTTGACCGCTACACCGCCGTAGCCGACGTTGTCCATGTCCACGTGACCGGCGTACAGGCTGTCAAATTTCTTAATCATGGCTTTCCTCTTTCCTCCCATGTGGCATTTCGTTTTCGCCTACAGTCTACCCTGTTTTGCGTTTAAGGTGCGACGACTTGGATGCTACGATCAAAGCTAGACTCATGTACCCATCACTTGGAGAGAGACCTATGCTCGCGGCAGCAACATCCATTACCGAGTTCATTCCCGGACCGATTCGTCTGGCTGTTGACCGCAAGGGCGAGGGGCCATTGCTGGTGCTGCTGCACGGCATAGGCGGGAATCGAACGAACTGGCGCGATCAGATGCCGGTGTTCTCTAAACACTTCACCTCGGTTGCCTGGGATGCCCGTGGCTATGGTCTGTCCGACGACTACCCGGGAGAGCTGGACTTCAGAGACTTCGCCCATGACCTGGAGCGTGTGCTCGACCACTACGGGGCGCAGAAGGCGCACCTTGTCGGGCTGTCAATGGGGGGACGCATCATCCAGGACTTCTACGAGATGCACTCCAATAGGGTCCTGTCCCTCACTCTGTGCGACACACGAAGTGGGGACTTTCACCCCTCGTGGGAGGCGCGAGTCGAATTCGTACGTCTGCGCAAGGAGCCGCTGCTCCAGGGCAAGACACCTGCAGAGATGGCTCCGCCCGTGGCCGAGACCCTCATTGGGCCGACCTCTTCGAGGGAGGCGTTCAATCGGTTGGTCGACAGCATGGCAGCCCTCCACAAGGAGTCCTACATCAAGACGATTGAGGCATCCGGGCTGCAGGCTCAGACACTCAACATCGCCTCGATCGGTGTGCCGACACTCATAGTGTGCGGGGAGTACGACCGGCTGACGCCGCCCGAGGTCAGCGAGGGTATGCACAGGAAGATCCGCGACTCCGAGCTGGTAATCATCGAGGACGCCGGCCACCTGACCAACATCGAGAATCCCACGCGGTTCAACGAGGTGGTTCTCGACTTCCTGCTAAGGAACACGGAACTGGACTGAGGTGTCGGGCATCTTGGGCTAGTTCGAGCAGATCACGCTGGTAGTCACGTAACTCAATCATCTCTGGATCGGAAGCTGCTGCTACAACTCAAAGATGTCCCGCACACTACATGTGAAACCAGGCAGCGCCGCCCCTCCGTCCAGGACGTCGTCTTCTCCAAGCATCACTTCGGGAGCGTCAGGACGATACACTCCCACCGTTCGAGTTTCGGGATACACAACCCATACTAGTCTTGCCTCGAAGCTCAGCCACATCTGTGCCTTCTCCACCACGTCTGCCGGTCGATCGCTGGGGGACACTATCTCCACTACAAGTTCCGGGACCACTTCGAGATAGCCTGTATTTCGAACGTCCAGAGGCCTCTTCTCGGCTGATACGAATGCCAGGTCCGGCTCCCGGACCGTGTCCGGGTCCCATTCCAACCGCACTCCAACATCTGACGCCACCAGCCTGCCCAGTCGCCTCGGCTTGACGAAACCACCAAGGATGAGCACCATGTTCGTAACGATCTCGCCGTGCTCTTCTCCTGAAGCCATGGTCTCGTGCAACACTCCCCTGATAAGCTCGCCGCGCACGCCTTCGCTGTAGAGGCGCAGTAGGTCATCAGCAGTCAGCAGTTTCTGTTTTTCCCTTGCGGTCGCCATTGCCACCTCCACGTTGGTGCCTCTCAAGTATACATCGTCTCTGCCGAGCATTTGGGCAACTGTGGTGACCTTGCCTCCTCACGCAAGAAACTGGTGAATAGCTCGCGTATCTCTATCGATCTAGGTCGAGCAAATGGGATGTGCGTGCAGGTGGGTGTCAGGCCACACACCAGAATCTACCTCAGGTGGAATTGGACGTAGTTTCTGCCCTATCATCTCAGCTTGCCGAGGAGTAGTCCTCGATTGCCCCGTCCATGACAACCTGGGATGGACGGTAAACGAGGATGAGGCGAGGCAGTGAGCAGATCCAAGGGAGGAGATGGATGGCACACGTGTTCCGGTTAAATTCGTCCGCGCTGGTCAGAATTCGGTCGAATCTCAGGTGGATTTCGGTATGTATAGTGATGGCACTGGCTGCCATTGCGGTTTACGGCTCGGACACCAGCGGGGTGATCGCATCGGCCGATAACGCGACCTGCGAGCAGGGCGGTGCAGTCCCCGACGCTGATTCGAATGCAGAGCTCGCCCAGGACTGCAACACGCTCCTCGGGTTGCGTGACGCCCTGGCGGAGAGCGCAGACCTCAACTGGAGCGCAGACCTCTCGATTCGACAGTGGGACGGAGTGAGGGTGTTCAATGCGCCGAACCGTGTCGTCAGCCTGAAGCTTCCTGAAAGCGACCTGAGTGGTTCCATTCCCGTCGAGCTGGGAAGCCTGGACGGGCTGGAAGTCCTGGACTTCAGTGGGAACCGGCTGGCAGGGGAAATCCCGGCGGAGCTCGGGAATCTCTCTGAACTCACGTACCTCTATCTCGACGACAACAGGTTGACGGGCGAGATTCCCGCTGAGTTGGGCAATCTGACCAAGCTTCGCCATCTGATGCTCGATGACAACCGGCTGACGGGCGGAGTTCCGTTTGAACTGGGAGATCTAAACGCACTGGAATACCTGTTCCTGGATGGCAACCAGATCACAGGCTGCATGCCCAGAGTGCTGCTGGACAACGACGACCTGACGATTCGTGCGGACAACAAGGACCCGTGCGCGCTCTGTTCGGAAGGCGCGGAAGCTCTGGACTCCCAGGACCAGCCCCCACTGATCCAGGACTGCGCGAAACTCATCGAAGCCCGTGACGTTCTGGCAGGCGACGCCGAACTCAACTGGAGCTACGACGTCCCGATCATGGACTGGGACGGAGTCACCATCGGTGGTGCGCCACTGCGTGTGACGAGACTGAAGTTGAGTGACAGCGAGTTGACCGGACAGATCCCTCCGGGGCTTGGCAGCTTGACCAAGCTTGAAGACTTGGACCTGAGTGACAACGACATAGCTGGAGGTATTCCAGTCGAGATAGGCGGTGCAACAAGCCTGGAGGACCTGGACCTGAGCGATAACGAACTGAGTGGCGAGATACCGTCCGAACTCGGCAGCTTGACCAAGCTGGAAGACCTTGATCTCAGTCACAATGAGCTGAGCGGTGAGATTCCGTCAGAGATAGGAAACATTGCCAGGCTGGAAGACCTCGACCTCGAAAGAAACGACCTGACGGGGTCTATTCCATCGGAGCTTGACAAGCTCGTCAACCTGAGAAGGCTGGACCTCAGCGATAACAAACTCGCCGGCACCATATCGGCAGGTTTTGGCGACTTCTCCGATCTAACGAGATTAGACCTGCGAAGTAACCAGCTAAGCGGAGAGATTCCAAGCGAGCTGGGAAACCTTACTGAAATAGAAGACCTCCACCTGGAAGATAACCGCCTGAGTGGGGAGATTCCGCCTGAGTTCGGTAACTTCGAGAATCTCACGCACGTCCATCTCGACTTTAACGAGCTGACCGGTGAGATTCCGGCGGAGCTGGCCAATCTCACAGAGCTGCTTGGGATTGATCTCGGTGACAATCAGTTAACTGGTGAAATTCCGACCTGGATTAGCGACTTCACCAAGTTGGAGAGGTTGGACCTTCGTAACAACCAACTCACAGGCGAGATCCCGTCAGAGTTGGGCGACCTCGTCGAACTGGAAGACCTGCACCTTGAGAACAACCAGTTGACCGGAGAGATCCCGGCGGAGTTCAACAGCCTCTCCAAGCTGATTCACGTACACCTCAGCGGGAACCAGTTGAGTGGTGAGATCCCGGACTTGAGCGGCATGGAAGACCTGCTTGGGATTGACCTCAGTGGTAACCAGCTGACTGGGACTGTGCCAGGCTGGTTTGGAGACATAGATTTCCTGCTAAGGGTCAATCTCAGTGACAACCAGTTGACCGGCGAGATCCCGTCTGAGCTTGCCGATGCTTATTACCTCTCAAGGCTTGATCTGAGCGAGAACCAGTTGACTGGGGAGATCCCAGACGAATTCAGCGACCTGCCTTACATAGAGGTGCTGCACCTCAGCAGCAACATGTTGACCGGCGAGATACCCGACAAGCTGGGCAACTCTGTGAACACGCGGGAGATCAACCTTGCCAACAACCAGCTTACGGGTGAGATTCCTCAGAGCTTGGGAAGCCTGGCTGAGCTCGCGTCTATGGTGCTGGACAATAACCAGCTCACCGGGAACATTCCTGTAGAGTTCGGCAGGCTGGACGAAGTGCAGCTCGTATCGATCAGAAACAACAATCTGACAGGCGACATCCCTGCTGAGCTGGGGTCGCTGTCACAACTCAGGTACCTCGACCTGCATGGCAACTCGCTTTCGGAGGAGATCCCCTCGGAGCTTGGTGGACTGGGTAACCTGCAACTGCTCTTCCTGTCCGAGAACGACCTGACAGGCTCGGTCCCGTCCGAGCTTGGAGACCTGTCCAGTCTGCGAGGCATCTGGCTGGGCGGCAACCGGTTCTCAGGATGCCTGCCGACAGGGCTGCGTGATACCTCTCACAGCGACGTGGACAGCCTTGGGTTGCAGGACTGCCAGTAGCTGTCTGAGTGGAGTCTCCGTCAGAGGGGACTCCACTCGAGGCTGGCTATTGTGACTGACACATAGTTGGAGTAGCATATGGCGTGGCAATTCCAACGTCAGAACCTGCATCAAAGGCAGCACAAGGAGACCTCACATGGCTGACACTGAATGGGGCGGAATCTACAAGGAAATCGGAGCGCAGCCGGTCATCAACGCCATTGGCAGCGTCACGCTGCTGGGCGGGTCGACACCTGTGCCCGAGGTGGTGGAAGCAATGGAGGCGGCAGGCGTCGCCTACATTCCGCTGGTAGAGCTGGAGGAGAAGGCCGGACGCGCAATAGCCGAGATGGCAGACGTGCCCGCTGCATGGGTGACTTCCGGAGCCGGATCGGCTCTGACGCTCGCTGCCGCCGCAGTGATGGCGGGAGACGACGACGACAGGATCCAGCAGCTCCCCGACACCACGGGGATGAAGAACGAGTTCCTCATACAGCGGCGCCAGCGATACTGGTACGACCGCTGCCTGGAGACCTCCGGCGCGAAGCTCGTCGAGTTCGGCACGGACGATGGCACGACGCGTGAGGACCTCGAGAACGCCATCGGCCCAAACACGGCGGCGGTCCACTTCTACGCCGTAGAGCAGGACCCTGATCCAAACGTCCTGCCTCTGGAGGACTGCATAGAGATCGCCCGGGAGCATGGGGTCATGGTCACGGTTGATGCTGCGGGTCAGATCTACCCGCTCGAAAACTTCGGCAAGTACGTGCGCATGGGCGCCGACTTCCAGTGCATAGCCGCCAAGTATATGGGCGCTCCACAGTCAACGGGTCTCGCGCTCGGTACCGAGGACATGATCCGCAAGCTCGGGTACCAGTCGTTCGTCGGGTACGAGGGACGCCGGATCAGGGGCATCGGCAGGCCGCACAAGGTCGATCGGCAGGAGATGATCGGCGCGGTCGCGGCGACCAAGCGCTGGCTCACCATGGACCATGAATCGCGTCTCGCCGAGGTCGAACAGCGAAGCCAGACTATCCTGACGCCACTCAGGAACATCCCCGGCCTCAAGGCCGAGCTGATCGACAACATCATTGGGCACCAGCCGTTCGGCGTGCACCTCGAAGTCGATCCCGACGTCGCGGGATTCACCGCGCAGGAACTGGTTGACAGGTTAAAGGCCGGCGACCCGCCGATCTGGACGCGTGTTCGCGAGGGCGAGGAGCACATCGACATCCATGTCTTCGGGTTGTACGAGGGCGAGGAGCAGCTAGTCGGCGAGCGCATTGCCGCCGAGTTCGGTCGCTAGGGGTGGCTCCCCTCTCCGGGATACGCATGGTCGACCTCACGCAGGTGCAGGCCGGACCTTCGTGCACCCAACTGTTTGCGTTTCTGGGCGCCGACGTCATCAAGGTCGAACAGCCGGGCGTCGGCGATAGGACTCGCCACGAGCGCGCTATCTCCGAGGACGTCGACAGCTTCTACTACATCGTCTTCAACGCTAACAAGCGCAGCATCACTCTCAATATAAAGAGCGAGCGGGGCCGGGAAGTCCTGCTCGACTTGGTCGCGAAGGCCGACATAGTCGTCGAGAACTACGGCCCCGGCCAGATGGAGCGGTTCGACCTCGGCTTCGACGTGCTCAAGCAGGCCAACCCGAGGATCGTCTACTGCACCATCAAGGGATTCGGCAGCTACGGACCTCACTCCCACGTCAAGAGTTTCGAACACATCGCGCAGGCGATGGGCGGGGCCATGAGCGCGCAGGGCGAGTCTGACAGGGAGCCGACCTTCGTGGCTCCCGGCGTTGGCGACTCCGGGACCGGCCTCCACGCCGGCATAGGTATGCTGGCCGCGCTGAGACAGCGTGACGCCACTGGCGAGGCCCAGCGGGTTGAGGTAGCCATGCAGGACGGCATAGTCAACCTGATGCGTATCCGTATGATCGACACGTTCAACACTGGCGAACCCATCCCGCGCGAGGGCAATCGCACCTGGGGTGGGCCGTCCGTCGTGTACCCGTGCAAGCCCGGAGGCCCAAACGACTACGTGGCGCTCGTCCTGGCTGGTGATGCCTGGGACACGGTACTGGCGCTTGCCGACCGTGCCGACCTTATAGGCGATCCCCGTTATGGCACGGCCGAAGCGCGGCAGGAGCGAGGGCGTGAGGTCGAAGAGATCGTCAGCTCGTGGACGCGGACCGTCACCAAGCACGAGGCGATGGAGATATTCACCGACCTTGGCTATCCGGCAGGAGCCGTGCAGGACTCTCTCGAAGTGCTGGCCGATCCCCACCTGAGGGAGCGCGAGATGATCGTGGACATACACGATCCCGTGCGGGGTGACTACCAGGTGATCGGATGCCCCATCAAGGTCGAAGGCAACGAGGTTGAGATCCAGCCGCCGCCACTGCTCGGCGAGCACACCGATGAGGTCCTTGAAGAGGTGCTCGGTATGACCGCTGCCGATGTCGGCGCTCTCAGAGACGAGGGAGTCGTCTAATGGACAAGCGCGAGTTCATAGATCGCGTGAAGTCCGAGCGAGAGCGCTGGGACGAACTCCTTGCCCGGGTCCCAGACGGCCTGATGCTGAAGCCGGGAGTTGAGGGCGACTGGTCGGCGAAAGACGTCCTCGCCCATGTGATGTGGTACGAGCGCGAGATGATCGGGATGCTAAAGGCCCGTGCGCTGGCAGGTTCCGACTGGTGGGCGCTGCCCCTTGAGGAGAGAAACGACGCGGTCCATGGCGAAGTCAGCGGCATGTCTCTGGATGAAGTGCGATCAGAAGCTGCTTGGGTCTTCCCGGCCCTGATCGATCAGTTGGAGAAGCTGCCGGAAGAGGCGCTGAACGACTCCGCACACTTCGAGCACATGCCAGCCGAGTGGGCGCCATCCGACGTCATCGGCAGCAACACATTCAGGCACTACCCTGAGCACACCGAGTCGATTCGGCAGTTGATTGGCATAGACTTCAGCTCTTGACGTCTATTCCGCCCCGATTATCGCGAGCTCAGGGTGCGGCAACGGCGGCTGCTGTGCCGCGACGACCGCTTCCTGCTCCTCTGACGTCAGCCGCTTAAACCGCTCCGCGGCGAAGAGCACTCTTGGCAGCAGGCTGATCTCGCCGGAACTTGGCGCGGTGTGCATCGGCTGCGAAAGCACCCACCACAGCGACTGGTCGATCTCTTCCTGCTCGCGGTGCGGGTCGTACCACGTGTGGAGGTCACGTGACCCTGATCCCCAGCCGCCTCGCGCGATCATTTTGATGGTCTGAATGCCGATGTCTCTGGCGGCGCATTCTGCCAGCAGCGCCTCGGAGTCGCGCCGGTAGTTGGCGTCCCTTGCCATCGCCGGATTGAGCGGGAACATGACAGTGTCGAAGTCGAAGCGGTTCAGGCTCTCCAGAATCGTGCTTGGCACGTATGGGCCGTGTCCGGTGATGCCAAGCCACTTCGTCAGGCCCTGCTCTCGCATCTCGACGAGGGTTTCCAGCGCTCCCCCATCGGAGGTGGCGAGGTCCAGCTCGTGCATGTTGACGACCGAGTGGAGCTGGAAGAGGTCGAAGTCCTCGACGTTCATCCGCTTCATGATGCTCTCGACGTCGCGCCACGCCTCGTCACGGGTGCGGAACCGGGTTTTCGATCCAATGAACATCTGGTTCCTGAGCTCGGGCATCCACGGCGCGACCCTCTCCATCGACTGCGCATAGGACGGAGCAATGTCGATGTGGTTTACGCCGTGATCGAGCATCAGTTCAATTGCCCGGTTGGCCTCATCCTGGTCAAGGTATCCGACTGAGTAGGCCCCGAACGTAACGACGGTGCTCTCGTGTCCTGTTCGTCCTAGTCTGCGCTTTTCCATTGAGTTGGTCCTCCTCAGGGAGTAGGCGACTGCTAAACGATAGGTGTGAGTCGCTGTGATAAACTTTCGCTCTCTTGATTCCCGACAATGGAGTGAGCATACAGAAAATGTCCCAAGTATTCGACATCGCAGACAGGTACGTGGAGCGCGTCGCCGGGATGAGTCCGATCAGCGCGACCTATATGGGCGTGCCCGGACACGACCACGAAATGAACGACTTCTCACCCGAGGCGAGCGAGGCCGAGGCACAGCTCGACCGGGACACGCTCGCAGAACTCGAGTCAGCGCAGGTCGACGATGAGCGCGACCGGATCGCCCGCGACGCAATGCGGGACAGTCTGCAGCTCAACCTCGACCGGCACGACGCCAACCAGCACTTCCGAAGCCTGAGCATGATCCACAGCCCCGTACACAGTGTACGACAGGTGTTCGACCTTATGCCGCGGGAGACCGAAGAGCATTGGAGCAATATAGCCTCTCGCATGGCGCGCATACCGGAGGCGCTGGATAGCTACCAGCGTACGCTCGACGAGGGACTGAGTCTAGGCCTTGTCGTCGCCAAGCGACAGGCAAGCGAGACGGCCACCCAGTGCGACGTCTGGACCGGTGCGGCTGAGGGCAGCGCCTCGTTCTTCCAGGCTCTCGTTGAGGCTTTCGACCAGTCGGACGTGGACTCGGCTGGCCTGAGGTCAGACCTCGCCGCCGCGGCGAGTACCGCTGAGGCGGGTGTCGCAGACATGGCCCGATTCCTGCGCGAGACCTATGTGCCGGGCGCATCGGACCGGGACGCGGTTGGGGAGGAAAGGTACTCTCTTGGGGCACGTGTGTACAACGGAGTCGAACTCGACCTCCGGGAGACATACGAGTGGGGCTGGGAACAGCTTGCGTGGGTCGAGTCCGAGATGGCAGAGACGGCCGAGAGGATCGCACCGGGTCAGGGAGTTGAGGCCGCGAAGGAGTTGTTGGAGACCGACCCGGACAGGGCCATCGAAGGGGAGGCCGAGTTCACGGTCTGGATGCAGGACCTCCAGGATCGCACGATCGCCGAACTGAACGGCACTCACTTCGACATAGCCGAGCCCGTGAAGAAGATCGAGGCCCTGATCGCGCCTCCGGGCGGCGCTCTTGCGATGTACTACACTCCGCCGTCCGAGGACTTCTCCAGACCGGGCCGCACCTGGTATCCGACGGGTGGAAAGACACGTTTCCCACTGTGGGGCGAGGTCTCCATCGCGTACCACGAGGGCGTTCCGGGACACCACTTCCACCTCGGCACCACGGTCGCGCTGTCTGAGCAGCTCTCAAGGTTCCAGCGTCTGCTGGGAGGCACGTCCGGCCAGATCGAGGGATGGGCGCTGTACGCCGAACGTCTGATGGGCGAGCTTGGCTACCTCGAAAACCCAGACTACTACCTGGGGATGCTACGAGCACAGGCGCTCCGATCGGTACGCGTAATCATCGACATCGGAATGCACCTGGAACTCGCCATCCCCGACGGCCAGGGCTTCCATCCCGGCGAGGTGTGGAGTCGCGAGCTCGGGCTCGAGTTCATCAGATTGAAGAGCCACTTCCCGGCGGACTTCGTCGCCAGCGAGGTTAGCCGCTACCTCGGCATCCCCGGACAGGCCATCAGCTACAAGGTCGGCGAACGCGAGTGGCTGGCTGCACGCGACGAGTCCAAGCAGCGGCTGGGCTCGTCGTTCGACCTCAAGGAGTGGCACACTCGCGCGCTGTCACTCGGCCCGATGGGACTCGCCCAGATGCGCGAGGAGTTCAGACGAGAGTGAGTGCTCGTAACTCAGACCGTCCCATTCCCAACAGCTACTGGGTGAGGCCGGGCCAGCTTGCGGCAGGCGAATACCCTGGCGCCAGGTACCCGGACGAGGCGACTGCAAAGCTGCGCGACCTGCTCGATGCCGGCATTGATCGCTTTATTGACCTGACTGAGGCAAGGGAGCCGTGGGAGCCCTACGACACGATGGTGAAGGGCGAGGGTCGTCTTCTTGGGAAACGTATCCAGTGGGAGCGTCACCCGATCAGGGACATGTCAGTCCCGCGCAGTCCCGAACAGATGAAGGCCATTCTAGACGCTGTCGACGACGCTCTTAATCACGGTGAAACCGTATACGTCCACTGCTATGGCGGAGTCGGACGCACGGGTACAGTTGTGGGCTGCTGGTTGGTACGGCACGGGCTAACTGGGGACGAGGCGTTGGCTCAGATCGCGGAGTGGTGGAAGGGAGTGGAGAAATCCTGGCGTATTCCACACTCTCCCGAGATGCCAGCTCAGTTCGAGTACGTACGCGGCTGGGAAGAATCTCCATGCGAGGAGACTTCCGCATGAGCGGAATCGTTTCCAGATGAATGGTGGCGACTGCTGACCATGTCAACCGAGATCACGTCAATGGCCGACAGCCTGTATGAACTAGCCCAGCGGTAGGGCTACTTCCACTCGTCGTCTGGGGGCCAAATGTTGGTTGCCCCCCGGCCTGCGCCTTGCAGCCCTGAGTCCTCGCGCCAGTCGGCGGACGCGTCCCGCCACTTGATGAAGTGCGGCGCCTGCGTATGGGCGTGGAAGGCGTCCTCGTCCTTGTAGACCTCGTACAGCCAGATGCGGTTCTCGTCCTCGGCGTCCTGGATGACGTCGAAGCGCAGGCATCCGGGCTCGTCGTTCACAGAGCCCCTGGCGTCGCCGATCATCTCCTCGATGAACTGTTCCTTGTAGCCTTCCTTGATTTGAATTGGGGCGATGATTACGTACATGGGGAACTCCTATCTGGTGCTCTACCAGTTTAATCGGCAAGGATTTCATCCTCACCCTGGCCCTCTCCCTGAGGGAGAGGGGACATTCGACGCCCACAGTGGAGCGCCGACAAGGTTGAAACAGATTCCTCCCGGCTACAGAACTCGGCTTGCCGCTGAGACGGCCGCGCCTGGCGCGACTTCGTATCCGACCTGCGGCAGCACTGACTCCATGGCCGAGAGCGCGAGCAGCACGTAGTCTGGGCGGCTGGACTCTCCCATGAGTCCGAATCGCCAGACCCTGCCGTCGAACGCGCCAAGGCCCTTGCCTATCTCTATGTTGTAGTCGGCCAGCAGCTTCGCTCTCACTTCGGCGTCGTCCACGCCCTCGGGGATCCAGACCGGCGTTACCTGCGCGAGCCTGTAGCCTTCGGGCGTCACGACTTCGAGCCCCAGGGCCTCCAGCCCTTCTCTCAGCGCCTCAGCGTTGCGCTCGTGACGTGCGAAACGGTTCTCGAGGCCTTCTTCGAGCACGACACGCAGCCCTTCGCCGAGGGCGAGCACCATGCTGACCGGTGACGTGTGGTGGTACACCCTCGGGTCGTACCAGTAGTTGGCGTTCAGGTTGAGGTCCAGGTACCACGACGCGGGCGGAGTCTCGCGAGCCCTGATCGACTCCATGGCGCGCTGGCTGACCGCGACTGGCGACAGTCCGGGCGGGCACCCGAGGCACTTCTGGGTCGCGCTGTAGCAGTAGTCGATGCCCATGTCGTCGAAAGCGACCTCGTTGCCGCCCAGCGACGTCACGGCGTCGACCATGAACAGCGCGCCGTGTTCGCTGGCAAGCTTGGACATTCCCTCCAGTGGCTGCCTGATGCCGGTGGACGTCTCCGCGTGGATCACGGCCACGAGTTTGACGTTGTCGTTCTCCTTGAGAGCCTCTTCGAGCATCTCTTCAGGGAAGGGCTTCCCCCAGTCTGAGCGCAGCGCGACCACGTTTGCACCGACGCGAGTAGCCATATCGACCATCCGCTCCCCGAAGAACCCGTAGATGCACACGATCACGGTATCGCCTGGCTCCAGGATGCTGGATAGTCCAGCCTCCATCCCGGACGAGCCTGTCCCTGAGAGCGCCATTGTGAACGCCTCTTTAGTCTGGAACACTTCGCCCAGGAGTGCGGAGACCTGGTCCATTATGTCGACGTAGTCTGGGTCCAGGTAGCCGATCATGTTCTGCATCATCGCCTGGAGAACCCTGTTGTTGACCATGGACGGCCCAGGGCCCAGCAGAATTCGAGGCGGCACGCCTATCATCGCGTTGGAGTGGTCTTCGGTCATAAGACTCCCTTACTGACGATTGTACCGGTCGTCGAACCGCACTATGTCATCTTCGCCGAGATAGCTGCCTGACTGGACCTCGATTATCTCGAGCGGGATCGTGCCCGGGTTTTCCAACCTGTGAGTTTCGCCGACCTTCACGTAGGCCGACTCGTTCTCGAAGAGCAGTGACTCGCCGTCATCCTTGACGATCTTGGCTGTACCGCTGACCACAACCCAGTGCTCTGACCTGTGGTGGTGCATCTGCAGCGACAGCGCGTGTCCGGGATTTACGGCTAAGCGCTTGACCTGGAAGCGGTCGCCAGAGTCGATCACCTCATACCAGCCCCAGGGCCTTGGCACCCGACGATGGTACTCGCGTTCAGGCCTGCTTTCGGCCTTTAGCTGTTCCACAAGCGCCCTTACGTCCTCGGCCCGGTTTCGGTCCGCCGCGAGCACTGCGTCCGGGGTGTCCACGACGATTACGTCTTCGAGCCCGACGGCAGCGACCAGCCGGTTATGGCCGAATATCATCGAGTTCCGCATCTCGTGGGTGTACACGTCGCCGCGTACCACGTTGCCGTCATCGTCCTTGTCGCTCACGTCCATGATCGCCGCCCAGGAGCCCACGTCCGACCAGCCGGCGTCGATCGGGACCACCAGCGCCCGCGGGCTGGCTTCTGAGCCCACGATCCGCTCCATCACGGCGTAGTCGATGGTGTCAGGCGGACACTCGGCGAATGTCTCCGGGTCTGGGCGGAAGAAGAGGCCGTCGTGTGCGCCGCTGGCATGGGCGCTGCGACATGCGTCTACGATGTCCGGCCTGAATCGCTCGATCTCCTCAAGCCAGGCCGATGCGCGCAGCACGAACATGCCGCTGTTCCACACGTACTCCTCGGTCTCGAGCATCGAACGCGCTGTGTCCAGGTCCGGCTTTTCCACGAACTCGGCGAGCTCGTAGGCCACTGCCGACTCTGACTTGAAGCCGTTGAAGAACTCGCCACCTCGTCGAATGTAGCCGTATCCGATACTGGGGAAACTGGGCGTGATCCCGAATGTAACTATGTAGTCATGCTCCGCAAGCTCTGCCGCGACGGTGACTGCTCTTTGAAATTCGGCGACGTCAGAAATCACGTGGTCCGCGGGCAGTACCAGCATTACGGGGCTGGCGCAGTTATCCGATTGCTCAGTGAGCGTTAGAGCGGCGAGCGTGAGCGCAGGCGCGGTGTTGCGCCCGACCGGTTCCAGAAGTATCGATTCGGGAAGCCGTTCTATCTGTCGAGTGTGCTCCGCAACGAGGAACCTGTGCTCCTCGTTGCACACCACAATCGGATCGGACACCTCGTCGACACCGTCCAGCCGCAGAACAGTGTCCTGCAACATCGACTGGCTGTCAGAAATGGACAGGAACGGCTTTGGATAGAACTCTCTCGAGAGCGGCCAGAGCCTGGTCCCAGATCCTCCGGCAAGGATTACGGGGTGCAAAGTCATGGCGAGAATCCGTCCATCATGGGTGTACAGGGTTAGAGTCTGATGGCGTTGCTAAGCGCGGGTCTCACAACTCATACGGTACTGCCAGACCGACGCCGATGCAAGAGACGAAAGTGATTTAAGACACGGGTTTTGTGTGGGCCAGTGAGACTGATTGACAGTGGGGCGATGCGGGGAACGTGAGGACTCGACCACCAGCCCCCAGGATCCATCTCAGCATCAAAGTGGGTTGCGCCACCTGAGGCCCGGAAAGCGGCTGAAATCGCTGTCGTTGGAATGGACCTCAGCCTGGTACTCCATTGCCAGCGCAGCTATGTGGGAGTCGGTGACCAGATCTGCGCCGACACCAGCAGCCGCGATGCTTCTCCTGAGGTGATTTATGTGTTCGGTACCGGGGTTGATGGGCGTAATGTGTGGAAACCGAAACCAATTCTGAATGTAGTCGACCGCCACATCTGAAGTTACTGGGTGCACGACCACTCTGGGATGGGTGATGAGCCTGACGAATCCGATGGAAACGACCCACGGAATGCCGACTCTCTCCACCCCGTTAACTAAGCCTTCCCACCACTCTCTGGCAGAGGTGTGAAGTGGTGCGCCGTCGTTATAGGCGTATACAAGGAGATTGAGGTCCGGGACTATCACCCTGTGTTCTGGCCCGCGAAGTCCTCGGCTTCAAGCTGGTCGTTGAGTTGATTCAGCCTGAGTGGGTCTACACCGGGTACTAGTCCGCTGTGATTTGGCAAAACCCTGAATTTCGCCTTCTTCACTTTGCTTTCTCCAGGAGAAAGACCTCGGCGCAGAGTGTCGTTGACCGCCTGCTTGAAAGGAACTCCCAACAGCCGTGCGTGCTCTTTCAAGGAGTCTGCGATATCGTCGTCAAGTGTTAGGGTAGTCCTCATGGAGGCATCATAGTGTGCTATTTTATTGATGTCAAGATGTTGGGATGTGAGGAAAGCCTCAGTGGTCTTCTCTGGGGGGAACGGGGACCTGGTCAGCCTCCCAGTACTACGCTGACGATGGACTCCTCCATCTTGATGCCGAGGTCGGTGACTTCTTCGATGCGCGTGTAGTCTCCCGTGGTGGCTACGTAGGCGACTCCGAGTATCCTGCCTACTCTGAAGTCGATGATCGTGGCCGAAATGGGATGCCCCTGCCTGTTGTAGTTGGCCCGGAGTCCGACCGCCTCGTCATAGAACCCCTCGGGAGTGAACTCATCGGCCGAAACCAGGATCTGGCCTTCCCCGGCGTCGGCTCCGATGTTGTTGAAGAAGTCACTCAGGAAGACGTCGTGCATCCAGCCGTACACGCCCTCCGGCGTATTGAACAGGTGCGCGACGGATCCGACAATTATGTCGGCGCCGTCGACCTCCGGGTTTACTCCGGGGGACCAGAATTCTCTGACAAACCCACTGATCCTGCCTATCCCCACGAAGCGTTCTTCCGTTGCCCCCGGGAAGCCGTGCATGGCCATCTTGGCGTTATCCAGGTCTTCTTCCCTGTACTGGGTGTATGTCTCGTACCTGTCGGGCAGACTGTACGCGGGAAGCGCCAGGCTGGGAAGGTCATACTCCTGAATACCGAAGGTGGCTTGAACCAGCTTGGTGGACACATTGCTCTCCAGATCTAAGTGACCGGTCGACTCAAGCGATTGTTGACCTCGCAATCTGCCACTGTCAAGTGGGATTAGGCTGCTCAGAGTGCCCGTTATGCGGCGTCTTGTTGGCGTCTGCCTTACACCTGCTGGATGATACCTGTATAATGGCGCGGTACCAGAAACCACTCACGAAGAGAGCTTTGAATGAACGACAGAAATGAGCCGAAGCGCGGGTTCACACGGCGACAGTTCCTCAAGGGAGTCCCCCTCGGAATCGCAGGCGCAGCCGCGCTGACCGTAGTCTCCAGCCGGTTCGTGTCCGCCTTCGTCAGGCGCAAGCGGATGCCCGATCTGCCCCATGACTCGATCTTCGCCCCGGACAGGAGCAGGTATCCCGAGGCGTAGTCCTCGATCATGACCGGGTGCGGGATGCTCACGCATCCGATGACGGAACTGTTGTCTCTCACCATAAGTCCGCTGTCAGGGTCCCTCTCAACGGCCCTCTGAGCAGGAATGTAGACCAATCTCTAGCCGAAGCGGCCGAACGCAGGCCCGCGAACGAAGTTATGACGGTCAATTCCACGATCGCCACTCTGCTTGGAACAGTGTTCACCGCCGCGATCCTCGTCGGCTGCGGGCACAGTCCACAGCCCGATCCCACCGCTGTTCCCCCACCGACCCCCACTCCCATAGACGTTGCGGGCCTGCTCGCCCGCTCTGGGGAGGCGACGTCTGGTCTGAAGACCTTTCGATTCACACTCGAACACAACCGCGAGGGTAGCACGCCTCTGACGGAGTCCCTCACGGTCACCGAGGCTGACGGGACAGTCGTAAGCCCTGACGCCGTGTCAGTCGAGTTCGCCGGAACGCTTGGCAACTTCGCCGTTCGGTCCAGCTTGATCACGCTTGGCGACGACAGCTACATGACCAACCCGCTGACTGGCGCGTGGGAGCAGGTTGCCCGTGAAGTCAGCCCGCTTGGCTTCTTCGATCCCCAGCGCGGCATCGGCTCGATGATGACAGAAGTGACGAGTCCCGTACTCATCGATAAGTCAGGCGATTCGTACGAAATCGAAGGCGATCTCCCGGTGGAAGCGCTCGAACCGCTGCTCGGCGATAGTCTGATGGAGGGGAACACAGTGGACGTGCGACTTACCATCGACTCGGAAAGTCTGTTTCTGGAACGGGCGATACTCGACGGCCGTCTGACGGCAATAGAACCGGACGGAGTCGTGCGCACCATCACGCTCTCTGAGTTCAACGAGCAGGTCACGATAGAACCTCCGGGATGAGCGGTCTCAGGAAGTCCCCTTACCTCGCTCTCCTTCCGGTCTTCGTTGGAGTGTTCATCGCGGCCGACGACCAGACCGTAATAGTCACGGTTCTGCCCGAGATAATGTTCGATCTCAGGGTGCAGATCAACGAACTCGATCGCGCCTCTTGGACCATTACGGGGTACCTGCTGGGTTACGTGGCCGCGATGCCACTCATGGGGCGCATGTCCGACGTGTGGGGACACCGCAACCTGTACGTGGCGTCGATGCTCGTCTTCATGGCCGGGTCTGTCGTGGCGGCTCTGACGACCAGCCTGACCTGGCTCATAGCCGCCCGTGTGGTGCAGGCCATAGGCGCCGGAGCCCTGGTTCCCATCTCGATTGCCATAGTTGGCGACCTGTTCGAGCCTGCGCGCAGGGCGGTCCCTCTTGGACTCATGGGGGCGTCTGCCGAGGCGGGAGGCGTCATCGGGCCGCTGTGGGGCGGGCTGATCAGCAGGTATCTCGACTGGCCGTGGGTGTTCTGGATCAACATCCCGCTGGGCGCGCTTGTTCTGGTGATGCTGCTGCTCATGCTGGGGCCGAGTCCGAGGTATCCCGCACGCATTGACTACATCGGAGGCGGGTTGATCGCGGTCAGCCTATCGACGCTAACGCTGGCGCTGTCCAGAATCGACGCTCTCGGATGGCCCTTCGTCGTGTATCTCGCGGCCACAGTTGTCACCTTCGGCCTGTTCCTGCTGCGCCAGAGGACAACGTCGGACCCGCTGATACCGCTGGAGATGTTCCGGGGGGTCTCTTTCAGCTCGGCTAACATGACCCACCTGCTGCTGGGTGCGGCCCTGATAATCGGAATGGTCACCGTCCCTCTCATGGCGAACACGGTACTCGGGTTAACGGCTCTCGATGGCGGACTCATGCTGATGCGCATGACCATCGCGATCCCTTTTGGAGCCGTGGCAGGCGGTTACGCCGCCCAGCGTTTCGGCTACCGTGTGCCCTCGGTGGTCGGGCTGCTGCTCATCGCCCTGGGTTATGCGTTTATGAGTGGCTGGGGACTGGACATCGCGGACCCGGCCATGACGCTGCACCTGGCAACCGCAGGACTGGGCTTCGGCCTGCTGATCGCGCCGATCGCCCTGGCCGCGACCAACTCGGTGGACGTGGGACTCCGCGGAGCCGCCTCTGCGGTCGTGACGGCGATGCGAATAGTCGGGATGACCTTCGGACTGGCCGCCCTGACTGCCTGGGGCGTCGGACGGTTTACCCAGCTGGTGGTGGGGCTGGAACTGCCGCTGCCAGTCTCGGGTGAGACCGCGGAGCAGTCACGAGCGAGGGTGGCCGAGTTCGAGGAGCACCTCATCGACGCGGGCCTCTCGGTCTTCAGCGATTTCTTCCTCATAGCGATGGGGGTCGCGTTGGCGGCGGTGGTGTCGGCGGCCTTCATGGTACAGCGGCGACTGTCTGACTGATCTGGTAGAATCGCCCTCGATTCGTTCGGGGCAAATCCCGTTCGCTGCTTCATCACAAGAGCCAATGTTGGAGGGCTTATTCGATGTCAAATAGAGTCAAGGGAGTGATTGCAGGTGCGCAGGGAGCGGCGGTAACCGTCGAGGATATCCTGGTCCCAAATCCGGGTCCGGGCGAAGCGCTGATCAGGGTGCAGGCGTGCGGAGTCTGCCATACCGACCTCCACTACCGCGAGGGCGCGATCACCGACGAGTTCCCGTTCCTGCTCGGTCACGAGGCCGCCGGTATCGTAGAGAGCGTCGGCGATGGAGTGACCAACGTCGCGCCCGGCGACTTCGTCATCATCGCGTGGCGTGCTCCCTGCGGAAACTGCCGCTCGTGCCTGAGGGGGCGCCCGTGGTACTGCTTCGACAGCATGAACGCTGAGCAGCAGATGACTCTCGCCGACGGCAGCCCGCTCTCACCGGCCCTTGGAATCGGGGCGTTCACAGAGCTGACACTGGTCCACTCTGGGCAGGCGGTCAAGATAGACCCGGCGGCATCAGCAGCAGCAGCGGGACTGATCGGCTGCGGAGTGATGGCGGGACTTGGCGCGGCGGTCAACACCGGCGGCGTCACACGCGGCGACTCGGTGGCTGTGATCGGATGCGGTGGCGTGGGAGACGCGGCCATCGCGGGGTCCCGCCTCGCAGGAGCGCACACGATCATCGCCGTGGACATAGACGACCGTAAGCTGGAGTGGGCCAAGGACTTCGGAGCGACTCACACGGTGAACTCCACGCAGACCGACGCGGTCGAGGCGATACGCGAACTCACCGGCGGAAACGGTGTCGACGTGGCCATCGAGGCCGTCGGCAATCCCGCCACCTACGAGCAGGCGTTCTTCGCCCGTGACCTGGCCGGAACGGTCGTGCTTGTCGGCGTCCCGAGCCCTGACATGAAGATCGAGCTTCCTATGCTCGAGGTCTTCGGCAGGGGAGGATCGCTCAAGTCGTCCTGGTACGGCGACTGCCTGCCCACCAGGGACTTCCCCATGTTCATCGACCTGCACCTGCAGGGGCGTATTGACCTGGAGGGTTTTGTCTCGGAGACGATTGGCATCGACGACGTCGAGGAGGCGTTCCACAAGATGGAGCGCGGCGAGGTGCTGCGTTCGGTAGTGCTCATGTAGCCATCAGGCTTGAACTACAGGCAGTTTCCGCCTCTCCCTTGAGGGAGAGGGCTGGGGTGAGGGTGATTACGTCCGGTGCCCACCTCCGTCAACCCGCAGAAGTAGAGGGGACTTCTGAAGCCCTCAATTGAAGGAGTCAGAACGTGAGTCAGCAGACGGTGTACGAGTTCAGGCCGGTCGGGGATGGTGACAAGACCGCCAAGACCGATCTGTTCTACAAGGAGGAGATCCAGCTCGCCCTCCGCAACAGGGGGATGCCGCTGGAGGGACTGCACTACGACGTCACCCCGACCGGGATGCACTACCTGCTGATCCACTTCGACATTCCGGTTGCCGATGAAGCTTCGTGGACTCTCGAGATCGCCGGCCTCGTGGACAATCCGGTCACGTTGGACATGGCCGACATCCGCTCGTGTCCGCAGGTCACCATGCCGGTGACGATGGAGTGCGCCGGCAACGGACGGGCGCTGATGGAACCACGAGCGATCAGCCAGCCGTGGCTGCTTGAGGCGATCGGCACCGCCGAGTGGACTGGAACGCCGCTGCGTCCGATCCTCGAAGAGGCGGGAATCAAGTCAGACGGGGTCGAGGTGCTTTTCACTGGGACAGATCGGGGCGTCCAGGGAGGCGAGCTGCAGGACTACCAGCGCAGTCTCACCATCGAACAGGCGATGCGGGACGAGGTGATGCTGGTCTACGGCATGAACGGAGAGCCCCTGCAGCCTCAGCACGGCTACCCGCTGCGCCTGCTGGTACCGGGTTGGTACGGCATGACGAGCGTGAAGTGGCTGTCGCGCATCGAAGCTATCGACCACCAGTTCGACGGCTACCAGCAGATGAGGACCTATCGCTACGTGCAATCGGCCGACGAGGTGGGTGAACCTGTCGACCTCATTCGAGTCCGCTCCCTGATGGTGCCTCCCGGCGTCCCGGACTTCCTGACACGTACCAGGCTGGTCGAGGCCGGCACGCACCGCGTCGAAGGTCGCGCATGGGCAGGCAGGCTGGACGTGACGCGCGTCGAGTTCAGCGGCGACGGAGGCCGGACATGGACCGACGCCGACCTGGGACCTCACGTAGGCGACTTCGCCTGGCGCTCATGGTCAGCCGGGTGGGAGGCGACTCCCGGAGAACACGTCCTGTGCGTACGCGCCACCGACGAAGAGGGCAACGTCCAGCCCTCGGAGCAACCGTGGAACTACCAGGGCATGGGCAACAACATGACCCACCGAGTGGATGTGGTGGTGGAGTAGGCGGGAATCTGACTCTGTCAGACGTACTCTACGTGACCTGACATACTCTCTGAATCCAAGACCTCGTGGACCAGTATCAAGCCCTCTATCATCCTGGAGATCGAAGTTCTTGGGTGAGCATAGACTATGCCCGTGTGCGTGAATCCACTATGGTTCAGGCTAAGGAAGTCGTCATCCTGTGTGAATAGTACCCGTCCGAGTCTTGTTGCCAACTCAAGGTGTTCTTCATCCGTCTTCCCTAGCATGCCCGCGTCAGGCGTTGTTACAACATCGGCGCCCCGCCTACGCAACCCATTAATGACAGCCCTGGAGACATTCTCATCCGTGTAGAATCTTACCTTGTCTGCCATTCAGCTAAAGCAACGTGGCGAGCCTGTCCTGCAGCAGTGATGGAGAAGCCTTACGCATCTCTTCCACAAAGCTGTCGCTGTCAATGATTGCCTGGTCAATCTCCTCTCGGTGATCGAAGTAGTATGCGAGCGCTGCGTATATGTCAGCTAGCGCGAGGTCATATTCATCAGCGATCTTGTCCGGGGTCATGCCCATTCGTTCGTGCCAGACCACGATGTGCCGGACTTTGATACGCCTGTCCCTGATATGGGGCTGGCCACCGGAGTAGCCGGGGGTGATGTCTATGTGTCCATCCATGTAGGCGTTCGTTGGAGTTGGCTTCATAATGCGCCCTACAGAATTATGCTCAGCGGGTTCTCGAGCAGGCTCTTGATCTCGTTGATGAACATTGCGCCTTCGGCGCCGTCCACTATGCGGTGATCGGCTGAGAGGGTGGCGGTCATCATCTGGCGGACTACTATCTGATCGTCGTCATCGACGACCGGGCGCTTCTGGACCGCGCCGACGGCAAGCACTGCCGACTGCGGCGGCTGGATGATCGCCACGAAGCTGGTGACTCCCATCATGCCCATGTTGGATATCGCGAACGTGCCGCCTGCGTACTCCTGGGGAGCCAGGGTGCCCTGCTGGGCGCGCTCGGCGACCTCCTTGCTGGCCTGGGCGATCTCCCTGAGCGACATCTCTCCGGCGCCGACAATCGCGGGCATGATCAGCCCCTCTTCGACCGCCATCGCGATACCGACATTGACTCCGTCGTTCATCCTGATTCCGCCGTCTTCGTAGAAGGCGTTGAACTTGGGGAACCGCTTCAGCGCGATTACGCTGGCCGCGATAATCAGGTCGTTGACCGTGGCCCTCACGCCGTCTGCCGCCATGGCCTGGTTGATCTGCGCCCTCAGCATCATGGCGTCGGTCATGTCCACGTCGGTGTTGACGTAGAAGTGAGGCTTCTCGCTCTTGGAGCGGATCGTTACCCGCGCAATCTGCTGCCTCATCCGTGACAGCGGCACCAGCTCGGGTTCAGGTTCAGCGACCGGTTCGGGTTCCGGCTCGGGTTCGACCTCGGCAACCGGTTCCGGCTCTGGTGCAGGCTCGGGCTCGGCCACCGGTTCAGGTTCGACCTCTGCGGCTATGGGCTCTTCTTCTGCGACCGGTTCAGGCATTGGCACCGGCTCTGGAGTCGTCTCCGTGCCGGCTTCGATGACTCTCAGGACGTCTTCCTTGACTATGCGCCCGCCTGGACCGGAACCGTCGACGGTCGCGAGGTCCACGCCGGAATCGTAGGCAAGCTGCCTTGCGACGGGCGTGGCGAAGACCCTGACAGGCTCTTCCGCCGGAGCTTCTTCCACTGGCGCAGTTGCGACTCCGTCGGTAGAGGGTGCTGTAGCCGCGCCCAAGGGTATTGCCTCGGCGGGTTCCTGTTCCTCTGCCACGGGCTCCGGTTCGGCTGCCGGCTCTGGCATTTCAGGTTCGGGCTCCGGCTCGTCGGCCACTGCTACGTCGCCTTCTCCCACCACCGCGATGGCCTCTCCGACCGGCACTGTGGAACCCTCGGTGACCAGTATCCTCTGCAGGACGCCTGATGCGTATGACTCGAACTCGACGACCGCCTTGTCGGTCTCGATCTCGGCGACGGGCTCTCCCAACTCCACGTTCGAGCCTTCGGCCTTCAGCCAGCGCACTACGGTGCCTTCCTGCATGTCATATCCCATCTGGGGCATGGTCAGTTCAGTTGCCAACGGATTCGTCCTCTCTAGGGTTTGACTAAGACAATGTTAGGACAGCGGCGCTGCCGGTGGTAGGAGTTGAACGATGTTCAAATCGCGAAGTTTCTGGAGATCTCGTCGACCACGCGGCTGGCGTCCGGGATCGTCGCGGCCTCGATCTGCCCTGAGTATGGCGCGGGGACGTCAAGTCCGCCGACTCGCACCACTGGACCGTCCAGGTAGTCGAACGCCGCCTCCTGGACCTCGCTCGCGATCTCTCCCGCGAAGCCGCCCGTACGCCACGCCTCTTCGACCACTACCGCGCGGTTGGTCTTCTTGACCGACTCTACGATGGTGTCGATGTCGAGGGGCCTGAGCGTTCTGAGGTCTATGACCTCCGCGTGGCGGCCTCTCTCTGCCAGCACGTCAGCGGCATCCAGGGCGATGTGCGCCATCCGGGAGTAGCCGATGATGGTGACATCCGCGCCCTCGCGCCGTACCGCCGCCTGTCCGAACGGCACATCGTAGTACTCGCTCGGCACCTCGCCTCGTACGCCGTATAGCAGGGCGTGCTCCGCGAAGACTATCGGGTTGTCGTCCTTGATCGACGTCCTCAACAGCCCGAGTGCGTCGTAGGGAGTCGAGGGAACGGCGACCTTCAGGCCGGGCACCGATGCGTACCAGCCCTCGAAGCTCTGCGAGTGTGTTGCCGCAAGCTGCGCGCCGCCCCCGGTCACCGTCCGGATGACCATCGGTACCGTGAGCTGTCCGTCCGACATGTACCTGAGCTTGGCGGCGTGGTTGATGATCTGGTCCATGGCGAGCAGCGAGAAGTTGATCGTCATGATCTCGACGATGGGCCTGAGGCCGACGAGCGAGGCTCCAACGGCAGCGCCGACGAAGCCCGACTCGGATATGGGCGTGTCCCGGACTCGCTCGGGTCCGAAGTCCTTGAGGAATCCGCGCGTAACGGCGTATGCGCCGTCGTACTCGCCTATGTCCTCTCCGAGGAGAAAGACGTTCTCGTCCTGTTCGAGCGCCTCGCGCAGTCCCTGCGCAATCGCCTCTCTTACGATTATCTCGGCCATGGGTTTCTTCTACTTTCCTAGCAGCGAAGGGAAGATCTCTGCAGAACCTCCCTCTCCCTCAGGGAGAGGGTTGGGGTGAGGGTGAAAAGGCTTGATCGCAAGCACCCAGCCTTCTGGGTTCCGGCCTTCGCCGGAACGACGGGTTCAGGCAGTCAGGGACCTCACTCCTCACTCCTCTTCACTCGCTCCTGGATTAGGCGTAAACGTTTCTGTATAGGGAGTCCATGTCTGGGAACGGGCTCTCGCGGGCGAACTTGACGACCTCTTCTATCTCGGCCGCGACCTCAGTGTCGATCTCGTGCAGCTCGTCCTGCGTGATCAGTCCCTCGGCCAGCGCGAGCGCCTTGAACCTGTCGATGGGGTCGTTGATTCGCCACTCCTCGACTTCGGACATCTCGCGGTAGTTGACCGGGTCGGCCATCGAGTGACCTCGATACCTGTAGGTCATCGCCTCTATGAAGTACGGTCCGTTGCCCGCCCTCACGCTCCGAAGCGCCTCGTTGGTCACTTCGCGCACTTCCATCAGGTCCATCCCGTCCACCTGCACCGCGGGGATGCCGTAGTACTCGGCTGACTTGAAGATGTCGCGGCCCGCGGCGTGCGTGCGGTCGACGTGCGTGCCCATGCCGTACAGGTTGTTCTCCAGGAAGAAGACGCAGGGCAGCTTCCATAGCGAGGCGAGGTTGAGCGATTCGTGGAACTCACCCTCGTTCACGGCCCCGTCGCCGAAGAAGATCATGACGGCCGCGTTCTGCTTCCTCATCTGGATGCCGAGACCGATGCCGACGCCGATGGGCATCTGCCCGCCGACAATCGCATGGCCGCCCATGAAGTGCAGGTCGGCGTCGAACAGGTGCATCGAGCCGCCCTTGCCGCCGCTCGATCCAGTCGCCCTGCCGCACAGCTCAGCCATGCACGCCTTGGGGTCCATACCCCGTGCCAGCGCGTGGCCGTGGTCCCTGTAATGGGTAATGACGTAGTCCTGTGGTTCGAGAGAGCCGACCGCACCAACGGCCACAGCCTCCTCGCCTATGTATAGGTGGAGAAAGCCGCGAATGAGACTCTGCATGTAGAGTCGGGAACTGGCCTCTTCGAACTGTCGGATGAGAAGCATCATCCGGTAGTACTCGGCCACCTGCGCCTTGTCGATTTCTACGGCTACTTTCATGTGATCCTCGGCTAAAGAGGAGTAAGTGGAGAGGAGTGAGGAGCGAGACTACTCTGTCTACCCTATCTCACTCCTCACTCCCACGTTCTCACTCCTAGATATGTATGGCCTCTCCTTCCGCGGCGAGGGCGGCCTCTTTGAGGGCTTCTGAGATCGTCGGGTGCGGGTGTACCAGCCAGCCCAGCTCTGTCGTCGTGGCTTCCAGGAGGCGGGTCATGCCCAGCTCGCCAAGAAGCTCGGTGACCTCCGCGC
This sequence comes from Dehalococcoidia bacterium, assembly GCA_965116405.1. Classification (GTDB taxonomy): domain Bacteria; phylum Chloroflexota; class Dehalococcoidia; order Lucifugimonadales; family UBA1123; genus VXRN01. The sequence goes on from OZ220685.1 coordinate 2,164,610, forward strand.
CTATCATGTGCGCGCCAAGCACCTCGCCGATCTCGGCATCGACGACCAGCTTGACCATGCCCTCTGACTCGTTCAGCGCGAGCGCCTTGCCGCTGGCCGCGAGCGGGAACTTCCCGATCTTGACCGTGTAGCCCTCTTCCTTCGCCTGCTCCTCGGTCATGCCGAAGCTGGCAACCTGGGGCCTGCAGTAGATCGCGCTTGGAATCTGTCCGTAGTCGAGCGGCTGCGGGTTGAGTCCCGCGATGTGCTCGACAGCGGTCACGCCCTGGGCAGAAGCTACGTGGGCGAGAAGCATCTTGCCCGTGACGTCGCCTATGGCGTAGATGCCGCTTACGTTCGTCTTCATCATGTCGTCGATGGGAATGAAGCTCCGGTCGACTTCAACCTCTACGGTTTCGAGTCCGATATTGTCGGTGTTTCCCTCGACTCCGACTGCCACCAGGACTATGTCGCCGTCGAGAACGGTGCTATCGCCCCCTGAGAGGACCGAGACCTTGGCAGTCCCGTTGTTGACCGCGATGCCCTGGACCTGCGCGTCGGTCGCCATCTGGATGCCCTGCCGCCTGAAAGAGCGTTCGAGCTGGGCGCTGACCTCCTTGTCGCCGTTCGGCACGAGCCTCGGAAGCAGCTCAACGATAGTGACGTCTGCGCCGTACGCCCGCCACATGTAGGCGAACTCGCATCCGGTCGCGCCTCCGCCGATGATCACGGCCCTGCTGGGCGCCTTTCTGAGCGCGAGCGCCTCGCGGCTGGTGATGACCGTCTCGCCGTCGATGGGCAGAGCCGGGATGTGCCGCTGTCGCGCCCCGGTCGCGATGATGACGTTGTCTGTCGTCAGCGCCTTCTCGCCGTCCGGGCCGTCGACGTGGACCGTTGTGGAGTTTGTGAGTGAGCCGGTGCCGACGACGTGTTCGACGCCGTTCCTTCGGAGCAGCGTCCCCACGCCTCGGGTGAGCCGGTCGACGACCCTGCGGCTCCTGTCGATAGCCCTGGAGAAGTCGGCCTTCACGCCATCGACCGTGATCCCGAACTCTTCGGAGTGCTGGATGAGGCTGAGCACTTCGGCGTTTCTGAGAAGCGCCTTGGATGGTATGCAGCCCCAGTTGAGGCAGATGCCTCCCAGAGCGTCTCGCTCGACTACGGCGGTCTTCATGCCCAGCTGTCCGGCACGAATGGCGGCAACATAGCCGCCCGGGCCGGAGCCGAGCACCACAACATCATATTCGGCCAACAGTCACCCCTCGATTGATTACGCACGCCTCCAATAGAGTCGGACAGACGCCGCAAGTCATTTTACACCATAGCTAACACTGGTAACAGTTGGCGGCGGGCACCAGAGGAGTGAGTGCAGAGGAGTGAGGAGTGAGAGGTCGCCCAAGAGAACGCGAGCACCAACCTACGTACCCCCTCTCCCTCAGGGAGAGGGTTGGGGTGAGGGTGAAGACTTTACCCTACGTTGCCACCGTCGCTCCGGCGAAGGCCGGAGCCCAGAGGGGTAGGGTGGACTGGGAGCGCGGGCGTCCCGCCCGCAAAACCACCAAGCACTCACGACCGCCAGTCAACAACCCCCTCTCCTGGGGGAGAGGGTTGGGGTGAGGGCCAAAACCCAGCCCACAACCCACCTGGGAATCCCCACGCGACGCCACCGTCGTTCCGGGTAAGGCCGGAACCCAGAGGTTGCGGCCGAATAGGCTACGTCCCGCTGTCCGTTCTCAGGGGCGGCTCTATCCCATGCTCCCTCAGCAGACCCTCTAACTCACGCCGTGCTCTCTCAGACTCATCAAGCGCACGTCGAGTCTCAAGGGTGTCGGGCAGGTACTCACCCGACTCAGGGTCAAAGAACCGGAACCACTCAGCCTCGGCGTGAAGCTCAAGGCCGAGCACCTCGCTTACACCGACGAGTCTGCCATCCACCTCCCGCACCTCAATCGGCTGGTACTCGCCATCGACGAGCACGTACCCACTAAGACGGGGCTGAATGAATCCCTCTTCAGTGGGGTCGTACAACCAGTACTCACGTATGCCAAGGCCCCGGTAAAGCTCGTACTTCGTGACAGTGTCCCGGCGCACCGACGTCGATGACATGACCTCCAGCACGAGTTCAGGAACTCGTCCCTCCTCCCAGGTCTGGAAGATGTTGCGCTTGTGTCTCTTGTGAGTCCGGGTGACCACGAAGACATCGGGGGCGACCACACTGGCGGGGACGCCCTCCTCGTAATAGAGGAACATGTTAGCGCCGGTCCAAGTAGTAGGGTCGTCCTCGTACCAGCCGGTCAGGGCTGCATGAGCGTAGGTCAGCGGGAATAGTTGGCGCTCGGACTCTGCCAAAGGTTCGTCGTCTTCAATGGGGTAGTGGACCTCGTCGAGATGAGTCGCGTCCTTCTTAAGTCTGGGTGTGGTCATCGTGAAACCTCCACCTGGTGGCCGATATAGTCTATCATATAAGGGCGATTGCGAATTCCGCACTCACGATCTTTGGGGCACAATCGCGCAATTCGGGGCAACTGCGTCAAAGTCACAGACGTGCTGGTTCGCAATCAACTCCTGCACCACTTCTGTGCACTCCATTCTATTACCGAGTATTGCAGTTATCATCACAGGAAGTACGGGAGGCCGAAATGGATGTGAAGGAAGCGGTCAAGACAGCCAAAGAGTATCTCGCTGACCTGTACGAATCGGAACAGATCACAAACGTCGGTCTCGAGGAGGTCGTGTTCGAAGACAGAGCCAATAGCTGGAAGATCACCATCGGTTTCTCCCGGCCGTGGGATCACAAGAATGCCTTGGTCGCTACGCTAGCAGATGCGCGCTCGGTGCGCTCCTATAAGGTACTCTCCATCAATGATGACAGTGGCAAGGTCGAATCTCTCACTGACAGAGTTCTGAAGGCGGACAGTTGAGCCTGTGGCCACCGTAGGACTCTTCATTGACACAAATCTGCTTGTTCTGCTCACCGTTGATTCCAACCTATATGATGCGGCCATTAGGAAGTCGGATGGCGCAGCCGTGAACTTCTGGCACCACCGGGGCCTGTAGCCGTCGGGGATCCTGCTTACTCCCCTACCAGCCCCAGGATCGCCGCAATACGCCGCGCCGTGTTCATGAAGTGCCCGACCTCGTCGGGCTTCAGCGGCCTTCCGAGCACCTTGCTCTCGCGGTAGGACAGCCACTTCTTGAGCACCTGGTATCCGCCGAGCTTGTAGCCCCACACGCTGGCCGGGACGTTGCTCCAGTACGCGCGGTCGTTGATGTAGATGTCGCACGTCCTGTCGCCGAGGACTGAGATGGCATCGCCCATCGCCTCGCGTTCCTTCGACGTGTACGGACGCTCGACGACCCGGCCCTGGCCCGGCATCACCGCCTGGCCTGATCCGTAGTGGCCCCAGCCTGCCGTGACCTCAAAGTCGTCTCCGGCCATGTTGCCACCGTGGGTCGTGGACGGCACCGCGATGACTCCTATCTCAGGACGAAGCGCGCCTGACGTGACCCCTGCGACGTCGGTATCCGAGTCCAGCAGCGCGGCGAGCTTCCTGCCACGCGCTGCCGACTCCGCCAGCTCCTCTTCCGCTCCGGTCTCGCTGCCCTCGGGCCAGCCGGGGACCGGGATTCGAGGCCACTCCATCCTGAGCGCCCCTGCGTTCGCCTCCCGGTAAGCAGGATCGTGCAGCACCGCGAGGACGTGGTGGAACAGGTCCTCGACGTCCGCACCGATGCTTTCGAGGTAGTGCTGTGCCGCCGCCGACAGGTTGGGACGACGCTGGATTCCGTCTCCTGCTACACCGAGGCCCTCGTCTCGAAGGTAGGCGGGGAAAAAGTGAATACCCCAGTTGCCTAGCTTCCAATTGCCAAGATGATGTGTGGCGGTACCATGCGAGAACTCGTCATGGATCTCTCGTTTATTCGACCCCAGCCAAAGATTACCTTCAAACACATGCGGTTTGTAGTCGGGCCGTTTCTCATCAAGGAGCTTCGTATCTGCTTCCCAGTAGACCCAACGAGTATCGAAGGGGCGATAGGAGTGCCGCACGAATCCGGACTCAACTGGGCCACCGCGATCAAGCAATGTGTTGCGTGTCGACCGGCCATTAAACCGGGCCCTTGCTCTCATCACTGCAGGATAGCGCCGTGCAATCTCTTCGTGGCTCAAGTTGGTGTCGAAGTAGTCGGTCAGGCGAGCCTTTAATCGCCCCTCGTCGACATCGATCAGGAATGGGTCACGACTCGTCTTCACACCGGGAAAAGACTTCGGGAACAATTCCGGCAGCGTTGGCCACTCATACCAGTCACTGCTTACAGCAAGTCGCGAAAATGGTAGTCCAAGCGGCAGAAGTGGCGAGACTTCTTCGTACAACGTGTCTGGATTGTCCTGAGCCGTCTCCGTCAGTTCCTCCCGCTTGGCTTGCCCCCACAGGTTGCGAAAGCCGACCGTCTCTGTTGGCTCATGGCCCGACTTGCGAACCAGCGTCGTAATCGCTGTCCCAACCTGTATGCCGACAGGGTCGCTCGGAGTCGAGAATATGCTGGGATCAGGTTCGCCGTCAGGAGTGACCTTGCCCGTCCTATACTTGTCCCCGTTGAGACTGTCTATGCGTATCGCGTCAAACTCTTCCAGGTACTTTTCCCTCATGCCGGTGAAAGACAGCCCGTCCAGCCACGAGTAGTTGGATATGAAGCACACTACGCCCTGTCCGGTCTTCTCGGTGATGCGACGTTCAGCCATTCGGAAGAATCGCACGTAGAGGTCGTTCAGTCCCTGGCCCTCCGGCCTCTGCACCAGCTTCGTCTTCCGGTAGGCGGTCGACAGCTCGCGCTCCTCGTCCACCGCCATGCCCGCGTAGCCGTTGTACGGCGGGTTGCCCAGGATGACCAGCACCGGCGTGTCCTGCTTCACCCTCTCGGCGCGGTCTCGCTCCTCCTCCAGCTCAGGGAAGGGGAGCGGCTTCTGCACCGTCGGCTCCCAGCCGGTGAGCGCGTTGGTGAGAAAGATCCCGGCGCGTTCTGTCTCATTCTCTGCCAGCGGCGCGTCGAGGTCCTGCATTGTCAGACCGACCTGCAGGTGCGCGACCACGAACGGGGCTGGCATGATCTCGAACCCGAACACTCGCTCGGTGGCGGCCTGCCTCACCTTGGACCCTATGAGCGCGCCCTGTCCGCTGCCCCGCCGGTTGTGCGCGATGCGCTTCAGCACCTCGCTGACGTACGCGCCGGTGCCGCAGCACGGGTCGAGCACGTAGACGTTCTCGGCGGCCAGCCCTTCGGGGATGTCGAGGTCGTCCCTGAGCGCCATGTCCACGCGGGCGACCATGTACCTGACCACCTCGGACGGCGTGTACCAGACTCCGAGCTGCTTCCTGAGTGCCGGATCGAACGCCTCCAGGAACGGCTCGTAGAAGTACTGCACCGCCTCGCCCTCGTCGAACCGCTTGAAGAACTCCTCGCGGTCCACGCGGTCGAGTGCGGCGGATGTCCAGTCCAGCACCTCGACCAGTCCCAGCGGCTCAAGCTGGCCCGGAGTGGCTATCTGGTGGTACAGCGCCTGTAGCACCGGCACCTTCATCTCCCACGCCGCCTCGTGCCAGTTGAACGGAGCGGTCGGAGGTGGTGTCTTCCGCGACCAAAGCACCCACGCCGAGAAGACGCCGTAGAAGAGCGTCTGCACGAGCGTCGACCTGAAGAAGGCCGCGCCGCGGTCGCCCTCGAACTTCACTCCGAGCGCGTCCTCAAGTGCAGTGCGCAGGGCCGACAGCGATGCCGGGTCTCCTGCGGCTTCGACTCGCGACAGCCCGTCCCTCGCATACGATGCCAGCAGCCACGCAAGGTCCCTGGGCTCAACAATCGTGGCGGGGTGGGAAAGCGCGCGGCACAGGTACTCGCCAAGTCCGGCGCCGACCTTGCGGGCGAACGCCCTCGGCTTCTGGATCAGGTCGGTGAACTCGTCCTCGGAGTCGGCCAGCCTGAACGTCTCCAGCTTGGCCGGGTTGCCGTCGGCGTCCTCGCCCAGAAGCAGGAACTCTCGTGTATTCGTGACCAGCACCCAGGCGGTACTTCTCCCAGTACCCTCTGACCTGGTCGCTCTCAGCGATCAGCGACACGTCGTCGCCAGGCGACTTGGCCTCGATCACGCCGCGCTCGGGGGTCTGATTCGTCTTCACCCTGCCCTTCTGAACCTGGCTTGCGGCGAACAGGCCGAAGTCGGGATGTCCCGCGCCCTGGTTGGCCATCTCGTTGAGGCAGAACACCTTGGGCCTGAGCGTCGCGCCGACGGCGTTGAGCAGGTTCGTGATCGCCGGGTACGTGGACTGCTCGCCGGTCGCGGCCCCAGTGGACTGCGTGAGGCGCAGCATCGAGAAGTACTCCTCGACGATCGTGGTCAGCTTGGTGGCATTCGCAGGCATGGCTCTACTCTACCTCAACCCACCGGGGGGATGAAGGTTTCTGACCCACTCAACACACCCTCCTCTGCCTTGAATGCCACTCAGCGGACCCCCTCTCCCTCAGAGCCTGCCCCGGACCTGATCCGGGGGTGAGGGTGAAGCCTCGCCTCTACAGATGCTCGTGGCCCCTGAGACACTGCTCACCAACCATCCCCAGCGTAACGGCCGCACACCACACCCCTTTAAGGGGGTGTGTGGCTGTTACGGACGTTGGATGTTACGTCCGAAACACCCTCGTTTTGCGATTGAACGGGACAGTCGTTCCGAGTGTCCCACGGTTGTCCCGGTCGTTGTCCCGAAACACCCGAAACAGCTTTGAAACACCGTGTTACGCCATCTGCTCCGGGACACCTGGGACATGTCCTGGGACACCTGTCCCGGAGATCAGTTTGCGACAAAGTGCGACAGCTGCGACGAGTGTCGCGGTCGTCGATGTAGATCGTGCTGTTAAAGTGCTCGCCGAACCGCCTGGACAGTGTGTACCTCGGGCCACCTACTCGAACAGGCGTTCGCGTATCCTCAATGTAGCAGATACCAGCGGAATTGGGAATGGCCGTCACCCCATGACAGCCAGCTACGGGATGCAGTATATTGTTGCCCGCAATACGATTGGGAAACGGTCCCGCCGCTTTGCGGAAAATGCGGCGGAGCGTTTTACGAAAAGCTCACTGGAGGTGATACATGGGCAACCGTCTCGAAGGAAAGGTTGCGGTAGTGACCGGTGGCGGACGCGGCGTCGGCAGAGGCGTCGCGCTCCTGCTGGCTGAAGAGGGAGCGAAGGTCGTCGTCAACGACCTCGGCAGCGACGTGGATGGCACGGGCAGCTCCAACGATCCCGCTGACAGCGTCGTCTCGGAGATCCAGGCCAACGGTGGTGAGGCCGTGGCCAACTACGACAACATGGCCCTCATGGAGGGTGGTGAAGCGGTCATGCAGCAGGCCGTCGACACCTACGGACAGGTGGACGTGCTGGTCAACAGCGTCGGCATGCTCAGGGACCGCATGATCTGGCAGATGACGCCGGACGACTGGGACCGCGTCCTGCTCAACAACGCGAAGGCAACTTTCACGGCGACCAAGTTCGCTTGCATCCTGTTCAGGCAGCAGCGCAGCGGCCGCATAGTCAACATGACATCCGACGCCGGACTCGGCGACATGGGCCGCTCCAACTACGCGGCCGCGTCCGAGGCGATCGTCGGACTGACCCGCACTGTCGGGCGCGACATGGGACGCTACGGCGTCACCTGCAACGCGATCTCGCCGATGGTCGACACCAGGCTGTTCCCCGGCTCCGTCGAAGAGTACAGGGTCGCCGCGGTCGACTCGCCAACTCGCGACGAGCGCGCGGGAATCTTCACACCCGAGGGAGTCGGCGACTGGGACGGCCCGGGGCACCCCGACGACCCAGAAAACGTCGCTCCGCTGGCCGTGTACCTCTGCACATACGCTTCGCCGCACATCAACTGCAACATCTTCGGTGTGCGCGGCGGCAGCATCTACCTCTACTCACAGCCCAGAATCGAACGGGCAGTGCAGAAGTGGGGCAACTTCACGATGGACGAGATGGATGTCCTGTTCCCCAAGATGATCGGCGACGGCTTCTAAGGGGTGCCCGGGGAGTCCCTTCTCCCCTGGCGGGAGAAGGTTAGGATGAGGGGGATTGTACCTCTCACCCTCACCTCAATCCTCTCCCGTCAAGGGAGAGGAGGCTATGGAGAACCACTTCTCAAACACCCTTCAACTGAACGCCAATTACTTAAGTCTTTCGGATTCAGAGGTAAACGACAATGGGCAACAGACTAGATGGAAGAGTGGTAATCGTTACGGGCGCCGGACGCGGAATCGGCGCCGAGGTAGCCAAGTGGATGGCCGCTGACGGCGCGTCGGTTGTCGTCAACGACCTTGGCGGCACGCTCGACGGCACCGGCTCGGCCGAAGCTCCCGCCGAAGTCACGGCACAGGCAATCCGGGACGCGGGCGGCACCGCCGTCTCCAACTTCGACTCGGTCGCCGAGTACGAGTCGGCCGGCAGGATCGTCCAGACCGCGATCGACAACTACGGTCGCGTGGACGCCGTCTGCCACGTCGCGGGCATCCTGCGAGACCGCATGGTGTTCAACATGACCGAGGCCGAGTGGGACGGCGTGCTGCAGGTCCACCTGTACGGCGCGTTCAACATGGTCCGCCAGTGCGTCCCGCACATGATCGACCAGCAGTACGGCCGAATCGTGCTGTTCTCGTCCGGCTCCGGACTTGGAGCCTCGGGCCAGACCAACTACGCGGCCGCCAAAGAGGGCATGGTCGGCTTCGCCCGCTCGCTGGCAAAGGACCTCGCTCCGCACGGCATCACCGTCAACGCTGTCTATCCGGGCGGCGCGACCAGGATGACGGAGTCGATCCCCGAATCGACCACGCAGCTGCGCCAGCAGCAGCGCACGCAGGCCGCTCCTCAGCAGGCGCAGTCGCAGGGTCCGCCGATCCAGGGTCCACCCGAGGCGCGCGACCCCGCCAACAACGCTCCCAAGGCGGTGTACCTGTGCACCGAGGCTGCCGGAAACATCACCGGCCAGGTGGTGGGAGTCAGCGGCTGGCAGGCGACGCTCTACTCACCGCGCCACGTGACGCGCAGCATCCACAAGAACGGACGCTGGACGCTGGACGAGCTGGACGAGCTGATCCCGATCTCAATCGGCGCAGACCTCGTCAACCCGGTGCCGCCGCAGGCGCCGAGGGCTTAAGGGAATTTAGAATAGTGAATGTTGAATTGGGTTAATTCTCAATTCAACATTCTAAATTCCCATTTCACGACCGAGAAGGTCGATGACGGCGTCAGTCGCCTGGCGCTTGTTGCCGTCGCGGTCTCCGGCGTCGGTCTGGATGCGTTCAGCGGCCTCCAGCCCGTCCGGCCCGGCGACGCCGATGTAGAACGTCCCGATCGGCAGGCCTGAACGCCCGCCCGTCGGCCCTGCAACTCCAGTTACCGAGACCGCGTAGTCTGTATTCGTCAGGTCGCGCGCGCCAGTGGCCATCGCGATCGCCACCTCGGGACTCACAGACCCCTTGCTTTCATACACTTCGTCGGGTACTCCCAGGACGCTCTGCTTCAGCCCGCCGGTGTAGGCGATCACCCCGCCCGGAAACCAGCGCGAGCTCCCGGCCACCGTGCTGAACGTGTAGCCGATCAGCCCGCACGTGTCCGCCTCCGCAACCGACACCGTCTGTCCCCGCTCCACCAGCGCCTCAGCAATCTGTTCGACGTTCATGAACTATTGTCCTCCCATGGAATGTGCGGCTGAAACTGGCCGCGATTGGGCAATAATACCACTCAGGGTCGAGTGATCTAAGCTGATTGTGGGAACCGCCATGCGGGTACTGTGCCATTCTGGTAGGTACACACTTGGAGCGCGGGCGTCTCGCCCGCATTCGTTCGTCCTGAGCTTGTCGAAGGACGTCCTCCCACTGAGCCTTCCTGCCAAGCTGACACAGGCTCCAGTTGCAGGATCAATCTGACCTTTGTCGAGAACATCACGTAGAATGGTCAGTAGGCATCTGTCCTGTAAGGAGAGTCACAGAACGATGAAGATACGTGACATGCAGCGTCACATCGAAGAGAGCTTGGGAAGCTTGCATGAGACGCTGCTTCCGCCACAGATTGGGGGCTTGAGACTCCTACCGGGCAGCGGGTTCCGTCCGAGAGTGAGTATGTACTACGCTGACGCCAGCGGTGGCAGTAAGCGCAAGAAAGTCAACGAGAGTGCGGACGTAACGACATTCGATCCAGGTAGCTGCGAGATCGTGATTACGTTCGAGCGCATTGGAGACCTGCGCTCGGATCCGGCCGCAAGTGCCAATCGGGCCATGCCCGACTATAACCCGATCCGTATTAAGGGAGAAATGATCTCCGACACCGTCATTAGAGAGCGCAATGAGTCCAGATACTGATGGCAAGCTACTATTTCGATACGAGTGCGCTGCTCAAGCTCTACATTGAGGAGCAGGGTACCGAAGCAGTGCTTCGCTTGGTCGATGGCCCGAATCCCAGTGAAGTGGCGATTGTCGGAACGACGGTTCTGGAGTGCAGATCAGCGATCCGACGTCGAGAGCGGTCAGGGGAAATCTCCGAGTTAGACGCCGACCTGGCAGTCGGGCGGATCGAAAACGACGCACTGTCCAAGTACTTCGTACAGCCTCTAACCGAAGCAGTCTTCAATGAAGCTAGGCGTCTTATAGACTTTCGACCACTGAAAGCCTTGGACGCGCTTCAACTGGCAGGCTGCCTAAGCATCCGCGCCAGCGTCGCACCTCCGCTTACCTTTGTCTGCGCTGATACTCGCCTTTGTGAGGCAGCGATCCTCGAAGGAGTGGACACGATCAATCCGCTGGATGGTTAGCAGCGAAGCCTTATCGTCACGTGCCCACCTGGACGTGGGACGTAATCCGCCGGAGCGTTGCCAGGGCCGACAGGGCGGACAGCTTGCCGGTCTTCGGGTTGGTCTCTGATGGCGTGTTCTCGATGAGAATGATGAGCCTGCCGAACTCGCCCTCGACGACTATGTTGTGCGTGTTCTTGTCCACGGTCGGGTCTGCGTAGATCCGGATGCTCGTCCTGTACGGACCCACACCCGCCATGCTGAGCGCGGCTGACACGTTGACGTTCGCCGGGAACAGCCGGCACGCCTCCATGATCTCGCCTTCATAGACGACCGTCGGCTCGGTTATGGAGTCGAGGTCGATTCCCGCCTGTTCGATGCCCGGAGCGCCCCTGAGACCCTCAGGCGGCTTGCGGGTGATCATCGTGATCGCGTCGATCTCCCCCTCCGACGCTCCAGCAACCCCGTCGAGCCCTGCTATAGCCCCGGACGGAACGTAGATCGTGGCCCCGTTCCTCTCGGCGAGATCGAACAGGTCCTGTCGTTGGAGCAGCGCACCTCCGCTGAGCGCCATGAGGTCCTTTCCGGCTGACAGCGTCGCGGTGGCAATCGTCTCCATCGCGGTGGCCGGCGCGGCCTCGACAACGAGGTCAACCAGCTCCACGAGGCGGTCAAGATCGACCACCGGCGGGTTGCCTGGAAGCGTCGCCGCGAACTGAGTCGCGCGACCCAAGCTGCGACTGGTTATTGCTCCGAGCACGGCGCCCGGAACCGAACCGCCGTCAAGCTCAGTCGCCACCCTGCGTCCGATGGTCCCGCAGCCGGCGATTCCAATGACTCTCTTCGACTTGCTCATGCGGCCCATACTAGAGACGAGAGTACCCGCTGTCAAAACCTTCCCCTGACACCGTTCACAGCTACCTGCTAAACTTTCCGCTAGTCCAAACTGAGGGAACCAATGCCCCGAATCACGTCCGAAGAAGTGTCCCATCTGGCCCTTCTCTGCCGCATCGCGATGACCGACGAAGATGTCGAGCTGATGCGCGACCAGATGTCGAACATCCTCGAAAACATAGACGTTCTCAACCAGGTCGACACCACCGGAGTCGAGCCGACCGGCCACTCGGTGGACCTTGTATCCGTCATGCGTGATGACACCGTCGCGCCATCGACCGACAGGGATGACGTGCTCGCCAACGCGCCACGCCGCGAGGGCGACTTCATCAGGGTCAGGGCGGTGCTGGAGTCATGAGCGACCCATCTCTCACCGATCTGACCATCAGCGAGGCCAGGGGACTTCTGGACAGTCGCGAAGTGAGCTCGGTGGAACTCACGAGGGCCGCGCTCGGCCGCATCGCGCAGGTCGAGGACAGCGTCAAGGCGTTCGTGACGGTCACCGAAGACATCGCCCTCCAGCAGGCCGAAGAGGCCGACCGGCGCATTGCTTCAGGCGATGCCGCGCCGTTGACCGGCATCCCCATGCAGCTCAAGGACAACATGACAACGACAGGCGTAGCAACGACCTGCTCGTCGAGAATGCTCGAGGGATTCGTCCCGCCGTATGACTCGACTGTGACCCGACGTCTTTACAAGCAGTCTGCGGTGCTCATGGGCAAGGGCAACCTGGACGAATTCGCTATGGGGTCGTCGACCGAGAACTCGGCGTTCTTCCCGACTCGCAACCCGTGGGACCTCGACCGCGTGCCAGGCGGCAGCAGCGGCGGACCTGCGGCGGCGGTAGCGGCAGGGGAGTGCTACTACTCACTCGGATCCGACACTGGAGGCAGCATACGGCAGCCAGCCTCGCTCTGCGGCGTCGTCGGACTCAAGCCGACCTATGGGCTGGTGTCGCGCTACGGCCTGGTAGCATTCGCAAGCTCCCTCGACCAGATCGGCCCGATCACCAGGGACGTGACCGACTGCGCCCACGTTCTCAACGCCATCGCCGGTCACGACCCGTTGGACTCAACGTCCCTGGACATCGAGATTCCCGACTACACGGAGTCTCTTGGTCAGGATTTGAAGGGTCTGAGAATCGGCGTCCCCAGGGAGTACTTTGTCGACGGTATGGAGCCCTCCGTCGAGGCATCGACGCGACGCTCAATCGCGATGCTGGAGGACCTTGGTGCTGAGGTCGCAGAGACGTCGCTGCCGCACACGTCCTACGCGCTGTCCGTGTACTACATCCTGGCGCCTTCGGAGTGCTCGGCGAACCTTGCGAGGTATGACGGCGTGAAGTACGGCTTCTCGGACCGAGAGGCAGACTCGATGTGGGACGCGCTGGAGGAGACCCGCGGCCAGGGGTTCGGCCCTGAGGTCAAGCGCCGCATCATGCTCGGCACCTACGCGCTGTCAGCGGGCTACTACGACGCCTTCTACCTGAAGGCGCAGCAGGTGCGTACGATCATCAGGCGAGAGTTCGAGACCGAGTTCGAGAAGTTCGACGCGATCGTGTCGGCAACGTCGCCGACGGTAGCGTTCGAGTTCGGCGCGAAGACGTCCGACCCGCTACAGATGTACCTGTCCGACGTGCTGACCCTTCCCGCGAACATCGCCGGAATCCCCGGCATGTCCGTCCCCGCTGGACTGTCTGAAGAGGGCCTGCCAATCGGCTTCCAGATTCTCAGCAAGCACCTCGGCGAGCCGACCCTCTTCAGGATCGCCCACGCCTTCGAGCAAGCCTCCGGCTGGAACAACAAAAGACCGCCGCTGTCATAGGAACCCCTCTCCATTGATGGGCTGACAGGGACAGCTAAGCAGTGTATCGTTCGTCACCGTATCAGGTCCGGCGCAGGCTCTGAGCTAGTCGAAGGACATCCATCAGCTGGATTCCCGCTTTCGCTGGAATGACGGTTGGTGAACACTTTCCCCTCTCCCTCAGGGAGAGGGCTAGGGTGAGGGTGAAAGCTAGGACTTTCATGCCTCGCTGTGCAGGCCGCAGTCAAATGGCATCCGAAGACCTCTCCATCCGCATAACCGGCATCGAGCCCTGGGAGCCCCCAGAGGGCGAACCAGGACGAGGCATGACCCTGCGCACCACGCGAGGCGAAGTCCGCTCGATAGTCCACCACGACCAGGAAGTCCGCACCACCAGGGGCATCATCTGGGTGTGGGGAGCGCGAGGCGGATTCGCCGGTCCCGCCGAGGGCATCTACCGCGACATCGCCGAGGAGCTGAGGCACGAGATCACCTCTGTCAGAATCGACTATCGCCAGCCCAATGTGATCCCTGAGTGCGTCATGGACACGCTTGTCGGCGTCTCGTTCCTGACCGGCACCGGCCACACCGACATCGCCCTCGTCGGGCACTCGTTCGGCGGAGCCGTCGTCATATCCGCCGCCCCGTTCAGCGAAGAGGTGAAGGCCGTCGCCGCGCTATCGAGCCAGACCTACGGCGCACAGCGAGCCGCGCTGGTGTCGCCGCGCCCCCTGCTGCTCGCCCACGGAGGATCCGATACACGTCTCCCCCCATACTGCTCCGAGCAGATCCACACCTGGGCCGAAGAGCCAAAGGAGCTCGTCATCTACCCCGGAGCCGAGCACGGCCTCCTCGAGTGCAAAGACGAACTCAGGCCCATGCTCCGAGACTGGCTAAGAGAAAAGCTGGGGTTGTAGGGGGGAAGACGATGGCGTCAGATCTTCGATGTTCGATTCTATTCCACGATCAATTCAGCATCGTCCACATCGACTTCGCGAGACGTTCGCCTTCGTATGCTCCCATAGACGAACACGGCAGCAAGGCCGACGACGTCAGTACCGGCAACCACGGCCGCCGCAGTAGTTGCTCCTAGGTAAGCTAGGTATCCCGCTAGAATTAGCACGGCGATTACTACGGCCATGCCTATCCATTGTCCTCTCTTGGCGAGAGTGTGATCAGACGACACCTCCGCAGCCTCCATCCGCATCCGATGGTCTGCCTGTTTCTCAGCCATTGAGAGGATTCTCTCTGCTCCGTCCTGTACCACTTGGTCGTACTCGACTAGCAGAGATGGCGGTGGAAGGGGTGCGGCCCACATCTCTCCGTGTGCAATTAGCACAGGGGCATCCCCAGCCTCGTGAGCTTCGAGTTGATCTGGCCTGTTCAGATCTTCCGGGTCGTCCCCAGTGGGTTCGAGCCGATCGTTTGGCCGGTCGTTGTCAACCAATGGATCTGTGGTGACGCCTCGAGACTCTATCGAGTCCATGATACCCGGTGGCGGTTCTTAGATCGTCGCCCACGGCTTTCCAATCAGACCAGAGAGCATACCTGTCGGCAACGTGGGGCGGAAGAGTTTTTTTTGGCGCGTTCATTGACCCTGTGAAGTCGAATATGCGCGCAATCCCATTAAGAACTGGTCTACGTGGGCTTCGTCTGATGCGTATTCTTCGTCTTGCCTTCAGGCCCATCCGTGGTCTCCGCTAATGTGGTCAAACTTTCAGATTCTGTGGATTCAAGCATAGCGGGAATCGTAACCAGCGGCAACAAAACATTGCTACCGAAGCCGCAGAAGTCCAGAGCTCAGCACGGTGCCCCCACTGTCGCAGGAGAGAGTTCACTCCCTCGTTGTCAGACAAACCCCGTCACGATATACTCTGCGCCACGAAACCAATCCCAGTTAGAAGCGAGGACTCCTCATGGGCGAATTTGATGGGAAGGTCGCGATTGTCACCGGCGCAGGCAGGCTCCGAGGAATAGGACGAGCCGCCGCGGTCGGCTTCGCGAAGCAAGGCGCGAACGTAGTTGTAACCGGGACGGGTAGAGACCCCTCCACCTTCCCGGACGATGAGAAGGCCGTTAACTGGCGCGACATCCACAGCGTTGCCGACCAGATCGAGTCGCACGGCGTAAAGGCGCTGCCCTTAGTTGCGGACGTCACCAACAAGGACGACGTCCAGAACATGATCGACCAGGCCGTGAGGGAGTTCGGCCGCGTCGACATGCTCGTCAACAACGCCGCCTTCGCGCGTGGCCCGGACCGCGTTCCTGTGCTTGATCTCGATGACAGAATCTTCCAGCTTGTCATCGACATCAAGATTGGCGGCACATACCTTTGCACCAAGGCGTTCGTCGCTGCGCTGCAGGAACAGGGACACGGCGGGAAGATCGTCAACATCTCGTCCACCGCCGGCAAGCGAGGAAGCGCCAACACGCTGGCGTACAACGCCGCCAACTTCGCCATCGTGGGCATGACCCAGTCGATGGCCCGCGAGTTCGGCCCTATGGGAATCAACGTCAACTGCGTGTGCCCGGGCGCCGTCGATACGCACAGGATGGACGACATCCCCCGAGAAACGCGCTGGGTCGAGATGGCTGAGCAGACTCCAATCGGGCGCAACGGCACGGACGACGAGACTGGTGAATTCTGCGTCTACCTCTGCACCGAGGCCGCATCGTGGATCCACGGACAGTCGATCAACATCAACGGCGGCTCAGTGATGGAGCACTAGGTTAGAAAAGAGAGAAGAGGAGTGAGGAGTTAGAGATGCCCGCCATCAACCCCTCTCACTCCTCGTTTCTCTCTACTCACTCCTGACTGGAAGCGACACCGTCGCCTTGCCGATGACGTGCGGGGTGCCCTCTTCGTTCTCCATCGTGACGTCGCACTCGATCTGAGGCTCGCCGTCCACCATGTCCTTGTCGGTAATCATGCCGCGCAGGGTCAGCGGGCGGTTGTGTAGCACAGGGCTTCGGAACACCACGTCCAGCTTGACCAGCCTCACGGTCGGCGACCACGCGGTGATCAACTGGGACATTATCGCGATGTTCATCGCGCCTGGCACTATCGCCTCGGGCAGTCCCTCGCTCTGGGCCTTCTCGCGGCTCGTGAACCGAGTAGGCCCTTCCTCGCGTCCCCAGACCTGGGTGAACTCGATCACCTGGTCGTCTGACACGACTCGCTCTACCGGCCCGACCTCGTCGCCGAGGTCTACGTCATCGAAGTAAACGCCGTCGGCGCTCATCTCGGCCTCCTCTGGCGTCTCACGAACGACTCCTGCACCAGCGCGATTGTCTCGTCGTTCTGGTTGGCGAAGCTCGTCTCCCAGACCTGGAAGACCATCTTGCCCGACCGACCAGTCTTGGCGTAGACGTCCTTCAGCCGGGTCTTCGCGAACAGGGTGTCGCCAGGCTTGACTGTATTGACGCACTCGATCGCCTGACCGGCGAAGAGGCTCACGTCGCCAAACTCCAGCTTAATGTCGGGCCGGGTCACGCCGGACACGAACATGTTGCAGAAGGTGGGCGGCGCGACGATGCTGCCGTACTCGGATGCCTCGCCGGCCTCATCGTCTAGGTAGATCGGGTTCGTCTCGCCGGTCGAGTGGGCGAACTTCACGATCATCTCCTTCGTCACAGGGAAGGACCCGATGTCGTGGTCCACGCCCAGCAGGCTGCGGTCGAAAACTATATCGGTGTCTGCGGTTGTCATGTGTTCGAAATTCCTCTCTGAGAATGTACGACTCCCTCTGCCTCAAGGGATGATCCCCCCTCTCCCTGAGGGAGAGGGCTGGGGTGAGGGTGATTAGCGATTCACAACTCAAACTGCGTCGGCCAGCATTACGGGAGTGAACGCGCCCGACTTCAACTCTCTGACCAGATCTGTCTCGTTAAGCACTGGGTTCTCGAAGCTCGTCATGCACTTGCCGATGGCGCTGACGAGGTGTGCGTCGCTGCCGCCTGTGGCGGGAACGTCCAGCAGGCGTACCAGGTCATCGGCGCGCTCCTGTTCACCGGGTCGATTGGAGCCGTTAAGCCTCTCAGCGGCCCGTATCGAACTGAAGTCTCGTCCGTTGCCCGTGAACTCGCACAGGCCAATCCCGAATCGTCCGGGATGTGCTGGAATTGCAATCGCGCCGTACTCATCGGCGGCGCTGACCAGTTCGAGGGCGTCCATGCTGACGTTGCCGAAGTCTATGGCGTCGGTCAGAGCCTCGGTGACGCCGTACACCAGGAAGTGGCCCATGTTGGTGTCGAGCTCGGAGCCCTTCATGATGAGCACGTCATGGGCCTCGGCGAGCTCCGAGTAGTCCTTGTCATGGTCGAACTTGCGGTGCTCGGTCAGAACGAAGCCGTCTATCCTGCTGCCCTTCCTGCGGAGAACGCCCACCCACTTCACGTACTGGTCGACGGTTGCCCTTGAGTCGTCCGACGATACGGAGTGGGTGTGAAGGTCTATGAACATTCGCTTCTTCTGCCGGGGGGAGAATAGAGGTGCGTCCCCCAAAACGCTGCCTGACGAATAGTATGAAAGCCGCCACAGCGCAGTCAAGAGTTAGCCCCGGACCTCAGTTAGGAGTCGCCAATTTGACAGCAGCTTGGACGCAGTCCAAAGTAGGCGACAGGTCGCACGTCAGGCATCAGCTTGCCATCGCGCACCAACACCTAAACTTCGGAGGCTAACCCGATGGACCTTGGAATCACAGGCAAGAACGCGCTCGTCACAGGCGGCAGCAGGGGGCTGGGACGCCAGTGCGCTGTCTCCCTGGCTGCTGAGGGGGTCAACGTCGCGATATGTGGACGCACCCAGAGCACCATCGACGGCACAGTGGCCGAACTGGAAGCGATGGGCGTCAAGGCGTTCGGCGTGGTCGCCGACGTGGTGGATGCCTCTGACATGCAGCGGCTCAACGACGAGACCGTCGCCGGCCTCGGGCCGATCGACATTCTCGTGAACAACGCAGGCGGGTCAGTCGGCTCGACCGACATCGTCGACACGCCGCTGGACAACTTCCGTACCGTGTTCGACCTCAACCTGTTCGGCGGCTACGAGCTTACCAAGCACGCCCTGGTGCACATGCAAGAACAGGGCTGGGGGCGCGTGATCAACATCGCGTCGATCTGGGGCCGTGAGCACGGCGGCAACATCGGCTACATGTCCGCCAAGGCAGCGCTGATCGCCTCCACCAAGCACGCCGGACTGTCCCTCGCAGGCACAGGTATAACCGTCAACTCTATCGCGCCCGGCTCGATCGCCCATCCTCAGGGAGGTTGGGAGAGGTTCCAGAACGAGCAGCCCGAGGAGGTCGTAAGCACGTTCATAGAGAACAACCTTCCGATGGGCAGGTTCGGCTGGCCCGAACCGGTCGGCGACCTCTGCGCCTTCCTCGCCTCAGACCGCGCCGACCTCATCACCGGCTCCTGCGTGGTGGTAGACGGCGGCCAGAGCTACTCGATGATGTAGGGTCTCGCGGTCTCTGCCTCGCGTATGTGAATCATTGCGTGAAAGGTGACTGATACTGCATGACTTATGCAGGCGACATCGGTGCGCTCGTCGGCGTTGGGGTCAGTGCGGAAGTGTTCGAGCTTGGAGATGGTGAAGTCCTCAAGCTCTTCTTTCCTGAAAACTCAGTTGAGGAGGCGGAACACGAGGCGAAGGCCCATGAGGCTGCATGGTCCAGGGGTATTCCATCTCCCCGGATCTCGGAGGTCGTTACGGTCTGTGGCAGGGCGGGAATCGTCATGGAACGCCTGGATGGAGTTACCATGATGCACGGCGCAGCGCAGAGGCCGTGGCTCATAGCTGCCAATGCCGCGTTGCTCGCTCGTCAGCACTTGGACATACACACCAGGTCCGACACTGGGCTGCCACCATACCGCGACTGGCTTGAATCCTGTATCCGACGGGCAACCGGTCTGGATGAGGGGGTCAGACTTCGGGCGCTTCGACGTCTGGACCGACTGGAGGACGGTACGTCGCTCTGCCACGGGGACTTTCATCCGGATAACGTGGTCATGACGGGTCGTGGTCCGGTAATCATAGATTGGGCGACTGCAGCCACCGGCCCGCCTGAAGCGGACGTTGCCCGAACGATAATGCTCCTGGAATCCGGTGAGCCGATCGCGTCTGGCTTGGAGAGGCTGACCATCGCCGTGGGACGAAAGGTGTTTCTGGCGTTGTACCTCAGGGCCTATTTCAGGTCCAGCAGCCTGACGAGAAGAGATGTTGACCCGTGGATGTTGCCGATCGCCGTAGCGCGCTACGCGGAGCTTGCCCCTGAACTGCGAGAAAGATTCATAGGCTACCTCCAGCGGTGGCTATAGTTGACTTCAACTATCCGAAGAGTAGTACGCTCCTTCAGAGCGATTATCACGTTGGATGGACTGAGGAGCCCGTGTCAGTTTGGTAGGTACACACTTGGGAGCGCGGGCGTCTCGCCCGCATTCGTTGGTCCTGAGATTGTCGAAGGGCGGCGGCCCGCTGCGCCTTCCTACCAAACTGACACAGGCCCTGGACTGAGTGTCAGAGCAGGCCCGGAAGATGGTCTACGATTGACTAGTCTAACTTACGGTAAGGAGTGCAACCGTTGCTTGACTCAAAACCTCAACGCATCTGGACGGTGGCTGAAGCAAAGGCGCGCCTGTCAGAGATCCTGCGCCTCTCGGAAGAAGAGGGACCTCAGCGCATTGGAGCCCGCAAGTCCTTCGTCGTAGTGCCAGCCCACGTATGGGAAGAGAGGCAGCCGCCCCGCAAGCCTCTGGGTCAGTGGCTCATCGAGAACATGTCGCGAGGGACGAACCTGGAGATTCCAGACCGCAGTTCAGAGCGGAAGATACCATTCGTCGATGACGAAGACTCCTACCACCACTGCTCGTAGCGGATCCGCGCCCGCTGCACCCCGAGACCCCTGAGCATCGCAATCATCGCCCGGATCATGGCTGGCGGGCCGCACACGAAGAACAAAGCGTCCAGATCTACTGACTCTGCTTTCAGCAGCGGCGAGTCGATCCGCCCCGTGTGTCCACCCCAGGCTTCTGGCGCAGGTTGCGTGACTGTGAAGACGTGCCTGATTCTCGGATTCGCGGCGGCTATTTCCCCCAGTTCATCCCTGAACAGCAGCTCATCAGGAGTAGACGCGCTGTAGACGAGCGTCAGACGTGTGCGAGTCGCAAGTTCGTGCACCGATCTCACGATGCTCATCAGCGGGGTCAGTCCGATGCCTCCGGCGATCAGCACAACCGACTCAGTCTCGTCCGGCTCGTAGAAGAAGTCGCCACCAAGGGCGACCTCTACCTCGTCTCCGACTCGAGCATCCTCGTGCAGCCAATTTGTCACAGGGTGGTTGGAGTCGTCTCGCCTGACCGCGAGGCTGAACGTTGTCTGCTCTGCAGGGGAAGAGGTTATAGAGTAGCCACCAACAGCTTCCGCGCCCTCCAGGGTGACGAAGAAGTCCACCCACTGGCCGGCCATGAATCCGATCTCCCGTCCGTCGAGGTCCAGCGCGAACGACTTGATAGTCGGCGTCTCCTGTCGGATTGCGACGATCGTCGCCGGCAGCCTCACTTTACGGAAGATTCCGCTCAGCCGACGCCGCGGCGAACTCCGGTCTCACCAGCCTGTCGTACTCGTGCCGTCCTCGCACCATCCCGCCGTCGATCAGGATGTCCCGCATCCCGTTGAACGAAGACTCCGTGATGGCTGCGCTCTCCGGCCACGTGCAGTTTGCCCTGTACTGGCTCACACAGTCGAGCAACAGCTGTGAGTCCAGGTCTGCGAAGAACGGTTCGACCTGGTCCACGACCTCACCGTCCTCAGCACCTGCCAGCCAGTGGAGCGCGTCGTCGAAGCCATTGACGAACGCCTGCACCGTGTCAGGGTTCGATTCGATAAAGCTCGGCATAGCCGCGAACGAGCTGTAGCAGATGTGTCCCAGTTCAGGCCCAAGCGCTTTGGCAATGTGTCCGGAGCCCTCGGCTACCAGGAGACCTGCCTGCGGATGGGGCATGTGGACATATTCGAGGTCGCCAGACCTGAACTGGGCCAGCGCGTCTTGCGCGGAGAGTCCTGTGACCAGGTTCAGCGATTCGAGATCGATCTCGTGTTTTAGCAATGCGGCGCGCAGCGAGTTCCACGGGACTGGCGTAAATCCGGCGGGCGCCAGTGTAGAGCCTTCTAGCTTCTTCCAATCCCAGTCGTCCACCGGCTCACGCGAGACCAGGAAGAAGCCGTCGCGGCGGTTGATCTCGGCGACGTGAAGTGGGGCGTCCTCGTGTCCCAGGTCCAGATCGACAAGGCTGCGGCTCACCCCTGTCTGCACGATGTCCACTTCGCCTGACCTGATGATGTCCATGGCTGATCCGCCTTCCGGCATCGTCGAAAACATCACGTTCAGCCCGTGCCGGTATAAGAACCCTCCTGAGACCGCGACATAGATGGGCGTGTAGAAGAGGTTCCTGAACGTCTCCATGAGACGCACATTAGTGAGAGGTGAAGAAGTGACCATTGGACTCGCCTGTTCAGGGGGATGGCGGCTAGGAGGACGACGCCTTCCTGCGCTCCATCTCGTCGATTATCCGGTAGGCGTAAAGTATGCCGCTGCTCTCGTCGTCTATGGAGAGCCGGTTCTTGATCTCGGTACCGTCTGGAAACAGGATCTCCACTGAGATCTTGGGCTTGGCGTCATCGGACAGGGTGTTGAGCAGGTTGTGTCCGTCCGGTACGGCCTCAAACTCCCGCATCACGACGATGTCGCAACCCTTGTACCGTTCACTTCTCATCGCTCCCTCCTGGTAGATGGCGGACGGTTACAGTCGTCGCCCCTCGTAGTCGATGGGTACTATTGGCAGGCCCACTTCGCTCAGACCTGGCTCGATCTCGGCAGCGTCTCCGGCAATCACGATGTTGAGGTGGTCGACGTCCAGCAGCTCTGAACCGGCGCTCCTCACGTCGTCCAGTGTGGTCTCTATCAGGCGCTGCGGGTACTGCACGAAGTAGTCGTCCGGGAGATCGAACGTGACGATGCGCGTCAACTGGCTGATGATCTGGAACTGCGTCTCGAACTGGCTGGGGATGCTGCGCATGATCCCGTCGATGGCGTCGCGGTACTCGGTCTCCGTTACGGGACGGTCGCCGAGGATCTCGTTGAACTCCTTCAGCGTCTCGATCACGGTCTCCTTGGTCACGGCGGTCTGCACGCCGCCCCCAGCAATTAGCATGGACGGGCCGAGATTCCACTCCACACTGGACATGTAGCCGTAGCTGTATCCCTTGTCCTGTCTCAGGTTCATGTTCAGCCGAGCGCCGAACTGCCCGCCGAAGATGTAGTTGAACACGTTCAGCGCCATGAACCGCGGGTCTCGTCTTGGAATGGTCAGGTGTCCCGACCGGACCACTGACTGCGCAGCGCCGGGCTTGTCTGCGAGGTATATCGCCGTCTCCGACAGGGAAGGCGGCGCGGAATGATCCAACTCAGAAGTCCGCTCCTGACCTGCCGGCCACTTTCCAAACGTACTGTTCGCAGCTTCCACGGCATCGTCCAGCGACAGGTCGCCCACGATGATGAACGTGGAGTTCCCAGGTCGGAAGTTCGCTCCGAAGTACGCCTTCAGGTCGTCCGTCGAAACCTTCTCAACAGAACCCTCCACGCCCGTGAGGGGGTGCCCATAGGGGGTGCCTGACCCGAACATCACGCCGCGCGTGGCACGTCCGGAGATGGTCGCCGGACTGTCCGATACGCGCCGGAGGTCGGTCAGAAGGTTGGCCCGAACTCGCTCAACCTCGTGTGCAGGGAACTCGGCGTTCTGGGCTATGTCGCCTAACACGTTCAGAGCGTCGTGCCAGGTCGTGGAAAGCCCATCCGACATGAGCACGATGTGCTCGCGGCTGGCGCTGGCGCGGAGGTGACTGCCGAGGAATTCGATTTCGTCTGAGATCTGGGCTGATGTCCGAGATGCTGTGCCCTCGGTGAGCATGGATGTCGTGAGATGCGCGAGGCCGGCCCTGTCGATTGGGTCGGATATCGCTCCTGATCCTACGACCAGCCCGAAGGCCACTGTCGGCAGCCCTCTCTTCTCCACGTGCAGTATGTTCAGGCCGTTGTCGAGCTTGGCGCGATTCGGGACCGGAGCGGTGAATACTGGTTGTGGTGATGCAGCAGGAGTCGTGCTGCGATCGACAGGCGATTCAACAATCGTGCGCTGCTCTTCAGGATGGATGGCGAGCCGCACCCTCGCATCGGCCAGCATCCCGGCGACTCTCGCTACATCCTCAAGCGTAACCGAGTTGTACCTGTCTATATCCTGGTTGATGAACGCCGGGTCGCCGGTCATGACGTTGTAGTAGTTCAACTGGTCGGCGCGGCCGCCGAAGCCTCCGAACCGTTCGAGCTGGAAGACGTGTGAGGCCTGGACGCGGTTCTTGGCGCGTTCCAGTTCCCTCTCGTTGACGCCGCCTCGGGCGATGTCCTCGATCTGGTGGCTTACCTCACGCTCCAGTTCCTCAAGTGTGTGTCCGGGGTTCGCGGTGACCTGCACCATGAACTCGCCGGCGATCTCCTGCGCGTGGTGATAGACGCGGACCTCACGGGCTGAGCGCGCTTCATAGACCAGTGAGCGGTACAGTCGAGAGCTCCTGCCATCGCCGAGTACGGAGCCGATGAGATCGAGCGCGGGCTGGTCGGACGTAAACCCTGGCACCGTTGGCCAGAGAAGGTACAGCCTCGGAAGCTGGACGCGATCGTGGGTCGCCATGTCCACCGCGCCCGTCAGCGTCGTGTCCATCCGGCCCGTGCGGATGATCTCCTGCCCAGAGGGAATGTCTCCAAAGTAACGCTCGACCTTTTCGAGCGTCTCGTCGACATCGAAGTCGCCAACGATGGCCAGGCTGGCATTATTCGGCGTGTAGAACGTCTGGAAGAACGACTTCACGTCGTCTAGCGAGGCGTTGTCGAGGTCTTCAGGTGAGCCAATCGTCGTCCAGTTGTACGGGTGAGGCGTGGGGAACAGCGCAGGCTGAAGCAGCATCGGCGCCATCCCATAGGGACGGTTCTCGTAGTTCTGCCGCCGTTCGTTCTTGACCACGTCTCGCTGGACGTCCAGCTTGCGGTCCGTCAGCACCTCGAGCAGGTATCCCATGCGGTCTGACTCCAGCCAAAGCGCGAGGTCCAGGTGGTTGGAAGGCACGTTCTCCCAGTAGTTGGTGCGGTCCGGGGTCGTTGACCCGTTCAGGTTCGCCCCGACCTTCTGTAACGGCTCGAAGTAGCTGGCGTCGTGGTTCTTCGACCCCTCGAACATGACGTGCTCGAACAGATGGGCAAATCCCGTCTTGCCCCGTTCTTCATTCTTCGAGCCGACGTGATACCAGACGTTTACGGCAGTTACCGGCAGGGACCGGTCTTGAGAGAGGATCACGTCGAGACCGTTGGAGAGCGTGACCTTCTTAAAGTCGATGGAGATCATTGAGTATTCCAGTCACATATCAGCCCATGGAGGGCGGCTGCAGATTGCGTGGCGGGGGCGTTGTCCAAGCCGACAAGGTCGACTTTGACCGCAGTCGGATTATAGCACCGTGCCTGCATCCACTGTCCCAATTATGTGGATGGGGGTAAGGCGCACGATTTGGATTCCAAATATTAGAAAATTCCTGTTGCTGGAGGCACTTGCATATACTATTCTTAAGTGAGTAAGTTATATACATAAGGAGAGATGATATGATTTATGACTTCCACACTTACGATATCAAGCCGCGCGCCGTACCCGAACTGGAGAGGGGCGTTGCCGAGGTACTTCCCGCCAGGCTGGAAATCTCCCCACTTGCCGGGTTCTGGCACACGGAAGCGGGGCCGCTGAATCAGATACTACACGTCTGGCCTTACGAAGACGTGGCAGAGCGCGATGAGGCGCGGAGGGAGATGAAGGCAAGGAATGTCTGGGGCGACCTCGGAGACTTCGTCGTCAACATGCAGTCCGACGTCTATCTGCCTGCGCCCTTCACGCGTCCGCTCGAGCCAGCCGAACTTGGGCCGCTGTACGAGATCAGGACCTACACCTACATGTCAGGCGAGATTGCGCAGGTCATCGATGCCTGGGGTGAAGCGATCGAGGAGCGCGAGAAGTATTCGCCGCTCGTGGGAGCGTTCTACTCCGACTCAGGAGCGATGAACAGGTGGACTCACATCTGGGCATACCAGAGCTTCGAGCAGCGCATGATAGTGCGCGAGGAGACCCGCGCCCTGGGAATCTGGCCTCCCGTCACCTCAGTCGTTCCTATGTACCAGGAGAGCAAGCTGCTCATTCCGGCTGAGTTCTCGCCACTGCAGTAGTCATCTCCTCCCTTTGGCCCGCGGCGATTTTTCTCTCGTGGTCGTCGCGGGTCTTTTCTTTTGCCGTAGGCCCGCCGCTCTTGGGAGCCCGGTCAGGTCACTCGGATGGGGTGGGGAAGTGGCTGATTGAACAGGTAGCCCTTCGCGTTGAACGGGACGCTGCTGGGCTGCGTGTTGCCCTCCGAGTCTGTGGCACGTGTCATGAGGGTGTACTCGCCCGGACTGGCGACCCATGCAAACTCGAAGCGTACCCACGAGTACCGGGCCTGCGACTCATGCACTCGGGACAGGTTCCATGTGGCTCCCGAGTCTGAGCTCCACTCAACCCTCGATATGGGGCCGCTCGGAGAGTGGGCGTAGCCGTGGATGAGGTGCCGCCCAGCGCTGATCTCGGCAGGCCAGGGTAGCGCGAGTGCGCTCTTTATCGACTGTGTCGTGACCACCCGTCCATCGGCCTCGCCTTCGGATTGGTAGTCGTCCCCGATCAGGACGTACGAGGTCGTGTTGTTGCGCGTCCACAGTTGCTCCGACGACACGACGATCTTCCCCAACCACTTGATCCAAGAGCTACCAACCCAGCCTGGAGTCACAACCCTCAGAGGGAAGCCGTGGTCCCTCGGTAGTGTCTCTCCGTTCAGTGCATAGGCCAGTATGGTGTCAGGGTCAATCGCCTTGTCCATGGACATGACCCTTCGGAACCCCTCCTCCGGCGAGCCCTTGTCGAGACCCACCATGAGTACGCTGACGGCGTCACCGCTGATGCCGGCCCGTTCGAGGACATCCCTGAGAGGAACGCCTGTCCACTCGCCGTTTCCGATGGCGCCTCGTTCCCACTGAGTACCCTGCGCCTCCTGTCCGTTGACAAGGTTGAACATCGCGCGGTGGTTCCCGGCGCATTCGAGGTACGAGACCAGCGTGCGGCTCGGCATACCTCGAATGTCCTGCATGGACAACGCCAGTGGGTTGGCAACCGCGTCTCCCTCCACTGATAAACGCCAAGTTTCTGCGTCGATGTCGATGCTCGAGGAGTTGTTGCGCACGAAGAAGAGCCGGTTGGGTGTGATGACACCCTGCATGTTCTCAAGCCTGGCTTCCAGGCCAGCCTTTCGCTGGATGAACGGCTCCGTGTCCTTGAACCAGCCAGGGAACTCCTCCTGGCCGGCCATACTGGCGCCACCGGCATCTGAGCCGGACGACCGTGGCAGCCCCATGCCGCTACAGGCTGCCAGGACCGCTGCGGCCCCACCTATCGAGAGTAGTTGCAGGAAGCGACGCCTGCTGATTCCGCTGCTTCTGGCCATCAGCCAGAGTTCATCTTCCCCACTGGTCTCATGCCGCCCGTCTCTGTAGTTTGAAGTCATGTCGACCTCGGAATTGTGCTAGAACCTCTAACAAGATTGGGATAATCTTACCTCGCAACCCTAACTCAGAGGACAGTAATGAACTGGTTCGACATCTTGCTTCTGGTCATCCTGGTAGCCGCAATCGTTTGGGGCTTAAGGACGGGCATACTTCAGACAGTCTTCGTTGCAATAGGCATCGTGATTGGCTGGTGGCTTGCGGGCAGATACGCCGACGACATCGGTGGACTGGCAGGAGGCGTCGCGTTCGCGGACTCGTTCATCACATCCATGGCGTACTGGATAATCATCGCCCTGGTGACGGCGATCGTGGTCAAGATCGGCGGCCTGATCCGCACGGCACTGAATATCGGCACTCTGGGAGTCGTCGGCATGACCGACAGGATCGGCGGCCTGGTCCTAGGCGGCATCGTCGGGCTGGTGGTCGTGTTCGCCGTGATCATCATGCTGGCAAGGCTTGCGTTCGACTTCACCGTGGAGGTCCCGACCAGCGATCTGCCCGGCAGGGGGCCAGGGATCGTCTCCATTGAGGACCAGAGACAGGCCTTGGTGGACTCCCTGACCGGCTCATCCGGCGTTTCCGCCTTCATGTCAGTGAGGGGCGTCCTCCCAGAGGGAATGCTCGGCCTCGTCCCCGACGACTTCGACATGGGCCTCGACATCCTGGACCAGAACATGGGCTAGCGGGCGGACTCCGTAAGCCACCGTCAAGTTCTTGCGATTCTCTCTTGAAGCTGTGTCAATCTAGTAGGTGCCTCCCTAGAGAATCTGAGGTCCCCTCTCCCTCAGGGAGAGGGCTAGGGTGAGGGTGAATACATCGCCTACCAAACTGACACATCCTATTCTCTCTTCCTGGTATGGTAGCGGCGGTTAGGTTTGCGATAGACTAGGGTGCTAGAGGAGACCTGACTGAAGATAATCGCGCGGCTTGGGACTCAGAACCGGCTTTCGGAAGACGCACATGAGCTCAACGGCGACCATACAATCGCCCGTGCTGGTACTAAACCAGAACTACCAGCCCCTCAACATCTGCAACGTGAGAAGGGCGCTGGTGCTTGTGGGACGTGGCAAGGCGGAACTCATCGAGAACGGGCGCGGTTACATACGGAGTGTCTCCGACCTCTTCCCAGCCCCTTCGGTGATCCGGCTGATCTACATGGTCAAGCGGCCAGTCATGCGGCGCAGGCTTTCACGTCAGGCTGTCTTCTACCGAGACGGGTTCACCTGCCAGTACTGCGGCAAGAAGACGCGGCAGTTGACACTGGATCACATTATTCCCAGATGGCGCAACGGTCCGCACACGTGGGACAACGTAGTCAGCGCCTGCATACCCTGTAACCATCGCAAGGCAGGGCAGACCCCCCGGGAGGCCCGCATGAAACTGATGCGCGAGCCGGACGTCCCAAAGCCCAACCCCTATTACATGTTCCACCACCGCGAGATCCAGGACGAGTGGCGACCCTTCATGCCTTGGCTTAACTGACCGTCATGGTCAGGGTGTGTTGCCCCTCGCATTCCGTTCGACAAGTCTGACTACCCGGTAGAGTTCCCCCCTGAGGTCCGAGTGGATCACCTGGCCTGACCCGATCGCGACTCTCCCCACTGCGGTTCCCTCGTCTGTCTCGATCTCGACACGGTCACCAGGATTCAGATTCAGCGTTCCCGGGTCGCAGAAGCGAACACGGTCCGACGGTGACAGCCTAACTCCGACTATGTTTGGCACTCTTCGCACCCCTCTTGCATCAGCTCAATCTGTGATCACCTCTCCCTCAGAGCCTGCCCCGGACTTGATCCGGGGGCTGACAAGGGTAGGTAAATGTGGCAATCAGCCACGAATGTCAATCAACAGGTCACCTCTCCCTCAGAGCCTGCCCCGGACTTGATCCGGGGGAGAGGGTTAGGGTGAGGGTGAAGTGGCCGCCTCTTAACTTACCCGGCATCGCATGAAATCGACAAAGCGTGAACTCTGTGCTTACCGACGATTAGCACCTGCCTACGCCGCAGGCAGCTTCAGCATCATGCCTTCGAGCGCCAGTCTCGGCGATACGTTGCGCTCCAGCAGGAAGGTCGTACGCATGACAGTCTTGATGGCGTTCGTGACCGAAGTCGGCGGCAGATGCTCCGCAGCCTGGGACAGCGATTCGATCCTTGCGACGTTGGAGACCAGTTCGGGCTTCTCCTGGCCGATCAGCAGCACGTCCCGCCACCAGGAGAGCCACAGCTCAAGGTCGGAATAGACCGATCTGCGATCACGCGGGAAGCGATCGGCAAGTGAGGCTGCGTAGTCGAATCGCTCTGTCAAGGGACTCCGCACGACAGTCTCGACCTCGTCAAGGACCTCGGATACACGCTTGAGCATGTCCGGGTCCTCAGCAGCCCAGACAGCCCAGCCGGGCCGGCCGGACGCAAGCCCGGAGATCTCCCGGGCCTTTTCGGCGCTTAAACCCTTTCGTTCTGCAAGCAGGTGGGCAATTGTCGCCGCGGGCACAGGCCTGAGCTGGACCAATCGGCAGCGGGAGACGATGGTCGGCAGCAATGTACGCGTGTCGGTAGCCACAAGGACGATCAGCACGCGCTCAGGCGGCTCTTCCAGCGTCTTGAGCAGGCTGTTGGCGGCCTCTTCACTGAACAGCTCGCCATTTTCGAAGATTATTACCCTGTACCGCCCTTCGAACGGCAGCAGGCTGGTCTCGCGCTGGACGTCGCGCACCTGTTCGATGCCTATGAGGGTGCGAAGCCTGCCGGACCTGGCCTTCTCAAGTCCGACGATGCGCACGTCGGGGTGCATTCCCGAGGAGATGCGCCTGCACTGTCCGCACTCGCTGCACGGCCTCTCGTCGGACTCGCAGTTGACCGCACGTGCGATATCGAGCGCCAGAGTGGTCTTTCCCACCTGCGGGGGCCCGGCGATCAGGAACGAGTGCGACACACGGTCGGAGTCGAGACCCCGCTGAAGCGCGGCCACAGCTCTGTCATGTCCTACGGCGTCCCACATGGTCCGCTACTCGTACCTCAGGGCCTCTGCAGGGTAGATGCGCGACGCCTGTCTGGCCGGAAGGAAAGTGGTCAGCAGTGAGAAGGCGTACGCAATCGCGATGATCGTACCTATCTGCAGCCACGGGATTGTGAACTTCAGGCCGGGTATGTCTTCGCCAATGGAGTTCACCAGGTTGTACGAAAGCAGCGCTCCGAGTGCCACGCCGAGCAGGATGCCCAGCAGCGCAACGAAGGTCGACTCCATCAGGAAGCTGGCCAGTACCATGCCACGCCTGTACCCAATGGCCCGCAGCACACCGATATGTTGCCGTCGCTCGACGACCGCCCGCAGGCTGATCACTCCCAGCGCGGCTATTCCCACGAGCAGACCGGACGCCATGAAACCCTGCAGCAGCCGGTTGATTGCCAAGCCCTGCTCTCGCTCTTCCTCGAGTTCTTCCTCTAGGACCGTGGTCTCGAGCCCGTTCTCGAAGAAAGCGGAGTCCAGTTTTGTGGCTATCGATTTCACATCCGCGCCTTCGTTCACCATGAACCTGTACGTCGTAATGGGCAGCGGCTCGGGAGAGATCCCGTCCAGTACCGACTTGGAGAACATCACCACGCCTTGATGATCGGTAAGAGCGTCCATGACGCCGATTACGGTGACAGTGGTGACGCCGCCCTCACGTGGGTCTCTTACCTGGATCTCTATGGGCTCCATCTCCTCGTCTTCGAAGTAGAGACCTTCGACCCTGAATTCAGGTCCCCCGAAGTTGAATCCTCCGCCATCGCGTGAAGGGACAGCAAGCGCATCGATGACTGCCAGGTTCGGGTTGTCCCGCAGTGCTGCCCAGATTTCCTGCTCGGTCGTGCCGTACCCGTCCGCGATGATCTTGAACTTGTGGCCCGTGTTTTCAAGGTAGCTCAAGTCTGCGCCGCGGGCATTGTACGACTGCCACTTCTGGTTCTCTGCCCCGACCTGCCTCATCTCGACTGGCATGGACGTGTACCCCCCAACGGCAGCTATCTGGCTGGCATCGTCACCAAGTGCGGAAGGAAGTTCAACCTCGATGTCATCTATGGGGTTGTTGTAGCTGACTATTCCAGTGACATCCCATCCGCCAGTGACAGAGTCCACGTCCGACAGCGCATCGGCAAACGCGGTGTTGAGCATGGACATAACAATGAGCGTGAAGATGACCAGGGCAAGCATTGCCAACGTCAGCCCGGTCCGCAGGCGGGAGTCCAGGGGGTACGCGATCGCCGTCTTGAGCGCGGGCCTGATTCGCGAGTATCGGCCAAAGACCGCAGTCATCGCGTCGGTTATCAGGTCTGAGTTGTAGATGATGACCCACACCGCCGCCAGCACCAGGCAGACGCCGGACACGAAGAACATCTCGATACTGCCGCTCAACTCGGGGAGAATCCAATCGAAAGAGTCGAATGGCGTTCCCCAGAACAGCAACAGGGTCAGCCCGGTAAAGGTGAACGCATTGCGCGACTCCAGATCGGTGACCGTCGCGGTCTCTCTGGCCAGCGTTATCTGCCTTGTGATCTCAAACGCAGCGACGACTGCCGTGATCGCGATTGTCAGGATCTGACCCTTGGCGATTCCTATGCCAAGCCAGAGCGCGGCTGCTGCCAGCACCAGTACTCCGGTGAGAAGGGTCTGCCTACGGCTGTCCCAGCTCGGCCTGTCAAATAGCCACCTGAGCATAAGGCCTACACCGATCATCGTCACGGTCACGCCAATTGTAAACGGCGCCTGCTGCTCCAGCCTCAGACCGGCTACTGCGAGTGCTATTCCCGCTATGAACGTAAGCCAGCCCTTTGAGATCGCCCCGGTCGAGATGCGGGCAAGCGACCACAGTATTAGCGCCGCCCACACAGGTGGCAGCAGCTTGAAGATGCCAAGCAACAGGTTTGCCAGCGACGACCTGATCCTGCCCTGTCGCAGCGCACTCCACGCACGTGCGAGGCTGATGAATGGCGATGCAATTGTGAGAAGAAGCGTCCTCACTCTGGACTCTTCTGCCGCCGACTCGAGCACGTCGGGCAGGTCGCGTATCGCGGCTACTATGTTCAGCCTGCTGGCCCTGTAGGACGAGAAGAACACCGTGATGAATGTCAGCACCACTCCGAGACAGTACGAGATCAGGAAGCTCTGCCACCTGTAGTTCATCACCAGTTCGAAGCCGTTCTCCTCGCTTGAGAAGATGTTGGCCATGATGCTGACCATGGCCAACCCGACCCCGATGCCCAGCAGAGCGCCGACGAGCGCGGAGATCAGGTCGTATGCAAGCCCCTCGTAGATGAACGACTGCACCAGGTGGCGCCTTCTCATGCCCACTGCGCGTGCGATACCCATTTCGGGCTTCCGCTCAGCAGCCAGCATGACGAAGATCAGGAAGATCAACATGACGCCCGCCATCATCGAGAAGAGACCCATGATGATGAATACCGACAGGATGCCGCTTGCGATGGTCGTGGCCAGGTCCAGTAGATCGGACTTGACGTCCCGAACCGTGAGTGTCTTGAGGTCGCCAAACAGGCCGAATGCCATGAAGACCTGCGCCGGGTCGTTGGTCGTCTCTTCCAGCGCGATCAACGCCTGTGCCGATATGGCATCGTCCCCCAGGTATGAGACTAACTTCGGCTCTAGGCCGTGGGCCTCTATCAGGTCGGCGAACTCGAGCGTGTCTTCTTTGACGCCCTCTGGCAAGTCCTCGGCGTTGGCCCGTATCCGGGCAACGACCTCTGGTCGGTTGAGAAGGTCTTTGAGTTGTTGCGCGACATCGTGGTCGGTCAGGAGGGACCTCAGGTGCTCGGTGACCTCGTCGCTGAGCTTGGCCCCCTCTCCGGCGTCGCCCCTGTTGGAGATCGCCACCGTGTTTACCTGGCCGGGATGGTCGAAGAAGGACTGGGCCTGCGGGATTGATATCAGCGCAGTCGGGTCATCCCCTGCGATGCCGCCGTTCTCTGCGATTCCTGCAACCTCAAGTTGTACCTGGCCGCTCTCCAGGTACATGGCAAGGCTGTCGCCAACAGACGCGTCCAACTCCTCCCGTGCGGCTTCATTGATAAACGCCTTGCCACCTGAAAGTGCAGAGTTGTCCAGAAGACCGCCGTCCACGGACGTGAATTGCCCGAATACGCCAGTGTTTCCAGCTTCAATGCCCACGATGTTCATCCGGCCGACGTTCTGCTGGCTCGTCAGGTTCGCAATCGGAGCCCGCTCCGAAATGAAGGGAGCTATCCCGTCTATCTTGTCGTACCCTTCCAGCTCGCGTCGCAGTGCGTCAACCTTCTCCATCGAGAAGTAAGGGCTGCTGCCGGTCAGACTATTGAAGCTGGATAGGTCCGAAGCAAGACTCGCTGTGAGGAGCTCGTCGATTTCGCCCAAGCCTTTCGTAGCTCCAAGCCTGATCGAGTGGTTCATTGTGTCGCCGGTGCCAAGCGCCGATGAGATGATCAACGTACTTAGCATCAGTCCGACGACAATCAGGGCTGTCTGCGCGGGCCTGCGGGGGATATTGCGAAGCCCAATCTTGAGAACGATACGGTTGAGAAGCGCCAGCGCGCCGATGCCGCAGACGATCAGCAGAAACCCTATGACGACACCGATCATGATCTGATCAGTGTCGACGCCAAATATCTCTTCCATTCAAAGGTCCTTGGGGCTAGCCCTTGTTATGCAGGCGCACGAAGGATGCAGGTCGCTCATAGAGTATAGGCGAGGAACAACTCCGTAGGTCGAGTGA
Source organism: Dehalococcoidia bacterium (assembly GCA_965116405.1). GTDB lineage: Bacteria > Chloroflexota > Dehalococcoidia > Lucifugimonadales > UBA1123 > VXRN01. The sequence goes on from OZ220685.1 coordinate 2,198,526, forward strand.
TTTGGACGGGGCAGTAGAGTGAGTGGCGATCGCGGACTCGTCAGTAGCGGGCTCGCGAGGCCTCAGTCAGCTATTGATCAAGTTAACGACGATGGATGCGGTCACGGCTCCGACAACCGCGATGACTCCACCAATCATAATATTGGTGACTCGATCGAACCTCGCGTTGACCTCAATTCGAAGCGAGTGTAATTCACCGCGCAGGTTCTGACTGTCTTCCCGCATCTCAGTTCGAAGGCCACCAATCCCCTCCCGCATCTCACTTCGAAGGCCACCAATCTGCTCACCCATCTCGACTCGGAGGCCGACAGTCTGCTCACCCATCTCGGTGCGAAGGCCGCCAATCTGCTCACCCATCTCGGTTCGGAGGCCGCCAATCTGCTCACCCATCTCGGTGCGAAGGCCGCCAATCTGCTCACCCATCTCGGTGCGAAGGCCGCCAATCTCCTCGCGCATCTCGACTCGGAGACCGCGAATCGCTTCTTTGAGTTCGCCGAACTGGTTCTCGTTTTCTTGGCGATGTTCGGTGAGACGCTTGTCCAATTGGTCATAAGCGCCCTCAAGCCGGCTGACACGCTGCTCTGTCGTTTCGGTGGTCACCGAGGACTTCCTCCGGCTGGTGGAAACTGAATGTTATGCGACGATATTCGTCTAAAGTCTGCACCAAGAGACGCTTTCTGTCAAGCGTTGACAGTTAGTCCGACCGCGACAATTGAGCCAACTAGAAGGTCGCCAGTTACTTTGGAGCTGTTGCCTCGGACTAGCCCTTTCCGGTCACCAGGCCGTTTCTGGCGTCTCTTTCGAGCAGCTCCGGGTCACGCTCAGCCGGGTCACCTGCCCCTGCTCCGCTGGGGAACTCCAGAATGAGCCTATCGTCTGAGTCCTGTAGAGTGACGTATCCTGACGTCATAGACGCTGGGTCATCGCTTATCATCTCGCCGTTGACGATGACGTTGGTCTTGGTGCCGGCCTTGCCGCCGAAAATGCCCTGTGGCGCGAACGACAGCCTGTTCGGGTGGAAGTAGACGTTCAGAGGGCTGTCGTACGAGGGCAACTTGCCGACTGTGACACGCTGACCGGGCGCGCCCCTGAACTTGCCGGATCCGGCTGAATCCGGTATCAACTCCTTGCCCACTATCAGGGACGGGCTGCTCACCTCGAACACCTCCACCGGCACGTTGGACGCGCTGGACGGGAACATATTAAGTCCCATTCCGTCGCTCCGGCTTGTGGCTCCCCGACCTCCACCGCAGAACAGGTGGGCGTTGAACACGCGGCCGTCGGCTTCTGCTCCGTAGGTGCGGATTGAGGACATCAGCCCGTTACCCGACTGGATCTGCTCTGGAATCGCCTTGGCGAGCGCGCCGAAGATGCAGCCGTGTATGTACCACCCCGTGTTGGTGCGCGACCCTACAGACACTGGGAACGTGCAGTTGATGATCGTTCCCTCTGGTGCAGTCACAGAGATCGGCTCGAAGCAGCCTTCGTTCACCGGAACGTCAGGCGTGAGAAGACACGCCAGCGGGTAGTAGGTGTGACCCTGGCTGTAGATCATGGTGCAGTTGAGCCCACCGCGGTCGATCTGCGGCGCGGAACCGTCGAAGTCCACAGCGATCTCGTCGCCCTTGATCTCTATGCGCACCTTGATGAGCAGGGGGTCGCCCATGCCGTCGGTGTACACTTCGTTTGTGTACTCGCCATCTGGAAGATCGGCAATCGCGCGACGCATCGCGGTCTCCGAACGTCCGCGAATCGCCTCTGACAGCTCCGTGAGGTCTTCGAGCATGTACTCGTCCAGGAAGTCCCTGATGCGACGCGCTCCCACCTGGTTTGCCGCGACCTGAGCCTCAATGTCGGTCAGCACCATGTCTGGCCCGCGCACGTTCCATCTGAACATGTCGAACGCCAACTCGTTTGGCTCGCCCTTGTCGTACAGCTTGCACAGGGGGAAGAATATGCCCTCCTCGTAGGAATCCGTGACCGCCTTAGCATCTAGCGAGCCGCCGATATCTGACGTGTTCGCGATGTTGCCCACGAATCCGACGAACCGACCCTGATGGAATACCGGCGAGACGATGGCGATGTCCGGCAGGTGGCCGGCACACATCCACGGATCGTTGGTCATGTACACGTCGTCCGGGTGCATCGACTCCACTGGATACTTCTTGAGTATCTCCTTGGTTACGTTCGGCATGGTCATGTTGAAGACCGGCATGGACCGGTACGCGTGTGCGATGGAGCGGCCCTCGGCGTCGAGCACCTCGCAGCCGAAGTCGTTGGCGGACGCGATGATAGTCGAGACCGCTGTGCGAAGTACGGTGGACCACATCTCCTCAGCAACATTGAGCATCCTGCTCCACATGATTTCGAGAGACACTGGATCGAAGCGTTCGTTTGCCATTCAGCCCTCCAAAGTGATGACGAGATTCAGCCACTTGTCCACGGACACCCTCTCGCCCGGGCGGACTATCGTGGTTGCCTCTGCCTCTTCGATGATCGCGGGGCCGGGTAACTCAGCCCCGGCTTGCAGGCGGTATCGGTCATATACGGGGCAGTCTATATACCCGTTCACACTTGGGAAGTACGCCTGTCTGGACCCCTTAACAGCGTCTCGGTGCGAGCTTCCGCCATCCTCCATATCTTGCGCCCTGAGCGAGAGATCGGGCTGTGGACCGCTGACCAGCAGTCTCCAGTTCTGGACCTCGATTGGCAGGCTGAGGTTCCGGCGGGCGTATAGCTGCTGGTAGATCGAGTGGAAGTCGGACTCGATTCGCTCTATGTCATCGTCGGACAGCGTCTCTCCTGGCACGGGCACGTTGATTTCGTGAATCTGACCGACGAGCCGCATGTCGCCGCTGCGTGTCAGATGCACGTCGTCTGCTGACACACCTGAATTGGCAAGCATGTCGCGTCCCCACGACTCCATCTCGCTGAATGTGCGATTGATCTCATCCCAGTCAGTTCTATCTAACAGACCGGGGGCTGATCTGACGCTCTCGAACGATAATGGCGCTGCCAGGCAGCCCAGCGCAGACGTCACGCCAGCTCCCAGCGGCACGACCACCCGGGTTGCGCCAAGAATTCTCGCGACCTCACAGGCGTGGGCTGGCCCAGCGCCTCCGAATGCGACTATCGCATACCTTCGGGGATCCTTGTTGCGGCCGATTATGTGAATTCGGGCCGCTGCCGCCATGCTCTCAGTCACGACGCTGTACACGCCCCACGCCGCCTCGACCTCGTTCATCCCTATTTCCGAGCCGAGCTTAGCCATTGCGGCCCGCGCGGCCTCGGTGTCCAGGGTCATCCTGCCGCCGAGGAAGTAATCCGGGTTCAGGTAGCCGAGCACGAGATTCGCGTCGGTCACGGTCGGCTCAGTTCCGCCCGATCCGTAACAGGCAGGCCCAGGATTCGCGCCCGCGCTCTGCGGGCCGACGCGCAGCAGGCCCAGCCCATCGAGCCAAGCGATACTGCCTCCGCCTGACCCTATCTCGATCAGGTCGAGTACCGGAATAACTATCGGCAGGCCGCTGCCAATCTTGAACCGGTGGACTCGCGCCACCTCGATCGTGTTCGTCTGGCTCGGCTTGCCGTCTTCGATGACGCAGGTCTTGGCTGTTGTGCCGCCCATGTCTAGCGATATCAGGTCTGGCTCACCCAGCAGATCACTGTAGAATCCCGCCGCCAACGCCCCGGCAGCAGGGCCGGACTCCAGCATTCGAACAGGCCTTTCGCACGAGGCGTCGGCGTCCATGACGCCGCCCGCAGAGTGCATCACCAGCAGGCGTCCGGCGTATCCCTCATCAGCAAGATCGCGTTCGACGCCACGTATGTACCGGGTGACCGACGGCTTGATGTAGCCGTCTGCGACAGTCGTCGAAGTGCGCTCGTACTCGTTGATGACCGGCGCCACCTCGGAGGAAAGCGACAGGCTCAGGTCTGGATGGCTCTTCTCGATCTGCTCCTTCAGGGCCTGCTCGTTAACGGGATTGTTGTACGAGTGCAGCAGCGACACTGCGACAGCCTCGATTCCCTGTTCGACCAGCTCGTCCAGCACCATTGCAGAAGTCTCGAGATCGAGCTCTTGCAGGACTCGCCCATCTCGATCGATGCGCTCAGGCACCTCGGCCCGGAGGCTCCTGGGAACGATAGGGTCGGGATATCGGGCGTGCAGGTCGTGCATGTCGTAGATCTGCTCGCGCCCCATTTCGAGTACATCGCGGAAACCGCGCGTTGTCAGGAGGGCAGTCTTCGCCCCCTTGCGCTCTATGATCGCGTTGGTGGCGAGTGTCGTGCTGTGGACCACCAGCCGCAGCGACTCCGGCACGGTGCCTGTATCGGCCAGAATCTCACGCACACCTCGAATTAAGGCCCTTGAAGGGTCTTCGGGATCGGTGAGTACCTTGTGAACGCTGAGATCGCCAGTCTCGACGTTGTGGAGGGTGAAGTCAGTGAACGTCCCGCCAATGTCGATACTGAGCGAGTGTGTGAGCGCCGTCATGCGCGACGCTCGGCGTAGACGCGGTGGGCCCGGTCGATAGCCGCAACCCTGCCGGTGACAAGGTCCTCCTGGCGCTTGCGTGCCCACTGGTTGGACCCTTCTATGCCGGCGAGCGATCCCTGGAACTGCGGCATCACGTACCGCGCCAGCAGCTCGTAGCTGTTGAGGATCCTGTCTCTCGGAGCCCAGTCGATAGTCTGCACGAGCAGCCCGCCGAAACCGCCACTCTGCTCTTCGAGACGCTTGATGCCGGCGATGCAGTCGTCGGGCGTGCCGATGATCCACGAGCCGGTCTCGGCCATGTGGTCGATGATTCCCTCGATGGGGCCCTCATATGCGGCCTTGCGTCCGTTGGTCTCTTCGGTGTACTCGCGCAGGAAGCGGCCTGCGCCAAGCCTGGCCTCTGCGAACGCCTGCTCACGGGTCTCCGCAAGGTGAATTGGAAGTGTCAGTCTCCAGTCGAACCGGTCGACCGTCTGGCCGTGCTCCGCAGCCGACTCCTCTGCGATGTCCCACAGACCTCTGAGGTTGGACTCCCCTGAAGACGGGTCTCGCGGCACGGTGATGGTCAGCACCGACGCTCCGTACTTACCTGCTAGGGCGACGCCAGCAGGCGACTGCACAGAGGCGACCGCCAGCGGCATGTACGGTCGCTGGAACGGCCTGATCTGGAGCATCGCCTCGTTCAGTTCGAACCAGTCGCTCTTGTACGTGATCGGCTCGGTCTCGGTGAACAGCCTCAGAATGATGCCGAGCGACTCGTCCATCTTCTCGCGCTGTGTGGTCGGGTCAATGCCCATCATGTAAGCGTCGCCAGGTAGCGCACCGGGGCCGACTCCGAACATGACGCGACCGTGCGTCATGTGGTCGAGCTGCGTCATCCGGTTGGCGACCATCAGCGGGTGGTGGTAAGGGAGGCTGACGACGCCCGTGCCGAGCTTGATGTGCCGAGTACGGTCGGCAGCCACGGCCATGAAGATCTCGGGCGACGAGATTATCTCCCAGCCCGCGCTGTGGTGCTCTCCGATCCAGGCCTCGTCGTAGCCCAGGTAGTCCAGCCACTGGATGAGTTCCATGTCGCGGTCCATGGCCAGCGTCGGGTTCTCACCTACGCGATGGAACGGACCGAGGAAGATTCCAAACTTCATTCTTTCCGGGAGCGCCATTTTCTTTTCCTCTCGTTAGTCGTCTGTAGACTACACCTCGACCCTATAGACCCGCGCCGCGGTGTCGTGGAACATGGCGGCCCTTTCGGACGGGCTGTAGCCGCTGGACAGAAGCTTGAAGGCGTTGTACATGACGTTGTACGAGTACGAGACCTTGTCCACCGGGAAGTTGCTCTCGAACATGCTGCGGTCGGGCCCAAACTGCTCGATGCAGTAGTGCATGAACGGCGCCATGGACTCGGCGAGCTCTTCGGAACCAATCGGCGTCTCGCGCTCATGCCAGTCGAACCCAGTGCGTGGCATACCAATTCCGCCGAGCTTGACTGTGACGTTCGGGCACTCAGCCACCGCCGCAATACCGCTGCGCCACGTGGCCAGCACCTCGTCGTCGTTGTTGCCGTAAGGGCCGACCCTGAGAAGGCCGCCAATGTGATTGAGGATGATCTGCAGGTCGGGCACCGCCTTGGCGAAGTCGGCCAGCTCAGGGAGCTGCGGGAAGTACATCCAGCCCTCAAGGGACAGGCCCATGCGTGCCAGGACGCGCGCGCCTGCGCGGAATTCGTCGCTCGCGAGTTGGCCCTGCATCCTGTACGCGGACGTGACCTCGATTTCAGGATGAGGGTCCCACGTCACCGAGTGCCGGATGCCCCTGAACCTGTTGGGACTCGCGGCCTGGAGCGCCTCCAGCACCGGCGCTACGGCGTCTCCGAGGTTCAGGTTCGCGTGTCCGACTATGGAAGCAGCCGCTCGGCTTGGACCGTACAGCCCGCTCTCGCTCGCCGCAGCAAGGCCTTGGACGAACTCTACCTCGCCCACGGGCTTCATTTCGTCCGGCCCGCTGGACCTGTACATCGCCCTTGCCTCGACGAACACGGTGGAGCGGACGTTGTGTCCGCTGTTCACGTCGTCCGCCAGCTCATGCAGCAGGTATCGCTGGTAGGGGATGCGTTCGGTCCGAAAGTCCCAGAAGTGGTGGTGAGGATCGCAGATCGGAAGATCGGGTTCGAGGGTCTCCTCTTCGGTAAGTGCGAGCCAGTCGTTTCCGCCGAAAGGCATGATGGAGCCTCCATTGTGTGTCGTGGGTTGTAGCGGCCCAATAATAGCACAGCGATTTCCGTATGTTTCCCACGGGACTATCCATCAACACTGCGAGTAAGAAAGCACTAGTGGAGTACACCGGCATTGAGCGTCGTACGATCCCAGTGGTACCTTGTGTCAGTCGCCTGGTTCTGACAGGCTTCGTACTCACCACCCCGACAGCGAGGAGACTGACGTAGACATGGAATTCCTTAGCAATGAAGAGATCGTCCAGCGGGCACGCATCAACCTGCACCAGGGGGCGTGGGACTACCTGGTAGGCGCCTCCGAGTCTGAGACGACCATGCGCCGCAACCGGCTGGCGTTCGACCAGGTCGCCTTCCGGCCCCGCGTGCTGGTCGATGTCTCCAGCGTGGACACGTCAACCACGTTCCTGGGCCACAACCTGCGGATACCGGTGTTGCTCGCCCCGATAGGCTCCCTACAGGTCTTCAACTCTGACGGAGGCGCGGCCTCAACAAGGGCTGCAGCGGAGTACGGCGTCATGCACGTCGTCAGCTCGGTCACGGAGCCCGGACTTGAGGAGATAGCGGCAGCGGTCGACTACCCCAAGGTGTTCCAGCTCTACCTTCACGGCGACTGGGCGTGGATCGAGGAACGAGTCGCCGCCATCAAGGACGCGGGCTACATCGGCCTGTGCATCACCGTGGACACCGCCCATTACAGTCGTCGCGAGAGGCCACTGCTGACGCGATATCTCACCCCCACGCGCCGTGCGCCGCGCGATCCGTCTCACGCGGCTTCGGTCACCTGGGAGACCGCGGCCAGGATCAAGGAGCTTGCCGGACTTCCGTTCATGCTCAAGGGCATCGCAACTGCAGAGGACGCAAAGATCGCCATCGAGCACGGAGTGGATGTCGTCTGGGTGTCCAACCACGGCGGACGCCAGCTCGACCACGGTCAGGGAACCCTGGAGATGCTCCCAGAGATCGTCGAGGCCGTCGACGGCAAGGCCACGATAGTCCTGGACGGCGGCATACAGCGCGGCACCGACGTGCTCAAGGCCATCGCCCTTGGCGCAGATGCCGTCGCCATTGGAAAGCTCCAGGGCTGGGGTATTGCCGCCGCTGGATGCGAGGGAGTAGTCAGAGTGCTGGAGCTACTCGAAGACGAGATAACCGTCGCCATGGCGCTCATGGGAGTGACATCGATTGACCAGCTCAACCCCAACTTCGTCTGCAAGGCCGACCCGGTCGTGCTGGCCCACGAGATGAGCGCCTGGACAAACATGCCCGGCGGTCGGATAGGGTAGTCGCACAGCCGGGGGCTCTGACCACAAGTCAGGAGGAAGAAACATGGCATACCTCATCAACCACGTTCACATTCGATCAGCCGACCCATCGGCGTCAGCGGACTGGTACACCGAACACTTCGGAGCAAAGAAAGTCTCAGAGCGCGAGGTCATGCCCGGCACGGTTACGATCAGCATGGACATGGGCTCGCCCGTCCGTCTGAACATTTCGTCGCAGGTGGCAGGTTCCTCTGATGAACGCGCATCGGCTGAGCTGAACAGGCTCGGCCTTGAGCACTTCGGCTTCGACGTCGAGGACATCCAGTCCGACATCGACCGCCTATCCGCGGCGGGAGTCCGAATTGTCCTTCCCATCACCGAGGTGGCTGGCGGAGCGAAGCTCGCCTACATCGAGGGCCCTGACGACGTGCTCATCGAGCTGGTGCAGCCCCCCGGCTGAAGCGATTGAAAGTGATCGTAACACGGCCTCCGTCGGGGGCCGACAACAGCCGCACTCCACGGGTGTAGGAGCTAACCGGCGGGCAAGTTCCGCGTTGTATTGAGTGAGGCCAACAACCTAGGCCTCACAGGCTGCTTGCGCCCGTTACAATTCAAGTACAGGCGGGCCGATCCCAGAGCGACAGGAGCTCCGCTGGTGAGACAACACGGCTACGGCAGAGATACGGGCCTTACGTTCCGCATGTTCTTCACGATGTTCATGCTGGCCGGTCTGTGGGTGGTGTTCATGGGCCTGCTCTTCTGGGCGGGCATCTCTCCGATCCTGATCTTCGGCTTCGCGCTGATCGGAGTCCTGATCCAGTACTTCATGTCGGACAAGCTGGTGCTTATGTCCACCGGCGCCCGCGAGGTCACCGCGCAGGAGGAGCCCTGGCTGCACGCGACCATCGAGCGGCTCGCGCAGATGTACGAGATCCCCAAGCCTAAGAAAATCGCCGTTATGGACACCCACGTCCCCAACGCCTTCGCCACCGGCAGGAACCCGGACAACGCGGTCGTGGCAGTCACACGAGGGCTCATGTCCAGGCTGAACGACCGTGAGGTCGAGGCCGTCCTCGGTCACGAACTCGCCCACGTAAAGAACCGCGACGTCGCCGTGATGACATGGGCCAGCCTGCTGGTAATCACGGCAGGGTACCTCATGCAGATGCTCTTCTGGATGAGCCTGTTCGGCGGCTTCGGGGGTCGCGACGACCGCCGAGGCGAGGGCGGCAACCTCATGTTAATAATGATGGCCGTCTACGTCGGCACCATCGTCGTCTACTTCCTCGCCCAGCTCCTGGTTATGGCGCTCTCACGCTATCGCGAGTACGCTGCCGACCGTGGTGGCGCCATCGTGACTGGCGCGCCGATGCAGTTGGCATCCGCACTGGCGAAGATCAGCAACGACATGTACCGCATTCCGGACGAGGACCTTCGCGACGTCAGGCACGCCAACGCCTTCATGTTCGCTCCGGCGCTGGCCGGGAACGACCTCGCCAAGTTGTTCTCATCGCACCCGCCTACTGAGAAGCGCATCGAGCGTCTCCAGGGCATGCAGCGAGAACTAGAGCGGGGCAGGCCATTCCGCCCTTAGTACGGGTTGCGATAAACTCCCTTTCACAGGTTTCAGACGTCATGGAAAAGAGTGAGACCTCGTGGGTATCTTCAGCGCGATTTTCGGACACACCAAGCTCAGGACGCCGGACAGGGAACAGTTCTTCTCGATCATCGGCGCTGCCTACAACCTGGAGTCGAGGACCGAACTCCGTCCGACCTATAAGGCCGGTGTGGTCGTAAATCCGGTCGAGTCGTCGTACTTCGACAACCTGGACTCTGAGATGCGCACCCTGCTCGACGTCAGTGGCCGCGCCACTGGCACACGCTTCGAGCTTCAGGACGACGAGTTCGGCACCCGGTGGATAATCCTCGACGACCCCGACTTTGAGGACCTCGTCAGCCTGATCCACACCATCACTGAGACGATAGTCGATCATGGCTTCGCAGACAGGCTTCTGGCCGCAGTGTTCGGGATGGAATTCCAGGGCCGACCCGCGTACTGGCTGTACAACTACAAGGCGGGACGCTTCTACCCGTTTGTCCCGACGGCCAGCCGCGAGCGCGACTACGCCACCGAGATGCGCATCGGCGAGATCATGCGAGAGGAGAAGATCCCCGTCCAGCGCAAGCTGGAAAACTGGTACGCCCTCTGGGGCATCCCATTCTGATTGCTACCGCAACACTGTCTGCGTTACCCCCTCTCCCTCAGAGCCTGCCCCGGACTTGATCCCGGGGGCTCACAGGGGTAGGTAAAGATGTGCAGACCGGTTCGAATACCAATCAACGGCCCCCTCTCCCTCAGGGAGAGGGTTGGGGTGAGGGTGATAACGCTTGGCTCCAAGCTACCTGGCTCTCACCACAGCTATCACTCCCTCGGCGGCAGCGACAGCCCCTCGATAAACTCCAGGTTGGGCAGCTTGTCCAACTCCGACGGCGCAAGCCTGAGCTTCGTCGAACGCCCACCGCCACCGATTATCAGGTAGTCGAGAGACTGTAGCTTCGCGTCCGCATAGATCGGCAGGTCCGACGGCAACCCGAACGGCGTCACACCGCCGATCATCATGCCGGTGATCTCCATCGTCTCGTCCGCCCCCGCGAATGATGCCCTCGACACCTCCATCAGCCCCTTGACGCGTTTATTGACGTCGAGCCTGTCAGTCGCCGCGACTATGCACGCGCAGTGCTTCTTCTGACCCCGCTTGGACGCCACCACGATCGTGTTGCCCGAGTTTTCCAGCGGAAACCCGTACTTCTCGCAAAACTGCGCGGTATCGGCGAAGTCGGGGTCGATATCGAACATCTCGAAATCTACGCCAAGCGACTCCAACTGAGAGACGACACTGCTTTCAATCGACTCGGATGACTGCACTTCTAAGACCTCCAGAAAGGAAATTGCTGTCTGCGGTCATTATACCGTGAGTAGGAATTATGTCGGGCACCAGAACGACTCTGCTTCGTTCGTGGTCTGATATCATCGTGGTCATTCGTTCCACCTGTGGGAACAGTGTGTTGGCCTATCACGAAACGCACGGAGCTGCTTCTTGAGAATTGTCAAAGTGATACATGGCTACCCAATGCGCTACAACGCCGGGTCTGAGGTGTATTCTCAGGGGTTGGTCCAAGCTCTAGCCGATCGCCACGAGGTGCACGTGTTTACCAGGCAGGAGAACGCGTTTCTGCCAGAATATGCCATGCACCGCGAGCGAGACTCGTCCGACCCGCGCATAACGCTACACGTGATCAACATGGCTAGGGCAAGAGACGGCTACAGCCACACGGCAGTTGACGAAGCCTTTGGCGGACTGCTGGACGACGTAGATCCAGACGTCGTACATGTCGGGCACCTCAACCATCTGTCGACGTCATTGGTGTATCAGGCGAAGCAGCGCCGAATTCCGGTCGTGTTCACATTGCATGACTACTGGTTGATGTGCCCGAGAGGTCAATTTATCCAAATGTATCCCGAGGACCCGACGGATAATTGGGCTGTCTGCGACGGCCAGGACGATAGGAAGTGTGCAGTGCGCTGCTACGTCCGCTACTTCTCAGGAACCGAGAGCGAGTACGAGGTTGATGCCGCATACTGGACGGACTGGATTGGACGGAGAATGGCCCACGTGCGGGATGTCTGTGACGCGGTCAATGTTTTCATCGCACCCGCCAATTACCTCATGCGACGGTTCAGGGACGAATTTGGGATCCCCTCTGAAAAGCTCATCTACCTGGACTACGGGTTCCACCGGGAACGCATGGAAGGCCGAAGCAGGATGGAGGGCGAGCCCTTTACATTCGGATACATTGGGACTCACATTGCCGCTAAGGGTGTGGACCACCTCATCAAGTCCTTCGGTCAAGTGTCAGGCAATGTCATTCTCAGAATATGGGGACGTGATCGGGGAGTAGAAACGGCAGGCCTGAAATCCTTGGCTGAGGACCTTCCAGGTTCAGCGGCGAAACGCATTGAATGGATGGGCGAGTACCGTAACACCGAGATCGTCTCCGAAGTGTTCGACCGGTGTGACGCGATCGTTGTGCCGTCAATATGGGCTGAGAACTCTCCGCTTGTGATCCATGAGGCGCAACAGGCTGGTGTGCCCGTGATTACGGCAGACTACGGAGGCATGGCTGAGTATGTGCATCACGAACTCAACGGTATGCTATTCACCCATAGAGACCCCACAGACTTGGGTGAACAGATGCAGCGAATGGCCGACGATCCTGATTTGGCTCGGCGACTGGGCGGCCGGGGATATCTGCAGTCTGAAGACGGCAATGTGCCGGACATGGTCGAGCATGCCCATTCTATAGAAAGAATCTACGAAGCCCTGCTCCAGGGAGTAAAGGGATGACGGCACAGGCGTTTTCTGGACAGGTTGAGCGTCTATCGACGTCAGGGAGTCGTGGCTCAGGCTCCGACAGGGGACCGTGGCGCATCACGTTCGACACGAACCCGGACGACTGCAACCTGCACTGCATAATGTGCGAGGATCACTCGCCGTACAGTACAACGCAGATTGATCGTAGAAGAGAAGGTCGCCCCAGGCGACGGATGGATATCGATCTGATTCGGCGTATCTTGGCCGAATCCGAGGGCACAGCACTTCGAGAAATCATCCCCTCTACGATGGGTGAGCCGCTACTGTATCGGCACTTCGACGAGATTATAGATTTGTGTGCTCACTATGGGGTCAAGCTCAACCTGACTACCAATGGCACGTTCCCTCGAAGAGGCGCCAGGTCGTGGGCCGAGCGCATAGTCCCTGTGAGTTCGGATGTGAAGGTCTCGTGGAATGGCTCTACCAAGTACACGCACGAAAGCGTCATGCAGGGCTCGGACTGGGACACTGTTCTGCGAAACGTAGAAGAGTTCATCGAGGTCAGAGATGCATTCGCTGCAAAGGGTGGAAACCGTTGCCGTGTAACGTTTCAGTTGACGTTTATGGAGGTCAATTTACTAGAACTCCCCGACATTGTAATGCTCGCGGCTGGACTAGGAGTGGATCGGGTGAAAGGTCATCACCTCTGGGTGCACTTCAACCAGATGCGGCGCCAGTCAATGAGAAGAAGCCCAGAGGCGATTAAGAGATGGAACGCCGTGGTAGAAGAGGCTCACGAGGTGGCTGAACTAAACAGGCTACACTCTGGCGAGAAGGTCCTTCTGGAAAACATCTTCAGAATCGACGAAGAAGGCGATGGGGACATCGCCCCCGGGGGAGAGTGCCCATTCCTCGGGCAGGAGGCATGGGTGTCCTCTGATGGGAGGTTCAACCCGTGCTGCGCCCCCGACGTCCAGCGTCGCACACTTGGCGAGTTCGGTAATCTCAATGCCATGGATTTGCACGAGATATGGAATGGCAGGGCATACACTGACCTGCGGGCCAACTACATGCAGAATGCTCTCTGTCGAGGCTGCAACATGAGGAGACCAGTTAGCTAGTGAATGACACCTGGCGGTATTACACGCTGTCCCCGGATGGCACTCATCACCTCCTCCACGGGCAGCCTGTGTACCCTCATGGATTCATTGAAGTCCAGAAATTTCACGACCCCGGTTTGGCCCCGGCCAGAGACACCACGGGCTCATACCACATCACTCCTGAAGGGCTACCCGCCTATCGCACCCGCTTCATCCGAACATTCGGGTTCTATGAGGGGAGGGCCGCAGTCCAGACAGAGGACGGATGGTGCCACATTCTTCCCGACGGTAGTCCCTTGTACACGGGGCTGTATGTCTGGTGTGGAAACTTCCAGGAGGGTCGCTGTACTGTCCGTCTCTTCGGCGGCAGCTATTTCCACATCACCGCCGATGGTGCCCCGGCATACTCCGAACGCTACAGATATGCCGGCGACTTCAGGGACGGTATCGCTGTCGTTCAGGGAGCAGACGGTAATCACTCTCACATAGACTCCTCTGGAAACCTTATCCACGGTCGGTGGTTCCTTGACCTTGACGTGTTCCACAAGGGACATGCCCGCGCCTGTGACTCTGTCGGGTGGCATCACGTGAACACAAGAGGAGAACCGCTGTACAAGAGGCGTTTCAAGAACGTAGAGCCGTTTTACAATGAGCACGCAAGGGTGGAGGATTTTGACGGCTCTCTGTCGTTGATTGACCACTCAGGAGAGACAGTCCTGGAGCTGCGAAAGCCTACAGGTACCCTCCTAGAGACCCTGTCCGGCGACATGGTAGGCCTCTGGAGGACCCAAACCATCAGGGCAGCGGTGGAACTCGGGGTGTTTGAGTCTCTTCCGGCCACCGCGGAGCAAATAAAGAGTGGCACCGGGCTCGCAAGGACGACCGGGGGCAGGTTGCTGAACGCCCTATTGGAGATGGGTCTTGTCAGTCGGGACTCGGACGACCTCTATTATTCAACTGACAGGGGTTCATACCTGTCGAGGAAGCACCCACTGTCTCTGGCTAGCGCGGCTCTCCACTGGGGTAGAGAGTCCTATTTGGCCTGGTCAGAAATCGTTCGCACGCTACGGACTGGGCAACCCGGCTTTGAGTACGCTTTAGGAAGGAACTTCTTTGACTGGGTAGGTGAACGCCCCGAAGATCTGAGGTCATACCACACAGCTATGGCCACGTACGCTAAGCACGATTACGGGGCCTTGGCCGAGTACGTCGACTTCACTGTCCATCGAAGTATCCTAGATGCCGGCGGTGGGACCGGTGAGCTAACTTTCGCACTTCTCCGTTCCTGTCCCGGTCTGTCTGGGGTGATAATGGACAGGGCAGAAGTGACGGCAACCGCCAAAGTGCCGGCCGACCTGAATGGCCGATGTCACTTCGTGGGTGCAGACCTCTTCGATAAATGGCCGGCATCGTCGGAGGCAGTAGTTCTCGCAAGGGTGCTGCATGATTGGCCGGACTCAGACGCACTGAGAATCCTGAAGCGAGCCCGGGAGTCCATGCGTGTGGGCGACGCGTTATACGTGCTAGAGCTGGTGAAGGACGAGTCGACTGGCTCTGGCGGTTTGCTCGACCTTCATATGCTCGTGATGACGGGAGGCGCAGAACGCACCGAGGCCCAGTTTAGGGAGATGCTGAGCCAATCGGGATTCCGAATGCTTGACGTGACATCGACGGATTCAGTGAGCTCTGTGATCCGTGCCGTGGCAATGTGAGCGGCTACCGTCCAATTGACCACATACTGGAGGCAATAGCAGCAATTCCAGACCGAAGGGACGCCGCGCTGGTGATCAGACATGCCGAGCGGGAGCAGATTCCACCTGGCACATTCGGCGTCGACGTCTCACTGACCGCCCATGGTGTCGCTTCGGCGGCTCAACTAGGCAAGGCACTAGGCGCGGATAGACAAGTCTGTGTAGCATCAAGTCCCGTGACAAGGTGCGTGCAGACTGCTGAGGCCATTCTTCAAGGTTGCGGATCAGACTCAGGGGTTCTGCTTGACCATAGGTTGGGAGATCCGGGCCCGTTTGTAGTGGATCCAGAAGTTGCTGGCCCTCTCTTCTTGGAGACCGACATACTCGCCATCGTACGTCACCAGTTGTCGCACGCTGAGCCTCTGTCCGGAATGCGTTCTACAGACTATGGCGTCAGGATACTGCTTGATCTCGTCGCAGATGGCTTGGAGTGCAGTGGGCGGTTGAACGTGTACGTTACCCACGACGCCATACAGGCTGTGTTGATAGCCAGCGCATTTGGAAGTTCGATCCATCAGGTTGGCTGGCCAGACTATCTAGACGGGTTACTTATCTGGAAGTCGTGTGAGGGCCTGAGTGTGAGTTGGAGAGGAGTCCACAAGGTATCTAACCCACTCGTCGGTTAGAGAGATGGCCTCTTCGGGCCTAATCTGGGGAGAGTACCCTAGCACCTTCTGGGCTTTCTCGATATTGAACGCCTCGCGCTGCCCCTCTTCGCCCGGACGGTAGTCAACGTGTTCGATTGGGACGCCTGTCCCGGCGATGTTTCGACACATCTTGGCTAATTCAAGAACGGTGTACTCGTGTCCAGAGCCCACTAGGAACTTGTGCCCAATGACATCTGCGCGAGGCGCTTGAATCGCGAGAATCCACGCTGCCACAGCGTCGTCAATGTAGGATACGTCTCGAGTCTGCTCTCCACCCTCTACGACTATGGGCTTGCCGCGAAGAGCGTTCCATAGCCACTTGAAAATGAAGACCTCACGACGCATGTTGGGCCCAACGACAACGCCTGTGGTCATGACGATCGACGGTATCCCGTAGGCTCGATGCCACGACCACATGGCAAGTTCTGCGGCCGCCTTAGAGAATCCATAGGGATTGTGTGGAGTCAGGGGATGACCTTCATCAATTGGGGCGTAGAGCGGGCGTCCGACCTCGTTGCCGGACCCGGCAAATATCAATTTCGACACACACCCAGCGTGTCTGACTGCTTCCAGCAAGGTGACGGTACCGTCGATGTTCTGGATGACGGTGTAGCGGGGTGACTCAAAAGCGAACGGCGTGTCAGGTTGGGCCGCCATGTGCACTACGACTGAATGGCCCTCCACGTCCCTGGGTTGAATGTCCTGAACACTCTTCCACACGTATCTGAAGTGCGGATGGCACAATTCGTTTCGCAACAGATCGGCGTGGTTGGGCGCTGTTAGGTCCAGGCCGGTTACGCTGTACCCACGCCTGAGCAGCGCCCTCGTAAGATTGGATCCGCCAAATCCGGCGGCCCCGGTAATCAGTACTTCGGACACTTCTAAATCGGTGGCCTGCGCGTGTGCCACTCGGTGGCCTGCTCGTAGGTGTGGGCGATTCTCAACAGGGTGGCCTCATCGAACGGCTTGCCCGCGATCTGCATGGCGAGGGGTAGGTCGACGCCGTCCTCAGTGGTGAACCCGCAGCAGATGGACAGCGCGGGACCGCTGACCATGCTGAACAGACCCCTGAAGCTGGCGTCCGATAGCCACGAGGCCGCCTCGCGCTCGCTGTTGATGCCCGCGGTGAGGTCCATCACCTGCGGCGGGGCCGGCGAGGTCGGCATCAGCAGCACGTCGACGGATTCGAGCATCTCAAGCGTCTGGGCGCGGATCATCGACCGCATCTTCTGCGCCTTGTTGTACACCGTCCCCGGAATCAGTTCCGCGGTCATGAGCTGCACCCTGATGTTGGGATGGAAGTCGGCCGCCCTCTCTCGTATCCACTCCGGGTGCAGTCCAGCCCGCTCGACCGCGCTGATGGTGCGGCTGGCCAGTCCCGCGATGGAAGCCAGTGGCAGTGACACCTGCTGAACATCAGCACCCAGTTCCGTGAGTACCTCAGTTGCCACTGAGATCGCGTCGAGGGTTTCATCTGTTGCAGGGGAGACCTCGGGATCAGTGAACTCCTTGACCAGGCCGATCTTCAGACCGGAAATACCACCTCCCAGTGCCGAGGGATAGTCAGGCACTGGCGTGTCCCACGTGTACGGGTCGCGGGGGTCGTGACCCGCGATAGCGCCGATTGTCGCCGCGCAGTCCTCGGCCGTCCGGGAGACTGGCCCGATCGTGTCGAGCGACCACGACGCGCCGTCCACTCCATACCGGCTGACCCTGCCCCATGATGGTCGCAGGCCGACCAGTCCGCAGTTCGCCGCAGGGCCGCGCACGGAGCCACCTGTGTCTTCTCCGAGCGACGTGGCGCACATGAATGCGGCAGTCGCAGCTCCGGAGCCTGTGCTCGACGTTCCCGGGTTGCGTGGAGGGTCCCACGGGTTGCCGGTAACTCCGAACGCCGACGTTATCGGGTCTCCGAACGCCAGCTCGGTCATGTTCAGCTTGCCGATAATCACCGCACCCGATCGTTTCAGGTTGCGCACTACGGTCGCGTCCTCGTCGGGAACGAAGTCCGACCTTAGCTTCGATGCGCTCGTAGTCAGGATGCCGGCGGTGTGTATCTGGTCTTTCACACCCACGGGAACGCCGTGCAGCGGTCCGCGGTGGTTCCCAGACGCGATCTCGGACTCCGCCTGTCTCGCCGACTCGATCGCTTCATTGCCCAGCACCGTTATGTAGGCGTTGAGCTTCGGCTCCACCTCTTCGATACGTTCCAGGTAGGCCTCAGTGGCCTCTACCGGTGAGACATTTCCGGAGCTTATCTGACGACCCAACTCCGTAGCTGACAGGTAGATGATGTCTTTCGTGTCCATCTGCCTACTCCTCAAGAGAATTCCAAATGTACCGCCCGGGGCAGAAGTGCGTGGCTCTCACTCCTCACTCCTCTCCACTCACTCCTGAGATCATTCCTCCTGAGGCGGGATGATTGGGAGAGGCTCCTGGGCGTTCAGGTCGGGAATGTCGACTTGGTCCATCGCCTCCAGGATCGCGTTCAGGCTCAGACGCACCTGGGTCAGATCAGGCTCGTGTATCTCGAGGTCGACCGCTCTCGCGATTGCCAGCACCTCTTCGTTGGTCAGGCTGCTCATTCGTCACCTCCTGTCACTACCGCTCCAAGCATACAGCACGAGCAGACCTTGCATACGAGGTGCACAACTGAAGGAAGCTGTGTCAATCTGGTAGGTACACACCTGGGAGCGCGGGCGTCTCGCCCGCATTCGTTCGTCCCGAGCTTGTCGAAAGGCGGCGGCCCACTGACCATTCCTACCAAACTGGCACAGTCTCCATCTGAAGGCTCGGTTTAGGTAAGGAGACGGTGCTGCGTCAGCCGCTAGTGTTCTGGCAGGGACCTCGCGACAGGACGTCCGTCATGGGGTAGCCTCAGGCTCGTGCGAGGGCTCCGTTCCGGCGTTGGCGCTTTCGGGCTACCGACGAGAGTTGCATCTTGCGAAGGCGTAAGTTCTGCGGAGTAATTTCCAGCAGTTCGTCGTCAGAGATGAAAGCCAGGGCTTCCTCCAGGCTCAACCTTATGGTGGCGTTTAGGCGTTTGGCCACGTCGGCTGTCGAAGAGCGTATATTGGTCAGCTTCTTTCTCTTACAGACGTTGATTTCGATGTCCCCGTCCCGCCGGTGGGAGCCTACGATCATGCCCTCGTAGACCATGGCGCCCGGGTCGATGAAAGTCTCGCCCCTGCCCTGCGCATTCAGCAGCCCGTAGGTGACTGCCACACCGCTCTCAGACGCCACTAGGACGCCCCCGCCTCGGGACTTTATTTCACGCCCCATTGGCTCGTAAGAGGTGAATATGCTGCTTTTCACTCCGTCGCCCCGGGTAGTACGGAGAAAGAAGGCGTTGAATCCGATCAGCCCGCGGGTTGGTATCTTGTACTCCATGTGGACCTCACCACTGTCGGCGTATCGCATATCTTGGAGTTCGCCCATGTGGGCCGATAGGTATTCTGTCAGTACGCCAACGTACTCCTCACGGGTGCTGATGTTCAGAGTCTCGTAGGGCTCGAATACCTTGCCGTCGACCACTTTCGTGATGGGCGTCGGACGGGACACCTGAAATTCGAACTGTTCACGGCGCATGGTCTCGACCAGGATGGACAGGTGCAACTCTCCTCGACCGGCAACTACGAACGCGTCGGGGCTGGGCGTAGTCTCCACCCTCAAGCTGACGTTGGTCCGCAGCTCTCTCATCAGCCGCTCGTGGAGATTTCTGGAAGTGCAGTGAACGCCTTCTTTGCCCATCAAGGGAGAAGTGTTGACGCTGAAGGTCATACGTACCGTCGGCTCATTGATTTCGATAGACGGTAGGGCCTCCGGGGTCTCAGGAGATGCGATGGTATCGCCGATGGACACTCCCACGGGTCCGGTTACGGCCACGATGTCTCCGGCGTAAGCCTCGGATACTTCCACCCGCTCCATCCCACGAAAGACGGAGATGTGCTCCAGGTCGTGGATGGTGGGCTCGGTGTCCCGGGACAGTAAGGCCACGCTGTCGCGCTGCCTGAGTGTGCCATTGGTGATCCGGCCCACGGCCACCTGTCCCAGGTAGTTGTCGTAGTCCAGTGCGGCAACCAGCATTTGTGGTGGGGCGGTTGGGTCACCTACGGGTGGTGGCACCGAATCCAGTATCGCCTCAAAGAGGGGTCTCATATCCGACCCCGGTGTGTCCAGGCTCGTGGTGGCAAAACCCTGCCGCGCCGATGCATACAGTACTGGAAAATCCAACTGCTCAGCGTTTGTAGCCAATTCCAGGAACAGGTCCTGGACCATCTCCTCCACCTCTGCCACACGTGCCTCTGGGCGGTCTATCTTATTGATTACTACCATGGGGGTGACGTTCTGTTGGAGGGCCTGGCGCAGCACGTAGCTGGTTTGGGGCATAGGCCCGTCTACTGCGTCGACCAACAGCAGACACCCATCGGCCATGTTCATGACACGTTCCACTTCGCCGCTGAAGTCTGCATGACCCGGCGTGTCGATGATGTTGATTCTGACGCCTCCGTAGTAGACCGTGGCATTCTTGGCCAGAATCGTGATGCCGCGCTCCCGCTCCAGGGGATTGGTGTCCATAATCAAGGCGCCCACCTCTTGGTGGGGCCGAAAGACCTGACCTTGTTTCAGGAGAGCATCGACCAGGGTGGTCTTGCCGTGGTCAACGTGGGCTATGATTGCCAGGTTGCGTATTTCGGTGTTGTGGTAGTCGTTCAAATCTATACACTCCAGATACCATGATAGCATCGGGCGCCACTATTACAGAAATCAATACTGAAGGCGGAGCCTGTGTCAGTTTGGTGGGTACACACTTGGGAGCGCGGGCGTCTCGCCCGCATTCGTTCGTCCTGAGATTGTCGAAGGGCGGCGACCCACTGACCCTTCCCACCAAACTGACACAGTCTCCTGAAGGTGGAAGCTGTGTCAATCTGTTGGGTGCCTCCCTGCAACCTCTTCGGAGGAAGCTCAGGTCACAGCGCGAGCGCTATCCTGACTCGACCCACTTCTCGTACAGGTCCTGCAGCTCGGCGGTCAGCCTCTCCAGTTGACGCTGGGAACGACGCCCTTGCCGCATCTGGCGATTGGCGAATGCCTGCGCCATCTCGTTCTCAAGGTCTAGCTTTCTGGCCTCGGACTCCTGGATACGCTGTTCGAGGTCGGCCAGCGCCTGCCGTTCATGCGCCCTCTGGACCCTGTCCGGCTCGGACCTGCGCCGGCGTCTCGATACTCGTCCCACTACCCGTGTGTCCCTGGGTCTCCTGGACCGCCAGAACTCACTGAACCCGCCGGGATGGGAGACCATCTTCCGGTCCCTGATCTCGATCACCCGCTCGGCCAGCTTGTCGAGGAAGTACCGGTCGTGCGACACGACGAGCAGCGTGCCCTGGAACTCCTCCAGCGCCTCCTCAACGGCCTCCTGTGACTGGATGTCCATGTGATTGGTGGGCTCGTCGAGTATCAGCAGGTTGGGCTTCGTGGCCATCAGGCGCGCGATCTGGAGCCGGTTGCGCTCGCCGCCCGACAGGTCGCCGACCATCTTGTCCATGTCTTCTCGATCGAACATGAGGGCGCTGAGGAGTACGAAGGCAGCCTGGATGGACATTGGGGCAACTTCACGCACCTGCTGCACCACCGTCTGGTTATCGTCGAGAGTCTCCTGCTGTTGCGCTGAGTAACCGACCTTCATGCTCGGCCCGACCCGGATGTGCTCGGCGTCCCATTCGCCATTTTCGACGATGTCTCTGAGCAGTGTGCTCTTGCCGGTGCCGTTCGCACCGACCAGCGCGACGGTCTCCCCGCCGTTGACTTCCATCTCGGCATCTTCGAAGAGCAGATCGTCCCCGTAACCGCGCGTGTAGCCGCGCACCTGCACCGCGATGTTCGCCCGCGTGGGAGCGGAGTCGAAGCGGGTTCGAATGGCTGAGGTGTCGAACTCCGGCTTCTCGACTGCCTGACGTTTCTCGCGCTCGAGCTGAGAGCGTCTTGCCCGGAGCCGCCTGCCCCAGGCGGGGTCGCTGTTGACCCTCGCGATCTGCTCGAAGCGCTGAACGAGCGCCTCCAACCGAGCCAGCCGCTTCTGGTTGGCGACGTAGTCCGACTGCTGGGATAGCAGGCCTCGCAGCCTCTGAGCCCGGTACGCCGAGTAGTTCCCCTCGTACCGTGTGACCCGGCCGTTCTCCAACTCCATGATTCCGCTCGCAACCCTGTCGAGAAGATAGCGATTGTGCGACACGACCAGCACCGCGCCCCTGAACCGGAGCAGGAAGTCCTCGAGCCAGGCCATGCCGAGGAAGTCGAGGTGGTTTCCGGGCTCGTCGAGCAGCAGAAGGTCGGGCTTGGATAGCAGAGCACGAGTCAGGGAGAGTACGTTCTGCTCCCCGCCTGACAGTGATCCGATCTGCTGTGCGTCCTTGCCATCCAGCCCCATGCTCGTCAGCATCGATCTTGCCGCGTCGACGAAGCGCTCGCCATCCATACGGTCGTAGGCGTCGCGAGCCCGCTGATACACGTTCAGTGCGCGCCTTGTGCCCGCTTCATTCGCCGATTCCAGCGCCTGCTCCGCCCGGCGCAGTTCCTCCGAGACACGGTTGTAGTCCGCCAGCAGGTAGTCCAGCGCTGTGACGTCGTCCTGAGCATCGATGTACTGAGGAACGTATCCGACCGTCGTCGCGCTGGGAACGACGACCGACCCTGATGTCGGCTCAACGCTTCCGGTCAGTACATTGAGCAGCGTGGTCTTGCCAGATCCGTTTCTTCCGATCAGCCCCAGCTTTTCGGAGTCGTCAATCTGGAACGAGATTCCGTCCAGGACGATCTGCGAGCCGAAGTGTGAAGATACATTGTGAAAGCTGGCAACCAGCATGAAGGCAAGTTCTCCAAGTGGATAGGGGAGGGTACGCACCAAGGATAACGCGAGTGCGTACCTGGGTTCGAAGTGCGAAGCAGGGACCGAAAGTCGGAGAGCTAGCTCGCCGCGATGGAGTAAGAAGAGGCGGTCAGCGCTGGTAGGCTATGGGCTCAAGCCCACCTGATGCGAAGGCTAGAATGCCTGTCCAGACGTGGTCCTGTTGTCGAGATACTTCTGCCACGCATCGGCGACCGACTGTTCTGGGTCCTCGATAGGTGGAAGCTCCTCAAGCGACAGCTCATCCTCTTCGTCTATATCAGGAATAACAGTCTCGACGAATGGGTCTCCGCCCATGTCCCGGAGGTACTGAAGGAACCTCAGAGCGGTGGACAGCTCCTCTTCAGGTAGTTCCTCGACGAGTTCGTGTAGGGAGTTCTTGATGACCATCGCCGTCCTGTCCTGGACCTATGTCTCGGTGCCCACCACCACATTGTACCACTGGTGCTAACAATCAGTTATCAGTTTTTTGGTCTCCGGTCAAGTATATTCTTGCTAGCGGTTATGGTCTAATCAGAAACTCAAGGCCCGGCATTCGGAGACGAACTCGAAGATGTGTACACTCTGGAGACCTCAAAAGTGCTCGCCTGGAGCGAAAGCGACTTCCCGAAGAATGCCACGCGCTGGCAGCTCTGAGGTTCGTGCGTACTGCACCTAAAGACGGCCTGACGATGACTACATACGAGAACCTTGCCATTTCAGACGGTGACGCCTTCTACGACATGCTCGATGACGACGCAGTGTTCAAAGAGTGCGACTTCGACGGCGCTGACTTTCGGAACATCGAGGCCGACTCACTCACGATAGACGGTTGCACACTCAACAGGGCGGACCTCACCAACCTCGTCTGCCCAGAGCTCCGGCTGGCCAACTCCGTCGCCGAGAGTGCCGTGCTTGAGCGCATCGAGGTTCACGAGGCAGAGATCACGGAGTGCAACCTGACGTCGGCCAAGCTGAGGCGCGCGCAGCTGAACCTGGCCAGGATCATCGACTCAGACCTCTCTGGAGCGGACCTGTTCGAGGCAAACCTGTTCGGGGTTGACCTGACCGGCTCGCGTCTCAGGGGCGTGGACCTGGCCAGCGCAAGACTGGACGGACTGAAGATCGAGCGCACGGACTTCAGCTTGGCGTCTCTCCGGGGCCACAGCTTCAAGGGTCAAACGCTTGAGTCGATCAACTTCACTGAGGCCGACCTGGGGGGCTGCGACTTCACCGATGCCGTCTTCGTAGATTGCCATCTTGCTGGCGCATTCGTCGACGAGCAGACGAAGTTCGACGGCGCAGACCTCAGGGGGGCTGTGATATCCGGCTCGCACCTCGTACGGGCCAGCCTGAAGGGAGCGGTTATGCTGCCGTCTCAGGTCAATACGCTGGTGTTCGACGGTTTTGGGATAGTCGTCTTCGACGAGCCAGACTCCTAGTCCCCGACCCCGCCATTCCAGCGCAGGCGAGACCCCGGCATGACCCCCCTCTCCCTCAGGGAGAGGGTTGGGGTGAGGGTGAAAAGGTCTTCCTTTGCACATCTGGATTCCAGATTTCGCCAGAGTGACGAAGTTACGCGAAAGTCTCCGCATTCTGGTACCCACATGTGGCTGCGGGCCTTCCGGCAATCCAGCGGCTTTCACAAAACCTCGGTATACACCTCCAACATGCTCGGCGTGAGTTCCATGCACATCATGCCCGCACGGACGCAGTTAACACTTCTGCAACAGTAACGCAACAAAAATGTTACATCAGAGAAAAGAGTTGGAAACAACCTTCCCCTACGCTCTCTTGCTGAAGGTTATTGGCCCCCGTCTTCCTGAGGAGGTAAAAGAATTGTTCAACACAGGGGTTTTAGGTTTAACGCCGTTTAAGCTCCGGCTTGTAATGCTGGCGTTGCTGGGGGTGGGCATATTCCTCGGCACGATAGGAACAGCCTATGCGCAGGACATGAGCATAGACGACGTCGATTCGAAGGTTGAAAACCTGATTACGGTCGTCGCCGCTGCGCTGGTCTTCTTTATGCAGGCCGGATTCGCGTTCCTTGGAGCGGGACTGATTCGCTCCAAGAACACTATCAACTACATGACGAAGTCGTTCCTGGACTTCTGCATCGCGTCTCTCGGATTCTGGGCGTTTGGATTCGCCCTGATGATGGGTGGAGGCGCCGCGTCCGGGATCATCGGCCTCGAGGGCTTCTTCCTGGTCAACTTCGATGACTCACAGCTCGTAGGCTGGTTCTTCCAGATGGTATTCGCCGGAACTGCCGCAACGATCATCGCGGGAGCGATGGCCGAGCGTACCAAGGTTAATGCCTACTTCGCATACAGCTTCATCGTTGGTGCAGTCGTCTATCCGATCTATGGCCACTGGGCATGGAGCGACGATGGATGGCTCGCCGCTATGGGCATGGCCGACTACGCCGGTTCGGCAGTCGTCCACATGATCGGTGGATTCCTCGCCCTGGCCGGTGCGATCATCGTCGGCCCCAGGAAGGGATTCCGCGAGGGCGCCGACCTGAAGGGGCACAACATGCCCTACGTGGTTATCGGCACGTTCATTCTGTTCTTCGGTTGGTTCGGATTCAACGTAAACTCCGGCAGCCTCGGCCTGAACGCCGTCAACACGCTGCTGGCGGGCGCAGCGGGTGCCACCGCTGCCATCTACGTCACGATGGTGCGCACGGGCAAGGCTGACATCGAGATGGCGTGCAACGGCGCGCTGGCCGGACTCGTAGGAATAACGGCCGGCTGTGCATACGTGGACACATGGGCCTCTGTGGTTATCGGACTGGTAGCCGGTGGCCTCATGATCGCGGGCGTCGCGTTCATCAAGAACATCGTCAAGGCCGACGACCCTGTCGGCGCAGTTGCGGTTCACGGCATTTGCGGCGCCTGGGGTGTGCTTGCAGTAGGCATCTTCGCGTCCGGTCACAATGGCGTCGAAGGCCTGATCGCCGGCAACGCCGGTCAGCTTGGTCCGCAGATCGTCGGAATCATCGTGGCCCTGGCCTGGGGTCTCGGAATTGGGCTCATTCTCTTCAAGGTCATCGACCTCACCATGGGTCTCAGGGCCTCCGAAGAAGAGGAGGAGAGTGGACTGGACGAGCCCGAGCACGGCGCAACTGCATACCCGGAGCTTGCAGGCTAGTACTAAGTCCGGATGAACATGACAGGGATTCCAGCCCACTCGTCATTCCCGCGAAAGCGGGAATCCAGGGGTGGGGATGGCCTCTAAGAAAGAATAACTTCCTTTAGTCAGTAGGTCCCGGCCGCTCCGAGGGGGCTTGGGCGGACGGGACCTCTTCTTTTGCCACTTTTAGTAGGTCGATGTGCGAATTCCCGGACTTTGTGACATGTAACACAAAGTTAACATCTGCGAAACATCCGCGAAACACGGCACTGGAATAATGTGAAACATCGAACAAGCAAGGGAGCCGGGCGGAACCGGCGACCATACCAACAACCAGGAGCAGCAATAAGAAATGGGTCTCGAAGCAATACTCGGCGGCGTAGCTTTCATAGGGCTCTTCAGCCTGTGGGTAGTCCTTCCCAGCAAGCTGCGCAAGAACAGAGAGTAACGACAAGCCCTGTCCCGTACTACGGTACGGGGTCGGATCGCCGATGGGGTGGGCGAACCCAACTTTTCGGCGGTATCGTCAGACCAAAAACCCCTTTGCTAGAATGGTGCCTGACCGATTACCGGTCAGGCCCTTTTAGTTTATGAGGGGTTCACACGAGAGCAAGTCCAGGCCCCCGAACCGGTTGACTCCGGGGAGGACAGTGAAAAGGTAAGGAGTGGAGATATGACACCGGAAGAAGTCATTAGACTCATCAGTGATGAGGGAGTGGAGATCATCGATCTCAAGTTCACTGACGTGCCGGGTACCTTGCAGCACGTCGGCGTACCACCCAGCGAGGTAACCGAGGAGCTATTCGCGGAAGGAACGGGCTTTGACGGGTCCAGCATTCGCGGCTTCCAGACCATCGACGAGAGCGACATGCTCCTGGTCCCGGACGCCAGCACGGCCAACCTGGACCCGGTTTACGGCATCAAGACGCTGAGCCTGCTGTGCAACATCCGCGATCCTCTGACGGGCGGCGACTACACCCGCGACCCCAGGAATATCGCCCAGAAGGCTGAGGCACACCTTGGCACTACCGGCATCGGCGATACCAGCTACTGGGGCCCAGAGGCCGAATTCTTCATCTTCGACTCCGCCACCTTCGGCCAGGATGCCAACTCGTCCCACCACAGGGTGGACTCGGATGAGGGCATCTGGAACGCTGGCAATGAGTACATGCTCGACGGCAAGACTCGCAGCCAGGGCTACAGGCCGCGCCACAAGGGCGGCTACTTCCCGGCGCCTCCTGTTGACTCTCAGAGCGACATCCGCTCCGAGATGATCATTGAGATGCAGAAGTGGGGCATGAAGATCGAGAAGCAGCACCACGAGGTCGCCACCGCCGGACAGGGCGAGATCGACATCGTGTACGACACGCTCGTAAAGACTGCCGACAACATCATGATCTACAAGTACCTGGTCAAGAACATCGCCGCCAAGCATGGCAAGACCGCGACGTTCATGCCCAAGCCGCTGTTCGACGACAACGGCACCGGCATGCACACCCACCAGAGCATCTGGAAAGATGGTACCAACATCTTCTACGGTGACGGCTACGCCAATATGAGCGACACGATGAAGTTCTACATCGGTGGCATTCTCCAGCACGCTCCGGCGCTCCTGGCGTTCGCGGCCCCGACCACCAACTCGTATCGCAGGCTGGTACCGGGCTTCGAGGCTCCGGTGAACCTGGCATACTCGTCCCGCAATCGCAGCGCTTGCTGCCGCATCCCGGCGTACTTCGATACGCCGCCCGCAAAGCGCGTCGAGTTCCGCTGCCCGGACCCGACGGCCAACCCTTATCTCGCCTTCAGCGCGATGCTGCTGGCCGGACTGGACGGCATCAACAACCAGATCGACCCAGGCGATCCTATGGACGTGGACCTCTACGACCTGTCGCCTGAAGAGGCTGCCAACGTGCAGCAGGTCCCCGGCAGTCTCGAAGAGTCGTTGAACGCGCTCGAGGAAGACTACGAGTTTCTGCTCGCGGGCGACGTCTTCACGTCCGACCTGATCGAGACTTGGCTGGACTACAAGCGCACAGAGGAAGTGGACCCTATTCGGCTCCGCCCGCACCCGTACGAGTTCTTCCTCTACTACGACGCCTAGGCCAAACCACTGGAATCCGGGCAAACCACAGGGGCGACCCACCACGGGTCGCCCCTTTTCATCTGCCAAAAGTTCCTATTGATTTGCAGAGACTAGATCTGTCTCAGCCGCGGGTCGAAGTAGTCCCTTAGCCAGTCGCCCAGGAAGTTAAGCGATAGAACGGTAAGGCCGATTCCAGCTCCTGGGATGACCGCTATCCACCACGCCGTAGCAATGTAGTTACGACCATCGGCGACCATGCTGCCCCATGCGGGATTGGGAGGGGGAATGCCGACTCCCAGGAAGCTGAGCGTCGACTCTGCAAGAATGATCTGTCCCGTCCCAAGTGTCGCCACCACGATCAGAGTATTCGTAACTCCCGGAAGGAGGTGACGCCAGACAATCCTCAAAGGAGAAGCCCCCGCGACCTTCGCGAGGGCCACGTAGTCCATCTCCTTCAGTTGCAGCACCTCGCCGCGCACCTGCCGGGCATATCCACCCCAAGCGAACAGCGAGAGGATTACAAGCAAGGTCCTGAAGCTTGCCCCGAACACGCTGACCACCACAAGCGCGGCCAGCAGGAAGGGCAGGGCGTTCGTCAGGTCCACCAGACGCATTATGATCTCGTCGACGTGGCCTCCCAAATACCCTGAGATAGCTCCGAGCAGCGCTCCAAGCGCAACACCTATCGCCATGGTCAGTGCAGCGAAGGTCAACGATACCCTCGCACCGTGCATCATGCGTGTGAGAATGTCTCGGCCATGCTGATCGGTACCCAGTAAATAGTCCGCGGATCCACCTTCCTGCCAGGAAGGCGGTGTACTGCGCAATCTGAGATCGCCGCGCACGGGGTGGTACGGCGCGAGTATCGGAGCAGTAATTGCCGCAAATGCCAGGATGAAGAGGATTGCGACCGGAATTATCGGCCACCGCCTCAAGTGGCCTAGCGCATCCCTGAAGCTGCTCTTGGTCTGGAATTCGATCTGTCCCGATTCAGCCATCGAGCTCAGCTATACCTGATGCGAGGGTCAAGGACGGCGTACAGCACGTCTATCACGAAAGCCGCAATAACATATATGACGGCGAACACAAGCACTGCGCCCACGAGAATCGGAAAGTCGTTGTTGAAAACGGCGTTCAGTGCGAGCACGCCAATGCCAGGCCACGCGAAGATCGTCTCCGTCAGCACGCTGCCTGTCGCGAACCCCGCCATTAGCAGTCCGCCGAATGTCAGTGGTGCAATAATCGCGTTCCTCAGGGCGTGTTTCCATATGATGGTGAACTTGTCCACGCCCTTCGCCCGAGCGTACTTCACAAACTCAGAGTCCAGGACTGACAGCATCGAAGATCGCGTCAGGCGCAGGAATCCCGCTGCGGCAAACCACCCTAGAATGACCGAAGGCATGATGAAGTGGGCCCACGTACCCCGTCCCGAAGTGGGCAGCCATTCGAGCTGCACGGAGAAGATCAGGATGAACACGATCGCCAGCCAGAAAGCGGGAAGCGACTGCCCGAGTATCGCGAACGTTCTCCCGAGGTAGTCCCATATCGAGCCCCTGTAGACGGCTGACACGATTCCCAGCGGGATACCGAAGACCATCGCGAACACGAACCCGCCCGCGGTCATCTGCAGGGTAACCGGCACGCGCTCCATTACGGCTTCAAAAGCCGGCCGGCCGTTGACAATCGAGTCGCCCCAGTCCCCGGTTACCGCCTTTCCCAGCCAGATGAGGTACTGGAGCGGCAGGGGCTTGTCCAGTCCCATCGCCTTGCCCCACGCCTCCCACCGCTCCGGTTCGAAGTGAGAGTACTCGGTGAGATACAACAGCCTGGGATCACCAGACATACGCGACAGCGCGAACACTATGACGGTGGACAGCAGTATCGTCCACAGTGAGTAGAACAGTCGGCGAGCGAGAAATTGCCTCATGCCGGTATTGGGTCCTCACTCTTGTGAATTCGCGGACAGGCGGGATGGTATCACTCAGGCAGTACCTCGAAAAGTCTCCCTGGCGATTGACGGAGTTTCGGGTTGTCGCACTAATGGACAACCTCTCCCCTCAAGATGGGGGGAGAGGTTCCCTGATTTCAGAAGGGCTGTGTACCTGGCCTACGTTACTTCT
This sequence comes from Dehalococcoidia bacterium, assembly GCA_965116405.1. GTDB lineage: Bacteria > Chloroflexota > Dehalococcoidia > Lucifugimonadales > UBA1123 > VXRN01. The sequence continues at coordinate 2,228,611 of OZ220685.1, forward strand.
TGAGTATGATCGACTCGAAGTTGCGTCGGTTGCCGGGCTTGAGGTCCCAGCTGGAGACGACGTTGGGATCGTAGTACAGCGGGTCTGGCGAGAAGACCACACCAATGCCCAGCTTCGTGTCGAAGAGGAACTGACCGATATCCATATTCGCCTTTATCCTGGCCGCCTTGTCTCGTGGTGCGTCATTGACCTTCTCCATGGCATCAAAGGCCTCATTGACCTCGATGCCCCAGTTCCAGTCGCCTTCGCTCCATGTCGAGCCTTCAGCCAGTGCGAATCTTGGCAGGTCCATGGTGGCGGTCTCATTCCCGCCGAGCCAGGCGTAGAGGTACTCCAGCTTGCGTTCCACCAACTTGGGTCGGAACGCTTGGTAAGCTGTCCTGTCTATTCTGGGGGTTAGACCGATGTTGGCCCACATGGTTGCGACCGCTTCCCAGACCTCCTGGTTTATCGCTCCAATGTCAGGGGCGACGAAGATGGGGATCTCGAAGCCGTCCCCATACCCTGCCTCTTCAAGCAGCGCCATTGCCTTGTCTGGATCGTATGGGATGATCCAGCTGTCGGGATGCTCAGGCAGAACGCTGACGAAGTATGGCACGTACTCCGGTCGACCAACGCCGAGCATGACCTGCTCGTTGATCAGGTCGCGGTCGATCGCTAGGGCCAGCGCCTCGCGAACCTTACGGGCGCGCTCATGGCGCTCTGGGTCGTCAGGGTTTCCAATCCAGGGATGGTCGTCGTCAGGCAGGAATCCCGGACGCGCAGGAACATCTTCGTCCCTGTCGTGGTACTTCTTCTGCCAGAAGTTGCCACCGAATCCCGCGAACTGCTGAGTTCCACCAATGTGTGCGTTATTGGGCTCGATCCCGGATTCCTTGAGATCCTCAAGGAAGCTGATGGGCACCGACTCGATTATCGCCACCTCACCGGTCTTGATTTGGGCAACGCGTGTGGAAGCCTCACCGACCTCCTGAACACGCAGGGTGTTGAATGAGGGTTGGTCTCCCCAATAGTCCGGGAAAGCCTCGCCCACGTACTCGTTGTCCGCTGTCCAGCTCACCATCTCAAAGGGTCCCGTGCCCACTACGTCCTGTAATGCGGCGTCCCTGCCAACTTCATCCACTCTCTTCTTGCTGGCAATGTTTACGATGCCCAGATAGATGCGCTCCCACTCGATTGTGAACTGCTCGACTGGGAAGTCCACAGTGTAGGTGTCCACGACTACCAGCGGCTCGAGGTGGTTGTTGATGAAACCAACTGAGCCGTGGATCGATTCGGGGTTCTCGAGCGCGGCGTCACCGTAACTCCACTTGACGTCTTCGGCTGTAACCTCACCCCAGTCGTCGTGGAACTGGACCCCTGGCTTTAGTTCTACCCGCACAGTTTTGAGATCGTCTGACAAGCTGTAGGATTCCATCAGCATATTTGAGTAGCTGAGGTCAGGCTCCCGCTGGATGAGCTTTTCCTGGAGACTGATTCTTTCAGGCGTCTGTTCAGGTCCACCGCCGGTCTGCATCCCGGGCAAGCCAGTGGGTGCGCCAATTTTGATCATGGCGACGTTGAGCGTCCCGGTCTGCGCCATTGACTCGGTAGGTTGAGCAGGGGCCGCAGGGGCGGGCGCTGCTGTTGGCGCAGAGGGTGCCGGAGCCGCTGGAGCGGGCGCTGTTGTCGGCGCAGCGGGTGCCGGAGCCGGAGGCTCTTCTTCCTCTTCCGCCGCGCACGCGACGGCAGCCACTATGAGCAACGTCGCAAGGACCACTAAGGCAGGCCAGACAATCCTATTCCAGTTACGGGCCAGTTTCATTGGTAATCCCCCATACCCATCTGACTTACGTGCTTATACCACAAGAATATGTGATCACCTGCGTAATTATCGACGCTGACTGTATCGTCGGAGTCTATCACCAGCAGTGTTTACTGTCAATCTGGTGAGATTGACACAACTTTCACAAACTGCTAGATTTTGCTATGATTTCCCTCGGTGTGGAAGTGTGCCCCGTGGCAAGTGTGCCCCCCGCCAGATGCGGGCTCCATCTGCGAATATCCGAAGGGTGCTCCCCGCTCCAACCACAACCTTTTGAGTCTTTCCATTGGTAGACCGCGATCTCGCAATTGAATATGCGCTCAAAGAGGCAAGGGACAACGACGTTAAGTTCATCCGCCTCTGGTTTACCGATATTCTCGGGAACCTCAAGGGTTTCGCTATTACTGTCGAAGAGCTCGAATCCGCTCTGACTAGGGGAATGGGCTTTGATGGTTCTGCCATCGAGGGATTTGCCCGCCACGAAGAGAAAGACCTCTACGCGTTGCCCGATCCCAACACGTTTGCCATTCTACCTTGGCGACCCCGTGAAAACGCCGTTGCCCGCGTGTTTTGCGACATCGTCATGCCGGACGAGACACCCTTCGAGGGCGACCCCAGGTTCGTCCTAAGGCGGAACATCGAGCGTGCCGCCCGGATTGGATACACCTACTACGTGGGCCCGGAGATCGAGTACTTCTACTTCAACAACGACTCCGACCCTGCCCCCATGGACGGCGGCGGCTACTTCGACCAGGGGTCGACCGACCTCGGCACCGACATGCGCCGTGAGACGGTCCTGATGCTCGAAGAGCTAGGCATCCCTGTCGAGGCCAGCCACCATGAGGTGGCCCCAAGCCAGCACGAAATCGACCTTCGCCATACCGACGCGTTGACGATGGCCGACACTGTTATGACCTACAAACTGGTCGTCAAGGAGATCGCTCAGCGCCACGACTGCTATGCGACCTTCATGCCCAAACCGATAGCCACCGTCAACGGCAGCGGAATGCACATTCACCAGTCTCTCTTCGAGGGTGGACGCAACGCGTTCTACGATGCCGAGGACACCGAGCGCCTGTCGGTCATTGGCAGGCACTTTATCGCCGGGCTGCTGAAGCACGCCCGTGAGATCACTGCCGTCACTAACCAGTGGGTCAACTCTTACAAGAGGCTCGTTCCCAACTTCGAAGCTCCGGTCCACGTCACGTGGGCGACGGTCAACAGGGCGGACCTGGTCCGCGTTCCCAGCTTCAAGCAGGGGCGAGAGGAGTCCCGCCGCGTGGAGTTTCGCTCGCCCGACCCGGCCTGCAATCCCTACCTCGCTTTCAGCGTCATGTTGGCAGCGGGCCTTGAGGGAATCGAGAAGGAGTACGAGCTCCCGGATCCCACGGTCGCTGACGTGTTCAACATGAGTGATGCCGAGCGAAAGGCTCACGGCATCGAATCACTCCCGTCAAACCTGCTGGAAGCGCTCAGGATAACCGAAGAGAGTGAGCTCGTCAGAAACGCTCTTGGCGACTCGGTTTTCAAGAGCTTCGTAGAGAACAAGAAGATCGACTGGGACCGATACAGGTCGCAGGTGACGGACTACGAGATTGCCCGATACCTGCCGGCCCTATAGATACCTGTAGAGGTCGGCCTCCCCATCAAGCCTCATTTGGATCGCCCCCAACATGCCCCACATCAGAACTTCTAGGTAGATTGCGATGAGCAGCTATAACAAGGACTATACGCCCCGGCTTTCGACTGACGGACTGTACAACCCGGCATTTGAGCACGAAGCCTGCGGAGTCGGGCTCGTTGCCAACATCAAGGGCAAGAAGTCCCATCGCGTCATCGAGCAGGGTCTGGAGGTCCTGATAAATCTCGGTCACAGGGGTGCTGCTGGCGCGGATCCCGAGACCGGTGACGGCGCCGGCATTATGGTCCAGATGCCGCATGAGTTCATCGTCTCGGCATTCGGGAAGGCAGGCATCGTAGTCCCGGACAGAGGTGACTACGGCATTGGCATGACATTCCTTCCGCGGGACGCCAATGAGCGTGCGGAGTGCGAGTCAGCCATCGAGCGCATCGTCGCAGAGGAGGGACAGAGGTTCCTCGGCTGGCGGGACGTTCCAGTTTCGCCGGACCAGATAGGCACACTGTCGGCGCGCATCATGCCTACCATACGCCAGTTCCTGGTGGGACGTGGCGACTCGACTAATCCAGGACGAGACTTCGATCTTCGCCTGCTGGTCATCCGCAAGCAGGTTGAGAAGGCTATTCTTGGGGAGGACCTCTCCGCACAGAGCGACTTCTATATTTGCAGCCTGTCGTCCAAGACCATCGTGTACAAGGGCCTGATCATGGCCCACCAGCTCAGAGGCTTCTACCACGATCTCAACGATGAGGAGATGATTACGGCCTTTGCGCTGGTGCACTCGCGGTTCTCCACCAACACTCTGGGCTCGTGGAAGCTGGCCCACCCGTACAGGTTCATAATCCATAACGGCGAGATCAATACGCTGCAGGGCAACATCAACTGGATGACGGCCCGCGAAAAGAACTTCGAGTCCGACATTCTCGGTGACGACGTCGGCAAGATCACGCCGATCGTCACTCCGCTGCAGAGCGATACCGCCACCTTGGACAACGCCCTCGAGGCCCTGCTGGCATCTGGGCGGTCCCTGGAACACTCGATGATGATGCTGATCCCTGAGGCGTGGGGCGATCACATTCCCATGGACCAAACCAAGATGGACTTCTACGAGTACCACTCGGCGATGATGGAGCCTTGGGACGGTCCCGCGCTGGTCATTGCCTCAGACGGCGAGAAGATCTGCGCTGTGCTCGACCGCAACGGCCTTCGACCGTGCCGCTACCTGGTCACCGCAGACGATATCCTGGTGATGGGTTCAGAGACCGGCGTGCTGGACGTGCCCGTGGAAAAGGTCCTCTACAAGGAGCGCATCTACCCGGGCCGTATGTTCATGCTCGATACGGAGCGGGGCGAGATAGTGCAGGACTCCGAGCTAAAGGCTGAGCTGGCGTCAAGGCGACCCTATAGCGAGTGGCTCGACGACAACATGGTCACGCTCGATGACCTGCCTGAGCCAAGTAACGTACATGGCACCGACTTCGAGACTCTGGAGAGAAGGCAGGCGGCCTTTGGCTACACGCTCGAAGACCTTCGCATGATCCTGGAACCCATGGCTCTCACAGGCGCCGACCCTGTCGGTTCAATGGGGACCGACGTCCCACTGGCGGTCATGTCGGAGCAGTCACCAGTGCTGTTCCACTATTTCAGGCAGCGATTTGCACAGGTTTCCAACCCACCGTTGGACTCAATACGCGAGGAGTTGGTCACTTCGACCCGGGCCATGATCGGGCGTGAGTTAAACCTCTTCCACGAGTCTCCTGAACACTGTCGACAGCTCACCGTCAAAGAGCCTTTTATCACCAATTCAGATCTCGAAAAGATCCGGGAGATCGACGTCAACGGCATCAGGTCCAAGACGATCTCTACCCTGTTCGACCCCGAAGACCGGGGTGGACTGAAGCGCGCCATGGACAGGCTGTGCCGCGAGGCTTCTCAGGCCATCGACGAAGGCTACTCGATTCTTATTCTCTCCGATCGCGGCGTAGACTCAGGTCACGCGCCCGTCCCGAGCCTGTTGGCCACTGCGGGTGTACATCACCATCTGATCCGCGAAGGTACGCGTACCCGTTGCGGGCTGGTGGTGGAATCCGGTGAGCCGCGAGACATCGCGCACCTCGCCCTCCTTGTGGGCTACGGCGCCGGGGCGGTCAACCCATACATGGTCTTCGAGTCCATGGACAGCATGATCCGCGAGGACTACTTCCTCACAACTATCGACTACAAGACTGCGGAGAAGAACTTCATCAAGGCCGCCCATAAGGGCGTCGTCAAGATCATGGCCAAGATGGGCATCTCCACGATTCAGAGTTACCGGGGCGCCCAGATTTTCGAGGCTGTCGGACTCGACGAGGACTTCATAGACGAGTACTTCGCCTGGACCCCATCCCGTATCGGCGGGATAGGCATCGAAGAGATCGAGGAAGAGTCGAGGGCAAGGCACTCCTTCGCCTACGTCAACCTGGTAACTCCCGGAAGTATGCAGCTCGATGCCGGCGGCTTCTACCAGTGGAGACGCGACGGCGAATACCACATGTGGAATCCCACCACTATCGCGAAGCTCCAGTACGCCGCCAAGTCCAACAACTGGGCGACGTATCAGGAGTTCGCGGACTGGGCGAACGACTACTCCCAGCAGATGTGCACCATACGCGGACTGCTCGAGTTCAAGCTCGCCGACGAGCCGCTGTCACTGGATGAGGTAGAGCCTGCCAGCGAGATCGTGAAGCGGTTTGCGACAGGGGCAATATCCCTGGGCTCCATAAGCAGGGAGGCCCACGAGGCGCTTGCGATAGCCATGAACCGCATCGACGCCCGCTCCAACACCGGCGAGGGCGGCGAGGACTGGAATCGTTATAAGCCCGATCCCAATGGTGATCAACGCAACAGCGCTATCAAGCAGGTAGCCTCAGGGCGTTTCGGTGTAACCATCAACTACCTTGCCAACGCCAAGGACCTGCAGATCAAGATGGCTCAGGGCGCGAAGCCCGGTGAGGGCGGACAGCTTCCCGGCCACAAGGTGGACGAGTACATCGGGTGGGTCCGCAACTCGACGCCAGGCGTTGAGCTAATCTCACCGCCGCCGCATCACGACATCTACTCGATTGAGGACCTCGGACAGCTCATCCACGACCTGAAGAACTCTAACCCAAGCTCCAGGATACACGTGAAGCTGGTCGCTGAGGCCGGAGTCGGTACCATCGCGGCAGGCGTGTCCAAGGGACACGGGGACGTGGTCCTGATCAGCGGCGACAGCGGCGGTACCGGCGCATCCCCCGAGGCTTCGATCAAGTACTCGGGCCTTCCCTGGGAGCTCGGCGTTGCCGAGACTCAGCAGGTTCTCGTCGAGAACGACCTTCGAGGTCGGATAATCGTCCAGACTGACGGGCAGATCAAGACGGGCCGCGACGTGGCTATCGCGTGCCTGCTCGGGGCGGAGGAGTTTGGTATGGCCACGGCCCCGCTGATCGCGATGGGCTGCATCATGCTCCGCAAGTGCCACCTCAACACCTGCTCGGTCGGGATTGCCACGCAGGACCCGGAGCTTCGCAAGAGGTTCACCGGACAGCCTGAGCACGTTATCAACTACTTCTTCTTCGTTGCCGAGGAGCTCAGGCAGATCATGGCCCACATGGGCTTCCGAACGATCAACGAGATGGTCGGTCGCATGGACTGCCTGGACACAGTGGAGGTCATCGAGCACTGGAAGGCCAAGGGACTCGACTTCTCGCGGCTTCTGAAGATGCCCGATGTGCCAGACGACATAGCCACCTACTGCTGCGAGGTCCAGGATCATGGTCTCGATGAGGCGCTAGACAACAGGCTCATAGACCTGTGCCGCGACGCGATCGAGTCCGGCACCCCGATCGAGTTGGAGATGCCTATCTCCAACGCCAACAGGACCGTGGGCACCACGCTAAGCTACGAGATCGCTATCAGGTACAGCGAAGATGCGCTGCCTGAGGACACGATTACCGTCCGGTTCGACGGATCAGTCGGACAGAGCTTCGCCGCGTTCCTCGCCAAGGGAGTGACCTTCCACGTCGAAGGAGACTCGAACGACTACTTCTGCAAAGGCCTCTCAGGCGGACGCGTAACCATCAAGCCGCCAGAGAACGCTCGGTTTGTGCCGGAGGAAAACATCCTGATAGGGAACGTAGCCCTCTACGGCGCGACCGGCGGGCAGGCGTTCATTCGTGGGATTGCGGGCGAGCGGTTCGCGGTTCGCAACTCGGGCGCCGAAGCTGTGGTTGAGGGCGTCGGAGATCACGGATGCGAGTACATGACTCGCGGACGTGTCGTGGTGCTCGGCCCAACTGGCCGTAACTTCGCGGCCGGCATGAGCGGAGGGGAAGCGTATGTCCTGGACGAGCAGGGCAACTTCAGGGATCTGTGCAACACCGAAATGGTCTACCTGGAAGACCTCGAAGAGGGCGCGGACATCGCCGCTGTCAGAAGGCTGATCGAAGACCATCTCGCATACACTGGCAGCGCCAACGCCCGGCGTGTGTTGGACAACTGGGATGATATGCTTCCGCGCTTCATCAAAATTATGCCCATTGACTACAAGAGAGTGCTTGCCGAGCGCGCCGAGAAGAGCCAGGAGACGGCGGTACCGGCAGGCGACTAGAGAAACGACACGCTGCCGGTGCTGACTTCACCGGCGACCTAGGAAAAAACGGGAATGGGAAAACCGACAGGATTCATGGAGTGGGCGCGCAGCACGCCACCCACTCAGGACCCTTCAGAACGGACTCAGCACTGGCTCGAGTTCTATAACGAATGGTCAGAAAAGGAAGCCCGGGAACAGGGCGGACGGTGCATGAACTGCTCGGTGCCGTTCTGCATGGGCGGATGCCCGCTGGGCAACATCATCCCAGACTTCAACGACCTCGTATATCGAGGCAAGTGGCGCGAGGCCCTTCACGAGCTTCACTCCACCAACAACTTCCCTGAATTCACCGGCCGAATCTGCCCGGCTCCCTGCGAGGGTTCTTGTGTCCTGAACATTAACAGCGACCCTGTAACCATCGAGTACATCGAGAAGGCAATCGCGGACAGGGGCTGGAGCGAAGGATGGATAGTACCCGAGCCCCCCGAGGTTCGTACCGGAAAGAGCGTGGCTGTGATCGGCTCCGGCCCCGCGGGCCTGGCTGCCGCAATGCAGCTCAACCGAGTCGGTCACAGGGTGACCGTATTCGAACGTAACGAGTACGTCGGCGGGCTGTTGCGACTTGGCATCCCGGAGTTCAAGCTGGAGAAGAGAGTTGTCCAGCGCCGGGTGGACCAGATGACGGCAGAGGGGGTCACTTTCAGGACAGGTGTCTACGTTGGACAGGACGTGCCAGCCGTCGATCTCCGCTCCGAGTTCGACGCCATCTGTCTGACCGGAGGATCGACGATAGCCCGCGACCTGCCGATACCAGGGCGTGAGCTCGATGGCGTCCACCTGGCCATGGCGTACCTCACTCAGCAGAACCGCATCAACGAGGGCCAGATGGTCAACTCCTCTGAGCGCATAGTCGCCGAGGGCAAACGTGTGCTGGTCCTTGGCGGAGGCGACACTGGTTCCGACTGCGTCGGCACCGCGCACAGGCAGGGCGCCGAGGTCGTATACCAATTCGAGCTTCTGCCCGAGCCGCCAGTGGTCCGTCGCGATGACAATCCCTGGCCGCAGTGGCCAGTGATTCTCAGGACCTCGTCTTCGCATGAGGAGGGCGCAGTCCGCGACTACAACATTCTCACCAAGGGCTTCTCAGGCTCAAATGGTACTGTCCAGAAGATGCACGCGGTCCGTCTGGACTGGGGTCCGCCGGACCACACCGGTCGGCCCGCAATGATAGAGATCGAGGGCTCTGAGTTTGAACTTGATGTTGACCTGGTCCTTCTCGCGCTGGGCTTTGTCCACCCAGAGAAGGTCGGAATGCTAGATCAGCTAGGCGTCGACCTGGATGGTCGAGGCAACGTCGTCACCGACGCCGACAAGATGACCTCGGTACCTGGCGTATTCGCCGCCGGTGACATGGCCCGAGGCCAGTCGCTGGTAGTATGGGCGCTCGCCGAGGGTCGAGAGGCCGCCCGCGGCATCGACCAGTACCTCATGGGCAGCACCAACCTGCCCAACTCGGTCAACACCGTCCCCACGATGTAACGGCGGCTGCCTCGTAGAAGGGGTTGGCATGTGGGTCATTGTCAACTTCTCAACCTTGACACTCAAAACCGCCAAACCCTACCATTAACGACGCCAATCAGCCGAGGTAGCTCAGTTGGTAGAGCACAGCACTGAAAATGCTGGTGTCGTCAGTTCGATTCTGACCCTCGGCACCATTTTCTGACCCCTCATCACACGTCCGAGCGGGAGTAGCTCAGTGGTAGAGCACTTCCTTGCCAAGGAAGGGGTCGGGGGTTCGAATCCCCTCTCCCGCTCCAGACTTTTCTCACCCTTCACTGTCGGGAATGCCATTTGCCCAAATAAAACAGCCCTCTCCAATCACAGGAGAGGGCTGAATTCTTTCAGGTCAGTTACGCGGTTTGCCCAGTGGCAGGATTACTGGAGGCGGCTCCGCTAACTACTTGAGCGCGGCGACTATCTCCAAGGTGTTGTAGCGCATGAGGTCAAGATATGTACCAGCTTCGCCACTTGAATCGCTGAGTGAACCTGTGTACAGGCCGTTGATGATCGACGCGTCGGCCTCTTCGGCGATGCGCGCCGCGAGCGTATCGGACACGATGGTCTCCGTAAAGACGGCTGGAGCGCCGGCCTCCTCGATCTCGTGTATCAGCTCTGCCATCTCCTGGGCTGAAGGCTCAGACTCCGTGGTCCCGCCGGGGAATACTGCCCCTACGACCTCAAATCCGTACGTAACTGCGAAGTACTGGAAGCTGTCGTGACTGGTGACCAGCAGACGCCTGTCTTCAGGTATCAGGGCTACCTGCTCCTTGATCCAGTGGTCCAGTTCTTCTAGTTCCTCGCTGTACGCCGCGGCGTTGGAGCGATAGAAGTCGCTGCCCTCCGGGTCCATCACCGACAACCTTGCAGCGATGTCGTTCACAGCGCGCTCCACGCGATGCGGGTCGAACCAGAAGTGAGGGTCGAGCGGGCCGTGGTCGTGTCCCTCCTCGGGGTGATCGTCGGCCTCCACGCCAGCAAGCCCAAGGAACGCTATTCGGCTTGGAGCCCCATCAACTTCCCACTCGCGCTCTATCTCCATTTCGCCCAGGCTGTACTCGATGACGTGACCGGAAGCCGGATCTGCCAGGTAGAGCATCTCCCCGACAACCACGAATGACGGTCGAGAATCTGGCTCTATGGGATCCACCAGGGGATCATGGGAAACGTCCTCCACCTCACCCGTTTCTCCTTCGATCACGTTGAGCAGTCCGTCGTAGCTCAGGACAAAGAACTCGTGGCCGTCCGCGCTGAACGCGGCTCCGGCGCTCTGCTTGCCGTCTTCTGGGGCAAGCACCTGCACCATGGAGCGACCCTCGGGGTCGATCATCCAGATTCCGTCGTTTACGAATCCGTCATCGCCTCTATAGGACGCGCTCCCGAAGAAGTGTGGCGAGTTTTCGTGACCCCACACTGAGCCAATACGGGATTCTTCGCGCATTTCTGAAGGATTATCGATGAACCAGTGGTCGAATTCACCGTCGTGGTACTCGATGAATAGTACTCCGCCAACGCATCCGAACGCTGCCCCGTCATGGTTGTGCGCTTCGCCATGCATTCCCGGGCACGATTCCGAGGCGTCTCCGTAGAGGACGTTCCCTTCCAGGTCGACCACCTCGACTCCAATTGGAAGAGTGCTTTGAGTCTTGTCAGGGTAGTCGGGATTGACAACTGTTATTGCGAATACGTCACTGCCCATGGGCACCGCCGCTCCGTGCTGTGGTCCCGACTCCAGGTATTCGATGTTGTACTCGTTGCCGAACTCTTCCATCTCGTGTTCTTCGAACAGCGCCACACGTCCCGTGCCGTCGTGGAAGATGGCCGTCCAGCCATATCCGTTGGCAAAGTGGATCGGTCGCTCGTCGCTGGCCTCCAGGGAGAGCATGGCAACTTCGTCGGTCACCAGGTCCTCATGGTCGCCGTGCGGCTCGAGATAGATGCCGCCGTCGAACACGTGCACCCTGTCGTCGTTGTCGCCCTCGCCGCGCACGAGCGCGAAGCCGAAACGGTGACTCGGGCTGGCGTAGAGTCCGCCAACAGGGGCCCCGATGGCGAACTCACCGACGTGCACTTCATCGTGCCCGATGTCGACGACCGATAGGTGTGCCTCGCTGGCATCGCCTACCAACAGGCGTCCGAGGGCGGCAGCATGGCCTTCATCCTCGTCGTCCTCGTCGTGATGACCTTCACCCTCTTCTTCCTCTTCTTCTCCGTGGTGACCTCCCATCTCCATGAAGGCGAGGGGATCAACCGACTCTCCGAGCTCTACGATAACCTCGTGGTCTCGCGCGGCGTTCTCGATCAGTTCATGCAGCCAGCTCGACTCCAGTCCGAGTCCGACTGTCAGGATCAGGTCGGCATCCGCAACCCGTGCCGTGTCGCGGGCGCCGGGCTGGAATGTGTGCGGGTCCGCGTTTGGCGGAAGCAGAGAGAATACGTCAACGCGCTCGCCGCCGACTCGCCTCACCCAGTCCGCCACGATGTTGCTGGTGGTGACTACATTAAGCGGCTCCATTGCGGGTGGACTGACCATCGCCGCAGGAGCAGTGGTCGGAGCAGGCGCGGGTGCCTGTGGAGCAGCCGGGGCTGTGGTCGGGGCAGCCGACGGAGCCTGCTGGGCCGCCGGAGCTGTGGTTGGAGAAGCCGGAGCCTGCTGCACTGATGGAGCCATTGTTGGAGGAGATGGACTGGCAGCAGACTCCGGCGGAGAAGTGTCGTCACTACATGCGACCAAGAGTGCAGTCGCGACTAGTGTGCTGATAATTAGTATCACTCTATAGAGCGGGGTGTTCATTGCAATCCTATCTCCTCGGATCCTCACATAGCGGAGGGTAACGCGTCTGGCATTTGGAGAGAGATTGTATCAGTATTTTATGCCTGAATCTATCCGGTTAATGACTCTAATTGATACCTTAAGTCAATAAATAGAACGATGGATGAATATACGTCAAGCAGGGAGCCGTGTCAATACTCCGCGGGAGACTGCTCGGGCATTTGCAAGTTAGCGAGTGCGACCACATATCAGATAGATTTCATGGCCTCTCTCCTGCATTGCATTGGCCTTCTGCATTGGAAGCCAGTGTGCCCAGATTGCTAGAATCAAAGCTGCCCCCTGTGTTTTTCAGTTGACCGAAGGACTCTTCATGACCATTTCCGACGTGACGCAAGAGTCGACTGTTTACAGCGAGTGGCAGTATCCGGACGGACGTCTAAGAGAGCACTACGCTTATATGGCGGGGGTATTGGATGATCTCGGTGCGGAAGGGCTTGTAGAGCGGTGGCGCTCCGCTCAACGTCAAGTTCACCACGACGCCTTCACGTTCTACCTCGATCCCAAGCAGTTCCGCCTCACACCTGCCGACTGGATACCCCGCATAATTCCGATGGACCACTGGGAGGTCATCGAGGCCGGCGTTTCGCAGCGAATCAGGGCGCTAAACGGGTTCCTGTTCGATCTCTACAACGACGGTCAGGACATCATCCCGCCCGATGTCGTGTTCACTTCTCAGTACTTCTACCCGGAGGTGCAGGGATTCAAACCGCCGAAGGACCTGTTTATCCATATATATGGCGTGGACCTGGTCCATATGGGGGACGGCGAGTACTACGTGCTGGAGGACAACCTCAGGATCCCTTCAGGCATCTGTTATCAGCTCAAGACCGTGGAGATGGTATCGACGATCTTCCCTGAATTCGCGAGTGGCTACGAAGTCGAAAAGTACGATATCAGGGACGCATACTTGAGCATGTTCCGTTCGTTGTGCGATACCGACTCGCCCATGTGCGTGCTGCTCACCGACGGCAGGTATGGTTCGGCCTTCTTCGAACACCGCTACCTCTCCGAAGTCCTGGGAATTCCTCTCGTGGAGGGTACGGACCTTTATGTAGGGTTCGATGGGCGTGTCTACACCCGCACTATCGATGGTGACATACCTGTAGATGTCATCTACCGGCGCGTTGAGGATCTTGAGATATTCGTTCCAGGGCTGCGCGACGCTTACCTCGATGGAAAAGTTGCCTTGGTAAATGGACTGGGCGCGGGTGCCGCAGACGACAAACTGGTCTTCATGTGGGTACCCGAGATGATCGAGAAGTACCTGGGTGAAACGCCGATGCTCAGCCAGGCCCCCGGCTACAGTATGCAGGACCCGGAATCCCGGCGCTTCGTCATGGAAAACCTCGACGACCTGGTAGTCAAAGTCAGACAGGGGTACGGCGGGACCGGAGTGTACGTGATGCCGGACCTCGATGCCGACCGGCGGGCACAGGTAGCCCAGGGAATACTCGAAGACCCCGACGCGTACATCGCTCAGGAAACGCTGGACTTTTCCACGCACATAGTCTTCAATGACGCGACTGGCGCACTGGAACCAAGGCACATAGACCTTCGCGTATTTGCGATCCAGGACGGAAATGGTAAGGTGACAGTCTTCCCCGGAGGCCTGACCCGAGTGGCCCTTCCAGGAGGACGGATTACCAACAACTCTTCGGGTGGCCTATGCAAACCGACCTGGGTGGTGAGATAGCCCGTCAGCCCCTCACCGTCTCTTACATATACGCCGCTCGCTACGGCTACTCCGGTCCGGTCCTTCACAACGACAACCAGATCAGGCTGTTCCCACGGGAGGGAGAGGGTCAGAATCCGCTGCAGACGGAGCTCTGGACCATCCCCGGTGGCATGGGAGTCGAGTACAGCGACCGGTTCGGCAACCGCGTACACAGGATCAGGATTGTCGAGCACCACGACACGCTCGTCATAGCGACCGCGGGCCAGGTGAGCCTATCGACCGAGTCGCCGGCCCTTGAGGACATGCACATCGATGATGCAAGGGGCCAGCCGGGAGCGTTGGAGTACCTTCTTCCATCACCCCTAGTAGACCCCGACGTCGTTGCGACGCTCGCATTCAGGATTGCATCAGGCTCTGATTCCATGATGCGCGTGATCCAAGAGATTAACGGCTGGGTATTCACGGAAATCGAGTACAGGAGGGGCACTACCGACGTCGCCACGACCGCTGATCAGGTGCTCAACGCCATGGAAGGCGTCTGCCAGGACAAGACTCACCTGGCACTGGCGATGCTGCGTGCCCTGGACATCCCATGCCGCTACGTTAGCGGGCTGCTCACAGGTCAGACCGGGGAGACTCACTCGTGGGTTGAATTCATGCACCCCATGCACGGCTGGATCGGCGCGGACCCGACCAGGGGCGTGATTGCTCCACCGGCACGTGACTATGTGAAACTGTCCGTGGGACGAGACTATACGGACGTTTCTCCAGTGAAGGGTTCGTTCCTGTCCAAAGGAGGCGCAATCGAACACGCCGCCATAGCGTCCGTACGATTCGACGAGATGGAAGCGGGCCTTGACGTAGCTCTCCAGATGTTGGATGAGGCTTACGTTGTAAACACCGCATGACTACATTGAGAGGTAACAATCAAATGGACCCCAGGACAGTTACATTGGGAACAGACCGATGGCTGACGGACTCACGAGTCTACAATCTCGTCTGGCTCGGCCGCTGGATCGAGCGCGCGGAAACCGTCGCGCGTGTGCTCAAGTGGGCTGCTGAGCAGGAGGGGGGCGACTCCGAGACATCTCCTGGGCTCGACGAGGTCGCGCGGATGGCTGCATCCGTTCGGGGAGTGTCGCTGGAGTTGGGCGAGTCACCACTTGACGCTCTGCTCACTCGCGATAGTGGTTCCTCCCTGCGCGGCTGCCTCACAGCCGCCAGGTATAACGCCACTCACGTCGCCCCGGTCGAGGTGATCAGGAACATCGGCAGCGCAATCAGTACACTCGATGACCTCGACAGCTCGCCCGCCAGCGCCGAAGAGGTCGCGTCGCTCATGACTGATATGCTCATACTGCTGGACCAGCTTCACAAGTCCATCGACGACGCGTGGTTCCACTCAGAGGCTCTCTCCGAAGAAGAGGTCTTCCGCCGGTTCATGCAGCAGCAGTAATCCTCGTCTCGCATACATTCGAGAGACTTTCAAAGACCCCCTCTCCCTCAGGGAGAGGGTTGGGGTGAGGGTGAAAACACTGCCTACCAAATTGACACATGCTCCATACATTTGGGTGTCCTGAAGTTTGACACCCGATTGGACTATAATTAACGTAGAGACGCGACGGCAGGTTGGTCACACTGCCAGCCCCCCACATATCCAACGATCGAGGAGGAAACCGTGGCAGAACAACCAAGTGAAAAGGCTATGCAGCGAATGCGGGTCTTCGTGGAGAAGTTCACGGAGAAGTCCGGCACCTATGTTCATCCCGGAGAAGGCGTCACCGAGGCCGTGATTCTGGGCCTGGCCCAGAACATAGACGAGACTGGTCGGCCCCTCTGCCCTTGCAGGTTCTACCCTGACAAGCAGGAAGAGGTCAAGCACCGCACGTGGATCTGCGCGTGCGACGACATGCAGATCTACAAGTACTGCCACTGCCTGCTATTCGTCGACGAAGAGGGACTGCCCATCACCGAATACCTGCCTGAGGACCACGAGGGCAGGGCGATGTACGGCGAGGTGAAAGACCCGCACCCAGACAAGGGCAGGGTGTTACGACACAAGGCCGAAGAGCGCGAAATCGAACGACGGGAACGTCCATCCTGAGTCCCTTCTCCTTGGGGAGAAGGCTAGGATGAGGGGGAGTCGCAAGTTACCTGCAAGTCTATCTAGGAGAATCAATGAGCACAGCAAGCAAGACAGTCACAGTGTATTCCACCCTGGGATGCGGCTACACCGATATGCTCAAGGAGCAGCTCGACCGGGACGGTATCGAGTACGAAGAGGTGAACCTGTCGCTGCATCCTGAGCGCTGGCCCGAAGTGCTGCCCCACACCGACGGACAGCGCATCAGCCCCGTGATGATCGACGGTGATGAGATCACCATCGGCTTCAACGGCATCGGCTGCTACGGCTAGAGGCGAACTGTGGCAAGTAGCGCGGTAATCTACACCCATCCCGAGTGCACGATCTGCGTCTCCGTCAAGATGGAACTCGACGAGCAGGGCAAGACCTACGAAGAAGTCGACCTTGGAGACCATCCCGAGCGCTGGCCCGAGGTCGAGGAGTTGACCGGCGGCGAAAAGATCACCCCCGTGTACGTCGAGGATGGCGAGGTCACCATCGGCTACAGGGGAATCGGCTGCACCTTCTACTAGGGTAGCCGCAATCGTTCGTCCTGAGCCTGTCGAAGAGGCAGCCTGAAGCTGTGTCAGTCTGGTAGGTGGCACTCTAGGGAATCTAGGATTCCCTCTCCCTCAGGGAGAGGGTTAGGGTGAGGGTGAAAACACCGCCTACCAAACTGACACAGTCTCGGGCAGCCTGCGGATGGTTCGCCGGCTACGATAGTCGCAATCGTTCGTCCTGAGCCTGTCGAAGGGCGGTCAGCGGGCGCACCCTCGGATAGCTCCCCCTACAGTAGCCGCCCGATCGGCGCAATGCACTCCGGAACGTCGTTGGCCGCCGAGTTGACGATCCTCGACACCTCATAGGCCGTCATCAGCTCAGTCGGGTAGGGTACAAGCAGGTCCGACAGCACCGACGTATCGTCAACATCAGGGTCCAGCCAGACCGACTCTACGTCAGGGTCCAGTATCACGGGCATCCTGTCGTGGATCCCTGACACCAGTTCGTTGGCTGCCGTCGTGATAACAGTGCACGACAGCATCCAGCTATCGTCCGGGCGCTTCCACGACTCCCAGAGACCGGCGAACGCGAACGGCTCTTCCGACTCCAGCATGATTCGCATCGGAGTTCGTGTCCCGTCCTCGCGCTTCCACTCGTAGAAGCTGTCGGCCACGATCAGGCATCTCCTTCTCCTGTACGCCGTCCGGAAGCTGGGCCTTTCGGTGAGCGTTTCGGCGCGGGCGTTTATCATGCGGTTGCCGATCTTCGGGTCCTTCGCCCACGACGGCACCAGCCCCCAGCACATCATCTCAGCGCGGTTCCTGTCGCCGTCGTTCCTGACTGCGAGCACCTCCTGTGTCGGAGCGATGTTGTATCTCGGATATGGGGACTCTCCCAATTCAGAGTATCTCTCCGATATATGACGAAGGTCGGCCTCAGGAAGGTCGAACCGCTGCTCGACCCCGTACCAGTCGACTAGTACAAATCGTCCGCACATTCGCTAACGTCCCCTGTTGCGCTGGTACCGCTTCAACTAGATTCTGGCATATATGATCGTTCGTGAGCTTGGTAGGTACACACTTGGGAGCGCGGGCGTCTCGCCCGCATTCGTTCGTCCTGAGCCTGTCGAAGGACGGTGCGCCAGCCAAGTCGGTCTGCCAAAACGGCCTGAGAACGGTACTAGGCGCCCGGTCTTCCCTGGGCGCTCAGCCACTTCTGTCGCTGTTCCCTGCGCACTCTCTGGTCGGGAGGCCTGAACCTGTCATGAAATGCTCGTCTGTACTCCTCGAACGTACCTGCGACAATCGCCGCCCGCATCTCCTCCATCAGTCTGAGTATGAAGCGCAGGTTATGAATCGTCGCCAGGCGGTACCCCAGCAGCTCTTTTGCCTTGAACAGGTGGTGCACGTACGCGGCCGAAAACGCCTCGCAGCTATAGCAGTCGCAGCCGGGCTCCATGGCTTCGTCACGGGCGCGGTGGGGGGCCGAGTAAATGTTGATCCGTCCGTCCCTGGAGAACAGCGCACCGTTGCGCGCGATACGTGTCGGCAGTACGCAGTCGAACATGTCGATGCCGCGGGCGACGCTCTCGACCAGGTCCTCAGGCGAGCCGACCCCCATCAGGTATCTCGGAGAGTCGGCGGGAAGCATGGCCGTTGTCAGCTCTGTCATCCCATACATCTCGGACTTTGTCTCGCCCACGCTAAGGCCGCCGATCGCGTATCCGGGAAAGTCCAGCGACACAATCTCGTTAACCGATCGCTCCCTCAGGTCCTCGAACATACCCCCTTGGACTATGCCGAACAGTAGCTGGTCTTCACGAACATGGGCCTCACGGCAGCGCGTCTCCCACTCCGTGGTGCGTTCCAGCGCCTTCTCAACAGCATCTCGGTCGGCGTCAGCCGGTACGCACATGTCGAGGGGCATGATGATGTCGGCGCCGATCTGTTCCTGTGCCCTGATCGTTGATTCAGGCGTAAACTTGTGTGGCGACCCGTCGATATGGGACTTGAAGAGTATTCCGTCAGTTTCAATCTTGCGCAGGTGCTCCAGGCTGAAACCTTGGAAACCTCCGCTGTCCGTCAGGATTGGGCCGTCCCACCGCATGAACGTATGCAGCCCACCTAACTCTTCGAGCAGGTCGACCCCTGGCCTGAGGCACAGATGGTACGTGTTCCCCAGGACGATGTTCGCCCCCACGTCCCTGAGGTCTGCTGGATCAACAGCCTTCACCGATCCCTGCGTAGCCACTGGCATGAAGAGGGGCGTTGGAACGTCTCCGTGTGCAGTCTTGAGCACGCCGGCGCGGGCGGCCCCAGAGGTGGCGTCGAGTCGAAGAACGGGTCTGGGATACGTTCGTGCCACTGTCAGGTTAGCTTCAACTGAATCTTCGCCTACTTATGTGCAGCTTTAAGCTGCCCTACACGAACGGCCAGGGGATGTTGTAGTTGGGATCGAGCTTCGGGATCACCGGGTTGCTGAGCATGAACCGCAATCGCTTGGTGAGAGCCTTCAGTTCGGGGCCCCTGAGCGTATCTCTCAGTTCGGATGTGTCGTCCGAGCGGCTGTCGAGTTTGCGATGCAGTCTACCCAGATCGGCAACCAGTTCCTTGGGCACCTCTCGACCCCAGAACTCCATCATCACGGTGCGTAGCTTGAAGCTTGGATGAAACGTGAGTCCGTGGTCGATGCTCCAGATGCGTTCATCGGTACCGACGAGGCAGTGGCCGCCCTTACGGTCGGCGTTATTGGCGATCAGGTCGAACACCATGATCTTGCACAGCTCCTCTTGGCTGGAGGCCTGCTTCACGATGTCAAAGTACGTCACGTCGGGGTCGCTTTCGACGTAGTGCTGTACCATTCCAATGCCGTAGGGCCCTTCCCTCAGCAGCGTGAGCGGTATATTCGGCCATCCCAGGAGCCTGCTCAGAAGGAACGCGGCACGCTCGCGCTGGTAGAGGGTTCCGGTGGGGAAGTCCCACAGTGGACGCTCCCCGTCTCGAGGCTTGTAGATCGCGCGAAGATACTTTCCTGGTCCCGCGTCGATCCACACCAGGAATGTGTAGTTGGATCCCCAGGGCATCCTGTGCCCTCCGGTGATCTCGCCGGACTCGAGAAGCGGCCGTGCTTCTTCTTCGTCCATATCAACGTGGGTCGCATCCTCTGGAACGGGAAAGACGACACGGTAAGACTGTCGATTGCGGCGGGCCATACTGAGCGTATCGGCTGTCAGAATTCGGAGTGAGTCACTCCGGATCTGCCAGGTCCTCAGGAGTCAGCTTCGCGTGACCGTTCACTCGTGCGCACCGATGACCTTCAGGGTCGATGGCTCTGCCGCACAGCGGACACAGCGGCCTGCCGGCAGCGCATACCCTCAGGGCCTCTTCGGAAAAGCCGCTGATCTGCTGCTTGTCCGCCCAGACCCGGACCGTCGCACGCTCTTCGTCCTCCGCATCGTGTGCGTCGATGATGAAGAGTCCTCGGCCAGCATCATGGCCCAGCACCAGCTTCATAACCTTGAAGTCCAGGCTAGTGAGGCCAGGCGCCTCACGATCCGCCGGTGGGCTTCCGGATGGAGTCTGCTCCTCAGTTAGCGTCGCCATCATCTGCTGGATCGCCAGGGCGAGTTGGAAGAGCTGCTCCTTCTCGATCCATATCGATGCGGAGCTGCTGGCGCTGTCCACCTGGATTCTGAAGGTGCGCTGGCCCGGCTCGCCAAACGCCTCAGCAGTTAGCCTGGATACACTTGTAAATTCGTTTCTGGCTCTTGGCATAATACTGCGGTTCATATTAGTCCTAAGTACTGTTCGTAGCAAGTGAACAGGGCACGCCTTACACCCAGAAGTAAACCCCTTACAGTACCGCAAATGTGAATATTCATCGTGGCTTCGAGACTTCTCTGCCTCCTCGAAATCAATTTGACCAGCATGAAATACCCTAGTTATACTTAAGGTCGGTATTCTTGACCACATAGATCAACAAACAGGAGAGACGCTTCCATGACCACTCAAAAGGTCATCTCAAGGGAGACCGGAATAGAGGAATCCCAGTACAAGTGGGGTTTCGAATTCGATTACGAGTCGGAGAGAGCCCCCAAGGGTCTGTCCGAGGACACGGTAAGGTTCATTTCACACAAGAAGAACGAGCCTGAGTGGATGCTGGAGTGGCGTCTCAAGGCCTTTCGGCACTGGGAACGGCTCGACCTCGAGGAGCCCACCTGGGCGAACGTCACGTACCCCGAGATCGACTTCCAGGACATCGTCTACTACGCCGCCCCCAAGTCCCAGGAAGACGGCCCCAAGAGCCTCGACGATGTCGATCCGGAGATCCTGGAAGCGTTCGACAAGCTCGGAATCCCATTGGAGGAGCAGAAGAAGCTAAGCGGTGTGGCGGTCGACGCCGTGCTCGACAGCGTATCCGTCGCCACGACCTACCAGAAGATGCTCGAAGACGCGGGCGTCATATTCTGTCCGATCTCCGAGGCGGTCCAGAAGCACCCCGAACTGGTACAGAAGTACCTTGGCTCCGTAGTTCCATACACCGACAACTTCTACGCGACTCTCAACTCGGCAGTATTCAGCGACGGATCGTTCTGCTACGTGCCTCCCGGAGTCCGCTGCCCCATCGAGCTGATGACCTACTTCAGGATCAACGAGCTCGACTCCGGCCAGTTTGAGCGCACACTGATAATCGCCGACAAGGGCAGCTACGTCAGCTACCTTGAGGGCTGCACGGCTCCGATCCGCAAGACCCACCAGCTTCACGCCGCGGTGGTCGAGCTCGTCGCGCTTGAAGACGCCGAGATAAAGTACTCGACGCTTCAGAACTGGTATCCGGGCGACAAAGAGGGCAACGGCGGAGTGTTCAACTTCGTCACCAAGCGTGGCGCCTGCCGCGGTCGCAACTCCAAGATCAGTTGGACGCAGGTCGAGACCGGTTCGGCGGTCACCTGGAAGTACCCAAGCGTGATACTTCAGGGCGATGACTCAGTCGGCGAGTTCTACTCGGTGGCGCTGGTGAACAACTACCAGCAGGCCGACACCGGCACCAAGATGATCCACATGGGCAAGAACACCAAGAGCACGATCGTCGCCAAGGGGATCAGCGCCGGCAAGGCGCAGAACACCTACCGCGGGATGGTCCGGATCATGCCTTCAGCGTCCGGCGCTAGAAACTTCACGCAGTGCGACAGCCTGCTGATCGGCGACGAATGCGGCGCCCACACCGTTCCGTACATCGAGGTCAGGAACCCCACGGCACAGATGGGCCACGAGGCCACCACGTCCAAGGTCAACGACGACCAGCTCTTCTACCTCCAGCAGCGAGGCATAGACCAGGAAGAGGCCAACTACATGGTCATCAACGGCTTCTGCCGCGGCATCTTCAAGGAACTCCCCTTCGAGTTCGCCGCCGAGGCCAGCCAGCTCCTCCGCGTCAGCCTCGAAGGCACTGTGGGGTAGCCCAACATCAGCAATGACTCAGGCTGAAATCGAGAACCACATCGAGACCGCCGAGCGCTTCCTCAGACACGCAGAGGAGGAATTCGAGGCGGGGGATCTACCGCAGGCTTCTGAGAAGGCGTGGGGCGCTGTTGCCCACTATCTGAAGTCTGTTGCAAAGTTTCGAGGGTGGCGCAATACGTCGCACTCTGACTTATCCGACATAGCCCTTGATCTCGCACAAGAGACTGACGAGCCTGCGAGGGTCGAAGAATTGTATGTGATGATGGAGGGCCTGCACGTTAACTTCTACGAGGATCGGCTGCCTGATGGGCTAGTTGCCCGAGGTATCGACAATGCTGGAGAGCTGATCACTCGTCTTGAGAACCGAGAACTTCCGGCCGCGGACCCCAGACCTTCGCAGACCGGAAGGAGTCGGCGCAGATAGTGGGTGGTACTAACGGTCAAATGCACCAGATGCACAACGCAGTCTTCTCCCCCGACCGCCGCTACCGCTACTGGCTGGAGGCGAAGCTGTCCGATGATGACGGGGTCTGCATGTTCCTCATGCTGAACCCGAGCACGGCTGATGAGGTCCAATCAGACCCCACCGTGACTAGGGCAAAGGGATTTGCCCGGTCGTGGGGATTTGGCACTCTGTGGGTCTGTAACATATTTGGCATTAGGGCCACTCAGCCCGCAGTCCTCAGGCAAGACCCTGAACCGATTGGTGTAGACAACGACGAACACATCCTGGATCACGCTCTCAAGGCCGACGAACTCGTCTGCGCTTGGGGGAATCACGGAGAACACCTCGACCGAGGATCGGAGGTCATGAGTATGCTGGAAAGTCATGCACACGGTGTGAGAATGGGACACCTCGGCATGACATTGAAGAATCAACCAAAGCATCCGCTCTACCTCAGAGCGGACACTCAACTTAGCTACTTTGGGAACTTGAACTAGAAGGCAGGACGCACACAGGCAATGCTAGAAGTACGAGATTTACACGTTTCAATAGACGAAACAGAGATTCTGAAGGGGATCAGTCTCTCGGTGAACGAGGGTGAGGTCCACGCGATCATGGGGCCAAACGGCTCCGGCAAAAGCACGCTGGCCAACGTCGTTGCGGGCAGGCCCGAGTACACCGTTACTTCCGGGGACATCTTTTACGACGGAGAGAGCATCATCGAGTGGTTCCCGGAAGCCCGTGCTCGCGAGGGCATATTCCTTGCCATGCAGTACCCGGTTGAACTCCCCGGCGTGCGAACTTGGCAGTTCCTCAAGGCAGCCGTGGACGCGCTGCGTAAGCACAAGGGCGAGTCCGAACTTTCCGTCCGTCAGTTCGACAGGCTCCTGGACTCCAAGCGCGAACTGGTCAACATACACGACGATCTTGTTAGGCGCTCCGTAAACGAGGGCTACTCCGGCGGCGAAAAGAAGCGGAACGAGATCCTCCAGCTCGCGCTGCTCGATCCTCGCCTTGCGCTGCTCGACGAGACCGACTCCGGACTGGACATCGACGCACTCCGCGTTGTGGCCGACGGCGTCAACTCGTTCAAGAGCTCCGAGAAGGCTATCGTGCTGGTCACTCACTACCAGCGAATCCTCAACTACATCGAGCCCGACTACGTTCACGTCCTGGTCGACGGCCGCATCGTCCGCTCCGGGGGCAAGGAACTTGCGCTGGAACTGGAGGAGAGGGGCTACGACTGGATTATCGAGGAGGCTGCGGTCGCCGGGTAACCTCCCAGCGACCAACCAGGTAACTATGACACAGACACTTGACACATATCGCCAATATGCCGACCAGTACGCGGGCCTCGCTCCATCGGGACCTGACTGGCTGAACAATCTCCGTCAGAAGGGTTACGACAATTTTTCTAGGCTCGGATTCCCCACTGCTCGTAAGGGGAACGAGGCGTGGAAGTACACCAACGTCGCTCCAATAGCCAGGTCTGAATTCTCGCTTCCATCCCAGGCGATCGATCCTGAGATCGAAGTGGTGCGAGAGGCCGTGCCGTGGGTAGACGACTGGAACACCCTCGTTTTCATCAACGGGCGATTCGACAGAGGCCTGTCCCGCGTCCACGAAGGGGATGAAGTCACGGTTTCGAGCTTGGGAGACGCGCTTAGAGGTGACGGCGCTGTGGTTCAGCAGAACATCGGGGGCCTTGCCTCAGTCGAGGACGACGGCTTCGCTGCCCTAAACACGGCTTTCGTCAGCGACGGTGCCCTCGTAGATGTACCGGCAGGATCTAGTGTAGAACGCCCAATACACTTGGTGTTCGTTTCCACCAGCGAAGAAGACATCGTTGCCCATCCCAGGGTGCTGGTGGTTGCTGGTCCAGAGTCGGAGTCGACCGTTATCGAGAGCTACATAGGGCTCGGTGACAACGCTTACCTCAACAACTGTGTCGCAGAGATAGTCGTTGAGGAGGGGGCTCAGGTCGAGCACTACCGACTCATGGACGAGAGCGACTCTGCCTACCACGTCGGAGTAGCCAGGGTCCACCAGAAAGACGGCAGCAGCTTCTCGTCCAGAGCGTTCTACAAAGGCGTCGGATTGGGTAGGCATGATCTGTACGTCCACATCGGCGACGGATGCACGACCGACATGAGCGGTCTGTACATAACGTCAGGCAGCCAGCACGTCGACAACTTCATCAACATCGACCACACCAAGCCCAACTCAAGCAGCAACCTGTACTACAAGGGCATACTCTCAGGCCGCTCGAGGGCAGTCTTCGGGGGCACCGTCTTCGTCAGGGAGGGCGCCATCAAGACGGACGCCCTGCAGTCGGACAAGAACCTGCTGCTTTCCCCCGACGCCGAGGTGGACTCCAAGCCGGCCCTGTTCATCTGGGCCGATGACGTGAAGTGTGGCCACGGCGCGACGGCAGGGAACATAGACGAGGCGACCGTTTACTACATGCGCAGCCGCGGCATCGACCTCGAGTCGGCCAGCCGCCTGCTCATATTTGGGTTCGCGTCCGAGGTCATCGACACGGTCGAGATCCCGGAGTTGCACGATTACCTGGAGAAGTCGTTCCTGGACGCCATTCCGAGGTACGAGTTCTCATTCTAGAGGATCGATTCAATGAATGACCTTAGTGACCTGTATGCAGAAGTTGTGATGGACCACAACCGGAGGCCGCGCAACTTCAAGAGAATTGACGATGCAGACCGCAGCGCTGAGGGCTTCAACCCACTGTGCGGAGACCAGATATCCCTCTTTCTCACGATGAACGGCGACGACAGAATCGAAGACATTGGTTTCGTCGCGGCGGGATGCGCTATCTCGAAGGCTGCTGCGTCGATGATGAGTGAGGCGGTCAAGGGTCGTAGCTCTGAGGATGCCCGAAAGGTAATCGAGAACTTCAGGTTGCTATTGACCAAAAAAGTAGGCGATGACTTCGACTACGACATTCTTGGAGACCTCGAGATTCTCGAAGGGGTCTCCGGTTACCCGACGCGAATAAAGTGTGCAACGTTGCCTGTACACACGCTGGCGTCGGCCCTGGGAAGTGAAGGTAAGTTAGAAGCGACGGTTTCCACGGAGTAGCGGTACGCACTGCTTCGGAGGAGGTGGGAACATGCATATACCAGTGAAAGTTGACTACGGAGTAAGAGCTTTGGTTGACCTCGCGCTCCACCACCAGAGTGCCCCGGTGAGGGCCAGCGAGATCGCCGGAAGGACATTGATTCCTGAACCATACCTCGCACAGGTGCTTCATGCGCTCGGAAGGGCCGGACTCGTCAGGTCGCAGCGGGGCAGGCTGGGAGGTCACACACTTGCGGTTCAGCCGGAGGACATCAGCCTAAGCAGTGTCATGGAGTGCTTGGGAACGAGCGAAAACTTGGTGCCGTGCCTCTACGATCCAAATGCGTGCATGCATGTGCCCGCTTGCGCGCAGCGTGAGGTGTGGCAGGAAGTGGAACTCGCAGTAGACCGCATACTCAGATCCAGGACGATTGGCGACCTGGTGGACAGGAGTCATGCAATACTGGCAGCCTCGGCAACAGGCACGCGGCCAATGGATTTCTCCAATACTCTGAACTAGATTCAAGCGATCGTTAGAGTCCCGATCCGTAGAGCACACAGGTTCGGAAGATTCAGGTTCAATCAGAACAGGACTAGGAGCGAAAGAGATGGCATTCGTAAAGGTAGGAAAGGTTGAGGACGTACCGGCGGGAACCGCGAAGGTCTATGAAGTCGAGGACCGGGCAATTGCGGTCTGTAACGTAGACGGAACACTCTACGCGATAGACGATATTTGCTCGCATGACGAGGCGCCGCTTGCACAGGGTTACCTCAGTGGCTTCGAGATAGAGTGTCCTCGGCACGGCGCCTGCTTCGACGTCCGCACCGGCGACGTCACCGCGCTTCCCGCAGTGGTGCCGATCGACACATTCCCCGTGCGAGTCGAGGGCGTCGACATAGAACTGGATGTCTAAATCGGACCTCCTCCCGCTCCGGCCTGACAACCGGGTGCGCTGGACTTGGGAGCCATAAATGTACGATGTGAACAAGATCAGGCAGGACTTTCCGATTCTGAGTCGAAAGGTCTATGACAGGCCGCTGATCTACCTCGACAACGCAGCAACCACCCAGAAGCCGCGTCAGGTGATAGATGCGCTCGTCGAATACTACGAGCGCTACAACGCCAATGTGCATCGCGGCGTGCACGCTCTCAGCCAGGAGGCAACCGAGAGGTACGAGGAGGCGCGCGCCAAGGTAGCCCAATTCATCGGAGCCGAGAGCTCAAACGAGATCATCTGGACGCGCAACGCTTCGGAGTCACTCAACCTCGTGGCCTACACGTGGGCCGAGGAAAACATCGTCGAGGGCGATGAGATCGTCGTCACGCCGTACGAGCACCACTCCAATCTTGTTCCGTGGCAGAAGGTCGCCAGGGACAAGGGGGCGAAGCTCCGAATTCTGCCCATGCTTGATCACGACAACAGCCTTGACATGTCGAGGGTGGACGAGTTCATCACGCCGAGGACCAAGCTGCTCGCCGTCGTCCATATGTCCAACGGCATTGGAATCGTAAATCCAGTGCGAGACCTTGTGGACAAAGCAAGGGCTGTCGGAGCGACGGTGCTCATAGACGCTACTCAAAGCGCCCCACATATGCCCGTAGACGTTAAGGAACTCGACTGCGACTTCCTCACCCTGAGCGGCCACAAGATGCTGGGTCCGACAGGGATCGGCGCACTCTATGGCAGGCAGGACATCCTGGAGGGCATGGAGCCGTTCATGCGGGGCGGCGAGATGGTCCTCGAGGTCTGGTACGACCGCGCTACGTGGAATGACGTGCCGATGAAGTTCGAGGCGGGAACACCCAACATTGCCGATGCCATCGGTTTCGGCGCGGCGATAGATTACCTCGACGACATCGGAATGGAAAACGTCCGGGCCCACGAGATCGCCCTCAGTGCCCACGCCCTGGAGGCGTTCAAGGAGCTGGAAGAGGACGTAGACATCTTTGGCCCTAGGGATCCCGAACAGCGCGGAGGGATCATCTCGTTCCATTCGGACATCGTACATCCCCACGACCTGGGGACCTTTCTCGACCGTGACGGAATAGCCGTCCGCACCGGCCACCACTGCACGATGCCGCTGATGCGCGAGCTTGGTGTGGTCGCGACCGCGAGAGCGAGCTACTACCTCTACAACACGGAGGAAGAGATCGACGCACTGGTCGATTCCGTCAAACGTGCCCTCAGGTACTTCTCGGATGGCGCTGGGTAATCTCGACGAAATCTACCGCGACGACCTGATCCTGGAACATCGTCGTCATCCAAGAAATCCCGACTTTATCTCAGACGCCGACGTAATTGTCGACGGAGTCAATCCGTTCTGCGGAGACGAGATCCACCTTCAGATCATGCTTGACGACCAGTCGCGCGTGTCGCAGGTCGGCTTCCAGGGGGAGGGCTGCTCGATCAACCAGGCGACGGGCTCAATGCTTTCGGAAGCGATTAAGGGACTCACGCTAAGTGAAGCCGAGGTGCTGTCCGATACCTTCCACCGGATGATGCAGGGGCCCAATCCCACTCCGACTCAGTTGGAGGAACTGGGCGACCTCGGAGCGCTCTCGAAGGTCCGTGAGTTTCCCGTCAGGATCAAGTGCGCACTGCTAGCGTGGTCAACCCTTGAGGACGGCATCTACAGCAGCAGGGGCTAGCCGTCCAGCCACACCCTCGACCAGTGGTGGTACTCATAAGCGCTGAAGTTGGGATGAAAGTCCCTGACGTGGTCGCGCCAGGTCCAGATCGCCTCCCTGGCCGCGGGCATGAACCTGTAGCCCTGGTCTAGAACGCGTTCCTGGATATTTCGGATCAACTCGGCTCGCTTGTCTGGGTCGAACTCCACAGCTTGCGCCTCTATGAGCTCGTCGAGAATATCGTCCCTGTGGCCGGTTGTGTTCCAGATTCCCTCGCTGTGCAGGACCGGAAAGAGATATCCGTTCGGGGCCGTTATCGGCGCCGGAGGGCCGAGCATCAACTGGTAGTCGCCGCCAAGCCACACCCTTTCGCCGAATTCACGCCTGTTGACGATCTCGGTCTCTACCTCGAAGCCCAGCGCCTGCAGCTCCACCGAGATGGCATGCGCGTGTGCGGTGTAAGCCTCTCCGAAGTCTCCTACTGTGATGACCAGTGGAATTGGCGCAGCCACGCCGGAGTTGCGTAGCGCAGTTTCGGCTTCTGAGCGACGATCGAACCGCTCGGCAAGTTCCTCCTGTGGGGTCAGCCACTCTGGCGATGCTGCGGAGAACCCCTGTCCGACGAACCCGAACCCACCCCAGTGCTCTTGGATGGCCTTAAACGGCTCCATTGCCAGTATCGCCGCGCGCCTGACATCCAGATTGTCGAATGGCGGCGCTGTCGTCTTGAATGCGACTTCAGCGCCAATACCAGTCTGAGGCACCTTCAGGAACGGTGCAAATGGGAACCGCTCTGTATAAGTATTCCACTCGTCGGTGGACATGTTCATTACATCGATCATGCCAGTCTGGAATGCGGCGTTGCGTGTGCCTTCGTCCGTCATGATGAGGATGTTTAGCCTGTCGACGAGAGGAAGACCCTGCTCATAGTAGAAAGGGTTTGGTTCGAATTCATGCCTGTTGTCGGGAGACGTACCTTCCAGCACCCAGGGTCCTGACCCTATGGTGGGCCCTTCCATAAGGTCGCCGTTCAACTCCACGGCCTCTCGAGCAACTATCTTGGAGTGGCCATCGGCGAATGCCAGGAGAGCGTCGGCATCCGGGGAGTCGAGGGTGATCCTGATTGTGAACGGGTCCGGCTCCCGCAGCTCAGCGACGTTGTACAGCAGGGGGGAATTGGGCAGCTCCGGCCCAACCTGGCGCAGGTAGCTGTAGGCAACGTCTCCCGAGGTGACTGACCTGGCATACACAGGGCCGATGTCCTGCCAGCGTGCGTCTGGCCTTAGCTCGAAACTGTAGGTGGTTGGCGACTCCATAGTCCACGAAGCGCACAGATCGCACTCGATGGCGAGACTCGGTAATCGCACGTCCGGCCCGGACTTGAGCCTGAGCAGCCTGGAGTAAGCGATGCCGGGCCCCCATGTGGAAAGTGAAGGAGAGACGTCCATGTGCACGTCGAGGTGGGCGATGTTCTCTGAGCTGGACAGGTTGAGTGTACCGCCGCGTCGTCTCATATCCGGTGTGGGCTCGGGCGTGGGTGTAACCGGGACAGGGGTGGCAGTAGGAATTGGCACCGGAGTTGGACTCGGCGTAGCGGTCGGGGGACTCGGTGTCGCCGTAGGTACTGGGGACGCGGTGGGCGTCGGGACCGCCGTGGCGGTGGGTGCAATCGTAGGCGAGGGAGTCGGTGTCGGTACGGCACTCTGACCGCAGCCGGCCGCGAAGATGAGAAGCAGGCAACCCAGGGTTGCGGCCCAGCCAGGTGCGAGTCTCACTTGGACTTCTGTTCCTGGCCGTTCTCTTTTCCCGAGAACGCAGACCTGAGACGTCCGACGGATACGATTCCCTCACGCGGCAGGAAGACCGCCGCTATGATTGTGGGTGGCAGGAAGAACACGGCGTGCGTGATGACCGCGAATCCAAAGCCCGACTCGCGGCTGACACCGAAAAGCTCAAGTACGTATACAACGGCGAACTCGAAAGTCCCGATGGCGGCGGGGGCCGCGGGCACGGCCGTGGCGAAGTAGATAGTCCCCATGATGACCGCCGTCGCAACTACAGGCGTGATCGACAGGCTGATGGAGTCCGCGATCAACCACGCGGTCACTCCAACGAGGAGCCAGTACGCGAGGGTCACGACGGTTGAGACTGCGAGGCGGGTCCTCTCCCTTTCCAGGTCCTTAACCGCACTCAGGAACTCGGCGAGAAAAGAAATCCGTTCCACCCAGTCAACCCCGGCGCTGCTCCATGCAAGCACTCGCACAACCACCACTGATGCTATGGCGATCCCGATCGCTCCCCAGATGTACACTGCGAATCGGTCCATCTCCGGAATCAGGACCAGTGCGATTCCCAGGATCACGGCACTGACGACTAGGTCGAGGACGCGCTCCATTCCTACGGTGGCGAGTGCAACTGAGGGCCGCACACTATCTCTGAGGCTAAGTATGGCTACCTGTACGGCCTCGGATGCTACCCTGACGGGGACTACATTGTTAAGACCTATTCCGATGTTCTGGACGACGAACAGCCGGTTGGTGGAAACCGTCCCATCGACGAACAGCACTCGCCAGCGGACTGCGCGCAGGTAGTTTGCGATCATGAATACGAGCATAGACAGGGCCATCATCGTAATGGAAACCCCGGAAAAGGCCTCCAGGACCTGTCCCCAGTCCAGACCGCGAACGGCGAGCCATCCCAGGAAGGCGCTTGCAGCGACCCCGATGAATACTCTTGCGAAGGTCCATGCCCATCTCTTCAAAACAGCCTCACATGACAACGCCCGCAAAACGCGGGCGATTGCACTCTGAGCTAGTATAATGACCAGCACTGACGATTGACCACAACAAACGCCCCTGCGAGTAAGGCCGCTACCCAGAATGTACATAGACTGCCACGTACACTTGGACCCCTTTACGGACACTGAGGTGGGTGAGATTCTCAACCGCGCCCGCGACGTGGGAGTCCAGGCCGTCATTTCAGCAGGGACGACGATTCCATCGACCGAGAGGTCCCTGGAACTCTCGGAAAAGTATGACGGCTTCTTCTCAGGCGTGGGCATACACCCCATGGACATCCGCGAGCCATTCACTGGCCAGACCTATGAGACGCTGAGGGACCTGGCACTGTCCACAGACAAAGTATTGGTGATGAGCGAAATCGGCCTCGACTTCATGGATGGAGCCCCTGACCGCGCCATCCAGTACCCTGCCTTCAGGGAGCAAATTCGGCTGGCACGCGAACTTGGTCTTCCTGTTGTGTTCCACAGCCGCGAGTCTCACGACGAGGCGTTCCGCGTGCTGCGCGAGGAGCGCGCCTACGAGGTCGGCGGGATAATGCACTACTTCCAGGGAGATTTCCAGACGGCGCAGAAGGTCATGGACCTGGGATTCTACATCTCGCTTGCGCGTCCATTGCTGCGGTTGACCTACCTGCAGGAGGCCGCCGTGAAGGTGCCCCTGGAGAACATCGTGCTGGAGACGGACGCGGCGCCCCAGCCGTTCAAATCCAAGCGTGAGAACTGGACTGAGCCCAGGCACGTCGCCACGGTCGCGCAGACGCTGGCCGAACTCAAGGGCATCGCCGTCGAGGAAGTGGAAGAGGTTACGACACGAAATATGCGTCGCGTGCTAGGCACCAGGTGGGACACGATGCTCAGCTACCTGGAATCGTCAGAGTAGTTCGAGATCACTGCGGGACCTCCAGTTGGTTACCGCAGACCCGTTATTTTGTGGTAACCAGCCGTTCGAGAACGAACGAACGCGCTCGATCTTCGTCGACGCTCAGGGCTATACGCACGTTGCCATCGCCGTATTCGGCCCTTGTCCTGCCTCGGTGTTCGCCCTCCTCATCGACAGTGATTGTCCCCTGTCGGTACTCGAACAGGTCCGGTGCAACCGCCGCCGCGACCGTCAGTGGGTCGCACAGGACGTAAACGTCACGGCCAGGGTGTATGTCGAACCAGCCCTGCATGATTCGGGCTGAAACGTCCTCACCTTTCGATGTGCCTGATCGCCAGTCAGTGCCGTTCCGGTCGAATCCGACGGCGTCTCCTACGTCGAGCCCGACAAGTGTGATGGGGATGCCAGAGTCGAATACGATGCTGGCCGCATGTGGGTCGGCGTAGATGTTGAACTCTGCTGAGGGCGTGACGTTTCCTGGCACCTCGACGGCTCCGCCCATCACGTAGATGCGCTTCACATGGCACATCGTGTCGGGACTGCGCCTTATGGCTCGCGCCACGTTGGTAAGGGGACCCAGCGCGATGATTTCCAGTTCCCCATCGGCCTGATCGGCAGCCGTGCTCAGATGCTCGGCGGCCCGCGCGTCGATGGGCTTGGAGTCCGTCGTCGGCAGGCGGGTCGTCAGCCCCCTTGGCCCGTGGTAGTGGTAGGCGAACCTGTTCTTCACCTTGAGCGGTCTGTCTGCTCCCCTTGAGACCTGTACATCAGGCCGCCCGAGATAGCTCATGAGACGCAGTGCATTTCGCATCGTATCAGCCAGCCGAGCATTGCCCGCGACTGTCGTGATGCTATCTATCTGCAACTCCGGAGAGTTGACCGCCATGACAAGCGCTATGGCGTCGTCGGTCCCTGTGTCCGCGTCGATGATTACGTTCATGATACTTCCTGTAGCTATAACCTCGGCCTAATGAGACATACGCTGCCGCCTCGTCTGAGCAGCAAATGACTCCCACGCTTGGCTGGAAGTGTAAGTCAGACTCATTCCGAGCTCGCGCTTGAGCTTGTCGGCACTTGCGGTCCACCTGTAGCGAATGAAGTCCAGCCCACACGCTGGCGAGTCTGACTGCAGTCCGAGGCTCCATGCGAGCGAAGTGAGCGACTGCCACGCCATGGGGGGTAGCCTAAGCATCCTGCGCCCCATGACTGTTGCCATTTCTGTCCAGCGGATGGTGCCGTCGCCAGCGACATTGTAGATCCCCGCTGTTCTGGTCTCCAGGCACTTCACGATTACATCCATCAGGTCATCCTCGTGGGTGAACTGCATGGGTGGGTCAGCATCGCCGAGGCGGGGCAAGACTGGCTTATGGAACGCATTGGCGATGAAATTGTCGGCGCGGGGCCCCATCACGGGGCATCCTCTTAGAATGGTGACCGAGGTCGCTGGGCAGGTTTCGGTTAAGTGGGTCAATCGCCCTTCGGCGGCTACCTTGTCCTCACTGTACTGGAAGCCGAGTAGCGGTCGTACCGGGTCTTCCTCAGTGAGGAACTTGGGATTGTCTGGGTGCGCTCCGTATACCGATGTGCTGCTCAGGTAGATGACATGCTCTACGTCTGAGTTGCGGCACGCCTCGACGAGGTGGTCGGTGCCAAGGACGTTCACCTTCCTGGCCTGGACGCCTCGACGTCCGGGATTGAGCACGTATGCCAGGTGAACGACAGCGTGAATGTCGTGTCGGGCAAGGAGTTCAGGGAATGGTTCAGTGACATCGAGCCTTGCGAATTCCGTATGTTCGCCATAGGGGGAGTTGGGCGCTCGTATATCCGTCGCCAGGATGTAGCTGACTGCATCCAGCTTTTCCAGACGCTCGATGAGCCTGCTGCCAAGGTAACCCGCTGCGCCGGTTATGGCGACTCGCAGGTTTTCGTCAGGCATTGCCGACGGTATCGGTGAAGTCGAAGCTCAGCGTGCCCAGACCGGGAGCATCGAAGCCCATGCCAATCTTGTGCGGGCCAGGTTCTAGGCTGGTACCCGACACCCTGACGACTATCGCCTTGTTCATTGCGAGTGTGAGCGTTTGTTGTTCGGTCACCTGGTCGAACCGGATTGTGGTGCCTTCGAGATCGAACTCGGCGCTGTCGATTGGAACTTCGGCTCCATCCACCGTTAGTGGATGTACCTTGTGTGAATATCCCGAGCCGAGTCTGTTCATCAACTCGAACTGGAATCCGTCATCTGTATTGGTGAGGCTCTGCTTGACGTACAGCCGCCTGAGCAGGAATCCGGGAACAGTGACCATCAGCAGTTCTCTCCCAAGTCCGGATTGCGCATCCGATATATAGCAGTCGATGCTTCGACGAACTCTCCCGGGATAGGCTTCACCTGCCCTAGCGAGTGTGCCATCACAAATATCTGCGATGCCCGCTCGACCAGTAGACAGATGTCCAACGCCTCCTCCAGTGAACGCCCAACAGCGACCGCTCCGTGATTTGCGATGAAAGCCGCCTTGTTGCTTCCCAATGCGTCGCAGACATTGTCGGCTAATTCTTCGGTCCCGGGATATCCGTATCGTGAGACCCGAATAGTACCGCCGATATACACGACGACTTCGTCGATCACGGGCGGCAGATCTATTCCTGATACGGCGAGGACACTCGAGTAGATTGAATGAGTGTGGACCACTGCGCTGGCATCAGGCCGTCGCTCATATATGCCGACGTGCAGCAGGCTCTCGGATGAAGGAGCAAGGTCTCCTTCGACCGGTTCGACGTCGAAGTCCGTCACAACAACGTCGTCTGGAGTCATGGTCTCGTAGGCCGTCGAAGCAGGCGTGACTGCCATCAACTCGCGGCCTTCATCGGCTCCGAGCCGGACGCTGATGTTTCCAGCCGTACCGGTCACGAGGCCGAGGTCGGCCATCAGGCGTGCGGCATCGGAAACTGCCTGTTTGTCGTCTTTCCACTTGCTCGGCATGAGAGTATCTACATCCAGTTTATAGGGAGCTTACCTCGATTTACACTGGTGGGCTAATTCAGGTTAGCAGGGGCCCAATGTCTTCGTTTAGATCGAGCCAGTCGTCGTAGAGGTCTTGGTAATCTGCCGCTTCTAAGGGATCGGGCGTTGAGGTGCGTGCTTCCTGTGACGCCACCTCTGCTGCTTCAGCTACCGATCCGTACTCGCCTAGCGCGGTCCTCGCGATCGCGTCGCAGCCGCGGGGGGTTACCTCGGATTGGATGTGCATCGAGACGGGGCGATCCAGTACGTTTGGCAGTATTTCCCTGAGCGTACTTGATCGACTCAGGCCGCCGCCTAGAGCAATGCGGCTGGCGGCGATGCCGTACTCGCTTTCAAGCTGCTCCAGGTTCGCCCTGATCGTGTATGCGAATGACTCGAGCGCGGCTCTACTGATCTGACCTCGCGTCGGTCCTCCCATTGCTATCGGGGTCGGAAAGAGGATACCCCCTAGCCTCATCCCGACGCCTGACACGTTCATCGCCTGTGGGCCGAAGTGACCTGTTACTCCGATCGATCCCCGCGGTGCGGTGCCGGCAAGCCTGTTCAACTCTTCGTAGCCGCATCTACTTCCATCCAGTGTCTCGACAAGCCAGCTCCACACGTTCCCAATGTCCCCTGCGCTGCTCTCCATCGCCCACAGTTCCGGCACCTGGAACAGCCCGGTCCAGGTCTTCATTTCGGGAGACTGAAGCGGTTCGGGGACCAGCATCTGGACGGGAGCGCTCCACCCGGCGACTATCCCGACCTGTCCCGCCTCGATGATCCCTGCTCCAATCATTCCACACTGCGTATCAGCTCCGGCCACAACCACTGGGACATCTGCAATCGACGCAATCTCTTTCGCATTTACGGTTCCGCGAATCTCGGTCGCCTCGCAGAGCGGCGACTCCGGGCACTTCAGGCCCAACGCTCCGAACATCTCCGTTGCCCATACCCTCGTTCGGATGTCGAGCAGGCCGCTGGCTGCCGCCAGAGTCGGCTCACACCCAATCTGCCCGGTTAGCTTGTAGGCCAGCCAGTCCGCGAGCGTGACGACATGAGCTAACTGGGCATAGGCCGCAGGCCGGGTGTCGCGAAGCCACGACAGCTTTCCGGCGGCCATCATGAAAGTAGGTCTGTGACCCGTGGTGCCGTAGAGCAGATTCCCATGCTGAGCATCGAGCGCAAATCCCTGGAAGACTGCTCGCACGTCTGTGTTTGGTCCGCCATGTAGAGGTCGGCCCTCCCTGTCCATGAAAACCACTGATTGGCGCTGAGATGTAATGGAGACTGCCCGAGGTAGGTACCTGCCGTCGCCGGTGCACTCGATGATGGCGGCGCACATTGATTGCCAGCACGCCTCTAAATCGAAGCTCCTAACCAGCGGGCCAGCATCTGGCTCGTCCAGGTACATCCACGGTCGGGAGACAGATTGCGTGATTTCGCCAGCAGGGCCAACCAGATGGCAGCGGATCGAGCTTGAGCCCGCATCGATGACCAGGATGAGGCTCTCATCCATACAGCTTTGACCACACTTCCGGTGTTACCAGGTTCACGGGTCTAAGACCCTCGACAAACCTCAGGATATCGTCGGTCATCATCTTGGAGTGGCGCTCAATCGTCTCGCCGGTCGCGCCCCCTATATGCGGCGTCAGGATCACGTTGTCCAACTCCAGCAGCGGGCTGCTCGGCGCTATGGGATGGGTCTCGAAAACGTCGAGCGCCGCACCTCTGATCCGACAATTACGGAGCGCCTCTAACAGCGCGGACTCCTCCACAATATGGTAGTCAGAGCAGTTGACGAGGTAGGCTGATGATTTCACGTGCCCAAAGAACTCGGCATCCAGCATGCCGGTGGTGTCTGAGGTTGCCGGCACATGAACGCTGATAAAGTCAGAAGTCTCGGCAAGCGTCGTGAGATTTGTCTTGCGAACGCCATCGGGTACATCTTCCACGTACGGGTCATAGGCCAACACCTTCATTCCGAGTCCGATGCACATGTCTGCGAGAGTTTTGCCAATGGCCCCCATGCCCACGATTCCCACCGTACGCGAACCGACTTCGACGCCACGAAAGTC
Source organism: Dehalococcoidia bacterium (assembly GCA_965116405.1). Lineage (GTDB taxonomy): Bacteria > Chloroflexota > Dehalococcoidia > Lucifugimonadales > UBA1123 > VXRN01. The sequence goes on from OZ220685.1 coordinate 2,265,715, forward strand.
GGTGTAGCCTGCGACGGGATTAAGCCAACTGCCCGAACTGACATATTCATGAGCCTGCGGTATCCGCCGGGCCAGCGACAGTATCAGCGCCAGTGCATGCTCCGCCACGGCACGGGCATTTCGACCAGGTGTGTTTACTACGACGATGCCATGATGTGCCGCGGCCTCAAGATCGACCTGTGTTGTCGACGCGCGACAGATGCCTACGAACTTCAGGTTCGGGCACTCTTGGAAGGTCTCTTCGAATACGAAGTCGGCCTCTACGATCAGTATCGAGATGTCTTCAGATTGAATCCGGGAGGCGAGGTCGTCCGGGTCTGTAAGCGTGCGCGTGTCCAGCCAGTTCTCGTATGAAACATCCATCCTGGCGCGCAGCCGAACGATCTGTCGCTCGTCAAAGGGCGCAAGTATCAGGGCGCGCATGTCAGCTACAGTAGCCGCCTGACCACTGGGATACCCAGCGCGGCGCTGCCGATCCACAAGCGTGCGGTTATCAGCAGCTTCTCACTTGTGCTCAGCCCAATGCGCTGGGAGTACACATCGAACCCGGACTCTTCGATCCGGTCAAGGATGGCTTCATAAGCCTCGTGCAGCACTCTGAGGCAAGTCCTGGACTCGAGCTCGACCATGTCGAATAGGGGTCTCGAACGTTCGTAGTACGACCTCGCACGTTCCACCTGGTACTGCATCAAGGACCTGAATTGCCCATTGACGACTCGGTTCTTGAGGTCTTCCTCCCTGTAACCGAACCTGGCCAGCTCATCCTGGGGTAAGTAGATTCGGTCGCGTCCGGCATCTTCATCCAGGTCTCGCAAGATGTTCGTCAGTTGCAGAGCGATCCCCATGTCAACGGCATAGCCCTCGGCGCGAGGGTCGTCGTATCCGAAGACCTCTATGCAGATCAGACCGACTACCGATGCGACCTTGTAGCAGTAATCGCGAAGCTCGTCGAAGTTGGCGAACCTGTCCTTCACGAGGTCGGACTCTACGCCCTCAAGGATCTCGTCATAGTATCTCACTGGGATCTCGAACGTGCTGGTCGCGTTCGCCAGCGCGATGAACTCGGGCTGAACGTGTTGCCAGCAACCGCCATCTGCCTCTTCGGACAGCTCTTCCATGGTGGCTGCCAGCGTGCGTCGCGTCTCAGCGAACATCCGGTGCTTTTCAGAAAGAGGCGCATCGTCGTCGGCAATGTCGTCCCAGAGACGACAGACTGCGTAGGCGGCATAGATGGCGCGTCGCTTGTGGAGGGGCAGAGTACGGAAGGCGTAGTAGAAGTTCTTGGCGTGTTCTTTCGCCACCTGCTGACAGTGGTCGTAGGCTCTCTCAAGTACCTCAGGATCTGGCTGTGATGAGGGCGAAAACACTGGTCTATTGCACTGCGCTGCCGCTTATCTGTCATGGCAAGTCGAAGTTGCTACAGCTAAGACACAGAATCGTACGGTACAGCGAACGCTAACACGCCTGCTGCATGTGGGGCAAGCCAGTGAGAGAGGCCCATATTTGAACTGGGGCTGGATCCCAGGTCTGCGTGGTCAGTAGTGGTAGTCGTTGGGGTCGAATTCGATCCCAGGAAGCACGCCGTGTACTTCGCACTCGGGGTCCTCGCAGCTAGTGAAAGACTTGAAGTAGTCCTCGTCAATGGTGGCGAGATAGGGGTCGAAGTCGGGGTGCTGACACTCGCTCATGTGCTCGAATTGAGGGGAGTCGAGGACTGCAATGACTTGATTATCTCGGAAGCGTCTGCATGTCCGTAGATGACGAGGAGACGAGCCGCTGTGAGCCTGTGGTTCAGCTTGCAGCCATCAATGTCGCCGTTCATCGCCTCGATGAGGAAGGTGAGGATGTCGCGGCCGTCGTTGGTGTTGTCTCTGATGAACTTTGGTATGTCCATTGGTTAGGTTAACGAAGAATAGAATATATGTTCTGTAAGTAATAGTAGTGGTTGTGGGTGGTTGGGTCAAGGGAATTAGGGGAAGCAGCTTTGGTAGTGAAGCTACCTGTCCCTCACCATCAGGAAGTGGGTGAACTCCTCGATCTCCTGGCGGGCGGATGGGGATAGCTCGATTGGCGCCAGAGCCTCCATTGCCATGTCGGCCCACTCGCTCACCTCAGTTCCCGCCTGTTCCTGTACTCCGACCCGGTCCATAATCTCCAGGACGTGAGAGACGTCGGTCTCGTCCAGTTCGTCCTTCTGGTAGATGCCGGTCAGCTGGCTGCTGTCGGTCTTGTCGGCAGATTCCATAGCCAGGACCACCGGGTATGAATTCTTCTTGCGTCTGATGTCGGCACCAACGGGCTTGCCCGTTACGTCTTCCTGTCCCCACACGCCGAGGACATCGTCGCGGATCTGGAACACGTACCCCAGCGCCCGCCCACACTCTCGGAACGCGGCAACGGTCTCAGCATCGTCTGTCCCGACTGCCGCGCCAAGGTTGAGCGAGCACCTGAGCAGCGCTCCTGTCTTGCGGGAGATCATCCGGCGATAGTCGGCCATGCTGATGTCGCGCCGGCCCTCGAAAGATATGTCGAGGTACTGGCCCTCGATCATCTCCAGGTATGATTCGGTCAGAAGGTCAGCGGCAGTTACGGCCCGACTGCTTCCGGCTCCGGACGTAGGCAGCCCGTGGAGCGCGGAGTCGGCCACCACCCTGAGTACGTTCCCTGATACAAGCGCCTTCGGTTTGCCCCAGACGGCCCAGATCGTTTTGCGACCGTGACGAGTCTCGTCCTCGTCCTGAATGTCGTCGTGGACCAGGGAGAAGTTGTGGATGAACTCCAGCGCCACAGCGGCGGGTATTGCCTGGGAGGCCGTGCCGCCGACCGCCTCACACCCGAACAGACAGAGCGTCGGTCTGACTGCCTTGCCAGTTGTCGCGGAAATCGGGGCTCCCATTTCATCCGCCCAGCCCATGTAGTACCTGAGCATGTCGTACACGAACGAGTTGCTCTGGGACAGCTCCGACCTCAACGCGTTCTGGATGGATTCCCCGTAGCGTTCGATCATTGGGGGCAGCGGCACGGGCTGCATGTCACCTGAGGCTTTAGGTTCAGTTATCAAGCGTTATTCGCCCTTTTGGCAGGGTGCCGTTTGTAAAACTTTTCACTTGCAGGTTTCAAGAGGCGTGTGCTATATTTCGCCCGAATTCAGAACTTGGCCAGAAGGGGATTTTACCCCTCGTAATCTGGTTCGTCCGGTTGCCCCCACCTTAGCTCAAGGAGTCGTCCACAGCGACATGCTTGACGAGTATTTCCGGCAGTACGCCCTGATTGCCATCTTCGTTGCGGTAGCTGCGGCAGTGCCAATCGGAATGCTCATTGCAAGCTGGATGCTGACGGTTCTCAAGATCAGGCCATACGCGCCTGACCCAATTAAGAAAGCGATCTACGAATGTGGATTCGAGACGCTCTCGGGCCGGTGGAGCCAGTTTAATTTCAGATTCTACTCCTTTGCACTGATCTTTGTCGTCTTCGACGTCGAGGTCGTTTTTCTCTTCCCGTGGGCTGCCAGCTTCGGGCTGCTCTCTGCCCAATTCGGGGTGTTCGTTCTTTTGGAGATGCTGGTGTTCGTTGCGATCCTGGTCGTCGGGTGGCTCTATGCCTGGCGCAAGGGATCGCTGGAATGGAGCTGAGGCATGATATACGACCCTACCTCCGGCCTTCATCTGCACCAGTCAACGTGGGACCTCGACAGGGAAGAAGGCGACTACGTAAACCATCTCAAGGCGACTCACACCGAGGCGCTGGCGGAACCTCTGCTCGAGGTGCCTGAAGAGTTTGATCGAAACATCGCCATCACTTCTGTTGATGCCCTCATAAACTGGGGGCGAAAGTCGGCGGTGTGGCCTCTGTCATTCGGTCTGGCCTGCTGTGCTTTCGAGATGATGGCGAGCGCAATGTCGCGGTTCGACATCTCCAGGTTCGGTATGGAGGTCTTCCGGCCCTCGCCCAGACAGGCTGACCTGATAATCATCGCGGGCACCGTGACCTGGAAGATGGCCCCCGCAATTGAGCGTGTCTACCAACAGATGGCTGAACCCAAGTGGGTGATCTCTATGGGGGTGTGCGCCACAAGCGGCGGTCCATATTACGGGTCCTACAGCGTGGTGCCGGGAGTCAACCACATAATTCCGGTCGACGTGTATGTACCCGGCTGCCCGCCCCGTCCCGACGCTCTGCTGTATGGCATCATGCAGCTTCACGAGAAGATCAAGCGCTACTCCATTCAGCAGGGAAGGAAGTAGGTAAGTGAAGGCTATCACCCTCACCCCAGTCCTCTCCCATCGAGGGAGAGGGGGCTCTTGACCAGGGCACACTCCGGGGAGGATGCGGCACACCGGATCAACGAGTCTATTCCGGGTGCAGCGATCGGGAGTACACAGACTGACGTCTGGGTGCTGCCTGAGCACATACTTCCAGTAGCACAACTTCTCAGAGACGAGCCGGCGTTCGACTTTTCATTCCTCAATGCGCTGTCGGCGGTGGACTACGTCGAGTACTTCGAGATGGTGTACCATCTGCTCTCTCTGCGACGGAACGCTAGTCTCGTGGTCAAGTCCAGGGTCTACGGCAGGGACGAGCCAGCCGTTGCTTCCGTATTCGACGTTTGGAAGGGCGCAGACCTGCAGGAGAGGGAAGTCTGGGACCTGATGGGCATCCACTTCGAGGGACACCCTAACTTGAAGAGAGTGCTGCTCTGGGAGGGATTTCCGGGGCATCCGCTTAGAAAGGACTTTCTGGGCTAGTGGACAGTCCACATAGCTATGACGGTCTGCAAACCGTCCTTCGACAGGCTCAGGACGAACGGCTGTGACGATAAGGACAGAACCAGTAACGATAAACCTGGGGCCCCAGCATCCGAGTACGCACGGGGTGTTCAGGCTGCGAGTCACGTTCGACGGCGAGGTCGTGTTGGACGTCGAGCCGGTGCTCGGCTACCTGCATCGGGGGTCGGAGAAGCTGGCCGAGTCTCGCACTTACGTTCAGATAGTCACGCTTACCGACAGGATGGACTACATCGCCAGCATGTCCAACAACCTGGCCTACGTCAGGGCAGTGGAGAAGCTGGCCGACATAGAGGTGCCGGAGCGGGCGCAGTACATTCGCGTAATCAGCGCCGAGCTCCAGCGTATCGCCAGTCACATGATGGCGACAGGGTTCCTGCTGAACGACCTGGGCGCCTTTGCGACCCCTCTCATGTACTGCTTCAGAGAGCGCGAGCGGATACTGGACCTATTCGAGATGCTGTGCGGTGCTCGGATCACTTTGAGTTACATGCGACCCGGTGGAATCTACCAGGATGCGCCGGACGACTTCTGGCCGGCCCTGGACAGGATCGTCGAAGACCTGCCGGCCTCCATCGATGAACTAGAAGACCTGATCACAGGAAACGAGATTGTCCTGACGCGCACCCGCGCGGTTGGGACGTTGAATGCTGAGCAGGCCATCGACTTCTCGGTGAGCGGCCCCATGCTTCGTGCTGCTGGGGTCCAGTGGGACCTGCGTAAGGCTGATCCATATGAGGTGTATGATCGCCTCGAGTTCGACATCCCAATCGGCGTTGACGGAGACAACTTCGACCGCTACATCGTGCGCGTCCAGGAGATGCGCGAGAGTGTGCGGATCATCAAGCAGTGCATCGAGCAGATTCCCGACGGTCCGGTACGTGCCGATACGCCGTTCTTCATTCGCGCTCCGGAGGGCGACGCCTACGCCGCTGTGGAGGGGCCAAAGGGCGAGCTCGGATTCTACCTCGTCAGTGACGGCGGAATCTCCCCCTACAGGTGCAAGGTGCGCGCGCCATCGTTCATCAACCTGAACCCGCTGCGCGAGATGCTGGTTGGCGGAAAGATGGGTGACCTGATTACGACCTTCGGGTCCGTCGATATCGTTCTCGGTGAGGTTGACCGGTGAACGCCGATTCGATGTTCGAAGGCATCCTCAGCTTTGGAAGCATCTATGACTTCGTAGACGGCTTCGTTCCCGATGGCCTCGAATGGCTGGCGTTTGTAATTGCGGCGGTGATACTGGCCTTCGTCGTCATCAATGCAATGATAATGTCCATGGCGATGTATACGTGGTTCGAGCGGCGTGTTCTGGGCAGGTTCCAGAACCGGCTGGGGCCAAACCGCTGGGGTCCATACGGACTGCTTCAGCCCATCGCTGACATTCTCAAGCTCATAACCAAGGAAGACACGACCCCAGAGGAAGCGGACCGCTGGGTTATGCTCTTCGCGCCCATTATGCTCCTTGTGCCCACGCTGGTCGTGGTTGCGGTTGTACCGTTCGGTGACAACACGTTCCTGGGGCGGCTGAATATAGGGATCCTGTTCGTTCTGGGTGTGACCTCGGTCAATACCGTTGCTATATTCATGGCCGGCTGGGGTTCGGCCAACAAGTACGCGATGCTGGGCTCGATGCGTGGCGTCGCGATGCTCGTGAGCTACGAAGTGCCAATGGCGCTTGGCGTAGTTGGCGTGGTGATACTGTCGGGCTCACTGGCGTTGTTCGACATAGTCCAGAGCCAGTCGATTCCATTCCTGATCGTGCAGCCCCTCGGGTTCCTGATATTTGTGGCAGCAGCGTCCGCCGAGATGAGCAGGACCCCATTCGACCAGATCGAGGCGGAGTCGGAGCTCGGCTCCGGCTACAACACGGAATACAGCGGCATCAAGTTCGCGCTGCTGTTCCTTGCTGAGTTCATGGCCCCGATAATCAACTCGATGATAATCGTGGTGCTGTTCCTCGGTGGAACGAACGGACCATCGATTATCCCGGGGCAGATATGGTTTATAGTGAAGACGTTCGTTGTGTTGTTCGCCCTGCTGTGGGTAAGGGCGACGTGGCCCAGGCTGCGGGTGGACCAGATAATGGGGTTCGCCTGGAAGGGTCTGTTCGCGCTGTCGCTGCTGAACATTTTCGCAATTGCCATCGAGGTCGTGATTTTCCAGGACGATGCCGGTAACATCTCTACGGGTTCACTCTGGATCATGTCGGCAATCAATTGGATACTGACAGTGGTGGCTATCGTCGTGACGGCAAGGGTGCTCGGACAGAAGAAGCTCGAACGGCCGGCGCCCACGCCATCTCCGCTGGCGAACATGTACGCGGAGGCTGACTGATGCTGAGCTACGGCGCGAGGACGACCCTGGACGAAATATCCCCGTTGGCCAATATGTACGCGGAGGCTGATTAGACTATGTATGGCCTCTCACTCTTCAAGGGACTGGGCGTGACGATGAAGAACCTCGTCTCTCCCGGTCGCAACTTCACCGTCCACCAGTACCCGGACCGCAAGATCGGCCTGGTCGGGCTTGCACGTATGAACAACCAGAACCCGGTTACGTTCGCACTGAAGCGTCCGGGGGAGTCGATCAAGGCGCTCGTTGGGCTGACCAGCGTGCGAGACCGCCAGTACCAGCACCCGCGCTTCAGGGGTGAGGAGTTCTCATGGTATGAGAACCGCTGCACCGGTTGCGCGTCGTGCGCGAAGTACTGCCCGCTGGGCATCATTCGCATAGTGACCGACCCCGCCAAGACCGACATGCAGGAGGGCGACAAGTACTTCCTCGAGGTATTTGACATCGACATCGGACGCTGCATGTTCTGCGGTCTGTGCGTCGAGGCGTGCCCGTACGATGCGATCCACATGGGCAGCGGTTTCGAAGAGGGCACGTATAGTCGGCGAGACCTCGTCATAGACAAGGAGAGGCTCGTCTCCTCGCCGAAGCGTCCCAGCCACTGGTTCAGGCCTCAATTGTCGGCCAGCGACGATTACAACCCGCTGGAGGGCGACGAGGCTGACTGGCGAGAGGTCCACCGGCACGAGCGCCCTACTCTGACTGACCAGCAACATCGTTGGGGCCAGAGATGATGCCAGGTCAGGGGACCGAGGCGTCCCTGATTGTCGACATAGTCTTCTGGGTGCTTGCGGCAAGCAGCATCATCGCGGCATTCGCTGTCGTCCAGATGCGCAACCTGTTCAGGGCGGCCCTTTTCCTGATCGTCTCGTTCGTGGCCGTCGCTGGAATGTTCGTACTGCTGAGAGCGGAGTTCATCGCTGCCGTGCAGGTGCTGATCTACGTCGGCGCCATCTCAGTGCTGATTATCTTCGCGATTCTCATGACGGGAGAGGTCGAGACCGGGAGCCCTGCGCACGCACTGAGAATCCCAGTTGCTATCCTGGCCGCGCTATTCGGTCTATTGGCCATCTTCGTCACCGTACAGACAGACTGGATCATCCTGGACGACGTCCTGCAGAGCGGACAGCTCAGCGCGGCTGCTACATCCAAGGTCACAGAGGTCTTTTCCAATTCGATACCGTGGATAGCCAGGCTGCTGGTCCAGGACTTCGTGCTGGCGTTCGAGGTAGCGTCAGTCGTGCTGCTGGCGGCGATCATAGGCGCTTTGGCGCTGATTCGCGAAGGGTAGTGCGTTGAGTCTCGACAATTTCCTGATAGTCTCGGCGATAATCTTCGCCATTGGGCTGTATGGAGCGCTGTCGAAGCGCAACGCGATCGCCGTGCTAATGTCGATCGAGCTCATGTTCAACGCGGTGAACCTCGCGGCAGTCGCATTCTCCAGGTACACGGTTCCAGCGACGCTGTTCGGTCGTCCCTCAAGCGGCAGTGAACAGGTGGCGCACCTGCTCCTGACCGGCCAGGTGTTTTCGATATTCATCATCACCATCGCCGCTGCCGAAGTGGCGCTCGGACTCGCTATCGTAATCGCCATCTATCGCAGTCGCTCGACCGTATTCGTAACGGACGCGACCCAGATGAGGAAGTAGTTTTCCCGTGTGGGGTGAGCGTACATTCGAGATGCGGCGCAGAAGTCGCGAATTCAGGATGAGGACAGGACTAAAGAGTTTGTATGTGGGTTGAGTATCGCAGAGTGCCCAGCCTGATGATGGCTGAGATGTGGAAGGACCTACTGGAAGGCGACGGCCTTCCCACGAAGATTCTTCCTGTCGGTGACATCATGGACTGGGGAGAGAGGACTCCCTTCATAGTTTACGTTCCCAAGGGCAGAGAACACGTGGCCGACGAGATTCTGAGGAAGCTCTAGATGATCTCCGAATTCCTCGTCTGGCTAACCCTCTTCGCCCCGCTTGCGTCGTTCGTCGTCATCGGGTTCGTCATCTGGCCGCTCGCCTATGCGCGTTCCAGGACCAACCCTGACCAGGGCCTTGACGCCCTCGGCAAGTCTGCCGGATGGCTGACGATTCTGGCCATCGCAGTCAGCTTCGTCATATCGGTCGCGGCGCTCTTCAGCACGATCTCCAACCACGGCCAGATAGAGTACGCGTCCCACGAGTGGCTGTCCGTTGGCAACTTCACATTCAACGTCGGCATCCTGATGGACCCGCTGACAGCCGTGATGCTAGTGGTCGTTACCGGCGTCAGCCTGATGATCCAGATCTACTCGCTCGGGTATATGAGCGAGGAGGAGAACCGGGGATTCTCTCGATACTACGCCTACATGTCCCTGTTCACGACCTCGATGGTCGGGCTTGTGCTTGCTTCGAACATCATCCAGGTCTTCGTGTTCTGGGAGCTCGTCGGCCTGTGCTCGTATCTGCTAATCGGCTTCTGGTTCACCAGGCCCTCAGCAGCCAACGCTGCAAAGAAGGCCTTCATCGTCACCAGGGTGGGAGACTTCGGGTTCCTGCTTGCGATCATGTACCTGTTCTTCCAGCAGGACACCATGGCGTATGCTGGACTGAACGGACTGCACATTCCACACCTGTACAAGGCAGTAGAAACAGGGATTGTCGCAGGCGGAGTTGCGACCTGGATCGCGGCGGGCATATTCGCCGGGGCAGTAGGCAAGTCCGGGCAGTTCCCGCTTCACACATGGCTCCCGGACGCAATGGAGGGCCCGACTCCTGTCAGCGCCCTGATCCACGCTGCCACGATGGTCGCGGCAGGCGTGTTCCTGGTCGCGCGATTCTTCCCGGTGTTCCAGGCGTCGGACGAGATGATGATCGTCGTGGCGGTAATCGGCGCGTTCACCGCGATCTTCGCGGCGTCGATGGGCCTCGTGATGAACGACATCAAGCGGGTGCTGGCGTACTCAACCGTCAGCCAGCTCGGGTACATGATGCTCGCGCTTGGAGTTGGCGCGTACGCCTTCGCGATTTTCCACCTGTTCACCCACGCCTTCTTCAAGGCCCTTCTGTTCCTCGGGTCGGGATCGGTGAACCACGCCAGCGGCACGTTCAACATGCGCTACATGGGAGGTCTGCGGCGTTACATGCCGTGGACGTACTTCACGTTCCTCATAGGCAGCCTTGCGCTTGCAGGCATATTCCCGTTGGCCGGGTTCTGGAGCAAGGACGAGATCCTCGCCAGCGCTTTCCATGAAGGCACTAGTCTGGGTTACATCGTGTACGCGCTCGGCCTCGCCGCCGCTTTCATGACCGCCTTCTATATGTTCCGTGCCCTTTTCATGACGTTCAGCGGCGAGTTCAGGGGAGGCGCCGAAACTGAGGCCGCCGAGTCGGGCGATGCCGAAGATCTGCATCTCGGACACGTGAGCCTTCACGAGTCGCCATGGACGATGGTCGCGCCAATGGTCGTCCTGGCCATACTTGCCGTGATTGCCGGGTTCGTGTTCAACCCGCTGACGGATCTCGGACTCGTTCCGATTCACTGGTTCACTCACTTCATGGGCGAGGGATCGATTGCGGTAAAGATCCCGGACTTCGATATTATGCTTGCGATTGTCTCCACTGTGGTCGCAGTCGCCGGCATATTCCTCGCGTACATGATGTACTACCGACAGACGTGGTCTGCGGAAGCAGTCGGGAGACGGTTCTCGGCCGTATACACGCTTCTAAGCTCCAAGTACTACTTCGATGAGTTCTACGAGGACGTGCTGGTTCGAAGCTTCTTCTACGGTGGGGTGGCCCGCATTCTTGACTGGGGCGACAAGAACATTGTCGACCGGATCGCCAACATGATCGGCTGGTTCGGGGCCAATGTTGGAAGTATGCTCCGACAGTTCCAGACGGGTCAGATCCAGCAGTACGCGGCGGCGATTTCAATTGGAGTAACGGTAATTCTGGGACTGTACATCTGGTTCCTGTAGAAAGCGAGTCCAGATAGTGCATTTCTCAATCGATAGGTAAAGAAGAGTTGTTCACAGGTCTGCTGACAGTTGCAGTGTTGCTGCCGATAGTTGCGGCGGTGCTCATCTTGCTGTTCGGGCGCGACGCCCGGACGGTGAGAATCTTCGCTGCCGTCGTCTCCGTCGTCGAGTTCCTGCTGACCCTGTTCATCTTCCTGAACTATGACACGTCGGAAGGCGCAGACCAGTACCAGATGGTCGACAGGGTGGCGGACTGGATTCCCATCGAGTCGTTCGAGGTCCAGTACTACCTTGCAGTCGATGGCCTGAGCGCGCCGCTGGTGATGCTCACCGGCCTGCTTGGCATGGTCGCCATATTCGCTTCCTGGACCATCGGCCAACAGCGAGTGGAGCAGGGTGAGGAGCCGCGTGAACGCGAGTACTTCATGTGGCTGCTCGCGCTCCAGGGCGCGGTGGTCGGCGTCTTCACTTCGCTGGACTTCCTGCTCTTCTTCGTCTTCTGGGAACTCGAACTGATTCCGATGTTCTTCCTGATCTCAGTGTGGGGCAGCGGACGCCGCGAATACTCGGCCATGAAGTTCCTGATCTTCACGATACTTGGAAGCGCGTTCATGCTCGTCGGCATCCTGGTCCTGTACTTTGCGACAGGGTCGTTCGACATGAGTGAGATGCCTGCTCTCGTGCGTCAGGCGGGCACGGGGCTACCCGCCCTGGCGGTGTTCCTTCTTCTGTTCGTGGCCTTCGCGGTCAAGCTGCCGGTCTGGCCTCTTCACACGTGGCTTCCTGATGCGCATACGGACGCACCTACTGCCGCAAGCGTGATGCTGGCTGGCGTCCTGCTAAAGATGGGCGCTTACGGCATGTTCAGACTGGGAGGCATCCTGCCCGACGTGTTACGCGATGTCTCATGGGCGCTGGCCGCGCTTGGAGTGATCAACATACTGTACGGGGCCTCGGTCGTGCTGAGGCAGACCGACATGAAGCGGCTTATAGCTTTCAGCTCGATCAGTCACATGGGATTCGTGCTTCTTGGACTGGCATCTGCCGTTGGAGTGGCTGGGACCGTCTCGCCAATCGGTCTAACCGGTGCTTCCCTGCAGATGTTCACGCACGGCGCGATCACCGGGCTGCTATTCCTGCTGGTAGGCTATGTCTATGAGCGCGCGCACACAAGGCACATTCCGGACCTGGGGGGATTGGCTGGACGAATGCCAGTTCTCGGAACGGCGCTGCTTGTCGCCGGTCTGGCTTCACTGGGACTGCCCTCGACCGCCGGGTTTGTCTCCGAGATCCATGTGTTCCTGGGCACTTTCCCAGTGTGGGGCTGGATGACGGCCCTCGGCGCTTTCGGAGTCGTCCTCACAGCGGGATATATCCTGTGGATGGTGCAGCGGGTGATGCTCGGGCCGCTTAACCCGAGATTCGCTGATCTGAAGGATGCCACCCCAATTGAGCTTGTACCTATTGCTGCGCTGATAATCGCCATAATGGTGGTCGGCATCTTCCCGAGCACCATCACCGACGTATTCGCCACTGGAGTTGAACCGATCGTCGAGTCTCTCCAGATGGACCTGACCCTGACCCGAAACTGAGCACTGAGCAGCTACAAACTTGACGCTAAACGACCTATACCTGCTATCACCTGAGATCGCTCTTGCGGGAGTGGCGATGCTGCTTATCCTGCTCGATCTCGTTGTATCCAGGAAGGGTGTGCTGCTGACCGTCGGGGTGATAGGCCTGGCGCTGTCCGTAGTTTTCACGCTCGTCCTGTGGGGCGACCTGGGCTCCGAGCCGACGGGGCAAATGCAGGGCATATTCGGAACGCTGGTGGTCGACAAGTTCAGCCTGTTCTTCAAGCTGCTGCTTGCCACTGCCGCAGTGCTCGTGCTCCTGATGTCCGGCTCTTATGTCGACCGCATTCAGCGATTCAGGTCCGAGTTCTATGGGCTGATCCTGCTTGCGACATCGGGCATGATGCTCCTGGCATCAGCGACCGAGCTAATTACGATCTACGTCGCCCTGGAGTTGACAGCGTTGCCCACTGCCGCGCTGGCTGCCTTCATGCGAGACGGCCGCTCCGCGGAGTCAGGTATGAAGTTCCTGATTCTTAGCGCGGTGAGCTCTGCCATTTTGCTGTACGGCATGGTGTTCATCTACGGGATCACGGGCACCACATCTCTGTCAGGCATAGCTGACCAGATTGGCGGTATGGCAGACGCGGGCCTGCTCAACCCGGGTGCGGCATTTGGTGACAACAAGGCGCTGCTCTTTGGCATAACGCTCGTCATAGCCGGATTCGGCTTCAAGATATCGAGCTTCCCGTTCCAGTTCTGGGCCCCTGACGTCTATGAAGGCGCTCCCACGCCCATTACTGCTTTCCTGTCTGTTGCGTCGAAGGCTGCGGGATTCGCTGTCCTGCTCAGGGTCTTCTACGTATCGTTCCCGATGGAAGTCGTCAGCGATAACTGGGCTGAGATATTCGCAGTGCTCAGCGTGGCTTCCATGACGTTCGGCAACCTCGTAGCCATAAGACAGAACAACATCAAGCGAATGCTCGCCTACAGTACGATCGCTCACGCGGGTTACGTGATGGTAGGACTGGCTGCGTTCGCCGCGGGTTCGGCAGAACAGACCGACATCGGCACCAGCGGCATCCTCTTCTACCTGGGTGGATACGTGGCTACGAACCTCCTGGCATTCGGCGCGATAATTGCCATATCAAACAAGATCGATTCCGACCAGATCGATGGATACGCGGGAATGGTCCGGCGCGCGCCCCTGCTGGCAGCAACGCTGGGCTTTGCGATGGTCTCTCTAACTGGGATTCCGCCCACGATCGGGTTCATGTCGAAGATCTACCTGTTCGGCGCCGCCGTCAGTGCTGACATGGCGTGGCTTGCGGTTGTGGGTATGGTCAACAGCGTGGTTTCAGCCTACTACTATCTTAGGGTCGTCAAGGTGATGTTCCTCGAGAAGGCTACCGACGAAAGCTCGGTCACCTCGGACGCCGCCACTGGCGTCGCGCTGACAGCCACCGCGGCCGCTACGTTCGTGTTCGGCGTCTATCCCGCGCCACTAATCGAGTTGGCACGGACCGCGGCTTCTTCTCTGGGCATCTAATCCAAAGCTGAGGAGGTGGGGATGGCCGAATCCTGCTGTGCGCCCTCGGCCGGGTCAGCAAGGTCAGCGCCGCGTCGTGTCTCAGCCGGCCTCGTCAGAACAGACTCCGTCGAAAGTGCTCCCGAGCACATGGTCCGCATACCCGGTGGTACTTTTCTCATGGGGACAGATGACGATGTAGGGTTCCCCGCTGACGGCGAAGGCCCGATACGCGAGGTAGATGTCTCCTCCTTCTTCATCGATGAGACCGCCGTGACCAACGCGCAGTTCGGCAGATTTGTCCGCCAGACTCGGTATCGGACGGAGGCGGAGCGATACGGCTGGTCGTTTGTGTTCCACTCGTTCGTCCCCAGAAAGATCGCCAGGACGGTAACGCAGGCTGTCGCAGAGGCCCCCTGGTGGTGGCGTGTCGACGGCGCGTGCTGGCGCAGGCCTGAGGGCCCCGGCTCGGGAATCAGTCGCAGGATGGACCACCCGGTCGTCCACGTGTCATGGAACGATGCTCAGGCGTACTGTCGCTGGGCTGGGAAACGGCTTCCGACCGAGGCCGAGTGGGAGATGGCGTCGCGCGGCGGCCTATTGGGAAAGCGCTACGTATGGGGCGATGACCTGACGCCGGATGGCAAGCACAAGTGCAACATCTGGCAGGGGGACTTCCCCAACACAAACACCGAGGAAGACGGGTACGCCGGTACAGCCCCTGCCAGGTCGTTCGACCCGAACGGCTTCGGCCTCTACAACATCGCAGGAAACGTATGGGAGTGGCAGTGGGACTGGTTCAGCCCGACCTTCCACCGTGATGGGCCCCATGTGGATCCCGCAGGACCTCCATCCGGCATGAGCCGTGTGATCCGAGGCGGGTCATACCTGTGCCACGAGTCGTACTGCAACCGCTATCGCGTCGCCGCTCGCAGCGCCAACACCCCAGACAGTTCCACCGGCAACATGGGCTTCCGCTGCGTGGTGGACGCTGTCACGTCCTGACCGGCTCGGTGCAGGTACGTGCCTGCGCTCTCTATTGGTCCGTGACTACTTTGGCAGCCACTTCCGGTTGACCTTGCAGAGGTAGCTGAAGGTCGGGTTCACGAACTGGGTGCAGCGTGCCTCCAGAACCTGTCCAAGAAACAGGTACGCCTCACCCCGCTCGAATCCGTAGTCGGTCTCCAGCCACAGAAGCATCTCTGAGAGAGCTATCCTGAAGGCGTCCTCGGCGGGTTTGGCGATCCCAGTTGTCATGATATGAGTCTCGTTCTCGATGCGAGGCCAGGTCATGTTGTCGGGAAGGGGAGCGAGCTCGCAGCGCAGCCTCGCCGTGCCGCCGGTCTCGATGCCACCGGCACCGCAGATTTCGCCGTCGCCCTGACGGGCGTGCATGTCTCCAACGTGAAGCAGCGCCCCAGGCACCTGGATTGGGATGTGCACGGATGCGCCGGCCGTGACCTCCTGGATGTCGAAGTTTCCGCCCCACTCTCCGGCCCAGGCGTTTGTCCACCGGCTTCGCGCCGGGGCGACTCCCACGACTCCAAGCATCGGCTCCACGGGAAACTTGAGGTCGTCGCTCCAGTGAATCAGGCCGTCGCTGATCTGCACGATCTTCTCGTGGTGCCCGATTCCAGTTCCTCCCATCCACCCGGGCATGGCCCCGGTGCTGCCGCCGAAACGTGTGTACCCGAACGGCTCGGTCTGGATGTCCAGCACGTGAACGATCAGCGCCTGTCCGGGCCCGGCGCCGTTGATGTAGATTGCTCCGCTGGACGGATTGCCGCCGATGAGCTTCGCTTCCAGCTCTTCCTGATCGGGGTGTCCCTCCAACCACGGGCCTCGATTCATCTGCGTTACGACCTCGAACTCCTCGCCGGGGTCGACGAAGAGTGTTGGCGGGTTATCCGGCCCGGTCTCGAAGTACAGGACGTCTTTGGTGGCCCGCTTCACTTCTGGGCCTCCAGGAACGCTCTGGCTCCGTCCATGAACATGTTGGTGGCGCGTGCCGACGTCATCACGTCGTCTGCCATCTGCTTGCCTGCGGCGTGGACGGCGTCCTTCACCTGCTGCTCGAACTCCTGTACACGCGGATGGTTAGGCTGGCCGGGCAACCCCATCGACTGGGCTATATCCTGGGCCCCTGACGCGTAGAGGTCTATCCCCTCCACGGCTAGTATCTCGTCGATGTTGTCCAGTACCTGGATGTCCTCCAGCTGGGCGATTACCAGGATGTTGTCATTGGTGTGCTCCATGTAGCCAGGGAGCGATTCGACGTCTCCGAAGTAGGCGCCTCGGCCTGATCCGAAGCTGCGTTCGCCCCTCGGCACATAGCGGCAGGCGGCGGCGAGCTTACGCGCCCTGTCGGCGTCTACGATGTGCGGCCCGGTTATGCCGAGAATGCCCCGGTCCAGGAACCGCAGAATCGTCGGATGTTCGATGTCTGGCACTCGTGCCATTGGGGTTAGGCCGGCCATGTCGGCGATCCGGCAGAGGTCGTCGAGAAGGTCGACAGTGAACGGACCATGCTCGCTGTCGAAGGTCACGAATTCGAACCCGACGCGCCCTCCAAGCTCGATCAGGGTGGTTGACGGGAATGAGAGGTTTAGTCCATACGCCATCTCTCCCTGGCGCATCTTGGTTACGACGTTGTTGACTCTCATGTGAGCGGTCCTCCTCTGGCTTTGGTTGGCTGCATTATAGTCTCTAATTGCACTGTCGTTTCGGGGTTTGCGGTCGCCTGTTCGTCTTGACACACAACAGATTAAAGTGATAATTTTCACAACAGTTTTGCAGCACACAGGCAACTGCCCGCAGGCCCCTGAACTTGACACCCCAAAAACCCGGTGTGATAATCGTCAGCGGCCTCGAAGGGGCCGAATTTTTTTGTTGAGTTAGACACAGGTTTTGACCGCCTAACCGATGGATGTAATTCCCATAACGATGGACCCGAGAGTGATCGGGCCTGAAAGCTGGAGCGAGTTGGGCAGCCTGCTTCAAAGTCTCTGGCTTTCTGTCCTGTTCATTGTTCTCTTTGCATCGAACATGATTCTCGGGCACATCATGATTCCTTCATTCGTCACGTCCGGACACATTCCGGAAAGCTGGAGCAAGCTCAGGGTGCCTCTGTACGTCCTGGCTGTTCTCAGCTTTGTCATTGCCATGTTCTTCATAAGCCGCGCCGTAGATTATGCCGGCGTTCTCAGGAACTTCTGGCCGGACTACTGGATCTAAGCTCATCACTCGACCGACACCCAGGACAGCCGCGATTTGATCCCAGGCGACTTTCAGATAAAAAAGCCCACCGGCAAGCAGATGTTTCTCGGTGCGGTGTTGGGTATTGGTGGACTTGTCACAGGGGTTGTAGCGCTGTTGGTCCTAATCTGGGTCATTTCGGCCTGGTTTGGGACTCCCGTGATTTTCAGTTCGGACGAAGGTCCCGAACAGCCTATAGCTTTCCCGCACACCACCCACGTACAGGACCTCGGCCTGGACTGCACATTCTGCCACCGAGAGGTGGAGACGTCCGCTCAGGCCACGATTCCCGCTGTTGCGATCTGTATGACGTGTCACCAGGCTGTTCCAGGGTCGACCGAAGCCCAGCAGGCTGAAATCAAGAAGATCAAGGACGCTCACAAGAATAACGAGGCAATCGACTGGGTCCGCGTACATCGCGTTCCAGACCACGTCCACTTCGTTCATGAGTCACACATAGCTTACTTCTCCGAGCGCGATGGCGTTCCCGCCTCGCAGACGTGCTCAACATGCCACGGCGATGTTGGCTCGATGGAGAAGGTGAAGCAGGTCCGCACACTGAAGATGAGTGACTGCGTGGACTGCCACCGCGACAACGGTGCACCAACCGACTGCACGACGTGCCACTACTAGGCTAGGGGAGCGAATCCGACTGGATTACACACAATGGCGCTAACCAGAAGACAGTTCCTGACTCTCACCGGCGGCTCCGCGTCCGCGGCGGTACTCTTTGCCGCATGCGGTGTGCCTGAGGACGAGCTGCTCGTTCAGGCTCCGGTCCAAATGCCGGAGGACCTGGTCTCGGGGCGGGATAACTGGTATGCCACGCTCTGCAGGGAGTGCGGCTCCGCCGAAGGCCTGGTCGTGCGAGTGATGGAGGGCCGTGCCCGCAAGATCGAGGGCAACATCGACTATCCGGTCAACGTGGGCAAGCACAGCGCAAGGTGCGAAGCGGGCCTGCAGGCACTCTACAATCCAGACCGAATTCGGGGCCCGTTGGTACGTGCGGGCGAGCGCGGAACAGGGCAGTTCGAAGAGATAAGCTGGACCGACGCCATTGGAAGGCTGTCCTTCCACCTCCAGAATATACAACAGGCCCGAGGCCAGCAGGGTGTCGTGGTGGCGACAAATCCGGTCGGCGGACACCTCGGCCTGGTAGTCAGCAGCTTCGCGAAGCAGTTCGGCGCCAAGCATGTGCCTTACGAACCCGTCGAGAGTACCAACCTGAACGCGGCGATCAAGACCGTTTTCGATCAGGACCGTATTCCCGACTTCGACATAGAAAACTCCCAGTTCATCCTGTCTTTCGGGGCGGACTTCCTGAACACCTGGGGCTCGCCTGTACGCTACGGACGTGGGTACGGCAAGTTCAGGCAGGGAGACCGCGAGAGGGGCACCCACTACCACGTGGACTCCCGTTTCTCGATGACTGCCGCCAACGCGGACAAGTGGATACCAGTAAAGCCTGGAACCGAGGGCCTGCTCGCGCTGAGCATCGCGCAGGTCATTGTCAGGGAGGGCACTGGAAACGGGGCAGCAACTGAGGCACTCACAGGTGGCGATGCAGAAACGCTGGCCGAGTTCGCTCCCGAAACCGTTGCCCACAGAATCGGCATATCCGCTGAGAAGATCGTCGACATAGCCCATAGCTTCGCGAGTCATCCACCTGCGATCGCGATTGGCGGCGGCTCTGCCGGCGCTCACACGAACGGCCACGCCAGTCTGGCTGCCATTTACTCTCTGAACTTCCTGGTGGGCAGCGTGGAGGTCCCCGGTGGTGTGCGGTTCAACCCGGCTCCGCCCCTGGATGGACTCGCTGGCCCCCCCGCGTCCGGTTCGCTCGCCGACTGGCAAGGCGTTGTCGCAGACATGCGGGCCGGTAGAGTCAACACGCTTATGGTTAGTGGGGCGGACCCGTTCTATGGGTTGCCCGCCTCCGTCGACATCTACGATGCCTCGTACGACGTTCCGTTCATCGCCAGCTTCAGCAGCGTGATGGACGATACGACGCTGATGTCCGACCTCGTGCTTCCACAGCACACCGGCCTCGAGGACTGGGGCACCGATACTCCCCACTTCGGGCCGGGATACGAAGTCATCGGATTCCAGCAGCCTGTGGTCAGGCCCTTCTTCGAGAATCGCGGCCCAGAATTGGGGACGCGCGGCTTCGCTGACGTGCTGCTGACCGTCGCTCAGGCACTTAACCTAAACCTCGACCTGGGTGGAGAGACCTTCAAGGACATCCTCCAGGCCGATGCTGAAAAGCTCTACGTCCTGGGACGCGGATCGGTTAGCGCGCCGTCATTCGGCAGCTTCTGGAACGGGGTGCTCCAGCGAGGTGGCTGGTGGGACACTGGCGCACGCTTCTCCGGTGGAATCACAAGACCTCCTGAGCTCCCCGAATACCAGGATGCCCAGTTCGAGGGTAACGATACATTCGAATACTACCTGACCCCCTTCAGCCAGACTGGCATAGGAGAGGGTCAACGCGCACACCTGCCCTGGATGCAGGCAGTTCCAGACCCCATAACGACCGCGACCTGGCGCACGTGGATTGAGATCAACTTCCGCGTAGCAGAAGACCTCGACATTCGAGAGGGTGACGTGGTCCGGGTGACTTCGCCCAGAGGTTCCATCGAAGCCCTGGCGTTCCCGCATCCAGGTGTGCCGCCGGACACGGTTTCCATTCCTCTCGGACAGGGACACCGCGGGGGCGGACGGTATGCCATAGACAGAGGCGCGAATGTTTTCTCGATTCTCGCACCACTGACAGATGACGATACTGGTGCCATGGCTTGGGCCGCTACCAAGGTCAACATAGAGAAGACCGACGAGTGGATAAGAGTTCCCAAGTTCGAGAACACGATAACGGACTTCGCTGAGGACGATCATCAGCGTGTTGTCCAGATTACCTCAGAAGATAGCTAAGGGAGCTGCATAAATGCCCGAAAGCTGGGGAATGATAGTCGATCTTGACAAGTGCACTGGCTGCCAGGCCTGTGTGGTCGCTTGCCAGGCGGAAAACAACATTCCCATCAATGAAGAGGAGCATTTCAATCAGAGACGGGCCATCCAGTGGATACGCGTTGAGCGGTACTGGGAAGGCGAGTTCCCTGATGTCAGGGCACGATTCATACCCCTGTTCTGCCAGCACTGTGCCGATGCTCCGTGCGAGCCGGTCTGCCCGGTCTATGCGACTTATCACAACTCCGAGGGCCTGAACGTCCAGATCTACAACCGCTGCATCGGCACTAGGTTCTGTGCCAATGGTTGCCCATACCATGCGCGGTTCTTCAACTTCTGGGAACCGGCCTGGCCTGAGAGCCTGAAGAACCAGTTGAACCCTGATGTCACGGTCCGCAGCCGCGGCATCATGGAAAAGTGCACCTTCTGTATTCAGAGGATTCGCCGGACCAAGCGTAAGGCTGAGCAGGAAATAGGAAACTCATCGGCCGAGGCGATCATGGGCGATCCCGTCTATGAGAGGTCCATTAGCCCTGCCTGCGTCAACGCATGTCCCACTGAGACCCTGGTCTACGGCGATCTCTTCGACATGCTGTCGGCGAAGCGTGAGGGCCAAAGGCTGCCTCAGCCAAAGAACAAGGCACAGGAAATCGTAAAGCGCGAACTCGAAGAGGGACGGGGATACAGAATCCTCGAAGAGCTCGGCGCCCATCCTTCCGTGATTTACCTGAGGAAGGTAGACACGGCGGCACAGGAAGCCTCACATGGCTAGCAGCGCACACGCAGCCCCGCACGAGGGCGCTCACGTAGACCCCCGCGTCGCCGAGCCGCCGACATCTCCGTCGGAGACGACGGAAGATCTGGTCGGCAAGTTCATGAGCGTCGGCGACAACTTCTGGCGGGCCGCTGCGGTTTTTGGCGTCCTCACTGTCCTGGGCATAATCGGCGTTGTGGTCCGGCTCTCAGGTGGCGTCGGCGACTCAATCGTCTGGGGCTACTACGTTGCGATGTTCAGCTTCATGATCACAACGGCGTCGGCAGCGCCGATGGTCGCCATCGCTCCAAGACTGGCCAACGGCCACTGGCGCAGGCCTCTTTCCCGCGCCGCGGAGCTATGGAGCGCTGTCGGTCTGCTCAGCCTGCTGTGGTTCATTCCCATGCTGTGGATTCTGCCGCCGCTGAGTGACGGCCGCAGGTCGCTCTGGTTCTTCGATATGAACGACCCCAACGCTGTGCCTTCATACAGCCCGCATATCTGGGCGTCGGCAGCCATTCTTGGGCTTGTAGTGACTGGACTTGCGCTCCTTTGGGTATCCAGCCTCCCGGACTTCGCCTCTATTGCGAAGCGAGCGCCCCAGGGCTCACGCCAGCAGCGCTGGGCGAAGTGGATGGCACGAGGCTGGCAGGGGACTTCCGCTCAGTGGTTCATGGTGAATCGCCGGTTGGGAATCCTCGGCGCGCTCTACTTCATGATGCTGATATTCGTCCACTTCCTCATCAGCGTTGATTTCCTGATGACGCTGGTGCCGGGTTGGATCGACGCGCTGTATCCGATTACACACGCGGCGAACGCGTTGCAGGCCGCCGCCGCTACCATGGTGCTTACAGCCTGGGTTCTCAGGACTTTCTGCGGATACGAACGCTACATTGGGATCGACCAGATATGGGGACTCGGTAAGCTGATGTTTGCGCTGTCTCTGCTGTGGTTCTGGTTCTGGTTCTCCAGCTTCAACGTGCTCTGGTTCGGCAAGAAGCCGTCTGAGCAGGCTGTGATCGAACTTCTGATCACGGGTCCATATCTGTATATGTTCATGACAGTGTTCATGCTCTGCTTCGTCATACCCCTCTGGACCCTCGTATGGAATCCAGTCCGCAAGAGTCTTTGGGGCCCGCCTCTGCTGGCAGTCAGCGTGCTCCTGGGTACCTTGCTGGACAGGATCAGGCTCTACGTGGCTACTTATTCAGTCGAGGGAATCGGAAACCCCGCGTATGACAAGTTCCACGGCCTGGAACTCGACCACCTCCCGAAGACCGTATGGCCCGATCTGTTCGACATCTTCATTGTTGTGGGGGCGATCGGCGCTATGGTTCTGGTGTACATGTTCGCCACCAGGATCTTCCCAATAATCAACATCTGGGAGCAGAGAGAGCTTCAACTTTACGATAGAGGTCATGAGCCGTATCACCGTGGTCACGTCCGAATAATGGGTAAGAGCGAGTAGCGCCGGGGCGATATGCTAGAACACGTACAGCTAGATCAGAAGACGATCAACGAGGAGTTGCTTGGCGGTGTGCTCGGCACGCCTCGGTGGTGGCTGCCTACGGTTATCTTCCTGCTGATTGTGGTGTTTACCGGACTCGGTGCCTTCGGGTACATGATGAACAAGGGCCTGGGAGTCACCGGACTCAACAGGCCGGTCCTGTGGGGCTTCTTCCTAGTCAATTTCGTCTTCTGGATCGGTATCAGCCACGCCGGGATCATGATCTCGGCCATTCTGAGACTAACCCAGGCGGAGTGGCGACGCCCGGTTACGCGGGCGGCCGAGGTGATGACGGTGTTCTCACTGATGGCGGCGCTGCACACGCCTCTGTTCCACGTCGGACGTCCGTGGCGCGACTTCTGGGTATTCCCATATGACTTTGCCCGTGGCGTCTGGCCCAACGTGCGTTCTCCGTTCGTGTGGGACCCTAGCGCAGTTATGACCTACCTGATCGGTAGCTCGCTGTTCGTTTTCATAGCGCTGCTGCCCGATCTGGCAATCATCAGGGACAGGGCCAAGAGTGTCTGGGTGAAGCGCCTCTATGCGGGGCTATGCCTCGGCTGGCGCGGAACTCCGAGACAGTGGAAGATGCAGGCCGTTGCTGGAATCCTGCTCTCGGCTCTGGTCCTGCCGGTGTTCGTCTCCGTCCACTCGATAGTGTCCTGGGACTTCGCCGTCTTGATTGGCGTCGAAACCTGGCACTCCACGATATTCGCGCCCTACTTCATCATCGGCGCCATCCACTCCGGTGTGTCTGCCGTTGCCATGCTCATGGCGCTCGGCGTATGGATGTGGAAGCTGGACAACTACATCCGGCCCGACCACTTCGACGCGATCGCAAGGTTGCTGATCGTCGTAGCAACAACCTGGTTCTTCTTCTTCTTCGTTGAATGGGTGTTTGCGCTCTACACGCTTGAAGGGCCTGAGCTCGCGATGCGCGAACTCCAGGTATTCCAGTGGCCGTACTCGGCGCTGTTCATAGTGTTCCTGTTCACGGCTTACTTCATACCGGTACCGATGTGGATGTTCAAGTCGGTCCGCCGCTCGGCGTTCTGGATGCTCATAACGACCATTCTGGTTAACGTCGGAATGTGGCTGGAGCGATTTATCATCATCATTCCGGGTCTGGCCCGGCGTCAGCCGATGACATTCGACTGGGGCACATACCATCCGAGCCTTGTCGAGATCCTGATCGTCGCGGAGACCTTCGCGTTCGTCGCGCTCGGCATGCTTCTGTTCAGCAAACTATTCCCGCTCATTCCGCTCTTCGACATCAAGGAGGGAATGACGAACCGACGTGAATTCAAGATAGGACGTCGCACCGTTCCCGCGACGGTCCGTGAATGAGGTAAGCGCCTATGCTTGCAAAGAGTAGCGTTCTTGGCCTGTTCCCCGAGGGAGAAGAGGATAAGGCAGCCGACGCCCTCGATGCGCTCCGTGATAAGGGTTATACTCAGTCGGAGTACGAGGTAATAACCGGCACGCCGTACCCTGAGGGCACGTTCGGCGAGGAAGAGCCGAAGCACACGCTGTTCAGGTGGCCTCTCATGGGCGCCGCCTGCGGATTCATCGTCGGCCTGGTGCTCACTTCAGGCACTCAGCTTGCTTACCCGCTCGTCACTGGCGGAAAGCCCATACTCTCTATCCCGCCCATGTCCATCATCATGTACGAGGGCACAATGCTTGGCGCGATCATCTTCACCGTGATCGGCGTCATAGTCGAGTCGCGACTCCCACGCCTCTTCATGGGTGCGTACGACGAGCGCATTACGGAGGGTTACATCGGAGTGGCCGTCACCAGCGACAGGGAGAGAGCCCTCGAGGCCGAGGAAGTGCTCAAGGAGATCGGTGCCGAGGAAGTCAAAAGAGGTTGGGAAGATTCCGATTCTGAACCCCTTGAATCCACAGAAGACGAAGAGGACGCCTAAACGCAATATGGCTGCTCCTATGAACATGTCCACGCACTCAGGCGGACGCAGGGTTAAGCGCTCACGCGCGTCTGTGCTGGGTATTGCGTTACTGGTCGTGGCGCTCGCACTGTCGACCGCCCTCGGCTGCTACAACAACAACACCGGCGAGACCAACATCGGGGACGCCATCAGGTTCAAGCTGCCAGCGTTCCCGGAGACTGGGTCGAACAAGGTCCAGATCTTCACCGAGATGCACTACCAGCCGTCCTACCGCTCGCAGGAAGGTCCCAGGCTGGACGTTCCAGACAGCGCCGTTCCCATCACCGGCAAGGAGGTCATCCTGACCTCTGTCGAGGAATATGAGGTTCTCGCGAACCCCGGCGGCGACCCCAATAATGGACAAGCTCTTTTCGCCATCAACTGCGTCGTATGCCACGGTGTGAACCTTGACGGGCAGGGCCTGGTCATGGTCACAGGCCCGACTATGGTTCCGGCTGACCTCAGGGGTGAGGTCACGATGGAGCGCACCGACGGGGAGCTCTACGGCCTCATCAGCTACGGAGGCAACACCGGGTTCACAACCCGCGTTCCAGCCCTCACCGATCCCACCGTTGACGGCGAACGCTGCGTCGGCCAGGGGTCATGTCCAATGCCCGAGTTCCGCAAGCTGCTCACCGAGTCCGAGCGCTGGGACCTCGTCGCCTACCTGAGGGGCATGCAGGGCCAGTAGGAAATCCACTCACTAAGTGGACTTAACGCGCTGCCCGCGAAGCCAGTTGGGCGTTTGAGGGGTATGCAGGGACGGCAGAGGAGGTACCCCTTGAAGATTATCGCTACGAGCACGCTCGCAAGGTTCATCTTGGCGTTTGTGATCTACGCGGTGGTGGACGTGGCCTGGAATGTGTCGCCCATGGCACTGGGCATGTACGAAGCTCTGCATGAGGCCAGCGGCAGCACCAGGGATGAATTCGGAAAGCCGCCGGACACCTGGGGTGGCATCGAGGCGGTGTCGCTCATCGTCTTCTTCGTGTTGATAGCGTACGCCAATGTCCGCCTGGCGATTGAACCCGCGATCCGAGCCAACTCTCTCATGGTCGCAGTAAAGAACGGCCTTGCGCTGGGGTGCGCCGCCTACGCCACATATATCGTGCCCGTGTTTGTGGCCATAGCCAACTGGCCACCTGCCTTAGTCCCGATAGATATTGTCATCGGTGGGCTGCTGAGTCTTATCACCTCGGTCGCCGTCACCAGCATTGTGCTGCGTGTGAGGAACCGCTAGGACTACAACCGACGGTAGTTCGCTCACTTCTCAAGCCGACCCTCAGCACCACTGCGAGCAACTCTGAGTCCAGCCACGCTCTCTTCTGACACTCGCGAAGAATTCGTCGGCTTCGACCCCACCACCCTCACGCCACTC
Organism: Dehalococcoidia bacterium; assembly: GCA_965116405.1. Lineage (GTDB taxonomy): Bacteria > Chloroflexota > Dehalococcoidia > Lucifugimonadales > UBA1123 > VXRN01. The sequence continues at coordinate 2,291,712 of OZ220685.1, forward strand.
TCGATCAGCAGCCTTGATCTCTCCGAGTTCCGCTTCGTCTGGCTCAGCGTCGATTAGCCATCATACCCCAGGTTCGGCCTTAGCCATCGCTCGACTTCGTCGACGCCCATGGCCTTTCGCCGAGCGTAGTCCTCGACCTGGTCGCGTCCTATGCGGCCTACGCCGAAGTAGTGAGAGTCGGGATGCGAGAAATATAGTCCCGACACCGACGCCGTCGGCCACATGGCGAAATTCTCAGTCAGGCGAACCCCGGTGTTCTGCTCAGCATCGAGCAGCCTCCATAGAGTCGCCTTCTCTGTGTGGTCAGGACACGCCGGATAGCCGGGAGCAGGCCTGATCCCCTGGTATCTCTCTCTGATGAGCTCTTCGTTGCCGAGGTCCTCGTCCTCCGAGTACGCCCAGAACTCCTTGCGCACGCGCTCGTGCATCCGCTCTGCAAAAGCCTCGGCGAGCCGGTCGGCCAGCGCCTTGGTCATGATAGCGCCATAGTCGTCGTGCGCGGCCTCGAGTGCCCCTGCGTACTCATCGCTTCCGATGCCGGCTGTCACTACGAATGCCCCTATGTGGTCACTGGCGCCCGACTCTCTCGGTGCGACGAAGTCGGCCAGGCAGAAATTCTCCTTGGGTAGGTTGGCTCGGGCGCCTGACTTGTCCGCCTGCTGCCTGAGGAAGTGCAGCGTGGCGAGGGTTCTGTCCCCGTTCGTCATCAGCGTGGAAGTAAGTTCCTTCTCCCCTGGCGGGAGAAGGTTAGGATGAGGGGGAGAATACAATTCAACGTCGTCCCCAACTGCATTCGCCGGCCAGAAGCCGATCACAGCCCTGGCTTTCAGTGCCCTCTGCTCGATCATCTTCTCCAGCAGGTTCTGGGCGTCCCTGAATAGCGTTCTGGCCTCTCGTCCATACGTGGGATTGTCTAGTATGGACGGATAGGTCCCTCTCATCTCCCACGTTAGGAAGAACGGAGTCCAGTCGATCCTTGAAATCAGGTCCTCTAGTGGGTAGTTGTCGAAGATGCGTAGTCCAGTAAATCGAGGGGCAGGCTGCACACTCTCCAGCCAGTCAAATCTCTCTCGCCTGCGGCGAGCCTCTTCTATCGACAGCAGCTTGGTCTGTCTGCTTCTGGATGCACGGTCCTCCCGCACCCTTGCGTATCGACTCTTCGTGTCTTCGATAACTTGCTGACTGCCGTCTCCCAGCAGGTTGCTCATCACGGTCACGGACCTGGATGCGTCCCTGACGTGGATGACCCCGTTGTCGTACTCAGGCTCGATCCTTACTGCCGTGTGGGCTACTGAAGTCGTTGCTCCCCCGATCAGAAGCGGCGTTTGGAAGCCCTGCCTGGACATCTCCCTCGCGACTGTTACCATCTCGTCCAGAGACGGCGTAATCAGGCCGCTCAGCCCGATTATGTCCGCCTCCTCCTCGCGAGCGGTATCGAGGATAGTCTGGAATGGCGTCATCACACCGAGATCGATAATCTCGTAGTTGTTGCAGCGCAGCACGACTCCGACGATGTTCTTGCCGATGTCGTGAACGTCTCCCTTCACAGTGGCCAGGACTACCTTGCCGTTGGACCTGGGGGCTTCGCCATCTTCGGTTTCGGCCTCGATGTACGGCACGAGCTGCGCGACTGCCTTCTGCATCACACGTGCGCTCTTCACCACCTGCGGAAGGAACATCTGCCCCGATCCGAACAGGTCGCCCACCACGTTCATGCCGTCCATCAGCGGGCCTTCTATGACGTGCAGCGCCCTCTCGGCGGCCACGCGGGCTTCTTCCACGTCCGCCTCTACGTGTGAGTCGATCCCGTTTACCAGGGCATGCCTGAGGCGCTCACTGACGGGCAGGGATCTCCAGGCGTCGTCCTCCTGTCGCTCCCGCCGCGTGCCCTGTACCGAGTCAGCAATCGCCAGTAGCCGCTCTGTGGCGTCATCTCGCCTGTTGAGCACCACGTCTTCGACGGCTGTTCTGAGGTCAGGCTCGATCTCATCGTAGACGTGAAGCTGACCCGCGTTCACGATGCCCATGTCCATGCCGGCCCTGATCGCGTGATACAGGAAGACAGAGTGGATCGCCTCGCGCACCGCGTCGTTGCCCCTGAACGAGAAAGACACGTTGGACACACCGCCACTCACGTGCGACAGCGGGAACCTGCGCTTCAGTTCGCGAGTGGCCTCAATGAACGCGACGGCGTAGTCGTTGTGCTCCTCTATTCCGGTAGCGACTGCGAAGATGTTGGGGTCGAAGATGATGTCCTGCGGTTCGAAGCCCACCTGCTCGGTCAGGATGCGGTAGGACCGCTCGCAGATGTCGACCTTCCGCTCGACAGTATCGGCCTGTCCCGACTCATCGAATGCCATGACGATAACGGCTGCACCGTACCTCCGCACAATGCGAGCCTGTCTGACGAACTCTTCCTCGCCTTCCTTCAGGGATATCGAGTTGACGACTCCCTTGCCCTGGAGACAGCGGAGGCCCGCCTCTATGACGCTGAACCTCGAGCTGTCCACCATTATCGGCACACGGGAAATGTCCGGCTCCGCGGCCAGCAGTTTCAGGTATCGCTCCATCGCGGCCTCGGAGTCGAGCATGCCCTCGTCCATGTTGATGTCGAGGATCTGCGCTCCGTCTTCTACCTGCTGCCTCGCTATCGAGACGGCCTCCTCATAACGTTCCCTGCGGATCAGGCGCCTGAAACGGGCCGAACCGGTCACGTTAGCGCGCTCTCCGACGTTGACGAAGTTGCTGTCATCCCTGATCTCGAGGGCCTCTATGCCGCTCAGAAGCGTGTTCGTGTTCTGCAGCGGCCTCTGACGTGGGGCGAGTCCGGCCACCGCTTCGGCGATCGCTCTCGTGTGCTCAGGTGTAGAGCCACAGCAGCTTCCCACGATGTTCGCGAGTCCGCTTTCGACGTACTCCCTGAGGTTGGCCGCCATGTGTTCGGCCGACTCGTCATACTCGCCAAACTCGTTTGGTAGCCCTGCGTTCGGATAACACGAGACGAAGTGAGACGATACGTTGCCCAGAGCCGCCAGGAATGGCCGCATCTGGTCGCTTCCAAGCGAGCAGTTGATTCCAATTGCCAGCAGCGGTACGTGCGCCACAGACGCATAGAATGCCTCTGCCGTCTGGCCTGACAGGTTCCGGCCGCTGAGATCTACCGCCGTGAATGAGACGATGACCGGTACTCTGACTCCAAGCTCCTCGAAGACCGACTCGATCGCGTACAGCGTGGCCTTGGCGTTGAGCGTGTCGAACACCGTCTCAACCAGCAGGACGTGAACGCCGCCATCCAGAAGCCCTCTGACGGCCTCTGAGTAGGCGTCTGCCATCTCTTCAAAGGTCACGTCCCGGTAGGCAGGGTCGTTGACTTCCGGCGAGATCGAAAGCGTCTTGTTGGTCGGGCCGATGCTGCCGGCAACGAACCTGGGACGATCAGGACTTCGCTCGGAGTACTCGTCGGCCACGTCCCTCGCGAGACGCGCCGCCTCCCGGTTTATCTCGTACACGTGGTCTTCCAGCCCAAACTCCAACAGCCCGTAGTGAGTTGCGGTGAACGTGTTGGTGGTCAAGAAGTCCGCCCCGGCGTCCAGGTACTGCCGCTGGACGCTCTGGATCAACCCACGCTGGGTCAGAACCAGGACGTCGATGCAGCCCCTTAGGTCCCATTCGTGCTGCGAGAATCGATCGCCCCGGTAGGCCGACTCATCCAGTCCCATTGACTGGAGCATGACTCCCCACGAGCCATCCATGACCATAACGCGCTGTTCCAGGATGCGTTCGATATCCGCGGAGCGGTCCACGGCAGGAGTAGTCTTCAGTGACGTTGATGTCATATGTTCAATCCCATATTGGTGTGCTCAACCCATTGTAAAGAACCCCGGCCCGGCAGCGTATCTGAGGATTGACTGAGAAGCTGTGTCAATCTGGTAGGTGCCTCCCAACGGAATCTAAAGTCCCCTCTCCCCCAGAGCCTGCCCCGGACTTGATCCGGGGGCTCACAGGGGTAGGTAAACTTCTGCAGACAGGCGTAAATACCAATCAACGGCCCCCTCTCCCTCAGGGAGAGGGTTGGGGTGAGGGTGAAAACCCTGCCTACCAAACTGACACAGTCTCTCCCTCTTCAGAAGACTTCCTGACCGTGCTTTACACCCTCCAGGTACTCCACGAATTGGTTGTCGTGGTCCACGAGTATCATCTGGGGATCCGGCCGCTGGTCGGTAACCTCAAATGACATGATAATTAGGCAGTTGCCCTCGGCAGTGAGACGGGCGGCGGCTCCCTGTACGGCGATGACGCCAGAACCCCGCTCACCTGGGATGGTGTAGGTCTCAAAGCGGTTGCCGTTCGTGATGTCGCAGACCAGGACCTTCTCGAAGCCCCAAAGGTCGACCCTGTCCATCAGGTCCTCATCGATGAGGATGCTCCCGACGTAGTCTGGGTTGGCGTCTGTGACCCACGCCCTGTGGATTTTGGATCTTAGTATCTCCCGCATATTTAACTCCCTGAATTAGCTCCTGCCCTGGTGCGCCAGGCGCAATGAGAAGGCAGGATAATTCTGGTTTATGTCCCAGCCGAATCGGCGGCCCGATTGGAACTCCAGGCGTGGAGTATCAGGTACCAGCCCGAAACGTGAGTGGTGGGACTAGCTGTGCCGCTCCATCCCGGACGTGCTTATGCCGGGAAACCGCAATGGGCTATGCCGCCACAATAGGAATGAGCAGCATGAACACTCGGCGACAGGACAGGGACTGGAGCGCTCGTAGGGGGCTTTGGAGCCCACCTATACGTTGAATGAGGGAGTCAGGGGTCGCAGGGGAGGCAATACCGCTGGCGGCCAGGATAGTGTACAGCCACGGTAAAGCGGGTGCATAAGTCTGGGTCTACTGAAATGATCTTGGCATGTCTCGCTTTCACTTTGCCGGGTGCGACGCCTGGGGCAGAGCCCCTCTCAACGTCCCACCTTACGATACTCAGCGTGAGGGTAACAGTGACAATTGCGTGAGTCAAATCATCTTGTGGAGCCCGATATCCATATAGTCCAGTGTATGCCCAGCACTGGGTCCCGTCCCGTCAGGGGGTGTGAGAGCACGTCATCATGGTGAAGCTGTCTGGGCCGCAGCCTCCGGTGGCCGTGCGGGGAGCAAAGGCTCTATCCGATCGTGCTGGCAGGGGCTGCCTCAGGTCTCTCGGACACGCTGCTAGTACCCAAGCCCGCCGAGAATGTCGTCGGAACCTGTGTCATTTAGGTAGGTGTACACATGGAGCGCGGGCGTCTCGCCCGCATTCGTTCACCCTGAGCCCGTCGAAGGACGGCGGCCCACTGAGTCTTCCTACCAAGCTGACACAGTCTCTGTCGTCGTTAGGCCATTGACAGTACGCCTGTTCTGTTCTAAACTGTTCTTAGAACAAGCGATCGAACGAAGGGTACGGTGCCATGGCTACAGCACAGCTCGACCTCAATAGCTCACAGATCCCAATGCCGGGAATGACGGTGGAACCCATCGTACGGCGTCCTCTTAGTTCCGCGAATGTGTCGCTGGGACATCTCGTCCAGTACCACGGTCGGGTCCGGGGCGGTCCGCGATTCGGGCTATATGGCACCGTGGTGGAAAACCGCCCACGTCATGCTGTTGTGGACATGGGACAGCACGGAAGGTGGAACATCCCATACTACTTGCTCACGATACCCCAGGTAACCTACGGAGGAAGAGATGCTGTTCAAGTGGCTTAACCGATCACCCGAGAGAGCTGTCGAGGCCGCTTCCGACGTCAGCATCCGGGTGGTAGGTGTTGGTGGAGGTGGTGGAAATGCAGTCCGGCGCATGGCGGACGATGGCATCCACGGGGTGCGCTTCCTTGCACTGAACACTGACGTTCAGGCCCTGCGGGGTCTCAAGCACGTCCAGACCTTTGCCATCGGCCCTGAGACGACGGGAGGCACGGGCTCCGGCGGACGCCCCGAGGTGGGCCGAAAGGCGATGCGGGAGAGCCAGGACCAGGTGAGCAGCCTGCTGCAGGGGTCCGACATGGTCTTCATCGCTGCAGGAATGGGCGGTGGTACCGGAACAGGCGCGGCGTCCCTCGTGGCGGACGTCGCCCGTAAGCAAGGCGCCCTCACGGTCGGCGTCGTGACTCTGCCGTTCGGCTTCGAAGGAGCCAACCGGCGGGACAATGCGGATCAGGGACTGCGCCAGCTGAAGCAGAAGGTCGACACTCTGATCGTAGTTGAGAATGACCGTCTGTTGCCCGCCCTGAAGGGTCGTGTCGAATTGGAATTGGCGTTCAGGCTTGCTGACGAGACACTTCGACAAGGCGTGCAGGGCATCTCGGACATCGTAACGGTCAGTGGCATGATTAACGTCGACTTCGCCGATGTGAAGACTGTCATGACCCGCGGAGGGTCGGCCTTTATGGCTATCGGACAGGGACAGGGCAGGGATGCGGCTGCTCAGGCTGCCAGGTCTGCACTGGCCAATCCGCTTTTCGATGCCCCGATCGAAGGGGCCAGCGGGGTACTGCTGAACGTGACCGGCGGATCTGACCTCACACTTGGCCAGGTTCACGAGGTTGCCGACATAGTCCACGAAGCGGCCGACTCGGGGGCAAACGTCATCTTCGGCGTCGTCCAGGATCGTCGGATGAAAGGCAGGGTCAGTGTTACCCTGGTCGGGACCGGCATCGAACGCGCCGAAGACGAGCCCGTCATCGATCAGGCCGCCGAAGTGATAACGAAGAAGCGGAAGCCGATGGCTTCCGCTTCAACATCATTCTCTAAGAATGGACACTCTCAAGCTGCACTGGCTGGAACACGGCTCCTGCTCTAGGAGGGGTGGACAGCCTGCAGGTCGCTTGGCTTTTCGGGCGTCCCTTTCTCTCGGAATTTCTTAGCCTAGTTGAACCCTCCAGGGACGAGCGTGGTGGATCGTCCCGAATCCAACCTGAGACCTGACCCTGCGCCGTTAGTAGGTAGCAGAGAATTGATCCGCTCAAACATGCCGGCGACGTTGTCCATCGTGTCCTGGTTGATCTCAGGGCGGAGCGTGCCATGGTTCTGCAGGAAGTAGGCTGCTGGCCTGTAAGTCTCGAAAGTCCCTCCGGCGATGTTGTTCGCGCTGAAGTAACTCTTGACCCTCTCCGCGATCCTGGGATTGCTGTCTGAGATCGAGCGCAGAGTAACCGGCTGGGGAAGCTCGTTCTTGTAGGCCGCGTTGACCAGCTTCAGGTAGAATCCCGGATCGAGCAGGTCCTCGATGTCGGCGTCCCTGACGCGGGTGACTTCGACCCACTTTATCGGGCTCCTGTGGGAGTCCCTTGAGATCATGACGTCGTTGATGGACTCGATGTGCGCCCTGCTCGCAGGTGTCACATCCATCAGGACCGCAAGGCTCGTGTAGTTGTCGCCGAGCAGGGAGATGAACGCAGGGAGGTTCTCGGCCTTCCCGACGGGGATGATTACCCAGCGAGGATCGAGCTTGGCACGTCCCTCGGCTGCGCAGAACTCGCCCATCACCTGCAGGTAGATCAGGTCTGAAGGTGAGTTCACGAGCAGGCAGTGAGGCGCCAGGAACAGCGTCTCGGCGAGCTGGTAACCCAGGGCGGTCTGAAGCGGGAACACCGTCTCGCTGCTGTTCTGTAGCACGTCGTCGGTGATGACGGTGCCGTAGTTGTCCATGTCCTCGACGGTCCTGACGCTCGTCAGGTTGTTGAGGTTGATCATGAACGGCGAGTGCGTGGTGTACACGACCTGGTGCTTCGGGGCCAGCCGCTCGTCGATGAACCTGAGGAAGTCGTACTGGGCCATCGCGTGCAGGTTCAAACCCGGCTCGTCCAGCAGCAGTACCATGTGACCGTTCTGCATCTCCTCGATCTCCGAGAAGTACACGAGGAAGCTGAAAAACCAGACGAATCCTTTGGAGCGCTCGTCGAATGGTACCGAGACCCGGTGCCTGTCGTTCCAGATGCGGACGTGGAGGATCGGTCCGGAGTTCAGCGGAGGGGGATCGTTTGGATTGGCCTGCGAGATGTCGAACTCGACCCTTAGCTGCGTGTTCTGCCTCCAGAACTCGAAGATCTCGTCGCTGATGCCGATGGAGGCGGACTCCAGCTCAGCCTTGAGGTACTCAAAGCTCTGCTGCCGCTCCAGGTCGTCGAGGTCGGCGCCGACGAGGGACAGCAGGGCGAGGAAGGTGCGGTCCGCCTCGTCAAGCTCGTCGGGCTCGAACTGGCGCTCCTTGATGTCCTGTATCGAGATGCGGCCGCGCATGGTGCTGTAGTTGTCGAAGTACACGAATTCAGGGAGGTAACGCTCCAGGTGCTCCAGCACGATCTGCTGACGCAGGTCGTTGTTGAACCTCTTGGTCAGCTCGGCAAGCAGCGCCTGCACCGCAGTCGGCTTGTCCTCGATCCCCTGCAGGCGGGTGTAGAGGTCGTCCCACTTGGTGGTGTTGCCAACAAACTCGTGGATGTCCTCCGGGAGGTTCGCGCTGTCGATGACGTACTTTATGACAGCCTCTTCGTCTATATCGACTTCCCAGGACCTCTGGTTCTTGTAGTTCTTGGAGGCGATAACCTTCGGAGACCGCAGAACGCCCGGTCCGAACCGAGACTCTAGCTCAGCCATCTCTTCGCGGGTAAGTTTGAATTCGGCCTGGACCACTGTCTCAGGATCGGTCTCATGCCGCCTCTTGTACCGGACGTATCCCTTCCTCGGGTAGTCCATGATGTCGAAGTTGCCGTTGGCGCCCCCGACGGGATTCAGGCGCTTCAGCGCCTGAAGAAAGGCAGTCTTGCCGGACTCGTTCTTACCCACCAGGGTAGTGACGTTGTCCAGGGAGACCCACCCGGAGTCGTCGATGCTCCGATAGTTAGTGACCTTGGCTCGAGTTATGTTCATTATGCCTCCTCGGTGTTGGCTGCACAGTACTTGGCTAGCTTCCTGAACTCGATCGATTTGGACTCAGTCTGGCGGACTGCCCCACGCCGACCGTCCAGCTTCTATTCCCTGTGCCATGAGGATGAATGATCACTCTGACACCACAAGCCTGATAAAGAGGCTAATCTCTGGCCTTACGTGGTTTCAAGGCATTTCATGGGTATAGTTTTAGAACTGTTCAAGAATGGGAAGCTAGATGAGACTGTACCCTGAACCCTGCCGGTCGATTCCCGTGCCCTGGGCCTCATCTATCCAGCCAAACTCCTTGAGAATCTGCTGGCTGTAGGTGACGCGCCCGGTTACGCTGTCGAGCGGCTCCGTCGCGAGAAGCAGCGCTGACTTGGCCATCAGGTCGGGATGCTCGCCACGAGGATCGTCGATGCCCGTTACCAGGTTGTGGAAAACGGTCCCCGGAGTAGGCACCACCTGGGACGGCGAGACGCAGGTGACAGAAATACCGTACTGGAACACTTCCTGCGCCAGACCCTGGCTGAACCGCTCCAGCGCGGCCTTCTCGGCACCGTAGCACGTGCCGCCTGAGTTGGCCGGAGCATCGGGATAGGGGCCTCGCCCCGGTCCGATCGCCGCGCCGGAGGAGATGTTGACGATGCTGCCGCCGCCTTCCATCATGTCGCCGACCGCCAGCTGGCTCAGAATGAACGGCGCATGGAAGTTGACGGCCCAGGATCGCATCCAGCGGCGAAGCGGATAGTCCTTGACGGGAATGAAGTAGGTCAGCGCTGCATTGTTGACCAGTACGTCCACGCTCCCATACGCCTCGTGAGCTTCTTCGAACAGGCGCTCGCAATCTTCAGGAAGGGAGATGTTGACCGCGGCAGGGGTCGCCTCGCCTCCTGCCTCCCTGATGTCGGCTACGGTCTTTTCCAGGGATCCCTCTAGCGGATGGTCACCCTCTCTGAGCGTCCGTGCTGCCGCGACAACACTTCCGCCTTCGGCAGCGAACAGCCTCGCTATCTCAGCGCCGATGCCCCTGCTTGCTCCAGTTATCACACATGTCTTGCCGTCTAGCTTACCCATTGACTAGCCTCCATTATTGTCCAAGTTTGACCGGCACCATTATATTAGGAATCAATTTGCGGATGTTAGCTTTCAAGTTGGAGGATACGAGATGACAGACCGACAAGTTCCTACCAAAGACGAGGTACTTTCATATTTGAAGGACGACAGGAAGTGGGGGCGCTGGGGAGACAGGGGATCGGCGGGTGCGATAAATCTGATTACGGCCGAGAAGCGCCTTGAGGCTGTCGGTCTGGTTAGCAACGGCCGGACCGTTTCGCTCAGCCGACCCTGGGCTGTCGAGCCAAGGACTGAGAACCCTAGACCGGCTCAGCACTTCATGTCGGTGATGGACCGTGGGAATGGCGGTGGGGCGGCGATGGACTTCTACGGCGTCTTCTACCACGGGACCGCCACGACACACATAGATGCGCTCTGTCATGTATGGGACGAAAACGGGATATGGGACGGGAAGTCCCCCGATGAAATACTGGGATTCAACGGCGCTACCTACGCCAGCGTCGACGCCTGGAGCGACGGCATTCTGACTCGCGGGGTTCTGCTTGACGTCCCGAGACACCGTGGGACCGAATACGTCACGCTCGACTCTCCTGTGCACGGTTGGGAACTCGAAGACATCGCCGCCGCGCAGGGAGTCGAAATCAGGCCCGGCGACGCCGTCATGGTGTACAGCGGTCGTGAGGCGTACGCGGCTGAGCACGGTGGCAACTGGGCCGGCGAGCCTGCCCGTCCGGGTCTTCACGCCTCGTGCCTCAGGTTCGTACGGGACGCAGACATTTCGATACTCGGCTGGGACATGATGGACGCCTCCCCCAACGAGTACGATATTCCGTGGTCGGTGCATGGGGTCATTTTCGCCTACGGCGTCGCCCTGCTGGACAACTCGCTCCTCGAGCCACTGGCGAATGCCTGCGCTGAAGAGGGCAGGTACGAGTTCATGCTCACCATCAATCCGCTGAACGTGGTGGGAGGAACAGGCTCGCCCGTCAACCCGATTGCCGTGTTCTGAAGTATCGGGCGCTTCTCGCCGCTATTGAATTTACTGGAGGAACGTAACTAACCTAAATCGGATACCCATGCAGCAATCCCCAGTTATACGCGCTGAGAACCTCTTCAAGCGCTACAACGAATTTACAGCAGTCAACGGGATAGACTTCCAGATACATCGTGGCGAGTGTTTCGGCTTCCTTGGTCCCAACGGAGCCGGTAAGACCTCCACGATGAGGATGATCTCGTGCGTATCTCCGGTGTCCTCCGGGACGCTGAGCGTCTACGACATGGACGTTCGGAATAGCCAGCGCGACGTCAAGAAGCTCCTGGGAGTCGTCTCCCAGGCCGACAGCCTGGACCCGGACCTTAACGTCCTGCAGAACCTGCTCTCGTACGGCAGGTTCTTCAACCTGCGCTCTGACGTGGCCAGGGAGCGTGCCCTCGAGGGGCTGGAGTTGTTTCAGCTCGCCGACAGGGCGAACTCCATGCCGGACCACCTCTCAGGCGGCATGAGGCGACGGCTGCTCATTGCCCGCGCACTCATGAACGAGCCTCGGATTTTAGTTCTCGACGAACCGACAACAGGGCTGGACCCACAGGCCAGGCTGCTCGTGTGGGACAAGCTCAACCTGCTGAAGTCGCGTGGCATCACCATGCTGCTGACGACCCACTACATGGACGAGGCCGCCCATCTGTGCGATCGGCTCGTTGTCATCGACCATGGTGAGATTCTCATTGAGGGCACGCCTGCCGAGATGATCCAGTCGGTGGTTGGGGACATCGTGTTCGAGCTGAGGGTAAGTCACACCGACAAGGCAGGCCTGATCGATTGGCTGAACGATTCCGGGATAGAAGGCCACATTGAAGACCGTGCTGACTCCGTGCTGGTCTACCCGAGGAACGGTTCGCTGTCTCTGGAAGACCTGTCGCTCGATGGCTACCAGATTACGCGCAGGCCCGGAAACCTGGAGGACGTGTTCCTGCGACTAACCGGACGTGGTCTGAGAGAGGGCTGAGCTGAAAGGTTTGATCACACAAGAACACGAACTGTGCCCCTTCGTATGACCGCGCTGCAGACAATAGTCCCCGCATTTCAGAGAACGCCCGTGTGGGGCGGATGGCGTGTGTGGCAGCGCAACCGCGACGCTGTGATTCGCGCCTGGAAGGTCGAATTCGGCGGCGTGCTCGTGGAGCCCTTCATCCTGCTCTTCGCAATGGGCTTTGGGCTGGGGCCGTACATAGGCAACATGGGCGACCTCACGTACGCGGAGTTCATCGCCCCAGGCGTGCTCGCGAGCTATGCGATGTTCCATGCCACATTCGACGCCACCTACGGGGCCTACCTGCGCATGGAGAGCCACCACATCTACGAAGCCATGCTGTACACGCCCATGGAGCCTCGTGACATCGTGCTGGGCGAGGTGATGTGGGGGGCGACACGCTCGATCATATCCGCGTCGGCGGTCCTCGTAACAGCAACGGCATTTGGGCTGGTCCTATCACCGTGGGCGCTCCTGGCCATACCAGTCGCCTACCTGATCGGCCTGACGTTCGCTTCCATGGCCATGGTACTGACCGCCACGGCAACCACCATCGGAGCGATGAACAACTTCTTCACCCTGTTCCTGATGCCGATGTTCTACCTCAGCGGAACGTTCTTCCCACTGGAGAGGCTGCCCATCGTGGCGCAGGAAGTAGCGTGGGTGCTGCCGCTCACACCTGCCACGAGCCTCGTCAGGGGACTCATGACGGGCCAGCTCACCCCGTGGATGTTCGCATGGGCGGCAGAGCTGATCGCATTCGCCGTCATCTCATTGGTCCTCGCCTCGTTCTTCATGCGCCGGAGGCTGCTCAAGTAGGTGTCGCCCCGCCTACTGTAACGCTCGTCAATGCTCCGACGATCGAGCTCATACATCTCTCCTCTCCCTCAGAGCCTGCCCCGGACTTGATCCGGGGGAGAGGGGTTTGGGTGAGGGTGAAAAGGCCGTTCGTCCTGTTGAAGATCCGCTGCGGCAGGAGCCTCTCGAAGGACCCAAGCCCACCGAGGAACACACTCTCACTCCTCACTCCTCTCCACTCACTCCTAACCAGACCGACATCCTCGACACCCTTACCCACCTCCAACCCGAGCGCTTCGAGCAAACCGTCCCCGATCTCCTTGAGGGCATAGGCTATGGACGAGGCCACCATCTCGGACGCACCGGAGATGGCGGCATAGACGGCATCATCAACCCGGACCCCCTCGGCCTCGACAGCATCTACGTCCAGGCCAAACGCTGGACGAAGCTGGTCGGGGAGCCGGAAATACGCACCTTCTCTGGAAGTCTCGACCCGCATGGGGCCACCAGGGGCCTGCTCATCACGACGTCCGGCTTCACCGACACAGCCTGGCGCACTGCCGAGACGATCTCTGCCGGAAACAAGCACATCCGCCTCGTCGATGGCGAAGAGCTGGCCCAGCTTATGATCTCCCTGAACATGGGGGTCGAAACTCCGACCGCACACCGCCCCCGCAAGCTGGACGAAGACCACCCTGCCCAACACACCTGAGACTACTGACACAGTCTCTTGCGCAGGGAACCTGTATCAACTTAGTCGGCGCCGCCATTCCGTTTAGTCGGCGCCGCCATTCCGTCATTCCCGCGAAAGCGGGAATCCAGGGGTGGTGGGGCATCCTTCGCAGAGACCGCCTACCAAACTAACACAGACTCTCGGACACATTGCCTGATGTGCAGCGCTCGTTCGTGAGATATAATCGGCCTGAAAACGCCAAGTGCTATTGAGGAGCAGAGATGGTATTCAGCGAGGGGTCCGATATCTACCAAGCGCTCGGGGTCAAGCCAGCAATCGTCGCCTCCGGGTCCACTACGGCCTATGGAGGGAGCAAGTTGAGGCCCGAAGTCCTCGACTCGATGGAAAAGGCGTCCAGGTCGATGGTCAACATGGACGACCTGAACGTAGCCGCCGGCAAGGTTATCGCGGAAGTGACCGGGGCCGAAGCTGGTCTTGTCACATCCGGCTCGGCCGGTGGACTTGTGCTCCAGGCTGCGGCAGTAATGGCCGGGAGCGATCCCGCGAGCATGGCAAAGCTGCCCAAGTCGGACGGTCTCAAGAACGAGATCATCATGCACACCAGCCACAGGTTCCCTTACGACCAGTGCTACACCGCGACCGGGGCAACCATCGTCAACATCGGCGACGGACGACGCTGTCACCCCTGGGAGCTCGAGGCCGCGATCAACGAGAACACGGCTGCCGTTGCATACCTGTTCTCCGGATTCGTCAGTCGGCGTGCACTACCTCTCGAACAGGTCGTCGAGATGGCTCACGCCCATGACGTGCCGGTCATTGTCGACGCAGCGTCGTACCTGCCTCCCAGGGCCAACCTGCGCCGCTTCATAGACGCTGGCGCTGACATGGTCCAGTTCTCTGGCGGAAAGGCCGTGAGAGGGCCGCAGGGCACGGGCATACTCGCGGGTCGAGCCGACCTCATAGAGGCCGCTTATGCCAACGCCAGCCCCCACCAGTTCATAGGACGCGGCATGAAGGTGGCGAAAGAGGAGATCATCGGTCTGGTCGAGGCGCTGCAGATCTTCGCGGAAGAAGACGAGGATGCCGAGAACCAGCGCTACAGGGAGATGTCCCAGCAGGTCGTGGATGCGCTAATTGAAACGCCCGGAATCGACGTGTCCGTAAGGCATGACGAGTGGGACTACCTGACTCCCATCGCCGTGTTGCGCTTCACCAGTGACTGGCGTGGCCCTTCGCGAGACGAGGTCGACAGCGCAATGACCTCAGGTGACCCGCCCGTCTACCTCCACAACATCCATAATCCTGATGAACTAGGCGTTGATCCATTCAACCTGGACGAACAGGAACTGGGAATCGTCATTCGCCGCCTGCGAGAGGTACTTCTGGGTTAAGCGCAGGTCTCCTGTCCGACGGGCCATCCTTCGACAGGCTCAGAGCCTGTCCCGGACTTGATCCGGGGACGAACGATTGCGACCGCCACAACTGAATTGCCGAAGTGTTAGACCGATTGGGAGCGCTTTCATGAAGTACGACTACATCGTCATCGGAGCCGGGTCTGCAGGTGCCATCCTTGCGACCAGGCTGACCGAAGACCCGTCCAAGTCAGTCCTGCTGCTCGAAGCAGGCCCTGACTATGCTGAGATGGAGGACCTTCCCGATGAGGTCCGCTACGGCTACGCCACGGCCACCGACATCATGACCAGCGACCACAACTGGCAGTTCACCGGACGTGCCACCGAAGAGGCCGAACCCATGCTCGTTCCGCGAGGCAAGGTCACCGGTGGCTCCTCTGCCATCAACGGCCAGATATTCCTGCGTGGTGTCCCGGAGGACTACGACACCTGGAAGTCCTGGGGAAACGACGAGTGGGGGTTTGAGGACTGCCTGCCGTTCTTCCGCAAGCTGGAGACCGACACGACATTCTCGGACGATTTCCACGGCACGGACGGGCCGATCATCTGTCACAGGTTCCAGGAAGAGAACTGGCAGCCTGTCTCCCACGCCTTCTACCAGTCCTGCCTGGAATATGGCTTCGAAGACTGTCCCGACCACAACAACCCCGACTCCACAGGAGTCGGCCCCCTGCCCCTGAACAACCCAAACGGCATACGCTGGAGCACCAACCTCGGCTACCTGAGCCTGTCGCGTCACCGCCTGAACCTGACGATCCGCCCCAACTGCGTCGTTCATCGGATTGAGTTCGACGGGAACCGCGCGACCGGCGTGGTCGTTGAAAGTGGAGGGGAGACCTTCGCCGTTGAAGCCGATGAGATCATACTCAGCGCCGGAGCTGTCGGCTCTCCGCAGATACTCCTGCTGTCAGGAGTCGGTCCGGCGGACCACCTCAGTGAGGTCGGGATACCGGTAGTTCACGACCTTCCCGGTGTGGGTCAAAACCTGCGAGACCATCCGCTGGTGTACGTCACCTGGAGAGCAAAGCCTGAGCACGAGTTCGACCTCGATGGGCCGCGAATGCAGTTTGGTCTGCGATATACGGCCACAGGGTCGGACCTCCGCAACGATATGATCGTTTACATGAACAGCTTTGCCACCGAGCGAGTCAACCGGGGCGGCAACCGGATGGAGCCGGTCGGCATCCGCATGATTATCGGCCTCGACCTCGAGGTCGGCTCGGGTGAATTGAAGCTGCAGTCGGCTGATCCCCACGAGCAGCCTCTGCTCGACTACAACTACTTCACCGAGGACTTTGATCGCGAACGGATGCGCGAGGCCGTCCGCATCTGCGTCCAGCTTGGCGAGCATGAGGCATGGAGCCACATCCTTGACGAGCGAGTCGAGCCGCCTGATGAGGCACTAGAGTCGGATAACGAACTCGACGCCTGGATGATGCGGGAGGTCACCACAGGACACCACATCTCCTGCACGAACAAGATGGGGCCGGCATCGGATGAAATGGCCGTCGTGGACCAGCATGGAAAAGTCCACGGCCTCGAGGGCATCCGTGTCGTGGACGCTTCGATAATGCCGGACTGCGTTCGCGCCAACATCAACGTCACCACGATGATGATCGGCGAGAAGATCGCAGACACAATACAGGCGGGCAGGTAGGCGAAGCAGCGTGCCCCCGCAACCGTTCGTCCTGTTGAAAATCCGCTGCGGCGGGAGCTTGTCGAAGGACGGGGCCATGTCCTGGCATCGAGACTCCCCTCTCCCTCAGGGAGAGGGTTAGGGTGAGGGTGAAATGTCCGCCTACTAGAGTGGTATGGCAACTCTGCTGGAGCAAGGGATAATGAACTACGACCACATCATAGTAGGCGCCGGGTCTGGTGGCGGCGCACTGGCCACGAGGCTTTCCGAGGACCCAAATCGCTCGGTTCTGCTCCTGGAGGCCGGTGTGGACTACCCGGACTTCGATACCATCCCTGACGACCTGAAGTACGGATGGGGGACCGGTACCGACTTCGTCGTGGAGGACCGCCACAACTGGCAGTTCACCGGCCGGGCGACGGCTCAGAATCCGAACATGGACGTCCCTCGCGGCAAGGTGACCGGAGGCACCAGCGCCATCAACGGTCAGGTGTTCCTGCGGCCGGTCGCGGCTGACTTCGACTACTGGACTTCCCTAGGCAACGATGAGTGGACTTACGAGGGATCTCTCCCGTTTCTACGTCGGATGGAGACGGACACCGACTTCTCCGATGACTATCACGGCTCAGACGGCCCCATCATCGTGCACCGGCACAGCCTGGACTCGCTTCAAGCGGAACAGACTGCCTTCTACCGAGCCTGTCTGGACCTGGGGTTTCCGGAAAACCCGGACCACAACCGCCCTGACGCCGAGGGTGTCGGCCCATACCCGCTGAACAATCCCGGAGGCGTTCGTTGGAGCACCGCGATCGGCTACCTGAGCTTGGCACGCCACCGGCTGAACCTCACCATCAGGCCCAACTGCTTCGTGAGACGCGTACTCTTCGACGGACGCAGGGCCGTGGGAGTGGAAGTCGAGAGCGGGGACGAGCTATTCAGCGTCTACGGGGACGAGATCATCCTGAGTGCAGGTCCGGTCGTCTCGCCGCAGCTCCTGATGCTGTCTGGGATAGGGCCAGCCGACCACATCTCGGAGTTCGGTATCGACGTGGTCCACGATGCCCCCGGTGTTGGACACGGCCTTCGCGATCATCCACAGGTGCCAATGATGTGGAAGGCTCTGCCACATGTTCCCGCGCCCCCGCAGGATGTAGGGCCTCAGAAAGTGGCCCTAAGGTACACGGCTCCAGGCTCGCACCTCAGCAACGACATGATAACCGTCATGCGGTTCCGCAAAGAGGGCCACATGCTTCTGATGACCGTAGGCATCTATCTTGCAGCGGGGCAGGGGAGTCTGAGGCTTCAGTCGGCCGACCCGCACGTACAACCTCTTCTCGACTACAATTTCCTGGCAGAGGACTTCGACAGGCAGCGGATGCGGGACGGCGTCAGGCTGTGCCTGGACCTGATCGCTAATTCCGAATTCGAGAACATAGCAGGCCCGCTTGTATCCCCCTCAGAGTCCGACATGGAATCCAATGACGCCCTCGACCAGTGGATGCTCAGAAACGTGGGCACGATGCACCACATCTCGTGCACTGCCAAGATGGGGCCAGACTCGGACCCGATGGCCGTGGTCGATCAGCACGGTCGGGTGAAGGGCGTGGACAACCTGCGAGTCGTCGATGGCTCGATCCTGCCTGACTGCCCAAGGTCAAACACCAATGTGCCCATCATGATGCTGGCTGAGCGCATCTCGGACTGGATCAAGGCCGGGCAATAGCATACAGAAAGCTCTCTCTTCGTCTCCCCACACCTCATCTGAGGGCCGTGGTCCGTTCGTATCTTAGGGTGAGAGCATAAGAGAGTTGCCTATGACACGAAACATTGTACCCATACTTGCCGCGACGGCCATCATCGTCGCAGCGCTTGCCTGTGGCGGGTCTGAGCCTGTGGAGCCTCCACCCTCGCCATCGCCTCTCGCGGTGGAACGCCCTACGGTGGCCCCGACAGAGGAGCCCGCGACTCCTACCTCTGAGCCTGCTGCAACGGCAACGTCACTTCCGGCTTCAACGCCGACGAGTGTTGCTGTGGCCACGGAAACACCCGCTGACACACCCACACCGGCGGGGTACGACTCCAATGTCGCCATGTACGACATCTTCCCAGCTTTCTCCCTCGTACCCTCCGACATTGAGGAGATACTCGACGAGGTGGTGGCTGAGAACGACCAGTCGCTTGTGCCATTCCTCGTGGAGATATCTCGGTTCATGCCTTCCAGGAGGACTAACAACCTCATCGGGCAGGCGCTCCGCGACCTGACCGGCCAGGACTATGCCAGCGAGGACTGGAATGCGTGGATGGACTGGGTTGGTCAGAACAGCGACCTATACGAGCCCCCTTCAGAGTATGCAGTCTGGAAGGCGGGTATCTATTCCGCCATCGACCCGAGAATTTCGCTCTTCCTTCGTCCTGCGAAGGAGTTTTCCAGGATCGACCTGGCTGAGGTTGTATGGGGTGGGGTTCGAACCGACGGCATCCCTGACCTGAGGAATCCCCGCGCGCTCACACCCGACGAGGCCGACTACATGGAGCCGGACGACCGGGTCTTTGGATTGCACATCAACGGCGAGAGCAAAGCATACCCACTGCGCATAGTAAACGCACATGAGATGGTCAACGACACAGTTGGAGGCGAGCCGGTCTCGCTGATGTGGTGAACGCTCTGCGGAACCGGAATCGTGTATTCCGCGAAGATAGACGGAGAGCCCACCACATTCGGAACGTCGGGAATGCTGTATCGCTCGAATAAGCTGATGTACGACCGACTGACCAACACCCTTTGGAGTTCCCTCGTAGGCAGGCCTGTGATTGGCGAGTTGGCGATGAGGGATGATCTGATCCTGGACTACTTCCCCGTCGCCCTGACCACATGGCAGGAGTGGCTTGAAGACCATCCGGACACCGGCATCATCTCCAATGACACCGGCTACTATGCGCCCAGGTTCTACGAGCCCGAGTCCGACACGAGGTCGATCTACTATGCCTATCGCGAGGACCCGGGCACCATGTTCCCGGTGTGGAACCAGGATGATCGCCTGGACGTGAAGGACGAAGTCCTCGCCCTAAGTGAGGGAGATACCCACAAGGCGTTCCCGATACGCGACCTGAATGAGGTCCGCGTGATCAATGACTCCATAGGCGATACTGAGATCGTCGTACTGGCATCATCTATCTCGTCGGACGCGCGCGTCTTCGAACGTGATGGCAGACAGTTCGAATTGAACCCCGATGAACAGACTCCAGTGGTCCCGAATACCGTTGTCGATCAGGACGGACAGGTCTGGACGGTGTCTGACACCGGGCTGACAGGTCCAGGTGGAGAGACGCTGGGCAGGCTACCCTCCTACGTCTCCTTCTGGTTCGGGTGGTACGCCTTCCATCCAGACACACTTCTGTACGAGCCGAATTAGCAGGCGGCGAGCCGTTCGCCAGTTCGTGTGGCAAAGGGAAAGGCCCCGCTGAACGACTCAGCGGGGTCTCTGTATTTCCGCCAGGATGTGACTGACGTGATTTACCTAGCGGCGTACGGTTAGTCTGCCGTTACCGGCACTCTGGAGTCGACCTGGTCGTGCGCCCAGCGGAGCAGCTCTTCGGTCTCGCTCCACCCGATGCAAGCGTCTGTAATCGACACGCCGTACTGCAGCGACTCGCGGCCGCCGTTCAGCTTCTGGGCGCCTGGATTCAGGTTGGACTCGAGCATGCAGCCGATGATGTTGTCGTTGCCGCCAGCGCGCTGCCCAACGACGTCCTTGAAGGCGATCTGCTGTCGCTCGTGGTCCTTGTTCGAGTTGCCATGGGAGCAGTCAACGAGCAGCTCTGATCGTACCTGCGCCTCATTGAGCATCCTGTGTGCCTCGGCGATGGACTCAGCGCCGAAGTTCGGGCCTTCACGACCGCCACGCAGCACGAGGTGTCCGTCGGGGTTCCCACTCGTATGTACGACTGCTGTCTGACCGTCGTGGTCGATTCCCAGGAAAGCGTGTGCCGACTTGGCGGAGATCATCGCGTCTACGGCTATCTGGGCGCTACCGTCGGTACCGTTCTTGAATCCGACAGGCATGGAAAGCCCACTTGCCATCTGCCTGTGCGTCTGGCTCTCGGTGGTCCTCGCGCCTATCGTGGACCAGCAGACCAGGTCGGCAAGATACTGAGGGACGATGGGGTCCAGGAACTCAGTGCCCGAGTAGACTCCCATTTCCGCCACCGACTGCATCAGCCGGCGAGCCTTTCGCAGACCCTCGTCGATGTCGAACGTGTCGTTGAGGTGCGGATCGTATATCAGCCCCTTCCAGCCGACCGTCGTGCGCGGCTTCTCGAAGTAAACACGCATCACGATCAGCAGTCGGTCTGCAAGCTCTTCTCGCAGCTTGAGAAGTCGCCCCGCGTACTCTACGGCGGCTTCCTCATCATGGATTGAGCATGGCCCGACGACCATCATCATGCGGTCATCGTCCCCGCGCAGCACGGCCCTGATCTGCTCTCGGCCCTCCAGCACCGTTCGCTCTGCGGCGGCGCTGACCGGAAGCTCTTTGACCAGGTCGACTGGACTGATCAGTTGGTTGGTACTCACGACATTCACATCCCTGGTAGGTGACTCTTGCATCGGCCTGTTGTCCTCCTGCTACTACTCTGACTGCCTATTTTTTCAGACAATCAAAAACCCCAGTCGCTACCGACTGGGGTCTTCTTGTCTGTCTTTGCCTTCTTCTGGCTTTGGACGTTGCGACTCAGTCGGCAGCGTGGGTGCTCCCAAAATAAGCGTAGGTCCAGAAATAGAAGTTGGCGGTTGCGAATTTCATCACGAACTGTAAATTAACAGTCTGGCTGAGCGAATGTCAATAGATAGGGCGAACGAAAGTTCACTGAAAGGGTGGCTTCGAAGGAAGTCCACGGCATGGCAATGCGTGACCCTGTGCCTGCCACGCCGCGGTGGTTGAGACTACAGGCGGTGTATCACGTACATTCGGACCGCATAACCTCCTGTTGCCATCGCAACCAGCACCAGCAGGACCCAGAGCCAGATCGAGAGTCCGCCTCCGCTGCCATCCAGCGACGACGGTAACGGGGCAGGGGAGTGCCCGGCTTCCACTCCATAGATTGGGACGATCTTCTTCGGCGTCGCAGGTGTTTCAGCAGGTGGGAGCGAGACCTCAGCCATGGGCTGTTCGACGGGTTCGAGCGCGAACGCGACGATCACCTTGGATACAGTGTCAGACTCCTGTGTCTGGTTGCGTATGCTGCGCTCCACTAACGGCGGCAGCGGTGCGAACGTGGGCTCAGTGATCAGCACCGGTCCAGGCACGGTAGGCGTCGGGGCCGGGACGACCACGACCGGAGCCGGGGTGCTCACCGGAGCGGGCGGCGTCACGGCTGGAGCGGGCGTGGGATCTGTCACCGAGACGGCCACACTCGTCACTGTCCGCAGCTCGCCTGCATCGGATGCCACCACGTAGAACGACACCTCTCCCTCGCTGACCGGGTCTATCGACAGAATGCCGTCATCGAGGTGGGCCAGCGCCACGTCGGTGATGTTCTGTCCAGATATGTTGTATGCAAGCGTGTCTCCGTCCGGGTCGGTGAAGTAAACCTCCAGGTCGACAAACCACGTCCGTCCGTCCGACATCAGTTCAACACCCGGAATATCATCGACCAGCGGAGCCTCGTTCACGTTCGTGATCGTGACTGACACGTCCATATTGGCCGACAGTTCGGGTTCACCGTTGTCGGTGGCCGTCACGACCAGGGAGTGCACGTTGCTCTCGTCTGAGCTATCCGGGTTCTCGAAGTCCATAGCTGCTGCCGGCGACAGGTTGCCCTGCTCGTCGATCGTAAACGCGCCTGCGTCAGGACCGGACAGCGACCACGTGATCGTGCCCTCTTCGGGGTCATCGATCTGGTACTGTGCAATCGCGTCCATACTGTTCTCAGCTAGTGTCAGCTCTGCGTTGCCGCTGAGTTCTCCAAGCTCGTTGACCTGTGTGACGGTCACACGCACGTTGTGTACGTCGTACTCGCTTGGACGTCCGTCGTCCTCGGCCTGGATGATGATCCAGTAGGTGTTCCCCTCCCTTCCTTCCGGGGTCTCGTAATCAGGTGGACTCCTGAAACTGAGGGTTCCATCACCTGAGATTTCGAACTTCCGCCTGTCGTATCCGAGCAGGGACCAGGTGATGTCGTCGCCGTCGGCGTCTCTGGCGGTGTACCCGGCGACCGGGTCCGTGTCGTTTTCGGCGTAGGTCACTTCTATCTGGCCGAATATCTGCGGGGTCTGGTTGCTCTTGAACCTGCTACTACCGGAGTCTGAATTCTTGTGACTGGTCGAGCCGCTGCTCCCGCCACTAGTCCCGCCTCCGGTCGTTGGACGTGGGCTTATCGTGGGCGGAGGTGCGGGCTGGTCCGACCCCGCCGCGAACTCGCTGAAGCCCGCGATGTTGTACACGGCGATCTTGCCGCCGTTTCCGTTCGGGCCTGCGGTCAGCTCATAGCATTCGTCCGTTCCGCGAGGGTCCGGGCACTCACTTATCGGGTCCCACGACACGTCGGTCGGACCGTGCCCTTTCCACATAGTGAATTCACCCCTGTCAATGGCCGACAGAATGGCGCTGTACTGGGTCTGGTCCAAGGTTACTTCCAGTGTCGACGGAAGGTTGAGGTTCTCATCGATCGATTCGGCACCGAGGTCGAAGAGGTCGACGAGGACGCACACGTGCTGGTGGTCGATCGGCGCCTCCAGACCACAGTTGTTGCTCTGCGCGTCTATGGCGACCTGGAAGAACTGGTCTCTTGAACCTGCCTGGAATTGGACGGAAAGGACGCCATTTTTCGAGACCAGCGTGGTTTCGATGTCGGGGTCGACGATGAACACGGTCTCAGTTTCTGTGCGTTCAACCACTGGTCTGTACACAACCACCCTGAACTGCTGTCTAATGCCCGGTGTGTCGGACACGGTCAGCGTGGTGGTGGCGACACCGATTCCGACCGGCGTAATGCTCAGGTAGCCCTCGGAGACCTCCACGGTCATGATGGACGAATCCGAGCTCGTTGCGTGGTAAGGCGGGAAACCGCTGTCAGGGTCCGAGAAGTAGTCGGACAGAAGTATCCGCTTACCGCCACCGTTGATGGGGACGAACTGAATGGATATCTCGGCGAGCTGGACGGTCAAGTCGTCGGTGGATGCGACCCTCACCACGACGTTGCCGACAGATGTGAGGGTTCCATCCGACACGGTGTATGTGAACCGGTCCGAGCCGTAGTAGCCCGCGTCGGGGGTGTACTTAGCCTGGCCATTCTCAACGACTGCGCTGCCGTTCGAAGGCTGCGTTACCGATGCAAGCGTCAGGGTCTCGCCCTCTGGATCGCTGTCGTTGGCGAGAACGTCGACCGAAACTGCCGAGCCGTCCTCTGAGGCGGTCGCGCTGTCATCGACAGCCACGGGAGGCTCGTCCACGTTTGTGACGGAGATCGTCACAGGAATTGTGCTGGAGGCGCTGGACGGATCCACAGCTTTCACTGTGACCGAGTAGGAGCTGTTGGACTCGAAGTCCAGGGGCATCCTGGTCTGGATCTGCCCCGAAGACGGGACAATGCTGAACATCGCGCCGTCCGTTCCGTTGAGCCTGTAGGTCAACTTGTCGCCCGCGTCCGTGGCAGTTACCGGACTTCCGATATCGGTACCTCGGGGTGAGTTCTCCTCCACCGAGCGGCTTTCAGAGTCCGAGCCGAAATTCGGCGGCGTGTTGTCCTCCGGCACAGCACGCACGGCGTTAGCTGAGATTGCCCTCACAGTCTTGGTGTTACTGTTGAAGCCGTCTGTGTAGGACGCGGTCACACGCAGGTACTTGCCGACGTCCCCGTCGACAGGTGTGTAGGTGTCGGAGGTCTCGTTGCTGATGGCGCTCCAGCCGGTGTTCCTGCTCGTGGAGCTATGCCACGACCAGGTGACAGTCGAGGTGACCTCGTCCGGGTCGTCCAGAGTAGCTGTCAGCGGTGTGCCCACCTGCGGTTGTACCGACGACAACTTGAGGGTTCCGGCCTCCTCGACGTTGGTGACAGTTATGGTCACGTCCAGCCTGTCGATGTTGTTACCGTCCGACGCCTGGACCGTGACGTGGTATGCGTTGTTCCTATCTGAGTCCTTCGCGTCTTCAAAGTCAGGGGCCGGGTCGAAGCTGAGCGTACCGCTGTTGGAGATTGCGAAGTATGCGCTGTCGGTACCCTGCACGGTCCACTGGACGGACGCTCCCTCCGGGTCTCTGCCAGTGTATTGCGCCGCTGCGCCGCTGCCGTTTTCGGCGAAGCTCGTAGAAGTCGCGCCGGTGATCTCGGGCCTCTCGTTCACATCGGTCACGTTGATCGTGATGTCGATGCGGTCGTCAGTTGCCGAGTCGCTGTTGCCGTCGGCGTTCTTGTTGTCTGTGACAGATACTTTCACCGAGTAGCTCTTCTTACCCTCGTAGTTCAGCGCGGACTTGGTGAGTATCTGGCCGGTAGAGGAGTCAATGTTGAAGTGCCTGGCGTCCGTGCCGTCTAGTGTGTAGTGGAGCGCATCCCTCTCCGGGTCAATGGCACTGACCGGTGCGCCCACACTTTGTCCAGCCGCCGTGTTCTCCGTTACGCTCCGAGTATCGGTGTCGCTGCTGGGGAACTGTGGAGGCTCGTTCCGAGGGGTGACCGTTACGGTTACTTCCCGAGTGGCCGTGACGTCACTTCCCTCCACCTTGGCAACCACGGTGACCTGGTAGGTGTTGTTTCCGTCTTCGTCTTGGGGATCGTCGTAATCTGGCTGAGCGATGAAGTGGAGCTTGCCCCCAAGGATCCGGAAGCGCGTGCCGTCTATTCCAGTTAAATCCCAGACGACTTGCTCCCCCTCGGGGTCGGTTGCGGTGTAGGTTGCCACCGGTCCCGTGTCGGTCTCGGCGTAACTTTCCGAGGTTGGCCCGCTGGTGAACACAGGAGGTTCGTCAACGTCGGTGACTGTGATGGTCACTGTTACGGTTGCGTCCTCGTTGGAAGGGTCTGTAGCGGTTACGGCGACCGTGTAGGTGTCCCTGTCCTCATGGTTGAGGGGAGCCTTAGTGAGGATCTGTCCCGTCGATGTGGCAATATCGAATGATGAGGCGTCAGTCCCTCCAAGTTCGTAAGTCAGATCGTCGTTGTTATCGTCATCAGCTGTCACCGGGTCTCCGATGTTCGTATTTGGACCTGAGTTCTCCGGAACTTCTCGGGTCTCGCTAGACTGGTACTTCGGCGCGACGTTGATTACGAGCTTCTCCCGGACCTGGTTGGTCGAGGTCGCCGATGCGGTCTTGTTCGGGCCCTCCGGGTCGGTGTAGCTGGCCGTTGCGCGGAGGTATTTGCCCACGTCCGCTGCGGCTGGCGTGTAGCTCGTGGACGTGGCTCCAACAATAGTGTTCCATGAATCGCTGCTAGTGGAGCTCTCCCATGCCCAAGAGAGGTCAGTTGCGCTGCCGTCAGGGTCTGTCAGTGTGGCGGTCAACGGTGACTCAACCCGTGGCTGTGTACTTGATAACGCTACTGTTCCGGCCTCTTCGACGTTGGTGATGTTGACTGTGACGTCCAGGTGACCGGTCTTGCCCCCGTCGTTCGCCTGTACCCGTACGGTGTAACTCTGCTGGCGTTCGAAGTCGGGCGGTGTCTTGAAGGAGAGAACACCGTCCTCGACATTGAAGTCCCTGCCGTGAATTCCCGCAGTGGACCAGGTGAATGTTGTCGTAGCATTGTCAGGATCGTCCGCTTCGAAAGTACCCACCGTGCTCGTGCTGTTCTCTTCGTAGGTGGTCGGTGATGAGCCTCCTGTTACAACAGGAATTTCGTTCACGTTGGTGATGGTGACTGTCACGGGATTAGTGCCGAAGGGGCCACCGTCTTCAGTAGCGGCCTGGACTACTATTTCATATACGTTGTTCTGGCCGTCATCTGCTGGGTTCTCATAGTCCGTAACCGTATTTATGGTGAGGACGCCACTTTCAGAGATCCCGAAGTGGCTGCTGTCCGTTCCGCCTATGGACCAAGTTGTCGTGGAGTTCTCGGGGTCGACTGCCGCGTATGTGGCAACAGTCCCTGTGGCATTCTCAGGCCAGTTTTTGCTATTCGGACCAGTGATCTCTGGTGCCTCGTTCTCGTCGAGAACGTTGATGGTCACCTCAATGGTGTCGTCAATCGTAGGATCAGCAGCGCCCTGCATGTTCCTGCCGTCGGTGACCTGTACGGTTAACGTGTAGCTCTTCTTGGCGCCCTCGTAGTCGAGCGCGGACTTGGTCAGGATCTGGCCGGATGACGTGGCAATGTCAAAGTGGCGGGCATCCGTCTCTGTCAGCGAGTAGGTCAGATCTGTGTCGTCCGGGTCAGTGGCCTCGACCGGCCAGCCAATGTTTTGTCCCGGTTCGGTGTTCTCCCGAACTTCTCTGGTGGTGGTGACCCCCGGGAACGAGGGCGCGTCGTTGCCATCAGTGACGGTGATGTTCACGGTGATGGAGTCGTCCTCGGCGGTGTCCTGTTGACCCTCGTCGTCCTTGTTGTCGCGGACTGAGACAGTGACCGAGTAGGCGTCCTGGGTTTCGGTGTCCAGGGCGACAAGGCTCGTGAGTTGGCCTGTGACAGAGTTGATCGAGAACGTGGAGGTAGCTCCACCGGTCAGCTCGTAGTGGAGGTCATCTCCGTCCTGGTCCGTGGCAGTAATTGGCGCACCGACGGGCGCGTTGTTCGTGTGTTCCACAACTGACCTGGTGGTCGAGGTGTCGGCGAACTCCGGTGGATCGTTAGCGTCGGTGACAGCAATGGCCACATCGATGGAGCTGGTGGCCCCTGCCTGGTCGCTTACGATGACCTTGACGGTGTAGGACGCCTTTGTTTCGTGGTCGAGAGGAGCGGAAGTCTGAATCTGACCTGAGAAGAGGTCGATTTCAAAGTCGGATGCGTCGTCTCTGCCCAGCTCGTAGTACAAGGTGTCGTAGTCATCAACGTCCGAAGCCGTGACTGGTGCGCCAATGTTCTCGCCGGCAGGGGTGTTTTCTACAACGCTTCTGTTCACTTGGCTATTGGAGAAGGTCGGCGCTTCGTTTACGTTATAGACGTAGACGATCACAGGCAGAGATTCTGTGTCAGTCCCAGCGGTCACCGTGATGACTACGTAGTAGTCATTGCTTCCGTCCTGGTCTGTCGGGGTCTCGTAGTCCGGAGGGGACTTGAAGCTGAGCGTGCCGGTAGCTGATATGGAGAACTTGTTGGCGTCTTCCCCGGCCAGGCTCCAGGTGATCGCCCGGTTGTTCGGGTCGGTGGCAGTATACTGGCCGACCGGTAGCGTGTTTTCCGGATGGTTGTGACTGCTGGTGCCATCAATCTCGGGACCCTCGTCCACGTCGGTGACTTCTATGGTCACGTCAATTCTGTCGTCGATGGTTGTGCTGGGGGTGGTCCCATCCGGGTCTTCGTTGTCCCGCACAGACACAGTCACCGAGTAAGTGGATGTTGCCTCGTGGTCCAGTGCAGCCTTGGTAATGATCTGGGCAGTCGACGTATTGAAGTCGAAAGACGCGGCATCGGTCCCGCCAAGTGAATAGACGAGCGTGTCATCGTCTCGCGGCACAGCCGTCACCGGATCGCCGATGTCGGTGCCAGCGGCAGTGTTCTCCTCGACCGACCTGGTGGTACTGGAGTCGGGGAAGTAGGGTTGCTCGTGGTCGAGGTCGGTGACCTCCACCCTAACAGGATAGTGCGTGACCTTTAGGGGCTGGTAAGCCCGGACTTGTGGAATCGCGACTTCTATTACCAGCTCGTAGACGTTGTCGCCGTCGTCGTCCTTTGGGTCTTCGAAGTCCGGCGGACTGTTGAAATAGAGGTGGCCGCTGCCGTTTATGGAGAAGTGCTGGTGATCGCCGGATGAGACGAGCGACCAGTTCAAGCGGTCAGGACTGGAGGCGGAGTATGACGCGACTTTGCCCGTGCCGTTCTCGGGATACTTGACATAGGTTGGTCCACTGACTGTAAGGCGAGCGTTGTACTTATTCGGCAGCGCGTAGGCATAGATCGTCTTATCAGACGAGTCCAGGACATACATGTTGGAGTAATCCGACCAGATACCGGCGGGGTTGTCGGAGATGCCGGTTACATCCCACTCGGGTATGTATCTCTTGGTGGGATACATGTCGTAGGCGTAGAGCTTGTTGTCCTCAGTATCAGCCACCCAAAATACATGGCCGCTGGCCCAGATTCCTGTAGGGTCATCGTTCTCCTCATTGAGGGTGTAGTCTTGAGTAGGTTTTCGTTCAATTCTGCCGTTATACCTTTCATAGGCAAGTAGCTTATCGACGCTGGCGTCAGCAATAATGAAGCCCCCGCCGAAGTGCATGCCCTTGGGGTCAGTGGACGAAGCCAGGTTAAATTCCTCGCTAGACGCGCGTTGGCTGAGATTGTGGCCCTTGTAGGCCAAGACCTGGTTCGTCGAGGTGCTGTTTGAGACCACCCATGTAATGCCGTCCATTACACCGATGCCGATGCCCCAGGGGTTTGTGGTCGACGCGATGTCGTAACTCTCTTTGTACGCCAGGGACTTGATCCCGTCATCATGGTCAGAATTAAAGGTGAATGTGTAGACCTCGAGATCATAGACATGAATCTTCCTATTGGTTGAGTCGACGACGTGGAACCGTATCAAGCCATCACCTTTGTAGGTCGCGACTCCGATCCCACCCTGCAGGCCGGCGGGGCTGCCGAGGGTTGGCAGACTTGTGTCGTATGGGGTAGTGCTGGCATTGTTCAGGTTCCATGACTGGACGCCGGAAATCAGGAAGCCTAAGGCCGTTGAGGTGATCTCGCTGTTACCGCTGTCATACAGGCTTGCGACCAGAATGCTGTGGCCGGGGGGACAGGTGCCTGAAATCGTTCCCGTCGCAGTGGCGGTCCCTCCAACGGCTGCAATGTCTGTCATCTGACTGAAGGCCCCGCCGCTTTCGCATTCGGTTGCATCATGATCGCCGCCGCGTACGACGTTGACCATGTACGTCGTACCTGTGGCGGTCACGTTGGTGAAGGTGAGGTTAAAGTTGATTTCGGTGCCTTCAACCACCATGCCGACAGGGTCAAGCTCAATCTCGATCTTCGGGGCTTGCTGGGCATGAGCGATGTCAGCAGGAACCAGCGACAGCAGAGGCGGGGCCAACAGACTGAACAGGAAAGTAGCAGACGCGACCGCAATCGTCGCTGCAATTGCCTTAAGATTCTCCTGCAATAGATCACTCCCCTCGCACCAGTCGCGACTCTTGAGGCTTACCTGGATCCTCACTCCAACACCATTAGGACACGGAAAGCCTTTTTGCCGCATATTCAATGAAACGCTTTATGCCCTGATTGCTTCCAGCGATAATTTGTACTTTTTTCAGATAATTCCAATACTTCATCTAATAGGGCGCGCAGGGCCGGTCCCATGTCAGTTTGGTAGGAAGGCGCAGGGGGCCGCCGCCCTTCGACAGGCTTAGGACGAACGAATGCGGGCGAGACGCCCGCGCTCCCATGTGTGTACCTACCAAACTGACACACGCTCCGCAGGGCGACAGGCTCATTCGCTGGGAGCAAAAACTGCTAAACTGACACCGCCTGAAGACACCTATGGGTTTGCCTATCACATGCCACTGATCGGATTCGTCTATAACGCGCTGGTCGCTGAAGCGCCGTGCCTTATAGACTCGCTAATCTCAAGCCTCGATCTTCGCGCCCAGTCGTGGGTTTCGTCCGCGTTCGAGGTTGATGGACGCTCCGACGTGCTTCCCGAGACTTCACTGGTGGTCGTGGCCGGAGGCGACGGGACGATACTTCGAACCGTCCATGCTATCGCCGAGCACTCGGTCCCGATCGTCGGCGTCAACATGGGCAGGGTGGGCTTTATGAGCGAGCTGCGAGTCGAGGACGCCGCCGAGCGTCTGCCTGCCTACCTCAACGGCGACATGCGTGTCGAACGCCGCATGATGCTGCGGGCCGCGGTGACCGACGACGGGGGCCAACTGCACCTCAGCGCCGACGCGCTCAATGACGTGGTTATTGGACGCGGCGGGGTCGCCAGACTGCTGGACATCGACACTGTCGTGGACCGGCAGTTCCTGACCTCCTACCGGGCGGACGCTGTGATCGTGTCCACTCCCACCGGGAGCACAGGCTACGCGCTGTCAGCGGGCGGCCCGATCTTCTTCCCGGAGGCTGAGATGATGATGCTCCAGCCTGTCGCCCCGCACACTGGTCTGCGCGACGGGCTCGTGCTGCCTCACGACACTGAGGTTACGCTGTCGGCGACGGACGGCCAGCACGCCTCGCTGAGCGTCGACGGCATGGAGGACGTGGAGCTGGCCCCGGATTACAAGGTGACGATTCGCCGCAGTCCATACACGGCGCGCTTCCTTCGCTCACAACCCAGGACCGCGTTCTACAACCAGCTCACCCGGCGGCTGGGACTGGTCTATAACCTCACATCACCGCCGTAGCCCTCAACGGAGAACCAACATTGGAACAGCCACAGCCGATTAACCAGGAGACCGTGTTCAGCGGCCGGATCATCCAGGCTAGAGTCGACACCGTACTGATGCCAGACGGGAAGCAGATCACCCGCGAGGTCGTGCAGCACCCTGGCGCCGTGGCGATCATCCCCATCGACCGGGAAGACAACGTGCTCCTCGTACGTCAGTACAGGTACGCCGCCGGGCAGTCGCTCCTGGAGCTACCGGCGGGCGTGATCGAGGATGGGGAGTCGCCAGACGACACGGCGCAGCGTGAGCTGCAGGAAGAGATCGGATACGCCACTCGAGACCTCCGTGCACTGGGGGGCGTCTATTCGTCCCCTGGCTTCTGCACAGAGTTCCTGTACCTGTACATCGCCCGCGATCTCGTTCCAAGTCGGCTGCCGGGCGACGAGGACGAGGATATCAGCGTCGAGTCGATTCCAATGTCCAGGGTGGACCGTCTTATCAGGCTCGGTGAGATTCAGGATGCAAAGAGCGTAGCCGGTCTGCTCATGGCCAGGTACCTATTCAAGTAGACGGGAGAATCGCCGATGCCTATGCCGGACATTAGGGCCATATTTGCCCAGATAGACGCGATGGAAGACGAGATCGTCCAGCTTCACCGCGACCTGGTCAAGATACCGTCCGTAAACACGGGGTTCATGCCTACGGGTGACGAGACGCCTGTCTGCGAGTACGTTCGGGACTGGCTTGCCGAGGACGGCATCGACTCCGAGATCCTCGGACGCGTTCCTGACCGGGGCAACATCATCTCCAGGATAGAGGGGAGAAACTCGCAGGCGCGGCTGATGTTCATGTCCCACACTGACGTAGTTCCGGTCGAGGAAGAAGAAAAGTGGATGTTCCCTCCCTTCAGCGCGACCATACACGAGGGCCGCATCTACGGCAGGGGGGCGTCCGACTGCAAAGGGCTCCTGGCGGCGCAGCTAATGGCCATGCGCCTGCTGAAGCGCAACGGAGTGCAAC
Source organism: Dehalococcoidia bacterium (assembly GCA_965116405.1). Lineage (GTDB taxonomy): Bacteria > Chloroflexota > Dehalococcoidia > Lucifugimonadales > UBA1123 > VXRN01. The sequence continues at coordinate 2,323,749 of OZ220685.1, forward strand.
TCCGAGACAGCCTCATACTCTGCTCAGGCGCTGACGAAGAGCACGGTGGACGGTACGGGTTCGGCTGGCTTGCCGAGAACTACCCGGGGAAGATCACAGCGCCCTACGCGGTCAACGAAGGCGGCGGGACGCCTATCGAGGCGGCTGGAGGCCTAACATACATTCTCGGAGTTGGTGAGAAGGGTCGTCTCCAGGTGGAGTTCGAGATCAAGGGCGTCAGCGCACACGCGTCGGTTCCCTGGCAGGGCACCAATGCACTCTACAGACTGTCGCAGCTCCTCAACCGCATCGAGACCTATGAGCCAGAACGCGACACTTCGACCAGCCTGTTCGCTCACCTGTCCAACTTCGCCATAGAGCACGCGCCTTCGGCGGAGAACGTCGACGAGATCATCGCAGAGGTGTCCGAGGACAACCCGCGATTCGCCTCCATGCTCACCGCGCTTTCCCGCATGACCATTACGCCGACGATGATAAACGGTGGTGTAAAGTCGAACAGCGTTCCAGAGCAGATTAATCTCACCTGCGACGTGCGCACGCTGCCGCATCAGGACGACGACTACCTGCGCTCCGAGCTCGACCGCATCAAGGAAGACATACCCGGAGTCACCTACGAGATCGACTATATGGCCGTACCCAACTCGTCAGAGTTCGAGACCGAGCTTGCCGAGCACATCCAGGCCGCCACCGCGATGGCGCTGGAACGCGACGACATCCAGTGGGTGCCCGCGATTAGCACCGGCTTCACCGACTCGCGCTTCACGCGTCCGCTGAACGTGATCACCTACGGCTTTTCCGGCTCCCACCCGGACGATGACCCTATGCTATCCCGCGCTCACGGCACCGACGAGTCAGTCGGTATCGCGAGCCTAGTCAGCGGCACCAAGATCATGTTCGCCCTCGCCTGCACCCTCTGCGGGACAGAGTAGGGACGGTCTCCCGGCTCCCAGATGGACAAACCCAAGACCATCTACCTCGCCAACCCTTACGGCTTCTCTGCTCAGCAGAAGGAGAAGCTGCTGCCTGATATCATCGCGGCCCTAGAATCGCTGGGGCTGGAGGTCTGGGAACCTTTTGCCCGCAATAACCAGGAAGACCTGTCAGTTGCAGGCTGGGCTTACCGGATAGGGCAGGCTGACTTCAGAGACGTGCGCGATTCCGACGCGATCTTTGCCGTCGTCAACGCAGTGCCGCCGGACGAGGGAGTCATGGTCGAGCTTGGAATGGCCATCGCGCTCGGCAAGCCTACGTTTCTGTTCAGGGACGACTTCCGACGTGTGACCGACAGCGAGGAGTATCCGCTTAACCTGATGCTCTTCACAGGCCTACCTGAAGAGGGATGGCAGGACTTCTACTACACGTCTGTAGAAGAGATCACAGACACGGGCAAGGCGCTGGCGAGGTGGGCAGGCGTCTTCTAGTGTCGTGACTGTGCTATTACGTGGCTACGGTATGAGTGTTAGTTTGGTTAATGATTTGCTATTGAGAGCGACTACAATCAAGATGCAAGCAAGTGCGCAGTCATTAGTTGTCTGCGACAAATGTCATGGTTACCTTACACTTGGCGAGGCATTAAAGGTCGCCACGACTGTGTTCGAGGAGTAAAGTGAAGAAGGCCTTAGGATTCTCCGTTCGGATATTCATGCCTTCTGGTGAGCCGGAAGGGATTCGCGTAATAGAGAAGTCGAACTGGACTGGCCGGGGGCTTGTATTTCCACGTTCGATACTTGGAGATGCCCGTCAACGTCCTGAACTAAGTGGAACCGGCGTATACATCCTTTGGGGACCAGGCAAGTCTGAGCGGCTTCCATATGCATACATCGGAGAGACCACTGATCTGTCGGACAGGTTGTCATCACATGCAAGCAGTTCAAGGAGCACTGAAGAAGATGACCTTTGGACACACGGCGTCGCCTTTACAAGTAAGGATCAGAACCTGGACAAGGCACACGTTCAGTATTTGGAAGCTAAGCTTATTGAACTAGCCCAACTTGTGAACAGATGTGATTTAGTCAACAAACAGAAGCCTGATATGCCACATCTTTCGGAACCTGATGCGGCGGATTCCGAATTGTATCTGGCGGACATGTTGCTCTGTTTGCCAGTCGTTGGAGTCCCGTTCTTTGAGCGACCATCCATAGTTGAAGATAGTGAAGTAACTGAACTTCATTTGGAGGGCAAGGGCGCTTCAGCAAGAGGCTTTGAGGATGCAGCGGACTTCGTGGTTCGTGCGCAATCCACAGTGGTCGCTGACGAGGACGAGGCACCATCAATCCCTGCTCATGTGAGGGGGCTTCGAAGTGCACTTCAGGATCAGGGCATATTGGTTGCAAGCGGCAGCGTATTAACCTTACGGCAGGACTACCCATTTAGTTCCCCATCTACTGCCGCCAGCTTCGTTCTTGGCAATAGCAGCAACGGGAGGGACCTATGGTTAGACAAAGACAAACGCCCCCTCAGGGAAATACAAGCTGAGGCGCTAAAGACGAGTGAACCGATGTGAAGGCCGACAACCTATTCTTCTGCAATGAGCGATTTCAGCAAGGGGATAACGTCCGACGCCACCCGGCGGCACTCCTCGACGTGTGGGAAGCCTGACAGGATGAACTCGTCGATTCCCAGTCTCCAGTAACCAAGCAGCTCGTTCGCCACCTGCTCAGGATTGCCGACTATGGCCGTTCCGCAGTTGACCCTGACGGTGGATATCCCGTTCCACAGGTGGTCTCCGACCCTGTGGTCCTCGACGACCCTGGCCTGCGCCCGCTGTCCCACCATGGCCGTGCCCGCGAATGCCGAGCTTCGCTGCTCTCTTACCACTGATGCCGCCTGAGACAGCAGCTCCTCGGCTGCATCCCAAGCCTCTGCCTCCGTGTCACGGACTACCAGGTGCGTACGCAGCCCGAAGCTGCCATTGCGACCTGCCTCTGCGAACTTCTCCCGTGCGCGGTCGAAGAACGGTCCGAGGACGTCCTTGGGGAGAATCCACGCGAGGTAGACGTCCGACTGCCTACCCGCAAGTCCCAGTGCGGCGTCCGACGCCCCACCGAGGTAGAACTTCGGCCCATCACCGACTGGCCCTGGCGAGCAGAAGGCACCGTTCAACCTGACGTGCTCACCATCGAAGGTCTTGGGACCTGGTGACTCCCAGAGTGTGCGGCAGGCGGCGATGAACTCTTCTGCGCGCGCGTAGCGGTGTTGGTGGTCGCTCTCCTCGCCGAATCGCTCGAAGTCGCCCTGAATGCCGCCAGGGACTATGTTGATGTCGATGCGCCCGCCGCTAATCTGTTCGAGGGTCGCCGCCATCTGCGCGAATAGACCTGGCGAGATGAACCCCGGCCGCAGCGCGATCAGGAACCGGATTTTGCTCGTGACCGCTGCCAGCGCAGTCGCCATCGTCCAGGTCTCAGCCAGGGGCTCACCCTCGTCAAACAACCCGTTGGCGAACCTCGTCGGAATCAGCAGGGAGTAGTAACCCTCGTCCTCTGCCGTCTGGACCACGTCACGCAGGTACTCGAACGTGGGAGGGCGCTCAGCCTGGACGGTGCCGATGTGCGCGCCATCACCGTCTATCGGGATGAACCAGGAAAACTTGGCTTCAGGACGGGTCTCAGTCACTCATCTCTCCTCGGTCTTGCTTGACCTAGTCCCACACCCTGCCGAACCGCTCTACCAGGTCCCAGGCCAGTTCCGCGCCCAAACCCGGCGTGTCTGTGAGGTACAGGTGTCCGTCTTCAACACGCTCGCGAGGCGTGATCAGGTCAGCTCGCCAGTCAGTCTCGTAAACGGCGTGCTCGAGCTGCATTGAGGTCGGAACGGCGGCCGTCGCGTGTCCGCTTGCCAGCAGCGAGATAGGACCGGAGGGGCTGTGCATTGAGAACCCCTTGCCTTTGGAACCTGTCGAACGGCCAATCGTCACGGCCTCAGCGGCACCTCCGCAGTGCTTGATATCAGGCATTACAATCGACACCGCTTCAGTATCGAGAAGGCTGTCGAAGAACTCGACGCCGTACCCGGACTCACCTCCCGCCACGGGCATCGGCGCCCATCGCGCGATAGCGGCGAGGTCTTCTGGATCAGACGTAGGCTGAACGGGCTCCTCGAACCAGCCCACGTTGAGTTTTGCAAGCTCCTCCACTATGAGCGGTGCAGTGTCGCGCTCGAACCTGCTGTGACAGTCCACCAGGACGGTCGCGTCGGCGCCCACTGCCTCGCGGACTGCGCTGACCCTCGCCAGACCGGTACCTGCTTCATCCAGGATTCGGTCTGGAGAAGATGGTGGACTGACCTCGTCGAACGGCGCGCACTTGAACACTCTGAATCCGGCTTTTGCCGCCCTTTCCGCCACCCGGCCAAAGTCGGCAGGGGTCCGATCGGTCGCGAACAGCGACCGGTTGATGTTTGCGTACAGCTGGACTCTTTCAGTTGGCTTGGCACCCAGATACTCACCAAGGCTGACTCCCGACCGCATGGCAGATAGCTGGGCCACAGCTGAGCGCAGCCCGCTTACAGCCGTGCCGGACGTCGAGTCGCGGCGTAAGGCGTCTGCGGTTAGGCCAAGCAGCGTCTCGACTTCCGCCTCGACTGACACATCCTCATCGTCCAATACAGAGGCCATGCCTTTCAGGGCCTCTGCAACTTGTCGAGAACCGATCTCCACGGTCGTCGAGTTTCCTTCGCCGTCCGACATTACCGCGAACACCCAGGTCGTATTGGGCGTGACTGTGACGGACGCGAGTTTCTCGAGGGTGATGAACATGACAGCTTAGCGGGGCTAGCCCTGCTGGACTTCCGCCAGCAACTTCAGCGTTCGTTCGTCGGTGTTTGGATCATCACCGGCCGGGACCGGTGTGAGCAGCACTTCGGTTGCTCCCCACTCGAAGATGGTCTGGATACGCTCCGCGACCGTCGCCTCGTCCCCGGCGATCAAGACCTCGTCGAGCATCTCGTTAGTCCAACCCGAATCGGGAGTCCCCTCGAAGCCCGCCTCGGCGAACATGTTCGCGTAGAACGGTATGCTCGGGAAGTATCCCAGCCTGGCCCTTACGCCATCCCGCGCCGCGTCGAGATCATCGGTCACGCACACCGGAGCATGGGCGATCAATGGAGGCACGTCCCTTCCGGCGGACTCCGCACCCCTGTTCATGGCGGGTACCGCTGTGTCCCTCAGGTAGAAGTGTGGACACACCCAGCTTATCGCCCCGTCAGACAATTCACCGCATGTCTCGAACGCGCCCGGCCTCAGAGCCGACGCCATGATCGGCACCTCCATTGGGCTGGCAATCGAGGTGTTGGCTGAGTACCAGCGACCCTCGAACTCTACCGCGCCAGTGTGCATTAGCGACCGCAGGATCTGCAGGTACTCCCTCAGGTGACCGATAGGCGCCCGGAAGTCCACGCCGAAAGTGCTTATCATGCCGGCCTCGTGACTGGGGCCGACCCCCAGCCTGAATCGCCCTGGTGCAAGGCTGTCTATCACCTGCACCTGCTGGACGAGCGTGACCGGGTGCCTCGACCACGTCTGCACGATGGAAGTACCGAGCTTGATTTCGTCAGTCACGGCACCGGCTGCCGCCAGCACGGTCACCGCCTCGCCCCCGCCTCCGCTCGACGTGAGCCATGCACACCCGATTCCAACCTCGTCGAGGTGCCTGATCCTGTCCACGGCCACCTGTGCGTTCGGCGCCGTAACAGACACTCCGATTACGTTCTGTTCACTCATTGCTCTCCCTCACTGGTGTACAAGGCAAACGTAGGGCCAGCCGAGTATATCACGACGCTGACACCTGAAAGCCATCATGGTAAACTGCCCTCATGGATAGTTTGATCGAGCACGAATCACCCAACCTGAAACTTCCAACAATGATAGTGGCGTTCGCCGGGTGGCCTGATGCCGCCGAAGCTGCGACCAGGGCAATCAGGTACCTCGTCCGTAAGCTTCCGGCGAAGAAATTCGCTGAGATAGACCCCGAAGAGTTCTACGACTTCACCGTCACGCGGCCCCATACGAGGATCGACCGCCGCGGCAGGCGCGTTATCCGGTGGCCCAGGAACAACTTCTACTACTTCGAAGGCGAGGACGAGAGCAGCAATCTGCTCCTGTTCATTGGGACGGAGCCAAACCTACGTTGGCGCGCCTACTCGAACATCATCACCGACATCGCCGTGAGAAGTGAGGTCGGCGTAGTGATCTCGCTAGGGGCCCTGCTTGATGCTGTCCCGCACACACGCGACCCGCGAGTGACTGGACGAGCAAGCTCACCAACCCTCACAGGCAAGGTTAAGTGGCTGGGCATCCAGAACTCCGGCTACCAGGGTCCAACGGGCATCCATACAGCCTTTACGGACGCCTGCAGCAAGCAAGGCCTCGAACACGCGAGCATATGGGGACACAGTCCGCACTATGTCGAGACTTCCCCTAACCCGAGAGTTAGCCTTGCCCTTCTCGAGAAGCTCAGGAGCCTGGTCGACTTCGATGTCGACCTGAAGGAGCTTGACCTCGCGGGCGAAGCGTTCGAAGAGGACGTCACCAAGGCAATTGCCAAGCGGTCGGACGTAAGCTCGTACGTTGCAAAACTTGAGCGCCGCTACGATGCGTCTAATCGTCCCGAGGACGACGAGATGCCCGACGCTGGCGATATGGTCCGGGAACTAGAGCAGTTCCTGCGCAGCCAGCAGCGGCAGTCCGATCAGCAGAGCGACTCGTGAGATGGCAATAGCCCAGGCCACGGACTCTCACATATCGGTCAACGGCAACTCGTTCCACTTCCGCAACTGGGGCGGCGAAGGTCAGGCTGTCGTCCTTGTGCACGGGCTGGCCTCGAACTGCCGTATCTGGGACCTCGTTGCACCGATCTTGTCTCAGCAGTTCCGAGTGGTTGCCATCGACCAGCGCGGTCACGGCGAATCGTTCAAGCCAGACTCGGGTTTTGACTTTGCGACAGTCGTGTCCGATCTCCACGGCTTCATAAACGCCCTGGAAATAGCCAACCCTGTGATTGTTGGACACTCCTGGGGCGGGGATGTCGCCCTTGAGTACGCCGTTGCCCACCCCGGCCTCGTACGCGGACTCTGCTTCGTGGACGGTGGAACAATAGAGATCTCAGCGAGACCGGACTGGACCCTTGAGGACGCCAGGCGTGAAATGGCGCCTCCACAATGGACCGGAGTTACGCTCGAGGCATTCAGAGAGCGCGTGCGCACGCGTTGGCTCAAGAGCGACCGGCCTGAGATCGAGCAGATAGTTCTGGCAAACTTTGACATCAACGAAGACGGCACAATCTCCTCCAGGCTGAGCCGCGACAATCACCTGCAGATCATCGACGCACTCTGGGAGCACAAGCCATCCGAACTGTACTCCAAGGTAAACTGCCCGGTGTTGCTCATGCCGGCACGCCAGAAGGGCGACACATCTCCGCGGGCTCGAAGGTGGCGCCGGGAAGGGGCTATCGCCAGGGCTGAGTCACGACTCCTCAAGTCCAATACGGTGTGGATGGAGGACAGCATTCACGACGTGCCCCTTCAGCGACCGGAACTGGTAGCGTCCACTATCGCCGATCACATTACCGGCGGGTTCTTCGGGTGAAGTCAACCTAGAAGACCTTCCAAGTGTGGCGTCCGTCCGGCTCAGGCCAACCAGTACCATCGAGTCCCCAGGGACATGGGTCTGGTCTTCCGCAGGATAGACGGTTTCTCCCCAATGCGGTTTACCGAGAGGACGTGGAGCCCGATCCGCGCACGCACATGTCTGCCCAATAAGTTCCTGCGCTAAGCGGCGATCCCCTATGCGAGTTCGCTCCCTATCACAAGGTCCCGAAGGGTAACTATTCCCACCGGGTTGCGGTCTTGATCCACCACGATCGCCCTGGATATGTCAAACCGCACCAGAAGACGCACTGCGTAACGTGCCAGCATATCCGAAGGCAGCGTTACTACGGGCTTGGACATGATCTCATAGACGTTCACCCGTTCCGGAGAGCGGTTCGGGGCAATTACGTTACGGGCAATGTCCGACACCACCACCATGCCAACCTCGTCCGTTTCGTCCCTACGGTCCACGGCCAGTGAGCTGACGCCGTGCTTCTGCATGAGCGCCATGGCCTCAGCCACAGTCGCCAGACCGTCGATCCTGTGCACCTCGGCGGTCATCATGTCTTCCACTCGAATCTGCCGCCGCTGGTTCATATCTCCAGCTCCAACTCTTTGTGGATGGTGGGTAGTTGTGTAGCCAGCCCGACCGCGTCCTCGATATCCAATTGGAAGGCTATGCCGGCTCCGGGTTCCTTATCGAAGTTTGCGGCTTCGGCTATGCGCTCCAGGATATCCCGGGCCCTGGGCTCCACAACCAGGAACATGACGATGTCTCGCATGGTTGCCAGGCCCAGACCGAAGAATGTCCTATCTGGTACCAGGCCCTCGCCGCGAACACTGTTGACGATGGTCGCACCGGTCGCCCCGCCGGCCCTGGCGGCGTCGATGATCGCCTCGGTCTTGTCGTCGTTGACCAGGGCGATGATCAGCTTAAGTCTCATGACTCCTCCAGGTTGCGTTCCATGTCTGAAGGCTGCTGACCTCGCCTCTTGTTCCACCAAGATGATCCAATCGCGTATGCCAGCACCGACATTATAGGAAAGACACTGGCGAAAGCAATCAGCCCGAAACCGTCGATTAGTGGGCTGCGGCCCGGGATGCTGGCCGCCAGTCCCAGTCCCAGCGCCGCGACCACCGGCACCGTCACGGTGGAGGTCGTGACTCCCCCGCTGTCGTAAGCCAGCGGCACAATGGTCCTGCTGGACCGGAATGTCTGAACGATGACGATGACGTATGCTGCAATGATGTACCACGGAAGAGGAGTGCCGGTCACGATTCGGAAACAGCCCAGCGACACTCCAAGCGCCACTCCGACCGCCACCACCAGTCTCAATCCCAGGGCCCGTACTGCCCCGCCGGACACCTCTTCGGCCTTCAGCGACACTGCGATCAAAGAGGGTTCGGCCACTGTGGTAGCAAAGCCTATGGCTGCGGCGAAGGCGTAAACTAGCCAATAGTCCCGCCAGTCAACAACAGAGGCTGCGCCAACCTCCCCAATCGTCTCCGGGTCTGTGAGCTGCCGGGCCATGGTCTCCCCGATGGGAAAGAGCGCCTGCTCCAGTCCGACGAGAAAGAGCGCCAGTCCCAGGAGCACGAACAGGAAACCCACTGCCAACCGGCGTGGGTTGGGGAGGCGTCGTCTCAGCACCACTACCTGGAAGATGATGAGGACCGCCGCGATAGGGAGCACGTCCCGGAAGGTGGTGCCCAGCGTGTTGAGCAGCTCCATCGTCAGGTCACCATCCCGTAACCGAGTACGCAGATCATGGGCATCAGGCTGGCGAACGCTATGAGCCCGAAGCCATCCACCATTTGGTTACGTCCCCTGATGGACCTGGCCAGCCCCACCCCCAGGGCGGCAACGAGCGGCACCGTGATCGTGCTGGTGGTCACGCCCCCTGAGTCATAGGCTATGCCGATTATCTCTTCGGGAGCGAACGCAGTCATTGCCGTCACCAGCAAGTAGCCGCCTATAATCAACCAGTGGACCGGCCAGCCCTTGATGATACGGAAGACCCCCAAGACTATTGCTATGCCCACTGAGAAGGCCACCACCATTCGCAGCTCCAGCGCATAGGAGCCTCGCGCCGAGTCGTTGTCGTAGATGGCCCCCGCTTCTGCTGCCACTTCAGCCGCCTCATCGGCGATGGCTATCAGAGCGGGCTCGGCCACAGTCGTTCCGAAGCCCAGGCAAAATGAGAAGGACAGCAAGGCAATCAGGCTGCCCTTGCTGGCAAATGCCCATGCAAGGTCCTCGCCCAGGGGAAAGAGCCCGCTTTCCAGCCCCTGGATGAACAGCCCCAACCCGACCATCACGCACACCAAGCCAACGACCACGTTACCGATGTCGGGAAATGGCTGCCGCAGCACCACTATCTGGAAGAAGGCGATGACCAGGATTATGGGGGTCAGGTCGCGCAGCGAGTCCAGCATTCGCCGCGCCATTGGCAACAGGAACCTGGACGATTCCCTCGCCAACATCCTTTCGGTCTGCCTCATGAAGTCTGCCCTATGAGGAGTCCGCCTCCGAGAGCGACGTCAGTCTGGCGTTGAGCACCCTGAGTCGTCGCCTATAGTCGGACTCCGTAAGCGAGCCTGTCTCGTAGCTCGCAGTCAGTTCACCGATCATCTGACCAATCACCACTCGTTCGTCATCCTGTGGCTCGATTCTCGTGTCATCTGCAGTGTCAGATCCTGACTTTCTTACGCGATCTGTCTTCCAGATAGCTCCGTAGACCAGCAGTCCTACCATTAGAGCAACCAAGGCGGCAGCGGCAGCGTACTCAAACTTGAGCTCGGGCAGTCTGTTGCCTATTTGCTGGCCTGAAGACGCCATCGGCAGACCGCCGAGGTCAATCGATACCTCCGCGCCGCGAGTCAGCCCTTCTGACTCAACTACCTGGTACTGCCGCTCGCCGATCGTGACAGGGTTGGGTTGACCAAGCGTTGGGCTGGAGATTGACAGGACCTCCTCGGGTGCAAGAATGCGCACCTTGTCGGCGCCGTATCTGTACGTCTTCTCCAGTGTGAACCGGGAGGCTTCGTATGGGAAACGGTAAGAAAACATAATCTCATGATCCCCCGGCGGCACGCTCGCCAGCAGCGCAAAGCCCCTGTCCACCTGGACGAAGTCCGCCCCGATTAGCGGCGTGTCCAGAATCAGATCGGATGCACCTGAAGGCAGACCGAACCTCAGCAACTCCATGACTCCCTGTCCGGGCACATACGTCCTGTCAGAACGGTTCACGAGGCGAATGATCTCCAGGGCGCCGAGAGTCTGGTCCGAGGGATCAGCGTCGGCAATCAACAGAGAAGCCGAACCGGCGGATACTATCCCGTCATCCGAAGTTCCGTCATAGACGGTGAGGGTCACTGGCTCCGGTGAGCCACCCAACAGATCGAGGTCTGTACCGTAGATGGCATCCTGGTATCGGACCGACACACCGTACGATACTGCGGAGCTGTACTCGAAGTCCGTAAAGCTGAACGCCCCGGTCCCGTCCGTAGTTGTCGTGATGTCGTCGAATCCGGTAGCCGTCACGCGGTGCAGGGTTACAGTCTGCTCTGAGACTGCTCCTCCTCCGGGCGTAGCGTTCTGGATGACGCCTTCAACCGTCCGAAGTTGGGATTGCGCGTGCGAGACACCGCCGACAGCAACGAGCGTCAGCGCCAGAGAGGCAGCCAGTGCCAAGAGTCTGATTACCACGCTTCTGGTAGAACCTCCCGGCGCGATGTCCAGCTTGACGCGAGTGTAGCAACAGCTTTCTGGATGGGTCAACGCGGCCATTGGTCTACAATGGCACCCAGATGAGACCGAGGAGCGCAGAATGATGGTCGACTACCTGGATGAACTGGCCCGTTTCGCTGCAGAAACCACATTTGAAGACCTGTCGGAAAGTGTTCTGGGTGCCGCTCGCGATGTAACGCTGGATACCTTCGGAGCCATCACCGCCGGGATGGAAGAGCCTGAGAATCTGCAACTGGCATCTTGGGCTTCGTCCAATATGCTACCTTCCGTGTCCGGTATCCTGGGCACTCCACATCGAGTAAGCCCCATGGCGGCGGCGCTGGTCAATGCGACGGCGGGGGTCGCCCTTGAGATGGACGAGGGCAATCGATTCGGAGGCGGACATCCGTCGATTCACGTCCTGCCGGGTCTGCTGGCCGCCTCTGAACAGCTGGGCACCTCCGGCAGCGAGTTCATAACGGCGCTCATAGTCGGATACGAGATCACCTCCCGGTTGGGAGGAGCGACCTCACCGCACCCAAATGTCCACTCCCACGGCCACTGGGGAGCTCCAGGCACGGCAGCTGCGATTGCCAGGCTGAAGGGATGGTCGGCCCAGGACATCAGGGGAGTTATCAACCTCGCGGCTAGCATGAGTCCGGCCAACACCTGGACCAACGCTTTCGAGGGAGCTACGGTCCGAAACCTGTACCCAGGCCGATCGTCGATGCAGGGCGTGCTGGCCGTCGATCTCTACCAGTGCGGCTTTACGGCCCTCGATGACGCTCCGTCCGATGTGTACGGGAGCATACTCGGAGAGTCGTTCGACCCAGACCTCGTAGTGGCCGGCCTCGGAGACGAGTACCGCATACAGCAGAACTACTTCAAGCTGCACGCCTGCTGTCGATACAACCACGCGACTCTCGACGCCGTGGTTGACGCGGCGGCCGGGGCTAGTTTCGAACCTTACGACATTGAGTCCGTGACCGTAGGCGTGCCCTGGATGTTGGACGGAATGCTCGGAGGATATCCCCAGAACATGCTCGCCGCAAAGTTCAACATCCCTTATGCGGTCGCAGCCGCACTGGTAACGGGGAAGACAGACATTACGGTCTTCAGGCCGGAGGTGATGGCTGATCCCTACGTGCGCTCTGTCTTTGACCGGGTTGCCGTCAGGGTAGGGGACGTCCCGCGTCAGCAGGCCGTAACCGGGCCAGGAGCGTGCGTCGAAATCCTCACACGGGACGGAGGCCGACTATCGGCTGCCGTTACGTCTATCAGGGGTGACTATGGTAGTCCTATCCCGCGTTCTGACATCATCGAGAAGTTCAGGTTCCTGGCTGAGCCGGTCCTGGGAGTGAGCCGAACGGAGGACGCTGTTCGTCGAATCGACTCGCTAGAGGCGGTCGACGACATGCGGTTGGTGGTGGACGTGTTCCAGGCGCAGCTTGGAGATTGATTGTCTCAGTTGCAGGCTGCATGGTCCCGACCTCCGACAGTGCCCTACCGCAGGACAGAAGATTCCGTTTACAATCGCGGTGAATTCTCACTCAGGCAGGTCACTACCAGATGCTCGACTACTACAACGTTTTGGATATGCTCGGAGACGAGGAGAAGCAGGTCCAGTCCACCGCTCGGCAGTTCCTCGACTCTGAAGCCGCCCCAGACATTGCGGACTACTGGGAGCGGGGCGAGTTTCCCAGGCACCTGGTCCCCAAGATCGGCGAGATGGGGTACTTCGGCGCCAATCTGCCGTCCGAGTATGGCTCTGCTGGCGTCAATAACGTCTCCTACGGACTGATCATGTACGAGCTGGAGCGTATCGACTCCGGTCTCCGCAGCTTCGCGAGCGTCCAGGGCGCGCTGGTCATGTACCCGATCTATTCGTACGGGTCAGAGGAGCAGCGAAGGGAGTATCTGCCCAAACTGGCATCTGGAGAGATGGTCGGCTGTTTCGGGCTGACCGAACATGAGGGCGGCTCCGACCCTGGTGCAATGAGAACAACTGCCAGGAAGGACGGAGAGAGCTACGTCCTGAACGGCTCGAAGATGTGGATAACCAACGGCAACATTGCCGACATAGCGCTGGTCTGGGCCGCAGACGACGATGGAGTCGTTCGCGGCTTCCTCGTACCCACAGACACCCCCGGTTTTATAGCCAACAAGATCGAGCACAAGATGAGCATGCGCGCCTCTGTCACCAGCGAGCTGGTCATGGAAGAGTGCCGCGTCCCTGCCTCTGCTGTGCTCCCTGACGTGAAGGGCCTTCGCGGTCCTCTGTCGTGCCTGACCCAGGCGCGCTACGGCATCACGTGGGGTGTGCTCGGCGCGACCGAAGCCGTGTACCAGGATGCTCTGGACTTCTCACAGTCCCGGGAGACGTTTGGACAGCCGATAGCATCCCGCCAGCTAGTTCAGGACAAGCTCGTGGACATGGTGACGGACCACACCAGGGGCCTTCTGACCTCGTGGCGACTGGCTGTCCTGAAGGACCAGGGCAAGATGAGCTTCACCCAGGTGTCTCTGGCCAAGCGTGAAAACGTGCGCTGCGCGCTGAACGCGGCTCGAAGCGCGCGAGAGATCCTGGGTGGGTCTGGAATCGTGCTCGAGCATCCCGCCATCAGGCACATGCTCAACCTGGAGACTGTGGACACCTACGAGGGCACCCACGACATCCACACTCTCATTCTGGGCCGCGACCTTACCGGCCACAACGCCCTGGGCTAGCTATCCGGCCACTGAAAAGTGTGCCTCTCCCAGTCCTTCAATTGAGATGGATGCCGAGTCTCCGGCTTCCAGGAAGTAGGGTGGGGCAAAGCTGCCAGTCAGAATCGTGTCCCCGGCCTTCAGGCTCTTGCCGAGTCCGACCAGGTTGTTCGCGAGCCACGCGATGGGTTCCAGCGGGTGCCCCATGATGTCGGTGCCCACGCCCTCGCCAATGACGTCGCCGTTTACGATCATCTTCCCCTGTGACGCCGCCAGGTCTATCGACCGCCAGTCCGACACTGGCTCGGCCAGCACAGCGCCGCCGTTGTTGATGTTCGTCACGATGGCGCGGAGCGCCGGGTTGCGAGCTTCCCCTGCCGCGCCGTCGCGTCCATCCACAAGCTCGAAAGAGGCGGCTAGCCACTCGATCGCATCCAACACTGTTTCGCGGGTGTATGGTGCGGCCGACGGCGGAAGATCGGCTCCCATCCTGACAGCCACCTCGCACTCGATCCCCAGCCGAAGGTAGTCGTCGCTGTTGAGCGTGACACCGGACTCATGTACGTTGCTGGCCAGGATGAGCCCGGAACACGGGCCATCTATCCCCGCGCGCTCACGCATAATCGCGTTGGTGTAGGCGATCTTGTATCCCCAGACCTCGGTGCCTCTCTCCTCCGCAACGCGTCCGAGGAAAGCCTCCTGAATTGCGTAGGCCTCCTGCTCGTCGGACGGTGCGAATGGCTGTACCATCACATCCAACGGCCTGCGGGCCAGGAATTCGGCCGCGAGGTATTCGCCCGCCTGCTGGGTAGTGTCTGGATTCGTCATTTATGTACCCTCAATTTGCTGGCTTGGTAGTCTGCGGTGGACTCGTCAGAACTCGTTTCTCACCTCGGCTGGCTGACCTGACCGGAGCGAGTCCCACGCCGACAGGCAGGTCGAAACTACTCTTGCCCCTTCACGCGCTCCCACCCACGGTGTAGCGCCATTGAGTACGCAGTCGGCCATGTGCCGAAGCATAACGATCATCTCACCGCTGTGCCCCCGTTGGGAGGGGAACTCCATGGCGGCATCCCGCTGTGGGAGCCACTCGTCGGCATCTAGACGTACTTTGCCATCGAGAATCGTTCCCCTGGTACCGTACACCGTGAGGCTGTTCATTGGTACGTCCGGCGGATGAATCACTCCAAGGAAGTTAGCGACACGCCCTATCTTGCCGGAGTTAAACTTCACGTTGATAACGAATGTGTCCTCCTGCGGGTAGTCTTCTGAGACTCCGCTACGCAGTCCATAACAGTGCACCTCGGCGATGTCTCCCATGATCCAGCGCAGAAGGTCGATCGGGTGGCACGCGCCGCCAAGGATCAGGTCCTGCGGCATCTGCACGCGCCAGGGGGTCCGCTCATAGACGGGACGGAGGTCGTGTACATAGTGAGCCTCGGCCATGAACAGGTCTCCAATGGTACCCGCGTCGCAGAGGCGCTTGGCGTTCATGAAGTCGAACCGACCACGCATCGTCTGCGTAACCAGTAGCACGAGGCCTGTCCTGTCGACCGCCTCGACGACCTGCTCGGCCTCCTCCATCGTGTACACCATGGACTTGGTCACCATGACGTGCTTGCCGGCGTCCAAGGCGGCGAGTATCTGGTCTGCGTGCAACGGCCCCGGAGTGTAGATACCGATGATGTCTACATCCGGGTTTGAAACGAGTGCACTGAAATCGGTCGTGACATCGGCGATCCCGTACTCCCTGGAGACGTTCTCAAGGCGAATCTCGTCTATGTCGCAGATGGCGGTCACGTTAATTGGTATATCGGCTGAGTTGGCTCCCAGCACAGTCGACCCGTGTCCCACCCCTGCGAGGCCCAGCCTCAACTCCTTCATCTGCTGGCCTCCAGTTGTTCCATGATTCGTTTCCAGCGTAGGGGCATGTCATGTCGGGTCATCTGAGGCTCAAATCCCATTGAGAGGTACAGCCCTATTGCCGGCAGACGCCAATCGTCCGTGTAGAGGACCACTTCGTGAT
This sequence comes from Dehalococcoidia bacterium, assembly GCA_965116405.1. Taxonomy (GTDB): domain Bacteria; phylum Chloroflexota; class Dehalococcoidia; order Lucifugimonadales; family UBA1123; genus VXRN01. The sequence goes on from OZ220685.1 coordinate 2,339,795, forward strand.
ATCCCCTGTCAACGAGGTATCTGACTACACCTGTGCAGACGACACGGCCCAGGCCAAGCCCCCTGACGTCTGGATGGCTGGTGACAAAATCCACGCGGCCTGTGAAGTCTCTGCCGACCTCGACGGAGGCGAACGTCGCTGCCACGACTTTGTCGTCTTTAGCAACGACCACGGAACCGGGGGCTCGCTCCGGACCTGCCAGGTACTCATCGAACCGGGGCCTGTTCCAGTCGCTGCCGTACTCTCCCAGATTCAGCAGCTCCAGCCACGACTCTTCATCTCCCGGCCGATACCCTCGTACCTCGAACCCTTCTGGGGCCGTGCATTCAGGCATGTCGTCAGCGCGACTGGCCGGGATAATCATCGAGAGCTGCTTCCGCGGCAGTTCAGCGCTCATGCCGATTCCCAGCGTCGGGCACCTCAATGCCATTCGCTGCCTGTTTCACGATCAGAGCCCGCTCGTTGCCCATCAGGTCCTTACGCGTCAACACGTCGACGCTGCGACCAAGAATCTCGACCGCCAACACTCTAGCATCGGCCATCTGCTCGGGCATTAGTTCGACGGTCACCATGCCACCCGGAGCCAGTTTGTCAGGCAATTGATTGAACAGACGGTGAAGCAGTTCCAGCCCGTCATCCCCACCATCCAGCGCGATTCGAGGCTCCCGTCGGACTTCTACTGCAAGGCCGGGTATTTCGTCACTGGGGATGTATGGCGGATTCGATACGACAACGTCAATCGGCCCTTCGACCGCCGCCAGCATGTCCCCGTGAACGAATTCGACCCTGTCGGATAGGCCCAGGCGATCAGCGTTTCGTTTGGCTACTTCCAGCGCGCCTTCAGAAATGTCAGATGCCACCACACGTACGCTGGGGGCATGTTTCACGACTGCTAAAGCAACTGCTCCCGACCCCGTTCCAACATCTGCGATTACAGGGTTCCTTAAGGCCGAGCGCTCCAGGTGCTCCAGCACGATGTCAACCAGCAGTTCCGTCTCCTGCCTCGTAATCAGCACCCGGCAATCGACTTCGAGGGTCAGCCCGTAGAACTCCCGGAACCCCACGATGTAGGCTAATGGTTCGCCAGACAGTCTTCGTTCTACGAGTGTCTGTAACTCGGCAGACTGTGCGAGTTTGAGTTCGCCACGGCCGCCATACACATCAGCCAGAAACTCACTTCTATCCAGCCCGAGAACGTGCCTGAGCAGCACTTCGGATTCGACCTGCCACTCGACAACACCTCCTTCGCGCAGGACAGCTCGGAGGGCAGCCAGACTTTGCTGGAGGGTGGGTGTTGTCGCGTCGCCGCGCGAGGGTAATCGGGCAACACTCTTGGTCGACGGCAGCCCAGCTTCGGACACGTCCGCCCGCCCCGTCATTGGTCGATGGCCTGGGCCAGCTTCCGGGTCTGCTCCTCCTCGAGGAGGGCGTCTATGATGCCGTCGATTTCCCCGTCAAGAGCCTGCGACAGGCTGTGGATAGTGAGACCTATACGATGGTCCGTGATCCTGCTCTGCGGGAAGTTGTATGTCCTGACACGCTCTGAGCGGTCGCCGCTGCCGACCTGCGAACGTCGCGCGTCGGAGCGCTCGCGGTTCTGGCGCTCCTCTTCCTGCGCGTAGATGCGGGACCTCAGCACGGACAGAGCCTTTTCCTTGTTCTTGAACTGGCTGCGCTCGTCCTGGCAGACCGCCACGATGCCCGTCGGCTTGTGGGTGATGCGAATTGCGGTGGCGACCTTCTGCACGTTCTGACCGCCGTGCCCCGACGAGTGGAACACGTCAATCTGCAAGTCGTCTGGATTGACCTCTACGTCGACCTCTTCAGCCTCGGGCAGCACAGCGACGGTCGCCGCAGACGTGTGGATACGACCGCTAGACTCCGTGACAGGCACCCGCTGGACCCGGTGGACTCCGCTCTCATGCTTGAGCCGCGAGTAGGCGCCCTTGCCCTTTACCTCGAACACGACCTCCTTGAGTGCCCCGATGCCCGTCTCGTTGAGATCGACCACCTCCGTATTCCAGTTCCGCCTCTGAGCGTACCTGGTGTACATGCGATAGAGGTCAGCGGCAAACAGGCCCGCCTCGTCACCCCCTGTGCCCGCCCGGACTTCAACGATCACATTCTTTTCGTCGTTGGGGTCCCTGGGTACAAGGGCCAGCTTGAGGTCGAGTTCAGTTTGGTCTCTGCGAGGCTCAAGCTCGGCAAGTTCTTCTCGGGCGAGTTCGACTATCTCGTCGTCACTGTCTTCCCTCAGGAGCGTCCGAAGATTGTCGATTTCCGATTCGAGCGAACGCAGCCCGCGTGAAAGCTCGACCACCTGCCTGAGCTGTGCCTGCTCCCTGGCAAGCTGATCTACGCGGGAGTAGTCCACCGCGATCTCGGGGTCCGACATGAGCTGGTCGATCTCGTCGAACCGGTCTTCAACTGTGCGCATTCGTTCCAGCATGGCAGTCTGCTCAGAATAGTACAGCAGGATGTAGTAAACTGCCAAACGATCAAAAGCATGGGAGTGACGGAATATGCCGAAACGAATCAACAGGGCAATTGAGCTGCTGGAACAGGACCAGCCTATCTACTACACGGGGGGGCACACCGGCGCCAACCTCACATTCGAGGGCGGCAAGGAGATGGTGCACACCTATGCCGACTACATCAACGTGGGCATGGAGCACGGATCGTTCGATATGCCAGGCCTGCAGGACTTCATGAACGGCCTGGTGGCTGGCGGCCCGACGAATAGCGGGCACCGCACTCCTGCAGTGGTCGTCGAGGTCCCAGTTGACGGTGCCAGCGGTGACATAGTCAGGGCCAACGCGTGGCAGTTCAGGCAGATCCTCGCTCGCGGTGTCCATGGCATCCTCATGTGCCACGCTGAGACCCCGGATGCGGTCAAGGCGTTCGTCGAGTCCTGCCGTTACCCGTTCCAAACTATCGGCGTCGGCAAGGGTATTGACGTCGGTCGGAGAGGCTCGGCCGGACAAGGGTCCGCGGCTCCGATCTGGGGCGTTGAGATAGACGAGTATCTCGACAAGGCCGACCCATGGCCGCTCAACCCCGATGGCGAACTGATGCTCGGCCTCAAGATCGAGAACACTCGCGCGCTGGTCAACGTCGAGGTGACCACCCGGGTGCCCGGTATTGCCTTTGCCGAGTGGGGACCTGGAGACATGAGTATGTCGATGGGCTACAAGAACGCTCCCGGCGAGCCCTGGCCGGACGAGCTGTGGGAGGCCAGGGAGCGTGTACGCAAGGCGTGCGCTGCTGCTGGGATCGCGTTCCTCGAGGGAGCGAGCCCGGAAACCATTGGCCAGAAGATCGATGAGGGCGTGAGGGTCGTGTCGTCTGGCGGCCCGCTCGGAGAGGCTACCGCGAAAGCGGGTCGGGCCCACTCCGGCCGCACCATGCCTGTCTAGGCAAGCGACGCAAAATAGGGACCGGGTTAGCTACTCAATATGTTCGGCGTACTCGGTCCCAATATGCCCGGCTGACACAAGCTCGTCATACTCTTCGTCGGACAGCTTGAGCAGCGTCTTGTAGACGTACTCGTTGTCCTGCCCCAGAGTAACGGGCCCTCGGCGTATGCGGACGTCGCTGCGTGACATCTTGAAGGGCGCTCTCGGATAGAGGTGCGTCCCAACGTATTCCTGGGTCGCCTGCTCGAACATCGCGCGCGCGTTCAGGTGAGGGTCTTCGAACGCGTCACGCTGGTTCATCACAGCACCGGCTGCGACGCCGTACGACTGCAATAGTCCCATCACGTCCCTTTTGGGGTACTGGCGAGTCCACTCAGCGATTAGGCTGTCCAGCTCATCGTGGTGCTCACGCCTGGACTGGTGCGTCACGAATTCCTCGCGCTGGACCCACTCAGGATTTCCCGCTGCCTCGCAGAATAGCTCCCAGTCCCGATTGTCGAAGATGGTGATTGCAACCCACTCATCCTCACCGCTGCACGGGTACACTCCCTGCAGCGCAGTCGGGTGCCTGTTGCCTATCGTGGACTGGCTGCGTCCGTTCATCGAGTAGTCCATGAACGCCTGTCCCAGGTAAGGAGTGGCATTCTCAGCCTGAGAAAGCTCCACGAGTTGGCCCTCGCCCGTCTGCCTCCGGTGATTGAGCGCGCACAGAACCGAAAACGCGCCTCCTACTCCCGCTGCTGCGTCGGCCATATAGACCTGTGTGTTGGCGGTTGGTTCGAGATCGGTGTATCCCCGCAGCAGACTATGTCCAATCACGCCTTCGATGTGGATACCGAGGGAGCGATGGTTCTGGTATGGCCCATTATTTCCGTATGCGGGCATACGCAGCATGATGAACTCAGGGTTGATCTCCCTCAGATCTTTGTACGATATCCCCAGCTTTGTCATCGTCTCGGTTGGGTTGTTTTCCACCAGGACATCGCTGATCGCAACCAGCTTATTGAATATCTCCTTACCCTCGGGCCTCAACAGATCAACAGTCATACTGAGCTTGTTGCGTGCGTGTCCGTTGAACAGCGGATACCGGTTCCACGGACGGTCGGTGGGATCACGATCCGGCATTCCTCCAATGAATGGCGGAAGTCGCTCGATCATCTCCTTCGTGGGCCTCGCAACTGTCCCGCGCGTGGACGGTCCGAATGTCTGGATAGACTCGACTCGGATCACCTCCGCGCCCAAGTCTGCGAGCAGGGTTGTGCAGTACGGACCTGCCCATACGACGGTCATGTCCATGACCCTGACACCCTCAAGAGGAAGGCTCATATCACTCCCTCCCTTCTCAGGGAGTCAATCTCAGCACCGTTCATGCCGAGTTCAGTCAGGACCTCATCCGTGTGCTGTCCCAGCAGCGGGGCGGGCCGTCGAATGGACCACGGGGAGGCGGTCATCATGAACGGCCTTCCGGGATAGGTGAAAGTCCCTGCTGCGGGATGGTCCACCTCGGCGAAGGCGCCCCGGCCCTTGAACACCTCGTCCTTGAGGAGATCTGCCATCGTGTTCAGGGGACCGCAGAGAACGCGCGAAGCCTGCGCCTCGGTCCACGCCACCTGTTTGGTGCGATCTAGCAGCCATGGATAGAAGTACGCTTCGAACAGCCCCTGCATGTCCTCGTCGTCTTGAGCATCGGGTGTCAGCCATTCGTCGCCGGCGAGCTCGTCGGGGTTTCCCATCATGTTCCGCACTCGCTCGAAGTACTTGCCGCCGCCCGTGATCTGGAAGAAGCCGTCCTCGCAGGGGTAGACTCCGGCCGGGTAGCCTCCGGCTCCTGTGGCCTCTCCCAGGGGCGTACGCTCGGTGATCTCCCCGTTGTACTGATAGGCCATGAGCATGCTCATTCGTCGGTCTATCGAACCGGCCTGTACTTCCATTAGAGAGATATCGACGTGCTGACCGACACCTTCATCACTGGAGGCGAACACGGCCCCAAGAGTTGCGACCGCCGCCATAACACCAGACTGGTACAGTCCCACCGTTCCGCCGAGCTTGAGGGGCTCCTTTTCAGCGACGCCGGTCGAATACAGTTCGCCACCCATCCCGTAGAAGATGATCTCTGACCCACGCCAGTCTCGGTATGGCCCGGTCTGACCGAAGTTCGATACGGACGTGTACGTCAGCACCGGATTCAATTCCGACAGATCCTCGTACCCCAGACCAAACCGGTCCATAGTGCCGGGCCTGAAGCTCTCGACTACCACGTCGACCTGAGAAGCCAGACTCCGGGCAATCTGTTGGCCTTGAGTCGTCTTCAGGTCCAGGGAGAGGGAGCGCTTGTTGGTGTTGAGGTGGAGAAACGTACCACTCTTCTCAGGATGCGGCTCGTCCTTCGGAAACGGGCCTAGCCTGCGAACGCCGTCTCCGATGCCCGGCCTTTCGACCTTGATGACATCCGCGCCGTAGTCCGCGAGCAGCTTTGTGCAGTAAGGTCCCGCAATCGTTTGGGTAAAGTCGAGCACCCTGATGTTCGACAGGGCCATCGGCGCCAATAGAATCTACCTCCGGCTTTTTGTACGCCGCACATGATAGCACTTCATGCTTGAACGACCCGGACCTGGCCGGCACTATCGTCGTCGGTGCCCATGAGAATCTTACTCAGCAGATTGGATCAGCTCGATCCAGTTTCCATCCGGGTCCTGCAGGTAGCAGACTACTCGACCCGGGGATACTTCTACTGGCCGGTTCAGCTGCTTAGCTCCGCTCGCGATCATCGCGTCGAAAGTAGCATCGATGTCGTCAACGTCGAAACAGAGGTGCGACGCACCCAGCACCGCGCGCTCCTCGGTCGGTCGGTCCGATGCTTCAGGTCTGACATATTGGACAAGCTCCAGGATGTGACCACCGTTCTCGTCCAGGCCTAGCAGCACAGCCTTGAGGTGAGTGTTCTCATAGCCGACGACATCTGAAATCGGTCCTCCGTCTCGCTCCCTGCGCGCCACCTCCTTCAGACCGATCACGTTCATGTAGAACTCCGCGGAGGCGTCCACATCCTTTACGACAAATCCTGTGTGGTTCATTCCAGTAATCATCAGTAACCTCCACTTCTACGCCGAACGAATTCGAAGACTGCGCCAACTGACAGCGTCGCCCAGCCGGCCATCAAGCTTAGACCTCCGATAGGAGCTACCGCACCAAACACTCCTATGTCGAGAAGTGCGAGGACATACAGACTGACACAGAAGATGACCGTACCCACAGCGATCAACACCGCTGCCAGAGTTACGACTCGCGACTGCCACACTTTTGCGACTGCACCCAACACCAAGAGCGCTATGCCATGGTACATCTGGAATCTGACGCCAGTTTCCAGCGTGTCCAGTGCATCTGAGTCAATCCGACCTTCGAGCGCGTGCGTTCCGGCGGCTCCTATGGCAACTCCCAGGCCTCCAAGCGCCGCTCCAACACTGAGCCAGAGCGCCCACAAGTGGTGTGCGCGGTCAGTTGTACCAGTGCGATTGAGTGTCTCGTCTTTGGTAGAATGCAACTCAGAACCCCGAAGCTATGATACAACCTGAGCCAAGCGCCAATCCACGAACCCGAGGAGAGTTCCGATGACGACCCAGATAGAACGCCGATTCTATGATCTTCACCCCAAGTCTGCTGAGTTGCACGACAATGCCAGAGGGCTGTTCCCCAACGGCGTAACGCACGATGCGCGCCGCCAGGACCCGTTCCAGCTCTACTACACGCACGCCGAGGGCGCGGCGAAGTACGACGTCGACGGCAACCGCATTCTCGACTTTTTCCCGGGTCACGGCGCTCTGATTCTCGGTCACTCTCGCCCCGAGGTCGTTCAGGCTGTCCAGGACCAGATGGCGATGGGCACGCACTTCTCAGGCTCTACAGAGCATGAAATCGAGTGGGGCAACTGGGTCAGAGAGCTTATCCCCACTGCAGAGAAGGTGCGCTTCCACAGCTCCGGCACCGAAGCCGACATGATGGCAATCAGGATGGCGCGCGCATACACGGGGAAGTCGAAGGTTATCAAGTTCGAGGACCACTTCCACGGCTGGAGCGACTACCTGGTCGCGGGCTCGGAAGGAATCGGCGGCATCCCTCAGGAGACTCTGAGCACGATGATCGTGCTTCCGCCCAACGACATAGAGATATTCGAGAAGACTCTACAGGAAAACGACGACATAGCCGCCGTGATTCTGGAACCTACCGGCGCTCACATGGGACTGGAGCCTATCCTGCCCGAGTTCCTCACGCAGTTGCGCGAGGTCACGGAGCGCTATGGCGTCATACTCATCTTTGATGAGGTCGTAACCGGGTTCAGAGTCTCGAGAGGTGGCGCCCAGGAGTACTTTGGGATTCGTCCAGACCTCACTACGCTGGCCAAGATTCTTGGCGGTGGGCTTCCGGGAGGCGCTGTCACCGGCAGGGCCGACATCATCAACATGATCGAGGGCAGGGCAGGAGATGCCGAGTATAACCGCAGCAGCCGGATCGCTCACAACGGCACCTTCAACGCCAATCCTGTCTCGGCAGCAGCCGGGATAGCAGCGCTGAAGATAGTCGCCAACGAGCCGATCAACGAGACCGCCAATCTTCGAGGGGAACAACTGAAGACGGGCCTCAACGAGGTGCTCGGTCGTCTCGAAATCCCTGGGTGTGTCACCGGTCTGGGAACCCTGTTGTTCCTGCATCTCGATGTGGACCGCGAGGTCGACGGGGAGTATGCGATCCTCACACCCGAGGAGAGGGCTCGTTCGATGGAGCCTGAGCGCATCCGACAGCTGACACTGTCCCTGCTGAATCACGGTGTCCAGGCTGGCAACCGATTCATCCTGACTGCAGCCCACACCGAAGACGACATCGCCCATACCGTCAACGCCTATGAGCAGGCTTTCGGAGAAATCCGTGAGTTGGGGTTGGTGTAGGTTGCAGGTTTTCTGAGGGATCCCTCCAATGAAGCGGAACATCGCGGAAAGAATCACGGTCGACCCTGAGCAATGCGGGGGCAGGCCGTGTATAAGAGGTATGCGGATTAGGGTCTCAGACGTTCTGGACCTGTTGGCTAGCGGGTTAACCGTTGACCAAGTCTTGGAGGAGTTGCCTGACCTGGATGCGAAGGACATCTCTGCGTGTCTGAAGTTTGCCAGCGAGCGGATTGACCATCCCGTTGTGGCAGTTTGACAATTTGGCTTGATGCGCAGCTTCCACCTAGTATCTGCGCATGGCTGGAGGACACCTTCGATACTAGGGCGCTGGCGATTCGGGACCTTGGCCTTCGTGACGCTCGGGACAGGGAGATTTATGATCGGGCGGCGTCTGAAAGTGCCATCGTAATGTCGAAGGATCGCGACTTCGCCGATCTCTGCAAAGAGTTCGGAGCACCGCCGCACATCATTTGGCTCACTTTTGGAAATACCTCCAACACGAAACTGCGGGAGATACTCTCCACTACGTTAGGGGATGCACTGCAAATGATCGGCCGTGGAGAGCCGATCGTAGAGATCAGTGATCGGTCAGACCGATAGCCAGAATGACTGTGTTGCCAATTGGAGCGGGGAAGTAGTGCCCTGGCTACTCGTAGCCGCTGGCGGCGCGCTTGGAGCGCTGTCCAGGTACGCTCTCGATCGGGCCGTGGTTGCGGCTATCGGCCCGACGGTGCTCGGCATCATGCTCATCAATGTGACCGGGTCGTTCCTGCTGGGTGTCTTCGTATCCGCGTCGGACGGCCTTGGCTGGCCGTCTTCAGCACGTATGCTGATCGCAGTAGGATTCCTGGGGTCGTACACGACCTTTTCGACCCTGACGGTCGCCTCAGTCCAGCTAGCTGAATCGGGAGAGCTTACCCGCGCCGCTCTGAACATAGTCGGAAGCATCGGCATAGGCTTGGCCGCTGCGCTGGCGGGAATTCTGGTCGGGAGGGCGCTCTAGGCTCCTTACCCGACTACTCCCCTCCAGAACAGCAGGATTCCGACGACGATCAGCACCGCTCCCATGGTGAGGATCAGTGTGTTCAGCTGAACGCGTCCTGTTAGCCTCGCTCCGAGGTAGCTACCCACCATCGCGGCAGCACCCATGGCGATCAGCAGCAGATAGTCGACCTGCCCCCTCGTCACGTGGCCAACCCATCCCAGCGATCCCATGAAGAACCCAATGAAGAGGTTGGATCCGGCGGCGATTCTCGGATCGATTCGCAGCACACGGATTAGCGCGGGCAGCCTAATGCTCCCAAGGATCAGCCCGACCGCACCGCCAAGTAGTCCGACACCCAGTCCGATTCCGGCTTCCAGCGAGACTCGCTTTGGCGTGAAGTCACCTTGAGCGCCCTCCAGGTCGGACCCGAACATGTGGGGTCCCCCGGTTCGCTGCCTGTTGCGAACCAGGATGAGGAACTCGACACCCTGCCAGAACACGAGCGCACCCGCCGCACCTATCAGCAGTCGTTCGGAGACGATGTCACTCAGGAATCCGCCGATGAACGCCCCTGCGAAGGCAGGAATGCCCATCACGAGCACTATTCGCTTGTCGACTCGCCCCTCTCTGAAGTGCCTGATAGCGCCGGTCAGAGAGGCGAGGCTGGAGACCAGGATGTTGGTTCCACCTGCGATGGGAGCAGGCATTCCGAGCAGAAGCATGGCGGGTAGTCGCATGGTGCCAAGCGCCAGCCCCACGAAGCCGCCCAGAATTCCGACAGCGAAGGATATGACCGTAAGAAGGCCTACCTGCCACATCATGAGATCAGTGGTCACTTCTTGCCTGACGCCTGTTCCAGAAGTTGCTGCATTTCGTCAATCTGTTCCCGCGTCGCCGCACGCCGACCATAGCACGCCCGGTTGAACGCAGCGGTCGCCATCTCTACGAGGCGCTCAGGCAGCACTCTCCCGAGCCTGGTCCGGTGTTCACTCGGAGTATCGGAATGTCGGCGGTGCTCACCACGCGATTCCGCGAACGTCAGCATACCAAAGTAGATCCTGAACACGTCCACGATGTTCTGCTCGTCGTCAGGAAGCCTCAGATTGGTGTCGACCCTGCGCCTTCTGAATCGCTCAGGTAGGAGCCCGAACAGGAGTCGCGCCAGGTCCATAGTGGGATCGAACTCCCCGTAGAGAGATTCGCGTTCCCCTTCCTCATCTACTCGGCGCCAGCGTAGGTTTCTTCGGAACGCCCGCGCGATAATCACCAGGATTCCTGCCACCACAAGTGCGATAACTACGCCAGCCAGGATCTGCAGCCATAACGCGGGCTCTGACGGATCTCCCTGCTCTGCGAACTGGCCAAACATTTCTCCGGGCCCGATCTCGATTTCCTGCTCATTCTCCGGCGGCTCCCCCGCGAACCTCCTCAATAAACTGAAGAAGGCGGAGATTATGAACTCGAGGACGAACACGAGCGGCACTATGAAGACGAAGAAGATTATCCTTGCGATTCCTTCGAGAATAAACTTCAGCGGGACAGATAAGAACGATAGGATCCCGCGCTGGATCAGGCTGAACAGCAGCCCCATCAGCAGGACCGAGATGACGACAGTGCCTATGACCCGCACCCAGGTCCTCAGTGCAAGAGCGCGTTTGGTGGATGGGAGGATGTGACCGGCGCCCAGGCCTGCCAGGCCGGCGGCGAAGAATACGAACATCAACTCGAACATCCTCAGATCGGCTTCATTGAAGATGTCCACTACTGCGGCCACTGACAGCACGATCAGGCCCAGCCTGAAAGTGAACCCAAGGTGCTCCACCGGGAACTCACTTGTCGCTATCCTGCCTCCTCTTACCCAGAACAGCACCGATGCGAACCCGCCAATGGCGGCTGACCGCACAAAGTGCTCGGACTGGAACTCTGAGAACATCGACGAGAGCCAGCCGATGTCCATCCACTGGCCTCCGGACTGGAGTTGAGTCCCCAGCACGAGGTAGGTGGTAAGAGTGCCCAGCCCCATCTCGACCGCGTAAGGCATCCACTTCGGCATGATGACAAGTGTCAAGGAACGGGTCACCGCGTATGAGACGAGCATGATCGCGAGGGCTGCCACCCAGGTTATCGGGCTTCCGCCAGGAAGCATCATGAGCGAAAGGATCGAAAGTCCGGCGTAAATCCACACGCTTTCGACCAGGACTGCTGAGAGCAGTACGATCCTATCCTGGACCGAACTCACCGGCCATCTCCATGTTCTCGAAGAATCGTCTCAGGTCGTGCAGTATGATGCCTTCGGGCATCTCAGGCGGGTCTGAGTCTCCCACGAACACGACAACTACCTTGTACCCCTGTCGCGAGAGGTTTGCGGCACTCTCCACCAACTCGTCTGACAGGATGGCCGCAACCATCACCAAGGTAGCCCCGGTGGGGAACTGTCTCAAATTGACTTCTATCTGGGCGGCCATTGGCCCAATCGGCAGCGGTCTTATGGTTGCCAGCGCCTCGAGAATGATTGCCAGCTGCTCTGGCGTACTCGCCGCTTCGAGCTTCATGGGTCGATCAGTGAGGATCGGGACTCCATTGGAGAAGAGACCGATACTGTACTGCCGTTCGGAGGCGTAGCTCGCAATCGATGCTGAAGCGGTGATCACACGTTCGAGGTTAGTAGGGGAGTACCCCTCCCATGATCTCTCCGACGTCTCAACAGCGACTATCAGTATCACCGTGAAGTTCGAGCTTGGCTCGAACGTGCGAACTTGCAGTTGACCCATCCGGGCCGTATTCTTCCAGTCGATGATCTTCAGCGGGTCTCCGATCTGGTACTCGCGCAGTCCAGCGGGCCTAGACAGGTCCTGGAAGATCTCGATTCCGCCTCGACTGTCTCCCTGCGGCCTCAAAGGTGGCAGGCCCAGCTCGGGGAGCGGGATCACTCTTGGATAGACCAGAAGGTAGTCGGATCCTCTTTGGGTTGACTCGCTTTCGAAGAAACCGAACAGGTCGCCGCTTTCCAGCCGGGCCGGGCCGAACCTGTAGAAGCCCCTTTCGTTGCACTTGATCGTGTACTCCCACCTGATCCGCTCGTACCACGAAATAGAAGTGTGCAGCCGCATGATCATCGACTTGGGGTTGGAGCTTGGAGTTATTTCCGCGCCCACGATCTCGATCTCTTCAGGATACTCGTCTTCGAGGTCCAGCTTTCCCAGTGGGACGGGCTTCCTGTTGGTGAGGGAGATCGTGAGCTTCGTCTCCTCACCTCTGAATACCCGAGTCTGCTCTATCTCCCGCTCGTAATGGACCTCCTCCAGCGAAAGCCGATTCCAGAGCCACGAGACAAATGCCACAAGGAGACCCATCACGCCGAGCCCGATAACGAGAGCCTGACCCGAAAATATGCCGACGAAAATCAGCAGCACGAACATCAGAATCCAGATGTCATGCCAGAATCGGTTGAACAAGGTCGTTACCTCTCGATGGGTACTGGGACCAGGTTCAGTATCTCGGCGATGATGTTCTCTGTGGTTCGACCGCGCAGACGCGAATTGGAGGTGAGGATGAGCCGGTGGGCCAGAACGGACTCGGCCAGTTCTTTGACGTCGTCCGGAGTAACGAAGTCCCTGCCATCCAGCGCGGCTCGTGCCTGCGCCGTCTTGTATAGGGACATCGCCGCCCTCGGACTCGCGCCGAGTGTGAGTCCCTCGTTCCTGCGAGACGACTGCACTATCTCCACGATGTAGTCGCGGATAATGTCGTCGACCCTTACAGAGGTCACCGCCTCCTGCATCTCACGCAGCTCTTCCGATCCGGTCACGGGGTCCAGCTCAGGAAGCACAGTGTCGCGTTCAAACCTCAGAAGGATGTCTGACTCCTCTTCCGGCGTTGGGTATCCCAGATTGACCCGCAGCATGAACCTGTCCAGCTGCGCCTCAGGCAGTGGGAACGTCCCTTCGAGCTCGATCGGATTCTGGGTCGCCAGCACCAGGAACGGCTCGTTGAGTCGCCTCGTCTGACCGTCAACCGTGGCCTGCCGCTCCTGCATCGCTTCCAGGAGCGCCGACTGGGTCCTTGGAGTGGCGCGGTTGATCTCGTCTGCCAGTATCACCTGGCTGAAGATCGGGCCTGCCCTGAACTCGAAGTCCCCTGACTTCTGGTTGTAGAAGTTCACTCCCAGCACATCGGTCGGCATCAGGTCCGGCGTGAACTGTATCCGGTTGAAGGAGCATCCTAGTGATTGAGCAATCGCCTTGGCCATAGTCGTCTTGCCGATGCCGGGCACGTCCTCAACCAGTACGTGACCCCTGCACACTATTGCGATGATCGCCAGGTCGATCACTTCCGACTTGCCGACAATGACTCGCTGAACGCTTTCCCTGAGTTGGTTCGCGAGGTCCTGGAATCGAGTTACGTCAACCGTCGTTTGGCTCATGCCCTCTCCCGTTCAGCATGAAGGAGCGCGAGACAGACCGCGCACCACATGCCAAGAGTCTTTCGGTATTATAGACGGCTTTGCGAAATAGGGACTTGGGAGGCCGTTTCTAGCCAGCAGCAGCCGTCCCGGCGATCCTGCCATACACCGCGCCGTGCATCAGCCCGGCAGCCCTGAGGCTACCGTGGACGAATATGCCGCCGACGATGATCCCGGCAGCGTACAGGCCCGGTATGGGCCGGTCCTCCGTGTCGAGGACCCGCGCTCCCGTGTCGATCCTGATGCCGCCGTACGTGTAGGTGATACCGCCCGTTACCGTGTATGCAAAGAATGGGGGCCGATCAATCCTGATCGCCCAGTTGCTCTTCGGAGGCTGAAGGCCACTGGTGGACCTTCCATCCAGCGTCCTGGGCTCGTACTCAGCGTCATGTGCAGATGCATTGAAGTCGTCGACGGTCTTCTCAAGCCCCTCAGCGTCGATTCCCAGCTTCTCTGCCAGTTCCGATACCGTTGACGCCTCGACCCGCCTGGAGCTGCTGTAACGTCCTTCAAGGTGCGCCTGAGCCCTGGAGTCGAAGACCTGGTATGCGATCCCATCTTCCTGCTGCAGGATTGCGTGTCCCATGTCGACAAAAGTCTGCTCGGCAAAGCTGGCGCCTTCGTCGATGAACCTGAGTCCATCTGAATTGACCGTGATTCCAATGGGGTACGATCGTCTAGGCATGATGTCGGTCACCTGGAGGTCACCGGTTACCGGCGCGTCGACGTCAATAGGCGTTGCGTGGCAGCCGTCCCACTGACCTGTGCCCTGCGCGCCGACATCGAGCGCGGCGCGAATCCCGTCTCCGGTGTTGTGCGCGGAGCCGCGAACCCTTGCACGTTCCCAACCATCGCCGATGTATTCGCCTCGCATCTCAGGGTTGGCCTCGAAGCCACCGCAGGCAAGCACAACACCGTTCGCAAGAAGTTCGTGGAGTCCGTCTTGGTCACTGGCTTCAACACCGATAACCGCGCCATCTTCATTGGTGAGCAGTCGCGTCATCGCTGTCTCATAGAGGATCGTCACGCCCGCGCGTCGGCTCGCGGTTGTCAGCATCCTTACCAGTCCGGGCCCGGACTCCCACGCGCTCATTCCGACGCTGTTAGGGATGACCGAGGGCGCCCCTTCCACCCGCGACGTCTGGGCAGACAGCTCCCACCTTACGCCCTTCTCAAACATCCACTCGACAGTTGGGCGAGAGTTGGCGATCAGGGCTTCGATGAGTGCAGGATCCGAGTCTCCCTTGGTGACGGCCGCGAAGTGCTCCCTGAAGTTGTCAGCAGTGTAGGGGGCCATGCTTATCCTGCCGACTTCGGAGTCGGTCAGGTCGGGAAGCATGTGGCGCAGGTCCTCGATGCCCTCGTGGACAAACCTGAATCCACCGCCTGTGTACGGGCAGTTGCCACCCTGCTCGCCTGGCGGCGCCTTTTCCAGCACAACGACCTCTGCACCGGCGTCACGCGCGGCAAGCGCGGCGCAGAGGGCAGCATTCCCGCCACCCACGACAATCACATCATATTGGAGTGCCTCACCAACCATCGTCTCTCACCATCCTTGAACGTGGGCACAGTATAAATACGTCACGCCAAGCTGTCCAAAGAAATGGGACGCAATGGATGCTGTCCCAGTTTGGTCGGTCATACATATGTAGGGGCAATCCCTTGTGGTTGCCCGTGTTGGCCATCATGCTCAAGGCGCCCATAAGGGACGCCCCTACGTTTGGGCCTCCGACTAAGTTGATACAGTCTCGACGCAATGTGAGGCGAGTGACAACGTCGTCGGCGATTCGCCGGGTAGAAAGGTGTGAAGGGGGTCGCCGGCGACCCTAGTCCACCAGCTGTCGCAACCTCGGGTCGAGTCTGTCGCGAAGCCAGTCGCCCGTGAAGTTGAGCGACATCACAAGCAGGAAGATGGCGATGCCCGGTATCACGGTCGGCCACCATGCGGTGGCGATATAGCCCCGGCCCTCGGAAACCATGCTGCCCCAGGTCGGAGTCGGATGCGGCACGCCCGCGCCCAGGAAGCTGAGAGCGGCTTCGGCCAGAACGAGCGAGCCCACGCTGAGCGTGGCGATCACTACGGCGGTGTTAATGACGCCGGGCAGTATGTGCCGGAGCAGGATCCGTATCGTTGAGCACCCTGCCACGCGAGCCAGGTCCACGAAAGGCTGGTTCTTGACGACCAGGGTCTGGCTTCGTATGACCCTGACGAACGGGTTCCATGCCAGCGCGGCCATCAGGGCCAGCAGCAGAACGGTGCTCTGTCCAAACAGCAGCACGCATACCAGCGCCACCATCAGGAACGGAAGCGCCTGCCAGATGTCGACTATCCTGGTGATGATTTCGTCGATCCAGCCGCCCGAATACCCGCTGACGATGCCGAGCGTCGTGCCGGTTATGAAGCCGCTAACCAGGGCGATTCCGGCGACGACGAGCGAAATGCGCGCGCCGAACAGCATTCTCGAAAACACGTCGCGTCCAGTGTGATCCGTACCAAGATAGTGTCCGGTCCTCGTCGCTTCCTGCGCCGGGTCTCCCGCACCCAGCCAGTCGCCTTCGGGCGCCCAGGGCGGCGGGATGTGCCGCGACCTGAGCCCGGCGTCCTGCCCGCCATACGGGTCGTGAGTTGCCAGCAGGGGCGCAAATACGCCACAGAATATTAGAGCGGCAAGCACAGCCATGGGGATCACAGGCCAGCGCCGCATGAACATCCATCCGGCCCTGAGCTGGCTGACCACCGGAGGGTAGTCCCTCATGCCCAGCAGGTCGCGTTCTATCTGGGTCATCTGCATATTGGGGATTCCTACTCGTACCGGATGCGCGGGTCTATGAGCGCATATGCGATGTCCGCCAAGAATGCGAAGAACACATAGATCCCAATGAAACAGAATACCGTGCCCGCGAGCAACGGCCAGTCGTTGTCATAGACAGCGCGGTTGAGAGCGACGATGCCGATCCCGGGCATGGAGAAGACTATCTCCACTACCAGTGCGCCGTTTAGGTAGTCCGCCAGCAGCACGAACGCCGAGGTGAGCGGCGGAATGACCGCGTTCCGAAGGCCGTGCTTCCAGATGATCGTCCACGGGCCCACGCCCTTGGCGCGCGCCAGTTTGATGTACTCGGAGTCCAGTATCTCCAGCATCGCTGAACGCGTCAGGCGCATGATGCCCGCCGAGGCGGGCCAGCCCAGCACGATACACGGCAGTACGTAGTACTTTATGTTCGTCCAGGAAAGCGCAAACGTGCCTTCCGGTGGACCGCCGGACCAGCCGGGCGGGAACCAGCGCAGCCATACCGCGAATATGAGGATGGCCATGACCGCAGTCCAGAACTGCGGTGTCGCCTGCCCGAATAACGCTAAAACGCGCCCGACGTAGTCCCAGACAGTAGCACGTTTAACCGCCGCCAACACCCCAATGCTGAGGCCAACGGCAACCGCGAATACCCATGCGCCAGCAGCGATCTTGAGCGTCATCCCCAGGTGTTCCCGGATGATCTCGCTCACCGGCCTCAACGAGCCGAGCGACTGCCCCATATCGAGTCGCATGAGATTCCACATCCACGTCAGGTACTGGAGCGGCAGCGGTTTGTCCAACCCAAGATGCCGCTCGATTTCAGCAATCTGCTCTTCGCTCAGTTCGACCTGGGCGTCCCCAATGAAGAGAATCCTCGGGTCCGGTCCAAGTCTGCTGAGGATGAAGATGACGACCGTCGCTCCGATTATGGAGATGACTATGGAGAGGGCTCGTCTGGCTAGAAATCTACCCATGGATAGGTCGAATCCTCGCTAATCTACGTGGCCTTGTTCGGACGGAATTCGGTTTGTATGTACGCAGGGCGACCCAATAGGAGTTTGCCCTGCGTACGATTGAGCTGGCTGGAGCGCAGTCTGAGAAGCAGGCGCCACTCAGACCGCGCCCCTGAACTTACAACTACTGGCCTGCAGGCACGATGTGCTGTGGCCTGCCCCAGAATCCGGCTGCTGTGGAGCGCGAGTTCCAGGACTCAACGGTCTCAGGGTTGGCTGCCACGCCGCGAGGCGGCTGAACCATACCGGCGTAAAGCTGCCAGTAGTAGTAGTAGTCAACCATGTCGAGGTGCAGGTCTTCACGCGCCTGCTTGTCCCTCTCGCCGTTGATGCTGATGTACATGTAGTCGAGGAACTTGCTCTCGAAGGAGCAGCCCCAAGCCGGGCGGCTGAAGGTGCTGTCTGACGGAGGAGGAGGCCAGTCGAACGGGTAGTTCGCGGTCTCGACCGAGCAGTTCTTGACAACCGGGAAGGCCTGCGTGCGGTCTCTCATACGAGGCACCACAACTCCGCCGTACTCTTCCGTGAGCAGCTCGACGCGGACGCCGACCGCTTCCCAGTCCGCCGCCACCGCGTCAGCCTGCTCGAGGCAGACGTCGCCGGTCTCGCAGCGGTACTTGTTCATCTTAATCTCGAAGCGGATGCCGTCAGAGCCACGCGGGAAGCCCGCGAGGTCCAGCAGACGCTCTGCCTCGGCCTTGTCAGTCGGAACCTCCCACGGCCATTCGTGGTTCGGCTCTGCGGCGTTGTCGTACTCTTGGTACTCGATGTATTCGGTGCCTGGACCGAGTATGCCCTCCGCCTTGGAGCCGGTGCCGCTGTACCTCTCGTGCGCTTCCTTGACCATGGCGGCGGTGACCGTGCGGTCAGGGCGCCAGCCGGGGAACTTCGGACCCATCAGCTCGAGGTAGATCGGCGTGCCGAGTCCGGCCTGCAGAACGTCCACGATCGCCTGCCGGTCGATAGCATGGGAAAGCGCCCAGCGAACCAGCCGGGCCTGCTCCATGTCGCTCATGCCGTCAGGGTTGTTGGTGTCCGTGTAGGGGCACTTGTCCTCCCACGGGCAGCCTAGCCATGCATAGTCCTCTTCATACACGATGGACATCCAGGGCTCAATCGCCTCTTCAGTCTTCGCGTTCACGTCCGTCCACAGGTTGCCGGGCCAGATGGCGCTGAGCGTCATCGTGTCCTTGTCCGACATGGTGGTGACGAACTTCAAACCCTTGCTCTCGAGCTCCCGCAGGCGGGCGAAGTCGATCGAGCCGATGTCAGCCTCGCCGGTCTCCATCATCGCCATACGAGTCGTGATTTCGGGGGCCTGCACTACTACGAACTTGCCGTATAGCGGCGTATCAGACTTGTCCCCACCAGGCCAGTTTTCAGACCAGTGTTCCCCTGGAATCGCGTGGACTTCGCCCTTGGAGTTGGGTGTCCACGTGCCCATGGTGAACGGGCCTGAGCCGACCGGGACGAGCTTGACCGCCTCGGCGCCAACCGTCTCGTAAGCGGTCTTGCTGTCCAGGCGGACGGTCGTGTCGTTGATGTCGAACTCGCTGATCGGGATGCCCCAGAAGATGTCCGTTACCAGCGGAGCCTTGACGGTATAGTCGTCGATTGCCTCCGCAGGGCCGAAGGTGCCGCCGAGCTGCGCGCCGATCGCGGCGCCCAGGCTGGGGTTCACCACGGCGTTCTGCCGGTTCATGTTCCAGGCCACGTCGTGCGCGGTGATGTACCCAAAGTCCTGGCCCGCGAATGCCTCAGGAGTGTTGACCTTGAGGTCGTCGCGAATGACCAGTGTAAGCTCGGTGCCTTCCTCGTTGATGCTCCATGACTCAGCCGCGAACGGCGTGAGCGGGTCAACCCCGTTGTGGACCAGCAACTGGTCGAAGAAGCCCATCTGGGTCTCGCCCGGGCTTCCGCCGTAGGTCTGCACCTCGAAGTCGCCGAACTGTTCCGCAACTTCAGGTATCGCCATCGTGATCGTTATGTCCCTGTTCATGCCCATCGGCGCTGCCGGTGCGGGCGCGGGGGCGGCGGTCGCCGCCGGCGCAGGTGCTGGCGCCGTTGTTGGGGCAGCGGCCGGGGCAGGTGCCGGCGCCGTTGTTGGGGCAACGGCCGGCGCAGGTGCTGGCGCTGGTGGCTCTGGCTCATCTTCCTCGGCGCTACACGCTACGGCCAGCAGTGCAGCCATGAGGAGCATGGCCAGCGCAAACGCGCTTATCTTTCCTAAAGAACGCATATGCTCTATCTCCTTCGTATCCTCCTAGAAACTGTTTCCCATTATTGACGACTCATGTTGTAGGCTATTGGATAATTTGTCAAGTCTGGCGTAGCTAATTAGCTACCCAAATTCTCTACAGTATGATCCCGGTTGCAGCAATGCTTGGAATAGGGGTGGCAAGTGATCGAAGACTCACTCAGTGAAACGCTCAATCCACGAGTGACGTGCATGAGGCCGTTCAGACGTTGACGTGGACTCGCACGGCTAGAAACTGTCTGGACGCCATACTGCGAGAGGGGGGAGACATCGGTCTGGTGCTCCTGGCCCGAGGTCTGCTTGGATTGGCCTGTTCCGCGATAAGCGGGTTCGTAGTCTGGCTGGCCATATGGTCGTATGTCCACGGTCCAGCTCTGACTGGAACGACCTTTGTGGCTCTCCTAGCGTTGGTGGTCGGCACCCCGTCCGGACTCATTACGGCCCTTCTGTGGCACAACGCAGAGAGTCCGCGCCGGATCAGGTGGCTGTTCGCATTCCTAATCCTGGCTGTGGCTGTCGCTTCTCCATACGTGGTCATGCTGGTGAAAGGGGTAAAGACCTATTACGGCCTGTTTGGAGGGGTGTTGCGGCTGCCGGTGATTGACGTATCAGACGCCCTTTACACAATGCTTGTAGTGTCTTCCGTGGCCGCCAACATCTTTGCCGCCGTCCTGGCGACCTATAGGATGACCAGGTACCGGGAGATCTAAGCGGCATTACGCCCAATTGACACCCTCCCAATCCCAAACCTAGAATTCCGCTGATCCTGCACCCTCACGGAGCGAAACATGCCACGACCAGTCCTCAAAACTTCCCTCTGCGATCTACTGGATATCGAATATCCCATCTGTCTTGCCGGTATGGGTGGCAGGTGGACCCCGCCTGAATTGGTCGCCGCAGTGTCCAATGCCGGGGGTTTGGGTGTCATGGGTGGATCGGGGATCCAAGTTGACGAACTCCGACAGCGCATCCGCAAGGTCCGCGAACTGACGGACAAGCCCTTCGGCGTTGACCTGCTGCTTCCCGTTGTCACAGGCTCCGTCGAGCGAGACAGCAGCGGTGCTCAGCAGGAGTCAGAGGTCGACGCCGTTCGGAGGCAGCACCCCCGGCACGCCGAGTTCGTAGATACACTCATGGCCGAGTTCGGACTCGACCGGGTCGATCCGCCTCCGCCTCCCAAGGAGACCGGAATCGCCCTGGCTCGAAGCCAGGTCGACATGATCCTCGAGGAAGACGTACAGGTATTCGCCGCCGCCCTTGGAGACCCCGGCTGGATGGTCCCGCAGGCACATGACAAGGGCGTGGTCGTGATGGGGCTCGCCGGCAGCGTGCGCAACGCGCAGCGGCAGATTGCCGCGGGAGTGGACGTAGTCGTCGCACAGGGCACCGAGGCCGGTGGTCACACTGGGCGGATTGCCACTATGCCTCTCGTGCCGCAGATCGTCGACGCGATATCTCCGAAGCCCGTAGTCGCAGCCGGCGGCATCGCCAACGGACGTGGCATAGCGGCATCGCTGGCATTGGGCGCTGAGGGAGCATGGCTTGGCACAGCTTTCCTGGCGGCCAAGGAGTGCGGCATCTACCCGTCCCAGCAGCAGTCGATCATCCGAGGCCGCTCCGAGGACTTCCAGATTTCACGGTCCTTCACCGGGAAGACCGCCCGCCAGTACCAGGGGCCGATCGTCCAGGCGTGGGCGGCGTCAGGGCTGGAGCCGCTCGACATGCCGCTCCAGGGCGTTCTCATGTCCACCTTCAACCAGGCGGCCGAGAAGGCGCAGCGCTACGATCTCGTGTTCAACCCCGCAGGGCAGGGTGCGGGCATGGTCAGCGAGGCGCGGCCAGCCGCGGACATCATGGCCGACCTGGTCGGCGAGACCGTTTCAGTCCTGAATGAGGTGAAGGAGCGGGTGACCACCTAACGGCGTTTCGGGCTGTGGGGCGTCACCATGCTGATCTTCTTTCCCGCGGAGGCCGGAGTCCAGAGGCGTGTGGGAGACGTACAGCAACTCTGCAATTATGACCTTTTCACCCTCACCCCAACCCTCTCCCCCGGGTCAAGTCCGGGGCAGGCTCTGAGGGAGAGGGGGTCTCTGAAGGCGGGTACCTAGAGTTGGCATACCTGTCGGCGTCTAGACGATTACTCCCTGCTCTCTGAGCGCCGGCAGTTCGTCTGGCGACACGCCGAACATCTCTGTCAGTATCTCGTCCGTGTGCTCCGAGTACTGGGGCGCTGCCTCTACCGTGACGGGGGACTTCTCCAGCTTCACAGGACAGCCGATCATCCGGTAGTCGCCCCGCTCCGAGTCCTCAACGGTCACCAGCATTTCGCGCGCTTCAAGGTGTGGGTTCTCCAGGACTTCCAGCGGAGTCAGGACCGGTCCGCACCATGCCCCTGCCGCCGCGAGCGTCTTGAACGCTTCAGTCTTGGAGCGCTGCATCGTCCACTCCTCGATGACGGCAAGGATCTCGTCTGCGTGTTGGCCCTGGAACTCCGCATCCGAGAAGCGTTCGTCCGTCAGCAGGTCTTCTCGACCGATAATCGCCAGAATCAGCTCCAGCATCGGTCCCCGGACGTTAATCATCACGTAATCGTCCGGGCCGCCGGGAGCGCATCTGAACACCTGCGGGACCCCGCTCCAGCCGCGGGTACCGGGCCGACCTCCCCACTCGCCCTTTCCAAGAGGGTGGATCATGCTGATGCGCATGAGGTTCAGCACGCCGTCCTGCATCGACACTTCTACCTTCTGACCCTCGCCGGTGCCGTCTCTCTGCCGGAGCGCGGCCAGTATGCCGATAGCCATGTGGAGGCCTGTGCCGGAGTCGCCGGCACCCACTCCGACGGACATGGGGGGTCCGTCCGGATAGCCTGTGACGGCCATGAGTCCCGCCGTAGCCTGCGCGGCCAACTCGTAGGACTTGTAGTCCGAGTACGGCCCCCATGAGCCGAATCCCTTTATCGTCGCGTAGATCACTCGCGGGTTGATCTCCTTGAGTCGTTCGTAGCTGAACCCCAGCCTCTCCATCACGCCCTTCGAGAAATTCTCCAGCACAACGTCCGCCCACTCGACCAGCTTCGTGAAGATCTCGCGTCCCCGCTCAGTCTTCAGGTTCAGCGTGATGGCCCGCTTGTTGCCGTTGAAGATGGTGAAGTAGACGCTGTCCTGATCGTCTCGAGCGGCGAGTTCCCATCGCGTACTGTCTCCGCCCGTGGTGTCCTCAACCTTGATGACATCCGCTCCCAGGAATCCCAGGAGCTGCGCGCACGATGGCCCAGCCTGCACCCGGCTCATGTCCACGATCTTCACTCCGGCGAGTGCCTTGTCCATCAATATGCTCCTAATGCTCCTGTGAGAATCTCACTGCCTGACTTAATATGAATCCGAATTGTAGCATCAGGCCCCGAGTACGGAGCCGATAAAGTCACGCTGCCCCCTCGCGAAGTCAGAGGCCCTGGACCTGGCACGGCCCTCCAACTGGACTTCCAGCAGTTCCAGGGCGCCTGATCCAGTCGCAACTGCCACTCGACCGCCTTCACAATCGAGCACGGTGCCGGGAGCGGCCACGGGGTGGTGCGGTATGGACCTCCCGCTCAGTACCTTCAGCGTCCTGTCGTTCCAGGATGTGAAGGTACCGGGCCACGGAGTGAGCGCCCGTATCTTTCGTTCAATTGCGATCGCGTCCGCTGACCAGTCCAACAGGCCGTCTTCCCGTTTCAGCAATCGAGTGATTGTCGCCTCATCATCGTTCTGTCTTGATGGAGTGATGACCCCGCCAACCCAATCGTCCAGGGTCTGCACCAGCAAGTCGGCTCCCAGTTCGAACAAACGGAGAGTCAACCCGTCGGAAGTCTCGTCCAGGCCTATCGCCACACTCTCCTGGGCCAAAATGGGACCTGTGTCCATTCCCTCGTCCAGCAGCATGATAGAGACTCCGCTTGTCTCCTCCCCTGCGAGTATTGCCGATATCACTGGAGACGGTCCTCGGTACTTCGGAAGCAGCGACGGATGTATATTCAGACAGCCATACTTGGGGGCCTCGAGCACGATCTTGGGAAGAAACAGCCCGTAGGCGGCGACAACGATGGCGTCCGGCTCTAGGTCAACGATCTGCGAGCAAGCATCTTCATTACTTCTAAGTGTCGCTGGCTGGAACACTGGCAGATCATGCTGCTCGACGAACTCCTTGACCGGCGATGGCCTGAGCCTTCGACCCCTGCCAGCAGGTCTGTCGGGCTGTGTGAACACTCCAACGATATTGTGTCCACGCCTGAGAAGGGCATCCAGCGACGGCACGGCGAACGCCGGCGTGCCCGCGAACACAATCCTGAGGGCTGGATTGCTCACTGGCATCCCACCCCCGTCACGTCTATGCCCTCGAAACTCACAGGGTCGCCGATTTCGATTCCCAGTTCATCAACTTTACCGGTGTTGATCTCCAGTACATATCTCACCGGGTTGGCAGGCTTGTATTTCGGAAGTGATCCGGTGGATGTCCCTGGTGGCGGTGGAGGCACATTGGTATGCAGGTCCACGACGCTGCAATCTTCACCAATCCACACAAAGTCCAGGGGAATCAGCATCTCCCTCATCCAGAAGCTAGGAGTTTGAGCTGAATCATAGACGAAGAGCATACCCGACGAGTCTGGAAGACTCTCCCTGCCGGACAAACCGCGACTGCGCTCCTGGGATGTCGCAGCAATCTCCACTTCGAACCATGAGGAGCCGACTGTGACAGCCGGACCGGTCGGCCCGCTCGAATCAGCGCACGCAACCCCAATTAGAATGCCGAGTGTGACGGCGACCTGAACCAGGGTCACTTCAGTCCACCCAGACCAGTCGGGTCATGCCATCTGGACCCAGGTCGCGCCGTTTCCGCCGCGTTCCCTGGGCTCAGGTCCGAAGTCGCTTACTGCACGATGATAGCGGAGGTGGTCTCGCACCACGTTCCGCAGCACGCCTGAACCGCGACCATGGATCACCCTCAGCTTTGCTACCCCATCGAGTATGGCGCGGTCCAGGAACTCGTCGAGGTTGACCTGTGCATCCGCTGCCCGCATTCCGCGGATGTCCAGTTCGATGCTTTGCATAGGGGGCGAGACGTCTGTCGTCACGCGAGGCGTCTCCTGATCCGGGTCCTCATCCTGCTCGCTGTCGACTCGCGACAGCCTGTGAAGATCAACGTTCACGCGCACGCGGCCGACGCTGACCTCAGCCTCGTCGCTCTGCCTGCTTATCTCAACGATCTCCCCGGTGAGGTTCATTCCCCTGATGAATACTTTGTCGCCCTCTTCCAGGGGACGAGACACAGGCTGTACTCGCTGGACCGGAGCCCTCTCCGGGACCTCAACCGAGGCCAGATCCCGGCGAATTCGCTCGACCCGGTCGCGCGTCGGGGGAGGGCTGCCGCCAGCCACCGCCGGAACTCCCCAACTCAGTGACGCCTCGGCGCCGTCGAGCCGCCGTCCGATCTCGCGGAATCGCTGCAGGGCGTTCCTACGAGTGGCTTCCATCATGTCGTCTCTGTGACTGACGAGAAAGTCGACCTGTTTCTCCAACTCCTCCCTCAGCGATTCCGCCTCAGCCCTGTCTTTGGCAGCCTGCTCGACGTTCGTCAGGAGCTGCTGTCGCTCTCTCTGAAGCTCTGTCAGCCAGTCTTCGAAAAGGAGGTGCTGCGGTTCGATAAGGTTTCGAGCCTCCTCCATGATTTGGGTGGGAAGTCCTAAACGCTCTGCCACGGCCATCGCGTAGCTTCTGCCGGGCGTTCCTATGGTCATCTCATAGGTTGGCGCCAGCGTGTCTGGATCGAGCTGGAAGCTGGCGTTCATCATGTCGTCCGATGCGTCAGCGAACGCTGCGACGCTTCGGTGATGGGTCGTCACGATCGTCGCGGCTCCCTTGTTCGCCAGGTGGAAAATCACGGCCTTTGCAAGCGCCGAACCCTCCTCGGGGTCGGTACTGGTCCCAAGTTCGTCTAGCAGCACTAGCGACTGCGATCCAGCGTGGCGCAGGATCTTAACGACGTTCTGAATGTGAGAGCCGAATGTCGATACAGAGTCCGAGATGCTCTGCTGATCACCGATGTCTGCAAAGACGCCGTCGAAGACCGGTAGTGCGCTCCCGTCATCGGCGGGTACCCTCAGTCCCGACTGGTGCATAAGCGCAGCCAGCCCGACCGTCTTCATCGCGACCGTCTTGCCGCCCGTATTGGGACCCGTAATGACGAGCGCAGACCAGTCCGGCCCTATGTGGGCTGTCAATGGCACGACGTCATCATCGAGCAGCGGGTGCCTGGCACGGATCAGTCTGAGTCGCTGCTCGGAGCCAACTGCTACCGGCGTGACCGCATCCAGTCGACTACTGTACCTGGCTCGCGCTAGAGCAAGGTCCAGTTTTGCTGTGGTCCGGTTGCCCAGCCTAATGTCGTCTGCGACTGCGCCGACGAGTGACGACAGGTCGCGCAGCACCCGGGTTACCTCTCGCTCCTCTTCCAGGGCAAGTTCTCTCCACTCGTTGCAGAGTTCAACGGTGTTGAAGGGCTCCACGAACACGGTTGCGCCGGTGTTAGAAGCATCGTGGACGATCCCTGCCACGCGATGCCGCCTGTCTGCCCTCACAGGCACGACAAGCCTGTCTCCCCGTACCGAAATAATCGGCTCCTGGAGAGCGTCCCTGCCGGTATTGGAACTGATAAACCGTTGGAGCGCTTCTGTGACACGCTCGTGGGCTGACCGCACCTGGCTGCGCAGAGCCCTTAGGGATGGAGTAGCGTCGTCCGCAACGTCCCCCCGGATGTTGATCTTCGACCGAATCTGCCGTCGGAGTTCCCTGAGGTCGGGTATTAGACTGGCCAGATCTGCCATGATCGGAGCGACCCGGGAGGCCCTAGAGATCGAGTTCCGAGCCCTGCTGTGGACTTCGAGAGAGCCCGCAACAGCCAGCAGTTCCGCGCCGCTGAGTATTCCCCCCAAAGCAGCCCGCGTAACGAGCTCGGTCGTGTCCGAGTCGGAGTCGAGGCTCAGGTCGCCGATCTCTTCGAGAAGCGCGCAGGCGTCGGCAGTCTCGTCCTGGAGTCGGCCGACTTCATGTGGGTCGAACGACGGCTCTATCTCAAGAGCAAGTCTTCTTGCCTCGTGAAACGTCGTCTGGTCAGCTAGCCGAAGGCGTATCTCTTCGAAATCCAGAAGACCAAGCGCAGACGCACGTAATTCTTCAAGCTCGGCGGCCCGATCGCTAGCTGACCCGGGACTTTGCAGGGGATGCAATGGCGTGACTAAACTCCAACGCCAATTGTAGCAGGTGCTACCTGTCTGACAGCGTTCGGCCCATCGCTTAGATTCGAGTTCTGGGTGCCTTGCTCTCGACCAGGCCATCGACTGACAGGATTCTCAACGTGCCAAGTACGGCTTGAGATATGCCATCTTCATCCTGCCTGCCGGAGGTCCTCGCAGTAATCCTCTCCACGATCTCTCTAGCGCTCCTATTGCCGTCGATCTCCGTTATGATCGCGGCTACCAGCGGGCTGATTGCGACACCTTCAGGCCGCTGAGGGCTGATGAGCACGTCGCTCCACTGAAAGTGGCCATCCGCGAAAATCGGCCTCCTATCGGTGGTTGAGCCGCTCGTCAACACGGGCACATCATCCAGATAGGTTTCCGAGTTGAAGCCCGAAGTCTTCGCCCGTCTCTCCGACTCCACTGCTCGAACTGAACTGCTGAACTCCTCAGGCAGTGCTCCCCTCGATAGCACAGCCCGCTCGTACCCCCTCGCCGACTGCCCCGCGACCGCACGGATGAACGACCTCCGTGCTTCCTCGTCCTCCGGTTCGCCGAGTATTCGACGACTCTCCCAGAAGTAAGACTCCACGGTCCTGTTGCTGGCGTAGAAGAGGGCGGCCAGTTCACGGAAGTGACTGTATTCCGTGTGATATAGCTCCTGGTACACCCGAGCCGCTGGGCCTCGGATTGAAGGATCACTCCGGGATGCATCCAGGTACGCCGCAGCCATAACCGCTGACATCATCGCCAGGTGGACACCGGAAGAGAAAAGCGGATCGACAAAGCATGCCGCGTCGCCTACCAGGATCCACCCATCGCCGACAGTCTCCGACGACGTGTAGGACCAGTCCTTTATGACGTTCGGCCTGCCTGTCAGACGTGCGCTCGACAACATATGCCTGCTGAGCGAGGTCGATTCCAGCTGCCTTCTGAAGTACCCATCGACACCGTACTCGGAGATCCCTGACGCCCCATGCTCAGAGTCGACGACGATTCCGACGCTGCTCTGCCCCTTCCAG
The DNA here is from genome assembly GCA_965116405.1 of Dehalococcoidia bacterium. Taxonomy (GTDB): domain Bacteria; phylum Chloroflexota; class Dehalococcoidia; order Lucifugimonadales; family UBA1123; genus VXRN01. The sequence goes on from OZ220685.1 coordinate 2,367,955, forward strand.
AGGGGAATGTTCCACACCCATCCGTCTGAGTACGACTCGATTAAGATATTGCTCTCATCCGGGTCAGGCAGCCTCTCCGAACCCTCGAAGTACCTATAGACCGCCATGTTCCTGAAGCGTTCATCCCATCTACGCAGGCCGAGCGTCCGCCCCACGATGGCAGATTGTCCACTCGCGTCGACAATCCACTCGGCTTCGACCCTGCCACTGGCCCCATCGTCAGTGCGATAGCTCAAAGAGTTGGCCTGGCCAGTTCCGAAGTCAACGCGAGTCACCTGGTGCCCTTCGCAAACGTCAACGCCGGACGCGCGGGCATTGTCCAGCAGTATCTTGTCGAAGGTGGGGCGCCAGACCTGATAGGCGTGCGGATACGTCCGGTTGGTCTCGCTGAAGTACCAGCTCCAGGGCTCGGGCTCGCGACCCCAGAGCATGGTCGCTCCCCACTTCTTGGGGAAGCCTGCCGCATCCACTTGGTCAAGCACACGCAACTCTTCCAGCACGGGCATGGAGGCTGGAAGGAGGGACTCACCGACGTGGGGACGGGGAAAGCGCTCCCGTTCCAACAGGGCGACTCGCCAACCCCTTCGCGCAAGTAGTGTGGCGGCAGTGCTGCCGCCCGGGCCTCCGCCGATCACAACGGCGTCATAGTCTTCGGTGACCGACGTCACCTCCGTCACCCCGTACGCCGATTCGGGGCTACGACGCCCGCTGGTAGATCTGAATGCGGTGGCGATTGCTCTCTGTGACATAAAGTCTTCCCGCACCGTCCAACTTCACGGACACGGGAGACCAGAATAGCTTCTCGATGTGGGACGACTCCTCGTGTGGGTCGTCCGGGTCATACAGCTCAATTTCGGGTTCGAGATCGGCACGGCTCCTTGCCGCGGCCTCTTCCTTGTTTATCCTCAGGAAGTTCCTGGCCCATTCCGATTCGGTCGCCTGACCACGCAGATTCTGAAGAAACTCGCCATCGGGGCCGAAAACCTGCACGCGTTCGTTCCCCCAGTCAGCAACGTAGACCAGCCCGCTTTCGTCAACCACTACACTTGATGGCCGACGCAGCTCTCCATCGCCCTTCCCTGAGGTGCCGTAGGTCGCCACGTAATCTCCAGTCGATGTAAACCGCTGTACCCTGTCGTTACCCCAGTCAGCGACATACACATCGCCGTCTGGAGCCACGGTTATCCCCCAAGGCAGATCGAACTCGCCGTCACCAGAGCCTTGAGAGCCGAAACTGTCGATCGAGGCGCCGCTGGCAGTAAATCGCTGCACGCGGTGGTTGTGCGTATCTGACACGTAGACCGTGTCGTTGGCGCCGATCGCCACGCTTGACGGCCCATCCAGTTCACCCTCGGAGCTGCCTGTGCTACCCCAGTTTGAGAGGAAGTTGCCATCCAGGTCGAAAACCGAGACCCGGTTGGCGTACTCGTCTGCGATGTAGACTCTGCCCTGGCTGTCTTCGGCAATTCCACAGATTTGGACGAACTGTCCGTCGCCGTCGCCTGCGGCTCCAAAAGTGCCGTAGTACTCGCTGTTGATGTCGCACATCGTCACACGGACGCCACGGTCCACACCATCGACCGACCGGTTAACTACATACAGACGCCCATTTGACGTAGGAAGAGTATCCACGGGGTAGTAAAAGCCCCGCCCCTCCATCACCGACATGCCTACGGTCAGGCTGTACTCGAGGACCTTGGACTCTGTCTGTGCTGCACTGGCAACCAATGGGGTTTCCTCCGGTTAAATACGCTGCTTGGGCGCTCCATTACTTGGCTAAATCGAAACTGACCTGCTTCCTGAAGGACGGCTCTTACGCCGGCTATGCTCTCTGGAAGTCGTGGGTCGCGGCAGTAAGCCTGAGCATCTCCAGGACCTTGTTCCTTGAGTGCTCACCCATTTCCGCACGCTTAAGAACTATCGCTCGTGTTTCGTCCGAAATCGTGATCGCACCTAGATTCTCAAGACACAGGTCGACCAGATCGTCAGGCGAGGGGTCAGGGTCTGCGCTCATGATCGAATCGACCATCCTTCGGACTCCCGGCTTGCTTTCGTCACCGAGTTGCTCCGAAGCAAAGTTGATCCGCTCGATCAGGGTCCCGGTGTCTATCCATTCCACCCCTTGGTGCCAGCCCTCGACACTGGGCGGGTTCGTCAGCATCTGGCCCATGAAGTTGGTCTGGAAGTACCTGTCGAGGATCTCGCGCTTGGGACGGTCGAACTCGTTAGTGAGCCTCAGTACACCTGTGACGAACTCGGCCGGGCCTTTTACTTTCTCGTAACGAATGTCCTCGGACTTGAAGAAGTCTGAGTTGAGCAGGGCCTCCAACATCGCCTTTATGCTGTGGTCGTTGTCGAAGTAAGCCTGGGCGAGGACGTCGATTGCTTCGGCGTTCCTTGGAGGCGTGTACGGCCATGACGGAACCGGCGGCTCGTCGGCAACGAAGAAGTGGTACATGTGCCTCGCGATGAATCGCGCGGTTGCCTCCTGCTCGCAGATGATCCTGATGATGTCTTCGCCGTTCAGGTTACCCGTATGGCCCAGGAACGTCTTCTCACCGTCGTCGTGGTCGTCTTCCCTGAACTGGAAGTGCCAGGCGATGCGGCCATACGGCCAGTCAGAGTCTCTCATCGAGCGCAACACCATGTACTCAGTATTCCCCAGCGTCCAGCCCGTGAACGCCCTCGCACACTCCTTGATGTCGTCCTCCGAGTAGTTCCCGACTCCCATCGAGAACAACTCGAGAAGCTCGCGGCCCCAGTTCTCGTTGATCGCGTCCTTATGGTTGTCCTGGTTGTCCAGCCACACGATCATCGCTGGATCTTTGGCAAGTTCCAGGAGGAGATCGTCGAAGCGACCCATGCCATGTTGCCTGAAGGTCCTGATCTGGTCGGACAGCGCCTTCCCGTGAATGACCTTCGGGTATCCGGTGGCGAAGATTCCGTGCCAGAAAAGCGCCACCTTCTCATGGAGGGGCGCCCTGGTGGTGATCATCCTGTATAGCCAGTGCGCCGGACCGCCCTGAGGGGTCAGCATTCCCGACTGCTCAAAGTGGAACCGCCTGGCGAGAAACACCTCAGACCACTCCGGCTCTGACGGGTCGATAAGCTCTTCGACAGCAGCCTCGTAGCCCCGCTCCGCCCATGTATCTATCTCGTTACGAGTCCCCCCGAAAGCCGCCCGCCTAAGCAGATGCGCAATCAGATCGGTATCTGTCCGTGTACTCACTACCATGGTGCTACCTCACAGTTTGGAATCAACTGGCTATAGGAGAGATTATTGCAGAAGTGGGTGATAGTCAATTCTGCACTATGCGCGATTAGTCCCCCTCGAAACGGACCAGTTCCGGCCAGATGCTCTGCATCTGCCAGCAGTCCATGGACAACAGCCTTGCATCTCCACCCCTTGCGAATAGCGAGACTCCTCTGCTGTCTTCACGACCCGGGTAGACCCGCACCGTAAGGCATTGCCTTTCGTTGGCGAATACCTCAATGACACTTCTGTCGATGAACACTCTCAGTTCGAGCGGCTCATCCTGACCCAACGCCAAAGGTCCGATCTCAACCGAACGCGCCCAGACGTCGCCCCTAGTGGACGACTCGGAGATGTCTATCTGGAGCGAGCTGGTCTCGAACCTTCTGTGATCATTCGGGTAGAGCGATACTCGTGTGCGCTCTGACCCGTCCGGCGAGCGAAGTACGTAGAGTCCCACCTCCCTCGCTGCCCCAGGATCGATCGTCGCGCGGATTTCTACCGCCTTACCTCCGATGTCATCCAGGAGGACCTCGCCATTGGCTGGTATCCCCATCTCTCCCACCGCGCGATGGTCGGACCTCAGCGACTCTACCTCTCGCACCGGCGCCATTTGCAGGGTATTGGCCGAGTCCAGCCAATAGTGGCGGGGTAGGGTCATCATCTCGTCGGTCTCGTCCGTCTCCCTGCCCTTGTGCAGGTTGAAGATCCCGAGATAGCGACCTGAGTCATCTATGGTCGCCGACGGAGCGTGCAGGCTGCCGACGACCCAAGGTCCATAGTTCATTCTTCCGTGTGTCTCAGGAGTGAACCGGTGCGTATCACTGTCGTAACTGCCGATGTAGTACCGTCCAGCGCGCTTGTGGCTGAACAGCAGGAGCATGTGCCTGCCGTTTCCGATCGGCCAGAAGTTGGGGACTGCTGCATCTTCACCCGGCTCTGCGAAGAATGCATCTTCCATCAGAGCTCCCATGTACTCCCACTCAGAGAGGTCACTGGACCTGAACAGGTGGTCAACGCCAACCGCGTCAAGTCCGCGCTCGCCGTCCTGGTAGGTGCCCGAGACCGAGTAGTAGCCATCGTCTTCCTTCCATATGCAGGGGTCGAACACACGGTAGCCAGCGTCACCCGTCCCCTGATTCGTCCCAGGTATGACCGGGTTGTTGGGATGTTTTGCCCAATTGAGCAGCAGGGGGTCGGAGGCTGTCGCGATCGCATTCCCGGACTGCGTGCCATGGTAGATGGCAATCACTCGGTCATCCTCGACCAGCGTCTGACCGCTGAAGCAGTCCCGTTCCACGTCCGGGTACAGCGCCATTGGAAGATCGCGCCAGTGGATTAGGTCGTCGCTCACGGTATGGCCCCAGTGGACGCGATCCACTCCTACAGGCCGAAACTGGTAGAACATGTGGTAACGACCCTGCCACTGGCACAGCCCGTTCGGGTCGTTCATGTAGTTCTCAGGCGAGGAGAAGTGATAGAGGGGCCTGTACGGATCGACCACGGCCAGCCTCTCGCGGGAAGCCCTGAATCTGAGCACAGTCTCATCGGCCTCAACGGCGCGAAGCTGCTCCTCAAGTATGTTCGGATACACCGTGCCCTTGAGAGGTTCTCCCGCGAATGGCTGTGTCACCTATGGCCTCCACGCATTTCTTGGATCTTGGGTCGAATCGCAGTCGAGTATAGCAGTTGCCCCAATCTGCTAAAGTACCCCTCGCGAAGTCCACCGACGAGGTCTCACATGCCCATCTTGCCGCTTGATCCGCATCCCAGAAGGCGCGTACCTGTGCTCGACTCCGAGATGTCCTATGTCGACACCGGCGTTGGTCGCCCGATCGTCTTTCTGCACGGCAACCCCACCAGTTCCTTTCTATGGCGGAACATCATTGCAGAGGTGAAGGGCACGGCCAGATGTCTAGCTCCAGACCTGATAGGAATGGGACGGTCGGGCAGGGCCCCATCTGGCTCATACAGGCTCGTCGATCACGTCCGATATCTCGACGCCTGGTTCGACGCGGTTGGACTCGAAGAGAATGTCACACTGGTCGGGCACGACTGGGGATCGGCTCTGGCATTCCACTGGGCCAATCGCAACCGCGACCGCGTCGGGGGCATCGTCTACATGGAAGCCATAGTCCAGAGTTTGACCTGGGACCAGTGGCCAGACGCTGCGACCAGGATATTCCAGGGGTTCAGGTCAGACTCCGGAGAAGAAATGGTCCTCGATAACAACATCTTCGTTGAGCGCGTCCTTCCCGGCAGCATCATTCGTGAACTCTCTGAGCATGAGATGGAAGTCTATCGAGAGCCCTTCCAGGAGCCTGGCGAGTCCCGACGTCCCACCCTGACGTGGCCCCGCGAGATTCCCCTCAACGGGCAGCCCCCAGATGTCGTTGAGTTGGTAGACGCCTACTCAGCGTGGCTGTCCGGGTCCGATGTCCCCAAGCTCTTCATCAACGCCGACCCCGGCGCCATCTTGACTGGAACCCAACGCGACTACTGCCGGACGTGGCCCAACCAGAGCGAGGTCACCGTGAAGGGCGTTCACTTCATCCAGGAGGACTCACCGGACGAGATAGGGCATACGATAGTGCAGTGGCTCGACGGTGTCGGTTGACTAGCCTCGACACGCTGCCTGACTACTTGGACAAGGGCCTGGCCCTTGTGCTGGTTGGGCTTAACCCGGGGCTGACCTCGATTCGGCTCGGACACTACTTCGCTCAGTCACGCAATCGCTTTTGGCCCGCTGTCACTGAGGCCGGACTGTTCGATCCTCCACTAACGTCCGATACTGACCACCTAGCACTGGAGCAGGGTATCGGCTTCACCGACGTCGTGAAGAGACCGTCGCGGGGAGCCTCGGAACTGCGGGCCGCAGACTTTCGCGAATGGGCGCCCGTACTACGCCAGAAGTTGCTCGATCATTCCCCACGCATAATCTGCTTCCATGGCGTCACTGCATACCGCAACTATCTGAAGTACGCCGAGGGCTCTACCCCCGAAGTTCAACTCGGTCCTCAACCTGACATGATCGGTGACTCCAGGGTGTTCGTTGTTCCCAACCCCAGTCCTGCCAATGCGGTCTATTCGATGGACGATCTGGTCTGCTGGTACCGGAGGCTCAAGGAGTTTCTCTCAACTTGAGTGAAGGTAAGGTCCGCTGCTTCATCGCGGTTGAACTCTCTGACGAGGCGAGAGCCGAGATTCAGCGCCTCACAGAGGCCGTCTCAGAACTGGAGATTCGGGGAGTTCGCGCCGTGCGACCGGGCGGAGTGCACGTCACACTTCGCTTTCTTGGAGACATCGAGCGCGACGCTGTCCCGAGAGTCATCGCTGCAATTCGCGCGTCGGCACCCGGATCTCAACCGTTCGACCTGACCCTCGCCGGGGTTGGCGCCTTCCCGAATTCTCGGTCGGCGAGAGTCCTCTGGGCCGGAGTGTCAGGCGATACAGACAGGTTGGGGGAGCTGCACGACCGCGTTGAGGATGAGTTGTCAGCTGCAGGATTCAGGAAGGACAGACGGCGCTTCAATCCGCACATCACGTTGGCCAGGCTTCGCGAAAGGGTTTCCGGTTCAGACAGGCGCCGCGTGATCGACACTGTAACTGCTGTGGAACATGGGAGAGTTACTTTCAGAGTGGATTCAATCACTCTCTTCCAGAGCACCCTCCACCCGGAAGGGTCAATTCACACTCCCCTGTGTCGCGTGCGGTTCGGGGACTGATCGGGTTGGTCGGACTCCCTAATCTCTTGGAGTCTCTATCTCGGATCTCCTCCGCGCGTGAGGAGATAGATCAGGCCTGGTCTCGGTCGTTGTCAAGTCGCGTCTCCAGCCTTGTCAGTGCGTCCTGAGTGGCCCTGATCTCTCTTATCAACTCTTCCCTTGACACTGGGGCCTCGATGTCTCGCAGTCGCTCCAGCTTGGCTTCGTCCAAGTTGTTGATGATGATCGCGATGAAAAGGTTGATCACTACAAACGTGCCCACGATCACGAAGCTAACGAAGTAAAGCCACGCCAGTGGGTGTGTCTCCATCGCCGTGGCCATCACGTCCGTCCAACCCTCCAGCGTAATCACGTTGAAGAGTGTCAGCAGGGAGATGCCCAGGTTTCGCCAGTTGTCCGGGTCGTTTTCATGGAATAGGTGGTAGCCCATGATCGCGTAGATGTACACGATGATGCTCATCAACATCATCACGTGTCCCACACTTGGGATGGAACGCACGAGCGCGGCGACGATCAGGCGCAGGTCACGGATCGTTGAGATGAGGCGCAGGACTCTCAGCAGTCGTACGAGCCGTGCGATCATCGCGTACTCGCCGGTGGCCGGTATCAGTGCGAAAGCGATAACCAGGAAGTCGAAGATGTTCCAGCCGTCCCTGAAGTACCCGAAGAACCGGGGTGAGGCGGCAGTCATCTTGAGAAGGGCTTCGACTATGAAGATGCCGAGGGCTATCTGGTTCCCTATGTGGATCCAGTCCCCGTAACGCAGGCTCAACTCTGGAGAGGTACCCACTCCAAGCAGTGCGCCGTTGAAGATGATTATCGCTATTATGGCGAACTCGAAGGCTGGCGCGCCAACCACCCTCTCGACAATGTCTAGGTAGCGTTTCATACAGTGAAGCAGAAGTGAAGTTCGCGGTATCGTAGCACCGCATCTTGACGCGGCTCAAGACGGTCGCTGACAGCCAGACGGGTCTCCTTGTTTCCGCCGTTGGCCCTTTGCTATACTTTCGCGCGGTCTGAAACGTGGATATTCGAGGAGGTATTTGTGGAGGGTAGAGACTTCCCCAGTTGTTTGGTTTGTACCGAAGGAAACCTGTTGCCGCTGTCCGACTTTGGGAGCCAGGGCGCGGCCATTCACTACAAGGCTTGGGTCTGCAGCAATCCTGACTGCGGGTTCAATATCAAGATTCGCAACGGCGACGTTTACCTGAACGAGCCGATCGCCAACGGAGCGATGCACTCACCAAGATTCAGGTAACCTAAACAGTAGGAATTTTACTGACGAGAGCAGCCCGCAAACCGCGGGCTGCTCTTCGTTTCTGGTCAGATGTATATGAAGGTTACGCTGCGCAAGTCTCTGACTCCCGGTCGTCACTCCCACGAAAGCGGGAGTCAACTGGGAGAGTGTGGAACCATTGCCAATCCAGTGTAATGATATAATGAATTGGTCGGTCTGCCACTTGACCCTTTTGCGCTCATGACTGTCGAAAGAACAGACGAAGATACGCCCCGACGCAGGACTGGCAAACTGGTTGCCGGCTCCGCACTTGTCGTGGTCGGTCTCATCGTAGTAGCCGCAGTTGGTATCTACTACGGACTGGGGCGGTACAATTCCACGAACCTCGAAGGGCTAAACTCTGCTGCCCAGGGCCCCATCGCCATGGAAGCCGTCGCAACAGAAGTACCCGAGATTCGTGGCGCACTGATGCCTGATGGCAGCTTCAAGCCGATACATACTGCAGCCAAGGGGATACAAACATACGTCGGAGACAAGGCGGCTGACACTCGAGTACCTGCGCGTCAGCCTGCGACGCCGGTTGCTGCCGTTTCAGCAGTCGAACCAACTCCGTCCGCGGCCCAGAACAAGGCACAGGCTGCTGTTTCGGAAGGTGTTGAAGACCCGTCCGAAGCTGTTGAAGAACTGAGCGGGGCCGAACTGGTCTACTCCTACAACGCCATCTATCCCGGCTACCAGATTCACCCCAAGTACTGGGACCAACCGTACACCGCCGGGTCAGACTTATACGCATACGGGGCAGTACTTCGTCCAGACGGCTATGTCAGCATCGATTCATCGCAGGGAATGCTCAGGGGGACCGCCTCTGATGCCAGCCATATACGAATTCCAAGCATCGGTGTGGATTCCACAGTCTCGAACCTGGCGATCATTGACATTGGCGACAGCCGCCAGTACGAGACCCCCAAACACGTCGTCGGAAGAATTCCGGAGACCTCCAACCCTGGTGAGCTTGGCAACACGTGGCTGTTCGGACATCTCGAGAGCCCAATCCGTGGAGAGGGCAATGTATTCCAGAAGCTGCCCGAGATACCTGCCCTGGTGAACAGCGGCGACCCGGTATATGTCAGTCTTCTAAATGAGGACGGCGACGAGTTCCTCTACCAGATCACCGAGACCGAGGTAGTCCACCAGGACGACCTGCAGCTCTACCAGACCGACGACTCAACAATCACGCTGGTCTCTTGCGTTCCACGACTCGTCTATGACCACCGACTACTGGTGATAGGCAAGCTGGTAGGTGTGAAGAAAGCCGCCTGACTGTTTAGCGTTGCCCCGTCGCTGCCAGTGTATCCCGCATGACGGAGATGAATTGCTCTGCGGGCTTTGAGATCTGCTTCCCCTTGAGTGTAACGATCCCGCCCTGTTCCACGGGCAAAATGTGAGCCAGGCTGACCACACCAAGGTTCTCGTGGTCCTCAGGGTCGATAGCCAGCCTTGGACCGACCGAGATGCCCATCCCGAGGGCCACGTACCGCTTGATCATGTCCATGCTGTCCAGGTCCACCACTATCTGGTAACTAATCCCGCGCCTCTTGAACTCTGACTCGAGCAGGTCCCTGGTGTGCGTTCCTTCAGTCATCATGATGAGGGGGTACTGAGCGATCTGCTCGATTGCTTCAACCGGCTCCTTGGCCAGCGGATGGTCCGCAGGCGTTATCAGCACTCTTTCGTACACAAAGAGACCCTCGAATAGGAATGCTTCATCCCTGTCATAGTGCTGAACGATGCCGATGTCTGCCTCACCGTCCGCGATCATCTGCATAATCTGCGTTCTCGGAGCCGACCTGATCGTCAGGTGAATGTGGGGATGGAGCATCGTGAAGACTCGCACCACGCTGAGCAGTGTGTGGGGGATGATGTCCGGGGTCGCTACGAGGACCACGGGTCCCCGCTCTTCGGCCTCTGAAGCCGACTGGACGAGAGCATCCAGGCCCTCGACTAGCGGGACGGCGAGCTCCTGCAGCCGCTTCCCGGCAAGGGTGAGCTGAATAGGTCGTTTCACGCGATCGAATAGAACTGTGTTGAGCTCGGACTCCAGCTTCTTGATGTGCGTCGTAACAGTGGGTTGTCCCATTCCCAGTTGTTCCGCTGCTCGGGAGATACTCCTGTAGCGGGCCGCAGAGCAAAAGCTCCTCAGTTCTCTAATTTCCATTAGATCACCGCCTTACATCACGAAAACTAATTAAAACTATTCCTAATTATCTCTTTACAGGATGCTATGTTCGGGAGAGAATGAATGAGTAGAACACAGTATTCTACAAATTGATTCAGATGACAAGAAAAGGAGCGGCATAATGATAAACAGAGTAAAGATCATTCTGGGACGGAGGCGGGGGATGGACGCGCTGGACAGCTACTTCTTCAACGTTCAGAAGCGTACTGACTGCCCAGGCCCAACCTTCGACGAGGCCCGTAGGGACTTCAAGGAAATGGTCCGCAGCCACACCTACAACTAACAGACTACCGTCCACCTTCAGGGACGTGGGGCCGTCTCCTCCCCTTGGCAATCGGCGGCCCAAACCGCAGGTAACCCAAACATAGGCCCCGCGTCCCCTTGGCTCCCAGGTTTGACGCCGAAGCACTAGCTTCGGCGTCTCTACTTTCCGGGGAAGGCTCCGCTAAACGGCGGCTGCTTCCTGCGCCTTGACTGCGTCGCCGACCGAAATCGATCCCCCATGGATCACGGTCGCCAGCATCCCGCGCTGCTCTTCCAGATCCACTCTGAGCCCGTCCCGGATCTCGTCCATGCGGGCACATGGTGTGCAGAAGCCCGTGATCTCCACGACCGCCGAGTCTCCCAGGGAAACCTGCTGACCTGCCTCGATCGTGTGCAGATCTATGCCGGACGTGGTTATGTTCTCCCGAACATCCCCACTGTTCAGACCAAACTTGCCCAGCGTTTCCTCATCCATTAGAAGAACCTGGCGTGCAGTCCTCACCCCTTCCGACACCGCGTGGCGATCTCCCTCTATTCCGAAGCCGGCTGTCATATCCGCGGACTCTACGCTCTTCATCGGGTCGCGGTGACCCGTGCAGAGGTAAATGGAAACTATGGTTCCCTGCGCGCCATTGCTCATCTCATCCTCCCTAAATGCTGGGTTCGCGACATTGTACACCCTTAGAAGGGGTTTTACTGCCAGGCCGGGCCACAGAACTGTCAACTCATTGCCCGAGACTGTAAACTGGCACGCACGAATACATTGCCGCGTGAGGAGGAGATGGCATGGTAAGTACGGTTAAGCTTGGAACTGGTCAATTCGGGTATGAAGTGGCCGTCGGGTGGGAGAGCCTGCCTCCCGGCATAGGCTGGCGAGAGGTGGCGGGCGTCATCACAGACGATGACGACAACGTCTATGTCTTCAGCAGGGGAGACCACCCCATGGTCGTCTTCGACAAGGACGGCAACTTCATCAAGACCTGGGGAGAAGGTCTCTTTTCACGTGCCCACGGCGTCAGCAGGGGGCCGGACAACACCCTCTACTGTACTGACGACGGCGATCATACTGTCAGGCAGTGCACCCTGGACGGTGAGGTGCTGATGACGATCGGCGTTGCCAATCAGCCCGCGCCTGCATTCTCTGGAGACCCCTTCAATCGGTGCACTCACGTCGCGACCGATCCTGCCAATGGCGACCTCTTCGTCTCCGACGGCTACGCTAACAGCCGAGTCCACAAGTACACACCGGACGGTGAACTCATCAAGTCGTGGGGCGGTCCCGGGACCGATCCGGGGCAGTTCAACATAGTGCACAATATCGCCACTGACAGAGACGGCTACGTCTATGTCTGCGACCGGGAGAACCATCGCATTCAGGTGTTCGACCGGGAGGGCAAGCTGGAAGATGTCTGGTACAACGTCCACCGTCCCTGCGCGATCTACATCGATGACGACCAGCGCGTCTACGTGGGCGAGCTGGGTTGGGGAATGGCGGTTAACCGTAACATGCCTAACATCGGCCCACGCATAGCGATCATGACGACATCCGGGAAGGTGCTGGAGCGCCTCGGCACCGGATACGGTCTGGACGTCGGGCAATTCATCGCACCGCACGGTATCGCGATAGATTCCCATAAGAGCATCTACGTCGGCGAGGTCGCCCACACCAATATAAGCCACACCCAGACACCGCCTGACAACGTTCGCGCCTTCCAGAAGCTCGTAAGGGCCGGCTAGCGGAGAGCGACCGCCCCGTGCTGGGGGAGACTGTGTCGGCGATGTTTTCACCCTCACCCCCGGATCAAGTCCGGGGCAGGCTCTAGCCCTCTCCCGGAGGGAGAGGGGACCTCAGATTCTCTAGGGCGGCACCTACTAGATTGACACAGCTTCGTGCCGGGGGGGCTAAACCTGACACCTAGAATACGATGTGCTATGCTCACCCCACCATCTGAGGAGGTTACCGGATGACGACCGCACACAAGCATGGATCAGCCGCTGGCATGACAAAGGCCGCCAAGAGGTTCGTCGACAGCCTTAGCGGAGACCAGAGAGACAAGACCGTCTATGAGTACATGGATGGCGAGCGTATCTTCTGGTACTACCCGCCAGTAAACAGGCACGGCCTGCCGCTGCGAGATATGGACGACGACCAGCGTCAGCTCGCATACTCGCTGATGGAGACCGGCCTGACCGAAGACTCGTTCCAGAAGGCCAAGCTCATCATCGAGCATGAGTCCGTCTTGGGTCCATTGGAGAAGGAATCTGGCATCACGAGTTTCGTACGCGACCCTGACCTCTACTACTGGACGGTCTTTGGAGACCCCGGCAGCGACAGCGAACCCTGGGGCTGGCGCGTCGAGGGCCACCACATCTCCCTGAACTTCAGCCTATGGGGCGACAAGTTCATTTCTATGACTCCGTTCTTCTTCGGAGCAAACCCGGCGGAGGTCCGCAAGGGTCCGAAGAAGGGTCTGCGCATTCTCGACCGGCGAGAGGACCTTGCTTACGAGTTGATGAACAGCCTCGACAAGGGACAGACATCAACCGCGACGATCTACGGAGAAGCCCCCTACGACATTCTCACCTACAACGCCTCACGAGTTTCGCTGCCGCCCGAAGAGGGGCTCCCTGCGTCCAAGATGAACGACACGCAGAAGGACATACTGCGAAGCCTGGTCAAGGTGTACGTGAACCAGGTACGCAGCGACATGGCCCAGCAGAAGTGGGACAGGCTCGAATCCGAGGGCTTCGAAGGTCTCCACTGGGCATGGGGCGGGCCCCTGCAGGAGGGCAAGGAGCACTACTACCGCATCCACGGTGGCAACTTCGTAGTCGAGTTCGATAACAGGCAGAACGGGGCGAACCACATTCACTCCGTATGGCGTGATGTCGAGAACGACTTCGCCAATGATGTCCTCAGGGAGCACCTGCTCCTCTACCACGTTCTGTAGGCGGCAAGGTGCTGAGTCGGCTCACCCGACCCAGAGAGAATCGACCATGATTGGGGTGGTAATGTCATACCGGCGCTACCGCCCCAATTTGCGTTGGTGGGCAAACTTGGCGATCACGGGTTGGAAGGGCAGCGGCTCCAGGTTCAAGCCGGTATTAGCAGCAATGCTGGTACTCGCAGCAGGCCTGACCGCCTGTGGAGACTCGGAGCCTGAGCCTTCTCAAGTACCAACTCCGTCGGTAGCTGTGGTTGCCGCCGCACCGTCGCCGACCGCCACTCCATTACCCACCGCTACGGTGCCTCCTCCGACTCCGACCTCCACGCCGGAGCCGACGTCCACTCCTGTACCCACACCAACGGCAGCACCGTCTCCGACACCGGAGCCGACAGCGCAACCGTCACCTACTGTTGCCCCCGTGTCCCTGCCGGAACCTGCCGAATTGCTCGCTGATAGCGCTGAGGCCATGGCTGAACTGGACACATACCGAGTTACGATGGACGCGAGTCTTTCGGTCGGTTCGGGTGCGCTGACGCTTGAGATACCGATAATGGTCGTTGCGGACTACGCCGCTCCAGACCGGTCTCAGGGCGTTTCCTCCATCGACTTCGGGTTCTTCAAGACTGAGGTGCAGGCCGTAGTGATAGGCGAAGACCTCTACGTCACGGATCCAGAGACCGGGGAGTGGACCAAGGGTCTGGAAGGGGACTTCCTTCCGTTCATTACTCCTGAGCAGGTCCTTGACTTCGGTGATTCGGATGCCATCTACGACTTCCGGGGGCTGTCCGACAATGGCTCTGGCACCGTCACAGGCCCGGAGGAGTTAGACGGAGTACCTGCATACCGAATGTCATACTCCGTCGGTCAAGGAGACGAGGAATTCGAACTTGGTGAATTAGACGTCGATCTGTGGATCGCCGCTGACGATAGTCTGCTGCGCAGAATCGAGATCAGTGGTGAGTTCTCCGTTGAGGATGAAGTGGGCGGGGCGGGTTCGACCATCCCTCTGGACGATCTGTCCGGTGACGTGCAGTTGCACGCTGTCGTAACCTTCTCCAACTTCAATGCCCCGGTCACCATTGAACCGCCAGCGGAATTCGCCGAGCTGGATATCGGAGGCTCGGCCCCGAGTGCGTCTCAGCTTATCGCCACCCCTCTTGAGAACGGCTGGACCAGCTACCGCTTGCCCGACGGCTCGGTCAGTGTATCGGCTCCACCGTCATGGGCTGTTGCCGAGCTCAGTCCCGAAAGCATCGAGGACCTCGTCTCGAAGTCGCCAGACCTTCCTGATACGCTCGCGCTCCAGCTCGACAGGTTGATAGGTTCTGCCAGCTTCAAGCTGTTCGGGTATCGCCAGGGGCAGTCGGAGACCGCGGCGTTCGCTCCCAACTTCACTGTTCTGACTGAGGAAAATGAGCTGGCAGGTGACCTTGAGACCCTGGCAGAGCTAAGCATCTTCCAGATCGAAGCGGGCGTTCCTGGCGTGGGCAAAGTGAGTCCCACCTTACTGGACCTGGGCGGCCGCGACGCCGTGGAGTTGATCTATTCTGCCCCAATGCAGCTGCCGGATGGTGAGGAGCTTGAACTGGGCATTGCGCAGTACCTGCTTTCAGCGGGCTCCAGTTATGTCGCCGTGACGTTCAGCGACCTCGCCTCAACAATTGAAAGTAGACTGCCGGAATTCAGGCAGATAGCAGAAACCCTGGAATTATCCTCAGAGAGTCAGACACAGAGCCAAAATGACCAGGCAAACAAAGGAGACTCCGTGACACAGCAATACAGTTCAGCCCCAGCGATGACCATTGATCCGGAGAAGTCTTACACCGCGACTTTCGCGATGGAGAACGGATCCGAGTTCAAGGTCAACCTGTTCGCCGAAAAGGCGCCCAAGACGGTAAACAACTTCGTCTTCCTGGCCCGAGACGGCTTCTACGACGGGGTGACATTCCATCGAGTTATCCCCGGCTTCATGGCCCAGGGCGGTGACCCCACGGGCACCGGGCGAGGAGGACCGGGATACAGGTTCGAGGACGAGTTCCACCCCGAGCTCAGGCACGACCGCCCCGGCATACTTTCAATGGCCAACGCTGGCCCCAATACCAACGGCAGCCAGTTCTTCATCACCTTTGTGCCGACTCCTCACCTCGACGGCGCGCACGCGGTTTTCGGAGAGGTCGTAGAAGGGATGGACGTCGTCAACGCCATCACGACCAGAGATCCCGCTACCGCACGGACACCCGGAGACGCCGTTACCTCCATTACGATCGAAGAGAGTTGATCCGCGTCTTTGACTGCCCCGACGTTTCCGGGGCGCTCTACCTTGACTTGCACACTTCGCGGTGACAGACTCTACTATCGAGCGTGAAGTCTGGAGCATTCGCCCCCACTTGATAATAGACATCCATACACACACCTACCCCACGTCTGTGGATAGCTTTCTCGATGCCGATGAATTGATCGAGCAGGCCAAGAGTATTGGGCTGGATGGGGTGTGCATAACTGACCACGACGGCTTCTGGGACCATAGAGAAGTCGATGATCTCTCGAAGAGGCATAACTTCCTGGTTCTCCCTGGTTGTGAAGTGACCACAGAAGAAGGCCACCTTCTTGTCTACGGCCTCCGTAAGTACATATTCGGAATGCACAGAGCCACCTTCGTAAAGGACAGGCTCGATAGGGAAGAAGGGGCGATGGTCGTGGCACACCCCTACCGGAGGGTATACCGGAAGGGTGCTCATACCAGCGAGCCCGCCTACCTCGAGATGCTGGAGAGAGGCTCACGCAACCACGTGTTCGACATGGTCAACGCGGTTGAAGTCTACAATGGCCGCGGTCTGGATGAAGAAAATGCTTTCAGCCACGATCTGGCAAAGTGGTTCGACCTGCCCGGCACCGGCGCAAGCGATGCCCACAAACTGGAAGACATCGGGACATATGCAACCGAATTCGAGCGTCGGATTACCTGCCTAAACGACCTCATAACTGAGCTGCGAGCAGGACGGTTCAGGCCGGCTGTGCTGGATGCGGCACGGAAACCGGTGTTGGCCTCCGCTGCCTGCTAGGTCAGCATCGCCTGTGAGCTGCCTCTGTTCATTCAAGGTCAGAAGTCCGAGTACCAGGCCCAATGGCACCAATACTCGAAGTCAATAATCTCCATACCTACTTCGCGACCAACGAAGGCATAGTCAAGGCTGTTAATGGCGTCTCGCTGTCGCTGGACGAGGACAGCATTCTTGGCGTGGTTGGAGAGAGCGGGTCTGGTAAGACTATGACCGCCCTCTCGGTTCTGAAGCTCGTGCCGTATCCGGGTCAGATAGTTGCCGGCCAGATCGTGTACGGAGGACGAGACCTCCTGCAGATGACCGACGAAGAGATGCGGGACATCCGTGGACGGCAGATTTCGCTCATCTTCCAAGATGCCGCTTCTGCCCTGAATCCCGTCATCACAATCGGAAGTCAGGTTGAGGAGCTGATGCTGGAGCACACCGCCATGAGCAAGCGGGAAGCCCAGCATGTGACCACCGAACTGCTGGCAAACATGGGCATCCCGGATGCCAAGCAGATGCTCGGTCGCTACCCTTTCCAGCTAAGCGGTGGAATGGCCCAGCGCGTGATGATGGCGATAGGAGTGGCGCTGAAGCCACGGGTACTAATTGCTGATGAGCCCACATCAAACCTTGATGTCACGCTCCAGGCCGAAATGCTTCAGCGTCTGCGGACCCTGAGGAAGGAGAGCGGCACCGCCATTATGCTGATCACCCACGACCTTGGTGTGATCGCACAGATGGCCGAAAACGTCGCCGTGATCTATGGCGGGTACGTCGTCGAGTATGCCGACACCCCCGCGCTCTACAGGCGGCCCATGCACCCGTACACCTGGGGCCTGTTCCAGTCGCTCCCTCGTCTGGACGCCGTAAACCAGAGGCTCAGGCCACTTACGGGAGCTCCCCCGCAGATGCTCGATCCGCCCGACCAGTGCCCGTTCCTGCACCGGTGCTCAAAGGCGACCGTCGAGTGCCGCACGAGTCCGAGACCCCCGCTCCTCGAGGTCGAGCCAGGCCACACGTTGGCCTGCTACAACCCAATGGAGATCGAGGAAACCGCCCGTAACTAGCTCAGCGGGCGTTCATGGCCAATGACCTCATAACGTAGGTAGGCACGTCTTCATCGGGCAGCATGGAAACGTCCTGGGTCGAAACTCCGGTCCCGATCAACGCTGACGCGATTCCAAAGTTGTTTGCGCCCCGGATGTCTGTATCAGGCGTGTCGCCGATCATCACCATGTCCATCGTGCCGCTTCGCCGGTAAGCCTCTTCGTAAATGGCGGAGTGCGGCTTCCCCAGCCTGGTGAATCTGAGATCTGCACTGTGCGGGTATCGCAGTGATAGCGCTCCCTCGAACATCTGCGCAACCGTGCCGCTGGCGAACGCAAAGCCCTTTTCGCTGGGATAAATCAGGTCGGGGTTGGGAAGGATGAGCTTAGGGGGACGGCCGGCGTCAATGAGCCGGAACAGCCCAGTCATCGCGGCGCTTCCCGTCTCCAGCAACGGAAATCCGCTCTGGTCGCCGATGATCAGCGCGTCGAAATCGCCGTCGCTGGTAACGACCACGCCGCCCGCAGACTCCACGTAGCGTGCACTGTCCACAGTGCCGAGAACGACACAGCGCATTCCCTCAAGCTCGTGCTCCCTGAAGTACCCCTTCAGAAGGCTACCGGACGTGATGATCCGCTCAGCGCCGATGGGAAGCCCTAGATTCTCGTAGCGCGCGGCCCGCGTTTCCGGCAGGGCAGAGGCGTCGTTGGTCAGCACAAAGTAAGGCTTGCCGACCTCATTGAGGTGACCAATCGCCTCACTGGCGCCCGGCACTACCAGGTCCGAGTTAGCCAGCACGCCATAGGCGTCGAACAGAATGACCGAGTACCGATCGATCAGGTATTCCAGAGTGACCTCTGGGGGGTTGCTCATATTCTGCCGGCGCTACTGAGCGGTGTAGCCACCGTCTATGACCAGCTCGGCTCCAGTGACGTAGGACGACTCTTCAGAGGCGAGGTAGAGCGCCCCGTACGCGACCTCTTCAGGCTTCCCATATCTGCCCATGGGCGCGTTTTCGGTCGCGACGTAATCCTGCTCCCCGAATGTTTCAGCGCCTTCCCAGCCCTCCCGGGTCATGGGCGTCTGAATTGGCCCCGGATGGATGGTGTTGACCCTTATCCCATCAGCGGCGTACTGGATGGCCGCCGACTTGGAAAATATCCTGACGGCCCCTTTTGAAGCGTTGTAAGCCGCGGCGACCGTGTCCTGTCCAATGTTTCCGCTGATGGACGAGATGTTGATGACCGAGCCCCCGGTTCCCTGGCTCTTCATCTGTGTGATCGCGGCCTTGGTGCCGAGAAAGACACCCTTGGAGTTGATGTCGATGATCCGGTCCCACTCTTCGACGGTAGTCTCCTCTATCGAAACCCTGCTCGAGATTCCGGCGTTGTTGACGATCACGTCCAGCTTGCCAAACTGCTCAACCGTCCTGCTGATCGCCGCATCCCAGTCTGACTGCTGTGTCACGTCCAGGGTGACGAATATCGCGTCGCCGCCTGTCTCGTTGATCTCGGCCTCGGTCTGGCGACCTTCAGCCTCAAGCACGTCCGCAATAACGACCTTCGCCCCCTCTCGCGAGAACAACTTTGCTTCGGCTGCTCCCATCCCTCTGGCACCGCCGGAAATCAGGGCTACTTTGCCTTCAAGTCTCATTCCTCAGCCTCCTGGCAGCTTAGAGCTGCACATGCAAAAAGCGTTGTTACACCGCATCCTCTCCCAACTTAACGGAGAGGTTTTCGAGCATGTCGTCCACCATCGCATCGAGGTCGTACGAAGGACTCCAGCCCCACTCCTCTCTGGCAGCGGTGTCGTCAAGCGAGTCGGGCCACGAGTCCGCGATGCCCTGGCGAAGCGGGTCTACATTGTACTCGATTACAAATCCTGGCATACGTTTCCTGATGGCCGCTGCTAGTTCGTCCGGCGTGAAGCTGACAGCCGCCACGTTGAAGTCGGCGTGATGCCTGAGCTTGGACACGTCAGCCTCCGCGAGGTCCACTATCGCCTTGATACAGTCCGGCATGTACATCATGGGAAGCCGCGACTCAGGCTCCAGGTAGCAGTCGTATCTGCCCTCCTTAAGAGCGCCGTAGAAAATCGCGACTGCGTAGTCGGTTGTGCCGGCAGTAGGCTCTGTCTTCCAACTGACAATCCCCGGCAGGCGCAGTCCCCGGACGTCCAGGTCCAGCTTCTCGAAGTAGTAGTTACCCAACAGTTCTCCGAAGACCTTGGAGATGCCGTAAAGCGTGTTTGGCCGTTGCAGCGTCTCGTTGGGCGTGTCCACTGACGGCGTATCCGGGCCGAATGCCGCGATCGAGCTTGGAACGTTAACCTGTGTCACCCCGGCCGAGTGAGCGGCCTCAAGCACGTTGTACAGCCCATTGATGTTGACCGCGTGTGCGGTCTGACGGTTGGCCTCCGCCAGGGCCGACAGTAGCGAGCTCATGTGGTAGATCACGTCGATGCCATGATCACGGATCGCCGCCTCGACGTCAGATTGGACTGTTACGTCCAGCGTGATCGAAGGTCCGCCGTCCCTTACGTCGGCTGGCAATGGCGTGCGGTGCCCGGCAGCGACTACACTGTCGCCCCCGTGTTTCTCGCGAAGTGCCGGGACAAGCTCCGAGCCGATCTGCCCGGCCGCTCCGGTGACCAGTATCTTTGTCATTTCAAGTACCTTGCCAAGTGTAAGCGGCGTCATTGTATATTCAATCTGCCGTGATTCAAACCATGCAAATGGGGGTCATAAGAACATGCCTTACCCAGAGATCGACGTACCCAGGCTGGTCCAGCTTCTCCAACACCCGAACGGCCCCTGCAACGTAGTCATCGACACAGACGCCGCCAACGAGATTGACGACCAGTTCGCCATAGCTCATGCGCTGCTGTCCGATGTCCTCAATGTTGAGGCCATCTATGCTGCCCCTTTTCATGCCGCTTGGACTCAGACATCGGGGCCAGACGAGGGCATGGAGCTCAGCTATCAGGAGATCTTCAGAGTACTGGACAGAATGCCCGATAAGTTCGCTGGGCCCGTCCTGCGGGGATCGGCCGCGTACATGTCCGCCTTTGACAAGCCCGTACCCAGTGAAGCTTCCGATGACCTCGTCGCGCGAGCTATGTCGACCAACCGGGACGGTCCTCTCTACGTGCTGGCCCTCGGAGCCGTCACCAATATTGCCTCGGCGATTCTGTCGGAACCCGCAATCGTTGACAGGATCGTAGTCATACCCTTGGGCGGCTCGCCATACGAGACGGGCTCATACTCCGACATGAACTTCACTGAGGATGTCCCTGCGGTCAGAGTCCTGTTCGACAGCGGCGTTCCAGTGGTCCACGTAGTCGGATATGTGGTATCCGAGATGATGAGAACGACCGAACCCGAGATGGCCCGCTACGTCAAGGGAAGGGGTACGATCGGGGACTATCTGTACGGGCTATACCGGGACTTCGTGTCGGACTTTCCCGGCAGGAGCAAGCCCATCTGGGATATGGCCGTCGGCGCATGGCTCATGAATCAAGATTGGACAAGCAGCCACCTGACACCAAGCCCGATCTTCAACGAAGACCTGCGCTACAGACTTGACCCAGCACGCCATCCAGTGCGCGTTCTCACTCGCGTAGACCGGGACGCGGTCTTCAGAGACCTCTTCGAGAAGCTGGATGCTCTTACCCGTTGAGCCTCAATCTATCCGCTAGATCTCGCGAAGCCTCGTGAGAGACGCTGACCTTAGTGTGCAGTCCGCCCCGGACCTTGTAGTCCAGCGAGACCGTCATGCTTCGGGGGTCGCACAGCGCCACCAGGTCTTTCAGAATGCGGTTCGCCGCGTGCTCCTGGACGATCCCCACGCCGTCGTAGCTCAGCAGGTAGTACTTGAGGGATTTCAGCTCTATGCACAGCCTCTCAGGCACATACCGGACCTCTAGCGTTCCGAAGTCGGGCAGGTCGGTCCAGGGGCATACGGCGGTGAACTCATCAGTGTCGATGACGACCTCAGCCCCGCTGTTCGGATAGTCGTAATCGAAGGCCAGCAGGCATCCGGGGTTAATCTCCTCTTCGGTCTTTGGCTTCCGTTGCACGTCGTTCAGACCCTCGTACTGCCTCTGGAGTTCTTCGATTGTGGGCATCTGGCTCTCTCACTCACTTCCGACTAGGGGTTCGGTGTCATCTATACTACTGGGACGAGAACTTGTCCCGAGGAGGGGACAGTTAGAAGGATAGCTAGGATGGCAAAGCCAATCAAACTGAAGACCCAACGCCTGCTGCTGCGTCCCTTCGAGCTGAACGACGTGTCTGATGTGTTCGCTTACGCCCAGGATCCTGACTGGGCTTCCTTCCTACCGGTGCCAAGTCCGTACACATACCGTCATGCCGAGGAGTTCGTTGCCATTTCGTTCCTTGCTGATTGGGAAACACATCCTCGATTTGCGATTACGCTTCATGGGACCGTTATTGGATCGATGAACATCAGAGTGGACCTTCGAAACGGGTCGGCTGAAATCGGCTATGCCATTGGAAGGAAGTACTGGGGACAGGGCATTACTGCGGAGGCGTGCAAGGCACTGGTGGACTGGGCATTTAAGGAGTATGACCTGGTGCGAATATGCGCCAGAGCCGACCTCGAAAACATCCAGTCCTGGAGGGTAATGGAAAAGCTCGGGATGCAGCGCGAAGGGATCACGCGAAGTGGCGGTCCCAGCGCACGCAACCCCGATTGCAGAGAGGATGTCGTTACCTACTCTGTACTTCGCACTGAGTGGGCGCAGTTAGGTGCTGACACGCACTACCAGCGCATGCCGGTTGAAGATCCGGAACGGCGATGACATCTTCCAATGCTCAGGCTGCTGTTCAGATTCGGGGCGTGACCAAGTCCTTTGGACGCACCCCCGTACTTCGCGGAATAGACCTCGATGTGCCTAGGGGTACGGTCCTCAGCCTCCTTGGACCCAACGGCTCCGGCAAGACCACTCTGATCAGGGTATTGGCAACGCTGACCAAGCCCGACGCCGGTGAGGTACGAATAGGTGGTGCCGGTCTTGGAAGGCAGAGCGCTCGGCTCCGACGTCTGATCGGAGTCGTTGGCCACGATCCACTCCTATACGACGACCTCACGGCCCGTGAAAACCTCAGGTTCGTCTGCAGGATGTTCAATCTCGACCGCATCGATGAGCGCGTCGACGCAGTCTCCGACCTCATCGGAATGACACTCGATCTAGACAGGAAGATCGGCGCCATGTCCCACGGGATGAAGAAGCGGTTCAGCATCGCCAGGGCCCTGCTGCACGACCCCCTGGTGCTGCTACTCGACGAGCCTGAGACTGGCCTCGACCAGGAGGCTCTGACGCTCTTGGATTCAGTGATTGCCAGCCGATCGGACTCAGCCCGGACGGTCATCATGACCACGCACAATTTGGAACGCGCTGTCGCGCTTGGTGACCGGATGGCGATACTCGCCAATGGGCGGCTCGCGTACGACGAGCCTGTCGTTTCCGCCGACCCGGATGCCTCCCGCCGCGCCTATCTGCATTACGTGGGTGCCCATCGGTGAGAAGCTACTTCAGCGTGGTTCTCGCGATCCTGGCCAAGGACCTCCTTCTTGAGCTGAGGACCAAGGACATCCTGGTAACGACGCTCGTGTTCGGGCTCCTGGTCATCGTCGTCTTCAACTTCGCGCTCGATCCGACGCCTGCCATGGTCGCCACCGTCGCGCCAGGAATCCTGTGGGTGTCGTTCACGTTTGGGGGAGTGCTGGGACTGAACCGCTCGTTCAGCATCGAGAGCGCCCGGGGCAACCTTCAGGGGCTCATGCTCGCGCCGGTAGGACGCGACGCAATCTACTTCGGCAAGTTCCTGAGCAACTTCCTTTTCATGATTGGTGTGGAAGTGGTTATCTACCCACTGTTCCTCGTGTTGTTCAACCTTCCCCTGACGGTGTACTCCGTCATCCCTGTGCTGGTGCTCGCGACAATCGCGATTGCAGCAGTGGGAACTGTGTTCAGTGCGATGGCAGTCAACACCCGCTCGCGGGAGGTTATGCTGCCGCTCCTGTTCTTCCCCGTGGTGGTGCCGGTGATCATCGCCGCGGCTGAGGCTACGGGACTACTGCTGCGTGAAGCAGTTTCCGCAGATGGAGCCTCGACATTCAGGCTGATCGGCCCCGGAGTTTCCACATGGATTCCCCTACTCGTGGTATTCGACGCCGTATTCTTGGTAATCTGCCCAGCAGCATTCAGCTTTATCATCGAAGACTGACTACAGGTAAGACGAGCCAGGCCATGAACATACCCACAGACATCTTGACCGAGATATACCGTCACGCGCGTGAGGACTTTCCCAACGAGTGCTGCGGCTGGCTGATCGGCCCAAGGGAGTCCGACAGTGTAACCCGAGTCAGGCGCGCGGTGAACGCCTATCAACCCGCATCGCATCCCACCGCTCCCGACCGCACCGCTGAGACCGCGTACGTCATAGACGGAGCAGACCTGATCGAGTTGAACAGCACCATGGACGACCCTGAGCCGCCCCGAGTCATCTACCACTCGCACCCCAACGGCCGAGCGTACTTTTCTGACACCGACCGACGAGTTGCCACCGACCCTTGGGGCGATGGTCCCGTATATCCGGTTTGGCAGCTGGTAGTTGGGATAGATGCCGAACGAGTCGTAGAGGCGCGACTGTTCGATTGGAGTTACGAGGAGAACGGGTTCATAGAGATAGCCAGGTTCGACGGGGCGGAGATCTAGAGTACAGACTCCAACGCGTCCCGGAGTTCTTCGAGGGTGCAGAAACCTTCGAACCTGCTTGCGATCTTTCCCTCGCTGTCGACGACGAACGACCACTCAGTGCTGGGCAGGTTCCACTCCCGCACGACCGGCGAGATGACCGCCCTGCCCAGGTCTCCCTGGATCTCATCCGGGTTGTCGTACAGATCGATGTGTATGAAGTTGGCACTATCCGGGAACTCGTCCTTCAGTTCCCGTAGTACTTCCACCTGTGGGCCGCAAACGGCGTTCGTGCAGAAAGCCGGACTTGCTATGACGATAACGGTCGGCTTGCCGCTCTCAACGGCGTCAGCGATCGTCACCTGGTAGAGGTCAGGGTCTTTCATGGAGCCGGTCGTTAACTCTGCCAAGCTCTCCACATCACGCTCGGTCCGGTTGACGCTCTTGATTGCCGCGTCCCCTACAGCCGGCGCTTTTGATGACTCCGGCACCTCGAAGAATAGCCTCGCGCGCTTGGGGCTGGCGTCGTCACCTAGAACGGTAGCCTGGATGGCCCATTCACCTGCCCGATCAAACGTCAGGTTGGTGCTATAGAGGCCTCGCTCGACAAGAGGGAACGGTCGGAACAACGCAAGTGAAGTCTCTACGGGATCCCCGAGTACTTCAGGGTCAGGCTCGAAGAACGACTGCACCGCTGCCGAAGGCGAATCTACCAGACCGGTCTGCGATTGCATGGCGAACGCGACTCTGTGCATGCCTACACCAAGGTCAGGTGTCGCGAATATGGCCTGAAGTCCGTCCTCGGATTCGGGCCCAAATAACAGTGCCTCGAAAACCAGTGGTTCTTCTTCCTGCTGGATGGAGACCTCAGCTTCGGGAGGAGTACCAGTCTCAGTCTGAGTGGAACAGGCAAGTCCGAGTACCAGGAGCGATGCTATGAAGATGACCAGACGCATCTTAGGAATCTCGCGCGGGCTCCCCACCTTCGTACGCTCCGAATGTGAAGGCGAACAGTTCAAAGTCAGGGGAGTTAGATGACAACCTCAGTTCGCCGGCTGCGAACTCTGGCTGGTCGACCAGGAAGTACATTCGCGACTCATCGACTTCAACGTAGCTGCTCCCGTCAGGACCGTACATGATGTCCTTCCCTGCGCGCTCCTCCGGGACCGGGGCATCGTCCAGGAATACCACCACGTCATAAGAGGTCTCTTCGCCGGGCGACATTACGGCATTCACACTGGTTCCCATGAACTTGAGCGCCATGTAGTCCTCAAGTTCGCTCGTCTCTCGCGCATGGACCAGGCTCTCCGCAGTATTCAGCCACAGACCCTGTAGGTACAGGAAGTGATTTTTGTGTTCTCCGGGATCCGTGTACATCACTTCCATATCCGGCGCCTTGTAGTACTCCTCGTGGAGCACGTAAGGTGGCACGCCACCTGACAGCAGCGTTCCGTAGTTGCGCTCGTATCCTGCATAGAGTTCGCGCGTCGGGCCTTCCGAGGCGGACTCAACCTCCATTGCCGCGGAAGCCACGGGCGGCCCCGGGTTGGTCTCCGTGGTGATCTCGCTGACGTCGTAACCGGCTTCGGTCAGGATTTCGCGGATCTTGAGTTCTGTCTCGTCGTACTTGCCCTCTCCGAAGTGCGAGTACCGTATCTTCCCGTTGTGGTCGATCAGGTACTTGGCAGGCCAGTAGCGGTTGTTGAACGCTCGCCATGTGCCGAATTCGTTGTCCTGGACGATCGGGTACTCCAGCGCGAACTTGCCCACCGCCTCGACGACGTTGTCGTACTCATGCTCGAACTTGAACTCGGGTGTGTGGACGCCGAGTATCACCAGTCCGTGGTCAGCGTACTTCTCGTGCCACACTCTCAGGTAGGGCAGGGTGCGTATGCAGTTGATGCAGGTGTATGTCCAGAAGTCGATCAGCACGACTTTCCCTTCTGTCTGCATCCCATCGAGCGTGAACGGCTCCGAGTTGACCCACCCGCCAGTCTGCCTGAGATCGGGCGCGTCCTTGTACATGGCCGTATCCACAGTAGGCTCAGGCACTGGTGTCGGGGTGTCGGGAACGCTCGTTGCCGTCGCGGGCGGTACAGTGGGGGCGACCGTCGGGGGCGCTGTCGGCGCTGCCTGGACTGCCAGTGGCGGACTTGTAACTGCCCCCTCGGCGGGTGTGGCCGCATCGTCTTCGCTCGAAGAACAACCGACTGCGATCACCGCGAAGGCGACCAAGAGGAGCCCGATTACCGAGGAGTGGCGTCGGATAGTGCTGGACAAGTGGAACATGAGGACTTCCTGAAATCTCTTGACTTGTGAGCGACTGGGAAATATGTGCCGCTGCTGTCTCTGGTTACGCAATGTTTAGATGAGTCGGTTTCCCCAAGCGATTCAGCAACATATTTTGCGAATCTGGCGCAGTCGTTGATTGGCTGGTTCACTGCCGTTACCATGAGCCACGAACACACTCTTCGAGAGCAGTCTCATCTGGAGGAATCGTAACATGAAGGTTGGATTCGTCGGTGTTGGGTTTATGGGCCGTCACATGGCGCGAAACGTGCTGAATGGCGGACATGAGATGAAAGTGTATGACTTGAACAGGGAAGCAGCCGATGAAGTCCTGTCCCTGGGCGCTACCTGGTCAAACAGCCCTCGCGAGGCTGCTGAAGACAGCGAGGTTATATTTACGTCCCTGCCAACACCGCAGGTGGTCGAAGAAGTAGCTTCCGGCGAAGGGGGCGTCCTCGCCGGAGCGGGTAGGGGAAGTGCGCTGTTCGACCTCAGCACTACGGATCCAATTACCATTCAGCGCATAGCCTCACGCGCCGAAGCGAGCGGCATTCAGATGCTGGATGCACCGGTATCAGGCGGCACTGCGGGCGCAGAGGCCGCTACGCTTTGCGTAATGGTCGGCGGAGACCGGGACACATATGACAGGTTCAAGCCCGTCCTCGACCTGATTGGCGACAAGGTAATGTACTGCGGCGGAATCGGCTCCGGCGCAGTCTGTAAGATCGTCAACAATCTGGTCGGATTGAGCGTTGGCGTGCTGCTTTCAGAGGCGTTCTCGATGGGCGTCAAGTGGGGCGTCGATGCACAGACCCTGTACGAGGCAGTTTCCGGCAGCTCTGGCAACACGAACTCCATGCACGGCTTCCCCAGCGGAATCTTCAAGCGAAACTTCGAGCCTGGATTCGCCCTCGACCTCGCCGCCAAGGATGTTGGTCTTGCAACCCAACTGGGACGTGAGCTGAGGGTCCCGATGGAGATGTCCAACATCGCCCAGCAGCGCTACATCGACGGTCAGAATAGGGGATTTGGCCGGATGGCCGCTGGAGCTGTCGCGATGGTCCAGGAGGAGCGTGCCGGCGTGGAGATTGCTCCTAAGCAGTAGAATCTTTCATGAATATAGACCCGAAACGCGCTATGTTCGCATGACTCGTGCCTAACTAGAATCTATGCGATGACTTCACAGTTTCTGTCCTCGCAGCGATATGAGCAAACAACACTGGCGAACGGCCTGCGCGTCGTCTCTTGTGAGATGCCGCATACGAGGTCCGTAGCTATCTCCGCTTACGTGGGAGTCGGCTCCAGGTACGAGCCCGACGACCGCGCCGGTGTCTCCCACTTCGTTGAGCACATGGTGTTCAAGGGCACGGAACGCCGTCCCGACCCTGTCGACATCAGCGCCCAGATCGAGTCCACCGGCGGGATGATCAACGCCGGTACCGAGCATGAGCTTACGGTCTACTGGTGCAAGGTCGCCCAGCCGTACTTCCCCGCAAGTATAGATCTGCTGCTGGACATGCTCAGAAACTCGCTCTGCAGGCAGGATGACATGGAAAAAGAGCGTCATGTCATTCACGAAGAGCTTGCGATGATCAACGACTATCCTGCTTCACGGGTCGACTCTCTCATAGACGAGATGCTCTGGCCCGACCACCCACTTGGGAGGGACAT
The DNA here is from genome assembly GCA_965116405.1 of Dehalococcoidia bacterium. GTDB lineage: Bacteria > Chloroflexota > Dehalococcoidia > Lucifugimonadales > UBA1123 > VXRN01. Next base: position 2,396,392 of record OZ220685.1, read on the forward strand.
CGGGGGTTCACACGAATCGGTAGATGGCATCGACCGTGACATGATCATCAAGCACATGAACGAGTACTACACGCCTTCCAACACCGTGATAAGCGTGGCTGGGAGCGTCCCTCACTCTGAGATCGTCGAGCAGGTTGAGATGCTATCGTGGGACTGGCCGGACGGAGTACCTGCACCTCCGGCTCCCGTAGTCAGCAATCAGCAGAAGTCCCAGCTCAGGCTCGAGTACAGGAAGACCGAGCAGCTCCATCTGTCTATCGCGGTCCCTGGCCTCGCCCTGGATGACCCGGACATATATGCCCTGGACCTCCTCAGCGTGATCCTGGGCGAGGGCATGAGCAGCAGGCTATTCATCGAGCTGCGTGAGAACCGGGGCCTCGCCTACGACGTGCACAGCGGCGTGTCCCACTTCAGAGACACCGGGGCATTCATCATCACCGCGGGTGTCGATCCAGCCAGCGCATACGAGGCCGTGCCCGCGATACTCGAGCAGGTTGCCTCGATCCGCGACTCGATTGACGAGCGAGAGGTAGAGCGCGCCAAGCAACTCGTGGCCGGTCGCCTGATGCTCAGGATGGAAGATACCCGGGCGGTATCAGCCTGGATGGGGAGCCAGGAGACAGTTCGCGGCGAGATGCTCGACGTTGACCACGTTGTAGAGCGGGTTAAGGCTGTGACCAGTGAGGACCTACGGCGGGTGGCCTCTCAGAACCTAGTCGACGACCACCTAAATCTGGCGGTGGTGGGTCCGTGCCGTGGCCACAAGCGCCTATCGAAGCTACTTAAGCTCTAACCCCTAGTCGTTACTTCCCCTGTAGTCCCTGAAGGGACCGTCTCTCCAATCCAGAGCGGCCTTGAGTCCCTCTTCCCTCGCCATCCGACTGAACTCCTTCACGATCGGCGCCTGGTGCGCGATCGCATCAGTCTCAGCCGCGATGTGCTGAAGGGTAGTCCGTCCCATCAGGTCCATCGCCTTGTTGACGATGCTCTTGTTGGCCGCCAGGAGCTCCCACGGAATCCTCGCCATTGTCCGTGCGAGGTCTTCAACAGCCGCATCCAGGCCCTCACCTGGCACCGACTTCCAGACTAGCCCCAGCTCCTCGGCGCGAGTGCCGGAGACCGACTCGCCGGTCAGCAGGAACCACTTCGCCCACTGCGGTCCCACCATGTAGGTCCACATGTGAGTGGGAGGCGTACCCATCGAGCGCACTGGTGGAAAACCGATCTGAGCGTCATCAGTCGCGATGATGATATCGCAGTGCATCGCGAGGTCGGTCCCACCGGCAATGCAGTAGCCGTGCACACCGACAATCACGGGTTTGCTGAGGTTCAGGATACTGTTCATCGTGTTGGGGGTACGCTTCATCCGGTGGATGTCTGAGCGAATGTTGTCTCGCTGCTCCTGCGCGGCGGCCTGGGCCTCAGGCGTCGACGGAGGTGTGATGTCGTATCCGGCACAGAACGCCCTGCCGTTGCCCCTAAGTGTCATAACACGGACTTCCGGATCGTCGTCGGCCTTCTCAAGGCAGTCGACGAGCTCGTCCTGAAGCTCTCGGCTGAGCGCGTTCAGCTTCTCCGGCCTGTTGAGCCGCACCCGGCCAATTCCGTTTGACGCCTCGTATTCGATGAACTGATAACTCATCCTGACCTCCCGGTGTCTATACGTTGAACAGGACGTGCACCACGTCGCCGTCTTTGACAACGTAGCCCCTGCCTTCCTGTCTGAGCACTCCCTGCTTTTTCGACTCAGCCTCGCTTCCCCACTGCGCCAGGTCGTCATAGGAGACGACTTCTGCCCTTATGAACCCTCGTTCCATGTCCGAGTGGATTACACCGGCCGCACGATCAGCCGGAACGCCGTTAGTGATAGTCCACGCTCGAACCTCTTTTGGGCCCCCTGTGAAGAATGTGATCTGATCAAGCGCTTGGTAAGAGAGCCGCACCATCTTGTCCAGACCCGATTCCCCGACCGCCAGCGACTCGCGGAACTCGGATTCGTCTTCAGCCGACATCTGCGCGAGCTCCATCTCCAGGCTCCCGACCAGGACGGCTGTAAGCACGTCTCCTTCGGCGATCTCTGCATCCAGGCGCTTCTGGATCTCGTCGACCTCGTCAACCTGGTCCTCCCCGGCATTCACCACGACGATCACGGGCTTCGCTGTGAGGAACTGAAACTCGTTGACCCGTTTCGCCTCGTCAGGGCTGAGGTTCTGTTTGCGGACTGGCACGCCCGATTCAAGACCCTCTCTGAGTGAAGTCATCAACGCTCGTTCGCGGACGAGCGCGTCTCTCTCGCTTGCTCGGGCTCCCTTGCTGTTCTGGTCGATACGCTCGATTCGGCGTTCGAGGATTTCCAGGTCGGCGAACGTCAACTCGTAGAGCAAGGTCTCGATGTCTCGAAACGCATCCACCCCGTCGCCACCGTCCGGCACTGACGGGTCTTCGAAACTCCTCGCGACAATCACCAGGGCATCAGCGCTCTGAAGCTGGTTCAGGTAAGCGCCCGAAACTCCCCGGGTCTTCCCCAGACCTTCAGGGGCCGCGGGGAGATCGACATAGGTAATCTCTGCCGGAGTGGTCTTGGAGGGCTGATATATCTCCGTCAGCGTGTCCAGCCTGCCATCCGGGACCTTGGCGACCCCGATGTTTGGCCTGGATGCTGAAGAGTACTGCGCGACCTGGGCCGATCCCCTTGTGGCAGCATTGAAGATGGTTGTCTTGCCGCTGTAGGGCAGTCCGATTATCGTGATCTGCATGTGGTCAGACGCGCTGCCTCACTCTTCGTCGAGTCTCCTGTACTCGCCGTCGATCACTTTGCCCTTCCCAGCGTTGTGCCTTGTCCCTTCCTGCGGCGGCGAGCCGGAGGCCTCCATGAGCACTTCCCTCGGCGAAAGCAGCATGAACATAAGACCTGCCAGGACCAACACCAAAACGTCGTCGAGTCTGCCAATGCCCCACGGAATGAAGTCGGGAACGAGGTCGATCGGCAGGATGATGTACGCGATAGCTGCCGGCAAAAGCAGCTTGAGCCTTAAGGGTACCCGGCTGTCGATCATTAGCCTGAAGATAATTCGCGGGATGCCTGTCATGCTTAACAGGTAGAACAGTCCACGCAGCATAAGACACCCCTTTCATACTCTTGTACTGATTATAGCCACATCCGGTTCACAGTGGAATCAGAAACTGTTTGCTCGTCGTCGAGCCACACTCAACCTTGCCCGCCCTATTGCCGACCAATACAATTTATCTAACCCCCACCCACCTGATCGAGAGAGGGAGTCCATCTCATGACCACGCTCCGGGAGGCTGACCCGCAGATTGCCGAGGCCATCGAAGGCGAGATTCGCAGGCAGCGCGAGAACATAAACCTAATCGCCTCGGAGAACTACGCCAGCCGTGCTGTCCTGGAAGCCCAGGGGTCGGTGATGACCAACAAGTACGCTGAAGGCTACCCCGGAAGGCGGTATTATGGCGGCTGCGAGTTCATTGACGTGGCTGAGAGTCTGGCCATCAGCCGTGCCAAGGAGCTATTCGGAGTCGATCATGCGAATGTGCAGCCCCACTCCGGCGCTCAGGCCAACATGGCCGCGTACTTCGCCACGATCCAGCCCGGCGACACGGTGATGGGGCTCAGTCTCGACCACGGTGGGCATCTCACCCACGGCAGCCCCGTCAACTTCTCAAACAAGCTGTACGAGTTCGTGCCGTACACCGTCGATCGTGAATTGGAGCTGATCGACTACGACGAAGTACGCCGCCTGGCACAGGAGCATCGCCCCAAGATCATCGTCAGCGGAGCGACCGCGTACACCCGCACGATCGAGTTCGACAAGTTCAGAGAGATCGCCGACGAAGTCGACGCGATCCTCATGGCTGATATAGCCCACATCGCCGGGCTGATTGCAGCCGGAGAGCACCCATCCCCTGTCAGTCACGCCCAGATGATTACATCAACGACCCACAAGACGCTCAGAGGAGCCCGCGGCGGCATGATCCTGTGCGATTCGGACCTAGCCCGCAATGTGGACCGCGCTGTCTTCCCCAATGCCCAGGGTGGACCTCTGGAACACGCCGTGGCGGCCAAGGCAGTCACCTTCGGTGAAGCGATGACTGACGAGTTCGCTGCCTACCAGCAACGGGTCCGTGCCAACGCCGTAGCATTGGGAGATTCACTGACCAACGGGGGTCTCCGACTAGTCTCCGGCGGGACCGACAACCACATGGTGCTTGTGGACCTTCGTCCGTTGGAGGTCACAGGACGCCAGGCCGAGGAGGCCTTGGGACGCGCCAACATCGTCGTCAACCGCAACGCCATTCCATACGACCCGAAGCCCCCGCGCGTCGCCAGCGGTGTCCGTCTCGGCACAGCGGCCATCACCAGCAGAGGGCTAAAGGAAAACGATACCCGCCGCGTCGGTGAGCTAATCCTTAGAGTCCTTAACGACATCGAAAGCGCTTCAGTCCAGTCTGAAGTGCGGGACGAAGTACTTGGGATGACACCGAACTTCCCGATACCCGGCATCGACTTCTAAAGCAGAAGTACTCTCTATTCCCGTAATGGCACACTTGTGGTGTGCCATTCGGCGTTGCTCATACAGGCTAGGCTCTCTGTTAGAATCGACTCGATGCGTCGTACAACAGAGTGGCAGCAATACAGTTCGAGAGCGCCATATTGCTCATAGATGTAGAGCCCATTGAAGGCGTCCGCTCGACCAAGTTCGAGGTCAATCCTTGATCTGGCTCAAGTGGTCGTGGCGAGACCTCCGTTCCAGGTGGGTGCAGGTCGCCGCCATTGCGATTGTGATCGCGGTCGGGACCGGTCTGTTCTCTGGACTGCGAAGCATGAACGACTGGCGCGGTCTTTCCAACGACGCCAGTTACGCGGCGGTCAACACGTTCGACCTGCGCGTCGCACTGAGCGAGGGTAATCTCGTTGATCGCGGGTCTCTCCTTGATGCCCTCTCAGAGGTCGACAACGGCGCCGTAGCAGTGGCCGAAGAACGCCTGATACTGCCTACGCAGGTCTCAATTGAGACCTCCGAGGAGACGATTCTCGTACCGGGACGCATCATCGGCGTAGACCTGGCCGACGGCGGTCCCCACGTAAACTCTCTGTACCCTCAGGTAGGTAGAAACCTCGTTGATGCAGATGCCGGGTCAAACGTCGTAACACTCGAGCACAACTTCGCCAAGTTCTACGACTTGCCGACCCAGGGCTCAGCGCTGCTCGCTGGCGCAGTTCCAGTCGAGTACGTTGGGCAATCACTCGCGCCCGAGTACTTCTTCGTGATTACACCTGAGGGCGGCATCCTCGCACATGCCAACTTTGCTGCGGTCTTCACATCCATCGAAACCGCCCAGCAACTTACGGGTATGGAGGGCAGGGTCAACGACCTCGTTCTGAAACTTGAGCCGGGGGCAGACGAGGACGAGTTGTTCGACGCGATGAACAACCATTTCAGCCAGATTGGTGGGACGGTCACACGTAGACTGGACGATCCATCGATCAGGCTCATGATCGCTGATGTCGAAGGTGACCGGCAGTTCAACACCGTGCTCGCCATTGCGATCTTCGGAGGCGCGGTCTTCGCAGCCTTCAACCTGACCAGCCGGATCGTGGACTCCCAGAGGCGGGAAATCGGCATTGCAATGGCACTGGGTGTACCCACAAGGCTGGTCGCGCTCAGACCACTGCTATTCAGCGCCCAGGTTGCGCTTCTTGGCGTAGTATTCGGTATTGCTATGGGGATCGGCATTGCCGAGGCTCTCGGGGCGTACCTCTCGGACTTCCTGCCCCTTCCCGCATGGCGGACACCGTTCCAGTTCGGGGTTTACGCTGCCGCTGGGGCTATAGGCTTCCTGGTCCCTTTCCTGGCAACTGCTATTCCCGTTTGGAATGGCGTAAAAGTCGCCCCCATCGAGGCCATCCGGACCGGCCACCTCGCGGAGCGGTCTGGAGGGATGCCCAAGTTACTCTCAATGGTCAGGATCCCGGGGCAGACGACAAGGCAGATACCTTTCAGAAACGTGGCGCGAGCTCCTCGCAGGACTCTGCTGACCGCACTGGCGATAGGCGCGATAGTCGCCGTAATGGTGACAGTACTGGGTATGCTCGATTCATTCATCGACACTATCGAACGTGTTGGGGACGTAACTGCCGGCAACTCACCGGATCGGGTAGAGATTGCATTTGATACTGTCTATCCGACTGACTCCCCGTTCGTTGAGAACATCCTCGATTCTCCAAGCGCCGGTCAGGCCGAAACCTTGTTTCGCACAGGTGGGATACTCTCGCATGATGAAGAGGCATTTGAGGTCTTGGTCGAGTTCATTGACTACGAAAGCGACCTCTGGCTGCCTACGATCGTGGATGGCTCCCTTGACGTCTCCAGTCCCAGCGTTGTGATCGCCGAACAGGCCGCGGACGACCTCGGAGTTGGCCCCGGGGACTTGGTCACTCTCAGCCATCCCACGGTGTCAAGGGATGGCGTATTCAGCCTTGCACAGTCTGAATTGGAGGTTGTCGCCCTACATGCAAATCCGATGAGGGTTGGGACATACGTAGACTGCCGTCACTGCGAGGAATTAGGGGTGGACGCCATGACAAATGTCGTCATGGCAATGCCAGCACCAGGTGTTGAGGTAGACACGCTCAAGCAGGAGTTGTTCAGCCTACCTGGTGTGGCCTCGGTGCAAAGGGCGACGGCATCAAGCGAGGTTTTCCGGGACCAGTTCGAGCAATACACCGGCATCCTGGGGTTCATACTGGCCTTCGTCGTCCTGCTGGCGCTGCTCATCGCGTACAACACGGCGAGCATCAACATGGACGAGAGGCGTCGCGAACACGCGACCATGCTGGCCTACGGACTGCCCGCCCGAACGATTTTGGGCATGGCAATGGCTGAGAGCGCCGTGCTTGGCCTAATTGCGACGGTCCTGGGGATGATCGGGGGCTACGCGATGCTTCAGTGGGTAGCCAACGTCCTCATGCCGAACGCATTTCCGGACCTTGGGCTCCAGATAGTGTTCAACCCTGCCAGCCTGGTTACGGTTATAGCATTGAGCGTAATCGCGGTTGCGGTTGCTCCGGTGTTCACCATCTTCCGGCTGAGGAAGACGGACATCCCGTCCACACTCCGCGTAATGGAATAGCCGAGTTTCATCCCATGGCGCCAGCACATTGATCAAGTTGCTTTACGGAGACGACCTGGTCGGGGTCGAGGAGGCTCTGACCGAGTTGACTGCCAACGCCGGCCCGGAAGACCTGCGCGACGTGAATCAGATCACTTTGCGTGCCGACGACCTCACGCCCGACTCCGTGATTGCGGCTGCATTCACTGTGCCCTTCATGACAGACCGTCGCACCGTCGTCGTCAAGGACCTGCTCTTGAGGTTTGAACGGGGCAGGTCCCGCAGGGGCTCATCGTCTGGTGAGGGTAGAGACCCTCTCGGAGAGTGGTCAGGTCTGACAGACCAGCTCGGCTCCATGCCGCCTACCACCGACCTCGTTTTCGTGGACGGGGGGCTTTCCGGGAATAATCCGATGCTCAGGCGACTTTCTCCAATGTCCGATGTTCGCGAGTTCAGGATGCCCTCCGACCGCGACCTACCTGGGTGGATAGCCAATCGCGCAAGTAGGGTGGGCGTCAGCATCGACCGAAATGCCTGCGCTGTATTGGCGGATGCCGTAGGACGCCAGCCAATGCTGATTGACTCCGAGCTCCACAAGCTCGCGCTCTACTGCGGTGATCGACCTGTGTCGGCTGAGGACGTCAGGGAGATGGTCGCATACGTCCGAGAGGCCAACATATTCCAGGCCGTCGACGCCGTAATCGACGGCAGGTCCGACGTTGCTCTGAGGCTGATTGGACGCATCATGGACGACGGCAGCCCGGCAATCTACGTCATGACCATGATCGCAAGGCAGATACGCCTCCTTCTCATGGCCAACGACCTTCTCGCCAGGGGAGAGCCGCAGGATCAGATAGGTCGTCGTGTCCGGCTATCAGGATGGGTGCTGAACAAGACGCTCCAGCAGGCGAGACGCACAAGCCAGCAAAACCTGGAGTACATGCACGAACGGCTCGTGGAGACCGATCTCCTGCTGAAGACCAAGCCCATTGACGAGCAACTCGCACTGGAGATGCTCGTCGCCGAGCTAACTACACGCCGCTACTAGCGCCTGACTAAACAGGAAGGCAGCCGATTTGGCCTTCGGACGCTCCCCTAGATCGTGAAGCTGTCCAACAGTTGCGACACCGGCCGGGCAGGGGCCTTTTCGGAAATCTCGTCGATGCGCTGGTCGAACGTTGGGCGGTCGCTATCCTTGTAGACCACTCCGAGCGGGACTCCCGGCGCAGACGCTATCTGGAATGCGGCCTCGGTGTCGGTCTCGTCGTAATCGTCCGGAATATCGTACGCGATCCCGGGGATGCCCTTGCGACGGTTGCCCCTAAGCAGGTCATAGGTATTGTTGTATTCGGTGCATGGTGACTGGACGTGAACGATGGCGAAACCGGGATGTTCCATCGCCTCAGACATCATGGCTGCCATTGGGCGAACCTGGCTGGACATAGCGGAAGCTATGTAAGAGACGCCCATGCTCAGGTACATCTGGAACGGATTGAGCTTCTCTTCGGCCTTTCCGAACGGCGTCGAGCTGGTGACGACGCCTAGCTCCGTCGTCGGCGAGCTCTGGCCCTTCGTGAGGCCGTACACGCCGTTGTCCATGACAACCGCGGTCACGTTCAGGTTGCGGGCCGCCTGTGGCGCGATGTGCTCGAAGCCGATGCCAAGGAAGTCGCCGTCTCCGGCCACGACCACCACGTTCAGGTCAGGACGGGCCATCTTCACGCCCATCGCGATGGGAAGCGAGCGACCGTGGATGCCGTGGAACCCGTAGGGCTGCTCATCGCTCTCGAGCATGTGAACCATGTTCCCGGAGCAACCGATGCCGGCCACGACCACGTTGTTCTCCATCGGCGCCTCGGTCTCTGACACGCGGCTCTGGAGCGCCCCTTCGAGGGCGCGGCGCACGCCGAAGTCGCCGCAGCCTGGGCACCACTTGAAATCGTACTCAGGGTTCTTCGAGGTCATGCTGGCACACTCTCCTTCTGTTGGATGCCCGCCTTCTCCGTAATGGCTTGCACCAGGTCTTTCGTCTTGAAGGGCAGTCCGGTGATTTGGGTGACGGACTCAGCGTTGATGCCGAGTGTTCTCAGATGCGCGGACAATTGACCCATGAAGTTCAGTTCTGGAACGATCACCAGGTCTTTGCTCCGCAGCTCATCTACCATGCCGTCGGGAAGCGGGTTGAGGAACATGGTGTAGTACCACCCGAGGTCCGCACCCTGAGCAGTCAGCTCACGCCACGCTCCAAGTGCAGGTCCCTTGGAACCGCCCCAGGGCATCACAGCGACGCTGGCCGAAGTATTTTCGCGCTCGTATGTGCCGTCTTTCAGCAGGTCGAGCTTGCTGAACCGGCGTGTGGTCATCTGGATGTGGCGCTCGGGCCTGTGGGTAGTGTCACCCATGCCGTCGTGCTCCGATCCGTTCGCGACATACGAGCCCGGTCCACCAGGAATAGGCATCGGCGAGAGCTCCCAGCTCTCATACCTGTGATAGCCGTTCGTGCCCTGGTAGGTCTTTCGGCCCTCTACATTGACCTTCGACAGGTCAGGCTTCGGGATGTTCTGATTACGCTCGGACAGCATATGCTCGCTCAGGATCACGACCGGACCCTGGTACCGTTCTGCCCAGTTGAGCGCGTGGATACCGGCGTAGAAGCACTCTTCGACGGTGCCCGGTGCGATGATCGGGAGCTGAATGTCACCGTGGCCCGGGTACATCGCGGTCATCAGGTCGGATTGCTCCGTCTTGGTCGGAAGGCCCGTGGAAGGTCCGCCGCGCTGGATATCAGCTACGACCAGCGGGATTTCAGCCATCCACGCCAGCCCAAGTCCCTCGCTCATCAGCGAGAAGCCCGGCCCTGCGGTGCCTGTCATCGCCTTCTTGCCCGCGAATCCGGCCCCGACGATGCTCGTGATCGACTCGATCTCCGACGTCGCCTGGTATACGAACTTGCCCGGCCCTGCGAGGTTGTTCTCCAGCCAGACGAGCAGGGAAGTGGCCGGCGAAATCGGGTACCCGACGTAGACGTCGAGCCCCGCTGCCAGCGCCCCGACTCCCAGTGCCTGGTTGCCGTTTATCAATATCTGATCGATTCCGGGAGGAATCGGGTCGGCCAGTTCTCCGAGACTAAAGCCACTCTTCTCGGCTTCAGCTCTACCGAGTGCCAGCGCCTGGTGGTTCGATTCGATGATCTGCTGATCATTCGGGCGACCGCGAGTGAAACGCTTGGTCACGAAGTCTTCCAGGATCTGCTGCCTTATGTTCACCAGGTAAGCGAGCGCACCCATCACGATCATGTTTGCCGCCCGAGCGTTTCCCGTTGAGCGGGCCAACTCGTCGAACGGCATGCCGAAGCTGTTGCCGCTCGGCTCGAGATCTATTTCCTCGGAGTTGAATATGATGACCCCGGAGTCCGAGACCTCGTCCTTGTGAGTCTGGTAAGCGTACTCATCAAATGCCACAAGTACGTCCAGCTCGTCACCGGAGCTCAGCACTTCCTCAGTGGCAATGCGCGTCTGGGTCCAAACCGGGCCGCCCCTGATTTGGGACGGGAACGTCGAGAACGTCTGCACGTGGTATCCCACCTGGGCGTTTGCCTGGGCGAAGCCCTCAGCCGACGTCACGACACCGGCGCCGCCCTCACCGGCGAACCGGACAACAAAATCTGTCTTCTTCAAATCACTCACTCCCTGCTGGCCTCGGCCGCACTCGATGCGGGTGGCGCAGATAGCCACCCGTCGCAGCTACATGAGACTGGAGTCATACATTGCACGCGCGGCCTTTGGCGTGCCTTCAAACAGTACGGCCCTCCGGAGCGTTCTCTGGCGGGCCGTTGAATTACCTCGATGGTCAGTGGGCAATTGCTGTGTTGTGGTGCTTCCGCGGCAGGCGACTCGCGAGGTCGCGTTATTGTGTTGATCGCATCTGCCGCACACTTGAATATATCAGGCAGGATTTTGGAGTGTCAATTGCGAAGAGGCCCATCGAACGTGCCCTCTCCTTCAGGGAGGGTGTAGAGCCTGCCCCATCCCGGTACGGTGGTGAGGGTGAAATCTCACTCCTCACTCCTCTCCACTCACTCCTGGACGATAGCCCTGATCCCCTCAGCCAACCCGACCCTCGGCTCCCACCCAAGCACCGACTTCGCCTTCGAGGGGTCCGAGGACTTGCGCAGCTCCTCGAACTCACCCCTCGGGTTCGGGATGATGTGCTCCACCTCGCCGCCGATCATCGCGGCGATCTCGTTCACCGACGTCTCCTCGTTCGGCCCGATGTTCAGCACCACATTCTCGCCGACAGCTAGCTCCTCGGTCGCAGCCAGAACGTTTGCCCGCACCACGTCGGACACGTGCGTGTAGCTCCGCGTCTGCTCGCCGTCCCCGTAGATGGTCAGCGGCCTTCCCTCGTCGCGCAGCCTCATGAAGCGTGGGATGACCAGCACGTACGCCCCGGTCGCCGTCTGCCCCGGTCCGTACACGTTGAAGTACCGCAGCGACACCACGCTCATCCCGAACAGCCGCGCGAACATGCTCCCGTACTGCTCGCCGATGAGCTTGTGCAGCGCATACGGCGACTTTGGGTTCGGCTCCATGTTCTCACGCATCACGTGAGTGTCCTGGTCGCCGTACACGCTCGACGACGACGAGTACACGACCCTTCCGACACCGTTCTCCCGCGCCGCCTGCAGCACGTTCAGCGTGCCGTTCACGTTGACCGCGTGAGTCCCGACAGGATCGTCGATGGACCTCGGCACCCGCGCCCAGGCCGCAGTGTGGAACACGCAGTCTGCGCCTTTCATGGCGGATGTGAGCAGCTCCAGGTCCGTAACAGACCCCTCGATTAGCTCAGCCTCAGGATTGACGATGCGGCCCTCGCTGGTGGACAGGTCATCGACCACAACCACCTCGTGCCCAAGCTCGACGAGCCTGCCCACAAGGTGGGAGCCGATAAAGCCGCATCCGCCGGTAACAACGTGTTTCATTTTCGGAAAAGTCTCAGAGAAGGGAGTGAAAGTGGTAGGCAATCCGACGGTTCATGCTACCATATCAGCGGTGGTCAACCCGGATTCCCCACGGCAGCAAATGAGGGATTTCGCCTACGTAGTTCGATACCTGTACTCCGCCCTCCGGTGGCGGCTGTTCGTCTGGCTAGCGCTGATCGTTCTCGCATCCGCGTTGGAGGGCGTCACGCTCGGTCTTTTCCTCCCGATTATCGCCGGAGCAGACTCTGACGCGCCCCTGCAGCGGATGTTCACGTCCACTTTCGACTACCTTGGCATCGAGTACACGCTCCCCCTCGCACTCGGCGCCATGACCGCGCTCTACGCTCTCAGAACGGTGCTAGTGGTGATCCAGGAGGTCTTCGTAGCCAGGCAGCTTGCCGGCCTCATGGTCGACATCAAGTCCAGGATGGTCGATCAGCTTCTCAAGGCCGACTACCAGTACTTCACCAGGCGTGGTGTCGGTTACTTCAACAACGCCGCCACAGTCGAGTTTACCAATCTCACCAACGCATTCGACTTCTGCACCCGCGCCATGGTTGCAGCCGGATTTACGATCACCTACGTAGTGCTTGCATTGGTGGTCAATCCGGTGCTGGCAATAGCCTTCATGGCCTTCGCAGTGCCCGCGTATTTCCTACTGAGGACTGCGTTTCGACTGGTCCAGCGGGTATCGGTCGAGAACACTGAGAACAACTCCCTTCTCCAGTCCCACCTGATCCAGACGCTCAACGGCTTCAAGTACTTCAAGGCTACAGCTTCGACACGAGGTATATGGCGGGCCATTTCATCCGCAATCGATCGACAGGGTAGCCTGCTGTACGATCAGCGTCGGCTTGGTTCGATAGTGAAGAATGGAATTGACCTGCTGACTGTTCTTCTGATTGCTGCGCTGCTCTTCTACTATGTTGAGATCGTTGGCACGGCCTTCGTGGAAATGCTGTTCATGCTGCTCATCCTGCGGCGGACCGCGACATTCGCCCAGCAGACTCAGTCGTCTTTCCAACGTTTCTTGGATTTCTCAGGAAGTGTCAGACTGTTTGAAGGATTGGACGAAGAGTTGTCTGAAAACGAGGAAATCTTCGAACCTGAATCCGTCTCTCCAGACTTCGATCAACCCATCCGCCTCGACGATGTGTCTTTCGGGTACGACGGGTCGCCGCCTGTTTTGGACAGCATCAGCCTAGTCATTCCACCCAGGCAAAAGGTGGCTTTCGTGGGCGCATCTGGCGCGGGCAAGACCACCCTTGCCACGCTTCTCACAGGAATACTTCGACCCACGTCCGGGCAGATTTCCATTGGAGGTGTCCCGTACGACCGCGTCGATCAGACAAAGCTCCGCGAGGGAATTGGTTACGTCACCCAGGAGAGCCTGATCTTCAACGACACCGTCCAGAACAACGTGAGCCTGTGGGATGAGCCAAATAGCTCAATGAATAAGGTCAGGCCGGCCGTCAAGACAGCCCACGCTGCCGAGTTCGTCGAGCGTCTTCCCCAAGCCTACGAGACACTCCTCGGGGACAACGGCATGAAGATATCCGGTGGTCAGCGCCAGAGGGTCTCTATAGCCAGGGAGGTCTACAAGGACGCGCGAGTCCTGATTTTCGACGAAGGCACAAGCGCTCTGGACACGGAGTCAGAGCAAATTATTCAGCGGAACATCGACGAGCTTCGGGATAATACCACCCTCATCCTCATCGCACACCGGCTGTCCACGGTTAGGAACAGCGACATGATTTTTGTACTGGACAGTGGTCGGGTCATCGAACAGGGCACTTACGACTACCTGTACGCCATGGGAGGCAGATTCACCGAGATGGTCGATCAGCAGGCGCTCAGCAGGGACCCCAACGTGATAGTGACACGGCAAATGGATGGGGTCAGCGTGAACTGACGTCCTCATCAAGTCGTGAGTGCAAGTTGGTGCTCAAAGTATAGGAATCTCAACTAGGTAATCTTTTATGCAGGGAATAATACTGACATCCTGCGATAGAACGCAGGTCGAGAATGCAGAGATTGAATGCTACGCGTGTAGACAGCGTCATTATGGAGTTTTCGTAGAACGCGTTGGTGCATTTACAGTGTTGGAATGTCCAAACTGTGGGCTGCAATATGCTAGTCCTATGAGCTATTCGGCTGATGACTACGACTCCAGCTACTCAGGCTGTGATACTAAACTAGTCAAATCGTACGCTGCTTCTATGGAGGCCAATCGGTTACTAGCCAAGAAGAAAGACTATTTCAATGGTCATGATTCAAAGGAGATGGCTTTCCAGTACGTAAAGGACAGTTTCAGTAGAGATGACCCAATATTGGACTTGGGATGCGGAGCAGGGGCCTTCCTTGCTGCACTCAAGGACGCCGGTTTTGTACATGTCATGGGTATAGACGTTGCAGAGGCACCTATAGATCTGCTTTCTCAGGGAGGATTTGAGGTCGCACAGGGTACTTTGGGCGAGTATCCAGAGAAGTGGCCAACACCGGAAGCTGTTCTGATGATCGAAGTTCTGGAACACCTTCCCAATCCTGTTGACACCTTAGTTGAAGTAAGGCATCGATTTCCCAACGCTACTCTGATTGTCACGGTTCCTAGCCCAAACAGAATAATGCTGAAGTATGGCCCTAGTCAGCAGGACAGACCCCCTAACCATCTCACTCGCTGGAATGAGTATGCCCTCTCCACAGCCCTGAAGAACGCGGGTTACTCACCGAGCGTTCGACCTGGACCACTTCGGGGGCATTCACTGAAACTACCTTTGGAGAATGAGTTCTTCAAATTGGCAAGGCGGGTGCTTAGGGAAGAACAGATACCTCGACCTTGTAAAGAACAAAGAAGTGGCGAGAAGGAACAGGGTAGGACGCGAGACTTAGACGGGATTGCCTCTAGAGTGACTAAACTGTTGGCAAAGTATAAGGCTTCTCGTGGTCGCCGGGACTATAGGCTGGCCAAGGACATCCTTCTGTATCCGTTCGCCCGCTATTACCGATGGTCTGGATACACTGGGAGTTCGCTAGTGGCCATCGGGCATCCTTCTCCTCACTACCACGGCCCTGAATCGACACTCAAGATTAGGAAGTAGGCCTTGGTGGACGTCGTCGCTATTATCCCAGCACGTGGAGGTTCCAAGGGACTTCCACACAAAAACGTCCGTCCACTCTTGGGAGAACCACTGATCGCACACACTATCCGACAGTCGTTGAACTCCCAACGTGTAAGCCGGACTATCGTCTCAACCGACGACGAGGAAATTGCCACAATCTCAATTCAGTATGGCGCGGAGGTAATCGAACGTCCCACCGAAATCAGTGGAGACAGTGCATCTTCTGAGAAGGCACTCCGACACGTGCTTGACGAGCTTCAGAATAGTGAATCATTCGCCCCTGACCTCGTGGTCTTTCTCCAGTGCACTTCACCAGTAAGGCGTAGACACGACATTGACCGTGCCATTAAATCTCTCATAGACAGCGGTACGGATTCTCTCCTATCAGTCTGCCGGTTCCACAGGTTCATTTGGAGGGCAGAGGATGGGGTGCCAGTTTCGCAAAACTACGACTACCGAAACCGACAGCTTCGGCAGAATCTGAGTCCTGAATTCATGGAGAACGGGTCGATATATGTCTTCAAGCCTTGGGTCCTCCGTGAATTCGACAACAGGCTCGGAGGCAAGATTCAACTTTACGAGATGGACTACTTCAGCTCGTTTGAGATAGATACCCTGGAAGACTTCATCCTCTGTGAAGCGATCCTTCAACGTATAGATGACTTAAGCACCATAGACGGAGGACTCGGATGACCGTCATCGGAGATAGGCAAATTGGTCACGACCACTCCTGCTTTGTAGTCGGTGAGATCGGAATAAACCACAACGGGGACATTGAGATTGCGAAGAGGTTAATCGACGCGGCCAAGGACGCAGGCTGCGACGCCGTCAAATTCCAGAAGCGCACTCCTGAAGTCTGTGTTCCTCGGGATCAATGGGACGTCCCCCGGGAAACTCCGTGGGGAACGATGTCATACATCGACTATCGCCGTCGTACAGAGTTTGGAGTGGATGCCTATGGAGAGATTGATTCATACTGCTCACAAAAGGGTATCCAATGGTTCGCGTCTCCCTGGGATGTTCCATCCGTGGACTTCCTATCTAAGTTCTCTCCTCCCTGCTACAAGGTGGCCTCCGCCTCCCTGACTGACGACGAACTGCTCGCAAGAATTCGGAAAGAAGGTGTTCCAGTCATTCTGTCCACCGGCATGAGTACGATGGAGCAGATAACCCACGCCGTTAAAGTTCTCGGGACTGAGGCCCTCGTGATTCTCCACTGCACAAGTAGCTACCCAGCTCGGAATGACGAACTCAATCTCCGCATGATCAATACTCTCTCTTCACGATTCAACGTCCCGGTCGGTTACTCAGGACATGAGACTGGCCTTCAAGTCAGTCTGGCTGCACTGACGCTTGGTGCATGCATGATTGAGCGCCATATCACGCTGGACCGAGCGATGTGGGGAACGGACCAAGCTGCATCGATTGAACCGCACGGGCTGGCACGCCTGGTTCGAGATATCAGGATCATTGAGTCAGCCCTCGGCGACGGGGTGAAGCGCGTGTATGAGTCTGAGCTTCCCGTGATGGAAAAGCTCAGAAGGGTATAGTTCCACTGTAAGGACAACATGTCGGCACTCGAATCAGATTCCCAAAGAAGCACACTCTACTGGATTGGCACGCCTCGTCATTTCCTGATAGCTGCGGGTATGGCTGTGGGTGAGTACTGCGTGTCAGATGCCCATATCTTGCTTACCTCTAGTCAAGACTACGTGGGCGGAATCTTTAAGGCACTGGATCGTTGGAGCGACTCTCCCTTTTCCGCTACATGCGCAATTGGCTCGAAGCGACGTTTCAACAACCCACTTGCGGAGAAGGTACGCCTCGCAAAGAGCGTCATCCGTTATCGGAGGATGGCAGCTCGTACCCGTTATACAGAGATTCGGGCATTTTCGGGTACCGAAATTGGTACCCAGGCTTACCTGTATGAGGTTAGAAGGCGTTCACCGCTGACTAAGAGGGTCGTAATTGAAGATGGTGGGATTTTCTATAACGACCAATTCATCACAGGCGGCGACGCAAGTGACGGCTACCCTAAGTGGAAAATGATTGCCGGACGTTTGCTCTACGGGCCGGCCTGGGCAGCTGTCAAGAAAAACGGCCTTAGGGAAGTAATCGACGAGATACATTTAATCGCCCCTGAACTAGTGAGAAAGCAACTGGCCAGTCTGAATATGGCCAAACTCAGCCCCGACTGTCTATGGCGTCTCTCCGATACTGACCTTCCGAGCATCTACTTCAGTTTGTTCGACTGCGATGAGCGAGAACTGGCCAGCATCGACGTCGCAATTATCCTCTCTAGGTCAGACGGCCTTATCGGCGATCCGGGGGGGTATTTGGATGCTGTAGATGCTTTATTGAACGTTGCAACGCGGCTCGGATTCAAGGTTGCCGTCAAGTACCACCCCAAGGAACAGCTCAAGGACTACATGGGTCTTAGGGACAAGGTCGGAATCGTTGAGGTTCCTAGGGAGCTTCCTATGGAGTTGCTCTTCCTGGTAAACACGTCGACATTGAAGTATGTTCTGGGAGATACGTCGTCTGCCCTTATTGGGGCACCCTGGATCTTACCTGATAGCGTGGCAGTTTCTTTTGTGAATATGGTGAACAAACTACCCGAACTGATATATCCAGACTTTGAAAGATTCGGGGTGCGCCTGATCGACACCGAGCACGACTTTGAAAAATTGCTATTGAGTGCCTGATTTAATCACTCATTCACCCAATTCGGAGGAAGAGGCTTGGCGACATCCGAGGACCTCGAAGTCCTACTAAAGTCGATAAGGTTAGTTGCATTCGACTTCGACGGCGTGTTCACTGATAACCGTGTCTATGTGTTTCAAGATGGAAGGGAAGCCGTTGCATGCTATCGTAGCGATGCTATAGGCCTCCGAAGACTAGGCCGTCTCGGTATTCACTCTTTAGTTATCTCCACCGAGACCAATCCAGTGGTCTCCGAGAGGTGCAAGAAGCTGAACATTCAGTGTCATCAGGGAGTTGAAGACAAATTGGCTGTCTTGAACAGCATTGCTGAACGGTTGGACATCCCATTGTCCAAGACGGCTTTTGTAGGCAACGACATCAACGATCTGGACTGCCTGAAGTCTGTGGGCCTACCTATTGTCGTAAAGGACTCTCACAACGAAGTCTTACCTTATGCGTTATTCCGAACTTCGGCTCGAGGGGGATATGGGGCCGTACGAGAAGTGTGTGACCTCTTTCAAACACATGTTGGTCCCGAGTGAAGATTCTATGACGAGGAGTGTACAGGCAAATGCGCAAAGTGGTCCCAAGATCTGTGAAAGAGCGTCTTCGCACGTTTGTCCGGGATGTGCTAGGTCTGGATATACGCTTTGCCCGTGCTCGTGGATTCGACCTCAATTATTATGAGATGAATATCAAATACACGACTCGACTGCTCCACTTTGAACAGCTATTTGGTCAGATCGAGGATGTTGAGGGGCGCATCGTCGAATGTGGCGTCGGTCCAGGACGCTCAATCTTCGCGTTTTCGCTAATATGCCAGTCACTAGGCCATGCCAGAGAGATTTGGGGTTTCGATACGTTCAGAGGTCTGCCCCCATCTACTGCCGAAGATGGTAAGTCCAATGCTCAAAAGACTGGTTGGTTTAGCTATTCACAGGGGCAGGTCGCGCAGCTATTGCGGTTCAACGGCATCGACCAAACCTTCATTTCAGAGAACATCACATTCTTTCCAGGAACATTCAACGAGTCCTTGCCGAACTATGACGGCGGCCCGATTGCCCTTCTCCACATCGACGTAGACTTTTATGAGTCCTACAAGACCGCGTTAGTGCTATTGTGGGAGTTTGTAGCTCCTGGAGGCATTGCCGCATTTGACGAATATCGTAACCCAACGTGGCCGGGAGCGACGCAGGCAATTGACGAGTTCTTTGCCGATCGTCCAGAAGAGATTGTCAAGTCCTCAGTCACCGACCTCTACTACGTCGTGAAGTCCAGCGGCACATCTTAGTCGAGGGGCCAAACGTGCACTTCATTTTCACCGGCCCCCGATACCACACCAACCAGCACTACGCTGTAAAGGCCCTTCTCGACGCTGGGCACCAGGTAACCTTTCTCGCATTGACAAAGGGTCAGAGCGAAGTGTACGACTCGCTTGAGCCATCTATTCTGCCGGAATCGGCCGTCATGCGTGGACTGGGAATTGGCGCTCCGTCTCCACATAAGCTCTGGCATTCTTTGAGAAGACTAGACCCGGATGTGGTGATAGTACGTGACCCCAATACCGCGCTTGGCTTTCTCTCATTTGCCTTGACGAAGCTGATGCGCCGTCCCGTCGTGTTCTACACCCAGACCTTGATGCACCGTAGGCTAAGTTGGCGGCAGAAACTCGCCCGTTCAACTCTTGCACGGCTTACCGGGGCCAGGTGGATCACTCCCGTGCTAGGCTCACCAGGCGTTCATCCTCCAGCATTCGGTGCACTGCGGTACGTGCCGTTTGTAATGGAACCCCAAACGTGCCCGGAACAAAAGCAGTGGTTTGACGAAGGCGAGATCAATCTGATCTCCGTCGGCAAGTTCCAAGGACGCAAGCAACACCGCATGTTCCTGCAGGCCGTCGCTCATCTAGTGAACCGCTACCCTGTCCGAGCTACTGTGATCGGGGAGTGTACTACCATGGAACACCAGAGCGAGTTGCGTGAGTTGAGAGATCTCCGTAGCTCTCTCGGCCTCTGTGGTAGGGTCGACTTTAAGACCAACCTTCCGTATTGGGATGTTCAAACCAAATACGCTCGGCACGACCTCTTCGTCCTCCCCAGCCGGGACGAACCCGCAGCCGTTTCCTTACTAGAGGCCATGTCACACTCACTCCCTGTAATTTGCAGTGACTCCAATGGTACTCAGTGCTACATCCGGCACGGTGAGAACGGATATGTTTTCGAAACCGACAACCTGGCCGACTTAATAGACTGTATGGAGTGCATAGTCAGCGATCGTGACCGGCTCACGGCGATGGGCGCTCAAAGTTACCATCTGGTTCTCTCACAGCACAGCCCGGCCAAATATGTCGAAAACATTGCATCTATTGCGGAAGGGAGAGAGTAGCGGGTTTGAAATCAAGGCTGCGATTCCTACTGGTAGCGTCCCGATACCACATCAACCAACACTATTCAGCAAAGGCGTTGATGGATGATGGCCATGATGCCATTTTCTTGTCGAGTATGAAGTCTGTACAAGATGTTTACGACGAACACTATCCTGCTGTGCACCTAGTGGCGGCCAAAAGGCGGGGAAGTGAATTTGAAGAAGGAGGTGTACCCTCGCTGGTTGGGCTATGGCGCCAAATGAAGGAACTTGCCCCCGACGTGGTTGTGGTGCGGAATCCGATCTATCCCAAAAGGACTCTCGAGGTTGCGATTGCGCGTCTCACTGGCTCAGCCGTAATCCTTTACGATCAAGCACCGATGCATCGTAAGTCTGCGGCTTGGAAAAGTGTCATTCTCCAGCTTATGTGCCTGCTCACGAAGGCTAAGTGGATCACGCCAGTACTAGGGCGGGCAGATCTCTATCGACCTGCCTTCCCCGCGTTAAGGTATGTTCCCTTCGTTATGGAACCCCAGACTACTCCAGAGGATAAGCAGTGGTTTGGTGGTGGAGCGATTAATGTGATGACAGTGGGAAGGTTCGAACCACGTAAGAACCATCGTCTCTTTCTCTATTCCATCTCCCGACTGTCTGACAGATACCCTGTTAGAGCGACAGTGATTGGGGAATGTTCAACCTCGGAACACGATCGTGAGTATGAGGCTGTAAATGAATTCTGTCAGGAACTTGGACTTGCCGACAGAGTCCGCATTAAGAAGAATCTGCAATCTTCAGAGGTCCAGCAGGAATACTCTAGGCATGACCTGTTTGTGCTCCCAAGTCGAAACGAGACCGCCGCCGTCTCCCCACTGGAGGCTATGTCACACTCGCTCCCGGTCATCTGTAGCGACTCCAATGGCACCCAGTGCTACATCCGTCCCGGAGAGAACGGATACGTATTCAGGACCGACGATCTTGACCACTTGGTAGACTGCATGGAACGTATCATCAGTGACCGTGAACGCCTGAAGCAGATGGGCGTCAGAAGCTACGAGCTAGTCCTCTCGGAACACTCGCCGTCCAGGTATGTTGAGACCATGGTGTCGATTGCCCGTGGCAACGGCTGAATCCCTGCCACGGAGAATTGCCCTGTTTGTACCCACCATGCGCGGAGGAGGGGCCGAACGCGTCATGCTAGGCCTTTCCACTGCCCTCTCTGAGCGAGGGATACCTGTCGATCTCGTTCTTGTCAGGGCCGAGGGCGAATATCTCAGCCAGATTTCTGAACAGGTGCGCCTCATTGACCTCAACTCACACAGGACCGCTGCCGGCATTCTGAAACTCGTACAATATCTTCGGAGTGAGCGACCTGCTGTGCTCCTGTCCACTTTGGTTCATGCAAGTGTCCTTGCACTGGCAGCCAGATTGCTGCTCGGCCGGCAATTCCGAGTCATTGCACGAATGGAGAACACATACAGTCAGCAAGTGGCAGAAGGCGGATTTAAGCAGAGGCAAACGTTGCGTATGCTAAAATTGTTGCTCCCGCTGGCTGATGGCATAGTGGCCGTGTCGCACGGCGTTGCAAATGATCTTCAACGAACGATTCCCTCCATCTCAAAGAAGATTACGACGATCTACAACCCCATATGGCCGCATCAGCTTCAGCAGTCGGCGGCGCCAGTAGACCACCCATGGTTCGATTCCGAAGGTCCGCCCGTGGTTCTCACAGCAGGTCGCCTGACACCTGCGAAAGATCATCCGACCCTGTTAAGAGCGTTTGGGGAGATCGTCCGATATCGACCGGTGCGACTGGTAATTCTAGGAGAAGGTCCCGAGCGAGATAACCTGAATGAGTTGGCCGAAAGTCTCGGAATCTCCCGACAGGTGGACTTTCCCGGATTTGACGTCAACCCGTTCGCTTACATGTCTAGGGCGAAGACATTCGTGCTCTCCTCACGCTTCGAAGGCTTCCCGAATGTGCTTGTGCAAGCAATGGCCTGTGGGGCCCCGGTCGTTAGCACCGACTGTCCCAGTGGCCCGAGTGAGATCCTCGAAGGCGGTAAGTGGGGCCGCCTAGTGCCCGTTGGCGATTGGCGTGCGATGGCTGAGGCCATCATCGACACTCTGGACAATCCCATCCCGTCCGACCAACTCGTTGCCAGGGCGTCGGCTTTCTCCGCTGAGGCCTCTGTAGACCGCTACCTGGAAGTCCTCACCGGAAACTCCAACTCGCCCTCTCAGAGAGGAGACTGATGACCGGGCACGTTATGTTCGTCATCAGCGGCCTGGAAAGGGGCGGCGCCGAGTACCAACTGGTCGCGACTGCTGTCGAACTGTCCGAAAGAGGCTGGAATGTTACGGTACTGTCGTATCTGCCATTTTCGCCCGACTCCTGGCTCTCGGAGCTGCAATGCACTAACATCAGGTTGGTCACCCTGAACGCATCGTCGGGGATGTTGAAGTACGCGGGGCTGTTAGGTGCGGTAATGGCTGTCAAACGCCTCAAACCTGACGTTATCGTTGGCTTCATGTTTCACGGCATCATGACTGCCCGGGTAGCGGGGCGACTTACCGGAGTGCCAGCGATCGTTTCTTCGATACACAGCGAGCGTGACGGCCCATTCCGCGAGCGAGTCATGGCAATCACCGACGGCCTCACCGATGCCGTCACCGTGCTCTCACAGCACCTGGCCTCCGATCTTGTCCACAGACGCATCGCATCGACCTCTCGAATACACGTCATCCCAAACTCCGTGGACGTTCCCAGATTCGCCATGCGCCCTTTCAGGGACCGGACTCGCGAACAGGTCGGAGTGACCTACGATCGGTTCCTGTGGCTTGCCGTCGGGCGTCTCGACGAGGCGAAGGACTACCCCAATCTGCTGAACGCCTTCTCAACTCTGGCTCAACGCCATGCCAATGCTCAGCTCGCAATCGCGGGTGACGGCCCCCTGAGGAGAGACCTGCAATCGATGGTCCAACGCCTAGACATGGAGACCAGAGTTCACCTGCTTGGACTGCGGATGGATATGCCCGCCCTATACGCTGCCAGCGACGCGCTAGTGCTCTCTTCTGCGTGGGAGGGCATGCCTAACGTCGTACTAGAAGCGATGGCATCTGCAAAGACCGTCGTGGCAACGTCTGTTGGTGCTGTCCCTGAAGTCGTTTCCGATGGCGAAACGGGACTGATTGTCCCTCCAGGCGACCACGAGGCATTGGCCAAAGCCATGGAAGAGATGATGGAACTCCCAGGGGAGACTCGGCTTGCTCTTGGTCAGGCAGGATACAACCGAGTGCTCACAGAATTCTCCCGCGAAAGCGTAATTGACAAGTGGGAAGATCTGTTCAATCAACTACTTGCCACCAAGTCTTGACAGGTCAGGACATGGGTACCGCTGACCACCTCCCAACCTCCGTCGCCATCGTCTCGAACTCCGACGACTCACTGTACCGATTCCACAACCCGATCATGAAGGCGCTCGTAGATGCCGGACTGAAAGTGTACGCAGTGTCCCCTCCAGGCCCATTTGCGCCAGACATAGAGGGCCTAGGCGTAGAGTTCGTGCCTTGGGTGTTGAGCCGGAGATCGCTAAACCCGTTCACCGAGTTTGCCTCTCTGGTGAGGCTCGTCCGAATCTACCGTCGTCTGAGGCCTGATGTCGTTCAACACTTCACGGTCAAACCCAACGTGTATGGCGCAATCGCTGCGAGACTGGCCGGGGTCCCAGTCGTGTTCAGTGGAGTCCAGGGTCTAGGTTACGCCTTTGGAGAAGGGGGCGGCAAACGCGCCGTACTTCGTGCAGTCCTGTCGATCTTCTACAAGCTGACGGCCCTACTGAGCGACAGATTCGTGCTGCTGAACCCACACGATCTTCAGCGCCTGTTCAATAGACGCAGTAGATTCAGGCATAAGGCGATGGTTGTTCAGGGCGGTGTTGGAGTTGATCTCGATGAGTTCAGTACAGACGCAGTATCGGAAGAGCGTTCCCTTGCACTCAAGGCGAGCCTGGGACTAGATCAGAAATCCCTTGTTGTCACAATGGCTTCCCGACTTCTATACGACAAGGGTGTTGCCGAGTATGTGGAAGCTGCTCTTGAGTTGGTGAAGAACCGGACAGATGTCGTCTTCACACTGGCAGGCTCCCCTGACCCGGAAAACCCTGCCACCGTCACGTTCAACGACCTCAAGACGTGGGAGCAGAGCGGGGGCGTGCGAGTGGTTGGTCACACAACGGACATGCCTGCACTTCTTGCGACCTCAGACATCGTAGTGCTTCCCTCGTACTCAGAAGGCATACCCCGCGTCCTCATTGAGGCCGCTGCCATGTCCAGACCCATCGTCTCGACCACCATCCCTGGCGTAGCCGAGATCGTCGAGGATGGAGTCAACGGCACGCTGGTCCCTCCAAGAGACGCCGGTGCCCTAGCCGAGGCAATAAAAGAGCTTCTGGACAATCCCCAGCTAAGGGCAGAGTATGGAGCAGCAGGCCGACTAAAGGCGGTACGCGAATACGACGACCGCGAAGTGGCCCGAAGGTACGTCGAGGAGTATCAGAGAGCGTGGATGAAGGCTCGCTCTCGCTGAGCCGGACTAGATGTCCCGGCCCAGGTTCGTCAGGAACTCCGAGTTGCCCCTGGACTTTCGCAGGTGTCCCAGCAGCTTCTCGGTGGACTCGCCCGGGTACTTCTCGTCCGAAGAGATCATCGACACCATGCGGCGCAGTAGCCATATCTGCTTGAGCGTGCCATCGTCCAGCAGCAGCTCCTCACGTCGTGTGCCGCTTCGCGCGATGTCGATAGCAGGGTAGATCCTGCGCTCGGCCAGGCGGCGGTCCAGGTGGACCTCCATGTTTCCAGTGCCCTTGAACTCTTCGTAGATCACGTCGTCCATGCGGCTGCCGGTATCTACCAAGCAGGCCGCGAGGATGGTCATGCTGCCACCCTCCTCGGTGTTGCGGGCGGCGCCGAAGAACTTCTTCGGCGGGTAGAGCGCAACCGGGTCCATGCCGCCCGACAGAGTGCGTCCACTGGTTGGCACCGCCAGGTTGTAGGCCCTCGTGAGGCGTGTGATGCTGTCCAGCAGGATCAGCACGTCCGTACCGGCTTCTACCAGCCGCTTTGCCCGCTCCAGCACCATCTCAGCGACCCTGCAGTGGTCCTCGACCGGCTCATCGAACGTCGAGCTGTACACCTCGCCATCGATGGAGCGACGCATGTCAGTGACCTCTTCAGGCCTCTCACCAATCAGCGCCACCATGATGTGGACATCCGGATGATTAGCCGTGATGCCGGCCGCAATGTCCTTCAGGATCGAGGTCTTGCCTGCCTTGGGAGGGGAGACGATCAGGCCGCGCTGTCCGCGACCAATTGGGGCGAGGAGGTCGATGAGTCGGGTGGAGAGGTTTCGGGGGGCTGTCTCGAGCTTCAGTCGCTCAATTGGGAAGATTGGAGTTAGAGATTCGAACTTCGGTCGGTTGCGAGCCGCGTCCGGCTTGACGCCGTTTACTTCCTCGACGCGTACCAGTCCGAAGTAGCGCTCACCGTCCTTTGGAGGTCGTACTCGACCGGACATCTGGTCGCCGGTCCTGAGCCCAAATCGCCTGATCTGCGACTGCGACACGTACACATCGCTTGCGCTGGAGGTGCCCGCGTCCTGCCTCAGGAACCCGTAGCCATCGTTCACGATGGACAGAATGCCGGAAGCCGTGATCGGTCCCGTCTTTTCGGCGACCGCCTTGGCGACGCGTGTAACCAGGTCGTGACGCTTGTTTGAGCCGTTAGCGCTAGCTCCAAACTCAGTGGCCAAGTTGGCAAGCTCGTCGTTGGACTTGGTCATTAACTCCGAGAGATTCATTTCATTTCTCCAACGGATGGCATGTGCAGACTATCTGCGATGTGAATTCCAGTCGCGGTGTCTGTAATGGTAACGGTCGCGGTTTGCGATTGGACGTGGGTGCGGAACGCTTGGGGCTCCGACACCAATGTTAAAGGGTTTATGCCGGAGGGCGTGGGAGGAAATCGAAGAACGGATCAATATCGATCATAACATACACGTATGGGTTATACCAACAAGGCTCTTCTATCGAGACTGTGTCAGTTTGGTAGGCGATGTTTTCACCCTCACCCCCGGATCAAGTCCGGGGCAGGCTCTAGCCCTCTCCCTGAGGGAGAGGGGACCTCAGATCCTGTAGGGAGGCACCTACTAGATTGACACAGCATCTCTTCTATCTAGTCCAGAACGGTGTCGGCAGTCGTCTTTGGCCTCCCTCACGCACGACGCTTCTCGCGACTCCCACGAACTCCCTGAACAGCGGGTGCGGTCTGTCAGGCCGCGACAGGAACTCAGGATGGAACTGAGTCCCCACCATGAACGATGCGTGAGCGTACTCCATAATCTCTACGAGTTCCCCATCAGGTGAGATTCCTGTGGGCCACAGGCCGACCTCTTCGAAGCCTTCCCGGTAGCTGTTGTTGACCTCCCACCTGTGGCGATGCCGCTCTTCGACCATTTGCATCCTGTACGCCCGTTCCGCCCAGCTGTCGGGAACTGTAACGCAGGGGTAGAGCCCGAGTCTCATGGTGCCGCCCATTTCGGTGACGTCCTTCTGGCTCTGCATAAGGTCGATGACAGGGTGAGGTGTGTCCGGGTCCATCTCGGTAGAGTTGGCGTCTTCCAGGTCCATGAGATTCCGGGCGATCTCAACCACCATCACCTGCAGGCCCAGGCAGAGACCGAGGTACGGCACGTTTCGGCTTCGGGCATACTTGACGGTCTCGATCATTCCCTCGACACCGCGGGGCCCGAATCCGCCCGGTACGACGATGCCAGCCGCCGACTCCAGCAGTCGATTGGGTCCTTCCTCCTCTATCTGCTCGGAGTTGACCCATTGAACGTCTACATCCCTGTCGTAGTACAGACTCGCGTGCTGCAGCGCCTCTTTAACTGAAATGTAGGAGTCGCGAAGTTCGACGTACTTGCCGACAATTGCGATCCGGACCGTCTCCTTTGGCTCCTGAATAGCCTTGACCATTGTCCGCCAGCCCGACAGGCTGTCCTCGGAGTTATTGAGCTCGGAGCCAAGGAACGCAGGCCTGGTCTGGAGTGGAGACGGTCCGGTCTGAGAACCCACGCCGAGGCTGCTCATCACCAGTTCCCCAAGTCCCTCGTCCTGCAGGATCAGAGGGACCTCGTAAATGCTGGACACCGTCGGCAGAGTTACCACGGCCTCGTTGGGGACGTCGCAGTGAATGGAGATCTTCTTCTTAATGTCCTCCTCAACGTCGTAGTCAGACCGGCACAGGATGGCGTCAGGCTGAATGCCGATGCTCCGGAGCTCGCGCACCGAGTGCTGCGTCGGCTTGGTCTTGAGTTCGTCCGTCGAGGAAATGTACGGGAGGTATGTCACGTGTATGTAGTACACGTTGTCGCGCCCGACCTCGTTCCTCATCTGCCTGATCGCTTCCAGGAATGGCAGGCCCTCTATGTCGCCAACGGTGCCTCCCACCTCGACCACGATCACGTCGGCGCTGGAATCATTGGCAAGTTCGAGAATGCGCTGCTTGATGGCATCTGTCACATGAGGAATCGCCTGGATCGTTCCGCCCAGGAACTCGCCGCGCCTCTCCCGGGAGATAACATCGCTGTACACCTGACCAGCGGTGATGTTGGACAGCCTCGTCAGGTTCACATCGACAAACCGCTCGTAGTGACCCAGGTCCAAGTCAGTCTCGCAGCCATCTTCAGTTACGAATACCTCGCCGTGCTGGTAAGGAGACATCGTGCCTGGATCTACGTTCAGGTAGGGGTCCAACTTCATCAGCGAGACCGATACACCACGACTCTTCAGGATCCGGCCTATGGAGGCGACGGTGACTCCCTTGCCCACGGAGCTGACCACACCACCTGTCACGAAGATTATTCTTGTCATGAGGTCATCTTCTCCGGAAGGCAGTTGTCCGTCCGCTGGCCACTTCGAGACAGGCGAAACATCGTTCTACGAGATTGTAGGTCAGCGAAAATGCAGCGGATGGGAAGGGGGCTGAGTGGGACAGTGCGAGAAGGGTAGGTCTGGAAGTGAGTGCCCAGATTGGCGCTCACTTGCTTTCGACTCCATCGCTGGCTGTGGCGTAGAGGTTCGTCACGGCCTCCAGTCCCCTAATGTTTGGATGAGTATATGAACGTACGTCCGAAAGTGTCAACGACAAAGACAGGCAACTTTTCTCAACAATGGGTTAGGGCTCTTAGGCTATAAAGGTTACGACTGTGCCCGACGCGCTGTATTATTGCCTTGTCGAGGAGCAAAAGACGTCTCTCTCAGACGGAGAGACGGGGCAAGAGGTTGAGCTAAGCGGAAATGCGTTACTACACACTGATATCGAACGATGGCGAGGCCAGGTTGATCGTTGAAAATCACCAGTCTATTGCCATGGACCTTACTAGCTTGGACCCTGATCTAACGGATCTCAGCGACCTGCTCCTTGCGGCCTCGTTGTCTGGGAGTTCGGTCGACGAGATTGCTGATCTCGTCCTGGAAACGGGCAGCGCGGACCGCTTCGACCTCGGCGAGGTCATGGACCGGTCCAGGGACGGCGATGGCTACTATCGCCTCGACAGGCCGTTCGAGCCGCCCGAAGTTTGGGCCGCGGGGGTCACGTACAAGACCAGCGAGATGGAGCGACAGCGCGAGAGCGATACGCCGGACGTCTACGCAAAGGTCTTCACAGCCGACCGTCCCGAGGTGTTCCTGAAAGCGACGCCGGACCGCTGTGTCGGTCCGTTCGAGGAAGTTGGAATCAGGTCAGACTCGGAATGGAGCGTTCCCGAACCTGAACTGGCCTTCGTTCTCTACAGGGGGGAAGTCGTCGGCTACACGATCGGTAACGACATGAGCAGCAGGTCAATTGAGGGTGAGAACCCGCTGTATCTGCCTCAGGCCAAGGTCTTCGACAGGTGCTGCGCGATTGGCCCGTGCTTCGTTACTGCTGAGGATCTCGACCCAATGGACCTCGGTATCTCCTGCTCGATCGTGCGGGATGGACAAGAGGTTTGGACTGACCAGACCTCGACTTCCCTGATGGCGCGGACCTGCGAAGAGTTGGCTGACTGGATTCAACGTCACAATCTCGTGCCAGACCTGACAACTGTTCTCACTGGGACCGCCATCGTTCCTCCACCTGAGTTCACGCTTAACGAGGGCGATGTCGTCACCATCACTATTGAAGGCATCGGCTCTCTCGAAAACGGGGTGATAGAAGTCTAGCGACTCGGTTGCCAGCTAGGCGTGGCTCAGTCCACCGTCGAGGTACAGCGTCTCCCCGGTCATGTATGCGGATGCCTCTGACGCAAGGAACAGGGCCAGGAAACCCACCTCCTGCAGCTCCCCGACGCGACCGAGTGGCACTGCATCCTTGGCGTTTTCTCGTGACCTTGCGATCTGCTGCGGGTCCCCCGTTTCGGGATCAGGGAAGATTCCGGGTGCGATGCAGTTGACCGTAACGCCATAGGGCGCCCACTCCAGGGCAAGCGTCTGGGTCAGGCGGGCCAGTCCGGCCTTGGCCGTCGAATACACCAGCGATTCCGGCGAACCCTTCCTGGCTGCAAACCCGCTGATGTTGATGACGCGACCTCTGCCCCTTTCGATCATGTGAGGTCCCACTGCGCGGCAGCCCTTGAATGCTTCGGTCAGGTTGATGTCCAGCACGAACCTGTATTCGTCGTCGCTGATGGCCGTGCCTTCCGACCCCGGGGGAGGTATAAGCGGCTTTCGAATTGCGTCGCCCAGGTTGTTGATCAACACGTCGATGTGACCCCATTCAGACATTGCGTAGTCGACTGTCCGCTGCCAGTCGTCCGAGTCTGTAGCGTCCGCGGTCATGGCAAGAATCGGATATCCCGCTGCCCTCATCCCGTCCGACAGGGGTTGCAGGTACCTGTCCGTAAGCGCGGTGACCATCACCCGTGCCCCTGAGTGAGCAAACACCCTTGCGATGCCCTTGCCAATTCCTCGCGCCGCGCCCGTGACGATAACCGTCTTGCCCGTTACGTCAAATTCGTGTGGCAGCATCGCTGGTCCTCCCAGGTGGGTTCAGTTCGTCCGAGGGCTTCTCCTGCTCAATTGTTTCCGGAAACTGAGTCGAGCGCCTGCTGAACGAAGTCCATGCCCACCATTTCTTTCCACGCCGTCATCAGTCTGCCGGTGACGCTGCCCGGAGTCGACCGTCCGAATCGATATCCGTTCAGCGTTGCAACGGGAAGCATGCAGTAGCGGGTACTCGAAACGAACGCCTCGTCAGCGCCGTATACGAGGGACGGACTGTAAAGCCCTTCGTCCACTCCTATATCCAGGACAGCCGCGAGCTCCAGGACAGTGTGCATGCTCACGCCGGGAAGTACGTTCCTTCGGTCCGGCAGCTTGATCCTGCCGTCTACAACGAACATGAAGTTCGCGCCCTGGCATTCGGTGATGAAGCCGCCCTCATTTACCATCAGCGCTAGCGTTTGAGTGCTCCCGCTCTTTCCATCCCCGCCAGCGTCGCTCGGCTTGGGGTATGTGTGCGGAGTGTAGAGCCTGACCCCGTCAATATAGCTCCTTGCGAATCCGCCGAATTCCAGTGGCGTGCAATAAATCGCGATATCGACGCTTGGGATGTCGTCTGCAGCGATTGGACGCGTCACCGTGATGGTCTGCGTGACGACCATGTCGCCAAATCCGCCCTCCATCAGCGTAAAGTTTGCTTCAACAATGCCTCTTGACGTCTTTTCAAGATCGTCGATTGTGATGCCCGGGTCAATGTTCGAATATCTCAGTCCGCTAAACAGCCGTTCCAGGTGCCTGCGAAGTTGGAAAGGCTTTCCACCGAACGTACGGGCAGAGTCGTAGTAGCCTCCGGCCGACCTCGTGTTGATCCGCTGCAGCTCGGGCAAGGCCTGGGAATAGGGCATGACCTGCCCATTGACGTACGTAAGGAACTCCCGTCGGTCAGCCACGTCAACGCCTTCCAAACAGCCGTTTCTTGATCTTGGTAAGTGATGTTACGGCGTGAATCAGCGGGTTCATCTTCCGGCCGTGGATGGTCCCCTGGGCAAGCGCCTCCTTGAACCCCTCAGGGGTACCGTCAAACTCGGGCATGATCACGTAGGTCCTACCCAGTTCGATAGGAGTATGGGAGTCGCTTACTCCTGATGTCAGCAGCCCGTGCTCCTGAGCGAACTCGTGGGCCTTCCGGTTGTCAGCGTCCATGTTGTTGCGCGAGTTGAACACCTCGACGATGTCGACATAGGGCAGCACGTCTTCTATACCGCTCCGTGTTATCACCTCGCCTCTAAACCTGTCGAACGGGTGGGGGAGGCTTACGAGTCCGCCCTGCTCCTTGATCCTCTTGACTGTCTCGAGCGGCGTCAGACCTCGGGGAATCGTCTCCTGCAGGAACAGGCCGGTGACCTCTCCCTCAGCCGTACCCACCTCTTCACCGATGATGACCATAAATGGCGCTATGTCCCTCACCACGAAAGCCCCTTCAGCGGTGTTATGGTCAGTAACCGCTATACAGTTCAGTCCTACCTTCAGGCACCGCGCCACCAATGTCTCCGGACTCATGTCCGAGTCATAAGAGTAGTGCGTGTGCATGTGGAAGTCGCCCTTTAACACTACCCGTCGACTTCCGTGTGCTCATCGCCGTCGACCATCCTCATCTGCTCGCCATACGCGGTCCGTATTCGGGTGATCTTCATTTCTGCAGACGTCAGCATCTCGTTGCAGACCCGCGCCAGCTTCATTCCCCGCTCATACATAGTCATCGATTGGGCGAGGGTGAGCGAGCCGGACTCCAGGGCGTTCACCGTTTCGTCCAATTGCTCCAGGGCCTCCTCGAATGTGAGGTCCTCGATCGCCTTGGTTCCACTCTCGTTTCCGCTTGACGACATGCAACACTCCGTGGCGTTTACTCGCTCAACCTGAATGGCGGATACCTGTCGGTGGACAGAATAAAGGCGTATCCGGCCACTCGGAGGGTCCATCGGTTGACACCCACCACAAAGTCGAACATACCTCGAGGGTAACGGCCGACGATCAATATTGAAAACCACGCAACAATAATGGCGACAATAGCCAATATCCAGAGCAGGTAGAGCACAATAAAATGCGGTATGGCCAGAATCCACTTGATGAGGGGCATCACCCTGTTCAGTTGACTCTCGGCGTCAGGGTAAGCAATTTGGAGATGCACCGCCTGCTCTTCGTCGGTCGATGGGTACTCATCACGCAGCAGCCCCACGTACGCACCGATCCGCATTGAAAACCGGTGGAGTTCCAGTTGGAAGTCGAACCACCAGCGGGGGTACTTCTTGCGGAACAGAATCATCAATGCGGTGGCCAAACTCATCCCGAACGCGATCAGGAATGTTCCTGCCATAGCGACAAACGGCAAAGATAGGAGAATCCAAATTGGCATCGCCCACAACATTGCATCAGGGTCGTCGAACCCAGCAGTATCTGTTGACGCTGTTTCGGAGGCCAGTGAAAAAGAGACAAGCCAGATAATTAATGCAATTGGAATTACTAGTATCAGCCGTACTAGTGTTGTGAGCCTGTTTCGACTCTCCTCCGGATAGTCAACGTCCAACTGGACCGGGTACATGTCGGTGGAATAGACCATGATCTCCTCCTGCGGGGGCTAGGGTTCTACAGGACCGGTCGACACTTCCTCCACTTTTGCCGCAATTGTACCCTCATTGAGTGTAATGTCCAGAGTGCTGCCCAGCTGGGTTTCGCGTGCCGCGGACACTACAGCCCCTGTTTTTCGATCAACTACTATCGAGTAGCCGCGCCTCAAAGTGTCCTGCGGAGACAGGGTCCGCAGCGCGGTTCCAAGCCTGTCTACTTGACCTCGCGAAATCTCGACTCTGTGAGTCAGGAGTGTCCTTGCCGCATCGAGCTGGTCATCGACTCTGAGCCTGAGCTGGTCAACTTCCGGCACCGCGCGACCGAGCCTCGTCCACAGCAGCCCCACATCACCTGTAGCGACGCCTACCTGCTGCGTTGCCGAGCTCTCGACCCGGTGGACAGAAGCCGACAACCTTTGAATAAGCTCCATACTGTCAGGCACAACCATTTCGGCAGCAGCGGAGGGAGTCGGCGCCCTTACGTCCGCCACGAGGTCGCACACAGTGAAGTCGGTCTCGTGCCCCACCGCGCTCACCACCGGGACCCGGCTTGAGAACACTGCCCTGGCAACGACCTCCTCGTTGAACGGCCACAGGTCTTCCAGGGAACCGCCGCCCCTCGCGACTATGATGACGTCTATGTCTGGCTCGTCGTTCAGCGCCTCCAGCCCCTCGACGATGGTCCCAGCAGCAGCGTCTCCCTGTACCATGGCCGGAGCCAGGGCCAACTCAACCATGGGGAACCGCCTGCTTACGACGGTGCGAATGTCCTGCCAGACCGCCCCCGTAGGCGACGTCACGACTCCAATACGCTTGGGGAAGAAGGGCAGCGGCCGCTTGCGAGACTCCTCAAACAGACCTTCGCGTTCCAGTTGGGCCTTTAGCTGCTCCAGTCGGAGTTGAAGCTCGCCCACGCCTTCGGGCTGGATTACGTCAGCGACGAGCTGCAGGTCACCCCGCACCTCGTACAGCGTCACTCTTCCGTGTGCTACAACGGCCGCGCCATCCTGGAGATGAGTCGCTCCACGTGAGTTTCGAAATAGGACACAGCGAAGTGAGCTGTTGCCGTCTCGGAGGGTGAAGTAAGAGTGCCCTGAACCGGGCCGTCGCAGGTTCGCAACTTCGCCTTCGATCCAGACGTCGCTGAGGATTTCGTCGTAAGAGAGCAGGTCCCTCAGGTAAGAAGTGACCTGCGACACGCCGTAGATCAGCGCCATGTCAGACTCTCGACAGGTAGCTTCCTGATCTCGTGTCCACCTTGACGGTCTCCCCCTCATTGACGAAGAGGGGGACCTGTATCAGAAGGCCTGTCTCCAATGTAGCCGGCTTTGTGGCACCAGTCGCGGTGTCGCCCTTCAGGCCGGGAGGCGAGTCCGCAACGACCAGGTCGACTGTGAGTGGCATGTCGATCGCAATCGGATTGCCCTGGTAAAACACCAGGTCGATCGTCATCCCCTCCTTGAGGTAGTTCAACTCCTCGGAGATGTCGTTCCTACCCAGTGGGAACTGGTCGTAGGTGTCGGTGTCCATGAAGTAGCACAGGTCGTCTTCATCGTAGATGTACTGTGCCGACCGGCGCTCCACATCCGCAGGGGTCAGCTTGACGTCGTAACCGGAGAAGCTCCTGTCGAGCACCCGACCGCTGCGGATGTCCTTGAACCTTATCCTCATCGTCGGAGCGCGCTGCTGCATCTTGCTCCGATCGTAGTCGACCACGAGGTATGGGACTCCATCCAACTCGATGGCCATCCCTTTTCTGAGGTCTCCGTATCCGATAGTCATCTACCTAGCTCCTGTAGAACCTAGCTGGGCCTGGGTGCCGCACCAAGAGGTCTCACTTGGGCGATCTGGTCAGCGGACGAGCTTTGCCATCTTCCATAACCACAATGTCCTCGATCCTGATGCCGCCCCAGCCTGAGATGTATATGCCCGGCTCTATGGTGAACACCATGCCGTTATCGACGACATCTTGCGACCTCGGCTCCACCATCGGTCGTTCGTGAATGACCAATCCGACACCGTGCCCAAGCCCGTGACCGAACTCGTCACCGTACCCGACGCCCGTGATAACCTCGCGCGCTACGGAGTCGATCTCCTTGCCGGTCATCCCCGGCCTTGCCGCCTCGATCGCGGCCATCTGCGCCTGCAAAACGATACCATAGATGTGCCGGAACGTGTCGTCCTGTTCCCCAAGCACGAACGTCCGGGTCAGGTCGCTGCAGTAGCCCCGGTAGTTGGCGCCCATGTCGATGACGATTGGTTCGCCCTCACGCACGACAGTGTCGTCAGCGCGGTGGTGGGGCAGGGCAGCGTTCGGACCGACTGCGACAATCGTGTCGAATGACGGCCCCTCTGCCCCCAGTCTGCGCATCTCCTTATGTAGCTCCCAGGCGACCTCTCTCTCCGTCATGCCAACGCGAATCTCTCTCTGTATCTTGGCCATGGCCTGATCGGCTATCTGTACCGCATGGTCGAGCGACTCGATTTCGTCGTCGTCCTTGACTGCCCTGATCCACTCGGTCACCCCGGCAGTCTTTACGAAGTCTACATCCGTTTCAGCCTCTTCAACCGTCTCTCTTAAACGGCTGAAGGCAGTTACGGTCATATCGTCTGCCTCGAAGCCGACCGTGCTCAAGTCAAGCTGATCGACCAGACCCGGGAACCAGGGCTCTCCTCCCCTGATATGGTTCACCTCGAAACCCGGCGACTCCGCTTGGGCCTGCTCGATGTACCTGAAGTCAGTGGCCAGGATGGCCTCACTGTCGGTAATGACGAGGTAGCCGTTGGAACCTGTGAACCCCGAAAGGTAGCGACGATTCGCGGGAGAAGAGACCAGGAATGCATCCAGCTCTTCCTCAGCCATGTGCTTCCTGAGCTTGGATAGTCTGTGGGATGTGCGGTCAGTCACGACTACTCGCCGAGATGAGATGTGAGGAAGTCGAGCGCGTATGTGTAGCCCCGCCAACCTAGTCCTGCAATCTGTCCGACGGCGATGTCAGCGATCACTGAGTGGCGCCTGAACTCATCCCGGGCATGAATGTTGGACAGGTGGACCTCGACGATGGGCAGCCGCGAGTCTGTCAGCGCGTCTCTCATAGACAGTCCGTAGTGAGTGAGCGCACCAGCGTTGATCACGATCCCATCCGCCCCATCGGTCGACCTCTGGATGAAGTCGACGATATCTCCCTCGTGGTTGGACTGGAAGAACTCTATATCGACGCCAAGCTCGGATCCGCGTTCACGGAGTACGTCCTCGATCTGCGCGAGCGTCTCCACACCGTAGTGATTTGCGTCACGGCGTCCGAGGTTGTTCAGGTTAGGGCCGTTAATTGCGAGGACCTTCAATCGGCACCGCTCCCGGCGCCTGCGCGAGGGTGCGCCTCCATGTACGCCTTGCGGGCCTCGGTCTTCGTGATGTGTGTATACACCTGCGTCGTCGCCGGGCTTGCATGGCCCAGCAACTCCTGCACGACTCGGAGGTCGGCGCCGCCCTCGAGAAGATGGGTGGCGAATGAGTGACGCAGTGTGTGCGTGTGTACCTGCGTACCAAGGCCGCTGTGAGCGGCGTAGCTCCGCACAGCCTTCTGGATGCTGCGCTGGCTGAGACGATTACCATAACGGTTAACGAAGAGAGCACCGCCTGCGTCCGCTGATGCGACTTCGGGCCGAACCTCGGACATGTACATGCTGAGCGAATCCCTCGCCGATTCACCAATGAGGGCGATGCGCTCCTTCGATCCTTTGCCGACTACCCGAACCTCTCTGGTAGCAAGGTTTACGTTTTCGACGTTGAGGCCGTTGACCTCACTCACCCTAAGTCCGGCGGCGTACACGAGCTCCAGCAGTGCCCGGTCTCGTATGCCTTTGGGCGTGGTCGGGTCCGGCGCGTCCATCAACTCGGACGCTTCATCCTGGGACAGGAACCGGGGAAGGCGAGAGTCAACCTTGAACGTCCCGCGAGGTGGCAGTGGATCGTGCTCCGCGATGCCCACCCGGTTGAGCCACCTGAATAGTGTTCGAAGCGCGCTCAACTTGCGGGCGATGCTGGGACGCACGTAGCCAAGCTCGTGAAGCCAAGAGAGATACCCGCGCACGGTCCGCCTGTCCAGGTCAGCGAACGAGACAACTCCATGGTTGTTCATGAAGTCACGCAGGGGTTCGAGATCGGAGAGATAGTTGCGGATCGTAAGATCGGCGAGGCCGCGCTCCGCGACGAGGTGGTCGCGGAATCGGCTCATGGTCTCACGCCATTCCTGCGCTTCCATTTCTAGGCCGCTTCTGGCTCGAATCTCGGTGCTGGTCCGGTGAAACCGCACGTATCGTCCAGGCAGCGTGCGTTCCGGCGGTTACGTCCCTGTGACACGAGCAGCTTGCCGCAGCCAGGGCACGGCTGGGGCATCGGGTTGACCGTGTGCTTGCAGTCCGGGTAGTTGATACATCCGTAGAAAATCCTGCCGTTGCGCCCCTTCTGCTTGCGCTCGATCATGTCGCTGCCGCACTTCTCGCAGGCGACGCCCACGCGCAAAGGTTTGGCGTTCTTGCACTCAGGATATCCGGTGCAGCCGAGGAACCGACCGTTCTGCGAGTTCCTGACGATCATTCGCCTCTCGCACTTGTCACACAGTTCGTCGACGTCCTCGCTGACCCGCTCACGTACGGCGCGCTCCTCGGGAGTTTCAACTGGTCGGGTGTTCTTGCAGTCGGGGTAGCCGGTGCAGGCCATGAACCTTCCGAATCTCCCGCTCTTGATGACGAGCTCTTTCCCGCACTCCTCGCACATCTCACCGGTTGGCTCTTCCAGCATCTCACGGGGTACGCGGTCGGCCTCTTTCATGGCCTTCGCGATGGCCTGCTCGAACGGGTCGTAGAACTGGCCTATTACGGGAGTCCACTGCTGCTCGCCCTCGGCGATGTCGTCCAGCTTCTCTTCCATGCCGGCGGTGAATCCCACGTCCATCACGTCGGTGAAGTTCTGTACCAGCAGGCCCGTAACGGCTTTGCCCAAGTTGGTGGGCACGAATCTCGAACCCTCTCTGGTCACGTAGTCACGCAGCTCCAGCGTGGAGATGATCGTGGCATACGTGCTTGGTCTGCCGATGCCCTCTTCCTCGAGTGCCTTCACCAGTGACGCGTCAGTAAACCTCGGCGGCGGCTTGGTGAAGTGCTGTTCGGGCCCGATACCAAGGCAGTCCAGCGCCTCTCCGGTTGCTAGCTCGGGAATGGGAGGATGGTCCGTGTCATCATCGTCTACGTCGTCCCTGCCTTCCATGTACACCGCCCGGAACCCGGCGAACTTCATAATGGACCCGTTAGCACGAAGCTCGTACTCCTTGCCCGACGGGGTGCCCGTGGCGCTAATCGACACCGACGTGGAGTCGAACAGCGCATCCGACATCTGGCTCGCTACCATTCGTTTCCAGATGAGGTCGTAGAGCCGTGCCTGGTCGTTGGTCAGGAACCTGCGTATGGACTCGGGCTCACGCATCACCGACGTCGGTCTGATCGCCTCGTGGGCCTCCTGCGCCCCCTTAACCCTGCGAGTGTAGGTCCGGGGCTTGGACGGCGCGTACTCGGGCCCGTACTTGCGCCTGATTAGCTCCGAAGTCTCCTGCAGCGCCTGTGATGCCACGTTGGTTGAGTCCGTCCGCATATACGTGATCAGTCCGACGTCACCTTCGTTCCCTATCGATAGTCCTTCATATAGCTGCTGGGCTACCGACATGGTCCGGCGGGTGCTGAATCGGAGCTTTCGTGATGCCTCCTGTTGAAGCGTGCTGGTGATGAATGGGGGAGCCGGTCGGCTCCTGGTCTCGCGGACTCGGACGTTTGTTACTGCGTAGTCCGCTCCGCGAATGTCCAGCACTATCTGGTCGCTGGTCGCCTGGTCCGGAATATCAACCCGGCCCCTCGTGCCCTTTACGGAGTGTAGCCGCGCTTTGAAAACGTTCCTGGAGTCCTGTCGTGGACGCTTTGAAAGCGTTGCATCAATCGTCCAGTATTCGACTGGTACGAACGCGTCGACCTCAGCCTCGCGATCTACGATCAGTCGGAGTGCTACCGATTGCACACGGCCCGCCGAGAGGCCTCTCCGGACCTTCGACCACAACAGTGGACTGAGTTTGTACCCTACGATCCTGTCCAGAACGCGACGCGCCTGCTGCGCATCTATCAGCGAGTGGTCCAACTCCCGTGGGTTGTCGAACGCCTCGGTTATCGCGTCCCTTGTTATCTCATGGAACACGACACGCTTGGCCTTGTCAGCGGGGATCTTGGCGGCCTCCATCAGGTGCCACGAGATCGCCTCACCCTCCCTGTCCGGGTCGGTGGCCAGGTACACGGTGTCAGCCTGCTTCGCCTCCTTGGAGAGTTCCGAGATGATCTTGCCCTTGCCGTTCACGACACGGTACGTGGGCTCGAAGCTCCGGTCGTCAATCTCGACGCCCATGTCCTTCTTTGGAAGGTCTCGGACGTGCCCCATGGAGGCCTTGGCGACGTACTTGTTGCCGAGGAATCTCTGGACGGTTCTTGCCTTTGCAGGCGACTCTACTATGACTAGGTCTTTTGCCATTTTCCCTACACTGACTGGTACTCTGCCGCGGTCTCCCGCAGCCGGACGTAGTTCATTCCACCCACCTGTCGAACGAGTCCCCTCAATTCCATCATAGTTAGGGCGCCACCCACTGTCGAGGCGGCAAGGGCGGAGTTTCTGGTTATTTCGTCTATGTGGGTCGGATCGAATGTCACGAACTTCAGGACCGCCGCCTGGGCCTCATCCTCCGGGAAGAATGCAGCCAGCTCCAGCTGTTGCTCAACGGCTGACAGGTTCAGTTCTTCCATGACGTCGTCGGCGCTTGTGACTAGTTTCGCACCGGAGTCCCGAATTAGTTGGTTGCCACCCCGAGAGCCGGGAGACAGTATGCTGCCTGGAACGGAGAACACCTCCCGGTTCTGTTCGAGCGCGTGCCTGGCGGTCAGCAGCGCCCCGCTTCCTTCAGGGGCTTCGATTACCAGGGTCCCCAGTGTCATTCCACTTATGATCCGGTTTCGTCTGGGGAAGTTCTGGGCATCCGGTCGGGCCCCTAATGGGTGCTCCGATATAACTGCGCCGCTCTGGGCTATCTGCTCAGCCAAGTTGCCGTGCTCGCGCGGGTACATTACGTCGACGCCGCTTCCCAGCACCGCAATCGTTCGAGCTCCCGCCTCCAGTGCTGCACGATGTACGACGCCGTCGATGCCCCTCGCCAGGCCGCTGATTATGGTCACACCACTTCGGGCCAGGTCCGACGTGAGCTGCCGTGCCGTCTCTCTCCCATAGGCTGTGGGCCTGCGCGTGCCTACCACAGCGACCGACCTCTCGTCCGAGGGATCGAGTTCACCCTTGACGTAAAGTACCGGAGGTTTGTCGTAAATCTCCTTCAGCCGAGGAGGGTAGTCCTCGTCGTGCCACGTCAGGACGGTGACTCCGGACTGCAGCACCCGCTCCAATTCCGCATCCGGGTCGATCTTGCCACGTGTCTCAGCTACGTGCTGCGCTGTGCCCCTGTCTAGTCCCGCCTGCTGCAGCTGCGCAGAGCTGGCCGTCCACGCGCTCGCCAGCGAGCCAAAGCTGCCTTCTAGCAGCGCCAGCCTCGCTCGGCCGACTCGGGACACGCGACTAAACGCGATCCAATATTTTAGCTCAGACGTTTCCATTTCGCGGCAGGTATTCTACACCAATTGTCCAGTGAAGCAACCCCACGCCCTCAGCTAAATGCACGCCAGGGACTCCTATGAGGCCCCGAAACGCGGGGACATAGGGTCGCGAATCATCTGTGGCAAGGATGAGGAGCGAGCCTTATCGGGATGGTGCCCAACTAAGCACGGTCTTGTGAAGGTGGCGGAGAGGGTGGGATTCGAACCCACGGTCGCCTTCTACAGACGACACGCGATTTCCAGTCGCGCCTATTCGGCCACTCTAGCACCTCTCCGCGTTGAGCGATCTGCTCCACGTGCTGGCGGAGAGGGTGGGATTCGAACCCACGATGGAATTGCTCCCATACTGGTTTTCGAGACCAGCGCCTTAAACCACTCGGCCACCTCTCCGAGGCCACGCGAGATTATAGCATAGCAAAGGCTCAGATCTTAAAGAGATGGAGGCTGCCTAAGAGGCGGGCAGCACGTGGCGATCGATCGCCTCTACAAGCCCGTCCTGCTCGACAGATCCGACCGTGTGGCGGGCCAGTTCTAGCAGTTCAGGCGGAGCCCCGCCCATCGCAATCGGCAGTCCTGCCACCTGGAACATGGGAAGATCATTGAAGCTGTCCCCAACCGCTG
Organism: Dehalococcoidia bacterium; assembly: GCA_965116405.1. Taxonomy (GTDB): domain Bacteria; phylum Chloroflexota; class Dehalococcoidia; order Lucifugimonadales; family UBA1123; genus VXRN01. The sequence goes on from OZ220685.1 coordinate 2,437,664, forward strand.
CGACCTCCGAAGGCTGGACGCAGATCAGTTCGCACAACGTCTTCAGTCCCGTTCCCTTGTTGACCCCACTCCGCGTGAAGTTGACGGCCCATAATTCGTTGTAGGGAAGGTACGCCTTCACCGCGTCCAGACCATCATACTGTGATGTCCCGGCGACCAGGCTGTCGGCTTCTTCATAAGTCAGGTCGAACGCCGTAATCCAGGTTAACTCAGGGCGGTCCAACTGACTTGCGTCCCGTATGACTTCTGTCTCGTGACTCGCCATGAACATGTGACCGGCTTCGACGATCGGTCGTACGGCCAGCATCGCAGTCTCTATGGGCATCGAGTTGCTCCATATCGCCTCGCCCGATACTGGGTCGAGAATCAACGCTCCGTTGTTCCCGACCTGAGGTGCGGTCAGGCCGAGCTCTTGGGCAAAGGGCAATAGGGAGTCGGACTCCCGCCCGGTCACCAGGGAGACGTGGACCACGTCCGCGGCCGTTCGGACTGCTTCGGCAACGGCCGGCGAGAAGCGTTCGTCTGCTCCTAAGACGGTCCCATCGAGGTCAAGTGCAAGAGCCCTGATTCGTGCCAAATCCCCTAGGTCTCCGAGACAGCATGGGAGCGCAGGTCTCTAATCGAGTTCAGCCCGTGCAGGGACACCAGGCGTGAGAGACCTCGTGCGATGTTTCGCGCGACCCCTGGCCCCCTGTACACCATCCCTGTGAGCAATTGGACGGTGTCAGCGCCCGCAGAGAGCGCTCGCCACGCGTCCTCGGCCGTGAAGACTCCGCCGCACGCATTGATTGCGGCAGAATCGCCAATGACACCTCGTACTTCGGACACCATTCTGAGCATCTGCCAGTAGATGGGCTTCCCGCTGAGACCGCCGGAACCTACGCCCAGTCTTGAATCTGCGACAGGCTGCGTGTTGGCGACGGTCAGCCCCTCAACTCCGGATGATACGCACACCTCCGCAAGAGCTAAGATCAGGTCGTGGTGCTCGGCATCGCCATCCCTATCGGGGAACGGCGGCATCTTGACGAACACCGGCCGTGAGCGTTGCTCGCTTATCGCGTCCAACAGCTCCTGCAGTATTCCCGTATCGTGAAATACCCTGAGTCCAGCCGTGTTCGGTGAGCTTATGTTGACCTCGACGGCGTCCACCAGTGGTTCCAGCCGACGATGACACGTCACTATATCGTCGATCTCCGTCCCTGAGATGCTCACAATGATGGGCGTGTTGCCGACCAACTGCCTGTCTCTGGACAGGTTCTCAGCCACGGCCTCAAGGCCGTCACCTGGGAATCCAAGTGCGTTAATCAGCGCGAAGTTTCTGGGATCTCGAAGGAGTCGCACTCCGGGATTGCCGGGCCTCGGGTCCATTGTGACAGTTCCGCACGTCACGTATCCGAAGCCCAGGCTGGACAGTCCTGGTGTCAGCTTGCAGTTCTTGTCGTACCCTGCGGCCAGCCCGACAGGGTTGGCGATCTCCAGTCCTCCGACCGACGTGGCGAGTTCGGGACGGTCGACAGCGCTGAATGTTGAAAGGCCTCTCCATAGTGGCCAGGCCCGTAGAGTTTGATCAGCCAGATGTTGCGCCTGCTCGGGCGGCAGCTTGAACAGAAGTGGTCTGAAGAGCGATTCGTATGCCGATGGAATTAGCGCAAGAGCCAAGCGTCTTCTCCGGTCAGACGATGACCCTCGCCATATGGTCGGCCACTTCGACCTTGGCGACGTGTGTTATCAGGAAATCCCGCTTATCGACGAAGCTTAACTCTTCCCACTTTCTGAGTATGTCGTCGACGTCTACCGATGACTCAGACCTCTGGGCACCCTTTCGAGCGTCGTCGAGCTCGCTAAGCGCCTCCTCGAGGTGGTCAGTGTCGGCTCCGCCGGAAGCGGTCTTGCGCATGGCCTGCAGGAAGCGCCGTTCCGCGTTCTTGACCCTCTCCTCCCAGATCGCCTTCAACGGCTCCTCAACATCACCGTTCCGACTGCTCGCGTCCAGCCTGTCCATCTCCTTTGCCTTGATAGCCATGGGAATCTGCGCGAGCACGGCCCCCTCCAGATCGGCCTCACGCCACGTGTGGTATCCGCACACGCTCTGGTTGTTGCGCGACTGGCACTGGTAGTAACGGTACGTCTTGCGGTTGCGGTCGCCGTTCTTGTTTGTCCAGCGCTGATGACGGGTGACCCCCATCATCTTGTTGCCGCAGTAGTCGCAAAATGCGATGCCTGACAGCAGGTAGGGTTCAGCCCTGGACACCCTGCCTCGAGGGCGCCGGCTCTCCACGATGTCTCGGGCAGCCCTGAAGGTCGCGGCATCGATGATCTTTTCATGGCTGCTGGGTAGTCTCAAGCCGAACCGCGTGTAAGTTCCGATGTACACCGGGTTCTTGAGGATGTCACGGATGCTCACCACGCTCCACCGACCGCCTCTCCGCGTCGTGATTCCTCGCTCGTTCAGGTGCTGGACGATCAGGCGCATTCCCATCCGGTCCCGCGTGTATAGCCGGTAGATCAGCTCCACGACGGCGGCTTCGTCCCTGATTACTTCGTAGTCACCGTCCTCGTTGTACCTGTACCCAAACGGCGGACGTCCGAGTCCCTTCCCCCACATTGCCTGCTCTTGCATCGACTCCCTGATCTTGCCGCTGCGGGCCCGGGATACTCCTGATACTCCCAACACAGATAGAGCGTTCTGCAGCGGGTCAGGCATGTCCTCGTCCTGGCATGAGACCTTCGCCCCGGCGCTCTCGATCTCGAGGAACGAGCGCGTAACCGTTTCGATGTCACTTCCCAGGTGGCTGGAATCGGGTATTGCAACCAGGAAGTTCGACCCCGACTTCTCGATGTAGTCGACCAGTTCGACGTACTGCGGGTAGACGCCGTCGCCCCCTGCATTCAGGTCGCCGAACGTCCTCACTGGCTGATGCAGGTAGAGGTCGCAGTAAGTTTCGAATTCGTTGTGGAAGTCGGCCAGTGTCTTTAGGCGGCCTTCGACCTGCGAAATCGCGTCAACTCTGAAGTATCCTAGCGCTCTCAACTCTTTTTGCCGGTCCTCGAATTAGCCATAGATTAGAATTCTCGTGCAGCTTCCGCACTGCACGATGCCCTCGCTGGAGCGGGCTCGGCTGAGTTCCGCGTTCGGAATCGTCAGGCGGCAACCCTCGCACATGCCTCGCTGGTCGACAAGGGCCGCCCCTTGACCTCCGCGGTTCCGCCTGACTGTCTCGTACACTGCCATGATGTTGGGAGCATACTCGGCGGAAATCTCCTGTCGCTGATCGTGTAGCACCGGCACCTCCGAGGACAACTCCTCCTGGCGCGTTGTCAGCATGCCCAGTTCGCGTCTCCGCTCTGCGTCGACCTGTTCGAACACGGCCCTGGCCTGGTCTCGTACTTCTTCTGTTTCTTCGATCTCTACCATGAACTCGAGCAGTCGGTCCTCCTCGTCCCCCTGGTTGCGGACCTGGTTCGCGCGCTCCTCCTGGAGGGCCTCGAACTCTCTCGGATTGGTCACGCTGCCGTCGTACATCCTGTTGTCTAGGTTGGAAATACGCTGTTCGATCTCCTGGACTGCTCTCTCAGACTGGCGTCTGGCCGGTCCGAGTTCTCCAAGCTTATTTTCAAGGGCGGACAGCCTCTGGTGTGCCTGGATTCTCTTTGAGTCGTCAGAAATGCGAGCCTGTACCTCGGACAGCTCCTCCTCCAGCTTCTGGATTTCCCAGTCCAGAAGCTGAAGGTCGTAGAGTTCCTTGACGGTTCGCATCACTAGCACCTGCTTTCCAAGTCCTTTCATTCTATGTCAATTTTCCGTGTCAATGAACCGGTTATCATCCCTTGGATCAGGCTACTGGACATGATTCCTCTTGGGGAGCAACCCTTGCCGGGTGTCAAAAGGACAAGGTCGGAGAAACGAGGCGCCAGGTTGAATGCACTATGGTCGTTGTCTGCCTTTTCTAGTAAAATCACCAAACAACATCATCGCCTCTCCCAAGTGCTCCAGGCAGGGTACATGACGCAATCTCCCAGGATACTCGAACGACCAAGGACCAAGATCGTTGCTACTCTGGGCCCAGCGTCAGACACGTACGATACAATCTGCGAGTTGGTGCTGGCAGGACTGTCGGTCGCCAGGCTGAACCTGTCGCACAACACGATTGACGAGCATCTGCGGGTCTTTCGAACCGTCCGCAAAGCCTCTGAAGACCTTGAGATTCCGGTTGGAATCATGGTCGACATTCCCGGCCCCAAGTACAGGACCGGGTCTCAATCCCCGGGGGAGTTCAACTTGGAACCCGGGGACAGAATTGTACTGACCAGCAGGGACGTCATAGGCAGCCCGGACATTCTTGGCGTGTTCCCATCAGGAGTGCACAACGATGCCACTGTCGGCGGAAGCGTTCTAATTGATGACGGCGCCATCGAGCTGAGCGTATTGGACATAGAACCGGCAGATATGGACGTGGCCTGTGAGGTGGTGAGAGGCAACAGAATGGTCGGCGGAAAGGGCGTGACAATTCCAGGTCGTGCCCCATCCCTGCCATTCCTGGACGAAAGGGCGAAGGAAGGGCTCAAATTCGCTGCTACGGCGGGGGCTGACTTCGTCGCGCTATCGAACGTCACCACGTCGGACGACATCGAACAGGCGCGGGAACTTGTCGCTGAATATGGAAGCGAAACGTTCATCATCTCCAAGATCGAGACCGAAGAGGCGGCGGTGGACAACTTCGATGAGATCCTCGAAGTGAGCGACGGCATTATGGTCGCAAGGGGAGACCTGGGCGTTGCGATAGATGCCGAGTCCGTACCGATCTTGCAGGAGAAGATGATCGACAAGTGCAACCTGGCTGGAAAACCAGTAATTACGGCGACCCAGATGCTCGAGTCGATGATTACTTCGGCCAGCCCGACGAGGGCTGAGGTAAACGACGTATCCAATGCGGTGCGTCAGGGCACCGATGCTGTGATGCTTTCTGGCGAGACGGCCGTGGGCGACTATCCCGTGCTTGCCGTCGAGATCATGAACAAAGTCGCGCTTGCCCGCGAAGTGGCCCTCGACTACGAGCGGATGCTGGAGGAGCGGTCACGAGACATCCAACCCCGAATTGACGACGGCATTAGCTACGGCGCGGCCCGGAACGCGGTCAGGCTGGGGGCTTGTGGAATCATCGCCTTCACTGAGTCTGGAAGTACCGCCCGAAAAGTTTCGAGGTACAGGCCCGGAACGCCGATTCTGGCGCTCTCGCCCCATGAGGCGGTTCTGCGTGCCCTAACCGTCAGCTGGGGAGTGTCACCGGTCAGGGGCCCCGATCTTACCACTGTCGCACATCTATTAGACGTGTCCGAGAGGCATGCCATCTCTTCCGAGTTAGTACCTGAAGAAGGCGGCATGGTGGTAATTACGGCAGGATTTCCTTTTGGTATGGTTGGGAGCACCAACTTCCTATACATCATGGACATTCCGCCGAGGGCGGCACGACAGGAGGAGAGCCAACCGTGCTGAAGATCTACAACACCCTCGAAAAGACCCTCAAGGAAGTTCAGCCCATCGACGACGGCATCGTAAAGATGTACACGTGCGGTCCGACCGTGTACCGCGACGCTCACATCGGCAACCTCCGCTCGTACCTGATGGCCGACTGGATCAGACGGATCCTCACCGCCCAGGGACTGGACGTAGTCCACATCAAGAACATTACAGACGTCGGCCACATGCGCCAGGAGATGCTCGAACGCGGCGAAGACAAGATCATCGCTGCCGCGATCGAGGAGGGCAAGACGCCGGCGGAGATCGCCGAGTTCTATACCCAGAGGTTCAGGGCGGACGAAGAGAAGCTGAGTATTCAGCCTGCCCACGAGTTCCCGAAGGCAACCGATCACATCGTAGAGATGCTCGAGATCGTCGAGAAGCTCATCGAGGGCGGCTACGCGTACGAAGTAGATGGCAACGTGTACTTCGAGGTCTCCCGTTTCCCTGACTACGGCAAGCTGTCAGGGAACATCCATGAGGCCGAGTTGCTGGAAGCAGTGAGAGTCGACGCCGACCCTCTCAAGCGCGATCCTCGCGACTTCACCCTCTGGAAGGCCGCAGAGCCGGGTAGGACGGTCAAGTGGCCAAGCCCCTGGGGTGAGGGCTTTCCCGGCTGGCACATCGAGTGCTCCGCCATGTCCATCAAGTATCTCGGAGAAGAGTTCGACATACACACCGGCGGTGTTGACAACATCTTCCCGCATCACGAGGGCGAGATCGCCCAGAGTGAGGGCTTCACTGGTAGACCTGTTGTGAACTCATGGGTGCATGGCCAGCATCTTCTCGCCGACGGCGTGAAGATGGCAAAGTCCGCCGGTAACTCTTTCATCATGTCAGACATCGAGGCGCAGGGCCTGGACGCCATGGCCTTCAGATACCTGTGCATGACGGCGCGATACAACACGAGGCTTAACTTCACGTTCACGTCCCTTAGGGCAGCCCAGCGTGGACTGCAGCGACTCAAGAACCGGGTCTGGCAGTGGATGATCGAAGCTGAGGAGGCTGCTGCTACAGGCGGCGCGGAAGCCGACGGAGCGGCCGTCGAAGAGTGGATCGGCCGATTCTTCGACACTGTCAACTCGAACCTGGATATGCCTGGCGCACTTGCTCTCACCTGGGAGATGGCCAGGTCCGATCTCGATTCCGCCACCAAGCTGGCACTGACTGAACGGTACGATGATGTGCTCGGTCTGGGACTGCTGAACGTCGGGGACGAGTACGAATCTCCTCCCGAGGCGCTCGAGCAACTCCTCCGCCGGGCGCACCTGCGCGACATGTCCGAGTTTGCTGCCGCAGACCAGATCCGCACGGCCCTTGAGGAGGTCGGCTACGTGGTCGAGGACCACGAGCGCGGCTCCCGGATAAGGCCCAAGGCCGAGTGGGAGAAGCTGACGGAAGACCGCGACGTCGTATCGGCCGCGGCTGAGGTTCCATCTCTACTCGGGCAGGGAGACACCCACGACTTTACGATAGGAATAGTAGCGTGCAACTACGTCGACGACGTAAGGAGAGTCGTCTCCAGCGCCCTAAAGTGGAGCGGTGACCGCGACGTGGAGTTCGTTGTCCTGGACAATGGCTCTACGGACGAGACGGGGGATTACCTCGACGACCTCGCGTCTTCGGAGTCCAGAGTCAGGGTCATTCACGCAGACCATGTTCTGGGCGAGGCTGCAGCCAAGAACATCGTACTCAAGCAGAGCCTGGGCCGCATCGTAATCCTGCTGGACACCAGTGTCGAAGTTACGGGCGACCTCATCGGGCCCGTGGAGAAGATGCTGAGCGATGACCAGGTAGGCGTGGCCGGCCCGTTCGGCCTCCGCACCGACAATCTCCATCACTTCCATGATGGGGAGGGAGAGTCCGGCGACATGGACGCCATGCAGGCTTACTGCTTCGCATTCCGTCGCAAGGACCTCTTGAAGGTAGGACTGATGCGCGAGAGCTTCCGCTTCTACCGAAATCTCGACATCGACTACAGCTTCCACTTCAAGGAACAGGGCAAGCGCATCGTCGCTGATCAGTCCCTGCCAGTAGTCCAGCATGAACACCGTGTCTGGAACGAACTGGCTGAGGCCGAGCGCGACGAGTTGAGCCTCAAGAACTACAGGCGCTTCCTCGAGAAGTGGGGTGAACGCGCTGATCTCCTTGTAAGCAGCCAATCAAGTTAGATTGGATCGTCCGAGCTGCTGGAGGACTGAGGCCCACGAGTTTGAATACCCCGGGGAGACTTGCAAAGACTTCCTACCCGTTCACAAGTCTGTGACTATTGACCAATAACGAAAAGGAGACCGATATGTTCTTTGAACTTCGCGAGTACAGGACTCTTCCAGGCCAGCGCGAAAACTGGGTCAAGTTCATGGAGGAGGAGATCATTCCATTTCAGGTCTCAAAGGGAATGGTGATCTGCGGCAGCTTCGTCGGAGAGGAAGAGGACGACCTGTACATCTGGGTGCGCCGCTTCAACAGCGAGGAAGAGCGCGAGGCCCTTTACGAAGCCGTGTACCAGAGCGACCGGTGGGTCAACGACATCGGCCCCAAGGTCCCAGAGATGCTCGACCGCGACAAGATTGTCGTGCGCCGAATCGAGGCCACTCCTCACTCAGTCATACAGTAGGGGAGAGTCCTCAGGCCCGCATCACTAGGACTCTGTTGAGGGTAGCCTCCAATGCGCCAGATTGGAGATGCCAGACCAGATCTTGTCCTGACGAATGCTCGTATTCTGACCCAGGATGCGCGAACCCCTATCGCGCAGTCTCTAGCTGTCCAAGGGGATCGCATCACATGGGTGGGCAACGAGGTTGATCCTGCTGCGTTCGACAGGGGGAGAGCCAGAGTCGTAGACTGCGGCGGCGGCACGCTTATCCCAGGCTTTCATGATGCCCACATGCACCTGCTGGCGTATGCATCGACATTCGGCGAGGTCGACTGTCGCCCCGGCCAGGTGAGTTCTGTAGAGGACATTTGCCGGCAGATCGCCCACCGGGCTGCCCGCACTCCGCAAGGTGAGTGGGTATCTGCCTGGGGATATGACCCCTTCCATCTGGTGGAAAACCGCCACCCCACGCGCTGGGACCTCGACCGGGTCGCACCTGATCATCCCGTACGGCTCAACCACCGGTCGGGACACGCATGCGTGCTGAACTCCGTAGCTATGGATCGGGCGGGGATATCTGAGGACACCGACGAACCACCCGGTGCAACCATCGCTAGGGACTTGGCGACTGGTAGCCCAAACGGCCTCCTGCTGGAAATGCAGGACTACTTGGACAAGCGCATCTCAAGGCCGTCAGTGGACGATCTGTTTGAACTCGTAGACCGAGCCGCTAGCAGGCTGCTCTCGTATGGCGTGACGTCCATTCAGGACGCAACCCACACCAACTCTCTGAAGCGATGGAGCCTGTTCCGGGATCTGGCTAGCGACTCGCGGCTGCTTCCTAGGATCACAGTAATGCCAGGAGCCGATCACGTAGGCGAGTTTGCCTGTTCTGGTATGCACTTCGGCAGCGGGGACGATAGGCTTCGGATAGGTCACGCCAAGATCATGGTCACGGCTTCCTCAGGCAGTCCGACGCTTTCGCCCGACGAGCTGCGACTAACTGTCGAAGAGTGTGCGTCGTACGGCTTCCGGGTTGCGGTCCATGCCGTCGAAGCAGGAGTAGTCCGCAGCATTGCCGAAGTGTTGGGAGAGTCTCGCCCGACGTCGCGTGATTCCCCTCCACATAGGATCGAACACTGCTCTGAATGTCCGCCGGATGCGTTGGAGTCGGTAGTCGAGAGCGGCGCTGCCGTCGTCACGCAACCTGGATTTATCCACCACCAGGGTGACCGATATCTCGAAGAGGTTCCCCCTGCGATGGAACCGTACCTGTACCGCGTGGCCTCGCTTGCCAGCCGTGGTGTCAGAGTGGCCTTCTCCTCGGACGCACCTGTGACCGACCCTGATCCCATGCCTGCACTTCATGCCGCCTTGACCAGACGCACAATATCGGGAGGCGTCGTTGGTGAACGTGAAGGACTGGATCTCGATGCAGTTCTGCGAGCCTACACTCTGGGACCTGCGCGCCTGGCAGGAATGGAAGACCGAGTGGGCAGACTCTCGCCTCGTTACCTTGCCGATATGGTGCTGTTCCCAGATGACCTGACTTCTGTCGAGCCGGACGCCTTACCAGGAGTGCGACCAGCGATGACTATTCTTGGAGGGCAAGTAGTATGGGAGTCCTGATCCGTCGGGCAGGAGAGTTTGACCCGCCTATCAGCTCCGGCGTGTGAGCATGTAGTCGAGCAGCTGCTCCAGCGAGTCTCGTGACGGCGTGGGTGGTAGAACACCAAGCGCCTGTCTGGCGATCTCGCAACGCCGTGCCGCTTCATCATAAGCTGCGTCGATAATCTCAGGCTGCCGGATCATCTCTACGGCTTCCGCCAGGAGTGAGTCATCTCCTCTGCCGTCGTTCAGGTAGGCATCAATCGGGTTCTCTTCGGGGCTTCTTTTTCTGGCGATGAATGCCGGGAGGGTCATGATGCCATTCGCCAGATCGCTGCCGACCGGCTTCCCAATCTCCTCCTCGTCGCCCTGGAAGTCCAGAATGTCGTCCACGATCTGGAACGCCATTCCTAGCTCTCGCGAATACTCTTTCAGAGCGGCGACCTGTTCTTCCGGCGCGCCGCTGAGTATTGCGCCCGTTTCCCCTGACGTACTGAACAAGGACGCGGTCTTGTTGTAGATGCGCTCGTGGTACCCGTCAAGTGTCTGACATGGGTCGTGAGCGCTGACCCTCTCATGCAACTCGCCGCTGGAGAGTTCCATAATGGTTTCCGAGAACCTGCGAATCACACCGACGTGACCCGTGTCGCAAACGAAAGTGGCCGACGAGGCGAACACGTAGTCGCCCACCAGCACCGCGATGTCCTTCCCGTAGAGGCTGGAGATCGTCGCCCGACCCCGCCGCGTGTCGGACTCGTCCACAGTGTCGTCGTGTATCAGCGTGGCGATGTGCAGTAACTCTACGGCTGTCGCCATTACCTCTGACTTGTACTCGTCGTGGGGATGGAAGCTCGCGGCCAGTAGAGTGATCGCAGGTCTCGCTCGCTTCCCGGTCGAGCCGTACACGTGAGTCAGCATCTCTGACAGGAATGCGAAGTTCACCCCAGCCAGCTCTTTGAGGCGGTGCTCTACCTTTTCGAGCCGTTCCTGGATAGGAGCGTAGATTGCGGCGACATGGTCCCTGTCCGCAGTTGCTCGTGGACTATGCACCAAGCCTCGACCTCTCCTCTTCCACTACCGAGTCGTCGAGCTTGGTGAACAGGGGTTTGGGCCTCGGTAGGGAACTACCAGGGGCCAGCGCCGACCTGTCCCACGCCCATCCCTCGTCCTTGACCGTCCCTTCCAGTCCGAGCAGCCCATGCAGCGTCTCCGAAGTGCCAGGCATGAATGGGTACAGCGCGGTCTTTAGGCAGTTGATTACGGTCATGGCCGTCCAAAGCGTTTGAGCCGCGTCGTCCTTGTCGTTTCTGACTGCCTGCCACGGAGCCTTGGAGTCCAGGTAGCGGTTGGCAGAACGAGCGATGCCCATGGCCGCCTGTAGCGCGTTCCTGAAGCGGCATCTGGCCAGTTCACTGGAAACTGATTCCAGGCCGCGCCCAGCCTCTTCCAGTAATTCCTTCGACTCCTCGTCCAGTTCGCCAGGGTCAGGGACAGTCCTGTCGAAGTTTCGTCCGACCATCGTAAGCACGCGGTGAACCAGGTTTCCGTAAGTCGCCACGAGTTCGTCATTGTTGCGGCGCACAAACTCGGCCCAGTTGAAGTCTGAGTCGCTCGTCTCCGGCATGATCGAGGCGAGCATGTACCTGATGGAATCAGTGTCGTACCTGTCCAGGATGTCTGGCATCCACACGGCCCAGTTTCGGCTGGTAGACACCTGCTCGGCTTCCAGGTTGACGTATTCGTTTGCGGGAACATCGTAGGGGAGGTTCAGGTCTCCGTACGCCATGAGCATCGAAGGCCAAATCACCGTGTGGAACGGGATGTTGTCTTTGCCCATGAAGTAGTAGGAGCGGCAGTCCTTCTGCCAGAACTCCTTCCACTTTTCCGGATTCCCGTTTATTTGCGCCCACTCCTTGGTGGCCGAAAGGTATCCGATCACAGCCTCGAACCAGACGTAGATTCGCTTGTTGTCAAAGCCCTCCACTGGAACTGGGACGCCCCAGTCCAGATCGCGAGTAATGGCACGGTCCCTGAGACCCCCCTCTACGAAGCCAATCGTAAAGTTCTTCACGTTGGGCTTGAAGTGGTCCTGCTTACTCACCCACTCCAACAGCCTGTCTTCGAATGCACTGAGCTTGATGAAGAAGTGCTCGGTGTCGCGGATCTCCGGTTCACTGCCGCACATCTTGCAAGTGAGCCCGACAAGTTCCTCTGGGTCGAGAGTAATGCCGCACCGGTCGCATTGATCGCCCCTGGCTCCTTCGTTCTCACATTGAGGGCATTTGCCCTCTACGTACCTGTCGGGAAGGAACCGCTCGTGCGTAAGGCAGTAGGGCTGACGCATCGTGTCTCTGTACAGGAAGCCACGGTCCAGCATCCTCAGGAACAGGTCCTGGGTGACCTCTTCATGGTTCTCAGTGTGAGTTGACGTGAAGAGGTCGAAACTGACGCCGAGGCGGTCCCAGGTATCCAGAAACTCCTGCTGGAACTTGGAATAGATGTCCTCAGGACCCACGCCCTGCTCATCCGCGGCAATCGTCACTGGCGTTCCGTGAGCGTCGCTTCCAGAGACCATCGCGACCTCATGGCCCTGCATTCGGCTGTACCTCGCGAATATGTCCGCTGGCAGATACACACCCGCCGCATGGCCGACGTGGATAGACCCATTGGCATACGGCCACGCAACGCAGACCAGTACTCGTTCAGGCAAACCGATACCCCGAAACACCATGAGTGGAAGTTGCTCCCAATGGTATCACACCGCTCAGATAGCCTGCGAACGGAAGGGCCTACTATCCATCCAGCTCAAGCCACCTGGAATACAGTTCCCGCCTGGACAGACCCGTGATTGCCCCGACCTCGGCAATCGCGTCTCGGGCAGTCATCCCGCGCCCTTTCGCTAGGAAGAGAAGATCGCCTACGTCGGCCGTACTCTCTGAGGTGACCATGGCCGCCGCCCCCTCGATAACCAGTGTGAACTCGCCCCTCGGTTTCACGAAGTGAGCCTGTGCACCTGCCACTGTCCCCCTGTAGACCTCCTCATGGAGCTTGGTCATCTCGCGGCATACCGAGATCCGCCTGTCACCCAGAGTCGCCAGCACATCGGCGAGAGCCGCTGAGAGCCTGTGGGGCGTCTCAAAGGCCACGATTGCCCTTTGCTCGACCGACAGGCCGGACAGCAGTTCAACTCGCTTCGACTTCTCGCGCGGCAGGAAGCCGACGTAAACGAAACCCTCAGTCTCGATCCCGGAGGCCGCCAACGCGGTCGTAACTGCCGACGCGCCCGGTAGGGGTATAACGTCGAATCCAGCCTCGGCCGCTGCGGCGACGAGGTCCTGTCCAGGATCGTTGATTGCTGGTGTACCGGCATCCGATACAAGCGCAATGTCGGAGTCATCCAGCCTCTTGATCAGTTCCACCAGCTTTATGCGGCTGTTGTGCTCGTGAAAGGCGGTTAAGGGAGTGGTGATCTCGTATCGCGATAGCAGCTTGCGGGTGACGCGAGTATCCTCGGCGGCGATGAGGTCCACTTCCCCAAGAACACGCAGCGCCCGTAGGGTGATGTCCTCCAGGTTCCCGATTGGAGTTGGCACTATGTAGAGCGTCGGCAATTCGTCAGACCGTCCGGTCCACGTGTGTTTCCTTCTTCAGTGATGCGGGGTCAGGATACATCATTGGGTCTGGTTGCCCGGCACATACCGTTGGCGTACAATCGCGACATTCACGGATGCAGGAGAAGCTCCATGGTAGAAGTCCTAGACATCGAGACCCAGTTCGACAACCAGTTCACGCGCCAGTTTGGGTTCCCCAAAGAGCGGCCTGCGACAAAGGTGAAAGGGCTTTTGCAAGAGAACGTCAGGGACTTCATCACCCAGTCGCCCATGCTCGTGATGGCGACCAGTGCCGCGGACGGAGCCTGTGACGCCTCTCCCAAGGGCGGCAAGCCCGGTTGGGTCAAGATCCTGGACGACCAGCGGCTCCTGATCCCTGATGTGGCGGGCAATCGCCTGTTCCAGTCCTACCTGAACATGGCCGAAAACCCTCAAGTTGCACTGATCTTCTTCATTCCAGGAGTGAGGGAGACCGTACGTGTCAATGGCACAGTCGAGATCGTGGACCGGGCAGCCCTGGATGACCTACAGGTCGAGCTACAGGTGTTCAACGCGGACGAGAACGCCAAGATCCTCCAGGGCATCGTTGTGAATGTCGATGAGTCCTACGGGCACTGCCCAAGGGCACTGGCATTCTCACGGTTCTGGGACACCGACCGCATAGCCGAGAACTCAAAGCGCTCCTAGCGCACATTGAACTAGCTAGGGGAAGAGTACCCTCTCGTGCCTACAGGCGCTCTTTCAGGTCTCCGGGTAATCGAGTACAGCCTTGGCATTTCCGGGGCGATGTGCGCGAAGACATTCGCCGACCTGGGAGCCGACGTTCTCAAGGTGGAGCCGCCCGGCGGTGACCCGTCCCGCCATCTGGGCCCCTTTCCGGGCGACAGGCCCGATCTCGAGGCCAGCGGCATCTTCCTGTACCTAAATGCCAACAAGAGAGGTCAAATCCTAGACCTGCATGAAGGCTCTGACCGCCGTCGCATATACGAGCTGATATCCGGTGCAGACGTCTTCGTCACTGACGTGCAACCGCGCCAGGCCGTGGCGCTTGGCATCGATTCGGCTTCGATTGCCGGACTGTCTTCTAAGCTAATCCGTACCTACGTCACGCCCTTCGGCAACACTGGACCCTATCGGGACTGGAAGGGCACGGACCTGATCGTCTGGCACATGGGCGGCATGGGCTGGGAGTCTCCCGCCGCATTCGTGACGGACCTGGAGAGGCACACGCCATTGCGCGGCAGGGGCAACATGGGCGCGTACCTGGCAGGCTGGGTCGCCGCGGCTGGAGCCATGTGCGCCCTTTTTCACAGGGAGACCTACGGGTTGGGTCAGGAGATCGACGTCTCGGCTATGGACGCCGTCGCCAGCCACATCAGGGGTAACTTCGCCACTTACTCGTACGACATCTCCCGCCTTCCTGAGGACAGGAAGAAGGCTTTCTTCCCGTGGATCTGGAAGGCCGCCGACGGTTACGCGTCGCAGACCTTCTTTCTGGACCACTGGTGGGAGACTCTCAAGGACATGATGGGCAGACCAGGGTGGGCGGAAAACGAGGAGTACGGGTCGCTGGAAGGACGCCGGGAGCACGCCGGGGAGATAGAAGTCGAAGTAGCAGATTGGGCAAAGGACAAGAAGAGGTATGAGCTCTACCGGACCCTTCAGTCCTCTAGCGTGCCATGCTTCCCTGTCCAGACCGTCGACGAGTTGGTCTCGTCTGGCCACTACAGAGAGCGCGGATTCTTCGTCGACCAACACCATCCGGTAGCCGGAGTTGTGAAACACCCCGGTCCGTCCGTGAGGCTCTTCAACACACCGTGGAGTCTTCGCTCCCATGCTCCGCTCCTTGGTAAGCGCGACACGGTAGAGCCCACCGATGCTCACGTGAAGCCTGATACATCGGTGAACCCGTCCGGTTCAGCAACGCCAACGGCTCCGCGTAACAGGCCGCTCGAAGGAGTTCGAATAATCGACTTCGGCTGGATACTGTCAGTGCCGTACGCCGGTGGCTGGCTCGGTTCGCTCGGTGCCGAGGTCATCAGGGTCGAGTCCAACGCGAGGCTCGAACCTGGCAGGACCGGCCTCTCTGGCACCGCGGACGGAATCGACGGAGTCAACAGGTCCGGCATTTGGAACTGCCTCAATCACAGCAAGCTCGGCGTCACACTGAACATTCGCGATCCCGAAGCACAGAAGCTGGTAAGGGAACTGGTCGCGGTCAGCGACGTAGTGATAGAGAATTTCTCGACCGGCGTGCTCGAACGGCAGGGGCTCGCCTACGAAGACCTCCGAAGGATACGTCCCGATCTCATCATGCTGAGCGGTTCATCAATGGGGACCGTGGGCCCCGACCGCAACTCGACCGGTTTCGGACCCAACGTGTGCTCGTACGCTGGCCAGCCCTCGATCACCGGATACGAGGGAGGTCAGCCCCAGAACCTCGGCGGCAACTGGCCCGACTACCTGGTAGGCACGATGATGGTCCACTCCGTGCTCAGCGCACTGTGGCATCGACGCAAGACCGGTGAGGGGCAGCGCATTGAGATCTCGATGGCCGAGGTCGTGTCCAGCATGATTCCTGAGGCGTTCCTGGACTTCACCATGAACGGAAGGGTAGCTCCCCGAATCGGAAATCACGACCCTCACATGTCCCCGCACAACGTCTACCGCTGCGCAGGAGATGACCAGTGGGTGGCCATAGCCGTTCAGTCCGACGATGACTGGGCCAAGATGTGCAAGGTCATGGGGCAAGCTGACCTGGTCACCGATGCCCGGTTCGTCACACTTGAGGATAGGAAGAGAAACGAAGCTACACTCGATGGTCTGGTCAGTGATTGGACACGCCAGTGCTCTCCCACGGATGTAACCCATCTTCTACAGGGGGAGGGGATTGCAGCTGGCCCCGTAATGGAAGTGATGTCCCTCATGGTCGACCCTCACTTCCGAGAGCGTGGCAACATAATCGAGATGGACCACTCCGAGGTCGGCCTGCGCGAGGTGGCTGGATTGCCCATTCGCTTCAGCGACATCGCCCGTCCCGCCTACTACACGGCCCCTTTGCTTGGAGAGCACAACGACGACGTGTTCTGTGGTCTGCTGGGCCACGACTCTATGGAGATACAGGGCCTGAAGGATTCAGAAGCAATCTTTTGACGGTGTTGCCCCCGTCTTTTAGACTATTCTAAAGGACATAACTCAGGGGAGGAGCAGCCTAAGCATGGCCACCGGACAGTACAGCATCCCATACGGCAGAAGTCGCGCTAACGCAATCTACACGGACGCGATGGCTCGCATGTACGGCCTTGTCGCTATGGGGGTGGTCGTTACCGCCGGCGCGATATGGGTTGGCGACATGCTCGGGATCGGCAACGTCATCTTCGGCTTCGGCTGGATCGGGATGTTGCTGTTCTTCGGAATAGTCTTTGGCACGCTGTTCGCCGCAAATACCGTCGTCCAGAAGGGGAACATTGGCCTGGGGACCGCACTCTATCTCGCCTTTGCTGGCATTTGGGGGCTCTTCTTGTCTCCCATACTCGTGCAGTACACAGGGGAGATGATCGGGGTTGCGTTCATCCTGACCGCAGGCCTGTTCGTTGCCATGAGCATCGTCGGACTGACCACCAAGCGGGACCTCTCGAAGCTCGGTCCGATGCTGATATTCGGACTGATAGGTGTCGTGGTCGTCAGTCTGATAAACGTGTTCCTACTGCAGTCGAGCATGCTGTTCCTGCTGGTCAACATCATTCTGCTGCCTATCTTCCTGGCCCTCACGGTGTGGGAGACGAAGCAGATGAAAGAGCTAGCTCAGCAGGCGGCGATGGATGGGGATGAAAAGGCTGCAACACAGGTGGCGGTCATCGGCAGCATCGGGCTCTACCTGAACGTGCTCAACATGTTCATCATCATCCTGAACCTGCTCGGCTTCCTCTCGGGGGACGATTAGAAGCGAGTCTTCCCCATTTCACGGGCCGGTTCTAGATAGCTACGCCCTGGGCAGGTTCTGGTCCAGCCAGCGCTCGGCTTCGGCCTTTGCTGTTCCTTCGAAGCCCCGGGCGAGCAGCGGGAACGGCAGGTTGAGGTCCAGTTCGCTTCCCGTTACTTTCAAGGTGCCCTTGAAACTCGCTATCCGGCTCACCTTGAAACGGAATTCCATTGAGTCCCCGTCCCAATCGTGAGACACGTCTGACACGGAGTCGCCGAACTGGGTCAGCAATTCGGACAGTTCCCGGCTGACCCAGTCCTTCGCCTCGCCTTGAGACATGTTGTGAGGTCTTCTGATTCGCATTTGTTATGTCCTGGTACGGAGAACTCCGAAACGGACTTGTACTGACGAAGCTACACCACCGCGCTAGCAGTGCCGACGATTGCGACCGTGCCGTCCTCTTTCTCCATCCAGACCGCGGCGTTCGCCCGCCGTGAGCCGTTGTCTTGAGACTCATCGGTGATGACGGCCTTTGCAGTCACAACGTCTTCAGGCCAGACTATGTTGGTGAACTTGATGTCCAACTCGCCGCCTTCGAACCAGCCCTTTCCGAAATGCCTGTCCATCAGGTCGCCGATGTAGGACATCGTCATCCGGCCTCCGACTACGACCTCCTCGAAGCCCAGCTCCTCGGCGGCGCGCTTGTCCGTGTGGTAGTTGGCGTTGCCGTGGAAGAACGTGCCGCACATCTCCAGGCTGATCATGTGCGCGTCGCCTTCTACGAGATCGCCCTCCGGGACCTCGAACCGCCTCGCCCCGCCCTTGGACTTCGGATCGCGCAGCGCGACCCTGCCTGAAGACTGGCTTAGCAGATAGCTCTGGTGGTGGTGTCCGACGGCCATGACCTCGCCCTCAGGGGACCAGAGGGTTACCTCGGAGTTGACCAGCGTCCTGTTGCGGTGATCGTAGATGTCCACAATCTTCGACGTTGCCGTATATGACTGTCCGGGATAGATGGGCGACTTCATCTGCCACTGTTGGCGCATCCAGAGGTTGCCAAACGTGTTTTTGAAACCCCCGCCCGGAAATCCCCCGTCGACGGAGGTTAACGTCATAGAAGGGGCGACCGTCGTTCCGTACGGCTGGCTGTCGTACCAGTCTGAGTCGATCTCCAGC
The DNA here is from genome assembly GCA_965116405.1 of Dehalococcoidia bacterium. Classification (GTDB taxonomy): domain Bacteria; phylum Chloroflexota; class Dehalococcoidia; order Lucifugimonadales; family UBA1123; genus VXRN01. The sequence continues at coordinate 2,456,095 of OZ220685.1, forward strand.
CCCACGAAGTAGTCGTTCAGGATGCGGTCGTCTGCTACGAACTCTCTGGAACCGAGCTCCTTGCCGACAAATGCTTCCTCTGGGTCGTTTGAAACGTATGCCATTTTCTATTCCTCCCGTGCCGTTGTGTTGTTGCAGATCAATGTGATCGGGCTACAGAATGACTCTCTCTTCCTGAAGTGTCGCGATGTCGTCCCAAGTGTAGCCCAGGTCGTCGATGAGAATGCTCTCGGTATCCTCTCCGTGGGCAGGTGCCATCTTGCGAGTCGAGACCTGGTTCTCCGAGTAGGAGACCGGCGTCTGCACCCACTTGCTCTGGCCCAGTATGGGATGCTCGTAGTCGACGATGTAATCGTTCTCTACTACTTGCGGGTCGTCCTGCAGCTCAAGAGTTGTCTGCACTCTTTCGTAGATGAGGTCGCCTGCCTCCGACAACCGCTGCTCCCACTCATCCCGCGGTCTAGTCTTGAAGACCTCCGCCATCTGCTCGATGACGTACTCCCGGTTCTCATACCTCGCCATGAGCGAGTTGAACTTGTCGTGCTCGAGCCACTCGGGCTTGTCCATGGCCCTGCACATTGCCGGCCAGTACCGATCGCCCTGGCTCATCGAGAATGCAATCCACTTTCCGTCGCCGCACTCGTAGAAGTTCCACAACACGTTCCCGGCCTGACGCCAAGTCTGTCGCTGGAATTCCCGGTCAGCAAGCAGACTGATGCCATTCTGCATCCCGCGTGTCCAAATCATGCTGCCAAGATGGGAAACGTCGACCTTCTGCCCGTAACCGAATCGTTCCCTGGCGACCAGGGCGCCGAGCACACCATAGCTAAGCATGATTCCGGCCGCCTGGTCAGCTATCCCGACAGCATAAGGCGACCCGTCGTCAGGTCCAGACCAAAACAGTGCGCCTGACCGGGCTTCTCCCGTAAGGGCAAAGGCGGGCTTTGCGGAGTCTGGGCCCTCAGGTCCGTACCCGGAAGCCGATCCATATACAATCTGGTCGTTGATTTGGCTCAGGTCCTCATAGCCTAAACCAAGCCGCTCAGCGACCCCCTTGCGAAAGTTCTCGACGAACACGTCCGACTGGGAGACCAGCTTGTGCATGATCTCCCTGCCCCGCGGGTTCTTGAGATCCAGGGCGATGCCCCGCTTGTTGCGGTTCATCCCCTCGAAATAGGCGTTGACGCCTTGGGGCATGTCCGAGAGCACGCCGCCGACCCTACCGAACTGTCGGCCGTGGTCGCCGTCGAGCGACTCGACCTTGATGACGTCGGCTCCCAGGTCGGCGAGCATCATCGTGGACACTGGGCCGAACTGCCACATTGTCCAGTCGATTACTCTGATCCCAGTCAGCGGACCGACAGGGTTCTGATGTCCGTTTGCTCCGTTCATGGACATGCCCCTCATCCCTTCTTCCTAGTACTGTCTCGACTGTCGCGAGCGACCACCCATGGCTGCGTAAGCAACTTCGGGGTCAATGACCACGTCCAGGAGGGCAGCCTTGCCTGAGCCGAAAGCGCGCTCAAGCGCAGGTTTGATCTCCTCTGGATCGGTCACGCGCTCGCCGTAGCCGCCGAGACCATCCATGATCTGTGCGTAGTTGGTCTCCTGGGACAGGTAGGTTCCAACACCGCTGCCGCCTCTGCGGACGACGCCCTGTGTCGTCTGGTTCCATGCGCCGTTGTTTCCGACGATGGACACGATCGGCAGGTCGTGGCGAACATAGCTCTCGACGTCGAATCCGGTCAGACCGAATCCGCCGTCCCCGTAGATGATGCAGACCTGTTTGCCAGGTCGTGCGAGCTGCGCTGCAGCAGCGAATCCTGAACCGGCTCCCAGGCAGCCGAACTGTCCGGGATCCAGCCAGTGGCCCGGCCCGTTGATGTCCAACACACGGGCAGCGAACGTTACGATGTCGCCACCGTCGCCAATGACTGTCGCATCGTAGTCGAGGAAGTCACGTACTTCTTTGACGAGCCTCATTGGGTGAATCGGAGTCTGGGTGCTGTTGAGCATCTCCTCGTCCGCGGCCTGCAGTGCGCGGTCCTCGGTCATGACCTCTTCGACCCACGCCTTGCCGGGAGACTTATAGCCCCTGCTCTTAAGCTCGTCCATCACCTGTTGAAGTATGGCCTTGGAGTTGCCGACGACACCAGCGTCGATGTCGCGGTTCTGGCCGATCTTCGACCCGTCCATCATGATCTCGATGAGTTTCGGGTTCTGCGGGAACATGTAGTCCGAGCCATAGCCCAGTCTGAAGTCGATCGGCGTGCCCAGCAGTATCACCGTGTCAGAGTGCACTAGGCCATAGCGTCTGCCGAGGCTGCCGAGATTGGGATGGTCCGCGGGAATGGAACCCCGCCCCATCGCGTTCAGGAAGACCGGCGAGTCGATCATCTCGATGAACTCACGCAGCTCTTCAGAGGCGTCGTTCCACCACACGTCCGAGCCTGCCAGGATCATCGGCTTCTCGGTCTCCATGAGGATGTCAGCCACTTGGCTGATGTACTCGGGGTCACCGTAGGCCTTCGAATCGGTCCGGTAGACCTGTGGATACCTGACTTCGTCCTCTTCGGTGCGCCCGTTTACGAGGTCGATCGGGATTTCCAGGTATGCGGGACCCGGCACGCCGGTCGTCGCGTGCCTGAACGCAATCGCGACGTACTCTGGGATTCTCTCGACGCGCTTCACCTGCTCAGAGAACTTGGTTACTGGCTTGAGGAAAGTCGCCGAGTCGAAGTCCTGGAGTCCGCCCCGAAGGTGGTCCGTGATGCCCGCGTTTCCGCCGATCATGATCATCGGGCTTGGTGCCTGGAAGGCGTTCGCGATTCCAGTCACCGCATCCGTGACGCCCGGTCCAGCTGTCACGATAGCCACTCCGGGCTTACCGGTGACCTTCGCCCAGCCCTCAGCGGCGTGTGCTGCCACCTGCTCGTGTCTGAAGTCGATAATCTTGATGCCTTCGGCGACACAGCCCTCGTAGAGGTTGTATATGTGGCCGCCGTTGAGAGTGAAGACGTATTCCACACCCTCCCGCTTGAGTGCTTTGGCGAACAGTCGTCCGCCGTCTATTTCCGCCAATTGTTCCTCCTGGGTCTTAAGTTGACCGACTAAAGATTGCGATTTTATGGGAGCCGGCTACAGTATTACCCTCTTGTCCTGGAGCGATGTGATGTCGTCCCAGGAGTAGCCCAGCTCATCTACGAGTATCTCCTCCGTGTGCTGCCCCAACTCCGGGGCCTCTTTGAAGATACCAGAGGGTGTCTCACTATAGATATTTGGGTGATTGCACATCTTGATTGGGCCGATGACGGGGTGATCGAAAGTAGTTATGTACTCGTTTGCTATCACCTGAGGATCGTCCACGAGCTCGTCAGTAGACTGCACCCTCGCGTAGATGAAGTCGCCGGTCGCCCTGAAGTGTGCGTCCCACTCAGCCGACGTCTTAGTCAGGAACTGCCTGTCCATGATCTCAACGAGCTCTTCGCGATTGTCCGACCTTGCCTCCATCGTGGCGTACTTAGGGTCGTCCACGACCTCGGGAAGGCCTAGTGCGGTCATAAATGACTCCCAGTAGCGGTCCGGCTGAAGGTGCATCAACTGGATCCACCGGCCGTCTCCGCACTTGTACAGGTTGGCAAGCACGTTCCAGGCAGACTTGCGGTCGTACGCCCCGAAGCGGTTGCCTCCCATAATCAGGCTCATGGACATACCCATGCCCTGAAGCCACATATTGGCGCTCAGGTGGGATGCGTCCACCTTCTGGCCGACGCCCTGCACAAACCTAGCTACCAGAGCGGCGAGAACACCCTGGCAGAGCATGATCGCACCCATCTGGTCAGACACGCCCTGCGAGACTCTCACCGGCTCATCCGCGTCTGCCGGAGTCGCCGAGATCATCAGTCCGCCTCTCGCCTGGCCGCAGCCATCGAATGAGGGTAGGCCTGAGTCTGGCCCGTTCGGTCCGTACCCGGAAGCCGAGCCATATATAAGCATCGGGTTGATCTCCCGCAGTGTGTCGTACCCGATGTCGAGCCGTTCTGCCACACCCTGGCGGAAGTTCTCGACGAAGACGTCAGCGTTTTCGACGAGCTTGTATATGATCTCTTTACCTTCCTGCGTCTTAAGGTTGACCGCTATGCCGCGTTTGTTGCGGTTGTTCGCCTCGAAGTAGGCGTTCCGACCACCCGGGAGGCTCGGGGCAAGGGTAGAAGCCCTTGAGAGGGATCGCCCAGCGTCGCCGTCTAATGCCTCGATCTTGATGACGTCCGCTCCCATGTCGCCCATCATTGCGGCAGACATCGGACCGAACTGCCACATGGTCCAATCGAGGACACGGATACCCTTCATCGGCCCCGTCACGCCATTAGTACCGTTCTGGAACACTGGCCACCTCCCTGTGTCTGGACTGCGCGCCATTGTAGAAGATTGAGGCGATTTTAGCACCAGCCGACGAGTTAGAGCGCTGTGCTAGAATCGGCGTCGTGTCAACTCGCATCGTCGTAATCTCAGATACTCACTTTTATCGCTGGGATGAGGTCCACCCGGACGTCCGAGCCGCCGTGCGCGATGCCGACATCGCCGTCCACTGCGGTGACATCGTAAGGCAGGATGTCGTGGATGGGATGCGCAGCGAGGCATCTCGCGCGGTCATAGTTCACGGAAACTCCGACCCGCCCGATCTGAGAGAGTCCCTGCCGTATACCGAGTTCCTGGAGGTCGAGGGATTCAAGCTAGGGGTGACTCATCCCGCCTGGGGAGGACCGGAATTTCCTCTTGAAGACCTGCTACCAGACTTTCCTGAACCGGTTGATGCGATCCTGTTTGGACACCTCCATGAGACGATCAATGAGGTGCGCGACGGTGTCCTCTTCCTGAACCCGGGGCAGGCATACAAGTCGTTCATGGTCCCGGCCACCATAGCCGTTCTGACCGTCGGGAACGGTACGATGACGCCGGAGATAATCACTATCGAAGAGTGACGGCACTCCGGCCATGCTAAAATGGCGACATGGCGCGACGACCTGGAAATCATGAAAGGCATAACAGGAGAGGAATCGGGCGGAACTACTGGATGTTCGCCGAGTCCCCCGAGAACTTTGCCATCATAAAGGAGATGGGTGTCAGCCTCTTCGGTATGGGACGCCGATTCAGGCGGCGCGCCGAACGAATGGCCCCCAACGACAGGGTTCTGTTCTACGTCAAGGGCATTCGCAAGTGGCCTGCCTCTGCGACGATTACATCGGAGTGTTACGAAGACGACTCGGAACTCTTCGTCTCTCCCGACTCCAGGGAACGCTTTCCATTTCGCATAAAGCTCCGTCCCAATATCGTCCTCGACGAGCAGGACTACATAGATGCCATGGTCCTGGCCCCCAGGCTGGACTATGTCCGACGTTGGGAGCCCAAGGACTGGCCGCTCGCGTTCTTCGACCGACTCCATTTGCTGCCACAGAAGGACTTCCGGCTGATCGAAGGTGAGATGGAACGCATCGCCAGAGATAATCGCCGCAATTCTCGGCAGCAGGACGACAAAGAGCAGGAAGAGGCTGCTGAAGAGGAGCAGACTGCGGTCGTCGCCGAATGTACCGACGACGAAGCTGCCAGCTAGTCCCTCCAGACCTGCCTGGTAGCGATCTCAGAGTCGTACACTTCGAACGCCTGCTCGACGAACTCTAGCGGCAGGTCGTCACGCTCAGCTATCTCGGCCAGTTCCAGCAGCCTTGCGTAGGACGTCACTATGGGAAGGGTCGAGGCGACCGACGGCGACGCCAACGCGAACTTGATCGCCCAGGAACTGACATCCCCGCCGAATTCTCGCAGTCCGGCAACTAGAGCCTCTCGTTCTCTGCGATGACGCTCAGATGCCTCCTGCCTCATCCGCTGGTTCAGGTTGACGGCAGAATTTTCATCGGCATTTACGTTTTCCAACGCTCCAGACGCGCTGGGATCGTAGGCAATAATAGCCGTCGTAGTCTCCTGCGCTCGACGTATGAGGTTCCGACCCGGCTGCTGCTCCAACAGCCCGAAGGTCATCTCGATGGCGGACACTTGTCTGTGTTCAATCGCCCCTTCGCCGGTCTCTTCGGACTCTGGGGTGTTGTCCAGCGTTACGCCGTAGTACCGGGCCTTACCTGCGATTACCAGCTCATCCAGCAGCCCGAACATCTCGTCGTCGTCCATGACGTCCGGGTCAGGGTGATGCAGCAGGAACAGATCGAGATAGTCCGTCTCCAGGCGTCGAAGGCTCTGCTCGCACGCGTACTGGATGAACCCCGGGGTCCATCTCTTATCCTTGCCACGCTCATTCGGGTCTATGACGGGTCTGTAGAAGTCGTACCCGGCCTTTGTGGAGATCACGATGTCGTGCCGCATTCGACCCAACGCCCGGGCCAGCACACGCTCACCATAGCCTTCCGAGTACGAGTCTGCGGTGTCGAAGTACGTGAACCCCATGTCGAATGCGCGGGACAGCAGGTTGAGAGTGTCCTGCTCAGTGACGTGACCGTAGTCGTTGGTTGCGAGCGGCCTCAGGGGCACGCCGATATCTGAGACGGTTAGCTCGGTGTTGCCTATCTGGCGGTACTTCAATGAAGTGGTACTGCAGTCTGGTTGAGGTTACCCTGATTGGCCTCTCAGTGTGAGACAGGTCCTCAGACTGACGCCGGCGCTGCGCCGAGTGCTGACCTTACTGCCTCGCACTGTTGCTCGAACTCATCGTCGTCCATGACCGGATCCATCGTACCGAGCGAAACGTTCCGTCCCAGTTCCACCCAGGACTTGCATCCGGAGTACTCGTCGAGAACGGGCAGGTCCTGAGGCTGGTGCAGTTGGAAGACGCGAAGAAGGGCAACCGTCAATGGCTGCTTTGGTCGCCAGTGGAGCCGCTTGTGTGCGTAATCGTCCGTCCAGATGTGGTAGTCGGAGATGGTATCCAGCGCAGACTCGTCCCTGATTTCGAACTTGTCCACCACGCGGCAGAAGTAACCCAACTCGACCATGCCTGGTGCGTCATCTTCGTGGACTGCCTCTTTAAGCGACTCGTGATGACTGGGCTTTATCAACTCCGCCTTCTGGTGCAGGTACGTCGGGAACAGCAGGAATTCAGGATGCACCAGTCTGAAGTCTCGGTCGTCTCGGTGGATGCCGCCTTTCCGTAGGATCAGCGTCTGCTCGCCCCTGCCTAAGGCTTTGACCGCGACCGCCCACTCCTTGAGAGCCATGTCGGAAGCGTGAGGAAGTGTCATTGTCGGACCTCTTGGCACTGGAGATGTCGTTTTCGTGGCAGAATCAATTATATCCCAGTCTTGCGCCTATTGCCCACGATGTTACAATCACGAACGATTGAAAGAAGCGGGGCCGTCGAGCCCAACCCAGAGGGACTTAAATGAGACTAGAAGGCAAGGTGGCTCTGATCTCCGGTGGCGCGCGCGGTCAGGGTGCGACCGAGGGCCAGCTATTCGTGGATGAAGGCGCCAAGGTCGTTCTCGCAGACATTCTGGATTTCGAGGGAGAGGCCACAGCCGCACAGATACGAGAGAACGGCGGCGACGCGTCGTATGTTCATCTTGATGTCACGAGTGAAGACGAGTGGCGTGACGCAATCGAGTTCACCCTCCAGACCTACGGCCGCCTCGACATACTCATTAACAACGCTGCAATCTACAGGCGCACTCCGATAGTCGACACAGATGTCGAGGAGTGGCGACAGATAATGGAGATCAACTCCACGGGTGTTTTCCTTGGCACCAAGCACGCAATCCCGGCGATGCGGCGCACTGGCAGCGGCTCCATCATCAACATCTCGTCCACCGCGGGCCTCGTCGGCAGTGGACGAGGGAGCGCCTACGGGGCATCAAAGGGGAGCGTAAGGCTCTTCACCAAGTACACGGCCATTCAGCACGCTACGGAGAACATTCGCGCCAATTCGATCCATCCGGGCCCGATAGATACTGAGATGATAGCTGACAATATCGGCACGCCTGAAGGCCGTGCCGCGTCGGAGGCTCGGGTACCGCTCGGAAGGATCGGCACTGTAATGGATGTGGCCTACGGCGCGCTGTTCCTTGCATCTGACGAGTCCTCCTACATGACCGGCGGCGAACTGGTCATCGACGGCGGAGTCACCGCCCGCTAGTACAGTGGTTCTTCGCCAGGTGGATAGCCATCAGGGTCGAGGGCGCATTGAACAGGTGCCGACCAACGACCGCTCTCACGAGGCGCTGGCGCTGCGCTTCAGGACCTTCGCCGCCGAGGAGTGTTCGGGCGAGTCCGGCCTGAACGTACTCTCGCCAACTTACGAAGCCCTCTCTTATGCGGTTGCCGAAAGTGAGGACCTGCTGGCCCTGGCCAGGGACAGCCAGGTAGGCCAGCCGATCCCAAATCTCTTCTTCTCGGCTGTGAAGCGAGTGCTGGCCGACTACCCGGAAGACGTCCTGAGCGATCACTATGCTCGATGTGCGAGAGAGGGCGAGCCGACTCCCGGACTCGATGATGCCTTCACCGAGTTCTGCTCTAAACACGAACGCGAGATACGGTCCCTCGTCCAGACACGGCGCGTCCAGACGAACGAAATCAGGCGATGCTCGTATCTGATGCCAGCGTTCGGGTCAATTGCCAATGAAAACCCGGGAAGACCTCTTGCCCTGATTGACGTCGGAGCCAGCGCCGGTCTCAACCTACTCTGGGACAGCTATCGGTACAGGTACTCGGATGGGTTGGCCTACGGCCCGGCGGACTCAGGAGTAGTGATTGAGGCTGAGACCAGGACGCCCATGCCGCCCATCCCGGACCAGCTCCCACATGTGTCGTTCAGGGTCGGAATCGATCTGTCTCCGGTAGACCTGAGCGACAATGAAGAGTACCGTTGGATGATGGCCCTCGTGTGGCCTGACCACCCAGACCGTGCCGAGCTGCTGGTCGCTGCAAGGAGCATCTGGTTGGAAACTCCCCCGGAGATCGTCGCGGGTGACGCGGTCACAACCCTGCCTCGCGTGCTGCACCGTGTTCCCGAGGACGCTGTTCTGTGTGTCTTTCACTGCCACACGCTGAACCAGTTCCCCGTCGAGGCACGTGCAGCATTCTATGAGATTCTGATGAGGGAGTCCGAGCGTAGAACCGTGTACCACGTTCCCTCCGAAGGCGAGCGTATGTCCCTGGACAGAATCGAAGATCGCCAATCGACTACAATCCTATCCGCCCGGCGAAATGCCCACGGCAGGTGGATCGAATGGGATAGCCTCTCGTGACACCATACACACGCGAAATCACTTTGGAAGTCAACGGCCAATCGCACGACCTGGAGGTCGACACGCGGTGGAGCCTGCTCCATGTTCTACGTGAAGAGCTCGGGCTGACCGGTGCCAAGCGGGGTTGCGACCGCGGTGAGTGCGGGGCCTGTACGGTTCTGCTGGACGGCCTTCCGGTCAACGCCTGCATGACGCTGGCAGCCACTATCAGCGGTAGTAAGGTCCGCACGGTTGAAGGACTATCGTCCATGGGCTCGCTCCACCCCGTCCAGCAGGCATTTCTTGACAACGACGGCGCCCAGTGCGGATTCTGCACTCCCGGATTCGTGATGAGCGCAGCTGCGCTGCTTGAACAGAATTCAAACCCTACCGACGATGAAGTCCGCTCTGCGCTCTCCGGCAACATCTGCCGGTGCAATGCCTATGGTCGGATAATCGAGTCCGTAAGGTCAGCGAGGGAGGCCGGATGACCAGCGTAATTGGCCAGTCGGTCCCGCGGAGGGACCTACCCGGTAAGCTGACCGGCGACGCGAAGTATGCTGCTGACGTGCAGCTTCCAGGGATGCTGATCGGCAAGGTGCTCAGAAGCCCGCACCCGCACGCAAGAATTGCGAGGCTGGACGCGTCGGCCGCGAGCGAGTTGTCCGGAGTCCACGCCATCGTAACGCCATTTGACGTTCCCGAAGGCAGCATCGCCCCAGACGTCGCTATTCTCGACACCGAGGTCCGCTTCGTCGGAGACGAGGTCGCAGCGGTTGCCGCTGACGACGAGTTCATCGCTCAACGCGCCTTGGAGCTGATAGATGTCGAGTACGAACCTCTCCCGTTCGTCACCGATCCCCGTGAGGCGATAGAGCCTGGCGCACCTTCTGTTCACCCGGAGGGCAACCTGGTCGGTGGGGAACCGATCGTCCTTGAAAGAGGCAACGTCGAAGAGGGATTCGCCGAAGCGGACATCATCGTCGGGGACTCGTTTAGCACACCGGCCCACTCAGGCGTTGCACTGGAACCTCGTGTCGCCGTCGCCTCCTGGGACGGCAACGACCTGACAGTCTGGAAGTCCAGCCGTGGTGTACATCAGGACCAGCTACTTCTGTCACTAGCTCTGGGCATACCAAGGGATCGAGTCAGGGTCATTGGTGGCGCAATGGGCGCCGGTTACGGCAACAAGGATGAGACGCGACTCTCCGTCATTACTGCCGTTCTCGCCCAGCGAGCTGGTCGCCCGGTGAAGATCGAGGCCACCCGCGAGGAAGAGATCGTTGCTGGCCGCCACAGGCACGGCACGTTCACCACGTTAAAGATGGGCGTCAAATCGGACGGCACTGTGACCGCCGTCCACGCCGTCACTGTAATGGACACGGGAGCCTATCTCTCCTCCGGCCCAGGAGTGGTCCGCAGGGCGGGGCAGGGTGCGCTGTACCTCTACCGCTGTCCAAACGTCCGCTACGACGGCTATCTGACGTACACCAACACCCCTTCCGGGGGCTCCTACCGGGCGCTCGGCGCGCCGCAGGGACACTTCGCACTCGAGCTGATAGCGGATCGCGCCGCCCGCGCAGTCGGCATGGACCCCCTCGAATTCCGACTCAAGAACCATGTTGGGCCAGAGGGCCAGCCCGGCGAACGCACGACGCCCGCCAAAGAGATTATCGACACACAGCCACTCGAGGGGGGAATTCCGTTCTCCAGCAACGGCCTCCGGGAATGTATCGAGCGCGGAGCCGAGGCTTTCGGATGGAGCGACTACTCCCCGTCATCTGAGGAAAACCTCAAACGCGGCAAGGGAATGGCGATCCTGATCTATCGAGGAGGTCCGGGCGGACGGTCCATCGCCAGGATGCGGTTCGAACGAGACGGTACTTTCACGATGATCTCAGGTGTCATGGACGTCGGGGAGGGAAGTGCCACGGTGCTGACCCAGATCGCCGCAGAAGCCCTTGGAGTGAGCTACGACCAGGTGATCGAGACTCTCGGGGACTCCGCCAGCACTCCGGAGGCTCCAATCACTGCCGGCTCGACGGTTACATTCTCAGCGGGCCTGGCAGTCAAGCAGGCCGCTGATGACTTGCGCTCGCGCCTTCTGTCCTCTGCTTCTGATGTACTTGACCTGCCTGCCTCTGACCTCGACATGGATTCATTAGGTATAGTTTCGCGGTCTGGTCGAAGGCTGTCGTTCGCAGACCTTGCGAACCACGCTGGACAGGTCGAACTTGAAGCCTCTGTTTCACCGGGAAGTACCGACTTCATTGTCAACTCGTTCGGGGCGCACTTCGCTGAGGTCGAGGTCGATACTGACACTGGCGCAGTCCGAGTACTGCGCTATGTCGCCGCACACGACTCGGGTCGGATTCTCAATCCACGCCTCGCTGTTAATCAGGTGGAGGGTGGAGTCTCCCAGATGCTTGGCTTCACGCTCACCGAGCAGATGCTTACCGATCCGGGACAGGGTGTCACTCTCAACGCCAGCTTCCTCGAGCACAAGAGTCCTACGATTTTGGAATACCCGGATATTGAGGTCATCTTCGCCGATGTCGTTGACCCGGTTGGGCCTTACGGGGCGAAAGCACTCGGAGAGCCACCGAGCGTAGGAGTCGCGCCTGCGATCGTGAGCGCCATCCGAGATGCTACGGGCGTCGAGGTCCGGGACCTTCCAGCCACTCCTGACAAGATCCTTGACCTGCTTGCCGAGCAGGAAGTGGGCGGTGCCCAATGAGACCGTTCGCAATTCTGAGTCCCACCACTCTGGACGAGGCTCGAAACGCACTCGTCGAGGGCTCCAGTGGGACAGCCATACTCGCAGGTGGCACCGACTTACTTGGTGAGGTCAGAGAAGGCACGGCATCGCCCGCCTCCCTGGTAGACATTACCGGTTTGGAAAACCTCAACGAGATCCAAATCACGGAAGGGGACGGAGCCTCCATAGGGAGCCTGGTCACACTCGCTGAGATCGAAACTCATCCCGGAATCCAGCAGGACTACCAAGCCCTTGCCCAGGCCGCCGCTTCCGTCGCCACTCCCCAGGTCAGGAACGTAGGCACCCTGGGCGGCAATCTGTGCCAGCGGCCGCGCTGCTGGTACTACCGCAGTCCTCTGTTCGACTGCCTCAAGAATGGCGGCGACACATGCTACGCAGTAGGCGGACTGAACAAGTACCACGCCATTTTAGGCGGGGACGGCTGTCACATCGTTCACCCGTCGGACACGGCTGTCGCTCTGACAGCCTTCGATGCTTCAGTCGAGACACTCGGGCCCCAGGGCCTCCAGCTGACTTCGATCTTCGACTTCTTTGTCGGGCCCGGGACCAACATGCACTCAGAGACGTCGCTTGGTCCAGGCGAGATCGTCACTCGCGTGCTCCTTCCGCCCGCACCCGGAGCCACGAGCATCTACATCAAGGCGAAGGAACGACAGGCGTACGACTTCGCGCTCGTTAGCGTGGCGGCGAGCATCGCCGTCGAAGACGGCATGATTACCAGCGCTGGACTTGCCCTAGGCGGAGTTGCTCCAGTACCGTACGCGCTGCCCGAAGTCGCGGACTCCCTGGTTGGCACGCCAATAGGGGAAGTGAGTCCTCAGGACCTCGGCAGCATCGCAGTTCGTAACGCTAGACCAATGTCGGACAACGCATACAAGGTAAGATTAGCATCCAATCTCGTCGCGAGAGCCATCACGAATCTCCTGAAGTGACCAACGAGAACATCTTCTGTAGCCCAGATGTCGTCCGTGCGGTGGCTGAATCGGCTCGTCCAGGCATCATCCTGGACTTCGACGGCACCATCTCGGAGATCGCGCCATCTCCCGAACTAGCCGTTATTCACCCTCGCATCGCCGAGACGCTGGTCGTCGCGGTCCAAAAGTTCGAAGTCGTTGCGGTGCTCTCCGGTCGTGCTGTTCGAGACGTCGCCTCAAGAGTCTCGGTCTCAGGCATTACGTACGTGGGCAATCACGGCGCAGAGTCCATCGTGAATGGACAGCTAAGAGTCCTGTCGGCCTCCGCCCCGGCCGGAATAGGTCAGGCCCTTGAGTACATCCGGCGAACGGTCGACGTTCCCGGCATCGTTTTCGAGGACAAGCGATTCAGCGCATCAATTCACTACCGCCAGGTGGAAGATGTCCAGTTCGCCGAACGCCAGCTAAGGCGGGCCTTAACACGCGCGCCCGGGTCCGACATGCTCGACACGTTCTGGGGCAGAAGGGTGCTAGAGCTAAGACCGGCGACCGCTATCACCAAGGGCGACGCCATTGCCTACCTGGCAGCGCAGCACTCCCTGGATGCCCTGGTATTCGTGGGGGACGACACTACCGACGTGGATGGAATGCGCAGGCTGCCGGCGCTCGTGGGAGTTAACGCAGTAGGAGTCGCAGTTGAATCCGGCGAGACTCCAGAACTACTGTTGGAGGCAGTCAGCTATTCCGTAAACGGGGTCGACGAGGTCGCCGACCTGCTGGACTTGCTCGTAGAGTTCAGGGCCCCACTGGAACAGCGCGCCGACCTGACCTCGGACTAGGGTCTCACGCCTTAGCCGCCTCTACACCGGTAATCGCGCTGATCGATGCGATAAAGCTGCCTGCGCCGAAGTGCCGGACCTGCCACCTATAAAGGTCTCGCCCCTCCATACCACGCCCCTTCAGCTGGTAGTAAGCCGGGCGCCCTATGGAGCCCTGGAGCAGCACGACTATGCCCATGACTATGGCCACGATCGGAACGATCAGAAACCACGCGAACAGCGTGAGCACTCCGGCGATCAGCAGTGAGCCACCTATTATCAGACGCTTGTGGTCCGATGCCCGCACTTCGGTGATGCTCTCCAGGTCGGTGTAGGGAAGCTCGTGCGTTCTCGCACCGTGTCTTCCCTCGTTGACCAGTAACACCCGCCTCGAAGTGGCGTGATACGGCCCGAAGCTGGACACCAGTCGCTCCCCACTGTCCAGCAGCGGCTCGACATGGTCCAGCGGACCGGGCTTGGGCAGGGACTTCAGCATCAGAATATGGCTATCGGGTTCACCGGAGATCCCGTCGTATTGTGCAGGCGCAGAGGCCCTATCGAGAGCATGAACTCCCAGCGATTGCGCTCTCGGCACGCCTGGGCCAGCTCCTCGAGGTTAGCGTTGTCGAGAATCCACATCCCCATCGCGACGATGCCCACCTGGTGTATCGGATTGGTCATGCTCGGGTATCCGGTCGGCATCACGTCGTTGCCCGTGTCGCTGCCCAGCATGGAGATGCTTCTCTCATGGAACAGCGGGAGGCAGGCGGCCTGACACGCTGAAGAGCCCTCTTCGCGCGGATTCCACGGCCCCTCTGTGTTCCTCCGGTGAAGGTTGCCCGTTCGAACGAGGAGAACGTCGCCCTCTTCTATCTTGAACCCGCAGCGCTCCTCGGCAGCGAGTATGTCCTCCGGCATTACGCCCTCGCCACGCTCCAACCAGTCCACGCCACGGATCATCGGCGCGTCGACGAGCACGCCACGCGTGACGATGCCTTCCTTGGCAAGCTCTATGGACTCAACCGTCGCTCCCAGTCCGGTCGCCACGAGGTGGGCGGGCTGGTTGTTGTACATCTTGCCTTCCCAGAAGAAGTGGGCGAGGCTGTCGACATGTGTGATCGAGTAGCCGTGGAAAATCATCCCGAAGAAGTCAGTCGATCCCTGCGCAGTTCGCGAAGTGACCTTGTCGCCTGTGGCCCATCCTTCGCCGCTCTCCGTCATGAAGTGAATCGGAGGAACGGGAACGTCGGGCGAGGGTTCGAACATGACGGTCCTGGCGCAGGACACAGTAGCCCCCTCTTCAACCAGGGAGACCGCCCGCCTGACCTTGTCGGGACCCAGGAAGTTAAGAGTCCCCATCTGGTCGTCGTCGCCCCATCTCCCCCAGTTTGACAACGAATCGAAATAGCCCAGGACTTCCTGCTCGGATGGAATGCTGGCAGTCGTCATGCCGTATACCTCTCTAATCTGAGTTGTTTTGGATGGCTCCACTCCAATAGACCGGATGGCGTCGACGCGCAACTTGGGTCCGGTCTGCTCCGGGCCAATTATATCACCTGCCTTCGGGACTACTCCTTGGGCTCCGAGCCAATTCTGGACCGGATTGCGACCTTCTCCTTGTGCATTGGAACACTTTGAAGTAGAGTAGATTGAACACGCGGATTTATGGGTAATAACCCTCGCACGGAGGCCAAGATAATGTGTAACTGCACATGTATCGGGGCTGGGCTAAACGCAGCGCCGCAAAGCGCGCGAGTCCGGCCGGATAATACGAAGAGTCTAGTAACTATCGAACAAGAGCCGCAGATAGGCGAAACTCCACCACGCGCCCTAGATGCTTGGCTCACACCAAACCCCCACTTCTACGTCAGGAACCACTTCTCAGTCCCTGACATTCGCTGCTCCACCTGGAGACTTAGCGTCGACGGCCTCGTTACCCGCGAGCGAAGTTACACCCTGGACCAACTCAAGCGATTCCCTAGGGTTACGCTACCGGTGACCATGGAGTGCGCGGGCAACAATCGCAGCGACCTCAATCCTCCAACCCCCGGCAACCAGTTCCAGAGCGGAGCCGTGAGCACTGCCTATTGGGCTGGCGTCAGGCTGAGCGAAGTTCTCAAGACCGCGGGCATCAGGTCCAAAGCATGTGAAGTCCTCTTTGAAGGTCACGACATCGGTAGTCCGGAGCCAGGAAAGTCTGAGATGCCTTACCGGCGCAGCCTACCCTTGGATGTTGCCCTGCACCCCGACACTCTGCTTGCCTACGAAATGAATGGACAGGAGCTCCCCAAAGAGCATGGCCATCCCCTCAGGCTGATTGTACCCGGCTGGTACGGCATGGCGTCCGTGAAATGGCTTAGCCGGATGACCATTCTCGATACAAACTACTCAGGATATTTCCAGGGGCACAAATACGTTATCGAGGATGAGGCTGGCCGCACGATACCGCTTACGACGATGGGCATTAAGTCGCTCATTGGCAAGCCTGCGGACGGCGAGACCGTCCGGATGGGACACGTTTGCGTAACAGGAATGGCCTGGTCAGGTCAGGAACGGATCGCCCGCGTAGACGTCAGTTCTGACGGCGGCGCAACTTGGGAGCAGGCCGACATCATTGGCCCATCCGAAAAGTACGCCTGGCAGAAGTGGCACTACACGTGGACTCCAGATGCGCCCGGAAACTACATGCTGATGTCACGTGCAGTCGATGGTCGAGGAAACATCCAGCCTTTGAAGTCGCGCTGGAACAGGCTCGGCTACATGGTGAACGGTGTCAGGCCGGTCGAGGTGACAGTCGAGGAGTAGAGGATTCCGACTCTGGAATTGGCAACTTCGGCGTTTTAGTGTAATCTCGCGCATCATGGCTGCCTGAGTCGGGCTGCCTTTGGGAAGGATCCGAACCATACCCAACTTGACCCGCAGCGTCGGCGAGTTCGCGGGCATTGTCTTTGAACGCTACACGGCCGCGCTTGCCTACCAGGACTATCGCACGCTGTGGATAGCCAATCTCTGTTCCGGGGCTGCGGCTTGGGCGCTCATCGTCGCGCGCGGTGCGCTGGTTTATAGCGAGATCGAAACGAACGCCAACCTTTGGGTGGGGATTGTCACCTTCGCCGCGATGATCCCCCGCGTGTTCATACCGCCCATCGCTGGTTATCTGTCGGACAAGTTCGACAGGCGTCGCGTCGTCTCGGTCATGTACGCGATAAACTTTGCCCAGACCCTTGGACTCTCGCTGTACGTACTGCTTGGCGAAATCAACCCGTGGGTCATTGTCGGGATGTCTCTGATCAACGGTTCCGCCCGGGCCGCTCAGATGCCTGCATCGCAGTCCCTCGTCCCGAATCTCGTTCCTCGCAATCTGCTACTGAACGGCATCGCCCTGAACCAGGCGACCATGCAGGGTTCGCGGCTGTTCGGCCCCATAGCCATCGCACCGCTCCTTGCAACTGTCGGCGTGTCGGGTGCTTTTTTCCTGTGCACGGCCTTCTACGTCGTTAGCCTAGCCCAGAGTCTCAGGATCGGGACAAGGTCCACTGGCACGGTCCGCCAGGGCAGCAACTTCATCGTCAATTTCGCTACAAGCGTCTGGGACGGCATTAAGTACGTGTACAGCACACCGATCCTCAGGGTCGTTGTGTTCATGGCGCTGTTCCACTGCGGCCTGACCATGTCCTTTGAGTCGTTGCTGCCGGTGCTGTCGGACACACGCCTGGACGCCAGGGACGCCGGATTCACCCTCCTAATGGCTGCTGTGGGAGGAGGAGCGCTCATTTCGGTTATTGCAATTGCTGGTGTCACGAGAGAAACAACACGTGGTAAGTTGTTCCTGAATTTGGGGGTCATTAGTGGCCTGGCCCCAGCGGTTCTTGCACTGTCTGTGAACATGCCGACCGCACTGATAGCCGCGGCGTTCATGGGTGCCACCCAGTCTGGTTTCATGACGCTCACCCACACGATGATCCAGTCGGTTACAGACGACTCCGTGCGCGGAAGGGTAGGGGCCGTGTACTCCATTCACATTGGAGGCATGATGGCCTCAGCCAACCTCCTCAACGGCTGGATGGCGGACATCCGGGTCTCCGACTTGCTGCTCCCAGTGACCGCCCCACTGTCAGGCTTGGTCAACGATGCGCTATCCGTTTTGCCAAGCCCTATCGGGCCATCGCCGTTGCTGCTCGTCGGTGGAGTCGGCTTCATTGTCGTAATGTTCGTGAGTTGGCAGGCTAATACGATAAGGCAGATATACCGGGGCGAGCTGCGCTACTCCGTGGCGGCAGCAGACTAGCCCGCTTGGCAGCCCGATAGTGCTCCCGCACACGTTCATACATCTCCCAAACATCGGCCCTGTCACGGAACAGGCACTGTGGGACCATGGCATCCACACATGGCGGGACTTCTGCTCGGCCGAAAGCCTGCCATCCAGAATTCAGACCCAATCGCGAGGACTGAAAAACACGGTTGCCGAGTGCATGAATCGACTCGTCGAGAATGACGCCACGTACTTCTCGCAGGCAATCCCAAGGTCCGAGTCGTGGCGGATGTACGCCGACTTCCGACACAATGCTGCATTTCTCGACATAGAGACGACAGGCCTATCACCCGACTACAGCATCATTACCCTCGTAGGGATACTCGACCGCGAGGGCTATCACTCCTTCGTGTACGACCAGAACCTCTCCGACCTGCGCGAGGCACTCGAGCAGTACGATCTCATAGTCACCTTCAATGGCGCCTCTTTCGACCTGCCGTTCATAGAAAGCCACTTTGGATCTCTTTTCAGGCACACCGCCCACATCGACCTGCGGCATGTGCTGAACCGGATTGGTCAGAAGGGTGGACTCAAGGCGATCGAGCGCCGCTTGGGCGTTGGTCGTCCCAGTGAGTTGACCGCGCTCGACGGCTTCGACGCGGTCAGGATGTGGAGAATGTGGGAGCTGGGTAGTCAGGGCGCGCTCGATACCCTCATCCGGTACAACGCTGAGGACGTGCTTTCTCTCCCCAGACTCGCGGAGATTGCCTACAACCGCCTCTCGTCGTCAATCGGCTCCCCAGCGCAGAAGCTGGATGCAATCGATTATCCTGATAGTGAACTCCCTTTCGATACCGACGTAATCGAACACCTTGCCGGGTCCATTCGGCAGCGCCACAGGTGGTAGGCAGGCCATAACTGCACCAGCCCCTTCGTTGAGATGAAAATCGTCTATGCAGCCCAGGATCAATCGATCCGAGTTCACGATCTAGATGCCTCGGATGAGTCGGATCGCGTGCTAAGCGTTCCCGGACTGAGGTGCACCTGGCCACTGGCGTCTCTGGGAGGCAATATCGTGGCGTTCTCCGGCTATGCCGGGGGCAGCAACGGCAGCGCGAGGTTGGGGATGTACGCCACGAACCTGGATGGACAAGGTCCCGGACTCATCTACGCGAACGAGCCCGGCTCGGACGGCATCGCCAAAGGCACACCGCACTACTCCTGCTGGTCACCAGACGGCTCGAAGCTTGCCTTCATCGCCCAAACCGTGCAGGGACTGTCCCTGTTCATTTGGGACCACGCCTCGGGTGGTTCGCCCATTCATCTGCTCGACGGCGGGCCCATGTACTTCTCATGGTCTCCAAACTCCGATGAGCTATTCGTCCATTCGTTCACAGGTCACTACCTTGTCAGGATGTCGTCAGACGCCCCTCCCGATCAGTTCCCGGGACTGAGCACCCAGTACATGTCTCCGTCCTGGGACAAGACGCGCAGGAGAATCTCGTTCTTCCTCGACGCGGACCAGGGACGCCAGCGTCTGGTAACTATCGACCTGGAGGACCAGGCGGTGAAGGTCCAGACCGAGATCTCGGGCATTGCCGCCGCCGCATGGCGTCCCCGGGCGCCGCAGCTCGGCCTTGCCAGGTCGATGATCGGCTCGTCCGGTTTCTACTCCGGACTTTACATCATCGACTGCGATACCCAGGAAGAGCGGCAGATTGTCGAAGACCCCGTGCTAGCCTTCTACTGGTCACACGACGGTTCCCGCGTGGCATACGTGACCTCGTCTGAGGGAGCCGAGGGGTCGCTCAGAATTGGAGTTGTGAGTGTCGACGATGGGAGTCTCGTTTACTTGCCCGACTTCCGACCAAGTCAGGAGCAACTCACTCACTTCATGTTCTTCGACCAGTACGCCCAGTCTCTTCCACTGTGGTCACCCGACGACAGCTCCCTGCTACTTTTCGGAGAGTTGGGCTATCACGAAGAGCGCGCGCCGCTGAGCAGCGGGGACACCATCCGAGCGATAGTTCTGGACCCCGAAGGAGTGGTGGAGCCCCAAGAAGTCGCCGGGGGATTCATAGGCTGCTGGGCCTAGCAGTCCTTAGTGAAACAGGCCCGCTACCCTAGTCTTCTCGCTATCAGAGTAGCGGCCAGATCTCTGATCTCGTCCTTCGGAAACGCATTGAGCCCGACGACCGTGCATTTCAACGATGCAGCTGCGACAGCGAATCTCAACGACTGCTCGAAGTCGGACCCTGAGACCGCGCTCGCGATGTAGCCGGCAGAGAACGTCGCACCAGCGCCACATGCGTCCACTACCCCTATCTGTGGCGCGCTGACGTGAAGAGCATCCTCGCCCCTGATGCCGAACACGCCTCCAGAAGCCATGGTGACCAGGGCGGTTTCCACACCCTGTTCGACCAGGAACCTTGCCACCGACTCTGCGTCGGTTTCGATCTGAGCGGCGTCCGTCACGGCCTGGCAGACCGTGGCATAGGGTACAAGCGTGGAAAGCGCTTCATCGTCTGCGTGCCCATGCTCCAGGTTCAGCATGACCGGCACGCCTGCGGACTTGGCCGCCTTCATTGCTCGGACGATGTGGGGCGAATCGTACCAGTCCACGTAGAGTAACTTGGCGCAATCCAACGATGAAAGGTCAGCATCATCCAGTGTGGCCAGCACCTCGGGCTTGCGGTCCCAGAAATAGGTACGGCCTCCGATGGAGTCTGAGATGTTCACCTCGAATGGGGTCTCGATCTCGTCCCGAAGCTCGAAACTGCCGCCGATACCCATCTCTTTGAGTCTACGGACCGTCCAGCTTCCGGCCTCGTCGTCGCCAAGGGCAGTGCCGATTAGCTCGGTTGGAACGCCCCATGAGGTAAGGAGCCCCGCCACTATCGCCGCATCGTCCGAAACGAACTCCGCGGACGCTGCCGAAACGGCGCCTGTGTTCCAGTCAGGCATCCTGTCCACGACCAGGACTCTCGCAGGCGTGATCATTCCAAAGCAGACGACGTCAGGACGATTGGCGGGTTGCGGTGCTGACACCTAGTTCAGCTCCCGTAACCGGCGCTGGGTCAAAAGCACTGCCGTCGTCGTGAGCAGGAGAAGCACCCCGAGCAGCATTACTGCGAACTGTCCGCCGAAACGCTCTGCCAAAGCTCCCGCCGGTAGCACTCCGAGCGGCATCAGTCCGAAGTTCATCATGAACACGCTCATTACGCGACCGCGATACTCGTCATCGACCTCTTCCATTATCAAGGCCTGGTTGAGCGTTCTCCTGCCTGCGTCCCCGAGTCCCAGCAATACCATCAGACCGGCGGCCGCATAATAGATCGGAATAGCAGCAACCAGCATCAGCGCGAACGCCGAAATGCAGCTCCCAGCGAGCAGGAGCAGCCCGCGCTTCTTCTTACCGAGTGTGGCGATGAAGAGCGCTCCCACCAGCGAACCAACCCCCATGATCGTGACCAGTAAGCCCAGCGATTCGGGCCCACGGTTGTACACGTCCACAACGAACACGGGCATCAGGAACCTGAATGGCATGGCGAGCAATGCGGTAGCAAGTCCCATCATCAGGAGTATCAACACGACCGGGCTGTTCACAACGTAACGGAGGCCCTGGGCTATATCGCTCGCCATCGGTACGCTTGGCCTGTTGGCCGAACCACCGCGTGCCGAAACCATCGATGTGAAGCCCACGGCAATTACACCAAGCCCTGCGATCAGGAAGTACACTCCCTCGGGACCGATCACGCTGTACAGGACACCTCCAACTGATGGCGCGATCAGTGTCGTCATGCTCATGGCCGCCGCATCGAGCGACATTGCATTGGTCAGGTTGTCTTTTCCGACTAGCTGAGGGACCAGCGCCTGGCGTGCTGGCATCAGGAAGGAGAACTGCGCTCCCTGGACCATCGAAACAAAGAGCAGGTGCATCCACGTGACCGTGTCCGTCACTATGGAGACACCTATGAACAGCGCGAGGACTACTGCCATGCACTGACCGATCTGGATGACCCGCTTTCGCTCCATCCGGTCTGCCACTGCGCCCCCGAAGAGCGCTAGCGATAGCATCGGTATAGCGAACCCGGCATTGACCAGGCCAAGAATGAACGGCGACGATGTGATCTCGTAGGTCAGGTAGCCTCTGACTATCAT
The DNA here is from genome assembly GCA_965116405.1 of Dehalococcoidia bacterium. Classification (GTDB taxonomy): domain Bacteria; phylum Chloroflexota; class Dehalococcoidia; order Lucifugimonadales; family UBA1123; genus VXRN01. The sequence goes on from OZ220685.1 coordinate 2,478,246, forward strand.
CTGCATCTGCATTCCCATCATAAGGAATACCATGCCGAGCCAGAGGAACCTGAACTCCCTGAACCTCAGGGAGTAGAAGGTCTTGGAGATGCCTCTGCCGCCGGGGGAGTCACTTGAGGCTACCTCCGTTGTCGTAGATTCGGAGGCCTTTTGTGCGACTGTCCCATTTGTAGGTGGTTGGTCTTTGCGGGCGGTCTCGACGTTTCCCGCCCGCAACGGAGTGTCAGGCATAAAGTTCAGTATACAGGAGAATTAACTTCGCAATTCGGAGCGTACACTCGCTCAGCGACTTGACATGGTACAATCGGCACCGCATCAGACTCAAATGATCCGAGACACCTAGGAGAACGAGGAAATGGCAACCCAGACAGAGACACTCAGAGTCAGTTACGGCAAGTACGTGTACGAGCACGTCCCGGGCTGGGGAAACCTCCCAGACGGCTGGGAGTGGAACCATGCGGTCGGCGTCGGCATCGACGCGCAGGACCGCATCTTCGTCTACAACCGCAGCGATCATCCCATCATCGTTCTGGACACCGATGGCAACGTCATCAACAGTTGGGGTGAGGGGCTGTTCGGCTCTGCGCACCATCTCGAGGTCGGCCCGTACGGCAGCATCTACACGACCGACGTTGGCAACCATACGGTCCGTAAGTGGACTGCTGATGGAGAGCTGCTCATGACCCTGGGCAGACCAGACGATCCACCCGAGCCGATGAGCGGCGAGCCCTTCAACCGTCCCACAGACATTGCCATCGCATCCGATGGCTCTCTATACATCGCCGACGGCTACGGCAACGCGAGGATCCACCACTTCACCGCCACTGGCGACCTGATCCGTTCATGGGGCGAGCCTGGGACCGGCCCAGGCCAGTTCCGCATTCCGCACAGCGTCTGCCTGGACAACGCCGGCAACGTCTACGTCGCCGACCGCGAGAACAGCCGCATACAGATCTTCACGCCCGACGGCCAGTACATGAGTGAGTGGGGTGGAGTCCACAGGCCCGACCACATCTGGCAGGGGCCGGACGGCAACATGTACATCACCGACCTCGGCTTCCACCTGGGTCTGGGCCCCGATCAGCCATCGCCAAACGCGCTTTCGCATCCGGCTGGAGTCAAGATCATGACTCCGACCGGGCAGTGGCTTGGTGGCTGGGGCATGAGCTCCGACAACCCCGGGGACATCATCGCCGGACATGCGGTTGCGATGGACTCGAAGGGCGACCTTTACGTAGGAGAGACGCTAGACGGCGCGAGGGTGCAGAAGTTCGCCCGGGTTAGCTAGTTCCTGCTGTAATAGGCCCAAGGGCTGCAGAGGCTAGACCCACTGCGGTTGCCTGTACTGGAGCGCCTCCGCGACGTGCGCGACGCCGACCGTCTCGTCACCGGACAGGTCGGCGATCGTGCGCGCCAGCTTCAGAATCCGGTGATACACGCGCGCCGATAGCTGCATCCGTTGCATCGCAGAGCGCACAAGTCCCGCGGCCTGTTCGTCAAGGTCGCAGAACTGGTACACCTCGTTCGGTCCCATCTCTGAATTGCTCAGCAGGCCGGTTCCTTCGAATCGCGCTCTCTGCGCTTCGCGGGCACGCTCCGTCCTGTCGCGGACTCCCGACGACGACTCAGACGCCGAAGGCGCGACCAGCTTCTCGTATTCCACACGCGGAACCTCAACAAAGATGTCGATCCGGTCGAGCAGGGGACCGCTGATCCTCTTTCCATATCTGCTGACCTGTCCAGGTGTGCATGTGCACTCGTGGTGCGGATCGCCGAAGTAGCCGCATGGACACGGGTTCATCGCTCCCACCAGCATGAAGTTCGCCGGATAGGTCACTGAGCCGTGGGCGCGAGTGATCACCACCCGCTTGTCCTCCAGTGGCTGTCGCAGCGCCTCCAGTATCCGGTGCCCAAACTCCGGCAGTTCGTCCAGGAACAGCACACCCCTGTGGCTCATGGTTATCTCGCCGGGACCGGGCACCGTGCCTCCGCCCACGAGTCCTGCGTATGAAATCGTGTGGTGTGGAGACCTGAACGGTCTCTCCGAAATGAGAGGGTTTTCCTTAGAGAGCGAGTCGGCGATTGAGTATATCTTGGTAACCTCGATCGCCTCAGAGTGAGTCAGGGGTGGCAATATCGAAGGCAGAGCTCGGGCCAATAGCGTCTTGCCGGAACCAGGAGGTCCGGTCATCAGGACGTTGTGACCACCGGCCGCCGCCACTTCGAGCGCCCGCTTGGCGTGCTCCTGCCCGCGGATGCTCGAAATGTCGAATGTGTACTCGGGCCTGTTTTGAGAGGTGGCTCTACCGTCAGGGGGCATTACGCCAAGCTGCTCTTCGCCCCTGAGGTGCCGTATCAGCGAGAGCAGGCGGCTGACGGGATACACATCTATTCCTTCGACCAGTGCCGCCTCTTCGCCGTCCGGCATCGGGACGAACACCTTGGATGCGCCTGACTCCTTTGCGAGGGCGACCATGGGGAGAACGCCGTCGGTGTGCAGTAAGTCCCCGTTCAGCGAGAGCTGTCCCACGAACATGGCGTCGTTGCCCACCGGCTCAAGCTGGCCCGAGCTCTGCAGCAGCGCAATGGCCAGGGGCAGGTCGTAACTGGAGCCTGCCTTACGCACGTCGGCAGGTGCGAGATTCGCCGTGATTCGGCGCAGTGGGAACTCGCAGCCCGAGTTACGGACGGCTGCCCTGACCCTCGCCCTCGCCTCCTGGACAGCGGTATCGGGGAGTCCCACGACGTCGAACCTGGGAAGTCCGGGGGAGATGTCCACTTCGACATCTACGACTATTCCGTCCAGGCCGACGACCGCACACGACTTAGCACTGGCTAGCAATTCAGGACTCTCCTCTGCGACAGAATTCGCCGCAGCCAATGCTATACAGTGCCATTCTTATGGTCAATCGGCATGACGCTCCGATATTCGTATCTCTGCCAATCACTGACCCAATTCCTCTATCATGTCTCTGAGACATGGAATCAACTCGCCGAACGGCCCAAGAGCAACGTCTGAAGGACCTTCCCGCACCGCAGCAGCGCGTTATACGTGCTTGGTGCATTTATGACTGGGCAAATTCAGCTTTTGCCACAAGCGGAGTAGCAGCGATCTTCCCAGTCTATTTCGTGTTCCTCTTCAAGGAAGCCTTGGGAGAGAACGCGACTTTCCTTGGGATCGCTTTCACTGGAAGCTCCACATGGAGTGCCGGTGTCGCGATTTCCACCGCTATCGTGGCCCTGTCGAGCCCGCTGCTCGGCGTGATTTCGGACCGTGTGCCCATCAAGAAGACCCTTCTGTGGGTCTACACAATTGTGGGTTCTCTCTTTACGGTTCTGGCTTTCTTCTCCGCGTACACAGGCCAACCGTGGTTGTGGCTATTCGGCATGTTCACACTTGCAAACATTGGTTTCGCGGGAAGCTTGGTGTTCTACAACTCCTTCCTTCCTCATCTCGGACCTGCGCGGTTGCTGGACGACATCAGCAGTCGCGGCTACGCCTACGGCTATGCGGGAGGCGGACTGCTCCTCCTTGTGCATTTGGCGTTGATCCTGCTGACACAGAACACGGATTTCGCTGATCTCGCCACCCGCGTGGCTATCGCCTCAGTTGGCCTCTGGTGGTTCGGGTGGGCTATCTGGACGCTACGAGTCCTCCCGGAGCCGCCTTTACGGACCCGCGTCTTCGGACTGACTCCTCTGTCGGCCATGTCCATGGGCTTCAGGGAACTTGGAGAGACGTTCCGCGAGCTCAGGCGATTCCGCGTAGTCCTGCACTATCTGGTTGCTTTTCTGCTGTTCAACGATGGCCTTCAGACCGTACTGGCAATAGCTGGTGCGTTTGCTGCCGACACACTTGGGATACCGCTAGCGTTCAATATGGCGACAATCGTCATCATCCAGTTTGTGGCCGTACCGGGCGCACTGGCCTTCGGATGGCTGGCGGACCGGATCTCTACGAAGCCGGCGCTGATCGTGTCACTCATAGGTTGGACTGTGATCATTCTGTTCGGCGTCGCGATAGTCCCCCTGTCGCCAACCCAACACTCGGACTTCGACTTCCAGCTCAATTACCGCCAGGCGACGAACGAGTACGTAATCGATGTCGCACCTGACCTGCCGGACGAGGGACTGGAACTGCAGGGCAGGGGAGAGGCCTGGATTCTCAGCGAGGGCGCCGTGCTTAAGCCTCGCGCGGTGCAGGACCTGCCCGGGGCTATCGAGAGCGCCGAAGGGTTCAAATACAGCCTGTCGATCTCGGGAGGTGACTTGGACGGCCAGACCGGACTTGGACCTGCCCACCCGTCAGTCTTGGGCGCAGGCCCTCTGGATTCATGGCCTTCGATGGTGAGAACTTACCTCTGGAAACCACTTGGACTGGACTCCGGCTACCAGTGGCTTCTTCTCGGAGTGCTGGTCGGTACGGTTATAGGAGGCAGTCAGGCTCTCGCCAGGAGCCTGTTCGCGCAGATCACCCCTGATTCCAGAAGCGGGGAGTTCTTCTCGTTCTTCGGGTTTATGAGCAGGGCGTCCGCCGTGTTCGGCCCAATGTTGTACGTGGGTGTCACCGCCGTGTTCGATACGCGCGTCGCCGTCACCTCGATCCTGCTGATCATCATCGCCGGGACCATCGTACTGACAAGGGTGAACGTCGCCGAGGGAATGCGTGCCGCAGTCCGGGCTGAGCGCAGGGTCATCAATACCTAATGGGCCGTCCAGAAGTGTGGCAATGGTAGTACTGAACGATGTCCAGTCCAGACTGAATCAGACTTCCATGGAGCGCGTCGTTGCTCCGGCGAATGTTGAAGAGGTTGCCGCCGAATTGGCACAGGCTGCCGCTGATGGGCTAGTGGTATGTCCCACAGGCGCGATGCATTCGATGGGCGGTCAGCAATTCGTCACAGGTGGTGTATCGATCAGTTCGAGGGAATTGTCCAATGTCGGGCCGCTTGACTCCTCTTCCGGCACGGTCTGGGTACAGTCGGGAGTGACCTGGCCTGGGCTGGTGTCATGGCTCCAGAGTCAGCAGTCAAGCGCCTCAAGTCCGCTCACGATCATTCAAAAGCAGACCGGTGCCGATGAATTAACCCTGGGTGGTGCGCTGTCTTCCAACATCCACGGGAGGGTCCTGGATCGGAAGCCCATAGTTGATGACATAGAGGCGTTCTACACCACTCTGCCTTGCGGCGAAAGGGTCAGGTGTAGCCGGACCGAGAACCCAGATCTCTTCAGCGGGGCTGTCGGCGGCTACGGGATGTTCGGATTCATAGACTCCCTCAAGCTCAGGTTGGAGCCGAGGCGCCAGCTTGTCAGGCGTGTTCGTGAGATCGCTACGGGAGATGTGATTGACGAACTGGAGTCCCAGGTCAAACAGGGCGCGACCTACGGCGACTTCCAGTACATGACGGATGAGTCCTCGAAAGACTTTATGCTGAAGGGGATTCTGTCCACGTACACCCCGACAGGAGAAGTCTTAGACATACCGGAGGACCAAGTGGGCCTCTCCGCCGACGACTGGACGCGACTCTATGTCCTTGCCCACACGGACAAGACCCGCGCATATACCGAGTACAGAGAACACTATCTCCAGACCGACAGCCAGATCTACTGGTCTGACGATCACCAGTTCAGCCCATACCTGCCGGAGGCCGGAGACCTGCTGGCTCGTAGTCTTGGTTGGGCTACCTACAAGTCACTGATGATCTCAGAGCTGTACGTGCCTCGGGACAGGTTCGAAGACTTCATGCACGCGGCTCGAGAGTCACTTCTGAATACCCGTGCAAACGTTGTCTACGGCACTGTCAGGCTGATCGAGGCTGAAGACGAGACCATCCTGCGCTGGGCAAAGCAGGACTATGCCTGCATCATATTCAACCTGCTTGTCGAACACTCCCCTGAAGGCATAGACCGGGCGACTACTCAGTTCCGCCAACTGATCGACTGTGCCCTACACCTCGACGGCAGCTACTATCTCACGTACCACCGGTGGGCGAGACCCGACCAGCTCCAGCTCGCATATCCCAGCCTGTCGAGATTCTTCGAATTCAAAGATCAATACGACCCCGGCGGCCTGCTCACCAGCGACTGGTATCGGGCGCTGCGCAACTCAGTCATGTGAGTCGCACCTGAGGCGAATTGAAAGGGAAGAAGTTGACTACCGGGGCAGCCCCAGTCCCCTCTGAGCGATGATGTTGCGCTGGATCTCGGAGGTCCCTGCCGCTATCGTGGACGACGTGGACATCAGGTAAGCCTGCTGGATGTGCCCGTACAGCGGGGCCCACTTTGACTCCCCACCTAGCTGCCCGGCCATACCCAGAATCTCCATCCCGGTACGCGCAACGCGCTGCGTCAGCTCAGTCCCGTACATCTTGGACATTGACGCCTCGGCGTTTGGTATCTGTCCCTGGCTCTGCATCCACGCAACCCGGTAAGAAAGCCATCGTGAGACCTCAGTCTCTACATAGCGCTGTGCCAGTTTTCGGCGGACGTTGGGATCCTTGCTGAGAGGTGCCCCGCCACGTTCGGTTTCCTTGACGTATCTGGTCAGCGCATCGAGTGTCCGGCGCGCACCGGCTGAATACCCTACTCCGGAGCGTTCGAAGTCGAGCGCGACGGCCAGTGTGTACCAGCCCCGGTCCTCGGTACCGACAAGGTTCCCGCTCGGGACCCGGACGTCATTGAAGTAGACCTCATTGAAGTCGTGTCCGCCGGCCATGTTATGGATCGGCCTGACCTCGACGCCCGGACTCTTCATATCCAGCATGAAGATGCTGATCCCCCGGTGCTTGGGAGCATCCGGGTTCGTGCGCGCCGCTATCCAGCCCCAATCGGCGAAGTGGGCGCTCGACGTCCATATCTTCTGGCCGTTGATTACAAAGTCGTCGCCGTCACGCACTGCCGATGTCTGAAGCGAAGCAAGGTCGGAACCTGACCCTGGCTCGCTGTAGAGCGTGCACCAATAACGCTCGGCCTTGGCGATGGGCGGCAGATGCTCACGCTTCTGGTCCTCAGTTCCCGCGAGCATCAGCACCGGCCCAACCCACGAAATCGCACCTGTGCCGAGTTCAGTTCCGGGGACATTGAAGTAGGACATCTCCTCGTTGTAGATGACCTGCTCCATGATCGAACGACCCTGCCCGCCGTACTCCTCGGGCCAGGCGAGGGTTAGCCACCCCTTGTCCGCCAGCCGCTTCGACATTCCGCGCGAAAACGCCTGCCTGTCCTCGACAGCCTGGCCTGTTTGGCCAAGAGGGTCCCAGTCTTCTGGAAGTTCTTCGTTGAGGAAGTCGCGAATCTCCTGCCGGAAGCCCTCTTCCTGCTCTGTGAATGTGATATTCAATGCGGACCTCCGTGGCAGCGATCAGGGTTCGTTTCGAGGGGTAGCCGTAGTCTAGGAATCCACCGTCTGGGTGTCAATCTTCCCACGTCCTCCTGACGCCCATGCCCGATAGGCCAGGTACAGTGCCACTGTTACGATCAATCCAACGCCTCCCGCGATCGTCAGAAGCTCGAAGTTGCCTTCAATGAACACCTGGATCTCTTCGCCGAACAGGAAAACCAGCACACCTATAGTCATAAGTCGTGCTCCGCGTCCGATCAGTGACGCAATCAGGAACGGGCGAACGGGGAGCGCCATAACTCCTGCCAGTATCGCAAACACCTTATATGGAATAGGCGTAATCGCCGCGAGGATGATCGTCCAGACGCCATATCTGTTGAACAGCTCTTCAGCGCGCTCAACCTTGCTCTCTGCCACCAGGCGGTATAGCAGAGGCCTGCCGAACTTCCGACCCAGCCATTGTCCGAGGAATGCGCCGGCGACGGAGGCGATTGTAGCCAGCGCTGCCACCCAAATCGCAGTCCCCGGGTTCGCTACGCCTATTGCTATGACAAGTGGGTCCGGGGGGATTGGGAATACGATCGACTCACTGAAGGCCACCAGCGCGAGAAGTGCGATGGCCCACTCACTGTCAGCGGCCTGCAGCGTCCAGTCCGTTAGCTCGTGGTACAGCTCACGCAGATCCACGAGCTACCTCGTGCGCCTTAAGCGCTGGGATGGATGACTCAGGCAAGGCCAGCAAGACTCAATACGCGATGTACGTTCTCGGGACCGGGAGCGCGTTCTCCTGACTGGACTTCCTGCACCACCTGTACGATGGCGGCGTTGACGGGGGTCGGCACGCCAACACGGCGTCCCTCATCGACGATGAATCCGTTCATGAACTCGATCTCGGTCCGTCGGCCCTTTTCAACATCCTGGCCCATCGAAGACTTCCAGTCAGCGCCGCCGCCAGACGGCTGGAATTTCGCGTCCAACTCCTCGAACACCTCGCCGTCGTCGGCCTTCGCGTACGTCTCGGCCGACACGCCCCTGATGGGCTCCACGTCGTAGTTCTGTGCCAGTGCCACCTGGCAGGACTCCTTGCAGATGTTGATCTGAATCCGCCTCGCCTCCGGCATGGATGCAACGCCTTCGGCCCCAAGAGCCGTCATCGCTCCTACAGGGTTGCCTGACGAGTTGGTAGTAAGTTTCGACCACCGTTCGCCCCACAGGTTCGAGGTCGCCTTTGCGTCGTCGACACACATGAGTATGTCCGCAAGCTCCTCGACCCTCGGCGTGACTCGTCCGTGAAGCTCGCCTACGCGGAACACGACGTGCCCGCGACCTCGGCCGGGAGGGCCCCCTCTCGTGACATGCCCAGGCTCCCACAGGGCGACCGTAATGCTCGACATGATGCAACCGACGGCCCTGTTGTACCCAACAATGGATGCGACGAGCCTGTCGTTCATGCAGTTCTGGGACGAAACGATCACCCCGTCGTCCTTCACGAGCCTCTTCAGGAAGTGAGCGGACCACTCGGTGTCGTAGCTCTTCATCGCCAGGAATCCGATGTCGAACTCACCCCGAAGCTGTAAGGCATCGGAAAGGTGGTGCGCGTTAACTTCTACTGTGAAGTCGTCCTGGGTGCCTGAGGCCCTCAGCCCGTTCTTCCGCATCGTCTCGACATGCTCGCCCCACATGTCAATCAGGGTGACGTCGTATCCCTCTCTGGTCATGTACGCTCCGAGGTAGCTTCCCGCCGCGCCGGCGCCGAAAATCACAATTCGCTTGTCGGTCATATCAACTCCCTCAGCCATGAGCTATTGGAACGCCGTAGTGAGTTCGAAATTGAACTCTTCACCATCTATACTCGCCGATGCCACACGGGTGGATGTTTTGGACCCGCCCACGTCCGGTATGGCAATTCTGCTGCCATCTTCGTCCAACACGCGGACCTCGCTGCCGTCGGAGGTAACCGAAACTGCCCCAGTCAGGTCCAGGCCCACGTGCGACTTGATCTCCCTGATCATCTCTTCCTGCTCCCCCAGTGCATCATGGGCTTCATCCACCGAAATCGCGTGGAAACGGACTCTCGCCCCGGGCATAGCCTGGGAGAGTAGCCCTATATCCGGCGCGATAACAGTCGCGATCTTCGTATAGCCTCCCGTGGTACCACGGTCAACAAGGAGAATGATGGGCTGACCGCTGCCGGGCACCTGTATCGATCCCAGTGCGGTTCCGTCCGAAACGATGTCAGGACCGGTTTCATGTGCGATTTCCGAACCCTCCAACCTGCAGCCCATCCGGTCCGAGTCCGCCGTGACTCGATACTCGGACGACAGCATCGTTTCAATGCCACTCTGCGTGAATTCGTCATCCTGTGGCCCCAAGACCACTCTTATCTGAAACTCCTGACCGAACGTGGGCTGCCTGCTGATTCCAATCGGAAGTCCCCTCTGCGCCCAGTCTCCCACATGGGGAGAGTCCCCAATTGGCAGGGAGTCGCCGTCCCGCAGGGCTCGTCCTTCTAATCCTCCGAATCCACCTTTCAAGTCTGTAGACCTGCTGTTCATCACAAGGGGGACGTCTATTCCACCGGCAACGGCCAGGTAAGCCCTCAAGCCGTCCGAAGCCGACCCAATGCTCAGAACCGAACCTGCCGAGACTTCGACCGATTCCCATGTGGGCACTTCTCTGCCGCCAACATTCATCGTGAAGTCGGCTCCGACCAGGGCAACTACACTGTCGGAAGTGAACCTGATCGTAGGCCCCAGCGCCGTTATCTCCAGTCCCGCCTCACCTTCGGAGTTACCGACCAGAATGTTTGCGATACGAAGCGACACTGGGTCCAGAGCGCCACATACAGGGATTCCAAATCGCTGGTACCCCTTCCGACCCAGGTCCTGCACTGTCGTCAGCAATCCGGCTGAGACGACTTCGACAACTTGATGGCTCATCGCCCAACCCTCGTGACGGTCGAGTAAGTGCCTTCCTTTACCTGCTGATCGATATCCTCGTACGCGGATTCGTCCTGTAGCGGCACGAATCTCACTCTGTCTCCCGCGTTTATCACGGTCGGAGGGCTCGCAAGTGGATCGAAGAGCCTGAGAGGTGATCGCCCGATAAGCCGCCAGCCGCCTGGGCTGGCCACCGGGTACACTCCGGTCTGCGTCTCAGCGATTCCTACTGATCCCGCCGGAATTAGCGTCCGAGGTGACTGGAGTCTGGGCGTATGCAGCCTTGTGTCCAGTCCGCCGAGGTATGGAAATCCAGGGCTGAAGCCCATCGTATAGACCAGGTAGTCCGTGCCCGAGTGCAGGGAGATGACCTCCGATTCGGTCATGCCTGCGTTCTGGGCTACGAACTCAAGGTCAGGGCCATGTTCGCCCCCGTACAGCGTGGGAATCTCTACGATGCGGTATTCGTCCCTGCTCTCTTCGTCATCGATCGCCAGTCCGGAGATCTCCTCCTGGAGTGCAGGTAGCGACACCTGGAGAGGATCGTAGTAAACGAGAAGCGACCGGTATGTCGGTACCATCTCGAGCACGCCGTCTATCGTAGACGCATCGATGGCGGCAGCAGTCCTGTGCACCAGGGCGTTTATGCCAGGATCGATGACGGACCCGAATTCGACCACGACTGCCTGGTCGCCAGCGGGAACGAACTTGATGGCGCTCGGGGGCGAACTGTCCCCGTGGACCTCAGAGGTCACTACACCAGCTCTCCAAGGGGCTTGATCAGCACGCCCTCGGACTCCAGTGCTTCCTTGAGGGCCTTAGCCATCTCGACGGCTCCGGGGGTATCGCCGTGCAGGCAGAGGCTGTCGGCTTCGACATCGATGACGTCGCCATTGATGGCCTTTGCCCTTCCATCCGTTACCATCTGAAGGCTGCGCTCTACTACTTCGGATGTGTCATGGATCACGGAACCGGGTTGCGACCTGGAAACCAGTGTCCCGTCAGGGTTCAACGCGCGGTCGGCGAATATCTCTTGCCCGACTCGGAGGCCCATGCCCTGGGCGATCCCTATCCACGCCGATCCAGCCAATGCCAGAAGTACAACGTCCTCGTCCACTTCAAGCACCGCTTCGCAGATTGCTTTCGCAAGTGTCTCGTCGTCAACTGCCATGTTGTACATCGCACCGTGCGGCTTGACGTGCTGGAGCTTGCCCGTGCTGGTGAACGCCTGGAGTGCTCCCATCTGATAGATCACATCGTTGCGTGCCTCGTCAGGCGATACGATCATGTTCCTCCGGCCGAATCCGGCGAGATCAGGGAAGCTGGGATGCGCCCCAATGGCCACACCCTGTTCCTCAGCCAGCTCTACCGTCTTGCTCATCCAACTTGGATCGCCGGCATGAAACCCGCACGCGATGTTGGCCGACGTTATGTACTTGATGACCTCTTCGTCGAGCCCCATCTTGTACATGCCAAAACTCTCGCCCATGTCGCAGTTGAAGTCTATCTGGCTTCCCATAAACACCTCGCAGGGGTAACTCGCTGGAACTCCACGATGCCAATTATATCCGCCAATCCTGTGCGTTCTCAATCAGCCCGAATCAACTCGAGACCTCTTTTGCGTAGAGGACGCGGGTATGGTCAATATGCGCAAGATTTGCTGACCAATTAGCTTTAATGCAAAACCAATTGTCTATGTAGTGCGTAAATAATATAAACGATAATGCATAATGGTAAGTACATGGCAGAGTTACTAAGTGGGAACGAGTACGCTGAAATCTGTCACCAAAACGGCTCTACACGGTGTACAATAGTGGATAAACCACAACTGGGATTTGAATGATCGACAATTATGTCTGAGATCAACTTCCACCGCCTATTCATCTTTCACACGGTCGCCAGGTTGGGCAGCTTTACAAGAGCCGCCAGCGACCTGAGCATCAGTCAGCCTGCGGTTTCCATACAGGTGAAGGAGCTGGAGCGTAGCCTCGATACGACTCTCCTAATAAGGATGCGCTCCGGGGTCAGCCTCACCGATACCGGCGAGACGGTCTATGACTATACACGTCGAATCTTCACTCTGGCTGACGAAATGACCAACGCCATCCAGGACCTCACCGGTCTTGAGTCGGGGAGGCTGACAATTGGGTCCTCGACAACCCCGGGCGAGTACATTCTCCCCTTTGCGATCGGAAAATTCCGTGAGCGGTATCCCAAGGTGGAGGTGTCTCTGGCCATCTCCAACACCAGGAGCGTCATCGACCAGATAATGAGCCGCGAGCTGGACCTCGGTATGGCCGGGGCGCCGGTAGATATCAGGGGCCTGGCGTCTTTCCTCTATGTAAATGACGAGGTTGTCCTGGTCGTCTCGCCTACCCATCCACTCGCTCGCCGCCGGCGCCTGGCGGTTCAGGACATCGTCGATGAGCCGTTTGTCATGCGGGAAGCTGGATCCGCCACTCGTCGTGCCGCTGAGGAACACTTCTCGTCCATGGGAGCCCGGGTCCGTGTTGTCATGGAACTTGGCAGCAACGAGGCGGTCAAGCGAGCAGCGTCAGCCGAACTCGGAATCGGAGTGGTGTCGAAGTTCTCGGTCGGCCCGGATGTCGCCGCCGGCTACCTGAAGGTGCTCTCCGTACAGGGCTGGAGATGTGAACGCCCACTGACCGTCTTCTACAGGGACGATACACACATTTCGGCAGTACAGCGAGCGTTCCTGTCCGTACTGCGGGTCGACAAACCCCTGCCGCCTACGGTCTAGTCAGTCGCCTGGCTTGAAGGCGATGGTTTCACCAAAGGCGAGCCCTCCGACCGCTCCTATCTGATCGCTCCAGTCGTCGATTTCGCTGTGCCACTCGTCGAACTGCTGGTGTGTCGCCAGACCGTAAGTCGTTGCCGCGGCAATCACCTCGGCGGAGAAGAACCAGTCCTCAATAAAGGCCCGCAGGAATGCGATGTCCGCGGCATTGCTGAAGAAGTCGAAAGACGCGGTAGCCGCAATGTCAGTGAACCCTGCGGTGAGAAGGGCGCTCTTTAGCTCCTTACCCATCTGAGGGTGCCCTCCGTTAGCCGCGAGGAGGCCCATGAACGTCTTCCACGCCATGTCGATGCTCTCGGATCCTGGCTCCAGGAACGACGATCCACCGATCATCTCACGGCTCGCAATGACCCCTCCGGGCTTGAGAACACGCTTCACTTCTGCCAAAGCAGCCTGGGTGTCCGGTACGTGCATGAGAACAGCGTGGCAGTGGGCTGCATCGAAGTAGCCGGCCTCGAATGGCAGGTCTGTAACGTCTCCTACTTGGAACGTTGCATTGGAATGTCCACCAGCCTCAGCCGCCGCCCTAGCCAGGAGTACCTGTGACTCCTCCATGTCGATGCCACGCAGCTCACCTGGCTCAATTGCCTTGGCGAGACCGACAGAGATGGTCCCCGGGCCGCTGCCGAAGTCAAGGACGCGGTCTCCGGCGTTCAGGTGGGGGAGCAGGTGGCCCGCGTGGGATTCGGCGTTTCGCCGGTCCAGGAGTTGAAGAAACTCTGGGCTGTACCCCATTGTGTAACTTGAGGATTCTTGAGCTTGCTCGGTCACGGTCGCAGACTCCTGTTTTAGCATGAATTTTGGGAAGTAGCTTTCAACTAACCCACATCAATCAGGCAAGTGTGATGAATATACGATAGTTGAACCGACTTGAGCGTCGCAAACACACCCATGGGCAGAGAATGAGTGGTGTTGGCCCAACCGACGAGTTCCGATTACCGAGCCTGAGTCCGCTTCCTCACAGACGCCAGCACAAGAACAGTCCCGAGTGTAATCGCCACTCCCGCTAGGCCCCCACCGACAGCCGCCCACAGCACAGGATTTGCAAGCGCGCTTTCCTCGCCTAGTCCGTCCGCCTCTTCAGGCGGCAGTTGCAGCGTCTTCAGAAACTCGATGACCGCTGCCTGGTCTTCAGTTGCCAGGCTCGCGAACGACTCCCGACTCTCGAGCGCCTCGCCACCGTGCGCCAGTATCGCCTCCGACATCAGCGTCGCCCGCCCGTGATGCAGGAACGGTGGCTCGCTCGCGAATCCCCACAGCTTGCGAGTCAGCCACTCGTCGGTTGGGACGCCTTCCTCTTCCAGCGCCTCATTGTTGAGAACATCCCCCATGTCGTGCCGCTTCAGATCCGTGAAGACCGGCACCATGATGTGCCCGTCCTCATTCCGCCTGAAGTCCGTGAGCCTCTCCAGCGACACCAGGTCCACTTCATACGGCGAATCGACGTCGTTCACCTGCAGCTTGCCGCTCGGATTGAACGGGTTGGGCTCGCTGAACACCGCGCTCTCCAGCGGGAGCTCAGGTACGTGACACCCTGCGCACCCTATGGACGAGAAGAGCGCCTCGCCTCTCTCCGCGGCATCCCGGGCGTCGCGATTCTCTGATTCCACCCGCACTGGAGCAGGCAGTGTCGCCTGGAACATGACCAGAGCGGTTATGTCTCCCCTCGACACCTCATCGGCCATCCCATCCGCGTCGTGGTCGACCGCGTCCCCGAATCGCTCCGACGCCTGCATCCCGAAGTGCTGGTTCAGCGCCTTAACTGCGAACTCTCTCAACGAGACGATCGTGCCCTTCTGCATGAATGGCCGGATGATCAGGTCGGTATCGACCCCTTCCAGTTCGCCCATGTCGATCGTCCCATCCGGCCGCGCGGTGATGCGCCCGAACCCGATGCCCTTGGACCACAGCTCTCGCGAGACCTCGCTACCACTCTTGGAAGCCTCCCGCCTGGCCTCGTCCCGGGTTTCATGCAGGTCCGACGTCATCTCCCGCGCCAGCAGCTCGATCACTCCCGACCCGAACAGCCCCAGCGACGTCCGCTCGTTTCCCACGGTCTTGAGCGTCTGAGGCTCCATCCCGTCCCCGGCTTGCCCGTCGAAATTCACGAACGCCAGGCGGTCCGCCAGCACGAACACGTTGGTGGCGTTATCGCCGCCTCCGCCAATCCGGGGCACACCGTGACAGCTCGAACACGCGTTGGCGTCAGGCCCGGAGATCCGGTTGAAGTTGTCGGGGAAGACATGAGGAGGGCGGAAGTTGTTGGGGTTGACGTCCGTGGTCTCCGGACGCCCCGCGCCGTCCAGGGTGTTGAACGATGCCGTGAACAGGTGCCGACCTCGTTCCACGATCTCGTCGAGCGGTATTTCGCCATCATCTATGGAGATCTGGCTCGTGTGCCCGCCCAGCACGCCGCTCTCGCCGATAGGTGGGTCTTCTCGGCCCTCGACCGCCGTCCCGCACCCAAGCACGGCCAACCCGACTACCGAAGCGAGCGTGACAAACACCCTTAACGCTGTATTTGTATCAGTCACCTGGGCCGTACCTGTGTCAAGTGAGATGATACCACTTACGCACCAGCCACACGCCTGCTGTGGCCTGAGCCATCTTTACACCACTCATATGCAGGAATTAAACTCAATCGCGGTTCTCCGTGAGGACTACACAAGCATATTCGGAGCATTCGTTGAGATTAACTGTCTATCTATGACACCTCTTTCGACTATTCGTTCCAATTCCTCCATTCCACTCACTTGGCGCACGCTGCTGCTGGCGACTGCCTTCTTCGCGTGCCTTCTGCTCAACGCGGACTATGCCCGCGGCCAGACGCCGCCTGACGACCCTCCGCCTGACGATCACGGGGACGAACCCGCGACGGCAACGTTGGCTCCCCTTGGCTACCTTGTGGAAGGAAGTATTGACCCTGCTGACGATATCGATTACTTCGCCCTGGATCTCTCAGACCAAACTGCCCCCACCGACGTCTGGATCTACACTACTGGAGGTCTCGACACCATTGGCGAGCTTCGCGACGAAGACAACGATCTGATAGTTTCGAACGACGACAGGATCATTAGCCTCTTAACCAACTTCAGCATTCGAGCTGTCCTTGAACCCGGAATCTACTTTGTAACCGTAGGCAGTTGGGACCAGCGTTATGTTGGTGATTACACGCTTTTCTTGCGGGCAGTGACGGCGAATCCCAGTGATTCCATCGACCAACCCAGTGAACTATTGCTCAACGCCCTAACTCCTGCCCGGCTTGATACAAGGAGAAAGTCTCACTACTTCCAGTTCGACTTTACAGAACACTCCTACTTGTCCGTCCTTGCTGAAGTTCCAGTACTAGTCGATTCAGACGAGGATTTGGTTTCGAGCGCGACGCTAGAGGCCACCGTTTACGACGCCGAAGGCGAAGAAGTGCCAGTCAACATCCGTTCCTTTGACGGGGCCGACTTCTATATCAGAGACGACTTTGCCCCGGGAACCTATCTACTTGAGGTGACAACACCGCCCGATGACTACGAAAATGCCTTTCCTGCCTACTACTACATCCGGGCTTGGCTTGACACGATCTACCCGCAGTTCCTCAGCGCTTGTGGAGACTTCACCAACTCAGTCTATGGCCCCACAGTTGACCCGCTCATTGCCTGCCAGTGGCACCTCCGCCAGCCCAACGGAGAGGACGTCAACGTCCTGCCAGCCTGGAACCAGGGCTATCTGGGCGAGGGCATCAATATTGCCGTCGTCGATGATGGCATGGACTGGGCCCACGAGGACCTGATCGACAACGTCGACGCCTCGCTCAATCACGACTACTCCGGTGAGGGTGATATTCACTACCGATACGCTCACCACGGCACAGCCGTCGCTGGCCTAATCGCTGCACGCGATAACGACATTGGTGTTCGGGGCGTGGCTCCCCGTGCCACCATCTATGGCTACAATCTCCTTCGCGGCCTTGCATTGGCAGAGACCATGAACGTTGAAACGGCCCGCATTGCGGATGCTGCTGGCCGCAATGCTGAAATTACGTCTATATCTAACAACAGCTGGGGCTTCACAGATCGTGGTGCTCCAAGACTGCCAAGCGCGCTCTGGGAGTACGCCGTCGAAAACAGTGCTTCGACAGGCAACGATGGTAAAGGCGTACTCTATGTATGGGCTGCTGGCAACGGGCACCAAAGGGGGGACGACGCCAACCTTGACGGCCGCGCAAACTTCTACCCCATCATCGCCGCCTGCGCTGTTTCAGGTCAGGGCGTCAGGAGCAGCTACTCGGAGATGGGCGCCAACCTGTGGGTCTGTGGCCAGGGTGGTGACTTTGTCCCCGGGGACGATCTCCTAACTGTCACCACCGAAAACTCCGACCGTTACAGGGATACCTTTAACGGTACATCCTCTGCAGCGCCGATCGTATCAGGCGTGGCAGCCCTGGTCCGAGAGGCTAACCCGGACCTCACCTGGCGCGACGTCAAGCTCGTCCTCGCTGAGTCAGCCCGCAGGAACGACCCTGACAACGAGGGATGGGAAGTGGGTGCTCGGACTTACGGCTCGACCTCGGATTCGGACCGCTATCACTTCAACCACGAGTATGGCTTTGGAGTCGTCGATGCGGCCGCTGCCGTCGAACTCGCGAAGACCTGGACAAACCTGCCCCCAATGCGGGAGGCAAGCATCGAGTCCGCCAAGATTGACCGCCTCATTCCCGACGCCTACGACGCCGCCAGCATCGAGACGGTCGCTCTCACCCTCACGCTCGACTTGGACACTGATCTAGACTTCACTGAGTTTGTGGAGATCAACACCAGCTTCCAGCATAACTCGTTCCGTGATCTCGACATCGAGCTGGAGTCCCCGTCCGGTGCGATATCCAAGCTCGTACCGGCGTTCGACACGTTCATCGACGATGATGACCCTGACAACGACTTTGTACCCTTGCGGGGCCCGCACCGCTTCGGCTCCGCCCGTCACCTGGGCGAGGACCCCAACGGCACCTGGACGCTCCGCATCACCGACCGGTTCAGGTTCGGTACAGGCATCCTCGAATCGTGGGGTATAACTGTCTACGGACACTCGTTCGCCGAAGTCGATAACGCCGCGCCTATTTTTGCGGATGGCGAGACGACATCTCGTTCTGTCCCCGAGAACACACCGGCTGGCAGTCTCGTCGGAGACCCGGTCACCGCGGCCGACCCTGAGGCTTTGACTTACACCCTGGGCGGCCCTGATATGGCCCTCTTCAGTATAGATAGCGCCAGCGGCCAGATCGCCGTCGGCTCTGGCACGTCGCTAGACTACGAGGTCCGCACCGGCTACGCGGTCATCGTGACAGCCACAGACCCGCGCGGCGCATCCGACATCATAACCGTCGACATCGACGTCACAGACGTGTCCCTGGGCGAGCTCGGCGACCGCTACGACGCGGACCACAACGAAAAAATAACCCGCGACGAGGTCATCCTGGCAATCCAGGACTACCTCACTGGCCTGATCTCCAGGGACGAAGTCCTCGAGATCATCAACCTCTTCTTCTTCGACTAACCCTCTGTCGTACAGAGTTTATGTGACCCCTCTCCCCGGGAGCGCGGGCGTCCCTCCCGCACAAGCTGGCCAGTCGCTCCGGCGAAGAGCCTGCCCCGTACTTGATACGGGGCCGGAACCCAGAACCCCGCCGGCACCGTGGATACTATCCGCATACCCCGATTTCGTCCCCGTTCGAGCCGATGCAGCAGCCCCTACAAATTCACCATTCATAATTCGAAATTTCGAATTCCCAAACAACCTATTTACCCCTAACCAAAATAGTGTAGAATGTCCCCCGACGGCGCTTGATGACGCCGTCAGGCGAGGCCTGATTGCAAGGTTTTGACAGTCCCAAGACTCTTGACAACCCTGCGCCGCTAGGTGTACAAAACTAGCGGTTCAGACCGTCTATGGTTTTGTCCTTTCATTTGGAATCAATCAAAAGTGAGGATTCGAATGCTGACCCCATCGCTCAACACAGTAATGACCCGTTTGCTCATCGTTGCTGCTGTGCTCGCGACTCTCATCATCTTCATCCTGCCTTCAACATTTGCGGAGGCCGACGAGATGGTGAAGTACGCCGAGAACGGCGAAGGCCCGGTGCGCACGTTCACGTCAACTGACCCTGAAGGGGCTGGCATTGACTGGGACGTGACCGGTCTCGACGCCGATGACTTCGTCATTGACGAACGTGGCGTGCTCATGTTCAAGAAGTCGCCTAACTACGAGAAGCCGACTGACAGAGGAACTGCCGCAGATGCCGCTGGCGCTGATCCGGTCGCGACATCGACAGGTAACAATCTGTACGTTATCACGGTGCGTGCCACCGAGCAGACGACTGGCGGTGCAGACGTTCGCGCTCTCTCTACGGAGACCGCGGTCGTCGTTGAGGTCACTGACGTCAACGAAGACGGAACTGCTGCGATGAACCTTCTTCAGCCTGAGGTCGGTTGGCCGGTAAAGGCTAGGTTGAGCGATGTCGACGGCACTCTTGACACGGAAGGCGAAATTACATTTGGTACTGCTCCAAACGAGACGACGTACACGTTGGGCTGGAGTTGGTACGTATCCAAGGTTACAAATCCCGTTGCTGATGCAGATGATCACTGGATCGCAGTAACAGGAACCCCAACCGGCCTAACTACCGTTGAATCAACCTACACTCCCCTGGGCAAGCGCGTGGATGGCGTTGCTAGTCCTCCCGATCCTAACGTCGCCGTTGATGAGGATAAGTATCTCCGCGCTGTCGTCACGTACCTAGATATGGGTATCGCAAGTGACGGCACAGGCGATGCTGCCCCAAGTGAAGACGACATCAGGACGGCAATCGTCGTCTCTGCGAATCCGGTCCGCGCCGAGGTTTCCTCGGAGAACGACAACGATGCCTCGAACATCCCCGCCAACCCCGAGAATGGCTCCCCTGGCTTTAGCTCAACCGGGGATTACGAGAGGACTATTGCTGAGAACAGCGCAAAGGGTACCCCTGTGGGTGCCGCTGTTGTGGCTACCGAGCCAAACAGCAACGACATACTGACCTACGAACTTGACAACGACAAGGATCCTGATACGCCTCACGGCACTCCCAGCACAGATGCTGACGAGGGTCCTATCGCTGCTCCTAATACGAACGACGTGTCGCTATTTAAGGTTGGCATGGCCAATGGCCAGATCTACGTAAATGGGACGCTGAACCACGAAGGCCCTCAAGATGGGGTGTACAAGTTCTACATCAGGGCGACAGACCCCAGCGGTGAGAGGGACGAACAGCTAATCACCGTTACTGTTACTGACGAGAACGACGCTCCTCGCATAATGGCGAGCTTGACCGATGCCGAGAGGTTGCTAAACGCTGACGCCGATGATGCCAACGACGTTCCTACTACGGCAGCGTCTGAACTCCGCGTATGGGAGGAAGACAGCGACGACAGGGACGGCAATGGCAGTCCTGACGATCCCTACACCGGGTTGCCCAACATGCCTCTGCCAGGTGTAGAAGGTGCCGGAATAGGCGCAGAAAACGTCTTCACGGCTACAGACCAAGACACTCGCGGACAGATCTTCTGGACCCTCGAGGGTGAGGACGCAGACGACTTCGTGCTCACCTCCACTGGTCTGCCGGTCTCGACCGGTCTGGGTGGCCCGGATGAGCCGATCGCTATCAGGTTCACAAACCCGCCTGACTACGAGAATCCCACCGACGGCAACATGGATGGTGTCTATAAGGTGACGATGGTAGCCACGGACAGCCCTGGTGCCAGGGCCACCAGGGACCTGACGATTTTCGTCATGAATCAGTATGAACAGGGATCGGTTGTGCTGTCTGACGACCAGCCACTGATCGGCCAGGCGATCGCCGCATCGATCGAAGATCCCGACAACAACGTTGCGGTGGTCACGTGGCAGTGGCAGAGGGCAACCTCCACTGCTCCGGACGCTAACTGGACGGTTATCAAGGGTGCTACGGCCAGTACGTACGTCCCAAGGGCGGACGACAAGAGCACCCAGGAAATGGAACAGGACGACAACGGATACTATCTCCGTGTGGTAGCTACTTACACGGACGTGACCAGTGACTCTGACAATATGGCCGCGACTTCGGTGTATATCGATGAGCGCACGGCGAAGGGTCTTGCAGGTGACGCTCAGGTGCCGGTGGCAAAGGTTGCGACGGACGGCGATGGGGCGCCTCCCGAAACAGGTGATGCCCCTGACAAGCTCTACCGTGTGACGACGACCTCGAAGAACGCTGTGCGTGTTGCCCCGACCGACCCGAGTGAGGTGATGGCTCCCGAATTTGCCTCGAATTCCTTCGACAGGATGGTGGCGGAGAACGCGGAAGTCAGGTCAATAGTGGGCGATCCTATACAGGTGGTCCCCGAGCGTGACGATGAGGGAAATCTCAAGACCGCCTTCAGATATGACATAGACGCGAGTATCACGGGTGATGAGGACTTCTTCACCATTGATCAGGACTCTGGTCAGATCAGGGTTGGCGAGGTCGCTTTCCCAGATCCGATTCCGGCTGAAGTTAGCCCTGCTGCTGACGGCGTGACAGAACCCGCAATGGTCGACCCGACGCTCGATTACGAAGGTGACAACACCTTCAGCCTCATAGTGACGGCCACTGACAAGGCGGACAACAGCCGCAAGGCTACGACCGTGGTGAACATCGCTCTCGCTAACCTGAACGAGGTGCCTTACTTTGACAGGGAGTCGCGGGATAAGGCCATGGATGACACGCCTCACCCCGTGGCTGGTCAAGATGCCATAATTGCAATACGGTACGCAGAATCAAGAACGAACCCGGTCGTCCAGTTGGCGGCGGTAGAGCCGGACGGCACTGCGCTGCGCTGGGAGCTCACCGGAGCTGACGCTCCTGACTTTGCTATCGAAGACGCGGAGGACGTTAACGACGGGAAGGACCGTGTACAGCTCGTCTTCGCCTCGCAGCCGAATTACGAGAGCCCCAAGGACAGCGCTGGTGATACCAACAGGGACGGGATCGATGATTCCGGAACGGCAAATGCACTCGAAGGGGCCGGGGACAATGTATATCACGTGACCGTAAGAGCCACAGAGATGACGGCTGTTGGTGGCGGTCCAGCCATGGCAGACACGCTTGATGTGACGGTCCTGGTGACCAACTCTGCTGAGGCCGGTAAGGTTACCTTCAACTGGCTCCAGCCGGAGGTTGGCACGCCGATCATGGCAGATGTGTCGGATCCCGACGGTGTGACAGCTGTGACGCGGTACGATTGGTTTAGGTCGAAGGTGAATAATCCCAACCTCAACCCGGGTAGCACAGATGCGGCGCTCGCTGGTGAATGGGAATTGATTGAGGACGAGTGGGGTACTGGTGATTCCGCTGACTGCGGCGGTGACGACGACCACGATAACGCGGTTTACTCACCACAGGGCGATTGTGCGGAGACTCCTGACACCAATGAGCGCACTGCGCTCGGTGACGAGATTGACGAGGGTGACTACCTGCTGGTTAGGGCCGTGTATACGGACGGGGCAGGATCCGCCACCTCCACGGGCATTACGGCCTACCCGGTGCGAAACGACGTCTCTGACGACGCCAACAACTCGCCTGACTTCAACGCAGCAACAGCCTCGCGCACGATACCCGAGGACGCGTCTAAGGGTGACCCAGTGGGCGACCCGGTAGTGGTGCTGCAGAATGAGGACGATGACGTTCTGACGTACGAGATCGTGGGGAAGTGTCGGACCGGAGATGGAACTGGCACGCCTTGTGAGGGTCAAGCCGGAGACGATCTGGATGGGACCAACGGGAGCAACCTGATTGACCCCGAGGACCTTGGCTTCTTTAACATTGATCCAGCCACCGGACAGCTCTCCGTGGCGGGCGGAGCCAAGAAGATTAGCTATGAAGAAGAAGGAAAAGCGGTCGGTAAATACACGCTCGTTGTCAGAGCCACGGACCCCGCTGGTGAGGGCGAGGAGAGCCGCGACGACATAGTGGTTACAATCAACGTAACCGACGTCAACGAGGCCCCGAAGGTAACTGTGGGCGCATTCGAGATGTCGGTCAACGAAAACAACAGCACGGCCAAGGACGACAATGTTAGGAAGTACGTCGGCCTCGGATACATGGTGGGGGCCGGCACCGACGGCACCCCGAACACGGATGATGACGAGCAGGTGATGGATCCGGCCAACCCGAACCTCTACAAGCGGTCTGAGGAGGACCTTGTGGACCGCGCGATCTGGCCTGAGCCAATCGCTGGCCCGGACGGCGCCCTCTTCGAGTACAGCATCCCGGCCGACGGCATCGGGCGCAGGCTCCACTTCAAGGAAGCCCCCGACTTCGAAAACCCGTTGGATGCAAACCGCGACAACGTGTATGAGGTGACTATAACCGTCGAGGACAGCCAAGGCGCCATGGGCACCAGGGATGTGCGTGTGACGGTCATGAACGTGGACGAGGATGGCAAGCTCGTGCTCTCGCCCGAGCAGCCGGACGATGGCATGCCTGTAGTCGCCACGATCACCGACCCGGACGGCGTCGTTAGCATCACCAGCTGGGCGTGGGCGACCGCGACCAGCACCAGGGTTCTTGGCGATACCACTGATACAAATGCCAGCGACGCTAACGGTGATGGTGAGAACGACGTAGGCCCGGCGTGGACCGTCATTCCGACGGCTACGACGGATGAGTACATGGCCGAAGCTGGTCGATTCGTGTGGGCTATTGTGGACTACCGTGACGGCGCGAGTTCCGTAGACGACCCGGTAACGGTGCTCGACGAACGGAACGACAACCCTGATACTTCCCCTGCGATTGAGCAACACAAGTACCAGAACCGGGCCGCGGACGGTACGCTGGACACTTCAGACAACCTGTACCACAATTCGGACGAAATGGAGGACGGTCTGACCGACAACGCGGTCCAGCCGGATCCAGACGATCCCGACGCGCCTACTGGACCATCTAGTGGTCTGGTGCGGATCGACAGGATGGTCTACGAGAACGTCCCGTCCACCGGATACGTGGGTGTGCCGATCGAGGACCTGGGCTACAAGATCCCAGGCGATACGATGGAGTACATGCGCGATACGATCAGCGGCCCGGACGCAAGCTCCTTCGTCTTCGCTGAGGACTACGACCATGCCGGTGGTATCACACCGCCTGCTACGATTGGGGCCTACCAGGACGACCCGTTCTACGTCTTCTATGACGATGTAGGGATGCTGCAGGGCACGGGCACTGCTGGCAACAGGGTAGATATACCCGGCGACAAGGTCGGCCAGCTAGCCCTTAACCCGGTGACGCACCTGGATGCGGAGGGTAAGGACACGTACGTAATTGAGATCTCTGACCCCGACGCGACGGTCGCCGTCAGCACCTACAGGGTTACGATCACGGTCATGGACGTGAACGATCCTCCGACGGCTCCTTCCGAGCTGAAGGGTCCGCCGCCGGAACTGAACACGGAACCGATGTTCCTGGACGCTAACGGTGACGTCTCTACCTCCACCTACAGGATGGTGGATGAGAACACCGCAGCCGGTACAGCCATTGGCGACCCGGTCGCGGCCACGGACACCGACCGCGGCGATGTGCTCACCTACACGCTGGGTGGCATGGACGCGGCAGCGTTCGCAATCGACGCGGAAACTGGCCAGATTTCGACTAGCGCGGCTCTGGACTACGAGACGAAGATGGAGTTCATGGTCATGGTCACCGCCACCGATAGCGAGGGCGAGACGGCTATGATCTACGTAACCATCATGGTCACAAACGTCGGTCTGGACAACCCGTACGACTCGAACGATGATGGCATTATGAGTAGGGACGAAGTGATCGACGCGATTAACGACCACCTGTTCGCTGGTACTATCACCAGGGACGACGTTATCGATGTCATCAACGCGCACCTGTTCCCGTCGTCGTAGGCCAAATTCGGTAAATAAGAATTAAGTGGCTCGGGACGCGCCGGCGTCCCGAGCCTTACACATAAAAAGGAGACAGGGAACTTGGTCAGAAACAGAAAAGCGTGGGTGCCGCTGTTGGTGGCCTTGGGCTTGGCCTTGGGAGTGTTTGGACTGCTGCTTCCGGAATCCGGTTCCGTGGCTGCTCAGGCAACACCCAGCGCTACCAGGACCCTCTCCACAACATCGGTAGCCCCCGGCGGTGAGGTTGATGTAACCATATCTGCAGGCGACTTCGGACAGTTCGGTGGCATTATCGAAACTCTTCCAACGGATTTTACTTACAAGGCAAACTCAGGGAACCCGACCCCCACGGAAGGGACTGACGCTAACGGCAGGACTACTCTTACGTTTACTCTGTTCGGTGTAAACAGCGTCTCTTACACAGCTATTGCCCCAAGTCAGGGTGGCGGGGACCATCACTTTGATGGTGTCCTTCGGGATGACCAGAGCGCTGATCACACGGTGGGTGGTCAAAACACGATCAGTGTCACAGCGGCTCCGGTGGAGGACACCCCCACGCCAACCGCGACTGCGGTAGCTACCGTAGGACCTGCGGGGCCGACCGCCACCCGGTCAATTTCCGCAGCTCAAGTAGCTCCTGGTGATGCACTCACAGTAACCGTCGATGTCAGTGACTACGGCCAGTTCGGCGGGCTCGTTGAAACCGTCCCGTCTGGATTCGCTTATGGCTCCAGTACTCATTCGGCAACCCGGGTTGACGGTCAGGTGGTAACGTTCACTCTGTTCGGTGAGAGCAGTGTTACGTACACCGTGACGGCCTCAAGCCGGCCCGGTACTTACATGTTCCTTGGCATTCTCAGGGACGATCAGACCATGGACCACGATGTAGGGGGCGACACCGACGTGTACGTGGCTGCCCCTGAGGGTGGCCCGAAGGCGACCAGGTCGTTCCCGTCTGAGTATGTCGATCCGGGCTCGAGCGTTGATGTCACTATTGAAGCAATGAACTACGGTCAGTTCGGCGGAGTTACTGAGGAGATTCCGTCAGAATTCACTTATGTTTCCAGCAGCTTGCCGGATTCTCAGGTTACTACCTTGAGCGGTAACTCGGTCAGGTTCACTCTCTTCGGAGATAGCAGCTTTACGTACACTGTAACTGCTCCGATGGCAGAGGACGCCTACACCTTCTCTGGTGTGCTAAGGGACGACCAGGGAACCGACCACCCGATGAAGAATACGGTCCTCAACGTCGGTACGGCTCCTAACCCGACTGCGACGCCGAGTCCGACCCCAGAGCCGACTGCCACGCCTGAGCCGGGCGCTCGCCCGACCAGCACGCCGAGGCCGACGCCGATACCGCCGGTGCCTTCGACGCCGGTGCCGATCGAGAAGGTCGAAGTGACGGCGGTTGAGGGTGCGACGGCAGTCGAGCCGGACGCGAGCATTATGGTTAGCTCTGCTGACGGTATGGCCACTGTGATGCTGCCGACTACGTCGAGGGCCCGGACCTACCAGGTCATGGTCGTCACGGACGCGGCAAACTGCGAGGGCTCGCCCGACACAGTTAAGGCTTGCGTGATGGTCAAGGCGTTCGACGCTGAGGGCAACCTCGAGTCAGACGTACTACTGATCAACCGTGCCACGGTTACGATCAAGCTCAGCGCGAGCATGGTCGAGGACATGGGCGGTCTGCCAGTGGTATTCCAGGCCAACGCACTGGGCGCCTTCACGGTGTACCAGGACGGTGCCAACGATGCCTGGAGCACGCGCAGGTTCTCGATGGGCCTCACTGATGACGGCGGCGTCATGGTCACCGTCACGGGCCTCAGGAGCCTCGGCAGCGTAGCCCTGACCGTCGACATGGACACTCTCCAGACGGCTATGTACCAGGTTGCCGGCATCACGCCGACACCGGTCGTGCCGCCCACGCCTGAGCCGACGGCAGTTCCGGAGCCCACAGCGACGGCTGTGCCGGCGGAGGTCGAGCCGGAGGTTGGCGATGCCACCGCACCGGTAGGCCTGCTGATAGTCCTGGCTCTCACGGGTGCGCTGATGGTCTACACCGGCTCCCGCGTAATGCGAGGTCGGAGGTCAGCAGCCCGCTAGGGCCAAATCGGAAATAGGTTAATCAACGCAGGGGCGGTCGCAAGACCGCCCCTGTTGGTTGTTGCGAGGAGTGAGTGGAGAGGAGTGAGGAGTGAGAGAGTCGCTTCACTACAGGGAGACTAACCTGTGGCAGAAGGCGATGGAGGCCACGAAGGAAGTGTATCGTCTTGTTCCGCGGCTGCCGCGGGAAGAGACTTACGGGATGAGGTCTCAGATTACTCGTGCGGCGGTGTCGGTACCAGCCAACATCGCGGAGGGATGGACCCGGGAAACGGCGCGCGACAAGGCAAACTTCCTGGCAATTGCACAGGGATCGCTTGCCGAAACCGAGACACTTCTTACCCTGTGTGAGGACCTTGGATGGTTCCCTGGGAAGGAGACAGAGACTCTAAGGTCGCTGTTAGATGAGGTTAGCCGAATGCTTACAGTGATGCGTCGCAGACGTCGAGGTGGTTAAACCTCTCACTCCTCACTCCTCTTCCCTCACTCCTCGCGGAGCGACCCTGGCGCTTCGAGCTTCGCCTTGAGCGTGCGGATGAACTCGGCGACTGGGACGCCGTCGAGGGCGCGGTGGTCGAAGGTGACGCTTAGGTGCGTCATCGAGCGCACGACGATCTCGCCGTCCACGACCACGGGCTTCTCGATGGCCCGGCCGAGACCGAGGATCGCCACCTGCGGCGGGTCGATGATGGGCGTGAAGACGTCGATGTCGTAGTTGGACAGCGCGGTCACTGTGAAGCCGGCGCCGGTGACGTCGTCGATGCCGAGGTCGCCCTTGCGCGTCTTGTCCGCGAGTTCTCGCATGGCCTGGGCCGTGCCGAGCAGGTCGAGCGAGCCGGCACCTCTGAGCACGGGCACAACCAGGCCGTCAGGCACTGCAACTGCGAGGCCGATGTTGACGTCCCTGAGCAGCAGTACCTCGTTGTCGACGAGGTGGGCGTTGAGCCTGGGGTGCTCTTTGAGCGCCTGTGCGACCGCGGCGACGATGATGTCGAGGTCGAGGGGGCGCAGCCTGTGGGGGCGCCACTCTGAGACGAGAGACTCCCGGAGCTTAAGCATCTCGGTGACGTCGGCCTCTGTTGTCAGTGTGACCTGCGCCATCGTGCTGACGCTCATGGTCATGCGGTCGGCGATGGTCTTGCGGAGGCCGGTCAGAGGGACCGTCTCGGCAATGGCTTCTGCGCGCGCTGCGCCGGCGTCTCGCTCGGCTATGGCGCGCTCCACGTCTGCTACGACGATGCGGCCGTTGGGGCCTGAGCCTGTCACGTCGGCGAGGTCGATGTCCTCCTGGCGGGCCAGCTGCCTCGCTCGTGGGACGACCTGGACTCTGGACCGCTGGGGCCTCTGGCGTGCTTCTATGGCATCCCTTACGTCCTGCTCGGTGATCCGACCGCGAGGGCCGGTGCCGTTGACCTGGTCGAGGTCGATGTTGTTGTCTCGTGCCAGTCGCCTTGCCACTGGGGTGACCTGGCGTGCTCCGCCGCCTCGTGCGGGACGCTCGCGACCCGGTCGCTGCCGTCTTCGTCCTGCGGCAGGGGAGGCTGGTGCGCCTGGCTCGGGCCTGGGAGGGTTCTCGCCGGGCTCGCCGATTACGGCAACCAGCTCTCCGACCTTCACGAGGGAGCCCTCTGCGGCCATGATGTGGGAGACTACGCCGGAGGTAGGGGACTCGAGCTCGGAGTTGATCTTGGCCGTCTCGACCTCGACCAGTGGCTGTCCCTCGGCGATCTCGTCGCCCTCGTTGACGAGCCACTTCGTGAGGGTCCCGTCCTCCATGTTCATGCCCCACTGGGGGAGCAGCACGTTGGTGGCCATCTTTTCTTCCTTGCTAATTCTGAGATGTGCGGGCGTTCGTAGCTTTCACCCTCACCCCAGCCCTCTCCCTCAGGGAGAGGGGGTAATTGACTGTTCTTTCGAGGCCGAAGTTCTCAGTACCTACGCTGTTGTCCCTGGATTGCCAAGCGGCGAGCCACCTCGTGGGTTCCCGCTTTCGCGGGAATGACGGTGGGGTCTGAGTGAGATGGGAATCCTTCGGACGTTACTCTTCCAGTGTGGCGTAAATGGCGTCGGTTATCTTGTCTTCGTTGGGGAAAACTTCGGATTCGAGCGCGGGGCTGAATGGGAAGTGGCAGTCGAGGCTGGTGACTCGCTGGATCGGACTCTGGAGGCTCCAGAATCCCTCCTGGGCGACCATTGCCGAGATCTCGGATGCGACGCTGCAGCTCTTGTGCGCGGGGTCGACGATCACGAGCCTGCCGGTCTTCTCGACAGAGTCGAGGATCGTCCTGGTGTCGAGCGGGACTATCGTGCGCGGGTCTATGACCTCGACGGAGATGTCCTCGTCCTCGAGGGCCTCGGCCACGGCGACTGCGCGGCGGAGCATTCCGGCTAGCGCGACGACTGTGACGTCCTCGCCCTCGTGCTTGACGTCCGCGACGCCGAAGGGGATGGTGTAGTCCTCGTCCTCCTCGACCTCTCCGCGAGTGCCGGTGAGGTTGTTGTCCTCGAAGAACATGACGGGGTCGTTGTCTCGCACCGCAGTCTTGAGCAGGCCCTTGGCGTCGGCCGGGGTCGTCGGGATGGCGATCTTCAGGCCGGGCATGTTCATCAGCATCGGGTAGGGCCTGTCGGTGTGGTGGGCCGCGCTGTTCGCGCCGTAGATCATGCCGCACCTGTAGACGACGGGCAGGTTGACCTGGCCGCCGAACATGAAGCGCATCTTGGCAGCCTGGCTGATGAGCTGGTCCATCGCGACCCACAGGAAGCTGGATAGCGACTGGACGATGGGCCTCATGCCCACGGCTGCCGCGCCGACTGCGGCGCCCATGAAGCCGTTCTCGGAGAGCGGAGTGTCGATGACGCGGTCGCCGAACTCCTGGGAGAGGCCGCCAGTGACGCCGTAGATGCCGCCGCGTATGCTCTCGCCCATGATGAAGACGTTATCGTCCCGGCGCATCTCCTCTTTGATTGCGATGTTCAATGCATCTGCGTAGGTCATCTCAGGCATGGGTGGCGCCTCCTTGGTTTCCATCGTCGCCCCCGCCCCTGGATTCCCGCTTTCGCGGGAATGACGAGTTATGGCGGTTCGGTCCGTTAGTCTTTGTTGGTTGGGAGAGTGGCTTCACCCTCACCCAGCCCTCTCCCTAAGGGAGCTGACAGGAGTAGGTATTCGAGGTTTTCACCCTCACCCCAACCCTCTCCCTGAGGGAGAGGGAGCTGTTGATTGGTATTCGCGCTGTCTGCACACCTTTACCTACCTCTGTGAGCCCTTAGGGAGAGGGGTATGTTTAGTGTCTTCTCAGTTGTAGGTGGGTAGGGGGTCGGCGTACATGTCGGTCAGGAGGTCGTCCAGCTCTGGGTAGGGGCTCTCTCGGGCGAACTCGAGGGCCTCGGCGATGGTCTCGGCAACGTCCGTGCGGACGGCTTCGATCTCCTCGCTGGAGGCTATCTCCTGCTCGATGAGCCAGTCCGAGTGGACCTCGATGGGGTCGCGCTCGCGCCACTCGGCGACCTCTTCATCGGTGCGGTAGGACTCTCGCAGGATGCGGACGAGCCCCTCTGAATGGTCCTCATAGCGGTAGGTGCGGGCCTCTATGAGAGTGGGCCCCTCGCCTGCACGGGCGCGTCTGACAGCCTCGGTCGTGGCCTCGAACATGGCCATTGCGTCCTGGCCGTCCACGAGCACGCCGGGCATGTCGTATGCCGATGCGCGGTCTGAGATGTTCTCGACGGCGACCGCTTCCTTGAAGCTGGTGGTCACGGCGTACTGGTTGTTCTCGCAGAGGAAGATGACGGGCAGCTTCCATATGGAGGCGAGGTTCATCGCCTCGTGGCACGCGCCCTGGTTGGAGGCGCCATCGCCGAAGAAGGCGACCACGACGCGGTCGTTGCCCTGCATCTTGCTGCCCATGGCCGCGCCGACGGCGACCGGGAGGGCCGAGGCGACGATTCCGGACTCGCCGAGGATGCCGATGTCGAAGTCGGCAAGGTGCATGGAGCCGCCCTTGCCCTTGCAGTAGCCGGTGGCCTTGCCGAGAAGCTCGGCCATGGCGCGGCGGACGTCGCCGCCCTTGGAGATCGGGTGTCCGTGCGAGCGGTGGTTGCCTGTGATGTAGTCGTCGTCGCGCAGGGCAGCGCAGGCTCCGACAGCCACGGCCTCCTCGCCGATGTAACAGTGGGCCATGCCCACGAGCTCGCCGCGCTGGACGAGCTGCTTGACGTTCTCCTCGAACTCGCGGATGAGCATCATCCGGCGGAGCATCATCATGTAAAGGTCTCGATCCTCGTCCACTTTAGCCTCCACTGATATGGCGGACTTCGGGAGAAGCCGCGGGTCCATACATCCGGTGATCGAACGGCAGGCGCTTGATACGGGGGTCGTATCCGCTGCCTTTGGCGCATCTTATTACGAAGGGTTGGGTGTGGCAACTTGGCGGAGGGTATGAGGCTGTATCAATTTAGTCGGAGGCCCAGACGTAGAGGCGTCCCTTGTGGGCGCCTTGAGCATGATGGCCAGCATAGGCAACCACAAGGGATTGCCCCTACCTGTGCGGGGCAGCCTCTGTTGCATATAGAAATATCTATGGCTAACCTGCTGTTGGTGCCCTACACTATATATGATGTGTTGAAACCATAAGGCAGGATTTGTGGCAATCCGACTACGGGAGCGCTGGGGAAGGCAGAACCATGGTGGGCATGATAATGAGAAACCGCAGGAACCGGTCGCGCGCGGGAGGCAGGAAGAGCATTCTGTCCGCTCTCTTTGTTCCCGTGGAGCTGGCAATACTGTTCTTCTTCGTTCTCGCGCTGACCCAGGGCCACGCTGCTTAGGCGGCGGTCCCTCGGGCAAGCTTTGAGGGGGGACGCCCGCGCTCCCAGGGGGTGTGACAGTTTGGTAGGAGGCTCAGTGGGTCGCCGTCCTTCGACAGGCTCAGGGTGAACGAATGCGGGCGAGACGCCCGCGCTCCATGTGTACACCTACCTAAATGACACAGTTTCCGCTCGCAGGGGATGGTTGCAATCTATGGGTGGATGGTGCATCATGGACTAGAACGGCTGTGCTGAATGGCGGCGCAGCCGGACATCTGAATACCTGACGGCTGGACCGTCCCCGACAGGTCTGTAAATGGCCCTCCCGAGTTTGCTTCGGTGGACTCGGCGAGGGCTTTTTGTGTTTTGCGGGCCGGGATGGAATCGAGGAGTGATCGATGGCGGAGACTGAAGTGAAGCTCAGCGACTACAAGAGAACGGTGGTGTGCGAGTGCGGAGTGGAGCTGGATCTGCGGACGCAGGGGCTGCTTTGCACCGCGTGCCGCGCGAAGTTCAAGGTGCAGCGGAGGCGCAACATGGAGGAGGCGTGCGAGCGTTACTTCCAGAGGCACAGCCAGCCTGCGCACCCGGGTGGGCCGAGCCCGGACGTCGGGGAACTGGTCGACGCGATCGACAGGCTCGTCGATGCGCTCGAGTGGGACCGCAAGGGCAGGGGACGGCAGACGTGGCCGTCGACCTCGCTCGTCGTGCCCTCGATCCGGTCGGCTGCGCCTCGCCCCGATGCCAAACCGTCCCGTCCCGTGGGAGGCATCCCCGTGGACAGGCTGGAGTGGGACTGAGATGGTCTCCTCAGCTCCCAGGATCGAGCAGAACGGCCCGGTCTTCAAGCTGTACTGGCCCCAGGAAGGAGTGCGGATAAAGGTCTCGCGCCTCTACCAGTCGAGCCGCGGCGAGGTCCACGCCGAGATCACGGTCCAGTACCGTTCCGACGCGCCGGTCGATGGGCAGCACGCGTGGAGACACCTCATCGGAGTCCGGTACCAGGTCACGTCCGACCGCAGCCGGGGCGACATCGCGAGGCGCTGCGAGAGCGAGGCGCCCGGCCTTCCGTGGCGACAGATCATCGAGGAGGCGTCGATCAACGTGCTGGGTCGATACAGGCGCGGCGCGGAGGTTCTGGACCTCTCGACGTGGTCTCCCCCAGAGAACAGGCCGTCAGGACACAGGCTCACGCCGCTGCTGGCGGAGGGCCTTCCGAACATGATCTTCGGCGACGGCGGCGTGGGCAAGAGCATGGTGGCGCTGTGGCTGTCGACGATGGTCACCGAGGGGATGCAGGAGCCTTTCGAGTGCAGTCCGGGCAACGTGCTGTACCTGGACTGGGAGATGGAGGCCGACGAGGCGCAGGGGCGGCTGCGGAGGATCGCTGAGGGCATGGGACTGCCGACGCCTCCGAGGGTGTTCTACCGCCGGTGCGCCGGCCGCCTTGTGGACGACGTCGAGTGGCTTGCCGAGACCGTGCAGTCGAAGGGCATCGACCTGGTCGTCGTGGACAGCGCGGTCCCGGCGTGCGGCGGCAACCCGAACGAGCCGGAGTCGGTGCAGGCGCTGTTCTACGGGCTGAGGCAGCTCGAGGTGACGTCGCTGATCGTGGCACACGTGAGCAAGAACATCGCAGACGGGCCGGTCACGACTCCTTACGGGAGCGTGTTCTGGTCGAACCTGAGCCGGAACGTGTGGCAGGCCGAGAAAGAGCAGGATGTGGGCGAGGACTCGATCGTGGTCGCGTTGCGGCACCGCAAGACGAACGTCGGGCCTCTGCTCAAGCCGGTGTCGCTGAAGATCACGTTCTCGCCGTCGTTCTCGGTGGAGAGGGTGGCCACGGTCGAGCGCCCGGTGCTGACCTCGAAGCCCCCGCTGGCAGAGCAGATGGCGGCAGAACTCAGAGATGGCGCGATGAGCAGTTCCGCACTCGCGGAAGCTATCGGGGCTAATCCGAACTCGGTGCGGACAACTCTCGCTCGGAGGGATGACCGATTCGTCAAACTGCCGAACGGGAATTGGGGACTGAAGGCTGAACGATGAGTGTCGCGGATTTGTCGCAAAGTGTCGCACTGAGTCGCAAGTCCGTTAGGTGCGACAGGTGTCGCGGATTTGTCGCAAAGTGTCGCGGTTGTATTGCGACTCAACAGTTGCGACAACAGCACACCCTAAAGGGTGTGTGTGCAGTTGTCGCAAGTGAGGTTGTTGAAGTCGGATTGTCCTGGGGATTCGGTTATCATGGGCTGAGGCATCGATCGCAGCTATCTAGGAGAAAAGGGGACTGCCAGTGCCGGGACGGCTGTTCACAGACTACTACCTGTCCGAGGGAATCCGTGAGACGGACGAGTGGAAGGACTCGGTGTCGGCTCCGGGTCCCTTCGAGGCGTTCAGGGATGGGGTCCGCGAACTGTTCGAGGCCATGAGTGGTTTCAACCAGCCGAACGAGTCGGTAACTGAGACGCACCTCATCTGGCCTGTCCTGGAACTGCTGGGATGGGCCGACTACCTCCCGCAGCAGGGCATGGCAGGCAACGAGGACATACCCGATCTCCTGATGTTCGGCGATGCGGCCTCCAAGGATCTGGCCGCTAGCGCGGAGAACGCTGAACAGCGGTACAAGGCCGCAGTTGCGGTCACAGAGTCCAAGAGACTGGGCCGTCCCCTGGAAACGAGAGGTGGCGAGAATCTCTGGACGTCGCAGACACCTCACGGGCAGATGCTCAGGTATCTGCTGGCTGCCGATGGCACGTCGGAAGGCAACATCCGGTGGGGCATCCTGACCAGCGGCGACGTCTGGCGTCTCTACCACAGTCGAGCGCGTCCACGCGCGACAGGCTATTACGAGGCCGAACTGGCATCTGTGATCGAAGGCGGCGACGAGGACTCACTTCGAGTCTTCTTCCTGCTGTTCCGGCGGGACTCGCTGGCGCTGCTGGACGGGGCAGTAACAACGTTCCTCCAGGCGGCGCTGGATGAGGGCAAGCGTTATGAGGAGCGGGTAGCGGCGGACCTTTCCGGGACGGTGTTCGAGTTCGTGTTCCCGCGACTGGTCGGTGCACTGGCCGACGAGAGCAGCGAAGACCTCGGGACAGTTCGCGAGGCCGCGCTGATATTTCTCTACAGGCTGCTGTTTACCCTCTACGCGGAGGACCGGGGACTGTTACCTGTCAATGATCCTGGATACATCCAGTATGGGCTGCGAGACCGGGTGCGCCAGGACATCGCCGACAAGATGGAGAGCGGCGGCGTGTTCTCATCGGTGGCGACAAACTACTACGCCCACGTAATGACGCTGTTCGGTCAGATCGACAAGGGAGACCTGTCGATTGGACTGCCACCGTACAATGGCGGGCTGTTCGCTACGGATGCCGCGCCGTTGCTCGATGAAGTCCACCTGGATGACGCCACCCTCGCGCCGCTGATCTACAGGCTGAGCCACGCAGGAGGAGAGGATGGGCACAAGTTCATCAACTACCGCGACATGTCGGTGCAGCAACTCGGCTCCATCTACGAACGTCTGCTGGAGCGAGAGCCCGTCCGAAACGAGGACGGGTCCATTGAGGTGCGCCCGAACTCGTTCGCTCGCAAGGACAGCGGGAGCTTCTACACTCCCCAAGAGCTCGTTGACCTGATCATCGACCGGACTTTGAAGCCGCTCGTAGAAGAGCGGCTGGCGTCGTTCGAGGAGAGGGCGGCGAAGCTGAAGAGCGACAGCAGACCTCATGCTGAGAGGAGGGCCGAGCTGGTGACGCTCGACCCGGCAGAAGCCGTGCTGGAATTGAAGGTACTCGACCCGGCGATGGGGAGCGGCCACTTCCTCGTCTCCACCGTGGACTTTCTCTCAGACTACATTGCAGATCTGATTGAGTATGTCCCAGCGGTCCCGGACTGGCTGGATGAGGAGTACGTGTCGCCGCTGGTGGGTCGGGTGGATTCCATACGCAAGGATATCCTGGAGCGGGCACATCAATCTGGGTGGACGATAGACGAATCGCAACTGGGCGACCAGGCGATCATCAGGCGTATGGTGCTGAAGCGCTGTATCTACGGCGTGGACAAGAACCCGCTGACCGTGGAGCTGGCGAAGGTGTCGCTGTGGCTTCACAGCTTCACGGTAGGCGCCCCGTTGTCGTTCCTGGACCATCACCTGCGGTGTGGAGACTCGTTGATTGGGCTGAGTGTCTTCGAGGCGATGGAGGAGCTGAACCGGCTGGGCGGCCTATTCGCGAGCTCGGCGATAGCTGGCGCCGAGGCGGCCACGTCAGGTATGCAGCAGATCGAGGAAATGTCGGACGCCGACATTTCTGAAGTCCAGGAGTCCGCCACGCTGTTCAAGGGTGTTGAGGACACGACCGCTGACGTCAGAGCGCTGCTGGACTTCCTGTGTGGGCTGCACTGGATGACGGCCGGAATGAAGAAGCGGGAGAGGGAAGAGTTCGAGAGTCCATTGAGGGAGATGATTGAGAGAAGGATTGACGATGCCTTTCAGTTGCTGGCTCGGGGGCCATTGTCTGAACCGGGATTCATCGGATTAGGGGATGGGCAGGATTCGGGTTTCTCTCGGATATGGGGCGATGCTCGGTCAACTGCTGATCGGGAGCGGTTCCTTCACTGGCAGGTGGCGTTCCCTGGTGTCTGGAAGCGGTGGCAGGACGCGAGTCCTCAGGGCGGATTCGACGCGGTTATCGGGAATCCTCCGTGGGACAGGATCAAGCTACAAGAAGTGGAATGGTTCGCCACACGCAGGCCAGAAATAGCGCTGGAGTTGACAGCTGCGGGGCGCCGATCTGCGATCAGGGACCTACGCAGGTCAGGCGATCCACTGGTCGTTGACTACGACGATGCCATGGGACGGGCAGATAAGATGGGCCAGTTCATGCGCGGCTCAGGCCACTACCCTCTACTTGGGCGCGGTGACATCAATTTGTACTCGCTTTTTATTGAGCGAGCGATGGGCCTTGTCAAGTCTAATGGGTTTGTGGGATTGCTCACTCCTTCGGGAATCTACGCGGACAGGACGGCGGCGCACTTCTTCAAATCGGTCTCGACAACAGGGCGGGTGTCGTCGATATTCGACTTTGAGAACCGCCGACTTGGGACAGATCTGCCGCCCTTCTTCCCGGACGTCGACTCGCGCTTCAAGTTCTGCGCGTTGGTGTTTGGCGGCCCGGCCCGACTGTTCAATGAGACCGAGTGTGCATTCTTCATGCCCGATACAGAGGTGGCAAATGATCCCGATCGCTGCTTCTCTCTTGCACCTAAGGACTTCGCGAGGGTGAACCCGAACACCGGCACTGCCCCCGTTTTCCGTCGTAGACGGGACGCTGATATCACGAGGGGCATCTACGAGAGACATCGCGTGCTGGCAGACAGGTCAGAAGGAAGTGGGCACAAGGCGTGGCCCGTTCGATACAACCGCATGTTCGACATGACAAACGACTCGCAGCTTTTCAATACTGTGGAGCAACTAAGCAATAAGGGCTTCTATCCTGTCGAGGGCAACCGCTGGAAAAAGGGCGACGAGCTATACCTTCCGCTGTATCAGGGTCGGATGATTGGTCAATTCGATCATCGAGCTAACTCGGTAGTGGTGAACCCGGAGAATACTCACAACCCTTACCTGAGCGAGGAAGTCACTGACGAGGAACATGCTGATCCTAGCTTCCTCCCTCAGTCCCAGTACTGGGTACCAGCGCACGAGGTAGAAGAAGAACTTGGAAAGAGTCTTGGTTACACATTGGGGTTTCGGGACATCGCAAGACCAACAGATTTCAGAACGTCAATTGCGGCAGTCGTTCCGAAGGTTGGTTTCGGAAACACTCTACCGCTCCTTTTGGGTGATGACATATCACTGTCGGCTGACAGTCTGACGGCAATGGTGGCAAATTTGAACTCGATGTGTGTGGACTTTGTTGTCAGGCAGAAGGCCCAAGGCACTCACCTCAACTGGTACATAGTCGAGCAACTCCCTGTGATTGCGCTTGCCGACTATGACAAGATTGTCGGTTATACGACTGCCCGAGAGCTCGTGCAGGACCATGTGCTGCGTCTGACGTACACGGCGCATGATATGAAGCCGTTCGCCCAAGACCTTGGGTACGACGGCGAGCCGTTCACGTGGGACGTGGAGGAGCGGCGGCACCTGCGGGCGCGGCTGGACGCTCTTTACTTCCACCTCTACGGGCTCGACAGGGAGGACGCGGAGTACGTGATGGAGACGTTCCCGATAGTCAGGCGCCAGGACGAGGCGGCGTTCGGCAAGTACCGGACTCGTGACATGGTGCTGGCGTACATGAATGCGCTGGCTGCGGGTGATGCTGAGACAGACGTAGCGGTTTAGAGAGGAGAATATGCAGAAGGCAGACCCCGACGATCAGAATTGCACCGGGAAAGAGTGCGATGAAGACGCAGCCAACCAGGTGCGTCCGCGAGACGAGGCACTCATCGCCGACCTGCACGCTATAGGACTCCGCTCCGCTGCGCTCTTCGAGCCAGGGCTATCCGCTGTGGACCACGGGGACCTCCTATACGACGAGAGGGGTCTGCCTAAGTGAACAATTGCCCGGCTGGCTGATGCTCTGAGTCCTTGTGTCCTGACCTGTGAGGAGGGCTTTCACCCTCACCCCAGCCCTCTCCCCCGGATCAAGTCCGGGGCAGGCTCTGAGGGAGCTTACAGGGGTAGGTATTCGAGGTTTTCACCCTCACCCTAACCCTCTCCCTCAGGGAGAGGGGACCTGTTGATTGACATTCGTAGCTGATTGCCACCTCTACCTACCCCTGTGAGCACGTCGAGGTAGAGGGGGAAGTTGCTCGCACTGAGCTGAGTCGGGGTTAAGTCACTCTGATGGTTGGCACTTCTTGTCTATGAATGCCATTGCCAGGAGTGTCATGGTCGAGAAGAGGCAGACGTACAGATAGAGCAGTCCGAAGGCGATCGCCCACGATGGGAGCGCGGCTGGCTCTTCGCCGTAGTGGGAAAGGATCCGTGCGGGGGCGGACCAGGTGAAAAGATCGATTAGCCATGAAGTCAGAGTGCTCATTGGGAGTCCCAGAGTTGTGGGTACGATTGTATCCCACTGTTTTACCCATTTGATGTCCATCCCTCGACATCGTTACATGATCGTCCACAACCTGAGATGCTTGCCCGCGGCTCAGGGCGCCCACAAGGGACGCCCCTACATTTGGGCCTCCGACTAAATTGATACACGATCATAACCTACAGAATGGGTTGACAGACTGTGACGGATTAGGTACAAAGAGGGTGCCCAGAGAACTGTTTTCGTAGTGTTCACATGGGATTTCAAGGAGAACGCAGTGGACGCCTCGAAGAAATCGACTGGAAAGCCAGTCAGTGCAACCTCCACAAACCTGCCTGAGGCTGAGGCCACTTTGGATCGCTTGCGTGACTTACGCACTGAGGCGTTGAAAGCGGATGTGCTGGAAGGCTTCGCTGAGATTGATCGGGGTGAAGCGGTCGAGATGACACTGGATGACCTCAACCGGGAAATTGAAGGGTGTCGACTGACCCACACCAACCGCTGCTAGTTCTTGCGGCGACTGTTCGCTCCAAGCTTGACTCCTACAGCTCCCGAGAGTATCTATCAGCCATGAGTGTGCTGTTCGAGATACTATCCGATCCTGAAGCGGACAACGTAAGGAAGTTTGCCACCCGTGGATTCCCATTCGCGCCGGGTGTCGTCGAATTCTTCGCTGACGGCTGGTACGTCGTCTATAGAGTTGCGAGCAATGGGGATGTCCAAGTCTCGAGATTGTACCGTGAGGAGGACTTGCCGCCCCGGCCCTAGCAGAGTGTGAGTGGGCCGCTCTGGCCGTTAAGTTCTCTCGCCTCTGTTCCCTGGCGTCTAACCTCACGCCTGCACCCTGATTGGATTTTCCTGTTGCAACTTCTAGTACGCGACCGCAGTGTCGAAGCTCGACATTTGCTGCCAATCCTGCGACGTTCTCCAGTATCATTACTTACACGGACGTGAGTTGGGACGACACCGACTGTGGAGAGGAAAGGCCCACGACGCTTCATGAGTATCGGCGGTCTCGCTCAGGAGGAAGGTGGGATGGGTCTTGCTATCGGCATGGTGGTCAACAGGAAGAACGAAGTCCTGTTGCTCCAATACGCTCACGGTGAAGCGAGTGGTCAATGGAGTCTGCCGCGGCGGGAGCAAATCGGTGGTGAGAACCTCAAGCAGACGGCGACCAGGGTAGTCCTAGAGCAGACCAGCATCAAATTGAGATCTCGCTGGCTGTACCTCAGGAACCAGCATCCACGTGTCGAGGTCTGGCGTGGCCGCCGCCGCGGTGGGCGTGTGAAGGTACAGAGCGATGAACACATCGATGCGAAGTACTTTAGTACTGACATGCTCCCGCATAGCGACGATCTCGCCTCTGATTTAGACAGAAGGGTGATCAACCGATGGGCCGAGGACAACCTGGAGAGTCGTCGAGTCCACTATCCCCACTCGAAGATGGGCAGGGCTGGGTTCATGCTGCTGATAGACGAACAGAGCCAAGTGCTGCTAATTCGGAAGAAGACCGGTCGCCGATCAGGATGGTGGGGCCTTCCCGGTGGATCGTCTAGTACTTATGCGCGTCTGGTAGCGGCCACACGCCTGGCCGAGGAGCAGACCGGGCTGGACTTCGAGGTCGGTCGCAGGTTCTATCACAACAGGCACAGAGCCAAGGTATGGCTGGGATACACTGAGGGGACTCCGTTGGCTCCCCGGGACGGACGTTGGTTTCCGCTGGACGCTTTGCCGGATGACAACAGTTTGGCCTTCGGTCTGGACGTGCGGACCATTGAAAAGTGGGCGGACGAGAACCCAGGCAGCCGTCGAGTTGCCGTCCCGAAGGCGGTGAAGCCCTCAATCAACAAGTATTTCACGAAGCCAATGGCGCCTTCAGCGTAAATTCTTCGCGCGACACTTCAGAAACGAGAAAATCGTCGACATGGGACTTCTAGGTAGCCTGTTCGGAATCGGTCAGAAGAAGAGCGATTACGAGACATTGGAGCACGTTACGGACCTGATGGCCTATGATCTCGATACGGAACTGCTACACACTCCGAACTGGCTGAAGCGTAGGCTGATGGACCGCCTCCGTCGGGACCGCAGCGAGTTCCCAGAGGCAGTGGGCAGGGACGTCCATACGAAGAAGACCTATCGCTATAAGGGTCGGTCTTTCAGGTACGTGGTGTTAGCTGAGGTGGCCCATATGTCCGAGGCTGACCCAATTGCGGGCATCCCCGAGCCAGGAGTCCTGATATACCAGCTTAAGGTGACGAGAAGAATGAGGAGTAGAGTTAAGCCTTGGGCCATGTGAGGTATTCACGCTGCCGTTCATGAACAGTGAACGCGGCGACTCCCGGGAGTCTCGGAGGCCCACTTTTCCACGGTCCTGACGTCAATCGCGAATGCGAGGCTCTCGTCGTCAGGTAGGCCGTCAAGAGGAAACCACGTGGCGGCCGGCGAGGAGACCTTGCTGTTGGGTCTGCCGATCCAGACTCTCGCCCGGTGACGGTTTTCGTAATAGAGAGCTTCAGCGGCGAATCTCACTCCCGCGTCCCTCGACGCTGCCCTGATTGAGGCATCTCTGCGGCTCTGCCCTTTCGATGGGTTTCCTCCGGGCAAAGTCCACTTGCCTTTTCTGGGTCCTCGGCTCTGGCGCACTAGAAGGATCTCTCGCCTGTCGTTCACGACCAGCGCGAATCCGGCTCTCTGCATCTTAGCGCGAGGATAGTAAACTCTGCGGCTTCGTTCATTTTCGCTGGCCCACTTGCCGATAGATATCTTGTCGGTGCCGAAGGCGAGATTGCGGTCGTGTGGGAGCATATCGTACTGGAACCATTTCGCGTCCAGGCACTCCCGTCGTTGAATTTTCAGATTTCCGCCGATGCGTTTACCGCGCCAAACCTCTATCCGGTGCCTATTGCCCTTGTAGTATAGGCGGACAGAACCCATCCTGATTCCAGTCTCTTCTCTGGTCTCCCTGATGGCAGTGCGCTTAAGTGATTCACCTCTATCCTGGTTGCCCCCAGGCAGACTCCACTTGCCCTTTTCCCTGCCATATCCTCTCTGAATCAGAAGTATCTCTCTGCGATCGTTCACGACCAGTCCGAAAGCCGCCGGCATGCTCCACCTCGGTGCTTTTGAGGAATGGTAGCATTTCATCCGGTCTGCACACTATCAGGCCTTCGTTGGCCTGTGCCTAGGCGATGTTGTGAGTGATCAGGCCGGAGACCGCAAGCAGGGTCGTCATGCCTATCACCAGGGCCGACCATTGAATGACTCTTAGAATCCTGATCATCTTGTATCTCCCCTCTGGTGTCCGTCCTCCTGTCGGGGCGGCACTCGTTTGATTATTGGGGAGAGTTATGAAATGGAGAATCGGCATAAAGTATGATTTGTGTCAGCCGAGTGGGCGAAATGAGTTTCGAAAGGGTCCTCACCCTCACTCTTGGGAAGAGGGCTGTTGCGGGCGGGACGCCCGCGCTCCGGCGGTGTGCGCTACTCCTCGGGGACATGGGACAGGGTGATGGTGTAGGAGCCGGTGTTGCCCGCGCTGGCGTAGGGGGTGCCGACCTCGGCGTAGTAGGTGCCGGGAGCGTAGGTGTAGTCGAAGTGGCTGTATGGAGCGCCGCCATCCCTGCCGGCGACCACCTCTTCGCCGTCCGAGATGCTCCAGACGCCGACTCCCGTGGGGCCGTCGCTGACGGACACGCGATACGTGCCCTCCTCGGCAATCTCGATGCGGAAAGAGTCGCGGTCGTCGAGGGTCGGGACGCGGTAGATCGGGACTCGCACGCCGCCGGGCAGTGTCCCCTCTAGCTCGATGATGTAGTTCTGACCGCCCTCGGCGGTGAAGCTGAACTAGTCTGTGCCGTCGTCCTCCGGCGTGAGGTTGCCTTCGACTGTGACGCGGCCTGAGCTGATGTCGAGGACAACGTGGTCGGTCACCGGGAGCTCTCGGTCGCCGGACGTGGTCGCGTGAGCCGCCTGCAGGGGTGGACCAAACAGACCGCTGAGTGTGGCCGCCAACAAGACTGTAATCAGCGCCACGAGCGCGAGTATGGCCCTTAGCCGCGTCACTCTTGGTCCAGAGTTACGAATCAGCTTGTGTCCTGCAGTCATGTCGGGAGCCTCCTTTCTGCCGAAGGATTAAATTTGGCTTTATGATGTCGTCACTTTCAATAATTGTCCTTTATTCGATTGTAACTCCGGTAGCTGCCGGTATCCAGAGAAACATGGGTTGGTGAGAGTCATCATTACAAGGGCCGATAGTGTTGCGGGCGGGACGCCCGCGCTCCGGGGGCGTGGGTGGTTGGCTGTTTCGGTACAATGGGCGCGTTCGTGCCTGAGTTGAAATGAATCCATGACTGAGAAGGAGAGGAAGATGGCGAATCGGACTCCGGTGATCGATGTGCAGGTTCATGCTTATGAGAGGAACACTCCTGAGAGGCCGTGGGTGGGCTACCTCCAGGGGCCGGACGAGGTGACCGGCGACCAGATGGTGGAGGCGATGGACGCGGTGGGCGTGGACGGCGCGCTGCTGGTGTCGCCGTACTCGATGTACGGCTACGACGCGAGCTACGCGCTGGAGGTCTACGAGAAGCACCCCGGCAAGTTCGCGCTGATCAGGCCGTTCGACCCTGAGTCGGACTCGATCGACGAGGAGATGGCCGAGTGGACCGGGACTCCGGGAGTCGTGGGCGCGAGGATCATGCTCGCTCGCATGGACTTCGGGGCCGACCATCCGGGCCTGAACCAGATCATGGCGGCTGGTGGACGAGCCGGTGTCCCGGTGAACGTCATGGCGTCCGAGAAGCTGGGCATCCTGAGGGAGCTGGCCGCGAACAACCCCGACACGGTGACCGTGATCGACCACGTGGGACTGGCGCAGCCGTCAGAGCCTCCGGCGCCGCCGGACGTGTGGGGAGACCTGGACGCGGTGCTGTCTCTGGCTGAGCTGGACAACGTGGTCATCAAGATCTCCGGGGCGTGCACGCTGGCTCACGAGCCGTTCCCGTACCCGGACATCTGGGACAACCTTCGGAGGATATTCGACGCCTACGGCATCGAGCGGTGCATGTGGGGCACGGACTGGACGCGGGCGATCAACGTGCTGAACTACGAGCAGGGGGTCGAGGCGTTCCGGGTGACGGACGAGGTGTCGGACTCGGAGCGGGCCGAGCTGATGGGCGGGTCGCTGACGAAGATCTACGGATGGGCGCCTGAGGGGTAATGCGGGCGAGACGCCCGCGCTCCGTGGGGGTGAGGGCTTGCGTTTCTTCGCCCTCACCCCAGCCCTCTCCCCCGTATTAAGGACGCCCCGGCCCCTGGATTCCCGCTTTCGCGGGAATGACGGGGTTGAGAGGGAGAGGGGGCCATTGATTGGGGGCTAGGGTTGGTTACCGGTTAACCTACTTCTACTGGATTACGAGGGGGTAGACGGCGTTGCTGCGGGACTCTTTGCCGGTGGCGACGAGGGTGTAGATGCCGGGGCCGAGAGGGAGTGATCCGGTGACGTTGAATGCGCCGATCTCGTTGGCCACGATGGCGTCGGCGCGCATGAGCGAGCCCTCGGGCTGAACGACCGCCGCGAAGGCGGTGTTGGCCACGGTCAGGATGATGCCCTCGTTGGCAC
Organism: Dehalococcoidia bacterium; assembly: GCA_965116405.1. GTDB lineage: Bacteria > Chloroflexota > Dehalococcoidia > Lucifugimonadales > UBA1123 > VXRN01. Next base: position 2,522,860 of record OZ220685.1, read on the forward strand.
TGAACCCGGCTCCCGTCAGGGTCAGGGCATCGGTGCCGGTGCCGGACACCAGGATGACGGGGGCGGGCGCTGCCGCTGGCACGGCATGGATCTGGACGACACCGGCTGCCGGCAGTCGCGCATCGGTAATCTCATCCATGATGGCGGCCAGGATGACAGTGCCCTCCATGCGCTCCATCGTCGCGATGGCCTGCGGGTCGTCCGAGACTGCAGCTGCGGCTTCGAACACTCTGTGAAGCTCGCTGTCGATTGCGGTGAGCCTCTGCTTGAAGTCCTGGTCCTTGGTGCTCTCGATGACCGAGTGCACGAGGTCGTGGAGACGGTCGGAGTCCTCCTGTCGTGGGCCGCCTGCCGACCCGGCGAGCACGCTTTCGATCATGGCGGCGATGGCTGCCTCGTCAGGTTGGCCCGGAGGTCCTGGAGGTCCGGGGAAGCCGGGCAGGCCAGGAGGGCCGGGGGCTCCCTGTTCTCCGGGAGGGCCAGCAGGTCCGCCTGGCCCTGGCAGCCCGATGGGGCCAGCAGGTCCGACCGGTCCAAGTTGGCCGATCGGCCCCTGGGGGCCGGGAGGGCCCTGCTCCCCGGCAGGTCCGAGGTCGCCCTGGCAGGCGACGACTGCCAGGAGCAGTCCGGCTATCAGTGTCAGTGTGAGTACGACTCGCAAGGTTGTGTCTCTCCTAATCGGTTATTCACCGCGTGTACATAGGTTATACGTCCATTCAGGCCATGAGGGATTCTAGCACCGCTGACAGGTGGCACTGGTAGTGCTGAGGGTGTTGTGGGCTGCCTGCGCGGTTCGAGGTTGGCGGTGCGACTGCGCTGTCCGAATGTGGTGGATTTCGGGAGATACTACTAAATGTCAGCGAGTCGCGTCCTAAAATGACTAGAAAGTCATGTCTTAGCAACTATAATTCAGACAGTGTTACCAGTAAATTATGCATGACTACCTCAGGGAGAGCGCTGGGGAGACGGTGGAAAGCCCTTGTTATCAAAGCTGCTTGAATACATCTTTATGTCCCTGGGTTCCGGCTTTCGCCGGAATGACGAAGATTCGCCAGGGTCTCCATTGTCGGGCATGAGCGGCCTGTTTTCGGCGACAGCCGTCCTGGTCATTATGCTGCTGCTTGCTGCCTGCGGAGGTGACGAGGAGGTCACGGAGGATACTGCGGGAGTGACGACCGCCTCGGATACCTTCTCGCCAACGCCAGCTGAGGCTCCTCCCCTGGCCGACTCGCCTACGGTGCCGGTGACTACAGAAGTTCAGGACGCTGTCGGAGTATCCCTCGATGAGTACCTGGAAACCTGCGGCATTGGCGAAACGGAAGCCGTAGAGACCGAAGACGTGCCCATCGAGGAGCTTGCCAAGTCCTTCCGAGACCAGATCGAGCGATTGGAGTCAGTGGAGCCACCGACGGAAGTCACCGAATGGCATGGTGCGATACTGGTGTACCAGAAGGATGTGGCTGAAGCGATGGAAGAGTACGTCAGGGACCCACAAGGTCATTCTCAGGACGAATTTCTACTCGAGACTGTGTTCTCACTGACGCTTCGACACCAGGCTACGATTGAACAGGCAGTCACGGACATGGACCCGGACGTCCGTTCCCGGATGGCTGCCGCCGGTTGTATCGATGACGAGACGGCTGCCGCCGTGCAGGTACAAGGGGCGAGGGAAGAGATCCCCGTGGGGGGCAGTCTAAGGGGGACGCTCGAGGAGTCGGACAGAAACGACGCCCTGCAACTCCAGGCGGAGGAGGGAGGAAAGTACCTGATAGAGGTGACGTGGGAAGGAGTGCCGGAGATCTTCCTGCTCATCAAGGACCCGCCCGACCCATATGTGACGCGCTTCTTCATGTATGACTCCGAAGACTCGCCCCTCGTCCTCCGGTGGACGGCCCCGGAGTCAGCCATGTTCTGGGTTGACGTGGACGCCCTCGAAGGCGAAGGCTCATACACCATAGCCGTCTCGGTGGACACGAGCCCCGACACACCTGTAAACGCCCGGGCCATGTGGGAGGGTTCTGGCGTAAGGGTAAGTTGGGACGCTGCGTTTCGGGCCGACTACTACAACGTGTACCACGACGATTTCTTTGAGACGGGCTGCTCGGTCGACATAGACGGCAACCCCAGCTACTGCGAACAGCTCGCCACCAATGTGATCGACACCAGCTACGTTCACACTTCCCCTGACGCCGACAGGAACTTCTATTTCGTTGCTGCGTGCAACAGCGGGGGCTGCTCACGGACCGATGGCGAGAACCCGGCCATTCCATCAGGAGAACAGCCACCTGCGCCCACTCCCACGCACGCTCAGCGCTCGTCGACCCCCACGCCTGCGCCAACGGAGGTCCCGACAGTCGCACCCACTGCCATACCTGTTCCGACGCCCGTCCCAGCGCCAACTCAAGCTGCGACCGCGACCGAAACTCCAGTTGCCACGGCGACCGCAGCGCCGATTCCCACCGCTACTGCCACTCTCACACCTGTTCCGACGGCCGTCCCAACGGCGACGGCTACTCCCGCTCCCGGAACTGTCGCGCCCTCTGAGCCTGCCAACGTGCACTATGCCGGGGAGCAGACTGCGATGCGGGTCACGTGGGACGGCGTGGATGGCGCGGACTTCTACAACGTCTACTACAGTGACTTTCATGACTCCAGTTGCTCGATCGGGAGGGACGGCAGTCCCCGCTTCTGCGACGAGCTGTCAGCCAATGTTAGCGGTACTGACTACCTTCACACTGATCCCACCTACGACCGCAACTACTACTGGGTGGTTGCCTGCAACTCGGCGGGATGCTCGGAGGTTGACTCGGAGAATCCGGCGACCCCCGTGGTTCCGAAGCCTGGCATTCCGTCCGGTGCTGCATATTCCAGGGAGGGCTCGACGGTGAGAGTGAGCTGGGACCCTGTCGATGGTGCGGAGTACTACAGGGTGTTCTACGATGACTTCTTCGATTCCGGCTGTTCAGTTGGGAGGGACGGCAGTCCAAGCTTCTGTGACGAGCTGGCCGACAACCTGACCGAGACATCGTACGTGCATTCCGAACCCGACGACGACCGGAACTACTACTGGATCATGGCGTGCAACCGAGGTGGCTGCTCTGAGATAGATTCGGCCAACTCGGCCAAGGAGTCTGGCGAGTAGCTTCACATGGACTGAGGCGTAACCGTCCACGTACGTCGCACGGATGACTAGTCCGGTTGTGGACCGTACCTGTTCTCGCCCTCTTGTCCACGGGCCGCCAGTAGTACCAGGAGTGCTATCGCAGTCACGATACTTGCGAGGGATGCCAGTACTCCGAAGATGAAGAGTGTGACGCCGAGTCCGAAGAAGCCTCCGAACGCATCGTCTGTGCCTTCAGCAAATGCCGTTTCTCCTACGGCGAGTGCTACGAATGAAAATATCTCGCCGACGATCCCTATCTGAAGAAAGACGATACCCGCCACGATTAGTACGATGGCCACAGGGGGAGGCCCGACGCCCAGCAGAATCCACCAGCCGCTCTTGCCCGTATCGTGAAGGCGTCTGACTGCTGCGGCCAGGGTGGGTACCAGGGTTCCCAGCGCGCAGAGCGTTAGGAGGAGGCCCACGGCCCCATGAACGTCAGCCAGTATGAGGCCGATGACCAAGACGATACCCTGGGCCAGCACGAACAGCCAGAACTCGGAGCGCGTAGCGCGCCCGCTGAAGCCTGCGTAGTTCCTGAGGGCCCGAGTGTAAGCCTTGATCAAAGCATTGCCCTGGACTAGGAGCCGGACAGCCACTCCCTGAGAACGCGGATGTGGTCCGGTCGCGTGCCGCAGCACCCTCCGATAATCAGCGCGCCCTGTTTACTCCAGACCTTGGCGTATTCCAGGTACTGCTGGGGGTCGATGGCATTCCCCTCGACTGGGCCGCCGGCACGCGGGAAGTGGGCGTAGGCGCCGATGGTCCCAGGCCAGTTCTTCTTGACTATCTCCAGCCCGGGCGCCGTGTCTTCCACCGACGTGTGCATTATGAACACCGTTGCGACGTCCCTGTCCTTGATGGCGTCCATGGCGTCCTGGAGGGTCTCGCCACCGTGCCTGTCCTGGATGATGCCCAGGTATAGCTCGTCTCCATCCGGTACGACGGAGAGTCCTACCCACACCGGGAGACCCAGCTCCGCCGCCGCGTCTATCACGGCCAGCGTGTCGGATATCCGGATCAGCATCTCGCCGACCGCCACGTCCGGGCCGCCCCTGGCCAGCTCTCCGAGCTGCTCGCGGTAGGTCTCCAGGGCTTTCTCGTAGGGCACGGGAACGTCGGCGTACGCCTTGGGAGACATCGTAGATACGGAGGCCGCGACGATCACGGAGTCCTCAGTCCCGGTGTTGCTCCTCGCCTGCACCGCCGCTTCGATTCCCTGCCTGTTGGCCTGGGCGACCTTGTCCCCGAGATCGACCTGGTCCAGCACATCCCGTCCCGTGCTGAAGGTGTTTGTGATTATGATCTCGGCGCCCGATTCTATGTACTCCTGGTGAATTTCCCGCACCAGCTCGGGGTGCGTGAGCATCGGGCCGCCCGACCACGTGGTGGGGGTGGTCATCCCCCGCCTGTCGAACTCCGAACCCATACCCCCGTCCATCAGGATCGTCTCCCCCGCTTCCAACCGGTGCTGCAGTCTCTCAAAGTTGCTCATGTTTCCCTCCTGGTGAACTGCGAGTTTGCCCTTTCATCCGGGCGCTGGACATTCAAGAAAGGGGCTTGAGGCAAAGCAAAGTCCTTGCTCAAGGGAGCGGAACGAAGAGAAGGTCGATACCGTCTGGGCAAACCTGGCATCAACACGGAAAAGCGATTGCTCACGGATGACCACATCTCAAAGGGGGTCCTGAATACCGTGCTTGATGGTGGAGCTGGGGGGACTCGAACCCCCTACCTCTTCAATGCCATTGAAGCGCTCTCCCAGATGAGCTACAGCCCCACGATTTCGGCCTGAGAAGGGTCAGTCGAATATAACAGAGCGTTCGGAAGGGGCGCAACTTGGGGATTAGGGGCAAGACTGTGTCAGTTTGGTAGGCAGTGTTTTCACCCTCACCCTAGCCCTCTCCCTCAGGGAGAGGGGATGACAGATGTCGTAGGGAACGCACCTACCAAATTGACACAGGCTCGATCGGGGCCAACTCGTTGGCAGGGGCGGTTCGCGAACCGCCCCTACATTCGTACCGGCGGTCAGACGGCTAGCGGCGGCCCTTGACCCGGTACATCTCCTCTATGGTCTCGGCCGTCGGTGGATAGAACTTGCCGGGTCTGACGCCCTCGGCGCGGATCTTCTCCTTGACGTAGTTCTCGGCGTCCTCGTGTTCGACGGCCCATTCGAGAACCGCTTCGGCCATCCACGATGCGACCACGAGCACGCCGTCGTTGTCTCCAACGAGGACGTCGCCGGGCCTTACCAGAGCGCCGCCGCAGTTGATCTGCACGTTCTCCTCGGCCGGTGTGAACCAGGTGTTGCCGTGGAAGCTGCGATGCTTGGCGTACACGGCCAGGCCGTAGTTTTCTTCAATGATTATGTCGAGGTCCCGGATTCCGCCGTCGATCACCACGCCGTCGGCGTTGTTCATGGCGAGCTGGAGGAGCTTGACGTCGCCGGCCACGACGTCTTTGTCCGAGCCTGCGATGTCCGCTACCAGCACGTCGCCGGGTCCGCAGCGGGCCATCGCCTCGTACTCGACGGCCGATTCCCCGGTAGCCTTCTCACTGATGATGTCAGCGCGGGGCGGGAGGAACTTCAGAGTTCTTGCGCGGGCGGCGAGTCGCTCTCCGGGCGTGAAGTTCATCAGGCCCTCGCACACGGTGTAGTTGGAGCCGAAGTGGCGGACTGCACCGTACACGGTGGCGGTTGGGATCGTCTTCAGGCCGTCCAGGACTTCCTGGGAGACCTCGACCGGTCTCATGTCGAATGTGGTCATCTCTTCCTCCGTCGATTCAGGTTGAGTCTGGGGCGATATTATTGAGGCTGTCGTGTAGCTGTCAATGCAGGGGAAGTGAAGCTGAATCCGGCCATTCGGCGACTAGACAACGACCGCTGGACACTTGTGGTATTATGCACGGAACATTCACGGAAATATGATTCCGTAATGCTTGTGAGTGAGACTCACCGCAAGTGGGCGTGTGGATGTCTTGGCTGACGAAGGAGCTAAGAAACCGGAGGTTAGCTTTATGCGACGATCTATTTGGATAGCACTAGGACTAGCGGTAGTGTTTGCGGTACTGCTCGCGTGTTCAAGCGCGGAGCCTAGCACGCCGCAGGCCCCCCAGGCTCCTGCGCCAGCTGCTCCGGCAGCGCCGGCAATGGCTCCAGCCGCCTCAGCACCTGCCGCGGCCGCACAGCCAGCCGCACCTGCTGCTGCCGCACCCGCTGCTGCAGCACAGGCACCGGTCGGCACCAGCGTACAGGCGCCATCCGTAGCCGCGATCAGACCTCAATCCAGGGCGATTGAGGGCGCGATGGAGATGGCCAGGCCTGGCGGCACCATCAATTACGTGCCGCAGGGATCGATCAAGATCATCGACCCGATCGCGACGGGCGCAATCGTTACCGGCACGGTCGGTCGGCACGCCTACGACCAGCTCTTCTGGCGCGACAAGAACTACGAGATCTACCCGCAGATGCTCGAGTCCTGGAACCTGAGCGACGACGGCAAGGAGTACACCTTCAAGGTGCGCCCCGGCCAGATGTTCCACAACGGCGATCCGCTGAGGATGCTTGACATTGCGGAGACCCACAACAGGTTCGCGCGCGTCGACCCGCTCGGCCGGCAGCTCCTCGGTATTTCGGCAGGAAACGAGGGCAAAGAGCGCAGCGACCAGGTATTCAACCAGGTGCTGGACGAGGCGAACAACACCATAGTCATGAAGTTCGAAGAGCCGACGGCCATGGTGCTCGAGTTCCTCGCGCAGCTCGACCCGAGGCAGCCTTCGGTGATGCACGAAGACATCTGGTCGATCGCGGTCGGTCAGCCTGTTGAGGATGCAATCGGCACCGGCGCGTTCAAGATGACCGAGTGGATTCCGCAGGAGCGGCTCGTCTTCGAGCAGTTCGCGGACTACGTTCCCAACACGGGCGAGCCCTGGGACTTCACCAAGGGTGAGATCAACCAGTACATCGACGGGTTCGTAGCACTGGACATTCCAGACCACGCCACCCGCGTAGCCGCGCTGCAGACCGGTGAGGTGGACGTTCTGGACGACTTCAGGCTGGACCTCGCGTTCACGCTGGACGGCAACCCGAACGTGCTGTGGTCGCCAATCCGTGACGGAAACTACGGCGTCCATGGGTTCAACTTCCACCATCCGCCATTCGACATGACGCCAGCCGGAAGGCTTGCGAGGCGAGCCGTCTATGCGGCCTCGCCTAATGACAAGATCATGCAGGCGGCGGTTGGGGAAAGCCAGTTCTGGACTGAGTGCTACATCGAGATCCACTGCGGCACGCCGTGGAAGACCGTTGTTGCAGACGACATCCAGGTCGAGGGCATCAAGACCCTCAGCGGCGACCTTGAACTGGGCAGACAGATCCTCGACGAGGCAGCAGCGCTCGATCCGATGATAAAGGACTACCCGCTACGCCTGATCTCTGCTTCCGACATGCCGTTCATGCCTGAGGCAGGCCTGGTGATGAATGAGACGCTCAAGCAGCTCGGCTTCACAAATGTGGAGCTGGTGTCTGTGGACTGGGCCAGCCGCATCGCAATAACGGGTAACCCGGACGGGCCGTGGGAGATGGCTACGTCGTGGTCCAACTTCGCAAACGGACTCAACCCGCTTGCGCCTTCGATGGCTGCGTCGAACCCTGAGGGTTCCGGCAGGTGGCACGAGCCACGCATTACTGAGCTTCGTGACCAGTTCCTGGTCGAGACGGATCAGGAGAAGCTGCAGGGACTGTTCGACGAGATGAACAGGGTACTTTACGACAATCCAGCGCGTGTGTGGCACTTCATGTTCTCGCCTCCGCGTGCGATCAGGTCTGACGTGAAGAACTTCTGCCTGGACTGCCTGTTCCCGATCCTGCACAACGTGTGGCTGGACCGGTAAGACTGGCAACTACTATTGAACGGAATTAAGTGAGATGTGGCGCGATCTTCAGTGATCGCGCCCATCTGTCTATCCGATGGTGAAACGATCTGGGCTCCAGTTACGTACCATCGGACAAGGGACACTGGTGAAGCAACGCGACGCGCCTCATGTAGCGTAGGGCGCTGACGGGGCATCGATTATGCTGCCATACATAGCACGAAGAGTCGTACTGGCCGTTCCCGTCTTCCTGGCGGTGTCGCTCATCACGTTCTCGATCATGCAGCTTGCGCCAGGCGATCCAGCGGCGATACTGCTCGGCGGCGACTACCTACTGTTTGCCACAGAGGAAGACATCAACGAGGCTCGCAAACAGCTTGGTGTCGACAGGCCCGCAGTCATACAGTACCTCGACTGGTTTACCGGCTTCTTCAGAGGCGACCTGGGTACTTCGCTGTTCACCGGCAAGTCGGTAGGGGAGCTGGTATCCACCCGTATCGAGCCGACTGTGTCCATGATCCTGATGGGCATATTCCTTGCGATTGTGCTCGGGATACCGATGGGCATCCTAGCCGCATGGAAGGCTAACACCTGGATTGATCGCGTTGTAATGGTGTTCGCCGTGATCGGGTTCGCAATGCCCGGTTTTTGGCTCGCATTCAACCTGATCTGGCTTTTCAGCGTCGTCCTGGGGTGGTTCCCCGTGTTTGGGTCCACTCAGTTCTCACACGGAGTGCCCGAATTCCTTAGACACCTGACCCTTCCCGCCATCTCAATTGGCACCAGTCTCATGGCCCTGAATGCCAGGATGACGCGCTCCAGTGTGCTGGAGGTGCTGAAGGACGACTTCATACGGACGGCTCGCGCCAAGGGCCTTGTCGAGAGGGTCGTGCTGTTCAGGCACGCCTTCAGGGCGGCGTCGATGCCTATAGTGACGATCGTGGGCCTCAGCTTTGCCGGGGCTGTGACGGGTGCGACGCTGACGGAGGTCGTGTTCGCCATTCCGGGCATGGGTAGGCTGTTCGTCGGCGCTGTCTCCGACCGTGACTTCCCGGTGATCCAGGGACTGATGATGATCTTCGCTGGGGCGTATGTCTTCATTAACCTGGCGGTGGACATAATCTACGCGTATCTGGACCCGAGGGTTAGATACTAGTGGCTACGGGGCAGACAGAGTACACGCAGACAAGCCTGCGGCCGCGTTCACGATGGGTCGAACGCTACATCGGAATGCGCCGGGCGCTGTTGAAGAACCCGAATATGGCGCTCGGGTTCGGGATCATGATTGTCATCTCGTTCTTTACCGTATTTGCCGGCTCGGTCGATCGGTACGACCCGCTGGAACTCAACCCAGTCGACAGGTTGATGGCGCCGGGCGCCAAGCACTGGTTCGGGACCGATACAACCGGTCGGGACATCTACTCGCGGACTCTTCACGGTGGACGTGTTTCGCTGCTGGTTGGGTTCAGCGTCGCTGTACTGACCGTCGGAGCCGGAATGGTGATCGGGCTGATCTCCGGGTACGACCGCAAGGCGGACATGGTTATCCAGAGATTCATGGACGCGTTGATGTCGTTCCCGACGCTGCTGCTGGCGCTCGCCCTGATCGCTATGCTGGGCAGCTCTGTAAACAATGTCATCATTGTCATTACTGTCGTGGACACGCCGCGCATGGTGAGGATAGTGAGATCGCAGGTACTGAGCCTGCGTGAGTTCCAATTCGTTGAGGCCGCTCGCGCCATAGGTGCGCCGACGTGGCGCGTGCTGCTCCAGCACGTTGCGCCGAACACGTTTGCTCCGGTCATCGTGCAGGCGACGTTTGTGTTCGCCTCTGCCATCCTCGTGGAGGCTGGTCTGAGCTTCCTGGGGCTCGGCATTCCGCCTGACCAGCCGAGCTGGGGCAACATACTCGCGCTCGGTCGTACCTTCCTGCAGACCGCCGTCTGGGTGGCGTTCTTCCCTGGCCTGGTCCTGACGATCACTGTGCTGGCCATCAACCTGGTGGGCGACGGCCTCCGCGACGCGCTGGACCCGAAACTGGCCCGGAGAGCATAGCCTCAAGGGATGGGACCTTCCCTAGTCTTCTTCCTGCGAGTTATAGCCGGGTTTGGGCTGTCGGCAGTTCTCGGCTTTGCCTCCCTGATCGTCGCTCGCGTACTACTTAGGTTCGTGTTCGGCGACCTCGTGCTCGCGGGCTACCTGTGGGCCAGTGACGTGTACGTGGTCATGCTCTTCTGCGGTATTGGAACTGGGGCAGGCGTTGGGACGGCGCTGGGATGGCTCGGTTCCGACATCGCACCCAGGCTGCGCTCGCCTCAGGTGCTGGGCTGGGAGTTACTGGGAGTCGCCGCGGCGTGGGCTGCATACGGATACAAGACGGTCATCGATCCGTACGTTACGTATGAGAGCAATGACGTGACAGCTACGGCCGTACTGTGGGCATTGCTCGCGCCGAACATTTTAGCCACCGCCATCGGTCTGTACAGGCAGATTCGGATCGGCAACGTGTAGCGTCGCCTCTAGTTACCTGGCTCCGTGACCGTCAGTACCTGGTTGGCGGCGAGATCCGTCAACACCTGAGTTCGTCCGCTCGGCCATGTGATTGATACCTCGTCGACTGTTGTGGCGCTGCCCAGTCCGAACTCCAGCTCGATGGTGTCCATCGATATGTAGCTGGACCCCGCCTTCACCTCCCGGACCTGCGTCAACTGGCCGCCTTCGCCAGAAGCTGACGCCGTGAGATGGACACGGGCTCCGATCCCGTCGGCGTTGCTGCCAGTGCCGTCGATCGCCATGCGTCCCTGGAGTCGCAGTGTAATCCAGTGGTTCTCGCCGGTCTGATTGATCCATATGAACAGAGGACCTGGCACCCAGTCGTACTGCTGGCCATCGCCCCCGAAGTCGAGTCCGCTGCTGTTAGTGCCGATCAGATCGACGTAGCCGTCGCCGTTGAGGTCGCCGTGCGCCACGCCCTTGCCGTTCTCGTGGTACTTGGCCGACAGCTTGTATGACAGGGGATTCCCTCCGGGCTTCAACTCGTGGAGCCTGTCGTACTTCACGCCAAGTATGTCGAGCAGCCTTGTCTCGACGGTGACGTCCTGGAAGTCCCGGCCGCGGTCGTTTCGAAGCATCCGTCCGGCGGCAGGGTACACGCTGCCCCCGGGACCGCTGCCTGCCGCAAGCTCGGAGCCGAGCCAGTAGAGGTCTTCGTAGCCGTCGTTGTCCATGTCGAAGAACGTGGCGCCGTAACCAAAGTCGTACGCTGACAGGCCGGTCGGGACAGGCCACGCCGGGTCGAGGTTCTCGGGATCGAGCGACTTGGGAGGCATGAGGGCGCTGGGTTCGACGTTGATGGTCGGGGCTACGTCCTCGAATACCCCGGCCTCATTGAGTTTCAGCATTGCGTTGAGGCACGACCCCCAGGCGAACTGCTCGTTGTATTTGCAGTCGGGGCCCGGACTTGGCTGGGGCGGACGAAGTCGAAGATGATACCCGACGTTGGTAGCGAACACGTCCAGTTGGCCGTCGGCGTTGTAGTCGCCAATGGCGAACCCCATCCAGTTGCCGACTTTCGGGAAGCCCATCTGCTGCGCAACAGGCTCGAACCTGATCGACCCTGGTGACGACTGGTTCTTGTAGAGCTCGAGGTAGTCGCCGTCCGTAGCGACCCACAGGTCGGGCAGTCTGTCGTCGTTGTAGTCGAAGAAGACAGCGCCGTGCGAGGGGCCGGTGGGGTCGGCGACGCGATTGCCTTTGCGGTCCACGTGCGACGGGTCGTACCCCTCGTAACTGACCCCGGAGTCGTCCGTGAAGGTCAGGGGGGTACCAGACTGATCCCGCATCCAGACCTGGTCGCCTCTTACGCCTGCGGACTCTGACACATCCTCGAATGTGCCGTCGCCCCTGTTGCGCAGCATCACGTTGAAGTGGCCCGGATGGTTGGGTCCACCAAGAAAGAAGAAGTCCTCGTCGACCATGTTGGCGACGAAGATGTCTAACCAGCCGTCGAGGTCGATGTCGGCGCAGACCACCGTCGCTGCCGACCGGATGTTGGGCGACCCGCCGAAGGCGACTTCCGAGACGTCTTCGAACGTGCCGTCTCCGAGATTGATGAAGAGCCTGTCGGCGTGCGCCGCCAATACCTCATCTCCCGTGGCCTCCGCTGAGCGAAAGTCGAGGCCGTCGCCCTCGATGCCGCGACCGCCGACGTAGAGGTCCTGGAAGCCGTCGTTATTGAGATCGCAGGCGACCACACCGCTCGAACCCAGTTCGGCGGCAGCGACACCGGCAATCTCCGCGACATCGGTGAAGACCATGCCTCCGTCATTGCGGAAGAGGCGGTTGGGGCTACCGGCCTGCTGCGTCAGGTAGAAGTCGAAGTCGCCGTCGCGGTCGTAGTCGAATATCGCGACCCCCGGCCTGTAGTTGGATACCTGGTACAGGGAACCCAGAACTGTCGGCGCGACGCTCTCGAATGCAGGTACCGTGGCGGTGGTGGGCTCGTCTGCGGCCTCGGGGGATTCGTCTGGAGAGCATCCTGAGACAATCGCGAGCAAGGCCACAACCGCGAGGGCTGCGAGGGCTCGCAGGCTGGTCGTCATTGGTGACAGACGCATTATTCTCGCTCGGCTTGGTTGGCGCGCCCTGCGCTCAACCGGCCCTGGGATTGCAATAGGGTAACATGGCGGACGAGATTGGTGATTCCGTATGACAACTGACGGTGAATCCAGAGGGCAGCTCCGGCTGGGACTGGGTAGCTGGTCGGATATCCTATGGCTGACGGCGATCAGCTCCACGCTGCTGCTGACGCTTCTCCCGTTCTCGAGCTACATCGTCTCCGTCCCATTCGTTCGGGACGAATGGGCGATGAGCAACACAGAGGCGGCCGTCGTCTTCAGTGCGTACCTGGTGGGCAGCGCGCTTTCGGCGGTGTTCCTGCTGCCGGTCACTGACCGGATTCCCGCGAGGAAGGTGCTGCTCGCCAGCATCGTGGTCATGGCGGTGGCGAACGTCCTGTTCCCGATCCTGGCCCGTGATGTGTGGACGGCGTCGCTGCTCAGGTGCGCCGCGGGCGCAGGACACGTCGGCGCATACATCCCAGGCGTCCGGCTGGTGTCGCTGAGATTCGCGGGCAGCATGAGAGGAACGGCTGTGGGAGCATTCGTCAGTATCGGATTCGTGGGAACGACTGGCTCCTACGCCTTCACCGGCCTGCTGCTGGACATGACGGACTCCTGGCGGACGGCGTATCTGCTGACGTCGCTGGTGGGTCTGGTCGGGGTAGCTATAGCCCTGTGGGTGGTGCGGGACCGGCGGTCCGACGAGGACATGACCGACTCGCCAAGGTCGTGGGGACCTGACCTGAGCATTCTCAAGGGCGGGTCGATACTGCTGCTGAACCTCGCCTACGCGCTCCACACGGCTGAGCTCTACCTGGCCAGGCTGTGGCTTCCGCTGCTGCTGGTGGCGGCGCTGGTGGAGAGTGGACGGGAGGCTGGCGAGGCGGCTGTGATTGCGGCGGCGTGGTCGGGGTTCATGTTCATGAGCGGCAGTGTGGGTGTGTTCCTGGGCGGGATGCTCTCCGACCGGCTGGGACGCACAGCGGGAGCTGCGGTTATATTCGCGGTCAGCGGTGCAGTGTCGTTCATTGTGGGGTGGCTGCTGGATGCACCGATGATCGTGCTAATCGTGCTGGGATTCGTGTACGGCTTTGCTACGGCAGCCGACTCGGCGATCTACTCCACGGCTGCGACTGAGCTGGCGCCGTCCAACCGGATCGGGTCGACGCAGGGAGTCCAGAACTTCATCGGGTTCTCAGTTGGTGCAGTCGCGCCGGTGCTGGCAGGCGGGATTCTCGACGTCGTCGAGGGAGCAGCTGGCTGGGGCCTGGCGTTCGGGTTCAACGGACTGCTCGCCGTGGCCGGCCTGGCGTCCCTGTGGCTGCTTCGCCGGCACCCGGACGCAGCACAGATGGCAGAGGGCCGGCGCTGACTCCTGCTAACCCGCGCTCGCAGTGGGCAACTGGCGAACTGCGGCGCCAATTCTCGTTTCGGCTTCCGCCAAGTCGTATTGGCTCTGCAGGTTGAGCCAGAACTGCGGGTCGACTCCGAACCAGTGACCAAATCGAAGGGCTGTGTCACTGGTAACTGAGCGCTTGCCCGCGATTATCTGGCTGATGCGGTTCGGGGGCACATCGATCTCACGGGCGAAGGTCGTCTGTGAAACGCCCAATTCGTCGAGTTCGTCTTTGAGAATCTCCCCAGGGTGAACTGCTCTTCTGAACATATTTGATGTCCCCTATGCTATTCCTCGCCGTAGGCTCCGAAGGTGAAGGCGTAGACGGAGAACCGGTCGTTATCAGGCCTGAGGAGGAGGTCGTGGGAGGTGACATCGGCCTGCCTGATGAGCTGGTACAACCGGGGTGAGTCCACGGTGACGAAGCTGTTGCCTTCGGCGTCGTACTGAAGGTCGGCTCCCGCGGAGTCTTTAGGCACAGGGGCGCCGTCCATCTCCACACGGAAGTCGTAGGACTCACCGGTTATGTAGTTCAGCACCGCGTTCACCTCGTTGGCGAAGAACCGGAAGCCGATGTACCCGTCGTAGCTGGACTCGGCTCCTGCGTAGTCAAGGCTCTCATGCGCGCTCAGCCACTGTCCCTGCAGGAACAGGAAGTGGTTCCTGTGTTCGCCAGGGGCGGTGTACTCTTGGACTTCGCCGGCCGCATTGTAGTACTCCTCGTTGAGGATGTACGCGCCCCCGAAGTCGATATTGCGACGGGTCCCGGCGTATAGCTCTCTCGTCAGGAACTTCTCGAGGTCGGTGGCGCGGGTGCCGGTGATTGGCACGGGATCAGGGTCTGTGTTCGGGTCGATATGTGAGACGTCGCGCCCCATCTCCTCCAGCAGGAACCGGATGACGAGTTCAGTGTCGGCGTAGGCTCCCTCTCCCCTGTAGTAGTAGCGCACCCAGCCATCGCTGTCGACGATGTACTTCGTGGGCCACGCCTGCACGCGGTAGGCGTTCCACGTCATGCGGTCGTTGTCCTGGGCCACAGCGTATTCGACCCCAAGGTTATCTACGGCAGCGGCGACGTTCTCGTGCAGCTTCTCGAAGTCGAACTCGGGTGTGTGAACGCCGATGATCAGCAGGCCCTCGTCGGCGTACTTCTCGTGCCAGTCCTGCAGATAGGTCAGGGTGCGTATGCAGTTGACGCAGGTGTAGGTCCAGAAGTCGAACAGGACAATCTTCCCCGCGAAGTCTGACACAGCAAGCGGTTCGGAATTGACCCAACCGTCTAGGCCTGCTGGCGCCGGCGCGGGAATGCGAGCAGGGGGCTCGAGTCCGACTACGTTGGGCGGAGTTGGTGACGTCTGAGTTGTCTGCGAGGGAGGAGTGGGGGCCGGAGTTGGGGTATGGTCAGGAGGGGGAGTGGGCGTCGACGGAGCCTCCTGTCGTACCTGCGCTGGAGTAGGCGTCGGACCTGGAGGGGACGGTGTTCGGGTAGGAGGAGCAGGCGTTGGAACAGCAGTCGGAGGAATGGCCGTCGCTGTAGGCTCGGGTACCATCGTCGCCGCCGCCGCCGGAGCTGCAGTCGGGGCCAGGGCAACTGGGGATGATGCAGGGGTGGGCGACTCCGTACCGGTTCCCCCGCACGCCATGCACGCGAGTACGAGCAAGGCTAGGATTGCCGGGCCCACCCTCATCATTGAGGGCATCCCAGCCGACCTGGGCCAACCTGGACCGGTGTTAGATGAGAAGCTCGTTGTCTCGTTTGGCGACTGCGCCCTGGGTAACGATCGTGTTGACGTTGTGAAGCGCAGTGATGTCCTCCGATGGGTCGCCGTTGACTATCACGACGTCGGCGGCCTTGCCCGCCGCGAGCGTTCCGATCTCGTCTTCCAGTCCCAGGCACTCTGCCGAAGTCTGAGTCGAGCAGACAATCGCCTCCATCGGCGTGATGTGCATCTCCTCGACCATGACCTGCGGAATGTATGCGAAGTCGTCGAAGTTGGCGTTCGTCATCCCGGAGTCCATTCCGGTCACGAACTTGACGCCGCGGTCCCACATGTCACGCAGGATTTCGAAACGCCGGCCAGGGTCGCCCATGCCTCCGCCGCCTGGTCTGACACGGCCGCGAATCTGGTTCAGCCGCCCGAGCGCGAGAGTGGGATCGACGTAGATGCCCTTCTCCGCGATCATGTCGGTGTACCCGGTGTCGTAGTCGTACATGTCCTCTTCGTTTTCGGCGAGCCATGAGCAGTGGATCAGGTTGTGGATCCCGGCGTCCACGCAGTTCCTGACGCCCGCGGAGGCGTGGCAGTGGGCGGCGACCCTGAGACCAAGGCGCTCCGCGTCGGCGACGGCGGCCTTCAGGGTCTCTACCGGGTACTGAGGGGCTCGGACGTTGGTACCGGGCGTAAATCCGCCGCCGGTGGACATGACCTTGATGCAGTCAGCGCCGAGCTTGAACTGGTTCCGAATTGCAGTGACGACCTCTTCGGCAGTGTCGGCTTCCGTGCCGAACATGTTGCAGTGTCCGCCCGTCGTTGTGATGGGAGTGCCGGCAGCAAGAAGCCTGGGGCCGGGAATGATGCCGTCGTTTATGGCAGACCTGACCGGGAGGATTACCTCGTTCCGGCTTCCCAGGTCGCGCATCGTGGTCACGCCTGAACTGAGCGCGGCCCTGACTGCGGCTACGCCGCGCATGATGAAGGTCTCGTTACTCTCGGTGGTGATGTGCGTGTAGGCGTCGGCCTGGGCGCTGCAGTGGATGTGAGAGTGCATCTCTATGAAGCCGGGCATGAGCGTGCCCCCGGCAACCTCGATTACGTCGACATCCTCGCGTTCGCCAATCTGGAGCTTGTCCTGGGTGGTCACCTCTGAGATGCGCCCGTCCTTGACGACGACAGCCGCATCTCGAACGGGGTCGCTACCAGTGCCGTCGATCAGACGGTCGGCCTTCAACACTAGCTTCATCTGATTACGCCCTCCCACCAACAGTGCGGGTCGCCCCGCGGTCAGTTGTCATTACTCGGTTAGAGACCTCACGAAGTCGGAATCGCCGACCTCGCGATCTCCAGCAGCTCTTCTTCCGAGTCGTCCAGGTCCACGGGGTCGCCGTGAGGCTGGGGAACAGGGAATCCGGTCTTGTAGTAGACCTCGATGGTGTTCCCCTCCGGGTCTGTCGCATACATGCCAAAGGCGTTGCCGTGGCTGACGGTGCGCTGAATCTCCACGCCTTCGCTCTTGAAGACCGTGTGGAACTCCTTGAGCTCGGCCAGTGTGTCAACCTTGAACGAAAGCTGCTGGATGACCTGCGCGTCTGCGTCACCTGTGCGCCCCTTCATGATGACGAACTCGTGGTGCTCCTCATCGGGGTGGGCGCTGAGGAAGACCATGCCACGGCCTTCGATGTCCTCGTCGGCGATCTCCAGCCCCATGACGCGGGAGTAGAAGTCGCGCTGTTTCATCAGGTCGTGAACGTAAATTCCTACGTGTCCAAGTCCGCTGACCTTTGGCATGACTCACACTCCTTTGCGTTCGGAATCAAGGCGGTCGCATACGCCGATTCTCAGGTTGTTGGAGTCTATATTACGTAGAACGCGTAATCAAGCCGAGCGGGTCCGGCGATGGGACGCCAGGGCGAACATTTCAGCGAGGGAGGTCGACTCCAGGCTGTCCACTATCACGTCGGCTCGGCTCAGGTCGTGGTACCTGGTTATGGGGTTTGGAACGGCCACGGTGAAGATCCCCGCCGACGTCGCGGCCATGACCCCGCTGGCCGAGTCTTCAATTGCGATAGCGTGGTCGGGATCGGTCTTCAGGTCGTGGAGTGCCGCGAGGTAGATCTCAGGGTCGGGTTTGACGTTGACCACGTCGTCCCTGGTCTTCAGCACGTCGAATTTCTCGTACAGTCCCAGCTCTCTGAGGTTGGAAGCGACCCAGCCGATGTCGGAGTTGGACGCAAGGCCTATGCCGTAGCCGAGGCAACGCGCCTCGCGGAGGTAGTCCACCACTCCGGGCAGAATGGTGTTGCCGGCGACGTACTTGCGGTACAGCCCTCTGCGCTCGTCCATGAGGCTCTGCCTGTCGAACGTGAGGCCCGTCTGCCTCTCCAGGTCCAGGTGAAAGTCAAAGTAGTCGGCACCGCCGATGTAGGTGGCGAACTGCTCGAGGTCCAGATGTACTCCGTACCTGGAGTACATCTCCTCCCAGGACTCGTACAGGGGTGTCTCGGTGTCCAGGACGACGCCGTCGAAGTCGAACACAATGGCGAGATTAGGCATCTATACAGCTTTCACTGGTCTATAATCAGTCGGTCTGTCATGTCCAGAATAGCGAAATTCATGCTCTCTGCGCTCGCGCTGACGATTGTGGTGGCGTGCGGTGAGGCCGCGCCTGTGCCAACGCCGACAGCGACGCCTGAACCGACGTCTACTCCGACACCGTCTCCGACAGTCACACCAACGCCGTCGCCCACAGCGACTCCTACGCCAGCGCCGACTGCGACTCCCACACCTCAGCCGACGCCGACTCCGTCGCTGCCTACCGCCACTCCTGTGTTAGGGGCGAAGGAGGCGGAGAGCGGCACAGAGTCCGATGAGGACGAGTTGAGCGCCGAGCAGATTTTGGAAAATTCTGCTGAGGCGATGTCCCATGTCGAGTCGTTCGCCTTCGATGTGACTGGCGACCTGCTGGTGGACTCCACGGACAGCGAAGTCCGAATTCCCATTGCGTACAGTGGTGCTGCGGCAGCGCCAGACCGCACTCAGGGCAGCCTGGTGCTCAATGTGTTTTTCTTCTCGCTCCAGATCGATCTCATCATCATTGGGGACGCCGTCTGGACGACCAATCCGCAGACCGAGGTCTGGGAGGAGGCGCTGCCAGGTTCGATTGCTCTGCCCAATCCGGCGCTGCTGATTGGAGGTGACACGCCTGCCCTTGCAGATCCCGTGATAGCCGGACCTGACATGGTAGATGAGGTCGAGACCCTGCACCTGATGGGAACTCCACAGATAGAGGCGTTGAGCGGCCTGGGTGATGAGATAGCGTCAGCGGACGTGTGGATAGGAGCAGAAGACTGGCTGGTGTACAGGATCGACGCTGGCGGCGAGATAGACCTCGACGCGCTGGGGCTGCCTCTTGCCAGCGCGGGAATTACGGGAACGGCCGACCTGGTGCTGGAGATCCGCCTCTCCGACTTCGGCAAGCCCGTTGAGATCGAGCCGCCTGAGACGAATTAGCGTAGGCGTAGTCGCGCAGCTACAGGTGGATTCCCGCTTTCGCGGGAATGACGGAGGGACGAGCCAGCTACAGGCTCTCCGCTCGCTCTGCGGCCAGCTGTCTGACGCGGTCCACGATCTCGGAGGTCGGCGCGCCGGGGCCGTAGACCGCGCGGACCCCCATCGCTTCGAGCTCTAGCCTGTCGGACTCCGGGATGATGCCACCGGCTACTACTGCGACGTCGTCCATCTCGTTGAGCTTGAGGCCTTCGAAGATCTGCGGGAAGAGGTCGAGGTGCGCGCCTGACAGAATGCTTAGTCCGATTACGTCGACGTCCTCCTGCAGCGCGGCCTCGACGATCATGTCCGGCGTCTGTCTGATGCCGGTGTAGATGACCTCCATACCGGCGTCACGTAGGGCGCGAGCGATGATCTTCGCGCCTCTGTCGTGTCCGTCGAGTCCGGGCTTGGCGACCAGCACTCTCACGGGGTATTGAGTAGTCACGTCTGCTACCTCCGCGCGGTGTCCTGGTCAACCAGCTCGATGAGCACGCCCCTCGTCGAGCGCGGGTGGATGAACCCGATCATGCCGGAGAGTCCTTCGCGGGGTGCGTTGTCGATGGTCCGGACTCCGTGTTCGTTCAGAGCATCGAGACTTGCCTGGAGGTCATCGACCTCGAACGCAATGTGGTGGACTCCCTCGCCGCGTCGCTCGATGAACCGCGCCACGCCTCCCTCAGGATCGGTCGGCTGGATGAGCTCGAGCTGCGATCCGCCAATGCGCACCAGAGCGGCCCTGACGGCCTGGTCTTCGATATCTTCGACCTCCGCTTCACCGGTGCCGAACACGTCCCGGTAGAACGCGAGCGTGTCATCGATGTCGCTGACCGCGATGGCGACGTGGTTGATGTGTCGGGCTGTGCAGGGGGAGTCGGCCAATCTGGTTCTCCTTACTCTCTCAGCAGGTTGCGAGCAATGATGAGGCGCTGGATCTCGGAGGTGCCCTCGTAGATCTCCTGGACCTTGGCATCGCGGTAGTAACGCTCGACGTTCGTTGGAGCGAAGTAGCCGACTCCGCCGTGCATCTGGACGGCCTTGTCTGCGCACTCGACGGCGACTCGGGAGCAGTAGAGCTTCGCCATGGAGGCCTCGGTCACGAACGGACGGCCCTCGTCCTTCAGCGTCGCAGCCTTGAGCGTGAGCAGACGGGCGGCCTCGATGCTGGTTGCCATCTCGACGAGGTACCACTGCATCCCCTGGAACTCGGCGAGCTTCTGCCCGAATGCCTCGCGCTCCTTGATGTAAGCGAGGGCGGCATTGTATGACGCCTGTGCAATCCCGACGCACTGGGCCGCTATGGCCATTCGACTGGCGTTGAGCACCTCCATCGTCATTCGGAAGCCGTCGCCCTCGTTGCCCATCCGGTTCTCGTCCGGCACCGGGCAATCCTCGAAGACCACCTCTGCGGCTGAGGAGGCGCGAATCCCCATCTTGCCGTGAAGCGGGTTGATGGTGATTCCCGGGGTGTCGCACTCCAGGATGAACGAGTTGATGCCGCGAGAGCCGAGTGTGCGGTCCTGCGAGGCCATCACGATCATCGTGCTCGCCTCGGGCGCATTGGTGATAAAGGTCTTGCTGCCGTTGAGCACGTAGCCGCCATTCGACCGGGTGCCCATGGTGGTCATCGCCGCCGCGTCGGAGCCTGCGCCAGGCTCGGTCAGCGCGAAAGCGCCGATCTTTTCGCCGGCCACAAGCGGCGGAATGAACTCGCGCTTCTGGCCCTCGGTGCCGAACATGTTGATGTACTGTGTGCACAGCGATAGCTGCGCCCCAAGGACAGTCGCGGTCGCTGCGCATCCACGGGAGATCTCTTCGACTGCGATCACGAGTTGGCGTGTCGTGCCACCGCTGCCGCCGTACTCCTCGTCGATGCCGAGTCCGAGGATGCCCAGCTCAGCGAGTCCCTTCATGTTCTCCCAGGGGAATTCGGCGGTCTCGTCGTATCCCGCGGCACGTGGTGCGAGCTCAGCGTCGGCGAACTCGCGCACGAGGCTTCGCAGCATCACCTCTTCTTCGTTGAGTAGCAGTTCGGTCATGGCTCAGGCTCCGGTGCGGGTCACTCTCAACAGAGTCGCGTCGACTCCACTCGTGCCAACTATATCAAACGTGGGTACGGTGAATGCCATATACGCGGGCAGTTCCAGGGACTTCCAAAGCGCGAACGGGTCCACCTGCCAGTGACGCATAAGGAATGGGCGCAGGTCCTCCGCCAGATTGGAGCAACTCGCGACGCCTTCTGGACTGAGACCCCAACTGGAGGTTGGTATGGCCTTGTCGATACTTGGATCTGCGTGCCTCACCAGAGCGACAGTTCTCGCCCCTGCGACTCCAACTGCCACCGAGCACTTCCTATGATGGCTGGGGACCGTGCTTGTTCTCGCCCTGGTTGCCCGGAAGCACCATAAGAATCAGAACTATGATCCATCCAATTAGCGGCACAAGCCAAATCAGCTGAAGCCAGCCGCTCTTATCGTGATCATGTAGTCGGCGTGCGCCAACAGCCAGGTGCGGGACGATTGTGCCAAGTCCATAGACGATTCCAATTACTGCGAAGAATTCCGCGACGGTTAGATTCAGTACTGCTATGGCAATTGTGATGATGAAGTGGATAAGAATCCAAAGCCAGTATTCTCTTCTGGATGCACGTCCGTCGAAGACTGCGTACTTCTGTAGAACTTCAATGTACGGCAATGTCTAACCTCCTGTTGAGTTATTCCAATGTGGTAGTGGTCCGTCTCTGTCGCTGGTACTAGTGGATAGGCAAATCTAGAACGGCGCGAACTCCTGCTGTTCGCCGAAGACAGTCCGGAAGACGTCAGATATCTCGCCGAGGGTGGCGTACGCCTCGACGGCCTCGATGATCGCGGGCATGACGTTCTCGGATCCCTGTGCGACGTCTTTGACTCGTGCAAGCGCCGCGCTCACCTCCGATTCGTCCCGATCTCTCCTGATCTGTGCAAGCCTTTCCAGCTGGTTCTGGGTTTCCAGCCGGCCAATCGTCTGGAGCCTCTCGATGGGCGGGGTAGGGGCCTGGAACCTGTTGACGCCCACGACGACTCGCTCCCCGTCTTCGACCTTCTGCTGGTGGGTGAATGCGCTCTCGTGGATCTCCTGGATCTGGTAGCCCCTGTCGAGCGCCGACAACGCGCCTCCCATGTCGTCGATCTGCTGGATGTAGTCGAACGCCTTCTCCTCGACCTCGTCGGTCAGGCTCTCCACGTAGTAGGAGCCCGCGAGCGGGTCGACCGTGTTGGCGACGCCCATTTCGTAGGCGAGTATCTGCTGTGTGCGTAGGGAGAGCTGCACCGACTCCTCGGTCGGGAGAGCTAAAGCTTCGTCCTTGGAGTTGACGTGGAGGGACTGAGTGCCGCCGAGGATGGCCGCGAGGGCCTGGATCGTCGTGCGGATCGTGTTGTTGTCGGGCTGCTGGGCGGTCAGGGTGACGCCGGCGGTCTGCGTGTGGAAGCGACATGTCCACGACCTGGGGTTCTCGGCGCCGAAGCGTTCGCGCATGATCTTCGCCCACATCCTTCGAGCCGCCCTGAACTTGGCGATCTCCTCGAACAGGTGACTCTGTGCCACAAAGAAGAAGCTCAACCGGGGCGCGAACCTGTCGACATCGAGTCCGGCGTCCACAGCGGCCTGCACGTAAGCGATCGCATTGGAGAACGTGAAAGCCAGCTCCTGCGCTGCCGTCGCTCCGGCCTCGGCCATGTGGTAGCCGCTGATGCTGATGGTGTTCCATCTCGGCACGTGCTCCGAGCAGAACTCGAAAGTGTCGGTCACAAGGCGCATGGAGGGCTTCGGCGGGTAGATGTACGTCCCTCGCGCGATGTACTCCTTCAGGATGTCGTTCTGAATGGTGCCGTTGAGGGCTGTGGGATCGACGCCCTGATCCTTGGCGACCGCGATGTAGAGTGCCAGCAGAATCGGCGCAGTCGCGTTGATGGTCATCGACGTGCTCACGCGGTCGAGTGGGATGCCGTCGAACAGCGTCTCCATGTCGGCGAGGCTGCTGATTGGGACGCCGGTGCGCCCGATCTCGCCCTGTGCCATGGGATGATCGGAGTCGTATCCCGTCTGGGTGGGCAGGTCGAAGGCCACGCTGAGGCCAGTCTGCCCGTGCTCGATCAGGTAGTGGTACCGGCGATTGGACTCTTCGGGAGATGCCAATCCGGCATACTGCCGCATCGTCCAGAGCCGGCCACGGTACATGGTCGGCTGGACGCCGCGGGTGTATGGGTACTCGCCAGGATAGCCGAGAGCATCTGAATAGTCGGCTCCGTCCCTGTCCTCAGGAGTGTATAGAACGTCCTCGCTGATGCCCGAGGCCGTCTCGAAGGAGTCCTGCCGCTCTCCGAACCGTCTGAGGACGGGATCCAGCGTGGAATCCGTCCATTCCTGCTTGTTCTCGCTGGGCATGGTTGCCCTCCAATCAACGCCTGACGGGGTCTGTTAACATGTCTGGGACGGTCACATTCTAGCACTCTCGATACCCCGCCTCGACGGCACGAGATAACTCAAATCACGCCATGACGCAGAGCGAAAGAATCATATCCGGCAGCGCCCAGGAAGACGACCATAGCCTGGACAGCAGCCTGCGTCCGCGCCGGCTGCGGGACTACGTCGGCCAGGACCTGCTGAAGTCGAACCTCGACATCTCGATCAAGGCCGCGATTCAACGCAACGAGCCGCTCGACCACTGCCTGCTGTACGGGCCGCCCGGTCTGGGAAAGACGACGCTGGCGAACATACTCGGCGTGGAGATGGGCGTGAGGGTCAGAACGACGTCCGGGCCGGCGATAGAGCGGCCGGGCGACATGGTAGCCATCCTGACGCAGCTCCAGGAGAACGACATCCTGTTCGTCGACGAGGTCCACCGGCTGAGCCGGGTCGTCGAAGAGGTGCTCTACCCTGCGATGGAGGACCGGTTCGTCTCCTGGGTGATCGACAAGGGCCTCAAGGCGCGGTCGATGAACCTGAGCATCAGACCTTTCACGCTGGTCGGAGCAACCACACGGTTCGGGATGGTCAGCGCTCCCCTGAGGGACCGTTTCGGGCAGGTGCACCGTCTCGACTTCTACGACGACAAAGCCATGAGGACAATCGTCGGGCGCTCCGCAAGGATCATGGAGATAGAGGCCGAGGAAGACGGGGTCGTTGAGATCGCTCGACGGTCGAGGGGGACTCCCCGCGTGGCCAACCGGCTGCTGAGGCGAGTGCGAGACTACGCGCAGGTCGTCGCTGACAACATGATCACGGCCGAGGTGGCCCGCGAGGCGCTCGACAGGCTGCAGGTGGACGAGATCGGTCTGGACGACATCGACCGGCGCGTACTGGGCTCGATAGTCGAGAAGTTCGCCGGCGGACCGGTCGGTCTGGGCACGCTGGCCGCATCCATCAGCGAGGACCCGGACACCATCGAGGACGTCTACGAGCCGTACCTGCTCCAGCTCGGCTTCCTCGAACGCACCCAGAGGGGCCGGGTTGCCACACGCGGAGCGTACGAACACCTGGGGCTAGAGTTCGAGTCGACACCAGCGGAGACACCACAGGGCCGGTTCTTCTAGATTCGGACCAGCACTGATGATACGCCCCGATGTTTGTTAGTTCACCCTGCATTCAAGGTGTCTAGCTCTACACTGACACTTCCGTCACGCATGATGTGCCTAAGTTCGAAACCGGCCTCTCCAAGCGAGGGACCTAGCAGCAGGCGGCGGTGACAGAGTTTTGGGTCACCCTCTGAACAGAGGATGACGGTCCGACGCTGCGATGCCGTGTTGACCAACTTGTCGATGGCCATTTGAAACTCAGATGCCGTGCGCATCCTGCCGTAATCGGGCTTGCCCTTGGAGTCGTACATGTTCGGATCCTCAGGCCTGCCGCCGAGTGGACTGCCCATGAATTCGTAAGCGATGCCGACTGAATCGAGCAGCCCCGGAAATCTGCGGCGGTTGGAGAACGGCGCGAATCGGGATACCGGTCTGGATCTGACGTCGACGAGCAACTCAATCTCGTTGTCCAACAGCAGTGGTGAGAAGCTTTCCCATGTATGGTTGCTGTGGCCAATTGTGTAGATGTGGTCTGTCAGTGTATATGCCTTCGTTCAATCAGACGCACTCGGAGCTTTCGACCGCCGGAGAACGGAATAGGAATGACCTATCGCTCATTGTCGAGCGTGGGCGGTTCAGTTCTTCGGATCCCGGTTACGCGGTCAAAGTCTCTGTCGTAACTCACTATCTCGCCGATGCCTTGTTGTTGCATGTGTGCAACAGCAAGCGCGTCCTCGAAGTCCAGGTATGGTGAGGATGCATAGAGGTCGAGAGCTTCCAGATACACGCGCTTCTGGGGAAGTCTTAGGCCTCGAAGTGTCAATATCGGAACGAGTCGGTCCCTGATTTCATCGTGGCTTAACCTATATGGGGCACGCGTGGACGACAGTACGTAAACGACCTCCGAGATGATGGACTCGCACGTGAACAGTTCCTCATCTCCATGGTTCACCCGCTGAAACAACTGGTAACAGGCATGAGCCTTGACTTGGTCGTCACCAGTCAGGTATCTGAGGAATACGTTGGTATCCACAAACCTCATGCTTCGTCCAACTCTCGTGCGGTCTCCTCAGCCTTGGCATCCTTTGCCACTCGTGAGATCGCTTTGAAGTCTTCTGGACGTTGCGATGGTCTTACAGACCCAAAGGCGGACTCCAATGTGAATGAAGCCGCTGCCAAGTGGACCTTACCGGAGTCGTCGATGGCAAAAGTTACCTTGTCCCTGGGTTTCAGGCGAAGAAGGCGCCGTACTTCGGCAGGGATGGTGACCTGGTTCCTCTGGGTTGTGGTGGCAGTGATTTCTCTCATGACTCCCCCAATGTTAGAATGCACACGCAATGCAAGAGCATCATATCATTGAAATTTGTCCCAAGGAGGAAAGAAATGCCCGGGTACGTAATTGCTGACGTGGATGTGACAGACCCTGAGATGTTTGCCGAGTACCGCAAGTTGGTGTCGGCTACGGTAGAGCAGTATGGCGGAAAGTACCTGGTGCGCGGGGGCGAAACGGTCGTCGTCGAGGGGGACTGGGCGCCAACAAGAGCCGTGGTGATCGAGTTCGAGAGCTTCGAGCGCGCCAAGGAGTGGTACCACTCCGACGACTACGCCCCGGCGTTGAAGATGCGCCTTGAATCAGCCAACTCAAGCGTCATCATCGCTGAAGGTGAGTAGGCGTTAAGCTGATATTGCGGAGTCTCAGCGGACGGACGGGGAGGTGAAGACATGGCTGACTATGAGCCTCTGGACGTGAGCGAGCACAGGAACGGGGGTCTGGACGCACTTGTGCACGGCGCGACGGCCGAGATTGGCCCCAGGCACTTCAGGGGTCTTCCATTCGACATAGGCGACGATCCTTCCGCGTGTTTCATTTCGCTGGACGGCGACAGTGACCCGATCACGGTTCCCGTCGGCATCACCGCTAACAGGGTGATCTTTGCCCACAGGCTGGTGGGATCTGAGATCGATGAGGGTGGGCCGGTTGGAGATCACGTCGCAGACTATGTATTCACGCTGGCAAACGGCGACCGTCACTCAGTGCCAGTAAGGGAGCGCTTCGAGATAAGCGCAGTGCCGATGGACTCGTTCCGGGGCGCGTCTGGACCGCCATTCCTGGCGGTTACGGACGGCAAGCATGAACTCTTCCATCGTACTGTGGGCCCCTGGCAGGAGATCGGGCGGCGTCAGACTGAGTACCTGCAGGCGACGGCGAAAAGCTACTTTCTGTGGTGCTGGTCGAATCCTGAACCTGACGTGCCAATCGACTCGATAGAGATCGCTCCCAAGGGGCCTGCGTTCATCGTGGCAGGAGTGACGCTCGGTCAGGTCGATGAGCACCCGTTCGCCCGGC
Source organism: Dehalococcoidia bacterium (assembly GCA_965116405.1). Taxonomy (GTDB): domain Bacteria; phylum Chloroflexota; class Dehalococcoidia; order Lucifugimonadales; family UBA1123; genus VXRN01. The sequence continues at coordinate 2,550,073 of OZ220685.1, forward strand.
AGGGTCGCCGCGAGGCCAAGATCACCATAACTGACCCTGTGTTGGCGTCCAGTCCCTTCGACGTCGACGTCGAAGTTGACAGGGGAGACTCGACCTACGTTTTCCCACTCCCGAAGGACCCGGATGATGGCTTTGTCTCCGGGTACCACCGGGGATTCGGTGAGCAGCCCAATGAGGACGCGAGTCCGTCGTACGCGGAGATCTCGGCGGTGCCGTCAGCAACCGTGTCGATCAAGCAAAACGGTGAGACGGCAGGGCAAGTCCTATGGGGTGAGGTCGAGGAGAAGGGTAAAGCTGAGACCCCCAGGGTGCGTGTGGAACTGACCGACCCCGGCCGCAACTGGGTGAAGGTCACCGTGGTGGACGACGACACGGGAAGGCCGGTGCCGTGCCGGGTGCACTTCAGGTCGCCGGACGGGATTCCGTACCAGCCGCACGGTCATCACAACCAGGTGAACTCCAACCTCGATACGTGGCACATTGACATCGGCGGCGACGTGCGCATGGGCCAGATCACCTACGCTTACATCGACGGTCGATGCGAGGGCTGGCTGCCTCGCGGCGACGTGATCGTCGACGTCGCCCGTGGCTTCGAGTATGAGCCGCTGCGGACCAAGGTACGCATTGAGCCGGGGCAGCAGAAGCTCGAGCTTCGCATCAAGCGCTGGACCGACATGAATTCTCAGGGATGGTACAGCGGTGACTCGCACGTCCATTTCCTGTCTACCCAGGGGGCGCACCTCGAGTCGAGCGGCGAGGACCTCAACGTGGTCAACCTGCTCCAGTCCCAGTGGGGGAGCCTGTTCACGAACACCGAGGATTTCACCGGAAGGGCCAGCGTCCTCCAGAACGGTAATAACATCGTGTACGTCTCGCAGGAGAACCGGCAGCACTTCATGGGTCACATGATCCTGTGGGGCCTGAAGGAACCTGTGATGCCCTGGTGCTCCGATGGACCTGGAGAGGCCGAGATTGGCGGCCACATGGAGACCACGCTGGCGCACTGGGCGGACGAGGCCCACGCTCAGGGCGCGTGGGTGATCAATCCCCACTTCCCGAATCCGAACGGCGAACCGGCCGCGCTGGTCGCGACCGGACGCCTCGACGGCGTGGAGATGCTGCGTCAGACGCGCCCGAACCACATGGAGTACTACCGGTACCTGAACTGCGGGTATCGCCTGCCTCTCGTTGGTGGAACCGACAAGATGAGCAGCGACGTTCCTGTAGGACTGTACCGCACGTACGCTCGCCTGCCGGACGACCAGGAGTTCACTTACGAGAACTGGTGCCGCTCGGTCGCCGCCGGCAGGACGTTCCTCAGTGGCGGCCCAATCATTCATCTTTCGGTCGATGGGAAGGATGTCGGCGACACGCTCGCCATATCGGGCCCGGGCACAGTTGAAGTCGAGGCGTGGACCGAGAGCGTGCTGCCTGTGTTCTCGCTGGAAATCGTGCAGAACGGCCGGGTGGTCGCCAGGACGGAGAACCGTAGAGGCGCGCGTCGGTTAGAACTGCGCGAGAGGATCAGGGTCGATGGCCACTCGTGGATCGCGGCCCGTACCGGCGCATTCGACTACTTCGACATCATCGAGCATCACGACGTCTGGAACAGGGGAGTGTTCGCCCACACATCGCCGGTCTATGTGGCCTGCGGCGGCGAGTGGGATATGTTCGACCCTGCGACTGCACAGTACATGCTAACGCTGATAGAGGGCGACCTGGCATACATCGAGCAGACCGGCGGGGTGCGTCCCATCGGGTCAGTAACGCACCGCCACGGAGAAGACGACCATCTAGCCTATCTACAAAGGCCGTTCCTTGAGGCCAGGGACGCTATTCTGAGCAGGATGAAATGATGAGGTCGCACCTCACCTTTGTAGTGAAGTGCGACCTGTGACTCCCGCGGACTAACTCAGATTAGCCTGCTACCGACCTGCCGCAACTGCCGCGTCGATTGCGGTGATCGCGCCGTTGAGCGAGCTGATGTACACAACTCCATCAGAAACGGTGTACGTGCGGATTCCGGAGAAGAACCCCTTGTTGAATCCCCACAGGGGCTCGGCTGTCAAAGCGTCCAGCGCAATCAAGTTTCCGTCTGAAGATTCTAGGTACAGTAATCCTTCGGCGCCCTCTAGCGATTGCAGCATGTTTTCAGAGAGCCCAATGTTCCACCGCTGCTGACCTGTCTGCCGGTCCAAGGCGTAAAGCAGCCCAGATTCAGACGCGACGTAGACCATACCATCGACGACTACTGGGGGGGTACTCGCCATGGAGTCCAACTCGAACGTCCAGGCCTGCTCTCCCGTAGTTGTGTCAAGCGCGTAAATGTGATCGTCGGGGGCGAAGAGGTACATGCCGTTTTCTATGACCGGGGCGAAGCCTCGGGCGGGGAACACTCCCGTGCTGAACTTCCACATTTCCTCGCCGGTCTCGACGTTTAGGGCGTAGGCTGTGTTCACCGCGGTGACGTAGACGACATCTCCGATTGCCACAGGAGGCGTGTCTGTCCCTACGTCACTCCGGAAGCTCCAGACGGACTCCCCGGTCTGTGCGTTCAGGGCCTGGAGTCCGCCCTGATCGTCGATCATGAGTATCGTGTCGCCGGCAAGCGCAACTCCGATTCCAGATTCCCAACCAGTGTCGAATGGGTAGTACTGGGGCGCGACCCAAAGCTCGGCGCCGGAGGAGGCGTCTAGGGTGTGTATCTTGCGCCCACCCTCGGACATCGTGGGCACATATACGGCGTCATCGCCCACCAGCGGTGCGTACTGCACCGGGCTCCCAGTGTCATGCTGCCACAGGAGGTCTCCGGTTGCGGCATCCAAGGCGTACAGCACGTTGTCGTTGGAGCCGGCGTACACGATGCCGTCCGATACAACGGCGGGCGACCTGACGACATCTCCTGTCTGGAATGTCCAGAGTGGAGCGCCGTTCGCGGCGTCAAGGGCGTACACGTTACCGTCGTCCGCACCGACATACACTGCGCCGTCCGATACGGTGGGGGCAGTCATGGCCCATCCTGGCACACTGAACTGCCAGAGCGTGGCCTCAATGGGGAGCTCGGGGTACTCGCCGGGAGGTGGTCCCATCATCCCGGTGGACGGCGGGGTGCCGGGGGGGACTGGAGCGCACTGCTCGATGCCAATGGCGAATTCCATGACCGCCTGGTTGGGCATCTGGCCCGCTGACGGGTCCTGCAATGCGGCAGCGATGACTTCGCCGATGTCCGTATCGGCAAGCAGGCCCTGGATGCACTCCCTGGCTTCAGGCGGAATCTCTCCTTGACCGGCGTCTCCCAGCAGCACTTCGTTCACCATCAGCGAAAACATCATCGCTCCAGGGAATGCCGTCGCTGTTTCGGGGGTAAGGCAGCCGAATACTGCGGGAGCCCATTGTGGCTCCTCTGGAGAGATGGGCTTTTCGACGATCTCCAGCAGCTGGTCTTTGCCCAGTTCCGAGTTCAAACAGTCCTGTTCAGCAGTAGAAAGCTGCTCGAACAGGTCCCCCCAGAGGACCGCGACAGAGTCCGTGTCCGGCTGTGTCTCGGTTGGCTGCGTTGTCTGAGGAACCGCTGTTGGGACTTCCGGTGTTGGAGAGGGTGCGGACACGGCAGTAGACGGGATGCGCGTCGGTCTCGCGACGGGGGTAGGCGCGGTCGGCGCCATGGTTGGCGCGACAGTCGGGGGAGGAAGAGACGCGGTCGGTGCAGGGAGAGGGGCCTCACGTGATGCCGGGGGAGACGCGTCAAATGGAACAGCGGTAGGTGCCGCCCTTGGCGCATCAGGCTGCTGAGGGGGCGGAGGCGGTTGCTCTTCCCCACAGGCCGCCGAGAGCCACAAGAGGATCAGCAGCGCCAAGCCTGGACCTGCGATCCAACGGAAGGGTCTGAGTGTCGAGGTGACGGACCTCATCGTGGCTGACTCCTTTATGTTCTTTCATCTAATTCTAAGTCTAGTTTATGGTCTAGTCATTGAGTTATTTGGTTTACTTACGCCCAGATCTAACCCGCTGGATTGCGGCAGTGATCAGATGGGTTGCCCTGTTCTCTCCATCCTGTACAATCAATCCCGATGTAAACTGCCGCCGCACGTGTGTAATGCACGGCATTATTGCAGGGGGTGTGCCATGGCCTTGATTCCCAAAGTGATGAGTACTCAGCATCCGGACAACGCCAACCCGGCGCCATATGCCGATGAACTCGGCGTACTGAAGGGAGATGGCGAAGTTGACGAGGCGGCGGACGTGTTCGCCCTCGGCTGTGATGAGCAGATGTGGGACTCGGAGGGGAAAGAGGCGGACAACCAGGTGGTGCGCAAGCTGCTTACCGGCTACCCGGACTTCTTCCAGGACCAGGTCCAGTTAGGTCTCGACGTGGCCCTAACACTGCGTGTTCCGAACCCACGAGTGGAACAGGACATGCGCAAGTCCATGGTCGAGGCCCTCCACAGCGTGTCCTCATCCTGGGACATGGCGCAGGGCTTCTACGGCGACGGCCACGTCGCACCCATCCAGGAGGTCATACTCCCTCTCACGACGTCCGCCGAAGAGATCTCGATGGTGGAAGCCTACTATCGAAATGTGATCGTGGGCCAGGAAGACCAGACGGTCCTCTACGGCCAGTCTGTTAAGGACTGGGTCGGGGAGTTCTACCCCAAGACCATCCGGGTGATTCCCCTCATAGAGGACATGGAGCACCTGTTCTACTGCGACCGCATCGTCGAGGAGTACCTGCAGGACCGGGACCTGCCCTACCAGCGCGTGTTCCTCGCCCGGAGCGATCCGGCCCTTAACTACGGTATGGTGGCCGCCGAGCTGATCCTGAAGGTGGGCCTGCTCCGCCTCCACAATCTCGAAGTGAAGCTGGGTCTGCCGCTGTATCCGATCATAGGGGCGGGCTCAGTGCCGTTCCGAGGTCACCTGGGGCCGGTAAACGTTGAGAGGTCGCTTACCGAGTATCCCAGCGCCCAGACTTTCACGGTCCAGTCGGCGTTCAAGTACGACTACGACCGCGACACCGTGCGAGAAGGCATACAGAAGATCCTGGACCACAAGCGCACCGAGCCCACGTTCATCGACCAGGACCGCGCCAAGGAGATAATCGACAAGTCCACCGACGAGTACCAGGCACGGGTCCAGGAGATGACCGACGTGATACGGGCTGTGTCGTCCCACGTTCCCAGGCGGCGCGAACGCAAGATGCACGTCGGCTTGTTCGGCTACGGACGCTCTCTCGGCGGAGTTGGAGGAGTTACCCTGCCGAGGGCAATCGGCTTCGCGGCCTCGCTGTACTCGATAGGGGTGCCGCCGGAGCTGCTCGGCCTCGCCTGTCTGACCGAAGACGACCTGAGCTTCATTAGAGAGGTTTACCCGAACCTCGATGGAGACTTGGGGGCAGCCCTGCGGTTCACGAACGAGCGGCACGTCAGGGAGTTGCTTGGAGAGCCCTATCTCAGCCTTGTCGGTCAGTTCACGGACGAGATCGACCGCGTGCACGAGGGACTTACCAGCGCGATCTGGGCAAGTATTGGGAAAGAGGACCCGACTATGCACGTCTTCCACTACGTGGAAGAGGCTGCGCACCTGCGCCGGTTCCTGGGCTAGGGGGTCTGGTCAAACCGCTCCAGGTACCTGTGACCAATCAGGCTGGCGTTACGCGCTCCCGGTGGCTGAGCTCGATCCGCTCGATCCCCTCATCGATCTGTTCGGCGGCAAGGAGGCAGATGTGCTCGTAGGGTGCGTCCATTTCGGCGGTGAAGTGACCGGGCCAGACCTTCGCTCGCTTGGTCTCTGGAGTTCCCCACCAGAGGCTCCAGTGGTTGCGAGGCGGCTCCTCGTCGAGCAGCAGGTTGTGGATGGCGAAGAACGTGCAACCGTCGTAAGCCTCGCCGGCCCAGCCGTTACTGGTGGTGATGGAGCAGGCTTTGTGGAGCACGCCGGCGTTCTCGCCCTCAGCGAACTTCACCTCGAGGCGCCCGCCGTTGGACCGTCTCACAAATATGTAGCGCGTGAGAACGTGCCCCTGATCGTTCGTCCTGGTAAACGGGCCCGCGACTTCGTAGTCGTGACGGTTGATCTGGAGGTATCCGCGGTCATCTTCGCTGAACATGCTCATGTCCACCTGCCGAGCCTTTGGGTCCTCTTGCATATACCTGCCATGCAATCCACATCGTGAGTGTCAAGCACATTATAGAGCATGTGTCAACCGAAATCTATCAGACGAGCCCAATTGGGCGTGGTTTTACACCATTATAAGACAAGATATAGTACTTCAAATGAATCAAGTGTCAGTCTGAGTTCTAAAGAGTGAGGATCAGAGTGTCGTCTCTGTATCTATAGTCGTCTGCCTGGCGAGTCGAACCGGTCATGACCCAAGTAGGCCTCCCTGCAGCAAAACCCTCGCAGTTTGACAGCGGAGATTGTGTACTATTCGCGTGAAGATCTTGACACATAGATGGGAGGTTTCTCAATGAAGTGGAAGCAGAACGAGGCAGATGACTTCATCGACACGGAAGGAATTCACGATGGGGACGGCGTAATAACGCGCCGGAGGTTCTTCCTTGAGGAAACCAGACTTCCTGTGCGCATCGAAATATGGGAGTTGCCGCCGGGGGCGAGCGAGGGTTCGCACATCCATGACGGCGAGAACACTTTGGAAGAGTTCTACTACTTCATGTCAGGACAGGGCGTCATGTGGATGGGGGACGAGGAACTGCCGGTAGGTCCGGGAGACGCCGTTATGGCGCCCCCCGGAGTCGATCACGGCTTTCGGACTGTCGGGGACGAGACCCTCAAGCTGGTGATAGCGTGGGGCAAGCCCCTCGATAGAGTTTAGGCCGGTGAACTGACCTAGATTCCCAGCGCCCAGTAGATGAGCAGGATGACGATGAAGGCAGGAATGGCTGCGATGAGGATTACGAAGAACGCGCGCCAAGTCGACGTGTAATCCAGGCTCTGCCTGATGGCTACAACCATCGCCGCCAGCTGCCAGATTAACGACAGGATCAGAATAATCCCGCCCGCGATAGGTATGAAGACCAGAATGTTGAAGATTCCTGGCGTCTGGGCGAAACCTGTACCTCGTGCCACCTGTCCCCAGTCAGCATGGGTGTCGGCAGTCTTTAGTATCGTCGTCCCAACCAGAAGGGCCAGGAGTGCCCAAACGACCCATCCAACGATTCCTCGTATAACGCCGAAGAGCAGTCCATCCAGAATTGTGGCATCGCCACTTAGAATGCCGCCAATGCCGCTTGCGATGGCAACTAGGATTACTACGAGTAGCGCCTGAATCGTGGCGCCACTGTCTCTCTCGACCTCCTCGAAGGTGTCGGTATTCAGACGGGCTGCGCCTAACATTCTTCCTATCATCGGATAGCCCTCCTCTCTTGAAAAAACGGGTTTGACCAGCGCGGGAGCAGTGCTTTCCCACGCTCTGACATGTTAACGCATGGAGCAAGATCTTGTGGCAGCGACTGATGTGAAGTCGGGACAATGGGACTATAATTGTGTCTATTGGCGGTCTGGCACTGGCCAAACTAGATTGGGGGGTGAGAAGTTGTCGGACTTCGACTGGGGGCCTCTCAGAAACACGGTACTCGGTGCCATTGAGCGCGGTCAGATAGGCAGACCCGTTTCTCTGCGACTGACGGTTCATGGCTCTGGAGGGGATGGCGAACGGCGCGACCTTGAGGGTGAGCTCCGTGGTCTGGCCAGCGCATGGTTTGGAGGACTTTGGGTTTCCGAGTACGTCACCGGCGGCGATTGCGGGCCGAGCGTTCTCGCTCTTAAGTGGTCTGGAGGGCAGTCTGCGATCCTCTCCGTCAGCACGGGCGCAGGCCAGACCGGCGGCAACCTTGTGCTGCTGGGTTCTAACGGTGCCATCTACCACGACATCGGTCCGACTGCCTTAAGCGAGTCCGTGCAAACCGATACTGGGGGCGTTAGATGGCCAGGTTCGGAGTAGTCGCCGTTGGTGGCAACAGGACGCACCAGGAGACATACGCCCGCGAGTTCGCCTCTGACCCTCGCTGCGAGCTGGTCGCGGTTGCCGACGAACCAGGGCTTCCGGAGTACCGGGAGGGGCTGAACAGGCTGCTGGCCAGTGAGTTGGGTGTGCCGTATCTGTCCCTTGACGAGGCCCTGGACCGCAAGGACGTCCATATCATCGACAACTGCGCCGATGTCGAGCGACGGGCGCGGGTCGCTGTCAAGACGCTCGAGTCCGGGATACACCTGTACATGGATAAGCCCCTTGCCGCTTCGGTAGAGGAGGCGCGTGCGATAGCAGCCGCTGCTGACCGGTCAAATGTGATGTCGCAGATGTTCACACAGGTGACCACAAGCTGGGCGGAAGCCGCTAAGGACGCTGTCGAGTCCGGCAAGACAGGTGAGGTCCTCGCGATCCACTGCGACATGCTGATGGCCAAGGGCAGACCAGGAAGCGTAGACCCTGACGTCGTCCGGCGGGAGAAGCCGAGCGACGGCAGGTTCACTAACGTCGCGGCCAAACGCGAGCTCTTCGACATGGGCGTGTATCCGATCGCACTTGTGCAGTGGCTGAGTGGTGTTCGCGTGAAGACGGTGTACGGAATCACCGGCAACTACTTCTTCAGTGAGCACGCAGACCTGGACATCGAGGACTTTGGCGCGCTCACGCTCACTCTCGAAAGTGGCCAGGTGGCCAGCATCACCAGCGGTCGGATTGGGTTCACCAGCCATCCTCGCGGCGGTCTGCTGCGCATTACACTCATCGGAGAGAACGGTATCTTCACGTTCAGCGAGTCCGCACCGCACATTGAGGTATACAACGACCAGCCCCCGTTTAAGATGCCGTTGGTGCACCCGTTCGACCCCATGAGCATGTGGGCGTCCACAGCTCGTGAGATGCAGCACATGCCCAAGGACCGAAGACTGCCGCTGGCCGAAGGTGGACAGGGTCGCGACATAGCGGCCTTCGTCGACTGCCTGGAGTCCGGCGAGCGTCCACAGGTCACTGTGCAGGACGCCGCACACCACATCGAGGTAATCATGGCCGGGTACGAGTCTGCCGCCGCCGGAATACCGGTCGACCTCTAACGGCGCGGCCAGCGCCGGCATAGGCAACGAGCAGGTAAAGCTCCACAGGTTCGGGAACAATTCCTCGTCGAGTTGCGTCTTAATGTATAGATGTAACCACAGTATGTGTTCATAGGGGTACCCGGATGTTCACGATATCCAGATCAGTGCTGCGTACCGATATCTTGGTTTGGCTCCTGCTCTTGCTGGCCGCCGCCTGTCAGAACCAACCAAGCCCGGCGAACTCCGTGCTGGAGTTGCCTTCAGGCCGGGAACCCAACGCGTCGGTTGGTGGCTCCGTCACCTACAGGGAGAGAATTACTCTTTCACCTGATGCGAAACTCGTTGTCGAGTTACGTGATGTGTCTTACCAGCACGCCGCGGCGCCGCTCATCGCTCGCCAGACGATTACTGGTCCGGGTCAGGTCCCGATCGATTACAAAGTCGGCTACAACCGCGATGACATAGACTCACGGAGCATCTACTCGGTGAGCGCGAAGATTGTCGAGTCCGATGGCAGGCTGGCCTTCACGAACGACACCGCGCACGAGGTAATCACCCGAGGCAATCCCAACAAGGTGAACATGGTACTTGTACTGGTCCAGCCACCGCCTGACATGGTGGAGGCCGGGCAGGACTGGCGGACATGGGTGGAGGCGCCTGCGCGCGTAACTTGGGCGAACCTCATCCCCAATGAGCCGGAGCAGTTCCTGCGGATTGGGTATTTCCAGTCGACCATCGAGGGATGCGCTCGACCGGGCAGTCAGTCTCTTGAGGTAGAGGGGTACGACATCGTCGCCAGCGTCACGTTGATGCAGCCGCCGCCCGCGGAGTGGTCGATTCCGTGCGAGGACGAGGTGGTGGAACTTGACGCCGTGGAGCGAGTAGGAGAGCCGCTTGAACCCGGGCAGACATACACCGTCACTGTGAACGGGCAGGTCACAACGACCCTCACCGTTCCTGAAACAAGCCTCGGATACACCTTCATTGCGGAGTCCCCTATCGAAAAAGCTGAGATCAGGTCATTCGGGGGCGGGCCTGCCGTATACGAGCTGCTGGTGGTTTCCGGTTTGCCGAAAGGCAGCAGTTGCTCGCAGTTCAACGGGTACGAGATCCGTCGAAGCGAGGCCACCACGGTCGAGGTGGTAGTCACCCACCACGAGGTCTCTGACCCGATGGTAGTCTGCACCGCTGACTACCCGATCGTTGAGACCACTGTTCCACTTGGTTCAGAATTCGAGCCGGGCGTGGAGTACACTGTTGTGGTCAACTCTGACACGTCAGTAAAGTTCGTCGCCCAGTAGATCTAGGTATAGCTCCTCTCCTGGGTGACCGGCAGGAGTGGTTCAATGTCGGTGAGTCAGGAGTTTCAAGGCAGGGTCGCTATCGTCACAGGAGCCGGTCGAGGTATGGGAAGGGCAGTGGCCCAGCGGCTGGCGGCCGGCGGCGCTAGTGTGGTCATCAACGACCTGCGTTTCGAAGATGCGCAACGGGTCGCAGATCAGTTGACCGCCCAGGGCACGAAGTCTCTGGCAGTAGCGGGGGACGTTACCAGGTTATCGGACGTCCGTCGCTTGGTGGACAGCACGACAGACACTTTCGGTGCTCTGCACATCCTGATCAACAACGCCGGAGTGCTGAGGCCGACTCCCGTCATCGACATCGAAGAGGACGAATGGGACTTCGTGGTCGGGGTGAATCTCAAGGGGACTTACCTATGCAGCCGTGCGGCCCTGCCTTCCATGCGGGCCGAGGGCTGGGGTCGGATCGTTAACTTCTCATCGACGGCCGGGAAGAACGTCAGCACTGTCGGGGGAGCGCACTACACGGCTGCCAAGGCCGGAATACTGGGCTTCACCCGGCACCTCGCCAAGGAGGAGGCAGGCTACGGCATAACAGTCAACTCGGTCTGTCCGGGGCTTATCGACACGGAGATGGTGCGAGACACGATATCAGTTGAGCGCGCCGATGCGTACGCCGACAGTTTCCCAATTCAGCGACTCGGAGAGCCGGAAGAGGTAGCCGAGCTTGTGGCGTTCCTCGCTTCGGACCGGGCTTCATACATCACAGGTGCGTCGCTGGACATCAATGGCGGAGACCTGATGATCTAGGCGTTTCGCCTCTCCAATTGATTCGCAATGCACAGCCTTTCGGCGCACTCGGCGGTCGATGCCGAAAACATTCACAGTATTGTAATCGTTCTTTGACTTGTCAAAATCAGAAGGTTACGACTATAAACGTTGCACGACTATCCATAACTCAGTATTATGTCCGACAGTATAATAATGCGATAAGTCGAAGGATATGCGCGTAGGACTTGGAAGTCTTTCCAATCGCAATGTAATGTCATCAAGGCGGGTGAGGTGGTAGACGACAAGAGACAGCAGCTTGAAGCTAAGTTCTTCATGGTAGCGGAGCAGCTAAACCGCCAGATACACAGCGGACAGATGGACGAGTGGGAGGGGTTGGACATGACCATTCCCCAGATCAGGACGCTGGTCCTTCTCGAACGTCTGGGGCCGGTGCGGATGACCGACATCGCCATCTACATAGGCAGGGCCCTCTCGGCCACGACCACCGTTGTGGACCGACTGGTCGAGAAGGATCTGGTCGATCGGGTCGCCGACACCAACGACCGAAGACTTGTAATGTGCGAGCTGACGGACACGGGGCGTCAGTCCCTCGAAAGGTTCTGGCGCATCGGGCGTGACCGCCTGCAGATGGTTGCTGACCTGCTGGATGACGAAGAGCTCCAGCGAGCAGTGGACGGACTTGAGCTGGTCAGCAATGCGGGCGGAGAGATCCTGAGAACTTTGGCTGCCATGCAGTTTACCGACTGAGCAATGAGGCGAAACACGCGCGCTTGCATTCAGTCGCCACTGCGGTGGCGAGACCGCGTTCTGCTGCACCGCAGTGGAAGGCGACGGTGGCATCCATGGGAGATGATGAGCTGACCTGAGCGACGGGCCTAGCCAGGACGCCCATTGGAACGCTTCCGCGCTTACTTTCGCTGCCGGTTCGGCTTGCATGGTGGATGCCCCGGGTGGCCTGTAAACTATGATTGGCCTTGGTGGGCAAACCATTCCACTGGGACAGCCTTGCAGGTTTTTCCAGTGCCTGACGCAGCTAAACCGATTGTGTTAGGGGCTGGATTGGTTTATAAACTGACTGAATCGCACTTGACTCAAAGCCGTTTGCCGCGCTCCGAGGTCCCATGAATTACAGAAGCCCCATCTTACTTCCGATCTCAGTTCTGTTAGCCCTCGCAATCCCGGCGTTGCTTCTGGCATGCGACGAGGCCGACCAAGGGCTTTCTCGCGAGATTGTCCAGGAGATAGCGCGCGCTGAGATTGCCAGTTTTCCGGAACCTGATGTTTTCGGCCTCTCTCGAGAAGAAGTGACTGAGATCGTAGATGCGAAGGTCGCTGATATGCCAGAACCGGATCCCGGCATGACCCGCACGGAAGTAGAAGAGATCGTGCAGTCGTCCATGAGAGGCCTGCTCACTCCCAAGCCAGGCCTGAACCGTGCGGAAGTCGAGGAGATCGTTCAGTCAGAGGTTGAGAGACTTCTGAAACCAGAGCCTGTATTGACACGCGAGGATGTGGAAGAGATCGTTCAGTCGGCGATTGTGGACATTCCCAAGCCTGAACCTGGGCTAACTCGCGAAGAAGTGGAAGAGATAGTCCGGTCGCTAATGGAGGGCAATACGGGACCGTAACCCGGCCTCACCCCCGAGGCTGTTGGCGAGGTCCTTCGAGGTGCGGTTCTCGATATCCCTGAGTCGGACATAGCACTCGTGGCAACCTCAACACTCTCGTTGACTGCGCTTGCAAATATTTGCATCTGAAATATACTGCGTCTGCATACGGTTGATGTTACTTGATGGCTGCGCTATAATCGCCCCGCTGAGTTGGGGGAGTTGGCACCATTGGGAGTTGATCTATGTACTTCGACTGGCGGCTTTTCAGCCTGACTCGTGGCGTCAGACTCAGGATACTGCTCGCTGCGGTACTGGGTCTGATCGCGGTGGGCGCCGGCGTAGCCCGGCTGGCCGTGTCCGGCGTGGTGATCTACCAGGTGCTAACTGGACAGGTCGGCTTCTCGGCTCTTGCGCTGCCGCTGTCGATCATCGCCGGACTGATTGTAATTCGTGGCCTCTTTCAGTACTGGCAGTACGCCGTCAGCCACCACACCGCGAACATCGTCAAGATCAACCTACGCCGTGACGTGTATGAGCACGCACTGAGACTGGGTCCGGGGTATTTCGACCGCAACCGAACGGGAGACGTCGTACTTACTCTCGTAGAGGGTATCGAGCGCCTGGAGACTTTCTTCGGGCAGTACCTTTCCCAGATCATCGTATCGGCAATCGCTCCGATTGCGATCTTCGCATACATGGTTACGCTCGATGTCTACATTGCGCTGATCTTCCTGGTGTTCGCCTTCCTCACGCTCGCCGTGCCGGCCATGTTCTACAAGTGGAACCGGGACAGCAGCTTCAGGCGGCGGCAGTCATACGGCGAGCTTGGCGCGGACTTCCTGGACAGCGTTCAGGGACTGGCGACCCTCAAGTCGTTCGGGCAGAGTGAAAGCCGGGGCAGGGCGCTTGCGGAGCGTGCCAACAATCTGTACAGGAGCACCATGGGCGTGGTCGCTGCCAACGGCGCGACGAGCGGCGCCTCGATCTTCTTCATGGCCACGGGCGCTGCCGTCGCTCTGGCGGTTGGCGCGGTCAGGGTCAGCAACGGCGACATGGAGCTTCGCCCATTGCTAATAGTGCTCATGCTAGGCGTGGAGATATTCAGGCCCATGCGCGAGCTGACGAACCTGTACCACCAGGGGATGACAGTCATTTCCTCGTCCCAGAGCGTATTCGCGATCATGGACGAGCCTGTCTCGGTAGTGGAGTCAGAGTCGGTCCTCAGCGGCGCAACACCTGATCTCAAGCCGGAGGTCTCGTTCGATAATGTGACTTTCGGCTACGAGGGCGGACACAGGCAGGCGTTGAACGACGTGTCATTCGACCTCCGCGAAGGGGAGACCCTTGGCGTAGTCGGCGCCAGCGGGGCAGGGAAGTCGACCCTCGTCTGGCTGATGTACAGGTTCTACGATCCGCAGGCAGGATCGATCAGGCTGGGTGGACACGACCTGCAAGATCTGCCGCTCAGCACCATAAGGGACAACATATCGGTCGTCACGCAGGACACTTACCTGTTCCACGGAACTGTCGCCGAGAACCTGCGATTCGGAAAGCCCGGTGCGAGTCAGCAGGAACTAGAGGATGCCGCAAGGGCTGCTAACGCTCACGAATTCATCTCGCACCTCCCGCACGGTTACGACACCGTTGTCGGAGAGAGGGCAGTCAGGCTGTCCGGAGGTCAGAGGCAGCGACTGGCTATCGCGAGGGCGGTGCTGAAGGACGCCCCGATCCTGCTCCTGGATGAGGCCCTGTCCAGCGTGGATGCAGAGAACGAAACGGTCATCCAGGCCGCGCTCGACCGCCTGATGGAGAACAGGACGACTCTCGTAATTGCCCACCGCCTGTCCAGCGTAATCAATGCTGACCGCATCCTGGTGCTGGACGAGGGTCGAGCTGTCGAGATAGGCACGCACGACGAACTGATGGCCGCAGACGGGACGTACGCCGGACTGATGCGGCAGCAGACGGAGATGGGTGGCGAAGTCGTGACTGCAGATCGGCACCTGGCGCGTCCAAATGTGCCTGTCGACCACGAGCCTGACCTTTCGCAGTTCGCATCCGGTCACGGACATCACCACCCGCCGCCGTCTGCTTCGACAGAGGACGGAGCGCAGATCAATGTGCGTTCGCTAAACGTATGGATACGGCTGTTCGGTTTGGTCCGTCCGGTCAGAGGCCAGTTCCTGATTACACTGGCTCTGGGAATGCTCCATCACGGTTCGGTAATCGTGCTTGGGGCGTTCACCGCCCTGCTGGTAGCGGCCGTGTTCCGTGACGAACCGCTGACCACCATGGTGGTGCTCGTCTGTATCTTCGCGCCGCTGTCCTCGCTGCTCTTCTACCTGGAGTCGTGGCAGGCGCATGACATGGCGTTCCGGTTGCTGGCGAAAATGCGAATAGACCTCTACGACAAGCTGGAGCCGCTTGCGCCGGCCTACATGGTGAGGCGCAGGTCGGGCGACTTCGTCAGCGTCGTCGGTGGAGACGTCGAGACGGTTGAGTACTTCTTCGCCCACGCCATCTCCCCGATGATTGTTGCAATCCTGATACCCGGCGGACTGCTCGTAGTACTGGCTTTCATCGCCTGGCCCATTGCGGCGGTGCTCTCGCCGTTCCTCGTGGCGGTGGCTGTCAGCCCGTACTTCGCGAACACTCGAATCGAGCGACTTGGAGACGAGATCAGGGGACGCATGGGCGACATCCACGCCTTCATGGTCGACAGCATCCAGGGGATGCGCGAGATCTCAGCGTTCGGGCGCGGGTCGGACCGCAACGAAGAGCTCACCCAGAAGGGCTGGGACTATGCCGGGCACCTCGTGAGATTCCAGAAGTCCCAGGCGTTCCAGATAGGCTTCATGGAGGCCATGATGGGACTGGGCGGCCTCGCCGTCCTGGCCATGGGCGTTTGGCTTGTGCTCGACGGGCAGATCGAGCGAACGTACCTTCCACTTGTGAGCGTACTTGCACTCGCTTCATTCAGCCCGGTGACAGAGCTGGCGCGAACCATGAAGCAGATGATGGAGACGCTGGCCGCTTCCCGCAGGATTCTCGCCGTCCACGACGAGGAGATCACGGTACAGGACGGTCCTGGTGTATCTCAGGAGACCGCGGAGCAGCTTTCTCAGACTCCCTCGATCGACTTCGACGACGTAGAATTCGCCTACTCCCACGGTGATCCCCAGGCTCTTGCAGACGTGTCCTTCGAGATTGGCTCTGGACAGACCGTGGCAGTCGTCGGCCGGTCGGGCGCCGGCAAGACCACCAGCGCCTACCTCATGATGAGGTTCTGGGACCCGAACCAGGGCAGAATCTCGTTGGAAGACCACGGTCTAGACCAATTCAGACTCGACGATCTTAGGAGTCGAATCGCGCTGGTCGCCCAGGACACCTACCTGTTCAACAACACGATCCTCGAAAACATACGACTTGGACGCCACGACGCCACCGACTTTGAGGTAGAGGAGGCCGCGCGTCAGGCCAACGCTTCAGAATTCATCGAGTCTTTCCCTGAGGCCTACGACACCCTGGTCGGAGAGAGGGGAATGCAGCTGTCCGGCGGCCAGAGGCAGAGGATAGCGATCGCGCGGGCTATTCTAAAGAACGCCCCGGTACTGATACTCGACGAGGCTACTTCCCACCTCGACGCCATCAGCGAGGCGACGGTAAGAGATGCCCTGGACAGGCTGATGGAGGGCCGCACCACCGTGGTGATTGCTCACAGGTTGTCTACGATTCGCGAAGCGGACAACATACTCGTCCTCGACGATGGGAACGTGGTCGAGCAAGGGACGCACACGCAACTGCTCGAACGTGGTGGCCTATATGCCCAGCTAGTGTCGGCCCAGATGGTGGGAATGGGGCCCGGCCCTTCGAATTAGATTCAGTTCCCCAGAGGCCTAGTGACCGTTTCTGTAGGTCGGAACAGTGGGACCCGAAGTAACAGAAGCGTCGATCGTGGCGTAGTTCATCTTGTACAGGTGAGCATACAGCCCATCTTTGGCCATCAACTGATCGTGGTTGCCGACTTCCATGACTTCGCCAAAGTTCAGGACGACTATCTTGTCAGCCCCGCGAATTGTCGAGAGCCTGTGGGCTATCACAACGGCTGTGCGGTCCTTGAGGAGCTCCTCAAGGGCCCTCTGGATGAGTACCTCTGTGTAGCTGTCGATATTAGCGGTTGCCTCGTCGAGGATAAGGATTCTCGGGTTGGCGACGATGGCACGGGCAAAGCTCAGAAGCTGCCGCTGGCCAACGCTCAAATTGACGCCACGCTCCGCCAGGAAGGTGTCGTAACCATCCGGAAGCTCCATGATGAAGTCGTGCGCCCCGACAGCGCGAGCGGCCTCAATCATCCGCTCTTCACTGGCTTCGATGTGGTTGTACTTGATGTTCTCCCTGACCGTGCCGGAGAAGAGATAGGGCTCCTGGAGGACCATGCTCATCTGGTTCGCCAGGCTGCTTCTCACGACTTTGCGAACGTCGTGGCCATCCACGTACACAGCGCCGCGGTCCGGCTCAACGTCGTAGAAGCGCGACATTAAGCTTATGAATGTGGTCTTGCCGGCGCCCGTTGGACCCACGACAGCGACAACTTCCCCTGGTTCTATGTGGACGCTTACGTCCTTTAGGACATCCTCGCCTTCCACGTAGCTGAAGCTGACGTTCTTGAACTCGATCTCACCCTTGATGTCTGAAAGCTCGGGAGCGTTGTCCTCGTCTATGAGGTCGGGTTCCCAGTCCAACAGGTCGAATATACGGGAGCCGGATGCCATAGAGCGCTGAAGCTGGGTGTACATCATCGTGAGATTTCTAATGGGGTCGAAGAATCGTTGGATGTAGAGAATGAACGCGATGAGGACCCCGATCTCCAGGTCCCCTCCTCCGATCATCCGGGCGCCGAAGAAGAGGGCAAGTCCCATTGCAGCCGCTGTCAGGATGTCGACAGGTGGGAGGAGGCCGGATGACAGTCTGCTCGCGTGCAGGTTGGCCTCACGGTGATCGACGTTCAGTTTGCTGAATCCACTCAGATTCGTGTCCTGTCGGTTCATGGACTGAACTACGCGAACTCCGGTTATGTTCTGGTTGAGCTCTCCATTTACGATAGAGATCGTGCGACGAACTTCCACAAACGCCTTACGAGCTAGCGGCTGCCATACCATCATCGTGAGGATGAGCAGTGGCAACACGGCCAGTGTGATTAGACCGAGCTGGAAGTCCATGATGAGCAATGCCACGACAATTCCGACCAGGCCGAGCAGCTCACCAAGCGTCATTACGACAAGTGCGGCGAACTCCTGTAGCTGTCCCACGTCGCCCTGGACACGGGACATCATGCGGCCCACCTCGGTCTTGTCGTAGAAGGAAACCGACTGCTTCTGCACATGGTGGAAGACATCGCGTCGCAGGTTATAGAGAATGCCCTGGCCGACTTTCTCCATGAAAAACTGCATCGTGAAGTTCATGCCCCAGTTCAATGCCGCCATGGCGATAAAGAGGATGAACATCCAGGTGAGTCCGGTCAGGTCTCCGACCTTGATGTATTCGTCGATGCCGACCTTGATCAGCCAAGGTATGGCGACCTGCGTGCCGGTGTAAATCAGCATTGCTATTGCTGAGACTATCGCCAGCTTCTTGAATGGCAGTATGTAGGGGAGCAGCCTGAGTACGACGCGCTGATCGTAGACGGAGCCGAACATCTCCTCGTCAGGGTGTATTCGGCGGGAGCTGCCGCCGCCGAATCCCATGCCGCCCATCATCATGGGAGTTCAGTCCTTTCGAGGCTCATGTGTGTGCAATAGGAAGTCATCGCGCTGTCTAGCTCCCCGACGCCGGAATGGGCGACTCGATCTCGCGCAGCACCTCTTCCTGTGGGCGAAGCTGCAAGTCGTAGATCTCTCGGTAGAGCCCGTTGTATTCCACGAGTTCCTCGTGGGTTCCCTGCTCAGCAATCTGCCCATCTTTCAGGACGACGATCTTGTCGGCGCGGTGAACGGTGCTGAGCCGGTGAGCGATCACAAAGGTAGTCCGGCCCTCCATGACGGATTCCATGGCCATCCTGATCTGCGACTCCGTGTTGGCGTCAACGCTGGATGTAGAGTCGTCGAGTATCAGAATGGGAGGGTCTAGCAGTACTGCACGGGCGATCGACATTCGCTGACGCTGCCCACCTGACAGGGTGGAACCTCGCTCACCGACGTGGGTGTCGTATCCGTCGGGCAGCGACTCAATGAACTCATGCATCTGGGCGATCTTTGCCGCCCGCTCGATCATTTCCTGGGTCGCGTCAACGTTGCCGTATGCGATGTTCTCACGAATCGAGGTGGTGAACAGGAAGACGTCCTGCTGAACGATGCCAATGTTGCGTCTCAGAGACTCAAGAGTGACATTGCGTATGTCGGAGCCATCGATCGAGATCCAGCCGCCCGTAGCGTCATAAAAGCGAGGTATCAGGTTGACCACGCTGGTCTTGCCACTTCCTGGCGGTCCAAGCAAAGCGACGACCTCACCGGGCTGGGCATCTAAATTCAGGCCTCTCAGGACGCGCCTGGTATGGTCGTAGCTGAAGGTTACATTGTGGAACCTGACGCGACCTCTGGGTCTCCTCAGCTCGCGCGCGTCATGGGCTTCCTGGACCGGTGACTTGGCGTCGAGTATCTCGAACAGGCGCTGGCCGGCAGAGGCGGCGCGGGCATAGGAGTTCACCAGCCACCCGGCCATCCGGACGGGCATCTGGAGCATCTGCAGGTAGATGATGAATTCGGCAAGCTCACCGACTGACATGTCTCCGCCGATAACACGCCTGCCGCCGAAGAAGAGGATGAAGCCCATCGCCATGAGGAACGTGAAGAGCATGAAGGACGTGCTGGACGCGCGCATCTTCTCGGCTTCTATGAAGTGTGTCTGCACTTCGCGGTTGCGGCGCTCGAACTTTGCCTCTTCGTGCGATTCCGCGGCGAATGCCTTGACCACTCGGATGCCTGTGAAGTTCTCCTGGAGCACCGTGCTCATCTCGGCCATCTTCTCCTGGACAATGAGCCAGATGTTGCGCATCTTCAGGCGAATCATCGAGGAGTAGATCATTACCACCGGCATGAAGCTGGCGCTTATCAGGCCGAGTCGCCAGTCCTTTAGGAGCAGGATTGTGCCGACCACCACAAACAGGGCGAGGAAATAGGGCGTGCGGACCAGCCCCATGTTGATGAACATTCGTATGTTCTCAACGTCAGTGATAGCCCGCGACATGAGCGCGCCTGTGTGGTACCGGTCGTGGAACCCGAAGCTCATGTGCTGCACATGGTTGTACAGGGAGTTCCTTATGTCGAACGACACCGTCTGGGACAGAGCCTCACCCAGATACTGCTGGGCGTAGGAGAACCCCCCTCTTATGACGCTCAGTCCAAGGATGATCAAGACAGTATTCAGGATGGCCTCGTTGGACACGGCGCCCGTCGCGAACATCAATTCGATTTCATCGAGCGCGACCCTGATGAATCTGGGAATCAGCACAAAAGAAATAAGCGCTCCGACCATTCCTATGTAGGCTCCTATGAGCCTCCACTTGTGGTTGAGCGCTATACCGATAATGCGGGCGATTTCTATCATAAGACGTTCGCTAGAGCGATCCTCCTCGCCAAGCTCCGGGAGAGGAACACTTCCCCTAGCGAAACTGTTTCACCTGCCTCTAGCGGTGCATTGTACAACTCTTGCATGGGTAGAGTGCAAGGTTAATGTAAAGTCGAATTACCAAAAAACATTCAGCAAAAGTTAAAGGCGCGGCACCAGGGTAACGTGGCCTGCGGACAGTTCCAGCTTCGGTGTTGCCTGCCTATTCGTAGCGCAGCGCGTCTATAGGATGAAGCCTGGCCGCGCGTAGGGCCGGGTAGATCCCGAAGAAGAGACCGATTCCGATGGATACGGCCAGTGCCAGGATCGTAATCTGGACGTCAATGGACGTCTGAAGCGTCGGACCTCCGAGGAAGTCCTGCCCGTTCATAGCCATCGTGATTAGGCCCCCGAGAGCCAGGCCGACCAGTCCACCGCCGAAGCTAAGTACGGCGGCTTCTGTCACGAACTGAAGCATTATGTCGCGGCGCTTCGCACCCATCGCTTTCCGTATGCCGATTTCCCGCGTCCGCTCGGTTACGGTGACGAACATGATGTTCATGATCCCGATTCCGCCGACCAGGAGGCTGATCGCGGCGATGCTCCCGAGGAAGATCGTGAACGCGCCTATCGCGCTCTCGATGGCCTCCAACGCCTGCTCTTGCGTGGTTATCGTGAAGTCATCTTCGTCGATGACGCGGTGTCGCAGCCGAAGGATGTCCCTGATTTCCCGTTCTGCGCTTTTCGCGGCCTCGCTGGATACCGCCTGAACGCTGATGCTTCCAACCTGAATCTCACCCTTGGAGTTGGGATGGAAGGTGAGGCGGTAGTGGACCGTTGTCAGGGGGATCATTACATTCCGGTCCAGGAATCCGAAAAAGCCGCCCTCTCTGCTTTCGAGTACCCCGATTATGGTGAACGGCTTGTTGTTTAGCTTGATGGTCTGCCCGACCGGGTTTCTCAGACCGAACAAAGACTCAGAAATCCCAGCGCCGAGAACAGCAACGGATGCGGCGTCACGAACGTGGACGGGTGAAATGAACTCACCCTGCTCAGTGACGTAGAGGCGTACGTCGTCGTAGTCGGCAGTCACACCGAGGATGGAAGTGTCGTCCGATCTCCTGCCATATTCGACACGTGCCCCGGTGTTGATCTCTGGAGCGACAGCGACCACGGAGGGCGCACTAACGGGATCGAGCAGTGCATAGGCGTCGTCTAGCGTCAGCGTGTCCACATCTCCGCCGGCACCGAAGAATGCTCCGAATCCGTCGCCCTCGCTCGAACCTGGGGTTACGGTGATGAGGTTGGTGCCAAGCGACTCGAACTCCGATGTGATCGACTGCTGGACTCCCTGGCCGAGGGAGATGAGCACAATCACGGCGGTTACTCCGATGACGATGCCAAGCAGGGTCAGTGCTGCACGGAGCTTGTTCGACGCCAGCGAAGAGAGCGCCGTGAGCACTATGTCCAGGGGGTTCACTCTCGCTAGTGCTCCACGCCCTGCGGCTGGCCAATACCCGCGCCCGCTCTCACGCCACCCGGCCATGGTTCACCGCCGGGGGCCCAGGTATCCCTGTGGCTGTCGCCCACGATTCGACCGTCCAGCATCGAGATTATCCGGTTGGTTTCGGCTGCGATGTCGAACTCATGGGTCACGATCATCAGGGTGAGTCCCTGCTCGCGGTTGAGGTTCCTGAGCAGCGACATGATCTCTTCACTGGATGAACTGTCGAGGTTGCCGGTCGGCTCATCCGCCAGCATGATGCTCGGCTCCTTGACGAGAGCCCTGGCGATTCCTACTCGCTGCTGCTGTCCGCCGGAGAGCTCGGTCGGCTTGTGATTGGCTCGGTCTCCCAGTCCGACCATCTCGAGCGCTTCCATCGCGCGGCGTCTGCGGTTGGCCCCGCCATTGTTGTACATCAGGGGAAGCTCTACATTGGCGCGTGCTGTTAACCTGGGTAGCAGGTTGTACGTCTGGAATACGAACCCAATCTGCCTGCCCCTTATCTCAGACAGGCGGCTGTCAGACATCCTGCTGATGTCCTGTCCACTGAGTTCGTAGCGTCCGCTTGTTGGGGCGTCGAGACAGCCCACAACATTCATCAGCGTTGACTTGCCTGACCCTGAGGGACCGATGACGGCGACCATCTCGCCCTCTTCGATCTCCAGAGAGACGCCTTGGAGAGCGCCCACTTCGACCTCGCCCATCTTGTATATTTTCGTGACGTCTTCAAGTGTGATCAGGGACATTTCAAGACAACCTCCAGCATCCTGCTTCTATTCGCCCCGCCTGGGGCCGCCGTTGTCGCCTTCTTCTTCACTAAAGAACTCAACGTCCTGGCCCTCTGGTGCCAAGGCGACGACCATGTCTCCTTCACTGAGCCCTCCGGTTACGATGGTCCAGAAATCATCGCTGTTGCCAAGTGTGACAGGAGTCTCCACTGACACTTCGTCAACCATTAAGTGGACCACAGGATTGTCGAACGTACCGCGAATCGCATTGACTGGAATAAGGAGCACGTCCGTCTCTCTGCTGAGTACTATGGTTGCGACTGCACTGAGCCCCTCCGGCGCCTTCATGTCCGGTGGGAGCTCTATTTCCACTCGGACAGGGTAGCTCACTACCCCCTGCTCATCGTTTGCTTCAGCTCCCACGAAGGAGACCTTGCCAAGAATGATCTGGTCTGGCAGGGCGTCCATCTTGACCTCAGCATCCACGCCAATCTCGATTGCGAGAACGTCTATCTCATCGACTGACCCGTCGACCTCCACGACTCCCGTGTCAACCAGGACGGCGACTACGTCATTGGCCTCGATGTCCTCACCCTCTTCGGCGTTCACCCGGGATACGAAGCCATCCGACGGTGCTCTGAGACCGGAGGCGTCCGCCAGGCGCTCCTCCGACTCTTCAAGTAGGGTCTGGGCCGCTTCCAGCTTGGCAGTCAGGAGGTCCAGGTCAACCGGGTCTGGGTCTTTCAGGAGGTCGTCCAGGACCTCTTGCCGCTGCTCCAGCGTCAACCGCGCCACTTCGACAGCATGGAACGCCGCGGGATAGTCGGGGCGTTCCTGTCCTGAAGTGAGCTCAGCCTGCTGGCTCTTCAGGTCCTCCAAGTTCGCGCGAGCCGCCTCTACCTTTGCCGTAAGGTCCGCAATTTCGGCGGAGTTTCGTGACTCGGTGAGCTCCGCGTGGCGCTCCCTGGCGTCCGCCAGCGTCGCCTGAGCAACTTCCAGGTCTCGTAAGCCGGAGGCGATTTCCAGCCTGTCCGTCGGGTCTTTCAAGTCCGCGAGACTCTCCTTGGCGTCGTTGAGTTCCTCCTCGGCAACTAGGACGGCCGACTGCATCTTTGCCAGCACGACTGGGTCTACTGGCTCGGTCAGTTCTTCGATCCGGTCTTCGGCAGCCTCGATTGCCAGCTGGGAGGAGTCTATTCTCGCCTGAGCGTCTGCAATGGCGTTGAGTGCATTGGCGTCGGCCCTGGCCCTGCTGTCGATGGCGTCCTGGTACGCTTCCCCGGTCGAGCGGAACTCATCCTCGATGCAGACCGTGCCGAGGGGCGGAATGTCGGTCCGGTCGCAGGTAGCCTCAAAGTCCACTCTGGAAAAGTGCAGCCACACGTGAATCTGTGACTCGTTCCAAGCCGTGTTGGGGTTGTCGATCGGAATTGTCTCACCAAACGCCAGACCCCTTCCCCGATTCGATGTCGTGAACAGGGCAGCAAGATCGATACCGTGAACTGCCAGCTCGACATCGTAGTCTGGGTCGAGCGAATCATGCGGCATGACGATGCCCAGCCACTTGGCGAACGTGTCGGCATAGGCCTGTCCGGCTTCATCAAGTTCCTCTTGTGCGCTGCCGGTACTGACCTCCCCATCGCGCCGGGATACCTCATAGTCCGTCATGGCATTGGCGAGGTTGGTCCTGGCTGTTTCGAGGTCCTGCCGCGCGCTGTTGAGGTCCCGTGCGGCGTCATCATCGTTCACACCGGCTTCGTATCTCTCCAGAGCTTCCACTGCGTCCTGGAGGGCGACTTCGGCATTGGTGACTCGATCGGTCGCGTTGGCGACTTCAAGGGAAGTGGGTGAATCTTGTAGGTCCTCAAGCGCAATCTCGGCTTCGACAACGCCGCGTGCTGCGTTGGCTACGTCCAGGTCTGATGGAGTAACCACGTCCGCCAGGGCATCTTCCGCTTCTTCAAACGCCCGGGCGGCGGCTGCGACCCTGCCTGCCATATCGGTGACCTGCACGTCGGTAGGTGTGAGAATCTCGTCGATGGTCTCAGTGGCTTCGTCGAGAGCGTCTTGGGCCAGGGCAACTGCCTGCCGTGCTTCCGCGACGCTTAGTTCTGGAGGGTTGACCAGGTCGTCCATCTCGTCCTGGGCGTCACGGAGCGCGGCATTTGCCTCAGTGACTTCCCGTTCGAGTCGAGCGATGGTCTCGGCGTCGAGACGCGCGATCACGTCGCCTGCTGAGACACGCTCACCCTCTGTAACGAGTACCTCCGAGACCACACCTTGCGAACCGAAGGTCAGGTTGTCACGTTCAGGAAAGCTGACGCTGCCACTGACCGAGATCTCGTTTACCAGGTCGCCGCGTCGAACGGCGACAAGTTGCTGGTCTTCTTCGAGTTCAGCCGTATCCGAGCTCATGGCGTTGCGTAGAAGGAATAGAGCCCCCGCGATAACAATGACGAGGACAATAACTGAGGCGACAATCTGCCAGCGCCTCAGTCGAGACAGTGGATTCATTTTGGGTGAGCTCCGGAAGCGAGGATAGTTGGTACGGTATTCGTTCTAACGCCCCGGACCGGAATGGCGGACTTTGAAGATCAGGTAGGGACGACTATCGGGCGAGTTGCTCTTCATTGCGTGGATCAACATCCAGTACCGCAACTCAGTCCTTCTGAAGAATTGCTCAGCCCTGCGGCGGTCTTCGGGACTTAGCTCATCAAGGAGAAGCCTGGCCTTGGCCCTGAACACTTCGCGGTCATGTTCCAGGCGCTTAACGAGCTGCTTCGACCTATTGTGACCGATGAGGGTCGGGATTTTGAAGGGCATCTCTACGGGATTGACGGCTACGGTCACCCCGGCGTACCGGGCAGAGCGTGAGAGGTGGTCGTTCATTCGGCGCCTTATTTTGTCGGCCCTTGTGAACTGACCCCGCTCGATTAACTTGCTCAGCTCCTTGCCGCGGACCTGTGCGAGGCCGGCCTCGAAATTCGCCCTGCCGTCGTCCGAGCGCGGGAGTCTTCCTTCGACGTTCTCCTTGGTGGTCTTGACCCAGTAAAGTGGTTCTCCGGGCACCGATTCCGATGACGCGGCGGTCGCCACGCCAGCCCCCATTACGAAGACGATTATGGATGCCAGACCTACTGCCACAGGGCGGGCTATCGGAAGCCAGCGCAAAGAGAGCCACGACCATCTTCGCTCCGGTCGCGCTGAACGTTGCTGGACGGCCTCCGTGAATCTGGCGAAGTTGCGCGACTTGGCCTGCGGCTCGGGCCTGACCTCCTCGGCGGCATTGATCGTCGCAAGGGCGACGTGAAGAAGGGGTTCAAGTTCGCCCGCATGGTGAGGGTAGCGACGGAGACAGTCTCGGATGTCTTCGCCCCTCACAAGTCGATCAAGACAGTCGTTGAGAGCCTCGCTGAACTCCTGGCTCATCTCTCACCTCTCGGTGTAGAAAGGTATCCGATCATGTTTCGGGCTCCGGTGTCACGACAACGAAAGGGCCCGGGTGTGTCATCAGGTTTCTGAGCTTTCTAATGCCTGCGTGCTGGAGTGCCTTCACGGCATTCTCTTTTCTGCCGACCGCATCGGCAGTCTCGGCGATGGAAAGGCCGGCCACGAAACGTAGGGTAATGACCTCGCGCTGGAGGTCAGTCAGGCTGGTCATGGCTTCAACGACCTCCCCCATACTCCAGCTTATCTGCGCCTGGTTTTCCATTTCCCCGTCTTTTTCGCTTGAGAA
This sequence comes from Dehalococcoidia bacterium, assembly GCA_965116405.1. Lineage (GTDB taxonomy): Bacteria > Chloroflexota > Dehalococcoidia > Lucifugimonadales > UBA1123 > VXRN01. The sequence continues at coordinate 2,576,397 of OZ220685.1, forward strand.
GTGCAGCACCTTGTCCAGCGGGACAGTTGGTTTTCGCCCCTTACGCCGGAAGTTGTCGACGACGAGGTTGTGAGCGATCCGATACAGCCATGACGTGAATGGAAATCCCTGGAACTTGAACCTGTCTATGGACTCCAGCATTCTCAGGAACACCTCTCCTGTGAGGTCCTCGGCCTCGAGCCTGTTGCCGCACTTGAAGGAGACGTACCTGTAGATCTGGTCGTAATAGCATTCATAGAGTTCGGCAAATGCCGACTGGTCACCCGCCTGCGCGCGCCTGACGATGTCCTCGACGATCTTGCGATTCGCCTGCTTCTCTTCCATTACTGCCTTGGTTTCTGATGAGACCTGCCGGAGCGGAGGTACGCCGCCACACGCGCTCATCTGTTGTAACGTCTTGGTCTTCTGTTGGGTTAGGTCTTTAGATGCCGGTAGACCACAAAAGGATTTTAGCTGAACTTCCAATGGGTCTGTGAGCGAATTGGTCCGAAAGAGCGCCCGATTGTGTGTACGCTTTAGCCAGTCGTGCTACTATTGCCCCGCTGCCTGATTCACTTGCGACTAACTGCGTGGGTCAGTAAGGCAGTCGTAAAGGAGAGGACTTGGGCGTACTGTCGGCGCTTGGCCCGCTGGTACACAGCAGGAGCCGCAAGGAGACGCTGCTGGCGTTGACGGCGGCCTATATGCTTGTGCAGCTTTCGAGCCTGCCGGTGGCGATCGCTCTCCCCACACTCGCCGACGCCTTCGGCACGGGCGTCGATGACGCCGCGTGGATAGTCATTATCTATCTGATGATGCTTGGGGCGTTTGTGCTGCTCGGAGCGCGAATGGGGGACAGGTACGGGCATGCCCGCGTTTTCTTCCTGGGCATTGTGTTGTCGACAGCCGGGTCGGGGATGATTGCACTCTCACAGGAGCTGTGGCACATAGTCGTCTGGCGCGCGATCGCTGGACTCGGCTCGGCCATGGTGATGGGCAATGCCAACGCGATTCTTGCGGCTAGCTTCGAACCGAACGAACGCGGTCGTGCATTTGCCGTGCCTATCATCGGTGCGCGGTTCGGAACACTGGTGGGCTTGGCCTTCTTCGGCGTAATGCTGCAGTTCGTTAGTTGGCAAATGGTGTTCCTGACGTTCGTCCCTCTTGGGCTTCTCTCTATCATCGCGTGCATCCCCATGGTTCGCAGCCAGGCGAAGGTGAAGTCCGAGCGGGATGACGGTCCCATAGACTGGCTGGGTGGCGTGTTGCTGGTGGCTGCCGGAGTGGTGCTGGTGCTGTCCGGGTCGCACCTCCATGCGGGCGAGGAGTCCTACGTTTCGTCAGACGCGCTGTCTTATCACCTTCCCATGCACTTGCTATTCATTGTGATGCTGGGGGTGTTCTTCCTGGTCGAGCGCAGGGTTTCGAACCCTATCGTGGACGTTCGCCACTTCAAGGAAGGTCCGTTCTCGCTGTCACTGGCGACCAACGTCACTTACCATTTCTCGATGCTGGCGACGATGACACTGGTGCCCATACTCGTCGAGGAAGGGTTCGGCATGGCGCCGCTGTTTGTGACCGTCGTGCTGTTGCCGAGCCAGGCGCTCGGGTTGTTTATGCCGATGGTCGCCGGCTGGATTTACGATAGGTACCAGCCCAGACTGATGCGGCCAGTGATGATGATTATGATCGCAGGCGGCTTCCTGGTCTTGAGCTTCGCGGCCTCTCGTATCCCGTTCTGGGCGTTGCCCTTGCTGATGATCCCGATTTCAGTGGGGACGAATATGTTCAACCCCATAAACAATGCCACCGTGATGAACTCACTTCCGCTGAAGCATCGGGGTGTCGCGTCCGGCATGATGGAGACCACTCGCGAAATGGGCCACGCCCTTGGCGCGACGACCGCCGCTGCCGTGCTGGCCCTTGCCTTGCCCTCTGGAATCTCCCTACTTACCGGGGCCAGCGCCCAGGGTTTCTACATTCAGGGTTTCCAGCTGTCCAGCCTGATGGTTGTATTCGTCCTGTGTTTCGGAGCCCTTTTGGCGTTCTTCCATCGAGCGCCAACGTTTGGCAGACCACCAGCCCCGCGGCAGCCGGCTGAGGGAGCCCCATCGGCGGCAGGTGGCGACTGACGGGCATCAGCCGCCCTATCCCGCTGAACACGCTGCGGATCGGATATGAAGACCTCAGACTTCGACTACGATCTTCCTCAGGAACTGATTGCCCAGAAACCAGTCGAGCCGCGAGACCACTCGCGCCTTATGTTGCTTGATAGGGAGACTGGTAGGGTGGTTCACAGGATGTTCTACGACCTGCCCGACTCCCTGAGAGAAGGAGACCTGCTTGTGTTCAATGACAGCAGGGTCTTTCCGGCTCGGTTGTACGGAAGGTCGGAGTCTTCTGGCCGGGATGTCGAGCTGCTGCTCCTCTCGCGCTCAGGTGCCGGAGAGTGGAGGGCGCTGGTAAAGCCCGGCCGCCGGATGCGGACGGGAGCACGGTTCGTCGTGGCTGGCCCGGATGGCGGAGGGGAAACGACCGGCGAGGTTGTGAACATGGAGCCCGCCGGATCAAGACTCGTGCGCTTCGATTCGGAGCCGGACCTGCTGAAGATTGGGCACATCCCCCTGCCGCCGTACATACATGAAAAGCTGCAAGACAGCGAACGTTATCAGACGGTTTACTCCAACTCTGAAGGCAGCGTGGCAGCTCCCACCGCTGGTCTCCATTTCAGCGACTCGCTGCTCGAACGTCTAGACGAGAAGGGCGTCAGGCGGACATTCGTCACGCTGCACGTTGGGTGGGACTCGTTCAGACCGGTCACGTCTGAAGACCCGTTGCAACACGAGATGCACGCCGAGCAGTGGGAGCTGTCGAGTGAGGCCGCGGACGCGATCAACTCGGCGAGGGTCGCGGGCCGCCGGATCATCTCGGTCGGGACCACGGCTGTGAGATTGCTGGAGAATGCTGTGCTCGTGAGCATGAAGTCGGATCAACTGGTGAGTCCCGGGGCTGGGTGGGTCGACCTCTTCATATCGCCTGGGTTCGAGTTCAAGGTCATCGACGGACTGGTCACCAACTTCCACCTGCCGAAATCCACACTTCTGATGCTCGTATCCGCATTCGCCAGCAGAGAGACTATGCTGAACGCGTACGATGCTGCCGTCAACGAGCGATATCGGTTCTACAGCTTCGGCGACGCGATGCTGATACATTGAGTGGCCAGATGATCTCGACGACTCACACATTCAGCCCTCAGCCTCCCTACGACTTCGACGCCTCCGCCAGCTTCGCTGTGTATGGCCGAGGCAGGTACGCTGCCGATCTGTTCGAGGATGGCGTGTTCTCGAGAGGACTGGAGGTCGGTGGCAAGACTGTTGGCATGAGAGTCAGATCGGTTGGTGACGTTGAGACCCCACTATTGGAAGTGACCCTGGCCGGTGACGAATTGAGCGCCGAGGAGCAGTCGGTAGCCGTTGATGTCGCCGTAAGGTCGGTAGGCTCTCAGAGCCACCTCACTGATTTCTACGATTCCCTCGATGACGATGACCCAATGCGTGAGTTCATTCCTCAGTTCCGAGGTCTTGGAATCCCTCAAGCCGCGTCTCCTTTCGAGGGTCTCGTATTGTCCATCCTCGGTCAGCAGATCAGCAACGAGGTCGCCCGCGTGCTTAGAGACCTGCTTGTCGACACTCTCGGGGGCTCCGTCTCTGTGGGAGGGTCGGACTACCGCGTGTTTCCTTCACCGATGGCTATTGCTGAGGCCGGTACCGAGGTTCTGCGCGGGATCAAGTTCAGCGCAAGAAAGGCCGAGTACGTGGTCGATATAGCTCAGAGCGTGGCTGATGGAGGCCTCGATCTGGACGCGCTGGCTAACCTGCCGGACGAGTCGATAGTCGAGAATCTCGTCAAGCTGCGGGGAGTTGGTCCATGGACGGCTCATTGGCTCCTGATCCGCGCGTTTGACCGTCCAGATGGGTTTCCGGAAGGGGACCTCGCCGTTCAACGATCGCTTGGAGCCCTCTACAATGGAGGCAATCGTCTCACGCCACAGGAGGCCGTTGAACTTTCTGCAAGATGGCGTCCTTTTAGAAGCTACCTTGTCACGTACATGTTTGCCGCAGCACGGCAGGGTCTGATTCAAGGCAGTCGATCCGGTCGGGCAGTTGGGCCGTAGAAAACAAAGAGGAGAAATCGATGACTGGTGCGTATCCCGAAGATAAGTGGATATCCGTGAACGGGTTATGGCTGCACTACCTGGACTGGGGCGGTGACAGGACCAAGAAGCCGCTGATCCTGATGCACGGCATCGGCGGCCATGCACACCAGTTCGACGAGTTCGCCCCTCATATGACCGACAAGTGGCATGTGGTAGCCCTGGATGCCCGCGGATGCGGCGACAGCGACTGGAGCCGGGAAGGGTATTCAGCCCAGTCCTTCGCGTCCGACGTTGGGCAGTTCGCCCTCGCCACTGGCCTGTACCCGTTCGACTACTACGGGCATTCGCAGGGTTCCAGGATAGGAATGCCGCTCGGGGCATACTTCGGAAATCTCATCGACAACCTGGTGCTGGGTGACTATGGACCGATGCCCGATCCGTCTCCGGCCGGAAGGCAGACTGCCGCGTCCCGTATGCAGAGTGGAAACCGGGAGCGCCCCAGGGGTTTCTTCACTGACCAGATGGCATTCGATTGGCACCGCGAGGACGACCCGGATGCCAGCGACGACAAGATATGGGCGACCGTCAGGCACACTTATCGCACGAACTGGGATGGGATCCTCGTGCCCAAGACAGACCCGGAAATCAGGTGGCTGCTTGGTCGAACAGCTCTCAAGGAGGGGCCCTTCCTGTGGGACTGCGTCGAGAAGATTAGCTGCCGGACGCTGGTTCTGCGAGGAGAGGTCAGCGCAGTGCTCGACGAGGCGCAGGCCCGAAAGATGGTTGCAACCATTCCAGATGGAAATGGCACATTCGGCGAGGTCAAGGGCGTCGGCCACGGCCTTCACACCGAGGATATGGAAGCCACAGTTGGGATCGTCAGGGGGTTTTTCGAGGGCGGCCTGTAGCTGTGGCAGTCCTCCTCGCTCCTCGAAACTTGACCACTTTCAAGTCTTCTCTATACCATCTTCGATACTCTCGGAGTTAGAGGTCAAGCGCCCAGAACAAACCGAGGAAGCAGTGTACCTGGTTAGATTCATACTGATGTGTGCAGATGCCGTGAACGATTTTCTCGGCAAGAATTGCCAGTATATTGCGGGCGCAATTGCCTTCTACACTCTGTTTTCGATGTTTCCCCTCGTACTCGCGATGGTCTCCATCTGGGGTTTCTTCTTTCCCCTCGAGGTGGAACGAGAGACCATGGCCGAGCAGATGGCAGAGATCATCCCGGTTTCCTCTGACTTCATCGGCGAAACTATGAGGGGTGTAGTTTCAGCCCGCACCATAACTGGGGTCGCTGCGGTGTTTGGGCTAATATGGGCGTCCTCGGCTGCGTTCGGGGCCATTCGCAAGGGCATTAACGCGGCGTGGGGTGTCACAAGGACCAGGCCGTTTATCCGAGAGAGAATGATCGATCTGGGCCTCGCGTCAGGGGCCGGTATTCTGATGGTGTTCCTGCTGTTCGTCACGCCTATGGTCGGCACCATCCAGCTGCTCGTTGAGACCGCCTTCCCCGAAGTTACCTATGACATGGTGGCCAATCTCATAACTGTGGTCGCCTCGCCGGTTATCACGTTCGTGACTCTGCTTCTGCTTTACAAGCATCTGCCGAACACCGAGGTCAGCTTTAGAGACGTTTGGATGGGCGCTCTGTTCGCCTCCCTTGCGATCGATGGGGCTACTTGGGGCTTCATCTGGTACGTCAACACATACCCGACTTATAACGTGGTCTATGGCCCAATTGGTGCGATCATGGCCCTGCTGAGCTGGGTGTACGTCTCGGCGATCATCCTGCTCTTTGGTGCCCTCGCCACCTCGCGATATGCGGGATTCGTGAGGCAGATGGATGGTGAAATGCGAGGTATGAGACTCCTGTGGACAAGTGTCTCCCGCGTTAGAATGAGGGTGTTGGAGTCCGGTGAAGCGAGCGCGTAGCTGGACGGGGCTCAGCACTGTCATAGTCGTCCTGGGAGGGCTGTTCGCACTGTCGTGCGGGTTCTCCTCTCCTGCCCCGGCTGCCACTCCGACTCCGGCGCCGACCGAAGTGCCTCCCACAGTTGCTCCAGTTGCGCCGGCTCCCCAGGTGTCGCAGAGAGCTACTAGCTCCAATGGCTACCAGGGTACGCTCGGGATAATGCAACTTCCGTCGATTGCTGAATTGGTCACTGGCGTCCAACCCGCCGTGGTCTCCATCTTTGTCGAGTCGGTCAATCAGGGCCTGTTCTTTGACTTCACGGATCAGGGAGCCGGTTCCGGTGTAATCGTCCGGTCGGACGGGTACGTCGTAACGAACTTCCACGTGATACACGATGTCGTCGGCATCAAGGTTCACCTGCCCGACGGCAAGACCTACGACGCCGAAGTTGTGGGCTGGGACATAGTTACCGACCTGGCGGTCCTGAAGATCGAGGCCGATGACACACTTCCCGTCATCAACTGGGGCGATTCAGACGACATAAGAGTAGGTGACTGGGTCGTGGCTGTTGGAAATGCCCTTGCCCTGAAAGGTGGCCCAACGGTCACTCTGGGGATCGTAAGCGCACGTGGTCGCACGGTCAGAACTGAGCGGGAGCCGCTCTACGACATGATCCAGACCGACGCGGCCATCAACGACGGCAACAGCGGCGGGCCGCTGGTCGATATGGACGGGGAGGTCATCGGCATCAGCACCGCTGTGGAGCGTCGTGCCCAGGGAATCGGGTTTGCGATCAGCTCCGAGACGGCGATCCCGATCATCGACAGCCTCATAGAACACGGTCGTGTCGTTCGCCCGCTCATGGGCATGAACGGCGAGGACGTCACAGCCGCGATAGCAAACAGACTCGATCTGAACGTAGACGAAGGCGTGATCATCACTCGGATTTCTCGTGCTGGCCCCGCATTCAATGCGGGCCTCCAGGTGGGCGACGTGATTATCAGCCTGGACGGAATCCCTACCGCTGATATGGGCGAGTTCCTGACGCTCCTGTGGAGCTACGAGGTGGGAGACTCGGTGCAAGTCGACTACATGCGAGACGACAAGCAGTTTGAGACTGCTGTGGAGCTGGTCGAGCGGCCGTAGCCTACTAGGGAAAACGAAAGGTGGACGTCGTCGGCGCGAACTGGCCGATCAGTACTCCTGGAACAGCCGACCCCACGGTGTCTTCATCGCCTCTCGGACCCTCTTTCTTCCCACCACTCTCAGCCAGTAGGCGTTGTGGTACAGGTTCGAGGCGGCGTACGCCCATGGTGTGAGGAACGATCGGAGAAGCACGTTCTCCAGGGACTTCAGCGGGCCCCAGTAGATTAGCTTCTGTCCACGGCTGGCAAGCGTGTTCTCTGCGGCTGCGAAACCCCAGTTCACCTCTTCGATGTCCGCTCCCACGACATCGATCTCGTCGATCCTGCCGTGCCCCAGTCCGTGTTCGTCGGCTATTCGGATGAAGGGTATCGACATGGGGTCGAAGCCCATCAGTTTTGCAGAGACAGCGTCTATCGCGACCTGGTCGGCTGATGCGATGATCACGTTCTTGGTGTGCCAGCGCATCGCGCGAGGCCCGGGCCCGTCTCCCGCGAATGTCCCGTCGGTGACGGCGAAGATACCGGGATGGATCTCCTTTTGAATCCTCAGTAGGTCGACGAGCGTCTCGTGGATGACGGAGTGCGTCCAGTGCCGCTGGTAGTTCAGCAGACCGCCAAATGCGTTCTTCATCGCACCGGTCATGGTGGTGAACACATGAGTCTTGACCGTCGGAAGATGGACGATGTTCTTGTCCATCAGCATCCGGGGAATCTGAAAGCCGTTGGGATAGACCTTGTCGAGCACGAGCATGGGAGACTCTGGGACGAAGTCCACCCACTCCACGTCTTCAAGGAAGACCGACTCCAGCCCGTGACTCTCCGTAACAGCCTCGTGCTTGTTGTTGACCGCGCCCTCTCGCGGATCGACGACCACCGTCCCATTGTGGACTGGGGTGAGTTGGTCGTAACCCGCTGCCCTGAGGGCCCGGATCACGCCATCGAGCTGCCACGGCGAGGATGAGCAGGCCGGGTAATAGTGCTGCCAGGAGATATTGATCTTGAGCAGCGTCTCTATCCCGGACGGGAGGGCGGACCGGACGCCCGCCAACTCCATCGCGTGCTGAAAGTCGTCCAGCACCGTCTCAGGGCTGGTGAAAACGACAGCGACTTTCGACCTTTCCAGGGTGGCCGACGAGCGTACCGAAACTACAGCCTGCTCGGATCTCTCTGCTGGAATTCGAGTGGTCAAGGACTAGCTATCTATTCAAGGAAGTCCTTGAGCTTCTTCGAGCGGTTGGGGTGCCTGAGCTTCCTGAGCGCCTTGGCCTCGATCTGCCTTATGCGCTCTCTCGTGACGCCAAAGTCGCGTCCGACCTCTTCCAGCGTCCGGGCGCGGCCATCTTCGAGACCAAACCTGAGCTGGAGGACCTGCGCTTCCCTGTCGCTCAGCGTATAGAGCACGTCGTCCACTTGTTCCCTGAGCAGCTGGTACGATGCCGCTTCGGCTGGTGCGAGGGCTGTCGTGTCCTCGATGAAGTCGCCTAAGTGGCTGTCTTCCTCTTCGCCGATTGGCGTGTTGAGAGACACGGGCTCCTGCGAGATCTTGAGGATCTCTCTGACCCTGTCGGCTGGGATGTCCATGCCCTTGCCGATCTCCTCGCTGGTCGGCTCCCGACCGTACTCCTGCACCAGTCGCCTGGTGACCCTCAGGAGCTTGTTGATCGTCTCGACCATGTGGACAGGGATGCGAATCGTGCGCGCCTGGTCGGCGATGGCACGGGTGATGGCCTGCCTGATCCACCATGTGGCGTATGTGGAGAACTTGTAGCCCTTGCGGTAGTCGAACTTCTCCACGGCGCGAATGAGGCCGATATTGCCCTCCTGGATCAGGTCCAGTAGCGACATTCCTCGGCCGATGTATTTCTTGGCAACGCTTACCACCAGCCTCAGGTTGGCCTCGGCAAGGTGGCGCTGAGAGCGGTCACTCGTATCCTTGGCCATCTCGATGTGGTGGTAGAAGACGATCTCGTAGGACTCGAGCGCACTGTTGAACTCTGGCGTCCCGACATATTGGGACATGGTCCTGATATTGAGGTCGGACTTAATCGCCTCCAGCACCGACGTTGGGAGAAGACGGCTGCTTAGCGAGAAGATCTGCAGCTGCTCCTTGGCCACGTCGGGTTCGGTGTTGAGCGCGTCAGCCAGGAAATTCACCACTTCCTGCGGAAGCTCGCCATCGAGCGCATCGCGAATGTCGGGATGCGCAATCGTCTCGGAGAGGCGGCCAGAGTATGGGATTGCGTGATACCTGGCAATGGCGCTTGCGACCTCGTGATGGGCGGCGATGTACTGGAGGAAGTGGGCAATGATCATCCAGGCCCGCGGCTGCCTGCCGTCAGGAGCGGACAGCGTCTCCTCGACCTTGGCGATGTGCCTTCCCTCTTCGAAGTGGCGAGCGAGCTCACGCTCTTCAGCAGCCTTCAGCAGGTTGACCCTGCCGATTTCTCGAAGGTACATGCGGACCGGGTCGTCGATCATCTCAACGTTGCCCATGTCCTTTTCCCACTCTGCGGGAGCGGCAGTGGTGTTTGTGTCCTGCCGTCGCGTTAGCGTCCCATTTCTCGAGGACCGCACGGCGTCGTACACGCTCTCGGAGCGCTCCGGCGACAGGTCCTCACCAGTCCTGAACCCATCCTCTGTGGATCGGGTTGTGCTGATCAGGTCGGCAGTAGTCGAGACCTCTGACACGAGCCCTCGGAATACATCGTCGCCGCCATCGGTGCTGATGCTTCTATTCATATAGGCAACCCCACTTTAGTGTGACTTAAGTCCTGTCGGCCGCTTCGAGCCACTGCCCCTGGCTCGAACATTTGGATGGCAATTAAGGTATTGGCCTACTTACCCCGCACTTAGCAGGTCCCGTAGTCTTTGGTTGACCTGCCGAATCTGGGGCTCTAACTCCCTCTGGGGAGCAACCTCGGGCCCCTCGGTCTGCAACAGATTGAATTGAAAGTCGCGAAGGTGTCTTTCCTCTAGGCGAGAAAGGCATTCGTTTCGGACAGATTCGCGCTCAACCGACGTCATAGGCGGCAGTTCACGTTCCTCTAGGCGAGCAAGCAGTCCCCCGAGTTCCGAATCGAGACCCTCCCTAAGTTCCCCAATTGTAGGATAGGTTAGCATTGCGGTAAATAGCTGGCGATTTTCAGTGTGACGGAAGAACTGCGGGTCGGCGTCGCTCATGGCCTCGAGGAGGTTTGGGTGCTGGACCAGTAGGGCCAGAACGTACTCCTCGACAGGCTCGGCTGTCTCCTCCGCGAGGAGATTGGGGCTGACTTCGACAGCCGCACCGGTGTCTGTCCGGTCCGTATCTCGCTGCCGACGACCACGCTGGCTTCGCTGAGTTCCCAGCGACGCCCGCAGGGTATCGAGAGGCACGCTGAGTTGTTCCGCCAGCTTGTTCCAGTACTCGTACTGGTCCATCTCATCCAGTTGGTTGATCAGACCCGCCAGTTCCCGGGCGATGTTCGCCCTGCTGTCGGGAATCGACAGGTCAGTGCGCTTCACAAGGGCCGGTATCACGAAGTCCAGTAAGGGTAGCGCTCCGGCTACCGTCTCATCCCACTTTGGAGAGTCATCCCTAATGAGTGTGTCAGGATCCTGTCCCGCCGGCAGCTCCGCGATCTTTAATGCAGGCGGCCTGTACTGACTCAGCACGCTCTGCGTGCTCTGACTGCGTCTTCCCACCGCGCTCCGGAACACGCGCCAAGACGACTCAAGACTCCTCAACGTCGCTTCCTGGCCGGCTGCGTCCGGGTCGAGCGCGAGAACGTAATTCTGCGCCAGCGATCGCAGCTGGGCCACCTGGTGCTCGGTCAGCGCGGTACCCATAGAAGCGACGACGTTTGTGAAGCCGTGCTCATGTGCCGCGATGGCGTCCATGTAGCCTTCGACGATTACCGCGGTCCCGGTCTGCCGAATCGTGGGAGTCGCCATGTGAAGCGCATATAGGGTGTTGCGCTTGTCAAACGCCTCAGTTGCGGCGGTGTTTATGTACTTGGGATTCGAGTCGTCCAGGGCCCTGGCGCCGAATCCTATGACGTTCCCATCGCGGTCGCAGATTGGGAACATGAGACGACCCCTGAAAAAGTCGTAAGGGCGACCGTCATCGGCCTCCCTAACCAGCCCTGCGGCGAGTGCGGCCTCACGGGTGACTCCGAACGTCTTGAAGTGCTGGACCAGGCCGTCCCACGAGTCTGGGCTGAGGCCTAGCTGGAACTTCTCGCGCGCCTCCGGGCTCACACCACGGTCGTCCAGGTAGGCTCGGGCGGCTTCGCCACGATCCGACTTCAGCACCCCTTGGTAGAACTCCGCTGCAGCATTGTTGGCGCTCTGGGCGGCGTTCGTAGCCGCCCGATCGCGGTTGGATTGGAGTTCGACGCCAGCCTTCTGGGCCAGGGTTCTGAGCGCGTCCCTGAACTCCATGTTCTCAGCGCGCATGATGAAGCTAAAAATGTCGCCGCCAACGGCGCAGGCGCCGAAGCACCGCCAGCTCTGACGCTCAGGACTGACTATGAACGATGGTGTCCGCTCCGTGTGGAACGGACAGTTTGCCTTGAGAGTCCTGCCGGACTGCTGCAGGGTGACGTATGGCTCGACAACGTCGACTATGTCGAGCTTCGCACGTATGTCGTCGATGACGCTCATCTGTTGACGTTAGCCCTCAGCCTGCTCGTACGCATACTGGGTGATCTCGCTTAGAGGCTCACGAATGCCCTTCATGTGCCATGCAATGTGATCGATGGTGGAACTCAGGTCTACCAGCGTGTCGCCAATCGCGTCCCAATCGTCGTCGGCCTTGAGAAATTCTCGAAACTGATCGGCGAGGGAATTCTGGGCGCTCCAGAGGTCTCCGAGGTCTGTGCACATCTGGGAGAGTTGCTCATCCAACTCGTCAGGCAGCCCCATCTCCTTGAGCTTTATTACAACGCTGTGCGCCATGACGGACGCGCGCCTCGCCTGATCGAGGCCGGGGTCTCGGTCAAGGTGCTTGTCGAGGTTCAGTTCAGAGTCCAATTGCTGGCCTTTCAGTTTGAGTGGTTCAGTTGAGTCCGACCGCATAGTGGGTAATGTATGTCATCCACAGATCGCGCACCGACTCGAGCGCGGCGGGCTGGAACTCCGGATCGAGTTCGTTTACGTTCGCGAAGATGCCCTTCCACAGCTCGTCTACCTCGGCCTTCCAGGGAGCGTACTCGAGGCCATGAGCGTCTCGCTGCATCGCCTCCAGGTGCTCCTTGATCATCCTGACCTGGTTTCCCACCGTTCGTACCCGTATCCGGTCCTGTGGAGTCAAGTTACATCGCGCTCCTTGAATGGCTGGGTGATTCCAGGTTGGAGTCCCTCGGCCACCCTCATGGCGTAGTGGTCTGTCATCCCGGATATGAAGTCTACGACCGCCTCGTCCTCAGAACGGCTGCGGTGATCGTACTCGGGTGGAATCTCGTTCCGGTTGCTGTCGAAGTGTGAGTAGAGTAGCCGCATGATTTCGCGAGCGGCCACTCCCTGGGGAGACCTGTCAGTCGGAAGGTAGACCTCGTCGAACATGAACTCACGTAGGGTATAGAAGGCGTTCTTGACCTCGTCTCCCATGGATATCATCGGTGCCTTGCTATCTGGTTCGTCGTCCAATCCTGACGCCGACCATGACGCGGTAATGATGTCCGAAACCATTGCGTCTATGCGCTTGGCGTGGGTCGTGCCCAGCGCTTCCGCCACCTGGCTTGGAAGCTGGTCGTGAGTGAGCACTCCTGCACGGAAGGCGTCTGCCAGATCGTGATTCAGGTACGCAACCGCGTCTGATATTCGACAGATCTGCGCCTCCAGGCTGAGGTCCTCTATCGATTCGGAACCAAGGAAGTCTCCCCTTGGCTTCGAGTGTCGCAGGATACCCTGGCGGACTTCCCACGTGAGATTGAGGCCTCGGCCTTCCTTTTCCAGCCGTTCGACTATTCTCAGGCTCTGCTCGCTGTGCTTGAAGCCACCGGGGTACAGGTCGGCGAGCTCGTCCTCGCCCACGTGGCCGAACGGGGTATGTCCCAGGTCGTGCCCCATGGCGATCGCTTCAGTGAGGTCTTCGTTCAGGTTCAGCGCACGTGCGATAGTCCGGGCAATCTGCGCAACTTCGAGGGTATGCGTAAGCCTCGTGGCATAGTGGTCTCCGAGCGGGGCGATGAAGACCTGCGTCTTGTGCTTCAGCCTGCGAAAGGCTTTTGTATGGAGAATACGGTCGCGGTCGCGCTGGAACTCCGACCGCATTGGAGAGGGAGGCTCGGGCGTTCTGCGTCCCCTGCTGGTTGCCGACCTCTGTGCGAACCGTGAGAGGCGGCTTTCTCGGTCATGCAGGCGCGAAGCGAACGCGTCCGCGATATGAGAGGGCAGTCTGGGAGTGATTGCAGTCCGCGTCGAGATAGGGTAGGGCCTCCCATAGTGATCGAGGGGTGCGCACACCCCTCGATTCGATGCTGTATTCTAGCATAGCTTGCGAAATGTCAAGCTACGCAAACTGCCACACGTTTTCGGCGTCATCGGACGGCCATGAAGTGAGGCGTTTCGGCCCTAGTCCCCGCTAATGGTGACCCCTGCCATGTCTTCAATGAAGTTGGCGATGGCCGAGTGGTCGGCGTGGGCCTTGCCCTCGTTCATCAGCGAGACGATCATCTGCTGAACGAGTGAGGTAACGGGAAGGCCGACACCAAGCTCCTTGCCGGTCTGGATGGCGTTGTTCAGGTCCTTATTGTGGAGTGCGATCCTGAAGCCCGGCTCGAAGTTGCCTTCGATCATCATGGGGCCCTTCGCGTTGAGCACGTTTGACCCGGCGAGCCCGCCCTTGATGGCGTCGAATACGGTGGCCGGGTTGAGGCCCGCCTTCTTGGCCAGCGTGAGAGCCTCTCCCACTGCTTCGATGTTCGCCGCAACGATAATCTGGTTGGCGAGCTTGGTTGTGTTGCCAGCCCCGTAGTCTCCACACAGGACGATGCTGGAACCGACCGCTTCAAGCAGCCCTATGTGGGCGTCGAATACTTCCTGCTTGCCGCCGACCATAATCGCGAGTGTGGCAGAGATCGCTCCCGGCTCACCGCCGGAAACTGGGGCGTCGAGGAAGTCTACGCCCTGCGCCTCACAGGCGGCGGCAATCTTCTGGGAACTCGCCGGCGCGATGGAGCTCATGTCGATGACCACCGAGCCCTCTGACGCTCCTTCGAGTACGCCGTTTGGCCCGAGTATGGCCGCTTCGGAGTCGGCCGAGTCGGGGACCATAGTGATGACTGTCGGAGTCGCGGCAGCGACCTCTGCTGACGAGGATGCGGGCTTGGCGCCGTCGCTCACTATCTCTTCCATCGCTGAGCCGACTACGTCGAAAACCGTCAGCGAGTAACCGGCCTTCATTAGATTTCGAGCCATGGGTCTGCCCATGATTCCCAGTCCGATGAATCCTACGTCGCCACTTGGCATGGTGATCTCCTTCCGTAGAGCCGAGTTGGGGTGCTTGGATTGTGTCAGTCGTGACTGCGTGAAAGGTTAATCCGTAGTATGTTGCGGGTCAAGTTGGGCGTCAGGGCGGGGATTGACTGCCAAACCTCCGCTAGCTACCATTCGTATGCTTTCGCAGGTTTAGCGATGGCCGAATTTGCACGGTCAACGGGGACTATGAGCGACGAAATTCCAAGCTGGTCTCGAGTTCAGCAGCTTCTGCATGACATCATGGGACGCTGGGAACGCAAGGAGGGCCGTAAGGGCCTCCCGGGAATCCACGAGTACGAGTGGGCAACACCTGCCGAACTTGCCGAGGACGAGGCGATGGGCATGAAGTTCGTCGAACCGGGAGTCCCGGCTGAGGAGACCGCGCTGATAATCTCCTTGCGCAAGGGGTTCGGGTCGATCCCGAGGATGCCGATGGGCGGTCCGTTCATCAAGGCTGAGGAGATCGATGAGATCTCCCGTTGGATCGACGCCGGGATGCCCGAGTAGGAGGCGCAGCTTGGACGACAGGCCCAGCAGCAGCGTCAGCCTCACCTGGCGAGATGGATTCAGGTTCGACTCTACCGACTCCCACGGGCACGCCATCACGCTCGATGCTCCTCAGTCTGAGGACGACTCGTTCGAGGGGTTCATGCCCGGAGACATGCTGCTGACAGCGCTGGCGGGATGCAGCGGCATCGACGTTGTTAACATTCTCAGCAGGCAGCGCCAGCACGTAGAGGGCCTGGAAATCAGCGTTAAGGGGCGTCAGAACCCCGACCCTCCCTGGGCATGGGAGGACGTTGCCATTCACTACACGCTCCGGGGAAGCGACTTGAATCCTCATTTGGTGGAGCGTGCAATCGACCTATCGGAGAACAAGTACTGCTCGATCGGGGCCACCATCGGAGGTGTGACCCGTGTGAGCAGCACTTTCGAAATCGTCGACAGCTAAAGGAGTTACCTGTGTCCGACATCACACCAATCGATTCAGACCTTCTGGAAACGCTTCGGGTCATACCGTCCTGCTCCATCGCCAACGCGATTGAGACGTTCAATGTACAGGCCCGAAACATCGGCTTCATGGGGCCTGAGATCAAGAGCATCTTCCCGAACATGGGTCACATGATCGGCTACGCCGTTACGGCCAAGATCGTGGCCGATGCGCCCCCGTCGGGCCACATGAACGTCTCCAGGACCGAGTGGGTCGACGAGATCATGAAAGTCCCGGGCCCAAGGGTGCTCGTGCTGGAGGACCTCGACTACCCGAACCCGATCGGCTCCTTCTGGGGCGAGGTGCAGGCGAACCTTCACAGGGCGCTGGGTGCGGTTGGGACCGTGACAAACGGCGGCGTGAGGGACCTCGACGAGATGCAGGAAGTCGGTTTCTTCGCGTTTGCCTCCTGCGTGCTCGTGTCTCACGCGTACGTACACATCACGGATGTGGGCGTCCCGGTTAAGGTCGGCGGGCTCGAGGTGCAATCCGGCGATATCATCCAGGGCGACCAGCACGGCGTCATCAAGATTCCGCGAGACATCGCGGCTGAGATCCCCGACGCGGTCAAGCGCGTCGAGGACAACGAACAGGAGATGATCGGCTACGCCAACTCGGCCGACTTCACGGTCGAGGGCCTCAAGGAGATGCTGGCCCAGCGTTACTAGAAGACCGGCTAAGTTATCGGAGCCAACAATGTCGTCCCCCAAAGTAGCGTTTATCACTGGACTGCCTGAGAAGGTGGTGGACGTCGTTCTCGGATACAACCCCGAGGGCTGGACCACCGAGGTCGTATATCGGGACACCCCGCTCGAGGATCAAAAGCGCATCGTTTCCGATGCCGACTTCATCATGGTTTACCGCGCGTCCCTTCACGATGACGTTCTCCGGGCGGCGACTGGTGTCCGCATCGTTCAGGTGCTATCGGCCGGCTACGACAGCATGAACCTCCGACTGATGCGCGATCTCGAGGTGCCCTGCTGCAATAACGGCGGCGCGAACTCGAAGGCTGTGGCTGACCATGCGGTGCTGCTTATGCTCGCGGTGTACAAGCAACTCATGGCGGCAGAACGCTCGACCCGCGAGGGCCGGTGGAGTCAGCCGATCACCGGCCTCAACACGTTCGAGATGGCGGACAAGCTGGTAGGCATTCTTGGCCTCGGCAACATAGGTAGACAGGTTGCGCGTCGCGTTCAGGGATTCGAGTCGAGGGTCCAGTACTATGATCTGTTTCCCCTGGCTCCTGAGCTCGAGAGTGAGCTAGGCGTCACACGAGTGGGAATTAGAGAACTGTTCGAGACATCAGACATCATCTCAGTACACACGCCGCTCACACCTGGCACGAGGCACATCGTCAGTCGGGAACTGATCGGGCTGATGAAGCCCACGGCCATACTCGTAAACACCAGCAGAGGCCCAGTGGTTGATGAGTCGGCTCTAATCGACGCGCTGAGTGAGGGCAAGATCGCCGCCGCGGGTCTGGACGTGTTCGAAAAAGAGCCCGTCGACCATGACAATCCGCTGCTGGCCATGGACAACGTCGTCGTAACCCCGCACTCGGCGGGAACGACGTGGGACACATGGTTCCGGAGAGCGGAGTTCGCATACGAGAATATGCAGGGCGTCTGGAACGGCGACGCCCCAATGGCCGTCGCACAGGACTACGACATTCAGGACTAGGAACAGGAGAACAGATGGACCCCGTTATCAAGAGCGTTGACGGCGCTTCCAACCCGGTGCTTGGTCCCGAGGATGGCGTGCCCAACTACGTGATGTTGTGGGTGCAGCACCCTCCGGGAGGGACGAGCGCCCAGCACACGCATCCATGGGAGCACCAGGCTTACATAGTCGAAGGAGCGGGCGTGCTCTGGGTCGAGGGCGAGGAATTCCCGATCAAGGCCGGAGACGCCGTGCTCGTGCCACCGGACCGCGAGCATCAGTTCAGGAACACGGGAGACGTCACGCTCAGCCGCGTGACAGTCAATCCCCTAAGCTCTGTCGGGCATGAGTAGCGACATGAGTCGTGCTCACGACATGGGCGGGCGTCCGAGCGACGATCCAATCGACCAGTCCACCCACGAATGGGCGGACTGGGAGCATGTCACAAACGCCCTGGTCGGCGTCCTGCGGACCCACGACCTGATGAACGTGGATGAGCTTCGTCGGGGCATCGAATCGATGACACCGGAGGAATACCAGGCGTCCACATATTACGAGCGCTGGTCTGCGTCACTGGAAACCCTGCTCGTGGAAAAGGGGATTCTGACCGCCGACGAGATAGATGCACGCGCCGCCCAGGTAGACTCGCGATGGGAGTAGTCTTCTCGGCTGGGCCAGGTTTGTTCCAGGTCGGCGAATCAGTGACGATAAGATCGGACGAAGTCGACCATCACCATCGCACGCCGTGGTTCATCAAGGGCAAGCCCGGAGTCGTCCGTGCTATCAGCGGGCCATTTTTCAACCCGGAGTCGCGAGCACACGGCGGGGACGGAGTACCCAAGCGTCTGCTTTACCAGGTGGAGTTCGACCCGGAGGAAATCTGGGGGGAACAGTATGCTGAAGGAAGCGCGGACCTGCTGCTCGTGGATGTCTATGAGCAGTGGCTGGAGCCGAGGGAGGTAGCATGAGCGGAGATCATCACGAGGGGATTCATCCAGACACGTCCCTGAGCTTCCGTGCGAAGAGGGCTATCGCTATCCACGAGCTGCTCGTTGAAAAAGGCGTAGTCTCCCCGGGAGAAGTTGAAGAGCAGGTAACCCGTGTGCAGTCGCGGTCGCCGTCTGATGGCGCGAAGGTTGTGGCAAGAACTTGGGTCGACCCCGAGTTCAAGTCCAGGCTTCTCGCTGACGCCAGGTCGGCTGTGGGCGAATTGGGATATTCACTGACCCACGATGCCGAGCTGGCCGTGCTGGAAAACACCGATGACGTTCATCACCTTGTCGTCTGCACGCTGTGTTCGTGCTATCCAACCGCCCTTCTTGGCCCGCCGCCAGACTGGTACAAGAGCTTCGCCTACAGGCAACGAGCGGTAGTTGAGCCTCGATCCGTGATGCGAGAGTTCGGGCACGAGGTCAGCGACGACGTGCAGGTCCGCGTGGTGGACAGCACCGCCGACCTCCGCTACTTGGTTATTCCTCGCCGACCCGATGGTACAGACGGCATGAACGAGGAAGAGCTCGCCTCGCTTGTAACGCGAGACAGCATGATCGGCGTATCCGAAGCTCTGCGACCTGAAGCGGCACTGCCGGTAGAAGCTGACTAGGGGGCTATCTATGGCTACGGTCACCGGAGCGCAGGCTCTTGTGAGGCAACTCGTTGCAGAGGGCGTTGATACCATCTTCGCCCTGCCCGGTGTGCAGATCATGGCGGCGTTCGACGCACTGTATGAGTACCGCGATGACATCCGGCTGGTGCATGTCAGGCATGAACAGGCGACCACCTACATGGCCGACGGCTATGCAAAGGCCACCGGCAAGGTGGGGGTTGCTATGGCCGTGCCCGGCCCAGGCGCGATCAACGCAGGATCAGGCCTTGGTACCGCATACGCGACTTCGACGCCCGTCCTGCTCATTTCTGGCCAGATAGATAGCCAGTCGCTAGGCAGGCGGGAAGGCCAGCTTCACGAGGTAGAAGACCAGCTCGACGTGTTTCGGCCACTGACCAAGTGGGTACATCGCGTCACACGAGTCGAGGACGTACCCGGAGCGGTCCACGAGGCCTTCAGGCATCTCAAGACAGGCAGACCCAGGCCGGTCGAGTTGGAGATTCCTCCTGATACCCTTGCAGCGACAGGGGAAGCAGAGACGATTCCCGCGGAGGACTATCCACCTCAGGCCGCCGAGGCGAGTGACATCGCGAAGGCTGCCGAGATCCTGGAATCCGCCGAACGCCCTGCGATCATGGTTGGAGGGGGAGCTCGCATCTCAGGCGCCGGTGATGAAGCATTGCAGCTTGCCGACTTTCTGCAAGCTCCTCTCATGGGGACGCAGGACTCCAAGGGCGTAGTCCCCGAGAACAGCCCGTTTTATGTCGGCACCAACTACGCCAGTGTGGGCCCCGCTGACGTCGTGTTTCCAGACACGGACGTGCTCCTGGCTATAGGCACGAGGCTGCTGTTCAGGGAACTGCCGGACGGTGACGTGCCGAGGGTCATACACATCGATATCGACCCGGACGAAATTGGACGTAACCTGCCAACTGAATTGGGCATAGTGGCGGACGCGAAGACGGCCTCAGCTCAACTGCTCAATAAGCTTCGGGAGGACTCTCAGCCGAGGCCTTCAGACGCCGGCAGGATTGCCGGTTTCCGCTCGGATTTCGCGTCCAGGATGAGGGCCCTGGTCCCGCCGCAAGCGCAGATGATCGAAGACATGCGCGCCGCGCTGCCTGACGACGCGATAGTCGTGAGTGGCGTGACGAACATCGGGTACTGGAGCAACGTCTTCTTCGAGGTACGTGAGCCGCAGACCTACATCACGTCCGGCTACTTCGGTACGCTTGGATACGCGTTCCCAACCGCGCTCGGCGCACAGGTCGGACGCCCGGACAAGAAGGTAATCGCGCTGTGCGGCGACGGCGGGTTTATGTACAGTCCGCAGGAGCTTTCCTCCGCTATGAGGCACGGAATCAATGCGGTGGCTGTCGTGTTCAACAACAATGCATTCGGCGCCTCGGAGTGGGACCAGACGCACAGGTACGGCGGAAACTTCATCGGCACCGACCTGCACAACCCGGACTTTGTTCAGCTGGCCGAATCTTTTGGCGCGGTCGGGATGAGTACCGACCCTGAGGGGTTCGGCGAGATGCTCGAAGTCGCCCTGAACACCAACGCGCCGGTGCTGCTCGAAGTAGTCGTTCCAAACATGATGCCTCCGTTCCAGATAGTGGAGTAGCACTCTTCAATGGCGCACGTCCCTCCGCGCAGTAGGGGAACTCTCAGAGCACAGGCCACCCGGTCTTACGTTTCGCGTGCGATTTTGCTGCCGGTCCAGCAATACATCCACACGGAGTCAATCGGCGGCATAGTACTGCTCGTCGCGACCGTTGTGGCGCTGGGTTGGGCAAACTCTCCCTGGAGCAAGGACTACCATCACATCCTCGAGACTCACCTGACGCTCGATGTCGCTATCTTCATGGTCGATCTCAGCGTCGAGGAGTGGATAAACGACGGTCTGATGGCCCTGTTCTTCTTCGTGATCGGGCTTGAGATCAAGCGCGAGTTAATGTTCGGGCAGTTGTCCACGCTCAGGTCGGCGGCTCTTCCGGCTATCGCAGCTCTCGGCGGTATGGTCGTACCGGCCGCCATCTACTTGGTGTTGAACCTGGGTGGCGAAGGAATGCGCGGATGGGGCATCCCCATGGCCACAGACATTGCCTTTGCACTTGGTGTGCTGGCGCTGCTCGGACGTCGAATCCCGATGCAGCTCAGGGTTTTCATGCTGGGCCTGGCAGTCGTTGATGACCTTGGCGCCATCGCCGTAATTGCGATCGCGTACACGGAGACGATCGACTTTGCGCAGATTGGGATGGCTGCTGGACTGACCGTGGCGTTGATCGTGGCAAACAGGTTGGGTCTGCGACAGCCCGCGGTTACAGCGGCGCTCTCATTTCTCATCTGGGTGGCCGTGTTGAAGTCGGGAGTTCATGCGACTGTCGCTGGCGTGCTGATAGCGGGACTCACACCGGCGCGACCCTCCTATAGCAGGGAAGAGTTTGCGGAGGAGTCAGAGGCGCTGCTTGCCGAGTATCAAACCGCAATGGCGGCCGGCGACCGCGAACGGGCTGATGCGATACTGGGCGAGATCGAGGAGACCAGCCAGGCCACAGAGGCTCCGCTTGAGCGGCTGGAGCGAATCATCCATCCCTGGTCCAGCTACGTGATACTGCCCCTGTTCGCCTTGGCGAACGCCGGGATCGAGTTTTCCGAAGGCACCCTTGATCGGGCTCTTTCCAGCAGCGTGACCATTGGTGTGTTCGCGGGCCTGGTGATCGGTAAACTCGTCGGGATAACCCTGTTCCCGTGGGTGGCCTGGCGTCTGGGTTTCGTCGAGCTTCCGAGGGCGATTTCGTGGCTGCACGTTGCCGGTGTGGCTCTCGTCGGGGGGATCGGCTTTACCGTCGCGATCTTCGTTAGCGGCCTGGCATTCGACGACCGCGTGATCGTCGACAATGCGAAGATGGGAATTCTTGCGGCGTCACTGGTTGCTGGACTGGTTGGCTACTTCTTGCTGAGAATTGCGGCCAGGCCTGTCGCCCCTGCCGCCTGAACACCTACCCGCGCCTTCCTCTCAGCCTGTCGATGATCATTGCGGCTCCGACCGCAACCAGCAGCAGCGGCCAATAGGTACCCAGTCCGCCTTCGATTATTTCCAGGCGCTCCAGTAGCAGCACTACTCCGACAATTACGAGTACTACGCCGATGAACACTGCTCGCTCCCGCTGTCTTTAGTCCATTGGTCTGCTTCAGGCTAGGGCCCCTCTTCATAGTATTGTAGCGGCGAACGGGGGTCGAAGGGCTTGTACGGGTACTTGGACAGGCTGTCTTCGTCCAGGTCGATGCCTATTCCGGGCGTGTCCGGCACCTTGATGTAACCGTTCTCGACCTCGAAGGGCTGCTTCGCGATGTCTCGACCGAAGTCCTCAAGGTTCACGAAGTACTCGGTGATCAGGAAGTTTGGAATGGCTGCTGACACCTGGATCGTAGCAGCCAGACCGAGCGTCGTACTGTTGAAGTTGTGAGGGGAGACTACTACGAAGTAAGGCTCCGCCATTGCCGCTATCTCTTTGAGCTCCAGGATGCCTCCCACGTTGCAGACGTCGGGATTCAGGATGTCCGCCGCCTGCTTCTCGAAAACCTCCCGGAATTCGAACTTGGTGTAGAGCTCCTCCCCGGTGACTATCGGGATATTCACATCGCGCTTGACGGCGGCGAGTGCGTCTATGTTCTCCGCAAGCACGGGCTCTTCGTACCAGAACGGCTTGTACTGCTCGATCTCGCGACCGATCCTGCGGGCGTGCATGGGGGCAAGCCTCCGGTGCATCTCTACGAGAATGTCCACGTCCCAGCCTACGGCCTCTCGAACGGCCCTCACGTTTTCTATTGCGGCGTTTTCGACGTCCTTGCTGACAAATGTCCGCCACGGGCCCGGTATCGGGTCGAACTTCATGGCGTTGAAGCCCATTTCGACCACTTCCTGCGCGCGCTCGGCAAGCTGCTCAGGTCCTCCGCCTCCCCCTCCCCAGCCGTTGGCATACACCCTGATCCTGTCCCGGCAGGCGCCACCGATGAGCATGTGAACGGGCATGCCCGCAGCCTTGCCCGTGATGTCCCAGAGGGCGTGCTCGATGCCGCTTACCGCGCACCAGAAGTCCATAGCCCCGCGGCGACCTGCGAAGTCGTCGTACGACCACTGAAGGAAGTGCTTTATGTTTCGGGGATCACGTCCGATCAGATACCTGCGGAGCTGGTCGATGTGCGCTGTGACCTGCACGTCCCGGTCTGACTGAGTGTACGCCTCGCCCCAACCGTAGATACCCTCATCGGTTTCGACCTTGACGAAGCAGAGGTTCTTTCCCCGGCCCGGATTCGCGAGGAAGTGTTTGACGTCGGTTATCTGCATGATTGTCTCCTGTTGGGACTTACTGGGCCGTCCATCCGCCGTCCAGCACCAGTTCGCTGCCGGTTACCCAGCGCGACTCGTCTGAGGCGAGATATAGGACTCCGTTGGCGATCTCTTCAGGCTCTCCGTAGCGGCCCATTGGAATTCGCGAGATCATTCGCTCGTAGTTGCCAGGATCGCCGCGGCGTGCCTGGGTCATTGGCGTGTTTATCGGGCCGGGGTGTACCGAATTGCAGCGTATGCCATGCTCGGCGTACTGCATCGCGGTCAACTTGGTTAACAGCCTGACGGCTCCCTTGGAGGACTGGTACTGGGCGCTCGACATTTCTGTGCCGACTATTCCAAGTTGCGACGAGATGTTGATGATGGAGCCGCAGCCCGAGTCGATCATCGCGGGGATTGCGACCTTCGTTCCGAGAAAGACACCTTTGGCGTTGATGTCCATGACGTGGTCCCAGTCGGCTTCCTTGGTCTCGTGTACCAGACCCCACTGGCTGACGCCGGCGTTGTTGACGAGGATGTCGAGCCCGCCATACTCGGCCACCGCCTTTCCAATGGCTCGCTGCCACTCCGCCTCGCTGGTCACATCGAGGTGTACGAAGAAGCAGTCGCCTCCGCCATCCGTGATCTCCTGAGCGACGGCTGTGCCCTCATCGAGCACGTCTCCGATGGCAACTCTCGCCCCCTCGCGAGCGAAGATCTGAGCTTCAACCGCCCCCATGCCTCGTGCGCCACCGCTGATGAATGCAACTTTGCCATCGAGTCTCACGTTATGCTCCTAAGTCTCTATCTGCCAGCGCCAGTCACTTCAGCCTTCGTTCTCGCCGAGCCGGGCGACTGTGTCAATCACAGTCTCTGCCCACAGCCGGAGATTGTCGTCGAGGTCCTCGCCGCAGTGTGGGCACTCGTAGTCTCCCTGGCAGTAGCGCATCCCGCATGTAGGGCATGGTGGAATGAGATCGAGACTGTCGATCGCGTACTGGATCTGCTCTTCAGTTGCCACCTTTGATCTCTCCCATGATGGCTTCAACTTCATCGAGTGTCGGCATACCGCCCAGTGCTCCACGTCCCCTGAGCTTCAGGCCCGCCGTTATAGTGCCGACTCTGCCGGCTTCTGCAATGGACATTCCGTTGAGCAGGCCGTGAATGAAGCCTCCATTGAAGGCATCTCCCGCTGCGGTAGTGTCGACCGTGACTTCGGGTCTGTATGCCGGAATCTCGAAGACGCCTTCGTCGCATCCAATCAGGGCGCCGTGCTCGCCTCGGGTTACTGCGACGACCGGAACGCCCATGTTTCTGAAGTGTTCCACGACTTGGTTCGGGTCCTCAGAGTCGATCAGCGCCCGAGAATCGTCTGGCACATTGGGCAGGAGGTAGTCGACGTAGGGCAGCAATTCGGAGGCTGCCTCCCTGATGTCTTCCGGGCCCCAGAGCTGGTATCTGTAGTTGGGATCGTAGGAAACCTTGATCCCTCGCTCCTTGGCGATCTGCGCCGCTCGCAGCACGGTCTGACGGGCACTCTCAGAGATTGCCTGCGCGACCCCCGAACAGTGCAGCACCTTAGCGGATGCTATGTACTCTTCGTCCAGGTCATCGGGCTCAAGGGTGCTTGGCGCACTTCCGGAGCGGTAGTACACGAAGTCCCTGTCTCCGTTGGGCAGCTGCGCGACGAAATGCACCGCGTTGAAGCCATCCACTCTCTTGACGCTGCTTGTGTCGATTCCCAGCGACTGAAAGGTACCGAGGAGGTAGTCGGCGAATGGGTCATCGCCCAGCCGTGTCACGTATCCAGTGCTGGTTCCCAAACGCTGGGCGGCGACGCAGATGTTGAAGCTGTCGCCGGCCAGGGATCGAGTGAACGTGTCGGCTGACTCAATCGGCTCTTCGGCGAAGAGTTCGATCATGCACTCGCCGATGCTGATGATGTCTGGCATCAGGAGGCGTTACTGGCGGACGTACTTGACTATCCGGCGGCCGGACTGACCTTCCTCCGGCTGCACGAAGTAGATGTTGCCGTCAGAGTCCCCGGCAGCGCCGTGACAACTGCGAAACTCAGGGCCTCCCCAACGCGCCAGACGGTTTCCGGCGCCGTCGAGGATGCTGAAGAACCCGCCGTTGTGCTCAGCGACATACGCACGCTCGCTGGAGTCCATCCAGACCACAGCGGGCCCGATCAGCTCGGAAGGCCACTGCCCGACGTACCCGCCATCCTGGTCGAAGACCTGTACGCGGTCGTTTTCACGATCAGCCACCAGCACCTGGCCATCGGAGTCGATGCAGACCCCGTGCGGCAGGTTGAACTGCCCAGCGCCGTTCCCAGGATCGCCCCAGCTCTTGATGTGTTCGCCACCAGCGGTGAACTTGTGGACGCGGCAGTTGGCATAGCCGTCCGCGACGAATATGTCGCCGTTTGGCGCGACCGCTACGCCCGCCGGCAGGTTGAACGGCTCGCCCCCGTGCGTCACGTCAACCCAGCCGTTCGAGCTGAACTCTGAGTTGTCTGCACCTGTGTCGGAACGGTAGCCCCGTTCTCCGATGGCCAACAGCAGTTCGCCGTCGGTGCTGTACTTGAGCACCTGTCCGGCGTCCCGGTCGACAATCCAGATGTTGTCGGATGGATCGGCATAGATTGCATGTGGGAATGCGAACTCGGCGTCTTCCCAGTGGCTGACGTAGTTTCCCTCTGTGTCGAAGACGATTACGCCTCGCTCGCCTCGGTTGAAGCCGTACACCCTGTCCTGGGAGTCGACGGTGACAGCTGCCATCGGCGCGTCCCAGCCCTCGGGGAGCTTTGCCCATTCGGAGACTATCTCGAAGGTGTGGTCACCACTTCCGATTGTTGCCATTTTTAGGTCCTCCTCAGTGATGTGGGAGTTAAGCGGCTCGGACGGCATCAGGTGCGCAGGCCCGCATTACGGCAAGCGTTGAGTCCACGCCACGCCGAGCGGCCACTACGCGAACGATTGCGGTATCCAGTCCTTCGGCCAGTCTCTTGAACGCGGCAGCGGCCCCGTCAGCCCTTCCGAAGTATCCAACCGCATTCAGTATTTCGACAGGGAAAGCCTCAGCCACCTCGTCGCTCGATGCTCCGTTTCTCCGCATGTCGTCCAAAGCTGCAAGTTGGTCGGTGAAACCCATCCGCTCGAAGTGCGCGCGATAACCGAGTTGGCGCTCGCGTTCGGTCGGTACGGCCGCTCCGAGAGCGTAGCCCATAGTCGCCTTGGCGAGAGCGATTCTCGCCGCATCTACATCGTCGTCGACGCAGATCCGGATGTACTCGGCGACGTTTATCTCCGATGGATCGCGCCCGGCTTTCTCGGCGCCCTTCGCGATGTGTTCCCTGCTCCAGGCAATCTGCTCCGGGGTACACCAGTTCAGACTCGCGCCGTCGGCTAGCTCACCGCTCATTTCGAGCATTCTTGGGCCGAGCGCGCCAAGGTACACCGGAGTCTCCGGCGAGGGACGCATAGCGAGCCGCATTCCCTTCAGGGTAGTCGTCTCCCCTTCGTAGGTGACTCGCTCACCGTTCACAAGGCCGCGGACCACAGTCAAGTAGTCGCGCATCAACGCAAGTGCGGACATTCGACCGACGCCAAGCTGCGCGCGCGCCGCAGGCCTGTAGGCGCCGCCCGAGCCGATTCCCATGATGAACTTGCCGCCGGTGATGTCGCTGACAGTCCCGCCTTCCATCGCGAACGACAGCGGCGTCCTGTACATGACTGGCGAAACGGCGATGCCTGTGGTCAGTCCCTCAGAGACAACCTCGGTGGTCGCCTGCCAGCGCTGCACGCATAGGTGGAACGAGTCCTGCCCGTTGCCTTCCGGCGTCCAGATACTCGTGTAACCAAGTCTGGCGGCCTCTTTGGAGACCTCGCGCTGTTGTTCCCAATTGAGACCCAAAGTGGGGTCGAGTCCGACTCCGATTTGCATAGTCAACCCTCATAGAATACGGCCGAGGTTCGACCGTGTCGATTGGCGGCATTATATTTGGCTCAATATCACGCGGCAACCGGGCGCAAGCTGGCACGACGCGACAAAATAACATAGCTCGTTCAGGTCCCTGGTACCTGTTGACCCCGTCGCTCAGGCGGCTGTTCGAGCACCTGTATGACGTTTCCGTCTGGATCCTTGAACGACGCTACCCACCCTCCCCAATGCTCTTTCTCAGGTACACGCATGAATTCGACGCCCTTCCCGGTCATCTCACCGTGGAACTGGTGAATGTCATCGATGTCGAAGTTGACCATGATCCTCAAGGGATCGCGGGACTGCCCGTGGACGCCATCGTGGCTGCCGATAGAAAAACGCAGCCCTCCCCACTTGAACGACACGAAGTAGTCGCGGTCCGAGTGAGGCTTGAGCCCGAGCGTTTCGCAGTAGAATTCTCGCAGCCGTGGCAGGTCCTCAGTCCAGATGATGACGCCGTTCATATATCCGATCATGTCGATAGTGCCTCCGCTTTCCTACCTTGACTACTGCGGCTATAATGGCGGCCAGGGAACCGGGAGGTGGTGGTTGACAGCCTATGGAAGTGTCCCTGGAAAGGAGGTTGCGCGTTGGATAGTAGTTTTAGGAGGTGCTCCGGGTAGGTGTTCCTCGGAACACCTCCAAAGTAGAAGGGGCCGCTGCTCTGCAGTGGCCCCTTCGTTTGTGTCTAACTCTCTCCTTCGAAGAATCGTCTGGGATTGTCGACGAAGATGTTGTTGATGTCCTCGTCGGTTGCACCCAGCTCCTTCAGCCTGGGGACCACGCGTCGCGTGATGAACAGGTAGCCGTCAGGATTGTGCCGGCGTCGCTGCTCCTGCATCTCCTGGCTGGCAATGCTCAGGGTGACGGACCAGTCGTGCCCCAGCATGATACGTCGCGACCATCCGGCCTGAATCAACTTCCACGCCGTCTCGGTCCTGCCTTCCCAGTCCGGTGTTAACTCCGTCTTTCGTCCCGGATACCTGTCGAGACCGATCCAGACGCCCTTTTCGAGCAGCCCGATCAGGTACTCGGTGTCCGTGGTGTCATTGCTGTGACCTACATATACCCGGTTCAGGTCGACGTCCTCGTCTTCGAATATCCGAACCTGCTGCTCGCCGACACGTTCCGGTGCCCACGTGTGGGTCGAGATCGGCACGTCAGTCGCCTTCTGGGCACGGGCGGCGGCACGCAGAATGATCTCGCCCTCCGGGGTCACTCCTCCCATGTCGTTGGCGACCTTGATGATGCCCGCCTTGATTCCGGTCCCTTCGATGCCCTCTTCGATCTCGCGCTGGTAGAGACTGGCGACCACGTCGGGGCTCGCCGTCCAGAACACGCGAGGGATATCCCGCCACGTGCCGGTGGCACAGATGATGTTGACTCCGGACTCCCTCGATACCTGCTCGATGAGGCGAATGTCCCGACCCAGGTCGAGCGTGGTGACGTCGATGATCGACCGCACGCCCTCAGAGTGGGCGGTCTTCAGATCGGCGATGCCGCGAGCGATCGTGCCCTCGCGGTCTATGAATTCGGGATAGACGTACTGGATGCCCGCCGACGTCACAATGACGTGCTCGTGGGACAGCGTGAATCCAAGGTCCGCAGTATCCATCGGTCCAAGTACTGAGTTTATGGTCGCCATCGTAATCTCCCCCAGAGGTCTACTCGTCAAGTGCTCTTCGCACTTGGTGGTGAATAGTATCCGAACCGGGAGACACAATCCACAGGCATCGGCTGCAGCCCATCGCCTCCAAATTACTCCTCGGCGACCACTGGATTGCTTAGCGTGCCTATGCCGTCGATCTCCACGTCTACTGTGTCGCCGGCCTTCATGTTCTGTGTGGCCCCATCCGTGCCCATCCAGATCATGTCGCCGGGGTAGAGGGTAAGGTAGCGTGTCATCTCGCTGATGTAGTGCGCCACGCCGAAGATCATGCTGTTGGTGGGGAACTGTGACATCACCTCGCCATTTATTCTCACGGTAGTCTGGAGGCTGTCGAGGTCAATGTCAGTCTCAATCCAGGGCCCCATCGGCTTGAATGTGTCGGTGTTCTTGGCCCGCCACAGGGTCCGGTCTCCGGCCTGCCATGTACGCTCGCTGACGTCGTTTCCTATTGTGTAACCGAGTATGCAGTCGAGCGCCTCGTCCTCGGAGACGTGCTTGACAGTCTTGCCGATGACAACCACGAGTTCGCCCTCATACTGGACCTGCTCCGTCGCGTCGGCCGGTATGACGATCGACTCGCCGTGCGCGATCAAGGCGTTGTTCGCCCTGTACCCGACGTCGGCCTTGGCGGGTAGATCTGGCTCCCGCCCCAGCAACTCAGCTGCTTCACGCACGTGCTCTTCGTAGTTGACCCCGGCCGCATAGAAGGTCACGGGGACAAATGGAATGCGCAGCTGTACCGCTGAGAGAGGGAAAGTGTGCCCTGTTCTAGCATGTGCCCCGAACGGCGTCCCTGACACCTCCTCGACGCTGTCGTCCTCTACTATTCCGTAGCTGGTGGTCCCGCCATATTGGTATCTAATCCACCTCATGTTCTTCCTCCGTTGACTCTTGCTCTTGTTCGGTGCCCCGCGGAAACTCACTTGAGTCATCCGTCCGTTCAGAATCGCCGGACGCTAACTCTGCAGATTCGGAGCTCCACGTCCGATGAAAGTAGAGAAACACGTCCCTCACCGCTGCCGTCAGCGGTACTCCTACAACCATACCCCACAGTCCCGCAACCTCACTGGAGCAGACGAGGACGATCATCACCATAGCGGGGTGCAGTCGCACGGCCCTGCTCTGAATCCGCGGCGCGATAACATTGCTTTCGAATATCTGGACTACTATGTAAACGAGCGCGACCCACAGTGCAAGTTGGGGAGAGCTGGCAAGCGCGACCAGTATGCCCGGCACCGCGCCCAGGACTGCACCAACTATAGGAATCAGCGCAAAGAGCCCGGCCACTATCGCAAGTATGACCGCGAACTTTACGCCAAGAATCGTCAGACCGATGAACACCAGCACCCCAACCACAGTGGCGCTCAACAGTTGGCCGCGCACATATGCGCCAACTACGTTGTTCACAAGCTGAAGTACATCGAAGACTCGTTGCTGAGTACGTGGGGAGAGGATCGAGAGAGCGCCTCCGACTACTTCCTGGCGGTCCTTCAGCAGGTAGAACAGAAAGAAGGGGACTATCACTAGTCCTATGATGACGGTTAGAGCGTTAGATACTCCTCGAATACTTCTGATTATCAGTCCCTGGAGGGCTGACGCGAGCACATTACCGCCAGCGGCGATCAGGCCCTCCAACTCTGAACGCAGCTCATCCGGGATCCTCTCGATGGCGTTCTCGGACCAAACTTCAACTCCAGCATGGGCTCTCTCATAGATGCCGGGAAGGGTGTCCACAAATTCCTGCGACTCGTGGAAGATGGGAGGAACGGTCAGGACCAGGAGCGCTGCGATCCCCGCGAGTCCACAGATGTAGATGACCGCGATTGCAACTATCCTGGAGAGGGTGGGGAACCTGTCCCGCTTGGGAATTCTGCGCTCAACTGCGGCTACCAGCGGGAAGAGGAGCTGGGCCAGAACTATGCTGACGATGAACGGAAACAGCGCCCCGCGCGCGAGATAGAGGACATACAGGAGTAGAACGCCAGCGGCTGTGCCCAGGATGGCCAGTCGCCAGCTGAGCCAGAATGATTGAGCTCGGCTTCTACTGGATGTCGGCGACGACATCGGGCTCACCCGTATTCCGCCTCAGCGCATGCTGTTTCGAATGAACTCTCCGATCCGTTCGATGGCCTGCTGACCTTCATCGAGCAATGGTGCGAAGAGGTGCCACACGTGGATCATCTCGTCCCACGGCTCGAAGGTGACCTTTAATCCAGCCTCTACCGCATGGCAGGCAAGTCGAATCGCGTCGTCGTAGAGAGTCTCTCGCGTTCCAACCTGGATCAGCAGTGGTGGGAGTCCCGACAGGTCTGCATAGAGCGGCGCCGCTAACGGGCTCCTCGAGTCGGCCCCATTCAGATAGGTCTGGGCCATGGTTATCAGACCGTCCCGCTGGACCATAGGGTCCACGTCGGCGCGAGTTGTCATCGACTCGCCGATTACCTCCAAGTCCACCCACGGCGATATCGCCACGCCGCAGGAGGGCAGGGGAATGCCCTGATCTTTCAGGCTGACGAGGGTTGCTACCGCGAGTCCACCGCCGGCAGAGTCACCTGCTACCGAAAGGATCGAGGGGTCCAGCCCGCTTTCCAACAGCCAGAGATAGGCCGAGACAGAGTCTTCGACGGCTGCCGGGAACGGGTTCTCGGGGGCGAGCCTGTAGTCGATGACCAGGATGCTGCCTCCGGTCTCTACAGAAAGCCGCCTCGCAAGCTCTCGATGGGTCCTCGGAGAGCCGATTACGTAGCCTCCACCGTGCAGGTAGAGCGTGACGGTATCCTCAGTCGCACCGTCGGCAGTGACCATCTCTCCAGCGACGCCGTTGGCATCAACTTCCTTGATCGTAGTCTTGGCGCCCACGCCCACCCTGTCCGAAAGACGCTCGAACCCCTCGCGGTACTCCTCAACCGTTGGGTTCTGAGGTCGTTCGCGAGCTGTGAGTAAGGCGACAACCAGTTCGAGCTGGTCAATGGACATTCGATGGACCTCTCTTATTCTGCTGTTCAGTCGCCGGGCTGCGCACCGAGACGTTCGAGGATGGTGGAGCCATTCTGTCCCTGCGGCTCCTGGGGTTGCCCGAGCCTCTCCATGAGGACCGGATACGACTCGACCGCGGGGACATCTTCCATCCCCCTGACCTCATCGATCCTCTCCCGCGCCGCCTTGACGTATGGAGCGAGCTGCACGGACTTGGTCTTCTGTCGGTCCGCATCACGCTGCCTGAAGTCCGGCAGGACTTCTCTCGAGAACAGTTCGAGCGATTCGCAGATGTGCTCGTGCCGGTTACGTCCGCCCTGCTGGATGAATATGACCTGGTCCACCCCGGCGTCTTCGTAGATGCGCAGCGTGTTTCGTACTTCCTCAGGGTTGCCGATACAACCCGTAGGGCCGCGTTCTTTCGGGCCATTGGCAACGAAGTCTTCCCAGATGTCGAACCTTCCCGGCACGTGTGTGCCGGTCTGGTAGTAGTGGCTGAGGGCGTACCCAAAGAATTGGAACCCTTCGAGACCACGGTCTACCGCAGTGTC
This sequence comes from Dehalococcoidia bacterium, assembly GCA_965116405.1. Taxonomy (GTDB): domain Bacteria; phylum Chloroflexota; class Dehalococcoidia; order Lucifugimonadales; family UBA1123; genus VXRN01. Next base: position 2,608,825 of record OZ220685.1, read on the forward strand.
GCTGTCCTCGTGACACATGAAACCTGTGACAATCGCGATGTTCGGATTGACGTCCAGGCCAAGGGGGCGGCACTCGGACTTGAACGTGTCGTAGTACTCATCCACCCAGTGTTTGGCCTCTTCAGCATCGACGAACGCAAAGGTCAACGCCCCGATTCCAAGCTGTGCCGCGAGCTTGATTGTCTCGCGGTTGGAGCAGGCCACCCAGATCGGCGGGTGCGGTCGCTGTAGGGGTTTCGGGACAACACTCCTGTGCGGCATCGAGAAGTAGGTGCCCTTGTGTCCAGGGTAGAGATCGGTCGCCATCATCCTCGCGGTCTCCCGGACCGACTCCATCCACATCTCCCGCTTCTGCTGAGGGTCGACACCGAACCCCTCGAGTTCGAGGCGGGAGCTGGCCTCTCCCGTGCCCCAGTCGACACGCCCGTCGCTCACAAGGTCGAGTGTGGCGACGCGCTCCGCGACGCGGGCTGGATGGTTGAAGCCAGGAGGCATGAGCACGATGCCGTGCCCGAGCCTGATCTGCGACGTCCTCTGGCTGCACGCGGCAAGGAACACCTCCGGCGCAGATGAGTGGGAGTACTCTTCGAGGAAGTGGTGCTCGACCTCCCAGACGTAGTCGATGCCCAGACGGTCTGCCAGTTCTACCTGTTCGAGGGCTTCCTTGAACAGCCTGTGTTCGTCGCCGTCGTTCCAGGGTCGAGGAATCTGGTGCTCGTAGAAAATCCCGAATTTCATAGTCCGTCCAGGGTCGAAAGTGGTGCGAGTGTAGCAACGGGCAAACTCACCGTCAATCGAACGATCAAGGGCGTCTTACCAGGGGTCAGGACAGACTTGTGCGTCCTCGTAGGGGCGACTTGCGCCCCCCGCTGTCGATTCACACCTTCGAGTACTTCGGTGCGGCCACCTGGGTCCCATCAGGCAGGTCCTCAACCTCGAAGTCCCCGAACATCAGGGGCGACTCTTCCTGAAGGAGGTCCAGCACCTGGAGTGCGAGCGAACGAATCTCCCAGTCTGCAAACGGCGCCGCGCGCATCTCGATGAAGTGTCTCCATGCGCGCACATTGCCTGTAACAAAGATCTTTGTCTCTGTTGCATTGGGCAGGACGGCGCGTGCCGCTTGGCGGATGGCCTTCCGGCGGTCGGTGTTGTACTCGAATCTGTCTCTCGGCAGGACGGACTCAAGCTCCCCGACCAACTTGACGTAGCTGTCGGATGCCGACTCCAGCGCATCCTCAAGGAGGGTACGGGCCTCTGCCCCCTCGCCGTTCTCCCCTGCCAACGCGGGCGGAACTACGAACGATCCTTCGGTCTCGTCAACGTATCGCTGAGACCTCTGGCTGTAGGCGAATCCCGCCCTGTGCCTGACCAGCTCGTGGGTGAGACTGCGGGAGACGCCGGTGAACACGAACCCGTAGTTGACATGCTCGAACACAGAGCCGTCTTTAGAACTGAGAAGGTTGTAGATAAAGTCGGCGATGTCTCTTCGACCTCGTCCGAAGCTCATGTAACAGAGACGTGCCGAGACTTCGATAACTGCCTCCGCATCGGATTGGCCAGCCCGGATGCTGTCTGGAATTGGAGGCAACTCCTCGTCGAGTAGAAAGGCGGCTATCTGCTCCCAGTCCACTGAGGGTCTGGTGACCAGGTACACTTTTGGACCTGAACTGAGTTTCATTTGAAAGAACCTCGCGGTGATGTGCATATTGTCCAACACATTGGACGCCGCGCGGGGAGAGTGTATCTAGGACTCTGTAGGTCAGTAGTTCCGAATAAGAGTTGCTACAGCCCCAGGGCTTGGCGTGCAGCCTTGAACATCACATCAACGGGGGCATCTCTCCCAGTCCACCGCGACCAGGCTGCAGCGCCTTGGTACACAAGCATCGGCAGTCCACCGACTACCCGTGCTCCGGCATTTTCAGCCGCCGTCAACAGTGGCGTATCCGGCGGGTTGTACACCATGTCGTACACAACGCTTCCCTCGCCAATTGCCCCTACCGGAACTGGGGATGCATCCTCAGCCGGACCGTGAAGCATCCCAACCGACGTCGAGTTGATCAGTAGATCGGCTCCGCTGCACACATCAGCGCACTCTGAGTCTGAGAGTCCGATTGCCCGTGTCTTGACTCCGAGTCCTGCCACTTCCGCTGCGAGCGCTTGTGCCCGCTCTGGAGTGCGATTGGCGATTGTTAGCGTACCAATACCGGCGTCGGCCAGCGCGTGAGCCGCAGCCCTCGCTGCTCCTCCGGCGCCAACCAACACTGCGCCGAGTCCTGCGGGGTCGATTTCGCCATGCATCTTGAGCGATGTGATGAACCCATCGGCATCGGTGTTGGTACCCAGCAGCCTGCCATCTCGGTTGATGATGGTGTTGACGGCCCCGATACGCCTTGCGAGGTTGTCAATCTCGTCGAGGTGTTCCATCACCGCCTGCTTATGTGGGACGGTGACATTGGCGCCCAGGTAATCGGCGCCACGTAGCTGACCGACGCCGTCAGCCAGTGCGCCGGGATGTGTCTCCCAGGCCTCGTAGGATGCGTCTATTCCGGCGTGGAGAAATGCCGCCTGGTGCATCGGCGGGGAGATCGAGTGACTTATCGGGTAGCCGAAAATACCCGCGCGCAGGGTCAATTCTGTGGCTCCTGAAGTGAGGTTGCCGGTTGGTGGAACGAGTATAGCCGAAAGCCCATCGTCAACGTGACCATCGTGCTACTATTGCACCCAACTGGGAGGTGCCCGATTGGAAGGTGACAACAAGACATCACTGGAGCAGGAACTGCTCTTTGCGGTAGTAAAGGAGAGATATGGAAGTCTGCTCAGCGATGAGCAGCTCGACGAGGTCCGTCAGTCCGTACTCGGCTTACGTGGCTTTACACAGGCTCTGAGGTCGGTCCCTCTGACAAATGACATCGAGCCGTTCTCGACGTTCAGACCGTACAGAGGTGAATGAACATGCCTGACGAGTTGCTGTTCAAGTCGATCAGAGAACTGGCGGACATGATCCAGAGCGGTCAGGTTTCCCCGGTTGAGGTGACGGAGAGCTTCGTGGCTCGGCTGGACGAATTAGGAGGCAGCTACAACTCCGTCGTCACCCTCACAGGAGAGAGGGCGCTGGGGACCGCCAGGCAGGCAGAATCCGATATCGCTGCTGGTCATGACGGAGGTCTGCTGCGTGGCATCCCATGGGGAGCCAAGGACCTGCTGGCAACATCTGGCGGTATCCCGACTTCGTGGGGGGCTGAGCCACTTCGGGACCAGACATTCGACCACGACGCGACCGTCGTCACTAGACTCGAGTCTGCCGGAGCCCCGCTCGCGGCGAAGGTCGCAATGATCGAGCTGGCTGGTGGTATGGGCTACCATCAGCCGAACGCATCGCTAACAGGGCCTCCCCGCAACCCCTGGAATAGAGACCGCTGGACTGGCGGTTCATCAAGTGGCTCAGGGGCGACGGTAGCGGCCGGGCTGGTACCATTCGCCATTGGCTCTGAGACGTGGGGGTCGATCCTGTCGCCGTCCAACAACTGCGGGCTGTCCGGGCTGCGTCCTACCTATGGTCGTGTGAGCAGGGCAGGGGCAATGGCGCTCTGCTGGACTCTCGACAAGCTAGGCCCCCTGTGCCTGACCGCAGACGACTGTGGAATAGTGCTGGATGCGATAGCGGGGCCCGACCCAGCCGACCCCACGACATATCCACAAGAATACAACTATGACCCGACCCTGGACACTGCTCGGATGGGCAGAAAATTCAAACTGGGTGTTCCCAAAGGCGTCACCGAGGGAGCGCAGGACGAAGTGAAAGCCCACTTCGAGGCTGCTTTAGAGGCATTGTCTGATGTTGCCGATGTCGAAGAGGTGACTCTTCCGGACCTGCCATACGTGCCAATAGTCAGGACGATACTGATGGTTGAAGCCGCCAGCGCATTCGAAGACTTCCTGGGTGAAGGCGGCCCACAAAAACTGACCGCCCCTGAAGACCACTACGGTCCATACTCCAGAACGGCGATACTCGCCACGGACTATGTACGCGCTCTTCGGCTCCGAGGCGTTGTGGCGAAGCAGGTCGACGAGGTCATGTCCAGGTACGACGCGTTTGCAGCTCCTACGTCCCTGACAACTGCGACTCCCATCGGCGAGCAGTTCAGGCGAAATACGAGCGGACCAGGTGACATTGTCGGCGCGATCGGAAATGGGTGCGGGTTGCCCTCGCAGTCGGTCCCCAGTGGGTTCGACTCCGACGGGATGCCGACTGGAATCCAGTTCATGGCGCGTGCCTATGACGAAAACATCTGCATTGCCCTGGGCAGGGCATTCCAGGAACGCACCGACTGGCATACTCGACATCCAGTAGATCTACTACCGACGGAGTAACGCTATGGGAAGCATTGTCGCGATAGGCGGCGGAGACGTCAGTACCCTCGTTACCCAACCGATCGACGCTGAGATCATTGGATTGTCAGGCTCACCAAGTCCGAAGGCCCTGTTCATTCCTACGGCAAGCAGCGATTCGGTCGAGAACTGGGAAGGCTTTGATAGGGCCTACCGCGAGAGCTACGGCTGCGACACCGATGTTCTCTACCTCCTTGGCAAGAGGCCCTCACGAGAGTCGATAGTCGAAAAGATCGACTGGGCCGACGTCATCTACGTCGGGGGCGGAAATACGCTGAAGATGATGCGTCGCTGGCGTCTCCTGGGTGTGGATGAAATGCTCAGAGCTGCGTACCAACGGGGAGCTGTTCTCTGCGGTGTGAGCGCAGGCGCGATCTGCTGGTTCGACAGCGGACACAGTGACTCGATGTCTTTCTACAGCCCAGAGGACTGGAGCTACATTGCCGTCACAGGTATGGGCCTGTTGCCCGGACTCGCATGTCCCCACTACAACGGGGACACGGCGGGAGTTCCGAGAAGGCAGGACTTTCATGACATGCTTAAACGAAAGGGTGGTAACGGTCTTGCCATCGACAACGACTGCGCGGTCGCGTTCACATCAGACGGTTACAAGGTGATTGCCGCCAGTCCCGGCGCAGGTGCCTACTCGTTGTATGTCCGACGCGGGACGGTCGTCGAGCGCCCGCTGCCGATTACGTCCGACTCTCTACCAATGGAATCTCTCCACGAAAGGTAACAACTATGACGCACAGTCTCGTTATCAAAGGCGGAAGGGTGATCGATCCCGAATCAGGCTTGGACGCGATTCGGAACGTCGGAGTGTCCGGTGGTCGAATTGAGTCCATAACGGACGCCGACTTGCAGGGAGACGAGACCATAGATGCATCAGGCATGGTCGTCGCACCAGGTTTCATCGACCTGCACTCGCACGGTCAGGACCACGAGAACTACGTCACCCAGGCTCGCGATGGTGTGACCACTGCCTTGGAACTCGAGGTGGGTGCAGGCGACATAGATTCCTGGTACGCGGCGCGTGAGGGACAGGCGGTCGTAAACTTCGGGGCCAGTGCTGGGCACATTCCTGTCCGTATCGATGTAATGAACGACCCCGGCGATTTCCTTCCCGTGGCCGACGCGGCGTTTAGAGAGGCCACGCCTGACGAACTCGGCCAAATCAAGCATGGTGTCGAGAAAGGCCTCGAAAGTGGCGCCCTCGCCGTGGGATTCGGCCTCGACTACACCCGGGGATGCTCCAGGTGGGAGGCCATTGAGGTATTCAGGGTCGCCGCCAAGTACGGGGCGCCGTGCCATGTTCACATCCGTGGGAAAGGTCACAATGAACCAATGAGTGGCATCGAGGCGGCAGGGGAGGTAATCGCTGCATCGGCCATTTCTGGTGCACCCCTGCACATCGTTCACGTTCAGAGCACGGGACTGCACGCTACGGGTGCCACGCTGGGTATGATCCAGGGCGCTCGAGAGCAAGGCCTCGACGTAACCACCGAGTGCTACCCCTACACGGCAGGCATGACCGCCATCGACTCGGCGCTGTTCAGCGAGGGATGGCAGGACAAGTACGGCATCAGCTACGACAGCCTGCAGTGGGCAGACACCGGCGAGCGCCTGACGGCCTCCACCTTCGCTGAGTACCGCGAAACCGGCGGCATGGTGATTGTTCACTCGACGCCGCAGGACGCCGTCGACACTGCCGTGACGAGTCCTCTGACTGCGATCGCGACCGACGGCTTCCTCCGCAATGGCAAGGGCCACCCGAGAACGTCGGGTACATACTCCCTGATTCTCGGTCGCTACGTTCGTGAACGAAAGTTGCTCTCGCTCAGGAATGCGTTGGCCAAGTGTTCTCTTATGCCGGCCCAAAGGCTCGAAAGCAGGGCGCCGGCCTTTGCATCGAAGGGCAGGATCAGACCCGGCATGGACGCCGACATCGTAGTCTTCGACGCGGACAGGGTAATCGACAACTCCACCTACGAAGAGCCGACTTTGGCACCGACCGGTATTGAGTACGTGGTCGTCGGAGGCATGGCAGTCGTCGAGGCTGGAGGGGTGGTTGAGGGGGCCCTGCCAGGGGTCGGATTAAGGGCTCGTTAACGTTCGGATTCTGGCAGTTCTGGACTGCTCCGGCTTTTGACACTCTTTCTGGCTAAATGCTACTATTGGTTGCCAGCGTACCTATAAATTTGACTATAAATGCTACGAATGGGAGTAGTATCGCGGCAGACTGGCCACGAGAGAGCCGGAGTTAGGTGAAAGTCCGGCGCCAAGGGCCGCGAGAACTCGCCCGGGAGCATCCTGCCCGAAAGGTGAGGGTGAGAATGGACAGGGACCAGTCCCACGGTTGGGGTGGTCAGTCGATGCACCTCAGTCGCCTGTGTAGGGCCGGACGGTGTGGCGCCGTTACAAAGCCGAAGAGTGGTCTGGAGCGATGCTCCGGACAACTTGGGTGGTACCGCGGGGTATCCGTTTGAAAAATTAGGTCCCGTCCCTTGTGTGGACGGGATTTTTTGATATATGTGCATGTGAAACACAGTACTCGGCCCTACAGGGTGAGAGACCGTGGGAGGTACAGAACATGCGACTTAATGGCGGTCAGATAGTCTGTGAAGCGCTGCTGAGGGAAGGCGTAGATGTAATCTTTGGTCTTCCTGGGGGCGCGATTCTGCCTCTATACCAGATCCTTCCCGAGTACCCTGAGCTCAGGCACATCCTCGTACGGCATGAGCAGGGATCGGCACACGCCGCCGATGGATATGCGCGTGTAACCGGACGACCCGGAGTCGCATGGGCAACCTCAGGTCCCGGCGCCACTAATCTCGTGACAGGGATCGCCACGGCTCAGATGGACTCCGTTCCCATGGTAGTGATTACTGGGCAGGTAGGACGGGCCGCAATCGGCTCCGACGCCTTCCAGGAGACAGACATCACTGGAATTACGCTCCCGATTACCAAGCACAACTACCTCGTGATGCACGCGTCCGAGATTGCAGGAGTCATTAAGGAAGCATTCCACATCGCCAGCACCGGCAGGCCAGGCCCTGTACTGGTTGACATTCCGAAGGACGTCTTCACTGAAGAGGTCGAAGTTGAATGGCCGGATGAAATCGACCTGCCGGGTTACAGGCCCAATCTCCAGGGCCACAGCGGGATGATCCGCCGGGCGGCCAACCTGGTCAACGAGGCCGAGCGCCCGGTCATACTTGCGGGTCATGGTGTGATCATATCGCAGGCGTATGACGAGCTCCGGGAGCTTGCCGAAAAGGCGCAGATCCCCGTGATTCCTACCCTTCTTGGAATTAGCAGCTTCCCTGACGACCACGTTCTCTGCGTCGGTATGCCCGGAATGCACGGGATGGCGTACGCCAGCCTCGCGATTGAAGAGGCTGATCTTCTCATCGCATTGGGAATGCGGTTCGACGATCGGATCACTGGAAATACGTCGACTTTCGCGACGAGTTCCAAGAAGATCCACGTTGACGTCGACCCAAGTGAAATAGGCAAGAACATACCCGTTGACGTACCCATCGTGGGAGACGTCAAGAGGGTGCTGGTCGATCTTAACAAGAGGGTCCAGACCTCGACGCGGATGGACTGGCTCAACAGGATTGAAGACCTGAAGCGTGACCACCCGTCGATGCTCGTTAGGGACACCGACAAGCTCATTCCCCAGTTCGTGATCAAGGAGATCTCCGAGGCCACGAACGGCGAAGCGATAATTGTGACGGGTGTTGGCCAGCACCAGATGTGGGCCGCGCAGCACTACTCGTTCAACGAGCCACGCTCGCTTGTGTCTTCAGGCGGCGCAGGCGCGATGGGCTACGAAGTCCCGGGCGCAATGGGTGCGCAGGTGGGTCGGCCCGATAAGGTCGTGTGGTCGGTCGCCGGTGACGGTGGCTTCCAGATGACCATGTGCGAACTCGCGACCATGGTTGAGAACCGCATCCCAGTCAAGATAGCTATTTTGAATAACAACTTCCTCGGGATGGTGAGGCAGTGGCAGGAGATCTTCTACGAACGCTCCTATGTCGCAACCGGCTACACAGGCAATCCCGACTTCGTCAAGTTGGCAGAGGCCTTCGGGGCCTTCGGAGCGCGGGTTACCGACAAGTCCCAGGTCAGGTCCACGATAATGGACGCAATGGCCTTCGACGGCCCGGCAATCGTCGACTTTGTGGTGGAGCAGGAAGAGAACGTCTACCCGATGATTCCGGCAGGGATGTCAGTACGGGAGATGATTGAGGAGCCGCGTCCGCAGGAGGCCCGCACGTAACATGGTCACCGCACAGAACGGCACAAGCCCGGAACACACAATCACCGCGCTGGTACAGGACAAGCCAGGGGTCCTCAACAGGATCACGAGCATGTTTCGGCGGCGCGGGTACAACATCGCAAGCCTCGCTGTGGGACCGAGCGAGATCCCCGACCTGTCGAGGATGACGTTCGTGGTCGAGGGTGATTTCCGCACTATCGAGCAGGTCTCCAAGAACCTGAACAAGCTGATAGACGTGATTAAGGTTGTTGACGTAGATGACGACAACAGCGTCTGGCGCGAACTCGCGCTCGTCCGCGTCAAGTGGAACACGCGACCGTTCAGCGAGATAAAGACCATTGTGGATATATTCGGGGCCAAGATCGTTGATACCACCCCCGAATCCCTGATTATCGAGGTCACTGGCAAAACGAACAAGGTGAATGACCTAGTGGACAACCTCGCCGGATTTGGCTTCCAGGTCCAGGAGGTTATGAGAACCGGTGTAGTCGCAATGAGCCGCGGTTCAAGTGAAGGCGACTCGCGCCGTCGCGTCCGCGCGGATAGACCGGCGGTTAAGTGGGAGAGCGGCAGCGTGTGAACCGGTATCCCGCGCCGTCGACACGATGAACGATACCAAGTAACAGCAACTCAAAAGGAAAGTAATAAATGGCTGACATCTACTACGAGAACGACGCGGACATGTCGCTGCTCGAGGACAAGACAATCGGGGTCATCGGCTACGGTAGCCAGGGCCACGCGCATGCGTTAAACCTTCATGACTCGGGTCTGAACGTGATGGTTGGACTCTACGAGGGCAGTCGCAGTTGGGAGACCGCTGAGTCTGACGGGCTCAAGGTCGGGCTGGTTGAAGACACCGCACGCGAATCGGACGTCATCATGGTGCTCATCCCAGACCATGTCCAGGCGGAAGTCTACAGAGAGTCGATCTTGCCTCACTTGCTTCCCGGCAAGACGCTGATGTTCGCCCATGGCTTCAACATTCACTACGAATGGATCGTCCCGCCCGACAGCGTGGACGTTTCCATGGTTGCTCCCAAGGCGCCTGGTCACAGGATGCGCGAGGTCTTCACCCGCGGATCGGGTGTGCCGGGCCTGCTGGCAATCCACCAGGACGTGACCGGCAACGCCGCAGGTATTGGACTCGCCTATGCTCGTGGGGTCGGTTGCACCAGGGCCGGTGTTCTGAACACTACGTTCAAGGAAGAGACCGAGACTGATCTGTTTGGAGAACAGGCAGTACTCTGCGGTGGAGTAGCTGAACTGGTCAAGACGGCGTTCGAGACACTGATCGAGGCTGGATACCAGCCCGAGTCGGCCTACTTCGAGTGCATGCACGAGCTCAAGCTCATCGTCGACCTGTTCTACCAGGGCGGACTCGAGTACATGCGCTACTCGGTCAGCGATACGGCTGAGTACGGCGACTATACTCGCGGCCCTGTGGTGATCGACGAGCGGGTTAAGGACAACATGCAGAAGATCCTGGCAGACATCCAGGACGGCAGCTTCGCTCGCGAGTGGATCGCCGAGAACGACGAAGGCCGACCGACCTTCAACCGCCTGCGCCAGGAGAACGCCGGACACCCGATCGAGGTAGTCGGCAAGGAGCTCCGGGGAATGATGTCATTCCTCAAAGATGCAGATTAGTAGGAAAGAAGATCCGCAGATGAACAGATCGGAGGCAACACACGTAGTCCGCCATTGCGCCCGGAATACCGTGCGTCAGGCGGACTGCGTTGCCCTTGGAACAGCGATTGCCAGATAGAGATCCGGAACTACTTCCTGACACCCAAGGGGAAAGAAAATGCCAGACGAAAAAGTAATGATGTTCGATACAACGCTCCGGGATGGCGAGCAGTCCGCTGGTATCGGGCTGACCACGCCGGAGAAGATGGAGATTGCAAAGCAGCTCGACCGGCTCGGTGTGGACATCATCGAAGCCGGGTTCGCTGCCAGCTCTCCAGGCGACTTCGAGGCCGTCCGGGCGATCGCAGCCGAGGTCCGACGACCGATAATTGCCTCCCTCGCTCGATGCTACATACCGGACGTGGACGCCGCGTGGGGCGCGATCAAGGACGCAGCCAGGCCTCGCATCCACGTATTCATCTCCAGTTCAGACGTTCAGATCATGCACCAGCTCAGGCGAAACCCCGAGCAGGTGCTCGACATGGCTGTCGCCTCCGTCGAACGAGCGAAGGAGTACTGCGACGACGTCGAGTTCTCGCCGATGGACGCGACACGCACGGACATCGAGTACCTGTACACGATGCTTGAAGCGGTCATCGAGGCCGGAGCCAATACGGTCAACATCGCTGACACTGTCGGGTACACCATTCCGGCGGAGTTTTACGACCGCCTCACCAGGATACGGGAAAACGTCCCCAACATAGATGACGCGGTGATGAGCGTTCACTGTCACAACGACCTCGGTATGTCGGTGGCCAACAGCTTGGCGGCAGTGCTCGCGGGCGCCCGCCAGGTGGAGGGCTGTATCAATGGTCTGGGGGAGCGGGCAGGCAACGCCGCGCTCGAAGAGATCATAATGGCGATCGAGACTCGCCCCGACCTGTTCAACGTCGGCACCAACATCGACACCCGCCAGATCTACCGCACCAGCCGGCTGGTGAGCGATATCACAGGCTTCCCCGTGCAGCCGAACAAGGCCGTAGTGGGTGCAAACGCCTTCAGGCACGCGTCCGGAATTCACCAGGACGGCGTCCTCAAGGACCGCAGCACCTTCGAGATCATGGACCCGAGGTCCGTCGGATGGCCCAGCAATGAGCTTGTTCTGGGTAAGCTGAGCGGTAGGGCAGGGCTGAGGTCGCGCCTCGAGGAACTAGGCTACTCCCTGGAACAGGCTGAGCTGGACGAGGCGTTCGAGGCATTCAAAGACCTCGCCGACAAGAAGCGTGAGGTCAGCGATGCTGATCTAGTCTCATTGATGTCGAGTCGCCGCCGCCGAGTGGATGTCCCAGCCGTATACAAGCTGGAGCACGTGCAGGTCTCCTCCGGCAATCACGATGTTCCAACGGCAACTGTGAGCATAGAAGGCCCTGACGGGGATGTTATGACCGACGCTGCCACGGGCACAGGCCCGGTGGACGCGGTATACAAGGCGATTAATCGAATCGTCCACGTCGAGAACACTCTCACAGAGTTCAGGGTGGATGCCGTCACTGAGGGCATAGACGCCATTGGAGACGTGACTATTCGCATCGAGGCGGATGGCAGCGTCTACATAGGGAGAGGTTCAGACACCGACATCATCGTCGCAAGCGCCAAGGCGTACATGAACGCGCTCAACCGGCTGGTGAGCGCGAGCGAGGCGTCAGTCGCGGTTGCTGATCCGTCGCCGTAACAGACTAAGCAAGACTTGGGCCGACCCCGTTAAGGTCGGCCCATGTGTATTCCAACAGACCTCGCTCCCAACCCCGACAATAGACGACCTGTGACGCATTGAATTGCAATATAGATTCGACGACTACGAGCCAGTAGAGATCGCCATAGAGGAACTGAAATGACCGCGAAGACAATGTTCGACAAGATATGGGATGCCCATGTCATACGCGAGGAAGAGGGACAGCCCAGCCTGCTGTACGTTGACCTGCACCTCGTTCACGAGGTGACGTCGCCCCAGGCGTTCGAAGGGTTGAGGATGGCTGGCCGCAAGGTGCGGCGTCCCGACCTCACGGTTGCGACAATGGACCACAACACGCCCACATGGGAACTCAGCCGTCCCATCACCGACCCGATCGCCGCTCAGCAGCTCGAGCACCTCGAGCGCAACTGCAACGACTTCGGCGTTACCCTGTACGACAGGTTCAGCCCGTACCAGGGTATCGTTCACGTCATTGGTCCAGAGCAAGGACTAACACAGCCGGGACAGGTTATTGTCTGCGGCGACAGCCACACGTCCACGCACGGTGCATTCGGCGCCTTCGCAATCGGCATCGGTACGTCTGAGGTCGAGCATGTGCTCGCCACCCAGACGCTCCGTCAGTTCAAGCCAAAGACAATGGAGATTCGGGTCGATGGTCCGCTTCCCCCCGGTGTTTCTGCTAAGGATGTGATTCTTTGCATCATAGGGAAGATTGGCGTCGCCGGCGCTACCGGGCACGCGATCGAGTACACCGGCGAGGGCATCCGGCAGCTTTCCATGGAGGGCCGCATGACGGTCTGCAATATGTCCATCGAGGGCGGAGGACGCGCCGGAATGGTCGCTCCCGACCAGACTACATTCGACTACATGCGCGGCAGGCCTCAGGTGCCGCAGGGTGACGAATTCGACCGCGCCTGCGAGGAGTGGGCAAAGCTCACTACTGATGACGGAGCTGAGTACGACACTGTCGTCGTAATACCTTCTTCAGAGATCGAGCCGCACGTGTCATGGGGCACCAACCCGGGAATGGTAGCGCCAGTAACGGGGCGAGTCCCGAACCCCAACTCCTACGACGATGAGGGTGAAAAGGAGTCCGCAGAAAGAGCCCTGGACTACATGGGACTCGAGCCTGACACACCAATCCAGGACATTGCACTCGACAGGGTGTTTATCGGCTCATGCACCAACTCTCGCATCGAGGATCTGCGGCTGGCTGCTGAGGTCGCCCGTGGCAAAAAGGTCGCCGACAGTGTGTACGCGATGGTGGTCCCGGGTTCCGCACAGATCAAGGCGCAGGCCGAAGAGGAAGGGCTGGACCGCATCTTTACTGAGGCTGGATTCGACTGGCGCGTCGCGGGCTGCTCAATGTGCCTGGGAATGAACCCGGACATCCTTGAGCCCGGCGAGCGCTGCGCTTCTACCTCAAATCGCAACTTCGAGGGTCGCCAGGGCAAGGGCGGACGCACGCATCTGGTCAGTCCAGAGATGGCCGCCGCCTCTGCCATTGCCGGGCACTTCGTCGACATCCGCGAGTGGTAGCCAGCTACTTCTGGGCACTACTTGACACCATATCCTGAACAAGGGAGAACGGAATGGACGCATTCAAGACATTTGCCGGCGTGGTAATGCCGATGAACCGGGTCAACGTCGACACCGACCAGATCATCCCCAAACAGTTCCTGAAGCGTGTCGAGCGCACCGGATTCGGGGAGTTTCTCTTCTACAACTGGAGATACAACGACGACGGGACTGAGAAGGCCGACTTCATTCTCAACCAGCCGGGCTACAGGGAAGCAGAGATAATCGTCGCAGGCCGCAACTTCGGGTCGGGTTCGTCCCGAGAGCATGCGCCATGGGCACTAGGACAGTACGGCTTCAAGGTCGTCATCGCTCCCAGCTTTGCGGACATCTTCCACAACAACTGTTTCCAGAACGGGTTGCTGCCGATCGTGCTGCCGGAGGAGACCGTTCAGCAGATCATTGAGAACGCGGAGCGAGATTCCGGATATAGACTGCACGTCGACTTGGAAGCGGAGCGCGTCTGGGACGATGACGAGCAAGTCGTCGCGGAGTTCAGCGTTGAGCCGTTCCGCCGTCACTGCCTTCTCAATGGTCTGGACGACATTGGGCTTACGCTCGAGCACGACGATGACATCTCAACTTTCGAATCACGTCGAAGTTCTCACGGGGGCGTGCTGACTTTCTAGGGTCCGCCTCTTTACGATCCGTAGTACCTGTCGCCGTAGTCGCCCAGTCCCGGCACGATGAAGTAGTTGTCATCGAGTCCCTGGTCGACGGCGGCGACAACTATGTTGGAGCGTGGGATGACCTGCGAAAGCCTGTCCATCCCTTCAGGGGCGGCGAGAACCCCCACGAAATAGATGTTACCGCTCTCATAGCCGCGCCCGGCTAACAACCCCGCAACTAGACATGCCGAACCTCCGGTGGCGAGCATGGGGTCGATGATCAGTGCCCGTGCGGGTGGCACATCCGGCAGCTTCTCATAGTACAGCCCGGGTTCGGCCGTATCCTCGTCTCGCTGTATACCGACCATTCCAACCGGAGCCCCTGTCAACAACTCTGTGAACGCAGGGACGAGGGCCAGTCCGGCACGCATGACGGGTACGATCAGGACGTCGGCATACTCCTCTGTATCGCTGGTTACACCGCGTGGGCAGCATGTCCCTGGGCTAGCGTTTTCTTCGAGTCTTGAAAGGAACCTGGCTGAGATCAGACGCGCGAGCCGGTCGGACGCGCTACGAAATGTTGCAGTAGAGGCGCTCCGGTCTCGGAGGACTGACAGGAGTTCCTGCTCAGTCGTCAGATTTGTCACCGCAGACCGAGTCCATAAGTCGCCTTAGTCGTCCGCGCCGTAGAACACATCAACGCCGGACTGATTGCTCGCGCCCTCGCTATCGGCAGCTCGCCGCTGGCGCCCGAAGGGTCTGATCTTGTTCAGTCCACCCTTGATGAGGTTCTGGACTGAGTTCACTTCTTTGGCGAAGGTAGCCTTGATCTGCGAGCTGTACACACCCATGCTCCGGTACTTCGCGTAGCGCTCGTTTGCCCTCTTCTTTGGGGGTCGCCCTTGCAGCCTGGCTAGTTCCGAGACTATGGCTCTGCCCAGCGTCCGCGCGGATTCATCCGGGTCCGAATGCGCGCCGTGGGGCGGTTCCGCGACTATCTGATCGATGATTCCCAGTTCCAGGCAATCGTGAGCGGTCAGCCGCATCGACGGAGCAACTTCCTCCGCCCTCGACGCGTCCTGGTAGATGACCTCAGCGGCCTCTTCAGGGGACACAGCGGTGTATATCGCGTTCTCCAGCATGAGCGTGCTGTCGGCTACTCCCAGAGCGAGCGCGCCTCCGCTGCCCGCCTGACCTATGACCACTGAGATCGTGGGTACGTTGAGGCCGGACATCTTTGCCATTGCAGTGGCGATGGTGTTTCCGAGCCCGCGCTCCTCGGCGCTCACGCTGAGGTCGGGCCCCGATGTGTCGATCAAAGTGATCAGTGGCAGCGAGAACTTGGCTGCAAAGTCCATTGTCCTGTTGGCCTTGCGGAATCCCTCAGGCGCTGTTCTGCTCTCGCCCTGATGTTCCAGATCGGTGTCAGAGTGTGCATCGCGCTGCTGAGCGATTACAGCTACGGTCTGACCGGCAATCTGTCCAACACCGGAGATGACTGACGGATCGTCGCCATATGAGCGGTCTCCATGCAACTCGACAAACTGCGTGAGAATCCGGGAGAGATAGTCGGCTGACGTAGGACGGGCGCTGTGGCGTACCATCTGCACCGAAGTCCACGCCTCTGGCCTCGCAATATGGGTTTGCGGCCTTGAGCCTTCGTGTCCGCTGTCAAACCTGTACCTGGAGCCCAGGAGTTCGATCAGGACTCCGATGATGGTCCTGAGCTCAGTTCGTTCCACGACCGCGTCCAGCATCCCATGTGCCAGATGGGACTCTGCCGAGTGTGCCCCGACTGGCAGGGGTTCATCGCTCGCCCTCTTGATCACCCTGAGTGACGAGAACCCTACGATGGAGCCAGGCTCCGCGAGGATTATGTCCGCAAGATTTGCGAAGCTGCCGTAGGCGTGGCCGGTCGCTGGATTGGCGAGGACGGCTATGAACGGCAGCCCTGATTCGTTCAGCCGGTTGGCAGCCGCGGCGGTTTTGGCCATCTGCATCAGCGAGAGCACGCCTTCCTGTATTCTCGCGCCACCGCTCGTGACTATCGCGACCACAGGAAGATTGCGTTTGACTGCCCGTTCCAAAGCGAGCGTGACTTTCTCTCCGACGGCGCACCCCATGGTGCCGCCCATGAAACCGAAGTCCAGGACTATCAGCATGGTCGGGGTACCGGCGATAGCTGCAGTGCCGGTCACGACAGCCTCCGAGAGGCCGGTCCTCCGCTGGTCTTGGAACAACGTGCTGTTGTAGGACTGCCCAGAGGCAAACGATAGAGGGTCGAGGGAGACGACTGCCCGGTTGAACTCGCTGAAGCTGTTGCTGTCCACTAGCGAGTCAATCCGCTCACGAGCACTCATGCTGTAGTGGAAGCGGCACTGCGGACACACCCTGAAGATTTCGAAGAACTCAGAATCTCCCAGGTCCAGGTCGCAAACAATGCACTGCTCGCGGTCGGCTTCGACTTCGTCGTCGTCTTGGCTCGGCCGGGCAACGGAGTTGACCAGGTTGGCTAAGTTCTGGACCAATGCATACTTCCGAATCGTGTTGTCAGGGTCTAGGTCTGATTGATTATAACATCCCTCGACTTGGAGCCATCACTGGGTCCTACAACGCCCTCTTCTTCGAGTTGGTCCATCAGGCGCGCGGCGCGTGGGTAGCCTATGCGAAGCCGCCTCTGAAGCAGGGAAGTCGACAGCTTTCGATGGGACTGGGCCAGCTCGAGCGCCTTGTTGAACATGTCGTCGCGGTCCGGCGAGTCGTCTTCCGGGACATTCCCATGTTCGTCCAGTTCCTCCCCGCCCAGCAGGTCGATCTCCCGGAGCGGCGGCCAGGGGGTCGACTTCCAGAAGTTCACAATGTCCCCAATCTCGTCGTCACCGATGAATACGCTCTGGACTCGTGCCGGTTTGGAGGCGTCAAGCGGGAGGTAGAGCATGTCCCCACGGCCAAGCAACTTGTCAGCGCCTCCGCTGTCCAGAATCGTCCTCGAGTCCACCTGGGATGTGACACCGAAACTGATTCTGCTTGGGAAGTTCGCCTTGATGAGGCCTGTCAGGACATCCACAGACGGCCTCTGGGTAGCGATTATGAGGTGGATCCCCGTGGCACGTCCAAGCTGGGCGAGCCTGCAAAGTGACTGCTCGATGTCGAATGATGCGGTCATCATCAGGTCGGCGAGCTCGTCGATCACCACGCACAGGTACGGCATATTGTCGGGCATCCGCTTGTTGTAGGCCTCGATGTTGCGGACGCCGACCTCTTCCATTTGCCGGTACCGGTCGAACATCTCCCGGATTAAGCCCTTCAGGTAACCTACTACGGTGTCGGTCTCCACGACGACGGGAGCCATCAGGTGCGGAACCCCGTTGTAAGGTGTGAGCTCTACTCTCTTGGGGTCGACCAGCAGCAGGCGCGCCTCTGCCGGTGTCTTCTCGGTAATGATGCAGGAGACGATCGCGTTCAGGCAGACGCTCTTGCCGCTGCCTGTCGCACCCGCGACGAGCAGGTGAGGCATCTTTGCAAGGTCGAAGGAGACCGCCTCGCCACCGCTCCCACGTCCAAGGGCGACCGGCAAATGGGCGTCCTTGCGGAGCTTCTGGAACTCACGACTCTCCATCACGTTTCGCAGAGTTACCAGGCTGGGATTGGGGTTTGGGACCTCGATGCCAACGAGGGACTTTCCCATGGCCGGTGTCTCGATACGGATCGAAGGTGTGCGGAGCGCAAGCGCCAGGTCCTTCTCCCGAGCCAGGATGCTGTCGACCTTTACCCGCGTCTTCTGCTCTTCGCGCTTGGTAATCTGGCGTCCGGACTCGTCCCGAAGAGGAGTCCCATCCTTGTCCAACTGCTTGACGTTCCGCGATCGTCGTATCCACCCGGGGACCAGGCCGTACATCGTGACCGTCGGGCCGGGCCTTACGTGTCCCACTTCGACCTCGACGCCGTACTCTCCGAGGGTCTGGGTAATCGTCTCGGCTGTATCCTTAAGCTCCTCGGACGAAATTGGCATTTCGGGAGCCTGTCTTAGCATGTCGATGCTTGGTCGTTGCCACATCAGCCCGCCGCCGGTCAGGCGGGACAGGAATTTGCGGGCAGGAGAGGACGCGGCCGGAGCGTCCTGTGCGGCGAGTGCAGGCGCCGGAACGACTGGCGGCGCGACTTCCTCGGCAGCCGGAGCGTATGCCGGTTCCTGGACCACAGGGGGATCCGGATCGAACGAACTGGCGAAGTCCAATCCATCTCCAGAGTCCGCTTCCAGGCTTGCCGACGCAAAGGCAGGGGTAGGAACAGGCTCTGACCTGTCTTCGTAGTCATCGAACGAGGTCCCACCCGCGTCTCTGTCGCCGTCCGCTTCAGTGCGGGACCAATCGTCTGGCACAGTGAAAATGGTGCGTGAAGAGCGCGCACTATCCTCGGGGTCTTCTCTGAAGGACAAGAATGATGGGACCGCTGCAGTTTCGTCATAAGACTCTTGGGAATCATCTCGACCATCGTCCGAGGTGGAGTACGGGTTGGTCTCAGCGCCATATCGGTCAACAATGAAGCTGGGTGGGACCGCAGCATCCGCAATTGGCGGCAGGTCGGCTGGCTCCTCAACGGGCTGTCTTCTGGAGAAGAGTGAGCGTACCCCCATTAACGTAGTTAGGTATGCGAGAGCCAGCCCCTGGGCAATGGCACCACCCACCAAGAATGCAAGAAAGGGCAAGGCGATTGCACATGCGACTACAGCCAGCGCGGATACGCGCAACAGGCCGAGCCAGTTCGGACTGCCGATCACTGCGTCGCCTAAGCTTCCTCCAAGTGTCGAGTATCCATAACCCGTAAACCAGCCAAGCGCGCCATCGAACGGCCTGAAGAACGAAAGAGTGCCGGATATCGCAAGTACGACTGCCGCAGAAGCCAGCCACAGGTTGAACTGGCCAAGTGCGCTTCTTCTGAACACAAGCGCCACCACGAAGGCGCTGAGCCACAGTGCGATTGGAATGAATCCCAGCCCAACGGTCGCCAACACTTGATCACGGGCTCCGTTGAGAGCATCGAAAATCGTCTGCCGGAACAGGAATCCGGCAATTGCGACCCCGCCAATTGCGACGAGGGCGAAGATCGTCAGAAAGGTTAGGCTCGAATGTCCGGCTCCGTCTGAGGCGTTCCCGGACTTGGACCTTGGCATGTGGCAGGACCTCACAGGTGGCTAGTCTGGATGTTGGGACGGCCAGACTAGCCTGACAGTGCAATGCCGCTGCCAAGTCTCAGGGCGCGAACGATACTGGCTACACCTGCTCGATCACAGTCAGTACCGTAGGTCTCCTGCGTGTCTCGCCGTACAGGAAGTCCACAACTGACCTCGTCAGCCGCGACTTCATCCGTTCCAAATCTAGACCGTCGTTGTCCGGATCTTCAAGGAACGACGAAACCAGTTTTGAAGTATTTTCAAAAACAGTGTCAGTATCGTCGACGTCCACAAAGCCGTAAGACCCTACAACCGGGTCGGTCAAGAGCAGCCCTGTTCTGGCGCTCAGTGTAACTGTCACAGTGACAACGCCGTCCCTTCCGAGCCTTCTACGCTCGGTAAGTATCGAGCTGTCTGCATCCCACAGTCGCCTGCCGTCGATGTACACATGACCCGCCGGGACAGTTCCCAGAACGCCCGCAGTCTCCCTGTCCACCTCCAACACGTCTCCATCCTCGAGGACGAAAATGCGCGAGGCTGGAATGCCCATGTCAGACGCGATGGCCGCATGTTGTGCCAGGTGCCTGTATTCGCCGTGCACCGGCACGAAGTACCTGGGTCTCACTATGCTCAACATCATCTTGAGCTCTTCCCGCGAGGCATGGCCGTGCACGTGCACCATCGAGATTCGGCTGTATAAGACCTGGGCTCCCTGCCTCAGCAGATTGTCAATCGTGCGTGCGACGACCGTCTCGTTGCCGGGAATGGGTGATGCGGACAGGACTACGGTGTCTCCCGGCACAATCTCGACGTCGTTGTGTCGCCCGTTTGCGATCCTGACCAGCGCGGATGTAGGCTCGCCCTGGCTGCCCGTGGCGACGATCACGACTTCTTCATGAGGGAGTTGTCTTGCCTGGGACATTGGTACCAATGTCCCGTCCGGCGCATCCAGGTACCCCATGTCAGTGGCCATCTTGACGTTGTTCACCATGCTGCGGCCGACAACAGTCACTTTTCTGTCGTACTTGACCGCAGCGTCGATGATCTGCTGGATGCGCGAGATCAGCGAGGCGAAGGTGGCGATCATCACCCGTCCGGGAGCATCACCTATTACGCGGTCAAGTGCATCACCCACAACCTGCTCCGACTCTGTATAGCCTTCTACCTCCGCGTAGGTGGAGTCTGAGAAGAGCAGCAGGGCTCCCTCTCCCGCGATCTGGCTTAACCTCGTGAAGTCGGTTGGAATGCCGTCGGCTGGAGTGTGGTCAATCTTGAAGTCGCCCGTGTGTATGGCGACTCCCATCGGAGTGGTGATTGCGATCCCCATTGCGTCGGGAATCGAGTGACAGACCCGGAAGTACTCCGCGCTGAATGAATTGCAAACTTCGAAGGGTCTCTCGGGCTCTACTATGTTCAGCCTAGCTGTCCTGTGTAGTCCGTGCTCACGCAATTTGACCGAGATGAGCCCGTGCGTGAGCCTGGAGGCATAAACAGGGGCGTCGATCTGCCTTAAGAGATGAGGAAGGGCGCCGATGTGGTCTTCGTGGCCGTGGGTGATGAGAATGGCGCGAACGCGGTCCCGGTTCTCCCTGAGGTAGGTGAAGTCCGGGATGGCAAAATCTATCCCGGGCATGTCATCTTCGGGGAACAGTACGCCTGCGTCGATTACGATGATGTCGTCGTCGTACTCCAACACCATCATGTTACGGCCAATCTCGCCCAGCCCACCGAGCGGGATTACTCGTAGAGTTTGGTCTGGCATGGGCCTCTATTCGAACATGCTGAGCTGCTGTGCCGACTCCTGCTTGGGCGCTTCGCCCGTGGCCTGTCGCTCAGCGACCTCCCTGATCAGCTCGGGAAGAGCGGAAAAGTCGCGCTGAAGCGCCGGGCGAAGGCCCGGATTGTGCAGCGCGGCTGCGGGATGGTACATGGGGTAGATCACGAGGTCCTGCCAATCGCGCGGCCTGCCCCTTGCCCGACTGATGGACTCATTGGGGAAGAACTTCGCGAAAGAGTATCGTCCGAGTGTGACGATCACCTTCGGCTGTATCAGCTCGATCTGCGCGTCCAGGTAGGGAGCGCAGGATCGAAGCTCGGCCGGGAAGGGATCACGGTTGTTCGGAGGGCGACACTTGACCATGTTGGTGATGTACACGTCCTGCCGTGAAAGCCCGATGGACGCAAGCATTTCGTTCAGCAAGTTGCCGGCCTGTCCCACGAACGGCAGTCCCTGCCGGTCCTCATGGTATCCGGGCCCCTCGCCGATGAACATTATGTCCGCGTCGAGAGCGCCGTCACCAGGGACACTGCGGTTCCGCCCTTGGGAAAGGCCACACTTCTCACAAGTGGAGATCTGTTGAACGAGGTCAGGGTAGTCGGTCATGGATAACCTGTTGCTGCAGGGGCGCTGGGATCTTGGATCCTGTCGCCGCGCCCCTTCGAAGGGCCGGTCGACTCCCCTATGGGTCAATGCTATATGAGCGTTCCAGCCAAAGTAAAGGTGAAGGTTTTCGAAGTTCCTCCACCAGTCACGTCACGGGCCGACGCCTGTATGCCTGTGCCCGTGTTACCTCGCCACCTAGCCGATGAACTCCGAGGCAGCCTCCAGGCCAAAGTACCCGGCAAGCGCTATACCGGTTGCCCTGATCGTCTTGCCTATGAAGACGATCGGGATGAACCTCGCGAGGGGATATCGTGTAGCCCCGGCCCATACGCCTGCAATGTCAAATGGAACAGGCAGGGATGCGCAGACCAGGAGCGCCGTGGTTCCCCACCGCTCGGTCCACGCGCTGAATCGCTGCACCCCAGGTTTGTCGGCAATCACCGAGTTGCCTCGAAAGCCGATGTTGTATCCAATCATCTCGCCTGCCGTCGCCGCGGCTCCCCCAACCAACCCCACCAGAAGCGGGTTCAGCGACGCCCCCATGGCAAACGTGTATGCGGAGGCTGGGGTCGGGAAGATCATCATGGCGCTGTTGGCAAACTCGGCCGCAGCAACGCCCAGGTATCTCCAGTTGCCAAGCGTCTCCAGGTACGAACTGAACCTGAAGAGAATGACCGCCAGTGAGATGGAGGCAAGAGCCAGACCCATTAGGTGCAATACCGCGGAGCGCGGTATGTTCACCGGGAGTCGTGTCGTTAGTGTAGGGGTTCCGGGCAGCTTTTGGACTATGCCGCGAAACCGAGCCTGTTCAATAGAGAGGTTCATATCGGTTTCCCACCAGGTTCAATCTAGCTGCCCTGATGTATCAAAGATTAAACCCTTGCCATACAAAGGCGCGTCAATAGTTTAGGTCAAGTTTTGACGGATAGTTAGCAAAATCGCGAGGACGATTCCGACCCGTACTGACATGCCGACACTGGATGTGAATTCGACGGGAGGTACAGCCGTTCGTGTATAATGCGAACCTGCCAGGCTGGCAACTTCCTCATATTGCTCCGGAGATTATTGGTTGGATTCACTAGGCACGCATCTGCTTCTGGATCTGAAAGAGTGCAATGCAGAACTGCTTGATGATGTTGAGTACATACGCGAGGTGGTGCTCACCGCTGCGACAGAGGCCGGAGCAACCGTGGTGGGGGAGACGTTTCACAAGTTTCGACCGATCGGAGTGACAGGGATCGTGGCGATCGCCGAGTCTCACATCTCGATTCACACCTGGCCGGAACACTCGTACGCAGCCGCCGACATATTCACGTGCGGGGCAAGCCTTACGCCGATTCGGGCGGCGGATCTTATAGTCAAGATGCTCGAGTGTGAGGACGCGTCGATATCGGACGTCAAGAGAGGCGACGTTCTCGCGTCAGCTCCTGCGGCGATCTGAACGTTCAGGTCGCTGATGCAAGGCCCGCCAGACGGCAACTGGCACTACGAGCTGATAACGCCGGATCTCTACCAGGCTGAGCGGATCGACAGGGTCCACTTTTCGGGACGCACTCCGTTTCAGGACGTTCTTGTGCAGGATGGAGCCGCGTTTGGCCGCAGCCTTGTGCTTGACGGGAAGACCCAGTCGACTGAGGTGGACGAGTTCGCTTATCACGAAGGTCTCGTGCACCCGGCGATGATAACCCATCGTGCGCCGAAGTCAGTGTTTGTGGCCGGTGGGGGAGAGGGAGCAACCATTCGAGAGGTGCTCAGGCACGCTACTGTCGAAAGTGTGGTGATGGTGGACATAGACAGCAAGGTCGTGGAACTCTGCCGCGAGTACCTTCCCAACCATCACCGGGGAGCCTTCGACGACCCGAGGGTCAGGCTGATCCACGATGATGCGCTGGCATACCTTGAATCAACGCCTGAGCGTTTTGACGTAATAGTCATCGACGTTCCAGACCCCCTGGAGGCGGGACCTGCCTACCTCCTGTTCACGCAGGAGTTTTACAGCCTCGTCAGAGAGCGACTCAACGTCGGCGGAATCATGGTCTCCCAGTCCGGGCCGACCGGCCCCTCATTCTACGAACAGTGCTTCTCCGCCGTGGCGAACACGGTCGCTAGCGTGTTCCCAATTGTCACGCTGTCGGAAACGTTTGTGCCAAGTTTTGGATCGACGTGGGGCTTCGTGATCGGATCTCTCCGAGACGACCCGGCCAACCTGCTTCCGGAGGACGTTGACGCCAGGATTGCCGACCGGGTGAGGGGACAGCTTCGGTACTTCGACGGAATTACGCTCCGCGGGATGGTGTCGGTTCCCAAGTATCTACGCGAGTCGGTCGCGGCTGAGCAGCGCGTGATCACTAGGGAAGCACCGCTGTTCGTTGTCTGACCGACAGGAAAATCGACAATAGGATTTTAGCGTATGACAACCGAGTTTCTATCAGGTCTTAACGAACGACAGCGCGAGGCGGTTGAGTCTATCGATGGACCGTTGTTGATCGTTGCTGGCCCGGGAAGCGGAAAGACTCGACTCATCACCTACAGAATCGCCTATCTATTGCGGGTAGTTGGACTCCCTCCCAGCCGCGTCGCCGCGGTCACCTTCACTAACAAAGCCGCGCGTGAGATGAAGGAGAGGATTCAGACCGTCGCTCCGTACGGGTCAGAGAGACTTACAGTCGGCACGTTTCATGCCTTCTGCGCACAGATGCTCCGCCGGGACGGTGAGGCTGTGGGCCTTGACCGGAACTTTGCCATCTACGATGACTCTGATCAACTCGAGATGGTCAAGCGCGGCATGCGTGAGACCGAGGTTGACCCCAAGCAGTTCTCGCCACGGGCGATACTTTCGGCAATCTCGGGCGCCAAGAGCCAGATTCTTACCGCCGAAGGGTTCACCATGCGCACCGCCAGCTACTTCGATGAGGTAGTTGGACGTGTCTACCAGCGGTATGAGTCGCTCCTGGGCCAGTCGAATGCCGTGGACTTCGATGACCTGCTTCTCAAGGCATTCCTACTGCTTAGGGACAACGAGCAGGTGGCTGAAAAGTACCAGGGTCGCTATTCCCAATTCATGATCGACGAATTTCAGGACACTAACGTAGTCCAGTACGCGATTGCGCGACTAATCGCCGAAGGGCACCGGAATTTGTGCGTCGTGGGCGATCCCGACCAGTCGATCTACTCATGGCGCAACGCAGACATCAGGAACATTCTCAGCTTCCAGAAGGACTTCCCGGATGCGAAGGTAATTGCCCTGGAGCAGAATTACCGCTCCACGCAGAACATCCTCGACGCGGCATCCAGGGTGATTTCAGCGAACACACAGCGCGTCGAGAAGGAGCTTTTCACGGACAATGGAACGGGTGAACGCATCTCCGTAACCGAAGGGTACGACGAGCAGGAGGAAGCCCAGATGGTGCTCCGTGAGATCGGTCTCCTGACCAGGTCTCAAGGCACTGCCCCAGCCCAGTATCGCCTTGGCGACGTTGCGGTGATGTATCGCGTCAACGCTCAGTCTCGGGCGCTGGAAGAGGCTTGCAGAAGATACGGAGTCCCGTACCAGTTAATCGGCGGCATGAAGTTCTATCAGAGGCAGGAAGTAAAGGACGTTGCCGCGTATCTCCGAGTGCTTGCCAACACTGACGACGATGTGAGCCTGATGCGTGTCGTCAATCTCCCACCCAGGGGCATCGGCGCAAGGACCCTGGACGAACTGGCCCGGCTCGCGAGGGACCAGAGCACGTCTGCCTTCGAGGCCATTCGCACCATATCCCCCTCGACGGAGCTTGGCGGCCCCCTGGTGTCCGGTCCGTTTACGACTCGCGCAGCCCGCGCCCTCGGGGACTTCAGGGAGCTGATCGAGACCCTGCGTACCGAAGCTGGTCAGCTCAGTCTCGTGGATCTGATCGAGCGAGTGCTGGAAAGGACAGGCTACAGGAAGTACCTGATTGATCGAGATGACCAGGCCGAGGACCGGCTGGACAACATAAATGAGTTCAAGACGGCAGCAAGGGAGTTCTCCGAGCTAGAAATGCCGGAAGGACTCAACGCATTCCTCGAAAGCGTCAGCCTGGTCAGCGATGTGGACAGCATGGATGAAGTGCCTGACGCTCTGACGCTCATTACTCTTCACCAGGCCAAGGGTCTCGAGTATCCAGTGGTCTTCATGGTCGGCATGGAGGATGGGCTCCTGCCGCATGCAAGGTCTATGGAGGAAGAGGCCGGCTTGGAGGAGGAGCGACGTCTCTGCTATGTGGGGATGACTCGCGCCAAGGAGCGGCTCTATCTCACGAGAGCGTTCAGACGTGGATTCCGGGGAGGCACCGGACCCAACCTTCCGTCTCGATTCCTACTCGACATCCCGAGGGAGCTTGTTGCTGGTGCTGAACAGTCCCAGCCATCCCCGCGGAACGGAACGGACGACTCGGAACCCACAGCGCTTGGCCGCAGACCGGAGTCGCCGCAACGCTCCAGGCGGGAGCGCCCTGATCAGGGATTCCAGTTCACCCGGCGCACGCGGCCGACAGCGGCCACAGAGCCGGCTCGCGCTCGCAGGCCTGGAAGGTCGGCAGTCCCCCAGACGCGTCGGCGTCGACCCGCGGCCTCCGCTGGAGGCCCACCTTTCGTCACCGGCGACAAGGTCCGACACAAGGCTTTTGGTGAAGGGATTGTGATGAGTTGTGAGCCCAAGAGCTCCGACTTCGAGGCCACCGTCGCATTCAAAGACGGCGGTGGAGTCAAGCGGTTCCTGACCAGTATTGCCCCGCTAGAGAAGGTGGACTAACAGAGGGGTTGGTCCACAGCGACAGTTGAGTGTCCCACAGGATGCGGAGTAGTCCGGACATTCGGAGCAGGCTTGCGTCCATCTACCAGGGCTGGTGGGTCTTACTTGGGACGACCATTCTGGCCCTCATCTCCGGCGGGATTCTCTACCACGGCGCCGCAGTGTTCTTCAGCCCGATTCGCAGGGACCTCAACCTCTCCAGCGCAAACACGTCGCTGATCTTCACACTTGCACGCGCTCAGACGAGCCTCGTCGCTCCGCTGTATGGCTGGCTCGTCGATCGAGTCGGCGCTCGTCCTCTCATCGTGGCAGGGACGATTTTGTCGGGCATCGGCCTCATAGCGATTACACTCATCAACAACTACATCGCATTCCTTCTGGCCTACCTGCTTCTGGTGTCCGTCCCTTCTAGCTTCGGATTTGGGCAGACGCTTCTCACGGCCGTCAATAGATGGTTCATCCGCCGAAAGGCGGTGGCGATGACCATACTTCTAACGGGTTTCGCCGCAGGTGGAGCCATCTTCGTCTACCCCCTTGGAGTCGGGGTAGACAACCTTGGCTGGCGGGCCACCTCGGTGTATGCGGGAATAGTGGTTCTCGTCATCGGCCTGCTCGTTTCCAGGATAGTAACAAACCCTCCAACGGGTGAAGACAACATAGTAGAAGAAGTGGAGCGAGAGAGGGATTCAAGGTCAGAGAGTGCTCCACGTTCCAGCAGGACGGTCCCGTCGGCGGACTTCACCCTGTCTGAGGCCGTACGAACCCGGGCGTTCTGGATCCTTCTCGCGGCGTCCACACTCAGGATCTCTGCTGAGACCGGACTGGCGATTCACATCATTCCGATGATGGTATGGCAGGGTGCGGAGGAAGAGTTCGCCGCCGGCCTCGTGTCTGCCTACTTCCTCATGTCAATTCCATTCAGGCTCGGACTTGGTATGGCAGGGCAGCGCCTGAGCTTCCAGCCGCTGATTGTGAGTGGGCTGGTGGCTGCGGTCGCCGGATGCGTGCTGTTGATCCAGACTGATGGCGTACGCACACTGTACCCATTTGTGGTGCTGCTGGCGATTTACGAGGGGGCAGTGGTCCTTCAGTGGGTTGCTATCGGCAACTACTTCGGCAGACGCAGTTACGGGGCGATTACTGGTATCATGAGGGCGTTCGACACCATAGGCACGTTCTTCGCGCCATGGTACGCCGGGTGGATGTTCGACCAGACAGGAAGCTACTCTCCCGCCCTGGCGACGTTCGCCGCTGCATGGGGAATTGCAGCGGTTCTTTACTGCATTACGAGACGGCCAAGCCGACCTTCGGGCTAGACATTCAGATCACTCAACGGATGCGACCTACAACGAAGAAAGCCTACTACCTCTTCGGTACAATTGGCGGCCTGATTGCTTCCTTGATTACCTACCAGCTCGTCCTGAATAGGCTTGACCTTCCCTATGGCACGCTCGACTTTACGATCTTGATCAGCGCGCTTTCATTGAGCATTTTCTTTGTGCCTGTGGGGATTGCGGCTGGCTTGTGTATCGTACTCGTGACTCGTATCGTGCGATCTTGGTGGTACTTCCACTTCGGGAGCGCCGACCCAAGTTAGAACGTAACTTGCGTTCACAAAAGTCGTTTTGCACGGCGAAAACGCCAGGGCCACAGAATCCCCGCTGCCTACTCGACCGCCTCATCTATGACGAGCACCTTGTTCACGTCGACGTCCTCGAGTGTCTGCACTCGACCGCTTGGCCAGTTGACCACGATCTTGTCAACGCTTTCCGCCTCGCCCACTCCAAACGTCAAATCGGTACTGTTCATCGATAGGTAACTGGAGCTTCCAAGTACGTCTTGGACCTGTGCGGACGCCGATTCACCGTCCAAGTTAGCCGTAACATACACTCTCGCGCCGATGCCGTCCGCGTTGCTGCCCGCCTCGCCTGAAGCTGTTGCTCCCCGCAGCCTGAGAGTGAGCCAGTTGTTTTCGCCGTTGCCGTTGATCCAGACGAACAGAGGCCCCTTCACGAACCTGATGCCCCGGTCGGCCTTGATGTCGCCGCTGCTATTGGTGGCAATCAGATCGACGAAACCGTCGCCATTCAGGTCGCCTTTCGCCAAGCCCTTGCCATTCTCGTGAAACTCTGGGCCGATGCGCTGGGCGAATGGGTCGAACGAACCACTCTCAGGGTCGATAACTGAGTAGTCGACGTCCTGAATGTCCAGCAGGTGAGCCTCCACCGTGGCATCTTCGAAGCCAGAGTCCCCATTGATCAAAAGGCGACCCGCTCCGGGATACAAGAGTCCGCCCGGACCTTCGCCACGAGAGACCAATGAGCCAAGCCAGTAGAGGTCCTGGTCGCCGTCGTTCTCGAAGTCAAAGAATGCTGCACCGAATCCAAAGTCGTATGCGGCAAGTCCCTGCGGAGCTTCCCATGCCGGATGGATGTTGGCCGGATCGAGGGAAACAGGCGGCATTACGGCACTCGGCTCGACCTGTGTCACAGAAGCAACTTCCGTGAAGTCATATTCATCGGTGCTGGCTCCATTGGCGTTGTTTCGAAGTAGCAGGTGGAAGCAGGTGCCCCACGCAAACTGCGCAGAGTACGCGCAGTCGGCCCCAGGTATCGGGGCGGGCCTACGGGTAAGCGGGTGGAATCCAATATTCGTGACGAAGACGTCTAGGTCGAGGTCGGAGTCGTAGTCACCGAGCGCGAATCCCATCCACTGCCCGACCTTGTCGATGCCCATGTCGGGTGCGACCTGCGTAAAAGCGATGCCATCCGGAGTGGAGTCGTTCCGGTACAGCTTGAACCTGTCACCGTCGTCAGCTACCCAGAGGTCGGGGTCCCCGTCATCATCGTAGTCGAAGAAGAGTGTCGCCCAAGTCTGCCCGACGGGATCGCCGACACGGTTACCGTCTCGGTCCACTAGTAGGGGGTCATACCCTTCGATCCACTCCCCGTTAATGGGGTTTCTGAACTGGATGGGCAGACCGTCCGGCGCGCGCATGGTGATCTGGGGACCTCTCACCCCAGCGTCCACGGTTACGTCGCTGAATGTAAGGTCCCCGTTGTTACGGTACAGGGCGTTGTAGTGTCCGTGGTGCTGCGGCACTGTGAATCGCACGAAGTCAAAATCGGCCCTGTTGGCGACATAGATGTCCAGCCAACCATCGTTGTCGATGTCGGCGCAGGCGATGCTCATCGCGGACCTGATGTTGGTCGACTCCCCAAACGCGGAGTGGGTAATGTCCGTGAATGTGCCGTCCCGGTTGTTCAGGAACAGCCTGTCCGTGGTCGCGACTCTAAGGTCAGGACGGTCGTAGGCCGACCTGAAGCCCAGACCATCCCCCTTTCGCCCATGGGCTCCTACGTAGAGGTCCTGGTAGCCATCGTTGTCGAAGTCGCATGCGGCGACTCCAGTGCTGTTGCTGTCGACTGCTGCCACGCCAGTAGATTCCGAGACTTCAGTGAACGACTCACCCCCATCGTTCCTGAAGAGCAGGTTCGGACCGCCCTCTTCCTGGGTCACGTAGAAGTCGAGGTCTCCATCCCTGTCGTAGTCGAAGATCGCCACTCCGGGATAGCGGTTGATGGTGAACGCATTCTTCCCCAGAGCTTCCTCGGCGATGTTTTTGAAAGGCGCAACACCATTAGGAGATTCGGACTGTGAATCCCCAATGCAGGCAAAGTTAAGCAGCAAGAAGACCGCCAAGAGGGGAACAAGGGCTCGGGGCTTTTGAAATCCAGCTAACACGGCGGAGGGGCGAGGGCCAGCTACCGTGAGAAGTCCTCTAGTAGAGGTGACAGGTGACAGTGTGACGCTTACCCACCGACTGCAACTCCGGCACCTCGTCGGCGCATGGTTCGAAAACGGAGGGGCAACGGGGGTGGAACGTGCATCCGGGCGGTGGGTGGATGGGTGACGGCACCTCGCCTGTCAGCACGATCTCTTCCCGTTCTACGCCGGGACGCGAGGAGAGGGATGCCGAAATCAGGGCCCTTGTGTAGGGGTGGTGCGGGTTCCTGAACAACTCCTGGGAATCTGCTTCCTCGACAATCTTGCCTAGGTACATGACTCCGACCCTATGGCTCATGTACCTCACGGTCGCTAGCTGGTGAGCGATTAGCAGGTAGCTGAGGTTGTGGTCCATCTGAAGCTGCTTGAGCAGGTTCATTATCTGCGCCCTGATGGACACATCGAGAGCTGAAACCGGCTCGTCCAGCACGATGAGTTTTGGACGCAACGCCAGCGCCCTCGCGATCGCTATGCGCTGTCTCTGACCACCGCTGAACTCATGCGGATATCGGTAGGCATGACTTGGGTGGAGTCCAACTTCCTCCAACAGGGAGAGTATCTGGCTCCTGAGTTCGGCCTTCGTGAGCCTGCGGTGAGCAGTCAGCGGCTCCGCGATGATCGACTCGATCTTAAGACGCGGGTTCAGGGAACTCCATGGGTCTTGGAATACTGCCTGAACGGACTCGCGGTACTCGTTGAGCTGTTCAGCATTGAACGACTGAATATCCTGGCCCCGGAATTGAAGTCTCCCTGAAGTCAGGGCCTCCACCAGGAGGACAACCTTGGCCGTAGTGGTCTTGCCGCATCCCGACTCTCCCACGAGGCTATACGTCTCACCCTGTGGAATGTTGAACGAGATCCCGTCTACGGCGCGGACTTGGCCGACTGTTTTGCGGAAGACGAAGCCGCTCGTGACACGGAAGTGCTTCTTGATGTCCTCAGCTGCGATCAGGGGCTCAGCAGTTGCGACGGAATCAGCAGCCTGCATCATCGAGCCTCCAGCAACTGGCAAGGTGTTGGTCGGCGATGGTGAACTCTCTCGGATACTCTTCGGTACATCGTTCAACGGCGTATGGACAGCGAGGCTCGAAGCTGCAGCCGGGCGGCATGTTGTCGAGCTGAGGTGGTTGGCCGGAGATCGAAGTCAGCCACTCGACGTCCTCTTCCAGGTCCGGAACGGAGCCGAGCAGCGCCTCTGTGTACGGATGCTTGGGATTGTAGAAGAGCTCAGAGACATCGGCGATTTCGACGATCTTGCCGCCGTACATCACCGCAACCCGGTCGCACATCCTGGCGACTATCCCGAAGTCGTGCGTGATGAAGATGATCGCTGCACCGGTCTGTTCCTGTATGTCCTTGAGCAGCCTTAGATACTGAAGCTGGATGGTGGCGTCGAGGGAGGTCGTCGGCTCATCTGCGATCAGCAGCTTCGGGGACCGCGATATTGCTATGGCGCCGACGACGCGCTGGCGCATCCCACCGCTCATCTGGTGCGGAAAGGCCCTCATCCTGATGTCAGCAGCCGGGATTCTCACCATTCGCAGCAGCTCTACGCCACGGTCCCAAAGCGATCTTGATGCTTCCCTTCCGTCTGGCCTGAAAGTCTCGATGAGCTGGTCTCCGACTGATAATACCGGGTTCAGCGATGTCATCGGGTCCTGGAGGATCATGCAGATGTCGCGTCCGCGGATGTCGGACATCTCGTCCTGGTTCTTGAGGAGCAAGTCCTCGCCGTCGAACATGATGCTGCCACCGACGGTCCTGCCACCCGGCTCGGGCACCAGGCGCATGAGCGATAGTGCAGTCATGCTTTTGCCTGAGCCCGACTCTCCTACTATGCCGAGCGTTTCGCCCCTGTTGAGATCGAAGGAGACTCCGTCGACCGCCTTTACCACGCCCGTCCGGGTGAAGAAGTGGGTCTGGAGGTCTCTTACCTCCAGGAGTGTGTCGTTGTTCATCTGACGCGCCTGAGCTTAGGATCAAGCGTATCGCGGAGCCAGTCGCCGAAGAAGTTGAATGCCATTACTACGATGGTGATGACCACGCCAGGGAAGAGCGAAATCCACCACATGCGCACCAGGCTCTGCCTTCCCTCGGCTACCATGATGCCCCAGGCCGGGTCACCGGGTGGAAGGCCCAGGCCAAGGAAGCTGAGCGACGCCTCCGTCAGAATGACACCTGCCACTGACAGGCTTGTGATTACCATCAGCGTGTTGAGCACATTGGGGAACACGTGACGCCAGACGATGACGGCCGGAGACACCCCGGCGATTCTGGCGAGAACAACAAAGTCCTGGTCCTTTACCGATAGCACCTCACCCCTGATCATCCGCGCAATACGAGGCCAGGTCGATACAGCCACTGCCAGGATGATTGGCAGCAGTCCCTGTCCCACTATGGCAACGATGATCATCGCGAGCAGGATGGACGGGAAGCCCATCGTAGCGTCCGCGATTCGCATGATGATGGTATCGACCCATCTGCCCGCGTAGCCCGAAAACAGTCCCAGCACAGTGCCGACGACTACACCAGCCCCCAGGGCGAACATGCTAATGAATGCCGAAGTGCGGGCTCCGTAGATCAGACGGCTAAGGACGTCCTTGCCGGTGAAGTCGGTGCCAAGTGGATACTCCCAAGATTCAAAAGGGGGAGTCCTGGCATCCAGCAGAACACCGACCCTCGGGTCATGGGGCGCCAGCACTGGAGCGAACACCGCAAGAATGACCAGAACCACGATTACAGTGGTTGGAATCCACGGCACCCGCAGCTCTCTCGACTGCTCGACTAGCGCAGAGATCCCTCTTGAACGTGCGCCTTCTTCTGCTAATGTCGTCATAGCGATTCCGCCTAGACCTTAGTTGGTGTCCCTGATCCTGGGGTCGGCAAATCCGTACAGAATGTCCACGATCAGTGCTGTCGTTACATAGAAGAAACCGGACACTAGCACCGTTGCCTGGACCAGGGGCATGTCCCTTTGGATAACACCCTCGATCATCATCCGTCCCAGCCCTGGCCAGGCAAACACCTGTTCAACCACGATGGAGCCGTTCATCAGCGCCGCCAGCGTCAGACCCGCGAACGTCATCAGCGGAATCACGGCGTTTCTTGCGCCATGCTTCCAGATGACAATGGTCTCCCTCATGCCCTTGACGCGCGCGAACTTGATGAACTCGCTGTCCAGGATGTCCAACATGCTGGAACGACCAAGGCGCATCATCGCCGCCAGTGGGCCAAGTGCCAGTACTGCTGCGGGCAGGATGAGGTTCTTGAATCCACCCGCACCATACACCGGAAGCCACTGGAGATAAGCGCCGAATAAGATGACGGCCATGATTGCAACCCAAAACTGCGGGGCTGCCAAGCCAAATATTGCGACCGCCTTTCCGATCTTGTCAGCTAGGGTGTCCCGTTTCACGGCAGACAGAATCCCCGCAGGAACTCCTATGATGAACGAGAGGAACAGACCGGCGGCGGCGAGCTGGATCGTGGCTGGAATGCGTTCCAGCAGGAGGTGCCTGGCCTCTTTCTGGCTGCGTACAGACCTGCCAAAGTCGCCCCTGGTCACTAGCTTCCGCATGAAGTCCAGGTACTGGACCATAAATGGCCGGTTCAGTCCGAGCTCTTCCTTGAGCTGCTCGTAGATCTCCTCGGAAGCGTCGATACGCACGGGGAGCAGCATTCGTGCTGGGTCGCCCGTCATGTGGACAGCGGAAAAGACGACTAAACTGAGGCCAAGCAGCGTGACGATTGCCTCAGCGAATTTCCTGATGATGTAACGAGTCATGGAACTGCTGCCCTAAGAGCCGAGTTGCTTCGTTCCAGTTGAGAAGTTATACGGAGGTTCAGCAAGACGTGGATGCGGGACACATGCGTACACCTGTGTCCCGCATCGCATTTATCGGCAATACGGCGAACTACTCGTTGAACTCGATGGTCCACATGGCCGTGTTATATGTGACTACCGGCCATGGCTTCCAGCTTCCAGGCTTAATCTTGGGACCCATGCCCCACGGCAGGTTTACGAAGAACGGGCTGAACGCGTGGTTCTCCTCGCGCAGCGCGCCGTAGACCTCTGGGAAGTTGGTCTCCCAAGCATCTATGGTAACCTCGTTGACCAGCTTTTCGGTAACGAGGTCGTTGAGACCCTGGCAAACTGGGTCACCGTCAGGGTGAGCGTCCGAAGTCCACTCGGGGTCGCAGATGCGCCAGGGCTTCGCCCCAGCCGCGTAAGTGTACATGCCACGGGTTATGCTCAGACCATTCCAGCGGGTCTCGTTTGTGCGAACCAGTACGCTTCCGGGCAGCTTTCGCTCGTTCCACTGCTGTCTTACTGAGGTGGCGTCACCCGCCCTCACAGTGACGTCGAGACCAAGGTCATTGTTCCAGGCCTGTGCGAACACCTCTGCCAACTGCGGCTGCAGGGGCAGGTCTCCCGCTTCCCACGTCCAGATGTCGAACGGTGGGATGTCGACATTTGCCTCTTCCAGAAGCTGCTTGGCTTTCGCGAGATCGTAAGGCCTCGGGTCGGCTACGCCTTCCCTGTACCCGATGGTGCTCGGCGTGACGTGCTGCCAGCCCTTCGGTATCGCCATATCTCGGTTGTAGAGGCTGTCTATGATGGCGTCCTTATCGATCGCGTACTCCAGGGCCTGCCGCACACGCTTGTCGTAGCACCACAGCTCAGGGTCCCAGCAGTCAACGTACACGATCCATGAGTACGCCGCTTCCGGCTGGTAGACTACCTGTCCGCCGGCGCCCTCGATGTCCTCAAGCATGAACACGTTAGCTTCGATCATGTCGGCCTGACCGGCCTGCAATGCTGAGATTCGCGTTGCCGACTCAGGTACGACCTCGGTGATGTACTGCCGGAACTTGGGTCTCCTGTCTTCGGGGTACCCGTTTGCTGGCTGGTAGAAGTAGTCGTCGAATCGCTCAAGGACGAACTTCTGGCCAGGTACCTGCGAGACGAACTTCATCGAACCGCAGCTTGAAGGGTTGTTCTGGTACGCCTGGTCGTCGGTCTGGGATATGTCTCCGCCGGCTGCATTGTAACCAGTGACTTCCTTCCAATGGTCCGCGTTGAAGATGTGACCGTCATGGCCCTGCGAGTTCTCTGAAGCCAGGAAAGGAGTGTCGGGTCGAGGGTTCTCGAAGACTAGCCTCAGAGTATTGTCGTCGATCTTCTCGATCGATTCGGTCACGTCCGCCAGTCCCAGGGACGTGGGATCGACACCTGGGCGGTTTCGTGACGATTCACCGAAGGCAAACTCCATGCGCCACCAGACGTCTTCGAGGTCAATGGTACTGCCGTCGTGCGCCTTGATGTTGTCGGCGATCGCGAAGTCGATGGTCTTGCCATCGGAACTGATCGACCAGCTATCGGCGACTCCGGGCAGTAGAATACCGCCGCCGCCGCCGCTGACTAGGACACAATTGTAGTACCTGGTCACCTTCATGAACTCGTCGCCACCAGTTCTAGTGGGGTCCCAACCGCCGGTGGCGCCGACGTTGGCCACCAGGAGAGTCAAGGTCTGGTCACCGAGCTCAGACTCCTGCATTGCAGGAGCAGGCTGCGCTGGCGCAGGTTGTGCTGGCGCTGGTGCAGACGGAGCTGCTGTAGGGGGTGCAGCCGGGGCGGGAGCGGGTTCTTCAGGCTCCTCCTCGCTGGCGCAGGCCGCGAGGGAAATCAATGCTATCGTCAGGATCACGACCAACAGATACAGGCTTGTGCTCTTGCGATCTAGTAGTCTCACTTTGCTTCCCCCCAATTGTTTCCAACTGCTCTTCCGAACACCGTCAATTGGAATTGCCAACTCTCCCAAAAGCAGGAGTATGGCAGAAAATGATACTCATCTTTTGTGAGGCCGATACTAAAGGAGCGTTTCGGCGATGTCAACACGAAGTGTACCTGGCCAGCAATCCAGCCGATCATCGATGTAGCTAGTCCCAGGTAAACCAGGAACCCCGGGTTCCTTGGCAAGCAGCTTCCAGGAACTGCCCACCAATCGTAGCCTTACAGGCGTGATCTGGCGACTGGGCCAGGTGGGACATGCGAGAGGGGATTCTGGTGGGTGTTCTGGTAGCGCATACGGGACTCGAACCCGTGTCTCCACCTTGAAAGGGTGGTATCCTAGACCCCTAGACGAATGCGCCTCAGTGAGGGGGTGCGACCGAGTGAGACTGGCTGCGCCGGTGTCGAATTGGGCCCGGTTGTTCGGTGGGTTCAGCCCAGCGCCCATCTGTTGACGAACGCCCCAAAACGGCTCACTACGACCTCAGTGGATTGTAGCATAAGGGCCGCAGGAACTTCCCCTCAAGTCGCAATACTCTGCGCTGCCATTTGGGTGTAAGGACCTAAGCCGCGGACGGGCGACTCGTGTACTCCAGGTGACCTACGTGATGGTCCTCTCTGCAATTGGAGACTGACTGCTCCACCTGGATGGTCACGTGGTCGATTCCGTAGCGATTGTGTGTAATTGATTGGATGTCTTCCAGGATCCGATTTACTTGGGCGCCGCCAAAGGTGGGATCCACGAGAACGTGAGCAGTGAATGCCTCACTTCCGGATGTGATGGTCCAGACGTGAACGTCGTGGATGATTGTTACCCCTTCCACCTCTTCGATGTCGCTACACAGCCTGTATACGTCGATGTGTCTGGGGACACCCTCCAGCAGCACCTGGAGCACAGTGAACATTAGATGCCTGCTGCTCCAGACGATCAGGCCGGCAATCAGCACGCTGAGAATCGGGTCGACTACATACCACTCAAGCGTCATAACGAAGATCGCCGAAATGACCACACCCACCGATCCCATGAGGTCCGCTAGAACGTGTTGAAATGCCCCTTCGACATTCATGCTGTGCTGCGACGACCTGTGGAGAAGCCACGCAACAATTATGTTGATCACAAGACCGCCAATGCCTACGAGAAGCACAGGCAACCCATTGATTTCAACCTCTTCCGTAAAGGTACGGTGGTACGCCTCGAATAGAATCCAGCCTGCGATCAGCCACAGCGCAAATGTGTTGGCCAGGGCTGCCAGCACCTCAGCGCGCTGGTAACCAAAGGTGCGGTCAATTGACGCTTCCTTGTCTGCAATCCACATGGCGACTAGGGCCATCACGATTGCGGCGGCGTCTGTGAGCATGTGACCGGCGTCCGCAATCAGCGCGAGGCTACCTGAGAGTATGCCACCCACGACCTCGGCCACCATGTAGGTCGAGATTAGAGTGAGCGAGACTATAAGGCTTCGGCGACTGGCGAGTCGTAGCTCGTGAGTGTGGTCATGCCCGCCATGGTCGTGGTCGTCATGAGAGCCATGATCGTGGTGATCGTGCCCATCGTGGTCATCGTGCGAATCATGGTCGTGGTCGTCATGAGAGCCATGGTCGTGATGGTCATGCCCATCGTGGTCATCGTGCGAGTCATGGTCGTGGTCGTCATGAGAGCCACGATCGTGGTGATCATGCCCATCGTGGTCATCGTGCGAGTCATGGTCGTGGTCGTCATGAGAGCCATGATCGTGGTGATCATGCCCATCGTGGTCATCGTGCGAGTCATGGTCGTGATGGTCATGCTCGCCGTGGTCATGATGGTCGTCATGGGCGTCGTGTTCGCCTTGATCGTCACGGTGATCTCGTTCCCGCTCAGACCCGCCGGACTGACTAGAACCTTGCATGTTAGACCCTCGGGGTGTTGAACTCGCTGAGTTTTGATTTCGACGGTACTCGACTCTCTCGAGTTTGTACAAGCTAGAGAATAGTCAAAGACCCTAAAAGAAGTCCCGCCGACTAGTGCAATAGCGGCGGGACGCTGAGAACCTCGACAGGGAAGGTCGCCTAATATCGAACTCGAGGACGGTGATTAGAGGCTCATCGTCCGGATCCCGACCAGGCGGCGGTCCCTGCGAGTCTGATTGGCAATCTCGGCCTAGTGCTCGTCCGCGTGGTGCTCGTGATCGTCGCACTCGTGAACGTCGTGCACATGAGCGTGGTGCTCGTGGTCATCGCATTCGTGAACGTCGTGGACGTGACCAGGCTCGTCGCCATGGTGTTCATGCTCGTCGCACTCGTGAATGTCGTGCTCGTGAGCGTGGTGCTCGTGTCCGTCGCACTCGTGAATGTCGTGTGGCATCTCTACCTCCATGTGGCGCCTAAACTGTGTTGTTATTACGCATGCACAATTCTTGCAGAAATCATGGGAAATAGCAAGCTAATGGGGTATTTCTGGCGGATTATCGTGGTACTGGGTATCATATTGGGGAAAACACAGATACTTAGTGTCAATACGATGATGGCAGGTGATATGTCTGCAATATTCGGGGCCAACGTGCTGGCAACAACACGACCTGCTATGGAGTGAGATTCGTTCTCAACTACCAGTGCAGCTGCGACAGGGGAGCCTTGCCCCCCGGAGGCGGTCCGTCGCTGATGATCCGTCCGCTGCTCATCTCCACCACGCGGTCGGCTATGCGTGAGATTTCCCTGTTGTGGGTGACGACCAGGACGGCGCGTTGATCTGATGCCTGCTCGATCAGGAGTTCCAGGATCTGGGCCCCTGTTCTGAAATCGAGCTCGCCGGTGGGTTCGTCTGCCAGCAGTACGGGATTGCCGGTAGCAAGAGCCCTGGCGATTGCGACCCGCTGCTGCTCTCCACCGGACAGTTCATGGGGAAAGTGCGATGCCCTGTCGCCGAGCCCCACAGAGTCGAGCACGGACTGGGCAGACACTTCACCGCGCTTTCCGGCCACGTCGACGCCAAACTCGACGTTCTCATGTGCGGTCAGGCCGGGAAACAGGTTGAAGCTTTGAAAAATGAAGCTTACGGTCTCACGTCTGAGCGCAAAGAGCTCAGAGCGGGACAAATGTGTGATATCACGCCCACCTACTGAGACGCTACCGGTGGTTGGCGTATCGAGGGCACCGATGATGTTCAGCAGGGTCGTCTTCCCGCTTCCGGAAGGGCCGAGAACGACTACGAACTCGCCGTCTGATACATGCAGGTCAACTCCGTCGAGCGCCCGCACTTCAACGGGGCCGATCTGGTAGTGCTTTGAAACACCAAGTAGGTCTATCAAGTGATTTGAGTCCCCTGCTAGCTTCTGCCCCGAAGGGTTGAACTGGAAATCTGTTCGAGGCAACCTGCCGATGAAATTACTCTACCACAGAGCCCCGTTCCACACGCCCCGCTCGGAACCTGCACGTTGGCCTGGAGATTGCAGGGATGATGGGGATCGGAAATCCCCCTGTCACTCAAGTGCAGCCTCCCAGGCAAATAGGGGAGTAACCTCCGCATAGCCGGAGCCGGCCTGGTCCGTTCAGACGTGACCTCGCGTCAATTGACTCCGAAGCTGTGTCAATCTTGTAGGTGCCTCCCTACAGAATCTCCCTCAGGGAGAGGGCTAGAGCCTGCCCCGGACTTGATCCGGGGGTGAGGGTGAAAACATCGCCTACCAAACTGACACAGTCTCATTAACTCCCGATTCGTTGACTGAAATCGACTCCCTTGTTACAGTCGCCTGAACAGCAGGGCAACGTACTCAAATGGAGAGGAATATGACTCAGACCAAGGATCTTACGCAGACCATTCTGGACCTGGAATCTCAACGTCTCGCCGCGATGGTGGACAATGACGTCGATGCGCTAGACCGCATTCTGGCTGACGATCTCAGCTATGTGCACACTTCCGCCGCGATTGACACCAAAGAGAGCTTTGTGAGCGGAATCGGGTCCGGGAGACTCAACTACGAGTCGATTACACCGACCCCCAAGACTGTCCGAACGTATGGCGATTCCGCACTTGTCCGCGGCGGCGCGCACGTTCACGTAAACGGCAACCACTTCTCACTGGAATACACAGTGGTCTACGTCAACAACGACGGGGAGTGGCAGATGACGTCTTGGCACGCAACCAGAATTCCTGAGTAGGATGACATTCACAATCGATGACAATTGGCGGCCCAACTTGACCTGTTATCGAGTATAATTCGCCTTAGTCTACGTCTGGATGAGGGAATGTATGGTCGGAGGGGGAGACGCTATGCTAACGCCGGCTCAGATTTCACACTTTGAAACCTTTGGGTTCATCGTTACTCGTCAGGCGTTTTCGCCGGACGAAGTTGCCGATATCACCCGCGAATTCACCGATATCCTGGAGGAGGACCGCCAGGGCCAACCCTTTTCTGGTGAGCAGCGACACGCCGTGCTCGCGTTTGTGGAAAAGAGAGCTCTGCTGAGAAAACTGGTCGAGGACGACCGGATATACGGCCCGATCGAGCAGCTATTGGGGCCGAATTTCGTATGGAGGGGTTCTGACGGAAATCAGTACGTCGGCGACACCGCCTGGCATCCCGACGCTGTGGAGATCGAGTTGGACTTCACTCGAATAAAGGTGGCCATGTATTTGGACCCGGTATCCGCGGACACTGGATGCCTTCGAGTTGTCCCCGGCTCACACCGGCTACCGCTTCACCAGGACCTTGAGCCCATGCGTTACTGGCGGGTCAAGCAGACTATTTCAGAGGGTAGGGGCACAGAAAAAGACCTCGAGCAGTTCCGGGAAATATTGGGCGATGACGAGGAGCCAATATTTGGAGTTATGCCCGAGGACTTGCCAGGATTCCCTCTAGAGTCGGAACCGGGCGATGTGGTTTTCTTCAATCAGCACATCTATCACAGCTCGTTCGGAGGTCACGTCGGTCGTCGTATGTTCACCATGAACTTTGCCGAGGAACCCAAGACGGACGAGCAAATTGACCTACTCAAGAGGCAGCATGCAGGGTCTTCGGTAGCCAGAGACGCCCTGCAATACACGAAGACGGATCGTACGCACGAACCAGAGTTCCTGTACAGCGACAGCCCTCGCATTCAAAGCATGGTTGCAAAGTTGATTGAACTGGGATTCGAATAGGCGGTGACGGGTTTCGCAAGCATCCGCACAGAAGACTGGAGAGGACAGTCATGTCGAGTACAGACATAGCCTTGGTGGCCCACCTGATGCGTCGCGCGGGATTCGGAGCAACGCGGGCCGAACTCGAGCAGTATGCTGAGCAGAGCTACGAAAAGATCGTGGAAGACCTGCTTCATCCTGAACGCTTCCCCGAGGTCCAGGACGACGTCATCATCCGGTACTGGCTGGAGTTGAACAACCCCGACTCCGTTGAGCCATGGAATACTCACTGGCTATTCCGGATGGTCAACACCGAGCGCCCCCTCGAGGAGAAGATGGCGCTGTTTTGGCATCACGTGTTCGCAACCTCAGTGGGCAAGAGCGAACACGGGCCATCCTCCAAGACCCAGATCGAGCTATTCCGGCGTAATTCTCTGTCGGACGTGCGGACGA
The DNA here is from genome assembly GCA_965116405.1 of Dehalococcoidia bacterium. Classification (GTDB taxonomy): domain Bacteria; phylum Chloroflexota; class Dehalococcoidia; order Lucifugimonadales; family UBA1123; genus VXRN01. The sequence goes on from OZ220685.1 coordinate 2,650,522, forward strand.
TTCTCGTGGACTTGGCTAAAGACCCGGCGATGATTCACTGGCTGGACAACTCCGAGAATCACAGGGATGAGCCAAACGAGAACTGGGGTCGCGAACTTCTCGAGCTGTTCTCCATGGGAGTGGGTAACTACACCGAGGACGACATCAAGATGGCATCCCGCGCCTTTACGGGATGGACGTTCATTCAGCCCATACCGCTGGACCCGTATGGCCGCTACCCGTCGGAGTTCATCTACAGGGAGGACGACCACGACGATGGCGAAAAGACCTTCCTGGGACACACGGGCAGGTTCAACGGTGAGGACATCATCGACATCATCGTTCAGCAACCCGCTACGGCGCGGTTTATATCGCGACACCTCTACAACTTCTTCGTGGCCGACGAGCCTCAGGTGCCTTCATGGAATGACCTGCCGCCGAGAGACCCCGAAGCAGTAGAGGCTCTCTGCAACGCCTACTTCGAGTCCGACGGCGACATTCGCGCCATACTGCGCGTGCTCTTCAACTCAGACTTCTTCAAGAATTCCCGGTTCGCCAAGGTGAAGAGTCCCACAGAGCTCGTTGCTGGCACGATAAGGCTGGCTGGCAAACACACTTTCCCAGAGCCGTCGCTCCACGCCGCGCCTACTGCAGCTAGCCTGATGGGCCAGCATCTCATGACTCCACCAACTGTTGAGGGTTGGCACACGGGGCGCGAGTGGATTGACTGTGGAACACTTGCTGAGCGGGTGAACTTTGCAGTCAATGAGTTGGCTGACGAGAATCTTCCGGGCATCCAGGCGATCGCCGACCGGCTCGCATCGGAAGATGGACCATTGACTCCCGAGGAGTTCGTGGATCGCACGCTGGATCTGGTCGGCCCCATGACTGTAGAGAGTCACACGAGAGAAGCGCTGCTCGACTACGCTAGTTCCGGAGGAGATCTGCTTTTCGACTCTGAATCAGCGCGAGAACAAAGTTCAGCTCGTGTAGCTCGAATGGTCCAGTTCATAGTGGCATCGGTGGATTATCAGTTCGGCTAGGCTGAATGGGAGGGAACTCGGTGATGGAAGTAAATGGCAAGCCCACGGTCTTTGTCGTTGTTCAGCTCGCAGGCGGCAACGACTTCATGAATACCGTGATTCCCTACGGGAACGAGATCTACTACGACTCGAGACCCGTGATTGGGATTCCCCAGGAACAGGTCCTTCCTATTGACAGCTACCTGGGCTTCAATCCCCACTTCGCTCCGGTGAAAGAGTTGTACGACGAGGGAAGGGTGGCGATCGTCCAGGGAGTGGGCTACCCCGACTCCAGCCGTTCGCACTTCAGGAGCACAGACATTTGGCATACTGCAGAGCCTGACAGAATTGGCAATGAGGGCTGGCTGGGCCAGGTAGTCGCTGAAATGGATCCTGACAAAGAGAACCCTTTGACTTGCGTAAACATCGGACGTGGCCTTCCGCGCGCCATGAGCAAGTCCGGGGTCCCGATTACTTCCGTTGGCGACCTCGACAACTACGGCGTCATGAGCGGGATCACTGGAGAGAACGAACGCAAACAGGCGCTGGAGATCTTCGAGAAGATGTATGGCCCTGCTGTAGGTACCGGGATGGTTCGGGAGTACGTGTCACAGACGGGAATGGACGTGCTCAGAGGAGCTGATGTCCTCAAGAAAGCCCCTGAGATCTACTCTTCCACCGTCGAATACGCTAACAACCCAATCGCTAACTCGCTCAGGGATGCGGCGCGAGTACACTTGGCTGATCTCGGGACTAGGGTGATCTACACTCAGCACGGCGGATACGACACACATGCCAACGAAGTTCCCAACCACCCGAGGCTCTTGAATGACCTCTCTGGCGCGATCATGGACTTCTGGCAGGACATCCGGGACCATAACGCATCTGAGAACGTCGTAATGCTCGTTTTCACAGAGTTCGGGCGCCGGATCAGGGACAACGGTAGCGGCTGCGACCACGGGGCCGGCGGAGGTTCATTCGTGATAGGGGAGAGGGTGAAAGGCGGCCTTTACGCCGAGTACCCGTCCCTGGATATCGACAAGCAGACCGACGGCGACATGGCTCACACCTATGACTTCCGGGGGCTCTACACGACCTTGCTTGAGGAGTGGATGGGCGTTGAGGCGGCCCCAATCGTCAAGGGTCAGTACGAGAAGATTCCGATCTTCGCTTAGAGCGTTGCTGTGACATCGCTGTATAGATGAGGTGAGAAATGGGTAGGCCATATGCACTGCTCAGGGTAGGGTTCAGCTACGACCGGACACTTGGAATGAGGCGTCTCACGAACACGCCCGTCGATGTGGCTGTAGATAAAGAAGGGGATGTCCACATCCTGTGTCGTGGAGGCATCTCTTTCATCAGGCGTCTGTCGCAGGACGACGAGGACTTGGGCGCCATTAACCTGGCAGCAGGGGGGGCTGCGCAGATTGGTGGGACCTACTCGGTAAACACTAACTTCGTATGGCCAATCTCGATGGTCATGGACAGCGAAGAAAACCTCTGGATTTCTGACGAGGGCACCAACCAGATAACCGTCGTCAACAAGCAGGGCGAGATACAGGCCCAGTGGGGCGAGGGTGGAAGTGGCGAGGGCCAGTTCAACCGTCAGTCAGGTATCGCGCTCGACCCCGACGAAAATGTGTATGTCTCGGACACTCAGAACCACAGGGTCCAGAAGTTTACGAAAGATGGCGAATTCCTGATGGAGTTCGGCTCTCACGGCTGTGGTGATGGTGAGTTCAACATGCCCTGGGGCATCCACGTCGATGAGCTTGGCGACGTATATGTTGCCGACTGGCGGAACGACCGGATCCAGAAGTTCACTGCTGACGGTGAGTTCATCTTCAAGATCGGTAAGTCCGGCGATGGCGAGGCCGAGTTCAATCGCCCCTCAGGAGTAACGGTAGACAAAGATGGCGACATCTACGTCTCCGACTGGGCAAACAACCGTGTTCAACTATTCAGGCCTGATGGTGTCTTCGTCGAGCTCTTCCGGGGTGACGCTACGTTGTCAAAGCAGGCTCATCACTACATGAAGTCCAACGTGAAGGCGCTGCGGCTCCGTGAAATGACCTCGCTCGAACCACAGAAGCGGATTAGATGGCCGGTGTCGGTGAGAGTCGACGGCTGCTCCATGTACATAGCTGATTACGGCTCCGACCGGATTCAGATCTACCAGAAGGAAGCCTATCCCCTGGAGCCTCACGAGATCTCCGAGATCCAGCGTTCCCCCACGCTCTACACGCAGTTCTGATGCCTATTCGTCACTCCTGCGAGTCCCGGAATCGTCGAGTTCGGTACCCGTGCAGTGGAACCAACCTGGCCGGGAGTGGATGTACGAGGTTTCGAGCGTTCGTTACTCTTCCGGTTCTGTGATCTCCAGGATCTGGTCAGAAGGGACATCGGTGAGCGTCTGCGTTCTCCCGCTGGGCCACAGCACTCTGATTTCGTCTACGACCTTCGATTCCCCTAGGCCGAACTCTAGCTCGATGCTGTCCATTGACAGGTAGCTGGATCCCGCTCGGACTTCTTGTACTTGGACAAGTGGATCTCCACCATCGGCGCTGGCGCTCTCAACATAGACGCGGGCGCCAATGCCGTCAGCATTGCTGCCCGTCCCGTCTAAACCCATTCGCCCCCTGAGTCGAAGCGTGATCCAGTGGTTGTCTCCACCCCCATTGAGCCACACGAACACAGTTCCGGCGGCTGGAATAGCAGTGTCACCTTTCACCCCGGGTATTGCCCAGATTGGACCACTGCTGTTCGTGCCTATGAGATCGACATAGCCGTCCCCATTTAGGTCACCATGAGCGAGTCCCTTGCCGTTCTCGTGGAATGAGGCGTCAATGCGTTGGTTGACGGGGTCAAACTTGGGATCGGCAGGATCGAGAATCGAGTAGTCGACGTCCATGATGTCCAGGAGGTGTGCGCGAACAGTAATGTCCTCAAATGAACCTTGGCCATCGCCACGCAGCATGCGGCCCGCGCTCTTCATGATCTCTCCGCCCGGTCCTTCTCCCCGTGCCGGCTCCGACCCGAGCCAGTAGAGGTCCTGGGTGCCGCTGTTGTCATAGTCGAAGAACGTTGTTCCGTAGCCGAAGTCATACGCGCCAAGTCCAGTTGGCACCTTCCAGTCGGAATGGATGTTGTCGGGATTCAGGGATGTCGGAGGCATGATTGGGCTTGGCTTGATGGCAGTGGACTCCACCACATCTGTGAATTGCGGACCGGACCCATTCGTGTCCCCATTGTTCTTGAGAAGGGCGTGAAGGCAAGTCCCCCAGCTGAATCGCTCCGTGTAGCGGCAATCTCCTCCAACATCCTTCTGCAGAGGATATTGGCGCAGGTGGTACCCCTGGTTGGTAACGAAGACATCCAGCTGAGCGTCTCCGTTGTAGTCTCCTACGGCGAATCCCATCCAGTTGCCGACTATGTTGATTCCCATCTCCTCTCCCATAGGGGCGAAACGTATCCCGTCATCAGTCGAATCGTTCCTGTAGACCTGGAGTATGTCCCCGTCGTTCGCAACCCACAGGTCTTGGTCCCCGTCGTCGTCGTAGTCAAAGAACATTACCCCATGGGTGCGCCCGGTGGGGTCGCCGATACGGTTGCCGTTTTCATCTTTGGCCGATGGGTCGTATCCGACGTACTCGGCACCGTCTGTGTCGTCTCTGAAGACGACGGGGTCACCGTCCGGTTCGAGCAACATGATCTGCGTTCCTCTGACACCTGCCGACTCGCCGATCTCGTCGAAAGTGAAGTCGCCGTTGTTGAGGTACAGGAGGTTGTAGTGGCCCGGGTGAGAACGGTCTGTGAACAGAAAGAAGTCCTCGTCGATCATGTTTCCGACATAGATGTCCGGCCAGCCGTCATTGTCTACGTCAGCGCATGAGACGCTTCCTGCTGACCTCAAGTTGACGGACTCTTCGAGCGCCGAGTCTGTGACGTCGGAAAAAGTTCCATCGCCGTTATTCCTGAAGAGGCGGTCGGTGATCGCCTCACGGAGGAGTCTGGACTCTTCGTCGTCGCCCATTGCGGAGCGGAAGTCCAGGCCGTCGCCCTTGGCCTTACCTGGACCCATCGCGGCTATTCCTCTTGCACCGACGTAGAGGTCCTTGTGGCCATCATTGTCTAGGTCACACGCGACTGCCCCTGTGCTGTTGGTTTGTATCGCTGTAACGCCAGCCGGACCGGCGACGTCGACATAAGTGCCGTCTCCCATATTCTCGTAAAGGAAGTTCGGGGTACCTGCCTCCGCGGTTATGTAGAAATCTGAATCGCCGTCCGAGTCATAGTCGAAGACCACAACGCCCGGACGGTAATTCATAACCTCGTCCGTCCACTCGTTAGAGTTCCTCAGGGCAGTTAACGCGACATTGGTAAATGGCGTAACAGCAGTGGATTCTTCACCATTGGTGACTGGGATTACAGGGGCGACGATCGCTTTGGGCTGGATTTCCGCTCTGCCAATGGCAGCCTCCCTTGCACTGGTCTTCAGGTCAGCGGCAGTCACTAAGCCACGCCCGGCTCGTGTGGGCTCGATGTTCGCCATGGCAGGGTCGACGGACGTATTCAGCCCGCTGCCCGACGTAGGTAGTATCGTGTTCAGTGCAATGACTCCAAGTCCGCCAACTATGGCCACAACCCAAATCGAAGTGGCGAAGACGGCAACACCGCGTTTGGGCACAATCCGGGCCAGACCCCAGAAGGTAATTGGGCCCGCCGCCGCTGCAGCGAATAGAAGAGCTGCAGCCGGCGCGGTACCCATACCGACCAATAGAAGGGCCGCAACCAGCGGTATCTCAAACAGCAATGGTACGTTGATTAGAAGGCCAAAAGTCGCGGCGACGACCACTCCGACCCAGTTGTCTCCGAGGTATGTTGCTACGGTCTCAGGACTTACCCACTGGATCACAAGTGCACTGGCGAACCCAGCCAGCACCATTATTGGTCCTAGCCTGATGACATTGCTGAGGGTGGCTCTAATCCAGTCTCGTGTGCCTTCCTTGAGGACCTCGCTCCAGGTGGCCAGCCTGTTCCGGTCGACTGGATCGACGGTAATCTGCAATCCCGGTGCCACGCGGCCGCGCTCCCCGATAACCGCAGCCACGAGTGGCCCGATCAACAGAGCTCCGACCAGGCTCAGCGCGATTCTGGTTCCGCCAATCATCGGCACAAACACCATGGCCGCCATAATCATCGCTGGAAGATTGAGTGTCGAGGAGCCCTGAACAATGGCGAGCGTCGACTCTATGCTCGCCCCTCTCTGCCTGAACGCAGAGGAGATCGGAACGATGCAAGCGGAACAGAGATTCATTGCGGGTCCGACTATGAGGCCTTTCAGCGAGCCCCTCACGCCTCCGGTTGCGAAACTGCGACTGCTCCCCGAAGGGAAGAGGAAGGCCTCGGTAACGCCTGCGACCAGGAACGCGAATGTCATACCGACCGCGACAAGGCGCAGGTATGTGATTGAGAAGTCCCACCACCTGGATAGAAGGGAGGCTTCCTCCGTTTCGATGCAGAACCCCTGGAAGCACTCCTGTTGAGATGATGTGGCTATGGCTAGATCGGCGCGGACCGTATCGAGCTTGGGGATTCTGTTGAACATCAGGAAGAGCGTGAGCAGGACAGCCAGTATGGCGAGGCCGATTGCGCGCTTCTTGCTGAGGGACGTGCCCAACATGGTTCAGCTACTTACCCTTCGTCCTCAGGTTGCGCCTGCGCGCAGGTGCCCGACTCCACCTCAAACGCCTCGTAGAGCTCGTTGAAGGCATCTTTGGCCAGTATTGCGTCGACACCACGCGTGGCGTGGGTGACCGGATCACACGCAAGGTCTTCTACGCGTTCAAATGTGGTGGCGAAATCCGATATGAACTCTCCGGACCACTTGTGTATGCGTACAATCCTCGCTCCACTTCCCTTGTTGCGACCGATAAACAGCGTGTCGTCCGAGCCGACGACCACCCCGCTGATGTCGTTCGCTGAGCTCCCCTTCACGTCTTTCGGCCTTACGATGTTCAGCAGGGTTCCAATGGGGTGTCCGTCGCTCCCAAGTGAGAAGTGATAGATGTTCTGATTGGAGTCCGGGACGTAGTACAGACTGTCGTCGGTAGAATCGTATGCCAGGCCATCTACGAGGTAGCTGCCCTGTACGCCGGGCCTGAACTCCAGATTGGCAGGAGCCCTCGGTCCCTCTTCCTGGTCGATGAGGTAAATGGAGTTCGCCATCGCACCCCAAAGCTTCTGCCTCTTCGTGTCCCATGCCAGGGCACTCACGTTAACTGGTTTCCCAGTGTCTGGGTCATACATCCTGATGGTGGAAACAAGGGCTGCCTCGCCACTGCCCGTTGGGGGCCGGTAGAACTGCAGCGTGTCGCTGAAACACCCCGACATTACGGCTACGTAGTCCGTTCCATTGAATGTACCACCTACCGAGCATTCGCCATTGCCAGGAAGCGTCACAGTCGCCAGCAGGGTGCCATATTGCGCAGGCGGTCGAGTGAAGTTCCACGCCAGCACAGCGGTTGCACATATCGAGACCAGGGCGATAGCCAAGACATAGTACCGACCTCTAATCAGCGGCGGCTTCCAGGTCCTTTTCGGGACCTTGGCCGCAATGAATCTGCGTCTCTCCTGCGACCTCAGAAATGAATGTCCTTCATCAGCTTGCAAGGACTGCGGGACCTCCCCGGCAACCTCGGTCAGACGCGTATTCGGGAGTGGAAGTCCTGAACGCCCTTGATGCCAAGTCTCAGCCTGAACAAGCCTCCTGCTCCAGGGCCTTGTTCATCCCTGTTGTCCCCCCCGATGGTCGTTACATAAATCTCGTCCATGTCAGGACCGCCAAACGAAACGCTGGATACCATCTTTGCGGGGAATGGAATGCTCATCACCTGAGCCCCTTCGGGGCTGTACCTGACCAGGGCGGAACCACCCGCACGCGCAGACCATACGTAGCCTTCGGCATCGACGGTCATTCCGTCCGGTATCCCTTCTGATTCCCCTTCAGGAGTCTCCACGAACACCTGCTGGTTGGAAATCTCGCTCGTGTCCTCATCGTAGTCATAAATGTAGATCTTCCGGGCGAAGGAGTCGGTGTAGTACATCTGCTTGCGGTCGAGTGTAAAACCCAGCCCGTTGGACAGACCTATGTTGTCAAGTACGACGGTCAGACTGCCGTCTGGGTCAAGTCGGTAGAGCTTGGCCGGCCGAGTGTCGGTCGGCATGGTGCCGCAGAACACGCTGCCACGAGGGTCTGCGATGACGTCGTTAAATCGCGTGTCCCGTTCTTCAGGAATCTCATCCACCAGAAAGGTAAGTTCGCCGTCCCGCAGCAATGCGATGGAACCCCTGTCCATAAACAGCAGGAGCGCTCCATCTTCCTGGATTGTGAACCCGCCAATTTCCCTTTCCTGGAAGAACTGGGCATGTTCACCGGTTTCCGGATCGAACCAGAATATGCGCCCCTGGGGAATATCCACCCAGTACAGGCGCTTTTCAGCTACGTGCCAGAGTGGACCTTCCCCCACGTGGTTGAGGTAGTCTGCGATCAACTCGGGTTCCATAGCTTACCTCTCGTCTGACTATTCGCCGGTTTAGTCACCACACCTCAACGACCTTCTTGTCGAAGTAGTCCAAGTCCCACTCTGCTCCCCAACCCGGTCCTTCGGGCGGATTCATGTAGGCGCCAACCGGTGTCAGCGGGTTCAGCAGACCGATTTCCTTACCCGCCTGCTCGTTGTCTCCTCCAAAGAACTCGTAGTACGAAGTGTTGAATATACAGGCCAAGACGTGGCCGTGAACCAGACCGAACAGTCCTCCCCCTGCGTTGAGTTCTACGGTGGTGCCGTGGAGTTCAGCGAGATGGGCAAGTTTGAGCACCGACGTTGTTCCGTGCCTGGCGTTGCCACGAATCATGTCTGTCGCACCTGAGATGAGCCACTGAGCCGAAAGATCGACATCGTTCATCATCATCTCTGGTGCAAGAACCGGGATGTCCAGGGCGTCGCAAAGCTGCTTTAGCTTGTTGTGCTGACGCTCAGGAAGCGGCTCCTCGATCCACCTGTACGCGAGATCTTCGAGCTCCCTGCCAACCCGCACCGCCTGTTCATAGCTGTATATGCCGACAGGATCGTGCATGATGTCGATGTCCGGACCAACTGCGTCGCGAATAGCCCTGAACCAATGGATGTTCTCTTCGACTGAGTGGTAGAAGTGGTCCTTAACGGCGGGAAACCCTGCCTCTACAGCCTCGATCGCGTGTTCGGCCGCCTCCTCTTTCGTTTCGCCGCGGATATTGAAGTACATCGGGATTCTGTCCCTCACGCGGCCGATGAGCGCATGAACAGGAAGATTGGCTGCCTTGCCAGCGATGTCCCACAGGCAGTTGTCGAGTGTCCCTCCCCAGCCCGGCTGCCTATAGACCCATCGCGTACCCGTGTGGAGCTTCTGGTACAGCATCTCCCGAGCAAAGGCATCTTCTCCGACTGCGACCGTTCGCATCTGGTCGAGGGTGTCTTTGTCCAGCCTTCCGGCAACGCCTTCGCCAACCGTGCACACACCGGTGATCCCTTCATCGGTCTCGACGTGCATGACTTGGGTATAGCCATCGCTGGCCGTGGACGAGCCGTGGACCCACCGCGGGCGGCGCATTCCGGGGAGCATGGTGAGCTCGAATACACGATTGGCGTCCGGTGTCTCGAGGATGGAAACTCTTATGTTCGTTATCTTCATCCTGGCCGAACCTTAATGGACTTGCACCCGCGTCAGGAGAGTAGGCAACAGTATAACCCAACAACGCACGTACAGTTGCGCGGATGACAACGGGCTACTACAAGCCAGACATCTTACTGACTCATGACTACCTGCGCAGCATGACACTGTAGAAAGGGGAGGTAACGATCAGAGTACCTGGCGCAACCTGGGGTCCAGCCTGTCGCGCAGCCAGTCGCCCAGGAAATTGAGTGCCAGGACAATCAGCAAAATGGCGATCCCCGGGACGACCGTTATCCACCACGCTGTGCGCAGGTACTCTCGTCCGTCTGCCACCATCGCCCCCCACGTTGGCGTGGGAGGAGGTATTCCAGCGCCAAGGAAGCTCAGGAAGGCCTCAGCGAGGATGAGTCCACCAGTGGAAAGCGTCACAATTACAACGACGGTGTTAAGTACCCCAGGAAGTATGTGGAGTGTAAGAATGCGCCATGGAGAAGCGCCTGCCACTCTTGCCAGCGCTACGTAGTCACGTTCCTTGATGCTAAGTACTTCGGCCCGAATCTGACGCACGAAGCCAGCAAAAGACGCGGCCGCAAGGAGCCCCATCATGGTATGTAAACCGGCCCCTACGGTGATTGCCACGATCAGTGCGACCATAACAAACGGTATTCCATACCAGATGTCGACGAGGCGCATGATGATCTCGTCGATCATCCCCCCGTAGTAGCCTGCGATCAGTCCGAGGCCGGTTCCAAGTATGGTCCCAGCTATGATGGACACGGCCACGACCATCAGTGAGGTTCTTGCTCCCATTATCAGTCGACTTAGCACGTCTCTGCCGATCGGGTCCTTGCCCAGCGGATAACGCCAGGTTCCTTCTTCGTACCAGAACGGCGGTGTGTTCCTCTCCACAAGAACACTTAGACCGGGGTCATGGGGAACAATAACCGGGGCGAAGAGAGCCATGAAGACGAACACCAACAGGATTACACCGGAGAAGACCGGCCATCTGCGCATGAACGTGACTGCGCCTTCAAGCTTGGATCCGCTGCTGGTTTCAAGATCGACAGCGATCTGTCCCGTCGCCTGTTCCACACTACCTCCTGAATCGATTAGCCATATCTTATGCGGGGATCCACGAAACCGTAGAGTACATCGACGACAAAATTGATTACCACGTAGAAGAACGTGAACATCAGCGTCACCGCAACGACCACCGGCAGATTATTGGCAACTGCCGCCTCTGCACCGAACCTTGCTATCCCGGGCCACGCGAACACTACTTCCACAGCTATCGAACCTGTTATGAACCCTGCCAGCAAGAGTCCCGCATAGGTAAGAGGCACGAGGGCGGCATTCTTGAATGCATGCTTCCAGATGACGGTCCTGTTCCTGGCTCCCTTGGCTCTGGCAAGCTTGACGTACTCAGAGTCCAGGGTCTCCAACATGGCTGACCGCATTAGCCTTAGGTAGCCTGCCATCGCGTGGGTGGAAAGCACGAATGTTGGGAGGATGAAGTTGCGCACGGCAAAGCCTTCTCCCTTCGTCGCGGTTGGCAGCCATCCGAGAGTTACGGAAAATATGAGAATGGCTACCATGGCTGCCCAGAAGGTCGGAGTGGCGATGCCAAGCGCAGCGAATGTGCGGCCAATGAGGTCCCAGATGCTGCCCCGCTTGACTGCAGAGAGGACCCCTAACGGGAGGCCGACTATCGTCGCTACCACGAACGAGGCGAACGCCAGCTGAAGCGTGTGTGGAAGCCTCTCAACGATAACCGGGGCAATAGGGCGCTTGTTGGTCAGGTCATAGCCAAGGTTGCCTTGGAAAGCATCGACTACCCAATATGCATACTGAACAGGCACCGGGTCGTCCAGGTGAAGACGCCTTTTCTCCCTCTCGTACACGACCTGGCTGAAACCGTATGTAAATCCGCCCTCGTCCGGGGGCAGAAGATTTATCAGCGGGTCCCCCATTAGCCTGGAACCCGCGAATATGACAATAGTCGCGCCCATCAGCGCAAGTATCGACGTGAAGGCGCGACGAATTATGAATCGCCGAATTGGACTACTCCTGGTTTGCTAGGCCGAGACACACTCGAGAGTCATTCAAGTGCATACACTGAACCGTCATTACTGCCGATGTAGACCACGCCATCCGCGACAGTGGGAGAGGACTCAACGAAGCCCTCTGTTTCGAAACTCCACTTCTTTTCGCCGGTCTCGATTTCCAATGCGTAAACGAGCCTGTCTCTGGCCCCGAAGTAGACGGTGTCCCCAACAACCGCCGCCGACGAATCTACCGACGTATCCACCCGCGCATCTGCCTTGAACTTCCACTTCTCTTCGCCGGTTTCGATATCGGCAGCGTAAAGATTACCGTCTGCGCTTCCGATGTATACAGTGCCTCCTGATATGGCGGGAGACGACTCAACCCTGGATCCGGTCTGCAGCTTCCACTTCTCTTCACCGGTCGAGGCGTCGAGCGCATGCAGGAACAGGCTGCCTCCGAAGTACACTACCCCGTCGGCGACCGCGGGTGACGATGGCAGGCCCACCCCCACCTCGAACTTCCAATTCTGTTCCCCGGTCTTTGCGTCAAGGGCGTAGACGTAGCCGTCGTCGCTGCCGAAGTAGACGCTACCGTCAGCGACTGCCGCCGATGAGTGAATCCTGCGCTCGGTCTTGAATCGCCATATCTCCGTGCCGTCAGTGACGTCTATGGCGTACATGTACGTGTCGTAACTGCCAATGTAAGCAACGCCTTCAGCCACCGTGGGAGAGGAGTTCACTTTGTTCTCAGTCTGGAATCTCCACACCTCGCTCCCGTCGCCGGCGTTAAGTGCATACAGATGGGAGTCTGTTCCTCCAAAGTAGACCACGCCGCCAGCAATGGCAGGAGAGGACCAGATCTGGGCGTCGGTCTTGAACTTCCACTTCTCCTGTCCGGTGGCAGCGTCGACTGCATAGAAGTGGAAGTCATGGCTTCCGAAGTACACGACACCATCGGCCACTGTAGGGGACGACACTATTCGGGCGGTGGTCTCGAATCTCCACTTCACTCCGCTGAGTTCCGGCACTCCTTCGGTGTCATACACACCGGTGTGAGACGGGTCTCCACGGAACATGGCCTCGGCTGAAACACCGGTAGTCGGAGCTTCCGCCGTCTGGGAAACGCCCGTCGGCGCGATGACCGGCGCTGCCTCTGGCTGCGATGGCGACGCGGGAGCCTGTGAGGAAGACGGAGACGACTGCGTTGAGGCTGTTGATGGAGATGACTGGGTTGAGGCGGACGATGGCGATGATGGCGACGACGGGGCGGTCGCTCTGGGAGCCGGGACGGCGGCGGTCTCCCCAGTGTCCTCCACCCAACCTCCGCCACAACCCATAGCCACAGCGAGTCCCAACAGCAGCAGCCAGACGGTCAGATTAGCAGCGATTTTGTGACCACACTTATAAGTCATTTTGCTGGCTAAATCTCCAAATGGCTGCACTTTGGATCGGAGCGTCTTGGGTCTTCGAGGCGATAACAAGAGCACAAGGGGACGTTAGGGGGAGTCGCCGGGTTGGCAATCTATGGACAACGGGCAGAGGAGCCGTGGCTCCTCCGCCCTGAATGGCTGGTCGACTATACGAGGTTTCTAGGTGAACTACCTATAAGTAGGCAGGACGAACTCAGGGTCCGGGACTCCACCCACGGCAACCTGCCTGCCCCTGCGCGGATGGAACGAGGCAATCTCGTTGGGATTGTAGAGCGAACCGCGCTCACCCTGTGCCACTCCAGTATCGAGATGGTTCTCATACAGGAAGTCCATCCACTCGACAGTGAGTTCTTCCAGCTTCTCTACATCGGTCGAGTTGGCGTTCTTATCAATCGCTACACGCGACCCAACCGGGTACTCGGCTCCTGCATTGTAGCCACCCGGCGCCGTAAGGGCCGTGTGCCACTGTTCAGTATCCCATGTCATAGGAGTGCTGCCGCAGCAGTTGCGAGCGTACATGCCCTTGGCGGTCCGGTTGATCTTGCTGGGCCGGAAGGTGGCGTAGGGCTGCTTGTCCAGTACTGAAGGGACGCCGAATACCTGCAGCCAGTTAGCTGCGATTGCCTCGGCCATCTCGACGCGTACGCCGGTGGGCCCTGTCCACTGTTCAATTGTGATGTCGTCCACGCTGTTTCCAGCGGCTTCCCACTCCATCGCCCACTCATCGAAGATCTCTTTGGCGCGCTCGGGGTCGTACGGGTCGCCCCAGCGGTCGCCGTACTTGATGAGGAACGCCGATTCCTGGTAGGCCTGTGGGGACAATACCACCTTGCCGATGCCCTCAAGCACCGAATCTACGATCGCCTGCCGGTCAACCGCCATGAAGAACGCCTGGCGCCACTTTCTGGCCGTAGCGTTGCAGGCCTCATCGTCCATCTCGCAGACCCATGGCAGCGACGTATCGAGATCCCTGTCCAGGGGATCTCCGCTTCTTGGCTGCTCGGTCTCCCAGTAGTTGCCCTGCCACATCAGGTGATATGTAGCAATGCTCTCGTTGGGGATCTTTTTGAATCCCTTTTCGTACAGTGCGGGCCAGTCCTTGGTTTCCAACTCGGCGATCTGGGCCTCGTTGGTCTCCATCATAGCCACGCGGGTGAAGGACTCAGGAACTTCCAGGTACCGCCAGTCCCTCACGAAGGGAACTTTCTCCCAGACGTTTTCAAGGTCTGGGCGTGCAGTCACGATCACGTGTCTCTGAGCTATCCACTCAACCATTTCATAGGGACCGCTGCCCAGCATGTTCTCCTGCATCCACTCTGAGCCGTTTTCGTCGAATGCTCGCTTGGGTGCAACGCCGATCGGCTCTGTGTGGTCGCTGGCGGCCAGGAGTCCCTTAACACCGAACGGTGTCCAGTTGAGTCTCACGACATACTTGCCGAGAGCGTCCAGTCTGCCAACTTCCGGCCACGGAAGGGTGTCATGAACTGCCTCTGGGGTCAGGACCGGGTTGCCGGCGTTCCAACTCCACGCTATGTCTTCTGCAGTTAACTCGCCCCATCCCTTGTGGAATTGCACGCCTTCGCGAATGTTGAAGTCGGTGTAGGAGAAGTCTGAAGCCATCTCCCATGACTCGGCCAACCAGGGATGGTACGTGAGGTTACCCTTGCCGTCGATGTCGCCGTGCATGAGCGCTTCCTGGACGCGGGTCATGGCGAGGGTCTGCCAGTTCGGTGCGAAAGTGGGCCAGCCGCTCGGTGTCGCGATGGAGCTGGCCGCCACGGTTATCGTACCCGTAGGAGTGATCGGACCACTCATCGCGGGGACTTGAACCTCAACCTCCTTCACAACGACCTTCTCGACGGGTACCTCTTTCACCACCTCCTTCTGAACTATCTTCTCAACCTCAACCTCTTTCACCACCTCTTTCTCGACAGGTACCTCTTTCACCACCTCCTTGACCACAACCTTCTCAACGGGTACCTCTTTCACCACCTCCACCACTTGCGGAGCTGCCGGCTCCTCAGAGGCACTACACCCAAAAGTGAGCCCGAGGGTTGCGACTCCTGCTATGACGACCATCACCCATAGGTTGAGCTTATTGGTTCGCATACTTCTGACCTCCTCTCGTGTCATGACCGTGCGTGGATCCTTCGCTTGGGAAGGGGCACGTCCATGCTGCCGTTTGCCGAACTGGTAATCAGATAAACACGCTGTGTAGTCCCGAGACGCAACTCGGGAGGGTAGGCGATTTCTATCAGACATGAAGTTCGATGTCAACTGTTTCATGAATGCACAGACAGTTCTCATCCATCCAGCCTCGTCCGTTCCATTTCGCAATCGACAGCCCTCTGACTTCAGGGTGACTCGCAATCGCGCTGGCTGGTCCCAGGCACGGGGGCTCACTGTTCAGGTTCGTGACGAAACAGGCCTTTCATGATATGATGTCGCAATAAGCAACCGCTTTTCTGGCCCATGGCAATTCCACGCAGAGCAGGTTAAGGAAATGCAGACAACTACTCAGTCACCGGGGACAGAGCCCGGCGGCTACACAGCAAATGAACTCCCAGTCGGAGTGGCTCCCCTGTCAGCGGAGGGCGTGACCGTCTATAGGGGTGGGGTCAGGGTCTTGGAGGACGTGACCTTTACCGCAGGACCCAACTGCCTGATGGGCGTCGTGGGGCCAAATGGAGCAGGGAAGAGCACGCTGTTCAACGCGATAGTTGGCCTCCTGAGCGTCGACGAAGGCCAGGTGCTTATTCATGGTAGGCCCGTGGACGATGCCAGAGGGCTCATCGCCTATGTTCCTCAGCACGAAAACGTCAACTGGCGCGTTCCGATGAGCGTCTGGGACGTAGTGATGCAGGGCAGGACGAAGCAGATCGGATGGCTTCGCAGGCCCAGAGTTGCAGATCGTTGGCTTGTCGAGGAAGCGCTGGAACAGGTGGGAATGATTGACAGAAGGTCGAGCCTTGTCAGCAACCTGTCCGGCGGCCAGCGCCAGCGCGTGTTTGTTGCACGGGCTCTTGCACAGGGAGCGGACGTTCTACTGCTTGATGAAGCCTTCAGCGGAGTTGATATTGCGTCGCAAGAGACGCTGGTCACTGTTCTGCATGAGCTGAGGGATCAGGGGAGAACAATTCTACTGTCGTCACACGACATCGGCCACGTTGCTCACTACTGCGATGAGTGCCTCTGCATCAACTGCCGAGTGTGTGCATGCGGTGCACCTGAGGAAGTACTTACTCCAGACGTGCTCATTGAGATGTATGGGCCACATGGTGT
Source organism: Dehalococcoidia bacterium (assembly GCA_965116405.1). Lineage (GTDB taxonomy): Bacteria > Chloroflexota > Dehalococcoidia > Lucifugimonadales > UBA1123 > VXRN01. The sequence continues at coordinate 2,666,995 of OZ220685.1, forward strand.
CGGTTCGATTCATGGAAAGGCTCTCGATGGACATCATCACTGAAGCGCTGCTCGATCCGTTTCAATATGGATTCATGGTCCGTGCTCTGCTAGTGTCCGTACTGGTCGGAGTTATGTGTCCGGTTCTGGGCGCCTACGTTGTCGTCAGGGGCCTCGGGTTTATGACTGACGGGCTGGCCCACTCGCTACTGCCTGGCCTCGTAGTTGCAGCGCTGGTAGTCTCTGTCGTCACTTCCTCATGGCTGATTCTGGTCCCCAACGCCATCGCATTTGCGGTGGTCATAGGATTTCTGTCCAAGAGGACTGGTCTCAGCGAAGATACTTCCATCGGCATACTGTTTGCGGGTCTGTTTGCACTGGGCCTGACGTTGTTGACTGCGGCCCGCGGGCTGAACGTTAGCCTGGAATCGGTGCTGCTGGGACAGGTCCTCGGGGTTTCGAGAAGCGATGTCATGATTACGGCAGTCCTGGCTGTGGTAGTCATAATGCTGCTCTTCGCCCTGCACAAGGAGATGGTCTTCGCGACATTCGATCCCCTGGGAGCATCTGTCATGGGACTACCCACGCAGGTGCTGGACTACCTGCTCCTGGTCCTCCTGGCGGTGGTGATTCTCATCGCACTGCAGGCGGTAGGAATCGTGCTGGTAATCTCGATGCTGATTACACCTGCGGCGGCCGCGCAGTTGCTTACGCAGAGGTTCACGATGGCCATGGTTGTCGGAGCCGCCGTTGGCGTGGCTTCAGCCATCATCGGACTTTACGTCTCCTACCACTACAACCTCGCATCCGGGCCCGTAATGGCACTATCGGCGACAGCGTTTTTCCTTGTTGCGCTGGCCTTCAGGCAGGGCACAACGCACATTGGGGGGCGCATGGCCAGATCCCACGCGTAGCGAGATAGGGTTGGCCAGGGGTTGGCGCTCCACATCAGATGATGTGAATCAACATCATTAGAGTGGGAGTGGTAGCGCGTACGGGACTCGAACCCGTGTCTCCACCTTGAGAGGGTGGTGTCCTCGGCCGCTAGACGAACGCGCCACGTTAGAGTGGACTTGGGATGCGTCTTAGGAATCTTGGTAACTGGCTGGGGATAGAGGATTCGAACCTCTGCTTACAGATCCAGAGTCTGTCGTCCTACCACTAGACGAATCCCCAGAGGTGGTCATCCTACGACTCTTCCAACACCAGAAATTATAGCAATCCGCTAAGGATTTGCAAAACCGCTTGGGTTCCTCTGATGGTCTGTGTGCGCGCTACCCGCAGTTTGGCAAACTGAAGCCGCGTCTATAAAATAGCCCCCGTCCATAGTCCTGAAGAACACCGGAGTAGCATATGACCTCGTCGGGGATGATTAGTGGCAGCGAACTCATTGCGAGGTCGCTGGATCTGGAAGGTGTCCACACCGTATTCACGCTCGCTGGCGACCATATACTGCCAGTTCTCGACGTTATGGCAGACCGGGACTTCAGGTTCATCGACACCAGGCACGAGCAGGCCGCAGTCCACATGGCAGACGCGTGGGGTCGAATCACCGGGCAGCCAGGCGTCGCCATGTACACGACCCCGGGCTTTGCGAACGCCATTCCCGGTCTGACCAACGCCATGCACTCGGGCAGCCCTCTGCTTTCCATAAGCGGCTGTGCGGAACTTCTGGAACTCGGCCGCGGCGCAATGCAGGAGATCGACCAGGTCGGCATGGCTCTGCCGGTAACCAAGGGCTCATGGATGGTCACCGACGCCCGTCGAGTTCCCGACATGATTTCGACCGCGCTTCGCGTGGCATACGAGGGACGCCGGGGCCCTGTCCACCTGACGATTCCTGTGGACGTTCAACAGCAGCTCGTTCCTCAGGAAGATGTTGCCTTCTACAGCCCAGGAGAGTACCGCGACATCGGCGCGCCGGCGGCCTCAGCCGACAAGGTGCGAGAGGCTGTCGATATACTGCACAACGCCGAGAGGCCGCTGATCATCGTCGGCAGCGCGGGAGCCTACGCGCGCTCTGGAGAGACTCTGGAGTCGCTGATTGAGACCACCAGGATACCCCTCATGACCGAGGGGGACGCCCGGGGACTGGTGTCCGACGCTCACCCGTACTGCTACGGATTCTTCGACTCTGGCCTCAATCGCGCGGCAAGGCTGCTGAGAGAGGCAGACGCTGTCGTGCTGATGGGGCGCAAGCAGGACCTGATCGTTGGCTACGCAATGCCGCCAACCATAGCCCCGAACGCGAAGGTCGTCCAGATCGATCCCTCGGCCGCCGAGATAGCCAGAAATCGTGGCGTCTCAGTTGGTATACACGGCGACGTCGAAGCGGTTGCCCGTCAGATGGCTGATGAAGCCGCGAAGCGCGAGTGGCGCGAACTTCCCTGGCTCTCAAGGCTTGGGGAAGAGAGGGACGCGCAGCAGAATGACCTCGAAGCGCTGGCTGTCAATGAGTCGCCCATGCACGCGACTTTCGTGCACAAGACTGTGAGATATCACGTGGGCCCCGAGGACATTGTCTCCTATGATGGCGGCGACTTCTGCCACTTCGGCAGAGCTTATTCCCCGGCGCTGTCGCCAAAGTCGTGGTGGTATCTGCCACCATTGGGGATGCTCGGGCAGGCGCTGCCTACGGCAATTGCGGCCAAGGCGGCCTACCCCGAACGCAGGGTGTTCATGTTCACAGGTGATGGCGCGTTCGGCTTCAATGGCATGGAGTACGATACTGCTGTCCGGCACAACCTGCCCATCGTCGGCATCATGGGAAACGACTCGGCTTGGGGGATCGACAGGCAGATCCAGGTGGGCGTGTACGGCAAGCCGGTTGCCACTGACCTGTTACCATCGAGGTACGATCAGGTGGTCCGAGGACTTGGTGGACACGGCGAGTTGATCGAGCATCCAGACGAGCTGGACTCCGCAATAGAACGTGCTATCAGACTCGATCGACCGGCCCTGCTCAACGTACGAGTACAAAACGCGATAAGTCCTAGGGCTCAGGCCGCAATCAATCGGTGGATGAGTCACACACCACAACCAATATAGGAAGCCATGCTCAGATCTATTTTCGGAAAGGGACGCAAGAAGCAGTCGGACACCACTCCGACTGACGACTCGATCCGTTCTGCAAAGGTGGGCGACGTGCTCTTCGTCCCAGGCCTGTGGGAAACGGGCGAGGATGCTTACCTGATAGTCGAACGCATTACCAAGCTCGAGTCCGCTTACGGCGAATCTCATGAGCTGTCAGTCGTGGACGGAGAAAGGCGCGCATCAGTCGAGTGGTCGGACCACGATGGGCTGCACATCTCTGCTGTGTTGCAGGACAGGCCGATGGGTCTGTCCGCAGTCGGTCTCGACTACGACACACTGGTAGATTGGGACGAGCACAAGTCGCTCGAGAACCGGTTCGAACACGATGGCTACGTCTACTACTATCGGAACAGCTACGAGGTAATCTACGACGAGGGCCAGGGCTTCTGGCTGTGGGAATTCGTCAGGGAGGATGAAGAGGGCGGAGTGTCGGTGGTCAAAATGGAGGGCCAGCCCTTTGAGGTCTACGTCGCCACCTACATTTCACCCCATGTCTTGACCGTCTATCACAAGTAGGACAGAAGGCGAGCAATGATAGAAGCATTCGTTGACGTATTCGAGCAGATTCCCAGGGGCCTGGTTTACGTGGTAATGGGAGTGATCGTGCTCGCCATTGCCAGGGTAGCGCAGGACTTTATTACTCCGTACAAGATCCAGGAACACCTGAATCAGAAGGACAACGTTGCCCTGGCAGTGAGTATCTCCGGGTACTATCTGGGAGTAATTGTCGTCTTTCTCGGAGGACTCTACCAGCCTTTCCTGGTCGTGGCGGACGCCAATCTCGGGTTCACGGCCGAGTACTGGCAGGATGTTGGGCTCGTCTTCGTATATTCGGTCGTCGGCATTGTGGTGCTGAACATTGCGCGCATCATAGTGGACAAGCTCGTCCTGCACGACTTTAGCACCGAGGACGAGATCATCAACGACCACAACGCAGGTACGGGGGTAGTGGAGTTCGCAGTATATGTGGCAGTCGGCCTCGTCATCGCGGGCGCGATTTCAGGTGAGAGCGGGGGTCCCGAGACGGCCCTGGCGTTCCTCGTGCTTGGTTTGGCCGTGCTGATCATCTACACGCTGATCTACGAGTGGACCACGCCGTTCAACATTCACGAGCAGATCGAGTCCGACAATGTAGCGGTCGGGGTTGCCCTCGCCGGCAATCTCATAGCGATAGGAATCGTGGTTTTCAAGGCGGTCTTCGGAGAGTTCGTCGGCTGGACAGAAAGCATAGCGGCTTTCATTACGTACGCCGTCGTTGGGTTCGTCCTGCTCTACGCCGTGAGGTTCGTCGTGGACAAGGTGCTGTTTCCGCACTCCAAGCTCTCCGACGAACTGGCAGTTGACAGGAATATCGGCGCCGCCTTCATTCAGGGCGCAGCGCTGATCAGCGTGAGCCTGATCCTGTTCTTCGCAGTCTAGAGGCGTCGCACGAGCCTCAGGAACCCGCCACCGCCGGTAAAGCCGGTGCCGGACCGCCCAAAAGAGCTGCGACTGCTGCTGCCCCAACTGGAGCGCACGCCTGTCGAGCTGGACTTGAAGTTTCCCGTGGAGCGCTGCGAGTTGAGATATGACTGTCTGGACGAGCTGACATTCCTCGATGCCTGATCATAACTTGAGCCAGCGAACGATTTCTGCCTGTTGAAGTAGCTCGTGTTCTTCGAAACCTGGTTTCGGTAGCTGCTGGAGTTCCTGTAGTTAGACCGGTCGCGGCTGATGGTGTCGTAGCGCGAAATTGGCGTGTAGTAAGCGTACCTTGGTCCAAAGCTGCTCAGGATCATGTAAGTGAACAGGAAGTCTCCGGCTCCGAAACCGTGGTGATAGTAGCTGTTTGCGCCATAACCGCGCATCTCGTGCTGATCGTCTTGCTTGACAATTGAAAACAGACGATCGTCGATTCCGTCCTCGATCGCCTTTGACTTGTTGAGGTCTTCCCAGCCCTCCAGATTCGTCCTGGTTCCATCCTGTTCGACCCGGATCAGGACGATGCCGTCACCTTCGTAGATCTCATTTACGCGTTTCTCGAACTCCGTCGCGCTGTTGGAGTCCCTGAAGGCTTCCTGTACTTCGTCCAGATTGATTCGGCCAGCGGCCCCGTCGGTCGCGGCCCAGTCCTCATAGCTTGGCCCCGAGTCACACGCTGCAGCAACAGGCGCCGCTACCAGTGATACTCCGGCCAGCATCGCCATAGTTGATCTTGTACGTCTTCTATTTCTCAATCTCGGTCCCCTTGTGAGGTCCTGTGAATGCCTTCTGCGAACAGTCTATCATCGCAGCAGCGCTTCTAGCTCATCCGGGAGTTGCTCGATCGAATTGTCTCCCATCCGCTCGTGCCCCGCAATGTTCGCGCTGCCAAGAAGAGTTCTCATGGCCTGGTCCTCAACTTGTGCCCAGAATGCAGACCGTGTGTCTGCGATCTCTTCTGCAAGCTCGGTCACGGCGGCGTGTCGGGAATGTGATCCCACTGCGAGGGTAATTGTCATGTCGTTCATGTGCGCCAGGCGGGCGGGCCAAAGTTCATCTGCCGCGTTGAGTCGGCATTCGGCGACTGCGAGAGAGAACCGCTTTGACCCTAGCCGGTCCCTGTGGACGGATAGGCGTCTGTGAACTTCAAGCTCGAGTTCGCGTCTAGCCTGAGTTGGAGTCGAGTTGGCAAGTCCCTCTATGTCGATTCGATACTTGTGCCACAGGCCGTCGGACACGATGCCAAACCGTGTTCCATAGTCCGAGCGATGGTCGTCCAGTTCAATAGTCCTGCGTGTGATCCAGTCGGTGACAATGCTCCCTGCCAGGGTTGGTGGCTGGACTGAGTCCATCATGCGCCCACGCTCTTCGTAGTGCGCTCGTGACTCGCCTTCCACGACTGCTTCGTACTCCGCCAGCGCGTGGGATACTAACTCCCTTTGCCTCTCGGTATCGAGTTGCACCTGGCCAAGCATCCTGCTGACCTCAGGCCCTTCGACTCTCCTGCTGCGTGATCTCGCCAGCTCGATCAGGTCGCCCTGCCTACTGGAGAATGCTAGGGCGGGATCGTTGATGTACACAGCCACTTTGCTGGTGCCAAAGGCCCCCTGCCGTGCGGTCCTTCCCCGGATCTGTCGCTCCACCCTCACAGATTCGGGAAGGGATGTGATTAGCACGACGAGGCCGAGGCCGAACGCTAGGCGTTCCTCACTCAGTTCTTCTGAGTCTCGTGGGCGGACCACGACTTCGCTCGCAGACCCTGTCTCTCTTGTCTGGACTTCCCATCCGGCTGGTTTGCCGAATACGTGAACAAGAGCGGCCGCCTCCTCGTGAGAAGAACACACGAAGACGGGAGTCTTGTCTCGTTCCAATACCTCCCTGGCCCGCGAGATAGCTGTCTCCAGGATCACCGAATCGACCTCGTCTGCCACGACGAAGTCCGTGCCCCGACCAGCCATTCCAGTCGAGACGGTAACTGCCCTGACCTCGCCACCGCACTCCACCGCCGCGGATTCCCCCTCAGCGTTCTCAGCGTTCAGTAAGCGGTGTGGAATTGACTGCTCGCTCAGGGCAGAACTTATTACGTCTGACTCACGCACGCTTCCGGTCGTCACGAGAACGGGTCGCCCAAACCTGTGCCAGTATTCAACCTGATCTACTGTCCACGCGAGGTGTTCATCCTTGTCGAAGAAGACCTCAGAGTCCAGGTCCACGCGCTTTGACGGGACCTCCGGAGGCACCCGCACGGTTGAAGCCCCAAAGTCTTGGGCAAACGTGTCCGCTGCCTCGAGCGCGGTTCCCGTCAACCCGGAGATGGTCTCGTAGTTCGACATCAGCGCCCTTATGGAAGTACGCGCCTTCGCATCCGTGCGCCCAAGCCTGTCGAGTCCCTCTTTGGATTCCAGCGCCTCGTGCAGCCCGTGCATGTATCGATGGGCCGCCATGGGCCGCCCGTCGAGCCTGTCGACGAGCGTAATCCCGTTTTGGCCCATCACATAGTCGGCTCCAGCCTCGTGAATGACTAGTGCCCGCAAGGCTTGCATCGCTCCAAATGCCGCTGACGGGGCTTCAACTTCGTCAAGAACAGCATCCCAGCCCAGCTCGGTTAACCGGAGCGTAGTCCTTGCCGGGTCGATGACGAAGAGCAGGTCATTCTCCAGGGGCCGGCCCTCATCATCGTCATTTAGACGTGAAAGGTCACTGTAGATACTACGTGTGGGGATATCGCGCCGGTCCAATTCCGAGACCAGCCTGGGAGTGAGCCCACCGGCGAGAAGAATAGTCGCAAGAGTCTCCGAGTAATCCGACCCGCTGGATGTCATGCCTGCATATAGATTATCGACATGACCCGCCTGCCTCTCCACCAATTCTGCGGCTAAAGACTCAACGTCGGCTCCCAGTACGCTCTCGGTGGACCTGTCGCCGGAGATGATCAGCGGCGTCCTGGCCTGATCGATCAGAAGATGATCGGCCTCGTCGACGATAGCAACGTCGAACCTTGGGTTGACTCGGTGGTCAAACGACACGGCTATGCTGTCACGAAGGTAATCGAAGCCGACTTCCCGCGCCGTCGTGAAGACTACCTGCGCCGCATACTGGAACTGTCGTTCCCGGCGGTCCATTCCTTCGACGACAAGCCCGACGGTCAATCCCAGGGATTCAAGGACAGGAGCGAGGAGATCGCAGTCACGAGTTGCCAGGTAGTCATTCGCGGTAAGGATGTGTACACCTCGACCGGAGGCGGCAAGGACCGCGGCGGCCATTGCCGAAGCGAGGGTCTTTCCTTCGCCGGCATCCATCTCCACGATCACCCCATGCAGGAGTAACGCAGCCGCCGTGAGTTGCTGATCAGTTGGAGCGAACCAGAGGCATCCAGAGTCGTCAGCCACATCCAAGAGCCTGTAGAAGTCGGCCCGCAGTCTTACTTCCGATGGGTGCTCTGTCGTCAGCCTCGCCAGCAGGTCTGCGAGTGCTGCGACGGCTTGCGCCTCGGTTGATTCTGTGTTCCCGTGACTTGGACCTGACTTTGGCTCTCTGAGCGCTTGTTCCGCCTGCTGCCTAATCTGCCTGATTGCCCCTTCGAGTTCATGAGGCTCAGAAATAGCCGCACGCCATATCCCCAGGCGTCGTCGAACAGCGGTGTCTATAGCCCCAAGGGCGTCGGCGATGTGCTCGTCGTTGCGGGTTTCTGCGAGTCTATCTGCCGCCGAATGAAGCAGTGCTTCAAGGTCGCAGTCAGAAAGTGAGTCACAGCCTGTTTCCCTGGACCGGCGCGCAAGCTCCTCGGCCTCTGCTAAGCCGACCGCAGGTTTGGATGCTCTCGTCCTTGCACTTGGAGTAGTCAATGCGGTTCCCGTAGGTCAACCAGCCGGTCTGACTTGCGGGAGTCAAGCAGGTCGACGAGGGGGCGGAAGTCAAACCGGATGTCCAGGAATCCGCTCGACCTGAGGAACTCCACGTCCGTGTGGTCTTTAAGCACCGACTGAAGCAACAAATCCACATTGTCCGCATTCGAGTGCGCAAGGCTCAACGTCATCACTTCCATGTGGTCTTCGCTGCTGAGCGTAACCTGAAGTGGACCTTCCAGCCCCACGGAGTTGAGTGAGTTGAGCAATCCACCGTGGTGAACTTTGGACCCAAGGATCGAAGCGAATGGCTCGGAGCGCCCAAGGATGTCAACCCGCGGATCTTCGAGCCCACAGCCGCAGCGTCCACCCCGCAACCGGACAAGGTCTCCAACCCGGTACCTCAATAGGGGCAGTCCGCGCTGCTCCAGTGTCGTGACAATCAGCTCACCTACACTTTCGCGATGCCCGTCCGTGTCAATCTGGAAGACATGACGAGAAGACATGAGGTGTACACCGTCATGCGCGCCGCACTCAATACCGATAGCCGAGGTCTCGCTGGTGCCGTAGTAGGAGTAGACCTCCGCGCCACAGCCATCTGCGATTCGCTGGCGGGTCGCGCCACTCATTCCCTCACCAATGTAAATGACGCTGTGAACTGACGCCAATGCGAGGGATGAGTCGCCACTCAGCAGCCTCTGGATGATGGAGGGCACGCTGATCACAACCGTTGGTTGCAACCTTTCGAGGAGAGGCAGAGTGTCTTCAAATTCGGTGCCCGTGCTGACACAGTACGACTCGGAGGTGCCCAGGAGTTCACAGGCCCAGGGGAACGACACCATGACGGCGGCAGGATCGGTATCGACGCAGGCCACCCTGTCGTCCTCCCTCACACCCGCGACTGCCAGCAGTTTGGCAAGAAACTGGTGCTCAGTCACATTGTCATCATGTGTGATGTATCGGATCTTTCTGCTGCCCGCAGTCCCCGAAGACGTCTCCGTGTCCACAATTGAATCTACTGACCCTAGTACCTCCTCGCTTAGCGAATGAAGGTCTTCAGATTCCAGTGTCGGCAGCAGATGAAGAAGTTTCAGGGGATCGTAGGAAAGGACGTCGTCTCTAGAGATGCCCGTCGTCTCAAACAGGCGCTGGTACGTCGGAAATCCATCGATGCAGTGGAGCATCATCTCACGCAGTGCCTCGGACTCGACTCGCGATGGCTTGCCGAGTTGCCGCAGGGTTGTATTAACGTGGAGCGCGGTCATTGGATTCGGCATGCATGGTTTCCATGGGCCGTCTCATGGAGTCCGGATCGATACCGGCCTTGAGGGCGGTGACGATGCCAGTGGCTTCCCAGTAGTTGCCAGCCGAATAGAACTGACCCGCCCGCCACGGAAGCGCTGCGAGCTCGTTTCTCATCAAGTTTCTGTTCTCCCTGACCTCGATCACCGGGATACCCTGGTGCAGAGCTGCCAGTGTTGGAAGTCCTAGGCACCCCTCGGGGACGACGAGGCATGACACGTTTTCTGCAGTCAGAATGTCCGCCCTGCCTAACTCTGCGTCATCGGTCACGAGGCGGGGAGACCGCTGAAGTCCTTTCAGCACGGATTGAAAGAACGTGATCGAAATGATCTCCGCCGCCATGCGGGCGTCCACGACACCCGGATCAACGGCAGCGATATCGTCGGACTCCATCATGGGTGCGTGTGCCGCTGGCACGTCGATGATCGAAGAGACAGCATGCGTAAGCAGGGCTTCGACTCCGCCCCAGGGGTTCACCATCTCACCGCCGCTTGTGAAGTAGTCGAAGTGGTAGTGCTGTGGAACTTCGATTACAGATGCGATTGCCACCGCGTCGTAAAAGTCTCTCTTGCCGATGAGGAGCTCCATCAGCCCTTCGAATCCCTCCACAGAGCCAGACGCCCGTCCAGTCTGCGTGTATCCTCCCACCAGCCTGAGCGCAGGCTCTATTCGCTCGATCCCGACGCAGTTCAGTCCGTAGGTAGCCCTTGCAGCATTGACTGCATTGACGGTATACGCTGAATACCTTTCGGCGTGAGAGGCGTCCACCGCAACCAGTACGCGATTGGCACGGACAGGCCTCAGCCCAACAGTGCCCATGAGCAGCCGGACTAGAACGCTTCCCTCCACGTAGAGTCCATTTCCTGGCAGCTCGTTTATGTCGGAGGCGTTCACGACATTGGGGTGCGTGATTAGGGTGTCGGAGACCTCTGCCAGTGCGATAGCAGCCGGAGTTGCGTCTCCGGCGTGGCCCCCGATTTCGGCGCCGACTCCCGTCGGGACTACCATGACGACGTTGAAGCTTTCTTGAGCCTCTAGACCGCGCTTTCGGAAGTCAAATAGCGGGGTGCTCGGGTAGGGGACTTCGCCGGAAATCACCCCCAACTCGCAGTCCCACCCTCCTCGCGTCGACTTCGTGACTGCGAACCGGACGGGCGTCTCGCCGTCTCCGAGGGCCCCTGTAACCTCCGACCCGATCGAGTGGAAGTCGAGCCTCTTTGGAGCTATGGAGACGGCACGGTCAAGCAGTAGCAACTGCGACCATCCCGTTTCTTCGGGCAAACTCCCCGAACTCATAGGACGCCATAAGCTCGAATGTCCCGTCCTCGCGCAGCAGATAGCTCGAGGGTATTGGGATTCCGTTGAATGGTGCCGCTCTGGACTGGCTGTACGATCCTGCATCCTCGATTGCCAACCGCTCCCCAACTTTCAGCGGCTCTGAGAAGTCATACTCGCCAAACACGTCTCCCGCCAGGCAGGACCGGCCCGCCAGTATGGTCGTGTGATTTCCGGTCTCCACAGAGCTCGCTACTGAAGGAGCGAAGTCGTACTCGAACACCTCTGGCATGTGACTTGTTGTCGCGTCCAGAATCGCGACACTCTTGCCATCACTTTCGAATACGTCCAGGACCTCCGTGATGAGCATCCCAGCCTGTTGAACTAGCGCTGTTCCGGGCTCAATGAATACCGTCACTCCAAAGTGCTCATTCAGCAGTCGCACGGCTTTCTCCAAGGGGCTGGAATCGATGTCTGGCCCCAGGTAGTACCCTCCACCCAGGTTGATCCACGACAATCGCCGAATAGCTCCCATGGGCTCCAGCAGAGACTCGACCGTCTCTTGAAGTTGGGTCAGATCTTCGGATTCGCAGTTGTTGTGAATGTGAATGCCTTCGATGCTTTCGCTGAACGGTGACTCGTCGAAGAGCATGCGAAAGTCCGACTGTGGCACGCCAAGCTTGGAGTGAGGTCGACACGGGTCGTAACGCAGGTCAGCCGCGAATCCCAGTTCGGGGTTTATCCTGAGGCCAACTGAGGCCGGGCCCTGTCCCCCTGAGGCAGCCAGGTCTAGCTGGTTAAACGAATTCAGCGAGACGAAGCTTGCCCTTTCCAGGACTTCTACAAGTTCACCATGTGGAAAGGCAGGGGAGTAGCAGTGGATTGACTGGTGGGCCGACGCGATTGCCCCTGCAAGTCGGACTTCGAAAGCAGAACTCGCCGAGAACCCGTCGACGTAAGGTGAGAGGACATCCAGCACACCGGCTAGGCCGCAGGGTTTGAGCGTGTAGAGAAGCTTGCAGCCTGCGCGCGAGGCTACCGACGACGCTTGAAACGCCGTGCTGCGCAATATGGACTCGGAGAAAACGTACGCCGGAGTCTTCGGCACGTCTAACGCAAGACGTGACTCTTCCGAAATCGACCCGTCAATGCCCGTGTGCACCATGGCATCAATGTAACACAGACGAGCGAATACCAGTGTCCAGGCGAGTGATGGGCTGCACGCGACTGAAGTACGGCGTAACTGCCAGCGTCCCTCTGGGTGATTCTTCGAAGTGAAACGCGTGGTGGTTTAGCTCGTGTCCGCCATTCCCGAACCTGGATGCCAGGATTCCCAACTCGTTCTGTACACATAGGTCGACATGGCGCTTCTCTGTCATGGCGACACTCCGCCCCACGGTAACGACTCCCGACACGTAGTCTGGAAGGGTCGTCACGTCGACAGCGGCTGAGAGTGCGACCAGAACGTCGGGAGCAAATGCGCGGACTAGGTCTCTCGTACTGTCTGTCCCGTCTTCAGTCAACAGATGCGCTCGAACTCCCATGCGTACGAAGACCGCGCATACTTCAGCCCCGAAGTGTCGGCGCTTGCTATCTGTCACCACCAGGGCGCTTGAGCCGCTGGGTTCGCTGCGCACCGAGGGCCTCAAAGCATCAGCCATCAGATCGACTCTGACCCTGGCCTCCGCCGGGCCTTCCGCCACTGGGACGCGGTCTGGCAACTGCCCGAGCCAGGGCCCAGGTATCCACTCTATTTCCCCAGGCTCAGCGATCACGGACTCGAGAGTCTGCTTACGGTACTCGTCGACCGATGTGAACGGTAGCGTCTCAAAGTCGCCGATTGAGCGAATGGGACGGTCTCCAAACTTGCCGCTCCAGAATCGGCACCTTCGGGCTGCTTCAACAGCCTCCGAGAGGAGCTGCACGTGGTTGTCTGGCCGGACCCTCTCCGCCATCAATCTGGAACCAGACCAACGACGGCAAGTCCCATGCCATAGCTTTCGTCCTCGAACAGGTTGTACCGGCCCACAAGGTGATCGTGCGATTCCAAGATCATTTCGGCTGCCAAGGGGTCACTCTCACATAACCTGTTGCCCACAGGCCCGCCGAGTCCCCACTCTCGATAGGCGTCGAAAGTCAGACGATTCGGTTCGGCCAGTCGCTTGATCAGGTTCGTCTGAACGCTGAAGTCCGAGTCAGAAGTGTAGGGCAGGGGAGTCACAAGGAAGTCCGGGGTAATTGCAAGGCCCAGTTCGTTGTCGAATACCTGCACCAGGTCGATCTCAGGAATGAAGTTTTCCATCGCATAGCATAGGTCGAGTGCCAGTTCGTCGGGTGCCCGGTGGTAGTAGAACTGCTCAGAGTAGGTCCCCATCTTGACGGTTACGGGTTGAGGATGTTCGGCGCACAGGATCTGGTCCACCTCTGCTCCCTGTATGAACATGAACGGAATGTTCCCGTTGGTCGCGTCCACAAATATGTGCTCGCCTTCGACCACGAACTCCAAGGCCATGTGCTGCCAGAACCGCATGGCTGGACCAGCGCCTCGGAAGTCGAAGGTGTCGAGGATGTGCCTCAGGTGATCGACTGGAATCTCGCCAGGAGTGTCGGGGCCGGCTATTACGTAGTGCGACTCGAAACCGTACCGGTTAGCCAGGAACTTGAGGGCTTGGACCTTTTCAGAGCATATTGCCCCCTGCCCATTGATGATGCTCGCGAGTGCCTCATCCCCCGTCTTGTAGCGTAGTTGGTCCCCGGTAAAGCGTGAGTAATTCTCGAAGGGCGCGTCCCAGATGGCCTTGGCTATTGCCCTCAGGAACTTGGTCCGAGAATCGTGCCCGTCTAGGGTGAGAACACGCTTGCATTCAGATGGGTACGATTCTCGCACTGCCATCTCGGCAAATGACTCGAAGCCCGACGGAGAACGCTCCCACCTGCGCCGGGTGAATCCCTGCCAGTTTCGTGTGTAGCCAGTCTCACTGCGGTCTATCGTCAGGTCGATCAGGCCAACTTCAGATTCCCGGACCTTGGCTGCCCTGCGGGGTGGCGCTTCCTGGGGCGACACTTCGCGCACGTCCTCCCTGAACACGGTCCCAGGAGCCAGTGAGGTGAGCGCCCCCTGTTCAGAAACCAGGTGGGATATGTCCTGGATCTCTGCGAGCGTCTGGGCCGCGTGGGGCAATATCATGCCGTCTCGGGCAAGGGTCCCGGGATCTACATCGGTAAGGTACCTTGACGCCAGTTGAGCGACGGAAGCACCAATGTCTGAGTCGTCGATCCTCACAGTGCATGACCTGCCCGTCAGGTAGTCGTTCCACCTGAGCAGTGCAGGTCGTTTGTCGGAGTCTTCTAACAGCAAGTCTGGGAACTCATCTCATTCAGGGGCAGTCACGATGGCGGACGCTGCGGTGTGCCTTAGCTCATTCAACGAAGGATTGAGCGAGGTCTAACCTGGCTGGCCTCTCGTTTTCCAGTATAATCCTCGTATGTCTTGCCTGATGAATTCAATGTCGCTCAGATTGATCGTAACAACCATGGTTGGCCTGTTAGTAGTCCCTGCTATGGTCGCCTGCGCTCAGCAGGAAGCCGCCCCGCTTCCTGTTGACTCCCCGACAGCAGTGCCAGCGTCACCAACCGCCACATCCGAGCCAACCCCGGTTCCCCCTTCACCGACGCCAGAACCTACGATTGTCCCACTTCCCACGGTCACGGCCACTCCCGCCCCAACACCCAGGACCATAAGGCCTCGCGCCCAGACCGAACTCAGGCCAGCCCCGGACTTTGAACTGGAGACATTCGATGGCGGGACGCTGCGACTCTCCGACTTGGAAGGAAAAGTAGTTGTATTGAATTTCTGGGCGTCATGGTGTCCGCCTTGTCGCTGGGAGATGCCCTTCTTCGAGACCATGTGGAACGAGTACCGCGATCAGGACGTAGTGTTCGTGGGCGTGGCGATGTCGGATACCTTGGAAGAGGCGCAGGGATTTGCGGAGGAGTCTGGTGTCACCTATCCGATTGGTCTGGACGACACGGGTGAGATCGTACGAGCCTACGAGGTCTATTCTCTGCCCACGACCTTCTTCATCGATAAGGAAGGACAAGTCCAGCGGCGGTTGACTAGTGCAGCCAACGAAGCGCTGCTAAGGGTCTTCTTGAGAGGGCAGTTACCTAGGGAGTAGTCTCAAGGGCCAATTGAAAGAGATCGCCTGGCCAGCGTCGACTTCTCAGTCGCTGTTCTCGCTTCCACTCTCCCCCCTTCCTGAAATTGACACCAATTTCAGCGCATCACTATAATTTGACCATCCAAAGGTAGTTAAACGATGCCAAAACGAACGTATCAACCCCGCAACAGACGCCGTGCCAGGGTGCACGGTTTTCGATCCAGAATGCGCACCAAGTCTGGGCGCAACGTCCTCAAGAGGAGGATGTTCAAGGGCCGTCAAAAGCTGACGGCTTCGTAGGAGTCGCTCTCGATGAAGGCGCCGGCCGTACTATCTCAATCTGCCGGGCCGGGTGCCCGCTGCTCCTGTTGGCGAGGCGTGTGAGCCTGAAGAGGGCCAATAGGCTGAGGAAGACTTCAGACTTCGTGGCCGTGAGGAGGGGAGGCAGGAGTTGGGCGGACTCAATGGTCGTCCTGAACGCCCGTCCCAATGACACTCAAGTTTCTCGATTTGGATTTACCGTGAGCAAGCGGCTTGGAAACGCGGTTGAACGAAACAGGATCAGGCGGCGTCTCAAGGCGGCAGTTGCTTCGGCAGAAGTAAAGTGCGGCTGGGACATCGTACTGGTTGCCCGGAACCGCGCCCGAAACGCTGAATACCACTCACTCAGACAGTCTGTCGACCGGTTGCTGATGCGGGCCAACTTGGGCGAACGGCCAGTCAGATGCTAAGAGCCCTCTCACTGGGGATGATTCGAATCTACCAGCTGGTGATTTCCCCCTACCTTCCCGCCATGTGCAGACACCTGCCTTCATGCTCCGAGTACGCTCACGAGGCCATCGTCAAGTACGGCGTCCTTAAGGGCACCTGGATGGCAGCAAAGAGGCTGGGAAGGTGCCGACCAATGGGCACAAGAGGCTACGACCCCGTCCCGTGAACTCATTAGGTAAGCCCGGACAGTAGTCGCCGAGAGCCGCATTGCTACTATGAACCAACAACCTGTATTCAGGCGCGCGCCAGCCCTAACCAAGTCAGCGGTTGGTATATTCGCCGCCGTCATTTTGTGCATGTTGCTGCTCGGATGTTCCCGGATAGGGACTCCTCAGGGTTGGTCTTCAGGGAAAGTGTCTGGAGAAAACCTGTTCATAGGTACGATGGAGGGTGAGGTCCTCGCGGTTCACAAAGAGACCGGGGACCTGGCCTGGCGAAGAGAAATCCCCACTGCTGAAGATTCGGACCGAGCAATCTACGGCAGGCCTGCAGTCACCGAAGACGCTGTCTTCGTAGGCGGCTACGATGGAAGTCTCTATGCTTACGACAGGCAGGGCGACCTGATGTGGCAAGAGCCACTTCCCGGCCAGATTGTCGGCGGCCCCGCAGTGCATGGGAATCGCATCCTGATTGGCACCGGAACCGTATCTTCTTCAGACGGGTCCGGAGGTGCTCTCCATGCCATTGACGTGGAGTCGAACGATCCGGTTTGGACGTACCAAACTGAAGGCCCCGTCTGGTCGACACCGACCGTGGACAGTGGGGTCGTTTTGGTAGGCTCCCTTGACCACAACGTGTACGCGGTAAACATCGAAGATGGCTCTGAGAAGTGGAGGTACATGTCAGGAGGGGCTGTGACATCCGGTATCACGGTCGCGGATGGCCGGGTGATCTTCGGAAGTTTCGACAGCACTCTGTATGCTTTGGATGTCAACACCGGCAAGCTGGTGTGGCGATTCGACGGGGCGTCGAGTTGGTACTGGTCTGCTCCCCTGATCGTAGATGGATTTGTCTACGCGCCGTCCCTAGACGGTGCGCTCTACGCGATTGAATTGAATACGGGAGACTTGACCTGGGTCTTTGATACTGAAGGAGGCCAACTGGTCGGTAGCCCGGCGGCTATCAACGAACTTCTGGCAGTCCCGGTGGCCGATGGTGGCGATTCACGTATAGCTCTACTGGAGACCAACGGGAGCCTTCTTGCCGCCTGCAGGATAGGCGATGACGTACGCACTTCACTGGAAGTCGACGGCGACCTGATATACTTCGGAGCTAAGGACAGCACGATTAGAGCGCTTCGAATAAAGGGAAATGGCAACCCCGATGAAGAGTGGGTCTTCGTTACCAACGAAGATGACCCGCATCCCAGCGATCGGCCAAAGGCCTGCTAGTTAGGGGCACCGCTTGGACTTTTTCCTAGACACTTGGAACCTCGTGATCATCCAGCCGATGATCAACGGGCTGGTCCTGCTCTATTACTACTTGCTCTCCGACTTTGGCATCGCGATTATAGCCTTCACACTGCTGGTGAGGATCGTGATGATCCCGCTCACCGTGAAGCAGAGTCGCCAGATCAAGGCTATGAGCGCTCTCCAGCCCATGATGAAGGAGATCCAGGACAAGTACAAAGGCGACCGGCAGCGCGCGTCCCAGGAGACGATGAAGCTCTACCGGGAACAGGGTGTTAATCCCCTTGGTTGTCTGGGTCCGATGTTCATACAGTTCCCGATCTGGATAGGTCTGTACCAATCGATCATCCAGACCGTTCCCTCCAACCCTGAGAGTCTCGTCGGCCTGTCGCGCCATCTCTACCAGTGGCTGCCCCAGGTCCACGGTGTCATACCTATCGACAGCAGCTTCCTGTGGATGGACCTGGCTCGCCCGGATCCAACACCGTTTGTAATGCCGATCCTCGTCGGCGTATCCATGTGGGTCATGCAGAAGATGACCACCATGCCCACTGCAGACGAGCGGCAGGCGTCCACTAACAGAATGATGTTGTGGATGATGCCGGCAATGTTCGGGTTCTTCACCCTGAACTTCCCCAGCGGTCTGGCGCTCTATTGGGTCGTCTCGAATGTCGTGGGCCTTGTGATTCAAGGCTTTGTGACTGGCTGGGACCCCATCATTAACCTGTTCAAGTTCGGGCGCGGCAAATCCGATGAGGACGCCGCCGTCGCGGCGCAGTCGGCCCCCGCCCTAGTTCCACCTGTTGAGGAGACAACCGATGCGGGAGATAGAAATATCGGCCAGAACGGTAGAAGAAGCAATCGAAATCGCTCTAAAGGAACTAGACGCAGATCGCAGCGACGTAGAAGTAGACGTCGTTAGCCGAGGCAAGTCTGGAATACTTGGTATAGGTTCAGAGCCGGCGGTAGTCAGAGTATCCGCCATTGAGTCGGCCCCTGACAGCGTGCTGGTGGCCTCGGAAGTGATACAGACCCTTATTGACCACCTCGATGCAGACGTCGTCCTGACACTGAAACAGTTACACAACGATGACCTCGATGGTCCGATCTTCGAAATAGAAGGTGACGACGCTGGCCTTCTGATTGGACGCAAGGGCGAGACGCTCAAGACGCTCCAGTTTCTGGTCAGGTACATCGTTAGTCACCAGCTCGACGATCGAGTCAACCTGATGATCGATGTGGAAGGCTACCAGCAGCGTCGACATCAGTCCCTTGAAAACATGGCTCGCCGCGTAGCCCGTCGCGTGTCTGATACTGGGCGCTCGATTACCTTGGAACCAATGCCTGCTAATGAGCGCAGGATCGTACACCTTGCTCTGTCTGATCACCCGAGAGTGACTACAGAGAGCTCTGGATTCGGCGAGTCGCGACAGGTCACTGTCCAGCCAAGATAGACCCGCCTCGAGGGAGTCAATGGCGGCCTCTCTACAAGTCGCGGGCAATGTCGCCGCGATTACACTCACAAGGCCGGAAGTCGGTAACCGGATTGACTTCGCACTTGCCTACGTACTGGCCGATCTCACTACGGAAGTGAGGCAGCGAGACGACGTCTGGGTCGTCGTATTGAACGCAGAGGGATCTGACTTCTGCTTGGGAACCGACCCTACGGCCCTATCAGAAGTTCACGCGGACGACGGTCGACTTGCTGAGTTGAGGGTTTCCCAGCTGTTCGCCGAAATTGAGAAGCCCGTAATCTGCTCCATGCGAGGCAGGGCCGACGACCAGGGGTTCGAGCTGGCCCTCGCCTGTGACCTGCGAATTGCAGACTCCGAGGCAACGTTTTCGATGCGACAGCTCTCAGCAGGGACTATGCCCTGGGATGGTGGGACTCAACGTCTTCCTAGAGTGGTGGGTAGGTCCCGCGCGGTGGAATTGCTTTTGACCGGAAGAACTCTCGACGCGTCCGAGGCTCTTAGGATTGGACTGGTCAACGAGGTTTCGGATCCGGGCAATGCCGACAACCGTGCCGTGGAACTCGCGGGGTCGATTGCAGCGCACGGACCTACAGCCCTCCGGTACGTTAAGGAGGCCGTGCTGGCTGGCCTGGACGGCCCACTTGGATCAGGGCTCAGGCTGGAAGCCGACCTCAGCTTCCTCCTCCAGTCAACCAGCGACCGACACGAGGGCATCTCGTCGTTCCTTGAGCGTCGTACGCCCGAATACAGGGGCAATTAGCAGCGCCCTGGCATGGCTGACCAACCCACAATTCTGCTCGAAAAATTAGGAGGCGTGGCGACCGTCACTCTGAATCGGCCCTCCGTCATCAACGCATTCAACGTTCAGATGCGGGATGACCTCTACTCCGCACTCGAGGCTGTCCGCGACGATCCCGACGTCAGATCAATCTTGGTAGAGGGGGCGGGCGACAGGGGCTTCTGCGCTGGCGCCGACCTCACTGAGTTCGGCTCGGCACCATCGCAGACCATTGCCCGTCAGGTTCGATGGGAGCGAGACCTCTGGGGGTTGTTCCTTTCGATATCCAAACCGCTTGTAGCCGCGCTCCACGGCTACGTCATAGGCTCGGGAGTCGAAATAGCCTGCCTGTGCGATGTGCGGATTGCGGCGGACAATGCGATCTTCAGGATGCCTGAGTCAGCATTGGGGATGGTGCCGGCGGCGGGTGGAAGCCAAACCCTGCCTCGGACGATTGGCCTGAGCGCATCCATGCAGATGCTTCTTGCAAACGAGATCGTCTCAGCACAGGATGCACTGGACGCCGGACTAATCCACCAGGTGGTACCCCGCGACTCACTGGACTCAACGGCGGTTGCCATGGCCGAGCAGTTGGCGACCCTGCCCATTGATTCAGCCGCCGCCATTAAGAGAGCAGTGCTCGAAGGTATGGACACCGACCTGACGCGTGGTCTCGAGCTGGAGTTGCGACTCGCCAGGACACTAGTAAGGCAGCGATCTGTCGGCAAGTAGAATTAGCTACACGATGGTGGTAATCTGTAGTGCGGCTTTTTGGTAGCCGCATCTTTAAGTAAGTCTGTGGACAGCTTGGTACTCTGGCGGTTGTCGACGGGATACGTGACAAGGGGAATTGGACCACAATGAATGTATCGGAGTTTATGGGGATCTCCGCCGCGATCGTTCCTGATCGTACGGCGCTGGTGTTCGAGGGAAAACGCACATCCTACGAAGAGTTGCAGTCGAGGGTAACCCGGCTGGCAAACGCTCTAAGGTCCTTGGGAGTCGGCGAAGGAGACCGTGTTGGCATTGTTCAGGTCAACACTGACGCTGTAGTAGAGACGTGCTTCGCCGCCGCCAGGATGGACGGGGTGTTCGTGCCGCTCAACTTCCGTGCCCGTGCAGATGAAGTATCGTTCATGATCAGGGACTCTGGCCCAAAGGTTCTCCTGGTGGGCTCTAGGTACCTGGACCTCGTGGACTCGATTTCTGACGAGCTTGACTCCGTAGAACACTACATTTCGCTCGACGAACCCCGTGAAGGCTGGCTGTCTTACGAAGATCTGCTGGCGAACGCTGACGACGAAGAAATGTGGCCGGTAACTGCCGAGGACGATCTCGCTGTCCTGCTGTTCACGTCCGGTACAACCAGCTACCCCAAGGGCGTAATGCTCACCCACAACAGCTTTGCGTCGTACATCCTGAGTCATGTCACACCCGCCGACCCTGAAGTGGACGAGCGAAACATCCTCACGGTGCCCCTATACCACATCGCCGGAATGCAGGCGATGATTAGCGCGATATACGGCGGCAGAACCCTCATAATTCAGAGGCAGTTCGAGGCCAGCCAGTGGATGCAGCTCGTTGAAAACGAGCGTGTCGATCGCGCCATGATGGTGCCGACCATGCTCAAGATGCTCATGGATCACGAAGAGTTTGAGCAGCGCGATCTCAGCAGCCTTAGCGTAATCACTTACGGCGCGGCCCCGATGCCCGTAGAGGTTGTCAAGCAGGCAATTGGCGTCTTCCCAGGAGTCCAGTTCATCAACGCCTTCGGACAAACCGAGACGGCCGCCACGATCACCATGCTTCCCCCGGACGACCATGTGCTGGAGGGCTCAGAAGAGGAAGTGGAGCGAAAGCTCAAGCGGCTGAGTTCCATAGGAAAACCCCTGGAAGACGTTGAAGTTCGCATCGTCGACGAGCACGCGGACGATGTCGCGATCGGCGAGACCGGCGAAATCGTAGCCCGCGGTCAGCGACTGATGAAAGGCTACTGGCACCAGGAGTCGAGCACACAGGAAACAATCAAGGATGGTTGGCTCTATACGGGCGACCTTGGCTACTGGGACGAGGACGGCTACATCTTCCTCGCGGGCAGGGCCAGGGACTTCATCAAGCGTGGCGGCGAGATGATCTCTCCCGAAGAGGTCGAGCAGGTGCTCCACGCACATCCCGACATCGAAGAAGCGGCGATTATCGGCGTGGAAGATCTCAGTTGGGGCGAACGAGTGCGAGCCGTTGTCGTACCGAAGGGCGGTCATGCCGTCGACGAGGCTGACGTAATCGAGTATTGCCGGGAAAGGCTAGCAGGTTATAAGAGACCAGAGTCCGTGGTCGTCGTGGACGAACTGCCACGGAACCCGATGGGCAAGGTCCTAAAGAGGATCCTAAGGGAAGAGCACAACGCCCCTATTGAGGCGTAGCGATCCTGTCAAACCCCGTGTACGGCCTCAACGCCTCCGGGATGGACACTGACCCGTCTTCCTGCTGGCAGTTCTCCAGTATCGAGATCATCACGCGCGGGAGCGCCAGGCCCGATCCGTTCAGGGTGTGAACGAGGCGAGGCCGAGCCCCCGGCTCCGGCCGGTATCTAATCCGGCCTCTCCGGGCCTGGTAGTCAGTGCAGTTCGAACACGAACTGACTTCCAACCAACGGTCTGCTCCTGGAGCCCACATTTCGACGTCGAACGCCTTCACCGCTGGCGACGCAAGGTCTCCTGTTGCCAGCTCAAGGACACGATATGGAATCTCCAGCGCCCTGGCCACGTCCTCAGCGGCAGCCGTCAGCGACTTGAGCTCCTCGCTTGAACTCTCAGGTTCGACGAACTTGTACATCTCGACCTTGTCGAACTGGTGGACCCTTGTGATGCCACGCGTGTCCCGACCGGCCGATGTCCTCTCACGCCGCCAGCAGGGCGTGTGCGCGACGTAGTACTTCGGCAAGTCGTCCGCAGACAGGATCTCGTCTCGGTGGAGGCTGGTGATCGCCGCCTCGGCGGTTGGCAGCAGCCACAGGTCGTCCTCTTCGTCGCGGTACATCTCCTCCCGAAATCCCGGAAGGTGCCCACTGGCGAGCGCAGTTGCGCTGTTCATCAGATATGGGAGGTACACCTCGGTATACCCGTGCTGCTCGACGTGCAGATCGATCATGAAGGCAATTAGGGCTCTCTGAAGCTTGGCCCCAAGTCCCCTCAGCACGAAGAATCGCGACCCCGCTAAGCGGGCTCCGCGTTCGAAGTCGGCGATAGCAAGGTTCTCGACGATGTCCCAGTGGGCTTGTGGTTCGAAGTCGAACGACGGCAGATCGCCGACGCGCTTGACCTCGATGTTCGCCGAGTCGTCCTGTCCAACCGGAGCGCTGTCGTCAGGGATGTTCGGGACCGCCACCAGCAGCGTGTTGAGGTCCGTATCCACTGTCCGCTGGTTCTCTTCGAGTTCGCTAATCCGCCTTCCGACCTGGCGCATCTCTTCGATCAGCTCAGGCGGACGCTCGCGGGATCGGCCAATCTGTTGACTTACCTCGTTACGCCTCGCACGAAGCTCGTCGACTTGGACTATGGACGATCTGCGCTCGGAGTCGAGTTCGAGGATCCTGTCGATTGCGCTGGTGTCGTAGTCTCGCTTGCGCATCGCCTCGCGCACAGCGCCGGGGTCTCTTCGGATTAGCTCGATCGAGATCATGACGGCTGGCGACTATCCCAGTATCTCTCTCAGACGGTCGATGATGATCTCCTCGGCGCCTTCGCTAAGCGTCAGAAGCC
Source organism: Dehalococcoidia bacterium (assembly GCA_965116405.1). Classification (GTDB taxonomy): domain Bacteria; phylum Chloroflexota; class Dehalococcoidia; order Lucifugimonadales; family UBA1123; genus VXRN01. The sequence goes on from OZ220685.1 coordinate 2,690,304, forward strand.
TGATCCCGAACCGATCGCCCGAGTCGAACTCCCTCACCCATATGCTGGGATTTCCGCTGCGGAGTTCTTCCACAACGTCGGCCCCGGTCATTCCAGCGGCGTCAGGATCGACGATGACAATCAGCCCCTCTGCAGGCCCGTCATCCGCCAGGTCTGTTAGCGAGACGCCGTCGACACCAGACAGGCCAGACCTGAGGGTTGCGATCCTGGCTTCGTACGCGGCGAATCTGTCTTCATGATTCATGGTAAGCCACGCGCGCAGCGCGCCGTACACGGCAACCACTTCTTGACGGTCTACCTTCATTGGGCGACCGAACGACCTGATTGGGGAGGCTTCGAAGCCCACAAAGCTGTGCGAACGTGCCACGCCGACTAGCTCTTCGCGCCCTGTCAGCAGCCCGCTCGAGTTTACGGATCCGAAGTACTTCGCGCCGTATGCGACCAGGTCGGCGCCCATCTTCACGTACCTGCTCAGCAGGTCGGTCGGGTACACCTGTCCCGCTGCGTCGACGATTACTGGCACGTCGTTCGAGTGCGCCACGTCGATAACGGTCTCCAGTGAGAGGGCTCCGGGACTTCTGTCCCCGGGCGCAAGGTAGTGGACCGCCGCAGTCTGTGCACCCATCGCAGACTCAAGGTCCTGCACAGTTGTCTGCTCGTCGCTTCCAATCTCGACCAGCCTACCGCCCGGTATCGTCATGCACCTGTCGTACTTGACCCTGAGCTGGCGCTGGATGATTATCTCGTTTGGCATGTCCGACGTATCCGGTATCCGCTCGATGCGGTCCACGTCATCGCCTGTCATGCATGCAGCGGCAGCGTAGGCGAGCGCTGACGAGCAGCCCGAGGTTACGAGTGCGGCCTCAACTCCCAGCATGTCGGCGATCCGGTCGCCCACTGCGTCCATCAGTTCGCTCATGTTGACGTAGTAGTCTTCTGCCGAGTCCATCATCGCCCTGATCTCAGGGGACGGTGTCCCTCCACCAAGCAGGGTCCGATTGCCCTGCGCGTTGATAACCGGCCTCACGCCCAAATCGTCGAATATTGTTGTCATACTGGCGTCTTCCTCCACACTAAGCCCCTGCAAATCCTTCGGGTATTCTATTGCCACGGTTTGAGCATAAGCAAGAGAGTGTGAATCTGCTCGCCTGATCTGGTCTATAATTCCACTGTACCTACAATAAGACAATAGGAGTTGCAGAGTGGCCACTCAGGACGTGCTTGTGACCGATTTCGGCGACGGTCTGTTGGAGCAGCCGCGAGCGCACCTCAGGATGGACCTCGCACAGGACGAACAGGGCCTGGTGCTTACATATCAAGACCGGGAGGTCCTCCGCTGCTACCTGACTCCCAATGGAATGCTGGCCGGAGGCTTCGTCGCCCAGGCACTGGGCGTCAAGCTGCCACCACTGGGTGAGTCGGTGCTGGCTCGCGTCTCCACAGGCGTACTCTACCGCGTGCTGGGCGTATGTCAGCTGGACTACTCAGAAGACGCGTCCTACGTCTTGCTGGAACGTCTGCTTGAAGAGGCGCAAATGCAGCGGGGAGCCACCAATCTCTCTGAGTGATATTGCCGCGTTGATTTGACCCTTTGGTGTCTCTATAATCGTGGCGAATTTCGGATCGACGGAACCCCTATTAAACTATGATCTCTGACTACTCAGACCTACAGCCAGGCCAGGAGATCTCAAGGCACTCGTACGAAGTGGATGAGGCGCTGGTCTCCGCCTACGTAGCCGCAGTGCAGGACGACAACCCTGCGCTGACAAGCGGGAGCGGCGTGCAGCTGGTCCCTGCAATGGCAGTTGCCGCCCTGAGTATCCGGGGCGTGGTTCATGACCTGCGGATACCTGGAGGCACCCTTCACGCGGGCCAGGAGTTCGAGTTCATGTCTGCTGTTGCAGTTGGCAGTTCATTGGAATGTGCCGCGACCCTCGTACAGAATTCGGTTCGAGGAGATTGGCGCTTTCTTGTAGTCGACTGCCATGTGACCGACGGGGACAGCTCAGACGTCATGTCTGGAAAGAGCACGATCATGATTCCGGCCGGACTCGGGCCGCGAGAGGCCGAATAGCTATGGAGAAGGGTGACAGTCTTCCCCAGGTCGACAAGGTGGTGGACCAGCCCCGAATTGAGGACTATGCCCACGCCTCCGGCGACTACAATCCGATTCACGTCGACCAGGAGTTCGCCTCTCAGACCCAGTTCGGTGGCACTATCGCCCACGGAATGATGGTTGCCGCGACTATCTCTGAGATAATGACCGGCGCATTTGGTTCGAGTTGGGCAAGTACCGGAAAGATGAAGATAAGGTTCCGCTCGCCCGTAAAGCCAGGCCAGACTGTTAAGGCGACGGGCAGTGTTCGAAGTGTGACTCCTGTTGAAGACGCCAGCCGGATAGTATGCACGGTTACCGTGACGAAAGACGATGGCGAGGTCGCGATTTCGGGACAGACCGAGGTTACGGTCCCAGCCTAGGGATTTCACAGAGAGTGGAGTGGTGATAGTTTGAGTTCAGAAGTCACACCAGTACGGATCGCCCTTGACGCCATGGGAGGGGATAACGCGCCCTCTGAGATAGTAAAGGGTGCGGTACAGTTTGCGGCCGCAGGCCAGGGACAGGTAATGCTTGTTGGCGACCCGGAGGCGCTCCAGGATGAGCTTAACTCCCGCGACGCATCGCGCCTTCCGATCGGAGTTGTACCGAGTGAAGGCGTCATAACGGAGGACGAGTCCCCGGCACTCGCCCTTAGACAGAAGCCTCGCGCTTCAATTCTCGTCTCAACCGGCATGGTCAGGCAGGGTCACGCCGACGCCTGCGTCACCATGGGCTCTACCGGCGCCGCCATGGCGGCCGGAGCCGTTGTACTTGGCTTGGCAAGTGGTGTCGAGAGGCCCGCGCTGGGTGGGCCGATCATAGGAGTCGCCCCGAATACGTGCGTACTCGATCTCGGCACCAACGTCGACTGTAGACCACAACAGTTGCTGAGCTTCGGAGCCATCGGGGACGTCTTCGCGCGTACCTTCTTCGGAGTCGACAGTCCAAGAATAGCCCTCCTTAGTGTCGGAGCGGAGGCAGGCAAGGGAAACAGACAGGTCAGAGAAACAACGGAACTGTTCGAGAAGAGTGGACTGAACTTCATTGGTAACGTAGAGGCGAACGATCTCCCCAGGGGTGCTGCAGAGGTCGTCGTCTGCGATGGTTTCGTTGGCAACATCGTCATGAAACTCACTGAAGGGTTGGGCCAGCAGTTGGGAGAACACCTGCGCTCCAGCCTTAGTGGGGTTGTTCCCCCTGAGGTGCTCGAATCCCTACTTCAGGAGTTCTACGACATAAACAACGTCGTAGAGAGCCGCGGTGGTGGGCCACTGTTCGGGGTCAATGGCGTCAGCGTAGTCGGTCATGGTGCGGCGCGGGCTGATGCAGTAGAGCGCGCGCTGGGCATGGCCAAGCTGGCCGTCGAGACTGGTTTCGTATCGCAGATGAACAGCCGGCTTGAAATGCTCAGCTCTGAGCTTGACGAGCAATCTAGTTCGTAATTGGAGGCAACTTGGCCAAGTCTGACATTGAAGGACGCTTCGCGCTTGTAACCGGAGCGTCAAAAGGAATAGGAAGAGCGGTCGCTCTCCGCCTCGGCGAGCAAGGTGTAAGTATCGCCGTCAACTACAACAGCTCGCCTGACGAGGCCGACCGGACTGTCGAAGGACTTCACGAACTCGGAGTCAACGCGTTTTCCGTTCAGGCTGACGTGAGTGATCTCGATCAGGTCTCCCGCATGATTGACGAGGTGAACGAGCGATTTGAACACATCGACATACTCGTAAATAACGCGGGCATAATCAGTGACAGCCTGCTTGTCCGCATGAGCGACGATGCTTGGGACAGGGTCATCGCGACTAACCTGAATGGCATGTTCTACTGCACGCGGGCCGTGGTCAGGCAGATGATTCGACGCAGGTGGGGAAGGATCATCAACATCGGCTCCGTCGTGGGAATCAGGGGAAACATCGGCCAGGCCAACTACTCAGCTTCGAAAGCAGGAATGATCGGCTTCACTAAGGCGCTGGCCAAGGAAGTCGCAACACGGGGCATAACCGTAAACACTGTCACGCCCGGCTACATCAGCACCGACACCGTTGACGTGCTTCCGCAGGCAACCAAGGACCGGATCATGACCTGGATTCCGCAGGGCCACTTTGGTGAGGTGGACGACGTCGCCCATCTGGTAGCCTTCATAGCCAGTCAGAAAGCGAAGTACATGACTGGCCAGATCGTAAGCGTCGACGGTGGAATGGCGATCTGAGAATCGTACAATGAGTTTCGAAGGCAAGGTTGCGCTCGTTACAGGGGCATCCAGGGGAATAGGTCTGGCAATTGCGCTGGAACTGGCTGATCGTGGCGCTGACATAGCGTTCAACTACCTCAGGAATCACAGTGCTGCCTCTGCAGCCGTCGAGGCAATCGAGTCCCACGGCGTACGCTGCCTGAGGGTTCGGGCGCATCTGGGCGACGAAGAGAAGCTCGACGAACTGTTCGACGCAATCGAGTCTGAATACGGACGACTCGACATCCTGGTCAACAACGCAGCGACCGGAGTCCAAAGACAAGCCCTTGAGTTGGAGACAAAGCACTGGGATTGGACGCTCGGCGTCAACGCCAGGGCTCCATGGACCTGCGCTGTCAGGGCGGCCAGGCTGATGCCCGAAGGCGGCCACATAGTCAACATAACCAGCGAGGGATCGAGGCGCGTGTTGCCGTTCTACTTCTCCGTTGGAGTTTCGAAAGCCGCGCTTGAGGCCGTGACGCGCTACCTGGCAGTAGAGATGGCGCCGCTCGGAATCTCCGTCAACGCCGTTTCAGGTGGATACGTGGATACCGGCGCCCTCGACCACTTTCCGAACCGGGAGCAGATGCTCGAGTCCGGGCACAACACGCCGGTCGGCAGGATGGTTACCGCCCAAGATATCGCGAAGACAGTTGCGTTTCTGTGTTCGCCAGACGCCGAGATGATTCGCGGCCAGGTGATTCTTGTCGACGGGGGGCTGACCCTTAAGGCTAACGAAGAAGACTAGTCGTCGTACTCGGGCGGTCGAATGTCGCGCACCGTCGCGCCGGCTACCCCGCCATTACTGCTGATCTCGACCCGCAGCCCATCTTCGTAGAAGCGCTTGCGCAGGTAGGCAAGCGCCAGGCCGGGGGCTGATGTCGTAATCTCGCCAACCTCGTTACCATCGACGATGACGGCGGCTCCGGCGTCCACAGCCAGATCGTCGTCCACGGTCAGCTGGCACAGGAATCGCTGTACGCGGTCATAGGTGTCCAGGCGGGCAACGACCTCCTGGCCGATGTAGCAGCCCTTGTTGAAGCTGATATGGGGCTTGAGAAGGGACTCCAGTGGGTTCCGGTCCTCATTCATCTCATTCGGGTAGGCCGGAACGCCCTGTTCAACACGAAGCTGACCGAGTGCAGCCTGGTCTAGTACGTCTACGCCTAATGCCGGCGTGTCCTTACCCGCAGGAACGATCAACTCAAACGCGGGTACATCTCCGAAGCTAGTCTTCATGACGGTTGTATCGTCATTCGATGTAGTGTGGCTCAGCTCATCGCCTAGCCCTTGAACGTCGATACCGGCGTCTGCAATGGCATCAGATGCACTCTCACCGACGACTAGCCACTGGGAAGTGCTGTCGGTGAGGTCTTCGACCGTGATGTCCTCTGCGAAGGTGTAGAACTCTATCCACTCCACAACCCTCTGCACGTTTCCGGGGCTGGTAATCATCAGCATGTCTTCTTCACGCTGGAGTATGCGAAGCAGGTCTATGATGCGGCCCTTGTTGGTCGTCAGGACGGTGCCGATGCCCCTCCCCGGTTCAAGCAGTCTGAAGTCGTTGGTGGAGAGGCGGTCCAGGAGATCGACTGCATCGTCGCCGGTCACACGAAGCCTGCCAAAGTCGGACATTTCGAAAGCGACAGCGCCGCCTTTCAGCTTTGGCGTGAGTGCGGAAATGGTCGAAAACTCTGTAGCCACGGCAGACCCCCCCGAAAGCAGAAGCGCCGCGTTCAATAGACGCGGCGCGACGTTTCTTACTTCTGAATTCGTCCGGTTAAACGCTGAATGAGGTTCCGCAGCCGCACGTCGTCTTCGCGTTCGGGTTGTTGAACACAAAGCCCTTGCCATTGAGTCCGCCGGAATACTCTAGAGTCGTTCCGGCCAGGAAGATGTACGACTTCCGGTCTACGTAAAGCTTTAGTCCGTGCTCCTCAATGACCTTGTCGTCCTCTTGAGGGGAGTCAACGAGGTCAAGGATATACGTCATGCCGGCGCATCCACCGCCCTTGACCCCAACACGCAGGTTTGAGTCGGGCTTGCCGGACTGCTGAGCAAAGACACGAACGAACTGCGCAGCCTCTTCGTCTATGTTGATTGTCAGCGGTGCTGGTGCTTCCCTAACCATTGCCCTATCTCCCAAACGCCGTCTATTGTTTCGGCACGTCACCATGAATTCTACCCGTCAGGCAGCTAAGCGTCAATTTGAGACGGCCTTGTGAGTCCCTAACCACCGCTATAGAGCCGGTTACCTTTGCCATCTTCGCAGTCCACGTTAGTACAGAACCAAAAGATTCTTGGCATGGGCGGCATTCTAACGCCGTCGTGCTCGCGTCTCATTTCTTGGCCGCACTTGTAACACACGGAAGCAGGCGTTGTCTTGGTGTTGGATTCGGTGCTCACATTCTGACTCCTCACACAGGAAGAGATTCGGCCAGTCCATCCTCATTAATGATATCATGGCGCCAGCCAGGGGCAAGCGGCGATTGAGGTGCGGCGAGGCTTGCGTTCTGACCCTTTATTGGCTATATTGGGCACGCTTGCAGAAGTCTGTTCTGACGAGCGTGGTTTGTCATTGGCAGGACTCTCAACTACGAATCACAGGGCTATGGCCCACAACAGTCCAAACGGATTAACGGAAGGAGCAGATCAGTATGACGACTTCCAACGACCGCATCGGCGAGATGGTCCTCGATGTCCAGGATCTTCGAACTTACTTCGTAACTCGCTGGGGCGTTGTCAAAGCTGTTGACGGCGTTAGCTTCCAGCTAAGGCGGGGCGAGACCCTTGGCATCGTAGGTGAGTCAGGCTCGGGCAAGTCGGTTACGACGCTGTCCATTATGAGACTGGTACCTTCTCCTCCGGGCCACATCGTCGGCGGGCGCGTCCTGCTCGAAGGCGAGGACATCCTGACCCTGGACGAGGGCGAAATGGAGAAAGTCCGAGGCAGCCGCATAGGCATGGTGCTGCAGGACCCCATGACCGCGCTGAATCCGGTCTTCGACATTGAAGACCAGGTTGGCGAGGCTCTGAAGATCCACAAGGGTCTTGGTGGAGAAGCGCTCAAAGACACCGTAATCGACATGCTCAGAAAGGTCAGGATTCCAGCCCCAGAGGTAAGGATCAAAGACTATCCGCACCAGCTCTCGGGTGGTATGCGTCAGCGCGTCGTCGGAGCAATCGGAATATCCTGCGACCCCGTCGTACTGATCGCCGACGAGCCGACGACGTCACTCGATGCAACGATTCAGGCACAGTACCTGAGACTTCTTCGCGAGCTCCAGGAGTCCACCGGGGTAGGCATCATCTTCATCACGCACGACTTCGGAATCGTCGCTAAGATGTGCGACCGGGTTGCCGTGATGTACGCGGGCAAGATCGTAGAGCAGGGCGATGTCCGGCAGATCTTCAACAACCCGTCACATCCGTACACTGAGGCGCTGATCCAGTCGGTGCCGAAGATGGAGGAAACAGAGGAACGCCTCTACTCCATTCCAGGCCAGCCACCGGCGTTGTGGGACCTTCCGCAGGGATGCTCATTCGCACCCCGATGCCGGTACAGCTTCGACAAGTGCCTTGAGGAGTACCCGCCTGACTTCCCGGTCGACGAAGGGCAGCACGCAGCGTGCTGGATGAGAGAATCTGAAGGCGCTGCTATCAGCGCTGCCGCCGGCGACGGTGACTAGAAAGCTGTTTTGAGAGGTTATTGACTCATGACTAGCAGAAATGGCTCCAACGGCGCGCTTCTCGAGGTAAGGGACCTCAAGAAGCACTTTCCGGTAGGATCGGGATTCCTAGGCCGAAACAAGGCCATGCTCAAGGCTGTGGACGGCATCAACTTCCATATTGAGCAGGGCAAGACGTATGGACTCGTGGGCGAGTCCGGATGCGGAAAGTCCACAACTGCGAAATTGATCCTCCAGCTCGAAGAGCCTACTGAAGGCGTTTTCTTCTTTGAGGGGATGGATGTAACAGACCTTAGCAGGGAAGACACCAGGTACTACAAGTCCAGCGTTCAGGCTGTCTTCCAGGACCCGTGGGCGTCGCTCAATCCCAGGATGCGCGTCGGCAGCATCATAGGTGAGCCGCTCGAGGTCAACAGCACGATGACCAAGAACGAGATCAGGAACCGGGTGGGCGACCTCCTCGAAGAGGTAGGACTCCAGCAGTACCAGGCCAACCTTTTCCCGCACGAGTTCTCTGGTGGTCAGAGGCAGCGCATTGGAGTCGCACGGGCTCTCGCGCTGAACCCCAAGCTCATCATTCTGGACGAGCCCGTTTCGGCATTGGACGTGTCAATTCGCGCCCAGATCATGAACCTGCTCGAAGACCTGCAGGACGAGCACAACCTGACGTACCTGCTGATCGCTCACCACCTGGCGACGGTGCGCTACATGTGCGACATGGTCGGCGTCATGTATCTCGGTAGGATTGTTGAAGAGGCCGAGACCGAAGAGCTCTATGACAACCCCCTGCATCCGTATACGAGGGCGCTTATGTCAGCGGCCTTGCCTTCGCACCCTGACATCGAACGCGAGGAAATAATCCTGACAGGCGAGGTGCCTTCACCGGTGAACCCGCCAGAGGGATGTCACTTCCACCCGCGCTGCCCGTCTGGATTCGAACCCTGCGCAGAGACTCCTCCGGTCGAGACGCAGCCGGTTCCAGGCCACAGGGTGGTTTGCCACCTCTACTAGTCATCGAGACATAGGCTAAGCTCGAGGGGCGCGTTTCACATTGTGGCGCGCCCTTTTCTTTTACCAGTATCCTTGATAGCTAATCAGACACTCGCCTGCATCAGAGAATTCTGGTCGGCGTGGAAATCGGCCGGGAGAGTCACTACCAAAATGAAGTCGATCACTATCGCACTACTTGCGCTTCTGGCGCTTCTAGCTGGGGCATGCGGCTCTGAGCCAGCGCCTCAGGCCGATCCTATTCCGACACCTGTACCTCCTACCGCAACTGCTGTACAGGAGGAGCCAACGCCGGCTCCAACTGTCACACCGATATCAACTGGCCCGACTCCGACCCCCTTGCCTGTCGGAAGCACACAACCTCAGGTGGCAGGAGCCGCCCAGTCCCCCGTGGGCGGGCCTACGGATCCTCCATTCCCAAGGGGGCTTGTACAAGTTCCCACAATCCACACATTCAGGGTTGGAAGCTCACCGACGGGGATAATGTTCGATGGCGAGTCAGTCTGGATAGCAAATCAGGCCGACGACACCATCCAGCGCCTGGAACCAGACGGAAGCGAAGGCCTGGTAGTATCGCTCCCTGACTTCTACCCTCGTGCGCTCGCCTATGACGGCGACACGATGTGGCTCGCGACGTTCTTCGGAATCCGAATGCTCAGTCCCGACTACCAGATTGTCGCGAGCTTCAGACCTGGCCGGCGACCTGCTGCCCTGGAGTACGCTGGCGGGTACCTTTTTGCGTCCAACAACGACGACGGTACAATCACCACCCTTGCCCTCCCAGAGAAGATCAGGGAACTGGGTGGAGTACTTCCTGCGGCAGTACCACCGGACCAGACGGCTCCAATGCCCATCGGAAACTACAAGGTTGGCAGCAATCCCATCGCAATGGAGTGGGACGGCTCCAACCTGTGGGTAGCCAACTACTACGACAACAACGTAATGAAACTCAGACCGTCCGATGGGACGGTCCTGGCGACGGTCGAAGTAGGCGCCGGCCCCAGGGGCATGGCGTTCGATGGCGAGCACATTTGGGTCGTCAATGCCCTGGATGGAGAAGTAACCAAGATGTCGCTCGAGGGCAGCGTCGTGGGTGTCTTCGATGTTGGAGCCTTGCCAGGCGACGTCGAGTTCGATGGCGAAGCGATATGGGTCTCCAACCGCCAGAGTGAGACGATTAACAGGATGGGACTGAACGGTGAGAACCTTGGCACCTTCCACCTCGGCCGTCCCCCAGGAGACATGGTGTACGACGGAGAGGCGCTGTGGGTGCTGCACCAGGGTTCTGACGCTGTCTCCAGGCTTACGATGGACGGCGTAACCGTCGAACACTTCGACGTCGGCGACGCACCCGTTGCCATCGTCTTCGACGGTGAGTCGATGTGGGTGGCCAACGCGCTCGACGGGACAGTGACCCAACTCAACCTGGACGGCGAGATCGTCCACGACGCCAAGGTTGGCAACGAGCCGAACGCCATAGCTTTCGATGGCGAGTCAGTCTGGACCGCCAACATGACTGAGACGACCGCAACCAGGGTGGGGAGCTCCGGCGCGGCCGATATGGATGTCGAAATAGGAATAGCCCCTCGTGCCGCCACATTCGACGGAGAGAGGGTCTGGATCGCGTCCTACGTCCAGGACACCCTGACTGTCATCGAGAGGGACGGCTCGGTCTTCGGCGTCTTCCCATCTGGACGGGCGCCCAGTGACCTGGTGCACGCCGACGGCTACGTCTGGGTCGCCAACGCCCGCAACGACACGGTCACCAAGATCGACATCGAGACTGGCGACACCATGGAGGTGTTCGAGGCAGGCGACACGCCTATGGCGCTTACGTTCGACGGAGACCACGTCTGGGCTGCCAACTGGCGTGAGGGCACCATCAGCAAGCTGTCTCAGGATACCGGTGAGGTTGCCCGCTTCAAGGCGGGTCCGCTGCCGTACGACATCGTCAGGGACGCGCTGGGGCCGCTGGTGTACGGCCTGGAGTTCGATGGCACTCACGTATGGACTGCCAACAGCGCCGACGGGACTGTCTCAAGGATGGACCTTGAGGGTGAGGTAGTGGCGACCTACCCGGTAGGCGCCGGCTCCGGCAGGCTGGCATTCGACGGGACCAGCATGTGGGTCACCAATACTTCTGACGATACGGTCACCAAGATCACTCTCCCCGAAAATTAAAGGGCCAGCTGGCACCCGTGCCGGCTGGCCCCAATTCTCTGATCTTGCCTGGGTCGTCAGCCAGAGGGGTTGACTGTAAAGGTACCTACTTTCGTGCCGTCGCAAAGCATGTCAAATGCTCCGGTGTTGGCAGCGTTGAAGTCGTAGCTCTTGCGGGCGCCGGACTCTAGCTCGATGTCGAACGCAGTCTTGCCGGTCCCAAACGCTCCACCTGAGGCGGTCATCTCCAGCCCATCGATCTTGAACTGGAGCTGCTGCTTTTCACCCGTGACCTCAAGAGACCCTGTTGTTCCCTGCGCGATGTCAGTCGGAAGCTGAATCGCCAGCCGGACTCGGTTGCCCATCTGGACTGCGACATCACTGGGATCTATGGAGCAGTCCACGTCTTCTTCCTTGGTAACGTTAATCCTGAACTGCTCGAAGGCTGTGACGGGAGTCCTATGGAACTCAAGAGTTTCCGTGTCACCCTGGCGAGCCGGTCTGCGGTCCCCGGACTCGACTCCACAGGCGAGAGCCGCCACTGCCAGTAGTACAACGAGGGCGGCCAAGTAGGAGAGTGAACGCATTGCCAGCTTCCTGTTCAGCTTGTGGTGTCCAATCATCGTCTATCCTCGTCTACGAGATGTCTCTGTATTTGGTTGCCGTCTATTCTACGTGATTTCAACAGAATAGGGGCAGGCCTTATAGAGCCTGCCCCTGTACTTCGTAACCGCAGCGGGTGAAGGAAGACTTACACCCTCACCCTAACCCTCTCCCTTGAGGGAGAGGGGAGATTTCAATCTAGTCGAGCTGCCTGAGCCTTGGGTCCAGCCTGTCCCTGAGCCAGTCACCGAAGAAGTTCAGCGACATGACCAGCAGGAAGATGCACACGCCGGGGAAGAACGAGATCCACCACGCGTCGTTAATGTAGAGGCGGCCATCGTTCACCATTGCGCCCCATGCCGGAGTCGGGGGCGGGATGCCCGCGCCGAGGAAGCTGAGAATCGACTCGGTCAGGATGACCTGGCCGACCCTTAGAGTTGCAAGGACGATGATCGTGTTCACCACACCGGGCAGTATGTGCCAGATAATCATCCTGAAAGTGGACGCTCCCGCAACTCGTGCGAGGCTTACGTAGTCCCTCTCCTTGATGGTCAGCACTTCACCCCTGACATTTCTGACGAATGTTGCCCACACGGTTAGGGCGAGCAGCATAAGCAGAATTACGAAAGTCTGACCGACGGCGATCACGACCACGATAGCGAGCAGGATGAACGGAATACCCAGCCAGATGTCCGTGATCCTCATTATGACTTCATCGACGAAGCCGCCAAAGTAGCCCGAAATCAGTCCCATGGCGACCCCTACCAGCAGTCCACTCAGGAGAGCAATCATGGAGACTGTAAGTGTGACCCGGGCCCCGTGAATCACACGGCTGAGCAGGTCCCTACCGATGTGGTCTCCACCAAGTGGATGGGTCCACGTCGGGATATGCACTTTGGCGATGACGTTGGCCTGTGAAGCGAATGCTTCCTCGATGTAAGTCTGGTTGCTTAGCTGGTCCTCAGGTATGACGACGTTGTACCTTTCGGCGGCTTCGGCCACGCCTGTACGCACTGGCACCGCGACCGTATCGGTCACATCGACTTCGAGGTTGGCGTATGCTTCAAAGGAGCTCTTGACCACTTCGCCACCGTAGAGTGGGTCGATCAACTGGTCGACGGTAATCTCGAAACCATACAGCTCCGCCGCATCAAAGACGTTCAGATCAACAGGTTCATAGGGAGCGTCGTCTTCTGAGCCAACAGGCCTAACCCCCTTTACGATCGGTACGACCAGCACACGTACCTTTTGAAGGTCAGTCTGGTCCTGGAAAGCTGCCCGGAGCTCGCTAGGGCTGTTCAGTTTTTCTGAGTCGATGTCAACGCCATACTGGGTGATGGCCTCTGCGACGCCCATCTGCTTCTGTTCGCCGTCCTCTGTGAACACGACCTGCGGGAGGTCCAGCGCTGAGAGTACAACCGGTTGGTACCAGGCTGGAGGGAGCCTGACGTTATCAGAGACCGTAAATCTTTCGCTGTGAGGCGCGACTATGTCGGCAAATATCGCGAGGAATATGAACATCGCGAGAAATGCCATCGGAATTACGGGCCACCGCCTGATGAAGTACCAGACTCGGCCAGCGCTCGAACGAGACGCGCCGATCCGTTGAGCAAGGTCGGCAGAGATGTCTGCTTGTGCCATGAACGAGTGCTCCCCTATGCGCCTATGAGTACCGAATTCTCGGATCTATGTAAGCGTACGTAAGGTCAGTCAGGAAGTTGGCGACAACGAACATCGTGGTGACCACCATCACGACAGCCACGATGATGGGGAAGTCGTTGTTGTTGATCGACTCGAATGCGAGCCTGCCAAGTCCAGGAACCGCGAAGATTGTTTCTACAACGATCGCCCCGTTAATGAATCCGATCAGGAGAAGGGTTGCAAACGTCAACGGAGCTATTAACGCATTCCTGAAGCCATGTTTCCAGATCACTGCGTTGTTGGACGCTCCCTTAGCGCGTGCCAATTTGACGAACTCAGAGTCCAGAACTTCGAGCATAGAGCTGCGCACCAGGCGCAGGTAAGTGGCGGCAGCCTGCCAGCCCAAGGCGATAACTGGCAACACGTAGTACCTGGTATCGAAGAATCCCTCGCCAAGAGTTCCCGTAGGGAACCACCTGACCTGTACCGAAAACACCAGGATCAACATGATGGCAAGCCAGAATACTGGCATGCCCTGGCCGAAGAGTGCGAATCCTCGAGCCAAATAGTCCCACACACCACCCCGCTTGACTGCGGACAGTACTCCCAAGGGTATGCCTATGAGCGTCGCGAACAGGAACGAGGAGAATCCTACCTTGATGGTCGCCGGGAACCGGTCCACAATCTTGCCGAAGACGGACTTACGGTCAAGAAGGCTTTCCTGCCAGTTACCACGAAGGATGTCGCCAAGCCAGAACAAGTACTGAACAACAATTGGCTTGTCGAGGTGGAACTGTCTACCAAGCTCCTCCCACGTTTCAGGGCTAATTCCATATCCGCCTTCCTGGGCGTAGAGATAGCGTGGATCCCCCGCTGCTCTGGAAAGAGTGAAGGTGATCATGGTCGCCCCCACAATCGCCAGTATGGCGAAGAAGAACCTTCTAATCAGGAACTGTCGCATAGGTCAAATCCCTTGCTAGTTCTTGGTTGTCCAAACGTCAGCGCCTGGCCTGCCGACTGAAACAGAATTTACTACACGGATAGGTGTTGCGCAATGGGGCAAGTGCAAGACGGATGAGAATGGAATCTTGCTATGGAAAGCACGCCCCCTGCCGGGAGGAATCACCCTCTCAGCAGGGGGCGCAGCACTTAGCCTAGTACGTCACCGATCAGGCGAGGTAGTGAGCTACTTCAGCTTGATAGTGCGGACGTTGTTGATGGTGCCGAGGTTGCCGTTTGCCATCGGGCGCATGTCCCACTCGTCAATCGCCTCGGGGTTGTAAACGGGCCAGATAGGTTCTTCGAACAGACCCGTGCAGTTGGCCAGCCTGCGGTTCTCGCTGTAGAAGCGAGCGGCAAGCTCTTCACGCTTGGCCTTGTCAGGTTCACCCGCCATCGTCGAGTAGATCTCGGTGGCGTATGGGATCTCCTGGCCGACGCCGTAACCACCAGCGCTGAAGCTGCTGACCACGAAGCCGTGTGCCCAGTCATACGGGAAGTTGGACTTGTTCTCGTCGCCGCAGATGAAGACACCAACGGTCTTGTTCGTACGGGCAACCAGGCCGGGGCGGTAGGTAGAGTAGGCGGTCTTGATCAGGTTGACCTTAACGCCAAGGTGCTCTTCCCAGTCTGCTCCGACGGCCTCGCCGATCTCAGCACCAAGCTCGCCGGTGCCGACCCACACGTCCATCTCGAAGCCGTCGCCATAGCCTGCGTCAGCCATCATCTGCTTGGCCATGTCGAAGTCCGTGCCCCATGACCACTCCTCGCGGTAATTGGGGTTGTTGGACGACAGGTACGCCTGGTGGTTTACGAATCCGAGACCGCCGAGGAGGTTCTCGACGAGCTCTTCACGCTCGATTGCCCAAGAGAACGCATTGCGGACCTGCATGGAGGTCTGCATGGATGGTGTGCTCTCGTCGTAGGTGTCGCCGTTTTCGAACGGGTTGCCTATCCAGGGCTTGCTGATGTCGCGCTCACGCTCGAGAGCCTCACCAGTAAGACCGGAGTGGGACTCCCAGTAGTTGCCGACCCAGGAGATGTCGCGGATCGTGTTGAACAGACCCTTCTTCTGAAGCTCGAAACCCTTGGACTGGAGCTCAGGGAAGTCCTTCGTGGCGATCTGCGCGATATGCGCTTCTTCGGCCTCTAGCATGGCCCTGCGGGAAGCTCCTTCAGGAACCTCCAGCCAGTTAATCTTCTCAACGAAAGGTCCGTTGCCGTCCGCCGCCGCGTAGTAGTCCGGGTTGGCTACGAGCCTGATACCCTCGTTCTGCTTCCAAGAGTCGAGGTAGTTTGCATCCTCGGCCATGAAGGCGCCGACGCCAACGTATACGTCCTGTGTCCCCTCGACGCCGTACTGGTCGAAGACGTCCTTGGAAACGATGGCTGCCGTCTGCCAGAACCTGGAGAACCTGTGGAGGACTCCTCTGGAGTCGTAGTTGCGGTAGTTCAACTGGACCGTGTAGTCGTCAACAGCCTCGATGGAGGCGATCAACGGCGCGAAGTCACCGGCCTGGCCATGAATGGACTCAGGGTTGGTAACCGAGTTCGCGTCGTTGTAGCTGTAGGCTACGTCACGGGCGGTCATCTCGCCCCAGCCATGGTGGAACTGGATGCCCTGCCGGAGCTTGAACGTGCCGAACTCAAGAGACGGGTCGAGACTGAAGTCCAGGGCCAGCATTGGCTCGGTGGTTACCGTGCCGTCCGGGTTGGCCTTGGAGTTGAACAGCACTTCGGTGATGCCCGACATGTAGATGGTCTCTGAGCATCCTGCCGTGCAGAAACGCGGCAGTCCGTTTGGCGAGTTGACGCCGGAGACGGCGATGGTCAGAGTGCCCGACGGCTTGGGCATCATCGAGTCGTCCATGGCCGCTGCTGGTGCAGGTGCTGCCGCCGGAGCCGCCGCTGGAGCTGCGGCGGGAGCCGCTTGCGCGGGAGCCTGGGCGGGCGCAGGTGCCGGGGCTGCAGGCGCAGGTGCGGGCGCGGGGGCCGCCTGCGCGGGAGCAGGCGCCGGGGCCGGAGCCTGAGTTGTAGTAGTAGTGTCCTCGCTGGAAGAACACGCAAGCGCAAGCGCGAGGATCGCGCCCAGCGCTACCCCTATCAGTAATCGCTTATCCGGTAGTCTAGGCCACATAATTGCCACTCCTCCTTCGATGCTCTGATAGTGTTTATGCGACGCAGTGATAGTCGTAGCCGAAAACTTGTCCGTTTGTAACATAGGGTCAGAGAATCCGTCAACCCTAGAAAGACGTTTCAACGTTCGGTTTGTGACAGGACTTACATACTGTCCAGCCGAAGCATTCTCAGGGAGACTGTGTCAGTTTGGTAGGCGGTGTTTTCACCCTCTCCCCCGGATCAAGTCCGGGGCAGGCTCTGAGGGAGAGGGGATCCTAGATTCCCTAGAGTGCCACCTATCAGACTGACACAGCTTCATGCGCAGGTCGATCCTAGTTAATCGTAGTGGACTCGTCTCACGTTTGAGAGGCCGAGTCACTTGTATGTGGCAAGGCACCGAAACCCATGCGTGATTCCGGCGCAGGCGCGTGATTCTGAATTGAACTGATGGGCTCTGTAGCCGGTGTTGGAAATGTGGCGATAGCTCGTGACCCCGACGGGGTCAGAACCGGTTGGTGCCGAACCAGGATGGCTGTTGGCCGTCCCAGTAGTAGGGGCTGCTCTTGTCGTCCTCGGGGTAGTAGATGGGACCGTCGTGCAGCTTGCACTTGGGGTGTCCGCAGTTGACCAGCCTGAACGATGTCGGGATACTTGGTGTGGGAGACCAACGCTCGTGGTCCTCCCTGGCGGGTGGAGGGCCGAGGTCTTCAATTTCCTTCGCCGCGGCGGCCTCTTTGTCTTCCTTGGCTTTAGCTTCTGCCCTGGCCCTGGCCTGTTGGGCCTCGCGTTCGGCTGCTTCCTTCTCTCTTTGCTCGCGTTCTGCCTTGATCTGCTTGCGGCGTTCGACTCGGGCGTCGATCTTGGCGTCGAACCTCTCGGCTCCCTCTTTGACGATCGCCTGAAACTCTTCGGGGTCCAGTGAGTTCTTCCACTCCTGGAACCACTTCTCGGAGTTTTCCCATGCTTCTTCGAAGACGGACATGTCTGTTGCGTAGGTTGGGTTGTCAGGGTCAGGTCGCTGTTGTGCGCTGATCCTCTTGCCTTCCTCGATGATGGGCTTGACCTCTTCCCATATCTTGTCCCATCGTGCTTTGTAGGCGGCTGGGGACTCTTCTTCGTATTCGGGAGTGTCTGACCCTGTATCGGAGTACGCGGTGTCGTTACTTTGATTCGTCTGAGTAGGGGATTGGTGTGAATCTGTTGGTTGTGGTGTGTGGGATGGGGTTGGTTGGTCGATCTGGTTATCACCCTCACCCCATCCCTCTCCCTGAGGGAGAGGGGGCCTTTTGTTGGTGTAGGCGCTATTGTCGAAGCCTCGGGCTAGGAGTTCTCTGGCGGCCTGGATGCGGTGGTGGGGTTTGAAGGTATTGAGTTCGCCTTCCATGACGTTGATGAGGAAGCGGCAGACTTTGCGGCCGTCATCGGTGGACTGCTGGATTAGTCTGGCGAGCTCTTCGTCGAAGTAGTTGTTCTCAGAAGAGTTGGAGCCTCTGCGTGAAGGTCCCGGTGTGTAGTCGAGGTTGAAGTTGTGTGCTTCGTCGAGGTCGTACTTGACGAGCAGCTTGGCTGCGTCGAGCCTGTGACAGGGCTTGAAGCCTGCGAGCTCGTTGCGCATGACGGCGAAGAGGAAGTCGACGATGGAGATTCCATCGTTGGTCCTGTCCTGGATTATGGCTGCCAGAGTCATCTTTGAATTGGGAATGGTGAACAGTGAACTTATAATAGTACGTATGTTCTTATAGTGAGGATAGTGGAGGGATAGGGTGGTGGTCAAGGGGGTATCGGAGACTGTATCAATTTAGTCGGAGGCCCAAACATAGGGGCGTCCCTTGTGGGCGCCTTGAGCATGATGGCCAACATGGGCAACCACAAGGGATTGCCCCTACATGTGCATGACCGACCAAACTGGCACAGCATCGGGGTATCGAAGGACACTAGCCATGAGTTGGCTACCTCAGATACGATTGGGTGCAGGTCAATTGGACTAGTTAAACTCACGGAGGCACAGGATGGCGGACTTTGAGGGCATACTTCCGGCGATAGCAACACCCATGGGGACTGACGGCCGCTTCAACGAGGCGGCGTTCAGAGAGGTCATGGAGTTCAACATACAGGCCGGCGTTGACGGATTCTGGGTTGCCGGCGGTACGGGCGAGAGCGTACTGCTGGACGACGACGAGAACATGGCGATCGCACGCGCGGCGGCCGACCAGAATCGGGGAAGAATCAAGAACATCATGCACGTCGGAGCGCCGACGACGCTGAGGGCGGCGCGCCTGGCTGAGAACGCTGCCGCCGCAGGAGTCGAGGCAATCTGCTGCGTTCCGCCTTTCTTCTACAGGCAGACGGACGAGAACATCGTCGAGCACTACCGAACGGTCGCGGCTGCGGCGGACCTGCCCCTGTTCGTCTATAACCTGCCACAGTCGACCGGCGTGGAGATCACGCCAGAACTGATGGCGAAGATCCAAGACGGAGTTCCACAGCTCAAGGGGCTCAAGCACTCGTCGATAAACTTCACCAATGTGTACAACTGGGTGGACATGGGGCTCGACTGCCTGATCGGCAGCAGCGCGCTGATGCTTCCTGCCCTGACCATCGGGGCGAGTGGCTGCGTCGATGGCCCCCCGAACATTGCTCCTGAGCTTTGGGTAGAGATCTGGAGGGCGTACAGTTCCGGCGACCTTTCCCGGGCCGAGGAAGCACAGAAGAGGGCGACCAGGCTCACCATGCTAGTCAGGCAGTTCGGAATGCACGCTGTGATCAAGGCGCTGTTGAGCTACAGGCTCGGCATCGACGTCGGCGACCCCAGGCTACCGACTCAGCCACTTACGGCTGAACAGAGGGACCAGGTGATCGCCACCGCGGAGGCCATGGGTGTCGGTCGCGTAGCCGTGGCCCAGTCTGACGACTAGGTAGGACGAAAGGCCAGAATAGCTGGAGTAGGATGGGATTGGTCTGAGGGTACATCGGGCCAATCCCTTCTTTAGTTATGTCCCCTAAAGAGCGCGTTGCTATAATGACGTAACGCAACTTACAGGACCTGCTGTCAAGTCAGAGACAGCTGTGACTGCGTGTTGGACGGAGCGGCAATGGCAAGGGGGCGGGGAGAGTCAATGCGACTACCGGAAGTATCTGTAGAATATGTGATAGCCGTTTCGGTTCGGGCGGGACTTGGGCTGCTGTTCGGTATCATGTTGGGTATGGCCGGGCTGATAACCGCCGCCGTGGTCGTCCCCGGAGGCCTCTTCTCAATGCCCCTGTGGCTCCTGGTAACGGCTATTGCTATCGGGTGCAGCATATCCGGGACGGTCTCGTACTTTAAGCCGGAGACTGACTGGATGACATTCGGGAAGACCCTTGCAATAGTATTCGCCGGAGCAATGATCGGCGCGTGGATAGGCGTATGGTGGGGTGAGGTCTTCTACCCAGAGGGCGTGCGGAACGAACGGCTGGTTGCCTACGGAGATTTTCGTTCGCCCCCCAACATGGCGAGAATAATGTGGTCTGCGATTGGCAGTACTGCTACGGGCGGGTTCTACTATGCCTTCAGGGCCTGGAGATTCCATGAGGTCTAGGAATTAGGAGTGAGTGGAGAGGAGTGGGGAGTGAGAGGCTCCCTTCCCCGCCACTGGTCAGGACTTATGCGATTTTCCAAAAGAGTGACCACGCTTACGTTCGATGTCTTTGGGACTGTCCTAGACCTGACGGGCAGCCTCGAAGGACCTACAGGGAGCTTTCTCAAGGAACTCGGCTCCGAAATGACCGGAGCGGATTTCTATCCCCAGTGGCGAGCACGGCAGAGGATCGAGCAGTTTCAAGACTCGCTTCTCATGCAGGGGCACAGCGGCTATCTCGAGACGTGCAGGCGAGCGCTTGTTTACGCGTTACGAGCAAACGGAATCGAGTTCGAGGCGGAGCGGGTTGTAGAGTTCATGTCGGTGTGGCAGGACCTCAGCCCGTACCCGGACTCTCTGGCGGGTCTACAAAGGCTTGCTGAAAAGTACCGGCTGGTCGCCCTTTCAAATGGCGAGCCGGACTATCTTTCCCACCTGGCACGCAATCGCATCCAGTTTGATTTCGACAAGATCATCTCCGTCGAGGAGGCGGGAGCGTTCAAGCCGCATCCGGGAGTGTACCGGGCTGCTGCACGCATCCTGAATGCAGAACCGGGAGAGATCATGATGGTCGCCGCCCACTCGTTCGACATCATGGGCGCGAGGGTAAGCGGCTACCGCGGCGCCTACGTGAATCGCTACGGGCTGCCCTACGAGGACACGGAGCAGTACGTGCCCGACCTCGTAGTAGGTGACTTCAACGAACTGGCGGACGTTCTGCTGGGAGTCCCTGCGCAGTGAGTGCCTCGCATGACCTGGTGGTTGTAGGAGGAGGAGTCGTAGGCACTGCCATCGCATACTTCGCGGTTCGCAGGGGAATCTCTTGCACTCTTCTCGAAAAGGGCACTATCGGTTCAGGCGCTTCGAACGCTGCCTCGGGTGTTCTCTCCCCCTCCCCGGGAGAGAGCGATTATGCACGACTCGGTAGAAGAAGCCTCGAACTCTTTCACGAGTATGCTCCCATCCTCAGGGATGAGTCGGGCGTAGAAATCGAACTGGAAGAGTGCGGCGAGTTGGTCCTTGCGTTGAGTGAGGGCGACGTCATAGCGCTCCAGGGTCTGACGAGGCAGCTGGCCGCGCTGGGGGCCGATGCCAGGTGGCTGGACTCCGACGACGTGACGCAGATGGAGCCTTCGGTCAATCCAGCGGTTGTGGGCGCCGTCTACGAGCCTGATGTCTGCCGAGTGAACAACCAGCGCATATCTGATGCCCTGGCAAGTGCAGCCAGTCGACACGGTGCATCCATCGCTCAAGGCGTCGAAGTTACCAGCCTGCTGATCGACGAAGGCCGGGTTCTTGGTGTGAACACCAGTGAAGGGCCGGTCTATGCAGGGAATGTCGTGCTTGCCGCCGGAGCGTGGACGGGCCTGATGGACCGGTGGCTGTACGGCGACGACAGTCCCAGTTCAACCGGCCGACCCATGGTAAAGCCGGTCAGGGGAGTCAACCTGAACCTGCGTCCGACTCGGGAAAATATCGGAAGCATTATCCACGGGTCGTGGGGCCTGCTCGTCCCTCGCAATGACGGATCAGTAATAGTGGGCGCCACCGTTGAAGAGGTTGGATTCGACAATCGCGTTACGGTGGGAGACGTGCACCCGATACTTGGTCTGGGCTCGGCACTTGTACCTTCGCTGACCGATGCAGGCCTGAACTGGGCAGTCGCCGGGCTCAGGCCCGGATCAGCTGACGATGTTCCAGTAATCGGACCGCTGCCGGAGTTCGATAACGTGTTCCTGGCTTCAGGCCACTTCAGGAA
The DNA here is from genome assembly GCA_965116405.1 of Dehalococcoidia bacterium. GTDB lineage: Bacteria > Chloroflexota > Dehalococcoidia > Lucifugimonadales > UBA1123 > VXRN01. Next base: position 2,712,223 of record OZ220685.1, read on the forward strand.
CGGCATTCTGCTGAGTCTCGCCACGGGCGAGGCAATCGCTGGTATGCTTGACGGCACACCGAACGAACACCTCGATTCATTCAGCCCGACGAGGTTCCTGTAGTCCCAGGGTCAGTTGCCCTGGCAGTCACCTCAGGCGGGCGGCGATAGGAATCTCAGGAGGGCAAGATGTCAGTCAAGATTGGCGTTGGATTTGGCGGATGGCCGTTTCCGTCTGAGGACCCACAGCACCTGTGGGAGTACACGGATGCCTGCGAGGAGCTGGGCGTGGACTCGCTGTGGCTCAGCGACCGGATCGTCTCAGAGGTCGTCAACATGGAGCCGATGATAGCGCTGTCTTTCATCGCGGCCCGTACGGAGAAGCTAAAGTTCGGCACGAACGTGCTTGCACTTCCCCTGAGAAATCCTACCGTGCTTGCCAAGGAAGTGGCGACGCTCGACTTTCTATCCGGCGGCAGGTCGCTGCCCGCAGTAGGTCTGGGTACCGGAGACGAGCGGGAGTACGAGGCCTGCGGAGTCCCGAAGCGGCAGCGTGGTGGGAGAACAGACGAGGCAATTGAGGTAATGCGGCTGCTGTGGTCGCAGGACGATGTCTCGTTCGAGGGAAAGTACTTCAACCTTCACAACGTCACCGTACATCCCAAGCCGGTTCAGGCGGAACTGCCCCCAATCTGGATAGGCGGCCGCAGCGAGTTCGCGATCCGGCGAACGGCGAGAATCGGCGATGGATGGCTGGTGTCGCAGGCAACCCCGGAAGAGGTGGACGAAGGGGTTTCGCAGATCAAGTCCATGGCGCCCGAATACGGGAACGAGATCGAGGACGATCACTACGGCGCGCTGTTCAGCTACTGCATCGCGGACACTTACGAAGAGGCGCGACGCATCGCGGAGCCATACATGCTGCGACGACGGACCGACGTCGACTACGACGGCTTCTCCGCCTTCGGTACCGCGGACAGGATGAAAGCCCTGATCGACGAGTATATCGATGCCGGCGCCGACAAGTTCGTGGCCCGACCCGCGTGCCCACCCGAAATGATGATGGACCAGCTCCAGGTACTTGGAAGCGACGTGCTTCCGAGCTATCACTAGAGACCTGAGGGGCGAGGAGCCGAGCCGTGGCAGATCACACTATCCGAGTCGGCGACGCGAGAGTCACCTCGGTCACCGACGGCCATATCCACTTCCAGACTTCAGAGTTCTTCCCGTCGATCGAGCAATCAGAGTGGGAACCATATCGAGACCAGCTAACTCAGGATGGGCTCATACGGATGAACGTCGGGTCATTCGTGGTGAGTCTCGGCGATCACACCTGCCTCATCGACACGGGCCTTGGGGAGGGCGATCATCCCTTCGACAACTCGGAGTGGGGCCTGCTGGCTGCCGACATGGAGTCCAAGGGCATTAAGAAGGAAGACGTGGACACCGTCGTGATTTCGCACCTGCACCGCGACCACGTCGGCTGGAACACGGTGGACGTCGACGGCGAACTCGTTCCGTACTTTCCCAATGCGCGGTACCTCGTACCCAAGGCGGACTGGGACACGTTCACCCGGCGCGCCGGGATGAGCATGTTCGCTTACGTGCGTGAGAAGGTCATGTCACTTATGGACGCGGGTCTGCTGGACCTTGTCGACGGGGAGCAGTCGATAGAGGACCACCTGACTGCGCTGCCGACTCCGGGTCATACGCCCGGCCATACGAGTGTGCTGATCACCTCGGCTGGCGAGAGCGCGGTCGTTCTGGGGGACGCTGCCCACGTGCCGGTACAGGCGCACCACACGGACTGGAGTCCGAGGGCCGACACCAATCCCAAACAGTCGCGGGGGAGCAGAGCAGAGCTTTTTGATAGGATGGAGAGAGATCACTCGCTCGTCGTGTCGGGGCATTTCCCATCTCCCGGATTCGGGCGGCTATTGAGAGTGGAGGGTCGAAGGTACTGGCAGGCTCTGTAGCAGGGGAGGACGCGGATGGTTCAGCAGGCCCATAGACTTTACAAGAGTCGAGACGACCGCTTCCTCTTCGGTGTGGCAGGAGGGCTGGCCGAGTTCTTCGACATCGATCCCGTGCTGGTGCGCGTGGGATGGGTGCTGCTGACGATTGCCAGCGGAGGGATCGGTCTGGTGGTATACATCGTGATGGCCATCGTCACGCCAGACGGCAGGCGAATGGAGTCGACGTCGTCCCATAGCGACATCGCTGCCGATGAAATGTCCGACGCCACTGACGAGGCGGGCCAGCGCCAGCGATCCTCAAGAAGAGAGATGACCAGAAACGTACTTGCGGTCGGCCTCATCATTGTCGGGGCTATCATCCTGCTCCATAACCTGGGTGTGTTCGGTTCGATACGGTGGGACATCGTCTGGCCTGTAGCGATAGTGGCCTTGGGTCTCACCATACTGATTCCTTCCATCAGGCGCTGATTCGTCATGAGGGCTTCACGACTGGGTTCTGTGCGGCGCGGGTTCTCCCTGTTCGGAATACTTCTCGTCGCCCTAGGTACAGTACTGCTGCTAAACACGCTAGGTGTCCTGCCATTCGGAATCTGGTGGGAACTGGTGGATTACTGGCCCGTGCTGCTGGTGCTGGTCGGCGTCAAGATGATTCTCGCTCCTCGCGCTCCCCTCTTGGGCATTGGAGTGGCTGCACTGATCGTATTTGGGGCGGTCGCAGCGGCATTCGTCGCAATGCCGGAGTACCGGACCGAAGAACCTGTACACGTCACATATATTGAGCCCCTAGGTGACACTGAGACTCTTCGCTTGGGTATGGGATTCGCGGGTGGCGCGGTCGAGTTGTCGTCAGATTCATCGGTGGCGACCTCAGATTCGGCACTCTTGGCTGCGGACTTCGGTAGTCGTCCCGCGGAAGTGATACGCGATCAGACGGGCAGGGTGACTGAAATCTATCTCTCAGCGGGTGGTCCAGGCTTCTCCATCACTGCTGACGATGGGAAAGGTTGGGATGTTCAGGGCCCGGATTCGGACGTGCTCAACTCAGGACTCAACGTGGGTGGGCTCGTGGACTGGCGACTGATGATTTCACCGAAAGTTGCGCTGGAACTAGAGATCCATGCCGGCGCGGCCGATCTGGACCTCGACCTGAAAGACCTCAACGTTCGCAGGATAGAGATCGGCGCCGGGGCTTCCGATGTAAGGATCCTGCTTCCCGACAATGCTGGCAGGACGAGCGTGGAGATCGCGGCGGGGGCTGCAGACGTAGAGATCGTGGTACCCGAGGGAGTCGCGGCACGGATCGAGAGTGAGATACTCCTGAGTTCCACACAGATAGACTCAGACCGATTCCTGGAAGTCTACGAGGGCCATCAGTCGCCAGACTACTCCACTGCCAGCAACCGAGTTGATATTGAGATCGAAGGTTTCGCTGCGGACGTTACTATCGGCTAGCCTTGTCCCAACCATGCGGCCTGCGTAAAATGCCATGCGGCAGTCTCGGATGAGTCACTCTGGAGGTCCCATTTGTACGCCATTGATCTGGAAGGAAAGAACGCCATCGTATTCGGCGTGGCGAACCAGCGCAGCATTGCATGGCACATAGCCAGCGCCCTCGACCAGGCTGGCGCTCGCGTGGCGCTCTCATACCTTAACGACAGGATCAGGCCTGGAGTGGAGAGACTCGCATCTGGCCTGTCCTCCGGCGCCCCGCTCATCGCTTGTGACGTAGGCGACGATGCATCCGTCGAGAACGCATTCGAGGCCGCCCGCGCCGAAATGGGAGACCTGGACATAATCGTCCACTCAGTTGCCTTCGCCAACCGGGAAGACCTTGGAGGTCCATTCATTGATACTCCACGCGAGGGATTTCGTTTGGCACTTGACATAAGCGCTTACTCGCTTGTGTCAGTTGCGCGACAGGCCGCGCCGCTCATGAAGAACGGCGGCAGCATAATCACCATGACTTTCCAGGCTTCGGACAGGGTCTTCCCCGGGTACAACGTGATGGGAACTGCGAAGGCCGCGCTCGAGAACGAAGTACGCCAGCTTGCGTGGGACCTAGGCCGGGACAACATTCGCATTAACGCCATCAGCGCGGGGCCCGTCGACACGCTGTCATCCAGGGTTATCAGCGGATACAGGGATATGAAGAGGGCCCACTCCGACCGCTCGCCCATGGGACGGAACATAACCCACGAGGAAGTGGCCAATACGGCCCTGTTCCTGTGTTCGGACATGTCTAGCGGAATCACCGGTGAGGTCGTTCACGTCGACACCGGCTATCACGTGATGGGGATCTGAGTATGAACTGGGCCGAGACAATAGTTGAGGGACTTAAGGACTCCGGCGTATCGCTGATTGCGTACGTCCCAGACATCAGCATCCACCAAATCACCAGACTTATGGAGGATGACGACTACTTCCACGTCGTCTCTGCAACGCGTGAAGAGGAAGCTATCGGGATAGCGACAGGGGCATATGCAACCGGTCGAAATGCCGCCGTGTTCATGCAATCGAGCGGATTCGGCAATTGCGTCAACGCGCTCGCCAGTCTTTGCCTTCCGGCGCGCGTGCCGTTGCCGATGTTCATAAACCTACGTGGCGAGGTGGGAGAGTTCAACATCGCGCAGGTGGCCATGGGAAGGGCGACGAGGCCGATCCTGGACACGCTTGGCATTCCGTACTATACGCTCGACACCGACGACCGGCTCGACATGCGCATCTCAGGCGCTCTGAAGCTCTGTTACGCGTCCAGGCAACCCCTCGCTCTCTGCATGACACCCATGCTCCATGGAGGGAAGCTGGCCTAGCTGGCGATTCGTCGAAATAAACTGTCCGATCGAATCAACCGACCATTACTCTGTCACTCCAGGGAGGATGACTTGCACAGGTTCTCGGCCACAAAGAGGATAAAGGACCTGATAGGCGACATCGCTGTCGTTGCAAATCTTGGCCCTACAACCGACGAGCTCTGGCATGCGGGACACCGCGACCGTAACTTCTACACCTATGGGTCCATGGGCCTATGCTCGTCCATTGCGCTGGGGATGGCTCTATCAACGGAAGAGAAGGTGCTTTCGTTGGACGGCGATGGATCGCTCCTGATGAACATGGGGACGATAGCCACTATTGGCAGGGAGAATCCGACAAACCTCATAGTGGTGGTGTGGGACAACGAGCAGTGGGCCCAGACGGGCTACCAGGCGAGCCACACGGCGTTTGGCACTGACCTGGAGGGAGTTGCCAACTCCTGCGGTATTCAGAATACCGCGACTGTGGAAGACGAGGAGGAGTTGGAAGCTGCGCTGCTCCAGGCGCTGCGCGAGGACGGACCGTGGTTCATCGTCGCCAAGATCCAGGAGGAGGAGTACCTCCCGGTTGCACCGATTGAACCTGAGGTGACCCTACACAGGTTCCGAGCTTCGTTCGGAGCGTGAGCCTACTGGTAAGTCCTGCGACTCCTGCGGGCTGACCTGATCCTGAGCTGGCCTGCCGCTTTCGGGAGGCAGTTGACCCATGGGGGCCCGGAGCTCGGGCATCAGCAGCGTGACGACGCTGAGGGACAGTATTCCGAGTATCGCGAAGATCGTAATGCCAGTCGCGGGAGACGTCGTCTCGGCGAGAGCCCCAATGAGCAGCGCCCCTATCGGACCTGCACCGATAGCCAGGGAAATCACTCCCAGAGTTCTCCCGCGCATGTCGTCAGACGCAGCAATCACAATTATCGTCGACTGCATCGTGCCGAAACCTGCTGTTCCAAGTCCCAGCAGAATCAGCACTGGTAGTGAAACTGCGAACCACTGCGATGCAGCGAATGCAAGCACCAGCACAAGGCCAATAAGCGAGCCTCCAAGGTATATCCGTCCGTGGTACCTGAGTTGCCCGAAGGACGCAATCGCGATCGACCCAATGATTGCACCCAGGCCGTCGGCCCCCATCAGGAGCCCCATGAGACCAGCGCCGACGTCCAGAGTATCTCTCGCAATGACCGGTACCATCTGCATGTAGGGGAACAGCAGCAGGTTCATCAGGACTGTCACTATGACAGTGGCCAGAATGACCCTGTTGCCCTTCACATAGACGAACCCCTCGATCAGGTTTCTCACGACGCTATGACTTGTCGGTACTATCTCGCGTTCGGGCAGCTTCAGTGCCGATAGGAATGCAAGGGCGACCAAGTACAGGGAGATGATTACAACGTAGCCGCCGGTCAGTCCCACTACCTGGATGAGTACGCCTGCCAGTGCCGGCCCGATCATCCTGCTTGCGTGCATCCCTACCGAATCCAGCGCCATGGCGTTTGTTACGCCGACGCGTCCAGTAACATCGAGCACGATCGAACGCCGGGCCGGCATGTCAAACGCCCAACCCAGCCCGCTGGCCAGGACTACCAAGTAACAGTGCCAGTACTCCTCTGAGCCAGTGATCAGGAGAATGAGCATCGACACTGCGGCCGCCAGGTTCAGTAGCTGCGTGAACCTTATCAGCACGGCGCGGTCGACCCTATCCGCTAGCACACCCCCAAGTGCTCCGAAGAGGAGCAGCGGGATCATTCCGAAGAACCCGACCAGGGCTACAAGGAAAGGAGAGCCGGTCAGCTCCAGAACCAGCCAGAACATAAAGGTCATCTGCATCCAACGGGAGATGTAGGAGAAGAAGTTTGCCGGCCACAAGAGACGGAATCCGCGGTGCCTGAACGCATCGAGGGTAGGGGGAAGCTTGGCGTGGCGGGGGCGCAGATGCGGAAGATTAGCCATGAAATGTCAGTGCGTTGATTCTACTCCGCACTTGTGCGCGAAACAAAGTACATTTCAGACTGAATTTGGGCCCAGTCTAGGAAACTAGCCAGTCATTTGGTGAAAAAGCCGGCGCTATGTTATAAAGCGAAATCGATCAAATTTTCTAATGTGTCCGCATAGGAGCGAGACGTGATCTACACGACAGGGGGTGAGGGGACAACAGTACCAACGAACTAGGGACTCGCTGGTACCGCCGACTAAGAGTGGGACTACTTCCTGAACGGAGGCCTGCGAAGTCCTCTATTCAGAGCTTTGCCAAACTGCTTGACCTTGCGGTTTGCAGTCTGTCGGCTGTTGATGCCGATAGGTAGCTTAGGCTTCATATCTTCCCACCCCCTCTCATGTAGTTCATAGACTCGAAAGCGACTCGACAGAGTTAGCATTACTCCGAGAAAGGAGGACAACGGCGAGCGTACCGGGAGACTGAAGAAGAGGCTGAACGGGATATGAGATTCGCAACTGTCAGACCCTATTTCTATCATAGCATTATGCATCTGGCTAACAGGTCAATTCGGTTCGCGCTAGCTCTAACGGCAAGGATTGCTGGTAGGGCTCGTGGCATAGCTGCGTGTCTTATATCCACTGTGGCGGTGATGAGCGTTAGGAGAGTCAGTCAGTAATACTTGCTCTTCTAACGAGGAGGGTGAGGTACTGAAGACACTCAGCGTTATAGAACTGTTCGCGATGTTCAGCTCGGACAAGGCGGCAGAAGAGTGGCTGGTGAAGGCCAGGTGGCCCGATGGACTTAGATGCCCACGATGCGGAGGCGAGAGAGTAGGCAGAAAGGGAAGACACCCCAATCTGCCCTACTATTGCAACGACTGCAAACGGCCATACAGCGTTAGGACTGATACGGTGATGCAATCATCGAAGCTCAGCCATCGCAAATGGGCAGTTGCGATCTACCTGTTCGTGACACGTCCAAAAGGCATTTCCGCACACCAGCTAGCTAAAGACCTTGGAGTCACGGTCAAGACTGCTTGGCATTTGGGTCACAGGCTCCGGGGAGCTCTTGAGGATGACAACTTCATTCCCCTGTCGGGTCCCGTAGAGGTTGATGAGACCTTTATAGGAGGCAAAGCGCGGAACCAAATAGGTAGGCCCAGACTCCCGAAGATCCCAGTAATCGGTATGGTTGATGGGGAGACAGGCAGGGTTAGGGCCCAGGTCATAACAAGTAGGAATAGCTCCGACATGCAGGGGTTTGTGCATTCCAACACGGCTAGGACGGCGACAGTCATTACCGACGAGGCTTCAGGCTACAGAGGTATGTTCAGACGCCACCAGACCATCAATCGCTCCAAGGGTGAGTACGGACCGACGAACAGGATAGAAAGCGTCTGGTCAATCATCAAACGCGCCTATATGGGAACATATCACAAGTGGAGTCCCAAACACTTGGCGCGTTACGCAACCGAGTTTGCTGAGCGCAACAGCATAAGGCCACTCGACACCGAAGATCGCATGAAAACTGTGGTCATCGGCGTCGGCAAGCGACTGAGGTTCAAGGACTTGGCGAGAGGCAAGCGCAGCTAACCTAGTCCACATGAAGGCCGGTACGCCTATGCCCGCGTGTCACCTCGCTTTCCAGTTCGGTTAACTGGGCTGGCTGTCCCGGCCAAACTCAACTGTAGCAGACAAACTAGACCGCGATTACCGACGGAGATGCGAGTCTCCGGCGGCATCTGAGCTTTGGGAGGATAGAGCTAATGCTCGATATGATACTACCGACGGATTCTGAGTTCTGGCGGGTCATGGCTGGTGGGATGACTCTGATGGCCGTCATTGGAGCATATAAGGGAGGTCAATGGCGTCGTAGGCTTAAAGCTCTATGCCAGACCGGAGAGATTGATGAGGCCGACTGTGCCTGCTCGTGTGGGCGTAGCGAAGAGACGAGATGCTTGTCCCTATAGACTAGGTAGAGAATTATGGCGATCACGCCCATCAGGGTGAGAAAAGCGAGTACTAGGTTGACAATCTGAAATATAGTATCCACGGTGGAGGCTCCTGTTACGGAGAAAGGTCAATTGCATATTCAAGGTGCAATAGGTCGAAATTGACATACATCTGAGCAGTGTTCTCAACGTAGTCGATTAGTACTAGGAGCGGCTGGTAGTACTCAAGGTCAGGTTCGTCGATCTTGCCTGTCATACTCCACTCGACAACTGAGTGTGTAGGGCGGTTGATTTCAGTGCCAACGGCATCAACTCGGGAGTTGTCGAGTAGCAGGATGAATAGGTCTGCTGGCTCAAGATCTAGGCTAGGAGCGCGATCTAAGATGATGCCAGCTAGTTGAGTTAGCAGAGATTCTAGCTCCTGAGCAATTATATTCAAGGAGCTTGCTTCGGCCTCTCTGGCAACGGTTTCATCATCCTTGCCTTCAATGGAGGATGAAGGAGTAGGAGTCCCGTCTGGAGCTATCTCAATAGTCACAGTCGGGATAGTGAGGGGCGTTGGGATTACCGGAACAGTCAGAGTCGGAATCACAATCGGCGTAGGTAAGACGATAGGAGTGGGCAAGGCCAGGGGCGTGATAATCTCGGGAGTCGGTGGAGCAGCAGGAGTAGGTGGCGGGACCTGAGTCGCAGTTGGAACTACTGTCGCTGTCCTCGTCGGAATTGGAGGAGTCGGCAGAATTGGAACGGCGGGAGTTGGGATTGTGATTCCACTGCTCGGAATCAGCGTAATCGTTGGAGTTGGTCCCCGAGTCCTAGTAGGCGATGGAGTAACGGCCGGAACAGGGGTGGGCGTGATTGTCAGAGTTGGAACAGATGTTGGAGTTGGAACTTCCGTCGGAACCATCGTAGCAGTTGGAGGCGTAGTTGGACTAGGAACTGGCATTGATGGTTCGGACTGCGTGGAGCAAGCTACTGCTAGCGTGATTAGGAGAGCAACGAGCGAGGATGCTAGTTTCGTCAATTTAGGGTACCTCCTCGCAGACTCGTTCGAGTGAGAATCTGCTACGACGCACACCTGATAGGCCAGCGAGGAGACGCGAGGCGTCTCACCGATGACAAATCTGCGTACTGGCCCGAATTAGGTCAGCGCGTCGTAACAAGCGAAAAGTAACACGTGAATTGCGATTCCGCAAGAGAAAGTCTTTAATCAGAAAGGACGACGGATGACAGAAATTGGAGATGTAATTGATGCTCCGATCGAGGATACGAGGAGCGGCGCGTTAGACGGTACCGGAGCCCTCTACCCGGAGCCCGCGGACTTCTGGAGAAGGTTTCTGGAGAGTCCTCCCTTGGAAGTCAACTTCGCAATAGACAATGACGATCCAGACCTCGCGCACTGCGTATTGCGCACCGGGTACGAGGAAGGGCTTATACTCTCCGATCTCTGGCAATTCGGCGGGAGAGGCATCGCTAGTAAGGGTAGAATGCCTCCCAAGATGAGCTATCTCGAGTATGGGGGAGAGACCCTCTGCGGATTGGAGATCAGCTCTGGTCGGAACATGTACCAGCCTCGGTGGAGGTCCATAAGTCCAACAGTATCTAGAGAAGAGCCTCATTCCTCGAACATGCGGAGCGCTCTCATTGATATGCATGGAATCACCTGCATGACTTGTCGGAAGAAGCTAATATACGGCATCTCAGCCATAGTAGAGGACCTCTTGTACCTCCGAAGTACCCTAGTTTCAGACTGGGAGGGGAAGGAGTTTCTAACTGAACCTCTAGTTCATGGAAAGAACGTGATGTCTAGCGGGACGGACGGTGCAACTAGCTTCGAGCACTACAGTTACCGCTGCGAGACAGCCCGGAAGTCCATAAACCCGCAGCTAGTTGATGTGTTGAAGCACCCTGAACGGATAACCTGCCAGGAGTGCAAGGATGGCCTAGCAGAGTGAATCCACACGATGGGGATGAGGAGCTAGCTGCGGCATCATTGATTCTGCTCTCCGACACGTCAGGGGCAGACTCATAAATGAAATTGATCTGTCAATCGTAGAATTTAGCTTTATAACATTGTCCCAAAAAGTCGAGCTGCCTGGTGGGAAAAGTGGCGCCGGGAGGGGTCACAGGTCTTCGCGGAGGACACGCTCGACGTCCGAACTCAGTACCCAGCCCTCCAACTCAGTCCTGGGCAGTCGGACCCTGGTCCACCCGGACGTGGTTTCGATAACACCAACTTCGCGGCCCGCGTCGAGGTTTATTTCAATCCGCGCTCTCGAGTTCGGCGCCTCCAGCACGTCTGTAGACCCGGCGATGATGACGCCAGTCTCGGTCCAGTGACTTCGGCTAGTCTGGTTTCCTAAAGCAAGTAAACCGAACAGGATCAGTCCGAACGCGGCGACGACCGCAATTCTCCTGAGAGTGAGGCCGTGGCGTATCGTTCGCTTCCAAACGAGTGTCAGGACAGCCGCCCAGATGGCCAGCCAGCAAAGTAGCGCGATCAGTGCCGCAGCGTTGAACGAGACCCAAGGTAGCCAGTCAGCAAACTGTCCCAGCACGGGCATCGGCCTTTCCTGAGACGATCCGGGTGCGCCGACCCCCTCTCTCACCAGGGCGAGGTTGGCCTCGATGTCTTCGTCGAATGGAGCGAGCCTCTTAGCCCTGAGGTAATTCAGGAGCGCCCTTCCCTTGTCGTCTATCCGGTAGTAGGAGTTGCCAAGGTTGTAGTAGAGGGTCGCGTCCTGGTAGCCAAGTCTTGAGAGGTGTTCGTAGCTGCGTGCCGCCTCTTCGTAGTTGCCAGCCTCGTATAGAAGGTTTGCGCTCCTGAACGCTTCAACGTCGATCGAGTCATCGGCCACTGCCAAGTCGACCAGAGCAAAAGCAGCTACTACAGCGAGCGCCAGAATGATTGCTGTCCTCACTCCGACAACTCCTCGTCCAGAGCCGACACAATCGCTTGCACCTCCTGCGCCACCTCTTCAGATCCTTCGACTTCATGAGGTGAGAAGCGCATCTGTGCGATTTTGCTTAGCAATTCCACTAGAAGCTGGCACGTGGGCGCACTTGCGCCGCGCTGGCTGAGCACCTCAGAGATGTCCAGGGGAGGCATACCTGAAGTGGAGCGGCCCAACCTGATTTCCAGGTAGCCATGAAGGGCAGCACTCGCGGCATCCGCAGCGGAGCCACCTGGTTCCACGGCACCAAGTCTGGTCAATACGGCTTGGGTCGCCTCACTGGGTTCACCTGATGTCGGAACCGGCGCTGGACGCCTTGAAAATGCCACCACCGTCGCCAGCGCGGCGATTCCAAGCAGTGGAGTGAGCCACAGTAACCAGAAGGCCCTACTGGTCGTGAGTGGCTCGGCTGCGCGACCTATGTAGTCCGGGACTGGTTTGATATACCGGATGTCCTGTGCCTCCGCATCCTCGGTCTCTCCTGAAGTTGCCAGTGGTTCGGCCTCAGGAGAACTTGGGTCTGGCAGCACTTCCACCCTGAATGACCTGCTCGCCAGGGTTATGTACTCCCCGATGTACGGATCAAAGTAGGCGTACTCTACAGGGGGGAATTCATGGCTTCCCGAAGTACTAGGGATGAACACCCTTTCGAACTTTCTGGTGCCCTGCACTTTGCCGTCCACGATCGACATCTGGTACGGAGCACTGTTATCGAATGCACGCCACCCGGGTACTTCAGGCCACTCAGGAGCCGGGAGAGACTCCATGTTTCCTTCCCCGGACACGGTGAGTGTGAGCGTCACAGGGTCACCAATGTCGACTGAGTCGAGGTCAATCTCTGAGTCGATGGTGAATATTCCTACCGCCCCTGTAAATGCTTCGGGCTCGCCGCCGGGCAGGGGCCTGACATTCAGGTCGATCTGTCTGGTTGGATACTGGTTCACGTTGGATCCCAGGAGCCCGCCCCGGACAGAGACATTGGTAGGCTCGATCGTCAGGTTCCCGGCCAGAGTCGGAAACAGGATCGTGCTTACTTCCGTAACCCTGTAACTCCGTCCCGCTACATTTGCCAGGCTCTCCTCTTCGCTGGACCTACCCGGGTTCCAGAAACCCGCAAAGTCTGGCGCGTCGTAAATCGGCCTGGCAAACGCGTTCGCCGAGTAGAATCGCATGGTGTGGGTGATCTGTTGACCGATGTAGGGTGACTCTTCGTCCACTTCGGACTCCGCGAAGAAATCCTTGCCGACGAGGCTGGTCGGCTGGGGCGGCACACCAGTCGGCGATTGCGACGCGGCAGGCCCTCCAGTCACGTTGACAGTGATCGGGTCCGTTATGTGGACCGTATTGTCGAGAATCACGTTGATTGGATCGATATCAATCGAGCCGGTTCTCGACGGCTGGTACATGAACCTGAACTCGAACTGGGCGGCCAGGGCACCCTGTACGAAGGTCTGGTGGCTTCTCCTCTCGCTGCCGACCAGTACAAGGCCATCGATCACCGGGGCCTGGGGCAGGGGGTGGACATTCGCTACGCCTTCGATGCGCAGAGTCAGCGTCAACACGTCGGTCATGGTGAGATTGGTCCGGTCGACGGACGCCGTCACACTCGGCGCCTGAGCATACAGTGGGGTCGCGGCCACGCCAGCCATGATCACGACGAGAGTGGCCGCAAGTCCAACCTTGACTTTGTTGAATGCACTCACTGAAACTACCAGTCCTGTGCGGGTGGATTGCCTGGGAACGACCGCAGCGTCTGGATGGCGTTACGGAGTGGTTCCGCGTTTTCGCCAACCATTTCCAGAAGTCGTCTGGCCTGCTCCTCCGTCAGTCCGGTGGGAGGAACGATCGGTTCCAGTTCCTGCTCGCCGCTTCCAGGCTCGGTGGCTTCGTTCTCCGACTCGGTCTGCTCGCCCTCGGGGTCACCTTCCTGAGGCTCACCTTGAGGTTCCCCCTCGTTTTCCTGTTCCTGAGGCTCGCCCTGGTTCTCCTGTTGTTGCTGCTGGTTCCCCTGCTGCTGTTGGTCTTCCTGTTCCTGTTGCTGCTGTTGTTGGTCAGGTTCAGGGGTCGGCTGTGCCTGCGAAGGATCGGGGGAGTCCTGCTGCTGCTGAGGCTGTGGAAGATGTGCGAGTGCAAGCTCGAGGTTGTGCTTCGCATCGAGGTCGTCAGGGTTGATTCGTAGCGCCTGCTTGTACATCTCGATGGCCTGCTCATGGTCACCGGCCTCATATAAGGCGTTTCCGGTATTGAATGTCGTCCAGTCAGACAGGTCCAGGTCCTGTCCTGCCAACACCTTGTCATACAGTTCCACGGCCTCTCTATACCTCTGCTGTCGATAGAGAGTGTTGGCCGTGTTGTACGTAGGCTCCGATTGGCCTGGCATTGACTCCTGTGCGATCTCGTAGGCATTGAGGGCGGTGCTGTACATTTCTGCGGAATAGGCCTTGTTCCCGACATCCACCGCCTCAGGGCCATCACCGCCGCCAACAAGGGAGGCAACTCCACACCCCGTAGCAATCAGGGAGAGCACGAGGACGGCATGCATCAGGATGACGATTCTGAGTTTCATCGCCCTATGCCTACCGATCTTGATGCAGTCCCGATTCTCCTCCTGTCCGGGATCAGCTGAGAGGCAATGAGCAACAGAATCGCCCCTCCAACGAACCACTGAAACCTCTCCACCCTGGCATTCGTTATCTCGCTTTCAACGACGGTCTTTTCCAGGTTGTCCAGCTCTTCGGCGATGAAGGCGGCGGCACTGGTAGAGCCACCTGCCAGCACATATCGACCGCCACCGGCCTCGGCCACGCTCTTGAGTACATCTTCGTTGATCCGGGACAGCACCATGTTGCCGTCCCCGTCTTCCTGGTAGCCGACGACATTGCCCCAGCTGTCCTTGAGGGGAATCGGCTCCCCGTCGGATGTCCCAACGCCGATCGTGTATACGGTCAGGCCGGCGTCGGCTGCGAGATTCGCGGCTCGCACATAGTCGGATTCCTGCCGGTCATCTTCCCCATCGCTGATGATGACTATCGCCTTGTGGCCGGCCCTGTCGTTGTTGAGACCAACCATAGACACGCTTATTGCCTCGTCGATGACCGTTCCCTGGCGGGCAATCATCTCGGTGTCAGCTCTATCGAGGAACGTCCGCGCTGTGGCGTAGTCGAATGTCAGTGGAAACTGGATGAAGGCCGCCCCGGAGAACAGGACAAGGCCCACTTCGTCGCCGTGCAGCCTCTGCAGCAGGTCTGCCGCTTCCAACTTGGCCCGAGTCAGCCGATTTGGCCTGACGTCCTCAGCCAGCATCGACCTTGAGATGTCCAGCGCCACCATGAGCTGCACACCGTGGCGCTCTACTATCTTCTCAGTCTCGCCCCACTGCGGTCGCGCGATCGCCAGTACGACAAGAGCCAGGGCTGCGATGGCCAGCGCACTCTTTACAAGCCGACCCGGATTGTTCGCGCTCCCTATCAATCGCCTTACGAGTGCTGGGTCGCCAAATCGGGAAAGCGCTCTCTGGCGGGCGAAAAACGCCCAAGCCACCAGCCCAGCCGCAATTGGAACACTGGCCAGCAGCACTAGAAACTGTGGGTTGGCGAACGTCAAGGTGATGACCTCAGGATGGTTCCAAGTACGGCAATTTGGAGCAGAAGAAGTGCCGCTCCCGGAATCAGCAGCCAGCCCGCAAGTTCCTCGTGTTGGGTGTAGACTGCCACTTCTACTTCTGACTTCTCCAGGTTATTGATCTCTTCGTAGATGCTGCGGAGTCCATCCGTGTCTGTCGCCAGGAAGTACTGACCGTTAGTCCGTTCAGCGATCTCCCTGAGCATCTCTTCATCAAGGTTGAATCTTCGGAAGCCAAGGCTGCCCCCTGCAAAGCCGCGAGAACGTGACGCGCCGCTCGGCTCTCCCATCCCAATTGTGTACACCCGAATTCCTAGAGTCTCGGCAGCTGCGGCCGCAGTTAGAGGATCGATCTCTCCCTTGTTATTCACTCCGTCGGTGAGCAGCACGATGACCCTGCTTTCGGCCTCGGAATCCTTAAGCATGTTGGCCGCAGTCGCGAGGCCCATGCCAATTGCGGTGCCGTCTTCCAGACCGAGCTGTGCCGCCAGTTCTACGTCCTCCAGCAGAAAGGTCAGGGCGTCGTGGTCGATGGTTGGTGGACTGTGGACGAATGCATGTGTGGCGAAGACCACAAGTCCGACCCTGTCATAGGTTCGCTGTTCGATGAACTCTGCGATTACCTGCTTGGCGGCCTCCAGCCTGCTGGCTGGCATGAAGTCGAATGCGGCCATGGAACCTGAGATGTCTAGAGCGAGCACAATGTCGACGCCCTCACCGCTGATTACCTCTCGTGCCTCCGTCGCTTGTGGTCGCGCCGCCCCGATCACCAGCAGTGCCAGCGCGATCCACGTGAGGGCTGAAACGTAGGGACGTAGGGTCAGCTTCCAGCTCTTGGTGGACTGCCGCGCAGCGAGAGTATTCCCGAATCGAATTCCCGCAGGCCTGCTCCATCCGCGTACGAACAGCGGAATCAGGGCCAGTGCAAGCACCAGCGGCAGCAGCAGGAGCAGGATGGGTGTAGCAAACTCCAGGTTCAACTCGTGTACCTGCCCGACGTGTATCCGCTGGTCGGTCGGAAGCGTGATGGCGCCTCGGTCAGGCCGGTGATGACTCTCCTTGCCGTTACCACCACTGCCCGGGCGTCACTCAGATTAGGTGCAAGGCGAGCAAACTTCACGAGGTCGGCCTCACCCAAGACGTCGCCGAGGTCACGTACGTCCGTTGGCGCAACCGGCCTGCGGTCCAGTACCGAAATCGACTGCTCCGTGGTGAGTTCCGGCGCCGGAATCCTGAACTGTCCGAACAGATAACTCCTCAGACAGTCGGCAACCAGGGCGTAGTGCTCCAGGTAGCGACCCTGCCTCGGCAAGTCCTGTTCTTCTATGCTGTCCAGGGTTCTAAGCGCGTTCTCCAAAGGAGTAAGGACCAGCTGGGGTTGAAGCGTTGCCTGCGTTACTGTCCTTCGCCAGAAGTAGATGCCTACAAGAATCAACGTCGCAATTCCCGTGAGGCCCCCGAACATCCACGGCCACGTTGTAGGAAATGGCACATCGGCCTGGGGCCGGATGTCCTTAAGCTCGTTCGCGCCGGAGGCCAGAACCGACGCGACTTCTATCTCGATGGGTCGCACAGGTCGGTTGATTACGGTGCCGTCAGGTCGTCGGACTGCCACAGAGAGCGCAGGGGTCGAGTGGAAGCCGGGCTGGAAGAGGACCGCCTCAATACTGATTGATGAAAGAAGAGTCTCGTCGTCGAACTCAGTAGGTAGGTGCGTGGTCTTTCGTACCTCGAAGTCTCCCCACTGGTGAGGCACGTCGGGGAAGACCACGTGGTAGTCGCTGGGGTGGCTGACAGTAAGCGTTAGCGTGACTACGTCTCCCACAGTCACGGACTCAGCATCGGCTGTCAGGCCGATCCCCACCGGCGCCATCTGCGCTGAGGCTGTGTCGAATCGAAGCGCCCATGTAGCTGCCAAGAACAAGACAAGCACAGCGGCACAGGTGCGCACAGGAGCCCCAAAGCCCATCCCTTTACCGATCCAAGAGTTCATCTCGCCAGCCGCCGCTCCCTGCGTTTGAAGAAGTCGTTCAATGCGCTGACGTACTCTTTGCCGTTGACCAGTGCAATTCGATCAATCGCGAGCGACCTCATCATCTGGATTTTGGCCTCTTCGTCGGCACGGACCTGCTCTTCGTATGAGCTGCGCCAGCCTTCGTCGTCAGTATCTACCCACACCAGCTCGCCAGTCTCGGCGTCTTCCAGCGCGATGATTCCGACCTGTGGAATCTCACGCTCAACCGGATCGTGCAGATCGATAGCGATAACGTCGTGTCTCCTCGATGTCGCGGCCAACGCTCGGCGGTACGATTCCAAGGGGGCAATGAAATCGGAGATCAGGAACGCTATGCTTCGCTGCTTCTGCATCAGGCTCATCGAGTTCAGGGCGAGGCTGATGTCGGTACCTGTGCCCTCCGGCTGGAAGACGAGAAGGTCGCGGACCATTCTCAGAACATGGCGGCGACCCTTCCGGGGAGGGACTACCAGCTCCACCTGGTCGGTGAAGACCATCAGACCGATCCGGTCATTGTTGGTTGTGGCGGCGAAAGACAGAACTGCGGCCAGTTCGGCAGCAAGTTCGCGCTTGAACCCCCCAGTAGTTCCGAACTCTGACGAGCCGCTCGCATCGGCAAGCAGCATGACCGTCAGCTCTCGCTCTTCCTGGTAGTGGCGGACGAACGGAGACGCCATGCGCGCCGTGACGTTCCAGTCGATGCGCCGGACGTCGTCTCCCGGGAAGTAGGGGCGCACCTCTTCGAACTCCATCCCTCTTCCCTTGAAAACTGACTGGTACTCGCCCGCGAAGACATCTACGACCAGGTGCTTGGCCGTGATCTCAATCCTACGGATCTGTTCCATGAGCTCGGGAGCGAGCATGGGGGCGACTCAGGGCACCCGGACGTGGTCGAGAATGTCACCGACGATGTCAGCTGAGGTGATCGACTCTGCCTCGGCTTCATACGTCGGGATGACTCTGTGGCGCAACACATCTGGGGCAACGTGCTTGATGTCTTCAGGAGAAACGAACCCTCTTCCCTGCAGGAAAGCCCGGGCCTTGCCGGCAGTAACGAGATAGATACTCGCCCGGGGTGATGCGCCGTAGGCGATGAGGGGTCTGAGCTGCCTCAGTCCGTCTTCGCTCGGATCGCGAGTAGACATCACCAGATCTAGGACGTACTCCTTGATCTTCTCATCCACGTACACCGTACGGATCGTTTCGCGTGCCTTGATAATCTGTTCTTGTGAAACGACAGGGTCTATGTCCGGAAGGTCAGCCCCGGTCATCCTGTCGATGATCATTCTCTCCTCGGACCTGATTGGGTAGTCGACTACGACCTTCAACATGAAACGGTCGACCTGGGCCTCTGGCAGGGGATAGGTGCCTTCCTGCTCGATGGGATTCTGAGTCGCGAGAACAAGGAAGAGCGACTCCAGAGGGTAAGACCTGTGACCGATTGTCACCTGGCGCTCCTGCATCGCCTCTAGAAGGGCGCTCTGTACTTTGGCGGGAGCGCGGTTTATCTCGTCGGCGAGGACGAGATTCGCGAAGATCGGACCCCTGTGAACGGTGAACTCAGTAGTCCTGGGACTGTAGATCTGAGTCCCTATCAGGTCCGCTGGAAGTAGGTCAGGCGTGAACTGCAGCCGCGAAAAGTCCGAATTGATGGCCTGGGCGACAGTCTTTACCAGGAGGGTCTTTGCCAGGCCGGGAACGCCTTCAAGCAGGATGTGCCCATCGGCCAGGAGGCCAATCAGCACGCGCTCCACCAGCGCATCCTGTCCCACCACCACTTTCTTTATCTCTTCGATGAGATTGTTGAGAAACGCGGACTCCTCCTGGACCTGCTCGTTCAGCTCACGGATGCTATTCACATTCATCGACATCTCCGGTGTTGGGGACAGTCGTCAACAAGGCGACCTCGGGTTGCTTGTATGCATGGCCTGGAAGCGGCGAGACAGTGCGAGCCAAATGGTGATTCGGCATGCATTTCACGCTGGCTTGTACCGTGAGCGTGTGTAACATCGCTCCCAATACAATTATACGGGAACAGCCCCTCGCTCGGTTTGCGCCGACTGAGTTACTGGAGATCCTTCTGGGGTAGAAGAGTGCGTCCCATATGATCAACCGTCCTACTCGCCGACGTACAGTTCCTCTCGCAACCTGGAGTTCTGGAAGGCGAGGTACTGCTGAGTGGACATGGTCGGTGGGCTAGTTTCGATGACACTCTTGGCCACCTGCGCATCGTCGTGAAGTAGGTCGATGACAGACATCGCCATCGCCTTCGCCGGGTTCACGACGGCCTGCACATAATCGTCAACCACGTAGTCGATGCTGTGCCCGGCACCGTGCGCCGCAGTCGTGTAAGGGTGTATCACCGGCATCAGCTGGCTAAGGTCACCCATGTCGGTGGAGCCACCTCGATTGCGGTCTGCGGGATGCTCGTACACCTCGTCCTCTCCGACGATCTCGACAGCGTTTCGTTTGAACAGCTCCATCATGGGTTCGTTGTTCTTCATGGGCAGGTAGCCCGGGATCGTGACGATCTCGACGCTGCCTCCCATGGTCAGGGCCCCGGCGCGCAGGCATCTGTCCATCTTGTCGTTGGCATCATCGATTGCTTCCGCAGTCCTGCCCCGGACGCGTCCCTCGTAACGGACGTCCGCTGGCACCGAGTTCACCGCAGCGCCGCCCCTTGTCAGTATGCCGTGCAGGCGGACGTTGTTTTCATTTCGGAGGGTCTCGCGCTGCGTGTTGAGGGCATTGAGTGCGACCATCGCCGCCTGTAGGGCGTTTACGCCCATATGGGGCGATGACCCGGCGTGCGCGGCTTTCCCGATGAAGCGGACGTACTTGACCACATGTCCGTTGGACGTCCCGCCAACTGAGAACTTGGCGAACTCCTGCGAAGATGATGCAGTGTGTACCATCATGGCCATATCGACGTCGTCGAATGCGCCCAGCCTGATGAACTCCTGCTTGCCAGCCATCAGTCCGAGTTGGCCCTCCTTGTGAAGTCTCCAGCGGAACTCGACGTCGATGAACTCCTCTGCCGGGACCGCTATGAAAGCTATGTTTCCCGCCAGTGACTCAAGGACTTCCGGCACAAGCAGACCTACGGCCGCTCCAAGCATCATCGGCGTCTGGCAGTGATGACCGCACGCGTGGGCCGCTCCTGTTTCGGGGTCGACGTGAGGATGGTCCAGAACGCGAAGCGAGTCGAGTTCTCCGATCACTGCGACAGTCGGCCCTGGCCGGCCGCCCTGCACGATTCCCTTCAAACCGGTAATCGCGATGCCGGACTGGTGGCTGATTCCAAGCTCGCTGAGCTTTTCGCTGACGAAGTGAGAGGTCTTGATTTCCGTGAAGCCTGGCTCAGGGTTGTCTAGAATCGTCCTTGCAGCATCCATCAGCCATTCAGCGCGGTCATCTATGGCGGCTTGCGCGCTGGCCTTTAGCTCGTCTTTCGTGGGCATGGCGCCCCCTCCACTTTGGATTACTCGCTGTGAGCGCTCTCCTTAAGCATTGAGCGCATCAACTCCAGATAGGTCTGCTTATTCAGTGGCGGACGGTACTCGCCGGCAATCCTGCGGGCGTGGGCCGCGCCGTCGGTCAGCAAGTCGATTACCGTCATGGTCATCGCCTTGGCTCCGGTTAACACCGCAAGGTCATAGTCTTGAACGACGTAGTCGATTCCGTGACCGCTTCCTGTCGCCGCGTTTACGTAGGGATGTATGACCGGCATCAGTTGCGACACGTCTCCCATGTCAGTTGAACCAGTCCTGTGGCCCAGCCTACGAACGTTTTCTCGCCCGACAAGAGACCGTGCGTTGGCCCCGTAGAGTTCAAGCATCAACTCATCTGACTGGATCGGAAGGTATCCTGGCAGAGTGGTGATTTCTACCGAGCCTCCTACTGCCATTGCACCGGCCCGCAGGGCGCGGTCCACTTTGGTGGAAGCATCCATAAAGGCCTCGGTGCGCGCTCCTCTGACGTAGGTCTCCATACGAACGTCGGCGGGTACCGAACTCACGGCCACTCCGCCCTGAGTGATGATCGGGTGTATGCGTACTGTGTCAGGGTCCTGGTAGGTCTCCCTTTGAGCGTGAATCGCGCTCATGGCTATCATCGCCGCGTTCAGAGCGTTTACTCCAAGGTGTGGAGCGCCTCCTGCGTGGGAAGCTCTGCCCAGGAAACGGATTCGCTTGGCTACCATGCCATTGTTGGTCCCGCCGAACGCGATCATTCCGCTGTCCGAGTCGGTGCTCGACGTGTGAGTCATCATGGCGAGGTCAACGTCGTCCAGCTCGCC
This sequence comes from Dehalococcoidia bacterium, assembly GCA_965116405.1. GTDB lineage: Bacteria > Chloroflexota > Dehalococcoidia > Lucifugimonadales > UBA1123 > VXRN01. The sequence goes on from OZ220685.1 coordinate 2,733,758, forward strand.
CAGTCTGATGAACTCGGGCTTGCCACCAATGAACTCAAGCTTGCCGTCGCGGCGGAGGTCGTCCCTGTACTCGACTTCTATGTACTCCTCTGCAGGAACTGCCATCAGGGCAACGTGACCCGTAAGGGAGTCAAGCACGCCCTCAGCGAGGAGGCCTGTCGCCACTCCAAGCATCATTCCTATCTGACAGTGGTGACCGCAGGCGTGGGCGGCCGAGGTCTCCTGGTCGGCGTGAGGATGGCCGAGCACCTTCAGTGAATCTAGCTCGCCCATGACCGCCACAGTTGGTCCATCAGTTCCGCCGTGGAGATCGCCTCGCAGACCGGTGATGCCTATGCCATCCCTGTAAGGAATCTCAAGTCGTTGAAACGCTGAGGCGACCGTCTCTGCTGTCTTGAATTCCTTGAATCCCGGCTCAGGGTTGTCGAGAATCGTCTTAGAGATCCCGATCAGCTCGTCACCGCGCCGGTCGATCTCCTCCAGTGCAATCGACTTTATCTCATCGACTGTCCGCATATTAGAACTCCAAGCTCAAACTTGCGCGATTGTAGCACGATGCGGTTGTACACGAGTTACCGACTGCAGTAGGCGCGTGGGCCCAGTAGGGATAGCAGTCAAATTGCCCACTATTCGGCACTGTGCTACATTCACGCCAAGAGATACCTTATGTCGATTCACTAGTCACCCTTGGACGGAGGCTTCTCATGGCGGGCCCATACTCGGTTACTTTCGACTACAACGTTCCAATACTTCTGAGGGATGGAGTCACAACGTATGCGGATGTCTTCAGGCCGCAGGTTGAGGGGACAGTGCCTGCCCTGCTCCAGCGTACTCCCTACGACAAGACGGCTCCGTCGAACCGGACCGGGACACTGGACGCCATCAGGGCGGCAAGCTACGGCTATGGCGTGGTAATCCAGGACGTTCGAGGACGGTACTCCTCAGAGGGCGAGTTCTATACATTCTTCAACGAGATCAACGACGGTTACGACTCCGTCGAATGGGCGGCATCGCAGCCGTGGTGCAGCGGTAAGGTGGGAATGTTCGGAGTTTCTTACGTTGGCGCGACGCAGTGGCTCGCGGCGAAGTCGGGAGCGCCCTCACTGGCAGGCATCGCTCCCGGCGTAACGGCCTCTGACTACCATGAAGGCTGGGCCTGGCAGGGAGGGGCATTCGAGTTGGGGTTCAACCTCTCATGGGCCATAGGGGCGCTTGCATCAGCTAACTGGGCCCACCTGTCGAGCCGACTGCACTTGGGTGATGACGACGCTGAGCGCCTCATTGCAGCCAAGGACGACCTGAACAGGCTGTACCAGCACCTGCCAATGAGTGACCTGCCTGACCTCCAGGGAGGGCTGGCGCCGTACTACTACGACTGGATGGCTCATCCTGAGTACGACGACTACTGGAAGCAGGTGTGCATCGAGGAGTCGCACGCCGACATTGGTATTCCAGCCTTTAACTTCGGTGGCTGGTACGACATCTTCCTTGGCGGGACCATCCAGAACTACGTTCGAATGCGTGAGTTGGGCGCTACGGACCTGGCGAGAAGTGGGCAACGCCTTACGATCGGGCCATGGATTCACGGCGGGGCACCGCTGTCGATGTCAGGCGAGTACAACTTCGGTACGCGTGCCGCAGCACCCGCCATCGACCTGATGGGAGAGATGCTCCGGTACTACGACTACGTGCTACACGGCGAGGACAATGGCTTCACCGACGACAAACCTGTCAGGATCTTCGTCATGGGCGAAAACCTCTGGCGGTACGAGGACGAGTGGCCACTCGCCCGAGCGGTTGACACGAAGTACTATCTGCACAGCCGGGGTCAGGCGAATTCACTCAACGGCGACGGTGCGCTCAGCACCGAAGAGCCGGGCGACGAGGCGCCTGACGTCTACGTGTACAACCCACTGACCCCAGTTCCGACAGTTGGCGGTGGTCTATGCTGCGACCCCGCATTCCAGGCTAACGGCGCATATGACCAGCGCTGGGTGGAGGACCGCCAGGACGTACTGGTGTACTCAACTCCACCATTGGCCGAGGATGTCGAAGTCACCGGCCCCGTAACCGTGATGCTGTATGCGTCCACCAACGCGTCTGACACGGACTTCACGGGGAAGTTGGTCGACGTGGAGCCATCGGGTTATGCCCGGAACCTCACGGACGGTATCATCCGTGCCCGCTACAGGAATGTTCGAGGGCCGGCTTCACCGATAAGGCCTGGTGTGGTGCACGAGTACACAATCGACCTTTGGGCAACGGCGAACCTGTTCAAGAAGGGCCACCAGATCAGGGTGGAGATTTCTAGCTCGAACTTCCCGAGGTTCGATCGCAACACGAACACCGGTGGAGAGATCGGTGCCGAGGTGTCTTTCGTGCCGGCGTTACAGACCGTGTATCACACGTCTGAATATCCGTCCCACATCACGCTGCCAGTCGTACCCCGGTAGGAGTCAGCATCCTAACAGGTTAGAAACTCGAGTACGATCCGGGCGAACTCGTCAGGGTACTCGTGGGTCATCATGTGACCGGCGTCCTCCATTACGTGTGAACACGAGTCCGGAATTCGGGACGTGATCAGATCGGCATAAGTTGCTGGGACCACCTGGTCCTTATCACCCAGGATGACGAGCGTTGGGCGATCTATCCGGTGAAGTCGCCTGACAAGTCCCTTGTCCGGTATCGGCCACAGGAATTTGCCAACCGTGCTGAGAGACTGGACCCTGTGGATGATCTGCCACCCCAACTCCTCATCGTCCTTGGGAACGGGATACATGCTGAGTGCGGCGTCTGAGTCAGCATCGGCGAATAGCGCCTGACGCATTTCGGTCGCAGGGGTTGTGTTGTAGTCGCGACCAGGGTTGTCGTCATCCCAGAATCCAGCCGGAGCGGCGAGCACGAGCTTGCCCGTGTCAACGGCGCGGAGGGCGGCCATTTCGGCGGCAACCATCGCCCCTGTATAGTGACCGACGATGTGGGGCGACTCCAGTCCGAGTGCCTCGATCAGGTCGGCGTGGTACAGCGTGAGCTCGAGCAGGTCATGAATGTGATCGATGTCGCTGTCACCCTCGAACCCGGGATGGGTCGGCGCATAGACAGTAAACTTGTTTGTCAGGCTATTCAGGAACTCGGGCCACTCTGAGTATCCGAACGCGCCGTGCAGATAGAGTAGGGGAGGCCCGGAGCCCCGCACTTCGTACTTGGTCGATATGGGCCCAACTTCGACTGTCAGCCTGTCTGCGGTTGTCGTCATTTCGCTTTCCTATGCGGTCTGTTGCTTTCGTAGAGAGAGGCGAGTCTGCGCTCGCCTCTCATGTTGTCTTTTCCCCTAATTGGGCTGGGTGCCCCTATATGACAGCGCTTGCCTAGTCGCCAGCTACCGGTGCAGGTGTTGCCCTTTCAGGCTCGGCTACCGGCTGGGGCCACCAGCGGTCTTCATACTCGTCCCACATGTCCTCGAGGTATGGCTTGACCTGTGTGGCGAACAGCTCGGTGTTCATCATGGTCAGATCGCGGGGCATGGAGCCGATCTGAAGTAGTGTCATCAGGTGCCCTACTCGGAGGCCTTCTATTGCGTTTCGAAGCTGCTCTATCACAGTCTTGGGGCTTCCTGCGATGACGTATCCCTGCTCCACGTAGTCTTCCCACGTAAGGCGCTGTCTGAACCTGCTTGCGGCTGCGCCCACCTGCTGTACGGCCCCGGACTTTATCGTGCGGATCGTGCGGTAGCCGGGAGCTTCGGCGAATCCCTCGTAGACGTGCAGGCACTTCTTGTAGAAGTAGTCGACGTGCTCGGCGTACAGCTCCTTGGCCTTCTCGTCAGTCTCGGCCACGCAAACCAGTTGTAGGAATCCGGCCCTGTATGGATTATCGTCAACGCCGAGGTTCTCCATCTCCTTCCAGAAGCCGTCCATTACCTGGATGCCGCGCTTGTACCCGAAGTAGCTCAGGTAGCAGTACACGTAGTCCATGCGCGCGGTCCACTCCCACGTCTCAACAGAACCACCCCCCGGTATCCACACCGGCGGATGCGGCTGTTGGAGCGGCCTCGGCCAGATGTTGGCGTACCTCACCTGGTTGTGCTTGCCGTTGAAAGCAAAGGGCTCTGGCTCTGTCCAGGCCTTCATCACAAGGTCGTGCGCCTCGTAGTACTTCTCACGCAGAGTCGCCGGTGGTTCTCCGTACGCGTAGTTGGTATCCATCGACGTGCCGACCGGGAAGCCAGCCACCAGCCTGCCGCCGCTGATGCAGTCCAGCATCGCGAACTCCTCCGCCACTCTGAGTGGCGGATTGTATAGCGCGAGGCTGTTGCCCAGAACGACGATGGCGGCGTTCTGGGTCCGCCTCGTAAGGGTGGCCGCCGTGATGTTCGGCGATGGCATGATCCCGTAGGCGTTGTTGTGGTGTTCATTGACGCAGATGCCGTCGAACCCCACCTGGTCTGCGAACTCAAGCTCGTCGAGATACTCGTTGTAGAGTTCGTTGGCTTTGACCGGATCGAACAGGTGACTGGGCACGTCCACCCATACGCTCCTGTACTTCTCCTCGAAGTCTTCAGGGAGATACCTGTATGGCATCAGGTGGAACCAGCAGATCTTCATGTGAATTCCTTTCGGGCGTCGGTACGACTGTTCTGGCAGTCCTAGCTTCTAGTCTTCTTCGAGAGTGCTCGTGTCGCCTTCGGGAAGGCCCAGTTCACGGGCTTTCAGCAGGCGGCGCATTATCTTCCCTGAACGTGTCTTTGGGAGGCCCGGAATGAAGTCTATCTCGCGAGGGGCTACCGCCGCGGAGAGCTTGGTTCTCGCGAACTGCATAATCTCGCGCCGTAGCTGTGGCGTCTCCTCGTAGCCGTCCTTGAGTGACACGAAAGCCTTGACGACCTCCATCGCGATTGGGTCGGGCTTGCCTATCACTCCGGCCTCGGCAACCGCCTCGTGCTCGATCAGGGCGCTCTCAACCTCGAACGGTCCAACGAGGTGTCCGGCCGTGTTGATGACATCGTCGGCGCGTCCAACGAACCAGAAGTATCCGTCCTCATCCATGCGAGCCGTGTCGCCCGTTATGTACCAGCCCTTCTTAAACCTGGAGTTATACATCTCCAGGTTCTGCCAGTACTGGTGGAACATGGAGGGCCAAACTGGGCGAACGACCAGGTTGCCGTCTTCCCCAGCGGGCACAGGGTCGAAGTTCTCGTCGACGATGCCAAGCTCCACGCCAGGAATCGGCCTGCCCATCGAGCCGGGTTTGATGGGCATCGATGCGTAGTTGGCGCACATTATGGCGCCGGTCTCAGTCTGCCACCAGTTGTCGTGGAACGGGTGGCCTATGGCCTCATTGCCCCAGACGACTGCTTCGGGGTTCAGGGGCTCACCGACGCTTGCTGTAAAGCGCAGGGAGGAGAGATCGTAACGCTTGGGTATCTCGTCGCCCGCCTTCATCAACATCCTGATGGCTGTTGGCGCCGTGTACCAGACAGTGACATTGTGCTTCTGTATCTGCTCATACCACGCGCTGGCCCGGAAGCCGCCCTCGTAGATCAGCTGCGTGACGCCATTCGTCCACGGAGCGAGCATCCCATACGAAGTGCCGGTCACCCAGCCTGGGTCGGCCGTACACCAGTAGACGTCGTCTTCGTGCAGGTCCAACGCCCACTTTCCGGTTGCGTACTGTTGGACGACAGCCTGGTGGCGATGCACCGCGCCCTTCGGCTTGCCTGTGGTGCCGGAGGTGTAGTGCATGATCGAGAAGTCGTACTGGGACGTGTTTACAGTGGTGAAGTTCGCCGACGCCTTACCCATCTCCTCGTAGTAGTCGAGGTCCTGGGAGTCGATTGGCGCCGGATCACGCCCGTTCTTGTTTACGATGATTATGTGCTGGAGGTCGAACAGTTCCGGGATGATGTGCGCGATGCGCCGCCTGAGGTCAGGCTGTGTGACCAGCACTTTCGCCCCAGAGTCCTGGAGTCTGTCCTTCACGGGGTCTGGGCCGAACGCCGAGAAGAGAGGGCCCGCGATCGCCCCAGCCTTCAGGATTCCAAACACGGAAATGAACTGCTCGGGTACACGGTCCATGAAGGTGAAGACTCGATCGCCGGTCTCGATGCCAAGGCTCTTAAGCACGTTGGCGAACTTATCGGTTTCCCGCTTCATGTCGCCGAACGTGTAGTCCTCGCGCTCGCCGTTCTTGCCTTCCCAGATCATCGCGATCTTGTCGCGCTTTCTGCCGTTGGCATGGCGATCGATGGCTTCGTGAGCCTTGTTCAGCCCACCTCCGGGCAGCCAGTCAAGCTCGGAGTACATCTGCTGCCAGTCAAACTCTGTGACGTTGTCACGGTCAAGGTTCGGTGCGACATCGAAGTCGCTGACAGGCGGCTTGCCAATCGTCTCGAATGAAGCTCCAGTGGTCATGTCACTTCCTCCGGTTTTGTATTCAGGATACGCCCATAGCGTATCGAGTCTGCGACTCCGGAATCGTTGGCGTTCCGGCTGGTCAAAAGCGGATGCCGGAGACCGGAGTAACCCAAGTGTGAATTTGGCGCTCATTATACACAAATCACGTTCAACCGGTCGGTCGGGGACAAGGTGTATACTCCCTTGCCGAGAACAGGGGTCGACGGGCCATTTACAGGTGAAGAGGCAGGCTTCGGGCTATTTCTTGACCGTCTTGGAGGCCGTTCATATAATGGCGCCACCTACGCGCCGCATTAGGCTGCATGAATGGAGAATCGAGTGAGCTACGAACACCTTATGCTTGATGTGCAGGACCGCGTCGGCATCATAAAGCTGAACCGTCCTGAAGTGCTGAACGCTATGAACCGGAAGCTGTTCAGCGAGATTGATACAGCAGTCTCTCAATTGGAAGACGATGATGGCGTTCATGCCATCATCTTCACCGGCGCGGGTGAGCGCGCATTCTCGGCCGGGGCTGACATCCACGAAATGGCTGAGCAGGCGAAGATGGACACCCCACCGCCTCCGGATCCTCGGCGCCCCGAATACTCATGGCACATAGCGGCGGCACGTAAACCCACCATAGGCGCGCTTAATGGCTTGGCCTTTGGAGGGGGAGCCGTTCTTGCATCCAGCTTCGACATACGAGTCGGCTGCGAACGCACCCGATTCCGTTTCCTGGCGGTGCAGTACGGGAGGGTAAACTCAACCTGGAGCCTCCCTCAGCAGGTCGGATGGCCGATTGCCAAGGAGCTGCTGTTCACCGCGCGCGTGGTTGAGGCAGAGGAGGCCTACCGTATCGGCCTGCTCAACCACCTGGTCCCTGCGGACCAGCTAATGGACAAAGCAATGGAGCTGGCCGGGCTCATCGCCGACAACGACCCTCGAATGGTGCAGGGTGTCAAGGAACTGCTCATTGACGACATTGGCGAAGGGTGGCGCCGACACTACGAAAACGAGATCGAGGCCCAGGCCACCAAGTTGGCGCCGACACCAGTACTCGAAGGCTTCAAGCCGTTCCTCGACCGGAAGGGCAGAATCTAGTTGCCGCGTGCGGCATCACTCGCGGGAAGTTCCTCCAGCGCCGGACACAGGCAGAAAGAGAAAGAGAACATGACCGAACTCAATACACCCCTCGAAGGACTAAGGCTTCTCGATCTCGGTAGATATCAGGCCGGACCCAGGTGCGCATTGATGTTTGCTCGCATGGGGGCCGAGGTTATCAAGGTCGAATCGGTCACAGGAGACGAGAGTCGCCGGAACGGGCCGCGAGTTCGGGGACAGAGCGCCTACTGGGTGCAGTACAACTCTGGCAAGAAGAGCCTCGCGATCAACCTGAGGACAGACGAGGGAAAAGAGGTCCTTCGAGACCTCGTCAAGGAGTCCGACTTCTTCCTTCAGAACTTCAGGCCGGGCACCATCGATATCATGGGCTTCGGGTACGAAACTCTCAAGGAGCTTAATCCGAAGATAATCATGATTAACGTCTCAGCTTATGGTCAGTACGGCCCTTACAAGGAGCGCGTGGGCTTCGACCCGATCGGGCAGGCCATGGGCGGGCTGATGTCGCTCACCGGCTTCCCGGACGACCCGCCGATTCGAACATTCTTCCCATTGATCGACCGGATTACGTCACTTCACGCAACGATAGGCGCGCTCGCCGCCCTGCGTGAACGCGAGATCTCCGGCATGGGGCAGGAGCTCGAAGTCTGTCTGGCGGATACCGGCTATACCGTCAACGAAATTCCGATCTCCGCCTACCTCGGCGACGGCTACGAGCAGCCACGTGAGGGCAACGGACGCGGCACTGGCGGAACCTTCAAGACAGCCGACGGCTGGATGATCATCGCCGCCACCAACGAGAATATGTGGACGCGCCTATGCGAGGCCGTAGAACGGCCTGAATGGCTTGAGGATGAGCGGTTCTCGACACGAGAGCTTCGCTCACAGAACGCCGACGCGCTTGAAGAGGGACTGAGCGAGTGGTTTGCCGACAAGGAAATGCAGCCCACTGCCGACCACCTTGCGGCCCACGGCGTGCCGTGCTCCCCAGTCAACACCACAGCCCAAGCAGCCAGGGACCCGCACCTCACCGAGCGCGAGATCATGATGGAAGTGCCCGATTCCATCGCTGGCACGATGTGGGTGACCGGGAAGTCGGTGAAGTTCAGTCGCACTCCCATGGTGGTAGGCACCACGCCGTTGGTCGGCGAGCATACGACGGAGATCCTCAGCGACGTTCTGGGCTATGACGATTCCAGAATCCAGACGCTGCACGATTCTGCCGTCGTCAAGTCTGCTGAACGCGTGGCCGCCGCGGCTGACTAGTCGCCTTTCCATACCATAGTGCACAATCTTCCAATGGGTACCATGCGAAGAGCGTGGCTAAAGTGACGCCTGCCGGAGACGCGTGGCAATAGGAGTCGATGATGGCGACTGGCAACCTCAACGGCAAAGTAGCGCTCGTAACCGGCTCCGGCCGCAACATCGGACGTGCGACCGTGCTGGAGTTGGCTCGCCTGGGTGCGAACGTCGTAACCAATGCGCGGACCAATAGTGATGAGGCGGAAGCAGTCGCTTCTGAGGCTCGGAAGCTTGGAGTTGGGGCAATTGCGACGATCGCCGACGTAGGAGACCAAGGCGCAGTCTACCGTATGGTGGGCGAGGCGATTGCGGAATTCGGCCGTGTCGACATTCTCGTCAACAACGCCGGAATGCGGGCCTCGAAACCCTTCACGGAGATGACCGTCGACGACTGGCGAGAGGTGAACGGAGTCAACATGGACGGTCCGTTCTTCGCCTGCCAGGCCGTCGTCCCCGGAATGATCGAGCGAGGCTGGGGTCGCATCATCAACGTGTCCGGCCTAAACGCCTTCAAGGGGAGAGCCGAGTGGGCGCACGTCTGCGCAGGCAAGATGGGCGCTCTGGGTCTGACTCGTGCTCTGGCAGCCGAGCTTGCCCAACACGGGATACTGGTCAACCACATCGTCCCAGGGGCTTTCGACACTTCTCGCGTCGAGGGACAGTCAACTCCCGCCCCGAACGCCGATATACCTGTGGGCCGCCTTGGACTGCCCGAAGAGATCGCTCACACTGTTGCGTTTCTCTCGTCCGAGGGCGGGGCATACATCACGGGTCAGACCATTCACGTCAATGGCGGCGCGCTGATCGCGTGACCAAGGAGCCGTCGTAATGCTAGTAACGGTTGTCTTCCTGGCAAGCTACCGCGAGATTGCTGGTACGACGAGGGTGAGGATTGCATTGGCCGCCGGTTCCACAGTGGCGGAGCTAATTGCGCAGGTCTGTGCCCAGTTTCCGGGTCTGCCTCATGCAGACCGTATAGTCGCGGCCGTCAACAATGATTACCGTGAGTCCGACTATATTCTGGACGACGGTGACGAGGTCGCACTAATTCCACCGGTCAGTGGAGGCTCATAGAGTGGATTCAGTCCCGGCGATTCACATAACACATGAGAAGCTCGAACCAGGGAAGGTAGTTGAGCTTGTCGAACACCCTGGCGCGGGTGCCATCGTGACTTTCGTGGGCACGACCCGCGATCACACTGGGGACAGGAAGGTTCTGCGGCTGGAGTACGAGGCCTATCGACCCATGGCCGACGAGCAGATTCAACGGGTGGCAGACGAGATGCTGGACCAGTGGGAGCTCACTGGGGTCGCGATCCACCACAGGCTTGGCAGGCTGGAGATAGGTGAAGCTAGCCTGGTCGTAGCGGTGTCTTCGGCACACCGGCAAGCCGCATTTGAAGCGTGTCACTTCAGCATCGACCGAATCAAGCAGATCGTTCCAATCTGGAAGAAGGAGTTCTTCGAGGGAGGAGAGGTCTGGGTCGGAAGTCAGGAGGACTTTGATCCCCTGGGTGTACCTGTGTCAGCTTCCCATACGTGAAATTGCCACAAACTTGCGAATTTGTGAAAAATTTATCTATTTGCACCATCTTCACTCTCTAGCAAATTCCACGCTGGCGAGATTCGTAATCCCTGAATAGTATCATTACGATCCACGTAATTACTTACTTGAATAGTAACGAATTTCACAATCTGTTTCCTTGATGAGCGGTGTATTCTCTGGTATATTGCACTCCAAACGCGGAGGGTTCACATATTCGGCCATTCTAGGTCCTAGTCCAGAGTGGATACCGGCATAGAGCACGTCAGTCAAGCCAAACGGTTTACACCCCGCTAACTACGGGCTTTTAGACCTCCGATTTCAACCCACGATCCCAATCCGCATATCTCGTTACCCGAAAATAATCGAGAGTTAAAGCAATAATGCAAAGCTATTACGTCTGGACAGTTGGCTGCCAGATGAACAAGGCGGACTCCGAACGGCTTGAAAGCGCCCTCGATCAGATGGGCCTCGCGCCTGGAGATTCCCTGCGTGAAGCTGACGTGATTGTCCTCAACAGCTGTGTAGTGAGAGAGAGTGCTGAGGATCGAGTCGTAGGGACTCTGACTCACCTCAAGCCGGTCAAGCAGCGAAACCCTGACAAAGTTCTGGCCCTGATGGGCTGCATGGTCGGTCCGCGCAAGGACCAGCTCGCAGAGCGATTTCCATACGTCGACGTATTCATGCAGCCGCAACAATACCACCCGCTCATCGAATTCCTCGGTGACAGGCTTGGCATAGACCCCGAGGGCTGCGTTGGGCCGCTCACAGCTACACCCGATGTCGCCACATTCATCCCTGTCATCCACGGCTGCGACAAGTTCTGTTCGTTCTGCATCATCCCCTACCGTAGGGGCAGGGAAGTCAGCCGCACAATTGAAGACATAGTAAACGAGTCGGTTCACCTCGTGAGGAGAGGCGTCAAGGAAGTTACCCTACTTGGTCAGAATGTGGACTCATACGGTCACGACTTACCTGGCACCGTCGACCTGGGGAGCCTGTTGTCAGCGGTGAACGAGGTTGAGGGACTGGACCGTGTGAGGTTTCTGACATCCCATCCCAACGACATGAGCGACAGCATCATCGATGCGATCGCCAACCTCGACAAGGTCTGCGAACACGTGAACTTACCGTTCCAGGCTGGCGACGACCAGGTGCTGGCAAACATGCGCCGCGGGTACACAAACACTGAGTACCGCGAAAAGATTGAGCGAATCCGTGAACGCATACCGAACGTATCGCTCGCGACAGACCTAATCGTTGGCTTCTGTGGCGAGACTGATGACCAGTTCGAGCGAACCGCCGAACTCGTCCGCGACATTGGCTTCGACAAGGTCCATGCGGCTGCCTATTCGACGAGGCCGGGTACGATCTCGGCCCGGCTCATGGAGGATGACGTTTCAGACGATGAGAAGCAGCGCCGGCTCAAAGTAATCGAAGAGATTCAGGAGTCGGTGTCAACGGAAATCAACGCTCGCTTGTTGGACACTACGCAGCAGGTGCTGGTTGAGGGCCGACGCAAGGGCAGGTGGTTCGGCCGCAATCGAAACGACAAGCTGGTCTTCTTTGACAGTCCCTCCGACCTGAAAGGTCAGATGGTGGATGTACATATAGAGCGAACCAGCCCCTGGTCTCTCCAGGGTACGCTTAAGGATCACTGAGGCGGGGCGAACGAGGCGGAGAAGGTAGTATGCCACATAGGGTTGAAGAGTCATGGCAATAGCCGAACTGAAGACACCGACCATCCCAATCACCGAAATAGAGCAGTCAGCGTTCTGCACCACGGATGACGAACTGTCATCACGGACGCTCGAGGACGAATTCTCGGTAGGTGTTCGATGGCAGAAGCTCCCGATTGAGTACATGAGGACGTCTCCTGAGGAGCTCGATGCCAACATCTTGGAGGCACGCGCCAAGCTTGGTGAACGACTGGTCGTTCTTGGGCACCACTATCAGCGTGATGAAGTCATCAAGTTCGCTGACTACCAGGGCGACTCGTTCAAGCTCTCACAGTTCGCTGCCTCCCAGGAGGATGCGGAGTTCATCATCTTCTGCGGTGTGCACTTCATGGCGGAAACCGCTGACATTCTCAGCGGAGCCAATCAGCGGGTCATCCTGCCCAATCTCACGGCCGGCTGTTCTATGGCTGATATGGCGCAGATTGACGACGTGTTGGACTGCTGGGACGACTTGACCGATGTGCTGGGCGACCGAGGCGGCGTGGTGCCCATCACGTATATGAACTCAACTGCCGACATAAAGGCCCTCTGCGGACGAAACGATGGGATAGTTTGCACCTCATCAAATGCTCCGGCTACCTTCGAGTGGGCATTTGAGCGGGGAAGCCGGGTCCTGTTCCTGCCGGACCAGCATCTCGGCAGAAACACCGGACTCAAGATGGGCGTAGATCTCGACGACATGGTCCTCTGGAACCCATTCAAGGAGTTGGGTGGTAATACCGAAGAGGAGCTTGCCAACTCGAAGGTGATCCTCTGGCAGGGCCACTGCTCCGTGCATACCCGTTTCACTGTGGACCAGATTGAGGTCGCCAGACAGAAGTACCCCGACGTAAACATTCTGGTACATCCCGAGTGCACGATGGAGGTGGTTCAGGCGGCCGACTACAACGGCTCAACCGAGTACATCAAGTCGATGATCGCTGACGCTCCATCAGGTTCAGCGTGGGCAGTCGGAACAGAGATAAGCCTGGTAAACAGGCTTGCTGCACAGAATCCTGATAAGACCGTATTCTGTCTCGACTCCGTGATCTGCCCCTGCTCGACCATGTACAGGATTCACCCGGCGTACGTGTCCTGGGTTCTGGACGGGCTGAACGAAGGAGTCGTAGTAAACAGGATTGAGGTTGCCGACGATGTTGCAGAAGAGGCTCGAGTCGCGCTCGACCGGATGCTCGCAGTAACCTAGCCGCACTTCTCGGGAATTATACCGAGCTTAACAATGGCCCATTCCTGCTTCCTTATGGAATGGGCCTTTTCACACCATGGATAAATGCAATGCTGCTAACCCCGGACATCAAAGATTTGATCGATGCCGCCTTGCTGGAGGATGTCGGTCAAGGTGATCCCACAACCGATGCTTTGATAGAACCTGGTCTGACCGGCAGCGCTGCACTCGTCAGCAGGGAAGATGGAGTTGTCGCGGGCATCGACGTGGCTACCGCCGTGTTCACTCAGTTTGACCCTGCCCTGAATGTTGCTGCTCTAGTAGAAGACGGTTCTGGGGTAAGCGCGGGGAAACGTCTGGCGTCAGTCAGTGGAAGTGTGGCTTCGATTCTAAAGGCTGAGCGCACGGCGGTTAACTTTCTCCAGCATCTCAGCGGAATTGCAACTTTGACCCGGCAGTACGTGGATGCGGTCGAAGGACATCGTGCCCAGATTGTCGATACGAGAAAGACCACCCCGGGACTCAGGAAACTTGAGAAGCACGCAGTTGCGATGGGCGGGGGCCGAAACCATCGATACAACCTCGCAGATGGGATCCTCATCAAGGATAACCACATTGAGGCATTGGCCCTGCAGGGTCTCGGCATTGGTGAAGTCGTCAAGCGTGCCCTCTCGCGCGCCAGCCACATGATAAAGGCCGAAATAGAAGTCGAGACTCTAGCACAGCTAGAAGAGGTGCTCGACGCCGGAGCAGACCTCGTTCTTCTCGACAACATGGAACCTGAACAGATGGAGACCGCTGTCAGGATTACAAAGGGAAGGGCCCTGCTGGAGGCCTCCGGCGGCATAAACCTTGAGACGGTTAGGAGCGTCGCCTCTACCGGTGTCGACATAATCTCTGTGGGCGCCCTCACACACTCTGCATCCTCCCTAAACATTAGCCTCGACATGACTATCGATCAGTGAGTGACAGGCTAAGGCGATACGCCGGCGTCCTCCTCCTCGTGGGCATTCTGGTCGTGCTCGTCACAGTGGGCAGGGCAGGTGGTCTGTCTGAAACTGAGCAGCAGTGGCCTCCGCTGTATTCGATAGACCGCATTGCTGTCGTCGGACCTGACGCTCAAATTCGATCCTACCTGGCAGACGGTTCTGATGAGATACCAATCTCATCCGGAGAGGGTCTGTTTACATGGCCGACGTGGTCTCCGGACGGCGGCACGGTCGCCTACTCCGGCATCGTCAGGAATGACGACGAAGAGCCGGTTGTAACGCTGTTTGGCTATGGCTGGGAAGAGGGTGAGACCACGACTATACACCAGGGCGAGCCGGGCTACGCTGGGCTACTGGCGGATGGCGTCGTCCACTATCCCCTTTGGTCTCCTGATAGCACCAAGCTGGCGTTCGTTGCGGTAACGGAGCGTCACGGTCTATCACTTTTCATCGACGAAGTTGCCTCAGATGTTGGGCCTGCCTTTATCCTTGACCGTGGGCCGCTATGGATGTCGTGGTCCACAGACTCTGCCAAACTTGCTGTTCACCGCTCCGTCGATCACTTCTTGCTGAGCTTCGACGGTCCCATGGCCATGCAGAAGGTCAGGCTGGAGTCGGACGCGTATCGAGTGCCAGCGTGGAGGCCAAACATCAGCGAGCTCACTCTGTCGAGTCCGGTTGGCCGAACAGGCTACGGCCTATACTCAGCGCCAATAACCGATACTGGATTGGTCCTGCCGCAGCCTGTGCTGGACGTTGGTCCGGCGTCGGCTTTCCTGTGGTCCCCAGATGGGGCGCACCTGGCCGTGGCCGATGACGTGACGCCAGTCCGCTACGGAAATACACCCATCCTCGTGTACCGTCAATTCAGGATGCTGGACTCGTCGACATTCGAGCAGAAGGCACTGGTCAACGAGAACGTGCTGGCCTACTTCTGGTCTCCGGATGGGACTAAGCTGGCACTCGTGACGATCGCAGGGTCTGGCGGTGAATTGAGGTGGACGCTGCTCGACATCGAGACCGGAGCGACCGAGCGGCTCGCGGACTTCACACCGTCCAGGGACCAGCTGACGATGTTTCAGTTCTTCGACCAGTACGCATACTCGCATATGCTTTGGTCGCCGGACAGCAGGTATCTGCTCTTCTCTGGCAGGCTAAGTCTCAGCGCGTCTTCCGCCGGATTTATGGGACAGTCGGACAGGAGGGGCAGCAAGGTGTTTATCATCGACACCGGCCCCGTCATTACCGTAGACGAGGTCGCCGAGGGCGTGTTGGCCTTCTGGTCGCCGGTGTAGATTGGCAGCGAAGCTGCCTACATGCGCCGTGCCAGGGTCGGGTCCAAGGTGTCTCGGAGTCCGTCGCCTATCAGATTGATCGCCAACACGGTTAGCGAGAGGAAGAGTCCGGGGAAGAACATAATCCACTCAGCGACCCGGACGTAGAGCCGCGCCTCTCCCATGATGTTGCCCCAACTGGGGATGTCGGGAGGAGTACCTGCTCCCAGGAAGCTCAGGCCTGCCTCGACCAGTATGGCCAATGCGAAGATGTACGTTCCCTGAACTATCAGTGGTGGGACCGTATTGGGGAAGATGTGTCGGGCCATGATGCGAATGCCTTGGGCTCCGATCGCTTCGGCGGCCTCCACGTAAACTCTTTCCCTAAGTGTCAACACCGAAGACCTGACGACGCGTACTACGCGGGGAGTCTCAACCACAGAGAGGGCGATGATTACATTCTGCAGGCTTGCGCCGAGCATTGCTACCAGTGCGATTGCCAGCAGGAATGACGGGATTGCCATCAACCCGTCCATGAGGCGCATGATGATGGCGTCCAGTGCCCTGTAGTATCCCGAAACCAGTCCCAGGACAACGCCTCCGGCCATGGTTATTATGGCAACGGCGATCCCGACGATGAGCGACAGTCGGCTGCCATAAACGACCCGGGCGAAGATGTCTCTGCCAAGGTGGTCGGTCCCGAAATAGTATTCGCTGGACGGGCTCTTCAACCTCTCGATAGTGTCGATGTACCTCGGGTCAACGTCCGTGATCAGACCCGAAAAGATTGCCATCGCCGACATGATGAGCAGCAGAATCAACCCGAACAGCATGTTCGGATTCTTAATGAGGGCCCGCCGCGTCCCGACGATTCCACGCTGCAGGCGACTTGGGCGCGCCGCCGCTACAACAAGGGTGTCGCTGACATTGAACTGGCCGGACATTAGTAGCGAATCCTCGGATCCAGGTAGGCGTAGCTAATGTCGACGATCAGGTTGACGAAGACGTATGCCAGAGTCACCAGCATCATGACGCCCTGTATCACTGGGTAGTCGCGCCGCAGAACAGCCTCGACGATTAGCCTGCCGAGGCCGGGGATCGCAAACACAGTTTCAGTTACAACCAGGCCGCCGATCAGTCCCGCGAGCCCAAGGCCAATGACCGTCACAACCGGAACAGATGCGTTCTTCAACGCGTGCCTGAGAAGGACCATGCGGTCGCCCAGGCCTTTCGCCCTGGCGGTTCTAATGTAGTCCTCTCGCAGGATCTCCAGCATGGTCGTTCGGGTCATTCGAGCGATCAAGGCGGCGAAGATAACAGCGATTGCTATGGAGGGGAGGGTGATGGACTTGAGCCATGGGACTATACCATTCGAGATCGGCTCGTATCCCACAGCGGGAAGCCATTCTAACCTCACCGCGAACAGGAAGATCAGGTTGTAGGCCAACCAGAAGACCGGGATCGAAAAGCCCAGAACGGCAAACAGCATGACCCCACGGTCGATTAGCGAGTTCGCCTTCCAGGCAGCGATCACTCCGAGGGGAACGGCGATCAGTACCGCTAGTATCTCCGCTGTCAGGGCGAGCACAATTGTCGGCTGGAGTCGCTGAGCGATCAGCTCGGTGACCTGGTACCTGGAGAATATGGAGCTGCCAAGGTCACCTCTAGCGACATGGGACAACCAAATCCAAAGTTGTTCGTGGATCGGCTTATCCAGCCCCAGCTGTTTCCTTACCCGTTGAATGTCCTCGGGGTTGCCGAAGTCACCTGCAATTACCGCTGCCGGGTCTCCCGGGGCGATGTGGACAAGGGAAAAAGTAATAATCGCCACGAGCAGCACAACTGGGATCGTGGCGATTATTCGCTGGATGACGTATTGAAGCATGTAGGGTTCCCTTGACCGGGGTCCTGGGTGGGCAAGCAGGGCCGGACTTCATAGCCCGGCCCTTACATTACGCGATTGTCCCCAGCTTATCCAATGCCAAGGGCACGCGACGCCTTACTTATCTGTCGAGCCAGACGCCCCAGAAGTGGAGGAGTCGGTGTGGCTCGTATCCCTTAACGTAATTCTGCCTTGCTACGAGGAAGTTGAACTGACCCATTGTGAGGTAGTTTGGATTCTCGTAGTTCTCGATCTGGATTGCGTCTGCAATCCGCTGCTGCTCTTCCAGGGTGCCGGCCAACGGGAACTCCTCGATAAGGCCCTGAATGGTCTCGTTCTGAGGCCAGCCGAACCAGTTACCACTTAGTCCCACCGCAGTCACCGGATCGAACACGCCGCCCCATGTGTGGAAGACGTTCCAACCGCCCTCGGCGGGCAGGGACTTCTCAGCACGGCGGGCTACAACAGCCGCCCAGTCCATCGACGGCATCTCGACCTGTGCACCAATCGCTTCAAGGTTACGCTTGGTTATGAGGCCCGATGCGAAGAAGTCAGGGTAGTCAGTCGCCGCGAGCACGATCACGGGATCGTTAAAACCGGTGTCGGCGACATACTCATCCCATAGCTGCTTGCCGCGTTCGATATCGGGCTCCGCATAGTAGACCTCGCTGCCGACGTCGCTCGCAAGCGGTCCGCCGCACATGAACAGCGCGGCGCAAGTCTCCCAGAGGAACTCGGGGCCATACCCGGCGCGCATATACTCCTCGCGGTCCACTACAGCCTGTACTGCCAGCCTCGCTCGCTGGTCGTTGAACGGTGGGTGCAAGTGGTTAAAGACTAGCCAGGGAGCCGCCCAAGGGCCGATGGTGTCGACAACAACTGTCGGGCTGTCTTCCAGCGTGGGCAGCAGATCTCCGGCAATGCCTTCGGAGAAGTCGGCCTGCTGGGTGAGAAGGGCTGCAACGCGGGTCGCCTGATCTGGGACCTCGGCCATCACTATCCGGTCCAGGAAGGCTTCCTTGTTTCCGGCAGCGCCGTCTTTGGGTTCCGATCTGGGAATGTAGCTCTCATATCGTTCCATTACAAGCCGGTTTCCAGGCTCCCAGCTCACGAACTGGAAAGGGCCTGACCCAATGGTCTGTTCGGCTTCGACCGCAACATCAGGAGAGGTAGCGTCAGCGATTTCCTGCTTGAAGACATAAACGGTGCCCCAAGTACCCCAGAAGAAGGGCACAAGCCCGAACTTCTTCGCCATGTTGGCCTGGATCGTGAGGTCGTCTATTCTCGTGTAGGTCGGTTCGCCAAGCTGGCGAATGCTGATGCCGATTGGCTGACGCTGCTCATGACGGGCAATAGAAGACAGAAGATCATCCGAGGTAACGGTGTCTCCATCATGGAAGGTCATGCCCTCTCGAAGTTTGAACGTGTATGACTTAGCGTCGTCGGTCATGGACCACTCTGCGATCATCTGAGGCTGGCTCTGTAGAGCTGAGTCCCACGCGAACACTGCATCGTACATCTGACTCGCGGTGTTGTGAGTCATTGCAGCTGTGGTCCATACTGGGTCAAGCGTTCTGAGGCTCGCCTGTGGCACCCACTGCAGGGTCCCACCTTTCTGGATCATTGCCTCGTCCATTGCTGCGACTGGCGCTCGCCTGGGGGATGGAGCTCTTGGAGCCCCAATTGGAGCAGCTTCCGGGATGCTTGGGAATGCTTCGGCTGCTGGTGCCGCGGGCTGAGGAGCCGCAGGCTGCTGCGGGGCCTGTGGCGCCATTCCTGAGCCTGGCTGGGCCGCCGCCGCTGGCGCCGCTGGTGCTGGCGCAGCGGGCTGCTGTGGCGCTGATGGCTCGTCGGCGCCGGCACAGGCCACGAGGAGAGCCACTAACCCTGAAATGAGAACGGCGGCCAACCAACCTGAGGCCTGATGTCGGCGTTCTGTAAGTTTCATTTTTGCTCCTATGACGACTCTCACTCGTGCGATTTCTAGTATTCCAGAAACGATTCGCGCCACCCGGGCACTTAGGCGATGATTATAGGTTTGACTCCGTCAGTCGTCAACAAATCCTTAAGCAGCTCTTAAGGGGGCGTTAAGCTGATGGCATCACTTCCCGCTTGTGTACGGAACCCTCGCTGCGCCCGCTGGGCAATTTGAAAGGCCTCGACAGACTTCAGTTAGTCGTTGACTTTCGAAAACTTCAAACCTAGAATCGGAATTGATATCGAGTGCTCTTGGCGACGTTGCATTCGGCCTGCATAGGCTGTAGTGAATGCGCATCTCACGCCACATCAGGTCTGGACACGTGCAAAGTGCGTCCTCCTTGGACCCCTAAACCCGGAGACCGCGTGGTCAGACACCCCCGGCGGGTCGAGCTGAGCCCGGTCACGGTCGTTGTAGACACGCGGAAGGTTCAGCACAGGGCCCTCGCCTCACCGATGATCGTCATTTACGTGTTCATCGGACTCATCATTGGCGGAACGATCCTGCTCTCGCTGCCCTTTACCAACCAGAGTGGCGGGTTTACGCCGTTCATGGACGCCCTCTTCACTGCCACCTCTGCTGTGACCGTCACGGGTCTAGTCGTCCGGGAGACCTCCGTCTATTGGACACTAGGGGGCCAGCTTGTAATCGCGGGGCTCATATTCGTCGGGGGTCTTGGCTTCATGTCGCTGGCCA
The DNA here is from genome assembly GCA_965116405.1 of Dehalococcoidia bacterium. Lineage (GTDB taxonomy): Bacteria > Chloroflexota > Dehalococcoidia > Lucifugimonadales > UBA1123 > VXRN01. Next base: position 2,753,840 of record OZ220685.1, read on the forward strand.
CGTTTGCGCTGATAGCAATTGGCCAGAGGGTCACATTGCCGCAGCGCATCCTCCTGCGAGAGAGCTTCGGCGGTGACTTGCTTGGCTCCGGCACGGGCGGTCTAATTCGTTTGACGGTGGGAATCGTAATCTTTGCCGTCGGTGCACAGCTACTCGCATTTGCGATACTGGCGGTGAGGTTCTGGTTCATATACACGCCTGACCGTGCGCTGCTAATGGCACTGTTCCATTCAATCTCCGCGTTCAATAACGCTGGTTTCATTTTCCTCACTGAAGAGGGAGGCATGACAGCCTTCCAGCAGGACGGGACCGTTATAGGTGTCACCGCCGGAATGATCTTCCTGGGGGCGATCGGCTATGGGGTCGTGGTCGACTTCGTCACGCGCCGCCGGTTCAGGCTGTTCGGCCTGACCACCAAGTTGGTCCTTCTTCTCTCGATGGCTATCATTCTGGTAGGCATCGGCACATTCATGGTCTTCGAATACCAGAATCCCAAGACCCTCGGTCCGATGCCCGTCTCCGAGAAACTAACCACTTCGGTCTTTGAGTCGATCAGTGGAAGAACTGCCGGGTTTACTACGCTCGACTACAGCGAGACAGAGGACGAGACCAATTTCATGATGACTGGTCTCATGTTCATCGGAGGGGCATCAGCGTCAGTGGCAGGAGGAATCAAGGTAAACACACTTGCGATTATTCTTGTGGCGATCCTTTCGACGATTCGAGGACGGACACACGCCGCGATTTTCGGTCGCGAGATTCCTTTCGAGCAAGTTCGGAGCGCTCTCGTGCTCGGGGCCATATCCACCGCGATAGTTTTCAGTGTCATCGTCGCGTTGAGCATCACAGACGGAGGAATGGACTTTCTGGATCTCTTCTTTGAGAGTGTGTCTGCTTTTGGGACAGTCGGACTCAGCACAGGTATCACACCGCTGATATCGCAGTGGGGTCAGCTCATCCTGGTTCTGGCGATGTTTGTTGGCCGACTTGGACCATTCACAATTGGCATCGCAATGGCTCAGGGCTCGTCAATCGACAACTATCGGTTCGTCCAGGAACGAGTTACAATAGGGTGACTATTAATGCCTCCTTGTGGGGCTCGAAGACAGTGCGTATGAGGGGCCTCCAATGAAGAAACAGATCGCCGTGCTTGGACTAGGTCGATTCGGCTCTAGCATTGCCCGTTCTCTATACAACCTCGGTCACGACGTGCTGGCTATCGACAACGACGAGAGTCGTGTTCACAGCATGATGGGAGCGTGTACCTACTCTCTCATAGCCGACTGCACCAACGAAGCTGTGCTCAGGGAACTGGGTGTGCCTGACTACGATGCTGCGGTCATTGCGATCGGGTCGGACGTCACGTCGAGCATTATGGCCTCGGTGCTCATCAAGACCATGGGCGTACCGTACGTGGTATCCAGAGCCCATAACGATCTTCACGGCAACACGCTGTCGCTCATCGGCGTGGACAAGGTGATCCATGCGGAAGAGGAGATGGGCAATCGGTTGGCCCACAGCATGTTTAATCCGAATGTTCAGGAGTACCTGGAAATCACTCCCAACTTCGGAATCAGCAAGCTCAGAGTGCCAGACCGCTTCGACGGCATGAGCCTCAATGAGCTCGGATTTTCGAGTCCACGAAACAAGTACGGCCTCGTGGTGCTGGCGATTCGCCGGGGCAGGGAGGTTACTCTCAATCCAGACACAAATGACCGGCTCGGCGAGGGTGACTGGTTGGTGCTGGCAGGCCACGACTCGATGCTCGACCAGCTCGACAGCATGGCAGAACAGCTCGTAGATTTGGACGCCGCAAATTGATCTTTAGAACGCGCGTTGCCGTTTGGAAGGTTGATTGAGGGGCCAATTGTTCAACTGGGCAAGAAGATCCAACCACTCGGGCGATAGAGATCAAGATAACATTCGCCCCTCGTCTATCCTTGTACTGGTTACCGGCGCACCCTCTGACAACCTAGTGGTCAGACTTGCCTGCGAACTGCTCGAGTCCAGGCGAAGCACGCTACATCTTCTTTACGTCATCGAGGTAGCTCGCAATACGCCGTTAGACGCCGTAGTCACTGGCGATTCGGTGATCGGTGAGCAGGTACTGGAAGACATGGAGCGCGTTGCCAGCCGCTACAACTGTATAGTCGAGGCTCATCTGGTTCAGGCGCGTGAGTCCGGGACCGCAGTCGTGCGCGAAGCTGTCGAGAAGAACGTCGAAGCGATCGCGATAGGGACATCCGTTGTCGAAGCCTATGGCCGTTACTCCCTGGAAGAGCACGTGCCCTATATACTGAGACACGCGCCGTGCCGGGTGATCCTGTGTCGTGAGCCAACCCAGATCGGCTCGACCATCCAGAGATACTCCTCCGGGGCGAGGCGAATTTAGATGGCGACTAATGGCGCGGGACTCGAGGTCACGAGGCGATTCAATCGAATTGCCATCGGCGGCTGCGGCAGGACGGGAGCTTCAATCGCAGCGGAACTGTGTCGGCCCGGGCGCATAGTCCATGTACTCGATATCGAAGTGGATGCGTTTGATCACCTCCAAAGTGAAGTTGTGCGGAGTGGGCAGATTGTGCCTTTCCTGGCCGACATTACCTTGGAGTCGGACTTGCGGAAGACCGGAGTACAGGACGCCGACGTGTTCCTCGCAACCACTGGAAGCGATGCTGTAAATCTGATGGCCGGTCAGATCGCCCGTCATATACTCGACGTTGCGCATGTTGTTTGCAGGTTGGACGATCCCGTAAAGCGCGACATGTACATGGACCTCGACCTTACTACCATCAGCCATACGGAAGTCCTCAGAGATCTTGCACTTCAGCATCTCTAAGGGTGTGATTCGGGTATTGTCCTAAACATGTATGCCATCATAGTGGGAGCGGGCCGAATCGGGACCTCGATTGCTCAATGGCTCCTAGATGCTGAACAGGAAGTTACCGTGATCGACCGCGACCCCGGCAGGTTGGCGGCAATTGAAGACCAGCTTGGCAGTGTCGGGGTGCGTGGAGATGCAACAGAGTCCCGGGTCCTCTGGAAGGCTGGTGCAAGCCGCGCGGACGTTCTCATAGCGACTGGACGCCGCGACGATGACAACCTCGTCATCTGTCAAATGGCAGCCCATCTCTTCGGGGTCGAAAGGGTGATGTCCGTAGTGAACGTATCCGAGCACGTTGAGCTCTTCAATCGGCTGGGCGTCAACGACTCGATTGATACCACGGCCATGCTGGTAGAAGCTCTCGAAGAGCGCCTTGGAGGTCTACTGGTGGACGACGTGGGAGGGGTCTGATGGCTACCAGACTCGCGTATCTCGGACCTGAAGGCACTTACAGCGAACAGGCTGCAATCGACTATGACCCGGAGTCAGAGCGAGTAGCCTATAGCGCAATTCCTCTTGTAGTGGCAGCCGCGGACAACGGGGAGGTCCAGGAGGCTATAGTCCCCATAGAAAATAGCCTCGAAGGGACGGTCACTTTCACTGTCGATCTGCTCATTCACGAGTCGAACCTCAAGATCAAAGGAGAGGTAGTGGTCCCGATTCACCACTGCCTGCTGGCTGACCCCGGCGCCAGGCTCGACCAGATTGAGGTTGTTTACTCCCATCCGCAGGCGCTTGCCCAGTGCCGAAGCTACCTCACGCGTAATCTGCCTCATGCAGAGAACATTGCCTCGCTGAGCACTGCCAGCGCCGTCACGGACATGCGTGAGAGCAGGCATCTGGCAGCCGCTGTTTCAAGCCGGCGGGCGGCCGAGATTTTTAGCGCAAACGTTGTTGATGCCAACATAGAGGACGTATCCAACAACCAGACTCGGTTCGTGGTACTTGGAGAGTCTGACAGCGGGCCGACCGGAAGCGACAGGACATCGATCTGCTTCGACTTCTCCCAGGATGCTCCTGGCGTGCTGTATGACACACTTGGTGAGTTGGCCCGAAGAAACATCAACATGATCAAGATTGAGTCGAGGCCCGATAGAAGGAGCCTTGGCCAGTACGTGTTCCTTATTGACCTGGATGGTCATCGGGAGGACGAAGTCATTCGGGATGCGCTCGATGGGATCAGGTCGCGAGCGTCGATGTTCAAGGTGCTTGGCTCTTATCCACGGGCGTTGATTCCTGACTGAGTCAGGCCAGGATAGATTAAGAAAGTAAAGGGCCGGCTCCACTGAGCCGGCCCTTCTCATGAGTCAATCTGACTTCGGTCTCTTATGCGGTCCCGTCCTCAGGCTTCTCTGAGTCGCCCCCGTTGCCGTTAGCGATTCGGGACCTAACGGCCCCAACTCCTTGCCGGGCGCTTGCAACGGCGGTCGTTCCGGCCTCGCGGGCCGCGCCCAGAGTTGTCGAACCACGCTCTTTGAGGGAGTCCACGGCAGGCCCTACCCGCTCACCCACGGTGCTCATGTCGGGCATACCACGGGTCCGCATCTCGGCTGCCATTTGCGCCGCGATCTCGTCCGCCCGTGTCCGCCAGGCGTCACCCATCTCCATCAACTCCGCCCGGGTCTGCGCTCCAGGCTTGGGAGCAAGAAGCAGGCCTATGAACCCGCCAATTATGCCTCCTACCAGGAGGCCGAGCATGAAGCCCCCACCGCCATTGTTGTTAGCCATCTGATTTCCTCCTGTATTCAATTGCCATTCGATCGGCGCCCACGCCGGAACAGACCGAGCAGGAATCCGACAGCGCTGCCGATTCTTCGACTGGTCCCTACGTTTTCGGTCGCCGGGTTGATAACTCTTTCGGATACTGTCTCTGCGGCGTCCTGTACAGTCTCCAACGTCGATTGGGCTGTACTCAGGAGCTTGCTGATCAGCGCGAACACCACAAAGAAACCTATCAGGAGTGCGGTAAGCAGTATGAGTAACACGACATCTGTCACCAATCCAACGATTGTTGCGATGTCGCTGACTGTGTCCCCTTCCAATAAAGTCCCCGTTTCTTTGGCTGTTCTTAAGGTCATCCTAGCATGGGCATATATGGCACGCAATTGAAAACAGGGTCATCGTTTTGTCCATTAAGAGGCCCCTGCAGCGGGCCAATTGGGCACGCTCTCGATCATGACCTGGACTGGTGAATTCGAGGGGTTTACGCTTGCTGAAACAGGTGAGCCCACACCAAGAGCCACGGGCCGGCTAGAAAAGAAAAGAGCCGGCGGGTTACCGGCTCGTACATGCTTTCGATGTGTAGGAACCAACTAAGGCTTGATGAGCATCCTGGTGGCGCCCACCTCGTCCTTGCGCTGCGTCAGCACGTTGTGACTATGCTCCTCGGCCCAAACGACCACGTCATAGGCATTGAGGACATCTGGAATGATCACTTCAATGAAGGATTCTGAGTCCACCTGGATCTGAGCGGTGAGAGCCGCAAGTATCCCAGCACACGTCTTGCCAGTGCCGTCGATTATGTTCCAGCCATTGGACGCCTGGACACTAGCGCCGTTCCCGGCCATGATCTGGGCCTCGCGGACGTTGATCTTGCCTGTCTCTCGCAGGTCGAGCTGCCGCCTGAATTCGCCAACAGCATCGCGATGGACATCAGAAGAGCGGTCGCCCTTCCGGCAGACCGCGCCCCTCACTCCTACAATGTCAGGGTTGATGCGCGCCAGTTCGTCAACGTCGCTCATCCTCAGATGCCCGGACAGGGCGGTAGACATGCCCATTTCCTTGCCCTCGAGCACCATCTCGCGGAGCTGCAACTCGGGCATGAAGTCGAAGAGGTTTCGTCCGTCCTTGGTCAACGTGTCAATCAGCCACCCGTCGCACTGGCCGGCTTTTGCCAGTTCCACCATGTGGTCAGCTTCGAGACCGTCATACAGAGGATTGTCGGCGAACAGAGATCCTATAAGCTTGGTCTCGAACCCGTTCAGAGCCTCTCGGCATTCCAGTAGGGTCTCAACAGCCTGTTCGTACTCGGTGTTCATGAACCCGACTTTTACGGACGTGGCGTCGAGCACGCCTGCTGCGTACACGGCCATGGCCACGGTACCCGCCTGATTCGGGACGACTCCCAGTGTCACGCTGGCGTGCCTGGCTCCCGGAATCGCGTCTCGAACGGCCTTTACCGTTAGCGGATGTGCCGATCCCACGAGGGCTTCCTGGAGGTTCTTGACATCTACTATGTCTGCCCCGCCATGCAGCGCCTCCATGGCTTCTGGAAGGTTCTGGACGCTAACCATTAACAGCATTCGTGCTCACCTGTAGATGGAATTGTGTTCCCTGCTGGGTCCTGTTGAGCATTGCCCTGATCACACAGTGTGATCACGCCAGGTCGATGACTTCGCCGACGTCCGACTTCAGCTCTGCCTTCTCGTCATCTGAGAGGTCGGTCAGGGGAGGTCGGATGTGCCCTCCGGCAAGGCCCATGATTTCGCCCCAGTACTTGCACATCGAAGCGGGGAGGGCCCCTCCGAACTTCTGCACGGTGTATGCCCACCACTTGTCTGACACCTGCTTGATGGGGCGCACGTGGGCGTCATAGAAGTCGTCGTCCAGGTCCCCTCGCATCGCCTTGTCGATGAACTGCACGTAGTAGTTTTCGTCGGCAGTGTCGAATCGCCAGTCTGATGTGTTTGCGAACATGACCTGCTGCTCAAAGCCAAGCTCACGGCCCCTGAACAGGATCCACTCGTCAGGAGTGCTAATGATCGCATCGCGTCCAACAAGTTGGTGAGTCTCTATTGAGATCTCCTGGTTGAAGCTTGCTTCCTTCACTCCAACCACATTGGGGATCTGGCAGATTCGCTGAAGGCCACGAGCGTCCAGTACCGTTCCGAACTGCGGCGAGTTGTAGTACATGATCGCCAGGTCTGTGTTGTCCGCCAGGAGCCGGACCCACTCAACGACCTGGTCTTCGGTGTTGGTTACGAAGTAGGGGGCGCCAACGATCAGCAGGTCGAAGCCCACTCCTTGAGCATGTTGAGCCAGATTCAACATCGACTTGGCCGAAGTATGGGAAACGTGAGCCCCGATCGGCCACTCACCGGCGGACTCTTCGGCTACCACGTCGTAGACGTGAAGCCTCTCCTCGCGAGTTAGGCTCCAGAACTCTCCCATCCCCCAGGTGGACCCTGCGCCATGGGTGCCGAGGGCGCGTACGTGAGCGATGTTCTTTCTGAGGCCTTCTTCGTCCACCTCATCATCCGGCGTAAAGGGTGTCATTAAGGTGGTCCACTGGCCACGAAGGTTCTCGCGTGCCCAGTCCATAGACTCAGACTTGGTGTACTCGGCCATAGCTCTCTCCGGGCGGGGACTCTAAAGGTCAGCGTGTGTGCAGAACTCCTGCACGACCGTCGAAATTATGGTAGCCATGAGGTGTGATAGTGTCAACGAAACGAGCCTTTCAAGTGCTCACGTCGACTTCCGATAAGCGCTGCTGCCAACTGAGAATTCGTACTCTCAGCCCTTCATTATGACCTTGTTATGGGTCCTGAGGCACCTGGTGCAGACATACAGCCTTTCGGCCTTGCCATCCCGGATGATTGTCGAGCGCTGCACATTCGCAAACCACCTGGTTCGCGTGCGTTTATTCGAGTGGCTGACGTTGTTTCCTGACTGACCAGCCTTATTACATAGTTGACACTTTGCCATTTTTCCTCTTTGACGGCCTCTGGACTTGGGATTACAATTGGGCACCAGATAGGGCGTCAAACGTGCCCGAACGCCTTAAGCACACTAGCACACTAGAGTTTAGCTGGGCAAACTGGACTATCCATGGCGTCACCCCTCTTAGTTACTGAAAGACTGGACGGCCCGGGGCTGCTGTCGCTGTTCGAGTCGGCGCTTCAACTACTTGAAGTCAATGTTCCCGAGATCAACCGTCTGAACGTGTTTCCGGTCCCTGACGGCGACACCGGAATCAACATGTACCTGACCTTGTTGGATGTAGTTTCCAACACGGCTCCTAGCGTTTCACCATCCGTAGGCGAGACCTCCCGTGTGATGGCTGAACATGCCCTCAATGGCGGTCGAGGTAACAGCGGGGTTCTCCTGTCGCAGTTCTTCATGGGAATGGCCGAGGCGCTGGATGGATGTACCGACTTTGGCGCTGACGATCTCACCCGATGCCTGGCCGCCGCTTCTGTTCATGCGTACGGAGGCATCGGACATCCGAGGGAGGGAACGATACTGACCGTGATGCGCGAGTCGTCCGAGGCGGCCCATGCGTCATCGGCGCAAGACCTTGCCGGTCTGCTCGATTTTGTCTGTGACGCTGCCCTGGACTCGGTGGCGCGGACTCCTACGATGCTCGCGGTGCTGCACAAGGCCGGGCTCGTGGACTCGGGCGGGTATGGCTACTATGTGATGCTGGAAGGAATCAGGCGTCATCTTCATCAGTCTGGAGGTCTGGACGAACTGCTGACCCCTCCCCAGCCTGTATCGCTCGACGGAAATATATCCTCCGAATTCCTGGATGAGATCGAAGAGGAGGAATTCGGATTCTGCACACAGTTCATGATCAGCGGTGTATCTCTGGATAAAGACGCAATCATGGCGAAACTTCTTGAACTGGGCGAGTCTCCTGTGGTCATCGGCACCGACTCCCTCGTGCGGGTGCATGTTCACACCTATGAACCGAGTGTGATCGTGGACTATGGGCGCACCCTGGGAGAAGTTTCCAAAGAGAACATCCAGAACATGGACGAGCAACGCGAGCAGTACTCGGCGGAACGCCGCGCTGAGTTGGGCGTCGAAGACGTTGCAGTAGTTGCGGTCGTGCAGGGCGATGGACTCGAGGATGTGTTCAGGGGTTTCTCCGTCGAGAACTTCGTAAGCGGTGGGGACACGATGAACCCCAGCGTGGGCGATGTACTTCGCGCCATTGAGGACGCACCACTGGAAAACGTGGTCTTCTTGCCCAACAACCCCAATATCATCCTGGCCGCTGAGCAGGCTGCCGAGCGATCGTCGAAGAACGTCCGGGTGGTGCCGAGTAGGACTGTGGTGCAGGGGATCATGACGGTCCTCAACTACGACGTTACGCAGGGGTCGCTGGCGGACCATGCAGAGGAAATGGTCAACCAACTCGAAACAGCCCGTACGGGAGAGATATGCTTCGCGTCACGAGATGCCGAGTTGGATGGCGTGAGAGTTGAAGAGAACCAGTTAATTGCGATGTTGGACAGAAGACTCGTGCACGCGGACGACACCTTGGAAGGCATACTCTCCGGTCTATTGGAGATTGCTCAATCCGATCAGCCGATAGACCTGGTTACCCTATACTGGGGTGACCAGATGAGCGGAACCCAGGCTGACGAACTTGCGTCCAAGGTGGAAGAGAGCTTTCCCGACATCGAGTTTGAAGTGATCGATGGTGGTCAACCGCACTACCATCTCTTTGTATCTATAGAGTGAGGTGAGGTCATGGCCGTACGCGTAGTTACAGATAGCGTTTCAGATCTACCTCCCGATATTGCCAGTGAACTTGGCATTACAGTAGTTCCAGCCAATGTTCACTTCGGCACGCAGGTGTTCAAGGATGGAGTTGACCTGACCACCGACGAGTTCTTCGAGAAGCTCTTCAACGGGCCGGAATTCCCAACGACATCCCAGCCCTCGGTCGGTGAGTTCATCGACGCTTATACAAGCGTCGCTGAGGATGCCGACGCGATTGTGTCAATACACGTGTCGAGCAAGGTCAGCGGTACTTTCAACTCAGCCCAACAGGGTTCCGAGCGCGCCGACGTAGATTGCCCCATTGAAGTTATAGATACGCTGCAGGCGTCCATGGGTGTTGGACTTATAGCAATGGCCGCCGCGCGAGCCGCGAACGCAGGCGCGTCAGTCGAAGAGGTTTTAGAGGTTGCCAACGGAGCGACCGCAAGAGCGCAGTGTGTAGTGCTCTTGGATACGCTGGAATACCTGCAGAAGGGCGGTCGGATTGGCAAGGCCAGGGCGTTGGTTGGCACCCTCCTCAAGATAAAGCCGCTCATTACCGTTCTGGATGGCGAGGTGCATGACTTCGCCAAGGAACGAACGCGACGCAAGGCCTTCGCCCGGCTTGAACGGGCAGCCCAGGACTTTTCTCCGTTCACCGCCGCATCGGTTATGTACAGCACCACCCGCGATGAGGCCGACTCGCTAGCCGAGTCGATCAGTCCACTGATGGCAGGTGACGAAGAGCCGGTAGTGGTCAGGTTCGGTCCGGCGCTTGGCACCTATGTAGGCCCCGACTCACTTGGGCTGGTCGTTCTAAGCGCTGACGCTTAGCCACGCATCAGTTCGATGTGAACCCGCACATGACTGCCGCCCGGTCAGCAGCCCGCTCGCTCTACAACATCCTTCGAGAGGAGCGCGCACGAGGATTTGATGACACGGCTGTAATCGGTGGCCTAGATGGATTCCTGGTCCGCCATGCAACAGACTTGGAACCGTATCTGGGTGGCATCACCTCTTACAGTTCTCTGACCGCAGATGAACGTGCCAGCTGGTCAAGTCAGACTGTAGAGCGTATGCGGGAGGCTGTTGGGGTCAGTGCCAGTCGGGAGTCTTCCGGGACTGTCGCTGGGACTGCTCAGCCCCCAAGGCCCCGGCGCCAATCAAGGAAGCCTCCATCCCCTGTACGTACGCTGAAGCTATCGGACGACGTCACACTTATGAAGGGAGTGTGGCAGAAGATTCAGCCCCGGCTTGAGAACATCGGCGTGAATCGTGTCGGCGATCTGGTCTACCTTTTTCCGAGTCGGCACACCGACTACACCAGGATTCGTAAGGTCGCACAGCTTTCGCCCGGTGAAGACCAGACCGCCATTCTCACTGTCTGGGAAGCCAGCCAGACCATGCTCGGACGTCAGAAGTCGACGCAGGCTGTCCTTGGCGATGAGACCGGTAACGTCAGGGCAGTGTGGTTCAACAACCCGTGGCTCGCGTCGCGACTCAAGCAGGGCTCGCGCGTGTCGTTAAGCGGCAAAGTGAACGTCTTCAGGGGAAGTCTCGTGTTCCAGGGTCCGGAGTGCGAGATCCTGGATGAAGATGACGACCTGCTGCACACGGGCAGGCTTGTTCCTGTGTATCCGTCCACCCAGGGGTTGTCGCAGCGAGTGCTCCGCACGCTGGTGAAGCGGGCTATCGATACGTGCGCGGACCAGATTGAGGAGATCATTCCGCAGGAAGTCCTACACCGCACGGGGCTGATTGGACTTCAAAGTGCCGTTCAGCAGATGCACTATCCCGATGACTGGGAGAGTTACCAGCACGCGCGGCGTAGGTTGGCATTCGACGAGCTGTTCCTGCTCCAGGTATCCGTTCTCTCTCGCAGGGCTGAGTGGAAGGAGTCAGGTGGCGCTCTGCCGCTTCGAGTTGAGCCCAGATGCCTCGACGCCTTTCTGAGCACCTTGTCCTTTGAACTGACAGGGGCGCAGACCCGGGCAATCAACGACATTTTGGCCGATATTGAATCCGACCATGCGATGAGTCGCCTGCTGCAGGGAGATGTTGGTAGCGGCAAGACGATTGTAGCTACAGCAGCCATGTTGGCGGCCGTCCACAATGGAACGCAGGCCGCCCTCATGGCTCCTACGGAGATCCTGGCTGAGCAACACTTCCTTACGATATGTCGCCTGTTGGACGGCCCTGGTTTCGAGCCGGCCGGCGGGAGCATTCAGACACTGAGGGTTGCGGGGTTGGACCGAAAGCTGACGGTCGCACTGCTTCTTGGAGGGCAGCGTAGAAGGATCAGAGACGATCTGACAAGCCTTCTATCGGCCGGAATGGTGGACATCGTCATTGGCACACACGCTCTCATACAGGAGTCGGTCGACATTCCGAACTTGTCTCTGGCGGTCGTCGACGAACAGCACAGGTTTGGAGTGTCCCAGCGGGCCAAATTGTGGGAAAAGGGGGTGCGTCCCCACTTCCTAGCCATGAGTGCGACGCCGATTCCAAGGTCCCTTTCGATGACCCTGTACGGAGATCTGGACGTGTCGGTGATTGACGAGATGCCTCCCGGAAGGCTGCCCGTACGAACAAGGTTCGTTGAAAACGAAAGGCGGGACGCGGCCTTTGAGTTTGTTCGCGATGAGCTGGATGCAGGGCGGCAGGCATTCATTGTGTGCCCTCTCATCGATGAATCAGAGATAATCCAGACAAAGGCCGCACAGGAGGAGTTCGACCGCCTTTCCACAGGAGTGTTCGCGGACCGAAGTGTTGGCCTCCTTCACGGCCGAATGAGCCTGGAGGAGAAAGAGTCAGTAATGGACGACTTCAAGAGTGGTGAACTGGACGTGCTGGTCGCCACCCCTGTCGTCGAGGTTGGTATCGACGTCCCAAATGCCACGGTAATGCTGATTGACGGGGCAGAACGTTTCGGCCTCTCGCAACTTCACCAGCTAAGGGGCAGGGTAGGGCGCGGTCCTCATCAGAGCTACTGTCACCTCCTTTCTGAGTCGCCGGGAGCTGAGGCACTGAACCGTCTCAAGTTGCTTGAACGTACGTCGGACGGCTTCAAGCTCGCTGAGGAAGACCTCAAGCTAAGGGGGCCGGGGGATTACCTGGGCACCCGCCAGAGCGGACTTCCCACTTTCCGGGTGGCAGAGATCACAGACCAGGACATTGTCGCCCTCGCAAGACGGGAGGCCGAAAGACTACTCTCCACAGACCCCTACCTCTCCAGACCAGAGCACCGTGCGCTTTCCCTAGCATTCAGCGACTTCAACTCTCGTCTGACGGGGGAACACAGCTAGGGAATTACTCAGGCCGATGTCAGATGCCCGAGTTTTCACTTCCCAGAGACCTGTCAGTTCTCTTTTCGTGCTGAGTTTATCTGCGCCCACTTTGACAATGGTAAGCAGGAGAACCTGCCCACAGTCGGAAACTGGGGGATTTGACACTTGTCCAAAACCATTAATATAGTTGGCTCAGAAAAAATGCGGCAGTGGGGCGAAACTGCGTCAAGCCAGGGTAAGCGAGGTAACATGGCCAAGATCAAGCATATTGCGATAGCGAGTCAGAATCCTGACAAGACGGCCGAGTTCTTCAAGGAAGTGTTCGATCTGGAAGAGGTCGGCAAGGTGGACAGCGCAAATGCCACCGGCTACTACCTGAGTGACGGCAACATCAACATGGCGATCCTCAACTTCCACAGCGAAGTGGTAGCGGGCGAGGAGTTCGGTACGGACTACGCCGGGCTTCACCACATTGGGTTCCAGGTAGAAGATGCCGAAGCTGCAGAACAGCGGCTCAGGCAGAACAATTCTCGTCCCCGCGACGACATCAACGAGGCCCTGCACTCAGGAATGGGGAGTGGGCACGGTGGAATGAACGTAGAGACCAAGTACGCGGGCCCGGAAGGGATCATGATCGACATTTCCCAGTCGGGCTGGGTTGGTACGAGCGGCGACTAATGAGAAGAGCGGGCCGATCATCAGCCCGCTCCCACTTCAACTCCGAGAACTAACTCACTTACTCGAAGGACCTGTTGCGCTGCCCAGCGATGTTACCTATTGATGGAACAGGTTCAGTGCAGACCCCACGTGGAACCACTGTAGCTGCTCCTCGGCAAACGAGTGGTTCAGGTCCAGGGTCTCCTCAGTGCCATCGGAGTGGTGTAGGGTGGCCTTCACGGGCTTGCCCGGCGCCAGCTCAGACAGACCTGTCAGGCTGATCCTGTCATCTTCTCTCACCCTATCGTAGTCCGCCGGATCGCTGAACGTCAGAGCCAGCAACCCCTGCTTCTTCAGATTGGTTTCGTGGATTCTGGCGAAACTGCGTGAGATTACCGCCGCTCCATTCAGCAGCCTGGGCGATAGGGCCGCATGCTCACGTGAGCTCCCCTCACCGTAGTTGTCATCGCCAATCACGACCCATTTCAGGCCTCTGGACTTGTAGTCCCTCGCTACGGCTGAGACTGCCACTCCTTCGTCGCCGGTGACGATGTTCCTGGTCTTGCCGGCTTCACCTGTATAGGCGTTTATCGCTCCCATGAACATGTTGTCGCTGAACTTGTCCAAGTGTCCGCGAAGCGACAGCCACGGACCAGCAGGCGAGATGTGGTCCGTCGTGCACTTGCCGGATACTTTCAAGAGCACAGGCGCTTCTTCAACGTCACTACCGTCCCATGCATCCCAAGGTTGCATGACCTGGAGACGCTGGGAGTCAGGAGCCACCTCAACATTGATATCGCTGCCGTCCTCAGGGGGAGCGACATAGTTGGTTGCGCCTCTGTCGAATGCTTCCTCCGGGACCTCCGGCGCCACAGCCGGTGGATCGAGCTTGAACTTCGATCCGTCCGAGGCCGTGAGCTCGTCGGTCAGTGGGTTGAATGACAGGCTGCCGGCGATGGCAAATGCCGTGACAATCTCGGGACTCGCGATGAAGTTCATCGTAGTCCGCGCGCCGTCATTTCGCTGAGGGAAGTTCCTGTTGTACGAAGTCACGATTGTGTTTGGTGCAGTCGTTACCTCACGTGACCTGCGCCACTGTCCGATGCACGGGCCGCAGGCATTGGCCAACACTGTGGACTCAATCTTGTGGAGCGAGTCCATCTGGCCGTCCCGCTCAATGGTTGCCCGTACCTGCTCCGACCCGGGCGTTACCATGAAGGGCACTGCCGACTTCATCCCACGGGCCGCAGCCTGTTCGGCTACGTCCGCTGCCCGGCTCATATCTTCGTATGATGAGTTGGTGCATGATCCAATAAGTGCCGCGGATATCTCGTCGATGAACTCGTTCGAGGAGTCGGCGACTTCCGCAGCCAGCTCGGATATCGGGCGGGCCCGGTCCGGTGAGTGGGGACCCACGACGTGCGGCTCGAGAGTCGTTAGGTCTATCCTGACAACCTGATCGAAGTAGCTGTCAGGGTCAGATTCGACTTCGGGGTCGGCCTTCAGGAGGTCAGCGTACCTGTCCGCAACCTCCGCGAGTTCGGGCCTGTTCGTTGCAGCGAGGTAATCTGCCATGCTCCTGTCGTACGGGAACATCGAGGTGGTCGCGCCAAGCTCGGCCCCCATGTTTGTAATTGTGGCCTTGCCGGTGCAGCTAATGCTGCTCGTGCCGGGTCCGATGTACTCGATAATGCTGTTCGTTCCCCCTGAAACGGTAAGCAGTCCAGCGAGCTTGAGAATGACGTCCTTGGGGGCTGTCCACCCATTGAGTTGGCCAGTTAACACGACTCCAATTCTCCTGGGCATGAGTACGTCCCAGGGCAGACCCGCCATTACCTCCACGGCGTCGGCTCCGCCAACACCCACTGAGCAGGCTCCAAGTCCTCCCGCATTGGGCGTATGAGAGTCTGTGCCGATGATCACCTGGCCTGGAAATGCGTAGTTCTCCAGGTTGACCTGGTGAATGATGCCCGCACCCGGTTCCCAGAATCCGACTCCGTATCGAGCGGCGGCCGACCTCAGGAAGCCATAGACTTCGCCGTTTTCGGCGAGGGACTCCCGTAGGTCCTGGACTCCTTCCTGTCGTGCCTGGATCAGGTGGTCGCAGTGAATCGTGGTAGGGACGGCCACCTTGTCTCTCAGCGTCTGCATGAACTGGAGCATGGCCGTTTGGCCCAGCACGTCCTGCAGTATGACCCTGTCCGGCCGGACGCGTATGTAGGTCTCCCCGGGCACGATCTCCTGGTTCTCAGGATCGTCGAGGTGGGACAGCAGGACCTTTTCGGCCAGGCTCATCGGCCTGTTCAATCGCCCGCGTACTGCCGCGAGGCGCTCGGACATTCGCTCGTAGGTCTGGGTTGCGAATTCGGCTGTGGACTCAATGGTCACCATGATCGGTTCCTCCCATACGACGAGCGACTGTCCCGTGCACGCCCTGTTGTGCGAATGGTCAGTCACTTCAGATTGGCTCACTCAAAGAATACCCTGCCTATTCCATTCCAACAAGGTTTGGAACGGAGGGCAGGGTACTGCTGAGTTGGTCTGGATTGTGAGAAGTGCCCTAGCGGGACATCCCGAAGTACTCGTAGTTGATGTCGATATAGTTGTCCCACTCGGGAGGAGTGTCATCCTCCGCGAATATCGCCGTCACCGGGCAGACAGGCTCGCAAGCGGCGCAGTCTATGCACTCCTCGGGATGGATGAAGAGCTGTCTGTCCTCCTCCTCGTCAAGACCGTAGATGCAGTCCACCGGGCAGACGTCTACACATGCCCCATCCTTAACGTCGACGCACGGCTCTGCGATGATATAGGTCATTCCCTTTTGTGCCTCCTGTAGAGGGTTCG
>OZ220685.1:2775000-3569597 GCA_965116405.1 Dehalococcoidia bacterium
AACTGCGAGCCAAACTAACTGATAAGCACACCAAATGGACCCGTTAGGAGGATCCCAAATGGCAGAAACAAGAACGGCGAATTCAGTCTGGGAAGGCGACCTTACGACAGGCGGAGGAAAGGTGACCGCGGCCACGTCTGGGGCCTTTTCGCAGATGGCTGTGACCCAGCCAACTCGGTTTGGCGGCGACGAAGGAAACACGAGCCCCGAGGAGCTTATAGCCGCGGCTCATGCGTCCTGCTACAGCATGGCGCTGTCGGCAGGCCTAACCAGGGCGGGCACACCCCCAGGGACTCTGGACGTCAGTGCCAGCGTCACACTCGACTTTGTCGACGGCGCTCCCACTGTAGTGTCGAGCGAGTTGACGGTTGAAGGGACTGTGGACGGCATCAGCGAGGAAGAGTTCGTCGCTGCTGCCGAGGCCGCCAAGGATGGCTGCCCAATCTCGCGCGCGATGGTCGGAAACGTTGAACTCAGCGTGTCGGCGTCCCTGGCGTAGCGCTTTGACACTCAAGTTGGGCTATTGCTAACCTGACTTGCAACCAGAACATGACAGAGGCCTAGACGGAGACGAGTAGAAAGACACCTGCCAGCAAAGCGAGCCTGAGAACGGTGAGAGCAGGCGTTGTCAGTCCTTTCGAACATCACTCCCGAGCTTCGGACCGAATCCTCCTGCGATGGAGCAAGTAGGCTCCGACGGAATCGCTCCCCGTTAAATGAGCGGCCCGGTCGTCCGCCCCGGCGGACCGCCGGGGCTGAGAGTCCGATCCGCTGCGGCGGACGGGAACATGGGTGGTACCGCGGCAGCAGGCATAGAGAAAGCCAGCTCCCGTCCCTGATAGATACAGGGACGGGAGTTTTCATTTTAGGATGCTGGGAGAGTGGAAATGTTCGATCCAGTCAGTTCACGAGTAGACTTTACCGCCATGGAGCGGGAGACGATCGACTGGTGGAACCAGAATGACGTACCCCTGAAGTACCGCGAGCGCAACCTCGACTCAGACCGCAGGTACTCATTCATAGACGGACCCATCACGGCTAACAACCCGATGGGAGTCCACCACGCGTGGGGCCGGTCCTATAAGGACCTATTCCTGAGATTCAGGAACATGCAGGGCTACAAGCAGAGGTTCCAGAACGGATATGACGGGCAGGGCCTCTGGATTGAGGTTGAAGTCGAGAAAGAGCTCGGCTTCACTTCTAAGCGCGACATCGAGGGCTTTGGTGTCGGTGAATTCGTCGATCTATGCAAGGCTCGTGTTGACCGATTCGCTGACACTATCACCGAGCAGTCCAAGCGTCTTGGATACTGGATGGACTGGGACAACTCGTACCACACCAAGTCGGACGAGAACAACTACATGATCTGGCACTTCCTAAAGACGTGTCACGAGAAGGGCTTGATCTACAAGGGCAGGGACGTAATGCCCTGGTGTCCCCGCTGCAGCACGGGTCTGTCTGAGCACGAAATCGTCACGGAGGGGTACGTAGAGATCGTCCATCCTGGTCTGTTTGTGAGGTTCCCGCTCCTTGATAGAGAAGGCGAGGCGCTCCTGATCTGGACCACAACCCCATGGACATTGACCTCAAACGTGGCTTCCGCTGTCCATCCCGAACTCACATATGTCAAGGTCCGGAATGGTGAAGACGTACTCTACCTGGCTAAGGGTAGGCTCTCTGTTCTGAGAGGCGACTACGAGGTTCTTGAGGAGGTTCCGGGCGCAAAGCTCGTTGGGCTGAGATATGCAGGTCCATTCGATGAGCTTACTGCTCAGGAGGGTGTGGAACACCGGGTCGTGGAGTGGGACGAAGTGTCCGAGTCAGAAGGCACAGGCATCGTCCACACTGCCCCCGGGGCCGGTAAGGAAGACTTCGCGCTCGGTGCCGACAATGGCCTGGCAGTCATTGCCCCGCTGAACGACGAGGGCGAGTTCGTGGACGGCTTTGACTGGCTCTCAGGGATGAGCGTCTTCGACGTCAATGAGCCGATATACGAGAGTTTGAAGGGGAAGGGCGTCTTCTACTACGTGGAACCCTACTCCCACCGCTATCCAGTCTGCTGGCGATGCGGGACCGAGCTGGTCTTCAGGCTTGTCGACGAGTGGTTCATTCGAATGGAGCCCGTGCGGGAACTTCTCATGCGAATCACGAACGACATCGAGTGGATTCCTTCGTTCGGGAAGGCCCGCGAGTTGGACTGGCTCCGCAACATGGACGACTGGATGATCTCGAAGAAGCGCTACTACGGTCTCGCTCTCCCAATCTTCGAGTGCGTTGAGTGTGGCGAGTTCGAAGTCATCGGCTCCGAACACGAGCTGCAAGAGCGCGCCGTCGAGGGCTGGGAAGAGTTCGAAGGTCATTCGCCTCACCGTCCCTGGGTGGATGCAGTTAAGATCAACTGCACGAAGTGCAGTGCGTCCGTCTCCAGAATCGAGGACGTGGGTAACCCGTGGCTCGACGCCGGGATTGTCTCCTTCTCCACACTGGGGTACAGAGACGACCGGGAGCATTGGAACGAGTGGTTCCCGGCAGACTGGATTTCCGAGAGCTTCCCTGGCCAGTTCAGAAACTGGTTCTACAGCCTCCTGACCATGGGCGCGATCCTCAAGGATACCGAGGCGTTCAAGCTCGTGTTCAGCTACGCGCTGATGCGGGACGAGAACGGCGAGGAGATGCACAAGTCCAAGGGCACGGCGATCTGGTTTGAAGATGCCGCAGAGACGATGGGCGTCGATGCGATGCGGTGGACTTTCGCCCGCCATAGCCCGGAAAACAACATCAACTTCGGATTCGGTACGGCTGATGAGGTCAGGCGACGGTTCATCATTCCGCTGTGGAACGTGTACAGCTTCTTCGTCACCTATGCAAACATCGACCAGTTCGATCCTTCGATCGAAGCTCCGCCGGTCAAAGACCGCCCGGATCTTGATAGGTGGATACTCTCTGAATTACACCAGCTGACGGCTCACGTCACACATAGCCTCGAACGATTCGAGCCTGACTCGGCGGCGAGGCGTTCGGAGGAGTTCGTTGAGTCCCTGTCCAACTGGTACGTGAGGAGGAGCCGGCGACGGTTCTGGAAGAGCGGCCTCGTAGGAGGGGCCGGCGCCTCTTCCAACGGTGCGAGCCAAGAAGACGTCTCGGATAAGCTCTCCGCGTATGCCACCCTGTACGAAGTGCTCGTCACCCTGACGAAGCTCCTCGCGCCGATCGTCCCATTCGTGACTGACGTCATGTACCGGAACCTCACTAGCGGCGCGGCACGCGAAAGCGTGCACCTGGATGACTACCCAGTTGCTGACCAGTCCCTGGTGGATGAACGGCTCAACGAGGTTACAAGGCTCGCTCAGCGGGTTTCGTCGATGGGTCGAGCGGCGAGGAGCAGGGCACAGATCAAGGTCAGGCAGCCGCTTGAAACTGTGCTCGTGAAGACGAGGACCGACAGCGAGGGAGCCCTACTGGACACTGCGGCTCCTCAGATCCTCGATGAGCTGAATGTGCGGGCAGTGACCGCCATCAGCGGCGACAGCGATGTAGTCTCGTACGTAGTTCAGCCCAATCTGCCCGTTTTGGGTCCAAAGTATGGCAGGGACGTGGTCAAGGTCAGGCAGGCGCTGGAGGCGGTAGACCCGGATGAAGTGGCGGCTCTCCATGCGGCTGGCCAGCCGGTGCTTGCAGGAGAATACACCCTGGAACCTGAAGAGATTCTCGTAACCACAAGAGAACTCGAGGGCTATAGCGTGTCGTCTGATGCAGGGTACACAGTTGCCGTATCAACCGAAGTTACGCCGGAGTTGCTGCTTGAGGGTCAGGCGAGAGAGCTTGTGCATCGGATCCAGAACATGCGCCGCGACGCCGGGTTCGACATCGCCGATTACATAACCACGTACTACACAGGCAGTGACCTGGACGACCTTGTGGGGACCCACGGCGAGTACATCAAGCAGGAGACCCTGAGTGTCGACCTGGTATGCGCACCTCCGCCGAATGAAGCCTACGAGGAGGAGCACTCCTTCGATGGGCTGGTCAGTAACGTGGGAGTCCTGAAGAGTAGGCGCTGACTCCCGCGCGTGGATGGCACCCTGGTCCGGCCGCCATTCGAATGGCACATAAGGAGCGGCGTCTCCCGCTGAGTCGCCGCTCCCGAAGCCAGCACGCTCACGTACGTCTCTTCTTCCTCCATTCACTCTGAATCGGACCCTACAGTACGTCTTGTCGCCCTGCCATTGAGGCTTCAGGCCCCGTAACTTTGTGACGTTTTTCGCACACCTGCTAGGGTGTTGTGACCATTTCTGTAACGTAGTTCATGAATTGTGACGGATATACTTTGTGCTTTGTTGCACAATGTTGACATACCGTCATTTCGTTCATATGCTCAGCGAGAAGCCCATATCTAGGGCACCTGACGGAGCGTGACCAGTTGATCAACACAATTTTCCCGCTCAAGGAGTGTGAACTCTTCAGGGGGCTCGACGAGGATGAACTGACGAAGGTCGCCTTCATCTGTTCAGAGATCCAACTGGAAGAATCCGAGTTACTGTTCTCGGAACACCAGCCTGCCGAGCAGATATACGTCGTCACCAAAGGCAGAATCGCATTGCACAAGTCAGTAGGCACATTCTCCGTCCAGCCGTCCAGGAGGTCCTCTACGGTGGCGTTCTGCTGTCCAGGTCAGGTGGTGGGATGGTCCGCCCTGGTCGAACCTTACAGGTACACACTTTCCGCTACGGCTTGGGAGCAGTCCGAACTCCTGGGAATCAGTTCCAGCCTACTGCGCCGCGCCATGGACCTGAATCCGGAGATTGGATACAGGATCATGAGGGCGCTTTCAGAGGTCATGGGA
The DNA here is from genome assembly GCA_965116405.1 of Dehalococcoidia bacterium. Lineage (GTDB taxonomy): Bacteria > Chloroflexota > Dehalococcoidia > Lucifugimonadales > UBA1123 > VXRN01. The sequence continues at coordinate 2,779,844 of OZ220685.1, forward strand.
CGCAGGCTTCAGCAGGTCACAAAGTCCCTTACCACGGTTAGATGAACACCGATTAGGACACTGGGAGTAAGCAGAACCCCGAAATCAATCCGACCGGATGTTAGCTGAGTCAACGAGAAGGAGTCTGAAATGCTACCAATCGTACAGCTAAGACATGTCACAAGAGACGACGTCCAGAGAATATCCAGATGGCTCTTGGATGAAGAGGTTTCGTCGAGGTGGTTTGGACACTATGCCTGCGGGGATCCGGTACATCGAGGTTACGAGCCGGGCCTCATGCTGGGAGCGTCAACCGAGGACTGGGTAAGAGTATTCGACCATGACAGGCAACGCTTGATCTTCTCCATCTACTCGGGCGAAGAGGGGCACATAGGTGAGTGTCAGGCCGTATTCGACGAGAGCAGCGACGTCGAAATCTCGCTGCTCATTGGAAGGAAAGACCTATGGCAGCGGGGATTCGGCGCCGCCGCGGCGATTCAACTCCTGGACAGGATTTTCTATGACTACCCAGCCGATCAGGCTTGGGTTAGTGTGCCCGAGGACAACGTGGCCGCGCTGCGGCTCTTTAACCGGCTGGGCTTTTCGTACGTCTCAGACGAAGTCCTGTGCCAGACCCAGTGTGGCAAGGAACTTCGGACCACTATCCTCGCCCTGCCGGCCTCGGAGTACCAGGACCGAAGACTAGAGCGGAGACCTCCGGGGAAGATCGTCACTCCCGTCGTCACCATTACGGGAGCCCCCGGGAGTGGGGCGGAGCACGTAGCTGGAGAGACAGCGCGCCTGATGAGGGCTGACCACTTAGGCGATGACCTGACCGACAGAATTGCCGAGCAAATTGATCGCACTCCCGGCGAAGTTGAGTCCCTTGAGGCCAGCTACTCGTCCTTCTGGGCGCGCCTGCTGCGGGCTGCCCTGGAACCGTGGGAGCGATACGGCCTGGTCGACAATTCTCCCGAAATGTTTGGGCCATATCCGATCGTCACTGATCAGTTTGACTTACCCGACTACCTCACCAGGGAGGAATACCTGAAAGGACTTGGCGCAGTCTTCTCATCGGCTACAAGGGAACGATCTCTCGTGATACACGGTCATGGGGCAGTCGCGCTTGCCCCCAAGAGCCGGCCTGGTTTTCATGTGCTGGTAGAACTGTCTCTGGACGGGCGGGTGCGCAAGGCCCAGTTTGAAGACAGGGTGTCCGAGGTACAAGCTCGCAGAGTCTTGAAGAAGATGGACCGAGAGTTCATGTCGCTCAACAAGGGCCTGTATGGGATTGATCCATCCGATCACTCGCAGTATGACTTGGTCATCAATATGGACAGACTGACTGTCGAGAGTGCGGCGAGAATTGTTTCAGGTGCTGTTTCCCGATCGCTGAGGTCGTATAGGCAACGTCAGCCCGAGCTTCAGCCGGCATAGTAGTGGTCCAACTGGAACCTGGACTTAGTCTCGGCACTCGGTCGTAAGACGCTCTTCAACCAAGTCCGTCCAGGAACCACCTGACTGTTGCCTCGAAGGCGCCTGGAAAGTCTTGGTGGAACCAGTGACCTCCGCCTTCGAGTTCGGCGAGACGTACCTGAGAAGCCGGCAGGGCGGCCCGCATTCTCACCGCTGTTTCATGCGTGAGAAGCCTGCTCTGTCGGCCTCGGACAAGGAGAACGGGACACTCGATCCGACCCCACGAGTCCCATAGGTCGGGCCTCTCGTACTCTGTCACGATTCGTATGTCAGCCTTCCAGACGTACTTGCCATCTTCAGTTTGCCTGGATACAGCCTTAGCCTGTGACCTCAGTGCCACATCGCCAGTGTAGACCTGCCTGGCTCTGAGCCTTTCTTGGAACTCGTCAAACGTGTCCCAAGAGTCTGGCTCTGCGTCGATGTTCGCGAAGTCACGCGATGTCTGGGAATTGACCGGGTCTGGATCAATGTCCACGATGATCAGGGCCTGCACTCTGTCGGGATTTTCCACGGCATAAGCCCAGGCGTACCTGCCACCTGCCGAGTGCCCCACGACAATTGCTTCTGTGACGTCGAGAGCATCCAACAGCGCTTCCACGTCTGCCACGTGGTGCTGGAAAGTGTAGCCGCCAGAATCCGCCCAGTCGCTGTCGCCATGCCCTCTGCTGTCCAGTGCGAGGACGCGAAACTCGCCCTTCAACGACTTCGCAAAGGTGTCCCAACTGCGCGCGCTGTCCCTCATACCGTGGAGGAGCACCATAGGTGGAAGGTCTTTGCCTCCCCAGTCAAGGTAGTGAAGTCTGATTGGCCCCCTTTGCACATGGCCATCGATGGGTTTCTTACCGTCCAATGTTGGACTCCTATGGCATTTAGCGCGAGTGTCTGCGGGGCATAGTACCACTTCAATAGGAGTGCCTTGAACTGGATATGGTTAATGCCTAGACTAGCGTCAGCAAGCGAAGTGATCGAGGGGCAATGGCGGACATCAACGAATTAGAACTGAGTGTCGTAGACCAATCTCCCATTCGGAAGGGAGCCCATCCATCTGAGGCGCTCAAGGAGACCGTGCAGCTCGCGCAGCACACGGAAGGCTTTGGGTATCGTAGGTACTGGGTCGCCGAGCACCACAATTCTTCCTCCTTCACCGGCACAAGCCCTGAGATTCTGATTGGACAGATCGCCGCCAGCACAGAAACGATGCGCGTTGGCAGTGGTGGGGTGATGCTGAGCCACTACTCGGCTCTGAAAGTAGCCGAGCAGTTCCGGATACTGGACGCCTTCTACCCCGGTCGGATCGACCTGGGAATCGGACGCGCGCCGGGCAGCGACAGACTAACGGCCGCCGCGCTCAGCCACCCAAGGCCGCCGGTGGACGTTCTCAGAGAGTTTCCACAGATGGTTGGCGACCTTCTTGGATTCCTGAACGGCAGCATTCCTGAAGGTCATCCCCTACATGAGATTAGCGCGCAGCCCGGAACTCAGCCGGAAACGGTCCCTGAGGTCTGGCTACTGGGTTCTTCGGACTACAGCGCACAGCTTGCCGCCCACCTGGGCCTTCCATTCAGCTTCGCCGACTTCTTCGGCAACACGTCTGAATATGGCCCACGAATGGCGGATCTATACCGAGAACTATTCAAGCCGTCCCAGTTCCTTTCCGAGCCGGTCGTCCACGTCGGCCTCCAGGTAATCTGTGCTCCAACTGAGGAAGAGGCCCGATTCGTTGGAGCGTCTCGCACGCTGAACAAGGTGATCTCCGCGCTGGGCTTGACCACCGGTGGTCTGCTTCCCCCTGAGGAGGCGATTGACTGGCCCCTGGACGACCATGCCAAGGAGTACATGGCGCAGTCCACGAGCAGTTACATCGAGGGCGACCCCGACCAGGTTCGCGAGGGGATACTCGCCTCTGCCGAACGGTATCAGACAGCGAATGTCGGCATTGTGTCCAACTGCTACTACTTCGAGCACAGAGTCAGGTCATACAAGCTGGTGGCCGAAGCGATGGGGATGGATCTCGAAGCCTAGCGACCCTCGCCGGTCCTTGCCTCCCACCAGGCAAGATACCTGGACGGCTCAAGCTCGCCCACTTGCCACAGGTGTCGAGTGTGAGTAAATCTGCTCCTGACATCTGAGATTAGCTCGTCCTCGGTGCCGTTGTTGAATATGACAGCGTCCGACGCGGGGGACCTCTCCTCCCAGTGCCGCTGACTGGCGAGGCGCTGTTCGACCTCGTCATCCGAGTACTGGTTTCTCTCCGCAAGGCGTCGCCTAGCAATGTCCGTTTCACAGGCGAATAGCCAGACCTGGTGGCACCATTGGCCGTAGCCGGCCTCAACAAGGTTAACGGCCTCCAGGACCGCCACGTCTTGGGCCGACAGGGTCGCATTCCACTCGTCGATGACTCCCTTTACCGCGTCCGCGATGCTGCCGATTGCCGTCGTGAGCTTGTTCATCTCTTCGGGTTTGCCAAACACTTTGGCTCCCAGCCGGCGGCGGTCGATGTAGCCGTCTGAGCCGACGATCTCTTCGCCGAAAATCGCTACGATGCGATCAAAAGCCTCGGTCCCGGGGTCGTAGAGCCTGTGGACGAGTCTGTCCGCGTCACAGTGAACGGCGCCCATCTCGGACAATACCCTGCACGCAGTGGACTTGCCCGTCGCTATCGATCCTGTGACGCCAATGATCAGCGGCATCTCAAAGGCTCCTTCCTGCAGTTTCCGGGCACAAGAAGGGCGGGCTCATTGCCCGCCCCAATCTAACTTGGCTTCTACTCTCTACCAGTCTAGTCGTCAGCGGGTACGGCCTCCGCCTCTCTCACCCGGTTCTTGAAGTGAGGCATAACCTCCTTGCCGAACACCTCGAGCTGCTCGAGGATCACGCTCTGGGGCGTGCCCACTGGGAGACCCATGTTGACGTGGTCGAGACCCGGCCAGCGGTCCTCGATCTCCTCCATGCGTTCTCTGATCTGCTCTGGTCTTCCGACGATCCAGGAGCCGGCCTCTACGGCCTCTTCCAGCGTGGGTAGGTTTGCGTGCGGCGCCCGCGTCGGGTCCGCGAGGGCGTCAAGCTGATCGTCGGTCAGACCGCGAACGAAGCCAAGAGGAGCAAACATCTTCATGTTCTCTTCGTAGTATGGCTTAGCCTGGCGTATGGCTTCTTCTTCCGAGTCAGCGATGAAGAACGAGATACCGAGAATGAGGTCACCACCCAGTTCCGTTTCGTTTCCGTGCGCGGCCAGGACCTCCTGCCACTTTCGGACAACCTGCTCGGAGGCGCCACCTGGTGCGGCTCCTCCTCCAATGATGCCTTTCATGCCGTGCTTGGCCATGAAGTTCAGGCCGCGTTCGCTCGCGCTGACAATCGGCTGCCAACATTCGACCGGCATATTTACCGGCCTGGGAACCAGAGAAATCTCTTTGAGGGTGTAGCCCCTGTATGGAACTTCCGGCGGAATGGTGTAGTACTTTCCCTGGTGTGAGAAGGACTCGTTGTTGAACGACTTGAACAGGATGTCGACCTGCTCCTCGAAGAAGTCGCGGTTCTCCTCCTGGCTCAGCATCGGAGCACCAAAAGACTCGACCTCACGAGTGTGGTATCCGCGCCCGACTCCAAAGACTACTCGGCCGTTCGTCAGAATGTCGGCGGTGGCATAGTCTTCGGCTAGTCGCAGGGGGTGCCACATGGGCGCGATATTGAATCCGCAGCCAAATTTGATCTGCTTGGTCAAATGGGCGAGGTGAACGCTCAACTGCAGAATGTTTGGAATGCACTCGTATCCTTCCGGCTGGAAGTGGTGCTCAGCCATCCAGAAGACGTCATAACCGAGCTCGTCCATTAGAACGCACATGGCTTCGGACTTGTCGAAGACCGTAATCAATTGTTCGTTGGAATAGAATCTGTCATTTGCGGCTGTTGCCGCGAAGCCGATGTCCTCAAGATCGATGTGACCTGCGAACAGGCTTCCGAATTTATCAATCATGGCGTCCTCCCAGACTGCGGTTGGTGCCCATTGTAATTGAGTGGCATACCCTGTCAAGGATTCCGTCTGAAAACTGGCCAGAAAGAACGTTGACCTCTAAGGGCACTTAAATGGGATAATCAGTTCAAGCTTCGCTGGTGCCTTTGGCCTCTCGTCCTCGCACTAGGTTAAATGCCGAAAGTTGCGAATGGCGACCCTCCTCGCCGGGTTTGACCACCGACGAGAGGCAGCTGCCCCAACACCAGCGAAGCCTCTTCTTTTGCGGTCACGTGCCGACTTCCCCTTCCGATGTTGCCTAATTCCTCAGCAGGTAGTAGATTGCCTGAAATTCCCAGACACTATCGCATGGGGGTCCGCAATGTTGAAGACCAGGTCACAAGCCGTCACCACACACCCGCTCGAACCTCTGTCCAAGTCAGAGATCGAGGCGGCGGTTGCCGTTCTTAAGTCAGACTCCCGGATGTCGGACGCCCATCGAATCGTGTCGCTTGAACTCAAGGAGCCGGACAAGCAAGCTGTTCTGAACTACACGCCAGGACGGAACATAGAACGAGAGGCGTTCGTTATTCTCCTCGACCGCTCGAATGCTCACTGCGTCGAGGCAGTCGTCTCCTTGACTCAGGGAGCCGTCAACTCATGGAACAGAGTCGAAGGGGCTCAGCCCGCCATCATGTTGGACGAGTTCTCGGAGTGCGAAGAGGCCGTGAAGCGTTGTCCTGAGTTCATCGAGGCACTTCGCAAACGCGGAGTTGAGGACGTCGATCTGGTCATGGTGGACTCATGGTCCGCGGGCGCATACGGGAACGAGCCAGAAGACGAGAAGGGTAGAAGACTGTCAAGGGCACTTGTATGGGTGCGGTCTGAGCCCACTGACAACGGATACGCTCGTCCACTGCAGAATGTGGTAGTCGTCGTCGACTTGAACAAGATGGAAGTGGTCCGAGTCGAAGATTATGGTGTTGTGCCACTTCCTCCCGAACCTGGAAACTGGACCCGCGACTTCATTACTGAGACGAGAAGCGACATCAGGCCGCTGGACGTAATGCAGCAAGAGGGTCCCAGTTTCGCGGTAGATGGCCACGAGGTCAGCTGGCAGAATTGGCGCTTCCGCATCGGATTTACGCCTCGCGAGGGCCTCGTACTTTACACAATTTCATACGAGGATGGAGGCAAAGTCCGTCCCATAATCTATCGAGCGTCCTTAAGTGACATGGTGGTGCCCTACGGTGACCCGAGTGAGGCCAGCTACCGCAAGAATGCCTTCGACATTGGAGAATACGGCATCGGTCAGCTTTCCAACCCGCTCACTCTTGGATGCGACTGCCTGGGTTACATTCACTACTTCGATGCTCACATGTCCGATAGTAGGGGAGGGGTCTTCACCATCAACAATGCTGTGTGCCTGCATGAGGAGGACAATGGCATCCTCTGGAAGCACACGGACTGGCGGACAGGAGAAGTGGAGGTGCGACGTTCACGGCGCCTCGTAGTTTCGTTCATCTCCACAGTCGGCAACTACGAGTACGCCTTCTACTGGAACTTCTACCAGGACGGGGGTCTGGAGCTGGATGTCAAACTCACTGGTATCGCAAACACCATGGCTCTTATGCCTGGTGAAAAGCCTACTTACGGTACCGAGATCGCACCTCAGCTTAACGCTCCCTATCACCAGCACGTCTTCAACGCCCGTTTGGATATGGCGGTTGACGGTCAGAACAACTCGGTCTTCGAGGTGAACTCGCTGCGCGTACCCAGGAGCGAGCAAAACCCGCACGGAAACGCATTCATCGCGGAACAGACGCGCTTCGAGAGCGAAGGCGACGCTGGCCGTATCTGCAACCAAGCTACGAGTCGTTACTGGCGCATTGTGAACGAGTCGGAGACCAATAGGCTGAATGAACCCGTAGGTTACAGGCTACTTCCTGGAGAGAACGCTCTCCCATTCGCATACGACGACGCTGCCGTCATCCAGCGTGCAGGCTTTATGACCAAGCACCTCTGGGTCACACCGTACAGCGAGCGGGAGAGATACGCTGCTGGAGATTACCCGAACCAGCGACGAGGGGGCGACGGACTACCCGAGTGGACTGCCGCCGACAGGACAATTGCTGACACCGACTTGGTGGTCTGGTACACGTTCGGTCATACGCACATTCCACGACCTGAGGACTGGCCGGTCATGCCGGTTCACCGAATTGGGTTCATGCTGAAGCCGGATGGCTTCTTCAGTTCTAACCCGGCAATGGACCTTCCACCCTCGGAGCACGCTTGCGCTTGCGGCACTGGAGCTTGCACATGTTCCACCTCCAACGGCCATCACGTGTGTGCGTAGAGCATTGGTGTTAAACGCCTTCCCCGGTCAGTAGCCTGCGAGGGTTATCAACCATAATCGTCTTGAATTGGTCTGGGGTCAGCCCGACCTCCTTGTGGAGTAGTGCAAGCCCTTGTGTAGGCAGGAACTCATACCCGCCGCCGCCATAGGTAGTGTAGTCGGTGTTGTAGCAGACATCGTGGGAAAAGAGCAGATTCTCAATCAACCCTGCATCGAGTATCCGCTTGATTAAGCCGAGAGTGCGCTGGCGCTCGTATTCGTTGGCGGTCTTTAGAGTTCCCATCCGGTCGAAGGAGATGTAGGCGCCCCTTCGCGCAATCTCAGCGTGATATTTGTGGCGAGGGTAGCTACCCGAGTGGGCGACCACGACCCTTCTGAGATCAACACCTTCCTGTTCCAGGACGTCAAGTTGGTCTATACCATGCGGTCCGCGCGTCGCGTGTGTCCCTAGTGCAACCCCGGTTTCGACTTGAGCCCTGGCCGCCGCACGCAGCACCCGCTCCTCAATGGCCGAAAGCCAGTTGAAGTGTGCCCCGATCTCTCCGATGAATCCAGCACGGACATCTGTCCCGTCAATACCTTCGGTTACGTCTTTGATGATTTCGCTGGCGATGTCGTTGGTTCTCATTCTCCACAGGCGACGTTCGTAGTACGGCTCCCGGTACCAACCACACCCGAGAATGATGTTGAGTCCTGTGTTCCGGGCCATTTCCCGGATCGCGCTCGCATGCTTAACGTGGTTGAGTTCTTCGTCGAACAGAAGGTTGTGATCGTTCTCCCGCAGCCCTCCCGACGTCTGGTCTACGAGGGTCACTCCACCTGCATCTTTGTACTTCATTAGCTCCGTTTCGGCCAACACCGGGTCGTTCATATAGTTGGGGGCCATCCAGGCATCTGGCATAAGATCCAGGAAGATGTGCTCATGTACGAGAGTGAATCCCAACTCAGTGGCAGCGATCGGACCTGTCACCGTCATTACCTCATTTACCATTCTCTTCCTCCCTGAGAAGTGTCCATCAGATGCCAGTCTATCCGACCTCCACTGGCTGGGCTACATGGAGTTTGTGTCTGCACATCCCCAGCAATCACACGTAGGCCGTCGGCGATTTCTCTTTAGGCTGCTCACCCGTGCTACACTCTATCCATATTGATATCCCCACAATCGCATGTGGCTGATGCACGCAAGCGTCGGCTGATCCTCCTCACAATTGCTGCCGGAACTTTTGTGTCGGTGCTCGATCAGACCGGAGTCAGCCTCGCACTCCCACTGATGGCTGGCGAATTCGATGCCACCATTCCACTGGTCCAATGGGTCGCTCTGGGGTACATGCTCGCCACCGGCTCTCTCCTCCTGCCGGCTGGCCGACTGTCTGACCTCGTGGGGCGAAAGGTGGTCTACGTAGTCGGTTTCGCGGTCTTTGTACTCGGCGCTGTGTCTGCCGCGGCATCGCCCAGTCTGATGGCAGTGATAATCTTCAGAATCATCCAGGGCGCGGGATCGGCCATGATACAGGCCAACGGGATGGCTATCTTGACGACCACGTTTCCGGCAGAGCAGCGCGCCCGCGTCATAGGAATGTTCATGACGATGGTCGGCTTGGGGGCGATCATGGGTCCAGTCGTGGCGGGGCTAGTTGTGGACAGCTTCGGGTGGAGGTCCGTCTTCTTGGCTAGTGTCCCCCTTGGGGGCCTGTCTCTTGTTGCCGCAAGTGTCGTTCTGATACGTGACGCGCCCAGCATCAAGAGTGTCAGGCAGCTGGTAACGCAGTTCGACTGGGCGGGCGCCTTAATATCGGTTGCTGGTCTAGCCATCTTCCTTCTGGTGATGACAAATGCCTACAGGATGGGCTGGTTTTCACCGATTGTCATTATTGCTCTGGCTTCCAGCGTCTTCCTCCTGGTGGCGTTTGTTTATTGGGAGCGTCGCGCTTCACAGCCGATGCTGGAACTCGAACTGTTCAAACGGCGCGTCTTTGCAATGGGCACGTCGGCAAGTTTCTTTGGCTTCCTCGCAGGCACGGCAGTGTTCAGCATGATGCCCTTCTACCTTCAGGATGTATTGGATCTCTCACCGCGGGCGGCTGGCCTGTACATTGCGCCCGCGGCCCTGGGATTTGCGCTGGCAGGTCCGATCGCAGGGCGACTGGCCGATAGTTTGGGCGCAAGACGGATTGAATTCGCCGGACTTGGCATGCTCGCGGTCTCTCTCTTCTTCTTGGGAACACTAACAGTCGACACTATGGCAGCAGTCGTAGCCCTGGCAATGGCTCTACAGGGGCTGGGCATGGGAGTCTTCTACACGCCAAACACCGCCTCCGTACTCAGCGTGGTTGAAAGGTCGAAATACGGAATAGCCACCGCCTTCCTCAACATGACCAGAAATACGGCCAATGTAGTGGGCATCGGAATCGCAATCTCGATCGTCACCGCCACTATGGCGTCCAAAGGCTTCGAGCCAAGTCTGGACGCGGTTGCCGCTGGCGGTGTTGGGGTCGAAGAGGCTTTTACGCAGGGCCTGAGGATTGCGTTCCTGCTGTTGGGAGCCTTCATCGGCGTTTCCGTTTTCTTGACATTCCTTAAGCGAGCTAAGGGCGAGGAGCAATTCGCAGCTGGCTCCCCAGCGCCGACTCCCCGTACACAGGCCAGCGGAGACTGAACTTGACATCCCGCGAGTTCCTCCCGATAGACAGGATCGTGCAGAGTCCTAACTATCACTGGTGGGCCTATGGCGCGGTCGCCATGGGCATGTTGATTAACGTCATGGACCAGTCAGGGATCAACATCGCTCTGCCAAGTATCGCTGAGCAATTCTCGGCCGATATTCCGACCGTGCAGTGGATATCGCTCGGTTACACTCTCGCGACAAGCGCCATGCTGATGCCCATGGGCCGGCTCTCTGACATGATTGGCAGGAAGAGGGTATACCTTTGCGGCTTCGCTCTATTTGTCGTGTTGGCAGCCGTCGGCGGAATGTCGCAGACGCTGGGCGTGCTGATCACGGTCAAGATCCTTCAGGGTATGGCTTCCGCCGGAGTCCAGGCCAACAGCATGGCATTCATCACCGAGGTCTTTCCCGATAATCAGCGGGGAAAGGCTATGGGAATGTACATGGCCATAATCGGAAGCGGGGCCATCCTGGGACCGATGGTCGGGGGCGTCCTCGTCACGGAATTCGGTTGGAGGTCCATCTTCTTCGCGGGCATTCCTGTGTCCATCATGGCAATGATTGCGTCTGGGCTCGTGCTAAAGGGCAGGACAGAGAGCCAGAGAGCGGGTCGTGCCGGTTCGTCGTTCGACTGGGCTGGAGCAGCCCTCTCCTCAGGGGCACTTGTGGTATTCCTGCTCGCCATGACCAATGGCTGGAAGTTTGGCTGGTCTTCTCCACCAATAATGGCCGGGTTCGCAGCGTCCGTACTCCTCGTTACGGGGTTCATCTTCTGGGAGCTCAGGGCACGAGATCCCATGCTGGACATGTCGCTCTTCAGGAGCCCTGTCTTTTCGATGGCTATCGGGGCGAGATTCGTGTCGTTCCTCGGGGGCTCCGCTATCTTCTTCCTTATGCCGTTCTATCTGATCCAGGTGCTGGGTTACGAGGCCCGCATCGCCGCGTTGCTTCTGGTCCCAGGAGCGACGGGAATGCTCATACTGGGTCCTCTCAGCGGTCGGCTGTCCGACAGATTTGGCACACGTTGGCCGGCCACCTTAGGAATGGTGTCTTCCGCAGCCGCCATGTTCACACTGTCCACCGTGGGCGTCCACTCTCCTTCCTGGCACATAGTCGTCGGCATGATACTGTCCGGGGTTGGCATGGGAACATTCAGCTCGCCAAACACTAGCGCGATCATGGGCTCTCTTCCGAGAGACAAGTATGGCGTCGTATCAGGCTTCGTGAATCTGGCTCGTACATCGGCAAATGTTTCCGGAGTTGCCCTGGCAACTACCTTGGTAACAGTTACGATGGCCTCTCAGGGCTTCGAACCCAACCTGTCGGCGATTGGTGAGGGGAGCGGCGAGGGGGTAAGGATGGCCTTTGTGGAAGGTCTGAGTACCGCGCTCAGGGTCTCAGGTGTGATGATGGTGCTGGCCCTTGTCCTCACAGTTGTCCGACCCGACCCTCGCACAGTGAGCCGTCCCGGAACTGCCCCGACGGGTCAGCCTGCGACCGGCGGGGACTGAAGGTTCGCCTACCGGCCGATGCCCCGTTTCGCCCTGGCGAATCGGCGCACGAGCTCTTCGGCGTCGGGGTTGTCCCAGTCCGGGTACGAGACAATTATGTCGTCCCCTTCGAGCACGGGGAAAATTATCGTCGTGTTCGGGGCTGGTCTGAAGAGGCTGTTCAGGACCAGATAAAGTCCGACCACAGCAGCCAGGGACCCAACCAGAAAGAGGCCGGCTTCAACCTGCTGGTTCAGGCCAAACTGCATTTGAATGTAGACCTCGGCAGCGATAACTGCCAAGCCTCCGATCATCAAGCGGAGCCCGAGGGCCTTCCTTCCATGACGACCGCCGTTGAACTTGTTGGGCGGCCCGACTTCGCTCAGGCTTATTCCACTGAACTTGCCAACAGGTGATGAATCCAGATTCCCGACAATCCTTCTGTTGGTGACGATGACTTGGTCGTCCTGGAAACGAATCTCTTCGTCGTCAAGCAACTCGATCTGGCGCTGCATTTTGGCAATCCTCTCCAGCGGTAGAGTCGGCGCCATTATAGCTGAGAGTTGGCAGGTTGGTTGTAGTCCTGGCGGATACCCGGGCCTGTATCAGTTTAGTCGGAGGCCACCAGTCATGGACTTATCCTAACTTCAGGGCGTGTCTCGAATGACGGTCATGGAGATTGCTGACACGCTGGGAATCCCCGCCGTCGAGGACGACCTCCAGCCGTACGACCTCTACACCTCGTACGAGGCGTTCTTCTGCAGCGCGCCGTACTCCATCCTGCCAGTTGGACGGATAGACAGGCGCGAGGTCGGAGAATGCGCCCCTGGCCCTATCACCAACCATTGCGGCTTTGGCGATTGCCGCGTTCCATTTACTTGGCGGCAGCGTGAATGCCGGCCTTGACACCGGCGCTTCGCCGATACTCTCTCCCTTGGCGTGAGAGGGCCAGAGCCTGCCCGGGACTTGATCCGGGGGAGAGAGTGATCTACATCACCGACCGCACCAGCCCGCCGTCCACCAGCATCGTCGTGCCCGTGATGTAGCTCGACCGCGACGACGCCAGGAACGCTACCAGGTATGCCAGTTCCCGCGGCTCACCGATACGCTTCAATGCCGTCTGTTCCGCCCGCTGTTCCAGAGCGTCTTCAATGGAAATCCCCTGCGTCCGAGCCCGATCCTCCACGTTCTCCATCATCCGCTCCGACATGATGCTTCCGGGGCACACGTTGTTGATGAGTATGTTCTCGTGCCCGATGTCGTCGGCGAGGTTCTTCATAAACCCGATGACGCCCATCCGCGTTGCCGCCGACAGCGCCAGGTTCGGTATCGGCGTATAGACCGTGCTGGCCAGGATGTTGATGATGCGTCCGCCACCCTGTGCCCGCAGATGCGGCAGCGCCTCCCGCGTCATCCGCGCGAAGAAGAAGAGCGAGCGATTCGCCGACACCTGCCACAGCTCTTCGGTGGAGTCCTTGGCGTAGGCTTGCGGCGGCCCCCCGGAATTGTTCACCATGATGTCCAGACGCCCGAAGCGTTCCACCGTGCCTGCCACCAGTTCGGCTATGGTCTCTTCCCTGTCCAGGTCGCCGGCAAAGGTGAAAATCTCTGTTCCCGTAGCGTCTCGTATCTCGCCCGCCGCCCGTTCCAGGTCTGACGCCGTGCGCGCACACATAGCCACCCGCGCGCCCTCCTCTGCCAGCACCTCCGAGCACGCGCGTCCCAGACCTTTGCTGGCGCCGCCCACAATCGCTACCTTGCCGTTCAATTCCAAGTCCATTGTCAGCCCGGCCTCCTCAATTGCTGCCGCCGATTATAGCAAGTGGGGCTAGAACCTTTTCAGTCGCTTGGTTGGCATTCAATCACAACTGGCGCTGGGCCTGTTGTCCTTCAGTTGGTTGTCTGATTCACCATCTCAAGGGATGCGGCGCATCTATTGCGGTTAGAAGAGCTGTATCGCACGAACGCACCGGGCTTGCGCACCAGAGATCTCAGAATGTGGCGACAGTCCATGCGCGCCTCGCCTGTACCTCATGTCCACTCCATGCTCTCCACGAGGCGCTCAGGTGCTTCAGGAGCCAGCTACCCAGACTTACCCCAACAGAAGGGTCGAAATCGTTCGGTTGTAGAACCGACATGGGAGCGCGAGTATAACCAGCCCCAATCCCGCGATCAGGTCCACCAACCAGGAATACATCGGCGTGTCCGTCGAAAAGCGCTATGAGCTGATTACCGGAGCACTGATCCTGCTGCCAGGGCCGCGAAGAGACCTTCAGTCGCTCGCACCAACTGGTGTCGATTTCAGCCATAGCGGTTTCCATCAAGAAAGCGTGAAATCGGCTTTTCCGATACTTCGAAATCCTCACGCATTATGCGGGGGAAAGACAAGTCTGCTATAGTCACTTGCGACGAATCAGGTAAGGCACGGAAGTTAATATCAGATCTGGGGCGGAATGTAGCTGTAATTATGACTGATAGCGTAACCAGGGCGATGTCGTCGACATTCACCAAACTCTCCGCAGCTCACTCATCGAGCCGGTTGTCGCAACTTGGCTGTGAAACTCCCGGAATCGACTCACTTGGTAACAAACTGGAAACTCCGCACATGCATCAGGTACCAGTTCTGTTGAAGAAAGGTAACTGCATCGTACTTCTTTAGAGAGCATCCGGCCGTCACCGCCTCGGAAGCCGGCGTGATGCCGTCGATGAAATCGCGTGAACTCCGGCTCTTTCCGGGTGTCCTCTACGTCCTGGCGCTTGCTGCCTCTGTCGCAGCCTTCATGGCCGCGGCAAACGAGGTCCTCGCTCAAGCCGACGTACCCGATGCGCCAACAGATGTGGAGGTATACACCTACAGGAGCGGACAGCTTGAGGTGCGCTGGTCTTCATCAGACACGACGTCTGCCACCTCGTTCAAGATCCAGTGGAAGTCGGGAAGCGAAGAGTTCGACTCATCCCGACAGATCTCAATCGATGAGGCAACCAGCACAGTACCCTTTCAATCGACCCAGTCCAAAAAGCGTTACAGCGACACGATCACTGGCCTGACCAACGGCACCGAATACACGGTGCGGGTAACTGCCGTGAATGCCAGTGGGGACAGCGACCCGTCGGATGAAGCCACCGGTACGCCCCAGGCGCCCCTTGCACAGCCATACGAGTTCATCGAGAAAGAAGTCATCGAGTTTTTCGAAGACTCGCACCCCTGGTTACGTGACACGTGGGACTACATCACGGACCAGAATGTTACCGTTGAATTTTATGCACTTAATGGTGGCGGTGCAGTCGGTATCTCGTGCCGGTCGGTGGGGAGCCTCAGGAAGTGCTTTGTGGGCGACCGCTATTACGATGTCTGGATTGGAAGGTACGATCGCCTGATTATCTATACCATCGTCCACGAACTGGCACATGTCTACACACTTGTGAACGGCATTGCTCCTACACCCGGCCCGTTGGGTATCGCTCACCTGTACTTTTATGGATTGCTCACTCCCACCTACCGGCTGTTAACTCGCTCCGAGTTGTGGCAGAAGGGTTGCGTGCCATCTGAGCTGTATGCCGATGCGCTGTCAATTGTCACGCTCGGTGACGAGCTTGTCGAGTCGTCCTTCTATTGGAAACGATGCACACTCATCACCGACACCAACAGCGCCCAGGCTCTGGCCGTCGTCAGGAGCGCGGCCGTGGGAGACATGGCGTCCTGGCTCTCCGATACGTACGAAGACGCTGACGGCGATCTCGACCTGGACCGCCTCTGGGCAGAAACGAAGGGAATTGAACGCGAAGAAGACCGGGCTGGCATCATCTACCAGCTTCGGAACGCATTCGGCGGCTATTGCGACGACCGGAAGGCGACAAATTCGGCATTCGGCGACGGTGTCACGCGCATTCCCTGGAGCGACGGCGGCTGCGTGCCCGAGGCGCCGACGGACGTGTCTGCCACTGCGGTTGGAAGTGGGAAGTTGACGGTATCGTGGCAGGAGCCACTCGACGACGGCGGTTCTCTGATAGAAGGCTACAGGATCCAGTGGAAGTCCGGCTCCCAGGAGTACAGCCATTCGCGGGGGACGGTGGTCACAGACCTCACGGATCTGCAGAAGACGATCAGCGGATTAGCGAACAATGTGAGCCAAACGCTTCGGGTGCTGGCCTACAATCACAATGGCGACGGGGCGGCAACAGAGACAACGGTCACCACGACCGCTACTGACGCGACTGCGCCGGCGCTGCTGACGGCCCGGGTCGACAACACCAATTCAGGGTTGCGGCTCACCTACAGCGAAGCGCTCGCTGAGTCCTCGGTGCCGGCGACCAGCACGTTCAACCTCACTGTCAACAGTCAGAGTCGCTCGTTTGATGTGGGTGTCTCTGACAATGTCGTGACACTCGCGCCAGAGGTGGCCGTGACCCCAACCGATGTAGTGACTGTCAGCTACACGGCCCCGACCGGATCATCAGCGAGCCCCCTAGAAGACCTCGCCGGGAACAGGGCGGCGAACTTCTCCGCCCAGATAGTTCGCAACGATTCTACTCAAGTCGCCTTCACCTCAGATCCAGGGCCTGACAAGACTTACATCTGGCAAGATGGCTCCGCATCGCGGGACGTGATCGAGGCGACAGTGACATTCAGCGAACCCGTGCTCGTGAGCCGCGCCTCGACAATTGAAATGCTGATTGGTGAGCATAGGCGGAGCGCAGTCTACCACAGTGGTACAGGCACGAACTCTGTCGCTTTTCACTACCCGTTAACCGAAGGTGAGACTGATGCCGACGGCATCAGCATCGTTCAGGGACAGATAGAGGGCTCGGTCCGCTACGCCTCAACCAAGGCGGTATCTCCTGCACGCGTGGGACTTGACCCTCAGGCCGGACACCTGATTGATGCCGTTCGTCCAGTCATGGTCTCTGTGGGCATGCTCGCAAATCAGAGCGAGTTGACGGTGACATGGAGCGAGGCCCTGGACGAAGTATCATTTCCCCCCCACGGTTCGGGCTTTACTGTTCTTGACAGAGTTAACAGAAGACGGATCACGGTTAGCTCGATGGCGATCCAGGGCAAGCACTCAATCCTGACGCTCTCTGAGGTCGTTTCGGCAAACGATCAGATTATTGTCTCCTTCAGAGAGGCGTCCGCAACTCCGCTAAAGGACACGGTTGGCAACTACGTGACAGGATTTTCGGCCGAGCCAGTCCCTATAGTCCAGCCAAACAGCCCACCTGAGTTTCCTACGACTGAAGTCGGCACACGCAGCGTGGACGAGAACACATCCTCGGGAAGGAACTTTGGCGACCCGGTAGCGGCCACCGATGCCGACAGTGACCGGCTCACGTACTCCATCTCCGGGACGGACGCGGCACTCTTCGACGTTGTTGCGACTAGCGGTCAGCTACGCACCAATGGCGCACTGGACCACGAAAGCAGAAGCGTCTACTCATTCTCGATGTCGGTCACCGACGGCAAGGACATCTACGGCAACGCTGAAACGACTGTCGACGACACGATCATCGTGACGGTCACGGTAAACGACGTTGACGAGCCCCCTGAAATTCTCGGGCCCGCCGAGGCAGACGACTATGACGAAAACGGCACCGGCGACGTGGCCACCTACTTCGCCACCGACCCGGAGGGTGTCAATTCTACCTTCAACTGGAGCCTCTCGGGCGCCGACAGTGGCGATTTCAACATCGACGGAAGTACGGGCGTACTGACCTTCAGCAGCACACCAGACTACGAGAGTCCCGTCGACTCCAACCGCAACAACGAGTACCTGGTGACGGTCGTGGCCACGGAGCAAGGAGGGATGCAGGGCAGGCTGGACGTTAAGGTCATGGTGAACGACGTGAACGAAGCGCCCACTGTAACGGGCACCCAGTCCCTCACTTACCCCGAAAACGGCACCCACTCGCTGGCCACGTACCGCGCCACGGACCCAGAACGAGACGCCATTTCCTGGTCGGTTGGCGGGACAGATAGCGACGACTTCGACATCAGCGAAACAGGTGTCCTGACCTTCGCCAATGTACCCGACTTCGAGATTCCAGCAGACGCCAACCAGGACAACGAATACCTTGTGCGAGTCCAGGCTTTCGATGGAGATCTCATTGGCGCCCTGGATGTAACTGTCAGGGTGACCAACGCGGCTGGCGCAGAAGAGCCGACAATCACCACCACGAGTAACCCGTCGCCGTACCGGGAGAACGGGACAGGCTCCGTTCACACCTTCCGCGGCACCGATCCCCAGGGGAGGCCACTCAGCTGGTCACTGACCGGCGCGGACAGTAATGACTTCGAAATCAACTCCAGCGGCGTGCTGACCTTCCATAGTCCGCCGGACTTCGAGAGTCCAGCCGACGCCAACCGCAACAATGACTACGAGATAACGGTTATCGTTACCGACGAACAGGAACTCACCGACAGCGTGGACGTGACCGTAACGGTCACTGATGTGAATGAGGCGCCGGAGATCAGACGGCTTGGCAGCCCTCCCGGCAGCGTGCCGGAGAACCTCGACGCGTCGCTGGTGCTCGCCAGGTATTCCGCCACCGACCCAGAGGGTACCACGGTCTCCAACTGGCGCACCGTCGGTACCGACGGTGGCGACTTCGTCATCAACGAGCAGGGGGAACTGCGTTTCAAGAACGTACCTGACCACGAGAGTGCCGCCGACTCGAACCGCGACAACACCTACTTCTTCACCGTACAGGTTTCCGACGGCCGGTTATATGGCAGCTTCGACGAGACGGTCACAGTGACGCCTGTTAACGAGGCCCCCACAATCACCACGGTCAGCAGCTCAGCGACGGCGCTGCGCCAGGATGAGAATCGGACCTCGCGTCTGTACACCTACCGTGCCACGGACCCTGAGCGCAGCACGGTGAGCTGGTCGGTGGGTGGCACTGACGGGCGACTCTTCACCATAGATGAGCGTGGTCAGTTCTCGTTCAGGGAGGACAGTCCACCCGACTTCGAACGTCCCGGCGATTCGGGCGGGAACAATGTCTATGACGTTCTGGTCCAGGCGACGGACGATGGGGCCAACACAGAGTCGCTTCCCGTCACGGTGACGGTGAGGGACGTGAACGAGCCGCCGGACGTAACCGGTCGGCAAAACCTGTCGTTCCCGGAGAACCACGCCACCGACCAGGTACTGACCACCTACAGTGCGACCGACCCCGAGGATCCGATCGCCGTTATCGCCCGCTGGTCAACATCTGGCACCGACGGGGGAGACTTCACCATCGACGAGAACGGACAGCTCCGGTTCAAGAACGTGCCCAACTACGAGAGTCCCGCCGACTCCGGCAGGGACAACGTCTACAACTTCTCGGTAAGAGCATTCGACGGCAGGCTCTACGGATACCTGCCGGTCACGGTGACCGTGACCGACGTGAACGAGCCGCCAACTATCACCACCACCAGCAGGACCGACTTCACCGCCAGGGAGAACGGCACTGCAGCGATCTACACGTTCAGGGCCACCGATCCCGAGAGGAGCGAAATTACGTGGGCACTCTCTGGAGCTGACGGCAACCTCTTCGCCATCTACGAGGGAAACGTCACTTTCAAGAACTTCGCGAACTTCGAGGAGCCCGAGGACTCCGGCGGGGACAACGTGTATGACGTTACGGTCCAGGCCCGTGACGACGGGTCCAACACCGCCTCACTCCCCATCAAGGTCAAGGTCACCGACATGAACGAGCCTCCAGACCTAACCGGGAGGCAGGTGCTTTCGTTCACAGAGAACCAGTCGACAGACCTCATGTTGGCGACCTACAACGCAATCGATCCCGAGGAGCCGTCAGCGATCATCACCCGGTGGTCGACCTCAGGCACAGACGGAGGAGACTTCATCATCGACGAGAACGGTCAGCTCCGGTTCAAGAGCGTGCCCAACTACGAGAGTCCCGCCGACTCCGGCCGGAACAACGTCTACAACTTCTCTGTCAGGGCATCCGATGGAAGGCTCTACGGATACCTGCCGGTCACGGTGACAGTCACCGACGTGAACGAACCTCCCACCATCACCACGGTCAGCAGCTCAGCGATGGGACTCAGCCAGGATGAGAACCGGACCTCACGCCTCTACACCTACAGGGCAACGGACCCTGAGAAGAGGACGTTGACGTGGTCGGTAGGCAGCACGGACTCTCGCTACTTCACCATCGACGAACAGGGCCAGTTCTCCTTCAGCGAGACCACTCCTCCGAACTTCGAGCGGCCCGGTGACTCGGGTGGGGACAATGTCTATGAAGTGACGGTCGAGGTCCGAGACGACATAAGCAACACGGCATCTCTACCTGTCACGGTGACTGTGAGAGATGTCAACGAGCCGCCGGATGTATCCGGCCAGCAGGGACTTTCGTTCACTGAGAACCAGTCGACGGACCTGGTGCTGGCCACCTACAGCGCCATCGATCCCGAGGAGCCGTTTGCCGTCATCACCCGCTGGTCGACCTCAGGCACAGACGGGGGAGACTTCACCATCGACGAGAACGGTCAGCTTCGGTTCAAGAGCGTGCCCAACTACGAGAGTCCAGCCGACTCCGGCCGGGACAACGTCTACAACTTCTCTGTAAGAGCATCGGACGGCAGGCTCTACGGGTACCTGCCCGTCACTGTGACTGTCACCGACGTGAACGAGCCTCCAACCATCACCACGGTCAACAGCTCAGCGATGTCGCTCAAGCAGGATGAGAACAGGACCTCACGCCTCTACACTTACAGGGCCACGGACCCAGAGAAGAGGACGTTGACGTGGTCGGTGGGTGGAGCCGATAGGAACTACTTCAGTATAGACGAACAGGGCCAGTTCTCTTTCAGGGAGGACAGTCCTCCCAACTTCGAACGCCCCTCAGACTCCGGTGGGGACAATGTCTACGACATCACCATCGAGGTCCGAGACGACATAAGCAACACGGCATCTCTACCTGTCACGGTGACTGTGAGAGATGTCAACGAGGCCCCTGAGGTGAGCGGTCAGCAAGCCCTCCTGTTCTCAGAGAACCAGTCGACGGACCTGGTGCTCGCGACCTACAGCGCAATCGATCCCGAGAGCCCGGCAGCACTCATCACCCGCTGGTCTACCTCGGGCACCGACGGGGGAGACTTCATCATCGACGAGAACGGACAGCTCCGGTTCAAGAGCGTGCCCAACTACGAGAGTCCCGCCGACTCCGGCCGGGACAACGTCTACAACTTCTCTGTAAGAGCATCGGACGGCAGGCTCTACGGCTACCTGCCCATCACGGTGACAGTCACCGACGTCAACGAACCTCCTACCATCACCACGGTCAACAGCTCAGCGATGGAGCTCAGGCAGGACGAGAACCGGACCTCACGCCTCTACACCTACAGGGCCACGGACCCCGAGAAGAGGACGTTGAAATGGTCGGTGGGCGGCACCGACTCCCGTTACTTCACCATTGATCAGCAGGGGCAGTTCTCATTCAGGGAGGACAGTCCTCCGAACTTCGAACAGCCCTCCGACTCGGGTGGGGACAATGTCTACGACATCACCATCGAGGTGCGTGACGACATCAGCAACGTTGACTCGCTGCCGGTCACGGTGACCGTGAGGGACGTGAACGAGCCTCCGGACGTTGCAGGAACGCAGATACTCTCGTTCTCAGAGAACCATGCTACGGACAGTTTCCTGGCCACCTACAGCGCGATCGATCCCGAGGAGCCAGCAGCACTCATCACCCGCTGGTCTACCTCAGGCACAGACGGGGGGGACTTCACCATCGACGAGTACGGACAGCTCCGGTTCAAGAGCGTGCCCAACTACGAGAGTCCCGCAGACTCAGGCCGGGACAACGTCTACAGCTTCTCGGTCAGAGCCTCAGATGGAAGACTATATGGATACCTTCCTGTCACTGTCACCGTCACCGACGTCAACGAACCTCCCACCATCACCACTGTCAACAGCTCAGCGACTACGCTCAGCCAGGATGAGAACCGGACATCCCGACTCTACACCTACAGGGCCACTGACCCCGAGAAGAGGACGTTGACGTGGTCGGTGGGCGGCGTCGATAGGAACTACTTCACCATTGATCAGCAGGGACAGTTCTCATTCAGGGAGGACAGTCCTCCCAACTTCGAGCAGCCCGGAGACTCAGGTTCGGACAGCGTCTATGACGTGACAGTAGAGGTCCGTGACGACATCGGTGGTGTTGACTCGCTACCGGTCACAGTGACTGTACGGGATGTCAACGAGCCGCCTGACGTGAGCGGTCAGCAGACCCACTTGTACTCAGAGAACCAGTCGACTGACCTGGTCTTGGCCACCTACAGCGCAATCGATCCCGAGGAGCCGTCGACCATCATCACCCGGTGGTCGACCTCGGGCACTGACCGGGGCGACTTCACCATCGACGAGAGCGGTCAGCTCCGGTTCAAGAACGTGCCCAACTACGAGAGCCCAGCCGACTCCGGCCGGGACAACGTCTACAACTTTTCGGTCAGGGCATCGGATGGAAGGCTCTACGGATACCTGCCCGTCACTGTCACGGTGACCGACGTGAACGAACCTCCCACCATCACCACGGTAAGCAGTTCAGCGACGACGCTCAGCCAGGACGAGAACCGGACATCCCGACTCTACACCTACAGGGCCACGGACCCCGAGAAGAGGACGTTAACGTGGTCGGTAGGCGGTGCCGATAGGAGCTACTTCAGTATAGACGAACAGGGGCAGTTCTCATTCAGCGAGGACAGTCCTCCCGACTTCGAGCGGCCCGGTGACTCAGGTGGGGACAATGTCTACGACATCACCATCGAGGTCCGAGACGACATAAGCAATACGGCATCTCTACCTATCACGGTGACGGTGAGGGACGTGAACGAGCCGCCGGATGTATCTGGACAGCAGAACCTGTCGTTCACAGAGAACCAGTCGACGGACCTGGTATTGGCAGCCTACAGCGCAATCGATCCCGAGAACCCGTCAGCGCTCATCACACGCTGGTCTACCTCAGGCACCGACGGGGGAGACTTCACCATCGACGAGAGTGGTCAGCTTCGGTTCAAGAACGTGCCCAACTACGAGAGTCCCGCAGACTCCGGCCGGAGCAACGTCTACAACTTCTCGGTCAGAGCCTTGGACGGCAGGCTCTACGGCTACCTACCCGTCACTGTGACTGTCACCGACGTCAACGAGCCGCCAACCATCACCACGGTCAACAGCTCAGCGACGACGCTCAGCCAGGACGAGAA
Source organism: Dehalococcoidia bacterium (assembly GCA_965116405.1). GTDB lineage: Bacteria > Chloroflexota > Dehalococcoidia > Lucifugimonadales > UBA1123 > VXRN01. The sequence continues at coordinate 2,802,980 of OZ220685.1, forward strand.
CCGGACCTCCCGCCTCTACACCTACAGGGCCGCGGACCCCGAGAAGAGGACGTTGACATGGTCGGTGGGCGGTGTCGATAAAAACTACTTCTCCATTGATCAGCAGGGGCAGTTCTCATTCAGCGAGGACAGTCCTCCCAACTTCGAGCGGCCCGGAGACTCAGGTGGGGACAACGTCTACGACGTGACGGTCGAGGTCCGAGACGACATCGGCGGTGTTGACTCGTTACCGGTCACCGTGACCGTGAGGGACGTGAACGAGCCGCCTGACGTGAGCGGTCAGCAGAACCTGTCGTTCACAGAGAACCAGTCGACGGACCTGGTCCTGGCCACCTACAACGCCATTGATCCCGAGAATCCAGCAGCACTCATCACCCGGTGGTCGACCTCGGGCACCGACGGGGGAGACTTCATCATCGACGAGAACGGTCAGCTCCGGTTCAAGAACGTGCCCAACTATGAGAGTCCCGCCGACTCAGGCCGGAACAACGTCTACAACTTCTCGGTCAGGGCATCGGATGGAAGACTCTACGGATACCTGCCCGTCACGGTGACGGTCACCGACGTCAACGAACCTCCCACCATCACCACGGTCAGCAGCTCAGCGACCACCTTCAGTCAGGACGAGAACAGGACCTCCCGGCTCTACACTTACAGGGCCACGGACCCCGAGAAGGGGACGTTGACATGGTCGGTGGGCGGCGTCGATAGAAACTACTTCTCCATTGATCAGCAGGGTCAGTTCTCTTTCAGAGAGGACAGTCCCCCCAACTTCGAGCAGCCCTCAGACTCCGGCAGGGACAACGTCTACGACGTGACCATCCAGGTGACGGACGACATCAGCAACACTTCCACCCTGCCCATCACGGTGACCGTGAGAGACGTCAACGAGCCTCCGGACGTTGCAGGAACGCAGACACTCTCGTTCACAGAGAACCAGTCGACTGACCTGGTGCTGGCCACCTACAGCGCAATCGACCCCGAGGAGCCATCGGCCGTCATCACCCGCTGGTCGACCTCGGGCACCGACCGGGGAGACTTCACCATCGACGAGAACGGTCAGATCCGGTTCAAGAACGTGCCCAACTACGAGAGCCCCGCCGACTCCGGCGGCGACAACGTCTACACCTTCTCGGTCAGAGCATCGGACGGAAGACTCTACGGATACCTGCCGGTCACGGTGATAGTCACCGACGTGAACGAGCCGCCAACCATCACCACGGTCAACAGTTCAGCGACCACCTTCAGTCAGGACGAGAACAGGACCTCCCGGCTCTACACTTACAGGGCCACGGACCCCGAGAAGAGGACGTTGACATGGTCGGTGGGTGGAGCCGATCGTAACCACTTCACCATCGACGAGCAGGGCCAGTTCTCCTTCAGGGAGGACAGTCCCCCCAACTTCGAGCAGCCCTCAGACTCCGGCCGGGACAACGTCTATGAAGTGACCATCCAGGTGACCGACGACATCAGCAACACTTCTACCCTGCCTGTCACGGTGGCGGTGAGGGACGTGAACGAGCCCCCGGATGTATCCGGCCAGCAAGCCCTCCTGTTCTCAGAGAACCAGACGACGGACCTGGTGCTGGCCACCTACAGCGCGATCGATCCCGAGGAGCCGTCGACCATCGTCACCCGCTGGTCGACCTCAGGCACAGATGGTGGAGACTTCACCATCGACGAGAACGGACAGCTTCGGTTCAAGAACGTGCCCAACTACGAGAGTCCAGCCGACTCAGGCCGGAACAACGTCTACAACTTCTCTGTAAGAGCTTCGGATGGAAGACTATATGGATACCTGCCGGTCACGGTGACAGTCAACGACGTCAACGAACCTCCAACCATCACCGCGGTCAACAGCTCAGCGACTACGCTCAGCCAGGATGAGAACCGGACATCCCGACTCTACACCTACAGGGCCACGGACCCAGAGAAGAGGACGTTGACGTGGTCGGTGGGTGGAGCCGATCGTAACCACTTCACCATTGATCAGCAGGGGCAGTTCTCATTCAGGGAGGACAGTCCTCCGAACTTCGAACAGCCCTCCGACTCGGGTGGGGACAATGTCTATGAAGTGACCATCCAGGTGACCGACGACATCAGCAACACGGCATCTCTACCTGTCACGGTGACTGTGAGGAACGTGAACGAGCCTCCTGAGATATCCGGTCGGCAGGGTATGTCCTTTGCAGAGAACCACGCCACTGACAGCGTGCTGGAGACCTATACCGCCGTAGACCCAGAGGACCCAGCAGCACTCATCACCCGGTGGTCTCTCTCAGGGACCGACGGAGGGGACTTTGTCATCAACGAGCGGGGCGAACTGACCTTCGGGAACGTGCCTGACCACGAGCGTCCTGCCGACTCCGGCAGGGACAACGTCTACAACCTCTTTGTTAGAGCTTCGGATGGAAGGCTAAACGGTCAGCTCGAGGTAACCGTCACCGTACAGGCTGTCAACGAGCCTCCACTGGTCACTGGCACCGACAGGTTCGGATACACGGAGAACGGCGCCGCCCCGTTGCACACCTACCGTGCCACCGACCCCGAACGCAGCAGCATCGAATGGTCACTCTCCGGTATCGATGACGACGACTTCACCATTTCCCAGACTGGCGTCCTGTCATTCTCAAGCCCCCCGGACTACGAGAGTCCCACCGACTCCGATACCGACAACGTCTACGAGGTCACCGTTGTGGCCCGTGACGACGTCTCGAACCCCGGCACGCTGGATGTCACCGTTACCGTGATCAACGTCACCGATATCAGGGGGAGGGCCCAGGTGGGACAGACGCTGTCGGTCGACGTGTCGGACATAGAACTCTCTGACGGCATGACCGACCCCTCCTACACCTACCAGTGGCTGAGGGACGATGGGAGCACCGAGGCCGAGATACCCGGGGCCACCGACTCCGAGTACGCGCTGACAGAAGAAGATGAGGGCAGGTCCATCAGGCTGCGGGTTACCTACGTCGACGATGAGGGCAATGAGAGGATAGTGATCACCGCTCCCACTTCCACGGTGGCGCCTGTGCCGAACACCCCAGCGACGGGACTGCCCATCATAAGCGGGACTGCACAGCTGGGAGAGACGCTCACTGCCGACACGTCTGGCATGGTCGACGAGGACGGGCTGACGAACGTCGTCTTCACCTACCAGTGGCAGTCCGACGACTCGGATATCGAGGGCGCGACCAGCTCCACCTATACACTGGTTTCGGCAGACGAGGGCACCGCAATCAGGGTGAGGGTATCGTTCACCGACGACATGGGAAACAGCGAGAGCCTGACCAGCGAGCCCACCGCTGAGGTGGTGGGCCGTTCCGTCTGGACAGCGACCCTTGAGGTCGGCCTCAGCGATGGCAACCTGGGCTACAGCCAGTCCACCAATGTCGGAGCGCTCTCACCGAATGGGTTTACGCTGGGCGACTCCTCCCACAGTGTCCGACTGCTAGCTACAGGAAGAGACGGGTTGCTGTCTTTCGGACTGGACAGTGCCCTCGTGAACGCGTTTACATTGCACGTCGGAGGGATGCCCTTCGTGTCAGGTGAAGCCTCGCCGCTCGTTGGAGGAGATGGCCACACCTACCGGTGGTCCGGATCGAGTCTGGGATGGAACGTTGGCGACGAGGTGACGCTCATCCTGAACACGGACAACTAGTGGGCCTCCGGTCTGCCGCCTTTGACACGACCATCTGGTCGGCGACGATGACGCCTGGATGAACTGATTGATGGGAGCCTGCGTGCAGATGGAGTTCCGTCGTAAGTGACGAGGATGGCATTGGTTCGTCCTGGAAAACTTATGTAAAGTTGATCCGACTTTTAGGGCTGGGATCCAGGCGATTCTGCAGGGGCCGATTGAAACGCACCTGTCCCACATACATCCAGATAAGCAGCCCAGTATAGGAATTCGGGGATAACGTGTGGGTAAAGATGGCGGCCTGGTGTGAACTACGCGGGTTCCGCACTTCCATAGTGGAGCGGAAATTCGCGGGCGACTTTATGGTTGCAGGGGATGAGCCACGTGTTGCATTGTGTGGCGTTGACAATGCTCTTGTCCGAGAGGACCTCGAAGATGTCAGGTTTGACCGCGTCATTGAAGCTGGCCTCGGTGCCGGCACCCAGGAAAACCTCGCATTTCAGACCCACACTTTCCCGGCCAGCCGAACAGCAAGGCATCGCTGGGGGACGGAAGGACACCGGCCCGATGCGGATGCCGTGGCCGAGAATCCCGCCTACCGCACACTAGCTCAAGCCGGGGTCGACGATTGTGGAATCACCACGTTGGCTGGCCGCACCGCTGGTGCGTCATTTGTGGGGGCGGTCACGGCGGCAGTGGTTGTCGCCGAGATCATAAAGTTGGGATTGGGCGGACCTCGATACGAGCTTGTGGATGGAAGTCTACGCTCCCTTGAACTGCGCCAGGGGCTGGCGTGTATTGAGGGCGCGCCATTCAACCCGGGCACGACCGCCGCAACGCTGGAGGCAGTCTAATTTCCCCGCCATGATGAAACGGACCAACGCCATTCGGTAGTCCGCAGAGGAGAGCGAGGGCAAGAGGACACTGGTTGGGTTCGTAACGGATGCGGAGAGTGGGCAGTTCGCGTCGTTCAGGCCCCGAGCGGAGGTAAACGGTCGCACCCGGTCGAAGCAGCGATAGCCCCTGTCCTTGGTCATACGGGTGTAGTCGCTCAATCGGGGATTCAGTCATCCATCGTGAGGTCAAGTAGCGCCCTGACCTCCACTCCCTCTCCCTCCAGGCGGGCCGTCAGCTCTCTCACCGCACGTCGCTGTCTCATCACACCAAGTACCGACCCGTCCCTGAACACGAGGTGGACCGAGTCGGAGCCGTCCGCACCGTGTCCCCCTGGGCTTGTGCCCTCGTGCACCTCTACGGCCGCCATGCGGGCCAGGCGGAGCGTACTCTCGCGGAGGCGTGGGCCTCTCGTCCCTGCACAGCTGCGTCCGAGCTGCGCAGACAGGTAGTTGTCGAGCCACCATCCGGCGATCCCACCGGCTCTCATTTCTTACTCTCCTTCGTTCGTTGGGTTTGCAGGTGTTAGCATGTATCCCCGGGAGGTGATGCCGCTGCCAACGTGGCGTGTCTGGTGGAAGATGAACCACGACAGACCTTTGTTGGTTACGACAATGCCTACACACCGAAAACTCTGGCCGGTGGGGATGAGTCCTTCTCTCACTTCCCCGATGGTTCATATCGACAGCATGCGTTCCACGTCCTCTTCGCCGTCCTGCCCGGATTCCATGGGTAGGAAACGTCGCATCAGGTCAACCGAAATAAGACGCGTACCCGTCCCGGAAAACTACCGCGTGAGCGGTCTGCCCGATGTGGGTAGAGGGCACGCTGCCCAAGACGGCGGCCAGAGGCGCGGATGCAACAGCGCGAGAATAACAACCCCTTCCCCCCGGTTGAGGGTCTTTGGGGCGAGTGAACGTCCGTCTGTAGGCCGAAGTGGAAGCCGACGTCCGAGGGGTCCCCGGCAACGAGCATGAGGTAGAGACCGTTCTGCCCACGAAGCTCCACGTCGTTGTGGATCGTGAAGTCCACCACCACTTCCTCGAACCCCTCGATACGGTTGTGGTCCCACTTCCACCAGATGTAGCCATGTGTAACGGCGGCTGGACCAACTCGTAGAGGTCGGCGTTCCTTGGCGTCTGAGTTGGTGTTGGTGTCGGGCTTGGCGTCCGCGTCGGCTTTGGAGTATCGGTAGGGATCGGCGTATGCGTAGGCGACGGCGTGAGTGTTGGCGCTTGGGTCGGAGTTGGTGACGACGTTGAGGTCAGTGTGAGTATTAGTGTATGGGTGGAAGTCGGTGTGAGTGTCGGAGTCCGAGTCGGCGTTGCGGTGGGGGTTGGAGACGGAGAGGACGTTGAGGTGGGGGAGGGTGTGACCGTCTGGGTGGCGGTCGGTATCATGGTGGCGGGTTGGTGTCCAGAGAGACGCGCCCCCAGCACGTCGCTGTTGACGTTCAGGGCGATGGCTTCCGGCCGACGTGTCTCCGCGGAAACCGCGATGACTCCATCCAGTCCGAAGCCCGGAGTATGACAGATTCAGTATATTCCCGGCCGGCTCGCGACGATAGGGCCCTGTGTCCTGACTTTGGGCGGCATGTCCCGCTCTCTATTCTGTCATCGAATACCAGGACCGCGGCGGAAGGAACGTCGACCAGGTTGACCCCGATCTGCTGGCCTTTCTGGATACCCACCAATCCAGCCAGGCTCTCGGCTATGTTCTCAGATGATCGGATGGTGAGCTGCCCGGTGAGACAGCCGATCGGCGTGAGGCCCCCGACAGCCTCGGTCAACCTGTCGAAGGTGTTGTGGGCTGTCCGGGAGCGTTGGGGTCGGCATCAAGCTCGCCGATCAAGTTGACTCCCAGACCCCGACTCAGCGAACTGCACCCGTCATCATTACAGGCCTTTACGCCGAACGCGTACAGGCTGCCGCTCCGGACTGCAAAGGTAGCACTCGCCGACGTGGATAACTTGCCGAACCGGACCGTTATGACCGCATCTTCGGGGTGTTCATACGCCCTGTACATCTCCTCAGTAACAACACCGGCAGCGATCAGATAATACGTCGTCGTCGCTCCACCCACCGCCGGTGTCCACGACAACGTGATCAACTTATCGGAGCTGGTCGCCGTGCCGAGGTCTACCGTGGTCGTCGCGCTAGTGTCCGTGGTCGTCGCACTGAGAGCGGTCGGCCTGTCGGGCACTCCGTACTGCAGGCCGGAGGTGTTGACTATTCTCAGTTTCGACAGCGGGCTACTCAGGTCCAATGAGTTGACGGCGGTGATCCGGTACTGGTAGGTCCTGTAGGGCATGATGTCGGTGTCGTCGTATCTGGCGGCCGTGGTTGTTGCGATCGCGGCGGGAGTCGGAGTCGCCGACTTCAGGTCGGTTCGGTAGATCGTGTACGTGATGGTACCGGTACCGGACACGGCGTTCCAGGAGACTCTGATCTTGGGATTACCGGTCTCGTGCAGCACCTCGAAAGCCGTCAGCCCGGTGGGAGCTGCCGGATATGAGTCGGCCGTAAGCCCTGCGGGGATTTCGATTGTGACAGTTTCCGACCATGGACTCCAGCGCGGGTCCACGCCCTCGACGCGTTTCACCAGTCGCACCGCATAGTTGAACGTGACGTGGGCCGTGAGCTGGGAGTCGCGATACTCGATCGCTGAGTAGCACGAAGAGGTAGTGCTGGATAGATCGCAGTCGAAGAACGTCGGATGGCTATCCGTGATCCAGCGTTTGACCTGGTATCCGGTGGGCGACACTCCGCCGGTGGGATTGGTCCAGGAGAGTGAGACATATATACTCGACGTCGCCAGGGTCTGGGTGTTCCTGACAGCAAATCCGTTCGAGAAACTCCTTGTTCCTATATCACCCGATGTGCTCTTACCTGCCGAACTTGACGAGCCTTGGAGCGACGCCATAAGGCCGGTGGGGGCGCCTATTTCTTCGGTAGTTGTCGATGTGGTTGTGGCTTGTGACGTGGTCGTAGCTTGTGGCGTGCTTGTGGCCTGCGTTGGCTGTTCGAGCACCCGCTGTGTTACGGAGGCAGTCCAGGGGCCTGACCAGTACTGGCCGGTCCTGTACCGGGCCCTCATCTGCACCTTAAACTCTGCTCCCTCGGTCAGACCGGTAAGCGTCAGGGAGTTCGTGTTTCCGTTGGGGTACTCGTTACCCCTCGATGACTTGTTCGGCGAACTCCACGAAAGGAAATCCTGGTCAGCCCGACCCCAGTTGACACGGTAGTCCGTTGGCGATGGCGATGTAGTGTCCCACTCGATTGTGAGAGCTCCGGGCGTCTCACTGGAAAGGGTGAGGCCTGTCACTGTCCCCTCCGGGGCTGCGGGCGTGGTTTCAGGTGTTGGCGTTGAAGTAGGCACTGTGGTGGGTTCGGGAGTCGGCGTCGAGGTGGGTTCAGGAGTCGGAGTTAGAGTCGCAGTGGGTTCGGGAGTTGGCGTTGAAGTAGGCACTGCGGTGGGTTCGGGAGTCGGCGTCGGGGCGGACTGGCCTTTGACGGTGACGGTGCTCTCGGTCCATGGGCCGCTCCAGGGATCGCTGGCATACTGGCCCGCGTTGTAGCGCGCCCGGACCATCACCTTGTACTGGGCGCCTTCGGGAAGGCCGGCGAGGGTAAGGGACGTGGTGTCGCTGTCAGGATAAGAGTTTCCTCTGTGGTCTTCGTTGTCGTCTCGCCAGGACACGTAGCTCTCCGATGTGGGTGCCCAGCTGATCCGGTAATCGGTTGGGGTGGGACTGGGAGTCTCCCAGGTCGCTCGTAGCTCCCCCGGCGAATTGCTGCTCAGCTGGAGATTGTCGATCGTGCCTGGCTCACTCTGTGCCAGGGCCGGATAATAGGTGAGGGCGGCGACAGCAGCTGCAGCCAGAAGCAAACCAAGTAGAGTCAGGCGTGCCGACAACTTGGGCATCCAGGGTCGTTTTACCAGTGACCTGTGGGTCATGCCATCACCTCCCAACATGTCGGACCATGGCTATGTAGGGGCATCGAAAGGTCGAGAGGATCATCATCAGAAGGGGTCCATACGGGACCCCATCTGTCATGCTGATTCTGAGGGGTTGACATCTCACTCAGTACTCCCATCAGATTTACTTCAACCCACAGTGTTTGGGACGGCCCGAGTCTCTCGGGCCAGCTCAGCATATTAACTACCCGCCATTGGCGATAGGGACGTATGTCCTGACTTATGGGCGCCATGTCCCGTCGGAATCTCGGCATGGCGGAGGCTTGGACACAATTGGGTGTGTTCCGGCAGGTTAGGCCCTTGCTTGGTTAGCACAACGGTCACTCAAGAGCCATGAATGTTTGGACCCATCCCACTTGCTGGGACTCTAATTTGAGCCTGGCATAAGTTGGCCGACGCGGGTTAAAACAGGAAGCCGAAGCCTCAGCGAATAGGGTCGTGCGTCCTGATTCGAGACCGCCATGTCCCGAAAGATTGCTCTCGAATATAATGAGGCTTGGGTACGGTGGGCCGTTGCCCCGCCAAGTCCCCATTGTTCATTGCGAGTGGCTACTGCACTGATGCTGAGGTTGCCGATGGCGTTCAAACGACTGAGGGCCGCGAGCGGCGCGATGGCTGTCTATGTGTCCCTACGGGTTCTGACGTGTTTACTTCCATTCCTGCACATGGCGCTCCCGTCATTCGACTCCGGCCAGGGGGCCTCGTATGGGCTGGAGCTCGCCGGCCTGGTCCTGCTGCTGACACTGCTTACAGCTCTGCCGTACGGCCTTGCACTCGGTGCATTCCTTTCAGGCGAGCACGACCTCGCCAGGAGCCGTGGCACCATGCTCTGGATGGTCGCAGTGGGCGCACTGGATCTTGCCAGCGGGCTCGCGATAATCGCAGTCACCGACGGCTGGAGCAGCCAGTTTCGGCACTACTGGGCCACTGCCCTCCTGGTCCCCTGCTTGATCCTCGGACTGAGAGGGTCTCTGCTGCTGGCCGTCGGCTCCATGGTGATTACCGGCCTGACGCTGGGATTGACGGAACCCCAGCAGTCAGTGAGGGTGGATAACCTCCTGTACCTGCAGGTCGGCTGGGGGGTGGCCGCCGTGGTGATTTCCGGGGTCGTCGGGTTCCTCGGGGATGTGGTCTTCCAGCTGCAGCGCAGTCGACGCAGCGCAGAGATCGCACGCGACAACCTCGAGACGATGCTTGAGATCACGCAGTACACCACAATGGTCACCTCCGGGTTGAACGACCTCATGCGTCGAGTCGCCCATGCAATCGGCCAGAGGCACAGCTATCAGATGGTCGGCATATACGTGATGGAATCCGGGGGCGAGGACTTGAAGCTGGCGGGCTGGCAGGGCGAGTTCGAGACCCTCCGCCGCAACGAACGACCAGGGGACAATCTCGTCCACGAGGCGATCTCCGCATTGGACGTCAGGTTCGTTCGAGACGGACGGTCATGGAATGCGGCGATCCCCATACGTGATATCAACACAACTGTGGGCGTTCTGCTGATCGGCTCTGAGGGCTCCGATCTGGACGTCAGAAGGATGACTGGACTGGGGCACGCGCTGGTCGGGCACATAGCGGTGGGCATCCAGGTCGCTCGCCTACGCAATCGACTGGACCACGCTGCCACACAGCAGGAGTGGGAGCAGTTCACCCGTCAGATACACGACCGCATAGCGAGTTCTCTCTACTCGGTGATGATGCACCTCGAGACCTATGCCGAGCAGGCCGGGCGGGAGGGCAGTCCATTCCAGCGGCGTCTCGAGGGCATGGTTCCATCCTTCGTCCAACTGTTGATCGAAACCCGCCACTACATGTACCACCTGTTACCGGCGCTGAGGGGAGAGATCGGGCTGGATAGGGTCGTGGACAGCATGGTCGCGGAGTTTGAGAGAGCATCTGAGATACCGGTGCGGCTGTCGATAGGAGGCAGCGCGGCCAACGTGCCGATGTCCACGACGATAGGCGTGTACCATCTACTTCAAAACCGCCTCTCGGATATTCTACTTTACTCTGGCGCGACTGCGGTCGAAATCTCGCTGGACATGGAAGTTGATAACATTTCCCTCATCATCGCTGATGATGGTGTGGAGAGCCTTGCAGGTCGTCTGCAGAGGATGAGAGAGCTGGCAGAGGACATTGGTGGCCGACTGGAGGTGGTCGACGGTCGGGATGGGAGCATGAAGTTCGTTCTGGACGTAGTGTTAGAGAGCAGCAGGGGAAGTCTTGATCAGCCTCGCGATAGTTGATGACAGCAGCATGTTGAGTCTGGGCCTCAGCAGGGCCCTCGAGTCCGGCTGTGGAATCGATCTGATTGGTGTATTCGACCTGACCGCCAAGTCCATACATGGGGTCGAGGTCCTGAAGCCCGATGTGGTCCTGATGGGGATGAAATGGCCCGCCATGGACCGGATAGGGACCTGCAGAAGGTTGAGACAGGAGAGTCCTGCAACCCGGGTCCTGATGGTTGCGCCGGAGATGCGTGACGAGGAGGTCCTCGCGTCCATCATGGCAGGAGCGTCAGGATACGTCGCCATGAACGTCCGACGGCAGGAGTTGATCCGCGCGATCCACACGGTCGCCGGAGGTGGCTTCTACTTCGAGAGCAGCACCGTCGATCGCGTGATCGGCAGGCTCCAGGAATTGAACAGCCTCTCTGACATGGACCGGACTGATGAACTGAACGAGCGGGAGGTGCTGGTCCTCAACATGATGGCCGAAGGCTACGGCAACGAGCGGATCGGTGAGAGCCTGGGCATATCGGACAAGACCGTCCGCAACAACATCACCAAGCTCCGTACAAAGCTGGACCTGCACTCCAGGACGGAGCTGGCAGTGTATGCCGCCCGCCGGGAGATACTCAATGAGCTACGGCTGAGATCAGGCGAGTAGAAAGCAAGCCTCAGCGCAAAGATACGGTCGAGCTGGAACTGACTTGGAACAACGTGGTCGCCAACCTGCATAATCTTCCGAACTCCGTCTTCAACCAGGTGAGTGTCCGGTTAAGAGAAGAATTAGCGTTGGACGATTTCCAACACGTCGTCCCTGGTGACATCACCCTCGAAGTAGTCTCTCACCGCCCGCAGCACCTCATCCCTGTCGATCACCCGGTTCTCGTTGGCATCGTACTGCCTGAACAGGTCTCCCTCGGCCACTAGCACCGTGTGGGTGCGCTGCGCTTCCCTGTCTGCAGACACACCCCTGACCCTGACGAATGTGACCCCGGCATTCAGGTCCACCTGGTGGCCCACAGCGGACATATCGGCGTCCGACAGCGGACGGCTGAGGTTATCCAGGACCCCGAGAATGACGTCCTCGAGGGCGGTCGGTAGCACAGTGATTCGGGATAGGTCGGATACGGCGGTGTACCTACTGCGATAGGGATCGAACTTAGAGAGTTAACCGGACATCAGAGTGGTCGTACCAGAGGATCTCGCCTGTCAAGAGCAGTTGAATTGGGTACCACCGGGGCGGTTGAAGAGTGCACCAGACAGCGGAGACTCTCCAGCATAGAGGTCCTGGCTAACTGACCAGCATGAGTGGCCGGGTGGATCAATCCCCGCAGGTGTCAGCCCTGAGTGGAGTGGGACTTGGGTCGGAGGTCAGTCCCGGGTCGGCATCACCGGATCTCCCTGCTCTGCCTCAGCCTGTAGGTCTCACCGTTCATCTCGAGGATGTGGATATAGTGTGTCAGCCTGTCGAGCAGCGCTCTAGTGAGTCTCTTCGACCCAAACAAGCCGGTCCACTCGTCGAACGGCAGGTTGGAGGTCGCCATCACCGATCCCCTCTCGTAGTGCTGGCTGAAGACTTCAAAGAGCAGGTCGGCACCGGTCCTCAACAGGGGAACGAAGTCCAGATCGTCTATGACCAGCAGCTTGAAGCGGGACAGCCTCTTCTCGTCGGTGGCCCCGATGAGGTCAAGCACCGGTGCCGGTGCCGTGGTGGAAGACCACGGTGACTCTCCTCTGGCAGGCGGCCAAACCCAGTGAGAGTGCGACGTGGGTATTGCCTGTGCAGCTGTTACCGATGGGGATGACGTTCTCCCTGCGGTCGAGCCTGGGAGGCAGTCCCTTGATGCCGCAAAGCACCCGGTGCTGGACAGCGTCGAAGCACAGCGCTCGCAGGCCGGTCGCCGCGGCGAGTCTTCATGACCCTGAGCACCTGCACGAACCCCTAATTGCCCCGTCTTCCTATCCGCGACTCCAGGAGCGGTGCAGGATGCCGAACTCGTCGTGGAGATCCCATCCCGTCAGTGGCGCTCCCTGATTCTCAGCGGCGGTTTTGTGCTCCAGGTATGGCAGGAAGTGGATCCGGTCAAACACGAAGCCGTCCCGCTCGTCGGAGCGTCGGTGTCGGGCCATTACCTCAGTCCCGCAACTGATGATCACCTCGTCCACATATCCCCTGACCAGCACCTCCTTGTATCCGTACTCGACCGTCACTGAGTAGTCGGTGCGGTAGCGGATCAGCGACAGCGAGCTCACACTGGTCAGGTGTCGGTCGCTCGGATCCCAGGGGAATTCCGGCAGTGGCTGGAGGGCACTGAGATGGCGCATCATACGCTCAAATGTCGTCTTGGCGTGTCCCCTCAGATTCGCCTCCACCCGCTCAGGGCATTGTCCTCAATGTGGGCGTTGAGAGCTTCGGATCTGTCGATTGATGGGACCGGAACGAGGAGGTTGCACCTGGTGTACCCGACCATACCCTTGACCTACCCCTTGTCACTGCCATTGCCGGGACGTCCGAACCTGTCTGAGAACAGGTAAAGTGGCTGAAGCTCGGTGAACACTCTTGTGCGCTGACGTCGGCCGTCTCCCAGTATCCTCGCCACTGCCAGTAGACTATTGTCATACACGATGCTCGGTGGGACACCTCCCAGGAACGAGAACGCAGACACGTGCGCGTCGCAGAACGCCTCCGTGGTCTCTGTGGGGTACGCCCTGACGAACATGGCGTCGCTGTGGGGCAGATCGAGCACGAAGAAGTGGGCCTTCCTCTTCAGGCTGCCGATGATGGCCCATGCCTCTCCGAAATCGCACTGGGTGTGCCCGGGTTGATGGGACAGAGGCATGAACATGTCACGTACCCGGCGACAACGCTCCCTGACGTAGTCCTTGACTATCGTGTATCCACTGTTGAAGTCGTACTCGTCTCTCAGTCGGTCGTGAATGCGCTTTGCCGTGTGACGCAACTGCCTGGGAAGGTTGAGATCGCCCTCCAGTATCCGGTCTATGACCGGCGTGTAGGGACCGAACTCAGGTCTCCTGGGTGGCCTGTGCCTGCGGTAACCTGGCGGCACAGAGTATGCGGGCATCTTGAGCACGGTGTTCCGGTGCACACTGCACTGCCAGGACGCCTCTTTGATGCCCATCCCGTCGACCATGCAGACCCTTCAGACGCGCAAATACGACTCCACTTTGTACATCCTTCGCACCTTCCTATAGCGCTTGGTAAGGCCTCGTGGAAGGCGGCGAACGGGCCGTCATTGAGCGCCTTCAGCTGACCCTTCAGCCGTCCACTAGGTGTATTGTTGCTCCGCCACTCATATCCTATCTCCTAGCACCAGTGCAGGAACCGGCTGACGGCGCGATAGTACTCTCACCGGGTCTTGGCGTTTCGGTTAGTGACGGCGAAGAAGTCGACGAAGCGCCACGCGATCCTGTCATTGGCGCTGGCGATCATGGTCGCCGGCTGGCCTGCGAAGGCGGCGAGAGGCCCGTGAGCGAGGTCTTGAGTCATGGATGTTTCCTGTTTCGAGAGACATCCAAAAAGGCAACCATAACTACGTTTAGGGGAGGGTTTATTCAGTGGTCAAAGTCGGCAATGATTTCCGGCCTGGCCGACTGGAGTGGGACGCCCACCAGAGTGTCGATTACCATCTCAAGACTCTTTACGGCCAGGCTGGCGATTTGCCCAGGGCCACCGCTGCTAGGCTCCCTTCGTCGGCTGGAAACTCCCGACTACTGCCCGCAGAAAGGCAGGCCAGTGTCGGCAAAGTCGTTGTCTGGGACGTCCCGCAACTCACCCGGTATGCAACCGGTCAGGTTGTTTCTTCCCAACCATAGAGATTGCAGACCGGAGAGGTTTCCCAGCTCTGTGGGAATATCGCCGTTCAGTTGATTGTACGCCAGGTACAGCCAGAGTAGCGGCAGATTTCCGATCGACGAGGGTATCTCGCCAGTGAACAGGTTGCGGGAAAGTTGCAATCCCCGAAGATTGCTGAGGCCGCCAAGCCAGGAAGGTATCTCTCCACCGAGACGGTTGTCTCCCACTGAGAGTGACTCCAGTCCGGTGAGGTTGGCCAGCTCCATGGGCAAGGAACCTGTCAGACCATTTGTCCAGACACTCAGGACACTCAGCTCCGTGAGTCTGCCGAGTTCCGGAGGCAATTCCCCAATCAACCGGTTCTGGGGCAGCTGCAGTTCAGTGACACGGCCGGAAGGGCTGATCGTAACACCGTGCCAGTGCCCGATGTGGGCGTCACTGAGCCAGTGGGATCTGTTCGACCAGTTGGCGCCGCCTGTGGCGTTGTACAGTGCCACCAACGCCGGCCTGTCCACCTGTGGTAGCTCCTCGATGG
The DNA here is from genome assembly GCA_965116405.1 of Dehalococcoidia bacterium. Taxonomy (GTDB): domain Bacteria; phylum Chloroflexota; class Dehalococcoidia; order Lucifugimonadales; family UBA1123; genus VXRN01. Next base: position 2,818,072 of record OZ220685.1, read on the forward strand.
GAGGCCCGATCGATGGGAGGTCCACCTTGGGAAATCCCGCCGCACGGTGCTGTTCAAACAGGACGTAGAACTCACTGATTGTCATTCCGAAAGTGGTCTCGAATGCTTCCTGCCAGGAAGTCTCCGGGTTGAGCAGCGTCCAGTAGGCCATTACGGCCTCCTCTCCGGCACTGGCTGCCAGGAGTTCGACGGCCATCTCCCCAAGTTGATATGAACCCTGTGTCGCCAAAACGGTTTTATAAGTCTCTATTTCGGATAACGGGGTGTCCACGGCGCTGGCGGTCTCGCTGGACCGCCTTCGCCTCTCGTCGTAAAAGTAGACTGCCCCTTTCGTCAGGGCCCTATGCGTCTGGAATTCGGCCCCACCCTCGATGAGCCAGACTGGTCCATGTACCCGGACCTTGGAATGGTCGAGGTCGTAACCCCTGTGAGCGGCCAGACTATGCTGGTAGATATGTACCAGTTCATGGGCCGCCAGATGTGTCAATCCCAATGGAGACACACCGTACCTCTCTGTAATCGAGCCATTTATGAAGATCCAGCCCAATCCATCATCTGCCAGGAACGCTTCGGCGCGACGGTCGCGCTGTCGCACATCCTGTTCACTTCTGCCCATCACTCGTGCCATGGCCGGAACTATGTCCCAGTAGAGATAGAAGACGACCTCGTTCTCGAGTTCCGGCACGCCCAGGGACCTAACATACTGCTCCAGAAGAAGGATGCCGCGGCGCAGGTCGTAAACCATGCTGTCCGGAACGTTGGCTCCTACCTCCCATCTCAGATACGTCACATCTGGGTCCTCGAATTCCCGCGTTCCAGTGGTCTTGGGTAGTATGACGGGCGTTGGTGTTGGCGTGGGAAAAGGCGTGGCTGTGTGGGTCGGGATTGCGGTGGCGGTCGGGGACGGCTGAGGCGTGGCTGTAGGCTCGGGCGTCGGGGAAGCTGTGTGGGTCGGGATTGCGGTGGCGGTTGGAGACGGCTGAGGCGTGGCTATGGGCTCGTGTCGCAGAATCCTCCCAAGACCTGATAGTGATCGATCCGTCGATGCTGGATTCCGACATTGACGGTGAACCCCCTGGCGACGGCTGCGTCCTCATTTTGGACAGCAACCTGGAGACCGTCGTCACCGACGATCAATGCAACACGAACCGCGTGACGATCGACTCAGTGGACGCCGAAGAGTTTCTGGACTACCCGCTCGCTCAGGGCAAGATCACGATCGAGCAGCGTGACTCCTACGGCGAGCACCACGAGTTTGACGATCGCGCTCAAGGAGGCGGCCGATACATTCCTGTGGGTGGCGACGGCCGGTTACCTGAACGTGGGGGTGGACCCAGAGGACTAGAACTACATATGGGAAGCGCTAGTGCCAGGCTCATATCCAACGACTCGGGAGCGAGAGTTGTACATCACCGGTAACATTGCCGATGCCGTATTGGCTAACAGTCGGGCAATTCCAAACGTTCCATGTCATGGTTCGTAATGTCTCTCAGCGCTCCCGGCACGCATCCCGAGAGACTGTTGCCGCCGAGCCACAACCACTCCAAATCCGGCAAATCGGACAGTCCGCTTGGAATGTCCCCGGTAAGTTGGTTGTCATTCAGATAAAGTTGGCGCAAAGGGAAATCGGCCAGCCATGAGGGGATGTCCCCCGTCAACCGGTTCCTGTTGACGTTGAAATAGCTCACGTCAGTGAGTTTGGCCAGATTATCGGGGATCGTCCCCGTCAACCGGCCCTCACCTAGGTATATCGATTGCAGGTTGGGAAGGTCGCCCAACCACGGGGGTATCTCTCCAGTGAGTTCATTTCCGCCCACGGCGAAACTCCTCAGCAACGACAGATTTGCCAGTGTCGACGGGATCTCGCCGTTCAATTCGTTGCCCCAGATACGTAGCGCCGTCAATAAAGCGAGGTTGCCAAGACCTGGCGGTATGGCCCCGCTCAGACGATTGCGCGCCAGGGACAGAACCTCCAGATTGAAGAGATTGCCGAGCTCCGGCGGGATCTCGCCGTTCAACTGGTTGTCCCGCAGTCTCAACTCCCGAAGACGGCTCAGATTGCCCAATTCCGGCGGCAGTTCTCCGCTCAGCCGGTTGTCCCGCAGGTCCAAAATCGTGACGTGCCCCTCCCGGTCTGCGGTGACTCCATGCCAGGAACTCCCCGGTTCGTCGGTGAGCCAGTTGTCATTTTTCTCCCAATTGACTCCGCCGGTCGCGTCGTACAGCGCAGCCAGGGCCTCCCGATCCGCCGTCGCAAGGGGCGTCCGGGGAGCGATGTCCGGCAGGCCCAGTTCGGGGAACCCGTCAGCGCGGTGTTCCTCAAACAGCGGGTAAAACTCTTCGATGGTCATTCCGAAGGCTGATTCGAAAGCCTCCCGCCAGGGAGTGTCCGGCCCCAACAGTCTCCAGAAGCCAATCAGGGTTTCTTCACCGGCCTTCGCCGCGAGCAACTCACTGGCCATCGCGGCCATGTCGTACCGGCCCGGCCCGGCTTGCAGGCCAACGTAGGTTTCCGATTCTTCGAGCTGAACATCGACCCGGAGGGACTGTCGTATCAATTCCTGTCGGCTCTGTTCATAGGGGACAACGCCCCCCATTGCCAGAGCTCTTTCGGAATGAAATGTGGCAAACCCTTCCTGGATCCAGGCGGGGCCGATTACCCGTACATCCTGGTGCGTGGTGTCGAAACGGCCATGTCTTTGCAACGTGTACTGATAGACATGGCTCAGCTCGTGCGCGGCCGTCCGCATATGTAGTTTCGCCTCGGGAAACCTTACATATGCCAGCAGGTTGACCATGATCCAGCCCGAGTCCTCATTCTCCGGGTCCAACCCCGCAACGCCGCGCCACTCGTCATCGGCGAACTTCCGCCTAGCGTCCTCCAGCCTTCGACGCTCCAGCCGGGCCATGGTCCTGGCCGCCGACTCGGGGTCGTGATAAACGTAGAACGTAGCGTAATCGGGCAGTGGCGGCAGGCCCAGCGACGAGGCGTACCGGTGCATGTCAAGAACGCCGCTTCGGAAGTACTGATATATTTCGTTGGGCACCTCCGGCCCGACTTCCCATTTCAGATACGGCACCTCCGGGTCATCGATGTATCTGACCTCTGCAACGCCGGGTTGCTGCGTCGGCGTTGGCGCGACCGTAGGTGCCGGCAGTATCGGCGCAACTGGAATCGTTAGCGCAGGGTATCCTGCTGCCCGATGTTCCTCGAACGATCGGTAGAAGTCGTCCACGCTTATCCCATAGGCGTTCTCAAATGTCGATTCCCAGGAAACGTCCGGTTGCCTCTGGATAAAGAAAGCGGTCAAACCGCGTACCCCGACGTCCGACGCCAACAGCTCCGCTGCCAGGGCGCCACAACCATAAATGCACCGCCAGTTTTCTGAAGTTCCGCCTGCCCCGCCGGGATACTCTTCCACTTCGGACAGGGACAGACTTACGCCCCGAACCGTCTGGATGTAGTGTTGTCGGTCCAGAGACAACCCCGGTTCCTCGAAGTGGGCAAATGCCAGAATCCTGTAGAAGTTTGCCATCCCTTCCAACAGCCATGGTGGTGCCCTGGTGAATAACCTGCCCAGGGTAGCCCCTTCAAACAGCCCATGCTGGTAGGCGGCGTGGACCATTTCGTGCACTGCCAAGGATTTGAGCCGGGCCAGATAGCGGTCGTCTAAATCGGCATCGGGCGGCTTCACCTTGACCATCATCCAGCCCAGGCCGGCCTGGCCCGCTGTCTCGCCCCTGCTGCGCCAGGAATCGGTTGCTCTTTCAACGTCCCAGCCGATCTTCTCGGAGTAGACGCGGCCGAGTTCTTCCGGGTCATGGGACACGTGGATTCGTATTTCGCCAGACGGCCTGGGCAGGTCAACCGCTTTGGCGAAGTCGTACATCATCTGCACCCCGCGCTGTAGCGCCTCGCGCTCTTCGGGCCGGACGTCGTCGCCGAAGTGCCACTTGACGAAGGGCGGCGGAACCGGCTCCGGCGTGGGTGTTGGGCTGGGAGTGAGTGTAGCAGTAGGCGTCGGACTTGGCGTAGCCGTGGGTGACGCGGTGGGCTCCGGCGTGGGTGTCGGGCTGGGAGTGAGTGTAGCAGTAGGCGTCGGGCTTGGTGCAGCCGTGGGTGACGTGGTGGGCTCCAGCGTGGGTGTTGGGCTGGGAGTGAGTGTAGCAGTAGGCGTCGGGCTTGGTGCAGCCGTGGGTGACGCGGTGGGCTCCGGCGTGGGTGTTGGGCTGGGAGTGAGTGTAGCAGTAGGGGTCGGGCTTGGCGCAGCGGTGGGTGACGCGGTGGGCTCCGGCTTGAGTGTCGGGGCTGGCGTTGGCGTGTTGGTTGCCGTCGGGCTTGGGGTGTGCGTAGGCGTCGGCAATGACGGTCTGGTGCAGGCACCCACAGCTATGACCAGGGCGACGGCCACCACCAGAGACGTTAACGGCTGGAACGACATCAGGATTCGCCGTGATACCACTTGTCGATTATCGCCTTCACCCTCGCCGCGTCGCCCGGCGGGACGGCGGTATGGAAGGCGTGGCGCAGATGGCAGATGGTCGCGTATGTTCCTTCGCAGTCGTCCGCCGGGTCGTCCCGCCGGGTCTTGCGGTGGAGATTGCCCATGCCCCGAAGGAACGTATCCTCGCCCAGCTCCTGGTACAGGTCTATGAACAGCCCTTCCCCAAGAGTGTAGTTGCAGAGCCAGCGGTCATCTACGTTTTGAGGTCCATCCTTCTCAGTGCCGGCTATATCGGCGCGGCGTTCAGCAACAGTGCCAGGTTGAACCACTGGTCGAGCGTCCAGTTCGGCTATCGTCTTTGCTGAATGGCAGGGTTTCAGCGTCGCGGCAACGGACCTTCCAACGCGAACTTTCTCGGAGAGGGAGTTCCCCAGGAACTGAGCCGAGCCTTCGGCCATCCAGAAACGCATACGGGAGGTACGACCGCCGACTCCAAACCAGCTCCCAAAGTAGTAGTGGGCGATCTCGTGGGCGAGTTGATCAGCCCAGATCTCTCCACTGTCCGGGTTCTGCCAGTACGGTTCGTCATACCCGAAAGACTGGGCAGTATGGGTGCCGGGGAAAACACCGTGAGGCTTTTCATCGGGATGGCGCCTGGGTAGAAACAGCGCCATGTAGTTGGTGGGGAAGGGTTCGCCCACGAACATTTCCATGTTCCTTACGCCAATTTCCAAATAGTCCATCAATCGGTTGGACTGGTCCTGCACCCGTATGATGGCCAGCAGCGTCTCTCCCGCCAACGGAAGCTGGATGGTGCGCTCTTCGAGATAGACGCCGGTTCCTGACAGTAATGGCTCCACCAACTCCGGCCAGTTCAGGTTGGCGCCGTACAGCAAAGTTACGATCTTCGCCTCCTCATCGTCTATCCCGTCGGCTATTGTCGGATGAGCCATGATCCGTTGAAAGTCGTCCCTACTGTCGTTTTCGAGCTGCCGCAAAGCGGCGGCGGCGTTGGGGTCTGCCGGGTCTATGCGTTCGAGGAACGGCATGGCGATAATCCGAACCAGGCTAGGCGCCGATAACAGCCCCAGGCTCTCGATAACGGCGAACTCCGTTCTGGCGACTCCGTCCTGGAGCCAGTCCCTGTCCAGCGCCTTTAACATGGCAAGGGGATACTTGTCGGCCAGCCTGACCAGGTAGTCGTAGTCCGAGCGCTCGTCCGGCTGCAGACCGTCTCGAACCCATGGGAGGAGCTCAAGCTTCTCACGCGTCCGTTCTCGTGCCAGCTTGGGCGTCTCTCCGGTCAGGCGGTTGCCCTGCAGCTCCAACCAGCGCAGACGGGGAAGCTCGCCCAGCCAGCCAGGTACGCTCCCGTCCAGGCGGTTGTAGGAAAGTAGCAGGACCCGCAGATCGAGCAGTTCGGACAGCTGCGGCGGGACTGGTCCGGTCAGCCGGTTGTCCCGGACGTCCAGAGTATGCAGGGCTGACAGTGCGCCCAGTGTCTTGGGTATCTCGCCATCGAACCGGTTGCCCCAGAGAGACAGATAGGTCAACTTGTCAAGGTCGCCCAACCAGCTCGGCAGCTGTCCGGTCAACCTGCTTCCACCCAGGTCAATCCATTGAAGATGGGACAGGTTTCCAATCTCGGCCGGGATAGGACCTGACAACCTGTTCCAATACAGGGTTAGGCTGCGCAGCTCGTCCAGATAGCCCAACTCCGGCGGCAGATGGCCGGTCAACCCGTTATCGGGCATACGTATATCGACCACCCGACCGCTTTCATCCGTGCGTACACCGTGCCACTGGCCGATGGGAGCATCGGTCAGCCAGTTCGTATCATCCTCCCAGTTAGGGCCGCCCGTCGCATGGTAGAACGCCGCCAGAGCTTCTCCATCTCGATTCGGGACCGGTGTGGCTGTCGGTGTCGCCGTTGGGGTTGGGGTCCCAGTTGGCAGTGGCGTGGCCGTCGGCTGTGGAGTGCTGGTAGGCGCCGGTGTGGCAGTCGACGTAGGCGTTAGAGTAGCTGTGGGCGCTGGAGTTGCCGTAGGGGAAGGGGTGGGTGTCTCTGTCGGTGTGGGAGTAGGCGTGGGTGTGAGGGTGGGCTGTGGAGTGCTGGTGGGAACGGGACTCGGTGACGGTGCGGGAGATGCTGTCGCGGTGGGTACCGGAATCTCCGTGGGTGTGGGCGTGCTGGTGGGCACGGACGTTTGTGTGGCGGTCGGCTCGGGCGCCACTGTCGCTGTGGGTGCCGGGGTGAACGTCGCGGCCCTGAAGGTCGAAGTGATTAGCGTGATTGTGGGGGTGGGGTTGAGAGCCCTGTCAGGACCGGGATCTCTGGAGCAGCCGAGGAACGACGGTATGAACACCGCCGTTACGAAGACAAGAACGAGCCAGGCCGCAAGTCTTGCGGTGCGTGTTCTGGTCGATCGGGTCATCTGTCAGCGTCTCTCACGTTTGAGTCCGGGGCATTGTACAGGCCGTTTCTATGGCATGAAACAGCCCGCGTCGGGAGTCTCACAAACAACACCTGGCCCTGCTTCGCCTGGGTGACGTCAAGAGTGGAGACAACCCAGGTCGTCTGGTACAGGAAACTGACAGGGTCGTATTTTCTCGGTAGCATCTGAGGTACGGTCGGCATGTTTCATCCTGTGGAGGTCTGCCTGAACAGTGCGGCATCGTGTTCTTCCCGTCTGCTGCGGGGCACTCACTTTGGTCATAGTTACCCTGGTGTCCTGCGACCAGGACTCGCTCGAGCCGACTCCGTCCCTTCCCGTCGTGGCACTGTCGACCGCTTCACCAGACCAGAGACCCGTCTCTGTATCGCCTGTACCACCCGTTTTCTGGCACGAAACCTCCTAGTACTACTTTGTCAGATCAAGGTGATCGGACTCGGGTACGCATGAGGTCTTCGATCACTTGACCATCATCCGTGGGTGATACGGTGGCCCGCCTATACTCTCCCGCTCGTAGCGAGCAGTGACCTCCGACAGGTCCAACTCGTCCACGACGTCGGAGATGAAGTAGGCCAGGTGGTCGTCCGGGAGCCACTCCTGCAATGCCGCCGGCAACAGCAACCGCTGGTCTGGGTCATACGGACGGTAGCTCTTGCTCATCGGCGACTCCACCCTGCTGAACTGTGCCCATCATATCCCCGTCCACTCAACTACAGTGTTTCTCGGACACGCTGCTAGTGGTCCACGTTGACGTAGTTCGACTGTGCACCCGCTCCGAGTGAGTTGATGGCCTTCACCCGGTACACGTAGAGCGTGCCGGAAGGCGCGTCAGGATCCGTGTATGTAGTGGCCGTGCTGTTCGTGTTGGACACGTACACCAGCAGGGTGTTCTCGCCCTCCCTGGGCTTTCGCCTGAGAATCTGGTAGCCAGTGATCGAGCTGTTGTCCGGCGCGGTCCAATGTAGTGTGATAGTGCCATCAGTATTCGCAGTGCCCGTCAGGCTCTGTGGGGCCAGAGGGCGCTGGGTGGGGGCTGCGCTCGCCACCGTGTCAGTGGCTGTGCTGGTGAGCGACTCGGTGTTGCCGCCGTCGTCGGTGAAAGACACCCGGACCTTGATGGTCTTGCCCTCGTCGGCAGCGATCAGGGTGTAGGTGGAGGCCGTGGCGTCCTGGATGTCGGAGTCCGTCGTACCGGCGTTCCTGATCCACTGGTATGAGTAGGAGACGTTGTCTAGGCCGTCCCGGTCGGCGATGCCGGACGTGTCAGCCGTCAAGGCCTCCCCAACCTACGCGGTCCCACTGAGGGTGGGCGCTCCGGTGGCCGGAGTGTTCTGTGTTACAGACCGTTCTTGGGTTGGTTGGGCGACAGCGGTTGCGGTCACCTCTGCGGATGGGGGCCCCGACCCTACAGCATTGGTGTAAGCCGTTACGCGCACCACGTATTCTGTACCCACCGCCAGTCCTGTGATGGTGTAGGAGGTCGAGGAGGCGCTCGTCAGAGCGAACCATGACGTGGGATCCCACCACTTGCCTTGAGTGTGGTCCCAACTGGCTGACGGCAACTTCCATTCAACAATGTAGCGTGTGATTGGTGAACCGCCGTCCGTTGAGGGGGCTTCCCAGGATACGGCGAATTCGCCCGTACCTGCCGGTTGAACGTCCAGGGACCCGGGCGCTCCCGGCATTGCGAATCTCACCCATTCCGTTTCCTCGCTGGTCCGGGACTCGTCATTGCCGGCGTCGTCGGTAAAGGACACCCGAACCCTGATGAACTTGTACACATCATTCGCACTTAGCGTGTAGCTGGAACCGGTGGCGCCTACTATCTCACTATCTGTGCTCCTATGGACGTCGGCGGCAATCCACTGGTAAGTGAAGGACGCGCTGTCCAACCCGTCTTCGTCGCGGATGCCGGATGTATCTGCAGTAAGGGTTTCGCCCCACTGTGCCACACCGCTGATGGTTAGTACTCCGTGGGAAGCGGGAGGCGCAGCGCGGTTGATGGTTACGGAGTACGTTCGGGTGGTCTCGCCATCTTCAGCGGTGACCTCTACCGTTATAACGTTGCTCCCCAATGCCAAAGAGATGAGGCCGTCAGTGTCTTCGACACCTTCAACCTTGATGACGTCACTGGCTTCGGAATCGTTCACCGAGGGAAGAACTCTGGTCCATCTCACGTCGTTTGGAACGTCGGCGCTATAGGAAAGCGTCTCCGACGAGAAAGTGCCAAAGTCTGTGCCGGCGAGGCTAAGTCCTCTAAGAGTCGCATCCGTAGACTTTTCCGCAGAGCGCTCGACGGTTACGGTGTATGTCCGAGTGGTTTCACCATCCTCAGCGGTAACCTCCACCGTGATGACGTTGCTGCCCTCAGCAAGGGAGACCGTGCCGTCCGAATCGGTAACGCCATCAATCTTGATGATTGAACTCGCCCCTGAGTGGTTTTCGTAGGGCACGACCCTCATCCATGATACGTAGTTACGCACTTCGGCAGAATGTGAGTCCGTTCCCGTGTCTGGATCAACTATCGAATAACCGTATCTATAGCCCATGAGAACCAGGACGAGTAGTGTCGCGTCAGACGAAGCAGAGGCCTGGACAGTCGTTGGGGACAAGCCATCGAGCCCGAACAGTCCGACTACTGCCGCGAGCAACGCGAACGTCGAGGCCATCACAACTGGCACTCCAAATATCTTCTTTGCGATCAGGTGATCCATAGTCAATTGTCTCCCTAGGGCCCGGGAGATTCTCTGTGGCAGCGTTAAGACCGAAGTGGCGTCGCCTGCATTAGTCGAGATGTCAGACCTCTTACGCCTTATACAGTTTCAGTCTGAGCAGGCCGCATGGCAGGAAGGTAAGCTCTGGACCGCTTCGTCTATCCAGTCCCATCCGGCAAGTGATCGCACCCGGTCATACTGAATCAGTAGTTGGTTCAGGTGATGCGCTTTCTAGAGTCGAGTCGCTGTTCTCATCACTGCGAAGCGTTTCGGTGGCCTGCTCTTCCAATTCGCCGTTCGGCCTCCACTGTTGCTGGAAGTACACGAACACATCCCTGGCTGCCGCGGTCAGAGGTACGCCGACGATCATCCCCCATACTCCCGACAGTTCGGCGGCGATCACTATAATCGCCATTATCACGACGGGATGAAGTCGCACGGCGTTGGCCTGGAGCCGGGGCGTCACCACGTTGCTCTCGATGAACTGGGTGACCACATATACCAGAAGCACCCACAGAACCTTGTCCGGGTCACTGGCCAACGCCATGAGCAGTCCCGGCACGGCCCCTATGATGGCCCCCACAATCGGAATGATCGCAGTCACAGCGGCCAGCAGCGCCAGAATGAGGGCGAACTCTATGCCCAGAACCGTCAGTCCCGCATAGACCATGATTCCAACTACGGAGACGCTGATCAGCTGAGCGCGAACGTAAGAGCCAATGGCCGAGTGAAGTATTCGCAGCACGTTGCGAGTGTGCTTTTTCGCGCTTGATGAGAGAGGGGAGTACACTCCATCAAGCAGTTCATCCTTATCCTTCAGCAGGTAGAAGAGCAGTATCGGAACGACCAGGAGCCCGATTACGAATGACACCGTGGTCACCACGGCGCTCATCGCCTTGAAAGCGAGGTCAGTGGCCGCGCCTGCGATCAGACCCGTAGCAGACTCGAGAAACTCCTCTATCTGCGTGATGAACTCTTCGGGGACACGTTCACTGAACTCCGCGTACCAACCCTCCACTGTCGTCCTGGCCTGTTCGAAGAGTTCCGGAGCAGCCTCTATGAACCGGCTTCCCTCGCTGATGATCGAGGAGAGAGTCAGGTACAGGACCACCCCGACTATGGCCAGAAAAGCCAGGTAGACCAGTAGGATCGAGGCAATTCTCGTGACGGCAGGGTATCTTCGCCTGCCGGGCATCCATCTCTCTACGAACTCCACAAAGGGGTAGATGAGTTCTGCGATGACTATGCTGGCAATGAATGGAAAGAGAGCCCCGCGCGCGACGTACAGGATGAGCGCCAGCACCAGTATTCCGACCACGATCAGGCCCGGGTACCTCAACTTCATCCATAGGGAAACCTGTTCTGCAGGTTGGTTTGACATAGATCTCCGCAACTAACGCTTGGTCGTGCCAACTGGCCAGCATTCTACACACCTGATATCAGATCTACGTGAGAGCAGGAACTGTATTTCTATGAGTTATTATGAGTATTGACGGAAAGTGGTACAATTCCCCGCGATCTGGCCGAAACCGTTCCCGGGATTCCAGGTTCACAGGGACGTACAAGCCCCCAGCCAAGGTGGTTATGAATGAGACAGGAAGACGAACGCGACCAGGAGATACGGGCGCTGAGGAGCAGGCTGTCCAGGCTGAGCGAGGCGAGCCGCCGCATCAACGAGACGCTTGACCTCGAAACGGTCCTCCAGGGGGTGCTGGACTCCGCCCGGGCGCTGACCGGAGCCCGCTATGGCTCGATTGCGCTGACTGACGAGGCCGGAAATCCTCTTGACATGCTCTTCACCGGTCTGCCTACCGAGAAGGTCCCATCAATGATTGCCTATCCGGAAGGGGAACTGTTGTTCGAGTACATGAGTGAGCTGGCAGAACCATTGCGCGTGGAGGACTTCTACGCTCACGCGAGGTCGCTAGGTGTCCACAACTGGAGGTGGCCCGAGCCGATTAGCTCGGTCCTCGCCGTTCCCATACTCCACCAGGGGCTCAACGTCGGTGTCATCGGCATGGCCAGGAGTGAACCCGGAGAGGAGTTCACCCAGGAGGACGAGGAGGCTCTGGTCATGTTCGCGTCCCAGGTGGCCCTTGTAGTAGCCAATGCCCGCCGGTACCAGGACGAGCAGCGGGCCAGGAACGACCTCGAGACCCTCATCGACACCTCGCCGGTGGGAGTTGCCGTCTTCGATGCGAGGACGGGCGTGACGCTAACGTCCAACAGAGAGTCGGAGAGAATCCTCGACGAGCTGCGGGCGCCCGACAGTACGGTGGAGGAAGTGCTCAGGGACATGACCGTCCGGCGGGAGGACGGGCAGGAGGTCTCCCTGAATCACTACTCCCTGCCTCACTTGATGGCCAGCGGGGAGACCGTGCGCGCCGAGGAGATCGTGCTGGAGATGCCCGATGGGCGGAGCATCTCCGTGCTGATGAACTGCACGCCCATCCGCTCCGAGGAGGGCGAGGTCGAGACCCTGGTCGTCACCTTGCAGGACATGACCCCGTCGCGGGAGCTCGAGCGTATACGAGCCGAGTTCCTGGCGATGGTGAGCCACGAGCTGCGTGCCCCTCTGGCCACGATCAAGGGCTCGGTCACCAATCTGCTGGACCCTGCAGGGGCACTAAACCCCGCCGAGGCACGACAGTTCTTCCAGATCATCGACTCCCAGACCGACCGTATGCGAGGGCTGATAAGCGACCTCCTCGACGTGGCCCGTATAGAGACGGGGACGCTCTCGGTAGCACCCGAACCCGCGGACGTGGATGCCCTGGTGGACGATGCAGCTGACGCCTTCAGGCTCAACGGTCACAGGCAAACCCTCTCGATTGACCTGCCGCAGGAACTGCCCTGGGTCATGGCCGACAGGCAGAGGATGGCTCAGGTGCTCGGCAACCTCCTAGTCAACGCGGCGCGGCACTCGCCTGAGTTCTCAACCATCCGCGTGACGGCCACCGCGCGGGAGGAGCTCCACGTCTCAATCTCAGTGTCGGACGAGGGCAGGGGCATTCCAGCCGAGAGCCTGCCGTACCTGTTCCGGAAGTTCTCAAGGATCGAGGGGGAGGACCAGGGAGGTGACACGGGCCTCGGGCTCGCGATCTGCAAGGGCATAGTAGAGGCACATGGAGGACGCATCTGGGCCGAGAGCGACGGACCTGGTCTGGGAGCTACCTTCACCCTGACGGTCCCGTCGGTCGACGAGGCCGGGTTCGTCTCTCCGGCCCCTGCTATGCGGGTCTCCCCGAGGTTCCTCAGGCAGCGGGAGGCCGGCCAGCAGGTACGAATCCTTGCCGTGGACGACGACCCCGAGGCCCTCAGACTCATCAGGGACGCCCTGGTCAAGGTCGGCTATGCGGTCATCGCGACAGGTGACCCCAGTGATGTACACCGGCTGATCGAGGACGACAAACCCCATCTCGCACTGCTCGACCTGATGCTGCCGGGTATCGATGGTGTCGATCTGATGCACGACATCGTGGAGAAACTCTCGATGCCCGTAATCTTCGTGTCAGCCTACGGGCAGGACCATGTCGTTGCCAGGGCCCTCGAGGCTGGAGCCGCAGACTATGTGGTCAAGCCCTTCTCCCCGACTGAGCTTGTGGCAAGGATAAAGGTCGCCCTGCGTGATCGGGAGATGCCCCAGCCGGCAGGCCCCTATGTTCTGGGTGACCTGACCATCGACTACGTCGCTCGCCGCGTCACACTTGCCGGTAGTCCGGTCCGGCTGACCCCCATAGAGTACCGGACACTCGTCGAGCTATCGGCCAACGCCGGACGGGTGCTGCCCTACGATCACCTCCTGCAACGGATCTGGGGAGCCGAGGGGGACGCCGACATGCGGCCCATGCGCACCGTCATCAGCACTCTCCGCCGCAGGCTGGGCGACGATTCGGACAATCCCACCTACATCTTCACAGAGCCACGTGTCGGTTACCGCATGGCCAACCCTCAGACCGAAGACCAGGGTCGGTGAACGAAGCGGCAGTATCCGCTGACGAGTTTTTCCATCAGGGAGTTGCGGATAGCTCCCGTTCGGCGCGGGCAACTGTGCTGCGCAGCCTGTAGTTCTGGTAGGCGGCCCACAGGATCATCGCCGGGGGCACCACCACCACGGCGGCAATCAGCGCGTAGGCAATGGTGATGGCAGTGACAATGCCGAACTGGTGGAACGGCCATGAGATCGCTCCTAGTGATCGACGTTGACGTAGTGGGACCGCGGTCCCACGCCCGCGCTGTTGATGGCCTTCACGCGATAGACGTAGAGGGTGCCGGCCGGCGCGCTGGTGTCAGTGTACGTCGTGGCCGCGCTGTTGGTGTTGGCCTCGTACACCAGCAGCGTGTCCTCCCCCTCCCTGGCCCTGCGCCGCAGAATACCGTAGCCGGTGATGAAGTCGTCGTCCGGGGCGGTCCAACTCAGGGTGATCGTGCCGTCGTCGTTGGCCGCGGCCGTCAGGTTCTGCGGGGCCGGTGGCGCTGACGTGGGCCCGGCGGCGGCTATGGCACGTGGGACAACATAAGCTCGCGATATTCGGAGGATGGAACCAAAGATTTGGCACGCTTAGAGCCCACACCGGCAGCGAGTACGACGGCACCGGGGCGATGACCGCAGACGGCGGGCTCGCCACACTGGGTGCGACCCGTGTGAGGATGGGGGACTCGTCTGCAACCTCGACGGGCCACATGCTGTCGGCTGACACCCTAGTCGGAACCCCCAGGCGACCGTTTTACGGCCTGTCCTACGTGTTCCGGATCGCCGTGCCGGACCGACCGTACGTCAGGAGGGTCGGCGGCCTCCGGGTCACCTCCAGTCCCACCGCCACCAGGATCCCGGACACGTATGGCGATCGAGTTCACCGTCACGTTCAGCGAACCGGTCGACGTTGTGGGGGACCCCAGAGTGGGTTTTAGGCTGGGTGGCTTGGACTATTCCGCCCCGTCCGCGTCCGGCAGCGGCACAGCGGAACTGGTCTTCGCCTACGAGGTGATTCCCACCGACAGAGGGACACCGACGGCATCGAAGTCGAAGCGCACGACCACAGCAGTTGGTCGTCGTTTCGTCTGCTCCGAGGTACCGAAATAACCCGTGCCGGTGACAGCAGCGTCCACGCCATCCTCTACAGCCCGGAACTGGGGATCCTGTCGGGCCACAAGGTCGACGGCTCGAGAGGCTGCAGCGGGCAGCAGAGATCCGGCGACTCTCCCGGGGACGGCAACACCCCGCCAACCGGCGCACCGGTGATACAGGGCACCCCGTATGTGGGTGACACCGTGATGGCGGACACCTCGGGAATCGGTGACGGGGACGGGCTGACCGGCGTCTCCTTCAGCTACCGGTGGCTCCGCGACGACGGGACCGGCGCGACCGAAATCGCGGGAGCGACCAGCTCCGCCTACACCGTGAGCGAAGACGACCCCGGCCAATCCATCACGGCCCGTGTGTCCTTCACCGACGACGCCGGCAACGCCGAGTCCCTCACCAGCGCACCCGTCGTGCCCATAGCGGTCATATCCGCGCAGGTCCCGGACAACAGCCCGGCCACCGGCACACCCTCCGTCAGCGGCACCGCCCGGGTGGGAGAGACCCTGACCGCCGACACGTCAGGCATCGCCGACGCCGACGGCCTGGACAACGTGGAGTACGCCTACCGGTGGCTGCCCGACGACACGGAGGTGCCGGGCACAACCAGTTCCAGCTACACACTCACCACGTCCGAACAGGGAAAGACCGTCAGGGTACGGGGGACCTTCACCGACGACGCAGGCAACGCGGAGTCACTGACCAGCGCGCCAACAGCGGCCATAGCCGCCGCCGGGCCCACGTCAGCGCCACCGGCCCCGCAGAACCTGGCGGCCGTGGCCAACGACGACGGCACGATCACCCTGAGTTGGACCGCCCCGGACGACGACTTCATCACCGGCTACCGTATTCTGCGGCGCAGGCCCAGGGAGGGGGGAGGACACGCTGCTGGTGTACGAGGCCAACACCAACAGCGCGGCCACGACGTACACGGACACCAGCGCACCGGCCGGCACCCTCTACGTCTATCGCGTGAAGGCCATCAACAGCGCGGGCGTGGGAACGCGGTCCAACTACGTCAACGTCGATCACTAGGAGCGACCGGGAGCGGACTGTACATGGAGGCGCCGTCATGGACCAGGTGTTTTCGACCAGTGGGAACGGGAGCGGTGGTGAAGGCACACCTCCGCTGAACCCGCAATGGGTCCTTTTCAATCGAAATGGCGCTGGGTGGTACTGCAGCGCCGCGCGACGTCGAAGCCGCTCCCTCACGGCGAGGCATGGATCACACCCGCAGCCGGCCGCATGGTCAGCCGGCTGGTCGAGACCTCGAACAGTGTCTTGGACTTTCCGTCGACATAGCCGGCGGAGTAGCCCTCGCACACCTGACAGAGGGGATCATCGCAGCTCGCGTAGTCGTGGAAGGTCATCTCCTGTACCTCTCATCGCGCACGATACCGGCGGATTCGATGGCCAGCAGAAGGTCCGAGGGGTCCTCCAGGTACTTCCTGCTGGCAGCTGACGCTGATTTCCAGCCGAGCTCCCCGTGAACGACCTCAACCCAGTGTTCTTTGACCAGACACGCCGCACACTTCCCCTGTAGCTCACGGGCTGGAGCGGAGGACCGGCTATATCAGAGCGCACATCCCGGCGGGAAGAACTCGAAACTGCTCAGGAAGAGTTGAGACAGGAGAGCGAGCGCCTGGAGGAACTTCAGGAACGCGAGCGAGTATCGCTGGAGGCTCTGGGGGAGCTTCGCCAGGCTGCGACCAGCGCCGAGGCCGACTTTGAAACAGCGATAGAGTCGGAGGCGAGGTGGCGAGGTGGCGAGGTGCCCTCGATCGTATCACCCGCACCTCGGAGCTGAACGACCTGCTCAGCCGTCAGAGCGATGTGAAAGCCGCGCAGGATCGACTTGCTGATGTCCAGCGTCAGGCCGAGCAGATCAAGGTCACGGACGAGTCCCTTACGCGCATCCGCCAGGCCGCCGAAGACGCAGACAGGTCAAATGCCCAGCTACGTGTCGCAGCGACTCTAATCAGCTTCGACATACCCAGCGGCTGCCTTGCTGGCATTGAGGCCGACGGCGCCCCTCCGTCAGATCCGCCAACGATGATCGAGGCAGTTGAGCCAGTAGAGATTACAGTCCCAGAGCGGGGACGGATCCTCGTCGAGCCGGCCGTCGCTGAGTTGGAGGAGAAGTGGCCGGCCAGCGCCAGGTCACAGCTGGAAGCCCGGGTCTCACGACTGGAGACGGCGATCAGGCAACGTGAAAAGGCACGAGTCGATACAAGACTCGAGATAGTCCGTCTTGGTGAACGTATCGAAGTCAACGATGGCGCAGGCGTTGACGAGGCCATCGAACACACCCAGCACGAACTCGAACAGGCGACACGCCGGCGCGACCGTTTCGAGCGAGAACTGGAGGTCCTCGACCTCCTCGCTGACACGCTTCTTGCCGCCGAAAGCGAGGCCAGAGAGCGTTACCTCGCCCCTGTCGTCGGCCGCGTCCACCCATACCTGCGGATGCTCTTTCCGAACGCCGAAATCGGCATGAACGAAGACCTGAACATACCAGTATGTCCCGCCTCGCGGGATACGAGGAGAGCTTCGATCGTCTGAGTATGGGTACCCAGGAACAGATCGCTGTCCTTGTGCGGCTTGCGTTCGCCGAGATGCTGATTGACCAGGGAGCGCCCGCTGCGGTGATCCTGGACGATGCGCTAGTGTTCTCCGACGACCAGCGGATGGGGCTCATGTTCGACATCCTCTCGCACGCAGCCCAGCGCTTACAGGTCCTTGTCTTCACCTGTCGCGAGCAGCTCTTCGAAGGTCTCGGGGCAAACCAGCTGCAACTAGCCCCGGCCGATCCCGAGTCTCTCCGCTCAGCCTAGAGACTGTTCACATTAGTGGTAGATACATGTCTTCAGTGCGGAAGGGACCTCATTCATTCTGAGAGTTCGCGAAACTCCCCGGTTTTGGGATTCCAGAGCGTCCATCCCCAATCAGTGCCGATTGGTCTTACCTGCCCATGGGCAGCAGGAATCGGCGATGGTTCACTCGTGTTACCACGAGGATCTTTGTACCTGTAATGCAGTTGGGGTGTGCCAGAACCGAAGAAGTCCGCATATATAGGCTCGATCAATTCCACCTCTGTGGGAGCACCATTGTGCAGTGCCTCCACCGTAGAGTTCGGTATGTACGTCTGAAGCCAGCCCTCCGGGACCTCGCCGATGCCCGAAGCCACTGCATCCAGTGAGTCGTTGTGAAGGGTGCGAGCCCATTCCTGAAGCTGGGTCGCAATCTTCGTACGCACCAGCGGATCGTCTTCCACCCGCTCAGCACCGTCGACTAGTTTGTCCGCGTACCGTTCGAAGTCGACAAATAGATTCTCTGAAAGCCTGAGTCCGTCATAGACTGCTATGGCGCTGGATTTACGTTCCTGCCCAGCCTCAGTGCGCACCGAGATCCACGTATGTCTGACATCGAGGTCCCGAGATTCGATGCTGCGATCACGGTAAAGCGGGTCACGAAGGCCCGTGGCAATCTCGAATCGAACGTCTGGATTGGCGAACCAGTCCTCGTCGATCCTGAGTAAGACCCCCGTGGTCGAGAAAATACGTTCCTTGCGCTCCATGTTTGGATTGTCGACGTGCAGATCTGAGTAGAGGTAGGTCTTATTGCCTTCCTGATACCCCTCCACACTTTCGAACACCTGGATTCAAGCCCCATCGCAGTCCTGTCCGCTCACAGAGCCGTCGATGTCATACTCCACGAGGTGGACATGATGGGTGACGTCGGTCATGAAAGTACTCACAGCGGTCAGGTGGTTATCGGAGTAGACACTCACAAGGACGAGCATGTGGCGGTGGCCCTTGACTGGTAGGGTGTCCGTCTCGGTGAGCGTCACGTGCAGACGACTACACACGGCTATCAGGATCTCGAACGATGGTGCCGTAACCTGGTAGAGATCGGCGCGTTTGGAATCGAGGGCACCGGTTCCTACGTTGCCGGGGTGTCCCGCTTCCTGGTCGCGCGGGGATACGCCGTTGTCGAGGTCAATCGACCTGATCGCTCCCTTCTCTTGCCTCCCGCTACCATCACTTGAGCAGGGAAGCCCAGGACATCGAGGCTGAGCTCCACCGACTCACGCGGGCGACAGCGCCGGTCCTGGTCAACATCTCTGGCATAGGACCCGACACCGCTGCAACCCTGCTGATCGCCGCGAGAAGCAATCCTGACCGTCTTCACTCCGATGCTGCCTTCGCCTCCCTGTGCGGCGTGAATCCGATACCCGCTTCATCCGGCAAGACCAACCGGCATCGGCTCAACCGTGGCGGCGATCGACAGGCCAATGCCGTCCTTTATCGGATTGTCTTGGTGAGGCTACGTTACGAGCTTCGCACCCAGGCCTACATGCGTCGTCGAATCGCAGAGGGACTGAGCAAACGCGAAGTCATCCGCTGTCTCAAACGCTACGTGGCTCGGGAGGTCTACTCGACCATCCAGAAGTCTATTCCCATAGTCCAAAAGGCGGGTTGACGACTACAGGAGCATCATTTTCTTGCATCTGAAAATCAGGGGTGGTCGTCTGTTCGACAGTTTGGATCCGAGTGGTTCGAGTCCCGTTGGGTGGCTGTTCTTGATACCGACAAGTCTGCAAGGGTCAGACTTTCCACCGGGGCCGCCCGCCTCTTGCCGTCAGCGGCGGTTCCCGATGTCCGCAAGACTCCTCTAAGTGCAGTTGGCTAACGCTTTCGCCTATCCCGCCGGAATATTGGCGGAACGGGTGGTCATGGATCACATCGGTACGGGAAACGAGTCCTAAGTCATAAGGAAGGCAAATTGATCACTGAATTCGAAAATCTCATCTCCGGGCTACTCGAAAAAGCGGTCGCAAAGGTAACCATAACGAGTCGGTGTTCGAAGATGGCGGTTGATGTTAACTGGTTCCGAAGCAACCTCAAATTACATTGGAGTCGATATCTCCCCAGCACCAACCATCCCAACAACTTTCGTGTGTACGTCGATGACAAGATACTGATGTAACAGTTGGTTGAAGTCCTGGAAGCGGCACTGGAGGGGAATATCCACGACGCCAAACTCCAGACAGCCACGATGGCTACAGTCTCAGGTTACGGGCCTGGTTTTGAAGTGGAAAAACTGGCAGAGAGACTATTGGTGGTCGCCATCGGGCGGGGCCATCAACAGGCAGCGCGCAACCTATTCAAAGGTATACAGGAGGAGGTCGACGAATACAAAGTGATCGGGTTCCATATAGACATTGAAATAGAGGTGCGTCCCGGCATACGGTTGGTTCCAATCCCTTCCTCCATGGCAGAACTTCCTCCACTGTTTGGGTACATGGGTCAGATTCCGACTGTGGATCTCCGTGGCAAGACAGTCATCGTAATCGACAGCACGGTTTCCCCCGTGTATGCGAACCCGGACTCGTTTGTCTGCCGGAGGAGGTATTCCAGCATAAGCAACGGTGTACCGACCTCCCGGACTTCGATGTACAGACGTTCTGCGACGCCCTTTCTTTGATAAGCAACGGAGCAATCGAATGGGTTTCTATCTGGAGATTCATCAAACCTGATGAGGTCTTCGTCGTCCACGGTGTACACGTCGGTGGCGTCGTAACCCAAGTTAGTGCTCTCCGTGAACGTAAAAGAGTGCAAGTTGATACCGAACAGGTCTAAGAAGCTGTATCCCTATACCCATCCATGAAAAGCCTCAAAGAAGGGGACCCCCAAAAGCTGCAAGTACCCATCACGAGATGGATTAAGTCAAAGGCGCGACAACCTCTCGTCGACACGTTCATTGCCTTGGAATCCCTGTATCTGGATCCAGGCACCAGAGAGCAACAGAGTTTCAGGCTGAGGCTACGGGCGGCTCTCTTCCCGAGGGAGGGTGTAAACGACAGAGAGGCAATAATAAAGGACATGCGGGAGAAATACAGACTGCGATCTAAGGCGGTTCATGAAGGAGAAGTGAACAACAGTGAGGCAAACCAGAGCTTCAAGGAGAGTGCCGAAGACCTGCGTCGTGAGTGCATCGTAAAGACCATGTCATATTCCCCAGTTAACGGAGGGTTTCCGCAGTAGTCACGGCTTGAGCTGGGTGAAGCAATGGAGGTGTAAACCCAGTCCTTCGTTGAAGTGTAAGATTTAGGAGTCAATCTGACACCCAGCAAAGGTTGTGATTTAATGCCCCCAATGCAGGGGAGGGAGTGCATGATGAGTACCCAACAGGAAAAGGTTCTGAAGCCCAAGCTGGCCTTCCAGGACCGCCCGCGGCGACATCTACCTCGCCCTGACCGCCTAGCAGAGCGTAGACAAGTACATCCGGCAAGGGTAAGCTGAGCCGGCATTTGAGTGTGGGGCAAGCCAACACGCCCAACTAATTTCCGACATTCCCGCTCTCGCGGGAATCCACAGGGTAGCGCGAAAGATACCCTCTCTCCACCGGCACGGAACAGATTTTGCAGGGATGTCCGGTAAGGAGTCAAGAACAGAAAGCGTGACCATGCAAATCGGGATGTTCTATCAGATGCAGGTTCCCAGGCCGTCATCCCGTTCCTACGAGGCTGACCGGTTCCTGGAAATGCTTGACCAGGTGGCCTACGCTGAAGAGATGGGCCTGAGCAGCGTTTGGATGGCCGACCACCAGTTCCGTACCGAGTGGTCCCACTCCAGCGCCCCCGACGTAACCCTTGGCGCATTGAGCCAGCGCACCAGCCGGATGCGTCTGGGCATCGCCGTGGTGGTGCCCCCGGTGCAGCACCCTCTCCACATCGCGGCACGCACCGCCACCCTGGACATTCTCAGCAGGGGAAGGGTTGACCTGGGCGTAGGCCGCTCCGGCTACCCCTACCAGATGGCCGCTTTCGGTACAGACCTGGAAGACGCTACCGGAATGGTGGACGAGGCCCTGGAAATCATCCCGCGGGCATGGACCGAGGGAGAGTTCACCTACGAGGGCAACCACTACAAGATTCCCCTGCGCGAGGTCCACCCCAAGCCGGTCCAGCAACCCCACCCGCCCATCTGGCTCGGTTGCAGCCAGGAAGACACGTTCAGGAAGGCGGGACTCATGGGCTTGGGCTGCCTGGCAATGGCCGGCGGCGGAGCTACAGGACTGGCCCCTCTCGTGCAAGCCTACCGGGGCGGCATCGGGAACGCCAGTCCGACCACCGGGGTTGTCCACAACCGCGTCGCTGTGAGCACCGTGGCCATCTGCGGGGAGTCGCGCAAGAAGGTGCAGGAACGCTCCGCCGAATTGATCGACTGGTACCGTCATCAGCAGGCTCTCAGGGACGTCCGCGTGTGGAGCGAACAGGACCCGTCCCACGTTCCCGAAGACTACCAGTGGCACTACACCCGCTCCACCGCGACCGACTCTCCAAAGCGAGAGGAAACATCATCCCTAGACCAGATAAGAAGTGGACGCTACTGCATCGGCGACCCCGACGACTGTATCCGCTACCTGGAAGCCTATGCCGAGGCCGGCGTGGACGAGGTCATGCCCCTGTTTCAGGTGGGCGGCATATCCCATGAAGAAGTCATGGACACGCTGCGTCTCTTCGGCAAGCACGTCATCCCCCACTTCAATGCCAAGGCAAGTTCGGCCTCCGGTAGCCCTGCAAGTTAGATGGTCCCATTTTCAGCCCCGACTATTATTCCAGCGTCAGAAGGAACCCCCCGTCCTGCCGTTGGCTTGCCAGACCACCTGACAGGAACGCAACATCGTCCTCGGTATTCTCAATGTGTGTTGGTTATACGCCAATCAGCCCTCGTAATTCCCGCGAAAGCGGGAATCCGGGAGCTTCGACAGATACGATTCTCGCGCTGCGGAAGCACCCTATATCCCCACGAAGGCGGGCGGGCCTGCAATTCCAACACATGCTGTGAATACCAGATCCCCCAACCACATCTCAAAACGGTTCGGCCTATCGTCAAAACAGGCCCATTTTCCCGGACACTCTTTGCTGTAGGCAGTACCGGTGCCAAGGGCGGCGCGTGCTAGTCTATCGCGATGTCGTCATGCTCGTCCTGGCTGACGAGGATACGAGTGAAGAAGAGCAGCAGTATCTCTCAAACCTTGCCGGGCGCATGAAGCTGCCAACTGAGGCTGTTCATTCGATCTCAGAGTGGGTGGTGGAGTACGGAGAGTTGCTGGAACGCTTGGATTCGCTGATAGGTGGCCATGAGTAACCTGTGTCAATCTCTTGATGGCGTCGTAACGAGTGTCAAACACTGAGGTATAAGGCCAGAGATTTGCCCTGCCTGAGATGAAAACGAAAAGACGAACAGTGGCAGACAATCGGGAACAGCGGGAGAAAGTCATGGAGCTGTGGGGCAAGTAACGACTCTTCGAATCCACCTTACTGTTCTCGCCTTCCCGGCCATCTCCGGGATAGTTCTCCAGACGTTGGCTTGGTGGTAGAGAGCTCAGGCGATCAGGGAGGAGTGGTATGCCGCGGAAGTGCAGGTCTGGCCCTTAGCCATCGGTATCTGGATTCTGACAGTGGTTCTGCTCCTGGCACTCTTGCGGAAACGTGTGAAGGACATGAAGAAGGGGCCAATTCTCAGAGGGTAAGATCGATGCAACTTGACATAAGATTTCTAGGGCGAACCGACGCCGAGATTGCGACTTCCACCGCGAGGGATCTGCCCACCCACTCGGAGCAGACCAGCCACCTCCTCGCCTGGTGCAGACTTCTCACACTCCTCTCCCAACTGCAAGGACACGCCCACCGGCCTGATGACGAATTCCCCAGAGATCATCGGGCTGCCCGCACCTCCCCGATTGGTCCAAAGTCCCGGCAACCCTGACACCACGACCGCGAGTGGAGGGCTGAGGTCGTGGCTGCTGGCGCTGGCAGAAGAGGGCCGGGACGGGACGGCCCCCGGCGCCTTAGACCGCCGTCGCACAGAGTGTGTCCCGTACCTGCTATGAGCTGGGAACTCCAAACTGCACGGTAGCGTCGCCGACGACTCTCTGCGAGCCGGAGGTCGGGGTGCACGTCACTCTCACGACCCAGTCAGACTTGGCTACCGTGTCCCAGAGGATGCCTGTGTTGGCGACGAGTGTGGTGATCTGTAGTGCGGAGGTCGAGCCGAGGGTCCTGACCAGCACGTCCTGGGCGTTGAACACCCTGACGTAGTAGTTGCCCTCGCACGAGTGCGGGTCCGTCCACGACGCGGTGATGTTCGTGAAGGTGCCGTTGCGCTCCACCCTCTGTGCCAAGGAGACGGTGACGCTGGAAGGGGTCTCCACGGTGACGTCTAAGGAGTCGGTGTCTAAGGTGTCCTGCCCTTGAGGAGCTTTGCGGTGATGGTTGCTCCCGGTATGTAGCACGCGTGCAGAGTGAGAGGCCACGAGAGTGAGAGGCTCCCCTGTGGAACAGTGAGGTTGCTGTCGCCGACTACGCATGCGTCATCGAACCCGAGGTCGACGCGTGATGATCGGACCTCGACAGTGTAATTGCTGTTTGGAAGGAGGTTGAGTGTGGAGACCGAGAAGGAGTCGGACTGTCCCTGTATGATGGGGGAGTCGAGGTCTGAGATGGAGACCTCTGGGAAGAGTTCCGTTATGCGCAGCATGAGTTGGTCACCTGGGTGCCAGGGTTGGTTGGGCACGGACCACGAGAGGGTGTTTGAGGCGGTTGTGGATGTTGCGGAGTCGGTCTTGAGCGTGAGTGAGACCGAGCCGTCGAGCTCGATGAAGCTTAGTTCGTGACCTGAGAGGGTCGTGTGTGGTGAGAGGGAGAGCACGACCGAGTCGTTGTCCCACCACAGGCCTGAGATGGTGGTGGTGGAGCCATCGAGGGAGAAGGCTGCGGGGTTGAGGGTGCCGTGTGTTCCCGATGCGCCGACCGCGGACTTGGTGGTGGCGGGATCGAAGAAGGCCTCGTGGAGCGTGTCGTCCCGTGCGGTGACCGTGACGGTCCACTCAGTATAGGCATCGTCGGGCACGAAGTTGCATGGTACCTGGGTGTGGCGTTGCCAGTGGTCCTGGAAGCTGTAGACTCCCTCTGGCAGCGGTCTTGCCGTGACGATGGTCTGTGCGTAGCCGTTCGACGGGTCGGAGTCGTCATCGACCCTGAGGGTCTGGAACACGGCCGCGTCCGACCCCAGAAGCCGGAAGTTGTCGTATTCGGGGTCTCTGTGCTGTCTGACGAAACTGTTGACTTCTATTCCGGCATCAGACCCGGAGTCCAGCGTCGCCTCCTCGTGGAACGGCGTCCAGGGGACGGCCCGGCGATGCCGCTCACGTCCGATCTTCCTTCTTACGCACTTCGCGAAGCCCTCGATGCCTGCGCCTGCTGCCATCATGGTCTCGAACTCGGTGATCCTGGTGCGCAGGTCGGTGAGGGAGATGACCGGAGGGGGAGACACGGAGCCGTCGGTGATGAACACCATGCCGTCAGCGTTTGACGATCTCGCCGAAGAGCTGCTGGTGGCGCTCCCGTCGTCGCTCGCCGGCAGCCAGGCTCGGCTAACAGTGTCCACGGAGTAGTCCCAGTCGGCGACGCCGGGAGGCTCGGCATTGTAATGCGTAAAGGCGAAGGCGGGTGTGGTGGTCGCGCCTCGCTGGAAGGTTCCAGACTCAACGCCGGACGGGTACGGAGGCCTGGGAGTTTCCAGGAAGATTACACCCTGGCGACCGTCCCAGGTCGTGTTGCGACGGGATACTGCGTTGTCGGGGGTCTTCTGCGCCTCAGCCCCGGTTGCGTAGGTGTGTTTTCCCCGCACCACCACGACCAGCTGCGCCGGCCCGGTCCCCTTCAGGTACTCGTGGGTTGTGAAGCGCAGCTCCTGCACCGCCCTGTATGTGGAGGCCACGCCGGGGTCGCTGGGAACAGCCTCGGTCGTCCCGGTGGCGGACAGCAGCGACGCTCGAACTATGACGTCTGAGTAGAGAAACTGCTCGTCCAGCGAGGGGGGAACGCGCCCGACGAGGTCGGGTGCGTAGTGTACGGGGGGGAGTGGGAGATGGGACGAGCAGAGTCGAGGCTGAAGCTGCCTCGAACGTCGCACCAGGGTCGGCAGTGTTCTGCCGACCGCATTATGCGGCGGTGACAGCCAGCAGGCAAATTGTGGCCACCAGAGCGTATCGAAGGAATGCTTTCGAAAACCAACTGTGGAGTGGCATCTCGTTGCTCCCGGTGGCTTAATGCGTCGATGAATCGTCCGGGATGTCGGGGTCAACCTCGGTGACCCACAGTTGGTGGGAACCGGTGGAACGGCTACTGCCTTTGACCGCGATGTAGTAGTTACCCATGGTCGCAGCCGTAAAGTAGCTCCGGGCGTCATCGTAACTGCCGGTACCAATCCCGACCCTGCCGTCGTCGTTCCGCGTGCCTGAAATGAAATCGCCGTCAGCGTCATAGACACCACCTATCATGATGTCGGGATGGGACCCGTTTGACGTTACTCCGGCCCACACACCAATGCCGCCCGTCATGTCGATGATGTAACCCTTGGTTGCGGTGGCCGACAGCTTGTACCAGTCTACGTCGGTCCACGTGTCGATCTCGGCTATGACAGGCACCGTGTCCGCCGCCGGCAACGTTGCGGTTATCGTCCCGGTGGTCGATGTGTTGGCGGAAACGTCCAGAGGCACGTCCTATCTCTCACCGAGTCTATCGACGAATTGCTGCATCAGCACAGGGTCGAGTTCCACCCCGGGCGATGCTTCATCGAAGAGCGCTGCCAGCTCCGGGTCGTACTTGTCGCCGGGCTCGCCGGAGTCGGTGGTACGGTCACGCACCAGCTCTTCATACGACCCCGTGATCGGCCTCCTGCCACCTGTGGACGGCGGCTCTCGTCGGCGAAGCCGTCCGTGAGATCGCGGAGATTCAGGAGTGTCCGGCTCTCCGTGATTTCGGCCTTCACCAGTACGGTCGCGAGCGAGGCCCCGGTAGGATCCGGCCTGACCGTGCCCCACGACGCTCGGATACCGGTTCTGATGATCGTGCGCCGTGGCGCCTGCAAAGCGGACGGGATGTAACCAGTGTGAATTTGGGTTCACACTTCGTCGAACCCGTCCGCCCCATTCACCATGAGGACCTCCCTGCCTGCTGGCTGGCTGCCTTCGTGCATGTCGAAGTAGTAGACGTGCATGTCGAAACTCATGGTGCTATAGGTCACGCTCGTGGGGGTGTTGTTAGGGTCGGTGGGGTCGCCGCTCCAGAGGTGGAAAGTCTCGTCAGCCATGTGGCGTCCGGCTGCATCGAGGGAGCTGCTCCATTCGGTGATGTCGGCGTTTGTGGCAAGCTCCACTGGCTGGGTCGGGTTGCCGTCCCAGTCTTCGAACAGGTTCGTCCGGGCCGGACCTTCGCAGGTCCACCTATTGTCGACGAACTGGCAGTCGTCGTAGACGTTGGCGAGGGTATCGCCGCTTACGCTGCCGTTGTCGTCTTTGTACATCTTGTAGATGAACTTCTGCTTGGTGATGGTGTAGCTGGTGACACCCGAGTTGTCAGAGTCCCATTCACTCCAGTCGATGTTGTAGTTGCCATCGTGTTCCACCCTGACAACGGCGAAGCCGGTTGCGCTGCAACTCGCCAGCCGTCCTGCAGCATAGTCGTCCCTGCATTGTTGCGCGAGGGTCGGTTCTTCGTCCTGTTGCGGATTAGTCGGAGGGGGGGTCACTGACTGGGACGACGCGCGAGTTACCCGGGCGGTATAGGTAGTGGATGCGCTGCCCTGCTCTTCGCTGACCGTTATGGTAATCGTCGTTTCACCCACCGCCAGTTCCACTTGGTGACCGTTGCGGGGCCGGCTATCGGGGGGGCTGATCTCGACAGAAACACCAGTACTGGCCGCGGGGGAAGCGGTCACCTTGGTCCTCTTCTTCTTGTTCGGGACATCCAGGGTGTATTCCAGAGTGGTGCTGCTGAAGGTGAAGGGAATGCCATTGAGAGTCAGGGATTCCAGGCTGGTGTCGAGTACGGGTCTGGCTTGGACGATGCTGGCAGTTGTGCCGGTGGCAGTCTTCCCGGAGCCCTGGTCGTCTGTGTACGTTGCGATGGCTCGGAGGTACATGCCAACGTCGTCGGACACCGGGGTGTAGGTGACTGATGAGGCCCCGCTTATGGTCGTCCAGTTGCTGGCGTCCTGGGACTTATCCCATAGCCAGGCAGTGGCGGTTATTCCGCCATCCGGGTCGGTCAGGGAGGCCGTGAGGGATGTATCAACCTCTGCTTCAGGCGGAGAAATGGTTACCTTGCCGGGCTCGTCTAGGTTGACAAGATTGATGGTCACGGCAATGGTGTCATCGATTGAACCGTCTGGATTGTAGTTGGCGTCCTTGGAATCGGACACCTGGAGCACTACCGCCAGCGATGAGGTGGACTCGTAGTCTAGAACGGCCCCGTGAGCAACTTCAATCCTGCCGGAGTTGGGCTCGACATCGAACAGGTCTGAGTCTCCGCCGCTGGCCAGGGAGTAGGTGAGTGAGTCCCCCTCGGTGTCGGTCGCGGTAACCGCGGCGCCAACCCTGGCGCCGGGGATGGCGCCTTCGGCCACGGAACGCACGGTGGTGGCCCCTTCGTCGAACTCGGGAGGCTGGTTGCTGGCAACGGCGGTGCCAGTGATGCCCGACGCCTCCTTGCCGGCGCCCTCACCGTCATCGTAAGAGGCTTTCGCCCTCAAGTATTTGCCGACGTTGCTCGACACGGGGGTGTAGGAGGTCGAGGTTGCACCTGTTATATCAGCCCACGTCTCCGATTCAGCAGTGTCGGCTTCCTGCCATTGCCATGTGAGGTTGGTCACATCGCCGTCGGGATCCCTGAGACTTGCGCGCAATTCCATGTCAACCTGAGGGTCGCCGGGTTGCAGCCTCACGCTCCCGGGCTCCTCGACGTTGTCCACCTTAATGTCGACTTGAACACTGGCATCCCAGGCAGTATCAGGCATGTCATCACGGTCTTTGCTGTCCCTAACGTAAACACGAAGGAAGTAGAGTGGTACATACTCGAAATCCAGGAGTTCGGTACTTTCCACTTGGATCTGCCCCGTATTCGTGATGCTGAACCGGCTGGAGTAGCTGTTGACGATCCGGAAGGTCAGGGTATCGTTTTCCGGATCGGTTGCTACGATGGGATCGCCGACATTCGCCCCTACTTCAGCGTCCTCGGGGATCCTTCGCTCTGGGATGTCTGTGTAGGAGAAGCTGGGAGCGCCGTTCGCAGGGGGGCTGGACAAGACGGTGCTTTCGGTAACCAGAGTAAGTGTCTTGTCGCTGGTGTCGTGGTTGTCCCTGTACGTTGCCGTAAAGCGCAGGTAATACTCGGCATCGGTAGTCACAGGCGTGTACTCGAACGATACATCCGCGGAACTGGTGGAGGAGACCTGTGTCCAGACAGATTCGTCGAGACTTCGTTCTACCTTCCAGGTAATTTGCTGTCCTGACTCTAGGTTGACACCGTCGGGATCGCTGAGTGTGACGGACGTCGTGGTGCCCACCTGGAGTTCGGCGTTACTGAGGCTTAGACTACCTGTCTCGTCGACGTTGTTGACGTTGATTGTCAACTGGATCTCGTCGTCGTCGGTGAGGTCGGATTCGCCGTCATCGTCCTTGCGGTCGGAGACGCTCAGGTAGATCGCATATGACGATTTACTCTCATAGTCGAGACTTTCGTTCTCTCCAAGCTTGATCTCTCCATCACGCTGGGTCCCGTTTTCCGTCAGCTCCAGCGTAAAGGGCGTGGAGGTTGAACCTGATTCAGTGAGTTCAACGAACAGTTCGTCATCTGTATCGAACTCGATGATATCGAGCTCGGCGATTACGTGCCCGGAAGCGATGTTCTCGTCAACGTCAAACGTCGTGCTATTGGGCGGACTGAATGCGGGGTTTGCGTTATGGTCGACGTGCACGGTGACGTTGATGGCATCATCCTGGCTACTGTCGACTCCGTCGAGACCGCTCTTGCCGTCGGTGACGGACACAGTGAACGAGAACTCGTCTCCCCCGGTGAAGTCTGTGGAACCTGCCTTGGTGCGAATTTCACCGTCATGAGAACCAACTCTAAAGAGTCCTGCATCGGGGCCTGACAGGTCAAAGGTTAGTGAGTCTCCATCCGGGTCGGTGGCCGATGCCGTACCTACATATTCGTCGCCTCCAAGGCTGTAGTGAATGTTGAACGTAGCGGAAGGCACGTCGAAGGTGGGAGGAGTATTCAACTTACCGTAGGCATACACTTTCTCATCGTTAGTATCGACAACCCAGAACCGCAAGCCATGTCCCGCTAACCCGCCGCTCAGGTCGTCGTTGACCGGTACTGGGCGGAACTCTTTGGCGGGTTTGCGATTCCCCTGACCTCGGCTATAGGCGTAGACGTGCTTGTCCACCTTATCCAAGACCCAGATCGTTCCCCCGTCTCCCCATATCCCGCCTGGATCGGCGTTCGCGTTTACGAGGGTGATATCCTTCGTGCTCTTCCGCTGTTTGCTGGCAAGGTCATATGCGTACAGCTTGTCGTCCTCGGAATCGGACACCCAAATAGTGTTCCCATCCGACCAGGCGCCAGCGGGACTCGAGTTGTCTGAATCCAGGTAGATTGAGTGACCGAGCAGGAGCAACTGCTGTTCATTCGGATCCTGGTCCAGCGCGTAGGCGTACAGGAACTCGGTCTGCGTGCCTGACGATTCCTCAGATACCCACACGGTAGTTCCGTCGGACCAGATGGCGACGGGGTTGTCGTTAGCGCTCACCAGCCGCACGTCTTTGGCACTGTCCCTGGACCCACTGCTAACATCGTATGCGAACAGTTTCCCAGCCCCGGACTGTCCCGTGTCGGCTACCCACATTGTGTCCCCATCGGTCCAGAGTCCTGTGGGTTCAGTCACCTCATCGATCCCAAACTCATCCCCGACGTGCCTGAAGTCCCGGTAGTACATGGCGTAGACGTAGTCGTCTCCGTCATCGACAACCCACATCGTCTCACCGTCAGACCAAATACCCCTGGGCTGCCCATTGCCCAAAGGGAGCCTGATCTCCCAAGCTTCGTGTCGAACGGCATTCGAAAGAGAGGAAGTAAGCGTGGTGTACGCGTAGAGCATATCGTCATCGATGTCACTCACCCAGACAGTGGAGCCCGTCGCCCAGATTCCCCATGGATGCTGGTTAGCTCCGAGCAGATTGAACTCATTGCTCCTTTGACGAGTCCCGTCTGCCTTGTTGTAGGCGTAGACCCAGGTGTCGTCTTTATCGACTACCAGGATGGTGTCCCCGATGCCTGCTACTCCTAGCGGCCCATCATTTTTGCTGGTCAGATTTATGTCGCGGTCGTCCTGTCGCGTGCCATGGTCCAGGCTGTAGGCGTAGAGTTTAGTGTCATCCCAGTCAACCACCCACATTATGTTGCCGTCTGACCACATGCCCGTGGGATTCCCATTCCAGCTATGCAGTGCGATGTCTTTGCCACTTTGGTGGGCGCGAGATGCGAGATCATAGGCAACCAGTTTGTCTTCGCTGCCTGCGAGAATCCACATGGTGGTACCGTCAGACCAGACGCCCTTTACAGTATTGTGATCGGTGTCAAGCTCTATGCCTTGATTCGCCACCTCTATCGTGGCCCCTACATTGTGGTGACCGAGAGGAACAAACAAGACCCCCAGCAATACAGACATCACAATGAGAAACCGGAATGACCGAATAGCGTTCACTCTTATGTCCACGATGTGCGTCCCCTATCTGCAGCTATAGAACCCCATGCACTGGCGGCGCCGATCGATAGTCAGGCTCTCGGCTCTTGCCCATCGCACAAGTTCTCCTACAGCCTGTGAACTCGCTAAGTGCGAAGAGCTAATCGCCCTCGACCTCATACTGAGTTGGGACGATCGGTGAACATCCTGACGGCCGGTGTGTGCTCAGCGCGTGCCGGAAATAGTACGGATGAGTTGTGACTACGCCGTGGAATCAGATGGCTGGTTCGTGGGTTCTTTGTGAAGATTTCATGCATGGAGTCCTCTGTTCGATCGGTCAGAACAGCAACTCGGCGCATGAACACCCCCAAGAAGAACATTCGCATCGTGCTGAAGAGATTGCCGCGCGAGGCCACCGAGAGTAGTCTGCGCAGGTCGGCAGGCACCGACACATTCAGTGGGGCGACAGTAGATCCTACGACGCAGATAGGGAGGTGCAGGTCGACTAAAGTGATAGCTTCAGCGCGAGCTAGATGACCTGCACAAGAACTTGCGGCAGACTCTCAGCAAGAGTCCTGTGTGGAGGGAGAATGACGATCTTATGAGCGCAGTGGTCGGCGTGGGAGATCTAGTCTCCCTCACCGTCCTGGCCTATCTGCCTGAATTAATCGCCTGGAGAGAGGGCTTTGCCATACGGTAGCCTACACCGTGCTCGGTGAAGATGTATGTGGGATTCCGTGCGTTGTCCCCAAGCTTGCGGCGTAGGGACTTTATCTGGGAACGCAGAAGATCGGGCTCCCCTGAATATTCCGGACCCCAAACCCTGTGAAGCAGCATGTCATGAATCAGAACCTTGCCCGCGGAATTGGCCAGTTCGGTGAGTAATCTGTACTCCATCGCGGTCAGTTGTATCGGTAGACCTGAAACGTAGACGGTTCGCTCATCGAAATTGATCAGCACGTCGCCCAACTGAAACGTCTTGCTGCCCGTAGATTCGCCGCTGCCAGTCAACATTCGGAAAGTCGACCTTATCCTTGCAATGAGCTCGGTAGGCGAGAATGGTTTCACCATATAGCCGTCCGCGCCCATCTCGAATGCGCGCACAACGTAATCCTCATCGTCCCTGTCGCAGAGCACAATTGCCGGGAGGTTCAACGAATTCTCGGCACGCCTTAGAACGCGGAAGCATTCCTCTTCTCTGCCGGCAATGTCCAGGACGATCAGCTTCGCCCTTTCCGACGACGCAAGTTGCTCAATATCGTGCAGACCAGCTGACGTTACGGCGCTGTAGCCTGCGTTAGACAGAACCTGGCGAACTGTTCCAAGCAATCTGGAGTCCTCAATTGCGACGATGATCCGAGTCGTCTCCGGGAGGACCGACAAGGGCTCTTCAACAGTCCATCCTAGTTCAGGGGACAGAATGTCTTCTTCCACTGACGGGAGGGTAAAGGTCAGAGACAGTCTGCCTACCCCCTCGTCAATATCCGACATGACTCGGCCTCCGTGTGCCTCAACGACACCACGGCAAAAGGCCATTGCCAGTTCCTCGCCCTGGAAATTTAACTCAGCTGCCTTAGTGTGGGCTTGTGTGGCCCTCTGGAACAACTGAGGATGCTCAGCCGCATTGATCGGGAGGGAGACTCCTTCGGACGGAGCAAATCGGCCTTTTACAGAGACCGAGATTGCGACGTGGATATCAACCATGCTGGCAGCCACCATGACCCGGGACGACTCGCTCAGGTGTCTGGCTGCCTGGCGGAGGAAATTGTGTAGCACCTTGCTGATACGCTGCCTGTCCGCCGATACCGTAGCCAGCCCTTCCGGGATGTCCAGCTGGATGGTAATCGCAGAATGGTCTCTCAGATACTCTCTGCAAGACTGTTCAATCAATTCGCCCACGTCGGCGGGTTCGGTGGCTATGGACAGTGTTCCAGTTTCAATTTGGGTAAGTTCTATCAAGCTATTGATCTGGCTGCGCATCAAGTCAGCCTGCTGGTCGATGATACGCAATAGCTGTATTGGCTCAGTTGGCTGCTTTGCCTCTAGTATGTTTCTGAGGGCGACGGCGGATCCCTTAATGGTCGTCAAGGGCGTTCGCAACTCTTCGCTAACCTTTCCCAGGAATTCGGCCCTCCTTAACTCCTGATCCTCCAGAGGGGTCATGTCCTGCATTACAGTGAGAACCGCGACAATTTCTCCTGTTGCCGAGAAGATGGGAGCGCAATTCACTAAAGTGGCGAGATTCGTGCCGTCTGGCAGGTGGGCGACTACTTCTTCGGCTATAGTAGTCTCGCCGCGCTGAATTGCCCGGGTGCCCGGAAGATCCGAGAAGGAAAGCTCTCTCCCGTCTGGATGTGTGAATTTCAGAGATTGGAAGATGCTGCCAAGGTCGTCATTTGAAGGTGCCAACCCACGCAACATACGTCGGGCCTCCTGGTTCATATAGGAGATCGCACCCAATCGCACGTCGAAAACTGAAACCGCGACAGGGCAGACTTCCATCAGAGTTTCCAGGTCCGCCTTGGCCCGGTGCTCCGCTTCATACCTTCGGGAGTTGGAGATTACAGAGGCGGCTTGAACTGCCAATATCGCCACCGCGTCTTCATCTTCCTGGGTAAACCCCTGTTCTCCGGGCTTTTCCGCGAGATATAGGTAGCCGACATGTTCGCTTTGATGGTAGATCGCCATTCCCAGAAAAGTTCTCATTGGGAGATGATTTTCTGCGAGATCCACGAATTCAGTGCAGGCAGCCAAGTCCTTCAACCGCACCGGACCTTCGGCGCTGCTCATGTATCCCACAAGGCCGAGCCCTCGGGGAGATTGCGCTATGAGTTCGCTTTCTTCCTGTGAGAGGCCACTAGTGTAGAAGTTGCGAACACATCCCGAAGGCTCAAATGTCACCAGCGCACCGTACCGAGCACCAGTCAGCTTCAGCGCACTGTTGATGACACTCTGGAGGACTCCCTCTGTGTCGAGGCTTTCAGAGACGTTGATGCTTGCTTCTCTCAGTTTGGCAAGACGCTCCCTCAGCTCGTTGTTCTCGTTCCTGAGCACCCCTGCTTCGGTGGCCGTTGCATACCCTGGTGAATGGCTCATTGTATTCCTCAGGTATTTGGTAATCTGGGAGGGCTCCGGCATAGCCCGCTTAATCTTACCATAAGCATTACATTAGTCAATACTTATGTAATGCCTGCCACCCTATTCCAAGCCCGATGGGTAGGAGATGAGTGTACGGCCTCTACTGAACCAGTGCAGGGCGAAGACATTGCCCACCGCTGGCAATACAATCCCCCAACCCATCCAAAGGCCTTAAGTGCCGATAGTTATGGGAGACACTGCGTGAAATGTCGTCTCCCGAGAGAAGCGTGCCTAGATGACGTTTATCTCGGCCAGAGTTGCCACCTGCGTTCTGGTTAGGCCCAGTTCTCCGCACAGGACCTCCTCGTTGTGCTCCCCTATAAGAGGCGACCGCCTCGAGATAACCCAGGGTGAGCCGTTGAAGATGCCCGCGGGACCTGGGTGACGGAACGTCTCGCTTACCTCTGGATACTCCACTTCTGCCCAGAACCCCCGGTCCTCGAGGTGCTGGTCATTCATCACCTCGTCGGGAGACCAGACTGCCCCTATATTGAATCCCCGCTTCTGCCCGCCGTGATATACCTCGTCCCGGGTGACGTTGCCGATGAGATAGAGGAACAGCTCGTTATCGGTAATAGCATCAGGGTGCCGCATCTTCTCATCCAGCAGATCGCGCGCCAGTCCTATTTCGTCCATCCACTCCCCCAGCACATCCAGGCGATCCGAGGTCAGCCGGTTCAGGATCTGAGCGGCGACATTGACGAATTTTCCGTCCGCGCAACGATGTTGCGTGGTGTCGGTTGGGCTTGGGGAGGCATGGCGGCCAGTCTGGCGCCGGACAATCTCCTTACCGTAGATGTATACGTTCACCGCTGCTTCGGTAGTCAGGGCGCACGCGTCGTGGATGGAGGCATCAATGTATTGCCCCAGGCCAGTCACTGTCCGATGCACCAGGGCAGCCCCTATGGCCATGCAGGCAAAGTGGCTCCCTATGTGCCAGGACTGCCCTCCTCCAGGAGCGATGGGCGGCGCATCGGGCACGTCGTCCTCGGTATAGCCGCAGGAGGCCATCTGACCGCCGGCTGCCAGGTGGAGCAGATCGCTGGTCCGGTAGTCCTTCCATGGTCCCTGCTGCCCGAAAGGTGTCAGAGAACACATGATCAGGCCAGGGTTGTCCTGCTTCAGGTCCTCGTACCCCAACCCCACTGACTCCATGTAGCCGGGGCGGTGCGTTTCCAGGATCACATCCGCCTTATCCGCCAGCTGCCGGAACAGTCGCCGACCATCCTCAGTTTCCAAGTTCAGAGTAATGCCCCGCTTCGAAGTGTTGTAGTGCCAGAAGGACAGACTCCGGTCAGGGTGGGGCACATCCTTATAGAACGGTCCAACCGTCCGGGCGTCCTCACCTCCGGGCGGCTCGATCTTGATAACGTCCGCACCCATGTCAGCCATCAGCTTGCCACACCACTGGCCCGTCTCGTCGACAAGCTCCAGCACCCGCAACCCCGCATAAGCACCCTTCGGGTCTGGGCCCAGGGTTCTTGTTGGCGCCGGAACGGGATTCGGCTTCGCCTCAGTTCCAGTCCACTCCACTGGCGAGTCCGGATCCATCATCTCCCTCAGATACGGATAAGGGTCCATACTTAAGTCCTTCGGCCAGAAGGTGCCGTCCCCAAAGCCGTCTACCAGTTCCTGGTGGCTGATGCCCAACTGTCCTTCGAACACCTCCCCGTTGTGCTGGCCGAT
The DNA here is from genome assembly GCA_965116405.1 of Dehalococcoidia bacterium. GTDB lineage: Bacteria > Chloroflexota > Dehalococcoidia > Lucifugimonadales > UBA1123 > VXRN01. The sequence goes on from OZ220685.1 coordinate 2,854,186, forward strand.
CAGTGGACCTGGCCGGCTATTGACCGCCGGTGTCTCCGACATCTTGAACGGGGCATTCTGGAGGGGCCAGGTACCCAACACCGGGTGTTCCACCTCCATGTACATTCTTCGATATCGCAGCTGTGGATCGTTTTCCACCTTGTCCTGGCTACTCTGTACAGGCATGGAACGCACTCCCACCGCCTGGCACCGCTCCATGATCTCGTACTTGCCCAGGGTCTGCGTCCACGCCTCGATACCGTGGTCCATTTCCTCCTGGTGCTCCAAGCGACCCTCTATGGTGTCAAATTTCCGGTGCGCAGCCCAGGAAGGGCAGCCCATTACGTCTACCAGCCTCCGCCACTCCTCGTTGGAGAAACAGGCGATGGTGCACCAATCGTTGTACCCTCCGGGGCTTGTCCTGTAGGCGTTGTGAGGTGCCGCTGTCCTGCCCCTGTAATTGTTTACAATGGGCGTGCCGGGCCAGTGACTTCGATTACCAGGCGGGTAACCCTCTCGAATTGTGGTACGCCCGTTAGCCTGGATGTCCAGGAACATGGGGCCGTTGAGTGCTACCCCGCTGGCCCATTGGGATTTGTCGACGTGCTGTCCCCGGCCTGTGACGTTGCGGTGATGCAGGGCGCTCAGGGCATATATAGCGCCATACATACCGCCCGTATCGTCCAGGTACGACCACCCCCAACCGGCGGGTGGTTTGCCTGGCAGTCCAGACAGGTGCGTCATACCAGACAGGGCCTGAGCAATGGGCCCCATAGTCTTATATCCCCGGTCCCGTCCCGTATGCCCGAACCCGGACATCGAGAGGTAGATGATGTCGGACCGGAGCTCTTTCATATTCTCGTAGCTGAGCCCCCACCGCTCCAGGACCCCAAAAGCAAAGTTCTCTACGACGATGTCTGAGACGGTCACCAGGCGCCGTATAAGATCGATCCCACGTTCGGTCTTGGTGTTAACGGTAATGCTTCGCTTATTGGCATTGGTGTCGTTGAAATGGCCGCCGGTGTTCAGGTTGATCGGCAAGCCACCGGGTGTCGTGTACACGACTGTGGTGTTCGTGGCCCCCCGGGTGCTGGGACTTTCCGGCCATTCGACCTTGATCACCTCGGCACCCAGCGCTCCCAGCCAGCGAGTGCACCAGGGCCCCGCTCGAATCCAAGTGAAGTCCAGGACTCGGATTCCATCCAAGGGTCCCTTTGTGGCTTCCACTCTCTCATCAGTCGGCATTATGACTCTACCTCGTGTCTAAACTCTCTAATCAAGGATATTTCGCCTGGAAGCCCAGGAGGGTTGACCGGGGCGTCAAAGTATCGCATGGTTCGTCATTAGTGGGAATTCAGCCTTTTCCGGGCAGCGGCGACTGAGCTACAAGGCCCGCAAGAAGGGATCAGCCCATACCATTCTTCCGCTTTTGAAAACGCACTGACTAACCAGCCAAAGAGCCGACCAAGTTGGCGCGATCCGGACCCGAGACGGTCTCGTCAAAGGCCATTGTGCCGCAGAATGTGACTTGCACTGCATCCTCAGTGATTCCTGCTTGGCTGGTGTCACCGCGCATCTGTAGTTCAGGCTAACAGAGTTCGTGGCCAAGAGCATCCGTTCGGTGCATGCGGCAACGTTAGTGAGTGCACCCAAGTGTGAGATCTGGATGGGCTGGGGTCGGGAGTCAGTCCGAGGTCAGCATTGCTGCAGCCTGTAGCTCTCGCCGTTCATCTCGATGATGTGCACACGGTGGGTCAGCCGCGTTTAGTTTGGTTGTCGCATATGCCTTAGTACATGGGCTAAGGCAACCGCAGAACCAATCGGAAACAGTCGTATGTCTTCTGGTATCTCTACAGCTGACGCCAGGATGGACGCGCCTTCTTGTTCCAATTCTCTCAGAGATGGCCGCGTGTCGAGTTCGTTGATAACCTAGCTGGGGGTCAACGCAATTACGGCTCGCACCTCGTCTTCTTGCAGTAGAGAGGGCATCTCTTGTAGAGACGCTTGGTAAATTGCGATGTAGTAAGTGCCCGAGTCGTTGTCAGTCCTGTCTTTAGTTTTCATCAGGAATAGAGATAGAGGCCTGACCTGGTCCGATAGTTCGAGGCGGGATGCTTCATGATTCGCGGAGATTAGCCAGGTCTCTTCCGAATCGACGAGATCCACGGAGGCCCCAAGTTCTTCTCGCGCCTCTCTAATGGCGCAGTCTGGCAGGTCCTCTCCGTCGAGTCTGTGGCCGCCAATCCCCATGTAGAATAGTTCGCCGGGAGGGCACTTGAATTTCGTGCCTGCGATGGCAAATACGAGCCTACCCTCATTCAATAGAGCAAGCGAAGCGCCACATTCAGCGCCTTCCGGTATGAAGTCCTCTATTGAACTGCCTCTTCGTGGCGTTTCGTTCATCTAACAGCCCGTACTTCCGATGCGGTTAGTAGTCTCGCTGGATGCTGTCAGGTCTTGCGCCTTCCACCGCTATCTATGCCGCAGGTAGATGTACACCCCTACGCCCGTCGCCAGAACTGCCCAGAACGTGATCGAGAGCATCAACCAAGCTGGTACGCTGCCAGCTTCGGTGGATACAACCCTTGTATGCGGTGTAGCTAAGGGAGTCGGCGAGTCGACAGGGGATGCCGTTAATGCTGTCGGCTGAGGAGATGGAGTCGGGTCATCTAAGTTCAAGGGCGTGTTCGTTGGGAGGTACTTGGGGAGTGACACTAGGACTGATGTAGGAATTGGAGTGCTCTTGGCGATCTCCAAGAGAGGCGCCCTTGGCGTCACGGTTGGTCTAGGCAATACCGTCGGCGCTTCGGCTGTCATGGGTGTTGCCTCCGCAGACGTCACTGGCGTAGGGCGTGGTGTCTTCGTAGGCTGCGGTGGAGGTGTTTTGGTTGGGCTCGGACGGGGAGTCGAGGTGGGCTCAATCGTCGGCGTCACCGTGGGAGTGTGAGTTGGATTGGGAGGTGGTGCACTTGTAGGGGTCGGATTTGGTGTGGGCAGTGGAGTCGGTGTAGGGGAGGGTGTCTCGTCAAGATCAGAAACGGTCACGACGATATCCAGGGTGATTGTATGGGCGCTGTCAGAAGCGCTCACACTCAGTTCATACGAGTTGTCCCGATTTGAGTCGGTCGGGTCTTCGAAGTCTGGGGGAGACCGGAACGCGAGCGCACCTGCCTCAATGTGAAACGCCGACGCATCAACACCCGAGAGAGTCCACCGGATGTTGCCATTCTCAGGATCGTTTGCATTGTAGTTGGCGAGGACTCCCGAAGACTGCTCCGGGAATGCGATTTGCTGATCGCCGGTTACCGATGGGGCTTCATCCTCATCCTCAACGACAATGGTGACCTCGATCGAATCTGACCCGCCCCGGCCATCAGACACAACTACGGTCAGGTAGTATCGGACCTTGTCCTCACGGTCGAGGGCAGCCGCCGTGTACAGTCGCCCCGATGATGGATTGACAGTGAATGACGAACGATCTTTCCCCTCAAGATCGAAAGTAAGCTTATCTTCGTCTTTGTCTTCTGCGACAAACTGTCGCCCCACCTTAGTGCCAAGCGCACTGTTTTCCACAACTGAGCGCCTAGCTTCTCCGCCTTCTACAAACTTTGGTTCGTGATTCGCTGCTGCTCTTCTGGTACCACCTCCGCCACCTCGGCTACTTGTTCCCCCAGTTCCTGACACTTGAGAGCCGCTGGGATTCTGTGTGCCGTTGTCGACTCCCCCGCCGCTGCCGCTCTGCTCATCGTCGTTGTCGGTGATGGAGACCTCGCGTAGACTCTCGTTCGGGTCAAATGTGATTTGGCTTGTCGTGGAGGCCACCCCACTGGTGACAGGAACGATTCCTATCGTGAACGTCTCTACTCCTTCATATTCCTCATCGTCGACAGTGGAAACTACGAGCTGTCCGTTGGCGGAATAATGAGTCCGCCCGCCGATATCGACCGGTACAAAGTCGCCTGGCGAGAAGGCGATCCGATCACCAGCCGGAGGTGTGAAATCAGCGCCCGAGGTCGCGGACACGCCAAGAGTGACCAGTTGGATTGCCCCTGTGCCCCTATGCGGCTGCTGATCCTGTTGAGTAGTGACTGTAACTATCGCGGTTACTTCGCGACCCTCCGTAACTCGGTTAGGTGCGACCGACAGCGTTGCAGTCGCTTGTGGGAAGTCATTGTCAAATACCTGTATCTCCACTCTGCCAGAGTCAGCAGCGACAGCATATGTTTCGTGATCGACGATTGCGGCCAACACTGTTGAGTGATCTTCCCAGATGTCGTCGTCCGGGTCAGAGACTACGGCAAAGGTCGTGGAGGTTGCACGGCCTGGAATGATGATCGACCTCGTACCTTCGCCCATCGGCGAGGCAGGCAACAAGGCACCTGTCTCGCTCACTGACACTGTCAAGCTCAGTGATTCGGATGGTGCGGAGTCTCGGTATACGACGAATGTCGTGGTGTCACCCTCTGCAATCGTCGCTGTGGTTGACGCGATTCCAACCACAGGTTCCACCCGGGTGAGACTAAGTGTGTAGGTATCCAAGACTGTCTCATCGGTGTCTGAGACATTTATCTTTACAATGTTTTCGCCCACTGCCAATGGTACTTGATGCCCATCGGTGGCGTCGTCCAGATCGGCAATAGGGCTGTCGTTGAGATCATGGAATGTGACAATTGTGCTGTCCCTGCTCGTGGTGGCGGAGACGGTTAATTGTTCAGTTCCGTTGGAGACTTCCGCCGAATAGCTCCTGGTGCTGGTGCCAAACGGAGGGTCCAAAGTCCCTTCGTCCAGGGTCAGTGCAGCCAGCTCGGCGTCCGGCGCATCGTCTATCCTCACGGTCACGGTCTTGCCAGCCGCGTCCAAGGTTATGTGGTTAGACGTCGGATTTGGGCCATCCGGCACTCTATCCAGCGTTACGACGAACTTCTCTACACCCTCATCGTCGTTATCTTCGTGAGTCACGATGTGCACATGTTTCAAGGCTTGATACCGAGCCTGCCCGCCCTCGTCGAGTCGAATGAAATCCCCCTTAAGGAAGTTGAGAGTTCCATCATTGGCTAACACCTCAGCATAGTCGACTCCCCCAATAGCCGAGTCGTTAGCCGTCGTGACGGTCAGAGTACCCCCGTCGGCGTGAGGTTCCTCCTCTCTGACGGTCGTCACGGCAACGCTCAGTGTCACGGTTTGACCTTCGATGACAGAAGCAGGGTCCACCGACAGAGTCGCGATAGACTCCGGGAAGTCGTCGTCCTGTATCAAGGTCTCCACGACTCCATTGCCCACTTTGATCAGATAGAGGTCGCTTTCCTTGACAGCGACACTGACGTTTGAATGGGCTTCCCAGATCTCATCATCCACTTCGGGTTGGATAGCGAAGGTAGTCGAAGTAGCTCCTGCCGGGATAATGACTGACCTGCTGCCCTCCCCAGTGCTGCCGGCAGGTACCATGTCACCGTCTTCATGGACTTCGACCTTCACGTCGAGGGTGTCCGGGGCTGCGGTCGATCGAGAAACCGTGTAGCCGAGCACATCCCCTTCGGTGGATTGGCTTACAGTTCCGGTGATGCTGACCTCGGGTTTTTCGCGAGTCACTGAAATCGCATAAGTTCTTGTGTCGCTGGAGTCTTTGGAACTCACCTGAATATTGATCGTAGTCTCCCCAATGGAAAGAGGAATTCTGCCGTCGATTACCGGCACGCCGTCCACGCTGATCGCGGTTGTCCCTGAACTGGCCTTCGTCGTAGTCGCACTGACGACGGTTTCAACGACTGAGTAAGGAACGGAGCCCGTGTAGTTCACGGTATCGCTTGAGAACTGAGGTGTGAGCGTAACTCCAGTTAGGTCAAGTTCGGCTAATCCCGCGCTGAAGTCGCTGATGTTTACTGTAATCGAATCAGGTTGTGAGAGAGTAAGGCCCGCTGGCGAGTCTCCTGAGAGTGATATCGAGACGTCAAAGCTCTCACCTGTCTCGACTTCACTGTCCCGCGTGATGTCTATCGTCGCTGAGTATTCCGAAACGTAAGTGTTACTGGCCGTGTCGACCGCGAAGTCCGCTTCTGCAATTGAAAATGCCGTCTGGCTGAGGGTCCCGTAGTCACTAGATTGAGCAGTACCTGAACCTATTTCCAGCATGAATGTGCCTCCGCCTCTGTGCGGCTGCTCATTGGAGTCGGTGCGTACTGTGGCCGATACGGTTACAGTCTCACCTTCTGCAACAGGGTTAGGAGAGACGGCAAGGGACATTGTCGCATCAGGGAAGTCATCGTCTTTCACGAGTACTCTAGCGGAGCCCCGATCTGGCACCACCAGATAATCGTCCCCCGAGATGAGAGCAGCAGTAACCTCCGAATGCTCATCCCACACTTCGTCATCCAGATCTGTTGGGACAGCCAGAAGCGTTGACGTAGCTCCTGACGGGATGCTCACGAGTGCGCTGCCCTCATTGCCATCCGGTACGAGATTGCCTGATTCAGAGATCTGAACACGTACGTCAAGCGTTTCTGAGACCGCAGGACTCCTGACCACGGTGAAGTTGACTAGCGCCCCTTCAGCAACTTCCACCAGTGCTGAAGAAATGCTGACCTCAGGTTGCGCTCTGACGACTACGATCGAATAGGTCCTGGTAGAAATACTGTCCTGGGCTGTAACCAGCACGTTGATGGTGCTGGTACCCACAGGCAGGTCCGCTACATAGCTCTTGCCCCTGACCACGGGACTAGCTTCGATTGAAATTGTGGCGAAGCTGTCATTAGCAAGTGGTGTGATGGAGGTTCTCTCCACGCCATAGTCCACCTTTACCATGTATCCTGTTGTGCTGCTGGCAAACTCAGGCGTTAGCGACCCGTCGCTGACTGTCAGAGAAGTCAGCGAAGCGTCTCCTGAAAGGTCGCTGGGTGCGATTGTTGCAGTCGAAGTCGAAGGCACCGGAAGCTCGATTTTGCCTGCGTCCCTTCCCGATATCGCGACGAGCAACGTCTCGGCCTCTTCGGGGTCAGCGTCGTCAGTAATCGTGGTCGTAGCTGTGTAGCTCGCTCTGTACCGTGTGTCGCCACTCACGACTATGGGGTTGAAATCCGTAGCAGCTATGTTGAACTCCACCACGTGTGGAGGCTCGAAGTCGTTGGCCTGGGCCGTGCCGCCTGTCAATGTGAGAATCAGGACTCCCCCAGCGCCGTGAGGTTCATGGTCTTCGGTCGTAGTGACAGTTACTCGCGTGGTTAATGCGTCTCCTTCCGTCACGGGGTTGGGAGTAAGTTGAAGCACGGCCGAGGCTTCCGGAAAATCGTTGTCCTCAAGCTGAACGACGGCTTGCTTTCCGTCAACTGCGATGTCGTAAGTCGTACTGGCAATGATGCTTGCCGTGACGGTCGAGTGTTCCTCCCAGACTTCGTCATCGTCATCCCCGGCGACAGCGAAAGAGGTTGATGTTGCGCCGGCAGGGATTGTTATCGTTCTTCGTCCCTTCGCGCTGGCAAGAAGCAGCATATTGGTCTCGTCAACATTGACCGTCACAGCGAGGGACTCGGCTACGGAAGCGTCACGACTTACGTTGAAAGTGAGAATCTCCCCCTCGGATGCGTTGCTGGAGACCTCTCGGATTCCGACCTCAGGCTTTGATCTGGTTATTGTTATGACGTAGGTCTGGGATGCCGTGCCGTCTTCGGCCGTAACCTTTACTTTGATAGTGTTGGCGCCTACAGAAAGTCTCACCTGGTATCCGGGTTCTTCGGCTGCGTCGGCCAGCACGATGTCTCTAGCGTCAAGTATGGAGACCTTTGCTCTGTCGTCACCTCTCATGACATCTAGCGTTAAGTACTCAACACCATATGCGACAGAAGCAGCGTAACCAGTGGTGCTGGTAGCGAACGCTGGATTCAAAGTCCCCTCGCTTAAGCCGATTCCGCTTAGCGAGGCATCCGACGAGGCGTCGTTCGCGAGAATGGTCACTGTCGATGTTGAGGGGCTCTGAATCTCGATCTTCTCTGAATTCGCTTCCTTGCCTAAACGGAACACGACCGTCTCGTCTGGCTCGCTCTCGTTATCGTCGGCAGTCTCGAATGTGGCTGTGTAGAGAGCGCGATAGACCATGCTGCCACTCCCTACGTCCACGCGAGAAAAGTCGGTTGCCGAGACGGGGAATGTCGCCTGACTGAGGCTTCCGTAGTCTTCACTCGTAGCTGTGCCACCGACTGAGGTGACCGTGAGAGTACCCCCGCCTCCGTGCGGCTCCTGATTGTCGGTTGTGGTCACTGCTATGGACAGGGTAGAGGTATCTCCTTCTGAGACTTCGCTCGGACTCGCAGACAGAGTTGCCAAAGCAGCCGGGAAGTCATCATCCTTCACCAGGGTCTCTGCTTTTCCCTCGCCCTGCTTTATGGTGTAGGCGTCACTCGCAGTTATCGTGGCACTTACAGTTGAGTGAACCTCCCAGTCTTCGTCGTCGTGCTCACTCGAAACTGCGAAGTCAGTTGATGTGGAGTTGGAAGGCAGCGTGATCGCTCTGTTGCCCTCCTCGACATCCGCTACCATCTCACCTGTCTCGTCGATCTCCACTCGTACCTCAAGGCCTTCGGAGACAGCAGCGTTCCGCATGATGGTGAACACCAACTCAGAACCTTCCGTGACGCCTGCGTACTTCGGCAGAATGCTGACCTCTGGCTGCTGCCGGGTCAACTCTATCGTGTAGGTCTCCGTTGCCACCTCGTCCTCAGCCGTCACCTTTAATTTGACGATGTTCTGTCCAACCTCCAAGTCGATCTGGTGCCCATCGACGTTTCCATTTGCGTCTGTGAGTTCACCATTGCCGTCATCCAGAAAGGCGACCATTGAACCGTCAGAGTTAACCACGGGTCTGACTGTTACTTGCTCTACTCCGTACGGTATGCGGGCGCTGTACCTCGTCGTAGTGCTGGAGAACGGAGGTGACAGGATTCCAGAGCTCAGGATCAGCTGACTCAGAGTGGGGTCAGTTGATGAGTCGTTGGCGGAAATCACGACGGTCGTCGTTGCCGACGTTGGAAGCTCAATACGAGGTGCATCAGTCTTAGAGACTCTTAAGTAAAACGACTCGTCCGATTCAGAGTCTCTGTCGTCCGTGATCGCAACCGCGGCCGTGTAGCTTGCTTGAAACCGATCGGCTCCTCCTACCTCCACCCGTTCGAAGTCTCCAGCTTCTACCTGGAACGAAGTCTGACCAAACCTACCAAAGTCCGAAGACTGGGCCGTATTCTCCCGTGCTGTGAGTGTCAGGGTGCCACCTGTGCCGTGTGGGTCTTGCTCCATCTTCGTGGTGACTTTCAGCGTCGCAGAGACTGTTGCTCCCTCTGATACAGGATTCGGAGCCACGACAAGGTCGACCTTAGCTTCCGGAAAGTCGTTGTCGTTCACTTGTGTTGAGGCGGAGCCGGCACCCAGCTTAACTTCGATTGTGTCTCTGTCAATGACCGTCGCCGTGACGACTGAGTGAGGCTCCCAGAGGTCATCGTCAGGTTGAGTTGATACGGTAGTGGTGGAGGTGGTGGCCTCCCCTGGGATGGTGACAGTCCGGCTACCAAGTTCTGCAGCCTGGACCAGTGAACCGGTCTCCGACACGGTAACGCCTATGTCCAAGGGTTCCGACGTTGTCGCGTGGCGACTTACACTGAACCTAATGACCTGACCTTCGTCGACGCTGGCGGCCACGGATTCGATTCTGACGCTCGGTCTGGCCCTCGTCACGTTGACTTGGTAGCTCACTGTCGAAGTTGCATCCTCGGCAACCACCTGGACGTAGACCTCGTTTTCACCCACGTCAAGGGACAAGACGCCGTCCGAGTCCACCACGCCTCCGATGAAGATTACTGGGTCCCGCGAATCCTCGTGAACGACCGAGGCAACTGCCGTGGTTTCTTCGATTGTGTATGCCACTTGAGCCGTGTAATTATGGACGTGGCTGGAGAACTCTGGCGAGAGAGTAATGCCGCTCAGTTCGAGATAGGACAAAGCCGCATCATTGTCCAGGATGCCAATGGAGACTGTCGAAGGCTGGGCCAATGTTAGGCTGTCACTTGATCCCATGCCTTTGGACACCTGGATGTCGAAACTCTCCCCAACTTCTACGTTGCTATCGTCTACGGTGGAGATGGTAGCCGCATAATTGGCCCGGTACCGTGTATCGCCGCCCACGGAAAGGGCGGAGAAGTCATCAGCGGAAACATTAAATGAGCTCTGGACCAAGGTCTTGAAGTCATCGGCGCTCGCAGTGTCCCCAATAAGGCTGAGAGTCAGTGAACCTCCACTTCCGTGGGGTTGCCTGTCCGCTTGGGTGGTAATCGAAATAGTCGCCGTGGTTGTCGCTCCCTCCGGGACCGGACTAGGGGAGACAGAGAGGACTGCGGAAGCCTCAGGAAAATCATCGTCCAGAATGAGAACTCTCGACGAGCTTGCCGTACTGCTAACCACATAGCCATTGTCTTCTCGAATGGCTGCAGTCACCGTTGAGTGGGATTCCCATTCGTCATCGTCAGGGTCGGTGGTGAGCAACACTGCCGTAGTCGTAGCTCCGGAAGGAATGGTGACCGTTCGATTTCCCTCTTCTGACGCAGGGAGGAGCGACTCCGTCTCTGTCACAGATAGTTTCACCTCAAGCTGTTCCGGGATGGCGATTTCCCGGTCCACAGTGAATGAGGCAGGTTCCCCCTCGAATACCTCCGCATGACCCGAGATGACACTCACCATCGGCCTCTGCCGAGTCAGCGTGATCGTGTAGGTCTGCACAGTAACTTCGTCCTCGGCCGTAACCTCGATCTGGAGTACGTTCTCGGTTACTGCCAGATCAACCTGGCGCCCATCCTCCATCGGGTCTGCGTCGGGAATCTCGCTGTCGTTGCTGTCAAGGATCTCCACGCTTGCAAAACTGTCGCTGGTTGTAGCGGCAACTGTAACTCTCGTTACTTCATAGGACACCGTGGCGGTGTAGTCGGTAGTTGTGGCAGCGAAGTCGGGGGTAAGCGTCCCTTCGCTCAGTTGCAGCCCGCTAAGCGAGGCATCGGTCGAGAGGATTGGTTGGGGAAGTTGGTAAGAGAAAATCTTCCGGTGGAACTTGTCGGTCACCCAGATAGTCGTGCCGTCTGACCACAGACCCGAAATTCGGCTGTTGGGATCTGTGGAGACCGGGACGTCAAAGTCTTCAATTCTCTCCCCATCCTCGAGTCTGAACGCGTATAGCTTGCGGTCGTCGTCCTCGCTGTAATCCTGGTGATGATCGTAGGAGATCCAGAAGGTGTCACTGTTTGACCAAAACCCAACTGGCCATGGACGATCGACCGGGATGTCGATGTCACTGTCACTCTGCCTGGCTCCGTCACTAAGCGCATAGGCGAAGAGCTTCCTGTCGTTTTGGTCCACCGCATAAATTGTCGTACCGTCCGACCAGATTCCGGTAGGTGTGTCGTTGTCTTCATGTAGACGTATGTCTCGCGTCTCCTCCCTACTACCATCAGTGAGAGAGTAGGCCCAAATCTTGTCATCGGCAGAGTTCAGTACCCAGATAGTTTTGTCGTCCGACCAGAGGCCTACTGGCCTGAAGTTGGAATTGCCCAGACTGATGTCCTTATCGTCAAGTCGTTCACTATCTGCCAGTGAATATGCGTAGAGTTTTCTATCAGAGAAATCGGCGACCCACATGGTAGAGCCGTCGGACCAGATTCCTCGCGGGGACCCATTGTCGCTGTGCAACGGCAATTCCTGGCTGGTGCTTTGCTGCTGGGCTAAGGCCGACTCTGTTCCGCTTGCCAGCATTGCGATTAAGGCAATCAAGAGAAAGGTGGCAAGACAGATAGTAAAGAATGCCAGCCATGTGGCGGCCCTGGGGGGCGGTCGTTTTCTGCTTCCAGAAGTCCTCATTAGTAGCATACAGGGTGGGCTAAACCCACATATCCACCTCACACTACATTGATGCAACGAAATAAGTAGTCTGTATGCAAGAGCAATCCTATTCAGTATGTAATAGGGATTAGATAACTCGAAAAGACCCAACACATTCTGCCATATTGAAATGGGAAATACAATGGCATCTAACTGAGCGTGCACTTATATCGTTGGCGATTGCCCTTGTTAGACGTAAAGCGGAGTACTTACTGGGCTGATGTGGACACAGACGTCCTGTGCTGAAGTATTCACTCCCGCCGGGGTCTGGCGGTAAATCGAGAGTTCAGGGGAGGAGGAGTGAAGGAATATCGAGCGTCGTTGCGCTCAACTTCGGGAAGGCAGGCAGGTGAACCTATTCTGGTAGGTGTTCACCGCCGTTGAATTACGACAGTCCTTGAGGACGTCAAGGCGAAAGGCCAGCTGGTAGGTACCACTCGCCAGTGCGGCTATGGGCGACGAGTTCCAGGCTTGTGGACTCTTCGTCCGTTCGAGCCATGCTAGCTCGCGGCAGGCAGGCCGGTTAAATTGGAGGTCGTTGCTCGTACAGGCGCGCGTGTTGCTGGTAAGTGTACGCTGCCTGGATCACACCCGGCTCATCGAACGGCTTGCCGGCTATCTGCATGCCGATGGGAAGCCCATCCTCCGTGAATCCGCATGGGACGGAAATCGCTGGGAGACCTGTTACGTTAAAGGGTGCAGTGAAGCTGCGTCCCCTGACTGTCGAGCTGGGATCGTATCCCTCGAACGCCGCCGCCGGTTGAGTCATTGTTGGCGTAACGAGCAGGTCTACGCTCTTCAGAACGTCAGCGAACTCCCTCCTGGCCCTGGTTCTCACTCGCTGTGCCTGCAGGTAGTCGGCGGAGCTCATGAGCGCCCCAACCCTGAATCGTCCACGGACGATCTCGCCGAAGTCCTGGGGACGAGTCTTCAGGTTGGGCTCGTGATAGGCGTACGCCTCGCTGACCATGATCACCGAGTTAGCAGCCCTCACATGCTCGAGGCTGGGGAGTGATACTTCCTCGACGTGGGCTCCCAGGTCTTCCAGTGTGGAAACCGCTTTCTCAACGGCAGCCACAACCTCCGGGTTGACGCTGGGATCGGGGTCGAAGAAGTAGTGCCGAGGAAGCCCCAGCCGGACTCCACGAATATCCTCTCTGAGGGAGAGCGAGTAGTCGGGGACGGGTGCGCGACTCGAGGTTGGGTCCTTCGGGTCGTGTCCGGCAATGGCCTGCATCATGTATGCGGTGTCTTCAACAGTCCATGTCATCGGGCCGGCGTGGTCCTGCGACCAACTCAGGGTCACGACTCCAAAGCGACTCACGCGCCCGTACGTGGGCTTTAGTCCCACGATGCCGCAAAGTGAAGCCGGGCCGCGAATGGAGCCGCCGGTGCAAGACCCGAGTGCGCCAAGGCACTGGCCTGATGCTACGGCTGATCCAGATCCGCTGCTCGATCCGCCTGTGATGTGGTCCAGGTTCCAAGGATTGCGTGCGGGCTCGAACGGAGTGGTCCAGTCGGGGCCGCCCAGCGCAAACTCGTGCATGGCCAGCTTGCCGAGCAGAATGCCCCCGGCAGCCTTTAGCCTGGCCGTCGTTGTCGCGTCTTCATTCGGTACGCGATCAATGTCGACCCGCGACCCGGATGTTGTTCTCACACCCGCGGTATCGTAAAGGTCTTTGAGAGCAAATGGGATGCCATGCATTTGCCCCCTGTAGTTACCGCTCAGGACTTCAGCCTCTGCGATTCTGGCGTCTCTGAGGGCATCATCAGCTGTGAGCAGGATGAACGAGTGGAGCCTGTCATCAGTCTGCTCTATCCGTTCGAGACATGCACGCGTCAACTCCACAGGGGAGAGTTCGCGGTCTCGAATCAACTGTCCGGCCTCGTGGATTGTCAGGAAGTGCAGTTCGCTGTCAGTCGCTGCCATGGTGGTATACCTCTGCACGGGAAACTTCTGGTGATACTGTGCCGATTGGAGTGGGACTAGTCCTCAGGCCATTCGGGCCGGAACTCGACGACCATCTCTGTAGCACCGAACTCTATGGCGTGGAGTTGCACAGCATATTCGGCGTAGAGATCGTAAGTCGGTTTGAGTTCTTCCAACTCATCCTGGCTCATGCCAAGTCCAGCTAAGTCCGTCATGAGTTTGAACTCTTCGATAGTAATGTCTTTGGGATCACGCATTGGGCCCCCTTCCTTGTTCGCGACGAAAGTGCATGCCGTTCACTTCTATATTTCCCCAGATGGCTGTGGCTGGGTAGGCTTGGGTTGACAGAGTTATGTGATCTGATAGTATTGCGAACGTGTGAAACATACTTCATATTTCGAGTTTGTGCTCGCCCACTATTGATTGATGCTTTTCGCCCCAGACTTACAATCCGCCAATAGAGCCTGTTGGCAAGCCTACCCTTCTAAGTCTCGGGGCACAAGTTACTCTCCGTACTACGCCTCGAAAACCCATGCAAAGTAATCATCGTCGTTGCGTTCAAGTTCAGAGCTCACTTAGGAGAATGCATATGGTAAAGGCAGTTACGTTAATCGTCAGTTTGTCTCTTCTCTTGTTTCTCCTGGGCGCGTGTAGCGAGGCGGAAGAAGAGCCCGCGGCTCCCGCTCCGACTAGCGCCCCCGCTCCTGCGCCCGCTCCGACTAGCGCCCCGGCCCCTGCGCCGGCCGCAACGACCGCTCCTGCACCGGCACCCGCGCCGACCAGTGCTCCGGCACCCGCGGCCCCCAGCGGAGGGCCGGATCCCCGCATTGCCAGACTCGCTAAGGAGGCAGGCATCCCGCTAGGGGGACCAAGCGTAGCACCGGGCAGCCCGAAGTCGGGAGGCTCCATCCGAATACTTGCCCTGGAGCCCAAGAGCTTCGACTTCCACCAGTTCGTTAGCTACCGGAACCAGACCACGGGCAGCGGATGGCGTGAACCTCTGTTTACTTTCCCGTATGGTCCCGAAAACGGTGCAACAAACTTCAGCCCACTACCCAGACTCGTAGAGAGCTGGAGTCTCGAGGACGGTGGCAAGACCGTCGACATCGTGCTGAAAAAGGGCGTCATGTATCAGAACAAGGGGCCGATTCAGGACCTTGAAATGAGCGCCGAAGACGTCAAGTTCAGTCTCGATCGCTCTATCGAGCTGTCCAGCACGGGCTCGTCCCAGTTGAAGTCGATCACTTCAGTTGAGGTAGTCGAACCATACAAGGTCAGGATTAATCAGGACGCGCCATTTGGCCCGCTGTTCGTGAACCTTGGACAACAGTACAATGCGATCTTCCCCGAAAAGTCGATTGACGAGTTTGGAGACTTGGTCAGCTTCGAGTCTGCCATGGGTACGGGTCCCTGGACACCCACTGAGTACAATCCTGGTTCGTTCCTGAAGCTAGAGAAGCACGCAGACTACTGGAACGACGGGTTCCCTTACATCGATGTCGTGGAGGAAGTGTTCATCTCTGAGTACCCAGCGGCGGACGCGGCATTCCGCTCTGGCCAGCTCGACATCACCGCCATTGACACGGACTGCATGTCAGGCGAACGTTACCAAGCCATCAAGGACAACGCTCCGGACGCGGTGCCTACAATTTTCCCGGACACGGCTAACTCGCGAGCTCTGACGGTTCGCAACGACAAGGCTCCTTTCGATAACCCCAAAGTGCGCCAGGCCGTATCGCTTGGGATAGATAGGCAGGGCTGGATTGACAGCGTGCTGGGTGGCTTCGGAATCAACCAGGCATTTATCAATCCAGGACACGGCAAATGGTGGCGTGACTTCGACCAGTTGGGCGACAAGGCCAAGTGGTTCCAGTTCGACCCCGCTGAGGGCAAGCGTATTCTCGCCGAAGAGGGAGTTGAAGATGGTCTGAGAGTGGTCCTTGACGGCACGTCCGGATACGGACCCCGGATCGAGGCTGAACTTCAGCTCATGGGCGAGAGTCTCCGCAAGAACCTAGGCTTCGACGTTCAGCTAAACATCACCGAGTACAGCAGCAACTTCCTGCCCAATGTGTGGGGCAAGGGTGACTATGAAAACCTGGCCTACGGCTTCCAGGGTGGTGGACTCGACGCCAATGGGTGGCTGACATTCTCCTACCACTCTCAGACCAGAGGTGGCTTCTACAACCACCTGAACGACCCTGAGCTCGATAAGATGCTGGATGCCATGGACCAGGAGACAGACGTAGAGAAGCGTGTCCAGATGGTCTATGACATCGAGGACTACCTGCTCGACATCATGCCGGCCATCCCGGTGCCGAGTTGGGTCTGCATCTGCTACCAGCAGTCCTGGATCCACAACTACCACTACTTCCACTGGATGGACATGCTGGGCCCAATAGCCTTCGCGTGGGTTGACCGCGACCAGAAGACCACTTTCAAGCCGGCGGCTGAGTAGTCATCGACCAGAAACTAAAGCTACCGTGTCCGAATAGACTCGGACACGGTAGTTGCCGCAATTCGATCCAGTGAGAGTAGGATGGCGCGATTTCTATTACGTCGGGTTCTCCTGATCATTCCCACCTTCTTTATCGTTAGCATCATCGTATTCTCGATGATCCGGCTGATCCCCGGAGATATCGTCGATCAGATGCTCGAGGACAGAGGAGGGATCTACGGGATCGACCAGGATGAGATAAGGGAGCGGATGGGTCTCAATCGACCGATCCACATGCAATACCTCGGTTGGGCAAGCAAGTTCTTCACAGGCGACTTCGGTGAGTCTCTGTGGAACAAGCGGTCAGGGCTGGACGAGTTCAAGCGACGCTTCCCTGTTACGTTCCAGCTCGCTGTCATGACTATAGTCCTGGCGAGTGTATGGGGCGTCTTTGTGGGTATCGTTGCCGCCGTCAGGCAGGACAGCATCCTGGACTACCTGTTGAGGACCGTCTCCGTCGTCGGGCTCTCGATTCCCTACTTTTGGTCGAGCACCCTTATAATCATCTTTGGGTCACTGTGGTTCAACTGGTCCTCGGCTGTCATCTATGTTCCTCCGTTCGGTGATAGGGCCGACTTCTGGGAGAACATGAAGATCATGATCGTGCCTGCCACCCTGTTTGCCTTCGCGATCGGAGCTCCAATCGCGCGCATGACCCGTGCGACCTTGCTGGAGGTGATGCGCACCGATTATATCCGGACAGCGCGCGCCAAGGGCCTCACTGGCAATGCCGTCATAAACCGCCACGCTCTTAAGAACGCCCTTATTCCCGTAGTGGCCATGATTGGGATTCAGGCTGTTTTCGCAGTGGGCGGTTCTACGATCATGGAGACAATCTGGAGACTGCCTGGGCTAGGCCAGTACATCGTGGATGTCGTGCTCTTCCGCGACTACACGATGCTGCAGGCGCTCACAATGTTCATTGCGATGATTATCATCGTAATCAACCTTCTCGTGGACATCAGCTACGCCTGGCTCGATCCCCGAATCAGGTATCAATAAGCTCGAAGAGAATAAAGAGTTGGAACAGGGTAGGGCACAGTCTGAGCTAGCAGAACGTTTGGAGACATCCGGTGCGGGTGGCCAGCGATCCAGGATTCGTATCTTCCTTACGAGACTTGTTCGCGAGAAACCCCTGGGAACCATAGGACTCGCCATCATCGTACTGATGTGCCTGATGGCAATCTTCGCCGACGCAATAGCCCCCTACGGATTTCAGGAGCAGGACCTCTCTGCGGCGAGGCTGAGCTACAGCTGGGATCACCTCCTTGGCACCGACCAGTTGGGGCGAGACCTGTTCAGCCGCGTCGTCTATGGAGCTCGAGTCTCACTTCAAGTCGGTATCTACTCCGTTCTGATTACTCTAGCCGGTGCGACTCTGCTTGGGGTTGTAACGGGGTACTTCAGCGGCACTTGGATCGACAATTCGATTCAACGCGTCGTAGATGGTTTCATGACGATTCCGTACCTGGTTTTCCTGCTCTTCGTCATGTCTATCCTGGGTCCTGGACTGCTGAACATCGTAATCGCCCTTTCAATCGAGGGCGTTCTCATTAACTCTCGAATTATCAGGGCGCAGGTGTTGTCCACGAAGGAGAATACCTATATGGACGCTGGAAGGGCCATAGGTGCCTCTACGCCCAGGTTGATGACCCTTTACATCCTGCCGAATATCATGGCGCCAATCATCATCATTGGAACCGTAAGCTTGGGACTGTTCATTTTGGCTGAAGCCTCGATCAGCTACCTCGGTTTCGGTATCCCACCTCCGTTCCCTACGTGGGGTGGTATGTTAACAAGGTCAGGACTCGACCAATTCTACGTTGCACCGCATCTCGCTATATGGCCGGGATTCGCTCTTAGCCTCGCAGTGTTCGGATTCAACATGTTCGGTGACGCGCTCAGGGACCTCCTCGACCCAAGGCTCAGAGGCACATAGGGACGCGTTTAACCCGGTCTGTCGCTGTCGCCGCTTGGTCTCGGAGTGGACATAAGTTAGAGTCCGTGGATATAATATTTCTTACTCTCGAAGCGGCTGGCTTCCATGACCCTCTGGGTCTTGAACGCGTGCCGAGGTGGTGGAATTGGTAGACACGCAGCGTTGAGGGCGCTGTGGCCTAACAGGCTGTGGGAGTTCGAGTCTCCCCCTCGGCACCACCTCTGTGCCGACAGCTAAAGCGAGATGACATGGCGACGTAGCCAAGTGGTCTAAGGCGGGGGTCTGCAAAACCCCTATTCGGCGGTTCGAATCCGCCCGTCGCCTCCAGAACACCAAAGTGAGGCCTCCGGCAAAGCTGGAGGCCTCTCCATTTGTATGAGACCAATCCAGAAACAACTCCTTAGGCCGATGCTCTGATGTCGGCTCCCGTATCCCGATGAGCACCTCCAGCGTCCAACACTCTGCCGAGCCTCAGGGCCCGTCGACTGAGCCTCGTCGGCCCGCAGGCCCCTTTGCCAGTGGCTTCGCTCTCTTCACGGTCGTGCTCTGGGGCGGAAACAATGTAAGCATCAAGACTGCCCTCAACTACGGTTCGCCAATGCAGGTTGGATGGATCAGATTCGTTCTCGGGGCGATTGTCACCGTGGCCTACATGGCCGTCAGACGAGAGTCGTTCTCCGTTAGCAGGCACGAAATCTGGCCCTTGATGGCCGTTGGTCTGATGTTTTCCGTACAGCTGGTGTTTATGAACATCGGGCAGGATCTCACGACGGCTGGACATGGAGTGGCGCTAAACTCGACGATGCCGATTTGGGCAGCCACGATCTCTCAGCTCTTGATACCTTCAGACCGTATGACGCGTTGGAGGGTGACCGCAATGTTGCTCTCTTACACCGGGGTGTTGGTTGTCGTATTCGGAGACACAGAAGCCAGCCAGGCTGGCGCAACAGTTCTCGGTGACGTCCTGAGCCTGATCTCGGCAATTCTGCTCGGCGCGCGAACTGTAATGATCTCCATCTTCGCCCAGAAGGTCTCGGAAGGGAAGCTCATGCTGGGGCAGCTCGTGATCGGAACCGTCCTTCTGCTTGCTGGAAGCTACATATTCGAGACGCCGGTCTACACAACTGAAGGTGCGTTCTGGTTTGCACTGGCATATCAGGGGTTCGTAATCGCGGGATTCGGCTTCCTGGCGACAGCGTGGCTCCTGAAGCGCTACCTACCCCCTACGGTGACGTTCTACTTTTTCGCGCAGCCAATTGCCGGTGTGACACTTGCGTGGCTGATCCTCGGTGAGGACCCAGGCCGAGGCCTCATCGCAGGCGTGGCACTAGTTTGCGTGGGAGCCGTGCTGCACAGCGGCGAGTCATACATAAAGGCGAGGAGAGTCGCTCAAGGCTAAGGCACCTGCGTGCATGTAGCCAGGCGGCTCGTGATCATGCCTCGTGAGTCTGTGTATGCAGACAGGCTGGGAACCTAATCGCCTCCCCACAGCTCGTGGAAGTGATTCACGGGGCCGTGCCCCTTTCCAACGGGATAGCTTTTGCGTATAGCGGTCGTCACGTAATCCTTGGCCGCCTGCACTGATTCAGGAACGTCCAGGCCTTTGGCGAGACCGGCCGCGATCGCCGATGCTAGTGTGCACCCGGTGCCGTGTGTACTGGTGGTGTCGATTCTTTCCGAAGTGAAGGTCCAGAAGTCAGAGCCGTCATAAAGGACATCCGTTGCCGGCCCGTCCAGGTGACCTCCCTTGACGACAGCGTTCTGAGCCCCGACTTCATGAACGAGATACCTGGCGGCCGACTTGAGATCTTCAACAGTCGTGACTTGCCTTCCAGTCAGCACGCTGGCTTCCCGGCTGTTTGGAGTAACGACGGTCGCCATGGGTACCAGCGCAGTGCGCAAGACGTCCTCGGCGTCTTCCCTGAGCAGCCTGTTCCCAGTGGTTGCCACCATAACCGGATCGATCACTACCCTTGAGAAGTCGTAGTGGGCTATCCGCTCGGCAACCGTGTTAATAATCTCGTAGCTCGAAAGCATGCCGGTTTTGACCGCATCCGTGCCGATGTCCGACACGATGGCATCAATCTGGGACTCAATCAGGGATGTAGGCAGCTCAAGAACTTCCGTGACCCCTGTCGTGTTCTGAGCGGTAATTGCTGTAATCGCGGATGTGCCGAACACGCCGAGGGCGGCAAAGGTCTTGAGATCGGCCTGCATACCGGCGCCTGCGCCGGAGTCCGACCCAGCAATCGTCATCGCCCTTGGTACTTGACGTGAGGTCACCATTGTTTACTTCCGCTTTCGAGCCTTCTTGCGGCTCTTCTCCAGGATGATCTGCCGCAGCCGTCTGACGCTCGACCCGGAGACACCCATATTACGACGCTTTCGTCGCTTGCCTTCGCGCCGTTCGCCCTTAGTTTGTAGATGGTGTTCCATTCGAGTTAATTCCGGTCTTGGGCCCGTACGCCTTCTCAAATTGCATGATGCCGATGCAACATCCTAGCACCTGATGTCAGATGGGGGCAGGATACAGCAGCTACTATATCGGAATCTTCGCCTCAACAACTGTCCCGCTGCCGGGCGAACTGGTGATGTCAACGTCGCCCCTCAGCAGCCGGGCCCTCTGCCGCATTCCTGTCAGGCCAAACCCTCCCTGTCCTCCTCCAATCCTAACGCCCTCGGGGTCGAACCCGACACCGTTATCGCGCACAGTCAATTTGACGGTGTCCAGCCCGAAGTCGAGGGTGACGTTCACCCGCTTTGCATCAGCATACTTTCGGATGTTGGTAAGAGACTCCTGGCAAATCCGCAGTATTGCTGCCTGCGTCGCAGCGGCAAGTTCCCGGCGGGCACCCAGTAGTGTGAAGTCCGCTTCAGAATCAACAGTGGCTGCGAACCTGTCAACCTCGTCAGAAATGATTACATCTAGAGGATTTCGCTCAAGGACCTCGGGCAGAAGGTTCCAGACAGACCGTCTTGCCTCGGCAAGGCACTCTCTTGCGATGCCCCTGGCTGTGCTTATATGTCCGTGGAGGGCTTCAGGGTCGCCGTCAATCGAGTCTTCTCCAGCCTCCAACTGGATGACAATGCTGGTGAAACCTTGCGCCAGGGTGTCATGTATCTCCCTCGCCATCCGATTGCGCTCTTCGAGTACAGCCAAATCGCGCGTCTCATCGAAAATTCGGGCGTTTTCTATCGCCACGGCCAACTGGTTCGCAAGTGTCTGAGCGATAAGCATGTCGGTATCGTCGAAGGCATCCTCTTCCGCCGAACACAGATCGAGGACCCCTACAACAACGTCTCCCTGCTTGATGGGCATAGCGAGTTCGGACCGAATCTCCAGATTCTTGAGTCCCAGATCGGAAAAGAAAGGATCGCTATCGACATCCCCCGTAATCCATGGAAGGCCGGTGCCTGAAACGTGCCCCATAATTCCCTCGCCCCCCATTTTCATTCGAAGACCGCGCGGGGGTGCATAATCGGCACTGGAGTCAATGGCCTCCAGCACGATCGTATCCTCGCCCTCATCCTTCAGGAAGACGCCCACGGTATGGTACCCAAATGTCTCGCGGACCAGTTGTACGACGTGAGGTAGAAGCTCACCCAGCGTCAGGACCGCACTCACGTTTAATGCAACGGCATTGATCGCCGCCATCTGCTCGTTTCGACGCCTCTCTGATTCGAAGATCCTGGCATTCTCTAACGCTATGCCAATCTCCTGGGCGAGGGCTTGTAGAACGACCTGGTCTGCCTGATCGAAAGCGTCTGGATTCCGGTTTTGAGAATGCAACACTCCAAGGGCGTTTCCGCCAGCAGCCACCTGTACCGTTGCTGATGATCTGGCTGGTGGGCCCTCCAATACCGCAATGTAACGGGGTTCATCCAGGACATCTGAAACTATCACTGGCGTACCGGTTGCGGCAACGAGGCCAGTCACTCCTTCGGGTCCGCTTTCGCCGTTCAAGGAGCGTCGAATTGGCATCGATAGATGAGGATTGGCCTCTGGAGGGAAGACCAGCGCGTCGCCCTCTATGACGCCGATAGTGGTAGTTTCATATCCTAGCTCGGTTGTCCCTATCTTCCCGACGCTGGCGAGAAGTTCATATGGGTCTCTAATGGAGGTGAGTTGGCGCCCAACTGCAGCAATTGTGCGGAACTGGTCCGCCCGTCTGCGCTCCTGTGCGAAGAATTGCTGAATCTGCTCGTACAACTGTGAGTTGGCAACAGCACCCGCGATCTGGGCTGACACCCTCTCAGCTGCTTCAACCTCGCGGCTCGCGAAGGCGGCCTCAGTTCGGGAAGCGAGCCAGAGGACTCCTATGACCTCGTTGTTCGAGATTAACGGCACAGCCAGGAAGGACCGGAGGCCCTCGATCCACAGAGGGGACAGCCCTGGGAAATCTCCTGCCAGGTACTCCTCTTCGGTTGGTTGGTACAACACTGGCCTGCCTGTTCGGAATGCCTTTGCCGTCACAGTCCCTTTCAGAGGGTAAGCTTCACCGGCCTGGCGATCTGGTATCGGCATGCCGGCCAAGTAGGAGGTGATGAAGTTATCGTCATCTGCGTTGACAGTCATTATGGCGATCGTGTCCGCCGCTATAAGCCGCCTTGTCTGGTCTGCGAACCGGTCGTACACCAAGCTCATATCGAGTGACGAACCGACAATTCGGCCGATCTCGGCCATGACCGCACTCTCCTCGGCCGCAGCCCTGACACGCTCCTCAGACTCGGCCAACTCCCTGGTTCGAAGCTCGACACGTTCCTCCAACTCGGCATAGTTCGCCTTGAGGGCCTGTGCCATCAGGTTGAATTGATGAGCCAGTTGCTGGACTTCATCTCCAGTATTGGCCTGAATCGTGTAGTCGAAGTCACCGCTGGCGATCCTCTGAGCGCCTGCGTTCAATTCCCTTATGGGTCGCAGGGCCCTTCCTATCGAGAGCCAGACCCCACCTATCGCCAGAAATGCACCTAGAAGGAGGAGGGCCAGGACGGTCAGGCTGGACACAAGTATCGGCTGTTCAACCTCCGACCAGCGCTGCTGTGTGACAACGCCCCAGTCTGTTCCAGGCACCGGGGAGAACCCTGATATTACTACTTCTCCAGTTGGGGAAGTTGACAGATTCGCCCCCGACGCTCCCTTTGTCACCTCTGCCACTGGAGGGTACTCGGTGAAGTCCTGTCCAACCAGGTCAGGCCTGCTGTGGAAGATGGAGCGTCCTCCTCCATCAACGACATACGTGAGACTTCCAGTGTCTGAAGATAGGGGCAGTGAGTCCGAGAGAATTGCCTGCATGAGCGGCCCGTCTATAGTTGCTGTTCCTGAGACAACTCCTGTGAACTCCTCTTCGTCGCCAAGAACCGGCACGGAAAACCTCACGGAGGTGTTTTCGATTCCGGCACCACTGAACACATCAGAATAGATGGGCATCGTCGACTGCCGAACCGAGTCTATCTCTGGAAAGCGTGGAAGCTCAGACGGGTTCGGACCAAGACTGGACCAGACTGCGCGTCCACTCTGGTCGTAAAGAGCTACTCCTCCGTCGAACTGGCTGAGTTGTCCTCGCGCCGTCGCAAACGACAGGCGGGTTGCCACCGTGTCCAATACTGGGGAGTCGCCTTCGCTTGCGACAGATTCAAGGACTCTAGTATGGCGAACTAGCCCGTCACTCAACTGGTACGCGGAAAGCATCGCCAGCTTCGAATCCCGCTCTTCGACGATGGTTAGTACGGTCGCGCCGTACTGGAAGAGGGCAATCACAGCCACAATAATCAGAATTATGGAACCGGGGATGAGTGCGGCCAGCAGCACCTTCGCCTGAAGACTTCTCAGAAGAGACATTGCCACGAACCTCCAAGTTGCCCGAGTCAGGCATGTATCTTAATGGTACTATGGCGCATCCCTCAGTCAACCCGAATTCGTAGCACGGCACGTAACACAAACAGGCCCCGCGAGACACGGGACCTGCATGAATTCAGTCTGGCGGCTGGAGGCTGTCGCAGCGTTGACTTGGTGTGTCTTCAGCCAGGCCCTCGGGCACTTTTGGGCACGTCAACTTCTATCTGGGAATCGACTCCTCAGCGCCTCGAAGACGCTGTCCACTACTGAATCGCGGTCCGAGACGTACCAACGTCCAATATCTCGGAGTCCGAATCTCTTTCCGCCTCGGTAGGAGTGGCCCATATACTTGGTCAGAACGCCCTGTTGAACGAGCGTCACGTCGCCGTCGACATCGACAACAAGCGTGTCGTCTTCAGTGTTTAGCGGCCCGAGATCTCCGTTCCGATTCATCAGGACCTTTGTGTCGTCGCTGATCTTGTAGTCGATTGCGTCTGATCCATCCTTAGGGGTAAGCGTGAACGTACCAGCAGAAGTGTCGAGATTGGAAACTGTACCAATCACCTTGCGGTGGGTACTGAAAGTACCATCGTCGTTTTCGACAACGACTTGCGAATTCACTACGTTCCCACTGGCAATACCAAGATGTTTCTTCATTCCCTTGCCGGATCCGAGCGAGCCAAACCTAGGCAGGAAATCGATCCTGCCAGACCGATGTCCTCTCAAAGACGTTGGGGCCGCTCCGCGATCTCCTATGGTTACGTCGACAGTCTGACTGGAGCCGTCTCGAGTAATGGTGAGGGAGATCGTCGTGTCGGTCCCAGCCTCGGTGATGGTATCGACAAGGTCACTCGAACCGTCGATCGTTGTTCCATCTACAGCAGTGATCACGTCCCCTTGCATCAGAACTCCGTCAGAAGGTCCGCCGGTTACTACTCGCACGACCTTTACCGATCCATCGTCTAGCTCGACAATCTGGACTCCGATGTACGGGTCTGAGTCATCTGTCTCTTCCTCAGTGCCTTGCAGCAGGTCGAACTCCTCCGGCTGGTTTAACTCCTGCGACGAGATGTCTGTGCTCAGTCGTTCTGCCGTCAGCCCTGTATCTGTTGGTTCGTGAGTGGATGCCTGGGATGTGAGCGGGTTGGATGCGACTATCGCGATCAGCGCGAGCGCCGCTAAGGCGATAAGCCCCCCTATCCCCAGCGACTTCGGGTTCATTTCTTCTCTCCTTAAATTCCAGTGGTATGTTCAGTGTGGAGCCTGCTCGGAAACTACAACGCGGGCATGGGACAGGCGGTTAGCGCGGCTCTCTACCGGCAGTTAAGTTGACAAGCGTTGCCCGTGCTGAGAACCTTTCGACTATCGCCTCAGGATAGAACCTCAGCACATTTGCTGTAGCAGTAAAGGAGCAGGCCTGTGCCTACCGTCACCCTAGACATTGAAGACCCAGTCGTACTCGCCCAACTCGGAACGGAATGGAGATTCGGATCCGGCTGGAACCCTGGCGAGCCCAACGAGGGGCTGGTCTCGCAGGCATCGGACAGCCCAGCGCGTCTGGCTGACTACGACGACTCGTCCTGGGAAGTCTTGGACGACGTCGAAGCTGGAGGAAAGGACAAACCTTCGGGGAGGCCGGAGCACCCCGGCATAAGAAAGAAGCAGTCCGAAGGCCTCACATTTGGCTGGTACAGAATCGCCGTCACCCTGCCTGAGACTGTTGGCGGTTTCAACGTGGAAGGGTCAACCGTCTGGTTTGAGACAAGCATCGACGACTACGGGGAAATTTGGGTCGACAGCGAGTGGGACCGTGATTCGGGAGCGGTCAACGGGTTCAATGTCACCAACAGAGTTAAGGTGACGGACGATGCGAGGCCAGGGAACACGCACGTGATTGCGTGTCTTTGCGTCAACGGTCCGCTGGCGCGCCCGGGCGGAGGGATATTCATGCGATACGCCCACCTGGACTTTGAGAAGTGATTCAAGGTCAGTAGTTGGTCTCTGAGAGAGTGGCGATGGTATGTTGCCCCATTGCTGGGTTGACGTTACACTCTCGCCTACGGATAACCCAATGACGACTTCCCGGCGCAGGCTGCCGCTTTTCCCACTAAACACCGTGCTGTTTCCCAACGCGTCGCTGCCGCTCCAGATCTTTGAGGAGCGTTACAAGCTCATGCTCAGGGAGTGTATGGAGTCTGACAACAGATTCGGAGTGTCCTTAATCCGCGAGGGTCCGGAAGTTGGTGGCCCCGCGGTTCCCCACGAGATCGGGACGGTCGCCCACATCACTCAGGTCAACCGGATCGAGGGAGACCGATTCTTCGTCTCCGCTGTCGGTGTGCAGCGATTCAGGGTACTTGACGTAACGCAGAGAGAACCTTTTGTCGCCGCTGAGGTGGAGCTACTAGAGGATGCCAGCCCTGACCTGGCTTCATCCGACGAGCTGGTGCGCGAGGCCACGGACGCCTTCTCAGACTACGCAAGAGCCTCGGTCGGAGTTGCAGGGGGTTGGGTGAGCAAGACTCGCGTTCCTTCAGATCCGGAAGCGTTGTCGTACCACATCGCCAACACCGTTCAGATGGAACTTGGCGATAAGCAGCGCCTCCTGGAACACGACAGCTCAGCCAGCAGACTCACTGCGGAGGTCGAATTTCTGAAGCAGGGGTACGAAGACCTCAGGCGACAGATGTCATGGGAGATAATGACCAGATTCAGTCGTCAGTAACTGCCCGTAGGTGGTCCGATTCTTCCGCCAATGAGACAGGGGTTACCGAGAGGCTACACCTGACGACAGTATTCGCCTGACGGCAGATCTTGGAACAGGTCGGGATGAACGATTCGTGCCAATATCTCGAGCCCGTCAACTAACCTCGGTCCGCTGCGGCTGAAGAGAGCGCCGGAGTCGACAACGTAAGCCCGCCCCGACTTGAACGCTCGCAGGTTCTCCCACTGTTCCCTGTCGGGCAATGCGTTGAACTCAGCAGTGGCCTGTTCAACATTCATGCCGCATGGCATCAGGACGACCACGTCCGGATCTGCGTTAGCTACTTGTTCGAACTCGAGCCGAGGGGATGGAGCGCCAGGTTGAACAAGGGCATCGCTGCCGCCAGCAGTCTGCACCATTTCTGGCACCCAATGCCCGGCGGCAATCACTGGGTCAATCCACTCGATGCAGGCGACACTTGGCCTGCTGCCTGCCTCTGAAACAGCCCGTCTGACAGCGTCTATCCTTGCCCTGAGGTTGAATACAGCGGCATGTGCAACTGACTTGGTGCCTGTGTGCTCGCCCAACAGCTTAATGTCATCCAGAACGTCTTCCAGTCCGTGCGGGTCGAGAGACAATACCATGGGCGACACATCCAGTCTCTCAACAGCC
The DNA here is from genome assembly GCA_965116405.1 of Dehalococcoidia bacterium. GTDB lineage: Bacteria > Chloroflexota > Dehalococcoidia > Lucifugimonadales > UBA1123 > VXRN01. The sequence goes on from OZ220685.1 coordinate 2,881,644, forward strand.
TCCTGAACATCCTCAAAGGAGACGGCACATACCTCGCACAGTCGCTGTGTGACTACCAGGTCGGGACTTGCAACTTCCAGGACGTCATCGGCAACTGCATAGATGCTCTCGCCACGCATCATCATATCTTTGACCGCGGCGTCAATCTCCTGGCTGCTCATCGAGGTCGAATCTATTCGGCTTCGCACGACCTTGGCCTTGTCGGACGCGCCACTCGGAAAGTCGCACTCGTGGCTCACTCCGTGCAACGAGTCGCCCAGTCCCAACAGATAGACGATCTCCGTCGCGCTAGGGAGAAACGAACAGATCCGCATGGTTCTACCTCACCCTATCCGACTCACGCCGAGAGGGGAGCAAACGCTTGGAAGCGCTAGAATGCTCCTTCCTTCTCGAATGCCTCGGCCAGTCTCGCGATTCCTTCGTAAATCTCGTCCGGCTGGTTGTACCCAAAGCACAGGCGAGCGTAATTCTGGCCCGTGTTGCCCTCTGGCGAGAAGTTCACACCAGGCAGGTAGCCAACGTCGTACTCGTCCAGCACGTTGTCCCGGATCGACGTGATGTCGCTGCCGTCAGGCATCTTCAGCCATACGAACAGCCCGCCTTGCGGGTTGCTCCATTCAGCGCGACCACCGAAGTTTTCGCCAAGAGAGGCGAGCATTGCGTCGCGCTTCGCCCTCTGGATGTCGTTGATCTCTTCGATATGTGAGTCCAGGTTGCCAGTCGAGTATCTATGTACGGCGTAAGACGCGAACGAGTTGACAGAACCGCCGCTCTTTGCAACCAGCGCCCTGTCCAGGACTTCTGAAGGGGCAGTACCGTAGCCGATTCGCATCCCGGGAGCGATGATCTTCGAGAACGAGGCGACGTACATTACGCTTCCGGTTTCATCGAGAGAGTGAATCGAAGTTGGCGACTCCGGTCCGTCCAGACGGAGGTCGACATAGCAGTCGTCCTCCAGGATTGGAACACCGTGGCGGTTGGCGATCTCGACCATGGCCTGGCGTCGTTGGAGGGACATCGTCCAACCCTGTGGGTTCTGGTAGGTGGGGATCGTGTAAATCAGCTTGGGCTTGCGACCCTGCCCGGCTGCACGCTCGATTGCGGACTCGAGGGCGTCGGGAAGCATCCCTTCGTCATCGGTCTCGATTCCACGAACGTCAGCCCCAAATCGCTTCAATTGCCCGAGAGTACCGGCGTACACGTAGTCATCTGTGAGAGCGACGTCTCCGGGGTCGATCAGGACTTCAAGGAACATGTGAATCGGTTGACCCGACCCGTCGCCCAGGATGATTTCGTCGGCTGATACATGGATGTCGCGTTCCCTTGCCAACTTGCCTGCGACATACTCCCTAAGGGGCCTGTAGCCCTGGGGATGCGCGTAGATGGCGAGGTCTTCTCCCTCATCCTCCAACGCCTGCTGCAGCCCATTGACCAGCCCGTCAAACGGAATCGACTTGGGATCCGGGTAAGCGACTGCGAAGTCGAACTTGCCTCGCTTTACCGCGCCCGCTCGAGGCCGTCCCTCCGGCGCGTGCCTTGAGTACAGACCTTCGAAGCTGAACTTACTCTGTTCGGGCATTTACTTCTCTCCTTCAGGCATCAGTTGCAAATGGGGCAGGGGATTGTGCCCGCGTAATTCTACACGCTGCAGTTTAAGGTGTCATTTGAGTCCGACCAGCGCCGCGATCACCTATGCGTTTTCAAACAGGCCCTCTCGCTCGAACACGCCGGCAAGAATCTCGATTCCCTCCGCGATTTCGTCGGTGCTGTGGTAGCTGTACGTGAGCCGCATATAGTTGTTAGGCGAGCGGGTCGCCCTGTACACGGCTCCTGGGTTGTACTTGACGCCGGCCTCGACTGCCTTCTCCAGCGTGTTCCAGGTGTCGGCGCCCTCCGGCAGGCGGCCCCAAAGCATCATTCCGCCGTGCGGATTGCTCCACTCGCAGCTGGGTGGGAAATGTTCTCCGAGTGCAGCGAGCATTGCGTCGCGCTTGGTTCCCAGGGAACGCGAAACGGCTTCGATGTATTCGTCGCCGTTCTGCCTCAGGTACTCGTAGACCGCCATGGACGTAAGGTGACTCGGTGAAGACCCGAATCTTAGTTTTCCAACCACCTCTTTGACCTCGTCGGGCACGACACCGAACCCTAGCCTCAACCCACAGCCCAGCAGTTTCGTGTACGCGGAGACGTGGGAGACGCCGTCCTGGTCGTCCATTCCGTACATCGCCTCTGGCAGAGGATCCCCATCAATGCGGAAGTCGGCGTACGACTCGTTCTCAAGGATCGGGATTCCGTAGTTCTGGGAGATCTCAACCATGTGCCTGCGTCGCTCGGCATTGAGCGTCATTCCCATTGGGTTCTGGTAAACACTGATGGTGTAGATCAGCTTGGGCTTCGTTCCCTTGGATACCAGGTCCTTCACGGTCTCTTCCAGGGCCTCGGTGTCCATCCCATTGGCGTCGGTCGGAACGTGGATCACATTCGCACGCTTGCTGAGCAGCATCCCGAGGGTTCCCGAGTAGCAGAACTCCTCAACTAGAACTGTGTCGCCAGCGTCGATGAACGCGTCCAGGATCGTACCAACGGCTCCGCCAGCACCAGCACTAAGGAAGATGTTGTCGACGGGCACATCCATGCCCCGGTTGTTGTGGAGCGCTTCCGCGATGTACTCGCGCAGTCCAACGTGTCCCTGCGGGGGAGGATACTTTGCAAGTTCAACACCCTCTCGGGGCATTATGTCCGCAAGCGCGTCGACGAATCCCTCGACCGGCATGGTGTCGCGGTCGGTGTAGGTCACCGAGAAAGTGAACCTGGTGTCCTCTGCCTGGCCGGGCGGTCCCTCGACCTCCGCAGGCATGTTCTTCGTGAATAGGTTTGTGTAGTCCACGTCTGCTCCTCGCGTCCCCGTAATCGAACCTAGGGTCTATGCTAACGGCAGCGTCACTCGCTCGCCTGTCTGCATGCTGATCGTTACCGCATCCGTAAATTCCATGTATCGGACGCCATCGAAGAAGTTGGTGTGTGTAACAGGTTCAATCCCTCGAATGGCGTTTATGAACTCTTCTTCCACCCGCCAGTCGCCCTGCTTCTCCGCTGGAATGTCAATCACCGAGAGCTCGCTGTCTCCTCGTCGTCCACCTCGCATCGCCATGGACGCCGAGTCCACATGGACGGTGCCCTCCGAGCCGAATATCCACACGCCATCCGCAGGAGCCAGGCCCGTAACGGTGCTGAGTCGAAGCCGGGCGACTGGCCCGGATGCAAACTCAATGAGGATCTCGACGTGGTCTGGGATGGTAATGTATGCAAGTCCTCCGTCCCATCCCTTTCGGTTCTTGACGGTGACTCGTCCAACCGCGGACACGGCTGCCGCTGGACCGAACCAGCGCATGATGGCTTCGTACCAGATGCCCATCTGCATGATGTTGTTTCCGGAGAGGTCCCGATTGTGCCGCCAGTGGAGCTCCGAGTCGTAGTCTGCGAAGTCCCCCTGGTGAACTGTGATGTCAGCGGAAAGTACGTCTCCGAAGTATCCGTCGGAGATCATGTCCTTGATCGTACTGTCGACCTTGAGGGTGTGCGGCGCCGGCACGATCTGCGTCACCAGGTCTGGATAGGCCAGCGAAGCCTCAAGCATTTCACGAGCATCGGCAGAGTTCATCGTCATGCGGGCCTCCGTCATGACGTGCTTGCCGGCCGCAAGCGATGCGAGAACTAACGTCTTGTGCATGTAGGGCCACGTGCCTATGCAGATGGCATTTGTGTCGTCCGCGTCGATTAGGTCTTCCCAGGAGTCGTAGACTGTGCTCAAGCCAAACTCATCAGCTACGCGTTGGCTCGATTCACGGCTCCTGTTGGCCACGCTTACACTTTCAACGCCATCAATCGCAGCGAACCCTGGGAGATGCCTGAGTCGGGTGTTACCGCCCGCTCCCACGTATCCGATGCGTATTGTTTCGTCTGCCATATTCTTCGCTCCTGAAAGTAAGTTAGCTTGGGATTAGTCGCACGGATTATAAAGCGTTGCTTCACTTAAGGCTATTCGACGCTCTGGGCACAATTGAAGGTCACTCTCGCAATCCGGCCCATTGAGTGCCACAATGTCACAGCAGATCGAGAAGCGACTAACGCTGGAGGACAAACGATGACAGGCGCAGATGTCATAGCAAGAATTCTGAAACAGGAGGGGGTCGACTTCATGGGAGTGATTCCCATGAACACCCTCGAGGAAGCTGGAGCCGTACACGGCGTCAGGCCGATGATTTTCAGGCAGGAACGCGTTGGAGTAAATCTTGCCGACGGGTACAGTCGCGTGACGAACGGTCGAGGCGTAGGTGTCTTCTCAATGCAGGCGGGACCCGGTGCCGAGAACGCCTTTGCCGGCGTCGCCCAGGCGTACGCTGACTCTGTTCCTATCCTGCTCCTCCCCGCATCCGCACCGAGGGCCAGGGCTGGCGTCCACCCGACATTCAGCCCAAGTCAGAGCTATGCGGAAGTCACAAAATGGTCTGAACAGATCAACATGATCGAGAGAATTCCCGAGATGATGCGCCGGGCCTTTACGCAGGTCCGAACAGGACGACCCGGGCCTGTCCTTCTTGAGATTCCGTCTGACGTACTCCGCGGAGATTACCCGGACGACGCCGTGAACTACTCGCCAGTTACCCCCCGTGCGTCTGCCGGAGATCCTGGCGACGTGAAGGAGGCCGCTCGATTGCTCCTGTCCGCTGAGCGCCCGGTTATTCAGGCTGGTCAGGGTGTCCTGTATGCAGAGGCATGGGACGAACTGCTTGAACTGGCCGAACTCACCCTGGCGCCGGTGATGACCACAATGGCTGGCAAGAGCGCTTTCCCCGAGGACCACCCGCTGGCGCTGGGTACAAGGAGCGGCACCACTACAGGCCCAGTGGTCCACTTCCTCGACAAAGCGGATCTTGTATTCGGGATCGGCTGCAGCTTCACTAGGATTCACTATGGGGCGGACCGGTTCGATTCCAAGGTCATCGTCCATTGCACCAACAGCCTAGACGACATCAACAAGGACTATGATCCCGATCACGCAGTTGTGGGAGACGCGAAGCTGGTACTTTCCCAGCTCATCGAAGAGGTAAAGCTCCAACTTGGCTCCGCAAGCCGAGTCGCTCCCAACGGAGTCGCCACTGAGGTTGCGGCCGTCCGAAAGGAGTGGATGAAAGACTGGCTCCCATTGCTGACTTCAGACGAGGTGCCGATAAATCCGTATCGCGTCATCTGGGACCTGATGAACACCATTGACCGTAAGAACGCGATTGTTACCCACGATTCAGGCAGTCCCCGAGACGAAACGATCCCGTTCTATGAGACGATCTCTCCAAGGGGATTCATAGCGTGGGGCAAGTCGACGCAGCTAGGTTACAGCCTCGGGTTGGCTATGGGCGCTCGTATGGCCGCACCTGACAAGCTCGCCGTGCACATCATAGGCGACTACGGCTTCGGTATGGTCGCACTCGACATCGAGACCGCTGTACGCGAACGTATCCCTGTCCTCAGCATCGTCCTCAACAACTCGGCTATGGGCATCTACTCGCCGAACAGCTTCCCGACCGCCAATGACCTCTACGGCACCAAGTACACGGGCGGCGACTTCGCGAAGGTCGCTGAGGCAATGGGAAGCTATAACGCCCGGATAGAAAAGCCAGAGGAGATCGTGCCGGCGATCAGGACGGCTACGAGGGTCATTGAAGCTGGCCAGCCGGCCGTCCTCGAATTCATTACCAAGGAGGAGCACGCCTTCCCATTCAGAGGAGCGGTCTAGTAGTCACTGGAAAGACTGGGGTTTATGTACCTGGGACTCACACTCCGACCTCATTGAGGACCCTGCCTGATCGAGCGAATTCGATGACGATGCGCGCCATCTCTTCCGCCACGGCCCGATGCGCCTGAGTTGTGGCTCCGCCGATGTGGTGAGTGCCGATGATACCCGGAACGGCAAATAGGGGGCTGTTCACCTCCCCTGTGCCAGCAGTGGGTTCTCCCTCGAAGACGTCCAGGCCTACGCGGATTCCCTTCGACTCAACAGCCTCAACCAGGGCCCCTTCATCAACTACCTCTGCTCGCGCAGTGTTGACGAGATACGCCCCTGGCTTCAATGCGCCGAGGAAGTCAGCATCGACGAGATTCTGGGTCTCCGGTGTGAGGGCTACATGAACACTTACGATGTCGGCATCTCGTGCCACGTCCAGAGGCGACGATCTGTGGCCGATGCCGAACTCGGCCGCAAGTGCAGGGGACAGCGATCTGCTCCAGCCAATCACATTCATTCCAAATGCTTTGGCGATTGGAATCATCGCGCGTCCGGTGTGACCTGTACCCAACAGGCCCAAGGTCGTTCCGCTAAGTCCACTGGCGTCGGAGAAGCCGGCCTTATTCCATCGACCGGACCGGAGTTCGCTAACGTTATCTGCGACGTGCCTATCCAGTGAGATTATGAGCCCAAACGCAAGCTCGGCGACGGCAACTGCATTCTTACCTGGACAGTTTGCGACCTTGATGCCCAGATCAGAGGCGGTCTCAACGTCGATCGTATTGAAGCCGGCTCCCGCGCGAACGACCAGCTTGAGTTTGCCGGCCCGCAGCGAATCTTTCGTGACGCGGGTACTCCGGACAACCAGCATGTCAGCTTCAGTCTCTGAGATGGCCGATGGAAGGGAATCGGCGGTGAGTTCCGGTTTGGCAATGACCTCGATTCCCGCCGCCAGCAGCAGTTCGGTACCAGGATCAGCGATCCTATCAGCCAGCAAGGCTCTCATTGCACCTGCCTGACGCATGTGTTGACGCTCGCGCCTGGAGCGTAGTCTCGTCAGCCGGCAGCGCTCTCGTGTTGAGGCTCACGGATGAGCATTTCGGGTCTCAACCAACTTGCCCTGCCGTAGTTTTTTGGCTTGCCGATGTGGAAGTCTTCAATAGGGGCGAAATCTCCAGCTCGTAGAGCCTCAAGTAGGTCTGCTTCGTTTCTGACATCCCCACGGAAGGCGGTTACGCCGCGGGCAAGTCCATCAAGCGAGTGGGCGTCAGACCCTCCTGTCCCCCAAAAGCCGTGCACTGCAGCGACCTCTTGAGCAAACCGGTTCTCTACCTCGATGTTGCCGCCATTGACGACTTCCACCTCGTCGATCAGGTCGAACACCGGGTGCCTTGCTGCCTCCTCCGCAGTCTTCGGTATGCGGTCGGCCTCTTGGAACAACATGTTCTGAGTGTAGTGAGGCAGATCGAAGAGGAATCGGAATGGATGGGCCAGGATCATGAAGCCGCCGACTTTGTCGACTTCCCGCCGGAGAGTGCGAATTACCTCAATACTGTCACCGTAACCGGCTACGTGTCCCTCTAGCCCCATCGTGATCACGTGACCAAGAGGCGTGTACACTTCGAGCGCATTGACGAGCACGATGTCATCTACAGTTTTTTCGAACTCCTGGAAGTCATACCGTGGCCAGCCGTCATGCTCGGTGACCATGATCCCTGTGATTCCGAGCCGCCGGGCGTCGTCTACCATCTCTTGTGGAGTCAGCCCACTGTCCGGGCTGCCCTTGATGGTGTGGACATGAAGGTCAAATAGTGAAGGCATGTCGTTGGTGTCTCGTGCTCCTGTTGGTAGGTTCCCGGGGACTCACTGCCTATTGGCTAGCAGTCGCTCAGAATCTCTACGATCTCTCCATTGTCTTCATATAGACGCCAGAAAGCCCCGGATATAGGCTCTCTTACAGTCCACTCTCTAAAGCCCCTGAAGTTGTGGTCATTAACGCGAGGTTGACGCATCCAGGTAGCCTCAAATTTGTCCCGGTTAACTAGGTACTTGTCTGCAACCGGGCAATTGTCCCGAATGTAGTCGCTGACGCGGGCGATTACTTCCTGCCGTTCGTACTTGGGGGTGTGGGCAAGAGCCGCCGCCGTCCTGGTCTCATCGGAGACTGCTAGCTGTTTGCCGGTGCCCGGAATGCGGCCCGCCGATGCTATCACTACGATCGCAATGCCTATCCCGATGACGATAGCCCACTTCATGGGTGTCGGGACGCTGGAACTGAGCGGGAGTCTGAAGCCGTCATAATTGAAGTATAGCGAAACCCGCTCGTGAACTTCACACACGCGCACAAACTAGAGGTAGACAATCGGCGCAGATCGGCTTTTGCTCTGCTGTAGAGCGAGAGACCCTATGCTAGTGGCGAAATCCACCAGCACCCTAGATCTGACGTAGCCTCGGGTCCCAGCGGTCTCGCAGCCAGTCGCCAATGAAGTTGAACGAGAGCACCGTCAGGAATATCGCCATTCCAGGGAAGAACGCGACCCACCAAGCTGATCCGAGGTACTCACGTCCGTTGGATATGTCTGCTCCCCATGAAGGAGTCGGAGGCGGTACTCCGGCCCCTAGGAACGAGAGAATGCTCTCGCTAAGGATGGTGCCGCCTACCTGCAGGGTCATTGCCACCACGATTGTGTTTGCAACCGCTGGCAGGAGGTGCTTGAACATAATTCGAGGCGTGGACGCCCCTGCCACTCGGGCCAGGGCAATGTAGTCGAAGTTTCTTATCTGGAGCGTCTGCCCTCGGACGAGACGCACGATGCCCGGCCAACTCGCAAGTGCGAGCACCAACACAATCACCATGAATGACTGGCCCAGAACGATCACGATTGAGATGGCGACAATGATGTACGGCAGTGCAGTGAATACGTCAGTGGTCCGCATGATGATCTCGTCCACGAAACCACCGTAGTATCCGGCCATGAGGCCCAATGCCGTGCCCACGACGGTGCCACATGCGATGGCAATTGTAGCGAACGTCAGGGAGATGCGGGCCCCGTAGATGATTCTGCTCAAAAGGTCTCGGCCCAACTGGTCCGCGCCTAATGCGAAGTTGTACACCTCTTGGTTGCGGCCGAGCGGTATCCCATTCGTGTTGCACGATTGGAACTTGTTGCTTAGCTGACCCTCTTCACAAGGGGGATACCAAGCCGGCGATGCGAGAACCGCCCTGAGCTGGTCTTGCACAGGGTCGTGCGGCGCAAGGAGTGGCGCGAAGAGCGCGCATGTGATCATTACGGCGAGTATGACGAAAGGTATCAGAGGCCACCTGCGGAGAACGTAGAGGGTGTCCCTGACACGAGTTGTTTTCCCGAGTTCCGCGAGTTCGGAGATGCTGTACTGCCTAGCCTCAGTGGTCAACTAAGCACCCCTCATGTGTATCGGATCCTGGGATCAATTAGTGCGTAGAGAATATCGAGTACGAACAGGGCTGTGACGGTTAAGAGGGTCAGTACCAGTACGGCGGCAGTTACTACTGGGAAATCAATGTTCAGGACCGCCTGATACACCATGAATCCCAACCCCGGCCACGCGAACACCGTCTCTGTGACTACGGTTCCTCCAACAAAACCTGCCAGAATCAGTACGGAGACGGTCAGAGGAGGGATGAGCGCGTTGCGGAAGGCATGCTTCCAGACTACAGCGGTTGATCCGACGCCCTTGGCCCGAGCCAGCTTAACGAACTCGGAATCCAAGACCTCCAGCATGGAAGACCGCACTAGACGAAGCACGGTTGCAGACGCCAACCATCCTAGTGTGATAGTCGGCATAATGTAGAACTTTAGACGCTCTGGCCACTCAATGCCGTGCCCCCTGGTTCCAGCCGGAAGCCAATCCAGGTTAACGGCAAAAATCAGGATGAGCATGATACCCAACCAGAACGGTGGCAGTGCCTGGCCAAAAAGCGCGAAAGTCCTGCCAATTACGTCCCAGATCGTGCCGCGCTTCACGGCCGAGAGTATCCCGAGAGGAATTCCAGTGAGGAATACAAACATAGCCGCACAGAATCCCAATTGGAGGCTCGCCGGCGCGAACTGCAGGATCATCTCATTCGCCGGCTGGCTCGTCTTGATCGAGAGCCCGAAGTCCTGGTGAACGACTAAGTTCCAAAGCCAAATGAAGTACTGGAACACAAGGGGCTTGTCCAAGTGCAGCTTCTCGCCCCACGCTTCCCAGATCTCAGGCGATGTGTAACCGACGTTCAGAATCAGGTAGCGGGGGTCTCCCCCGGAAAAGCGGGACAGGGCGAATACAATAAGTGTCGAGGCGACTACGGCAATGACGACGAAAACTACTCGCCGAATTATGAAGGTCTTCATGCCATACGCCCCCGACCGCAGCAATTAGAGTGGGTGTGGACAATTCAATCGCTGCCCGAGCGGTTTAGCCCGGGCAGCGATACTTTCTACTAAGGCCGTTCATGCCTTACGGCGGGAAGCTACCTGCCGGTGGGAAGTACGGTCTCGAAGGAGTTGACGAGGTCCCAAGGCTTCAGGTCCCAGCTCTGGACTGTCTCGGGGTTGAACCCGATCAGTACAGGAACCTCGACCACGCCGCCTGTCAGGCCCCAGTAGTGGGCCATATCGACAATCTCTTCGCGCAGAGCCAGCTGCTCAGGTGAACCCTTCGGCAGGACGCGTGTTGCCTCACGATTGTCGAAGTACAGGTTGTCCTCCAGGCCAGGGTTGTAACCACCTGACGGGAGAGGCCAGAGGCCGCCGCCCGGCAGCGTGCCGCCCAGGTCACTGACACGCCCCTGCTTGCTCGTGGGACCCCAGCGGGTCATCCAAGGCACGTGGATCTGGCGAGCCAACATGGTGGGCCTGCGGGCAGAATACTGCTGGCTGTCAATGTACGGGTTGAGGTTAAGGTTCTCTTTCCACTGGCCGACAGTGGCTTCACACACCTCAAGCGAGGTGCCGTTGCCCTGCGAGCAGAAGAACTCAAACTCGAAGCCTTCAGGCACACCGGACTCCTTCAGGAATTCCTGCGCCTTCATCGGGTTGAATTCATATGCCCACTTGTCCTTATATTCGGGGTGGAGCTGGTGGAAACCAATGCCAGGGTAGGAGCCGCCGTAGACGGCGCCACCATAACCACCGGTTACCGACGCGGCAATTAGCTCTCGGTCAATCGAGTGGATCAGGGCAAGTCGGAAGGCCCTGGCAGACAACATGGACGGAGTGTTGTAATCGAACCTGTCCGTGTCCTTGTTGTCAAAGCCCTGCGCGTCACAGCCGGCGCCAGGGGTGTCCTGGATGGCCGGGTCCGCTCTGTCTATACCTACGCACTCAAGTCTCGGATCTCCAATATGGGGATACTTCGCTGAAGGCTTGAATCCCTCGCGGAGAACGCTCTCACCAGTCTCGGGGTCCTTGAACGAGTAGTAGTTACCCGCGAAGTAGAAGAAGTTTCCGTAGATCGTGTCCAAGCCGTCGTGGAAACGGAAGCCTTCTTTCTCCAGCCTTCCAACATCCTGGATGGATGCCATGGCAATGTCGGCCTGTCCGGTTTGCAGCATTGCCGACCGGCTCTGAGCCTCGTTAGCCTGGAGGATTACGAGGTTGTCGTAAGGGGCATTCGCGCGCCAGTGGTCTAACCGAGCCTCAGAATCGATGCGCTCATTTGGCCGCCACTGGTGGACCACGAACGGCCCTGAACCGTGCGGGAACCCGAAGGATCCGAACTCGTTGCCGGCTGCTACCAGTTCGTCGTGGTAGGACTTGGACTGCATGAACACAGCGTCCCAGCACTGGGACGACGTGTTTGATATACCGTCGGAAGTGAACGCTCGGTTCGGTGCGACCGCTACGTAGGTGTCCTCGACCTCCCACCTCTTGTAGAACTCGTAGTTCTGCGACGAGTTGGAGTGGGCCGTATTCGGGTTGTCCGACCCAGCGTCGTTCATAGACCAAACGACGTCCTCGGCGGTCAGCTCGTGCATGTTAACTAGTTCGCCGTCGTCTCCCACTCTGTAGAAGTCGATTCCCGGACGAATGAACATCCTTACTATTCCCTCGTCGTCGGGATTCATGCGCTCAGACTTCGGAATCGACAAGGCCGTGTCGTCTATCGACTTCATTGGGTCGTCTATGCCCACTAGGTCCCTGTCGAGCTTGATGACGGATTCACCATCCTTGCTGGGCAGTTCCCACTCCCAACCGGTTATTACCAGCGGCGCACTGCAGGTGTCCCTGCTAACTAGGGGATTGCCCATGTCATCTTCAGAGGGGGTCCAGCCTAGTAGAGGCTCCTGGAATCCGAAGAACCCGTGGAACATTACGTCCGGCCACGTACCCTTCTCATTCCTGAACTGGGGTGCGCCGACGTTGTCGAGCACAACGGTAATTGTTGTGCTCATACGCTCAGGCATCATGTCCTGCTGTGCTTCCATTGCCTGGGAGACTGCCGTCGAGATGTCCTCTTGGGTCACGCCCGGCCTCTCGGCCATTGCCTTCGCAATGGCGGCGCCAACCTCGGCTTCTGTCAGACCGGGAGTCTGCTGTGCGAGTGCATCAGCTATGGTCCTCGCCACGTCGGCCTCTGTGAGACCTTCCTGCTGCGGCTGAGCGGCCATTGCGCTGGCGATTGCGTCTGCCACGTCACCCTGTGTCACGCCGGGCCTTGCCTCGAGCGCTTCTGCAATTGCCTGCGCTACGTCAGCCTGAGTCACGCCAGGTTGGGCAGACATTGTGTCCTGCACTGCCTTGGCTACGTCGGCCGGTGACATCGACTCTTGCTGAGGCATGGCCTGCATTGCCTGATTGATGATCGCCGCAACGTCCACTGTTGGGGCTGGTGCGGGCTGCGGAGCTACCGCTGGTGCTGCCTCTTCCTGAGACCCGCACGCGAGTGCGAAGGCCAGAAGGCTCGCGATCCCAATAATGACGCCCAGCGCCATTCGGGAGCTCCTGCCAAAAGATAGACGTTTCATGACTTACCTCCACCTCGGCTGTTCTTGATGTTTTGAGACCCGGTATTGACCTCAATTGAGACACACGGCATGCGCCCTGCAACGAAGGTCAAAATTGCTAGGCGGGATAATCGCACAAGCTACGTTTGCCTGTCAACCCTGAGAGTGTGGCTGAAGACGCCACGGACGGACCTCAGGACTGCCTAGGAAAAGGCGAATTCAGTGCCAACTTCTTCCTCCAGGGCACGCTGGTACACATAGTGGGCTGCTGATATGTCCTGAATCGAAAGACCTACGCTCTTGAACAGGGTAACCTCGTCGTCGCTCTCGCGCCCGGCCTTTGCCCCTGTAATCAACTCACCAATTTCACCGTAGATGTCGTCAGGGTTCAGTGCCCCTTCTTCTATAGGTATCTGCACGTCTCCGGCCTCGGCGAGACATGCGTCCACCTGATCGCACACGAGCTTAGACTTCACCACTGTTGCGGTGTCCAACTCTCGGACACCCACAGCGTGGGACCCAATCCCATTGATGTGAGTACCGGGCTTCAGCCACTCGGAGTCTATAATCGGCGTCGTGGCCGTGGTGGCAAGAGAGAGAATGTCCACGCTCTCCACGAGTGCTCGTCCACTAGCTGCGACCTCAATTGGAAGACCAAGCATGTTGGAAGTCTCTTCGGCAAACGCCTTCTGGGCATCGGGCGGGTCAAGTGAGAACACCAACGCCCTCTCAAGGTCAGCTCCCGATGTCATACCCCATAGCTGGGTCCGGGCCTGCACACCTGCCCCCAACACGCCCGCAACCCTGGCATCCTTGCGAGCCAGGTACTTCGTGGCGAGGCCGGTTACCGCCCCTGTTCTCATTGCCGTGATGTATCCACCATCCATGACAGCAAGTGTCTGACCGGTCTGGCTGTCCATCAGCACGATCGTTGCCAGTGTAGCCGGCAGACCGTGGGCTGACGGATTGTCCTTGTACACCGTTACCGACTTCACACCGAGCGCGCCCATCGTCTTCAACTGGGCCGGCATGAAAGCGTACCAGCCGTTCACGTCGCCGTCTGCCACTGCTGTCCGCTGTGGCATCACTGCTGAGCCCGAAGCTAGCTCACCAAAGGCCTGCTCCAGAATCTCAATCATCTTGTCCATGTCCAGGAGCCCCTGAATAGTTCCCCTGTCTAGAAGTAGTGCCATTGTTTATGCCTCCATTAGTAATGTGCCACCACGAGCGTATCCAAGAGTGTGTAAAACCGTCAACGAAGGCCGACGAACTGGCACATGTCAATAGCGTCGTTGTCGAAGGAATCTGACCTGAGGCCGTCGGTCAGTTCCGATTAGCACAGGGCTTCGGCCAAATTGACACCCTCAATGGGGCATGAGTAAACTCGCAGTTGCTTTAGACCTTGGTGCTTACCCGAAAGGACGTCACGATGTCCGCCTCCGACCGCGTTGAATTTGCCGATGTACCAGGAGCCGACGAACTCTTTACTTCTGAATTCTTGGAGTTCATCGTCGCCGCCTACGATCAATTTGCTCCCTCGATAGCGGACATTCGCGCGAAGCGGGACGAGATGATCTCTCGCGCTGTTAATGAAGCGGTCCTTCCAGACTTCCCGCCAAAGTCCGAGATCAATTCGGGGGACTGGCAGGTCCCACCGCTCCCGGCGGAACTGACTCGGCCGGGAATCGAAATCTCAGGGCCAGTCTCCATCACGAATATGGCCATCAACGCGCTCAATCCCGGCGCCGACGGCGAACGCGCGACTGGCTACCTTGACGATGACGAGGACTCTGCAGGTCACCGGCTTGGCGACACCGTCATGGCTGCGATCAACCGCAGGGATGCCACACTGGGCACCCTCAGCTTCCACAACCCGGCCCGAAACCGGACCTATGAGCTTCAGCCTGGAGAGCTTCCCTTCTTCATGCACCGGGAGCGCGCGACTCACCTCGATGAGCACGACTTCACCGTCGACGGCAACCCGATCCCGGCCACCATTCTTGGTCTCGGCCTGACGATGGCACACGGTGGCAAAGCTCAGGTGGATAAGGGACAGGGCCTCTACTTCTATCTTCCAAAGGTTGAGGTAATTGAGGAGGCACGCTTCTACCGTGAGTTCTTCGACTTCGGTCGCGAGAAGCTGAACTACCCGGAAGGCGCCGAAATCAGGGGCATTTTCCTGATCGAGTCGTTGCCTGCCGTCTACATCATGGACGAACTGCTCTGGGAGCTCGGGCCGTATGCAGCAGGTCTGAATGCCGCCCGCTGGGACTTCAAGGCATCTGTTTTAGAGTACATAATGGCGGACCCGGACCAGGTCTGGCCCGACCGTTTCGGTGTCGACATCAAGACCACCGACTTTATGACCAACGTCTTCAGGAGGCTGGTAGCCGTGTGTCTGCGACGCGGTGCGGTTCCAATCGGAGGCATGGCAACTGCGCTGCCTTCCCGGGAAGAAGAGGTCAATGAGGTAGCAGGTGACTCGATCCGGGCCGACAAGGAGTGGGAGGCTCAACAGGGTTTCATTCGCGGGTGGGTTGCTCACATCTTCCACATGAAGACTGCTGCAGACCCGTTCAAGGAGCTCCGCAACACAGGTTGGGAACCATCACCTGACATGTATGAGCCACAGAACTTTCCGGTCCAGGTCACGGTACCTGAGGGGCCAATTACGACCGAAGGCTCCCGTCGCAACGCCCGGATGCTAATCGAATACGTGGAAGGATGGCTGCAGGGACGGGGTGCAAAGGGCATTGACAGTCTGGAGGGGCAGCCAGGGATACACCCCGCTCTGATGGAGGACCTTGCCACCGGTCGGATCTCGGTTGCTCAGACTGCCCAGCGAATCATCCACTCTGCTAAGGATGAGAACACAGGACAGATTCAGGACTTCGCCCTCATTAAGCAACTCCTGCAGGAAGAGCTCGAGGATATATCCAAGCGGCGGACTGCTGCTGCCCCCTCTGACCCCGCATCCCAAGAGGCCTTGTCTGAGATGCTCAAACGCTACGAGAGTGCCTACAGGGTAGCCTTGAGATGGATCAAGAACTACACGGAATACGATTTCCGTTCTCTTGGCTCGTACACTTACGCGGAATTGGCGGAAATCGCGGAAGCAGAGGATGCGTTCTAGCGCAGCGGTCCCATTGCACCCTGGAGCTACTAGGCCTCCAGCGCCGGCCCTACTTCAGCCATTAGCGTCTCCAGGTGGTCTTCGTAGTCGAAGACTGGATTGAGCATCAGCATTTCTGCGCCCGCGTCGACCACTTCTTGCAGTCCCTCTACGCATGCGTCTGCGCTTCCCCAGACCGATACTTCAGCACCCATCTCGGCCCTGCCGTACCACGATCCGAACCATTCCGTGAGACGACGTCTAGCTCTGTCGGTATCGTCGTCAACGGCGATGTAAACGCGTTTGGATATCGGGAATTCAGCAGGGTCCCGATCTCTTCGTTCAAGCTCTTCTCTAATTGTGAGCACGTGGTCCCTGAACTGGGCGGTTGAAGTAGACCCCGCTCCCATGAAACCGTCGGCCAATCGGACCGCGCGACGCAGCCCGGCGGGGTGTCTGCCACCGAACCAGAGTGGAGGATGCGGGCTCTGGACCGGCTTTGGGCTCATGGGGACGTCCTTAAGCTGCCAAATCTCACCCTGGAAATTGGCCCTCTCCTGTGTCCACAGTGCCTTCATGACCCCGATGGACTCCGTGAAGTGCCGGATTCGTCTCTCTGAGGGCCCGCCGAAAAGGGGATAGGTCCACGGTCGTCCGCCCAGAGCTGTGCCGACTATGAGCCTTCCCTGGCTGAGGACGTCCAGAGTACTGAACTGCTTCGCAAGGAGCGCAGGATTTCGGGTCGTGGCTATTACCACGGCCGTTCCAAGTTTGATTCGCTCAGTAATTGCCGCCAGATGGGTGAGGAAGGTCACAGGCTCTGGTGTTGGAGTCGACCCGATCAACTGCTCGACGACCCACAGGCTGTGGTACCCGAGTTCCTCGGCACGTTTCGCGTAGCGTTCAATTAGAGCGAGGTCGACGATACTTTCGGGAAAGGTCTGAGGGGCCGCAATCCCGAGGGGGACGGCCAGCGAATCGGAGTTTGTTGCCATTAGTCGACGCCTCTACGCTGCGAGGTCAGGTTTATCATCGCTGCCATGTAACCCCCGCCAAAACCGTTGTCGATGTTTACAACTGCTATTCCGGGCGCACAGCTGTTCAGCATGGCAAGTAAGGGGGCGAGGCCGTCGAAATTGGCCCCGTAGCCCACACTTGTAGGGACAGCAATCACTGGGATGTCTACAAGACCGCTAACTACTGATGGCAGGGCGCCCTCCATGCCGGCGACCACCACGAGGGCGCGGCACTCTCGTAACGTGGGCAGGTGGTCGAGCAGCCTGTGCAGACCTGACACTCCGACATCGGAAATGCGCTCGACCTTGCACCCAACAAGCTCCGCAGTTATTGCTGCTTCCGTTGCTACGGGCAAGTCTGACGTGCCAGCACAGAGCACCGCCACTCCAGGTACACCTGAGGCGTCGTCCCTACGGTCAACTACTATGCACCTGGCCGATGGATCGTACCTGGCGTCATTGACTTTCCGCACCGTGGCGTCGTATGCCTCTGGTGCCGCCCTCGTCACTAGTAACCTGTCCGAGCGAGTCAGTACAGCAGCAGAAATCTCGGCTATGTGCTCAGGTGTCTTGCCCTGCCCGAAGATCACCTCAGGGAAGCCTTGCCGAATCGACCGGTGGTGGTCGACCTTGGCGAAGTCCAGGTCTTCGTAGGGCAGGTCGCGCATCTGCGAAACGACCTCGTCCACGTTCAGGTCGCCGTTCTTCAGCGCTTCCAGCACGGCTCGTAATCGCGTCTCTTCGATCGGAAATCCTCCTATGGCAACGGGTGAGCGGAGCCCTGTGCGAGTATACAAGCGTACTCAGAGCCCGGTAAAGCAGTGACCCCCTTCCGCTAAATGGTGCAGAAGGGGGTCACAGAGGGGGTGTCTGTGTGTCTGTACTAGCTCGCACGAGGCTGTTCCATCTCCTCCATGAGCCTTTCCATGACGGAATCCACGAGATCGGTGACAGCGTCACCGGGTGCATCCTTGTACCATCCGCATTGAAGGCACCGGATGTAGCTCCCGTCCCAGTCCCGCTCGCTTGTCACGTCCCCGCCGCACCTCTCGCATCCCCGAAGCTGCAGCCTGACCTGCGGAAACCTTTCGCTTCCTTCGGGAAGACTGTTCTGACTGTCGGCGCCTGCACTGATGCCGTTAGCCGCAAATATGTCCTCGCCCCTGATGACCGTTGAGTCTTCACTTCTCTCTATTCTCAACATGATGTGTTCCTTCTGACTCCAGATTTAAGATTGATTCCACATAGAACTTTAAGGGGGGAGAGAAGGTTACACATCGCCAGACTTCATGATCTGTCGGTGTACGTATGGTCTATTTATGCCTCATACGAATTGTGGATGTTTGCTAGTACTAAAGTATGAGTAGATTCAAAGTCAGATTCTCCCTGTTGTGATTGGGAACATACTCCTGCTGTATAATGCCAGCCGCCAGATGAATACCCTCTTCTTGATAACCATCCTCGACTCGACGAAGTGGCATTAGATCGCCCTCGAGGCAAACGAGGGGATGAAGGTCAGCCCCAAAGGCCTTCAGAACGTCCCCTCAGACCATGGTCGGCATTCGCGTTCCGGGACTACCGGATCCTGTGGATTTCTTCCGTTTGCGGGCTGATGACGATGCAGATGCGTATGCTGGCCACTGGCGTCTGGCTTTACGACGTCACAGGCTCTGGTCTGCAGCTGGGTCTCCTGGGAGTTGTGCAGCTGGCTGTGCAGCTCCCGGCTATTCTGTACGGTGGCGCACTCGCGGACAGATGGGACCGTAAGAAGCTGATAGCCGTCGCGCAGTCGTTCAGTTTTCTGTTCATGGCCCTCGTCGCGTTTCTCGCGGCTGTTGACAGACTCGAGCCATGGCACATCTACGCTGTCACCGCCATCCTGGGGATCACCAGCGTGCTGGGCGGTCCCGCGCGTTCCGCCATCACGGCGAACATCGTCCCGAGATCGCATCTGATGCACGCGGTTACGTCGAACCAGGCCACATTTCAGATCGGTGCAATTGCCGCGCCGTTGGCCTTTGCCCTTGTGGTCGAGACTCTGGATGCTACCGCAGCATTTATCGCGTCCGCCCTCTTCGCACTTCCGGCATCGCTGATGCCGCTCATGATCAGGACGCAGGTCGCTCCGGCCGAGTCACAGAGCAGCGACGAATCAGTCCTCAGGCGGATCTGGGAAGGGGCGGCTTACGTGATGCGGCATCCGATCCTGCCCGGGCTCTACCTGTTGGACATCGGAGTCACCATCGTTAGCTTCTACAGGCAGATCCTGCCTCTGATCGTAGACAGATTGTTCAAGGCAGGTCCCGGCGCAGTCGGCGTAATGACCGCAGCCAACTCGCTAGGAGGCGTCGTAGGCACGTTTTCGGTGCTGTTCCTGGCGAACTTCAGGGCTAAGGGAATGCTGGTGCTCTACGCGACGCTGGTGTATGCGCTGCTCATAATCTGCTTTGGCTTTTCCACTTCCCTGTGGCTGGGGACGCTCATCATCGCCGGTCTAGGTGCAACCGACGCTATAGGAATGACCACCAGGCAGACAACCGTTCAGCTTACGACGCCAGACCACATGCGCGGACGGGCGGTAAGCGCCCACTCTGTCAGCGCGATGACTGCCAACAATCTCGGGACGTTCGAAGTCGGATTCATGTCCGAGCAAATCGGAGCCGACCGAACGATGATTCTCGGAGGCCTGATCTCCGTCGTGGTCGTGATTCTGGTCTGGTGGCTGGTGAAGGGGATCCGCGAGTATCGCTATCCCTGATGAAGGTACTCGCCGGACTTGAGGGCTGCCTCGATTGCCTGGACCAGGGCTCTCGCCGACTCGGCTGTCAACTCCACAGGAATGCGAGCGTCCAAGCCCAGCCCTTCGTTGACAAAGTCGATATTCAGCGTATGGTCGTCCTGTGAGTGGAAGGGGTGATCGTAGTAGACCCTGGCGTCGGTCAGCTTGAACCAGCCACGCTGACCTCGACCGCTTCCGTCTATCTTTGTCTGTTCGGTTACATAGGTGCACATTTGTGGCTCTCCTCAGTCTGCGGCTGAGATGATTTCCTCGGGATTATATGACACTTGGGTAGGCTCTGCCGAAAACTCGAACTCTCGAGCGAGATTTTTCACCAGGACTGCGGCTGCGTCCCCCACGGCTACAGAATCTGAGGTCTCCTGGTTTATCGATGTAACTGGGGCGAGCGGCATTCCACAGGGCACAATGTGCTGGAAGAAACTGAGATCGGTCGATACGTTCAACGCGAACCCGTGAGTTGTTACTCGCCGACCCACCTTAACGCCAATGGCGGCAATCTTTCTGTCATCCACCCACACACCGGTGGGGTGGCCTTCTGAAGTTGCCGAGATTCCGAATTCTTCGAGCGTGTCGACTAACATCCGCTCCAGCGCCCGGACGTACTTCAGCGGGCCTCCTCCCCACCGGCGCAGGTTGATAATTGGGTATCCAACCAATTGACCAGGTCCGTGGTATGTGACCTCGCCACCGCGATCTGTGTGATGTACTTCTATCCCCAGACTGTCGAGTTCTGGTCGACCGATCAGGATGTCGTCCATGCGGCCCCGCCTGCCGAGCGTGATCACATGAGGGTGCTCCAGCAGAAGCAGGGTGTCAGGTCTGAGCCCGTCGGCGACCTGTGAGTGCAACTGAAGCTGGAGTTTAGATGCCTCCCTGTACGACAAAAGCCCCAGTTCTATGACTTCAAGGAGGGGTGGGGAAGATGTGCCCATATGGTCCGAGAGTCGCCGACTCTAGTACACGCCTGTGTCAGGGCCGATGGACTCCAGCCGCCGCTTTACTGAGTTGATGAATGAGCTGGCTTCAGCGCCGTCCATGATCCTGTGATCGAAGCTCATGCACAGGTTCATCATTGAACGTATTGCTATCCCATCCCCCACGACCACTGGGCGTTTTACGATAGCCTCAGTCGTCAGAATGGCCGCCTGCGGGAAGTTGACAAGCGGCTGACTAAGTACCGACCCCAGGACTCCCGTGTTGTTTAGCGTGAACGTCCCGCCCTGAACATCTTCCAGTCTCAGCTGGCCTCTCCTCGCGCGAACCGTCAGGTCGTCGATCTTCCGTGCTAGACCAGCTACGCTCATCGTGTCCGCGTCATGCACGACTGGCACTACAAGTCCATCCGGGGCAGCGGCAGCGATTCCAATGTTGATCCGTCGCTTGTACAGAATGGCGTCCCCGTCCCACGATGAATTCAGCAGTGGGTTCTCCTTGAGCGACTCAGCCACCGCCTTCATTACGAAGGGTAGGTAGGTGATGTTTATGCTTTCTCTCTCCCGGAAGTCGTCGCGAATTGCCTGCCTGCGGGCGACCAGGCCGCTCACGTCAACCTCAACGAGTGTCCAGGCCTGAGGGATCTGAGTGGCGCTCCTGACCATGTTCTCCGCAATCATGCGCCGGACTGCAGTGAGCGGCACTCTCTCATCATCGCTGTTCGGCTGCGCGGGCGATGTGGATGGCGTCACATCTTCGGTGACTTCTGCCGATGTTGACTGTGCGATAAAGCCCCGGACGTCCTTGAGCGTGACGCGTCCACCGAGACCCGTGCCCTCTATCAGGTCGAGGTCGATTTCCCGCTCATCGGCAAGGCGCAGAACGGCTGGCGAGTAGCGTCGCCTGGTTGGTCGACTGGACTCGCTCCCGTTGTCTGCCGAGATCGGGCCGCCAGACCCCGTGGGTCCGACAGGGGCAACGTCCTTAAGCAGCGTTCCGATCCTATCATGGGCGGGCTGAGCGACCGCTTGGGATTCATCAGAAGTTGAAACCGCAGGAGTGTCCGCGAGTGTTTCACCTTCGACCGCCACCTCAGCGATAGGCGCACCCATCGGGACGGTGTCGCCTTCCGACACAAGCACTGCAGTCAGCGTGCCGGCCACCGGTGATGGCATCTCCATGTTTACCTTGTCGGTAACCACTTCAACGAGGGGATCGTAGCGTTCCACCCTGTCGCCGATAGACTTGAGCCACTTTCCGATTACACCTTCGGTAACTGACTCTCCTACCTGTGGCAACTCGATGATCATGTGAATCCAGCTCTCGTCTAGTACGCGGCCAGCCGGCGAATCGCATCAGCAATCTTCTCAGTGCTCAGCATGAACTCGGCCTCGAGCGTGGGGGCGAATGGCATGGCCGGTACCTCTGGGCCAGCCAGACGGGTTACGGGTCCGTCCAGGTACTCAAATGCGTCTTCTGAGATGATGCCAGCTACTTCCGCGCCTATGCCGCCTGCCTTTGTGTCCTCGTGGACTATCAGGGCCTTTCCAGTCTTCATTACTGATTCCAGGATGGTCTGGTGATCGATCGGCCGAACGGTGCGGAGGTCGACTACCTCGACGCTCACGCCTTCCGATGCGACCTCTCGTGCCGCCTCCAGGCAGTGGTGGACCATAAGGCCATAAGTGACTACGGTCAGGTCCTCTCCCGGCATCTTTACGTCGGCTACCCCGATTGGCACAGTGTATTCGTCGTCGGGAACTTCCCCTCGCACCAGCCTGTATGTGCGCTTGTGTTCAAGGAACACGACCGGATCGTCGTCTCTGATCGCGCTCTTTAGCAACCCCTTTGCGTCGTAAGGAGTTGAAGGAGTGACGACCTTGAGGCCGGGTGTGTGCGCGAAGTACGCCTCAGCGCTCTGAGAGTGATAGAGGGCTCCGCGTATGCCCCCGCCTTGTGGTGCTCGCATTACCATCGGAACGCTGACCCTGCCATTGGTACCGTACCGCACGCGCGCCGCCTCGCCGACGATCTGGTTGAACGTCGGCCAGATAAAGTCGGCGAACTCGATCTCGGCAATTGGCCTCATGCCGTGCATTGCGGCGCCAAGGGCGATTGCGGCGATCGACGACTCCGCGAGTGGCGTGTCGATTACCCGGTCCTCACCGAACTCTTCTACGAACCCCTCAGTTGCAAGAAAGACGCCACCTCTAGCGCCGATGTCCTCGCCCATGACGAACACGCTGTCGTCTCGGCGCATCTCTTCGCGCATCGCCGCTCTCACAGCTTCTATGACGCTTAGCTCAGCTATTTGCCGTTCCTCCCAGATTATTGCTGAAGAGATTTCCCAGTGAGATTCGGTAAGGTGTTCCTACGGTGCATAAACGTGTTCGCGGAATCCGTCCACCTCAGGGTAAGGGGCCGATTCGACAGCGTCTGTAGCTTCATTGACGACCCTTAGAGCTTCCGATCTGAACTCACTGTTCAGATCGTCGTTCAGCAGTCCGGACTCTTGGAGCTGTTCGGAGAGCACGATAAGAGGGTCCCTCTTCCTCGCTTCTTCGAGCTCCTCGGCTGCCCTGTACCTGGTATCGTCGTCATCGGAGGTATGAGGGAGGTATCTCTCGACGTGGGCCTCTATCAGGCTGGGGCCCTGACCGGCACGGGCCCGTCTTGCAGCCTCAGTCGTGGCCTCGAAAACGGCGACGATGTCGCAGCCGTCGACCTCGATTCCGGGCATCCCGTAACCTTCAGCACGCGACGCGATGCTGTCCACGGCCATCTGCTTGGACAGTGGCACCGATATCGCATACTTGTTGTTTTCGCAGAAGAATATGACCGGCAGCTTGTGCACGGCCGCGAAGTTCATGGCCTCGTGGCAGTCTCCGACGCTCGATGCGCCGTCGCCAAAGTAC
This sequence comes from Dehalococcoidia bacterium, assembly GCA_965116405.1. Classification (GTDB taxonomy): domain Bacteria; phylum Chloroflexota; class Dehalococcoidia; order Lucifugimonadales; family UBA1123; genus VXRN01. The sequence continues at coordinate 2,905,169 of OZ220685.1, forward strand.
GTGATTACGACCTGGTCTTCACGCCGCATCTTGACAGAAAGCGCCGCGCCGACAGCCTGTGGAATCTGTGTGCCTACCACATTGGAAAGATTGATCAAACCCAGCTCAGGATAGGCGCCGTGAGTGGGGAACTGCCTTGCTCCGCTCAGCGGCTCACCTGCCTTCGCCAGGAAGCCGGACATGATCTCGACCGGGGTCATTCCTAGCGTCAACATGACGGCGAGGTCGCGATAGTAGATGTAGAACTGGTCCTTGCCCGGCTCCAGAGCACGGACACTTCCAATCTGCCCGGCCTCGTGGCCCTGTGAAGAGGCAACGATGGCTGCTTTGCCCTGGCGGTTCAGCATCCAGATCCGTTCATCCAGCGTTCGGACGAGGACCATCTGACGGTACATTTCCAGCAGGTCTTGATCGGTGAGTTGCTCAGTTCTGGGCCCGATCGTCTGTGCGTCGACGTTTGCCAATCGATCTTCTCCGGGGACTTCGATCGAGGCCATTATAACCCACCCAGACGTTCTTGATAGCGCGCGCGCCTCGGCAGGTTCTCGTATTGAGACCTCCAAATCTTTTGCCGCTACTCGCCTCGTAATGTAAGATGAAGGTAGCGTGCACGATGAATCGCGCTCGTTTGACGCACTTACTACTCCTTGGAGAGGTTAATGGGCTCGCGTCGGCTTAGAAACAGCTTCATCTATCTACTGATCACGGTGGCGATAGTAGCGATCGTCGTGAATTTGGTTTCCGGCGCTGTTGGAGGCGACCAGGAGATCGGGATAAACGACGTGGTCGCGATGACCGCACGAGGCAACGTCGATGTCATCGAGGTGAAGGGTGACAGCCTGACGATCGTGACGACGTCGGGAGAGACCCTGATGTCGCGCAAGGAGTCCGGCTCTTCGATAGTTGAGATCCTCCAGCGAGGCGGTGTGGACCTTGCGACCTCCAATGTTGAGATCATCCCGAGGGGACAGAGTGGGCTGTCGTCGCTGCTGGGAGTGCTGTTCAACTTCCTGCCGTTGATCTTCTTCGGAGCGATCCTCCTGTTCATGATGCGTAGTGCACAGGGGAACACGAACCAGACGTTCAGTTTCGGAAGAAGTAAAGCGCGGATGTTTATGGGAAACAGTCCTCAGGTGAGTTTCTCTGACGTTGCTGGTGTAGAGGAAGCCAAGGAGGAGTTACAGGAAGTCGTTGAGTTCCTGAAGTTCCCGGAGCGGTTCCTTGCATTGGGAGCGAAGATTCCGAAGGGAGTGTTGCTGGTAGGGCCTCCCGGGACAGGTAAGACTCTGATGGCGAGGGCGGTAGCTGGAGAGGCAGGAGTGCCATTCTTCAACATCAGCGGATCAGAGTTCGTTGAGATGTTCGTAGGAGTTGGAGCGAGCCGTGTACGCGACCTGTTCGACCAGGCGAAGCGGAACGCACCTTGCATTGTGTTCGTAGACGAGATCGACGCTGTTGGTCGTCACAGGGGAGCCGGACTTGGAGGCGGTCACGACGAGCGTGAGCAGACGTTGAACCAGATCCTGGTTGAGATGGACGGGTTCGATACTGGTACGAACGTGATCGTGATGGCGGCGACGAATCGTCCTGACATCCTAGACCCGGCGTTGCTACGCCCTGGTCGATTCGACCGGCGGGTGATACTTGACAACCCCGATCTGCGGGGAAGGACAGAGATCCTGAAGGTCCATGCGAACGGTAAGCCGTTGGACGAGGACGTGGACTTGGAGAGGGTTGCACGTCAGACTGTCGGATTCAGTGGGGCCGATCTTGCGAACCTTGTGAACGAGGCAGCAATCCTGGCCGCCCGACGCACGAAGAAGATAATCGCGCTCTCGGAGTTCACGGAGGCCATCGACAGGGTCCTCCTCGGTCCTGCCCGCAAGAGCCGCGCCATTACCGAAGAGGAGAAGCGGATCACTGCTTTCCATGAGGCCGGTCACGCCCTCGTCGCCCATGTTCTCCCAAATGCTGACAACCCGTTCAAGGTGACCATCGTTTCGAGGGGCCAGAGCGGGGGGCACACCCGCTACCTGCCGGAAGAGGACCGCAATCTGTGGACGCGCGCCCAGTTCTCGGACATGCTGGCGGCTGCACTTGGCGGACGGGTAGCCGAGGAGGTGGTGTTCAACCAGCTCACCACCGGCGCGGGCAGCGATATCGAGCAGGCCACCAACATCGCCCGTCAGATGGTCACGCGCTACGGCATGAGCGAAAAGCTAGGCCCTCGTACGTTCGGTAAGCGGGAAGAGATGGTCTTCCTCGGACGCGAAATCTCAGAGCAGCGTGATTACTCAGACAAAGTCGCTGAGACGATCGACTCCGAAGTGCACGACATCATCGAGGGCGCCTACGACAGGGCAACCGAGGTCATTAAGGAGCACATGCCCAAGCTGGAACAGCTTGCTGAGTACCTTGTGGAGTACGAGACGATCGAAGTCGACGATTTGAATACGCTGTGGGAGACTCCGCCGGAGCCCACCGACGAGAGCCCGGACTCGGGTCCGGAGGACGACCCCGGCCCTGAGCTGGATACTCCACCTATGGCCCCCGCACCGCCCGCGCCAGCACCGGTGGGTGACTGACTAGTCAAGTCGAATCCGGCTTTCTCAAGAGACCAAACGGGCGGGCCATGTGGCCCGCCCGTTCTTTCTGGAGAGTGCGTGTGTTTAGGGGTCTACGAGTTTAGGACTGCCTTCAGCGCATCCAGAGTCTCTTCGATGTCCGACTCAGTGGTCTTGCCCATGTGTCCAATACGGAATATCTGGCCTGCAAGAGAGGCCTGCCCTCCGGACACGATGACGTTGTGCTCTGTTCGTAGCCTTCCTACCAGTTGGCCAGCATCAACCCCATCGGGGATGCTCACAGCGGTGACTGTATTCGATGCGTAGCTCTCGTCCTTGGCGAACAGCTCGAGGCCAAGACTTCGCACGCCGTCCCTCGTGAATTGACCGATGGCAGCGTGTCGCTCGTACACCGATCCCATGCCCTCGTCGAGCAACTGGTCGAGTGCGTTGTCGAGAGCAAACATGACTGAAACTGAAGGTGTGTACGGTGGCTGTCCGATCTCGTAGTACTTCTTGTACTGTGCCATGTCGAGGTAGAACTTCGGCATCCTCGACTCTGCATGGGCTTCCCAGGCGCGCTGGCTGAAGCTCATGAAGGCTAGCCCTGGCGGCAGCATCCAGCCCTTCTGGGACGCTGTTGCAACCACGTCCAGTCCCCAGGCATCTGTGGAGATGGGTATGGACGCCACGCTGCTGATTCCATCCACAATGAGCAACTTGTCGAACTCACCCTTCACCACGCCGGCGACCGCCTGAAGGTCGTTCGCGACGCCGGTGGACGTTTCATTGTGAGTAACCGTCACGGCCTTGACGTCCGGCTCAGCCTCAAGCGCCGACCTCAGCACGTCGAGATCAATCGCGTCGCCGAACGGGAACTCCAATGTGCTGACTTCGGCTCCATATGCGCCCGCGATGTCCGTGAACCTGTTTCCAAACACGCCGATGGTCGCGTTAATGACCTTGTCACCCGGCGAAAGAGTGTTAACGACTGCTGCCTCCATCGCTGCAGTCCCGGAGCCGGTGATGATCCACACGTCCCCGTCTGTCTCAAAGACACGCTTCAACCGGTCCGTCGCACCCAGCAGAAGGTCCTTGTATTCAGGTCCTCTGTGGTTGATCATCGGCCGCGACATATCCTCCAGGATGTCTTCCGGTACGGGAATCGGACCGGGAATACGCAGGTTCATTGCACTACTCCAGAGCTAGTTGACTTGGGCAAGAGGCGGACCAGGTGCGGCCCGCGGAATTCTCAAGGGATTCTAGCAAACAGCCATTCTCGCTTGCGAGACTTCGATCCCGCGCATCAGGTCCCAGGGTAACCGGGTGTGAATCGATCGCTGCTCCGCTAAACTCAGTGAGAGGCCAAGAGCGTAAGCTAGGCGGCCCACTAGAGTTCCGGCATAGACTTCTTTAAGTGATGGAAGCCAGTGGTAGTATCCGATCTGCCCCTCACAATTGACCGTATCAACAAGCGTTATGGCTCCGGCCCTCACGCCAACATAGACATTTCGCTTACCGCACAGCCGGGGGAGATGCTGGGGATACTCGGACCCAATGGTGCAGGGAAGACCACGCTCGTAAGGCAGATTACGACTGAGCTAATCCCGACCTCTGGCAGCATACGGGTGTTTGGAGTGGACGTGGTGTCCGACCCCATTGGTGTCAAGAACATGATGGGGGTCGTGCCCCAGGAGGCTCAACTCTTCGAGCTCCTTACTGTGTATGAGACGCTCAGGATTTTCGGAAAGTTGAGAGGCCTCAGTTCACAGGACGCGGGACGCCGCGCAGAAGAGTTGCTTTCCGATCTTCGTCTGGCCGAGTACAGAAATGTCACCAACATCAAACTCTCCGGCGGACTTAAGCGTCGAGTAATGGTGGGTATTGCAATGATCGCCAATCCCGGGCTAATCGTTCTGGATGAGCCGACGACTGGACTGGATCCCCAGTCTCGCCGTGACATGTGGGAGCTGATGCGTGACTACAAGGACCGGGGTGCGACGATCCTGATGACTACCCACTACATGGAGGAGGCCGAGGCCCTATGCGACCGGGTAGGCATAATCTCGCAGGGCAGTTTGCTGGCTTTAGACACGGTCTCGAACCTGCGCTCTTCGAGGGGGTTTGACTTCAAGATTACATTCAGCGCCGAAGGCGTAAACGGTGCCACACAGACCATTTTTGGCACGGATGACGGGGAACTCGTCGAACGCGTCAGGCAAATGGGGATACGGCAGTTCAGCGTGAGCCGTACGTCGCTCGAGGACGTGTACCTGGCTCTGACCGATGGAGAGAGACACCATGGCGAGCCGGGTCCGAACTGAGGGACAGCCATCAGTGAGGCTCATCACTGGTCCTGCAAAGTTCTTCATGGACGTTGCCAGCGTCTTCGAGATAAGGCTTATCCTGCTCAAGCGGAGCTGGTACTGGTACTTGATGGGCACACTCGTCTTTCCCGTTGGAATGTTCTACTTCGCCAGTGCCTTGGCGCCCGACCATCCCGACGCCATACGAAGGGCGATGATAGGCACCATCGTATTCGGCTCAACGATGTTGACGACATCAATGCTGGGTCAGAGTGTGATTTATGACCGGTTTCAGGGCCGACTCAAGCTCGTTATCACCATGCCGGTGTCCCGCTTCGCATACGCGGCCGGAATCCTGTGCGTAGGCGCGGTTCTGTCCGGTTCCGCAGTTTGCATCCTGTTGGTAGTCGCCCTGATCGCAGGTGTTGACTTTACGTTCACCTGGTCTTTCGTTCCAATCATTCTGACTGTACTTCTCACGATGTCCGGGCTGACTCTCCTCGTCGTGAGCTACGCCCCTTCACCTGAAGTCGGCGGAATCATGTCCAACCTCCTCGGCATCTTCATGGCCCTGGTCAGCCCCGTGTATTTCCCAATGGAGCAGGCTCCGGCTCTCATGCGTGCCTTTGGTTGGGTATCTCCCCTGCGCTACGCCGCTGACGGAATGATGAAGTCCCTCTCTGGGCAGACTGACGTCTTCCTGGAGGTTGCAATTCTCGCTGTGTTCTCTGTGGTGTGCCTGGGAGCCGGGCTCTGGAAGCTCCGTTGGCAGGAGTCCTAGAATCGTCAGACTCCTCCCCTAAAGCGGGTCAAATCTCATCGCTTTTGCCATTGATGCGGCGTCTTCTCAGGTGGTAGGCTTCTTAGAGAACGCTTGTACTGAATTTGTCAAAAAACGGAGGCCCAGCCAGCACATGGAATACGCAGTTCGAACCGAGGGAATTGCCCGGTCCTTCGGAGACGTGAAAGCAGTAGACGGAATCGACCTGGGGATACCCGAAGGGGAGATCTACGGTTTCCTGGGGCCAAATGGGGCAGGGAAGACCACCCTCGTTCGGATGCTCATCACACTGTTGATGCCGACTTCCGGCCGCGGTACGGTGGCTGGGTATGAATTGGTCCACCAGGCGAGGGAGATTAGGCTGAGGATTGGTGCTGCTCTCCAGGACGCGGCTCTCGACCCCAAGCAGACAGGACGCGAAATCCTGCGTCTCCAGGGTAGGCTGTATGGACTGTCGCGTCGCGAGGTTAACCAGCGGCTCGATGATTTGGCTGGACTGATAGACATCGGCGACGCTATCGACAGGTTCGTGGGAACCTACTCAGGCGGTATGAAGCGAAGGCTCGACTTGGCCGCCGCCCTAATCCACAATCCCCAGATCCTCTTTCTTGACGAACCTACCACTGGGCTCGATCCCATCAGCCGTACACGGGTCTGGGAAGAAGTCCAGCGTGTGAACAACGATCTCGGCGTCACGATTTTTCTGACTACTCAGTATCTTGAAGAGGCCGATGAACTCGCGGATCGGGTCGGTATCATCAACCGAGGAAGGCTGATGGCCGAAGGCACTCCCGCCGAACTCAAGCGATCACTGGGAAATGACGTCATCATCGCCCAGGTGGATGGCCAGGCTGATCAGGCACGGGAAGCCGTGTCTGCATTGGTGGAAGTCGTCGGCGTGGAAACGCGAGGGAGTGAAGTGCTGATCCAGGTGTCCAACGGGGCGGCCGCCATCAGCAGTGTCGCTCTGGCACTGGCCCAGCGCGAGGTCGATGTCAGCGAGATCATTCTTCGCACTCCGACGCTTGACGATGTGTTCCTCAGTGTTGCCGGAGCCCGTATGGAAGAAGAGGCCGAGTCTGAAGGGGAAGCTCCGGCAGTTCGCTGAGCCCTTTCATCCATACAGCTGAACAGTTCATTCTTCACACGGAGTCTCTTTATTGAATCCCACAACCATTGCACAGACACAGATCCACGCTCGCCACGCCGGTTTCTTTTCCGACGTCGTCTCGGTCGCCATTCGAGCGCTTCGCTCGATACCACGCGATCCTGAAGCGATCTACCCAGCGCTGTTGATCCCGGTCTTTTTCTTTGCCATTAATGTTGGAGCCCTGCAGGACATGGCGGAAAGGATTCCAGGGATTGACTACAAGGCATTCCAGCTTCCCGTAGCCATCATCTTCGCAGTAACGGGAATCTCACGAGCCGTGACCCTGGTCACTGACATCCAGACCGGATATTTCGACAGGCTGTCACTGACACCGGTGAGCCGGCTGGCACTGCTTTTCGGGCTTACCATCGCCGACTTCACTCTTGTTGTCGTGCTTACCTTACCTGTTATAGCGATTGGCTTCCTGGTAGGTGTAACGTTCGCGTCGGGTCCGCTTGGTTTGCTGCTCTTCGTGTTTATGTCCGGCCTGTGGGGCTTGGTCTTTACCGGGTTCCCCTACGCGATTGCGCTCAAGACTGGCAACCCAGCGGCCGTGAATTCCAGCTTCCTGCTGTTCTTCCCGTTCGTATTCCTGACGACGGTCTTTGTGCCCAAGGAAGCGATGACAGGATGGCTCGCCACGGTCGCGACCTTCAACCCGGTAACGTACCTGCTGGATGCCCTCAGGTCCCTCATAGTTACTGGATGGGATGCACAGGCATTACTCGGAGGCTTCGCCTGCATCGCCGGAGTCGGCCTGGTCAGCGGTACACTGGCCCTGACTGCCCTCGCAGGTCGCACACGCAGGCGGTAGTTAGCAAGAAAAAATGCAGGTCTGAAAGCAAAGGAGGCCAGGCTGATTGGCCTGGCCTCAAGCACTCTTGTGTCTTCAGACTGCCTACGTCGTGAATAGAATCGGGTTTCGCATCGGGGGCGCGATCTGGTTCTCCGACAGCTCGTAGGCTTCCTTCTTGTAGATCTGGATCCGGTGCTGGCCGAAGTCGCAGATGAAGAGGCGGAACTCCGAGTCCACCCTTACGCAGCACGGTGCGCTGAGCCGTCTGACGGGCTCCAGGTCGGCCATCTCTCGCAGCCTGAGGGTCACGGCATTTGCAAGGATGTACTGACGTCCCGACTTCGACAGGTTGGCGTCGCCAATGAACTGTTCGATGAATCGGCCCTCGGCGTTGAACATCTGGACACGGTCGTTCAGCCAGTCGGCGACATAGATGTCTCCGTGGGCGTCAACAGCTACTGACGCCGGTCTGTTGAACTGTCCCTTGTCATCACCCTTCGATCCGATGCTCATGACAAACTCACCGTCCGCCGTGAACTTCTGGACCCGATCGTTTCGCCAGTCGGCAACGTACACGTCCCCGAGCTCGTCGAGCGCGACACCCCAGGGCATGTTCAGCTCGCCCTCGGCGCTGCCCTGACCGTTGTCGATGGTCTGGAGGTGTGTGCCGTCTCTTGAGAACCGCTGGATGCGGTGGTTCATCGTGTCTGAAACCACGATGTTTCCGTCTCGGTCGAACTGCATAGAGGATGGTCGGTCCAGCTGACCTTCGTCGGAGCCGTGTTCGCCCCATGTGTCCAGGACCGTGCCGTCCTTGTCCATAATGGTGACGTTGTGTTTGGCCTCGTCAGAGACGTAGAGGTTTTCTTCCTCGTCGACTAATAGCGCCGTGGGCCAGGTGAAGTTGCCCGTGCCGCGCAGTCCCAGGTTCTCATCGTCCCAGTTGATGACGCGGACCTCCGTGCCAAGGCCTCCGCGAGTCAGAACGTAGACGTTCTCTTCGCCGAAACCGATGTCCACGGGGTTCGATGTCACTCGACGCTGTCCGAGCGTCATGTAGTACGGATAGCCAGACCTCAGAAGGGCATATGGTCGTGCCATTGGTTCACCTCTGACGATAGATTCTTGCCCGGGACCGCCTCTATCTTGTAGACGGGACCCGGGCAGTTTGAGTTAGTCCTACTTGAACGGGTTTATCTGCTCGTATTGACCAAGCACGATCGGAGCCGCTTCGACACCAAGCCACTGCTCGAGGATGGTGCCGTAGATGCCGCGGTAGTCGATGGTGTGCTCGAGGTCTTCCCCGTTCACCCAGCGGCTCTGCTCAAGTGAAGGGTACTCTGAGTAGAGTCCGCCCTCTACAGGCTTGCCGATGATGAACGCTCCGCCTCCCGAGCCGTGGTCGGTGCCAGACCCGTTGTCATAGATGCGGCGTCCAAACTCGGTGAACACCAGCATTACCACGTTGTCGTCGGCATCGTGCTCTTCGAGGTCATCGAAGAAGTCGTGAATTGCTCCTGAGAGATCGCCGATCAGCTTAGGATGCGTCGGCACCTCGTTTGCATGGGTGTCATACCCACCATGCTGCGTGTAGAAGATGCGGGTGCCCAGGTCTGCTGTGTGAACCCTGGCGACGTCCCTCAGGCTCTTGGCGATCGGGTTGTCTGCGTATTCAACGGTAGACTCGTACTGCTCGGGGGCGGCCTTTATGATATCGGCGCCCGTCAGCACGTCCTGGCCGGTGCGGGACAGGTAGTCCATCACGGGTCCAGTGCCAATCGCCGGACCATACATGTGCTTGAAGATGTCGAGGGCCTGGTCGCGCTCGTTCTCAAGCTCGATTCCCGTCATCAGGCCGTAGTTGTCCAGGTTGGACACGCTGGTCACAGGCACGCCTGGCATCGCCATAGCGCGCGGAAGTCCCACGCCGAAATTCACACCAGTGAGAGGATATTCGCCCTCTGGGTCGATCTCACGAAGTGTTCGCCCAAGCCAGCCGATCGTTGAAACCTCAAACGGTTCACATGTGTGCCATATATCCATGCCCCTGAAATGGGAGCGGTTGGAGTTCGGATAGCCGATTCCCTGCACGATAGCGACCATGCCGCGGTCGTAGAGGTCCTTGAACGGCTCCATCTGAGGATGGAAGGCGAGTGTGTCATTCAACGGCAGGACCTGGTCCTGCGGGATGCCCACCAGTGGCCGATTGTCGTGATAAACGGGGCTGGTGTAGGGGATTAGGGTATTCATGAAGTCATTGCCGCCGGTCAACTGCACGACGACGAAGACAGGAGACTTTTCGTTGCCATTACCTGCCATACTGGTTCCTCCTTAAGGGACGCCGCTTCTAGGCGAACTGATACTCGCGCGACGCGACTATCAACTGCAGCATCCGCGCTACTTTGCCTGCGTTTTCCGTTATGGCCAGATCGTTGCTCAGGTCTACGTCGCCGACGCTGTCAGCATACCTGGCAAGCGCGCCTCTGGTATCTTCGCCCACTTCGATGGGACCGAGCAGGTCAAGGCACCGATTGACGAACTGCTCGGGAGTCAGCGACTCACTCTGAGACAGTCTCGAGATTATGTCCTGCACTCCAGGCGCGGACGTGTCATTGAACTGGTTGACGGCAAAGTTTACTCGCTCGTTGAGAGTGCCGCCGTCTATCCACTCATGACCAGTGTGCCAACCCTCCACCGTGGGCGGGTTCATGAGTGTCTGGCCCATGACCGAGGTCGCTCCGCTGAGCGCCCCAACTGACTGACCTGGAGCGGGTAATTCGTCATAGGTGCCGACGATCTTGATCGTGCCGGCCACCAACTCGGCAGGGTTCTTGACCTTCCTGAACTGGGCCTGCTTGAAGAAGTTGGAGTTGAACAGCGTCCTGAGCACTGGCTTGATCTGGCCGTCGTTCTCCTGGAAAGCGGTTACCAGGGCGTCAATGGCATCCGGGTCATTTGGCGCCTCTATGTTCCACGCCGGTACCTGAGGCTCGTCAGCGACGAAGAAGTTATACAGGTGGCGAGAAATGAACCGGTACGTTGGTTCCTGCTGGACGACGATGTCGATGATGTCCTCGCCGTTGAAGTTGCCTGTCTGACCAAGGAACGTCTTCTCGCTATCGTCGTGGTCCTCGGGCAGGAACTTGAACTCAGACGTGTAGTGCCCGAACGGGTACAGCGGAATTGGCTGAGTAAACGTCCAGCCCGTGAACGCGCGCGCCGCGTTCTTGATGTCGTCCTCTGAGTAGTTGCCAACACCCATGCTGAACAGTTCGAGTAGCTCACGGCCCCAGTTTTCGTTCGGCTGGTCGGCGTGGTTTTCACAGTTGTCCAGCCAGTAGTTCATAGCCGGGTCCTTCGACAGCTCAAGAAGGACGGTCTGCAGGTCGGTCATGCCGACCTCTCTGAACATGTCTATCTGGCTGATGATGGTCGGGCTGTGCTCGCTCTTGTACCACGCGGTGGCAAAGACGTGATGCCAGAACAGCGCCATCTTCTCTTCCAGCGGGCGGCTGGAATTGATCATGCGCCAGACCCATCTGCCGGCCCATAGCTGTACGGCATCGTGGTAGGACAGCTCCATGTTGTAGCGCATGAGCGCGTCTTCTTCGAGGTCCTCCACCTGCTCCGGATGGAGTAGACCCTCGACCACGTATTCGTAAGGCTTCGTGGATAGCTCTTCAAGCTCAACTCTGGTTGCGCCGAAACCGGCCCGGCGCATCAGGTGGGAGATCAGAGCGAGGTCATTGTCGGACATTCGTCGGCCCCCTTGATCTTCAAATATACTCCGCCAACTCTCGTACAATGTGTTACAGATATCGTCACGATTTCTTGCCACATCGTAAGACTAGACGGTATTGTACTCCAGCCCCGCAACCTCTTCAACGGTGTCGACTACTTGCGCGCAATCCTGAGACTCGTCGAATGGACGCCCCGCACACCTGTCTTCTACGGGTGGGTAGTCCTCGGTATGGCTGCGCTCGGCACCTATGCCGCGACAGGCGTCGCCCAGGTTGTAATTGGCGGCATCCAGAACCTGATATTCGAAGACCTTGGCTGGGACAGGTCGACCATCGCATTTGCAGTCACGGCCGGCACATGGATGTCAGGTCTGCTGGCCCCTATTTTCGGCCGCCTCGTGGACCAGCACGGTCCCAGACGCCTCATGCCACCCGCTGCTCTGATTGCCGGTGTCTCGTTCATCGCCCTCGCGGGCATTCGGGAGGTCTGGCACTTCTACGCCGCGTACATGATCGCCAGGGCGATTGCCAACCCGGCTCTCGTCGGTGTCGTGCCCCGGACTGTTGCCGTCAATTTCTTCCATCGGAAAAGGAACCTCGCAATCGGGCTTGTCTCGACTTTCAGGCCCTTCAGTGGCGCAATCAACATCCAGATTATCTCCGTCATTGCTGCGGCTTCGAGCTGGCGAGTTGCTTACCGCCTCCTCGGAGTGTTCTCGATCCTGTTGGTCATTCCGCTGTTCCTGATCATGAGAAAGAGACCGGAGGACATAGGACTTAGCCCGGACGGAGACGAGAGCGCTTCGAGGATACGGCCAGCAACCACTACAGGCGGTCGCGGCGAGCAGTCATCTTCGGCATCTGACGGCAGTTGGTCCGCCGGAGAAGCCCTAGCAACGTCAGCCTTCTGGCTTATCGTATGTGCCGAGATGCTGACAATCCTGACATCAGGCACAGTGGGCTATCAGATAGTGCCGTTCCTCGTGGATTCGGGGATCTCGCAGCCCATTGCAGTCATCGCGTTGAGTCTAAGTTCCATGCTTGGCGCCCTGGTGAATCCTGGGTGGGGGGTTCTCGCCGACAGATACCAGCCCCGAGTGCTCGCGACCTTTGCGACGGCCGTCACGCTGGTTACGGCGGCATTCTTCATCCCGACCGGAGGGGGCATGGGCGGCTTCGTCGTGGCCATTGTTTGGGGGATTGCGTCAGGTGGGCTAAATGTTCTGGGAAGTATGATGCTGGCTCAGTATTTCGGACGAGCGTCATACGGCACGATCACCGGGCTTACAGGACCGTTCCAGATGGCTTTCCTCGGTCTGGGCCCAACATTCGGCGCCCTTCTGTTCCGAGCGACCGATGGCTACACGGTAATCTGGTTCTACGCGCTCGGGGCGTACGCAGTTGCGACCGTTCTCATCTTCAGCGCGCGCAGGCCGAGGAGAAAGCGACTGGAGCAGCTGTAATCCACCAGGCAGACACGTGGCATTGCAAGTTCAGGCGTGTATTATTGGAACCACAACTCGGAGGGTGAGCAATGACGACAAACTCGACCGACGTAGTCATAGTTGGCGGAGGGGCGGCGGGATGCGCAGTCGCCTACTATCTGGGCCTGGCAGGAGTCTCTTCGACCATAGTTGAGCGGGAGGGAATAGCGGCATTCGCCTCTGGTTACTCTGCGGGTGGCCTTAATCCCCTCGAAGGCGCTGGTATTCCGGGTCGTCTTGGCCCCCTTGCGATGACTTCCTTCAGGATGCACAAGGACATCTGGGGCGACCTAATCGAGCGCTCTGGAATCGACTTCCAGCCTGAGATCATCTCGTCGGTGCGGGTCGCATTTAACGGCTTCGACCTGGATGCTATGCGATCCACCCAGCAGATCTTCGACCGTGCCGACTCCGACTTCAGCGGGGAGTGGCTGGACTCCGGCCAGCTCAGGGAACTGGAACCTCGGATCGCCGACAAGGCGATCTGGGCGCTGGATACGCGCGGCAACGCAGTCCTGAGCAGCGAGAGATACACACAGGCCCTCGCTGGGGCCGCCGAGACCCTAGGGGCAACCGTCGTCACTGCCGATGTGACAGGAATCAGTTCGGATGGAGAAAGGGTCACTTCGGTAGAGACTTCGCAGGGAAGCCTCTCCTGTGGCAGCGTCGTCTTTGCAACGGGTCCCTGGTCGGCCCAGGTGGGCGACTGGCTCGGCGTGAATGTACCTGTCGAGCCCTATAAGGGCGAGATTCTACGAACGACATTACCGAGTGGCCCACTTCCCGCTGACCTCCAGGGAGGCGGAATATCCCTGAACCGTCGAGAAAACGGCCAGGTCTGGGTTGGCGCTACCGAGGAGAACCGAGGCTTCGATCTGGAGCCATCGGAAGAGGCCCGTGCCACGTTGATGCAGGGAGCCCTGCGGCTTATGCCAGCAATGGCTGACGCTGAAGTCGTACTGCACACTGCCTGCCTTAGGCCGCTGTCTCCCGACTGGATGCCGATAGTTGGGGTAGCTCCCGGGTGGGACAACGCCTACCTGGCAACCGGAGCCGGCAAGAAGGGAATTCTCCTAAGTCCCGGCCTTGGCAAAGCTGTTGCAGACTTGATTACTGAGAGCGACACAGACCTCCCAGTGGGCGAATTCACGGTCGAGAGGTTCAACGGCGAATGAACAGCGGGAGCGCACTGTGACCACTGCTGGAATTCTCAGAAGGTTTCCTAGCACAGCGACCTTGTACGACGGCGAACAGGTCGTCATCAGACCCCTCCAGCCGGGTGACAAGGACGCCCTGCTGAGTTTCTTCCTGCGTGTACCGGAAGAAGACCGGTTCTACTTGAACAGCGACGTCGCCTCGTCGGAGGTTATCGCCGAATTCACCGATCACATCGACTTGGGCCAGGCGATCCCGCTAATAGCCCAGTCAGGCGACCGCATTTTGGCTGATGCGACACTTCACCGGAGCCGAAGGGCTGCCAGGCGACACGTCGGCGAGATCAGAGTGGTCGTCGAGCCTTCATACCGTAGACGTGGCCTTGGTGTGCGCCTGATCCACGAGTTGATTCAGATAGGAAGAGACCTTGATCTTCATTCCCTGGTTTTCGAACTCGTCTCAGGTCATCAGCAAGACGCTATTAATGCCGCGCAGGGTGCAGGATTCGAGGAGGTCGCCGTATTGAGGGGGCGTGTACTGGACATCCAAGGCACCCCGCAGGATCTCATCATATTGGAAAGGGCCCTGAACGCCGCGCCCGAACTTGGCCACTTCGACATCTAGCCGATCCTCCGTTTCGGTAGCCCGAAATGTCGCTTAGCGGGCAACGTCCTGACCCTCAGCGAGCATCTCCTGGATCAGGCCGAGAACTTTCCTGGCGATCGCGTTCCGAATCTCCCTGGTCTCGTCAAGGCCTTGACCTGCCGGGTCTGGAAGTCCCCAATCCTCTATCCCCTTGATGAAGAGGGCAGGGCAGGCCTCAGCGTCAATCACGCAGCCCATCGTTATTACCCTGCGAGCGGCCGTGCCCATTTCGTCCGTGAGGAGCTGGGGCCGGCATTGAGTCAGGTCTATGCCCCATTCCCCCATCACTTGCACCACGTTTGGATGCACACGGTCCGCTGGCTGTGTTCCCGCGGATGAGGCTCTCACTGGAGCGCCGAGGCGATCGGCCAGCGAGTTGAATATCGACGTGGCCATCTGGCTTCTACCGGCGTTGTGGACGCAGACGAACAGCGTCATGGTCACGGAATCTCTTCCCTCGCGTTTCCATTCTTCCTAGAAGTGATGCGTCGAAGGCCGGGTCTGAGCAAGAACTCGTGGACTGCGGCGCCGACCGGAGCGCCGACCATGGGGCCGACGATGTACACCCAGAAGCCGTTCGAAGGGCCGGGAATAGCAATACTGCCCCAGCCCGACAGGAAAGCCACGATGCGCGGGCCGAAATCTCGAGCGGGATTCCAGCCGGCCTGGGTAAGTGGAGCGAATAGACTGACTAATGCCGCAACCGTAAATCCAATCAGCAGGGGCGTCATGTTCTTCGTCGACAGACCGGCGTTCCGTTGGTCCGTCAGCGAGAAGATGACCAGTGCGAGAATTGCCGTGCCGAATCCCTCGACGAAAGCAGCCCCCGCCGGGGAAATCAGCGCCGCAGCGTCCGGACCGGTGCCATAGATGGCGGGATTAGGGAAGTACTCCCCGAACATCATTGCCGATAGCTGGCTCCCCGCTTCTCCTCTGGCGATGCCGTTGTCAGACTCGAAGCGAACGATAAACGGCGAAAAGACGGCCAGAATGGTAACTCCGGCCAGAACGGCGCCGATGAGCTGAGCCGCCCAGTACAGTGGGAGCATCCGCAAGGAGAAGTCGGAACGTCTGAAGATGGCAAACGCCAGGCTAACCGCGGGGTTCAGGTGCGCTCCCGACACGTTGGCGGTCACGTAGATGGCGAGGGCGACTCCGAATGCCCACACCACGGCAACCTGCCATAGACCCACCTGGGCGCCTGTCGCAACGGCGGCTGCAACGGACCCTATGCCGAAGAGCACCAGGATATACGTCCCAACCGCCTCTCCAATAAATGCCCGCCTTGATTCGCGCAGCACCGGCCCGCTGTCGCCACCTGAGGACGGTCGTTTCCCAGGGATAGAAGACACGGCGTCCCTCAGTTGCCGGCTACCCGACTCGTCCCACTCTCGCTGACCTGTAAGACAGTGGGGTCAATTGAGGCTTGTATATCGACGCTTGCGCTGAACCACAACCCATGGAAATCTCCACCTCGAGACCTGACCTGTGTGATGAGCTTGCTGAGTGTAGCCCCGTTCTCCATGATATCGAGCTTAACTGACCGACCGGCGGCGAAGGAAGAGTCGAGAAGCTCTGAGAGTTCCATGAGTTCGCTAGGCACCGTTTCGTCAATTGGGCCGAGACTCAGAACAAGGGCACCAGTGGCAGGGTCGGTTCGCACGGCAGCTTCGCACCACTGGACATCTGAGTTGAAGAATCGGTGCAGGCTTTTGCGGTCATTGATCCCGTGCCAAACAAACTGGACATGCCTGGGCAACTCTTCAGGGGACGCGAGTTGAGTGATGTCGTATGTATCCCCACTTACCGTCGTTCGCGGCAGTCTTGAACGAGCAGTCTCAAAGAGCGTATTCGCGTGGAGCAGCAATACATCACCTGCCCCTTCCATCTCAGCTACCGCCTCCAGATTGGCAGGCTCGTTGTCGATGAAGGCCACGACACGGTAGCCCCTATCTTGGAAGTATCGGATGCCCTCACACTTTGTGCATTCGATCTCTTTGTCCCATGGGTACGGGCTCATGTAGACAAGATCGTCCCTGAAGTGGACCTTGAACTCACTGCCCAACTCATTGAGCGATCTGACGGTATCCCTCCTCAGGCGTTCAGTGCGGGCAGTGTTTATACCGACGCTGGTACCGGGCTGGATCTGAAACCAGCGCATGACCTCCATAACCCCGGCATACGGTCGGTGGGACTCCAGCACAACGTCACTGTCCCAGTACCTCTTTCTGTACCAGCATGTAACGTCGTCTTTTGTGTCCTCACTAAGGTGCGGAATTACCTCGAGAAGCGATTCGATCTGGTTCTCGTTCACATTGATGTCCGATAGGCCAAGGTCCCTGAAATAGCTTGTACCCCGCTTCTGGTCATACTCGCGGAGTAGGCGAAGCACCATGTGCCTGAGGTCAACAATAGTCCCGTCAATGTCGAAC
Organism: Dehalococcoidia bacterium; assembly: GCA_965116405.1. Classification (GTDB taxonomy): domain Bacteria; phylum Chloroflexota; class Dehalococcoidia; order Lucifugimonadales; family UBA1123; genus VXRN01. Next base: position 2,922,222 of record OZ220685.1, read on the forward strand.
AGGACAATCAACTGCTCGCCAGGGAATGTAGAGCGCGTCCACTGGTAATGGGATGCCAACTGTCGCATCCAGCTAGGTTCGTATTGGATTGAGTACGTGGAATTGTGCATGGGTTCACAATACCAGCGTAATGTTAATTGCTTGTCAACGGCGCATTAAGGGATGTTATAAACCGTCAACTCTATAATTCCCAGGCGGATCTGTAGTCCAGCTTGTCGTCGCCTGTGCACACAAACAACTCCCCTTTTGGGACCGACCTATCCTGGTTCCGACAGCCGAAACGGGCTGTGCACCGGCTCTCAGCGTTCTTATAGGGGCAGCGGTACTTAGACACCTCGTTAGCCGTGTCGTTGATGCCTCGAAATATCCCTTCGAGGCGCGACATGCTGCGGCGGTAGGCTTCAGGATCGAACGGAGGGCGGTCCTTCAAGATCCTACCGGCACGGGCTCTTCGGCTTCGAGCAGACCGACGAATCGCTTGGCAAGATCGACGCATTCCATTGCATCCTTGCCATAGCCGTCCGCCCCAAAGTCGTCGGCGAATTCCTGAGTGAGGGGAGCCCCGCCAACCATGATCTTCACGATGTCGCGCAACCCGTACTCCTCGAAGGCGTCTATTGTCCTGCCCATGTTTGGCATGGTTGTAGTGAGGAGAGCCGACATTCCCAGGACGTCAGCTTCGTGCTCGGAGACTGCGTCGATGAATTCATCTGGGGAAGTGTCCACTCCGAGATCGTGGACGATGAATCCCGCTCCCCGCAGCATCATGATGCACAGGTTCTTTCCTATGTCGTGGAGGTCTCCCTTCACGGTGCCCATGATGACAGTTCCGACAGGCTCGACTCCGGATTCAGAGAGAATGGGTTCGATGTGCGCCATTCCGGCCTTCATTGCACGTGCCGCGACAAGCACCTCGGGCACGAAGATCACGTTGTCCCTGAACTTGATGCCGACGATGGCCATGCCTGCGATAAGCCCATCATCGAGGATGGTATTGGCAGTGAATCCACTTTCCAGGGCTTCAGTAGTGAGGCGGTCCACTTCGTGGTGATTGCCCACGATCAATTCGTAGCTTATCTGTTGCATCAGCGGATCGGCATGGTCCCACTGTCCGCGAATGTGATCTTGCTCGAATTGCCTGGTCACCCAGCCTAGTTCCTGTTCGAGTCCCTCATGGACTACCGGCATATCTTCACTCTCTCACTAGCTGTCTGGAACATCAGAAGGATTCTAACAAGGTGGAACTTAGACCTTCCAGACAGGAACTCTAAATATTGGTCTGGCACCATTCGCGCACAGCCTCTGGTATGGCCATCAGGTTCTCCAGCTTCGTCGCGAGTGGAATAGCGCACTCAGGGGCTATCATCTGCACGCCGGCGTCCAGGCAGGCGAACACTTCCTCTCGGACCTCAGCCGGCCCGCGGGCGTACAACGTGGTCGGGTTGTTTATGTTCCCGACCAGTCCGATCTTACCCTCAACCGTGTCCATCGCCTCCTGGGGGTCGTTCTTGGAATCGAAGTGGAAGTAAGACATCCCCGTGTCTGCAATGTAGGACATCCTGTCAAGTGTGTTGCCGCAAATGTGAAGAATCAGAGGGACATCAAGTCGATCAACCATCTCGATGTGAATGTCCTGCAGGAAGCGTCGGTAGTACTCACCGCTCACAAGGTCGCCTGTAGCGTGGTCGGGGAATGTAAGAGCATCCGCGCCTGCCGCGATCTGAGCCTCTCCGAACAGCACGGACAGCTCCTTAAGTTTGTGCAGACAGCGCATCGTCTCTTCCGGGTCGTCGATCGTCATAAGCAGGAAGTTCTCGACGCCGAAGACATGGTATGCCAGCGTCCAGGGCCCCATCGTCTTGCCGATGACGGCGACCTCGTCGCCAATCTCTTGCTTAAGGATTTCAATCGACTTGGTAATCGCGATGTTGTCCGGGTGCTCGAGGAATCCAGAAGGAATGTGGACGTCCCGGGAGTCCTTCCAGATCGGCCGGTACATGCGCACCGTTGGCCAGTTGTCCTTGTCCTCCCACTGCATGTCGCAGCCCAGGGCAGAGGACTCCTGGATGATCGTGAAGTAAGGCGCTACGGCGTCGAAGCCCAGTTCTGTGTACCCGGTCGCAGCGAGTCGTGCCGCGAGCTCCGGGTCTCGACATGCATCCGGGAATGGGGCATCCACGAGGTCCATCAGATCGACTGTTGCGACATTTGTGGGGTTCGCCACTGGAGGCCGGTCCACCGGCTGACGATTAAGCGCCGCCATCGTGCGCTCGCGTGGTGTCATTGTCTCTGTAAACGGCATTAATGTTGTCCTCCCTGAGCTCTTGCTGGCTTGATTCTCAGCGCACCAAGTGGCTAGAGGTCATCTCTCCTCAGCCCAGTTCGCCTGGCAATGCGGGCCATCATTCGCGGCCCAATCTCCTGACGGTCGTGAAAAGCGAAAGTGTAGTCCGGCCAGCCCTCCTTGGACAACGTCCGATGTGAACCTCTCTGCCTCTTGATAACCCATCCAGATCTCTGCAACGCCGCCAGTACTCTCCGCGCTCTTGTACCTGGCCATCTGTTCATGCTGCCTGAAAGGAGACGCTGAGCAGTTCGGATTCGTCCTCACCATCTTCAATCCGCTCCGCCAGCACCCTAAGAGCTAGTGCCTGAACTTTCGCAATCGCGTCCTCAGGGGAAGACCCATACACGAGTACTCCGGGAAGCTCCATTACCTCCGCGATCCACCTTCCATCGTCTTCCTGTTCTGTCTCAATGGTGAACCTGAATGCCATTCGGCACCTCTCACGCGCTAAAGAGGCGTAAATCCCAGCGTGCTCGTGGTCATCTGTCCTCGGATTGCCTCTGCCTCCAGCATCGACTCCACTGCGCTGATGTTCCTGGAGTATGGAAGGAGTAGCCGCACCAGCTCATCGTGCTGCCAGCCGCACGAGAAGGCGACCTCGGTGTCGCCCACCTTCTCCATCTCCCCATATCGCATGAATCCAGCGACCACCATTCGCAGTCTAAGGGCAGGGTTCTTCACGTCGCCCTCACCGGAGACTTGATACTGGTAACCGTCACCTGCGCTGAACCCCGTCGTGGTCAGCATCAGGTTGGACTTCGAGTCCTTGATTGTCATGGACCCCGTGGGGTGAGCGAAGTCTGTCGCTTTCGTGACAGCCTGGGTCAGTAGAAACTTAACCGGCCTCATGTGCACCACTCCGCACGGGAACATAAACTGGTTGGCAGAACCATCCACTGGCTGCACACCACCCAGGCGGACCATCTGGTCGCGAATCTGTCTCAGGCGGTCATCCCTGCCGGGAGCCTGGCTAAAGCTCCATACCGTGCAGATCCCGTCCTTGTAGTACAGTCCAACCGAGACGTTCTTGAAGTGCGGGTCCATCGGGACTAGCTCCAAGCAGCTCCCGATCTCGTTCAGTTTCTCAGCGACTCGACCTCTTTTGCCGATTGCCAATTGTGTCATTACAGTTTCCTTGTTGACCTTGCCACTTCAGCTTCTTGAGTTGAACCAATAGGAGGTACGAAGCTCACGATCCCTTGATGGTGGCCCTGAGGGCTCTTATATGGTCCGGCCCGGTTCCGCAGCAGCCACCGAGAATGTTTATCCCCATGTCGGCAAGTCGCTTGAACCGCTCGGCCATGAACTCAGGCCCTTCGTTGTATATGATCTGGCCGTTTTTCATGTCAGGGATACCCGCATTGGAGTGGATGAGCATCAGGCCATCGTCCGCGGCCCTCATCTGCTCAGCGAGATCTATCATCCTGTCGATACCGTTCCCGCAATTTGCTCCAACTACGTCAGCCCCGGCCTCGCGAAGGTCATGCACCGCCTTCTCTGGAGTTACGCCCATCATGGTGAAGAACCCGCGTGGCCCGAGGTCGAAGACCATCGTGGCGAACACGGGCAGGCTGGTATTCTCCTTGGTTGCGCGGATCCCCGTCACTGCCTCCTCAAGTGCCATCTGAGTCTCGACCAGGATCGCGTCGGCCCCACCGTCAGCAAGTGCGGTGATCTGCTCGGCCAGCGCGTCGTACATCTCGGACTCGCTCACGCCGTCTGGCAGCGGTTCCATCATCTCGCCTGTTGGACCCACCGACGCTGCAACAAAGTGGCCGTCGGAGGGCTTCTGACTGGCGGCGTGCTCGGCAGCGAGCCGGTTGAACTCCTCGACCCGCCCCTCATATCCGTACTTCTTCTGCATATAGCGCGACCCTCCAAACGAGTTGGTCAGCACTATGTCCGAGCCTGCAGCGAAGTAGTCCCGGGCCATGCCGCGTACAACTTCCGGATGGCTGGCGTTGAACTCTTCGGGGCACCCCCCGGGCTCAAGACCTCGCTCCTGAAGGTACGTACCCGTGGCCCCATCTGAGATCAAAACCTCGCCTGCGGCGAGGCGGTCCAGGATAGTCTTCTCGCCTTCTCGCTCAGTTGCCATCGCTAACCTGCCTGAAGTCCGGGTGTGTCATCGTTCAATCCAGTTGTCGATCGCGCCCGGTGTTGGATCACGTTGTCCCTCTCGTTCAAGGTCGCGTATTCGCGCGACAAAATCGTCGGGAAAGGTGCTGTTCAAATTCTCGACGGTCTCATCTGCTGCTGCCTCGGCCGAACCGTCGACCTCATGGAACTCCCCCCACTCCCATGCCATCAGGTAGTCATCAGTGCCAGCGGAGCCGTCGAACATTGCTATGGCGTCGACTCCTTCCTGGAACCGGGGATCGAGTTGCCTTGAGACCGTGCCTGAGTCGTCTTGTGCCTGTACCTGGACGGGTATCTCCTTCCAGTACATGATTCGGACTTTTGCCAAGTTAGCACTCCTGAGGCCCCACCATGTGCGATTCGTGGGGAATTATACCGTAACTTGCTAACGCGCTGAATTGGCGCTTAACTCGCCGTCCGGTTGCGATGCAACTCCCGTTGTGGTTGACTACTGCCCGGCGCCCGTTCGCCCCGAGAAAAACTCATTGGAGGCTCCAGACAATGCCCCTCGCACCAGTAAATGGCATAGAACTCTACTATGAACAGCATGGCTCAGGATTTCCACTTGTGTGGAGCCACGAGTTCGCTGGCGATTATCGCTCATGGAAGCCTCAGGTCCAGTCCTTCAGTCGACGCTACACGGTCATCACGTACAACGCGCGCGGATACCCGCCCTCGTCTGTACCTGACTCCATCGACGACTACACCCAGGAAAACTCAGTGGACGACCTCAAGGGTCTGCTTGACCACCTTGGGATCGAGTTCGCTCACATCGGCGGGCTGTCCATGGGGGGCAACGTAGCCCTAAACTTCGGCCTGACCTATCCCGAGATGGCAAGGTCCCTGGTAGTCGCCGGCACCGGCGCAGGTTCGACAGACCCGGAGGCCTTTCGTGTAAACGTCACTCAGCGGGCAGACAACATGCGTGCCGGTGGCATGGAGTCCATGGACGACTATTCCAACAGTCCAACTCGCGTCCAGCTTCAGCGAAAGGACCCGCTCGGCTTCGAGGAGTTCAGGCAAGGTCTGATGGAGCACTCACCACTCGGATCGGCTCTGACGTTCGCGGGCGTTCAGGGTCGAAGGCCCACGATCTTTGCGCTGGAAGAGCGCATGAAGGCGCTAAATGTACCTACTCTTATCATGACCGGAGACGAGGACGACCCCTGCATCGAGACCAGCGTCTTCATGAAGCGCTGTATCCCGAAGTCCGGCCTCGCAGTAATGCCCCAGGCCGGACACGCCATAAACCTCGAGGACCCCGATCTGTTCAACCGCATCGTGCTGGACTTCCTGACCGCTGTCGAGCAGGACAAGTGGGCAGAGCAGGGAGCAGGTGACCAGGCCGGGTCCCTCCTGTGACCCAGACTCGCTCCGCAGTTGACTACGATTTCATCGCTCATCTGACGCGATTCTGTCGTGTTCTTCGGGAGCATGGTCTTCTCGTCGGTCCCCAGGAAACAGCAGACGCAATCCGCGCCGTTGGGCACTTGGACATCATGACCGAAGGCCGTGTGTATTGGTCCCTGAGGTCTCTCCTGGTATCCCGGCAGGACCAGCTGGCAGTTTTCGACAGCCTGTTCGGACAGTTCTGGAACTTTGGACCCCTGACCAGACGACCGGAGCCGCAGGCCGATCCAACGGCCAACTTCGGTCAAACCAGGACGGTTGGTCGCGTGCCCCGCGGCCTGGGTGTGCCGGAAGACGACCCTGAGTCCAAAGACACGATCATACAGTTGCTCCGAACCGGGGCAAGTGCCCAGCACGTGACCTCGCAGCGCGATCTATCTACGCTTGATAGCGAAGACCTGACAGAGCTATCGAGAATAGCTGCGCGCATGGTGAGGGCACTGGCCTCCAGACCTGGGCGCAGACGCAAGAGAGACAAGCGAAAAGGCGTCCCAGACCTTAGGAGCGCCATGCGGCTTAGTCTGAGCACCGGCGGCGATCCGATCAGGCTTCCCAGGCTCCGACGCGTACCCCGGACGCCCCGGCTCATGGTGATCCTCGACGTGAGCGGCTCAATGGACAGGTACGCACGCCTTCTGCTCCAGCTTGCATACGCTGTCGGTCAGCACACACGACGGGTTGAGACGTTCGTCTTTAGCACAGCGGTTACAAGGGTGACGCGGGAACTACTGGTGCCCAGCTTCTCCGAAGCCATCTACCGCGTTGGACTGGCGGTCAATCACTGGTCGGGCGGCACTAGGATTGGGGAGAGCTTGCGGCGAATAAACACCGCTTACGAGTTCCTTGAAGACCGCTTCACCACAGTGTTCCTTCTGAGCGACGGCTGGGAGACAGGGGAGCCGAGGGAGCTAGCCCACCAATTGTCTCGAATGCGGCTGAGGGTGCGCAGCCTGGTCTGGCTCAACCCTCTTGGGGGAACGGACGACTTCCAGCCCCTCGCCCGCGGACTGCAGGCGGCAATGCCGTACGTGGACCACTTCGTGCCCGCGAATAACATCGAGCATCTGAAACGGCTGCCACCCCTCCTTCGTTCCTGATTCCCGTACCCAGTATCTCATCTCACCTATACTGAATCAGTTATCAGTTGACTAGGAGAGGCCAACCAGTACATGAAAATACTAGGAATCTGCGGCAGCTTGCGACGAGAGTCCTGGAACCTGAAGCTGCTACACAGGGCGATGGAGGCATTTGCCGATCATGGCGCCGAAACAGAGATCTTTGATCTCAACGTCGTGCCAATGTACCACCCGGATGCAGAGCGTACGAATGGCATCCCACCCGAATCCGAGGAGATGAGGCAGGCGATCGTCGACGCGGACGCTGTAGTAATCGCGTGCCCGGAGTACAACTCGTCGATGACGAGCGCCCTCAAGAACGCCTTCGAGTGGGCTTCCAGGCGTGGAAACGTCCTGCAGGGCAAAGTCTTCTTCGTTATGGGGACTGGACCCGGCCGCTCAGCCTGCGCCCGTATGCACATGCACGCGACCTACAGCCTTGAGTCCGAGAGCGCGATCGTTGTCCATCAGCCCAGGGTGCTGCTCCCCACTGTCACGAACTTCATGGATGAAGACGGGACGATCACCGACCCATCGATCACTGAGCTTCTGGATCAGGCTGCGGGAAGTGTGATGTCTATCGCCAAGAAGCTGTCGTAAACGCCGACAGACGACAAGACTCAGACTGCGTACTGCTCCACTGAGTCCGGGTTTAACTCCAAGCCAAGACCGAGCCTGTCCGGGAAGGGAGACCACATCCCGTCCTTGTGCTCAGGGAACTCCGTGTACCAGATCTTGTCGGCCTCATGGGCGACCTTCAGGTACTCGACAACCTTCAGATTCGGCGTGGCACAGCAGAGGTGCAGGTGCACTAGCTGCACTCCGTGCGGCGCTACAGGCAGGTCGAACCCGTGGGCCATGTGGGCTACCTTCATCCACTCGGTTATTCCGCCCACACGCCCAACGTCCGGCTGCACGATGTCGGCCCCGCCGCGTGATATCAGTTCCTTGAAGCCGTACTTGGTGTACTCATGCTCCCCGGTCGCAACTGGGATTGTCGTGGATGCCGCCACCCTGGCAAGCCCGTCGATGTCGTCGGCGAGGAGGGGTTCCTCGAACCAACCAACCTGGAATTGCTCGAACTCCCTGGCCATGTAGATGGCCTGCTTGGGGTGGTAGCCGTTGTTGGCGTCTATGTAGAGGGCGACGTCATTGCCCAGGGCATTCCTGACCGCCGCAACACGTTCGATGTCCTCACGCTCTGAGTTGCCAAAGTCCTTGCCGACTTTGATCTTCACCCGTTTGACGCCCTGCTCTACCCACTCGGTGGTCTCAGCGATTAGCTCTTCAACTGAGAAGTTTGTCCACCCGCCTGAGCCGTAAATCGGCACGGTCTCCTGGTACGGACCAAGGAGCCTGTAGAGTGGCAGTCCAAGCGCCTTCGCCTTCAGGTCCCAAAGGCCGATGTCCACCGCCGACAGGGCGCAGAAAGCTATTCCCTTTCGACCGTACCCCCGTACGCGCCAGAACATGTCGTTCCACAGCTTTTCGATGTTGAATGGATCTTGTCCGATCAGGAGGTCTCTGAAGCCGTGCTCGATGACCTCGCGTACACCCGGACTGGACTGTCCCAGTCCGAAGCCCTCAACACCATCGTCGGTGTGTATGTGCACAAATAGCTGAGACCGCCCGCCTGCGCCCGGTCGCGGAGGTGGAATTGTCGCGTCCTGTATCGGCGCCGCGTGAGGGTCGCTAAGGACCGTCGTTGTTACGTCGGTGATTTGCATCTGGCTTGATCTTTCTCTAATAGAAGTCCCTGAAGGTAATCTCTCGTTCGGCCGCGACCTTGAGGTCGTCGAGTTCTAGGCCCAATCCCGGGGCATCAGGCACTGTGATTATCCCGTTTATGGGCTGCAGCGGGCTCTTCAGGAAGAACTGGTGGACCATGTTCCACTTTATGAGATATTCCTGGATTGGTGTCGTCGTTGGAGCCTGAGACGCGATCAGATGGGCAGTAGCGTGTGAGCTGTGGCCGTGCGGGATTACGGGCAGGTCGAATGCGGAGGCAAGTGCGCATATCTTGACCGTCTCGGTAATCCCTCCGCACCAGAAGATATCCGGCTGGAGAACGTCCATTGCACGATTCTCCACGATTGACCTGAATCCCCAACGCGTATATTCGTGCTCGCCACCAGATATGTTGATGGGGGAACTCCGCTGGATTTCGATGTAACTTTGGAGCTTGTCCGCCATGACGGGCTCTTCCAGCCACTTGATGTCGTAGTAGGCGAGCTCCTTCGCCATGCGAATCGCGTATGGCACGTCCCATGAGCTCCACGCGTCGAGCATTATGTCTACGCCGTCGCCAACTGCTTCGCGGAGTGTTTGTGCGAGTCGCAGGTTCCTCTGAAAGCCCGCTTGTCCGTCTGTCGGACCGTCTCTGAAGAACCACTTGGTGGCCGTGAATCCCTCAGCCGCGAACTCAGATGCCCGCTTGGCCACTGCCTCCGGCTCAATCGAGAAGCCCAGCGCGCTCGCGTAGGCAGGAAAACTCGTGCGCGTCGGTCCGCCCAGAAGCTTGTACACGGGTTGGTTGAGCGCCTTCCCTTTCAGGTCCCAGAGACCGCAGTCGACCACACTGATTGCCATCATCGTCTCGCCCTTGCGGCCATGAATGGAGGACCTGTACATGAGGTCCCACAGGAACTCGATTGCAAGGGGGTCCTGGTCGATCAGAAGTGGCTTGAGAGCCGTGTCGATTATGAACGCCTCCGAGAGTCCGCAAGGTCCTGAGAGCCCAACTATACCGTCGTCCGTGTGAATCTCCAGGAAAATGGAGCGCACGCTGTAGTGACCGTTGCCAAAGCTAGTCGAGTAGTCGGGACCCTGCTCCCGGAACTCGGGATACACATCTACGGGCCTGATGAGGCGCTCTTCCCAGAACGGGTCCGGGTGTTCCATGACGCCGCGTAACTCCCATAGCTTCAAGTCCACTATTCTCATGAGGAGTCTCTCCCAAAGGACGCTGGTTTATGTTCGCGGCGAAAATGATACTCTAACCTACTTACACTCGCCAACGTAGATTCCAATTACTCTTTGACTGGTTTAACATTGTCGGAGCAGTTCAAAGGACATCTGGAGATTGAAATGTTCACTGGCATTGTCGAAGAGGTCGGAAAGGTGGCCGGAACCACGGATTCTGGTCTCTCTATCGCGGCCTCTACTGTCATGGACGACCTGAAAGTTTCAGACAGCATTTGTGTGAACGGTACCTGCCTTACCGTCACCAGCATGAACGAATCGGACTTTAGCGTCGATACCGTGCCCGAAACGCTGCGACGGACCAACCTGGGGGTACTCAAAGCTGGGGATCCAGTTAACTTGGAGCGGTCAATGGGCGCTGCCGGGCGCTTCGGCGGCCACTTCGTCCAGGGCCACATTGACGGTACTGGTAGAGTGTTGTCCATTGACCAGGAGGGCGAGGCCCACAACTTCAAGTTCGAAGCTGAGGACGCTATCATGCGCTACGTGGTTGAGAAGGGCTTCGTGGCTGTGGACGGTACGAGTTTGACGGTTGTAGACTGTGACTATCGCACCTTCTCCGTGACGATTGTTCCCTATACTTGGGGGAATACGGTTTTCGGGTCCCGCAGACCTGGCGATACAGTGAACCTGGAAGTGGACATAATCGCCAAGTACGTTGAACGCTTGGCCACAGGTCCTCGGCTGCCCGTGGACACGGCCGACGAGCTCTGACAAGCGTCCGGAGGTAATGACATGCCCCTCGCCACTGTCGAGGAAGCGATAGCCGACATCAGGGCCGGCAAGATGGTCATAATCTGCGATGACGAGGACCGCGAAAACGAGGGCGACATCGCCATGGCCGCGGAATGCGTCACTGCGGATCATGTCAACTTCATGGCCACCCACGCTCGCGGACTGATCTGTATGCCGATGCTGGGGCAGCGCCTGGAAGAGCTCAGAATTCCGCTCATGACCCAGGACAACACGGCTCGCCTCGGGACTGCATTCACGGTCTCTGTGGACGTGCTCAACGGCGCGACCACCGGAATATCGGCGTTCGACAGGGCCGCGACCATCAATGCTCTAATCGACCCGAACACCGTCCCTGAGGATCTGGGCAGGCCCGGACACATCTTTCCCCTTCGCTACATGGAAGGCGGAGTTCTCAAGCGTGCGGGCCAGACGGAGGCATCCGTCGACCTAGCCCGCCTGGCTGGGCTGTATCCGGCCAGCGTCATCTGCGAGATCATGGCTGACGACGGCACAATGGCCCGGATGCCCACGCTCGAAGAGTTCTCCAAGAAGCACGACATCAAAATCGTCACGGTCGCTGAAATTATTATGTTCCGTAGGGAACATGAGAAGCTGATAGAGCGCGTCGCGCAAGCCAGGGTCCCTACGAAGCACGGCGAGTTCATGGCAATCTCTTACAGGAGTCTTGTGGACCCGAACGAGCATATTGCGCTAGTGAGGGGCAAGGTTTCAGCGGACGAGCCCGTGCTGGTACGCGTGCACTCCGAATGCCTGACAGGAGACGTGTTCGGCAGTGTCCGATGCGACTGCGGCGGGCAGTTGGACCTGGCGCTGCAGGCCATTGATCGAGAGGGGTCGGGAATCTTCCTGTACATGCGCCAGGAGGGCAGAGGAATAGGCATCCACAACAAGCTCAAGGCGTATGAGCTTCAGGATGCCGGAATGGACACAGTCGAAGCCAACATCGCCTTGGGATTTGCCCCAGACCCTCGTCAGTACGGGGTTGGCGCTCAGATCCTGCTCGATCTCGGCGTAAACAAGATGCGGCTTCTCACCAACAATCCGCAAAAGAGGGTAGGACTGGAGAGTTTCGGCCTAGAGATTGTGGAACAGGTGGGAATCTTCGCGGAAGTAACTGAGGAGAATCGCCATTACCTGAAGACCAAACAGCAGAAGCTGGGGCACGCCTTTGAACCTGTTGAAGAGGAATTCAACTCGGAGGCTGCACAGTGAGCCGCAAAGTTTCAGGATCCCTTAACGGGGAAGGCCTGCGTGTTGGCATCGTTGTCGCGGAGTTCAATGACTTCATAACATCCCGGCTACAGGAAGGTGCAGTCGCCGGTCTTGGGGCGCACGGCGTCAGGGACGACGATGTAACCATCGCCTCGGTGCCAGGTTCATTCGAGCTCCCATTGGTTGCCAGGAAGATGGCAGACTCCGGTCAATACGATGCAGTGATCTGCCTCGGAGCCGTGATCCGCGGCGAGACCGATCACTATAACCATGTCTCAGGCGAGGCTGCTAAAGGAATTGCCAACGCCTCCGTTTCCTCCGGCGTTCCGGTCATTTTCGGAGTGCTGACCACGGATACTGTTGAACAGGCGATAAACCGCGCTGGCGGAAAGCAGGGTAACAACGGGTACGGAGCAGCAGTTGCCGCCGTCCGAATGGCCAACCTCGTGAGGGCCATAGACACTGGCTGAGCCCCCTCTGTCCCCAAGTGCGCAGTTCAATAGGGATTGCATGTCGACTGCGCAACGCCCTTTAGCGGAAACCCTCCCATGACTTTCACTACTCCGTCGCCAGACGAGACTCAGATCTTGACTCGCGGTACGGTTCGATCCATCGAATCACTCTTCCGTCGAGCCGTCGATGGAGACCGCAGGTCCCTAGCCCGCCTCTTCACCAGGATCGAAAGGGATGGTTCAGACCTGCGTGAGGTCATGCGCCTCTCATACTCGGCAGCCGGTCACGGGCCGGTTATTGGAATCACAGGTCCGCCAGGCGCCGGCAAGAGCACAATTGTCGATGGTCTTGCCGCTGCAGCGCGTGCTGAGGGCAAGTCCGTTGGAATACTTGCGGTTGATCCCACGAGCCCGTTCACCGGCGGCGCGGTACTTGGCGACCGCATAAGGATGCAATCACATCACGGGGATGCTGGTGTGTACATACGCAGCCTCGCCACGAAGGGCGTCCCTGGAGGGCTGAATGCGGTAACTTCCGCCGGAGCAAAGTTGCTTGAGGCTGTCGGAAAGGACGTAGTCCTGATTGAGACAGTCGGAGTCGGGCAGTCCGAATACGATGTCAAGGGCATTGCAGACGTAGTCGTCGTGGTGCTCGTGCCGGAAGCTGGGGACACCGTACAGACTCTGAAAGCCGGACTGCTTGAGATTGCAGACATATTCGTCGTCAACAAGTCGGACCGTGACGGGGCAGGTCAGATGGCATCAGCACTTCGAGCGACAATCGCCCTCGGAGATCAGCCGTCGAAACGCCTGCCTCCCGTACTTCTTACTCAGGCCCACATTGGACAGGGCACTACCGAACTCTACGCAGAATTGTCAGTGCGAATCGACTCTATGATCCGTTCGGGAGAGCTTGACGAGAGAAGATCACGTCAGGCTTCCCAGGAAGTTGGAAGACTGCTCAGAAACTCTGCGATTCGCGCCGTAGAACGCGTGCTGGATACAGACAGCGAAGTTTCCGAGCTCTTGGAAAGAGTGCGTGACTGTGAGTTGGACCCGTACACGGCCGTCCAGAGTATCTTGGCCAGTGGTATCATCGCAGACGTGATTAGTGAACTAGCCCTTCAAGCTGGTGAACACTCCAAGACTTAGCATCTAGACTCCTTCTGTCGGGAACTCATCACATGGAATCGAAACCACACGCCCTTCAGGGCATCAAGGTTGTAGACTGGACAATCTGGCAGTTCGGGCCTGTTGCGGCGACCATGCTTGGCGACCTCGGCGCGGATGTCGTGAAGATCGAATCCCTCGATGGCGACCCTGGAAGGTCCGTGTTTTCGGCGTCAGGCGTTGACCGAAGTCTTCCCGCAGGACGCAACGCCTACTTCGAGGCCAACCAGCGCAACAAGCGCAGCGTGGCTCTGGACCTGAAGAAACCTGAAGGCGTCGAGATCGTTCACAAGCTTGCGGGGGATGCAGACGTCTTCATCCAGAACTTTCGCAAAGGCGTCGCCGAGCGACTGGGACTCGGTTACGAGGCGCTGAGGGAGATCAACCCCGCTCTAATCTATGCCTCGGGTTCAGGATATGGCCCGCTGGGACCGGACGCGGCCAGCCCGGCGTTGGATGCTGCTGCACAGGCTCGGAGTGGGCTAATGTTTGCGACCGGGCCAGAAGGCGCCGAGCCGTATCCAGTTCAGGGGGTCGTCGGAGACCAGATCGGCGGGATCACACTCGCCCTGGGCATCATGACAGCACTCGTGGCGCGTTCCATACACGGGGTCGGCCAGCGCGTCGACACTTCCCACCTGTCCAGCTCGATCTGGCTGCAGGGACTCGCTGTCAGTATGGGCCTGCTAACTCGCCACAAGCCCGACTCGGAAATTAACCTGACCTACAATCCTCCAAGAACTGACGCATACAACCCTCTCGCGAACTACTACCGGTGCGCGGACGGGCGCTGGATGATGCTGGCGAATTTTCAGGCCGACCGCTACTGGCCCTCTTTCGCCGCTGCCTTGGGGCTGGGTGCTCTGATCGATGATCCGAGGTTTGCTGACACGTTCTCCAGGGGCGAGAATCGGCACGAGTTGATCCCGATGCTGGATAGAGTCTTCGCTGAGAAAACATACGACGAGTGGGCTGAAATTCTCGAGAGTTCGGGCGACTTCATCTTCTCCCCTGTGCAGAACCTGGCTGAACTTCCGGACGATCCACAAGTCGTCGCGAACGACTACATCACCGAGGTCGACCACCCGGACTTGGGTCGGGTCAAGCTTGCGAATCACCCTGTCAACTACAGCGAGACTCCTCACTCCATACGTTCCGTCGCACCAGAACTTGGACAACATACAGAAGAGGTCATCCTCGAGCTCGGATACACCTGGGAGGATATCGCCCGATTACAAGACAGGGGAGTTATTCTCTAGATCGGTCGGTTGGGCCTGTCTGTGTGTCAGGGTCTTGAACACCAGCCGGTCACAGCCACGTCGTCACCAAACGTCTCGATCTGAACGTCGTTCAGTCTGAGGGCATCGGCCATCCGTTCCACACCGTCGCCTCCAACGGGCGATAACGCCACGTCTCCGCCAATGATCACCGGCGCCACGAACGCAACCACCCGGTCCACCAGCCCGGCGTCGAACAGCGAGCCCAGTAAAGTTGCCCCGCCTTCGACAAAGACCGTCGCAATGCCGCGACTTCCCAGCTCATCCATAAGGCCGTGCAGGTCTACACGTCCCCCGTGTGCTGATACAGTTATGGCCTCAGCCCCAGCCTCGTCGAGGGTTGATCGCTTCTCTTCGGAGTCGACAGCCATTGCCACCAAGGTGTCACCAGGTTGTCTCAACAATAGGGACTTGAGAGGGAGTCGGCCGGAGCTGTCTACGACCACGCGAAGCGGCTGGCTGGGCTGTGGAGTACCATCTGGCCTGCGGGCGGTCAGTTGAGGGTCGTCAGCGATGACGGTGCCTATGCCGGCCATGATGGCATCTGAACGGGCCCGTAGTTCGTGCACGTATCTTCGAGACTCATCACCAGTGATCCATTTGGACTCGCCCGTGCGCGTCGCGATCTTACCGTCAAGGCTCATCGCGAACTTTGCGGTAACGAGCGGCCTGCCTGACGTGATCAACTTGGAATGCGGCGCAGCCAACTCATCGGCCTCGCGCTGTCCCTCTCCCACGTGTATGTCGATTCCCGCTCGTCGGAGCTGGTCAATTCCCGTGCCACTGACGCGTGGGTTCTTGTCGACAGTCGAGACGAAGACTTCAACAACGCCTGCGGCAATGATGGCCTCACTGCAGGGGGGAGTTCGCCCGTAGTGAGAGCATGGCTCGAGGGTTACGTACAGCGTGGCACCCTGAGCCAGTTCACCAGCCTGACCTAGAGCGACCACCTCGGCGTGGGCTTGTCCCGCTGGTCGGGTGCAACCTTCGCCTACGACACGACCGTCTCTGACCAGCACCGCGCCTACTGGAGGATTGGGGCTGGTCCTGCCAACGGCGCTCCAGGCCAGTTCGAGGGCACGGAGCATATTATGGTACGTCTTGGCCTCCAGGCTAGTCCCATGTGAGAGACCAGTCCAGCGGGGCGGTTGGGCGAAACCCTCACCCGGACTCATCGCCATTCATCGGCAACTGGTAGTCCCAGTAGTACCTTGACGCAACTGGGCCCCCCTGGCCCTGGTACTTGCTGCGCAGTGCTCGCGAGCCATAGGGGTTCTCGGCAGGCGTAGTCAGCAGGGTGAAGGAGATGTGACCGATCTTCATTCCCCTGTAGAGAGTGATACCCAGGATTCCAACGTTTGAAAACTCGAGGGTCAGCTTGCCGGTCCATCCAGGATCAACGAATCCGGCTGTCGAATGGATCAGCAGGCCGTATCGCGCCAGGGAACTCTTCCCCTCGATTCGGGCTACGATGTCATCCGGTATCGTCACTGCTTCCAAAGTGCTGCCAAGGGCAAACTGGCCCGGATGCAGCAGGAATGGCCGACCCTCTTCGATCGTCACCTTCTCGACGACGTCATCGGCCGGCTTCATGACGTCAATGTGCGTGCGCCAGTTATTGCGGAATACGAGGATCTCGCTATCCAGTCTGATGTCCACGCTGGCAGGCTGGACGGCATTCTGCCCAAGCGGATCAATGACAATTCGACCTTCCGACATCTGCTCTTTGATGGACCGATCGCTCAGGATCATGAGTGATTCACCCGTTGTCTGATTTCAACTGGAACTCTAGCGGGTTGTCCTGTCAGCGTGAAAGCGTAGCCAGTACCCAGTTTCATGGATTGCTGGCTACGCCTAACAGAGTTTTCGCTGTCCTACTACTGAATTGAGAAGGCCGCGTGCACCGAGAGCGACACTTCGAGCTCACCACCACTTATTGAGGTGCCTGCATCCTCCGCCCGCGCAAACGCCAGTTGCGCTTGGGGGTATGGACTCACACTCTGGGTCCTGACAGACGAATCCGTGAGGTATCCGAGACTTCCGAGAGTCACGCCTGCGATGTCTGCAATCTGCTGGGCCTTCTGCATCGCATCCGAAACCGCTTCTTCACGCAGTTGAGACATTACCTCAGACGTGTCCTCGACAGTGAACCTGATGCCATCGAACCGTGTAGCGTCACCGCCAGCGGCGATCACCTCGTCGATCAACGTCCCGACCGTCTCAAGGTCTCTGATCTTCGCGGTGAGATTGTTTGTGACCTCGTATCCGACGAGTTCGCGCCGGTTGGACTTCCTGCCGTTTTCGTCGATCTCGATCCACTCGTACTGTGGCCGCACATTGAAGTTGTGCGTCTGAATGTCGCGCTCCTCGACTCCACTCTCCATCAGGGACGTCATGATGGCGTCCATCGAATTCGCGGCTGCGGAGTTGGCATCGGCAACGGTATCGGCCATGGATTCCACGCCCAGGTTCAATATGGCGAGGTCCGGTTCCATGGACACCTGGCCAGTCCCAGTCACCCATATGCCTGCCTCTCCCGCCGCGACTCTGTCGAACAGTGCCGCCGACTGCGATAGTGGGGCACCAGTCGCCGCACTTGCCGCCGTAACAACTCCCAGCGATGCTGGGGCGGCCTCTTCAGTCTTGGCCTCTGGTTCGTGGGTCGCAGCTTCACTCTCGAGGGCGCACCCAACCACCGTGACGACCAGCAGGGCTGAGGCCGCTGCTAACGCAAGGTTCTTCCATATCCTGTTCATCTATAAACCTCCGTCTCTGTTGTTTTGTTATCTTCTGTTAACAGTCGTAGTGCCTGATTGTCCGTCTGTATGTAGAGACGATCATGGCTGTGTGTTTGTTCCACATGCTTTCGTTCTGAATTTGCCCTCGTCAGGACAAGTCCGGTCAACAATAGTCCAGTTTCGCGCTAGCGGTTCCTGCGGGAGATCCAGAGGCCAACACCAAACAGTACGAGCACGAGAATTCCCAGCGCTATCTCCAACTGCAGGAGAGGTAGTTCAGGACGCGGTGTTGGATCGTCGTCCGATGCGAAGTCATCCACGTCCGTCCGAGATGACGGCACAGTGAGCGTGGGCGTCGGGGATGGACTCGGCTCTGGAGTCGGAGTCGACGTGAAGACGGGCGTAGGAGTAGCAGTAGGTGTGCTCGTCCTGGTCGCGGTCGGCACCGGTGTTGGTGTAGCCGTCGATGTAGGCTGAGGAGTCGGCGATGCTGTTGCGGTAGCTGTAGGTGTCGAAGTGGGGGAAGCCGTAGCCGTAGCTTCCATCATTGCTTCGTCAGACGAGGTAGCCCCCACAGCAGTGGCCGCAGCGGCCTGAGCTGGAGACTCCTGTGGACGTGGCTCATCTGCCATCATCTGTTCGTCGGCTTCAGCCGGTGTAGGCTCAGGCTCGCTCTTCATTCCCATTTCGGCTGGCACGGCCCTGGGAGCAGGTGCCGGCGCTGCCGGGGCACTAGTAGGTGCAGGTGCTGCCGCTTGGACTTGCACTTCTTGAACTGGGGCAGCCGCAGGGGCAGCGGGAGCTGCTGCTGGGGCGGCGGGTGTCTGAGGCGAGGCCGGCGCCGCCTGTGCAGGAGCAGGTGCCGCTGCAGCCCTGGGAGCAGGCGCTGGAGCCGCAGGGGCAGGCGGCTCAGAGTCGGCCATTTCAAACTGCCCAGCCAATCTGGGCAGGTCAGTTTGCACAACCAAGCCAGTCACGTCCGCGAGAACTAGGCCGAGCAGCACCACGGCCGCTGCCGAGGCTGCAAGTCTAACCCCCAGCACCCAACCCGTGTTGCTTCTTGGTGTCTCCGGTTCCTCGGAAAGTGCGAATGAACGTGCGGACTGGATCTCCGGCAACTGACTCAATGCAGCGACAGTCAGCCTTAGTGATTCAAGCTCCTGCCTGCACTCTTCGCACTCAGACAGATGACGTTCAACGCGCAGACGCTCGGACGCGCTGACCTCGTCGTCGATGTACGACGACAGCAGTTCGCGCATCCTTGCGTGCCTGAACCTGTCAAAGAAGCCTAGCAATTTAATCGAGTCCCGTTAATCCTCAAGACGAATCCAGTCCCCAAGTAGTTCCCGACGTTCCATAAGTACATCCCTGACTCGAGATCTCGCACGGCTCAACCTCGACTTTACAGTTCCGATGGATACGTCCATCGCCTCCGCGGCTTCGCTGTAACTGAGACCCTGCACGTCCACAAGGATCAGGGTAGTTCTCTGATCAATCGCCAGGGTCAGAATTGCCCTCTGAAGCTCTCCGTTGAGCTCGCTTCGCTGTGCCGCCTCTTCGGGAGACACTTCTCCGGAAACAGGCTGGAACGACGGGTTCTCCAGCGACTCATCCAGTGAGCTTTCGGGTCTGCGCTGTCGACGACGTAGAATGTCCCTGCTGCCGTTCGCCGCAATGCGAAGCAGCCATGACCTAAGGCTGCCTCCTCTGAACCGGTCCAGCGACCGGTAGGCAGATATGAAGGTGTCCTGGGCCACGTCTTCCGCCTGTACTCTACTGCCCAACATTCGGGCGGCGAGGTTTACGATCTGGTTCTGATACCGAGCGACGATCCTGTTGAACGCGCACAGGTCGCCACGCTGGGCTTGGCAGACCAGCGTCCCGTCGTCATAGCAGCTGTCTGTGTGACCGACTATTCTCGAACGCTCTCAATCGCCGACGATGGACTCGGACTTAGAGTGACTTGCTTACTGATCACTGCCCTATAATTGTAACCGTGCTTGACAGAAGAGGGTCACTGGCGGACCGGAAGGCCGACCTTGTACCAGCAGTGGTGAGAACTCGCGAATGAGACGAATAGCCAGAGAGATGATCGAGACGATCCTGCTGGCACTGTTGCTGTTCGTTCTGATGGAATTTAGCGTCCAGAACTTTAAGGTCGAGGGCTCTAGCATGACCCCGACGCTTTCGCAGGACCAGTACCTTCTCGTCAACAAGGTCACTTACGCGCGGGTAGGCATGGAGGATCTGGCGACCTTCGTACCCTTCGTGCACGAGTGGACTAATGGTTCGGAGCGCCCGATATACGCGTTTACCCCTCCTAGGTACGGCGATGTCGTCATATTTCACTTTCCGAACGACCCCACAAGAGACTTCGTAAAGCGAGTAATCGGTCTCCCCGGCGACACTATTGAAATCAGGCAAGGGGAGGTCTTACGCAACGGAGAGGCGCTGGATGAACCGTTTGTCACCAGTCCAAGTAGTCGCACATATCCCCCAATCTATGTTGAAGTTGGGCACTACTACGTATTGGGCGACAATCGGCGCTCCTCCAATGACTCGCGCGACTGGGGGTTGGTACCGGAAGAGAACCTGATTGGTCAGGCTTGGATGAGGTACTGGCCACCCAATAGTCTGGGGTTCGTCGAGTAGTTCTAAAGTAGACAAGGACAGGGAGAAGAAGCAGCCCACGTCCGCCGATGAAGTCACGAAAGCGGGTCTGCCCTCGAATGCTCCGCCTAGCTAGGCGAAACTTGACATTAATCCTTCACTTCAGTATCGTACCCGCCAAGTCAAATCTGGAATCATTCTAGACCGTTAGGAAGTTCCCAAAACTTCCTAACCAAGGCCGATAAACCCTGGGAGACGCTACTTGGATTCACTGGTTCGGACACGGATCGATGAGATGCGCGATGCGCTACTGAATCAAGGCATTTCCATCACAAGGCGGAGGGACAAGATGCTTCAGGCTCTTGCCTCTAATGATCGCCATCCCAGCGTCAATGAACTCCACGCTGAAGTCAGGCGCTGGTACCCCTCTACGAGTTTGGCCACCATCTACAACACCATCGAACTGCTGAAGGATGCGGGCCAGATCCTCGAGTTGGAATTCAGCGGGTCTGCCAATCGATACGATGGTAGGCGGCCGCAGTCCCACCCCCACCTCATTTGCCTTACTTGTGAGTCAATAGAGGACATGGACTTCGAGACGCCGGATGAAGGCTATCTCGACAAGTTGTCCGAAGACACTGGCTATCAACTCGTGCGGCAGCGCACGGACTACTACGGAGTTTGCCCGGACTGCCAGGAGCAGCCTGCGGCAGCGTCTGACTGACCACGGAATCAAAGTGCAGGGGAGGAGATAGCCTTCTGCAACGAGCTGAAAGGAGGACCCGGATGGCAACGAGAGAAGACATCGCGCTAATGTCCCACCTGATGCGCCGAGCTGGTTTCGGTGCAACTCGTGATGAGATTGAGCGCTATTGCGAGATTGGGTACGAGCAGACTGTTGAGATGCTGCTTGACCCCGACAGCCAGCCGCCCGTCGATGAGTACACGCTGTACAGGTACCATCCCATTACGGAGGTCCCTGGAGGTGCGGCAGCGCCGGGACAGGCAAACTGGCTGTACTGGATGGTCACTACCCAGCGACCACTGGAAGAGAAGATGGCGCTGTTCTGGCACCACGTCTTTGCGACTGGCAACGCCAAGGTCGACAACTGCAACCATTTGCTTGAACAGATTGATATGTTCCGCGATCTGGGAATGGCGAACTATCGCGACCTTCTCATCGCCCTCGCCAAGAACCCCGCCATGATCTACTGGCTGGACAACAACGAAAACCACAAGCACGCTCCCAATGAGAACTGGGGACGGGAACTCCTCGAGCTCTTCAGCCTTGGAGTTGGCCACTACACGGAGACGGACGTCTTCGAGTGTTCCCGCGCCTTTACCGGCTGGACGATCGATGCCAAGATGCCCCGCTACCCATACGGGCGACATCCATGGAAGTTCAGCTTCAGGCCTGAGGACCACGACCAGACTGAGAAGACGTTCCTCGGCCAAACGGGCAACTTCAATGGTGAGGATATAATCGACATCATCCTCCAGCAGGAGGCATGTCCCAGGTTCATCACGCGGCACCTCTACAACTTCTTCGTAGCTGACGAGCCGCAGGTTCCGGCATGGAACATCGAGGCGCCTCGCAATCCCGAGGCGATCGAGTCGTTGTCGAATACATTTGTAGACAACAACTACGACGTCAAGCCTGTGCTCCGCGAACTCTTTAACTCGGACTACTTCAAGGAGTCGCAGTACCAGAAGGTGAAGAGCCCGGCGGAGGTCGTGGTTGGAACGCTTCGCATGACCAAGGACATGACTGGTCCCGACCCGCGCCTCGAGGCGCTGGGCAGAGAGCCAGGTTATATGGGCCAGGACATTCTGGACCCACCGAGCGTCGAGGGCTGGCACACTGGCCGCGAGTGGATCAACAGTGGGTCGCTGGTAAAGCGTGTCAACTTCGTTGCTGACAGAGTGAGCAATGTCGAACTCGAGGGCGTTCGGTCCATGATCGACTACGTCGGTGACAACGGTGCGACCATGTCAGCCGATGAACTCGTGGAGCGCTGCCTGGACATCATGGGCCCGATGGAAGTCGATCAGAGGACGCACGACGAGCTGGTCTCGCACGTTTCTGCGGGCGGCGACATCGACGTGGCTTCCGACGACTTCGCGGAAAAGGCCACTCAGACTTTCGCTCTGATCGCCGCGACTAGGGAATACCAGTTCGGCTAGGCAAATCAAAACCGGGAACGGGCGGCCACCAAAAAAAGGGTCGCCCTTCTCAAGCAGGCCAGTGAGCCAGAGGAGATGATGCAATGGCTGCAAATGGCAACGGAAATGGGAAGCCCCCGGTCTTGGTTGTGCTCCAGCTGACCGGCGGGAACGACTACTTCAACACTGTCATCCCATACAACGATGAGCACTACTTCGACAGCCGCCCATCGCTTCAGATTCCGCAGGACCGCGTGCTGAAGCTTGACGACGGTCTCGGATTCCATCCGGCAATGGGCCCGATGAAGGACATCTACGAGAGCGACGATATGGCGATCATCCATGGCGTAGGGTACGCCAACTCGCCGAGGTCGCACTTCCGCTCGATGGATATCTGGCACACATGCGAGCCGGACAAGGTCGGAACAGAAGGCTGGCTTGGCCGCGCCCTCCGGGAGATCGATCCCAACGGCGAGAACCCGGTCACTGGCGTCAATATCGGACAGGCCCTCCCCAGGGCTTTGGTTGCTCCTGGCGTGTCCGTAGCATCCGTGGCCGATCTTTCGACCTATGGGTTGCTGACCAGCATCGAGCAGCAGGAGCAGCGAGAGCAGATGCTTGGCCGCTTCGCCAACATGTACGGCCCGGCCGTAGGCACCGGCCAGGTGATGGAGTACCTCGGGCAGACCGGTCTCGACGCACTGAAGGGCGCAGACATCCTGAAGGTAGCTCCCGACAAGTACGAGTCTTCAGTCGAGTACGGCGCGAGCCCGATCGCTAGCAAGCTCCGTGACATCGCCCAGATCCACACTGCCGACGTCGGAACCAGGGTCTTCTACTGCGATTACGGTTCGTTCGACACTCACGCTGCACAGGCGACCACACATGCCAAGCTGTGGCAAGACGTGTCAGAGGCCGTCCAGGACTTCTGGGACGACCTGCGCGAGCACGATGCCGACGACAATGTCGTCATGATCATGTTCAGTGAGTTCGGCCGCCGCGTGCGCGACAACGGATCGGGAACCGACCACGGCGCAGCCGGGGTTGGCTTCGCCATCGGCCCGAGTGTCAAGGGCGGAATGTACTCCGAGTATCCGGAGACCAGGCCCGAGGCACTGGAACAGGGCGACCTCGTCCCCAACCAGGACTATCGCGGCTTCTACACGACGATTCTTGAGAACCACCTCCATCTGGAGGCCTCGCCAATCGTCAACGGTCAGTTCGACTCCCCCGGCTTCTTGCAGACCAACGGCCACTAGAAACCTGTAATGTGGGCTCGCCTCACCTCCTCCAGTACAGAAGGGGTTGAGGCGGGCGTTGTCTCTTGGCCCCATGGGCACTGCCAGGCTGGCATGGCCTCTTGGGACCGAAATCTTTCTTTGGACGCGACCAATTCGTGAGTTGGGAGTAGTACACCATGTTGACTACAACCGTGGCTGGACGGACTTGGAATTTCAGCCATGCTATTGGAAGAAACGCAGCAGCCGGCAATGGGTTCACCCAGCCCGTAGACGTTGCCGCCGGACCGGATGGCGTGCTCTACGTCATCAGCCGCGGTAACGATGGCGCTGGGGGCGTCGTTGCAGAAAACAAACGCATAGGCAAACTGACAATTGACCAGCAGTTCATTGGAGACTTCGGGCGCAGACAGATGATGTGGCCCACCTGCATCGCGCTGGACTCCGAAGGAAACATTTACTGCTCGGATGAACATGAAAACCGCATTCACGTCTTCAACGAAGATGGTGAGTTAATCAACCAGTGGGGAGAGGCCGGTTCTGCAGAAGGCCAGTTGAACGGCCCCTCGGGCCTGGCTTTCGACAGCGACGACAACATCCTGGTGGCTGAAGCTAAGAGCAATCGCATACAGAAGTTCACCAGCGATGGTCAGTTCATCGCTGTCATCGGTGAAGGAGTGCTCAACCAGCCCTGGGGTATGTTCGTGGACGGTGACGACAACATCTACGTCGCTGACTGGGGCAACAACCGTGGGGTAAAGCTCTCACCCCAGGGTGATCTGTTGGTCACCTACGGAGGGAATGATGCGGACGATGGCGCGGGTGTGGATCATCCCGCGAGCATCGCCGTTGACAGCGAGGGCGACGTCTACGTGTCCGACTGGGGCAACAAGCGTATCCAGATCTACGAGCCAGATGGGGCGGTAATCACGGCGCTCTATGGCGATGCCGTTGAGTTCAGCAATTGGGCCGCGGAGGTCATAAACTCCAACCCTGACGCACAAAAGGCCTATCGCCGAGTCAAGGACCGCACGCCACTCGGGCTATTTGAACGGCCTGTCGGCCTGACTGTGGACTCCGAGGACCGGATCATCGTCACGGACTCGACACGCGGTCGGCTCCAAGTGTACGCGAAGGAAAAGGACTACATGGATCCACAGTTCAACCTGTAGTCCCGTCTGAATACGCAGCAGTTTAGAGGGGCGTCCCCGTTTCCGGGGGCGCCTTTCCTTTTCTCGCTGACTGCCATCAGGTTAAGGCAACCGGGTCTACGTCTACGCTCCATTCGCGGGGGACTTCTACCAAGTCCAGTAGAGCGCGAGGGTCCTGGCCCCTTAGAACTATGTGCCAGCGGTATCTGCCTCTGAGTCTGGCAGGGTAGGGCGGAGTGGGCCCCAGTGTCTCTACGTCGGCCAGGTCGGACTCGGCCTGCGCCAGCCGAAAGGTGTTCGCCAGCTCCCGTGCCCGGGATTCCGAGATCGCGTTGTTGGTGTGGCTATATACCAGTCTTATGAGGCGCGAGTACGGAGGATTCCGTTGCTCTCGTCTATACCGCATTTCCGCAATGTAGAACAGTTCGTAGTCCTGTGCGGCTGCGGCCCTGATAGCATAGTTCTCAGGCTGGTATGTCTGAAACACGACCCGCCCAGACTCGTGCTCGCGGCCGGATCGCCCTGCAACTTGGCACAGCAGCTGGAAAGTTCGTTCACCGGACCGGTAGTCGGGAATACCGAGTCCAACGTCCGCGAGCACTACTCCTACAAGGGTAACCCCTGGAAGGTGCAGGCCCTTGGCAATCATCTGAGTGCCTACTATGACGTCTGCGTTGCCGCTCCTGAACTCGCTAAGCAACTCTTCGTATTCACGGGCGTGCCTGGTTGCATCCCGGTCCCACCTGAGAATCCGAGCCTGAGGGAAGTGACGCTCGACTTCTGAAGCCACGGACTGGGTGCCAATGCCGTAAAGGCTGAGCCGGAAACTCAGGCACTCCGGACAGTTGTCAGGCATCCGACGCCTGCGTCCACAGTAGTGGCAGATTAGCCGTTGGACTGGACGATGGTACGTCAGAGCTACGTCGCAGCTTCTGCATGAAAGCGTGTTTCCACAGTGCCGGCACTGCATGTGAGAGGCGGTGCCGCGCCGGTTGAGAAACAAGATCGCCTGTTGCCCTGCGTCCAGGCACGACTCCAACTCAGAGTGAAGTTGACGGGAAAACATGCCCCTGTTGCCCTCGCGAAGTTCGCGCCTCATGTCGACCACTTCAACCTCCGGGAGTGGCAGGACTGAAGTGCTCCCGTCGGATTCTCTGACCAGTCTGTCCTTCAGAACGTGAAGTCCGTACTCGCGGCGACGTCCCAGGTAGTAGGAGCCGACGTCGGGCGAGGCGCTGCCCAGGACCGTGACCGCCCCTGAGAGCCTCCCAAGTTGCTCAGCTACCGATCTCGCGTGGTACCTAGGCGCTGCGTCGTGCTGCTTGTAGGTCCACTCATGCTCCTCATCGAGCACGATCAAGCCTGGATTCGGCACCGGTGCGAAGACCGCTCCTCTGGAGCCAATGACGACATCCCTGGACCCGTTCTGAATAGCCCACCATTGATCGTGACGCTGCCCCGCTGACAGACCACTGTGCTGCACTGCCACTCGACCCGGAAAGCGTCCCGCGAAGCGTTCGATAGTCTGAGGAGTCAGTGCGATCTCTGGGACGAGTACGATCGCCTGTCGTCCCAGGGCAAGACAGTGCTCCACGGCAGCCAGGTAAACCTCGGTCTTGCCGCTCCCCGTGACGCCCTGCACGAGCACGACTCTAGGGCTGCCTGAATTGTCCCCGAGCGCTTTGGCAATCGTGTTCACTGCTGCCCGTTGTGGGGTCGAGAGTTCGACTGCAGGTCCTGGTTCGTACTCCCTATCCGCCAACGGGTCACGGAACACTTGGGTCTGTTCGACCTGTATGAATCCCTTCTTCCGCAGCGCAGAAACTGCAGAAGCCCCAAAGTCTCTTCTCGCCTGTGTTGCTGGGGTAAGTGAATTTGATTCGACCAGGCTGAGAATGAGGTCCGACTGTCTTGGAGCCCTGTTACCCCGTTCGGACAGCCACCTGCGGATCTCTGCGAGGGCACTCGTCCTGACCCGAAGATACTCCACGTATCTCGGACCGATCATACGACGGCTTGATCGATAATCGCGTTCGAGTACACCGCGCGATACGAGTGGCCCGATGGATGCTCGGACCCATTCCCCCAATGATGCCGCGAGTCCGTCGACGTCAGCCTCGCCATCCCTTTGAACGGTCTCGAGGATACGAAGCTGCCTGTCGCTGTTCGCCGCGGATTCGATGTCGTTTACGTCACTGGATATCGAAACAATTGCGCGAGATTGTACTCGGCTGCCGGGAGGCAGCATCGGGGCGACCGCTTCAAACAGTGAACATCGGTAATAGTCGCTGATCCAGCGGGCGAGGGACAGGTGTGTTTGATCTACTACAGAGTCGTCGAAGAGTGTGTCCGAAATGGGACGTGTCTCTTCAACATTAGGAGTATCGGTCAGCTCGAATACTACACCCTGAATCGTTCTGGGCCCGAACGGCACTCTCACAAGTTGGCCCGGCGCCAAGTGCATTCCTTCGGGAATGGAGTAGCTGAAAGTCCTCGAAGGCCCCGTCGGGGCGTCCACTGCGACTTCGGCAAATCTCACGGCATCCCCCTTCTCGGGTGCTGCCTTCGACTTAAGTTCGAGTCTGGGAGGCTTCGAAGTACGAAAGGACTGGAAGGAGAGGGGCGGGAGTCCCTCTAACGCCTAGCGCGCTCCCTGCGATCCTCGGGAATGCGGGCAGCGCGGCCAGACCTGCCGCGCAGGTAGTAGAGCCGGGCCCTTCGCACCCGCCCTCGGCGGACGAGCTTTACGTATTCCACGTTTGGCGAGTGCAGCATAAACGTGCGCTCAACGCCAATCTCGTAGCTGACACGCCGGACCGTAAAGGATGCGCCCGGACCGGAACCACGTGACCTGATCACCACACCTTCGAACACCTGGGTCCGGGTACGGTTGGCTTCAGTTACGCGAACACCTACCTGAACGGTATCGCCGGGAGTGAAGTCGTCGATGTATTCGTTAGCTTGGAGCTTGACGAGCTGATGTGCTTCCATTGGCTTAGTTCCTGAGCAGACGCTGCGTGTCAGTGTGCAAGTCGGATTGTGTCGAACAATTGTATAGATTCGTTTCGATGCGGTTCAAGTCACACGACAGCGTAATCAACTAGGCCCAGGGCAGGTCCATGCTCTCAGCGACACCCTTTGACAATCCGGTGAAACTTGCCAGGTCTGAACTCGACATATTCGCCGGATCCATGGGTGTAATGGACACCCAGCCGTTTCGGGTCGCCCAAACGTCGCAACCCTCGGGTATATTGCCGCCGATCGGCTTGTTGTGATGGATCCAGAAGTGAGTGCGACGGCCGTCCTGTCCCTTTATCACATTCTCCAAATAGGCCTTAGGCCCCAGGAAAGTCGTGCGGATGCCCTTGATGCGTTCCGGCGCAGTATTTGGGACGTTGACGTTATAGAGAAAAGGTCGGGCCCCATTTCTTACAACTGCCTGTGCAAGACTCTTAGCTACTTGTGCAGCCGGACTGTAAAGTACTCCGGTCACTGCAGTAACCGACACAGCGATTGACGGGATGCTCCGAAAGTACCCCCTCATTGCCCCTCCAACCGTGCCTGAATCGAAGGCATCAAGGCCGAGATTCGCACCCTCGTTGATCCCTGATACCACCAGGTCGAAGGACTCGCTGAAGATGGACTCAGAAGCCAGAATTACACAGTCAGAAGGCGTGCCGCTCACCGTGTACGCCGGTACCCCATCTCGTCTCGACTCGACCTCCGAAACTCTGAGTATGTTTAGCAGGGTGCGGGCCGTGCCTATCCCGCTCTGGTCACGGTCGGGCGCGACGACTGAAACCTCTCCGACAGTTTCAAGGGCTTCGACTAGCGTCCACAGACCTTCCGCATTAATCCCGTCATCGTTAGTTACCAGAATTCTCAATTATCTATAACTCTCTCGTCACATACCAGCGCATGTACTTTGGGCTGTCCATCGATACGCCACGATCATAGTAGATCTCGAACTTTCTACCCTCGGGAGTCTGCACACGATAGTAGTTGCGATGATACCGCTGCCACCACCTGTGCTTTCGCCCATCACTTGGGAATCCATAGTCCTGCCACGACGTCATGATTCTCGCAACCCTGTGTGACTCATCCCTGAAGGAAAACGCTGTCGGCTCCCGTGTTTCCGGGTCTCGCTCGACTGAGATAAGTTGTCCAAAGAAGCGTCTTGACATCGTTGACTGCCGGGCACCAACACGAAACGAGTTCTATCCACATCAGATCGGCGCGGGGGCATTATAACAGCGCCAACTTTTACCTGGTGCAGAGCACTGATATATAATCATCTAGCTTTGGCACAAGCCATAGCATGCACTCGCTCCATCGCACACACGGGAGGGCCTTGATGACTACTGAAGTCAAAGTCGACCTCAAGAAGAACAGCCGGGTAGTGACAGACGGACCAGACCGAGCGGCCGCGCGCGCCATGTTGCGTGCAACCGGCCTTGGCGACGAGGACATGGACAAGCCATTTGTCGCCGTCGGCAACCTCGCCTCGGACGTCACCCCCTGCAATGTCCATCTCAACCGGCAGGCACAGAAAGTGAAGGACGGACTCTGGGCCGCCAATAGTGTTCCGTTCATGTTCGGCACCATCACCATCAGCGATGGTATTTCGATGGGCACCGAGGGTATGAAGGCTTCACTGGTCAGTAGAGAGGTAATTGCGGACTCTATCGAGACCGTCACGTTTGGCGAGAGCATGGACGGCCTCGTTGTGGTCGCGGCCTGCGACAAGAACATGCCAGGTGCAATGATGGCAATTGCGAGGTGCAACGTGCCATCCGTATTTGTGTACGGTGGCGCGATCATGCCCGGAAACTGGCGCGGGGAAGACATCAACATTCAGGACATGTTTGAGGCCGTCGGATCATACTCTCAGGGCCAGATCACACTGGACGAGCTGATTGGAATGGAACGCGTTGCGTGCCCCGGAGAAGGGGCCTGCGCGGGCATGTTCACGGCCAATACTATGTCTTCGGCCATTGAGGCGATGGGCATGTCGATTCCGGGCGCCGCTTCTATCCCGGCAATTGATCCTCGAAACGATCAGGTAGCCTTCGATACCGGGGCTGTGATCTACAGTTTGCTCGAGAAGGACCTAAAGCCTCGCGACATCATGACACGCGAGGCGTTCGAGAATTCTATTCGCGTGGTGCTCGCCATGGGGGGGTCAACTAATGCTGCCCTCCACTTGCTAGCGATTGCCCACGAGGCGGAAGTCGAACTGGACTTGGACGACTTCGATACATTGAGCCGCACGACGCCGTATATCACCGACCTCCGGCCCGGTGGCCGATTCGTCATGTCTGACATGGATAAGGTCGGTGGTGTACCTGTAGTGATGAAGGAGCTCGCTCGCGCAGGTCTAATCCACGAGGACTGCATTACCATCACCGGCAAGACAGTGGGAGAGAATTTGGCAGAGGTCGATCTGGAGCCCGACAACGGGGTAATCTACTCGATCCCCAATGCCAAGAGCCCCACTGGAGGTTTGGTCATTCTAAAGGGGAACCTGGCGCCTGAGGGATGTGTGATGAAGGTGTCGAGCACAAGCCGACTCCGACACGAGGGCCCAGCCAAGGTATATGACGGTGAGCGCGCCGCTTTCGAGGCCGTTACCACAGGACAGATTGAGCCTGGTGACGTGCTCGTGCTTCGCTATGAGGGGCCGAAGGGTGGGCCTGGAATGCAGGAGATGCTCTCGGTTACCGGCGCCATGATGGGGACCGGAATCGGCGAAGACATTCTGCTGATGACGGACGGCAGATTCTCCGGCGCCTCCAGGGGACCGATCATCGGACACGTGGCCCCAGAAGCCGCCGTGGGTGGGCCGATCGGCCTGGTACGGGATGGCGACGTAATCACAATGGACGTGGACAGTCGGACCCTTGACGTCAACCTGTCTGACGACGAGTTGGAACGGCGTCGTCAGGACTGGCAGTCCCCCGAGCCACGACACACGACGGGTGTTATGGGCAAGTACGCCAAGCTAGTGTCTTCAGCGTCCAGAGGGGCTGTAACCACCTGACTAAAATATAGAGTCACAGCCTCCCTGGTATTGACCAGAGAGTTTGTGAGCCCGAAGAATACCTATCGTTTATTGCGCTCCCGAATACTCGGGAGCGCCTCGCTTTGGTGTCTTAAGATTCCCGCGACGGTCAGTCCGAATTTTGTGACGTGCTTTCCGGATCTGCCATCCAGTACCCTACGCGCCGTCGCGTAAATATGTAGGTCGGACTGTCCGCATCGTCCCCAAGCTTGCTGCGCAGCCTCATCACAATTACCCGTACGGGCGCCGACCCACCAGCTATGCTATGTCCCCACACGCGTCGTACCAACTGCTCATGCGTCATAATGCGTCCCGCGTTGGTCGAAAGCTCGAGCAGTACGCGGTATTCCGTGTCGGTCAGATCAACTGGGTTACCGGAAACGGTAACCCGGCGTTGGACGTAGTCGATGGCGAGGTCGTGCAGCACAAATGGCCTGCCAGATACATCGTCACTGTGGGGACCCCTATGTCTGCGCAAAGCGGCGTTGATCCTCGCAACGAGCTCAGTAGATGAGAATGGCTTGACGACGTAATCGGCGGCCCCTGTCTCGAATGCCCTGGCGATTACGTCGTCTTGCCCGTAGGCTGACAGAAAGATAACTGGTGCCTTGGCCAGGTCGCTTACAGTTCGCATCAGCTCGATTCCGTCAGTTCCTGGCAGCATCAGGTCCAGCAGGACAAGATGGGGCTGTTCCTCGCGCAGTAGTCGAGGGACGTCACTGGGGTCTGCGGTCACCCTCAGTTCGAAGCCCGATTCGGAGAGGACGCCCCGGACGTACCTCAGTGTCTGCGGATCGTCGTCCACTATCAGAATGCGTGGCCGCTCTCCATTCGCTTCACGACTGCGTGCCGGGCTGACGCCCCCTTGGACCTCTGTGCGAGAATCTTCAGCGGCGGGGAGTGTGAAGGTGAAGGTGGCCCCCAGGCCGGGGCCTTTGCTCTCGGCCCAGATTCGTCCTCCGTGCGCGTCAACGATCCCTTTGCAGATTGCCAGCCCCAGACCGTAGTCACCCCTCTGGTCTCCCGCACCAGAGAACTTCCGGAACAGGAGCGGAAGGCGGTCTGCTGGAATGCCTCTGCCTTGGTCCGATACCGCTATTGCAACGTGAGTTCCCACGAGTTCAGCTGTCACAAGGACCCGTTGTGACTCGGGCGAGTACCGGGCGGCATTAGACAGCAGATTGATCATGACTTGTACTATGCGGCGTCTGTCGGCGAGGACTGGGGGCAGCCCCGGGGGAAGTTCGATTCTGATATTGTTGCCTCCGCTCGATGTACGATATGTGCCTCTGGCTTCATCGATCAGCACTGCCACTTCAATTGGAGCTGGCGAGATAGAGAGGCTTCCCGCCTCGATACGGGCTACATCGAGCAGGTCAGTTATCAGACTGCTCATGCGGTCAGCCTCTTGCTCGATGATCCGGAAGAACAGATCCAACTCGGCCGGGTCAAGCGATGCCCACGATCCGGCCAGTGTGGCTGCTGATCCCTTTATGGAACTGAGTGGGGCTCGCAGCTCGTGGCTGACTGTCCCAAGGAACTCAGCTCTCAGGCGCTCCATCTCCTCCAGTGGTGTCATGTCCTGAATGGTTACGATGAATGACTCGACTTCACCCATTGGTGACCGGATCGGCGTTGCATTGACGAGTGCCGTAACTCTCCCGCCTTCGGGTATGCTTAGGATGATCTCCTCTGCCCGCACAACTTCGGCATCGCGTATTGCCGGCCCCAGTGGCAACTCATGAAGAGAGATTTCCTTGCTTCCGGGGCGCTGGATTGACATCGCTTCAAGGACATCCTCTGCTGCGACCTCGGGGGATGCAAGTTCGCTCATGATGCGCCTGGTTTCACGATTGACGTAGGCTGGCGCAGCCGTCTTGGCGTCAAACACCAATACTCCTACCGGTGCCGTGTCGACCAACGCTTCCAGGTCTTTTCGGGCTCGCTGCTCGTCCCTGTAGAGCCGAGCGTTGGCAATCACCAGCGCCGACTGGGACGCGAACATCACGATAGTTTCCTCGTCCTCCGACGTAAACTCCTCGCCCGATGCCTTATCCCCCAGGTATATGACGCCTATCAAACTGCCGACGTAGGTGATGGGGGCAAACAGAAAAGGCAATGGCGAGTTTACTTGCACGGGAGGACGAAACTCTGGCAGGCCCAGTTGCCTTACGTAATTCAGGAAGTCTCCGTCCCGTACGGTCTCCGAGAATCCGCCGATTCGCTCGAAGACTGTTTGCCCATCCTCCATATTCCACAATCGGTCTGCCTGCTCGGGCGTCAGTCCGGACGTCAGGTAGTCCTGGATGTGCTGGGTGTCATCGAAGAGCACGATAACCCCGTAGACGGCGCCAGTAAGTGCGCAGGCGCTATCAAGGACACCCTGGAGCACGCGATCGAGATCAAGACTTTCGTTGATCCGAAGAGTGGCCTCGCTAACCCGCGAAAGGCGCTCTCGAAGTGCCTCGATTTCCAGGTCACGGTCGTCGGCAATCGGCATTTTCCCACCTCATTGGACAAGGACACGAGGGTCCCCCAAAGATTGGTACTATTGCGATTCCGGCGAGTCGCAGGCCAATTATACCACAAAAGCCACTAAATTTTA
The DNA here is from genome assembly GCA_965116405.1 of Dehalococcoidia bacterium. Lineage (GTDB taxonomy): Bacteria > Chloroflexota > Dehalococcoidia > Lucifugimonadales > UBA1123 > VXRN01. The sequence continues at coordinate 2,955,648 of OZ220685.1, forward strand.
CAGAATTTGTTACATTAACTCGCATTTCTTATACGTTATTTATACGAATTCGGTGATAGCATTCCTCCCGTTGTGAGCCATTGGTTGCACCTACAGATCTGAATTGAAGAGTCACCCGTGCCAAGGACCCTTACATCCCCTGACATACAAGGTGGGGCCTTCGCATGCCACTCGGAGGAACGTGAACGTTGCAGAGTCGTCGTTCATTCAGTAGCAGTGAAACCTATGTCGTGCCATCCGACTTCCCGGAGCGTCTCGAGCGCTTCAAGGTCGCTTCGGGATTGTCTTGGGCGGAGCTAAACCGACGCGTCGGTACGCATCCCCAGACAATGAGGCGCTGGAGGAGAAACCAGGCTCGCCCAAGTACTCGTCACGTGTTGGCGTTGCTGGACCTCGCTGACGAACTTGGGCTGGTCCATCTGTTAACCGAATGAGTTTTCGGCCTGACGAAGTGCAGCGAAAGATCGGGCCTATTCATGCAATGGCCTGGCGCCGGCCCCCAACACGAATGACACGACATACATTTGCTATCTCGGCATATAGCAGCTAGAAGCTACATTGGTAGCCTGGGAGCACGTCTCAATTGCATTCGAAATCTCTCGGCCTTATCATGACTTGCACTCTACATAAAGGGAGCTTTTGAGTGCCAACCTTTGAGATAGTACCTCTGAACGAAGCCCAACTTGAGCTAACACTCTCAGGCAAACGCGGCGCGGTTTTGCGTGAATATGTCGATGTTCTGAGAAAACTCGAACCTGGGCAGGCTGGTAAAGTTACGGCCAACGAAGGGGAAACAACTGCGGGAATCCGCCGCCGGCTGGCCACGGCGGCAGGACTTCTGGGTAAGACCCTCGAACTCAATAGACAGGACAACGTCGTCTACTTCTGGGAAGAGGGCGACGGTCCCGCACCTGCACGCCGGCGAAGGAGATCCTCTTCTCAGGAGAGTGAATAGCTGGTTCTCACCAAGCTCGAGTCACTTATGTGATGCTCTTAGGGAGGATCTTTCCACATGCGCGCGATAGACATGCACGTCCATGTTCCCAGGCAACCGGGTCTGCCGGACATGGTTATCGAAGAGAGCTTAAGGCGCTTCTTCAGACTCAACGACCCACCGCAGAGAGCTGAGGAACTCGCCAATAGGTACAGGAAGTGGGACATCTTTGGTGTGGTATTCTCCGTCGATGCTCAGACTGCTACTGGAGACCAACCGGACACCAACGACTATGTGGCAGACCTGGTAAGGGGACACCCTGAGCAGTTCATAGGGTTCGCCACCGTAGATCCCTGGAAGGACAGATGGGCCGTTAACGAATTGGAACGGGCCGTTACGGAACTGGGCCTAAGGGGACTCAAGCTTCATCCTATCCACCAGGCGTTCTTTCCTGGTGACTCCCGCTTCTACCCTCTCTATGAGAAGTGCGAGGAGTTGGGCGTTCCTCTGCTACTTCATTCTGGATTCGCCGCGGCGGGTGTGGGAATGCCGGGCGGCGGAGGCATGAAGCTGAAGTACGCGGCACCGATTCCTCACGTTGATGATATTGCTGCCGACTTCCCCAGCCTAACGATTATTATGGCCCATCCTGCGTGGCCGTGGGTTGAGGAGCAGATAGCCGTCGCCCTGCACAAGCCCAATGTGTTTCTCGATCTATCGGGATGGGCCCCAAGGTACATACCGCAGGCGCTGATTGACGAAACGAATACTCGCCTGCAGGACAAGGTACTGTTTGGCTCAGACTTTCCCTACCTGCCGCCGGATCGGTGGCTCTCCGGTTTCGACCAGCTGGACATTCGGGACGAGGTGCGGCCCAAGGTGCTAGTCGAGAACGCGAAGAGAGTATTGAATATGTAGCGACTGACCCTCAGGCTACCGTGTCAGATTTAGGGGGAGAGCAGCTCCGCGAGAATCGCCTTCTGGGCATGTAGCCGGTTCTCGGCCTGATGGAAGACTATGGACTGAGGATGGTCCAACATGTGCTCGTCGATCTCCTCGCCCCTGTGCGCCGGCATGTCGTGCATGAACACGGCTGACTCATCTGCCCGGTCCATCAGGTCGCCGGTCACGCGGTAGGTGGAGAATACCTCTCGCCTCTCGTCCGCCTCCGCCTCGTCTCCCATGCTGATCCACACGTCTGTATAGACCACGTCGGCACCCTCGACCGCGGCCTCTGGCGATTCTGTCCATTCCAGGATCGTCTCTGCCTCTGTCGAACGCTCCTGGGCGACGCTCCAGGCCAGTTCAGGGACCTTATAAGCCTCCGGCGATGCAATCGTGAAGTTCGCTCCGACTGATGCACACGCGATAGCGAGGCTCGATGCGATGTTGTTCCCATCCCCGACGTAGGCGACGTTCAGTCCTGAAAGGTTCCCCTTGTGTTCGTTCATGCTCAGGAGGTCGCCCACCGCCTGGCACGGATGGGCAAGGTCTGACAACGCGTTTACGACTGGAACCGTAGAGTTCTCGGCAAGTATCTCGAGATGTCGATGCGAGAATACTCTTGCGACTATCACGTCCACCAGTCTGTCGAGGACCCGGGCTATGTCTTCTGCAGGCTCCCGCACTCCCATCCCAACGTCACTCCCGCTCAGGTAGATGCAGTCGCCACCCAACTGCTTCACACCGACTTCGAAGCTGACCCGTGTCCTGAGCGACGGCTTCTCGAACAGGAGGACGGCAACTTTACCGTCCATCGCACGGGGAGTCGTGCCCTCTTTCATCTCGCGCGCCTTGCGGACCATCTGACCGATCTCCGCGGACTCAAGGTCTGCAAGCCAGAGAAAATCTTTGCCTTTCATTAGCTTCCCTCGCAGGTTGATGGGGGATTATAGCCTAGCCGCCTAACCGGAGACTAACGGACGTCGCCGAATGAGACTTCAATGACGGGTCTACCGGTGACTCTCTTTCTCTTTCAGCGTCTTCAGGAAAGCCGTTTCATCGTCGGACAGATCCCCCGGTTTGAGCCGGTCTAACAGGTCCGGACGTCTCTCGAAAGTGCGGCGCAGCGACTCCCGTCTCTGCCACTGGGCCACTTCACCGTGATTGCCGGAAAGCAAGACGTCGGGAACATCCATGTCCCTGAATCGAGCTGGTCTTGTGTACAGAGGGTGCTGCAACAGACCTGTGGTGAAGGAATCATTGGCAGGCGACTCGGGCGATCCAACTACTCCTGGCACCAGCCGGGAAACCGCCTCGATTACGACCATTGCCGCGACCTCGCCACCTGACAGGACGTAGTCGCCAATACTCAACTCATCAGTTGCGAGATGTTGCCGCACTCGCTCGTCAAAGCCCTCGTAACGACCGCAGATCAGGAGTACGTCGTCCTGCTGGGCCAGCTCCTCTGCAATAGGCTGCTCGAAGACTCGCCCTTGTGGAGTTAGCAGGATGATGGGTGCAGATTTGTCGATACTATTGGATTCGACGACCGCCTCTACGGCCTCGAATAGAGGCTCAGGCTTCATTACCATGCCGGGCCCGCCGCTGTATGGGTAGTCGTCCACAGTGGAATGACGGTCGTGAGTAAAGTCCCTGATGTTGTGAAGACCAACAGAGAGCAGTCCCCGGCCCATTGCCCGAGACAGTATCCCGTAACCAAGCGCCCCCTCGAACATCTCGGGGAAGAGGGTCAGTACGTGAAAGCGCATTTTCGATGGTCTACGGGTTAGCGTGCGTACGCCACCCTCTGATCATTTCCAGCGCGTGAGGCATTGATGTCAAAGCCACCTCTAGAGTCTCTCGCACCCCGGAAGGACTGCCGGGCAGATTGACGATAAGGCAGCCGTTGCGCACACCGACAACACCGCGACTCAACATGGCGAACGGAGTATTCTTGAGCGTCTCCATTCGCATCGCTTCCGCGATGCCAGGGGCCTCTATATCGATGACTCCACGCGTCGCCTCAGGGGTAACGTCCCTGGGCCCTAGTCCTGTCCCCCCTGTCGTAACCACTACATCGGCCGCGGCCGAGTCGCACCATTCCCTCAAGCATGCGCTTATCTGGTCAACCTCATCTGGAACGATCGTGCGTCGGACCTGCGTAAAGCCGGCTTCTGACATCAGCTCAACTATCGTGTCGCCGCTGTAGTCCTCGCGTTCGCCCTTGGAACCTGTGTCGCTGACTGTCAATACCGCATATTTGAACGAATTATCTGACATATCCAATACTCTTTTCAAAGAACTCTTTAAGAGTCCTCAATAGGCCTTGCGCACCTCAACGATTCGATAGGAAACTGAACCCGTCACTTGATGACAGCCGATCTGGGAGATTGGCACCTTGAGTTCGAGAGTTACGAAGCTGATGCTATGTTAACATGACGTGGGATCAGAGTTCGTGCTCTTCATAGTCGGGGCAGTGTGGAGAGGTCGAACCTCTTTGGCGTCTGGACTGTCCCGCGTACACTGGCCGATTCGTAATCGGCTCTACGGGAAGATTACAAGCACAGTCGCGGACACGCCAATCCGCAGGACCAATGTGACATGACCGGTCTTGCAGCCCAGAAAAAGACTCCTTCGACGCACTCGCCAGTGATGGTACCCGAGGTCATCATGGCCCTTCCTCCTACACCGGGAGGGTCATTCATCGATTGCAACCTTGGCGACGGCGGACACTCGGAGGCAATTCTCAGAACGATTCCGGGAGCCGAGCTCCTGGGCATCGACCTGGATCTTGACGCTCTCAAGAGAGCTCAACAGAGACTGGGTAGGTGGTCTGAACGGCTCACGATTGTCCACGGAAACTTCGCTGATGTCGCAGAGATCGCCGAGCAGAGATTCAAGAAGAACTGCTCTGGCATTCTATTTGATCTTGGAGTGTCGTCAGCTCAACTCGATACACCGGAACGCGGCTTCAGCTTTAGGTTCGATGCTGAACTCGACATGAGATTCGACCCCAATGGAGATCTGACCGCTTACGACATCGTTAACAAGTGGCCCCAGGCTCAATTGGAGCACATTATTGGCTCTCTTGGTGAAGAACCTCGCGCCCGGAGGGTGGCACGCGGGATAGTGGCCAATCGCAGGATCGAGACTACTCTCGAATTGGCGGACGTTGTTACGAAGTCTCTCAACTGGCCCGTAGAAAGTCGAAATCACCCTGCAACCCGCACGTTCCAGGCCTTGAGAATGGCTGTTAATTCAGAGATGAAGAACCTGGAGCGGGGCCTCGCCGGGGCAGTCAAGGCGCTGGGCAGGGGCGGAAGACTGGTGGTCATCAGCTATCACTCAGTAGAAGACCGGGTCGTAAAGAACTTCATTCGGGATGCGGCCTCTTCGTGCAAGTGCCCGCCACTGCTGCCCGAGTGCCAGTGCGACAGTACTCCAATTTTGAAGGCAGTCAACACGAGGGTGATCAAACCCAGCATTAACGAGGTTCGTTCCAATCCGCGCTCTAGAAGTGCCCGGATGCGCGTAGCCCAGAAGATTTAGGGGATAGGGATGCGCGCTCTAGGGACGTACACGAACGGCGCGTACAGAGTTAGTTAGGGAACAATCTGGAGAGCACGGCATGACGCAAGACCCTGATGTTTTGGTTGCGGTCGATGTAGGTACAACTAAGGTGTGTACCATCGTCGCGCGCCGGGTTGGCGACGAGCAGTTCCGTGTGGTCTCGTTCAGCGTGGTCCCATCCCGCGGATTGGCCAGGGGGGTAGTCACGGACATGCCCGATGCGACCGAGGCAGTCCGGGCGTGTATCCAGGACGCGGCACGACAGGCAGCATTAACTGTCAGAATGGCGTATGTGGGCGTAACCGGCTCTCATGTGTCGTTCGATAGTCGCTCCGACTTGATCGATTGGGCCGCGTCAAAAGGAGTCATCACCAGGGACGATCTCGATCGTGTTCCCTTCGCGGTTGCCAAGGCGGGAGCCAGGCCTGGCCGCCAGATCATTCATGCCCTTCCCAGAAACTACACACTTGATGGTCAGAGCGGCATTCGGGACCCTCTAGGCATGCATACCCGCAAGCTTGAAGTGGAGAGTCACGTCGTATCGGCCGACGTATCCCTCGTTCAGAGCCTCACGGGGGCCGTGGAGAAATCCGGGCTGGAAGTAGAGGCCTTGGTCCTGGAACCGGTAGCGAGTGCCGAAGCTGTACTCACTGAGCGCGAACGCTACCAGGGTGTAGTCTTGGTGGACATCGGGGGCGGCACATCGGACTTGATCGTCTTCGACCGGGGTGCTATTGAGCTAACGGCAATCCTTCCAGTGGGCGGATTCCAGTTCACCAACGACATCTGTGTCACCTACGGCACTGACTACACCGCGGCCGAAGCGGCCAAGCTTGAACACGGCCACACCGATCCAACGATCTTCCAGGCTGCGGACGAAATTGTGCTGCCGGTCCCCGGCCGCGTTAGACAGCGAAGGGTCGCTCTTAGGGAGCTCTCCCAGCTTATGCGTGAGCGCGCAGTGGAACTCGCCAGGATGATCCGTCTGAAGATGTCGGAGGCTGGAATACAGGATCCGCGCTCTGCTAATGTCGTACTCACTGGAGGCAGCTCGCAACTGCCCGGCATAGATGAACTGTTCAAGCGTCAGCTCACCCCGAATCTCCGGGTCGGGGGCGCCGATCCAAGCTTGGATGTACCCGAGGCGTTGCGAGCCCCGGAGTTCGCTACAAGCGTTGGGCTGTTGCGGTGGGCGCTTAGGCAGCCAAGTGGCAAAGTGGGCGTTGAAGACGAACCCAGCGAACGTAGGAACGAAGTTCCGGAACGGACCTTCACTTCGAGGCTGCGCAAGTGGCTCTCACCAAGGTAAAGACAGAAAGTACACCAGAAATGGGGGGAACAGAATGACATCGTTTCGGGGCGAGCATGAGAATATTGCCCGCATCAAGGTTGTGGGTGTAGGCGGCGGCGGATCTAACGCTGTCTCGAGAATGTTCAGGGAGCGCATCCCGGGCGTTGATTACATGGTGGTCAACACCGACTCCCAGGCGCTCGTCCGCAGCGACGTTCCCATGAAGATCAGGATCGGCGATCAGCTCACCCAGGGCAAGGGTGTCGGCGGAATGCCTGAGCTCGGCGCCAAGTCGGCAGAGGAGAGCAGGGAGGACCTCTACGAGGTCATTCGCGACTCGGACATGGTCTTCATTGCCGCCGGAATGGGCGGAGGTACGGGTACTGGTGCGGCGCCGACACTCGCGCAGATAGCCAAGGAGACGGGTGCTCTGACGGTGGCCGTTGTCACCAAGCCTTTCGACTTCGAGGGACTGCGACGAATGAAGGTGGCCGAAGAAGGCATCGGTAGGCTCGCGGAGTACACAGATACTTTGCTGGTGATCCCGAACGAGCGGCTCCACGTGATCGCTGAAGATGAGATTACCGCCGAGAACGCCTTCAAGATGGCCGACGATGTTCTCAGGATTGGCGTTCAGTCTATCGCCGAGCTAGTGACCGTCGCTGGCGACATCAACGTGGACTTCGCCGACGTCAACGCCATCATGCGCGACGCCGGTCCAGCCTGGATGTCAATCGGTTGGGGCATGGGCGAGCACCGCGCTCGCGAGGCTGCCCAGCACGCGATCACCAACCCGCTGCTCGACGTTTCAATCGAAGGCGCCCGCGGCATCCTCTTCAACATCACCGGCGGCAGCGACCTCAAGCTCAACGAGTTGCATGAGGCTGCCGAAGTCATCAAGCGTGTCGTGGATCCGGACGCGAACATCATCTTCGGCATGGTCACCGATCTCAAGATGGAGAACGAGATCAAGCTGACGATCATCGCCACCGGTTTCCCGACCGAAAACACTATCGATGAGCGAGAGGCGCAGATAGACCGCATGTTGTCAGAAGCCCTCGAGAGCGGCGGAGAGCGCGACCTCGACCTGCCTCCGTTCTTGAGAAGGTACTCTCGAGCACGCAACAGCGGACTCTAGAAGAATCGACACTAGTCACAATTGAGGCCGGGAGCAGCAGGGCAGCGCTCCCGGCCTCAACTTTTTCGGGATCTAAACGCCCGTCCGACAGACACTCGCCTCTCCGTGTTTACGAGAGACTCCACTTTAGTTAGTGGTTCAATGCTTGCACGGAGAGCACGGCCCACCCCCTGGTCGATCGGGTGACACTTCGCGCCAATTCCCACTCCAAGCAACATTTAGTCGGGCTTTTCGCACCCTTTGGGTTCGTCGGATTGCAAGTCTTGGACTACGGCAACTGTGTGGGAAAAGTCATTTGACAAACCCAACATATAGTGTAAACTAACACGGTCAACGCAATAAGTTGTGGTTTTCTGTACTTTTCTTAAACATTTTTCAAAAAGCGTAAAGAGTGATGCTCTGCCCCTACTGCAGCCATTCAGATTCCAAAGTAGTGGACTCGCGCGATGCTGGCGATGGGATACGCCGCCGTCGCGAGTGCGCAGCGTGCGAACGGCGATTCACCACGTATGAGTACATACAGATGCGTTCAATCATGGTCGTCAAGAGAGATGGTCGCAGGGAGGAGTTCCAGCGCGAAAAACTCTTCTCCAGCCTGACCAAGGCTTGCGCCAAGCGTCCATTGCCAGTGGGCAGCATCGATAAGGTTGTCGACGAAATTGAACGACAGTTGACGGAATCAGGTCGGGCCGAGTTCGCTTCCCGTGCCATCGGGGAGGCCGTTATGGCAAGGCTTGCCGACTTGGACCGTGTCGCCTGGATCAGGTTTGCCAGCGTCTACCGGGACTTCAGGGATATAGAGTCCTTCAAAGAGGCGATCGATGCCTTGTTGGAACCGGAATCTCCTGACTACAAGAACCATCCAGACCAATTCAGCCTGATCGACGATGACTTGATCCCACCGTTGCAAAACGGGAGACGTCCCAGGCGCTCGCAACGTCCAGTAGTAGGTTCCCAGTAGGGGACCGACTGCGGCAAAAGCGAACTCTAACCCGCTTGCCACGAATAAATGTTCGTTCTATTATGTTCTTAAGAATCAAACTTGACACTAACAAGTAGCCCTAGACTCTCAGCCCTTAAGCCACAAACCTTTAACAGGAGACACGGTGATGTACGTGGACCAAGAGAAGAGCGGTTCAGAACGCGAGGGGACTCGTATCGATCTCGCGGGTGAGGTCGAGAGGCTCCTGCAAGGAGTCTCGGGCGAGCTTCGCAGTCAGATTGCGCGGTCGCTCATGGAGCCCTCAATTTCAGATGCTCCTGCAACGGTGGCGGAGGACGGGCTCGCACTTTCTGAGAATGCGCGTGTCATCCTCGAACAGCGCTACCTGCGGAAGGACGAGGACGGCAATCCCATTGAGTCTGCAGTAGAACTCTTCCAACGGGTTGCCCAAGCTGTCGCTCAGGGCGAAAACGAGCCCGTGCGGACAATCTGGGAAAACAGGTTCTACGACCTGCTGGCCTCACTGAAGTTCCTGCCAAACTCGCCGACTCTCGTCAATGCCGGCACCGGACGCGGCTGCCTCTCCGCATGCTTCGTGGTTACGCCGGAGGACAACATGGAGTCGATCATGGAGGTGGCGCACGACGCTGCCATGATCGAGAAGTGGGGTGGCGGAATAGGATTCGGCTTCTCCAAGCTACGTCCCCGCAACGACATGATCAAGACCACCCACGGCCACGCGTGTGGACCAATCGCCGTGATGAAGCTGTATTCATCAGTCGGCGCAACCCTGACACAGGGCGCGTTCAGGCTGGGAGCCCATATGGGGCAGCTCCGCGACTCGCATCCCGATATACGCGAGTTCATCACATGCAAGGACGGAGACGATACCCTCCAGAATTTCAACATCTCGGTCCAGATTACTGACGCCTTTATGCAGGCGGTCAGGGACGACTCCGATTGGGATCTCGTCAATCCCAGGGACGAGGGAAGCGGTCCTGCGGATGTCGTAGTGGAGACCGTACGCGCCCGCGATCTCTGGAACGAGATAGCTCAGTCGGCCTGGAAGACAGGCGACCCAGGCGTGGTCTTCATGGACCGCGTGTGGGAGACAGCTCCCAATCCCCAGATGGGGCTGATCGAGACCTCCAATCCCTGCGGGGAGGAGTTCCTGGAGAACTACGGCAACTGCTGCCTGGGCTCCATAAACCTTGACTCGCACGTCGTTGACGGTACATTCGACTGGAAGTCGCTGGAGGACACTGTCAGGACCTCAGTTCGCTTCCTTGACGACGTGATCAACGTGAACACATTCCCGCTGCCTCAACTGAGAGAGGTAAATCTGGCGACGCGCCGCATAGGCCTCGGCGTGATGGGCTGGGCAGATGCGCTGGTCAGGATGAACGTCCCGTACGACTCACAGGAGGGTCTTGACCTCGCCGACGAGCTGGGCGGCTTCATTGAGCGCGTTGCCTGGGATGAGTCAGCCAATCTGGCGCGTGAGCGAGGACCTTTTCCCGAGTACGAGAGATCCGCTCTCAAGGACAGGGGACTGCCCCCGGTGCGGAACTCCAGCATCATCACGATCGCACCGACCGGAACCATCAGCCGACTCGCCGGCTGCTCCAGTGGAATTGAACCCCACTTCGCCCTCGCCTGGTGGTCGAACGTCCTCTGGAAGGACCATGAGGGCAGCAGTTCGCGACTCCTCGACGCTCCCGTTTCCATTACAGAGTCTCTCAGGTCGGAACTGGGCAGTGATACCCGCGTCCGGCAGGTTCTAGAGGAGATAACCGATAACCCTGAAGGGGCAGAGAGCATCCTCAAAGACCATGGGTTAAACCCGGCCATATACAGGACGTCAATGGCAATCAGCCCCGAAGCTCATGTCAGGATGCAGGCCGCGTGGCAGAAGCACGTCACCAACTCCGTTTCCAAGACCATCAACCTGCCCAATAGCGCGACGGTCGAAGACGTGAGAGAGGCCTACGAGCTCGCATGGGAAACTGGATGCAAGGCTGTCACCGTTTATCGTGATGGTTCAAAGTCAATGCAGGTTCTGGAGACGAGGTCCGACGCCGTAGAGGCTGACGACGTAGTCATCGATCAGCAGAGAATGCTGGTGCCCAGAGAGCGGCCGACCTCCGTAGCAGGCGTGACCGATCGCGTTCGCACTGGTCACGGCAACATGTACGTCACCATTACGTTCGACGATGATGGCAAGCCTTTCGAAGTCTTCACTACGCTCGGAAAAGCTGGTGGGTGCGACTCCGCCAACCTCGAGGCTGTCTCTCGTCTGGTGTCGCTTGCACTGCGATCTGGAATTGATCCAGACCAGATTGTGGCCCACCTGCAGGGCATCACTTGCTGCCCGGCCTGGGATGGCGGGACACTAATTCGATCTGCCCCGGACGCAATGGCCCACACACTTGTGAATCACATACATGCTGCGCACCGGGCCGTTGCAGGTCCTTCAGAAGAGCAGCAGCCGACGGTAGTACAGCCAGGGCTGTTCCCATCTACGCGCCGGCCAGGTCCGCCGTCCAATGGAAACGGGCACTCTCAGGCGCCAACCGGAGCGCGCTGCCCTAAGTGCTCGGGCAGGCTGATCCCGCAGGAAGGGTGCTTAAACTGCCTCGACTGCGGCTACAGCAAGTGCGAATAGTTTCCTGTCACTAAAGTCCCCTCTACCGACCTTAGAGGGGACTCCCTCTTTCTTTTCCTCAGCTCGTCCAGTCCTCCGTCAGGGGCTGGGCAATGTATAATGCATATGGAATCAATTTGAGCCGCGGAGGCAATTCACTATGAGCCAACGTCCCCTGGTCGCTATCACCATGGGCGACCCGGCAGGTATAGGGGCTGAGGTCACTGCCAAGGCACTTCAGGATCCCTGGGTCTATGAGAAGTGCAGGCCGTTCGTGGTTGGTAACGCCGGTTCGATGAATTCGGCGCTCGAGCTGATTGGCAGCGGCGGGCGCGCCCGAGTGGTCCACGAACTTGGAGACGTAGTCGGGCAGCATGGCGAAGTCGACGTCCTGGACATGGAGAACCTCGAGTATGACCAGGTCGAATATGGAGTCGTCTCTCCAATCGCGGGTAAAGCTTCAGTTGAATGGATACTGAAGGCAGGGGAACTCGCAGCTGCTGGCAAGGTTGCGGCGATCACGACGGCGCCAATCAACAAGGAGGCCTGCAGCCTCGCCGGCCATAGAGATATCGGCCACATGGAAATCTTCCAGAGCCAGACGCAGGCTTCGAACGTCGCCACAATGCTGATGGCCGGCACTCTGCGCGTCGTGCATCTCACGACTCATCGCTCGCTGAGGGTCGCTTGTGACTACGTGACCATCGACAACGTGCTGGGAAAGATCGAACTCACCGACGTGTGTTTCAGGGAGTGGGGATTCGACAGCCCTCGCATTGGTGTCGCCGCATTGAACCCACACGCGTCTGATGGTGGACTAATCGGCACCGAGGAGGCCGAGGAGATAGAACCGGCAGTCGCGCAAGCTCGCGAGAAGGGGATAGATGCGACCGGGCCGGTTCCGGCTGACACGATATTCAACCAGGCGATAGACGGCAGATACGACGCCGTGATCGCCATGTACCACGACCAGGGACACATCCCGATCAAAGTCCACGACTGGGCCAGGAGTGTCAGCGTTAATCTGGGTCTGCCATTCATTCGCACGTCCGTTGATCATGGCACGGCCTTCGACATTGCCGGTCAGGGGATTGCGGACGCCAAGAGCATGTTGGAGTCGATCAGAGTTGCAGTCTCGCTCGCAAGTGACTCGATCCTTCCCTAAGTCGCCTCCCGCCTGACAATCTTCACATCCCAAATTCACCAAGGACACTGACATGAGAATCGCATTCGTGGGCGGCGGCGTGATGGCTGAGTCGATCATAAGCGGAATCGTGGGCGCTGAGGTAGCGTCGCCCTCGGACATCTGCGTCGGAGAGCCGAGCGGAACTCGACGCAGTCATCTCGAGGAGACCTACTCGATTCAGACGACGTCAGATAATCTCGAAGCCATCGATGGGTCGAACCTTACTGTGATCGCAGTCAAGCCTCAAACTCTCCCGTATGTGTATCCGCAGCTCAGGGGCAACCTCTCTCAGGACAACACGGTAGTTTCGATCGTGGCCGGTGCGACCATGAGCAGCCTCACCTCAGGCCTCGATCACGCCCCAATCATCCGGGTAATGCCGAACACACCGGGCCAGATCGGTGCTGGAATGACAATGTGGATGGCATCGGACGCAGTGCCTAAAGAGACCGTGGACACGACGCGCGCAATAGTTCAGACGCTCGGCAAGGAGATCTACACGGACGACGAGAAGATGATCGACATGGCGACCGCGCTGAGTGCCAGCGGGCCTGCCTACGTCTTTCTATTCATCGAGTCGTTGATCGACGCCGGTGTTTACCTGGGACTCTCGCGGGACGTCTCATGGCAGCTTGCCATTCAGACCGTTCTGGGCAGCACGCAGCTCGTCCAGGACACAGGCATTCATCCGGCCGAGCTGAAGGACATGGTCACCTCACCAGGAGGCACGACCATTGAGGCGCTCAGGGCTTTCGAGGAGGGCCGGTTCAGGGCGCTGGTTTTCAGTGCTGTAAACGCGGCCTATGAGAAGTCAAAGGCGCTTGGTGGGTAGGACGTGAATCAGTTCCTGATCCAGTTTGTAAACATCCTCGTACCCGTGCTCTATATCTCGATACTCGCTCGAGTGATCGTGTCATGGATTCCCATCGGCGAGGACAGCCCATTCGCCCCGATAGTTAGGGTGATCTACCAGATTACCGAACCCATTCTGGGGCCGATACGCAGGCTCATTCCCGGCCTCGGGATGTTCGATCTCTCACCGATGATCGCCATAATACTTCTGATGGTGATCCAGAGGATCTTGATCGCGGCTCTGTAGGGCGACCACCCTTACGCATGCGCCAGGGCTCCGCCGTCAATGAAGAAGGTCTGGCCCGTTACGAAGTCGCAGGCGTCCGACGACAGGTAGACCATCAGGGAAGCGAGGTCGTTCGGATGACCTTTGCGCCTTGAAGGCAGGTACCTGACCAGCAGCTCCCGCTGGTCTTGCTCCGACGGTTCACTCGTCGACATCCATCCAGCGCCAATCCCGTTGACCCTTATGCCTTCTCGACCCCATTCCAGCGCGAGAGCAGTCGTGATCTGGTGTATGGCCCCCTGAGCGGCGCACGCGGCGACAGAGTTCCACAGTCCGCGCTGCGATAGGGCAGTCCCTACGTTGACGATTCGTCCGCTGCGTTGTTTCAGCATCCGCCGCCCAACCGCCTGGCACGCCAGGTACACAGACTTGACGTTGAAGTCCATAAGCATGGACCACTCATTCTCCGTTACGTGCTCGAATCGCTTACCGAACTCGGCACTCGCGTTGTTCACGAGGATGTCCACTCCACCCAACTCTTCCTCTGCCCTGAACACCATGGCCTCGACGCTCACCCTGTCTGTCAGGTCTGTAGCGATCGCCATCGCTGTCCCACCCTGTGATGTCACCGCGTTTGCTGCGTCTGACATGTCCGACTCAGCAGAGCCGGCTACGGCCACGGAGGCTCCGGCCTCTGCGAGCGCTGACGCCAGGAATGGCGTCCACCCTCTCCGGTCCGCCGTGATTATCGCCTTCTTGCCTGTAAGGTCCCACTCTGTTGGGATACTCATTTTCGCCTCGAATTCTCTTGGAGTTTGCTTGAACTAGATTACCAGCGGAATCTCGGGTGCGTGTCCAGTAGGGGCACCGCCACCTGCGAGGCCTCCCCCGTCTATGATGAACGCCTCTCCGTTCATGTAGTCGGAGGCCCCGGACGCTAGGAAGACTGCGACGGCCCCCATTTCGTGAGGGTGGCCGACTCTCCCAATGGGTATGAATTCCCCCCTCGGAAGCGTAAGACGCGACTCGTCAGTCCCTTCAGTAGGAATGAACCCTGGCACTATGCAGGTACTCGTTATGCCATAGCGTCCAAGGCTTGTAGCCAGTACACGAGTAAGGTTTACTATGCCCCCTTTGCCGACACAGTACATGTAGTTGTCGCGGCCGCCCCGGAATCCGAACCCGGAAGACACGTTGATGATCTTCCCACCGCCACGATCCACCATGTGCTTGGCGATGGCCCTGGCACAGTAGAACGCGCTCGACATGTTGACCTCGATACCAACCTGCCAGTCGTCGTCGCTGATCTCCCAGATCGGGATCGCCCCCTGACCTCGAACGATGCCTGCGTTGTTCAACAACACATCCACTTTGCCAAGTTCTGATATTGCCGACTCCATCAAATTCGTGACCTGGGCAGTATCGGTAACGTCCGTGGAGATGGCCACGGCCCTGCGGCCAAGGGCTCTAACTTCCTCTGCGACTTCCTCGATAGGTCCAGTCCTGCGTGCCGCTATGACCAGGTCGGCTCCGGCGCGTGCCATAGCCAGAGTCATTTCACGACCTAGTCCAGTGCCGCCACCGGTGATGACGACACCCTTGCCTTCAAGGCTGAGCTTCTCTGAGAGCATATCCAGTCTCCAAATCTGTCTCGTTAATCGGTGCGACGAATTATAGTTGCGACGTGACTTCCCCTGCTACGGCGGTGATTCGCGAACCGTCCTGCTGCAGCACGATCAGATTGCCCCGGTCATCCACCGACTCGGCAATCCCCTCGATCGTGCTGTCCCGCCACCTGAGTTGGATCTGCCTGCCGATAGTCTCCAGGGTCTCCGACCACGGCTTCGTAAGAGACTCCCCATTTGCCACCCGACCGTACCATTCATCGACGTTACGCATAAGTGACAGTAGGACATCGTTTCTGTCGAACTCGTGGCCGGCTGCGCTGCGTAGGCTGGTTGCTGTCTCGGAGATATCAGGATACTCCGAGACGTCAAGATTCACGTTGAGTCCTATTCCCACCAGGGCATGGTCGAGCCTCTCGCCTTCGAATTCGGTCTCGATCAGTATCCCGCTCACCTTTCGTCCACCGATGCGCACATCGTTCGGCCACTTCACCCAAGTCGGCAGACCTGTAGCATCAGAAACCGTTCGATTCACGGCAAGCGCCGCTGCCATGTTCATGAAGGGAAGCTGAGTCTGTGCTGGGCGCAGCAGTATCGTAAGGTAGAGGTTTAAGCCGGGAGGCGAGACCCAGGTCCGGTTGAAGCGCCCTCGTCCGCGCCCCTGCTGTTCCGCAATTACCACGACACCCTCTGACGCGCCATCTCGTGCCAGGGCCCGTGCGTCGTCCATGGTGGAACCGGTTTCCAGGTGGTAACAGATGCGGTGACCGATTACCGAGTCAGACAATTCCGCCTGTATTCGGCTTGTGTCCAGAAGTTGCACGCTGGGCTAATTGCTTGTGGGAATTAGCTCGACCAGCTTGCTTCCCGCCACCCATGAGTCCACATCAAGACCCTGGCCCTGCCTGAATGCGGATTGTGCCGCAAGGCGAGTGAAGACGTCCCTTCGCTCTGCCTCGTCTGTGATTGGCCGGGCACTTACGCCGATGTCTGCCTTGACTTCGTCTTTCAGATGAAGGACTACATCCCGGTTGGCATAGAGGTTCGCGTACCAGCTCCTCGGACCTGGAGACGCGGCCAGGAACAGTTGGCCGTCCATCAGGTGACACCAGATCTCTATGCGTCTTGCCTGGCCCGACCTACGTCCGGTCGTCGTAATGTCCACGACCATGTCTATAGAGAGGGCATCCTTCACTGCTGGTTCCAGGTTCTGCACGCTTAAGCTCCAGTCTATGGATTGTTCCGATGCGATGGCGGGATTCTCTCATACAGGATTCAAGCGTACAACTAAGCTGACATCTGGGAACTGGTCATGCGTGCGTTGAACTCGGTGCGGCCCACTGCTAATATCGGTCAAACCAGAACTGACCCACAGGAGGACGAAGATGATCTACGAGTATCGCGTGTACGAGGCTGCGCCAGGGAAGCTCGAAGCACTCCACGCGCGCTTCCGAAACCATACCCTCGGAATCTTCGAAAGACACGGTATCAAGAACGTCGGATACTGGACTTCTGCAGTCGGAGATTACTCTGACAGACTGATCTACATCGTTGCCTTCGAGGATGAGGGACAGAGAGAGCGTTCATGGGCCAGCTTCCGTGCCGATCCCGAATGGAACAAGGTCCGCTCTGAATCGGAAGTAGACGGTCCTCTGACTTCGAGGATCTACAACTCACTGCTAAGCCCGACCGACTACTCACCTCTGCAGTAGATTGCCCCAGTACCATGTAGCCGTCGACATAGGCGGGACCTTTACCGACGTCGTCGTCCAGGACACCGACGCCGGCGAACTCTGGACGACCAAAACGCCAACCACGCCGTCTGACTTTGCGGAAGGCTTCATGACCGGTGTGCGTGTGGGACTTTCGCAGGCCGATGCCACACCTGCCGATGTGCTCAGGCTGTTCCACGGGGCAACCATTGCAACCAACGCTGTTATCGAGCGGCGTCCCTCAAAGGTCGGTCTGCTGACCACGAAAGGCTTCAAGTACCTCCTTGAGATCGGACGGCACGATATCCCTCGTGGCAATAACATATACGGGTGGATTAAGCCAGAACGCCCTGTCCCGCCTAATCGCATTTTCGAGGTGTCCGAGAGACTGGATCGCACCGGCAGCGTACTGGCGCCACTGAGTGAAGACGACTGCCGGACAGCGGCCAGGGTACTGCGCGACATGCAGGTGGAAGCGGTCGCGGTGTGCTTTCTCTACTCCTACGCAAATGACTCTCACGAGCGGCGAGCCGCCGAGATTCTTCGTGAGGAACTGGATGGACTTCCAATCTCGCTTTCGAGCGAGGTCCTTCCGCAGTTCCGTGAATTCGAGCGAACGATTGCGACCACGCTGAACGCTTATGTGATGCCCCAGGTGTCGCGCTACCTGACTGGCCTTGAGTCGGCGGCCGAACGGGATGGTATGAGTGCCCCCCTGTTCATAATGAAGTCCAATGGGGGAGTTACCAGCGCCGACCTCGCTGCACGTCAGGCCATTCACACCGTCCTGTCGGGCCCGGTTGCCGGCGTTATGGGCGCGACACGGGTTTCTGGCGACGCTGGCTATCCCAGCTTCATTTCTGTTGATGTCGGCGGCACCAGCGCGGACATCTGCCTGGTTCAGGAAGGCCGTCCTGACGTCACTGTAGAACGTAGCATCGGAGGGTTACCCCTTCAGCTTCCAATGCTGGACATAGCGACTATCGGTGCCGGAGGGGGCAGTATCGCCCGCGTATCGCCGACAGGCGGGCTGGCGGTTGGCCCTGAGAGCGCCGGAGCCGACCCAGGCCCGGCATGTTACGGTCAGGGCGGGACAGAGCCGACGGTGACGGACGCACGACTGGTGCTGGGACACCTCCCACAGCACCTGCTAGGCGGCGAGATGAGCATCGACCCGGAGTTGGCTCGGAATGCTATCCGGGAGAGGGTTGCAGGTCCCCTCAGCCTGACGGTTGAAGACGCGGCGGCCGGCATAGTGGAGGTCGCCGACAACAACATGGCAGGGGCGATGCGGACGGTTTCTGTTGGAAGAGGCCTGGACCCGAAGGACTTCGCCCTCGTTGCATTCGGCGGCGCTGGTCCACTCCACGCATGCTCACTCGCGTCGCTGCTGGGCATGGATACGATTATCGTACCATCGACTCCAGGCGTGCTGTCCACGTACGGGCTGCTGTTCACCGACCTACGTAACGACTACGTTCAGACTTATCTCCAAACTGGAGACCCCACCATCTCGGATGTGGCTTCCGTATTCGCACGACTTGAACAGCAGGCTGCTAACTGGCTTAACAGGGAGGGAGTTCCAGAATCGGCCCAGCAGATATCTCGTTCCGCCGATCTCCGATACGAGCATCAGGGCTGGGAGATTACGGTCGACGTCCCGGACGGGCAAGTCAGCCAGCAGACGCTGGAGAACATGAAGTCGAACTTCCATGAGCTTCACGAGCGTCTCTACACATACAATCTCCCGCACCAGACCGTCGAACTTGTCAACCTGAGAGTAACAGCGTTAGGAAGACTTCCCAGGCCTGCTTCAGACCCCCTTGCTGATAGCTCAGTCTTGGCCCCGAGGCCGACTTACCTGCGCGACGCCATACTCTCTCGATCAGCAGGTTCCACTGAAGTTCCAGTTTACGATCGGGATCAACTCGTGCCCGGCGTTTACATTGAAGGACCTGCCATAGTCGAGCAGCGCGACACTACGACCCTATTGGCCACTGGATACGCTTCTACGACCGACGGCTACGGAAACCTGATCATTCGCCCAGCACAGGTCTGAAGCTCACGTACAAGGACGAGAATATGTCCGTTGATCCAATTACCCTTGAGATAGTGCGAGGCGCTGTAAGCTCCATCATCCGACAGATGGAGGCACTCATAGAGCGCACCGCGATGTCCCCGGTCATCAAGGAGAAGATGGACTACTTCGTTGGCGTGTACGATCTGGAGGGGCGAGTTGTCGATGGGTTCCTATCAACATCGGGACCTCGCATCGTAGATCCGGTACTTCGAGAGTATCCACTCGAAGATATGCAGCCCGGCGACCTCTACTGGTACAACGACCCACACAGGTCACAGGGGGCAATTCAACACACCGGCGACATGTGCTTCACGTCACCTGTGTTCCATGAGGACAGACCGGTTGGATTCGCGGTCAGCTACGGCCACTTCTGGGACATAGGCGGAAGCGTTGCAGGCAGCCTCTCACCCCACGCCTCCGAGATTTTCCACGAGGGGATGCTGGTCCCACCGATCAGGATCATGCGCGAGGGAGAAATCAACCGCGAGGCATACGCGGTCATTCTTAACAACAGCCGGTTTCCAGAAATGCTGGAAGGCGACACCCGGGCCCTGATGGCTGCCTGCCGGCTCGCCGAGGACCGGGTTGCGGAACTAATGGATCGGTACGGCCAGAAGGAGATTCTCGAGGCATTCGATGAGATCGTCCAACGCAGTATCGACGCCTACAGAGAATTCGCCCGCGAGGTGATCCCGGAGGGCGAGCACCACTTCTTCGACTATGTGGACCGAGATCCGGTGGATGGCGACCCTAGGTTAGTGGATGTCAAGCTTCTTCATCAGGATGGGCACCTTGTCGCCGACTTGACGGGAAGCGGACCGCAGGCTAAGGGTCCGGTCAACTTCATCACCAGCCCAGGCGCTTTCAACCTGATCCTTGCCAGGCATCTCAGCTATATGAAACCTGGGCTTCCACTGAACGAGGGCGCCGTGGCGTTTCTCGACGAAGTGCATACTGAACCCGGTACGATCACCTATCCGAGTTTTCCCGCACCCGTCGGGCTAAGGAGCCACACCGTCATTCGCCTAATGGATATCATGGGGGGCGTTCTTGCTCAGGCCAACGAGGGGCAAGGGCCGGCAGCCTCGCCAATCTACGTCATCTACAACCTCCGAACAGTGAAGGACGACGGGCAGTATCTCTACTTCAGCGAAGGCATCGGCTCAGGACAGGGTGCGCGTCCCACCGGCGATGGGCTAAACGTGATCTACTTCCGGGACCAGCGCAACTATCCAATCGAGTTTGAAGAGGGCGAGTTCCCGCTTCGGATCGAACAGTACTCGATCAGGCCCGACTCCGGTGGCCCTGGCTTCTACCGCGGCGGCTGCGGCGTCATTCGAGATGTCCGAGTGCTCGTCGACTGCACACTTAGCACGCGAATGGACAACGTAAGATTCCCATGCTTTGGACTAAACGGCGGACGCGCAGGTCAGCCGGGCAGGTTCGTACTAAATCCAGGCGCACCGGGCGAAAGAGAAGTGCCACCAGCCGGAGAAGGAATTCAGGTCGAGGCAGGTGACCTGCTACGGGCTGAGACCGGAGGCGGTGGCGGCTGGGGGCACCCGTTCGACCGTGACCCTCAGGAAGTCGTCAGGGACGTTCTCGAAGGCTTCGTCTCGAGGAAGTCTGCCGAGACGGAATACGGCGTTGTCCTAACAGACAGCCTGGGTCTAAACAGGGAGGCGACTGAGACTCTAAGGTCTCGTGGCCGACCCGAGATTCCGGACGTCGACAGAGGGCCGCATGCTGCCGAGTGGCTGGCTCGACTCGGAGTCGCCTAGCAGATCGTAACCCCCGGCGGTATTAGCGCCCACTAAGTCCCTTATCGGATAGGAGATCTGCCACCTCAGGATTGGGGTTGAAACGCAGGGCCAAGTGAAGAGGCAGAGCTCCGTAGTTATCCCTTGCGTTTACATCAGCACCTCTCTCCAGCAGCAGGGTGACCACCTCGATCATTGGGTTGTTCCTCGCTGCCCAGTGCAAGGGAGTTGACCCGTATTTGTCCTTGGCATCCACCTCTGCTCCCCTGTCCAGAAGTAGGCTGAGCACAGCCGGGTCTGTAGAGTTTCTAGCTGCCCAGTGCAGGGGAGTTGCGTTTTCCTTGTCGCTGGCGTCGATGTCGGCTCCCTTATCTAGAAGAAGATTTAGAATATCAGGCTCGACACTTTCCGAGGCTGCGTAGTGAATCGGCGTTGCGTTATAAGCGTCTCTGGCATTGGTCTCGGCACCTCTTTCCAGTAGAAGAGCTGTCACTCTAACTGTTTCATTGCTACGTGCCGACCAGTGAAGAGGAGTTGCGCCATCGTTGTCCCGGGTGGTGACCTCCGCCCCACTGTCCAACAATAGAGCGACCACCTCATGGTTGGGATTGCTCTCGGCTGCATAGTGGATGGGTTTCCACCCATAGTCGTCTCCTGCGTGGATGTCGGCCCCTCTGTCCAGCAGAAGAGAAGTCACCTCTGGTTGGGAATTGTACCGTGCAGCGAAATGTATGGGACTCGCGCCGTGAGAGTTCGTGGCGTGAAGGTCGGCGCCCTTGTCCAATAGATGGGCTGCCAGGGCTGGGCCAACTCTAGACGTGGCTGCCCAGTGAAGTGGTGACCCATCGTGGTCGTCCATGGCGTGGAGATCAGCGCCCCTTTCCAACAGCAGGGCAGCTACGCGTGGATTAGCGTTACTGTCGGCTGCCCAGTGCAGAGGAGTCGCTCCTTCGGAGTCCCTGGCGTTGACGTCAATCCCTCGGTCCAGTAGAAGGGCGGCGACTTCCGGGTTGGAATTGTGCCCTGCAGCCATGTGAAGGGCGGTTCCACCAGGGTTGTTGATGGCGTGAACGTCCGCTCCTCTGTCCAGTAGCAGAGCGGCTGAGAGAGGGTCTGGGTTTTGGGCAGCGTAGAATAGAGGAGTTGAGCCCTTGTTGTCTCTAGCCTCCAGGTTCGCCCCTCTCTCCAGCAGCAGATTTGCGACGGCAGTGGATGTGTTCGCAATTGCCCAGAGATGTAGGAGCGAATCTCCTAAGTCGGACTTCGAATGAATGTCGGCTCCCTCGGCCAGCAGAAGCTCTACGAGCCTTGTATCAGTATTCGTGAGGGCTGCTACGTGCAGAGGGGTAACCTCACTCCTGAATACATCCGTGTCCCTGTTTCGGATGCCAGCCTTCGCGTTTATGTCGGCGCCCCTATTCAGGGAAAACTCGACTGCGTCCACGTTTCGCATTAGGACTGACCAGTGAAGAGTAGTCATTCCACCTGTCAGCACCCACCGATTCTCAAGCGGGTCGTAGGCCGGTGGGCTGGGCGTGACCGTGGCCACGTGGGTCGCAGCAACAGGGGTAGTGGTGGGACTTCGGGCCGGGGTATTTGACACATCAACGTCACCACTCGCCTCCTGAGCAGGGGAAGGCTCTTCGCTCAGCGTGTTCGTGCTCGACGGAGTGTCACACGCAATTCCAAGCGCGATTAACGCAGTGAAGAGGAGGGCGGCTGCGACCAGACGGACATTGCGAGAGATTCTAGCCTTATTGCACACAGCTCCAATCCCAATCAGTCCATGGGAGGAGTCCCGATCTACAGTGAAGACCTTGCGGTCCCATTGCAACTTCGAGCCGCACTTGGCGCGTTCCAACTTTAGTCGCCTGGGTCCGACTGTCACTCAGAATCCCTGTTGCAATTTGACACACGCTGCGGCGGTTCTTACTATGATTTTGGCGCCCTGAGGCGTCGTGCCCTTTACCTAAGCATCGGTGGTCAAAGCTGCACATGCAAGCCCAAACTACCATCCTGCCTGAGACTTCAGCGATCAAGTACGAGGTACGCGAGTTTCGCGACGTTTCGTACAGGACATATCGCGCCGAATTGAGGTTGCTCAGACTTCAGCTTCTCTTGCTTCAAGAGTGGATCGTCGAACAGGGCGAGCGCGTCGCTATCGTTCTGGAAGGCCGCGATGCTGCGGGAAAGGGTTCCACGGCCTCCGGGATCACCCACTACCTGAATCCCAAGTTCTTCAATGTTGTAGAGCAGGGCATTCCAAGTGAAAAGCAGATGCGCAACTGGCTCGGGACCCACTACCGGCAGATGCCCGGCCTTGGCCACATGACCATTTTTGACAGGTCGTGGTACTCTCGCGCCCTCATTCAACCTGTCATGGGCTATTGCACCATGAGGCAGTACAACTACTTCATGAACCGCGTGAACGACTGGGAACGCGGAGTTATCGATGAGGGTGTTCATCTCCTGAAGATCTATCTGTCCGTCTCCAGAGAAGCGCAGGACATGCGCTTCAGGCTGCGTCAGAACAGCGAACTCCAGTACTGGAAGTACTCCTCCACAGACCGAATGGCCGCCGAGCGATGGCACATGATCACGTACTTCAAGGAAAGAATGTTTGCGGTCACGTCGACTGATTACGCTCCCTGGATAGTCATAGAATCGGACAACAAACATCAGGCCAGACTGAACGTCTTTCACTACATCCTCAGCCAGTTCGACTACGATGGTAAAAACCTCAGTCTTGAATCGATCCAACCCCAGACCAATGGACGCTACCTCACCGACATGATCGTGGATGGAGTCCTCTTCAAGGACATGGACCCAGATCAGGTGGAAGTCCTAGAACGGATATTGATGCATGAGTAACGGCGATATCCCGCAGATGGCGGCCGCCGGAGGGCTGGTGCTCTGCGGTGGCCACGTACTACTGATAAGAAAGCACGGTCTGTGGGACATCCCCAAGGGCAAGGTCAAGAAGAAGGAGCCTCATGAGCGTTGCGCCCTCAGAGAGGTCTCCGAGGAGACTGGCCTCCGCCGCAAGAGGTTGAAGATCAGGGAGCCTCTCTGTCGAACGAGCTACATCTCGTACTACTCGGGCAAGCCGTTCAACAAGACCGTGACATGGTTCCTGCTCGATTACGACGGAGACATCAACGACACCTTGGAGCCTGATCTCTCCGAAGACATCGACCTCTGCGAGTGGATCCCGGTCGACGACCTGGTCGACAAACTGGATGCTGGCAGACCATACCTCAGGGCAGTCAGGAGAACAGTCGCTGAGTCGCTGCATCTCCTGAGGCAGGCCCCGCTGGAAGAAAGGGTGGGATTCGCCGCGTCATGAAGATCACAAGTGTGCGTGCCATCCCCATGTCCGATCCGGTCCCAGAGGAGCGTCAACACCGCACCGACCTCGGAACCAAGGTCAAGAGCGACGCGGTGCTGATACTCGTGGACACCGACGACGGTCTCACCGGTATGGGCGCGTCCCTTGGGAGCCCCGAGACTGTCTCGGCGATCGTCAAGCACGATCTTGCCCCCGCGCTGCTCGGCGAAGACCCGATCTACTCCGAACTGCTCTGGGAAAAGATGTACAACGGGTCTCGATGGAAGCCCGCCCTGGAGCGAGGCCATTCACAGCCGTCGGAAGCGCGGCGAGGTGTCACTCTCGAAGCAATTGCCGGTGTCGACATCGCGATATGGGACGTCAAGGCGCAGGCCCTTGGCGTGCCCGTCTATCACGCTCTTGGGGCCGTCCGGGATTCCGTTCGCGGCTACGGCTCAGGAGGCTGGGCGCCCGGAGATGAGGCGGAGCAGGAGATGGCAGGCTACGCCGCGAAGGGCTTCACTGCTGTCAAGATGCGGGTTGTTGGACACGACGGGTTTTCAATAGAGAACACCGTACGCAGGGTAGCTGCAGCACGTCGGGGCATCGGCAAGGACGTCGAACTCATGGTGGACGCACACGGCTCTCTCGATGTCTCTACAGCGATCCGCCTCGCCAGGGAGCTGGAGCCATACGATGTCGCATGGTTCGAGGAGCCCATTTCGCCCGATGACCACCCCGGGCTCGCCGAAGTACGCCGGTCCACGGTGATTCCGATTGCTACGGGCGAGCGGGAATTCACGAGGTTTGACTTCGAAGACCTATTCAATCACCGCGCCCTGGACATTGCGCAGCCGGACGTGGCGAGAGCAGGTGGCTTGACCGAGATCAGGCGTATCGCGGCGATGGCCTCCGCTAAGGGCATCAGGCTGGCTCCTCACGCCTGGGGCTCCGGCGTGTTGTTCGCGGCCAGTCTGCACATGGCCATGTCAGCGCCGAACTGTCACATCCTCGAGGTGAGCCAAGGGTACATGCCGATGATGAACGAACTCTTCAACGAGCCCTACGACATTCGCGATGGCACCGTGTATGCTCCTCAGACGCCCGGTCTTGGATTTACGCTACGGGACGATGTTTTCGATCGCTTTGAGTACGTCCCCGGTCCCGAGTTCGTCTTTTAGCGGCGTTCAGGGTCAATCGCTGATGGCTAGCATCGGCATCTGCGTTCCAACTTCCGAAGCCGGTCAGGCGCAGCATCGTACGTGAGGCGACTCAAACTCCCGCCCGTTCACGTCTTCCTCACCATGGCTATAGTCGCCGAAATGGCGACGATGTCATTCTCGACGATGTCCGCCGTGTACCGGATCACAGAGGCAGGCCTGAACCCACTCCAACTGATCCTAGTGGGAACGGTGCTGGAACTAACAGTTCTCCTCGCCGATGTTCCCACCGGAGTGCTCGCCGACGTCTATAGCCGGCGCCTGTCGATGATCGTCGGCTATGCGCTTGTCGGTGTCGGCTACATACTGGAAGGGTCGCTTCCCATCTTCGCCGCGATTTTGTTGGCGCAAGTTGTGTGGGGATTTGGATTCACGTTCGTCAGCGGCGCGTTCCAGGCTTGGCTCGCAGATGAGCTTAAGGATGACTCGAAGACCTCGGGAGTGTTCGTTAAAGCCACCAAGTACGAGTCCTTCGGCGCCCTCGCTGGCATCGGCCTGAGCGCAGCCCTCGCGACGATCTACGTGGGTTTTTCGCTCATAGCAGGAGGCGTTATCTTCATCGGTCTCGCGGTGTTTGTCGCCGTTTCGATGCAGGAGACGGGATTTACCCCCAGGTCCAACGCTGGAGGCGGCACCTGGCAGTCGATGGCAGGCGTTCTGAAGACCGGAATTCGCGCGGTCTCGATGAGCAGGGTGCTAATGGCGCTAATAGCGATCGAGGTGTTCTTCGGGATGTCCAGCGAACCTTTCGACCGTCTCTGGGCTAAGCATGCCTTGGAGACGTTCGAGTTCCCAGCATTCTTCAATCTGGACCCGATAGTGTGGTTCGGAGTCATCCAGGCGGCGGGTGCGATCATTACTATCGTTGCGATCTCCTCGATTGAACGTATCATCCCTGTCGACCGCTCTTGGGCGCCTCGGGTTGCGCTCTCCATCTTCAACGCCACGATGATAGGGGCGACGCTAACCTTCGCCTTCTCTGGGACATTTGGAATAGCGATCGCCATGGTTGTGGTGGTCTACGTCCTCCACCGGGTCACGTGGCCCTTCGCAGCCGCCTGGATCAACAGAAACTGCGAGTCTGAGTACAGGGCAACCGTATTCTCTCTGCACGAACAGGCCAACTCATTTGGCCAGGTGTTCTTCGGCCCCGGCATGGGCCTGCTCGCTACCGTTCGAGGACTGCGGATCGCACTGATCGGTGTGTCAATTCTCCTCATCCCGCCGCAGCTTCTCTACCTGGTGCGAGAGTCACCGCGAGGAGAGGACGGAGCGCGCCAGAACTGAACTCTGATTTGACAGTTTCTTGGAACAATTCGGAGTAGCGTTTAAGGTCGTTCGGCCACGTTCCTTGTGCCGTGGTCAAACTTGCCTATCAGCTATGACTAGGGTAGAGTAACGCTTGAATTGAGGCGTCTTTTGGAGGCGTGTCCGCACCTTGTAGCCGCAACACGGGACACGCCAACGTCCCAACATTGAACCAGTTCAGAATCGCGGCCCAAGCACTTGATACACAGGAGGCCAGACGTGACCACACAGGCAGTGCTCGGCGAAAGCATCAAGCGTCGCGAAGACCCAAGACTCATAACCGGTAGGGGAACGTATGTTGACGATGTCCGAATGGTCGGAATGGTCAACATGGTCCTCGTTCGAAGCCCACATGCACACGCAAACATCAGGAGCGTCGATACATCAGCGGCCGAGAACGCCGATGGTGTCGTCGCCGTTTACACGGGTGCGCAGCTACAGGAGGAGCTCGGCTCCCTCATCTGCGGCTGGGTCGTTCCCGACACCAACGAGACCCCACATCCTCCGCTCGCGTACGACAAGGTTCGTTGCGTGGGCGACGCCGTCGCCGCGGTTGCTGCCACCAGCGCTCAGGCGGCGGCCGATGCCGCGACGCTTGTACAGGTCGACTACGAAGTCCTGGACGCCGTCGTGGACATGGAAGCCGCTGTACAGGATGGCGCCGCCCAGGTACACGACGAAGCTGCAAACAACATCGCGTTCGAGTGGGAAGTGGGCGGAGGAGACTTCGATGCCGCGGCCTCTTCGGCAGATGTACGAGTCACCGAGCGCATCATCAACCAGAGGCTGATCCCCAACCCCATGGAGCCACGCGGGGTCGTTGCAGATTTCAATCCTGGCACCAACCAACTGACCGTCTGGACCTCCACGCAGATCCCGCACCTCGTGAGGCTCCTGCTCGCACTGGTCACGGGGCACCCCGAGCATCAGATTCGTGTAATTGCACCAGACGTAGGGGGCGGCTTCGGATGCAAACTGTACCTGTATGCCGAAGAGGTTATTGCCGCCATACTCGCCAGGAGGCTGGGCCGTCCGGTCAAGTGGATCGAGGGCAGGCAGGAGAACTACTTGGCCACGACCCACGGTCGGGACCACGTTGGCGAGGTCGAGATCATCGGGGACTCAGAAGGCAACGTGACGGGTCTCCGCACCGAGCTCTATGCAAATATGGGTGCGTACCTCTCGACATTCGCCCCGGCGATTCCCACCTACCTGTTTGGACTGATGCTTGTCGGGCCTTACAGCATCGACAATATCCAGTGCAAAGTGACCGGGGTTTATACGACCACAACTCCCGTGGACGCATATCGGGGTGCTGGACGCCCGGAGGCCACATACCTCGTAGAAAGGATGATGGATCGCTATGCGGCCGAGGTCGGCATGGATCCAGCAGAGGTCCGGCGCAAGAACCTGATTCCTCCGTTCGAGGACGGGCACGAGGTCGCCACAACGGTCATATATGACAGCGGCAACTACGAGGTTGCTCTCGACCGCGCCCTTGAATTGGTCGGATACGACGACTTCCGCGCAGAGCAGTCTGCCGCGAGAGACGATGGCCGCTACCTCGGCATCGGCCTGTCAACTTACGTGGAGATCTGCGGAATGGCTCCATCCGCCGTGGCCTACACGCTCGGCGCCCGTGCCGGCGTGTGGGAGAGCGCACTCGTACGCGTCCATCCCACGGGCAAGGTAACGGTGTTCACCGGTTCGTCAGGACACGGCCAGGGCCACGACACCACATTCGCGCAGTTGGCGGCGGCAGAGCTCGGAGTCGATGTCGACGACGTGGAGGTAATCCACGGCGACACTGACAAGGTCCAGATGGGCACCGGCACGTTCGGCTCACGCAGCGCAGTCTGCGGTGGAAACGCCATTCACATGAGCATCGAGAAGATCCAGGACAAGGCCAAGCGCATAGCCGCCAATCTACTCGAGGCTGCTCCTGAAGACGTAGTCGCCGAGAACGGCCAGTACTTCGTCCAAGGCGCGCCCGCAGAGGCAAAGACATTCCAGGAGGTCGCGCTTGCCGCCTACTGGTATGAGAGCCTGCCCGAAGGGACGGAGCCCGGCCTTGAGGCCGTTAGCATATTCGACCCGCAGAACTTCACCTGGCCCTTCGGCACGCACATTGCCGTGGTCGAGGTCGACGGTGACACTGGCGAGGTCGAGCTGACGAAGTACGTCGCCATCGACGACGTCGGCAACGTCATCAACCCGATGATCGTCGAGGGCATGGTACACGGTGGCGTGGTCCAGGGCGTAGGTCAGGCGCTGTCTGAAGAGGCAGTGTACGACGAGTCCGGCCAGCTAATCACCGGCAGCATGATGGACTACGCTATCCCCACTGCCGATTCAGTCCCGTCGATTATCACGGATCGCACGACAACCCCGTCGCCGACGAACCCGCTCGGTGTGAAGGGCGCGGGCGAGACAGGCACGATAGCAGCATCACCCGCAGTGATGAACGCGGTTATCGACGCTCTGTCACCGTTCGGCGTGACCCACATGAACATGCCCGCAAAGCCCGAGAAGGTATGGCGAGCCATGCAGGGATAAGCAGGCGTTCGACAGGCTTATAGATAGTACAGAGACCGCCCCGACCGTAGCGTCGGGGCGGTGTTCTTGAGAGGCATAAACTGAACGATACAGACCCAATCAGAGACATCGTCCGCGAGCTGGAGTCCCGCGACTACATCGCCGATCCAGCCATCGCCACCTCGATCTACATGGCGCAGGCTCTGGGACGTCCGCTATTGATCGAAGGGCGTGCTGGCGTCGGCAAGACCGAGATCGCGAACGTCATGTCGCAGCTTATGGACACGCGACTCATCCGCCTCCAGTGCTACGAGGGCCTCGACGTCACCACCGCGCTCTATGAGTGGAACTACTCCAAGCAGCTACTCTGGATCAGGCTCGACGAGGGGAGCGGACGTACATCGGAGCAACGCGAAGAGCAGATATTCAGCCGAGACTTCCTTCTGGAGAGACCGCTGCTCTCCGCACTTACCCAGCCGGACAAGGCGCCTGTGCTTCTCATTGACGAAGTTGATCGCGCTGACGAAGAGTTCGAAGCATTCCTTCTGGAGGTGCTGTCCGAGTTCCAGGTGACGATTCCAGAGATCGGAACTATCACCGCCAAGCATCGTCCGCTTGTGATTCTGACCTCCAACCGCACTCGTGACCTTTCAGACGCGCTGCGTCGTCGCTGCCTGTACCTCTGGATCGACTACCCGGATCTTGAGAAAGAGCTCCGCATAGTGCGCCGAAAGGTGGACGGTATCTCGGAGAAGCTCGCACGGCAGGTCTGCCAGTTCGTAGAGAACACTCGTGGGTCAGGCTTGGACAAAGTTCCAGGAATCTCAGAAACATTGGACTGGGCGAAAGCCATGGTGATCCTCCATTACGACCACCTGGACCAGGAAGCTGTGAGGCAGACTCTCGGAGCTCTCGTCAAAGACGCCGACGACCTGGACCGATTCCGCGAAGAGGCCATCGACAAGATCATGGCCCTCGTGGGCGACTAGGCTCTATTCTCACACTCCCAGCCTTTTTCGGTGGGTCTGCCTCCTGTTGCAGGCCTCCGAGTCCTGTAATACGCTTGCACAATCGTTAAGAGACACTCAGGAGGCGAACATGAGCATCACACTTGAGGAATCGGCGACAATGGTAAGGGCCGCGTTAGCTAAGGCTGAGGAACTCGACATCAAGATCAGCGTCGCAGTCTGCGATGCTGGTGGACGACTCGTCGCATTCGCCAGGATGGACGGCGCGATTTGGGCCGGCGTCTACGGCAGCCAGGGCAAGGCCGTCGCCTCCGTCGCATTCGGCAGGCCGAGCGGCGAGATGCAGGAGAGGGCAGGCAGCCCAATTGTAACCGGCATTCGCGCGGCAGAGGGCGACCACATGATCGCGAGCCTTGGCGGCGTTCCACTTATCAGGGACGGAGCGGCGGTAGGAGCCGTCGGTGTAGGTGGCGGTACAGGAGAGGAAGACGAAGAGTGCGCACAGGCCGCTGTCGACTCGGTCTCCTGAGGTAACCCGGGCCGCAACAAATTAACCCTGGAGTAGAACTATGCCTCAGATGACCGGGAAACGCGCCTTCATGGAGATGCTTCGTGCAGAGGGCGTCAAGTACATATTTGGCAACCCGGGAACCAGCGAGGGCGCCATTCTGGACGCGCTGGAAGACTACCCAGACATCGAGTACATCCTCACGACCCAGGAGGGCGCTGCAATGGGCATGGCGGATGCCTACGCCCGCTCGACCCAGCAGCCAGCGTTCGTGAGCCTGCATATCGAGACCGGCCTCGCTAACGGGATCAGCCTCCTTCACAACGCCAAAGAAGGCGGCACTCCTATGGTCGTCACCAGCGCCAACAAGGACATCCGCAAGCTCGCAGAGGGCCGAACTCAGCTCGACGAGATGACGCGGCTGTTCACCAAGTGGAGCGCGGAGGTCACGCATCCTGAGCAGATTCCGTCGGTCATGAGGCGCGCCTTCACGGAGGCCAAGACGCCCCCAACGGGACCGGTGTACATCGGCTTCTCAGCGAACGCCCTGGACGACGAAGGCGAAGTTGAGATCGTACCTTCGCCGCCTGGATACTTCAGGATGGCCCCGGACGCGCAGGCAGTAGCGGACGCCAGCGAACTCCTTGCAGGCGCGAGCAATCCAGTCATGATTGTAGGTGACAGGCTAGCTCAGTCAGGTGGGATAGAGGAGGCTGTCCGCGTCGCCGAGCTTATCGGCGCTCGGGTTTACTCCTCAGCCTACTCTGAGATGAACTTTCCGACGGCCCACCCCCAGTTCATGGGGCGTACCGCCCCGGTGTCCCCGGCGGGAAGGGAGTTGTTCGCAGACGCCGACGTGGTTCTCGCAGTAGGCACCAATGTCTTCAGCGGATTCTTCCACTTCGAGGGACGCGCCCTTAATCCAGACACCAAGCTGATCCACATGGACCAGGCCGCAAGGGAGATCGGCAAGAGCGAGCCGACTGACATAGGCATCATCGCAGACCCCAAGGCCGGGCTCGCTCATCTCGCGGATGCCCTGGACTCGGACCTGACGGGCGCGCACAGGGAGGCTGCAAAAGGGAGGTCGGCCAACCTTGCTGAAGCCAGGGCAGGGCAGCGCGAGGCGACGGAGGCTCGGCTCAAAGACCGCTGGGACCTGAGTCCCATGTCGACAGAGCGCATGATGCACGAGGTAGCCCAGGCTCTTCCACCGGACACACTGATCGCCGACGACTCCGTCACCACTCGGGACTCGATCCACGCCGCTATCGACTTCGATACCCCGGGCACCGTATTTGGAGAGCGCGGTGGCGCGCTCGGCTGGGGAATGGGCGGCACGCTTGGACTGAAGCTCGCCAACCCTGATCGGCCAGTCGTAGGCATCATTGGCGACGGTAGCTCGATGATGACCGTGCAGGCTCTGTGGACCGCAGCGGCCTACAACATCCCGGTGGTGTACATCATCTGCAACAACAGGGCCTACCGAGTCTTGAAGCTCAACATGAACGTCTACAAGCGGGACATCCTCGGTGAGACCGATCCCCAGAGCCAGTACCTGGCGATGGATTTCCCGATTCCGTTTAACATCGCCGGCATCGCAGAGAGTATGGGTATCCATGGTCGAAACATTACCGATCCTGAGGAGATTGGGCCGGCTATCAGGGAGGCTCTCGAATCCGGCGGGCCAGCCGTTTTGGACATCTCAATTGATGGCTCCGTATCTTGACCCACGATTGACCCACGACGTATAGTACGCGGCGAATCAGGAAGCCTGCGTCGCGTACCATCTGGGCTCCTTCCCAGTTATCCCACGCATCGGAGGAAACACTATGGCATACGGCTCTGGAGACTTTCAGTACGAACTAGTCGAGGGCTGGGGCGACCTGCCCGAAGGATATGAGTGGCACCAGGTTGCGGGCGTCGCCGTCGACAAAAGCGACAACGTCTATGCCTTCAACCGCAGTTCCCACCAGATGATGGTGTTCGCTAGGGACGGCGCATTTCTCGACACGTGGGACCAGACATTTGAAGGTCCTCACGGCATCCACATAGGGCCCGATGACTGCGTCTATCTCGCCGATAGAGACGCCCACGTGGTCTCAAAGTACTCACTTGAAGGTGAGCTTCTCCTTAGGCTTGGCACTGGCAACCCTTCGGAGACCGGCTACACCTCCAATGCTGAACCGGTTGCCAAGGCGGCTGGCCCCTTCAATCTGCCAACCGGCATCGCCGTTACTGAAGAGGGCGACATATTCATCTCGGACGGCTACGGCAACAGCAGGGTGCACAGGTACGACTCCACCGGGTCCCTGATTCTGTCCTGGGGTCTGCCCGGCAAGGTGAACCCAGGGGACTTCCACCTCCCGCATGGCATTGGACTCGACCACGACGGCTACGTCTTGGTGTGCGACCGCGAGAACGACCGCATCCAGGTCTTCGACCAGGAAGGCGAGTTCGAAGAGCTGTTCACAGGATTCCGCCAGCCAACCGACGTTCAAGTCGGACCCGACGGCGAGATATACGTGCCCGAGCTCCAGGGACGCATGACCATAATCGACAACGAGGGCAACACGCTCGCACAGTGGGGCGGAGACCGCACCCATGAAGCGGGTCTGTTCTGGGCCCCGCATGGCGTCGCTGTCGACTCTCGAGGCGACATGTACATCGGTGAAGTCCTCGAAGGTCAGCGCCTGCAGAAGTTCGCCCGCGTCAGGTAGATATGGAGTCTGGACTATTCGCAATCGTCGGCCTAGTCATCGGCCTGCTCGTTGGCGGACTCGTGACTTGGCTGGCAGTGCGAGTACGTTCAGCTGACTCCACCACCCGGTTGGAGCAGGAAGCTCAAGCAGCCTCTGAACTCAGAAGCGAGAGAGACTTACTCCGTTCAGAGAGAGACGAGGCGAACCGACAACTGGCTGCCGCCCAGGCTAGCCTCGACTCGATCTCTGCCCAGAATGATGTAAACGCCACTTCCCTGGAAAAGGCCAGGGTTGACGTCCAGCAGGCTGGCGCAAGGGTTGCATCCCTTGAGCAGCAGCTTCGGGAGGCAAACCGACGTCTAGAAGAGCAGGGCGACATCGAGAAGGCCCTTACGGACCAATTTAAGGTTCTTGCCACTGAGGTAATCGACAGCAACAACGAGAAGTTCCTGACTGCCGCTGATGAAAAGGTTGGCACCCTCGTCAAGCCACTCTCGGATGAACTTAAGCGGATCGAAACTGCCAGGAACGACTCCCAGGGCAGCCTCCGTCAGCAGTTGGAGACCTTGGCCAACAGCAATAAGGCACTCGAACTGGAGACGCGTAACCTGACGACGGCTTTGAAGCGTCCGGAGGTGCGTGGAAGTTGGGGCGAGATACAGCTCAGGCGCGTTGCCGAGCTTGCTGGAATGACAAACTACTGCGACTACGAAGAGCAGGTCAGCATCCAATCCGGTGACGGTTATACCGACCGTCCCGACATGGTTGTCCGCATGCCCAGCAACCGGACCATCGTCGTCGATGCCAAAACACCTATGGACGCTTACCTGAGGTCTATTGAGTCAGACAGTGACGAGGAACGAGAGACACAGCTCTCTCGACACGCTGAACAGGTGAAGGCCAGGGCCACGTCCCTGTCGCGCAAGGCCTACTGGGACGCCCTGGACCGCTCCCCCGAGTTTGTGGTCATGTTCCTCCCCGGTGAGTTCCTCCTCCAACCAGCACTGGAGCGGGACCCCGAGCTGTTCGACCGTTCGATGCAGCAGAGGGTGATAATCGCGACCCCGAACACTCTGATGGCTTTACTCAAAACGGTAGAGATGGGATGGAAGGAAGCACAGCTCGCCGAACACGCATTGGAGGTCCAGAGAATCGGCCAGGAGCTTCATGATCGTCTGGCCGTGTATGCAGGACACATCGCGAGAGTCGGCGGCTCGCTTCGCTCTGCCGTCACCAGCTACAACAGCGCGGTGGGGTCATTCGACAGCAGGGTCGCAGTATCAGCGCGACGATTCAGAGAACTCGGCGTGCCAGCCACCGACGAGATCCCAGAGCTAGACCAACTAGACATCGATGTTCGCGAGATCACTGCGCGCCAATTGCCTGATGCACAACTCGCTCTTACCGATAGCAACTCTGACGAATAGTAGCCAACCCAAGTCAACAGACGAGTTTCAAGTTAGGAGAACTATAGATGAACGGAGACCAGGCAGTAGCAAGAATATTGAAGAAGGAGGGCGTTGAGTGGATCGCCGCCTTCCCCGCGCAGAGTCTCATCGACGTTTGCGCCAGGGAAGGCATCAGACCAATCCTCTCCCGCCAGGAACGCGCCGGCGTCAACATGGCCGACGGGTACAGCCGGATCAAGAACGGCAACACGATCGGCGTGTTCACCATGCAGACGGGGCCCGGCTCTGAGAACGCGTTCGGTGGTGTCGCCCAGGCGTTCGCGGACTCGGTACCTATTCTCTGCCTGCCGGGAGGCCAGCCATTCGACAGGATGGACGTGCATCCCAACTTCGAGGCGGTCAAGAACTACGGCGGGATCACCAAGTGGATGGCGCTGGTCAACAGCGTCGAACGGATCCCAGAGCTGATGGGAATGGCATTCAGCCAGCTCAAGCACGGCAGGCTCGGGCCTGTGCTCCTGGAGCTTCCGCGCGACGTAATGATCCAGGAGATCCCCGACGCGCTGGTGGACAACTACAAGCCCGTCAAGCCTCTGAAGTCGGGTGGAAGCCCTGAGGATGTCCGTGACCTTGTATCTGCGATGCTCGCGGCAGACGCCCCAGTCATAAACGCCGGTCAGGGTGTCATGTACGCCGAGGCGACTGATGAACTCGTCGAGTTTGCCGAGCTCACGAACATTCCTGTGATGACGACGCTTGCAGGCAAGAGCGCATTTCCAGAAGACCATCCTCTCGCATTGGGCACAGGTGCATCGTCCGGCACGATGATGTGCCAGCACTTCCTGTCCAGGGCCGACTTCGTCCTCGGAATGGGCACGAGCTTCACGATCTCCAACTTCAACGCACCGATGCCCAGCGGAGTCACGCTTGGCCACTCAACAAACTGCGCTGAAGACGTGAACAAGGACTACCGTGCCGACTACGGTGCGGTCGGCGATGCCAAGGTCGTGCTACGTCAGATGATCGAAGAGGCGAAGAGCCAGCTCGGCGAGCACGGTCGCGGCGACATCCACGGCGTTCGCGACGAGCTTGCCAAGGTCAAGGCTGACTGGATGGCCGAGTGGTCCCCCTCGCTGAACTCGGACGAGGTCCCGATTAGCCCTTACAGGGTATTCACCGAACTGATGAATGCGGTTGACGTTCGCGAGACGATCATCACCCACGACTCCGGCTACCCTCGTGAGCAGATCGTGCCGTTCTGGCCCGCTGTTACGCCTCGCAACTACATCGGCTGGGGCAAGTCGACCCAGCTCGGTTACGGCCTGGGTCTGGCTCTCGGAGCCAAGATGGCCGAGCCGGGCAAGCAGGTCATCAACATCATGGGAGACGCGGCGTTCGGAATGGCTGGCCTCGACATCGAGACCGCGTCCCGTTCGGACATTCCGATCCTCACCGTTGTCCTCAACAACGGTGTCATGACCCACTACTACGACCACATGCCTTACGCCACCGAGCAGTGGAACAGCAACGCTCTTGGTGGAGAGTACGCAGAGGTCGCCCGCGGTCTGGGCGCATACGGTGAGAAGGTCACCGATCCTGCAGAGATCGCGCCTGCTATCCAGCGTGCGCTCGCAGCGAATCGCGAAGGACAGCCGGCCCTGCTCGAGATGAAGTCCAAGGAAGAGGAGAACATCTCCCGCTACTGGCGCTAGGCTGACTGACTATCGAAATCAGAGGGGCGGTCCTTGTGGCCGCCCCTTTTTGGTTGGCCGTGATAAGCTTCGCTTCTGAGTCTTCCCTCCGCATGGAGTAGAGGAAACACCAGATATGGCCCGTGCCCTCAGAAGGTTGAATTACTCCCACGTCATTCTTGCCGTGGGCTTCGCCGTGCTCTTCTTCGGCACTGGGACTCGCTATGTGTTTGGCCTGGTCCTCGTGCCGATGACGGAGGACCTGAACATGAGCAGGTCCACGCTCTCTTCGGCGTTGCTCGCATTCATGCTCGTGTCTGCCGTCGCGATGCCTTTCATAGGGCGGTTGATCGACCGACACAGCATCAAGCTGATCATGGCGGTTGGGGCTGTCATCAGCGCGTCAGCCATCGCAATGATGGGGGCGGTGAACTCGGCGTGGCAACTGTTCGCGCTTTACGGTCTGCTCTACGCAATAGGTTTCGCAGCCACGTCCGTCGCGCCGGTCAGCGTTCTGATGAGCAGGTGGTTTCCCAACAACACGGGAATGGCGTCGAGTGCGGCCATAACCGGTAACGGAACTGGGCAGCTCGTCATCATCGCCTTACTCACGTCGTTCCTGTCCAACATTGGCTGGAGACGTGCCTACTTCATTCTCGGGCTGGCCAATGCAGCCGTAGTCGCTCCGCTCGTGCTGGCGTTCGTCAGATCAGGCGAGGCTCGACAAGCTTCCCAGTCACGCCCAGCCTCAGCCTCTAGCAGCAGCTCGACGCTGGGTGAGGTCTTGACGGCCCGCGACTTCTGGCTCGTGACGATTATGTATACGGTTTGCGGATTCCAGGATTTCTTCGTCGCGACCCACATCGTCGCGTTTGCCCAGGACAGAGGGGTAGGGGACTTCCTGGCAGGCAACATACTGGCCTTTATGGGGCTCGCGGGGCTGGTAGGAGTGCTGCTGTCGGGAGGACTGGCCGACAGGCATGGAGCGTGCCGGCCTACGCTTCTCTGTTTCTTCCTGAGGATTGGTCTATTCGGGTACATCCTGTTCATGCAGGACCCGATCAGCATCGCTGCGGTGGCCCTCGTCTACGGCTTCACCTTCACCATGACTGCGCCACTCACGGTGGTGTTCGCGGGCAACATCTTCGGGACGGCCAGACTCGGAAGCGTCAGCGGTCTGATAAATATGGTCCACCAGGTGGCAGGCGGACTCGGTGCCCTGGCAGGAGCAGTTATCTTTGACATGACGGGCAGTTATACCGGGGCTTTCGCCTTGATGTTCGGGCTCTCTGTAATGGCGGCGGTCGCTACTGCGATGATCCGAGAGAGGCCGTACTCCGGATCAGTCAGAGCGGTCCCTGTGTGCTGAAGTCAGCCACTTCCGCTCCTGCTTCCTCGATCTGCCTTGCGATTCGCCCAAACCTCAGCAGGGGATAGTCGCTGCCCAGCAGCACTTTGTCACGGCCGACGAGGTCTGGGACTGTATTGAAAATGGCTGCGTCATACAGAAACGGTGACGCGGCCGTGTCGAACCAGACACTTCTGAGCGACTCTTTTACCTCAGGCATCAGGGCATAGAAGGGAAGGCCACCGCCCCAGTGCGCGCAGATAATCTTCACTCTCGGAAAGGCGCGGGCGTTTTCGATGAACCGCATCAGCACGTCTGGCGTGGTACGCCCCTTGCCCTGGTACGTGTGGCCTACCGGTTCCGACGAATGGGTGGTGATGACGAGCCCGTGCCGATCGGCAACTTCGAGAATGGGTTGCATTGTGTCGGCATCCCCGAGGTCGAAGCGCTGCGTGTCGGGGTGAAGCTCGCCCAGTCCCCTGAGCCCGAGTCGAACGCAGCGTTCCAGTTCCCTCGCTGCTTCATCACCCCAGGCGGGATTGACCGACCCGAACCCGATGAGCCTGTCAGGGTGAGCATGGACACACTCGGCGATGTAGTCATTGCACCGGTTCGCGAGATGGATGTCCGTCCACCCGTAACCCATGACAACGGACCGGTCGACGCCATCCTCGTCCATGGCCGCGACTAAGTCTTCAGCGGTAGCCAATCGCGTCTTGGGATCGGAGAATAGCTCTCGGAATGTCGAGTCACGACCCACCCAGAACTCGCGGTCGCGTATCAGCGAGGGAGGTACGATATGCGTGTGGAAGTCGGTGACCAACGCTACTGCGCTGTCATACCCCCGTCGATGACCAGCTCCGAACCTGTAATGTACGAAGACTCATCCGACGCCAGGAATAGGATGCCACGCGCGATCTCCATCGCGTCCCCCATCCTGCCCATAGGGATGCGCTCCAGCATGAAATTGAGCCGTCCCTCTTCCTCAACGCCTGGCCGCGTCATCGGCGTCATCATGAACCCAGGGTGAACCGAGTTCACTCTGATCCCGTCTCTGGCGAGTTGGATCGCCGCCGACTTGGTGAATATACGCGACGCTCCCTTGCCTGCATGGTACGCCGTGGACCCGATGCTGCCCACGATGCCGTAAATGGACGAGATGTTAATTATCGACCCGCCACCTGCCGCCCTCATGTGGGGAATAGCGTGCTTGGTGCCCAGAAAGACGGCCTTGCCATGCACGTCCATCTGGCCCTGCCATACTTCCTCTGAAGTCTCCTCGACTGTCGGTCGGCCACCCGTGCCGGCGTTGTTTACAAGTACGTTCAGACCGCCATAGGCGGACACGGTTGCCTCTATTGCATCCTGCCACTCGCCTTCGTCGGTGACGTCCAGCCGCCTGAACATCACATCGTGCCCAGCTTCACGCATCTGTGCGACAGTACGCTCTCCAGAGTCGACGTCGATGTCCGTCAACATTACCTTGGCGCCCTCTTCGGCGAACAGCCAAGCCGATGCGCCTCCGAAGCCCATGAGCTCGCCCTGGATCCCGTGCGCGGCCCCCGTGATTAGCGCGACCCTGTTTTCAAGCCTCATTCTGCTCACCTCCAGTAGGACAGGTGGGGCCGATTATATCAGTTGTCCAGCTACGAAGTACGTGCTAGAGTCCGACCATGCAGCCCACTCCAGTTGTTGAAGTAAGCGACCTTTCCTTCAGCTATGGATCGAACCAGGTCCTCAAAGGACTGTCACTGTCGGTCATGGAGGGCGAGGTCTTCGGCGTGTTGGGCGCCAACGGCTCCGGAAAGACGACCCTCATGCGAATGCTGGTCGGCCTTCTCAGTCGCGACGGCGGGTCACTCGCGATCTATGGTGAGTCTCCCTCTCCGCAGCAGGCAGGCCGAGTTGGCTACATGCCTCAACTCAATGCCCTCTACCAGGAGCTTTCTGTTAGGGAGAATGTCGACTTCTTCGCGCGCATGTATGGCATGTCAGACCGTGCCTCTCGTGCACAGTCCGTGGAAGATTCAATTGACCTCGTTGGGTTGACCCCTCAGATCGGAGAACCAATCCTCAACCTGAGTGGCGGTATGCGTCAGCGCGTCAGTCTCGCGATCTCTTTGGTACACAGGCCGTCGTTGCTGCTCTTGGACGAGCCAACCGTCGGTCTCGACCCAGACCTGAGGGTTGCGTTCTGGGAGCACTTTAGGAGAATGGCTGACTCGGGTACCACCATCATGATATCCAGTCACACCATGGACGATGCCGCGCACTGCGACCGGCTCGCTTTCCTCAGGGACGGCAAGGTCATCGCCCTGGACACACCCTCTGCATTGAGGGCCGCAACCGGACGGCAGGACGCCTCACTCGAAGATGCGTTCATATACTTCCTTCGCATGTCGGACGACTGATGTCTACCGACCGCGTCCTGGCCATAACTGAACGCATCATTCGACAGATCCTGCGCGACCGACGTTCGATTGGGTTGCTGATTGTTGGGCCGCTAATCGTCATGTCGCTTGTAGGCTTCAGCCTGTACGACCAGAGAGCGATTCTCGACCGTGTAGCCCCAGGCCTGCTAGCGGTCTTCGTCCTGTTCTTCACGTTCATCCTGACCGGTGTCGGCTTCCTGCGTGAACGAGCCCAGGGTACCCTCGAACGGCTGCAGACCACCTTGGTTGGCAGCTTCGACATCATGCTCGGCTATATGCTGGGTTTCCTGATCTTCGCAATCGTGCAGACCGTTGTAATCCTTGTCTTTACCATTTTCGCGCTGCGCATCGAGTACGCTGGCAGCCTCTGGGAAATCGGGGTCGTCCTATTCCTTGTTGTAACTGTCGCTGTCAGTTTAGGCATCTTCATCTCCAGCTTCGCCAGCAACGAGTTTCAGGTCGTCCAGTTCATCCCGATTGTTCTTGCACCGCAGATATTCCTCTCCGGCGTGATAATTCCGGTCGAGCAGATGCCAATGCTCTTCGAATGGCTGTCGGTTGTCCTTCCCCTCACTTACGCTGTGGATGCCTTGCGGGAGATCATGCTGCGTGGCACTGACCTAGGAACACTCTGGGGAGACCTCGCCGCCCTCGCCGTGTTTTCAATCGCCTTACTGGGCGCCGCCGTAGCCACGCTGCGGCGCTAGGGTTTAGCATAGATGCAACCGAAGACCCTGCTCCGGCTCGTCTTGATCGTGGTCGCCGGGGCGGTAGTTGGAGTCCTGGCGCGCCAGATGTCCATCCTTGACCGATTAATGGTGTACTTCCCGGAACGTTCCATCACTGCGACCCCCGCTGAGGTTGGTCTGGAGTTCAGCGATGTCTATCTGACTACGAGCGACGGACTCCGAATTCACGGTTGGCATGTGCCGGGTGAGTCGAAGACGACACTGTTATGGCTGCATGGAAACGCCGGAAACATTAGCAACAGGGTGGAAAACATCGCCGTACTCAGCCGCTTAACCGGGCTGAGCGTCATGATCATCGACTACCGAGGGTATGGACTAAGCGAGGGCAGTCCATCGGAGGGTGGACTCTACTCGGATGCTGAGGCCGCCTTCGAGTACCTGACCTCGGAAGCCGGGCTTGACCCCGCAACAGATATCGTTCTCTTCGGAAGATCGCTGGGAGTGGGCGTCGCGGCTGAGATGGCGACTCGTCACCCGGTCAGGTGCGTGATACTCGAGTCCGGATTCACATCTGTTATCGCTATGGCCAGGGCAACACAGCCAAACTGGCTCGTCCAAGTACTCACGCCTATGATCGACGCGAGATATGACACACTGTCCAAGATGGGGCTCATTGACTCTCCGGTAATGGTGGTGCACGGAGAACAGGACGACATCGTGCCGTTCACGATGGCCCACGAGCTGTACGAGGCTGCCAGCGAGCCCAAACGCTTCTACGCCGTCCGTGGAGCCATGCACAATGACGTCTACGAGCGAGGCGGTACCGCCTACTTCCAGGCGCTGAACGACTTCATAGCAGACCCGACTTCCCGCTAAAGCGATCCACCAGGCGCCCTAGGCTGGTCACTAACTGCCGCCAACTGGTAGCATCCAGCCAGTCAGTTCAAGCAAATGCCAGATGTTGGAGGTCCACCATGGAATTTGGATTCGGAGTACCCAGCCGAGGTCCCTTGGCCTCGCTCGAAAACATTGTAGCTCTCGCTCAGAAGAGCGAAGAGTTGGGCTTCGACATAATCACGGTCAGCGACCACATCGTCGTACCCAACGACATTGACTCCATATACCCGTACAACGAGACCGGTGAGTTTACCAGTTCGCAGTCAGGCGAGTACATGGAGCAGCTCACGACCATCGCATATCTTGCGGGAGTGACCTCCACGATCAAGCTACTCACGTCCGTGATGGTTCTGCCGCATCGCAGTCCCGTGCTTACCGCCAAGATGCTTGCGACAATTGACGTTCTTTCTCAGGGAAGACTGATCGTGGGATGCGGCGTTGGGTGGATGGAAGAGGAGTTCGAAGCAATTGGCGCTCCGCCGTACGCCGAGCGCGGCGCGGTCGGCAACGAGTACCTGCGAGTCTTCAAGGAACTTTGGACTAGTGATGACCCGACGTTCGATGGCGACTACGCCAGCTTCTCCAACATCGCGTTCGCCCCCAAGCCCGTTCAGCAGCCGCACCCACCACTGTGGATCGGCGGTGAGAGCCCTCCAGCCCTGCGACGTGCCGGTCAGCTAGGCGATGCCTGGTACCCGATCTGCAGCAACCCGAACTTCCCGGTTGGAACCCTGGAGCAGTTTGCTGACTACAAGGCGCGCGTCCTACGGAATGCCGAACGAGCCGGCCGTAACCCGTCTGAGCTTGACTTTGCCTACAGCGTCAACTGGTACGACGACTCACAGGAGCAGGTCGTGGACGGCGAACGCCGCATCCTGACCGGAACGCCAACCCAGATTGCAGCCGATATCGATGCGCTGGAAGAACTCGGAGTTAATCACCTAATGCTCGGCTTCCAGGGGGCCACCTTGGAAGAGACCTTCGAGCAGCTATCTAACTTCACCGACAACATCCGACCGTTGACTGCCAACAGCTAATCACTGGAGACAAGATGAAAGCCGTCTACATGACAGAACATGGAGGCACCGATGTCCTCCAGTATGGCGACATGCCTGAGCCGGAGATAGGCCCCAACGACGTCAAAGTGCGCGTTCACGCCGCCTCCCTGAACAGACTTGATGTCTACACGCGTGCCGGTGTTCGCGGGACTCGACGCCGCAACTTCGACAGCCCTCATATCCTTGGCGGCGACGCCGCGGGTGAGATCGCTGAAGTCGGCCCCGAAGTTCGCGGCCGCGAGATCGGCCAGCGTGTCGTGGTCAACCCCAGGATGACCTGCAACCAGTGCCGCTGGTGTGCTTCAGGAGAGGATGAGTTCTGCGAAAGTTCGGGAATGCTCGGGTCGTCGAGGAGCGGCAGCTACGCCGAGTACGTATCCGTCCCAGCTACCAGTGCCGTCCTCATACCCGACGGCCTGTCCTTCGAGGAGGCGGCAACTCTGCCAACGGTCTATCTGCCCTGCTGGTCCATACTCGTGCGCAGAGGCGCGCTGAAGTCTTGGGAGACGGCCATGATTCTCTCGGCATCGGCGGGGGTGGGAACAGCCGGAATCCAGGTAGCGAAGAATGTGATTGGCGCCACCGTAATCACGACCACGAGCACCGATGAGAAAGCTGCCCAGGCGTCGGAGTTGGGAGCCGATCACGTAATCAACTACTCCTCCGAAGACATTGCCGAGCGCGTCCGCGAGATTACAGATGGACGTGGAGTTGACGTCGTTCTCGACCATGTGGGTGCCGACTTTTGGCCCGCCGCGACCCGATCTCTGGCTATGGGAGGGCGCTATGGCATCTGCGGCGTCACTACGGGATATCGAGCCGAGCTACAGATGGGCGCGATGTTCACCCGGTACCAGACGGTCTTCGGAGTGTTCATGGGACGCAAGGAAGACATGCGCCAGATAGTTCAGATGGCGGGCAATGGGACGATACGTGGCATCATCCACGAGACGTTCCCACTCGAAGAGGCGGGTAAAGCGCACGAGACAATGGAGAGCCGAAACTTCTTCGGTAAGCTCGTGCTGACTATGTAACAAAAGGTAAGGGTGCGGCATGTCGGCCGCACCCTGGATTGCAAGTCTAGTCCAGTGCACCCTTTGGCCAGGGCGGCTGAGGACTCTTGATCTCCCCGATGTACGTCCTGCCGCCGAATAGCGACACAAAGCTGTCGAAGACCTCTACAGCCTCACCCTCGGGTGGGATGAACGTCTTCATGTACGCTGTGTGACCGTTCTCGAACAGGAACGTCGGCGTACCGAAGATGCCGTTGTCCCCTGTAGTGGCCGCTTCGTGGTCGGCAACCACCGCCGCAAGCACGTCGGGATCGTCGAGGTCCCTCTTGAACTGCTCGACGTTAAGGCCAGCCCCCGCCGCTAGGGCTATCAGCGGATCGTCCTCGTTAAGGGGTATCCTCCCGCCCG
This sequence comes from Dehalococcoidia bacterium, assembly GCA_965116405.1. Taxonomy (GTDB): domain Bacteria; phylum Chloroflexota; class Dehalococcoidia; order Lucifugimonadales; family UBA1123; genus VXRN01. The sequence goes on from OZ220685.1 coordinate 3,000,065, forward strand.
CGTGTCGGGCAGTCAACAGACCGAGATGGAACCTGTCGAACGCCTCAGGGTTGCCCTGCCGCTTCGCTGCTTCTCCGGCCACCGACGCCAGCAGCGCGCGCGCCTCTCGCTTATCCATCTGCTCCCAGACCTTCCAGTCCGGGTCGTTCCTGCTGTTGATCTGCTCCAGCGAGAAGTGTCGCCAGTTGATCTGTAGGTTGTCACCGTACTCCTGCTTGACCTGATCCAGCCACACGGCTGCATTGTAGACCCAGGGTCAAGCGTAGTCGTACCACACGTCAACTTTGACTTGGTCTGCCATTTTCCGCCTCCAAATGTATCTGCCATCTGGACGAACAACCCGGCCCGTCCAACTTTGAGCCATTGTATCACTGTCGTGCAATTCGCGCAGTTCCGAAGCGGATTCAGGCTTGCCGCGTCGCGCGCGCTTAGAGGACAATATCATCAGGGCAGTTGCCCCTGCGAACGCTCAGGAGGAACACCGCTTGATTAAGAACTTTTCAGTGCTCTATGTCGGCAACATCGACCTTGAGGACGTCGGAGCAGACGGTACTCCCGCCGACCAGCGCCGCTACACGAACGACAGGTTGATGGAGAGTCTCGACACCGCGACGCAGGTCGCGGGCCTGATGGACGACCTGGGATTTCACACCCTTTGGATGGCGGAGCACCACTTCCAGCGTGAGGGGTACGAGTGCATTCCCAACATCATACTGCTGGGAACGCACCTCGCATCTCAGACCAAGACTCTGAAGTTTGGTTGCGCCTTTAACATCGTTCCAATGTGGCACCCTCTAAGGCTCGCTGAAGACTACGCCATGGCTGACATCCTAACTGACGGGCGTATCGTGTTCGGTGTCGGTCGTGGCTACCACAGCCGCGAGGTCGAGACCTTCGGCGCTCCAGTCATCGACAACGACGCCAACCGCGCCTACTTCGAGGAGCAGATGGACGTGCTCTTCAAGGCATTCAACGAGGAATCCTTCTCGTATCACGGAGAGCACTTCACCATCCCACCTGACGTCGATTACAGGGGTTACGACTTGAAGGACGTAACTCTAGTGCCTCGCCCCAAGCACCTGCCCGTCGAGATGTGGCAGCCGATAGTCAGCGGCAGGACCATTGACTTCATTGCGAAGAACCGGATTAACGGTGTTGTAGGACTGACCGGCGAAACCCTCGTCAAGGGGATCTTCGAGCAGTATCAGGATGCTAACGCGAAGTTCGGTCGCGAACTCCAGCTTGGTGAGAACCTTGCCCTGGAGTTTGGCTTCTACATTGCCGACACTCAGGAAGAGGCGATGAACAAGCTCAGGCCCTACCACGACGAACGCTACAAGTGGTTCGCCCCATTTGGTTTCGTTAGATACGCGGACGAACACGGCAGGGTCTGGGGAACGCCGGGCGCCCCGGCAAGGACTCCATTCATCGAGGACGGGGTTGAGCAGAAGGCATGGATCTGTGGCCCTCCAGAGGACTTCATCGAATTCCTCCGTGAGCTGGAAGGCAAGTACCCCGGTCTCGAGCACGTGATCCTCCACTGGGCCGAGGGCATGCCTCGTGCTGAATTTATGGACCAACTCCGCCTGTTCGCTTCCGAAGTCATGCCTGCGTTCAAGGGATGAGGACTCGGTAGTTGGACTTAGAAGAGAGACTGAACACGCAGTGGACTGACGCTGCTGAGGACTGGTTCCAGCAGGACCAGTCCGTCCGCACCGGTATGCTGGACTCCTGGATGCTGAAGGCTTTAGGGGATGTGACCGGGACAAAGGTTCTCGACATTGGATGCGGCGATGGCCGATTTTCGAGACTCCTGGCAGGCAGCGGTGCGAATGTAACCGGAGTCGATCTTACGGAACCGTTCATCGAGAGGGCTCGGAGTCTTGCCGTCGGCAATGAGACCTATATCGTTGGCGACGCCGAGACCCTGGATGGAATCGAATCGAACAGCTTTGACCTTGCCGTCTCCTACATAGTCCTCGTCGATCTTCTCGACTACAGACAGGCAATCAAGTCAGCATTCAGGGTCCTCAAACCTGGAGGACGTTTCGTGGTCTGTAATGTCCATCCGATGCGGACGTCGGTGCCGTATGGCTGGATCAACCAGGGAGGCAGGAAGCTCTTCTACGCCCTGGATAACTACACGGACGAAGGCCCGCGTGAGTTCGAGTGGTGGGGCAAGGGTTTCGTAAATATGCACAGGACACTGTCGAGCTACATTTCGGCATTTCTGGATGCTGGATTCGTGCTGGAACGTCTTGAAGAACCAGTGCCGTCAGACGAGCAACTGGCCGCGAATCCCACGTTTGATGACGAGTACAGGGCTCCGAACTTCATAATCTACACACTGGCTAAACCAGCAAACTGAACACAACACAGTGGTGCCGGAGCGGTGTGCTTCATAGCTCGCTACCCGAACCATAATCAGGAGATGACAGCATGAAGATAGGCGCGCATGTCTCTACAGCAGGGGGTCTGCACACGGCGTTCGGTCGCGCAGAGGACATCGGTGCGGAGACGATTCAAATCTTCGCGTCATCACCTCGGGCGTGGAAGTTTCGTGCCCTCAAACCAGAAGTCGTGCAGCAGTTTCACGAGGCCTCGGGCGAAACTGGGATCGGCCCTGTCTTCATTCACGGCAGCTATCTGGTCAACATCGCAGGCACACCTGAACTGATTGAGAAGTCTGTGGAATGCCTGATCAAGAACATGGAGGTCGCTGCTGAGATTGGAGCCACAGGCGTGGTCTTCCATGCCGGAAGTCACAAGGGTCGAGGATTCGACGCCGTAATCGGCCCTGCCGCGGCAGCGTTGAACGAAGTTCTCGAGGCAAGTCCGCCCGGGCCGCTTCTGTTGATCGAGAACAGCGCCGGAATGGGAGCACACCTCGGAGCCTCGTTCGAGGAAATCGGGGCAATGATCTCAACAGTTGGGAGCGACCGCCTCAAAGCGTGCCTGGACACCGAGCACTGTTTCGCCGCCGGATACGACATCGCCAATCCCGACGTGATAGATGCCGCCATGCACGAGTTCGACAGTCATATTGGACTGGACCGCTTGGTCGTTGTCCACGCCAACGACGCGAAGGTCGAGATGGGTTCGGGAGTGGACCGTCACGACAACATCGGAGAGGGGTACATAGGCATAGAAGGCTTCGAGGTCATCATGGGGCACGACGCCTTCAGGGATGTCCCCTTCATCCTCGAAGTGCCTGGCCCCGATAAGAAGGGGCCGGACAAGGACAATGTGGATAGACTCAAGGCGATCAGAAGCCGTCTACCAACCCTTGTATAGACTGGTCGAGGTCAATGGCTGATTCGGGTGGAAGCTGGAGTTCGTCGATTCTGGAAGGAGGTTTTCTGGGTGGAGGAAACCTCAGGGCAGCGGTTCTAGGCGCCAACGACGGGCTGGTATCCAACTTCAGCCTCGTGATGGGCGTCGCTGGCGGGACAAGTGACCCAACGATTGTGCTCCTCGCTGGCATCGCCGGTCTACTTGCGGGGGCATTCTCGATGGCGGCCGGCGAGTGGATTTCAGTAAGCAGTCAGGCCGACGTCTACCGGCACCTGATCAGTCGAGCTTTCTCGGTCTTTCACGATGCTCCCACGAGACACGAGCGTACCCTGGTCGAAATCTACCGTGCCAAGGGACTGACCAATGACGAAGCGCTCGCGGTTGCTCGGCGCATCATGGCTGACCCTGACGTCGCCCTCGAGACCATGGCCCGCGAGGAACTGGGTCTCGACCCCAATTCACTCGGCTCACCTGCTGGCGCTGCTGCGAGCTCGTTTGTGGCATTTTCTGTCGGGGCGATCATACCCATAGTCCCATATCTCCTTGATATGGGCTCAATGACACTAATGCTGAGTGCGCTGCTTAGTGTGATAGCCCTCGTCCTTGTTGGAGCGCTGGTTGCGGCGGGTTCCGGACGCAACCTCGCATGGGGCGGTGCGAGGATGCTCCTTGCCGGCGGGGCCGCTGCGGCCGTCACTTTCGGCATTGGATCTCTAATTGGCGTCGCTCTAGTCGGTTGAGCACGGTTGGCTTCCACTACGACCGTCTATTCGTAGAGCCGTAGATGGTCGTTCAAAGTGTTCTGTTCGGACTTGCATTTGCCATCGGAATCGGCGTAGCCGACGTTATATCAGCTGGCCTGACCCGCACTCTCGGAGTGATGCGGACGGTCTTCCTGCTGCAGCTGTTCGGCGTCGGGGGCATGCTGGTGTTCGCCCTCGTCACGGGTCAGCTGAGCGCAATCGAAGCCACCGACATGGCCCTAATGGCCGGACTCACCGTGGTCGTCGTGTTCTTCTACCTTGGCTTCTACAAGGCTCTCCAACTTGGACCCATCGCCCTGGTTGGCCCGATCGTGGCCGCTCACAGTCCGGTCGTAGTAGTCCTGGCAGTGATATTTCTCGGGGAGAGTATCAGCGAGTGGCAGATTGCGGCTATTGCCGCCACCGTCTGCGGGGTGGTAATGGCGTCTATAGACATGCGGGCCTTAAGGTCAGGTCGAACGCTCATTAGTCTTGGGGTCGGCCTTGCTATTGGCGTCAGCATCGCCGCCGGATTCTGGCAGTTTGCCATAGCGGCCATGTCGAGGGAGATGGGGTGGTTCGCCCCAGTTTTTCTTACCAGGATGTTCATGGTCTGTATCCTCGTGCCCGTCGTCGCAATCCGCCGGGAGCAGCCATGGGCTGGGTTGAACAGGAAACTGGCAGCTGCCATAGTGGTCGTCGCCGCCCTGGAAACCCTATCCCTGCTGGCATTCACGCGCGGGTCCGAAATCGGAATCGTCTCGATAGTTGCCGCTGCGTCCACCGCCTATCCCGTTATACCGATCATTGGTGGAATCGTGCTGTTCAAAGAGCGGCTGAGCGCAGTCCAATTCATAGGACTCTTCATCGTCTCGGTGGGGTTGCTGGGGCTCACCCTGCTACCATAGGTTCGCACTTAGATTTACAGGAGGATAGTTCAATGGGACTCAAAGACAGCGTCTGCATCATCACCGGCGGCGGTAGTGGAATCGGACGCGCAACAGGACTCATGATGGCTGAGGAAGGCGCGGTCGTTATCGCCATCGGACGTACGGTATCCAAGGTCGAAGCTGTCCGCGACGAGATAGTTGGGGCCGGTGGCGTCGCCGATGCTTACGGAGTAGACGTTGGGGACGATGAAAGCGTCAGCGCTATGGTCAACAAAGTGCTCGACAAATACGGCAAGGTTGACGTGCTGGTCAACAACGCTGGACACAGCTCTCCACGAAGGATGTTGCTGACAACCACACCCGAGGACTTGCGAAGCGTCTACGACAGCAATCTCGTAGGGTCGGTGTTCTGCACTCAGGCCGTCGTGCCTTCGATGGTCGATGCTGGGCAGGGCACGATAATCAACGTGTCTTCCATGGCCGGAGTGAGCGCAAGTCCTCTCGCTGGCATGAGCTACAGCGCGGCGAAGGCGGCCGTGATCAACTTCACTGCCTTCATCAACGCCGAGTACCGCAACACCGGGATACGTGCCAGTGTCGTCATTCCAGGAGAGGTCGACACGCCGATACTCGACGGGCGTCCGGTAGTCCCGGACTCAGATGCTCGCTCCACGATGGTTACGGCTGAGGATACCGCAGAAGCAATCACGCTGATTGCGCGCCTTCCTCAGAGAGCGGCGATTCCTGAACTGATAATCCGCCCCACGTGGCTGAGGGACACCAGCGGAGAAATCAACGTCGCCTAGAGGGAGGTAGGAACGGCTAGACGAGGGCGTCGGGGCTCAGCAGTGCCTCAGCAGCTTCCCGGTCGTCTGCCGCCAGAGCGATAGTCGCGTAGTCCCCGTGCCTGTCCAGGATGTGCAGGCTCTGGATGTTGACGCCGGCGTTCTTGAAGCGCTCGGCGACCTTCGCAAGCGCTCCTGGTTCGTCGCGAAGGCGCATAACCAGCACGTCGTCTATTACTGCTCTGAATCCCGCCGCAGTGAGTGCACTGAGGGCCGAGTCGTTGTCCTCGGTCGTCAAAATTACCAGGCCGGTTTCGCCGGTGTTTTCAGTGTTGATCGTAAGTATGTTTACGCCAGCGCCGGCGAGTACGGCCGTTAGATCGGCTATGACACCGACCTCGCTCTTGGCCATGACAATGATTCTGTCCAACTTGGTCCTCCGACTATCTAGTCATTCAGTACATCATCAACCAGAGCGTCAATCGACTGTCTACTGACGTTTGGCATGGTGATGGTGTGCGCTATGTCTTCGTAGGGTGCAATTTGCCATTTGCGGATGACTTCGTCCGATGGTCTGGGGAAAACAACGGTCACAGAGTTCCTGTTTCTCCAGGCAGGGATGCCAACCTCGTTGAATCTCTCGACCGCATACTCGGCGTGCTTAAGGCTGCCTGTGACTATCTCTCTGAAACCTTCGAGACCGTGACGTTGGAACGCGTACCAGATCACCAGCGGTGCGAATGCGCTGCGAGAGCCCGTCAGCGTAGTATCCAGGACGCCGACATACTCGATTGACCTTGCGATACGCGAGACGTACTCTTTTCGGGTCAGCGCCACGCCGCAGGGCAGGGGAGATCCGATCATCTTGTGGCCGCTGACCGCAACGCTGTCGAACCCTCTATCGAATCCATATGGCTGTGGGTCGTCTACGAACGGCAGAATCATCCCGCTGAGGGCAGCGTCGGCGTGGATGTAAGAGTTGGACACTGCCAAGTCGTCCATAATGTCCCTAATCTTGTCGACGTCGTCCACCGCGCCCTTCATAGTTGTACCTATGTTGGCCATCATTATGACCGGAACGTCGCGGTTGATCCGGATCGTCTCGTACAGGTCGTCGTAGTCGATCTCTCCGTTGGGCTGACTCTTAATCATGATGTTCCGAGCCTTCAGGAGTCTCAGGATCTTTACCACGCTGTAGTGCGTGTCCTGGGAGAAGTAGACTACGCCGTCTGGGTATGTCTCCCGGCCCATGTAAAGGCCGTACATGTTCCCCTCGGTGCCGCCGGAGGTGACGTAGCCCCAGGCATCTTCGCGAGGAAGATGCATCATGTCGGCAAAGGTGCCGATCACCTCCCGCTCGATCTCATGAGTGTTGCTGGCATAGTAGCTGTCGTGGAACGGATCGCCGACGTTGTTGGCAGAGTATTGGAGGAAAGGCAGCAGTTCGGAATAGTCGTAGTCCAGGTTGACGGGGTATCCCATCGCCTGCTTGCCCAGGGCATCGAACTCCTCCAGCAACTCCGACAGTCGCTGCCGAGCCTCAGGGCCGATTCCGCCATGAGGTTCCGAAGAAGACTTCACACTTTCACTTGCGCTCTCTTGCTCAACTATTCTCTCAACCCTCCGGTCGCTCGCGGTCAGGTTCAACAGTACTTTCATGATAGCCGAGGATCTCGCAGTAGACGTAGGTCAGCGTCTTGCCGGCAGAACTGCCGTGAAGCATTGAGAGACCTACGACGACTGCTTGGCAAACGCAGGAGCGGCTTGGTGAAGACTGGTCTCTAGCCTAGGCCCAACTGCTCCGAGACGCCGTACTCGTTCGCCAAGTCGCGCAGGCGATCCCAAGTGGCGTCCTCGACGAAAATGCCCTCGGCAAGGAGCTGCTGCTCACGCTTGTGCTCCAGTTCACCCGGATAGAACACTTCCGTGAAGCCTGCTGCTGGCTCTGAGCTCTTCAGGTACCTGGCGAACTCCGTGACCTCAGCCTTGAACTCGTCAGCATCTCTAAAGGCTGCGACATCAAATGCGGCCATGAAGCAGCCGTCGTTGTGACGCCCGGACGGGTCGTGTCCGAAGCCAAGCCCTGTGAGGATGCCGGAGAGGATCTCCACCATCACAGACAGACCGTAGCCCTTGTGGCCTTCGGGTCCTCCCAGCGGCAGAACTGCGCCGCCGTTGCGCAGGTCGTTGGGATCAGTAGAGGGGTTTCCATCCTTGTCGAGAATCCAGCCCTCCGGCACCGACGACCCTCTGGCAACCGCCACTCCGAGCTTGCCGGCCGCGACAGCACTGGTCGCCATGTCGATGAACATCGTTCCCTCGAGGTTCGATGGCATGGCGATACAGATCGGGTTGGTGCCGAGACGCGGCTCTCTCCCGCCAAATGGAACGACCGACTTCGACGAGCGCCCTGAGTCCGCTGTCATCATTCCGATTAGGCCCTGTTTTGCCGCCATGATCGGGTAGTCTGCGACTCTGCCCACGTGACTCTGCCTGAACACCGTTGCGGCAGCTACGCCGCCCTCTTTCGCCTTTTCGATGGTCATCTGCATCAGGCGCTCAGAAACGACGTATCCGAAACCCCAGTGGCCGTCCACAACGGTAGTGGTCGGTGTGTCCTTCAGGATCTCGAACTCGGCTCCGGGAACAATGTGTTCCCTGTTAACTCTGTCTATGTACGTGGGAATTTGGATAATCCCGTGCGAGTCGTGTCCCGCGAGGTTGGCGCCAACTGAGTGGCGGGAAATGATCTCAGCTTCTTCTTCGCTCGCACCGCTGCCCTTGAGCAGCTCTGCCGCTATCGTTGTCAATCGGTCAGCATCGACTGTGGGCATTCTGGGCCTCCCTAGAGTCTGTAGAATCTCTTCGCATTGCCACCGAGGAAGGCGGCTCGTTCGGCATCTGTCATCGGGCCTATTGCATCCATCGCGGCATCGAACACTTGTCGATATTGTGAAGCCAGAAGGCACACGGGCCAGTCGCTGCCGAACATCAATCTGTCCATCCCGAATTGCTCTCTAACGTGCTCGACGTATGGTCTGAGGTCGTCGACCTTCCATTCGCCGTGATCGGCTTCCGTAACCATCCCGGACACCTTGCAGTTCACACCGGGAATACTCGCGATCGTCGCCATATCCGACGCCCACGGTTCCATCACCCCATCAGCGATCAGCGGCTTTGCAATGTGGTCTATCACCATTCGGAGCTCGGGAACCCTCTCAGCGACAACAGGAACGTGCTTCATGTGCCGAGGCTTGACGAGCATGTCGTACGCCAGGTCTCTTGCGGCTATCTCCCTGAAGCCGCGAATGGACTCCTCGGCGATCAGCCAGTCGTCGTCCGGGTCGTCCTCCACCTGGTGACGGATGCCGACTAGTGGACCATGCTTCACGAGCGAGTCGAGGTCGTCACCGACACTTGGCGACTGCACGTCAACCCATGCGACCACGCCTGCAACGAATTCGGTCTCGTTTGCAATGTCCAGCAGGAATCTCGCCTCTTCGAGCGATTGGTGTGCCTGAACAATTACCGTCCTGCCAATGCCGACTGCATCGATCTCAGGCTTGAGGTCGGGTGGGAGATAGTTTTGCCTGACTACACTTGGTCCCGGGGGCATCCAGGGGTAGTCGAGACGTGACAGGTCCCAGAGGTGGTGGTGGCTGTCGATGGTCTCTGCGACTGAGAACAAGTTACTAGAACCAGTCGATGTCGAATACTTCTTCCATCGACGCCCACCACTCGCCCTCGGCAGCCCCCGGCACCTGCACCTGGAAATCGCGCATCAGCTCATCCCATTCACGCGCCCGGGGTGAGGCGTCCGTGTATGCCTGGAAGTCCCTCGCGGGTTCGAATTCGTCCTCGGTCTCGATGTACATGAACATCCGTGTGCCCTTGAGGAAGATCTTCATCTTCAGGATGCCGACCGACCTCAGACCCTCAATCACCTCGGGCCACACTTCCCGGTGGTATCGCTTGTACTCGGCGACAACGTCGGGATCGTCGCGAAGGTCCAATGTCATTGCGAACGACTTCAAGAACTGCTCCGAGGTGGGTCTATGAGGGCGTTGGCGCCTCCGAAGGAATCAGGCCTTCCGACTTGAGGTCCGACCAGAGAGTAGCCGGAATCTCGAATCCTGCCATCTCTACGTTCTCTTCGACCTCAGCCGGAGTGCGCGGGCCAGGGATCGTGGCAGCAATCGCCGGGTGGGCGAGGCCGAACTGGAGAGCTGCTGCCTTTAGCGGCACGTCATGGCTGTCGCAGACCGCCTTGATCTGCTTTGCCGTCTCCAGCACTTCGGGAGGCGTCTGCTGGTAGAAGTACGTTGTGTCCGGCCCGAGATCGGACGCGAGTACGCCGCTGTTGTAGGGGCCGCCAAGGATCACACTGATCTGCTTCGACTCACACAAAGGCAGGAGTTCGTCCAGCCCCGAATGGTCCAGCAGCGTGTACCTGCCGGCTAGGAGGAAGCAGTCGAAGTCACCTTCTCGTGCGAACCGGGCTGGCATCTCCCACTGGTTCATACCTGCGCCGATCGCGCCAACGACACCCTGGGAGCGGAGATCCGCGAGCGTCGGAAATGCCTCGCCGATAGCCTGCTCCCAGTGGTCGTCAGGATCGTGAATGAGCGCGATGTCCAGCCTTTCGAGTCCCAGACGCTCAATGCTCTCTTCGACGGAGCGCAGGACGCCGTCGAGGCTGAAGTCGAAGACGACATCGTACGGCGGTACTTCGACGTAGATGTCGTCGTCGCCACTAGCGTCGTCGTTGGGATCGAGGACCCGTCCGACCTTCGAGGACAAGACATAGCTGCCCCGCTCAAACCCTCCGAGGCCCTCTCCATAGAATCTCTCACTCTTGCCCCGACCATAAAGCGGGGCAGTATCGAAGAACCGGATTCCGAGCTCATAGCCCCGCCTGACCGTTTCAGCGGCTGTCTGCGCGCCGACCGGTGTGAACAGTCCGCCCATCGGCGCACCGCCTAGGCCGAGACAGGTGACCTCGAGGTCCGTCGTTCCGATCCGTCTGAGTTCGAGTGGGTCCACAGTTACACCGCCAAGTAGGGACTACTCCCTGGGAGCCTGTCGGGGCGCCGGGTTTACCATGTCCATGCCGAGGGTGCCGGGGAACATCGCGGCGATCTCCTCGACGGTCCAGCGTCCGTTCTTGTTCAGGGTTCGTGCGGGCTCGGGGTTGTTCATTAGCGATATCTCGCCGCCAGTCACATGGAACAGGTACCCATTGACGTCCTTGGCCTCGTCCGAGGCAAGCCATGTAACGAACGGCGCAATGTCTTCAGGCTCTCGCCTGAGATCAAGCGCTCTTGGCCCGGACGCGCCCTGGATACCTGAAGAGGCCCTGATAGCTCGAGCCGAATCCGGCACAGTGGCGGTCATCCGGGAGTTCGCGCCCGGCGATATCCCGTTGACCCTTGCACCGTAGCGACCCATGTCGCGGGCGACGGCTCGGGTGAACCCGGCAATGCCGTCTTTGGCTGCGCCGTAGTTTGACTGCCCGGAGTTTCCGTACAGCCCGGACGTGGATGAGAACGTGATGATGCATCCGCTTCGCTGCTGCCTGAACAGGATGCACGCGAACTTCGAGACGGTGAAAGTGCCCTTCAAGTGGACGGCAATCACGTCGTCCCACTCCTGCTCGGTCATGTTGAACACCATGCGGTCGCGCAGGATGCCAGCCGGGGTCACGACTATGTCTAGCTTGCCGAAGTTGTCGAGAGCAGTCTTGACGATATTCTCGCCGCCCTCCATCGTGGACACGGAGTCGTAGTTGGCCACTGCCTCGCCACCGGCGTCCCGGATTTCGGCCACCACCTCGTCTGCAGGAGCAACGGATGTGCCTGTCCCGTCAACGGCGCCGCCCAGGTCATTAACGACCACTTTGGCGCCTTCTGCTCCGAACAGCTTGGCTATTCCTGCTCCGATGCCACGCCCCGATCCGGTAACAATGGCTACCTTGCCTTCAAGTAAGTTTCCCATTATTTGGTCTCCCGTTGTGTTGCGATGTCAAAAGCTCAGCGAGTCTATTCCGGTTCGCCCTTCTACTGCCGTGGCGGTTGAGGAGGGGATGGATTCGGAAGACCACGTGTGATCTGCTGAGGCACGAGTTCCTTCAGCTCATCAAGCGTCCACTGGTCAGTGTTGAAGATGGTCCTGACTCGCCTGGGCAGCGAGAGCAGCGTGATGGTGCCGCCATACACCAGGAACGTCTGTCCGTTTACGTCGGAGGCGAAGTCGCTCGCCAGGTAGCAGATAAACGGGGCTATGTCGTCCGGGTCCATCGGGCCTGCAGGCGCAGGTGCTCGATCGGCCTCTTCCCGGCCTGACCGCATCTGCCGTGCCACATCGGGCACCGTCGCGGTCATGCGAGACGAAGCCCTTGGGCAGATCGAGTTGGCGGTTACGCCGTAGCGTCCGAGGTCGCGGGCGACGACCTTGGTGAAGCCCGCAATTCCTGACTTGGCGGCTGCGTAGTTGCCCTGGCCCGTATTCCCGAACAGGCCCGACTCGGAGGCGAATGTGATGATCCGCCCGGAGCGTTGCTGCCTGAATAGTATGGACGCGAACTTGACGACTGTGAACGTCCCCTTGAGGTGGACGTCAATCACGTCGTCCCACTCCTCCTCGGTCATGTTGAAGATCATCCTGTCGCGAAGGATTCCCGCGACTGTTACGACAATGTCCAACTGCCCATAGTTGTCCAGTGCGCTCTGGACGATGGCCTCGCCACCCTCCATGGTGGCGACGGACTCGTAGTTGGCGACGGCCTCGCCGCCATTAGCCTTGATCTCAGCCACAACCTCATCGGCTGGGCTGGATGAAGTCCCGGTACCGTCCACGGCACCTCCGAGGTCGTTGACGACCACCTTGGCACCCTCGGCAGCCATGGTAAGCGCAATCCCTCGTCCAATCCCGCGGCCGGCGCCAGTGACGATGGCCACCTTGTCTGTCAAAGTATTCGGCATGAATTCCTCCCGTTTTCAGCACGCCCGCGGAGGGAGTCCGCGGGCCGAGTTTCTGCGTTTTCGACTCAGGCTGTGCCTGATGTCGAGGCGTGCACAGTGTACAGGAATTCAACGCCTCGATAAACCGTGGCCTGGGACTCTACGCCTGCGCCTTTGGAACGCCGGTAACGTGCTCAATTGCTTGGATTCCGAGCAGTCTGACATCTTCTGGAGGCGCCACAGCAGGCCTCGTTCCATCGGAGAGCGGACTCATCTCTGCCAGTTCGTACTTCGACACCCACCGCCATCCGCCCGCTACGTCTGGAGCATCCGAGGTAGGTCTGCAGAAGTAGATCATGTCGATGTGCTTGTGAAAGCCATCAACCGGGTCGTGAATGTCCTCCACCATGATCGTGAAGGGCGGCAACACCTGTTGAGGATACGCGAGGTCCATCACTGGCGACGTTGGGACGACCTCGACCTCGATGCCGGACTCCTCGAGCACCTCTCGCAGAACGGCTTCAACCGGGTCTTCGTTCTCCTCTATGTGTCCTCCTGGAGGCAGCCACGCCTTGACCTTGCGGTGCCAGTGCAAGGCGACACAGCCTTTGTGCACTACAAAGCCAGTGGCGGTGAAGTGTCGGATCATGTTGTCGCCAGCCATCAGGAAGCCGAGTCTGTGAGTTGCTCTGTCACCACTCCCTCGCGCCTCGACCTCCGCCATCGCCACACCCGGACTATCAGCCAGATGACTCCACCTACGATTGCCCAGAGTGGCAGGAAAATCACCAACCAAATGAGGACAACCATTGAACCCTGAACAAGCTCTGAGAGTCCCCTGACAGCGCTCTTGAGGCTGTCGGCGAAGTCATACCCGCCCACTACGAATCCGAGCTCTTCTCTGACGAACACTTCGACCGTCCGCGTTGCCTCAATCTGGCCGACTTCACTCTCGGCGGTTACAGTCAGTCTGGCGGTGTAAGGCTCAGGCCTGTAATCGCGGTACACGTGAGTGGCGTAGGCCCGTGTGGTGCCCTCTGGGAGGTCACCTGTTACCGGTGGGAGTCCGTCTCCAAAGTCCCACTCGTATCTGACGTCGGTCAGCCCCTGGGGCCTCGTAAAGGAGCCTGAGAAGGACACTTCCGTGTTCTGTTCGGCCTCCATCCAGTCGCCTGCGAACACCTCAATCACGGGGACCTCGGACACCGCGATCGTCAGTGTGTCTTTGCCCTCGATGAGCCCTCCCTCGCCCGTACCGGTAACGATCACTTGAGCGATGAACGGCGAGCCGGTAGTGGTGCCGTACACATGGTTGACCGTCGCGGTCGTAAATTCGCCAGGAGTCTGGGTTGGAGCCGTCCGGTAGATGGTCTGAGGCTCGGTTGCGTCCCCGAAGTCCCAGGTGATCACGTAGTCTTCAATCCCCTCGGGCGGACTGAATGTCGCCCTGAACTTCACCGGTTCTTGAACTGCTACGGTCTGGTCTGTACCCGCGTCAACGTTTACCTCGACTGGAGCTAGGCTCAGGTGCACTCTGATGATCGAAAACGCCGCCGACTCCTCAAGGAATTTGATCCTTCCCGAGAGGCGTTCCACATCTTCCTGTACCTTGGAAAGGTCCCGCTGGACAGCCAATGCAGCCTCGACATTTGTGGCTCTTTCGAGCAAGCCTAGTAGGGCCTCCTGGGTCGCTTGCTGATTCTTCAGGCGTGCCCCCAGGTCGACGTACTCGTCGGTTACGTCTCTGCTGCTTGTGTTTTCGGACTCCACCTTTGTGGCCAGGCTTCGCAGCTCGTTGATCGTGTCGTCGAGGACTTCAGCCGGCACCCGGATGCTAATACTGCCGCCATGAAGAGCCCATCTGCCGCTGTCCACAACCCAGCCGCCGGCTTCATCGGCGAGGTCAGCAATCTCGTCGATCGCCTCTTGGATCTCATCCACAACCAACGACATATCGACTTCGCGGATGATTATTCGTCGCTGTGTGACGAGTTGCGCGGGTGCAGGCGCTTCGGACAATGCCTCTACCGAAACCTCTGAAACGACCTCTTTCAGTACGGGGGCTGCCGAGGGAGCCGCTGCGGCAGCTGGCGCTGGCGAAGCCGGTGCTGCGGGCTGAGCGGGAGCGGACTGCGCCCTCGCCGCTGGGTTTCCCGGGAGGCCGGGTATCCCAGGGCTCCCCTGGGGTCCCGGTGCTGAAGCCGCGGCCGGCGCAGGGGCAGCAGGTGCTATCGCCATTCGTTCCCATTCGTCTGAATCGGAGGTTGCTCGTGCCCACGGCCAATCCGAGGATGCAGATTCCTCGGCGCCCCCGCAGGCAACTAATGTACCCAGTAGCGTTACGGAAACTACAATTACCAACAGGAGAAAGGACTGTCTAGACATCTAAACGTACCCCCTTTTCGGGCGTGATGTCAGTATAGACGAACGGGGACGCGACTTTGTTCCATCGATGCCTCTGCAGGCGTGACGGGCGGTAAGAAGCCGGGGACCGCTAGTTGGAGTCGACCGCCCAGTCGGAAGCCAGACCCAGGACCTTGAAACCGTAGTTATTCTCAGTCCTTTCGGCAGGGAGAAGGATCTCGACAACCGCGCGCGAGAGACCCACAACTTCACCCTTCTCATCGAAGCTGTAGTTTTCCCCTATCGCTCCGGTCCAGGTTATTTCGTACAGGCAGTCCCTGAACCCGTCGGCGTCTTGGTCATCGCCGGTTCTCTTCAGGCACTCGGCAGTAATGTACACGTCGTCATAGGCAGAACCGAGGTGCCAGGGGAGGGTGACGTAGTTGTAGCGCTCCCTGAAGTCCGAGATCACCTGCTGCGCCTTCTCGTTTTCGGGGTCAGGGGCAGCCGTTATAGCCCGCATGCCCGTGGCGGCGTCACCTGCGATCTCCAGCGCCGTGGTGCCAACCGAAACGGTCTCGCCATAGATGGGACCGTCATAGCCAAGTTCTCGGGCCTGTTTTACTATCGTACCTCCCGCGAACTCTGACTGGGGGGAGATGTGCAGCGCATCGGGATCAACTTCGAAGAGCTTGGTCAACTGCGTTCGGAAGTCCGTGATGTCGGATGAGAATCGCTCCTCAGCCACTATCTGCCCGCCTAGCTTCGTGAACCGCTCAACCGAGGTTCGCCTTACGCCCTCTGCGTAGTCTGTCTCTTCAGTGATCGTAGCCAGCGTGCGCACACCATCCGACCAGAGGACGTTGCCAGTACTTACCCCCACTTCGATGTCGCTGATCTGTGTTCTGAAGATGTAGTCACCAGCATCGGCAATGTCAGGGTTGCTGGCCAGACCGGAGAACAGTACCACTCCGTTCTCCTCAGCGAGTGGAGCTACGCCGAGCATTGCACCGCTGCATGACGTCCCAAGAATGATCTTCACTCCGTCCACATCGGTCAGCTTACGGAAGGCAGTTATCGCGTCCTGTGCGTTGCACTTCGAGTCTTCGATAACGAGTTCCAGCGTGCGGCCGTTCACGCCTCCGGCGGCGTTGATCTCGTCAGCGGCCATCTGCTTTGCATGGGCGGCCACGTTGCCGTAGGTCTCGCCAACTCCCGTGATCGAGTCCATAACCCCGATCCTGAACGGCGCATCGGGAACCGGAGTCGCCGTCTCCTCCTGGGAGCTACACGCGAGAGCGAAGAGGCCAGCCAGGACAGTTCCAGCTGCAAGTCGTGTAAGGCTCTTTCGGCCGATATACCGACTCATACTTAAAAGAGTGTCCAATTACTCAATCCCCATTGAACTGTAGATAAGGTCCATGTTCAGGCACTCTCGCAGGTAGTCTGCCAGTTTGTCGTACTCCTCCTCTTGGGAGAATTCCTCTGCACCGTACTGGCCTGTCAGCCCTCGCATGGACGCCACGTTGCTCAGAATTCGGTCGACCACCGCATCGTTCTTGAAGAGGTCGTGCACGTAAGTGCCAAAAACACGTCCGCTATCGTCCATGAACCCAACCGGTGCACCACCGTCGCCGGGAGTCATTACCGGATTTGCATCACCGCGAGTGCCGCTTACGCCAACGTGGATTTCGTAGCCTGCGAAGTCGAGCCCAACTGCCCCTTCCAGAAGTCCAGCATTCCCGACGATCGTTCCCCAGGTCCGCGTCGTCGTCTTGTCGCTCTCGAAGTGGGTATCAAGGTCCAGGATCCCCAAACCGTTTACAACTGGCTGGTCTGACTCAACACCGTCAGGGTCATGAATCGATGACCCTAGCATCTGCATTCCACCACACACGCCGATGAGCGGGCGTTCGTCCTCCAGGTGTCGCCTCACGCACTCTTCCAGACCAGACTGCCTGAGCGCGGTCAAGTCGTCTACGGTGGTCTTGGATCCAGGGATGATAACTAGGTCAGGCCGACCTAGTTCCGACGCCTGTCTGACGTACCTCAGCCGTACACCATCGCGACGTGCCAACGGGTCGAACTCGTCGAAATTCGCCATGTGAGGCAGGGCCAGTATGGCAATGTCGATAGTGCCGCCAAGGACATCCCGTTCGGACACCCTTGCCATCCTCGGCGAGTCTTCCTCTGGTACGTACACGTCCGTAAGATACGGCAGCACACCCGCGACAGGTACATCGGTGAGGTCCTCGATCATGTCGAGACCCGGCTTTAGCAGCTCAACGTCACCTCTGAACTTGTTGATGACGAATCCCTTGACGAGTTCGCGTTCCTCCTTGGAGACCAACTCGACAGTCCCATACAGCGAGGCAAACACGCCGCCTTTGTCGATATCTCCTACGAGAAACACAGGAGCGCGAGCATGCAGGGCAATGGCCATATTGACTATGTCGCTAGATCGCAGATTAATCTCTGCCGGGCTGCCCGCACCTTCGACAACGATGATGTCGTAGCGCTGCCTCAGGCTGTCGAGTGAGTCTGCAACGACAGTCCAGAGTTTCTTCTTTCGAGTCAGGAAGTCCATGGACTGGAGTTTCCCACGCATCTTCCCCATGGCCACTAGCTGCGAGGTGCTGTTGCCCTCGGGCTTGAGGAGAACGGGATTCATCTCGACTTCTGGTTCTACCCCGGCTGCCTCAGCCTGCACAGCCTGGGCGCGACCGATCTCAAGACCGTCGGGAGTCACAGCCGAGTTGAGGGACATGTTCTGGGCCTTAAACGGTGCAACCCTGTAACCGTCCTGGGCAAACAGCCGGCAGAGTCCAGTGACGATAAGGCTCTTGCCGACAGACGACCCAGTGCCCTGGATCATGACGACTCTTGCAGGTCTGGTACGTGTCATACGTGAGCTTGTTCCCCGAATAACTGTCGGCTAAACGATTGAAAGCATACAGGATTTTCGTGATCGTAAACAGAATGCCACGATACCCAGTCAGCGTGTTGACAGGCCCATAGGCCGCTGATAGTATCGCCGCAGCCAAGAAAGGCCAACCCAGCCCGGTGCGTTCGCAGTGCGAACGCGAATAGGGAAAGCGGTGAGAATCCGCTGCGGAGGCGCCACTGTAACCGGCTAGCCACCCCGCAGAAGCCACTGTCCGTAAGTAGGACGGGAAGGCGCGGGAGTTGCGATGATCCGGGAGCCAGGAGACCTGCCGGGCAGGGCTGAGTGGCCGCTCTTCGTCCCAGGGAGCGCCCCAGGCTCTGGTCACCGCACAAGCAGAAGCGAGACCAGTCAATGCAATCCCTGTCGCAAAGAGCGGCGGGGATTTTTCTGTTGCGGACAGTTGACTCTGGGGCGCCGGACCTGCGCTCCAACGAAGACAGGTCAATTTTCGGTACTCTGTTTCGTCGCGCCGGGGCGAGATTGTATCGTACCCTCCCACGACTCGCCGAAGCTCCTGTACTGCTGAAGTTGGCAGTTGGAGCAACGCTCCTTTCTCTCTTGGCACTGGGGTTGATGCTTACTGCGGCCTCGGTAGGACCGTATTCCGTGGCTCCCACAGTCGTCTTCGCGATACTCCTCGAGTATCTGGGTGTAGGACATTCAGGCGGTTCAGACACTGAACATGCAATTGTCTCAAGTATCAGGCTTCCTCGAATCACGCTGGCCCTGGTAGTGGGTGCGGCCCTGGGAGTTTCGGGAGCGGTCATGCAGGGCCTGTTCCGAAACCCGATGGCCGACCCTGGAATCATAGGCGTCTCGACCGGAGGGGCGCTGGGAGCCGTGATTGCAATTGCCACCGGCGCAAGTGGCGCCGTTTCCCTTGCCCTGCCCTCCATGTCATTCGTCGGCGCCTGCGGCACGCTTATTCTGGTGTACCTCGTCGCATCAGTCGGCGGCCGCTTTTCGATGGCCGCCCTCCTTCTGGCGGGCGTCGCAATCAGTGCGTTCATAGCGGCTGTGATTTCGGCCATCATCCTCTTCACGGCTAACCTGCAGGCACAGCGCGAGATGCTGTTTTGGCTTGCCGGTGGACTCGGCGCATCTACCTGGACAGATGTCCAACTTTCCATCCCGTTCATCCTCGCTGGAGTCGCGGTCTCAGTGATCCTGGCTCGGGACCTTAACCTGCTAATGCTTGGCGACGAAGAGGCGCGATCACTGGGAGCCCGAGTGGCGCTGACCAGGAACACGCTCCTGATTTCGACTTCACTGATCACAGGCGCCGCAGTCGCGTTCTCCGGAACCATAGCCTTCGTCGGTCTCATAGCACCTCACACTCTCCGCCTGATTGTCGGCGCTGACCACCGTGTGCTGGTCCCCCTCAGCGCTCTTGGAGGTGGTGTGTTCCTTCTGGCAGCCGACACTCTCTCCAGGACTGTTATAGACCCTGCCGAGGTTCCTGTCGGTGTAGTGACCGCACTGACTGGTGCCCCTTTCTTTCTAATGCTCCTCGCCCGGAACAAGGCGCGAGCAACGATGCTCTAGTACGGCCCGATAGCGAAACCGAGGATTACGATGACTTCAAGACCTATTGGAAAACTGGCATTCATATTGGCGGCCCTGGTCATGCTCGCCCTGGCAGCATGTAGCTCGGAGCCGGCCACCGCGCCGGTTCCTACAGTGGCTCCGACCGCAACGGTTGAACCAACTCCACCACCGCCACCTTCACCGACACCGGAGCCTACGGCAGCGCCGGACCCAACCGCAACGCCCGAACCGGTAGTCGTGGCCGCACCCACGGCAACCGCGACGCCCGACCCAACTGCAACCCCGATACCAACGCCGACGGTCGTCCCGTACCCCTCAGTCGCAGGCATTGTGGACTCTTCGAACCGTGACTGGCCGAGGCAGATTGAAACGCCTGATGGGGTCATCCAGATTGACGAGCCACCGCAACGAATCCTCTCTTACTCTCTCGGTCACGATGAGATGGTACTCGCGATTGTGAGTACAGACAGAATCGCCGCCGTTGGAAAGTACACCGCGGACCCAGCCTATTCGAACATTGCCGACTTTGCTGCCAGTCTCCCCATATACCAGAAGGGAGTGGAGAATGTCCTGGCTGCAGACCCTGATCTCGTGATCGTCTCCAAGTACACCGACGCTGACATAGTCAAGCTGATCGAAGAAGCAGGCGTGACTGTCGTGCGTCCCGCCCTCGAGAGTTCAGCGGAAGGGAACATCCCCAATATCCTGCTGATTGGCTACATGTTAGGCGTGGAGGACAGGGCCCTTGAGCTGGCGGACGAGATCGAGGGAAGACTCAACCTTGTGACAGAACGCGTCCTTCCAGTTGGAGACGATTCACGACCTGTCGTCCTTGCGCTCACGAAATACTCAGACAAGATCTACGCGGCGGGCGAAGGCACCACCGAGGGCGGCATCATCGAGACCGCCGGAGGCGTGAACGCTGCCTCGAGAGACGGACTCTCATCTCACAAAGAGATAAGCATTGAGTCCATTGTCGCCATGAGCCCAGACGTGATTCTCGTAACGCAGCCGCCGCACTTCGGTGGTACCGAATTCAGGGACGAGATTCTCGCAGATCCCGTACTGTCTGCAATCCCAGCCGTCGCCAACGACATGGTCCACCTTGTTGACTCCCGTCGCTACACCACGCTTTCACATTGGAACGTTAGGGGCATCGAACACACAGCTCTCTTGCTGTATCCAGACAGGTTCAGCGACGTAGAGTTTGCCGACTTCGAGGCGTACACAGGCGAGTAGCCCATGTGATTCCTGGCGAGCGCCAGGGTTGACACACTCATGCGTCGGTGGTAGCTTTGCGGACAGGTTAAATCGCACTTTAATAGGAATTTCATAACTAACGCGCAGGTAGCAGGGAAGGGAGTGAGAAGCTCCCACGGCCGCGCCACTGTAAGCGGGTAGCGCTGAGACAACAGCCACTGGTCGACATGGATTCGACTGGGAAGGCGTCACAGCCGCGACGATCCGCAAGTCAGGATACCTGCCCGGCGCGTTGGAAGTTGGCTTCTCGCTGGTGGGAGCGCTTCCATGTCTGCAGGTCCAGGGCACCAACGGACTGGCGGATATAGACCATCGAATGCGCTCCGACACCGAAAAGTCGGAGCGTTTTTGTTTGTCCGACGCCTGCCGGCGAGTTGCCAATTCGGAGAGTCCAACAGATGACGACCGGACTGGTCCATAGGCACTTGCCTGGCAAATGATCGTAATTCTAACCACATCGGATACTGACATCCTGACGCTTGATCGCGTTAGATCTGACTTGCCCTCCGATTTTGGCGACACGCTGGCCTTCAACCCGTTCGTGCTGGTCCAGGAAGAAGGTGCCTTCGAGCGATTCTTGAGCGAGACCCTGACTGAGGCAGACGTCGTGCTGGCCCGCCTCCTCGGCGGGGACAGGGCGATGGGTGAGCACTTCAAGCAAGTCGAAGGGGCGTGCCGGACCCGTGGCATCCCCTTCGTGGTGTGCTCTGGTGAACCGAACCGGGACGCAGTATTCGAAAGGCGCTCGACGACGCCTCCAGTCGTGGCACAGACAGCCTTCGAGTATCTGAACCATGGCGGGGTTGCCAACCTGGAAAATCTGCTGCGGTTCCTGAGCGATGAGTTGCTGGGTACTGACTACGGCTACGGTCCCCCTCTGGCCTTGCCCCAGGACGGCGTATATCGCCCGAGAAGACCAGACGCCTTGCAACCTGACGAATACAGGCAACTGTACTGCGATCCCGGCAGACCGACCGCGGCAGTGCTCTTCTATCGAGCCCACTGGGTTAGCCAGAATGTCGAGTTCGTCGACGCCATGGTGGATGCGCTCGAACGACGCGGCTGCAATGCCCTCCCGGTGTTCTGCTCCAGTCTCCGCGAGGACGACGGAGCGGTGTTCCGCAAGTACCTGATGGACAGCGAGGGTCGGGCTGCGGTTGATGTCGTCGTCTGCACCCAGAGCTTCGCGATGAGCCAGAACCGTGGTCCTCACGTCGCCAACAGCTCCGATGAGAACTGGGACGTGGCAATCCTGGAACGTCTCGACGTGCCGGTACTCCAGGCGATAGTCACAACTGAGCCACAGGCCGTGTGGGAAGAGCGGGACATTGGCCTCAGTCCCTTGGACATCGCGATGAACGTCGCTCTTCCTGAACTAGACGGTCGTATCATCACTGTTCCCGTCTCCTTCAAGGAAACTGTTTCACAGAACGGCACAGTATTAGGTGAGCTGCGCCGTTATGTACCAGATGCCGAGCGTACGGAGTCGGTGGCAGCCCTCGCGGCTCGTTATGCGAAGTTGCGGGGAACTCCCGTGTCCGAGCGCAAGATCGCTATCGTGCTGAGCAACTATCCCACCAAGGCATCGCGGCTGGGAAACGCGGTCGGTCTGGATACACCAGCGTCTGCAATCAACCTTCTCCTGGCGATGCGAGATGCTGGCTATGCGGTTGAGGACATCCCTTCGGACGGCGACGAGTTGATGCGAAGGCTCATCGAGCGGTGCACCTACGACGCAGACTTCCTCACGCCCGAACAGATGCGAAATGCTGAAGGGCGTGTGAGCGCCGAAGAGTACAGGGCGCAGTTTTCCGGCATCCCTTCAGGTGTGCAGGATTCGATGAAGGCTGATTGGGGCGAGCCCCCGGGGGCAATTTACGTCGACGATGGCCACCTGTTCATGGCCGGTCTGCGATTCGGGAGCGTCTTCGTGGGAATACAGCCTCCCCGTGGGTTTGGTGAGAACCCTATCGCCATCTACCACAGCCCGGAATTGATGCCGACTCACCACTACATCGCATTCTACCGCTGGCTCAGAGATGGTTTCGGTGCCGACGCTGTCGTCCACCTCGGCAAGCACGGCACGCTGGAGTGGACTCCGGGCAAGGGAGTGGGACTTTCGAACTCATGCCTGCCTGAGGTGTGCCTGCCCGATCTTCCCCATTTCTACCCGTTTATCATCAACAATCCGGGCGAGGGCACTCAGGCAAAGCGGCGCGGTCACGCCGTCATAATTGACCACCTCGTGCCTGCCATGACGACTGCCGACAGCTACGGCGACATCACCCGGTGCGAGCAGTTAATGGACGAGTATGCCCGAGCGCAGGGCATGGACCCGCAGAAACTGCCCATGCTGCGTCAACAGATCTGGGAGGTAGTGCAGAGGGCTCGACTCAACGAAGATCTTGGCGTGGATGAGATACCCGACGACTTCGACGACTTCATCCTCCACATCGACGGCTATATCTGCGAGCTGAAGGATGCACAGATACGAGACGGCCTCCACACGCTCGGTGAGGCCCCACGAGACGAGATGCTCATTGGGCTGCTGCTTGCCCTGACGAGGCTGAACAACGGCAACGTACCGGGAATAAGACATGCGATTGGAGACGCCCTCGGTCTGGACTACGAGGCTCTGCTCAAGGACAGGGGCGCTCCGGTCGACGCCAACTCGGTGCCCGAGGCGCTTGTCAGAACGAATGGAAGCTCGCCGGTACGGAGTGCTGGTGACCTTGTAGAACGTCTTGAGGCACTTTCCCGCGAGATGTACGAGCGCCTCGCCAATGTGGGATTCGAGGTCTCTGCCGCTGAGAGTATCGTCTCCGGTCTACTCGATGAATGCGGCGCGGTACCCGACGTACTGCGCTACGTGTGCGAGACGATCCATCCGGCCTTGGAGCGCACCACGGACGAAATCGACGCGCTGCTGCGTGGGTTCGATGGCCGCTTCATTTCTCCCGGGCCCGCCGGCGCTCCTACCCGAGGCATGGCGGGCGTACTCCCGACGGGCCGCAACTTCTACTCGATGGATCCGCGCAGTATTCCGTCTGAGACATCCTGGCAGATCGGCCGACAGCTAGCCGACTCGCTTTTAGCACGGTACGTGGAGGATGAGGGCGAATACCCAGAGTCGGTCGGCATAAGCGTGTGGGGGACATCGGCAATGCGGACCCACGGTGACGACATTGCCCAGATACTGGCCCTGATTGGCGTTCGACCGACATGGCAAGAGGAGAGCAGGAGGGTAACGGGGCTCGAGGTGATACCTCTATCCGAACTGGGTCGTCCAAGAGTTGACGTTACCGTCCGCATAAGCGGGTTCTTCAGAGATGCCTTTCACAACCTGATCATCATGATGGACGACGCCTTTCATAGGGTCGCCATTCTTGACGAACCCGAGGACCAGAACTTCATCAGAAAGCACTACGTTGCTGAAGTCAACGACAAAATTGCCTCAGGCACGGATGCTGAAATTGCCCAGGACGAATCGCTCTTCAGAATTTTCGGCAGCAAGCCGGGCAGCTATGGCGCGGGAATCCTGCAGGCCATTGATGATGGCAGTTGGCAGTCCGATGAGGACCTGGCCAATGTCTACACCGCGTGGGGTTCATTCGCCTACGGCCGGCAGCACCATGGAGTGAGCGCGGTCAGAGAGTTTCAACGTAGATTCGCGGCCATCGACGTGGCTACCAAGAACCAGGACAACCGCGAGCACGACATATTCGACTCAGATGACTACATGCAGTTTCATGGCGGCATGATCGCGACAGTCCGAGTGCTTTCAGGCGGCAACCCTCGCCAGTTCTTCGGAGACTCCTCGGATCCAAGCCTCCTGCGCACTCGTGACCTCAAGGAGGAGGCTCTAAGGGTCTTCAGATCCCGGGTGGTCAACCCGAAGTGGATGGACTCAATGAAGCGTCACGGCTACAAGGGAGCGTTCGAGCTTGCCGCGACAGTGGACTACATGTTCGGATACGACGCCACCGCCGAAATCATCGACGACTGGATGTATCAGGAAGTAACCGAGAAGTACGCACTCGACCCCGGGATGCAGCAGTTCTTCGAGCAAAGCAACCCGTGGGCGCTAAGGGCCATTGCCGAGCGACTTATGGAGGCCGCAGACCGGCAGATGTGGGAAGACCCTCCTCAAGAGATGTTGGACGAACTTCGTCGGGTCTACCTCAGGACGGAGGCGTTGCTTGAAGAGCGGCAGGAGCAGGGAGTCGCATGACTAGCGGCGTTTCACATAGCTCGCAAGACAGTGTCTTTCCGTTCAGCGCGATTGTTGGACAGGAACGTATGAAGCTGGCCCTCGTCCTCAATGCCATCAATCCGGCCATTGGTGGAGTTCTGATCAGGGGTGAGAAGGGTACTGCAAAGTCCACAGCGGCGAGGTCGCTGGCGGCTCTGCTCCCACAGATCGAAGTAGTAGCGGGATGCGCCTACAGCTGCAGCCTGTTGGAGCCTTTTGATGGCTGCGAGTTCTGCACGGAGGCTAACCGCAGTGCAGTTGACCGGCAGGTGCGGTTGGTGGAGCTACCCGTTAGTGCCACGGAAGAGGCGGTCGTGGGCAAGCTCGACATCGAGGTGGCAATCCGGGAGGGTCGTCGCAGCTTTGAACCCGGGCTGCTTGCTTCAGCACACCGTGGAATCCTGTACATCGATGAGGTCAATCTGCTCAACGATCACGTCGTGGACGTACTTCTCGACTCGGCGGCCATGGGACGCAATTTCGTGGAACGTGAAGGCATTTCGTTTGCCCACCCGGCTCGTTTCCTACTGATCGGCACCATGAATCCCGAGGAGGGAGATCTACGCCCCCAGTTCATCGATCGTTTCGGACTTGCCGTTGAGATTGATCATATTCAGGACACCGACCTCAGGGCGGATGTTATAAGAAGGCGCATCGCATTCGAAACCGACTCCGACACATTCCTGGGTGAGTGGGAACTGGACGAGGAAGACGAGCGCCAGCGAATCCGAACTGCGATGGACCTGCTCCCGTCAGTAGTCGTCGACGACGGGCTGGTCACGTTTATCGCTCAGCTATGTGCCAGCCACGAGGTAGATGGGCTGCGCGCCGACATCGTTATCTACAAGGCTTCCCAGACCCTGGCTGCATACGAAGGCAGGACTAAGGTCATAACCGAGGATGTCGTGCGGGTTGCTGAGATGGCCCTACTGCATCGAATGCGGCGGCAGCCGTTCGACGAACCTGAACTCAACAATGAACGTCTGCAGGAAATGGCCGAGCAGTTCATGGAATCGGAACGGCAGCAGCCGGAGTCCACGCTGAGTGACCTTGATCCCCCTGATATGCCCGATGCCGAGGAGAGTCAGGCCAGCACTGACGAGGATGTTTTCGCCACCGGCGAACTCTTCAGGGTAAGACCCCTCAATTTTGACTCCCACGACAAGCAGTCTCGCGCCAGTCATGGCAGACGAACGACGAGCCGAGTACGCGACCAACGGGGCCGGTATGTGGGTGCCGAGGTTCCCCAGCAGGGCGTTACCGACCTGGCGTTGGATGCCACTCTTCGAGAGGCTGCACCCTTTCAGATGCGACGGAGATCTCTCACCGACAACAGTCTGGCACTTAACCTGGAGCCATGGGATCTCAGGCAGAAGGTGCGGGAATCCAGGGTAGGCAACCTCGTGGTTTTCCTGGTGGATTCCAGCGGGTCCATGGGTGCGCACCAGCGAATGGTGGCAGTGAAGGGAGCAGTCATGTCGCTACTGATGGACGCGTACCAGAGACGCGACCGCGTCGCCATGATCGCGTTCCGCGGCACGACCTCTGAGGTGGTACTGCCGCCGACCGACAGCCCCAGGCTCGCCCAGCAGCGACTGCATGACCTGCCGACCGGCGGTAGAACGCCGATGGCGCAGGCACTTGAGGATGCCCAGCGACTAATCAGGCAGCAGCGCCAGCGCAGCCCGGATACTCCACCCCTGCTCGCTGTAGTTTCGGACTGCAGGGCCAATGTGGGAATCAGAAACAGCGTGTCAGGGGTCGACCCGTTCGAGGAGGCTCTGAGAATCTGCGAGGGCCTGAAGATTGAGAAGGTTCATTCCATAGTCCTGGATCCTTCGCCACACTCAAACCGTTTTGGTCTGGTAAGCCGCGTGGCAGAAGCGCTGGGAGGGGAGTATGTCCCTCTTGACGACCTTAGAGCGACAGCGATCAGCGCTGCGGTTCGTCAGGCTCAAAACAGCAAGGATGCTCAAGCGTAGAAGGGAAAAGTATCCCATTTAGTTATCGGTACCATTTGCGGCCACAGCAGTTAGCGGAAACTAGAGGAGGTAACGCTATGACAACGTTGGCAAGAGACTCAGGTGACCTGGCACGAAAGGCAATGGGTGTCGTTCCGTGGATGGCGGGGGCGACTGTACTTCTGTACGCGATGGGCTATGTTGATGGCAGTGTCCACGCAGCCGCCTTCGTCGGCGAGGGTGGAGCAGTGATGAACTACGTGCACGAGTTCTTCCACCACGGCAGGCACGTTGCATTGATGTGCCACTAGGTCCTTTCTGTAATTTGAGGTCTTGGACTGGCCGGAAGGCGGGCTGTGCAAAGGGGGAGGCGTATCAGAAATGCAACGTGTAATTCTACGCGCCGTGCTGGTGGGTATCGTCGCTGGGCTGATTGTGGGGGTGTTTCATAACATCTTCACCGTTCCGGTCATAGAGCGCGCCATAGCCCTTGAGGAAGAACGCGCCAATTCCGCACTGCCGGCAGGCACGCAGGCAGAGGAAGAGCCCCCCTTGGTCTCACTCGGAGCACAGCGCGTTGGAATGGCAATTGGAATGAGCATCCTGGGCGCAGTGTTCGGACTGGTGTTTGCGGGAGCTTATGGGCTTCTTCGGCTTGCCCTGCCGGACTCTGCACCAATAGCACTGGCGATTGTCGCAGGGTTACTTGGCTTCTGGGCGCTTTCGTTCCTGGTTTCACTGAAGTTTCCCTTCGTGCCGCCGGGAGTTGGCTCCGAAGACACTCTCATCTTCAGGCAGGGTTTCCACCTTCTGTTTTATGCCCTGTCTGCACTGGGGATAGCCGGAGTGATACTCGCTGTGAACGAGATAAACGGCAGCGTGCAGTCGGAGATCACGCGCCTGCGCCTCTACGGGTTGACAGCGCTTGTGTATGGGGCGTTCGTGCTGGTCATCTTCTGGATCATCCCCGGGAATCCTGATCCGGTCGAAGTGCCAGCCGAACTGCTGCTGGAGTTCAATCATGTGTCTCTGGTCGGCCACCTGCTGACCTGGGGCCTTACTGCCGTGGGTTTCGCTTATCTCCTGGGACAGGACCTGTCATCAAAGCATGGATGAATATCAAACATTGGGAGGTCTCAATGACGACTGACACGGATGCGACCAGAGAACCACAGTCCGTAAAGGGGCCACGCATCAACAAGGGCTTGGTCGTCGTGAACACGGGTAACGGGAAAGGCAAGACTACCGCTGCGCTCGGCGTGCTGTTCCGGTCCTGGGGCCGGAACATGCGGGTCCAGATGTTCCAGTTCCTGAAGCATACGGGAGCCCGCTTCGGGGAGAAGCGGGCCGCAGACAAGCTGGGAATACCGATCAATGCATTGGGCGACGGCTTCACCTGGCTCTCCAAGGACATGGACCACACCGAAGACCTGGCGCGGCAACAGTGGGAGATCTGCAAGCAGGCAATCCTGTCAGATGAGCACGACGTGATAATCCTCGACGAGTTCACTTACCCACTTCATTACGGCTGGATACCGGTCGAGGACGCCATTGAGACTCTGAGGAACAAGCCGCACATGCTTCACGTCATCATCACGGGCAGGTATGCACCCGACGCACTAGTCGAGTTCGCTGACCTCGTAACCGAGATGCGTGAGATCAAGCATCCCTACAAGGAGCAGGGTATCAAGGCACAGCCTGGCCTGGAGTTCTGAGCGTGACTCTGTCTCGTCCCGAAAGTTACGTGCGTCGGTCACTGAAAGACTGATGATACCTGTGGCAACTCGGGTGGCAAGGGCAACCGCTAAGGCTCCAGGGACTTGCGGCGAACTCGTACAGGGTCTAATCGACGGAAATCACTTTCTGGTTAGCTGTCCGATCGACATGTACGCGTCGGCGTCCGTCGAAGTCACAGCCGGAAGCGGCAAAATCTGTGCCCCTTCGAACGCGCCGAAAGCTCGCCGGGCCTTGCATTTGGCGTTGGATCACTTCCGGCGGTCGGACGTGGACGTCAAACTCAGTCTGGCGAGTTCGCTGCCACGCGGAAAGGGGATGGCAAGCAGTACTGCCGATGTATCGGCGTCTATAGCAGCGGTAGCTGCCGCATTAGGCAGGTCTGATGCAATGACTCCAAGAGATATCGGACGTCTCGCTCTATCAATAGAGCCGAGCGACGGCCTGATGCTTCCTGGAATATCGATGTTCGATCACAGGAACGGTACGGTTGCCAGGTCACTCGGTCCCGCTCCGTCCATGCGAGTGGTGGTGCTGGACTTTGGCGGCAATGTCGACACTCTCGAGTTCAACAATGTCGATAGGGAGGACACACTTCGGCAATTGGAGCCAAGATTCGGAGAGGCGCTAGACCTCGTAGTCCACGGCATTGAGGGAAGTCGTGCAGAGGACGTGGCGGCCGGCTCTACGCTCAGTGCGATTGCCAATCAGCAGGTGCTCTACAAGCCTCAGCTGGAAGCCGTTATGAGTCTTGCTAGAGACCTCGGAGCTCTCGGAGTTAACGTCGCACATAGTGGTACCGTGCTTGGAATGATGTTCGACGATGATCCTGCGCTGACAAAGTGGGCGACCTTACAGGCCCGTGAACGCCTTCCTGGTATCAGACAGGTTCACGACCGGCGTGTCGTTGACGGCGGAGTAGTCTTTTCAGATCAGCAAGTAGCAGGGGAGAACGTCACAAGTTGGGAACGATAACCATTGTGGGCGTTGGACCAGGCGATCCCGACCTGCTGACCATCAAGGCCCGGGACGCGATCCGCGAGGCCGACTACGTAGCCGGATTCGAGACCGTACTGGGCCCCGTTCGGCCCTGGATTCGTGGTGAGGCGCTGCCAATGCGCTACAGGGACCAGGAGGACGTGCTGTCCACTCTAGCGGTTCACGCGGACCTGGGGAAGAAGTGTGTGGTCTGTGCCTGGGGTGATCTCAACTTCTCCGCGAAAGAGTTGCTGGATCGCGTCCGTCGGAGGGCAAACGTAACGCTTGTACCGGGAATAAGCTCTGTGCAGGTAGCGTGCGCTCGGCTTGGCCTGACAATGGAGTCTTCTACTTTCGTGACCCTTCATGTCCGTGACGGACACGAGGACGGCCTCGAGGAGCTAGTTGAGATGCTCCGACAGCGTCGTCGTAACCTGATTGTACTGCCGCGCCCGTTCGATCTGATGCCAACAGGGATCGCCACTCACTTGATGGAGCGAGGCATTGGCGCTGGGACAGAGGTCAGAGTTCTCCAGAGGCTGTCACTGCCTGAAGAGAGCATCAGCGATTACACGATCGAGTCCCTTGCCGCCGAGGACTGCGAGTTCAGTGACCTCACAATACTCGTGATTCCCATAGATGCGTCTCAAGGTGGTAAGTCCTGAGATGAGCGGAAGCTGCCCCGCAGCTCGAACGATTGGGACTACCTAGACGCGCAACCGGCGCAGCGGCGACCTGATAACACCGAGCCAGAGCACCACCGCCATCATGGCAATGGCTCCTCCTCCCAGGGATACGGTCCAGCCCACATTTTCGCCAACGTACCCGAGCGGCAGGGCGCCTATGTAGTGCATCGCAGCGCCATTGAGCCAGAAACTCATCATTCGCCCGCGGAGCTCAGGAGGGGTTGTGATCTGCAGGATTGTGGTACCAACTGAGATGAAGCCCGTAAACCCCACTCCTGTAAGGAATAGTAGCGCTAACGAGATCAGGTAGATGGGTGATATCGCGAAGAGCAGAAGAGTGATCCCAAAGGTGAAGATCATGCCAAGCAGGAGCAGGTTCTTCCCCCTGATGTCGCCCAATGACGCGATGGCGAGGCTCCCAACCAGCGATCCAACTCCCGCCACTGTGAGAAGGAATCCCGCCCCGTCCGCGTTCATGTTGAGTACTTCTCGGCCAAATGCCGGCAGCACCTGGACGTACGATGCTCCGAAGAACCCAAATGAGAAACTCAAACCCACCAAAGTGAAGGCAATGGGCGAGTTGGACGCGAAACGAATGCCGTCCCTCAGATCGCGAATGACATTGGTCTGTTCAGGATGCCTGCTCGGACCGAGACTCCGCAGCATGACGAGAAAAATACAGCTTACGGCGTAGCAGGCTGCATTGAGATAGAGAGCGTACCCCATGCCTGCGTACTCGATTATCAGTCCAGCCAGTGAAGGAGCCATGATGCGTCCCGTATTGAACACCGCCATGTTCAGTGAGGTCGCATTGAGTATGTCCTGTCCGTCGACCAGGTCCGGTACGATCGCCATCTGCGCGGGCATATTCAATCCCTGAATAGTCCCAAGGACCAATGCGATTCCGTAGATGTGCCAAATCGAGATCAGTTCGAGCACGGTAAGTGTGGCCACAAGGAGGATCAAGGCCATCACTAGTATTCTGCTGATGAACAGCAGCCACCGCCGGTCAACCCTGTCAGCGAATATACCGCCAACAGTCAGCATTGCCAGGTTCGGTACGCCGTACAGCGCTATTACGATGCCTAGTTGGGCGGCCGAGTCAGTCAGTTCGAGGCTCAGCCACCCAAGAATGAGAAACTGCATGCCTAAGGCTGCTGACTGGCCAATGCCGGAGAACCAGTACAGTCGGAAGTTTCGATGTCTGAGCGCACTGAACGCCTGGACTCTGGACGCAGTGCGTTGAGCAGTCGCGGTCCCTGCTAAGCTATCGCTGTCGTCGGGCACAGCGAGTGTTCTTCTTGACCAGGAGCGGGCTAAACTTGGAGTACGGCAAGACCTGCACTTTTCGACAATTCATGCGGTTCAAGTGGCACTATGCCATCGGCTTTACTTCAGATACATCCAGAAGAGTCGCGCCGTAATTCTCCAGGGCCGTGTCGCTAACCATGAAGTGCTGTGCAGCGGCGTTGATGTTACGGAGGCATCGCTGAAGTATATTGCTGCGATGGATCGCGGAGCCACCCGCATAACGGAACGCCGTGGTGGCAACCTCCACTGCCACCTGGGTAACGTAGGTGGAGACTGCCCTCATTTCAGACTGCGTAGCGTCGTCCGGAACAAGGCCTTGGCTCGCAATCTGGAATGCTCGCTCAAACACTTCGTGCGCAAGAGAGCGGGCGGCGCGAAGTCTCAGGTCACATGCGGCTACGTCTCCTCTAAACGCCTCACGATCTGCCAGTGATGACACCGGAGGATTGCCCCGCTTTGTTGCAGGTGCCAGCCCCACAATCTCGTCGAGCGCTCGCTGCGCGATTCCGAGAGCCACCCCTGAATGTTCATTCGCTACAAATCCCGGCCTTCCCATCCGATAGATGGCATCGCCTCGTTTCGGCTTCCACACTGCCGAGTCCCACGTGAACGACTCAGGCACGAATACGTCGTTGGCGGAGATGTCGTTGCTGCCGCTTCCTTCCAGTCCAGTCACATGCCAGTTGTCGTGAATGTGTCCCTCCTTGACCGGGAATACCATGGAAAGGCGGGCGGGCTCCCCATCTTTGGGGTCCTTGACGGCTGCCCCGGCAGTCATCCACATGGCATGACGGACGCCACTGGCGAAGGGCCACCGGCCAGTCAGCAGGTACCCGCCGTCGACACGAGTCGCGATCCCTTTGAGCGCCGTCGACGTTGCACCCGTGGGGATCCGATCTCCCCCGAAGATCTGCGCGACCGCCTCGTCATCTGTAAACGCCCCTGGCTGGCCAATTGCGGTCGCCCCAATCATCAGGCACCAGCCGGCGGAAGCATCTATGTATGAGAGAGCCTCGATGACTTCGATCTGGGTAACCGGGTCGGCCTCCGCTCCTCCAAGAACCTCCGGCAACTTGAGGGTAAATAGTCCGGCCTCCCGGATGGTCTCGACCGCTGTTGGGGCGAGAGTACCTATACTCTCCGACTCGTCAGCGGAAGCTGACACTGCTTCTCGTACCTCCTCGACAAGCGCTAGTAGAACATCCCGTTTCTGGAAACGATCCTTTGGAAATTTCGGCAGGTTCAAGACTCCCCTCATCGATACATTGCGGTGAGTGTACTGTCCGCTTGCGAGTTTCTACACCATTTATTGACAGTCTAACAGCCCGCTGATAGTATCGCCGCAGCCAAGAAAGGCCAACCCAGCCCGGTGCGTTCGTGGAGCGAACGTGAATAGGGAAAGCGGTGAGAATCCGCTGCGGAGGCGCCACTGTAACCGGCTAGCCACCTCGCAGAAGCCACTGTCCGTTAGTAGGACGGGAAGGCGCGGGAGTTGCGATGATCCGGGAGCCAGGAGACCTGCCGGGCAGGGCTGAGTGGCCGCTCTTCGTCCCAGGGAGCGCCTCAGGCTCTGGTCACCGCGCAAGCAGAAGCGAGACCAGCAAATGCAATCCCTGTCGCAAAGAGCGGCGGGGATTTTGTTTTGGGGACTGCTTCCAGAGAAGCGGTGCGTAGGTGCACCCACGTACTAGCAAGTAATCGCTGCGAATCGCGATCTACGGCAAGCCGAACACTCAAAATGGTCGGCGTATTGCTGCGGTCACACGTTAAAGCGCGTGTCGCCGCATTTCCGACTGCTCTTCTCACGGCACCGCTTGTTCCTGACGGAGCAGAGCGATGGTAGTGGCTGTACAGCGGGCTTCTCTCGCTGCAACTGAAGTTTCGCTGAGCTTGGGCGGTGTGAGGGTCCTCAAGTCAGTCTCGTTCGCGGCTCGACCAGGTCAAGTAGCAGGTCTGATCGGTCCAAATGGGGCAGGGAAGAGCACGCTGCTCCGTGTTCTCGCGGGCCTTGTGCGACCTGACTTCGGGTCGGTTTCGCTGGGCGATACCGAACTGTCGACCTTCAACCCGCGCGAACGTGCGAAGCGAATCTCCTACATGCCTCAGCACGACGCCGTCCATCCATTCACCGCCTTGGAAACTGTCCTCATGGGTAGGTATACCCACCTGGGTCGCTTTGAACTTGAAGGCCGATCTGATCGCCAGATTGCACGCGAGGCGATGGCACGTACCGAGACAGTCGGGTTCGAGAACCGCCAGCTCGACCGAGTTTCAGGGGGCGAGAGGCAGAGGGTGATCCTCGCTCGCGCACTCGCCCAGCAGGCAAGCATCTTGCTTCTGGACGAACCATCGGCGAGCCTCGATCTCAGGCACAGGCTGTCCATGATGGAAACTGTGAAGGACGAAGCGTACGACCGAGGTGTCGCCGTTGTCGTTGCACTGCACGATGTATCGCTCGCCGGCAGGTATTGCGACAGACTCGCCCTGATGACCAACGGGAGCATCGTTCACGAGGGTGAACCCGCAACTGTCCTCACAGCCGACAACCTTCGGACCGTTTTCGGAGTCGAAACAGAGGTGCGATTTGACGAATCGACAGGCTGCCCTCAGGTGTGGCTTATCGGTCCTTCGCAGGGACATGAGGGGGGCGTCTGAATGACAGATGGTCAACTGACAATTTCAGAAGCCATTGAACGGATATCTCCCCCGGATCAGGATGCCAAGGGTCGCGCCCTGGCTCGGCAGGAGTCCCTCACAAAGCCGCCTGGAAGTCTCGGTCGCCTTGAAGAACTCTCAGTTCAACTTGCGGGAATCTTCGGCACTGAAACTCCTACGATTCGAGACAGGGTCGTCGTCGTTGCCGCGGGCGACCACGGAGTCGTTTCTCAGGGCGTTACCGGCTACCCGCAGGAGGTCACCGCACAGATGGTGATGAACTTCCTATCGGGCGGGGCAGCCATCAGCGTGATGTGCAGGCAGCTTGGTGTGCGACAGGTCATTGTCGATGCGGGGGTGTCATCCGACTTGCCAGTGCATCCGGACATTAAGGTCCTGAAGATCGGCAGAGGTACGGGAGACATCAGTCGGGGGCCGGCCATGACTAGCGAACAGGCTGAACGTTGTCTCCTGGAGGGAATCAGCCTTGCTATAGAACTCGCAGATGCCGGCAACGACGTGATCGCCACCGGCGACATGGGCATAGGAAACACCACAGCGTCGAGCGCGATAACGTCGGTCATAACCGGTCGACCTCCAGAGGAGACGACAGGCGCAGGCACCGGCCGCTCCCCTGAAGAGCTCGAGCAGAAGATCCAGGTGGTCCGCCAGGCACTGGAAGCCAATTCGCCTGACTCCAGCGACGGGCTTGACGTGCTGTCCAAGGTCGGCGGCTTCGAGATCGGCGTGCTGGCGGGCGTGATACTGGGTGGCGCAATGATGCGCCGCGCCGTCGTGGTGGACGGTTTCATATCCGGCGCCGCTGCCCTTATCGCACACCAACTCTCGCCGCGCGTCGTCGACTACCTGGTTCCATCCCATGTCTCTGCCGAAAGAGGACACAGGACCATGCTTTCATGGATTGGACTGTCACCGCTGCTGGACTTGAACCTGCGCCTGGGAGAGGGAACCGGAGCAGTGCTGGCGATGCCGATTGTCAATGTGGCGGCTGCTTGTCTCTCCGAGATGGCTACATTTGCCGATGCAGGCGTCTCCGACAGAGACCCTCAGCCTGAACCCGGGGATGAAGAGGGCACATGATCGGACTGCGCTCCGCTATCGGGTTCCTGACGATCCTTCCGGTTGCTCCAGGAGTCGACCGAAGTGACTTCGTTTCCGCTCGTGCCTGGTTCCCGGTCGTCGGACTGCTTCTTGGCGCAATTCTCGGTGCGACTGAGTTAGCAATGAACTTTGGGTTCCCAGTATTCAGCGAAAGGCCTGGTTCGGTCCCACCGCTCCTATCGGCGTCTGTCATTGTTGTGGCCCTTGTGGTTGCCACCAGGGCACTCCACCTGGATGGATTTATGGACTGCTGCGACGGTCTCCTGGGCGGTTTCAGCCGTAGCAGGAGGTTGGAAATACTGAAAGATCCTAATGTTGGAGCGTTTGCAGTCATCGGCGTGGTGTGCCTCCTCATCCTGAAATTGTCTGCCGTCATGGCACTGCCGGCCAGCAGTCGCCTGCCGGTACTTGTGATCTTCCCGTCCATATCTCGTTGGGCTGTCCTGGTGACAATGGAAAGGTTCCCATACGTAAGGGAATGGGGCATCGGGACTCCGTTCATGGGACTCACAGGCATAGCCAGACGTATACTTCCGACGACGGCGACGGTCCTCTTGACTCTCATGCTGACAGGTCTTGCAGGCCTGCTACTCGTGTCAGTTGCTGGCGTCGTCGCAGTGGGGATCGGCGCATGGTCTTCCAAGCTCCTCGGAGGCGTCACAGGCGATGTCTACGGAGCCGTGATCGAAATCGCTGAAGTTTCAGTGCTGTTCTCGGCCGTCCTACTGACTCACGTATTCTCAGCGGACGTGTTCACTTCAGCCCTTGTCCTCCTCATCTGGTGAGCAGGGCAGGACCAAGTGGAATGGAACATTTTGACAACCGAGTGGTATCTCGATGCGAGTGTACTGCTCATCGCTCTCGCCTTGGATCTGCTCCTACCCGAGTTGCCGGCACGAGTACACCCCGTAGTCTGGATTGGCAAGCTCATTGCCTTGCTCGAGCGAGTCGTAAAGGGGAGCCCAAGCAGTTGGGTTGCATTCGCATGGGGAACTTGTATGGCGACTGCGCTGCCCGCCGTGATTGGTGTTCTCGCTTGGCTGGCGGCCATAAGTCTCCGCGAGTTGGGCCCCATTCCCTACGTCTTTGGCGGCGGACTGCTGCTGAGCACTACTTTCGCGGTCGCTGGACTCGCACGTGCAGGCACCGGTGTGCGTGAAGCGATGGATTTGAACAACATGGATGAAGCAAGGGTCAGACTGAAAAGTTTGGTCAGCCGGGACCCAAATGACCTCGGTCCATCTCTCGTAGCAGCCGCGGCAATTGAATCTCTGGCCGAGAACACCACCGACAGCTACATCGCCCCGTGGCTGGCCTTCGCTGTATTCGGCCTACCGGGCGCTTTTATCTACCGCACGGTCAATACGCTGGACAGCATGGTTGGGTATCGAGGACCGTATGAGTATTTGGGCAAGGCTTCCGCGAGACTGGACGATCTATTGAACATCATTCCTGCTCGGATTAGCGCACTGCTCATTCTGGCATCAGGCTCGCTGCACGGGCTTCCTATTGGAAGGGGCTGGACCTGGGCTTGGCGTGGGCGTGTCCTCACTGATAGTCCCAATGCTGGATGGACAATCGGTGGGATGGCTGGCGTTTTAGGGGTTGTCCTCGAGAAAACCTCGCACTACCGAATCGGCGAGGGACTTAGGGAGCCGAATGCCGAAGACATCGGTACCTCAGTACGTGTGGCTTACGCGGTCGCCGGACTTGGCGCGGCAATTGCGATTGTACTCATCGCTGTTCGCGGCGTGGTTGGTAGTTGAAGACAGTGTTAGACCCTCACCTGTACCAAAGACCGGTTCATGGCGGACTGAATCTTGCTGAGCTCGAGACCTTAGGCTTGGATCCCCGAGAGGTCATCGACTTCAGTGCCAGCATCAATCCGCTTGGCCCATCACCTAAAGCCCTGGAAGCGATTCGGTGCCCGGAACTGGCCGCGTACCCTGATCCTGACTGTACCCAGCTCAGAAGGTGTATCAGCAGGATGCACGGTGTCGACATCGACGGAATAGTCGTTGGCAATGGCTCCACGGAACTCATTCACGTGATTGCAGGTGCCCTGTTGAGGCCCACTGACGATGCAGCGGTGTTCACACCAACTTTCGGCGAATACATTGCCGCATGCCAACTCCAAGGCGTGGAGCCGGTCTCGATATCTGCACAGGGTGCAAGCTTCCACTGGGACTTGACCAGGGCCATCGACGAGATTGAGAAGCTGAAACCTAAGGTTGTCTTTCTCTGTAACCCCAACAATCCAACTGGTGTGTTCCTTGGCAAGAATGCAGTGCGCGGAATCGCAGGCGCATTGGGGGAGGCAGGACTGTTGGTGCTGGACGAAGCATATCTGCCTTTCGTAGACGCCAGCTGGGACTCCGTACAGTTGCTTTCGATGGGAAACGTAGCGCTCTTGCGTTCCATGACAAAAGACCACGCCCTGACAGGACTGCGTCTCGGGTTCTTGATGGCTCCTGCTGAGGCTGCCGATCTGGTCAGGAGATACCAGTACAGCTGGAGCGTTAACTCATTGGCGCAAGCAGCCGGAATTGCGTCCCTTGGGGACCCCGAGCACGTGGCCAATGGCCGCGAGGCTGTGAGAGAAGGTAAAGAGTACCTGCGTAGCGCAGCTTCATCTCTGGGTCTGGAGTGCCCAACCAGCGCGGCGAATTTCCTTCTACTGAAAGTTGGTCAGGCTGCCAGAGTACGTCGGGAACTCCTTACTCAGCACGGAGTGTGCGTAAGGGACTGCACCTCCTTTAGTCTGCCCGAGTACATCAGGGTTGGTGTGAGAACTATGGATGAAAACCGTGTATTGGTCGAAGCTCTGAGCGCCGTGCTTTTAGCGGCAAGTGACTAGTGCCCTCGGGAGTTTGAATTGAACAAGGAACTGATTCTGATTCTTGGCGGAGCCCGATCGGGGAAGAGTAGCTTGGCTGAGAAGCTGGCCAGTCAGTACAGGAGAGTCCTGTTCGTGGCCACAGCGGAGGCATTGGACGAGGACATGGAACACCGCATCGCCCAGCACAGGCTCAGTCGGCCATCCGAGTGGAGCACACTCGAGGAACCCATCGACCTGGCCTCGGCACTAGAATCAGTTGACGACCTTTACGATGTCTGTCTGGTTGACTGCCTTACGGTCTGGGTCAGCAACTTGCTGCTGAAGATGGAGGGACGTTCCGACGCTGAGAATGCCATACAGACTGAGCTTCAGCTCCTGCTGGATATCTACGAACGGTCATCAGCCACATGGATTGTAGTTAGCAACGAGGTCGGACTCGGAGTCGTGCCGCCGACTCCCCTCGGGAGAACGTATCGTGATGCGCTCGGCCGCGTGAATCAGGTCGTGGCCGCCAAGGCTGACAGAGTCTACCTGATGGTCGCCGGACTTCCCCTGGAGGCAAAGTCCCTCGTCACGCCTACTAGGGGTTGACGTTTGCTCACCATTGTCTAACCATGCCCCTCAGTGACATCTTGAGGAGTCGACCATGGAACTCGCCGATCCCTACTTTCCGACATTTGTCGTCGGAAGTCTGCCACGCCCTCAGTGGGTACGGGACCTCATCGAAGATCGAAAGGCAGGGCGAGTCGGAGTTCAAGACTTTGGCAGACTGCTGGACTCCACAATTCCGTCTGCCATCCGTATGCAGGAAAGGGCCGGACTGGACTACATCTCCGATGGCGAGTGGA
The DNA here is from genome assembly GCA_965116405.1 of Dehalococcoidia bacterium. Taxonomy (GTDB): domain Bacteria; phylum Chloroflexota; class Dehalococcoidia; order Lucifugimonadales; family UBA1123; genus VXRN01. The sequence goes on from OZ220685.1 coordinate 3,039,220, forward strand.
GACGCGAGAGCTACGTAAAGGTGTTCACGCAGGCAGTGGACGGCTTCACGGATGACCTGTTGCCGTCCGGTGGTGCCGCTCCATTTACACAATTGCGCTACCCGGCAGTCACCTCGACCCTGTCCGCGACTCGTCCAATCGCCGCGGACGAGGCCGAGTTCCTGAGGCGGAACACGGACTCCAAGATCATCGTTGCCGTACCATCCCCGTACACGATTGGTCGCCGTATGTGGAGCCCAGAAGATTCCACCAAGGCCTATCCGACCCGCGAGGAGTTCATAGATGCATGCGTTCCGATTGTCAGGAACGAGTTACATCGCCTGAACGCCCTCGGAGTCGACATGCTTCAGCTCGACGACCCATGGCTGGGCCTTCTTGTAGATCCAACCTACCGCGAAAACGAGTCAATCACCGACGTGGACCACGAGATCGAACTCTCGGTGAACTCAGTAAACTCAGCCGTCGAAGGGTTAGACGGCACTCCTGTCAGCGTCCACATCTGCCACGCACACTTCAACAGGGAGCACAGCACTCAAGGTCCGTACGATCTCATTATCGGCGCGCTCGGAGAGATGAACGTCGACCGCTTCGCGATGGAGTTCGCCACGCCCGACGCTGGCGGAATTGAGGTCCTGAAGGATTTTCCAACCAACAAGCTACTTGGCCTCGGGGTCGTCGATCACACCGACCGCCATGTTGAAACGCCTCAGGAAATAGTAGAGAGGGCAGAGGCTGCCATGGAATACGTCCCCATGGAAAGGCTGACTCTGAACCCTGACTGCGGCTTTTCGCCATCAAGCGCAAATCCCATGGACTTCGACGAGGCGTACCTGAAATTGAGCGCGATGAGCCAGGGCGCACTTTTGCTACGAGAGAAATATCAGTAGTCTGGATGTCCCACAGAGGCTGTGTCGATTTGGCAGGTGCTACCATACGGAACCTTAGGACCCCTCTCCCTCAGGGAGAGGGAGAGGGTGAAAATCCTGCCTGCCAAACTGACCTAGTTTCCGTCCCACTGGCTAGATTGACAATCTGTTGTCTGCTCGGCTATTCTGACCGCCACAGATAGGTAGCGGGAGCTTGGGAAAACCGGGCTGAGAGGGCGGATTCAATCGCTGCCGACCGCGATAACCTGATCTGGGTAATGCCAGCGCAGGGATTGAATGTGAGACTTCAGACGCCGCTGGCAGCAGACCGGCGGCGTTTCGTTTTGTTTATGAGGGAGGAAGTCAATGGATGACAAGCTGGTCATTGCGGGCAAGGAATTCGATTCACGCCTCATGGTGGGCACCGGCCGGCACAGGTCTAATGAAGAGATGGTCGAGTCCATTGAGGCCTCCGGCGCCGAGATCATCACGGTGGCGATACGCAGACTTGACCTCGACAACCTGGAAGAGAAGAACATTCTCGACTACTTCGACTGGGACGAGTACACCATCCTGCCGAACACGGCAGGATGCAAGACCGCCGATGAGGCCGTCTTCACCGCGCGCCTGGCTCGCGAGGTTACCGGTTCGAATTGGATCAAGGTGGAGGTAATTCCGTTCCCCGAGTACTTGCTTCCCGATCCCAGGGGGACGTTCGACGCCTGTAAGCAGCTCATCGACGAAGGCTTTGTGGTGCTCCCGTATATCCACGCCGACCCGGTACTGGCAAAGCACCTTGAGGAGATCGGCTGCGCCACCGTAATGCCTTTAGGATCCGCCATCGGATCCGGCCAGGGCGTTCAGACCCTGGACGAAATTAGACTGATCATCAGGCAGTCGAATGTGCCGGTAGTAGTCGATGCGGGTCTCGCTGTCCCTTCCGATGCGTCCGTAGCACTGGAGGCCGGTGCCGAAGCTGTTTTGGTCAATACCGCCATTGCACAGGCTGCCGACCCAGCAGGCATGGGCGAGGCGTTCAAGCTTGGAGTTCAGGCGGGTCGAATGGCTTACAACGCCGGACGGATTGCCCGGAGGGATACCGGCGTACCATCGAGCCCAGTCGAAGGTGTGGCTGCGGCTACAGGCTGAAGATGCGCCCCGAACTCGATACTCCGAGCCTGTGCCTTGTAACCGACCGTAACCGCGTTAGGTCGCGTGACGTCGCAGCGACTGTGGCGGCCGGGATCGAAGGTGGCGTTGGCATGGTCCAGTTGCGCGAGAAGGACATGCCTCCCTACGAGCTCCTGAGACTCGCCCGTCGATTGCGGCGCGTCACAGAGGGCAGGGCACTGCTCATTGTCAATGATCGCGTCGATGTCGCGCTGCTCGCCCGGGCGGATGGAGTCCAGCTTGGTGAGACAGCCCTCGACGCTGCCGATGTCCGCAGTATCGTAGGCTCGGACATGCTTATCGGACGGTCGGTACACTCCGAAGTCGGGGCTGTTGACGCCGAGTGCCAGGGCGCCGACTACCTCGTGCTCGGGACAGTCTTTGAGACCGCCTCCCATCCCAAAGGCCAAGTTGGTGGCCTTGACCTCGTCAGGGATGTTACAGGGGCCGTTGGAATACCCGTGTTGGGTATCGGTGGCATAACTCCCGACAACGCCACTAGCGTGATGAAAGCAGGTGCCTCGGGTGTCGCTGTGATCACGGCAATCACTATGGCTGTAGACCCGCGAGTGGCGGCATCCGAACTCGCCTTAGCGATTAGTGGAAGAATTCCAAGTGCTGCGAGTCGTTAGATGATAACTCTCACCGTAAATGGCAAGCCTCGCGAGGCCGAAGGCCCGGTCAGCCTCAAGCGCTACCTCGTCGACATCGGTATAACTCAGACCGCCATCGCTGTCGCCCACAACGGCACGGTAATTCCCCGGGGCGAGATCGAGTCTGTCAAGTTGGAAGACGGCGATACGCTGGAGATCGTGCGGGCCGTTGGCGGCGGCTAGAAGTAGCTTCTAGCTTGTCAACGGCTTGCGGGCCGAGATCACCACTGCGAAGGGGACTCGCTCCAGGCGTTCCCGATGGTCGGCCCAGTACCTGCCCGCGTAGGGCGACTCCTCCGAACTGTCCGTCTGGAGCGGATACGGCTCCAGCATTCTCACCACGGCGAGCCCGGCTGAGGTAACTGCCCCGACCAGTTCTTCAATGGTCCTGAAGAAGGTCAGGCCGGGCGAGTGCCCTTCCGGCACGGGCTCTTCCCAGACCTCCACCGGCGGGTTGAAGTAGTCGGTCACCAGTAGCGTACTTCTGCCCACATCCCAGTCGAACGCCGTGAGTGGATGCACCGTCGACATCAGAAGCTGACCGCCGGGACGAATGAGGTCTGCGCAACGTGCAACGCAGCCACTTAAATCAGGAATGAACTCCCAACCAAAGGCTGACAGCACGATGTCGAATGACTCTGGTCGGAACATCAAGGGAGCCGCCATGTCACCCGTGATCAGGTCGAACGACTGTCCAGTATTTTCACGGAGTGAGCGGGCATACTCGAGTTGGTTCAGGGAAATGTCGAGCCCAACGACATCGGCGCCCCATGATGAGAGCGCGACTGAGTTCTGTGCGCCGCCGCAGGCAAGTTCGAGCACCTTCTTGCCTCGCACGTCTCCCAGAAGTCGATAATGCCGCTCGCCTGGTGCAAAAGGGGCGTAGTGCACATCGGACAGTGAGATCGCGCTGTCGGATTGGTAGGACGCCGACATTGCGTCCCATCCCGCCTTGATGGAGATCTTGATGATGTCGTCCTGCACGGTCAGCCGACTTCAGGCCGTCGATATGGCCGACCTCAGCCCGCAGATGGCCTCAGCGACTGACATGGTGTCGTTGTAGACTGCCGAGCCCGCTACCAACTGATCCGCCCCGGCGCTGACAACGAGATCGGCATTGTCAGCCTTGATTCCACCGTCCACTTCCAGGATTACCTCGCGGCCCAACCCATCCAGTAATGCACGCGCACGGCTGACCTTATTGACCATCGATTCGATGAAAGACTGTCCTCCCCAACCGGGATTGACAGTCATGATCAACAGCAGGTCGAGGTTTTCGACGACATCTTCAATGGTGCCAAGGCTTGTTCCGGGATTCACGGCGACCCCTGCCTCCATGCCACCGTCCCTTATCTGCCCGACGGAGAGGTGAAGATGTGGGCACGCCTCACGATGAACGATTAGACGATCGGCCCCAGCGTCGCGCAGTTGCCCAAAGTGGTTCTCCGGGCTCTCGACCATCATGTGAATCTCAAGTGGGAGCTTGGTATGTGGTCTGATCGCCTCGACAATCGGCGGGCCGAATGTAATGGGCGGAACGAAGTGCCCGTCCATCACGTCGATGTGAATGCAGTCCGCGCCGCCCTCTTCGGCCTCCGCCACCTGTTCACCGAGACGCGCAAAGTCGGCAGACAGTATGGATGGCGCGATTTTGACCTTTCTACCGCTGCTCAAGTTCGCCTTCCACCTCCGCTCGCGCCGCTTGAATAGCCTGAAGGACACGTCCTTGGGCGGTCCCTCCTTCGACGTCTCGGGCCGCGATGGACGAGTCCACTGAAATCTGGAAGACATCTGATTCGAACAGTTCAGACAATCCCTTGTAATCTTCGAGTAAAAGATCCTCGAAACCCAAGCTACTAGAAGCAGCCTGCTCGGACAACTTCGCAACAACGCGGTACGCCTCGCGGAACGGCATTCCCTTATCGACAAGATAGTCAGCTATGTCAGTCGCCAGCACGTAGCCGCCGCTCGCCGACCGTCGCAGCACATCCTCGTTGACACTCATGCCATCCAGCATGTCGCCAAAGATACTGAGCGTAGTCAAAAGAGTGTCGTGCGTGTCGAAGAAGCCTTCCTTGTCTTCCTGCATGTCCCGGTTGTATGTCATTGGCAGCCCCTTCAGGGTCGTGAGCAGCCCAATCAGGTTTCCGTAGACCCTGCCAGTCTTGCCCCTTGCGATCTCGGCAAAGTCGGGATTGCGCTTCTGCGGCATGATACTGCTGCCAGTGGTGAAGTCGTCGGACATCCGTATGAAGCCGAACTCCTCTGAAGACCAAAGCACCAGTTCTTCCGACAATCGGGACAGGTGCATCGCGCAAATGGCCGAGGCGGAGTGGAAGTCGAGCAGGAAGTCCCTGTCTGAAACGGCGTCCATACTGTTCGACGAGATACGGGAGAACCCCAACTCATCCGCGACGAATTGCCGATCGATGGGGTAGGGCAGTCCGGCCAGCGCACCACTGCCCAGCGGCAACACATCGGCCCGTTCGTAAGCCTGTCTGTACCGCTCCGCGTCCCGACTGAACATCTCGTAGTAAGCCAGCATGTGATGACTGAATAAGACCGGCTGCGCACGTTGCAGGTGCGTATAGCCGGGCATCGGCAGTCTTGGATGCCCCTCGGCGAGGGTCACAAGGGCCGAGCGCACGCCATGAAGAGCTGAGACTACGTCGCTAATCGCCTCCTTGACGTACATCCTAACGTCGAGCGCGATCTGGTCGTTGCGCGACCTGGCAGTGTGCAGCCTGAGCGCTGGCTCTCCAATCAGCTCGAAGAGCCTACGCTCTATGTTCATGTGGATGTCTTCAAGCTCCGGGCGCCAGGGGAAACTCTCTTCGTCGATCTCGCGCCGGACTCTAGCGAGTCCATCTACAATGGATTCACAGTCGACATGAGAGATGATCTCCTGCCTGGCGAGCATCCTCGCGTGTGCGATCGATCCGGCGATGTCCTGTCTGTAGAGACGCCGGTCGTAGTGCAGTGAGACCGTGTAGTCCGAGACGACTTCCCTGAGACCCATGGAAGGAAGTCAGTCGGGACGCTTGGGGACGAGGAACGTGCGCCTCATCGTGAGGATCTGCTCGTCTCTCTGGTTGCGTCCACGAGTTTCGATGTACACGAGCCCCCGGTCAGGCCTCGAATTCGATTCCCGGACATCGAGAATCTCGCTTTCGGCGTACACCGTGTCGCCATGAAACGTCGGACCCGTGTGAACGATCCTCTCGTACTCTAAATTGGCGATCGCCTTGCCGGACATCTCTGGGACGCTCATTCCAACCACTAAGCTGAGGACAAGCGCTCCGTTCACTAGGATCTTGCCGTGCTGGTGCTCGGACATGTACTGCTCGTCGATGTGCAATGGGTTGTGGTTCATCGTGAGCAGAGAGAACAGATGGTTGTCCATCTCGGTGATCGTCTTGCCGGGCCAGTGCTTGTGGATGTCCCCTGGAACGAAATCCTCCAGGTAGCCTCCAAATGTGTCACGTCTATCGTGGATCATGTTTCCTTCTCAGCCGGGACTTGAGCCCCGTTCCAGTTTCGACCAGCTACACCGCGTATCTCTCGAGCAAGCGCCTCGCGATGAGCAGCTGCTGAATCTCATTCGTGCCCTCTCCAATGATCATTAGAGGTGCGTCGCGGTAGTATCTCTCAACGTCGAAGTCCTTGATGTACCCGTATCCGCCGTGAATCCGCATGGCTTCCATCGCGACTTCACCGCAGGTCTCGGATGCGAACAGCTTCGCCATTCCAACTTCGAGGTCAACTCTCTCGCCAGCGTCTTTCTTGTTCGCCGCGTCGTAAGTGAGAAGCCTCGCCGCCTGGATCTTAGTCGCCATGTTCGCCAGCTTGATCTGGATGGCTTGGTGCTGCGCAATCGGTTGTCCGAAGGCTTCTCTCTGCTGGGCGTATCGAATCGCCGCCTCGAACGCGGCGGTAGCCACCCCGACGGCACGCGCCGCAACGTTGATGCGGCCGCCTTCCAGTCCAGACATCACGTGTCTGAAGCCCTGACCCTCCGCTTCGCCAATCAGGTTCTCTGAACCCACTCGGCAGTCGTCGAAGATGAGCTCGGAAGAGTCCAGTCCCCTGTACCCGAGCTTGTCGAGATGCTGACCTACCTTGACCCCCTCATTCGGCTTTTCGACGAAGAAACAGCTCATACCCCGGTGACGGGGCTCAGAGTCTGGATCAGTCTTGGCCAGTACCGCAAATGCGTTTCCATGTTCAGCGTTGGTAATGAACATCTTGGTGCCGCGAATGACGTACTCCTCGCCGTCCTTCGTAGCCGTCGTGTTGATGTTCTGAACGTCGCTGCCAGCCTCGGGTTCAGTAAGCGCCAGTCCGCCCCTGAGCTCTCCGCTGGCGAGCCGGGGAAGTATCCGTTCCTTCTGCTCGTCGGTGCCATAGTTGGTGACGATGTGGGCCAATACGTGGTGCGTCCCGATGATGCCGCTCACGCTCATCCACCCGCGACTGAGCTCTTCGAAAATCACGGCAAATGTCGTGTGATCTAGTCCAAGACCACCGTACTCTTCAGGAATCGTAATGCCGAAGAGCCCCATCTCCCGCATCGGTTCTATCAACTCCTGCGGGTAGATGTCCAGGTTGTCATACTGCTGTGCGATCGGCTCGACTTCGCGACGTACGAAGTCCCGGACCAGAGTAGTGATCTGGCCCCTGATTTCTGTTCCAGCTGCAATTACCATACGAGTCCCTCTACGAATCAGCAGGGGCGCGGTCCAGAAGTTCGACCGCACGGTTGTCTTCGAGCGATGCCCAAAGTCGGGACATCACCAAGTTAGCTAACTGTAAGCCCCGACCCTCACTGAAGTCCAGAGCCGCACCAATCATGCCGACGAAAGTCACCACGTCCAGAAGCGCCCAACGGAAGTCTTCCAAACATTCGGCCATGCCGTAGCCGACCACACCGAGAGACTCTAGTGTCCCTACATACAGGCTGAGCAACTCGTCCTGATGCTGTCGGCCCGTTTCATCGCTCAACGATGTGGAAATGAAGTATGCGAGGTCGTAGGCGCCCCGTCCTTCGCGGACGGCCTGCCAATCAATGAACCTTACGCCGCCTTCAGCGTCGAAAAACGCGTTGTCGGCACGGACGTCACCATGCAGTAGCGTGGTAGGGGAGGCGCCCAGCCGGTCCCTGATCGCAGCTATTCGAGGCTGGATCATGTCGGCGACATCGGAGAGCCCCGGTGGTATCGTCATCGTCGATTCACGAACTCGCTGCCACGATGCCCCGTGCATTCGCCTCGACGTGCTTGCCCTGTTATCGAATGTCCTTACGCCCAACGGGTCGTTGCCTCTGCGGCCCTCCCAGAACTCGGCGTGTAGACCCGCTAGCGCAGTCACGACCCTCCTGGCTTGCTCTGGAGTACATCCCTCGATCTGGTCACCCGCCTCCATCTTTGAGAGGTCCTCGAGAAGCAGGCAGACGGAGCCGGACTCTTCGTCGAACTCCGAGTGGTAGGCACGAGGGGCAACTGGCGCGCGCACGGCCAGTCTTGTGTAGAAGTCCGCTTCGGAGAGATAGACACCAAGCTGGGTAAGCAGCTTGTGCGTCGACTCATGCGTCGATACGGTCTTCCAGATGAGCGTGACGGGAAGTTCATCTGCGCTATTGGAAGAACTCGGGGTAAGGTGAAGCCTGTAAATCGAGCCCGCGAATCCGGTTCCGACACCCACGGTCTCGACCGTTACTTCCTCGATCTCAGTCCCGAGAGCCTCGCACAGCCACTCGGCGGACATCTCGGTTGGTCGAGTCGGAAACCGCATTTTAGCCAGCGATCTGGCCGCGTTCAGCGGCCTACGCTCTCCCTCTGGCGCTTGCCCAAGTTCTTTGCTGAGATTCCCAGCACCTTGAGGAAACCCTCAGCGTCGGTGTGGTCGTAAGTGCCCATCGCCTCCATAGAGCTGTCGTCGGTGTACAGCGAGTGAGGCATGGCTTCCGGCGTATCCTCTGCGGTGTCGAAATAGACATTCCCGCGATGCAGCCGCACCGTGATTGTGCCAGTTGCCAGTTGCGTAATCGGCTCCAGGGCCGCCAGGGCCGCGCGGGTGGCAAGGTCCAGCCAGTAACCCTGGTATATCTGGACGCTGATGACCTTCGACAGATGCTCGAACAGTTCCCTGGCCCTTCTGTCCAATACAAACTGAAGCAGGAACTCGTAGCTTTGACCAAGCAGCTCCATGCCGGGCGATTCGTAGATGCCCCTCGACTTGACGCCGACGAACCTGTTTTCGACGACGTGTGTTCCGATCCCAACACCATGGATACCGGCAATCCTGTTTGCCGCCTCTATGATGCTTTCCACGTCTAGGGCTTCACCATTCACAGCCAACGGAACGCCGCGCTCCCAACTTACGGACACGAGCTCCGAGCTATCCGGAGCGTCCCACGGCCATACGCCCATCCCCGGCTCTACGAAGGTCGGCGAGATAGTGACGTCTTCAAGGTCGCCCGCCTCGTGCGTGAGACCGAGGAAGTTGGCGTCCGTTGAGTACCTCGATTCTCGAGCGGGTCTGATAGGCAGACCGTTAGCCTCGCAGTACTCGATCATCTGCTGCCTGCCTGGGAATTGCTCGACGAATTCCGGGTCTCGCCAGGGCGCGTATACGTCAGTTGTGGGGTCGATCATGTTTGTGGCGAGTTGAAACCTGACCTGATCGTTGCCACGGCCAGTTGCGCCGTGGAATAGCACATCGATCTCTCGGCTCTGCATCTCCGACAGTATCGCCTCGACCGTGACAGGACGCGCGATACCCGTAGTGTTCCAGTAGCCCCCCTCGTATCGGGCCTGTGACTGGATGACCTTGAGGCCAGCTTCGGCGAGAGCCTCCCTGCCAGGAACGATTACCGCGCCGGATGCACCGCAGTCCATCATCCGGTCTGCGATTGCCTCCAGGTTCTCCTCGTCCGGCTGACCCAGATCTACTGTGAACGCCTGGACCTCGAATCCCTTGTCCCTCAGCCAGTGCGTAACGGTACAGCTATCGAGTCCGCCAGATACGGCTCCCCCAACCACTGTTACGTTCTTATCTTTCAGCTCCCGCCAGTTCATTTCGGTGACTTCGTCCTCACACTTCCCAATCAAGAAAGGGCGCCCGCAGTCCGCGGACGCCCTTTTGAATTCGATGAGTTTAGCTTCCCACCGCCCCTATGGCAGCATCCAGCCGCTCCATGGCCTGTTCGATCTCATCCTTCGAGACTGTCAACGGAGGCATGAGCCTGACCGCATTTGGCCTCAGCGGATTCGTCAGCAGCCCCTCTGCGTTGCAGTTGGCCACCACATCCGGTCCGATGTCGGACCCGAAGATCACGGCCCACAGAAGGCCCATGCCACGCACTTCCTGGATCTGGCTGTACTTGGACTTCAGGCTATCCAGGCCCGCGGCCATGTGCGCTTCCATCTCGGCAGTGTGAGCAGGAATGTCGTTGTCGATCAGGTACTTCGTCGATGCGTATCCGGCCGCACAAGTCAGCGCGTTTCCGCCGAATGTGGAGCCGTGATCTCCGGGCTCGAACGCACACGCCTCGTCCTTGGCCATGAACGCGCCAATTGGCACGCCGCCGCCCAGTCCCTTGGCCAGGGTCATGATGTCGGGCTCGACCCCGAACTTCTCGTAGCCGAATAGCGTGCCCAGCCTTCCCATGCCGGTCTGGACCTCGTCGAATATCAGCAGGAGGCCCTCCTGGTCGCAAAGCTCCCGGACGTTCTCCAGATAACCTTCAGGCGGAATGTTCACGCCGCCCTCAGCCTGCACGGGCTCTACCATCACGGCGACAGTGTTGTCAGTGATGGCTCCCCTGAGCTCTTCGATGTCGCCGAAGGAAACGTGAGAGAATCCCGGGGGAATGGGCTGGAACAGCTCCTGGTAGTGGGGTTGACCTGTCGCCGATACGTTAGCCATTGTGCGCCCGTGGAACGAGTTCAGCGCCGTCACGATCTCGAAGGCGCCGTCCTTGTTCCTGGCGCCGTAACGACGGGCCAGCTTCATCGCGCCCTCATTGGCCTCCGCTCCGCTGTTGCAGAAGAAGACCTTGTCCAGCGCAGAGTTCTCAACAAGGATCTCCGCTAGCTGCAGCTGGGGTATGGTGTAGAACTGATTTGAGGTCTGGAGGAGAGTCCTGGCCTGCTCTGCAATCGCGTCCGCGATCGCCTCGTTTGCATGACCAGCGTTGTTGACGGCCCATCCTGAAGTGAAGTCCAGGTACTCCTTGCCGTCTACGTCCCACACCTTCGTGCCTTCGCCCTTGACTATTACGACAGGCTGCCGGCGCACCACGAACATGTAGTATTTGCTTTCAACTTCTGTCCAGTTTGTTGTCACGTCATTCACCTCCGGTGAGTTCTTTAAGCTTCTCAAGCGCCTCTTCGAGCGCGGTCAGGTCGTTCTTCATGCTCTCGAGCGAGTCTGAGAAGATCGTAATCTGCATCTGTAGCTCGTCGCCTTCTTCGACCACTGTGGTAGTTGTCGATGGAGCGGCTTCAGCCTCTCGTGGCGCGTCGGGTTCGCCCACCGTGACCAGTGACTCATCACCCGTCAGCGCTGCGAGGGCTAGTCCCAAAGAGTCCTCCATCACCACCTTGTTGGCGGTGGCCAGAATCACCCGCTTGAGCTCAGGGAAGACCACGCCTTCGGCCTGTATATACACAGGTTCAGCGTAGAGCAGCGAATTGCCAATAGGTATGACCAGGAGGTTACCCCTGATACACGTCGAGCCCTCTGAGCACCTCAGTGTGAACCACGCTGAAATCGCCTGATCGTTGTCGATCCTCGCCTCAACCTGCTCCGGGCCGTCTATCTGGCGGTCTTTCGGGAAGTTGAACGCCACCAGTTTTCCGTAGCTCTCTCCATCGCTTCTAGCCGCCAGCCAGCCGATCAGGTTCTGCCTCTCGCTGGGAGTGTAGGGGAGCAGCTGCACAAACTCCTCGCTCTCCTCCCCGGGCAGCTTCATGATCACGTAGTACGGTTCCACGGGCTGAAGGGTCTCGCCCTGCCCGAACTTCTCCTGCGGTATTGCCCATAGGTCTTCGTTGTTGTAGAAGTCCTGGGGGTCCTGCATGTGATACTTGATGTACTTTCCGGCTTGCTCGGAGAAGAAATCCTGAGGGTATCTGACGTGCGACCTCAATTCAGGCGACATCTCGTCGGCACTGGAGAAGAGGTCTGGGAAGATCCGTTCGTAGGTCAGAATCATCGGATCGGTCTCGTCCCAGATGTAGTAGGTCAGGGCGCCATCATAGGAGTCGATGACGACTTTGACACTGTTGCGCATGTAGTTGAAGTGGGAGGAGAACCCTCCTTCTCCCGCAGGAATCTCAGTAGGCTCCGAGTATGGATAGTGGTCGGTGGTGGTGTAAGCATCCTGCACCCAGAATAGTCGCCCGTTGGCGGCCACAATGTACGGGTCCCTGTCCAACTGAAGGAACGGCGCGATTGACGTCACCCTCTCCTGGATGTGCCTGCGATACTGTAGGCGGCTGTCAGGGGTGATCTCACCGCTGATCAGAATGTTCACGTCACCGAACTGCCAGGCGTAAGCAAGACGGCGGAAGAAAGAGTCAAGCTTCACGCCGCCCATCCCGTCGTAGTGGTTCCTGAAAAGGTCGCCTGCTTCGGTCTGATAGTCGATCTCCTGTGTGTTTGAGTTGACTACCACGTAGTTGATAGTGTTTTCACCGTAGTAGATGCGTGGGTTGTCGACGACCAGGTCGGGTGGCGTCTCACCGTCTTTTCGGCCGATTGGAATCGCCCCATCGATCGGGATGTCTTTTGCGTAAAACTCCGGCCTGCCCTCTGGCGTAAACTCTGTGGCCGGACTCATCGCGATCCCGATTCCATGAGTGTACGAGAGTGTGTTGTTCACCCACGTCTGGTCCTGCGGGTTCAGCTTTTCGGGGGCGACCTCACGCGCAGACAGCAACACCTGCTTGTATTCCCCGTCGATGTAGTACCTGTCTACGTCGGCGTCCTTGAAGTCGTAGTACGGCCTGATTAGCTGGATCTGCCTGTAAACGCTTGAAAGCGGCCGGTAGTCCCACAGGCGTATATTGTTGATCGTGATGATGTTGTCCTCGATGAGGTCGACGCCAACATCTGACTCGGCCTGGAAGAACGCCTCCTCTATCCTGTCCAACGCGAACGCCTGCCGCGTCAGCTCTATGTTGCGCGCAATGTACGGGCTCTCTCTTACGAACTCATTGGGAGTAACTGAGAACTGTTGTATCAGGGCAGGCCAGGCGGAATTCAGGACAAGTCCCAGGACCACCCAGAGGACTACCGCCCCCAGGACCAATCTCAGTTCACGCAGATAGACATTCGCCGCCATTAGAATCGCGGCCGCCGCCGCGACGATCGTCATTATCAGAAGTGCTGGTCTCCGTGCATTTAGATCAGCGAATGTAGCGCCGAAGACAGCTCCGTCCTCGGATAGTACCAGCGCCCAGCGGTCCAGCCAGTGGCCGACCGCCATCGTCAGCATGATGATCGCAGCGATGACCGAGAGGTGGGCAAGCCGGGCTCCCGTTAGTGAGTAGCTCGACCCGCGAAGACTGTAGTTGATGAAGTTCAAGCCTACCGTGGCCAGAAGCGTCACGATCCCAAGGCCAAGAATCCAACCCTGCACGAATGAGTACAGTGGTAGATTGAAGATGTAGAAGCCCAGGTCCTGCCCGTACACTGGGTCCAGTTGTCCAAACGGGACTGAGTTCGTGAACCGTAGGAACAGCTCCCACCGGGCCGCCAGCACTGAGCCGAAGATCAGGCTCAGTATCACGATTACGATGATCGCTCCCCAGAGAACGGCCCGCCTCAACGTCGGGATTACCTCGGGTGGAATCGGCAGATTGACCTCACCTGCCGAGTGCATGTGAGCAATCCGAAGGCTGATACCCAGAATGATCGCAGTCGTCACCGCGCCGATGGCGAACAGCGCGATCCTGGTCACGGTAACCGTCACAAAGATCGCCCGGAACCCAAGTGCGTCGAACCAAAGGAGATCCGTGTAGACTCCCCTCCCGAAGGAGAAGATTCCAAATAAGACGATCAGCCCGATGATCACGAGACTCCACCTCATGAATGAGGGGGACATCGTGGGGGGGCCTATTGCTGGCTCCTGAGGAGACTCTCCGCCGTTTCTTGGGAAATCTTCAGCCATAGTGTTTCTGAGTCCTCATCCTATGCGCGTACCCAGCACCTCGCCGTTCAATGACTGGCGAAGCGCTCCCGGCTTTCTCCCGTCGATGATGTGAGATTCGCTGCCTGCCTGCAATGCCCGCACACACGCTGCTATCTTGGGGATCATCCCGCCGGAAATAGTACCGGCCGAAGTCAACGACTCGGCTTGCCTTTCCGTAATTCGGGAGATCAACCTGTGTCCGCGATCTAGCACGCCTTCGACGTCGGTTAAGAAGTACATCTGGTCGGCACGCAAAGCTGCCGCGATTTCACCGGCCGCCGTGTCTGCGTTGATGTTCATGAGCGAGTTGGGGTACGTGGGATCGTCTGAAGAGCACCTGGCAACCGGAGCTATAACCGGGATGTAGCCTGCCCTCGTCGCTGCCAGGATCGGCGAGGTGTCAACCTTCCTTACCTCGCCCACGTATCCGAGTTCGGGGTCTTTTACTGAAGCGACGAGCATTCCACCGTCAGCTCCGCTGAGACCGATCGCCTTCGCTCCCGCGGCTGTCAGTTGGGACACAAGCTCCTTGTTTATCAGACCCGCAAGAACAGCAACTACTATCTGCAGACTGTCCTTGTCGGTAACGCGCAGTCCGTCCTTGAAGACGGGCCTTACGTTTTGCGCGGCCATCCAATCAGAGATGATCTTTCCCCCTCCATGGACGACTATCGGATTGGCGCCCTCTCGCTGAAGGGAAACAAGATCCTCAAGAGTAGTGTCGTGCTCACCGAGAGTGCTGCCGCCGATCTTGACTACGATCGTCCCATTGGGAGAATGCTCCTTGGGCAAGCCCGACTTACGTGGTGTACGCCGAGTTGAAGGTTACGTACTCTTCCGTGAGGTCTGAACCCCACGCCGTTGCCGAATGGTCTCCGATGTTCAGGCTTACCCTGAATGAGACTTCGTGCGCGGCCATTCCTGCGACCACCGCATCGGCGTAGTACGGTATTGCCTTGCCCTCGTGAACAATGTGGATGCCGTTGATGAAGATGTCGATCTTCGACTCTTGAAGTTCGATGCCGCTCTTGCCGAGAGCCATCATGATGCGGCCCCAGTTTGGGTCCTTGCCGTGAACCATCGCCTTGACTAAGTTCGACGACGAGATTTCGCGTGCGGCGCAGCGTGCATCGTCCCTAGACGTTGCACCCTCGACCGTCACGGCCATGATATGTCCGGCGCCCTCGCCGTCCCTGACAAGCTCCTTGGCGAGGTACGTGCAGACCTCTGTCAGCGCCTCCTGAAAGGCTTCCGCACCAGGGGAATCTGCGCTGGTTATCGGCGCGCCGCCGGCTGCGCCGTTGGCAAACAGTAGAACCGTGTCGTTGGTGGACTGGTCGCCGTCAACGTCTACCATGTTGAAGCTAAGGTCAACTGCCGCGCTGAGCGACTCCTGGAGGAATCCCCCGGGAATCTCCGCGTCACACGTGACGAATGAGAGCATCGTTGCCATGTCCGGGTGGATCATCCCGACGCCCTTGGCCACACCGCCGACGGTGTACGTCGTCTCACCGACGCCAAACTGGGCTGCGATGTACTTGGGACGTGTGTCGGTCGTCATGATGGAGCGAGCGAATGCGGGTCCGCCGTCGTCGGTAAGCTCTACTTCGTCGATCTTCCCGCGAATGAGCGCCATCGGGAGTTCGACGCCGATTACGCCCGTCGAGGCAACCATCATCGAGCCTGTATCCACGCCCGCGAGACCTTCAGCAAGTTTCGTCATCTCCAGGGCGTCCTCGACGCCCTGTTCACCGACTGAGCAGTTGGCGCAGCCGCTGTTTGCGACTACCCCCCTCGCTGAGGATGAAGGCACACGGCCCTTTGTAACAGTCACCGAGGGCGATAGTATCTTGTTCCTGCTGAAAGTACCGGCAACGGTTGCGGATCGTTCGGAAACCAGGACTCCTAGGTCCAGAACACCCTCGCCCTGGGTCTTTAGGCCCGCGTAAACGCCTCCGGCCCTGTAACCCTTGGGAGAGGTTACCGATCCACCTTCGACTATCTTGACGCCCGATGCCATACGATCTTCCTTTGGGGATTGTACTGCCGAAGACGCGCACGACCCTCCGGTTATGCGACCTCCAACGGCTACGGCAGTATAGCACACCGCCAAGAACGCGATAAAGAACGACGCAACTGCGTTAACCTGGGCGGTAGCAGTTGCAGGTGAGTAGCTGTGTTACAATTGCGCCGTTCCTAGCACCTAGTATCAAAAATCGGGAGGTTATCTGCCAATGACGACGGAGACCAAAGGCTACACGGCGGTCGGTACCCGCCCAATCAGACACGACGGATTCGACAAGGTGACCGGTAAGGCCGCCTATGGCGCGGACGTGTCACTTCCGGGGATGCTGCACGCCAATCTCCTGAGAAGTCCTCACGCACACGCGAACATCAAGTCGATCGATACTTCACGCGCAGAGGCCGCCCCCGGTGTACGTGCCGTTTTGACGTCGGCCGACCTTCCAGAATATGAGAACAAGCCGGTTGTCGGAGCAGCGGGCGGACCGCCCCAGAACCTGTTCCACGTTAGCAGCAAGATTCTCGCGCGCGGCAAGGTGCTATTCAAGGGTCACCCGATTGCCGCCGTGGCCGCCGACAGTCCTCACGAAGCCGAAGAGGCGCTCGACCTGATTGACGTCGAGTACGAGGTACTGCCGGTGGTAACCACCGTGGAAGACGCGATGGCCGATGGCGCACCGCTGCTTCACCCCGAGTTCGCCAACAACGTTGCCAGCCACTCCCGGTTGGAGATCGGAAGTATTGACGAGGGCTTCGAGCAGGCCGAACTCGTCGTCGAGCGAGAGTTCCGCACGAAGACGGTACACCAGGGCTATATCGAGCCCCACGCAGCAACTGCTTGGTGGACTCCCCAGGACCGCATCACCGTCTGGGGCAGTTCACAGGGCCACTTCCAGATCCGCGACCTGACTGCAGCCGTGGTCGGAGTGCCGTTCTCATCGATCAAGGTCGTTCCGATGGAGATCGGTGGCGGCTTTGGCGGCAAGACTACCATCTACCTGGAGCCTGTCGCGGTTGCGCTCTCCAAGAAGACCGGTCTGCCCGTCAAGATCACCATGAGTCGCACAGAAGTCATGGAGGCCACCGGCCCGACTTCCGGCTCTTACATGAACGTAAAGATCGGCGTCGACAGCGATGGCAGGATGACATCGGCATACGCCGACCTCCGCTTCGAGGCTGGAGCCTTCCCCGGTTCACCCGTGGGAGCCGCCGCCAACTGCATCTTCTCACCGTACGACATTCCCAACATTCTGATAGACGCCTACGACGTCGTCGACAACAAGCCGAAGACGACAGCCTATCGCGCGCCTGGCGCACCCATCGGGTCATTCGCCGCTGAGACGATCATTGATGAGATCTGTGAGAAGCTCGACATGGACCCGATAGACTTCCGAATCCTCAACGGAGCCAAGGAAGGCACTCGCCGCGCCACCGGCATCATCAACCCGCCAATCGGCGCGATTGAGACCGCACAGGCCGCGAAGGACCACGATCACTATTCCAAGCCGGTCGATGGCAAGTGGAGGGGCAGGGGAGTCGCATCCGGTTTCTGGATCAACGGCACCGGCCCTGCATGTGCGACGGCCAACCTCAACTATGACGGAACCGTGAATCTGACCATCGGTTCGATGGACATCGGCGGTACTCGCCCTGCGGCAGCCCAGCAGTTTGCTGAGGTGCTCGGGATACCTGTCGAAGACGTCAACCCGCAGGTCGGTGACACCGACGCTATCGGCTATACGTCAATGACCGGCGGCTCAGGTGCTGCTTTCAAGACGGGGTGGGCGAGCTACGAGGCGGCGCAGGATGTCAAGCGTCAGATGCTCGACAGAGCCGCGATGCTGTGGGAGACGGAGGCCAGCGAGATCGAGCTGGAGGGCGGTACATTCCGTCACAAGTCCGATCCCGAACTCAGCATGAGCTTCGCAGAACTGGCAGGACGGGCCTCTGAGACTGGCGGCCCGATCGTGGGCAGCGCCAACATGGACCCCGGAGGGGCCGGAAGCGCCTTTGCCACGCACATCGTGGACATCGAGGTCGATCCCGAGACAGGCAAGGTGGAGATACTTCGGTACACGGCGTCCCAGGACTCCGGCACCTCGATCCACCCGAGCTACGTCGAGGGTCAGATTCAGGGCGGAGTCGTTCAGGGAATAGGCTGGGCGCTCAACGAAGAGTACTACATGAGCGACGACGGCGAGATGATGAACAGCAGCCTGCTGGACTACAGGATGCCCACTTCACTCGATCTGCCCATGATCGACACAGTGGTCGTCGAAGTCCCGAACCCCAAC
Source organism: Dehalococcoidia bacterium (assembly GCA_965116405.1). GTDB lineage: Bacteria > Chloroflexota > Dehalococcoidia > Lucifugimonadales > UBA1123 > VXRN01. The sequence goes on from OZ220685.1 coordinate 3,057,422, forward strand.
CATCCGTTCGGGGTGAGAGGCGTCGGCGAGGTGCCTCTGGTACCGCCGCTGGCTGCGCTGGCCAATGCGATCTACGACGCGACCGGCGTCCGAATGAGGGAGCTTCCCATGAACCCGCCGGCCGTCACCAAGGCCCTGCAGGATCACGGCGTCGCCTAGAGCCGTCACGAGATTTAGGTTTTCTGGGACCAAGTAAAAGGCGCCCGGGTGTTCAAGCCCGGGCGACTTTGGTTTCCAGGGGAATGACTTAGCTCTCAGGACCTACCTTGATGAGCAGCTTCCCGAAGTTCTCCCCCGTCATCATGCCGATGAACGCTCCAGGGGCGTTCTCGAGGCCTTCCACGACGTCTTCCTTATATCTCAGCTCTCCGCTTCGAATCCACGCCGCCATCCTCTGGCGTGCGTGTTCGTGCTTGTGAGCGAAGTTGAACACCAGGAACCCTTCCATACGGGCCTGCTTCTGAATTAGCAGCCCCATGTTCCGGGGGGCCATCTCAGGTTCAGCGAGGTTGTACTGGGAAATCTGTCCGCACACCGATATACGTCCGTGGACGTTTATCTGCTGCATCACCGCATCAGTTACGAACCCACCGACATTGTCGAAGTAGACGTCAATTCCGTCAGGGCAGGACTTTGCGAGCGCCGCGTCGACATCCTCGGTCTTGTAGTTAATGCCGGCGTCGAATCCAAGCTCGTTCACAATGAAATCGACTTTGCCGTCACTGCCGGCCGTACCTACGACCCTGCAGCCCATGATTCGGGCGATCTGCCCAACGACCTGTCCGACTGCCCCGGAAGCTGCTGACACCACAACCGTGTCGCCGACCTCAGGTCTTCCCACTTCCAGAAGTCCGTGGTATGCCGTCATTCCAGGCATCCCAAGAACGCCGATCGCTGTTGAAATCGGCGCAAGCCCGGGGTCGACCTTGCGGAGTGCTCCGGGTCTGGACACCGCGTACTCCTGCCAGCCCAGTGAGCCCTCAACGATGTCGCCGACTTCAACTTCGGGCGATCTCGATTCAACTACTCTACCGACGACACCGCCGGTCATAACTCCACCGACCGCTACAGGCGTCGCGTACGAGGGGCCCTCCCGCATTCTGCCACGCATGTATGGGTCCAGCGAAAGCCAGATGACCTTCACCAGCACTTCGCCCTCGCGCGGCCGAGGAATAGGGACCTCTTCGATCCTGAAGTGTTGAGGTTCCGGGTATGCTGCCGGCCTCGAAGCGAGTACTACCCGGCGGTTGATTTCGGATGTCATATCGGCGGTCTCCTGTAAGGAAAATAGTGCGCCGACATGCTAGCACAGCCCGGGAGACCGAAGAGGAACAACTCCTTCCCCTTGGATCCTGCAACATTTCGAACCTGCGGGGAGAAAGATCGGAGAGCATGTGAAGACGCGTGAACAGCCAGAACTGAGTCAGCTAGGTAAGTTTCTTGCCTACTCGCTGAGTTGGTCGATGACGGCCTGAAGTTCGTTGGGCAGGGGAGACTCGATCGCCTGTCGCCTCCCGTTTCCCGGATGCTCGAACTCCAGGTAAGCCGCGTGCAGAAACTGCCGGTAGAGTCTGGGGTCGGCCCGGCCGTAGGTGACGTCGCCGACAATCGGATGACCTACCGATGCCAAGTGCACCCTGATCTGATGCGTCCTGCCGGTCTTCGGCCTCACGTCTATGTAGGAACAACCCCTGAATCTCTGGACCGTCCGGTAGAGAGTGGAAGAGGCGCGACCGTCATCCACGATCGCCATCTTCTTCCTGTCATGGGGATCACGCCCCACAGGAGCGTCAATGATCGCATTGGGCGGCTCCGGGTGCCCGTCTACCAGCGCAATGTATCCCTTATTGACTGATCGGTCCTTGAACTGCGCCGATAGGTGCTCGTGCGACTGTTCGGTCTTTGCGACCAGCATCAGGCCTGACGTGTCCTTGTCCAGCCTGTGCACCAGCCCGGGCCGCGACTGCCCACCGATTCGCTCGATTTCCGAGTTCAGACCGAGAATCGCGTTCAAGAGCGTCGAATCCGGGTGCCCGACCCCCGGATGGACCGCCATGCCTGCTGGCTTGTCTACGACCAGGAGATGGTCGTCCTCGTAGAGCACAGATATAGGAATTGATTGGGGAGACAGGTGCGATGGAGTCGGCTCAGGTACGCGAATCTCTACTAGCTGCCCAGCCCGCAGCCGGAATCCGGCGTTCGTTGACTCTCCGTCCACCGTGACTGCGCCATCGACGATCAGACGTTTGATCCTCGTTCTGGAGAGTTCGGGGCATCTATTTGCGAGAAATCTATCAATCCGCTCGCCCGAATCCTGGTATTCGAATGTGCGAATTTCGTTCACGTCGGCCCATTTTCGGCTGTCTCTGAATCCGTGTGGTCTGGCGCCTCCACTTCACGGCCCTCGAACAGCAGCATGTTGGCGATGAGCAGCGTGATTCCCACTACAACTGCGGAGTCCGCGATGTTGAAAATCGGCCATGCACCAACATCAATAAAGTCAGTCACTCTTCCAGCCACAACCCTATCGATGAGGTTGCCAAATGCCCCTCCCAGCAGGAGACCTATGTTGAGTCCCGACAGCCAGGTCTGGCCTCCGTGAGCTTTGTAGAAGTAGATGATGAACCCAATTGCAACCACGGATGCGATCGTGAGCAGCAGCGTCTGGTCGGGAAACAGGCCGAAGGCGGTGCCGGTGTTGGTGCCATGAGTGATCCTGAAGAATCCCTCTCGAGGCCAGGACTCACCAATCGCCATGTTGTCCCGAATCAGGTACTTCGTCACCTGGTCGGCTAGCAGCGTAATCACTGCGACCCCAACCAGAATCCAGATCGTGGGAATCCCGATCTCGCGCGTGAAGAAGTCACGGAAGGATGTCTCTGGTTTCTGGTCTGGCTGGGTGAGCATTATACTGGGAGGAGGCGATTTCAGGCGCTTCGATTCCAGCATAGCATAGGGATGATTTCATACTCCTTGGGCTTGGGCTTACATCAGGCCCGTGCGGAGCCACTTTCCTTGCATAAAGTAGAACGCGAATGCAATCGCCCTGATCGTCATCCCTATTACTATCGCCCAGGGCACTCCAAACTCGTTCAGGGGCGTGAGCTGGGACAGCGCAAACGCAAGGGGTATTTCGACCAACCACATGGTCGACAGCATTATGACCATTGGGGCGAAGGTCGCACCCGTCGTGTTGAACCCCTGGGTGAACACCTGGACGGCGTTCATTGAGAAGTAGCCGACTGCCAGAATCTGGAGCCAAGTGGCCGCCTGTGACACGAACTCCGGGTCAGAGTTAAAGAAACCCGCAACTTGGCCCGGAAACGCCATGAACAGTCCGGCGACTATCAGACTGGCCACTCCAGCGTATAGCAACGCCCACAGGAGAGACTGCCTCGCTCGTTCTGTGTATCCGACCCCGAGGTTCTGACCGGCGAGTGCCCCCGCAGCCCGACCAAGACCCCTGCTAGCATGGTTGACGGTATTCTCCGCCCGCCTGGAAAGGGCAAACGCCGCCAGTGCCCCGGCTCCGAATGGAGCTACAAGGAACACGACAATTAGCTGCGACACCGCTCGCTGTGCCCCGGTTACCGACGCCGGGATTCCTATCTTCAGCAGTCGCCAGATCAACGGAAAGTCCACGTAATAGCCGCGAAGACTAAGCCTGAGCCTCGAAGTACCCTTGATTAGGGCGTAGAAGTTCATCGACGTTCCGGCAGTTTGTGAAATCAGGTTCGCCGCTCCGGCCCCGGCAAGTTCCAGTGAGGGAAACCACCACCATCCAAATATGAGAAACGGACTTAGGACCAGGTGTCCGACCCGCGACACGAACGCTGCCTTCAATGGGGTGACACTGTCGCCGGACGCCTGGAGGGCTCCTGCTGTCAACCTCTGCAGTCCCATTACCGACATCGCGAAGAACTGGAACCGCATGTAACCGCCGGCTTGCCTGACCACTTCGTCCCCCAGGCCCATAACCCTCAGCAGCGGGTCAGTGAACAGCAAGCCGATGGCGACGAGTACAAGCGAATAGGCCGTCGTCAACGTAATCGCCTGGAGCATCACGTGGTTCGCGTATGCGATTTCACGTGCCCCAACGGCGCGGGAGATCATCGAACGCATTCCGGCGTCGAGGCCCATCCTTGCGGTCATGAGCATCATCAGGAAAGTCTGCGCAACGCCGAGTCCTGCCAACGCCTGGAACCCGATTCTTCCAGCCCAGATCAGGTCGGCCAACTGATCTACTACGCTCAGGAAGCTCTCAGTGACCTGTGGCCACGCGAGGTACCAGAGATTCTTGGGGATGCTTCCCTTCGTGAGGTCCCTGGTTATGCGGCCTGATCGCCCGCGTCGCCTCGTCGGCCGCTGCGCGCTCGTCACGCCAGCTCGCAGCGAAGAGTACGCACCTGCCTGCCGCCGAAGTCGACGGGCTCGCCCTGGCCCGATTGCATGAATCCTATCGACTCGAACAGCGACAGCTTCTCTTCGTCCTCGAAGGACACGGTCGTCCAGATCGACCCGGCGTCCCTATCCGTGCACCAGTTGACCGCTGTCTGCATGAGTTCGCGCCAAGAATCCAGATGATTCAGGTGGGCAAATCCGTCCACACGACACCCGCCTTCGTCACTGGCAAGTGCGCTTGAGATTCCAGCCACATGCCCTGACTCGGTGCGGGCGCAATACCATGCTCCGGGTCCATCCTTCGCCATTGCAGCATATCGCCGGTAGAGGCCGAGGCAGGAGTCTTGACCGGCGTACCGGATGGAAAGCATGTCAACGTTCAGGTCAAGGACCTGCCAGTCATGCGGGGACAGTAGCAACGGAATCATCGGGACCCGATCGCCCGGTCCAGCGACTCCTACAGTTGCGGTGCCGAGGTCTCTGAAGAAGTTAACGAGGAACTCTTCCGGCGACTCATCGCCGGTCACGTTCAGCATCACGTTCGCGCCAGCGAGCTTGCGCCAACCGAGTCGAAAGTAGATCCTGGCGGCATCGGGATTTACGGTTCCGAGGAAGAGCGCCTCTCCTCCCGATTCACGAAAGTCATCGCGAGCCTGCTGGGAAAGTGCCGAGGCTATGCCTGTCCGCCTTGCCTGGGTGCTGGTCGCGACCTCGCTGAATCCCCCCAACTTGGGCATGATTGGGGAGCGGACAACCAGGCAGGTGCCTGCAATCTTTGCCTCCAGTCTTCTCGTATAGACAGATATGAGTGACTGAGGACTCTCCAACCCGAGGAGCGTTTCGGGGTTAAGGTCGTTGGGAAGTCCGAATATGGGAAGCCAGAAGGCAAACAGCTCCTCTACAAGATCAGCATCTAGAGGAGCCTCAAATCGCAATGCCATACCTCACAGCCAGGGCTGGCAGCATTCTATCACGCACTTTCCCGGACTTAATTGAGAGCCTTGCACGCTATCGGATTGACAGCCAAATCCGCCTGTGCAAAGCTACGCGGCCAAGGCAGATGGAAATACACGCATGCAAACAAGGGGGTATAGAGTGTTCTCAGTAAAAGGACTGACGATAGTATGCCTTATCATCGGCGCTCTACTCGCCTCTGTGGCTATCGCCTGTTCGCAGGAGGCGGAACCAGAAACGATCATTAAGGAGGTGCCTGTCGAGATCGTCAAAGAGGTGCCTGTCGAAGTCATCAAGGAAGTGACTACGGAAGTTACCAAGGAGGTGCCTGTAGAGGTCGTCAAAGAGGTGCCAGTTGAGGTCGTTGAAGTTAGGGAAGTGACTAAAGAGGTACCTGTTGAAGTCCTCAAAGAGGTGACCAAGGAAGTACCTGTCGAAGTCGTAAAGACTGTTGAAGTAGAAAAGATCGTGGAAGTTGAGAAGATCGTCGAGGTCGTAAAGCAGGCCGAACCCACACCTGTCCCCGACGTGATGATGGGCCCCGCTATCTACCAGATGGGCATCTTCGAAGAGCCTATCACCCGTAACTTCTGGAACTACTACGGCGGCCCAGGCGGTTCGGTCTGGACCCAATACGTCCTGTCTGGCGTATCAGGCTCGCTGTACGGCTTTTCCGACCAGCGGTTCGACTGGGTGCCTTCTCTAGCGGACGACTTCCCCTCACCACTCATGAGAGAGGACGTTGGCGGCACCGAGTACTGGACCGCCGAGGTGCCCATCGAACAGGGCATCATGTGGAGCGATGGCGAGGAACTCGACGCTAACGACTTCGTCTTCACCGTGAACACGGTTCTCGAAATGAACATAGGGTCGAACTTTGCATCAACGGTCGATCCGAAATTCCTTGACCGCGTTGAGGCGTTGGACAGCCACCGATTGAAGGTCTACTTCAAGACAGTCAATGAGGAGGGCGACCCCCAGACACCAGGCCTGAGCGTCTGGCAGTTTGGACTGGGCTTCATGCCCGTCCTGGCCGAACACTACTGGGCTCCTGTGGTCGAGGAGGCCAAGCAGGCAGGCGAAATACAGCAGCAACATGAGGCCCTGTTTGCCCACGTGCCAGACGGGGAACCCACGCTGGGTGGGTTCGTGTTCAGCAAGTGGGAACCCGGAGCGTTCTTTGAGAACGACACCGACCCGAACTACTACAGCATGGGCACCGTAATTTCCCTATACGATAGCGGTGCCTACTCCGAAGCGAACGCTCGAACCGGGGAGACCTCCGTCTACTACGGAGATCCCGAGGGGACCAAGTCTCTCGAGTACACCGTTGGCCCTCACATAGAGTCCGAAATCTTCAGCATCTACGGCAACCAGGACGCCGCGATACTTGCTCTCACGAAGGGTGATATCGACTACGTCTTCAATCCGCTTGGACTGGAGAAAGGCTTCCTGGACCGCGTGCAGGGCACTCCCGACCTTGATGTCGTGACCAATGCCAACAACGGCGTGAGGTACCTCGGCTTCAACGTCCGAAAGCCTCCAATGGATATCAAGGAGTTCCGGCAGGCCGTTGCGACAGTCATCGACAAGGAGTTCGTGGCGCGCACGATCCTCCAGGATGCTGCCATTCCCGTGTACGCCATGGTGCCGGAGGGCAATGGCTTCTGGCACAACCCGGACGTACCCAAGTACGGACAGAACCTGACCCGAGGCGAGCGTCTCACTCAGGCCGTTGAACTGCTCAAGAGCGCAGGCTTCACGTACGAGCAGGAACCCGAGATTAGCGAAGATGGCAACTTCGTGGCCAACCCAGGGAAGGGCCTGAGGATGCCCGACGGCTCACCCGTTCCCGAGATGACCCTGATTGCACCGAGCGCCGGATACGATCCGATGCGGTCGACATTCGCCATCTGGATCGAGCGCTGGTTGAACGACATCGGCATCCCGCTGCGCGCGAACCTCACAGGGTTCAACGTAATCGTGGACGAGCTTTTCAGCGACACCGTTGCTGAGGACCTGGACATGTGGATGCTGGGCTGGGGCTTGAGCATCTTCCCTGACTACCTGGAGAATTTCTTCCACAGCAGGCACTCCCCCGAAGTAAGCAGTGGCTACAACTGGGGCGGGTACGCGAACGACGTGTTCGACGAAAACGCGCTGGGGCTCCTGGAGGAGACGACAATCGAAGGCGCTCAGCAGAAGGTGTTCCAGCTCCAGGCGCTGCTGGCGGAGGAACTTCCCTACGTAACGCTGTTCACGACTCCGAAGCTGGATGCATACCGTCCTTCCAGGATCGAATTCCCTTACACGGACGTTCTTGGCGGTATTGAGCAACAGGGCGGAATGCAGCACTCAGTTGTGATTAAGTAGTCAGCCGATTCCTCCCCGAGGAAGTACCTGCATTGGTAGAGCGGCGGGGAGAAGGCTAACTTCGTGATTTAACCGTGACGTGGCTCGGCCGAACTCATAGGCCGAGCCCCTCACTTCCCCCTGGCGGACGGACGGAGAGATGGCGCGATACCTGCTGAAGAGATCCATCCAGATCTTCGTAACGCTCTTTATCTTCCTTTCCTTAGTATTCTTCGTAGTTAATGCGCAACCAGGGGACGTCACAAACTTCTACGCGATCAATCCCGATGTTCCTCCAGATACAAGGGAGAGGCTCCAGGAGCTCTTCGGTGTAAACGAACCCCTGTGGAAGCAGTACCTCGTCCACATCAAGAACACCTTCACCGGCAACTTCGGGATCTCTTTCAGTCACTACCCCAGGTCCGTGGCGGACGTCATCAAAGAGCGACTGCCGCGGACGATTGTGCTGTTTGCTACCGCAACCGTCGTCTCTTTCTATCTGGGATTCGCCCTCGGCAAGATCATCGCGTGGCGCAGGGGAGGGTGGACCGAATACGCGGGGACAATAGGCGGCGTGACCCTCTACACGGTGTTCACTCCGTGGTTTGCCCTGATGATGATCTGGCTGTTCTCTTTCAAGGCGGGCTGGTTCCCAATAGGAAAGTTCCTAAACCCCGTCCTGTGGCGAGACGCCGAAGTCGACGCAAACACCGTGTTCCTTCGTATGATTGTGATGGCGACCGTTGCCTCGCTTGCCATCTTCATACTGTTCGTAGCCACGTCTAGAAGGCACGGCCAGCTGCCTCGAATCCTGCGCCTGGTTAGCATACCGGTCTCCCTGGTGGCCGTGCTCCTGGTCTGGATGGCCTCAGGCATTGGTTACCTGGCGTGGGACATCGTCAAGCACATGATTCTACCGGTGGCAACCCTCACCCTGATCAGCTTTGCCGGCACAATGCTGCTGACCCGCAACAGCATGCTGGAGACGATGCGTGAAGACTTTGTGATGGCGGCGAGGGCCAAGGGGCTGCCAGAGCGAGACGTACGCGACAAGCATGTGGCCCGTAACGCACTTCTTCCTGTTGTCACCAGCCTCGTCTTTAGCCTCGCCTTTGCCGTGGATGGTGGGATCATCATCGAGTCCATTTTCTCGTGGCCCGGCATGGGGCAGACACTGGTCTCTGCAGCCTTGTCCGAGGACCTGCCTCTGGCTGTTGGAGCCTTCGTCTTCGTTGGAATATTCGTGCTCATCGCCCACCTCGTGGCCGACGTCCTCTACGTATTCCTTGACCCGAGGATCAGGTACTGATGGCGGTTCAGAGCCCCCACACCGAGCTCCCTGAAGCTATTTGGAAGGTCAGGCTTCGACTTGCCTCCCGCAGCCTCCGTGAAAACTGGTCCCTGTTCATCGGTGCCCGTATAGGAGTAGTTGGCCTGTCAATCATCGCGTTCTATGCGCTGCTGGCCTTGGCTCATCCCGTCATGATGAAGACTGTCTGGAGTCCACACGTGTACGACCCTGTCATCGGGTACGCAATGGACGAAACCAGGCAGCCTGCCCCTCCGAGCTTCAGCCACCCGCTGGGTACAGACCCACTTGGAAGAGACATTCTCAGCCAGCTCATGTTCAGCGCGAGATCCGAGTTTCTTCTCGGACTGCTCGCCGCAATCGTTACTGTCGTAATCGGCACTACAGTTGGCGCGGTCTCGGCTTACTTCGGAGGGGTGGTGGACATGCTCCTGATGAGGCTCGCCGACATCATGATCATGATGCCCGCCATAAGTGTGCTTGTCGTGCTGAGCGCCCTGATCGGCGTCGAGCACTTCGAACTGGCGCTGATAATCGGCATACTGTCCGGCTTCGGAGGGACAGGAGTTCTCGTTAAGTCGCAGGCTCTTTCGGTCGTCAACAAGCCGTACATCGAGGCCGCCAGAGTTGGCGGCGGCGGTCCGTTTCACATAATCCTGGTGCACGTCGTTCCGAATCTGCTGCCCCTGTCTTTCCTGTACATGATGTTTACGGTGACGAGCGCGATTTTCTCCGAAGCGGTCTTGAGCTTTCTGGGCCTGCTCGACGTCAGAATGAGCTGGGGCCTTATGATCCACACCACGGAGTCGGCCGGTTACCTGCTGCAGGTGGGCGAGTACTGGTGGCTGATTTTCCCTGCCAGTCTTTCGATCACGCTGCTCTGCTCGTCCTTCTATCTGGTGGGCAGGGCACTGGACGAAGTCGTGAATCCCAGACTCAGGCGCAGGTGAATCGCGTGTCCCTACTCACAGTCGACAATCTGACGATGCACTACATGACGCGGGAGGGCCCAGTCCGTGCCGTGGATGGGGTCTCGTTTGCTGTCGAGCGCGGACAGTCGCTGGGTCTCGTCGGCGAGTCTGGCTGCGGCAAGTCCTCGATCGCTACGTCCCTCCTGAAGCTTCTTCCTGACAACGCATCGCTCATGGCAGGGAGCGTCCTGCTGGAGGGTGTAGACCTCGTTCCGCTCAGCGAGGGCGAGATGCGTGAGTACCGCTGGGACCGAATCTCGATGGTCTTCCAGGCGGCAATGAACTCTCTCGACCCGGTCTACAGGGTCGGCGACCAAATCGTTGAGGCTCTGGAGGCGCATTACGAACAAGCCCGTAGAGACTCATTGGAGAGAGTTCGGGAGCTTTACGACCTAGTAGGCCTGAACCCGGCGTTCATGGTCAGGTACCCTCACGAGTACAGTGGCGGAATGAAGCAGCGCGCCATCATCGCCATGGCGCTGGCATGTGAGCCGGATCTGGTCATCGCGGACGAACCCACGACTGCGCTCGACGTGATCGTCCAGGACCGCATCCTGCGCGAAATGAAGGAAGTGCAGCGCAAGCTCAATATGAGCATGATCTACATATCGCACGACATGGCAGTTATCGCAGAGGTCAGCGATGTCGTCGGTGTCATGTACGCTGGCAAGATCGTCGAGTACGGCCCGACTTCAGGGATTTTCGGCAGTCCGATTCATCCATACACGCAGGCCTTGATGTCGGCCTTTCCAAGTGTGAAGGGAGAGAAGAGAGAGCTTACCACCCTGCCGGGGGAGCCTCCCAATCTGCTTGATCCGCCTGCCGGCTGTCGATTCCATCCTCGCTGCTCGTACGCAACGGACGAGTGCCGGATATCCGAACCGCCAATCGTTAGCCGTGGCACGCACTGGGCAGCCTGCTGGAATCCACTCGATGAGTAGAGAGACAGACGCAGTACTGCATCCTGGCGAGGCTCTCGGAAGTCGTCCGCTCGTCAGGGCCGAAGCTCTGACCAAGTTATATCCTGTATCGCATTCCTGGTTTGGACGACAGGAGAGTTTCGTCCACGCGGTCGACAGTGTGTCATTCGACCTCATGCCGGGTGAAAGCCTGGGTCTTGTGGGTGAGTCAGGATGTGGCAAGACTACGACGGGCAAGATGCTTGTCAGGCTGATTGAGCCTACCGCCGGGCACATCCAGTTTGACGACGGGAGTGGCAACTCAGAAGACATCGCAACTCTCAAGGGGGACTCGCTCAAGGCCTTCAGAAAGAAGGCGCAGATGGTCTTCCAGGACCCTTACGAATCTCTGAATCCCAGACAGACTGTCTTCGACGCTGTTTCCGAGCCACTCAGAGTACAGCACATAGGTGGCCCAGCCGAACGAATTGACCGTGTTTCCAACATGCTGGGAATGGTCGGCCTGTCACCTCCCGAGACGTTCCTGTTCAGGTATCCGCACGAGCTCTCTGGTGGTCAGAGACAGCGTGTCGTCATTGCCAGGGCGCTGGTGGTTGAGCCGACGTTCGTAGTTGCGGACGAGCCGACCTCCATGCTCGACGTATCAGTCCGCACTGGAATCATGCGCCTGATGGACAGCCTCGGAGAACGACTTGGCGTGACTTACATGTACATCACCCACGACCTTGCCGTCGCCAGGTACATGTGCAACAGGATTGCAGTGATGTATCTCGGCAAGATCGTTGAAGTAGGCGAGACCGAGAGCCTTCTTGGAGACCCCCTACATCCTTACACAAAGGCGCTGCTATCAGCAGTGCCCGTTCCAGATCCTGCCTCGACGCGCCAGCCTGTCGACATCGTGGGCGGCGTGACCACTCCTGTCGATCCGCCCCCGCGTTGCCGCTTCTATGACCGGTGCCCCATAGCGGACGACTTCTGTCGCGATAACGTACATCCTCCGCTTGAGGACAAGGGCGCTGGCCAATTCGCGGCCTGCTACAAGGCCTAGTCCCAGAATTTAGGCCGCGAACGGCCTAACGGCCTGGCCTGCCCCTCTAACCCAACTCGCCACTTCCGCCGCGGAGCAGGTTCTGTGTTATACTTACGTGTAAGTGCATTACAAGAAAGGGAGAAACACAGTGACACAGAATGGCAATCATCAGGAAGAGGCGCATGAGAGCCGAGATGAGGAAACCCGAAAGCGGGCGAGGACGATCACAATCACCCTCGACGACCTGGAAGACGTCGACAAGGCAGTCCGTGACGCCCTTGGAAAGGGCCGGGATGTCGCAACATCCGTGAGCGACTCGATTCGAGACTCCATTAACGCCGTCCGCTCTACTCGCGACAGTGTTGTAATGGTGAGGCTGAGCAAGGAGAGTCTGGAAAGGCTCGACGAACTCGTGGATTCCAGTGTCACCAACAGCCGCTCAGAGGCTGCGGCATTCCTTATTGGTGAAGGCGTAAAGGCCCGGTCGGACCTGTTCGACAAGATTGCCGAGCAGACAAGAGTTATTCGCGAAGCGCGTGAGAAGCTCCGGCAGCTCCTGGAGGAAGAGCCTGAGTCTGACGACTAGTTGCAGAGCTACACAGGGGCAGCTCTTGAACGGATGGCTAAAGTATGCCCGTTAGCATGGCCCTGAGGTCGTCCTTCTCTATGGGCCTGGGGAGTAAGGCCAGTCGGTCCCACCGCGTGTGGTCGACGATCTTGTCGATATCGTCTCCCCCAACTCCGAGTCCGGAAAGTCGGGTCTCGAGCCCACAGTCGGCCATGATCCGTTCGACTTTGTCGCAGGCCTCGTCCAGGTTGCTGACGCCGAGCGCGGAATACAGCGCGGGCATCCGGTCCGCAATGGCAGAAGCTGACCACCTGAGGAAGGACGATAGAGTTACCGACACCGACTGACCGTGCTCAACACGCCAGTAGAGCGTAAGCGGACTTCCAACTCCGTGACACGCGTTTGGAGTGCTGTTGCTGTAACCGACCCCGGACATCGTCGCCGCAAGTGCGCAGGCGGCCCTGGATTCGAGGTCGCCCTGAATGGCCGACCGCACGAGGTTTCCCGAGTAGATGCGTATGACCTCCAATGCGTAGGCATCGGAAATCGGCTCGGAGTTCACGTTCCAATAGCTTTCAAACGCGCTGGTGAACGCGTCCATCCCCGTGTTCGCCGCAAGTGTCTGAGACATCGTCATCGCCAGCTTGGGGTCCACGATCGCAACGGTTGGGAACATGCGAATGTCCCCTAGCCCAAATTGGGAGTGCGTGTCCCAGTCCCAAAGTGCAGAACCGGACGTCACCTCGCTGCTGCTGCCTGACGTCGTCGGCACCGCGATGAACGGGAGGCTAGCGTTTTCCAGATGGGCCTCTCGCGAGGAATAGTCCTTCGCAGGCTTGTCGTGAGTGGCCAGGACCGCCGCCGCCTTGGCCAGGTCCAATGCGCTTCCACCCCCGATTCCGATAACGATGTCGACATTGGATTCCTTGCAAATCCTGGCGGCCTCGTCGGCATCGGCGGGCGTCGGGAACGGGTCAGCTCGATCGTGAAGGACGACCTCGAACTCTTCCATAAGTTCCATGACGCGATCGAGAATTCCCCGTGTCCTCAGGAACGTCCGTCCCGTCACCAGGAAGACCTTTGCCCCTGGTCCCACGGAATCACGTACTTCATCTGGCAACTGGTCGAGGGTGTCCGTGCCGTAGACGATTCGCGTGGGATTTCTCCAGATGAATGAGGGTACGAAGCCGTCTGCCACAATAGTCCTCCTGAGCCTGCAGGGATTTGCAACCGCATTCTAACACTGGCGCTCGCTTGACACTGTCAGACCCCAAGTTACAATTGCCGCGTCGAATAAACTGAAACTCAGAGGAGGCGTATGGGATGGCAGACGTGACAGGGGCCGAGTTGGTCGTCGACTCGCTCAAACGAGAAGGAATCGATACCGTTTACACCCTGCCGGGCGACCCCGTCGGGCCGATTGTCAACGGTTGTGCTGAAGCAGGCCTGCGTGTTATCTCAGTGCGCCACGAACAGGCGGCGGCTATGGCCGCCCAGGCGCACTCGTACTTCACTCGTGGCGTCGGTGTGTGCATCGCCGCGTCGGGAGTGGGGCAGACCAATACGCTGACCGCCATCGCCAACGCGCAGGTCAACTGCTGGCCGATGTTGGTCATAGGGGGCTCTGCTGAGCTTCGGCGGCGAAACATGGGCGACTTCCAGGAGCTGGCGCAGGTGGAGTCCACAGAGCCGCTCTGCAAGTGGGCCTACGCTGCCGAGTCCATCCAGAGAATTCCCACTCTCATCAACATCGCATTGCGAAAAGCCGTCGCTGGCCGTCCGGGGCCTGTCTACCTCGATCTCCCCGCCGAGATGATCTCAGGCTCTGTTGATGACTCGGAGGTCGAAGTCCCGACGCCCGCTCCGGAACCGGCAAGACCGCTTGCCGAGCCGCAGAAGATTCAGGAGGCGCTGGACATCCTCAGAGAGGCCGAGCGACCGCTGCTTATTGTAGGGAAGGGCGCCGCGTGGTCTTGGGCAGAAGACGAGCTTCTTCAATTCGTCGAAGAGACTCAGATCCCGTTCCTCACGTCACCGATGGGTGCGGGAGTGCTGCCCCCTGACCATCCTATGAACGTCTCTGCCGCGCGCACCCAGGCTCTGCAGGGTGCCGACACTGTGGTGCTAGTGGGAGCAAGGCTCAACTGGATCTTCCACTTCGGCCAGCCACCCAGGTTCGCTGAGGACTACAAACTCATCCAGGTCGACATCGAGCCGGAAGAGATCGGCATCAACCATGCGGCAGACGTCGGGCTCGTAGGCGACGCCAAGATGGTCATGGGTCAGCTGGTGGATGCGCTCGAGACGTCCCCAGTCGAGTATGGGGAGACGCCCTGGCTGGGAGGACTCCAAGAGAAGTCGGCCCAGAACGGGGCAACAATTGAACCAATGCTGAACGCCGATACCATGCCACTCGGCTACTATCGGATACTCAAGGAAATCCGCGATTATATGCCCAAGGACTCGATCCTGGTCGCCGATGGCGCTTCGACCATGGACATCTCGCGACAGGTGATCCCGGTCTGGAATCCACGTCAGCGAGTCGATGCCGGAGTCGCGGGCTGCGTGGGAGTGGGCGTGCCGTTCTCCATCGCCGCGAAGGTCGTCTATCCTGACAAGCCTGTGATCTGCCTGCAGGGCGACTGGGCCTTTGGCTTTAACGGTATGGATATCGAGACGGCCGTGCGGTTCAAGCTGCCCGTGGTCTGGGTCGTGTTCCAGAACGCCAACATCGACAAGTGGGTCCGCGAATACGTCGATGGCGAGGACAATCCCAACGACTTTACTCCCAACATGAGGTTCGATCTCATGATGGAGGCGTTCGGAGGGCACGGCGAGTACGTTGAAAAGCCCGACGAGATCAGGCCGGCACTTGAGCGCGCATTCAACTCGGGCAAGGCCTCCCTGGTGAATGTCATCATGGATCCAGGTGCGAGCCGTCGACCTCAGCAGTTTGCTTGGCTGGCGCGCGAAGGCCGGATGGGATACTAGCCCCGAGGGATTAGGCGTCCCTGTAAGCCTGGCCCCGTGATTGCACAGCCTCGAGGGAGCCGAAGTCTCCGATTTCGACTTCATGACCTCGGGGCTGTGGCGGTCTCGGCTCCAGTCCGAGTGCCTCTACAACCTGAGGGTTTGAGTAGTAGCCGTTAAAGGTG
Source organism: Dehalococcoidia bacterium (assembly GCA_965116405.1). GTDB lineage: Bacteria > Chloroflexota > Dehalococcoidia > Lucifugimonadales > UBA1123 > VXRN01. The sequence goes on from OZ220685.1 coordinate 3,073,082, forward strand.
TGCATGAGCAAGGCCTCGAAGAACTCGGAATCACTTGATTCGATGTCCTTCAGCACCTCGTCCTGTTTCTCGCCACTGAGTCCGGTGAAACTGCCACCTCGCGATCCCGCCGCCATCTCGATACTGCGAAGCCCACCCGCGAATAGCCTTCCGAATCTAGGAGAACTTCCCGCAACCGCGTCTAAGTGTTCAGCCGTATTAGCTTGTCCTGCTCCCGGCAGGGAACTGGTCGCCGGGATCAGACGGTCAAGAACGGCGTCGAGCAAGGCTCTCTGATCAGTGCTTAGAAAAGTCGCCATGGTGCAGCCTCCTCCCGGCTAGTCCAGAAGATGCCTTGAGTTCTGTTTGAACTCGTCCGCCATGAGCAGGGCCACCGCTTGGATCGTTGACGTCGGGTTTACTGCCCCTGCCGTCACGAACACGCTCCCGTCGATGATAAAGAGGTTCTTCACGTCGTGGGCTTGACCAGACCTGCCGACCACGCTGCTTGCAGGATCGTCACCCATCCTCGCCGTACCGAGCAAGTGCCACCCCGCCGGACGAAGTAACGGATTTGCCGTGACCGTGTGGGCGCCCGCCGCTTCGAGTACGGCCGTCGCGGTGCCAATGCCATGGTCCATCATCTTCCGGCTATTCTCGCTCAGCGTGTAGCTAACTTTGGGCGCCGGAATGCCATTGCTATCGGTGAGTTCGTCATCCAGCGTCACCGCGTTGTGAAGTTCGGGCAGGTCCTCTCCGATGACTGCGATCGTGATCGTGTGTCCAAGTCGCTCGGCCAACGCAGTGTGGTGTTCATTGCCCCACGGGAGTCTCTGTCCTCCAATGCCACCTCTCGCGACTGCTACCGGACCTGGACTACGCACGATCTGGAATGCGTACCCGCGCACGAAGCCGCGAGACAGGTCAGTCTCATAGTGTTCCTGGCTGATGATGCTCGCTCCCATCGGCCCCTTGTAACCTTCGAGCATTTCGTCGAAGACGCCTGTCACCATCGCATAGGGGTGGAACATCAGGTTCTTCCCGACGAGTCCTGACGAGTTTGCCAGACCCTCAGGGAACGCGGGCGAGGTCGAATTGAGAAGCAGCCTCGGAGTGCCGATCCCGTTGCAGGCTAGCACCACTACCTTCGCCTTCTGCTCTTTGACCTGACCGTCGGGGTCGTAGTAGATCACCCCATCCGCGAGACCGTCCTTGTTTACTGTGATCTCGCGTACTCGGCAGTGAGTCTTGAGCTGAACGCCCATAGCGAGGGCTTTCGGCCAGTAGGTGATGTCTGTGGAAGCCTTTGCTCGCCTGCTGCACCCTATGTCACAAGGGCCGCAGTTGTTGCAGGCTGCTCGCCCGTCATACGGCGCTGTCAGGATCGCTGAATCCGATGGCCACCAGTGCCAGCCGAGCTTGTCGAAGCCATTCGCCATGGTCTGACCCAACACGCCGAGCGGAATCGGAGGCGTCTGCCGTTCAGACTTCGGAGGATACGCGGTGTCCCCCGCCATGCCGGCGACGCCCATGATCTGGTCGTTGGTGTCGAAGTATGGCTCCAACTCCTTGTACGTCACCGGCCAGTCGTCGCCGACCCCGTCAAGAGTCTTCGTCATGAAGTCCGAGGGGTGGAACCTGGGGAAGTGAGCACTCCAGTGAATCGTGCTCCCACCGACCGCGTTGTACATCAGCGGCGCAATGGGCGAGTCCTTGTCGTTGACGGGATAGTCTTCCGGCAGGCTCCTGAAATTGGGATCGGGATTGAAATCGGTCTGTCGATGAATCTCCCAGTCCTGCTGGTTGGAGGGGTACTTGGACGGGTCCGTCCACCCTCCCTGTTCGAGGCAGAGCACGCTGAATCCGTCCTTCGCCAGGCTCCACGCGAAAGCCGCCCCCGACGCACCGGCCCCGATGATTACGACGTCCTGCCTCTCGTCAGCGCTGCTCATAACAAAGCCTCTGTCAATCGGCCTCGTCCGGAGCCCTCGTTTTGGATAATCCTGCCTGGAACCGAGGGACTGGCAGAGGCCGTCTGATCTTCCCATTCCTAGTGGCGAGAGTATATATCACATCTTGTCGACATGCCCGCCGTGATTTACCATGTACAGACGCGGCTGAGAGATGTCTGAACTGCGCATCGCCTCTCAGTCGCTTTGGTTATGTTGGAGCGTAACTATGACTCAGCGCCAGCGATTTCTCACTCCTCAGGGTCGTGACCAACTACAGGAGGAGCTCCGCGTGCTCCGCACCGTCCGACGTCCCGACGTTGCCGCCAGAATTCATCAGGCCACCGAGGGCGGGGGCACGGTTGACAACGCAGAGTACGAGGAAGTGAAGAATGAGCAGGCGTTCGTCGAGGGTCGAATTCAGGACCTCGAAGAGATTCTGAACAACGCTGTAATCGCGGAGAGAAGCCCCGAGTCAGAGGACCAGGTCCAGTTTGGCTCCGCAGTAACCGTGAGGACTGAGACCGGACAGGCTCGCAACTATCAACTCGTTGGCAGTGCGGAGGCACGCCCCCTGGAAGGCAAGATATCCAACGAATCCCCAGTCGGACAGGCGCTGCTAGACCGCCGCGTCGGGGATGTCATTGAAGTCAACACACCTTCAGGCGTCCAGAAACTAACCATAGTCGCCATAAAGTAAGAACGAATCTCCCGCCCGGACGTCTAACGACACCAGTAGCGATCCAAGTCAGGGCGACACCTTGCCAAGAGGAGGACAGAAAAATGCCGCTTCCGTCCGACGAGCTGGTGCGCGTTCGGCTTGAGAAGACTGAGAACCTTCGAAGCAAGGGCATAGACCCTTATCCACGAAACTACGAGCGTACACACACCACAACCGACGCCGTTCAACAGTTTGAGTCTGCTGAGTTCTCAGGCGACCGCGAATTCGATCTGGAGCAGGTTTCCATTGGGGGGCGCATCACTGGAATGCGCGGGATGGGACGTGTAACGTTCTGCGACATCCTCGACGGCACGGGGAGCATACAGGCTATGTTCCGGAGCAACGCGCTCGGAGATGATTACGCCACGCTTCGCGACATCGACATAGGAGACTGGCTCGGCGTTACCGGCCAGATGATCCGCACTCGTACCGGGGAAGTCACCATACAGGCCAGCGACTTTACCGTCCTGTGCAAGTCGCTCCGACCTCTGCCGGAGAAGTGGCACGGCCTGACTGACACCGAGATCCGGTACCGGCAGCGCTATCTGGACCTGATCTCCAATCCAGAAGCCCGACGTATAGCCGTACTGCGCAGTCGCATGGTCAGCGCGATTAGGCGGTTCATGGACGGGCGAGGGTTCATGGAAGTGGAGACACCGGTCCTCGTGCCAGTGGCGGCGGGAGGGATGGCTCATCCATTTGAGACACATCACAACGCCCTGAGCCGCGACCTCTTCCTCAGGATCGCAACTGAACTGCACCTCAAGCGCCTGATAGTCGGGGGCCTTGAAAGGGTTTATGAGATAGGACGCATCTTCAGGAATGAGGGCATTGACTCCAACCACAATCCGGAATTTACCACGATGGAGTCCTACGAGGCCTTCGCCGACTACAACGACGTCATGGCCCTCGTAGAGGAGCTTGTGAGCACCGTCGCCAACGAGGTGGCCGGCAGCTCGGCCGTGAGCTACGGCGACCACACCATCGACTTCTCGCCCCCTTGGCCGCGCGTGAAACTCGTGGAGAAGATCGAAGAGTGCACTGGCATCGACATATTGGAGCACCAGACCGTTGAAAGCCTGAAGGGTGCGATGGCAACGAGGGGGATCCCAATAGAGAACCAGGTGAGCTGGGCAGGCCTCGTCGACAAGCTCATTTCGTCCGCAGTCGAGCCCAGGATCGAACAACCGACATTCCTGATCGACTACCCCGTACAGGTGTCCCCGCTCGCGAAGCGCACCGGTGACGATCCACGGCTAGTAGAGCGCTTCGAGGCGTTCGCTGCCGGGATGGAGATCGCCAACGCCTTTACCGAGCTCAATGATCCCGTTGACCAGCGCGCCCGCTTTGAAGAACAGGAAGAGTTCCGGGCAGCCCTTCCTCAGGAGGAGTGGGACCGGCTGGACGAGGACTTCCTCACGGCAATCGAGTACGGCATGCCTCCCACCGGAGGACTCGGTATGGGCATGGACAGGCTGGCGATGCTCCTCTCAGGTCAGCGCACCATTCGAGAGGTCGTCCTCTTCCCCCAGATGAGGACCTAGGACCGCGATATTCCGGCCCGCTCCGGCACTGCTCTCTCCCATTGACCACCACCTTGTGAGTCTACTAGGCTGGTACCTGACCGGTCCCGTGTTCCAACAGGAGAACGTGAACCCATGCAGGCAACTAAGTCGGTCGTTGACGACTTTCGATGGCGTGGACTGATCCACGTTACGGAGGACGGAGAGGAGCTTCTCACGCCCGGCCTCGAAGATCTCTTGTCGAGAGAGAGAATCTCCGGGTATATCGGATTCGACCCCTCTGCTGATAGCCTCCACATCGGAAATCTCCTCGGCATAATGGCCCTTGTGCGCATGCAACGCTTCGGTCATCGGCCCATCGCTATCGCGGGGGGTGGAACCGGCCTGATCGGAGATCCCGGAGGCAAGTCTGAAGAGCGTCCGCTGCTCACACGGGAAGAACTTCAGCATAACCTCGAAGGTATCAGGGCCCAGCTAGCACGGTATCTGGACTTCGACGCAGCCGACAATGCCGCACTTCTCATTAACAATGCCGACTGGCTCGAAGGGATCACCGCGATCGACTTCATGCGGGACGTTGGGAAGCACTTTACAGTCAACTATATGCTCGCGAAGGATTCCGTCCAGAGCCGGAGGGCTGACGGCATCTCCTACACCGAGTTCAGCTACATGCTGCTGCAGGCCTACGACTTCCTGACACTTTTCGACCGCCACGGCTGCGTCCTTCAGATGGGGGGCAGCGACCAGTGGGGCAACATCACAGCTGGTGTAGAGTTGATCAGACGAGTACGGCATGCGTCGGCGCACGCCCTCGTCACTCCGCTCATCACCACTGCCGCAGGTAGCAAATTTGGCAAGACGGAAGGCGGGGCTGTCTGGCTGGACGCCGAAAAGACCTCCCCGTTCCAGTTCTACCAGTTCTGGCTCAATACCCTTGACGCAGACGCCGTGCGGTTCCTCAAGTACTACACGCTGCTTCGCCCTGAAGAGATCGACGAGTACAAGCACGAGGTTGCGTCCCGCCCTGAAGCGCGTGAGACTCAACGGAGGCTCGCCTCCGAGGTAACACGGATGACCCATGGGGAATCCGGCCTGCAGACCGCCCTTGCGGCGACTGAGGTCCTCTTCGGGGGAGATATCGCCGGCTTTGGCGCCGACGAGCTACTGGACATCTTCCAGGACGTACCTTCAATAACCATGCCACGGGAAAACGTAGAAGGCGAGGGAGTGGGCCTCCGCGAAATCGTCGCCAGCACCGGTCTTGCCTCATCGAGGGGTGAGGCGAGGAGGCTCATCGAGGGCGGCGGCATCGTTGTTGGAAGCGAGCGTGTTTCCGACAGCAGGCACATGGTCAGGCTGGAACACGCAGTCGATGGCGAGGTCATAGTTCTGCGCCGGGGCGCGCGACAGTACCGCCTAGTATGGCTGGCCTCAGACGGGAATTCCGATGACCGCGGTTGATCACGTAAGAGTCCGGTTCGCCCCCAGTCCTACCGGAAACCCTCACATTGGGAACGTGAGGACTGCGATCTTTGCGTGGCTCTTCGCTCGCAGGCACAATGGCGAACTCATGATTAGGGTGGAAGACACCGATCAGGACCGTCGTACTGAGGGCGCGGTCGAGGCCATGCTGGAGTCTCTCAGGTGGGTCGGACTGCACTGGGATGAGGGCCCTGACGTCGGCGGCCCAGTCGCGCCGTATGTTCAGTCAGAACGCCTGGACCTCTATCAAAGTGTGGCCGAGCAGCTTATTGCCTCAGGACAAGCATACCGGTGCTACTGCACCCCTGAGCGACTGAGTAGCCTGCGCAAGGAACAGGAGCAAGCCGGGGCAGAGGTTATCGGCTACGATCGACGCTGCCACCGCCTGTCCGATGCGGAAAGGGCCCGGCTCGAATCTGAGGGTGTCGCCTCTGTCGTCCGCATCAGAATGCCCGACGACGGCGTTTCAGTACTGGATGACATCGTCTTTGGACATCTCGAGTTCGAAAACCGACTGACCGACGACTTCGTCGCTCTCAAGTCAGACGGATTCCCGACTTATCACCTCGCCTCGGTGGTTGACGATCATCACATGGGCATCAGCCACGTGATGCGGGGCAAGGAGTGGATTCCGAGCGTCCCCCGTCATGTCCAACTGTATGCCGCGCTTGGCTGGGACATGCCGGAGTTCGCACACCTGCCGGTGATTCTGGCCCCTGACCGATCCAAGCTCAGCAAGCGCCACGGCGCTGCCTCCGTGTGGGACTACCGCGACATGGGAATACTTCCTGAAGCGCTGGTGAACTACGTTGCACTGCTGGGATGGTCCCTCGATGACAAGTCAGAGTTCTTCACAACCCGGGACTTGATCGACAGCTTCGATCTGCACGGCATTTCGAGGTCTGACGCAATCTTCGATGTGGACAAGCTACTGTGGCTGAATGGTCAGCACATCAGGAACTCGCCGAACGGCCGAATAGAGGAAGCGCTTTCGACATTCTGGCAGCAGTCTCCCCCTGAGTTCGACATTCGGCCAGACTCCAACCGGGTTGCGGAAATAGTTCCGCTCGTTCGAGAGCGCCTGAAGACACTGAATGACGCCGCTCCGCTGGTCAAGTTCGTGTTCTCCAACGATATCCCGTTGGAACCCGATCAAGTGGTTCAGAGAGGAATGGACCCGGACGGGACTCGCCGGATTCTTGAAGCGTCCTATGACGGCCTCTCGGCGATCGATGACTTTGAGACGGAGTCGATAGAAGGGCTCCTGAGACCATTGGCATCGGACCTCGATGTCAAGGTTGGCCAGCTCCTGGGCACGCTCAGGGCCGCGACCACCGGTCAGAAGGTGTCGCCTCCCATATTCGAATCCCTCGAAGTTCTGGGCCGTGAACGGTCCCTTAAGTCCATCAAGAAGGCAGCTTCGCTGTTCTAAGATAGTTTGGTCAGGTTCCCACGATGACTATGAAATCAAGGCTGGACGACGATCTGAAACAGGCAATGCGCGACAGGGACGTACTTCGTCGAGGCGTCATTCGCTATCTCAGGTCTGAGATAAGAAACCAGGAGATCCGCGTTCAGGATGAGCTGGATGATGATGGGGTCGTCCAGGTGCTTTCAAGACAGGCCCAGCAGCGCCGCGACAGCATCGAAGCATTTGCCGCTGCAAACCGGACTGACCTCGTCGAGAAGGAAGAGTCCGAGCTTGCGGTCATCATGGAGTACATGCCTCAGCAGATGACAAGGGGCGAGATCGCCTCCCTGGTGCAGCAGGTCATCGCTGACGTGGGGGCTTCAGGGCCCGGGGACATGGGCAAGGTCATGTCTCAGATCATGCCTCAAGTGCGGGGCAGGGCTGAGGGTCGAGAAGTCAGTTCAATCGTGATGGAGACTCTCCGCGGCCTATGAGGATTGCCGTCCCCAGTGTGCAGCTCGACTGCACGATCGACGAGGCGCTCCTATGAACTTTGGAGTCATCGTCTTCCCCGGTACCTGGAGCGATGGCGACTGCTACAACGCCGTCACCGAAAATCTCGGGGAACAGGCTCGTTACATCTGGCACAGAGACACCGATGTCTCAGGCATTGATTGCCTCATTGTGCCAGGCGGCTTCTCCTACGGCGACTACCTTCGAGCCGGAGCGATAGCTCGATTCTCTCCCGTAATGAAGGCCGTCGAGGACTTCGCCGCAATGGGAGGCCTTGTCATTGGTATCTGCAACGGATTCCAGATACTTTGTGAGGCTGGACTCCTCCCCGGCGTCCTGATGCGCAACGAGCATCTGCAATTCCGATGTGAGTGGGTGAACCTACGGGTTGAGAACTCAGGCACCAACTTCACTAGCTCATGCCAAAAGGGAGATGTTCTCGCCGTGCCAATCTCCCACGGTGAAGGCAACTACTACGCCGACGAGGCAACGCTTGAAGTATTGAAGGCAAACGGGCAGGTTGTCTTCAGATACTGTGACGATGCTGGCAACGTCACACCGGAAGCCAATCCCAATGGATCTCGCAGTAACATCGCCGGGATCACCAATGCCGAGGGCAACGTACTGGGCATGATGCCCCATCCGGAACGATGCTGCGATGCCCTCATGGGCGGGACTGATGGACTAGCCATCTTCCGGTCGATCGTTGATTCATGTCGAGGTTTCTCGGTTCCCATCGCATCGACTACCTAGCCTGCGCGCTCTTTCCCAGCATCTCCGGAGGTCATATCCAGGGTGCCTATCTCACAGGAAGTACTTGACCAGCTTGCCATCTCCCAGGGCGAGTACGAGGCCATAGTCGAACGGCTCGGAAGAGAGCCGAACCACCTGGAGATTGGGCTGTTTGGCTCGATGTGGAGCGAGCACTGCGGCTACAAGCACTCCAAGCCCCTGCTGAGATCCTTCAGCGCGACAAGCGACCGCATGTTGGTGGCTCCTGGTAGTGAAAACGCCGGAGTCGTGGACATAGGGGAAGGACTGGCCGTCGTTATGAAGGTCGAGTCGCACAATCACCCATCGGCGATTGAACCCTACGAGGGGGCTGCCACCGGGGTGGGGGGGATCGTAAGAGACATATTCGCTATGGGAGCGCGCCCAATTGCACTGCTCAATTCGCTGCGATTCGGCCCCCTTTCTGAAAGCCGCAACCGTTTTCTCTTTCAAGGCGTTGTATCTGGCATTTCGGGCTATGGCAACTGCATTGGCGTTCCTGACGTTGGCGGTGAGGTCCAATTTGCCCCATGCTACTCTGGAAATCCGCTGGTCAACGCGATGTGTGTCGGTATTCTCCGTCATGAAGACCTGCGCCGGGCTACAGCAGGCAGCCCAGGTAACCTGCTCATGCTGGTCGGAGCCGACACCGGGCGCGACGGCATCCACGGCGCATCCGGACTGGCCTCACGTACATTTGAAGAGGAGCGGGAGCTCCGTCCAACCGTTCAGGTGGGCAACCCCTTCCTTGAGAAGGTCCTGATCGAAGCGTGCCTCGAAGCCGCTGAAAGCGACGCGGTGGTTGGAATCCAGGACCTTGGCGCCGCTGGCCTGACCAGCTCGAGCGTGGAGTGCGCGAGCAACGCTGGCATGGGAATTCGCATAGATATAGACGCGGTTCCTCGGCGCGAGTCCGGTATGACTCCCTACGAGGTCATGTTGAGCGAGTCTCAGGAGCGGATGCTCGTGGTCGTGAAGCCGGGAAGAGAGGCAGAGGTAACTGCCATTTTCGACCGCTGGGACCTCCGCTCAGACGTGGTGGGCGAGGTAATGGAAGACGGCCTAGCATCGATCGTTGAGGACGGTCGAACCGAGGCGGCCGTGCCGGTTGAGTTGCTGACCGATCCTCCGCTCTACGAGCCTCCGGCCGCAAAACCAGCGTGGCTGGATGATCTTCAGAGTCGCGACTTCGAAGCCCTGCCGCTGCCCCAGTCCAAACCTGCTGAGGTACTAAAGGCTCTCCTTGCTTCACCCAACATTGCATCGAGGCAGTGGATTTACCGGCAGTACGATCATCAGGTCCAGACCAACACGGTCATATCCCCGGGGGGAGATGCAGCACTGTTGCGAGTCAAGGGCACGGACAAAGGACTGGCAGTCTCGACAGACGGCAATGGTCGGTTCTGTTACCTGGATCCCTACGTGGGCGGCATGATTGCCGTTGCAGAGGCTTGCAGGAACGTCTCATGTACTGGCGCGACGCCTATCGCGCTGACGGACTGCCTGAACTTTGGCAACCCGGAAAGACCGGAGATCTACTTCCAGCTCCGGGAGGCCGTTGCGGGAATGGCCGAGGCCAGCCGCCGTTTCGATGCACCTGTAGTGAGTGGAAACGTCAGCCTGTACAACGAGACTCAGGGGGAGGGCATTTACCCGACGCCGGTGGTGGGTGCCCTTGGCATAGTCGAAGACGTCTCAGTGCACGCGACAGCCGGATTCAAAGACGAAGGCGACATCATCGTTATGCTTGGAAGGTCGACGCTGGACTCGCACACTTCCGAACTGGCCGGCAGCGAATACGTGGACCTTGTTCACGGTGAAGTTGCCGGACAGCCTGGTATCGATCTCGACCTGGAAGTCGCCGTACAGAGAACTTGCCGGACATTGATCGGCTCAGGTGTCGCAAAGTCAGCCCACGACTGCTCAGACGGCGGTATTGCTGTGGCATTGGCAGAATGCGCGATCATCGGCGGCATCGGTGCCGACATCGGTTTGGCTACCGGAGACAGGTGGGATGTTGCGCTGTTCAGCGAGGGCCAGTCCCGGATAGTGCTTTCCGTGAGTCCTGGCGATCTCTCGGAACTGAGAACTGTATGCGAGTCCGAGTCAGTCCCCTACGCCGAGATCGGAGTTGTAGGAGGCTCCGATCTCAGAATAGGAAACTTTTTGTCCACCACGGTTGCCGAACTGACCCACTCCTACATGGACGGGCTGCCCAACGCGCTGGAGTCGACCCCGCAGCCGTCTAGGTAAGCGTATACGGGATGTCCAGCTCGCTCGTGATGTCCTGGAACCACTCGATGACCTCAGGATGGAACGGAATGCCCTGTTCGGCCCTTAGAGTCTCTTCCTCAGACTCTGGCAGGCCAGGGAACAGCACACGGTCGTGACCTGGGGCAGGCGGAGTCTCTCTCAGCATCCTGAGAAAGTCGTCCATTGTCCGCTTGAACTCGGCGGTGTCCATGAACGCCTCGACGTTATACGCCGCGACCATGTGCCCGAAATTGGGTCGGCCAGGAACGGCGCCGAATCCGCCCCCTGACAGCACTCCCCCGAGTATGTCTACTATGCAGGCGAGCCCGTAACCCTTGTGGGAGCCCGACTCACGCGTACCACCAACTGGGAGCAGGAAGGATGAGGCTCGTCCCTCGTAGCCAGGCACCGGCGGGTCCACCTCTTCCATGATAGGCACTCCGTTCTGGTCTCCGACCCAGCCGGGGAGCAAGGTGTTCCCAAGTCTGCGCGCGAGGCCGAGCTTGTTCCCGGCCACTGTCGAAGTCGCCGCGTCAAAGACGAAGGGCGGCTCCTGGTCCGCGGGGGCGGCGAGCGCGATAGGGTTCGTTCCCAGCCGCGGCTCCGCGCCGAAGGTCGGCAGGACACCAGGCGGGCAGGATGTGACACACACTCCGATCTGGTCGTGCTCGAGTGCCATCATTGCATGGTAGGAAGCCATGCCAAGATGCCGCGAGTTGTGGATTGTGACCATGCCCACGCCAACGTTCTTCGCCTTCTCGATCGCAATCTCCATAGCCTTGGGTACGACGATGATGCCCAAGCCGCGGTCGGAGTCTATATTGGCAGTAGCCGGCGTCTCTCTAGTGATTCTCCAGTTAGGGTCGTTGTTCAGTTCCCCACTTCCGTACCCACCTACGTAGGCCCTCAGCATGTTCGAGACACCATGCGTCTCTACGCCGCGCATATCAGCCATCACAAGGACGTCTGTCGCGAGTTCGCTGTCGGCCTCGTTCACGCCCATCTTCCTGAAGACGCTTGCGACAGTCTCCCTAAGGGGTGCTTCCTGTACGTGGACAGCCTCGTCCACCGGTACCTTGAAGTGTTCCAGCATGTTTTGCCTCCGGTCTGTGGATTAGCTTTCGAATTGGCAGAACGAATTCTATTCCGACCAGAGAGCAGGTGCAACAGGCAGGCTGCATTAGCCCTCATACTCCAGCGCGCTGAGAAGTGACTAACCTATACGTTTAGTGTTGACTTGCTAACGCAATTAGGTCACACTTATCGCGCTCTTTAGAGTGAGCGCAAACTTGTCAGTGGTGAGATTAGCAGTGACGTTAATGTCGCTCTCGGGACATTCGGAAGGGCTGCTGTGCAAGGTCAGCTTTGGCCCTCTGATCGTAGGTGTCATTTGCCTGCTCGCAATTGGATGCGCGGCGGATAGCCCTGGCTCGACAGGTGTAGCAAGCGCTTCCACTAAAGGAGCACAGTCTCAGGAAGTAGGGGAGGGAACTCAGTCCATAGCTCGTTCGGCAGAACTGGTCGCAGGGGCCGGCTCAATGGGAGCGAACCCCGGAACTCTGGTGATATACGCAGGTCGAAGTGAATCACTGGTCGCTCCGGTTATAAAGCAGTTCCAGGAGGCGACCGGAATAGATGTCAAGGTTAAGTACGGTGGCTCATCCAGCGTAGCGGCCACACTTCAGGAAGAGGGCGAGAACTCCCCAGCTGACATATTCTGGTCGCAGGAGCCGGGAGCACTGGCGGCCCTCTCGCCGATGTTAAGGGCGCTTCCACCTGACATAACGAGTGCCGTTCCGGAATGGGCCGCGGCTTCCGACGGAACTTGGGTGGGAATCACGGCCCGTGCTCGCGTCCTGGTCCACTCGGCTGACCTTGACGACTCTAGGGCGCCAGACTCCATCGAAGAACTTACGGACTCTGAGTGGAAGGGTCGGGTCGCGTGGGCGCCGACTAGTTCCTCGCTCAGGGTAATGGTCACGGCGATGAGGCATCTGTGGGGCGAAGAGAAGGCCCGCGACTGGCTTAAGGGTATGCTGGCCAACGATGTCCAGGTGTATCCCAAGAACACCGCTATTGTGGACGGCATTGGCCGGGGAGAGGTCGATATCGGCCTTGTAAACCACTACTACCTCCACAGGTTCATTGCGGAGCATGGCGACGACTTTGGAGCCCGCAACCAGTTTCTGATGGATGGTGGCCCCGCAAGTCTCGTAATGGTCGCGGGGACTGGAGTTGTGAGTACAGGAGCCAACCCCGAGAACGCTGAGATCTTCGTTCGCTTCCTGCTTTCACCGGTTGCCCAGCAGTACTTCGCAGAATCTGTTTACGAATACCCTCTGGTTGAGGGGATACAGGCCCATCACCTTCTTCCCCCGATCGGTTCCCTGAACGGCCCCGAGTTAGATTTCGCAGTACTCGACGACCTAGTGGGCACTGAGGCGCTGATGCGTGAGGTAGGACTGATTCCGTAAGGACTCGAATGGTATTCCAGGACCGGTCGTGATAGAAGCTCTCCGACTCCCGATCTTTGCACCGTCTGCCAGGCGACTCCAACCACCTGGCCTGCTTACGACGGCCGCCGTACTGGTCGGCTGTGCAATGGCTCTCCCACTGGTGTACCTCGCCATCAGGAGCCTGGGGGCGTCCATGGATGCCTGGGAACTATTCCTGCGTCCAAGGACCGCCCAGATCCTCTGGCGGTCCGTTCAGCTCGTATTCGTCGTTACAATCGGATGCCTCGTGGTGGGTGTACCACTGGCATGGTTCACGACGAGGACTGATCTGCCGAACCGGCGCTTGCTAGCCGTGCTGTGCGCCCTCCCCCTGGTGGTTCCAACTTACGTTGGCGCGTTTCTCTACATATCCGCTCTGGGTCCCAGGGGCCTCCTTCAGGACACACTCTCGCCTCTTGGAGTAACTCGACTGCCGGAGATATACGGGCTTCCCGGTGCGGCGCTTTCCCTAATACTGCTCAGCTATCCGTATGTCTACCTGACAGTTAGGGCATCCCTGCTTCGCATGGACCCGAGCCTGGAAGAGTCGGCACGACTGCTGGGGCATGGCGCGTTCGATACGTTCCTGCGACTCACCCTCCCACAGCTTCGCCCGGCAATGGTGTCGGGGTCTCTGCTAGTCGCGCTCTACACGCTCAGCGACTTCGGCGCCGTCTCTCTGATGAGGTACGAGTCGTTCACATGGGCCATATACCAGCAGTATCTGGGTTCGTTCGACAGGACCGTCGCTGCAATGCTGTCGATTGGCCTGGTGGGGTTGGCTTCCCTGGTCCTGGTGATCGAAGGGCTGGCAAGGGGACGTAGCCGGTACTATCGCTCGTCCTCGGGCTCCGAGCGCGATCAGCCGGTGATTGCGCTGAAGAAGTGGCGTCGCCCCTTGGGCTTGTATGCCTGGACTATTGTTGCCGCCGCTCTTGGGCTACCGGCAGCGATGCTGGTTTACTGGCTGGTCAACGGTGTGATGTCCGGCGAGCCTCTCCTCCTGCTGTGGGGCGCGACCTGGAATGCCGTCAGCGTCTCAGCATTGGCCGCCGTGGTCGCGACCCTACTGGCCGTACCTGTCGCGGCCAAGGCGGTCAGAAGCCCCGGACTTGTAGCCAGCACCGTGTATCGGTTCAGCCACACCGGTTACGCGATGCCAGGGATCGTGGTCGCTCTGGCCCTGGTATTCTTCGCGAGTCGACTGGCTTCACCGCTATACCAGACCATGTGGCTGCTGCTGTTTGGCTACTTGGTACTCCACCTGCCCGCGGCGCTCGGCGCAGTCCGTTCATCGCTGGTACAGATCAGTCCCAGGCTGGAAGAGTCCTCGAGGATTCTCGGCTCTAGCCAGCTGCGAACTATGCTAACTGTGACCGGGCCGCTGTTGAGGCCAGGGCTCTTCATGGGCGGGGCGCTTGTCTTCTTGATCACAGTGAAAGAGCTTACGGCGACCCTGATACTCAGTCCGCTGAGTTTCAAGACCCTCGCGACTGCAGTGTGGTCCGCGTCCGAGGAGGCCTTTTTCGCACAGGCCGCTGCACCCGCGCTGATGATCATTCTGGTTTCGTCCATTCCCATGGCGTTCCTGATTCTAAGGGAGCGCAAGTTAGAGCAATGAGCGCTCCGGTCATCCGGTGCAGACAACTCGCCAAGCACTTCGATTCGGTTCTAGCAGTCGACTCCGTCGAACTTGAGGTCTGGCCGGGAGAGGTAATCGCCATTCTGGGTAGGAGCGGCTGCGGCAAGACGACCCTCCTCAGACTGATAGCTGGCCTGGAAGCTCCGTCTGAGGGCTCCATCGAAATCGAAGGGGAGGAAGTTTCGTCCACAAAACAGGTCCGACCGCCTGAGCAGCGTGGACTCGGAATGGTAGTGCAGGAGTACGCCCTGTTTCCCCACATGACAGCCGAGTCGAATGTCGCATTCGGACTAAGGGACTTCGATGGAGACAGACGCCGTGCTAGAGTCGACGAAGTTCTTGGTCTGGTCCAACTGAACGATCTCGGTGACAGATACCCATACGAGTTGTCTGGAGGCCAGCAGCAACGCGTCGCCCTGGCCCGAACCCTCGCCCCGAATCCGATTACGGTGCTGTTGGACGAACCGTTCAGTAACCTCGACTCTTCCATGCGCCAAGTGCTGAGGCAGGAATTGGAGACGATCCTGCGCTCTCAGAAAACGTCGGCAATCCTGGTGACGCACGACCGTGAAGAGGCGTTCGCGGTTGCAGACCGGGTTGGGGTCATGATAGACGGCAAGCTGCCGCAGATCGACACCCCGGAACGTATCTACCACTTCCCGAAGAGCCAGGAGATTGCCCGGTTAACTGGACCGTGTGACTTCATCCCCGGTTGCGCCGTAGGGGACGACCAGGTAAGTACAGACATCGGCACCCTCGGCTGCAGGCCGTCGGATGGGAAGCCACTTGAGTCCGGCGAAGTAAGTGTTCTGGTCCGCCCAGACGACCTGGAGTTGATGCCTGATGTGGACGGGCGGGGCATAGTCGTAGCCCGGGAATTCCGTGGCGACCAGGTAATACTCAGCGTGCGGCTTGAGTCAGGTGCGACCGTGAGGTCCCGTCGAAGGTCCTTCTCGACTCTCCCTGCCGGCTCGAGAGTTCGAGTGTCGCCGGTCAAGACAATTCCATTCACTGTCTATCCGGCTGTCTGACTCTCTAGCCAAACGGGTTAGGCATCATGCCAACTGGCACCTCGATCAGCGACGGACGCTCGACCGTAAGCGACTCCGCCAGTGCTGCCTCCAGCTCATCAGCCTCGTGGACGCGGACGCCCCTTACGCCATAGGCATCCGCCAACTTCATGAAGTCCGGGTTGTGCAGGTCTGCGCCGATGGAACGACCGTCGAACCGGGTGACCTGGTCCCTCAGCACGTTGCCGTAGGCATTATCGTTGAATACTACCGCGACCGCGTTGATGCCGTACTTGACTGCTGTCGACATCTCCTGCGACGCGAACATGAACCCACCGTCTCCCGATATGGCCACCACGGCCTTGTCCGGCATGGCTACCTTGGCGCCCAGCGCGACCGGGTAAGCGTACCCGAGGTTGCCGTAATATGAGCTTGTCAGGTAGGTACGCGGCTCATAGACGGGATAGTTGACCCGGCTGTAGTACCCGATTTGTGTCATGCCTGAGATCACTATGCCATCGTCTGGGACGGCGTTTCTGATTGCCTGCGTGAAGGAGTGCTGCGGCTCGATCTTTGGAAGCGCTTCCAGGCGCGAGTTCTTGGCTGCCTCCAGCTCTTCCCGCCTGCTCACCCTTGGATCTGAAACGGCGTTGAGCGCCCTCAGGAGCTCTTCCAGCGTGCGCTTCGCGTCGCCGACGACTCCGACAGTGTCCTCGTAGTTCCGACCTATCTCCTCGGGATCGACGTCAATCTGGAGGATCTTCTGAGAAAAGATGTTTGGATAGGCGTTGCGAGTGCCAACCGCGACCACAAGGTCGTGCTCGGCCATTCGCTCCGAATAGGGGTCGCCACGGAAGCCCATTCCGCCCAGGGCGAGATAGTGGCGGTCGGAGATCGCCCCTTTGCCCTCGGAGGTCATCATTACCGGGGCCTGCAGGTATTCGGCAACCGCAGTTAGAGCTTCGGAGGCGTTGGAGGCGATCACACCGCCCCCGGCGAAAATCAACGGATTCCTGGCTTGAGAAATCAGCCTGGCCGCGCTGCTGACATCCACGTCCCCGGGTGCTAGTGCCGGGTACTCCTCAGGCTCGAACAGGTCTACGTCCGCCTGGTCCTCAAGGGTCTCTGGGGGAATCTCGATCTCCACGGGTCTGGGACGCCCTGTCTTCAGATGGTAGAACGCCTCGTGCACGGCCGCAGGTATCTCAGCTGGGTCGAGGATCCTGTGTGCCCACTTCGTAACCGGCTTGATGGTATCCAGCTGGTCATTGACCTCGTGCAGGACGCCTCTGTCCACGCCAATCAGCTCGCGCTGCACCTGACCAGCGACGACAAAAACTGGAGACGACGCCGAGTATGCGGTCCCGATCGCAGCGCTGGCGTTCTGAAGGCCGGGTCCGGGGACTACCATCGCCGTGCCGATGCCGCCAGATGCGCGGGCATACCCGTCAGCCATGTAGGCCGTGGCCTGCTCGTGCCTGGTAGCGATGAACCGTATTCCTGGCTCCTGCGCTAGACCGTCCAGCGCGTGGTACAACTGGACACCGGGGAGTCCGAAGATTACCCGGACTCCCTCCCTGTAGAGCGATCGTGCGAGGGCTTCGCCCCCGGTCATAACTGGCATGTCTGTTTAGTCTCTCCTGTATTCGTTTGGGCGGTGCCGAACATAGTCCGGGAAGGGATTCTCAAGGGCGGCAGAAATCTCGATTGTTCTGTCCTTTACCCGCGGCACCGACGTCGGACAGGCATAAGCAGTATGTTTTTACGACTCGGCCGCGCACTTCAGTTCCTGGATGATCTCAGCGTGTCGTAGTCTGAAGCCGCGCGCTGCATAGCCTGCTCCCGCCGGTCTGCAAGCTCCTCGCGGACGTCCTTGGCATATTGCTGAGAAGCCCTCAGGCTGTCAATTGAGCCCTGGAAGTGTGGCATTACGTAGCGCGACATCAGCTCGTAGCTGTGTAGTACCTGCTCTCGGGTCCCGAATTCGGTCGCCTGTATCAGCAGGCCGCCAAATCCCCCTGTGGACTCGTCCATCCGGTAGATGAACTCGATCAGGTCGTCCGGTGTGCCGACGCACCACGCTCCGTTCTCCACCATCAGGTCTACTATCTCTTCCTGTGAGCAGTCCGTAGCCGGAGCCCCGAGGGTCTGCTCGAAGTACTCGCGTTGGAAGCGGCCTGCGCCAATTCGGGCCTGCTCCAGGGCTTCTTTCTTGGTCTCGGCAAGGAAGCTGACAACGACGAGTCGCCACTCGTTGCGGTCCATCACGTTTCCGTGCTGTTCCGCCGTCTCCTCGGCGATCTTCCAGAAGTCTTTCATGTCTCGGGCATATGATCCGCCGCGAATCACGCTGACCGACAACACCCCCAGCCCGTACTTTCCAGCGAGCACCATTCCGGATGGGGACTGTGCGGCAGCTACTGCCATTGGGAAGTGAGGCTGAGTGTATGGTCTGAGGTGCAACCGCGCTTCACGCAACGTGAACCAGGAACTCTCGTGAGTGATCGGCTCGCGCTCGGTCAGCAGACGCTTGATGATCCCCATCGACTCGTCCATGCGTTGACGCTGGTCGACTGGATCGATTCCGAGCATGTATGCGTCTGTCGAAAGCGCCCCTGGTCCGACTCCCAGCATCGTCCTGCCCCGAGTCATATGGTCAAGCTGCACCATCCTGTTGGCAACCATGAGCGGGTGGTGGTATGGCAGGCTTATGACACCCGTACCCAGCTTGATATGTTTGGTGCGCTCAGCCGCAGCCGCCATGAACAGCTCGGGCGAGGCGATCGTCTCCCACCCCGCGCTGTGGTGCTCGCCAATCCACGCCTCATCGAAGTCTAGGTAGTCGAGCCACTCGATTAGCTCGAAATCCCGTTCGTAAGCCACCGTAGGGTTCTCGTTCTGCCAGTGGAAAGGCGCCATGAAGATTCCGAACTTCATGCGGTCGGGTAGAGCCATGAGGGATCCCTTCAGAGTGCGGCTATTGGACAGTCAACAAGCGCTCAGATACGGCTCTGAATGCTCGTGAGATTCTAGCACGGGCCCAATCGACGGGCAAAGACGTCTGACGCGCTGAGAACTCTTGCCGCGATACTTACTGACCTGGTGAACTTGGCGGCTCGCCAGGCGATCTAGTCCAGGTCTGTCAATGCTCTCGCACGAAGGTGATCGACGTGATGGGACTCAGAACACTCACGGGCAGACCGTTCCAGCTGAAGCGTCGCATGGTGAATTCCAAAACTGTCCTTAACCATGCTGCGCACTTCACGCATAAGCGGCTCGATGTCACCGGGATATTCGGGATCGATGAGAATGTGCGCAGCCATCGCGTTGTAGCCTGTCGTGATCGTCCAAGCGTGAACGTCATGGACAAGAGTAACGCCTTCGATGTCTTCGATGCTGCTGCAGAGTTCGTACATGTCCATTCCCGTGGGTGTACTCTCCAGCAGAATCCGAAACACCTTTAGAGCGAGGCGACCCGCGCTGAACAGGATGAGGCCAGCTAGTGCAATGCTGAGGATGTAGTCGACTACATCCCAGTCGAATACGAGCAGGATGATACCGGAGAGGAGCACTCCAACGCTCCCCATCATGTCGGCCATGATGTGCCAGAAGGCGCCTTCTACGTTTATGCTGTGGCGAGATGATCTGTACAGGATCCATGCTGAAATCGCATTTATTGCCAACCCAAGGCAGGCTACGCCCAGCATAATCCATCCGTCGACATGGTGTGAGTGACCTTCGGCGTGTTCACGGAAACCGTGGTATGCCTCGAATAGTATCCAGCTTGCCAGCACCGTGAGGGCGGCAGCGTTGACCATAACCGCCAGCACTTCCATTCTGTGGTATCCGAAAGTTCGGGATGCTGTAGCTGGCCTATCGGCAATCCACATGGCAAATAGTGCAAGTCCAATCGCCACGACGTCGGTCATCATGTGAGTGGCGTGCGCAAGAAGCCCGAGGCTTCCGGACAGAAGTCCTCCGATCACCTCCACGACCATGTGAAACCCGAGAAGAAACATGACCATGAAAAGGCTGCGCCTGCTCGTCTGTCGATAGTCATGGGCGTGATCGTGATCGGAGTGGTGGTGGGCAGTGTTTACTGACGTGTCGGCTTGGTTTATCTGATACGTGGCCACTAGGCTTCTCCTCCAAAAGCTTGCGACTACGGGGCTTATACTCTCGCTAGGAAATCAGCCTCCAGAAGAAAGTTCCCATACGGGATGCAATAACGTTGGATATATATCAACATTTACTCGTTATGTCGGCAAACCACAAAATAGTATATGACACTAATGTGTTAGTCCACAACCCTTTGATAAGAATCCCGTACTGATTCGATTGGTGTATTGGTGGTCCTGGTCTGAGTCGCGACACCTCCCAGCGTGTGCCAGGTTGCCTGCCTAAACAGCCCCCTGTACACTCTTGCAGTGAATTAGGACGCGGTAGGGAACACGATGAAAATCACCGGCATAAAGATCAACATATTCTCCTCCCAGCATCGCAACGCCAAGCGAAACTGGCTGATACTGCGCCTGCAGACTGACGAGGGATTGGAGGGCATTGGCGAGGCGTCGATGCTTTCCTACGATCCAATTGTCTCGGACCTGCTCGAACGCTGGACCGAGGCCTACCTGGTGGGCAAGGATCCCATGGCACACGAGCTCCACTGGATGCGAATGCACCAGGACAACGGTGGCAGGGGAGGGCGACTCTTCTCCACGGCGCTGTCCGGCATCGATATCGCCCTGTGGGACCTCAAGGGCAAGGCATTGGGCGTACCTGTCTACCAATTGCTGGGAGGGCCGATCCGAGACAAGATCCGCGTCTACGCCAATGGCTGGTACACCAATCCGGGTACGCCCGAGCAGAACGCGGAGGAAGCGCTCCGCGTAGTCGGAATGGGCTATACAGCCATGAAGTTCGACCCGTTCGGCCAGCACAACTACTACACGATCTCCCCTGAGGAAGCCCAACTCGCGGAGGATCGCGTCGCGGCCGTTAGAGAGGCAGTCGGCCCCAATGTGGAGATACTCGTCGAGGTACACGCCAAGTTCAACGTGTACACGGCCGTCCACCTGGGTCAGCGTCTGGAACAGTACAGGCCGTTCTGGTTCGAAGAGCCCGTATCCCAGGAGAACGTTGGCGAGATGGCGCAGGTGCGTCAGAAGGTGAACATCCCGATCGCGACCGGTGAGCGCCTGTACCTGAAGTTCCCCTTCTACGAGCTGATCAAGGCAGACGCCGTGGACATCCTCCAGCCCGACATGTGCAACGCCGGCGGGATCACCGAGCTAAAGAAGATCGCCGCAATCGCGGAGCCGCGACACGTCGTGATGGCGCCCCACAACACAAACGCTGCTGTTGGCACCGCCGCCAGCTTCCACCTTGACGCGGCAACGCCCAACTTCCTCATCCAGGAGTACCACGCCGAATTCTACGAGCCTCACTACTTCGAGGTGTTCGACGGCTTGCCCAGACAAAAGGACGGGTACGTCGATCTCCCTGAGGGTCCAGGACTCGGTCTTACGTTCAATGAAGAAGTCGCAAATGCGCATCCCTACGTGCCCTTGGGCATCGGAGAGCGGGGCATCTGACGCATGAAGATCCTGGGAATCGAAACTTCCTGCGATGAGACGGCAGCAGCGGTGATCGAAGATGGACGGAACATAGTCTCAAACGTAGTCGCGACTCAGGTCGACATGCACGCCCGGTACGGCGGGATTGTCCCAGAAGTCGCTTCCAGACAGCACATGCGCACGATCATCCCGGTCGTGGATCAGGCACTGGAACAGGCGGGACTGGAATACCACCAACTCGACGGCGTAGCAGTTACCCACGGCCCCGGACTTGCCGGCGCGCTTCTCGTGGGCGTCAACACGGCGAAGGGCATGGCCCTCTCCCACGATCTGCCTTTCATTGGCGTTAACCACCTGGAGGGGCATGTCTACGCTGCCTGGCTCGAAGACATCGTCGATCCGGAGTTAAGGTCGGGTTTCCCACTAATGTGTCTGATTACCTCAGGGGGTCACACTGACCTCATTCTGATGGAGGGTCACGGACAATACCGCCTGATTGGACGCACAAGAGACGACGCGGCAGGGGAGGCTTTCGATAAGGCGGCCAGGGTCCTGGGGCTGGGATTCCCAGGAGGGCCGGAGATACAGCGCGTTGCCGAAGATGCCCAGGGACTTGAGCCAGACCTGCCCCGCCCAAGAATCAGAAACTCTCTCGACTTCAGCTTCAGCGGGCTGAAGACTGCCGTGCTTCGACGTGCCGAAGTCAAGGGTATGTATCCACCCCCAGAGGACGAGGACCTTGATCCGTCCGAGGTGTCGGAGGTCGCCCACGCTTTCCAGGAAGCAATCGTAGACAGCATGGTCACGCGAACTCTCGACGCCGTAAGACAGCATGACGTGAAGGGGATAATTCTCGGTGGCGGAGTCGCGGCCAATTCACTGCTGCGCAAAGAGATGGCTGCGAGGTCTCCCATTGAGGTCATTGTCCCTCGTCCCGGCCTGTGCACCGACAACGGAGCCATGATTGGGGCCGCCGCCTACTTCACTCTCAGGAACGGCGTGTCCTATCAGTGGGATCTGGACGTGATTCCGAGCCTGAGACTCGGCTAACGGGGCGCGAAAGAGCCTTGTGAATCAGCCCCTCGGCTGGACTTGAGCCGATAAAGCTCGTTGATGAAGTCTCGGACTTCCTCTCTTTCGGACTCCGACCTGAAGAGCCACGTAATCGCCGACCCGCCTGTGCGAAACATCGCCGCGGGCCCGCCGGAAAAGAAGATACGGTTTATTACGAGGTAGACACCCATTGCAAGGACCATCAGCGGAACGATCGTCCGTGCGATCTGGTTCTCCAGGATTCCGTAAAGGGCCATACTGAGCATCACCGCGAGAGCCGCCCAGAGGAAGGCCGCATACCCTTCCGTCACTTCAATGAACTCGACGGCATCTACGTCCTCTATCGCTGCCATGACTACATCCGACCCGATGCCCGTACCGGATATGTGGATGATCCTACGGTTGGTCAGCAGAAGTGCGTCACCACCTCTCGCCGATGACCGGCGATTCTGGGCCTTTGACGTGATGAAATTCTCTATCGTCTCCCCTTCCATCAGATCGAGGTGATCGACGTGATTACCGTCGTTCTGCAAGCGAGGACCTCCTGACAGGATTTAGCCTGCTCGTATGGTAGCAGACGCGGGCACTCATCCCGACCTGTTCGCAATAGACGGTAAACGCTTCCTGTGATAGTCTCTGGCTGGTTATTTCACGCCTAATGCGAGTTCCTGAGGAGATCAATGGAGCGCCCGACATTCAAGCCTATTGGAACCGCTGCCGAGCAGCTCGATACACCAACACTGGTCGTGGACCTGGATGCCCTGGAGGCGAACATCAAGCTCGTCCACAGTGCGGTCAGGGCAAGCGGCGCCAGTGTCCGACCTCGGATGGACTACCACCTCTGTCCGGCGATTGGCCACATGCAGATCGCTGGAGGCGGCACTACCGGAGTAGCAGTCTCGACCCTCGGACAGGCCGAAGTCTTCAGCCAGCACGGCTTCAACGACATTCTTGTGACGAACATAGTCGTTACTCGTCCGAAGCTGGCCAGAACCGCTGCCCTGGGTCGCCGGATCAAGCTGGCGGTCCTGGCGGACAACTCGGACAACGTGGATGCGTTGTCTGAAGCCGCAAAGTCGGCCGGTTCGACACTGGGCGTCGCTGTGTCAGTGAGGACTGATTCCTCGACCTTCGGAGTCACTCCTCCCAACGTATCAGCACTGGCCGATCGCATCACCAGCTCCCCAAACCTGGATTTTGCTGGTCTGGTTGGGTCCTCCGACCTCGACCCACTACTTCAGGCAGCAGAAAACTGCAGTGCTTCGGGCGTTCACGTACCTATGGTAGCCGCAGGAGGGTCCGAGACCTACGATACCAGCGCGGCTGCAGATGCAATAACCGAGGTCCTGGCCGGCTCCTACGCCCTCAACGACAATTCACTTGCCGCAAATAGACCCGAACTCCAAAATGCCGCACGGATCCTGGCCACTGTAATGAGCAGCAAGGACGATGGTCTGGTCTGGGTGGACGCAGGCCAGAAGGCCACGAGTATCGACACGGGCCTGCCTGCCGTTGACAACGTTGGTGGAGCAGTCGTCCCTAGAATGAGCGCCGAACACGGCGCACTGGTCGATGAAGGAGGCCAGGGCTGGGAACTCGACCTTGGCTCCAAGGTCTGGCTGGTTCCCGACAATATCGCCAACACGGCCAACGTGTACGACTATATTCACGCAACTAGGGACGGCCGACTGGAGGCGGTGTGGGAAGTCTCTGCCAGGGGCCAGTACAACTAGCAACAGACACTAGCTAACGGGGTGATGAAATGACCTCATACATACCAACGCTTGGTACACCGATCGCCGACCTCGAGACGCCTGCACTAGTGCTGGACCTTGACGCTCTCGATCACAACTACGAGCATATCTCGAACCTGTACTCCGACACCGTGTGCAAGATGCGCGAACACGCGAAGAACGTGAAAACTCCAGCGGTCCTTCGCAAGCAGATCGAAGCTGGAGGCACGGTTGGGGGTGTGTGCGCTGCCAAGGTGTCCGAAGCTGAGGTCATGGTCGAAGGTGGCATAACCGACATCCTCATCACAAGTCAGGCTGTGACGGAAGACAAGATTGCTCGAATCTGCTCAATGGCCCAGGCTGCCGACGTGAAGGTGGCCATTGATGATCCTCGAAACGTACAGATGATCTCTGACATCTCAAACGGGGCGGGCACAGACGTTGGGCTCTTAATTGAAGTGAATACATCGATGGACAGGGCCGGTATCCGCGGCCCCGACGAGGGTATCACCCTCGCCCGTATGGCCACCGAATTGCCCGGTGTTTCGTTCAAGGGCGTCATGAGCCACCAGTCCATTTCCGGCGACCCAGATCACGAGACTCGGTTCAATGAAGGCCGACGCTGGATGCAGATATGCGTGGACGCGAAGCGTGCAATCGAGGACGCGGGCTTCCCCGTAGAGATTGTTTCAACTGGGGAGACCTTCACAATCGACGTCGCCCCTGAGATGCCGGAAGTAACGGAAGTCCAGGGCGGGACCTACGCCCTCATGAACACCGGAAGCGCCTACATGGAGGACTTCCAGTTCGCGGGCAAGATTCTATCCACGGTCCTAAGCCGACCAGACGACAACACGGCCATAGGTGATGTCGGGTATCGCGCGCTTGCAGCCCCCAATGGGGTACTACCTTCCGTCGATGGCCAGGAGGACATCTCAGTGGAATCTCTTGCTGCTGATCACATCGTCCTCAAGTCGGATGGGCCCATGTCCCTCAATGTAGGTGACCAGTTCCTCCTCCTTAGCGCCCAGCAGGACATCCTGGTCAACCGCTGGGACCAGTTCATCGGCATACGCAACGGAGTCGTAGAGGACGTCTGGCCCATCCTTGCCAGAGGCTGCCACCACTAGGTTCGCGGGACCTTCACTCTTACTCTAGGTGGGTCATAATGACTTGCCTTGTTACACGTATAGTTTGATCCCTATACTTGACGAAAGCTCCGCCTAAAATCTGCAGCGGAGCAATTTGCCACTATTGGCCCCAGGAGGTTGACCGGTGAAGGTAGGGATTATCAACGTGACCGGATATGCCGGCATGGAGTTGGCGCGCATTCTGCACCGCCACCCCGAAGTTGAGATCACGGCTGCCACCGGTCGAAGCCTGGCTGGAAAGCGACTCGGTGAGGTCTTCCCGCACCTGTCCGACTGTGACATTGAGATCACTCCGGACATCACCGAGAGCGTGGACTTCGTCTTCTCTGCTCTGCCTCACGCCGCAAGTGCGGAGAGACTTGAGCCATTCATCGATGAGGGCGTCAAGTCCGTCGACATTTCGGCAGACTTCCGCTTGAAGGACCTCGAAGAATACACGGACTGGTACAAGATCACACATCCGTGCCCTCAGTACGTTGAGACGGCCGTATACGGGCTCACAGAACTGCACCGCGACGAGATCGCGCAGAGCAGTCTCGTGGGAAATCCAGGATGCTATCCGTCCGCTGCCATCCTTGCGATGGCGCCTGCAGTTGAAGCGGGCATCATAGACGGAGACGTTGTAGTGGACGCCAAGTCAGGCGTCTCTGGCGCGGGTAGGGGCGGTTCGGTCGACCTGAATTTCTCTGAGGTAAACGAGAACTTCAAGGCGTACAACCTCGATGGACACCGCCATCATCCTGAGATTACCCAGGAACTCGGCGAGCTGAACGGCGGGTCGGATCTGAGACTTACGTTCCTGACTCATCTCGTGCCGATGACACGCGGCATTCTCGTCAGTTGCTACGCTCCCCTGAAGTCGGGCGCAGTCCCCGGCGGTGAAGAGGGCAGGTCAGCAGTTCGCGCCCTTTACCAGGACTACTACGACGGAGAACCATTCGCCAAGGTCGTCCCGCAGGCGCCGCAGACCAAGCACACCTCTGGCAATAACGACTGTGTCATCTTCCCAACCGTGGACCTGCGAGCCGATCGGCTGATTGTAATCGCCTGCCTCGACAACCTCGTTAAGGGTGCGGCAGGCGGAGCCGTCCAGAACATGAACGTGATGTGCGGTTTCGACGAAACCGCAGGTCTGGAGCAGTTGGCCCTCTATCCTTGATTGACACGGTCAGTGGGCTGACCTAACATGAATTCAAGGTCGTGCTAGGTGGGGAGATAGCGGTGCCCTGTACTCGCAATCCGCTCTAGCGAGGCTGAATTCCTCCCAGAGGTTCTGTACCGTCGGCCACTGTCGGCGAGCTTCGATGTTGAGAGCTGGGCCCCATGCGGCGGAGAGCTGTGAACCCCGTCAGGTTCGGAAGAAAGCAGCGGTAAGCGGTAATCTCCGGGCGACGTGGGACTACCTGGCTTGAGTCGGACCCGCTTGATATGTCGGCGGAAGGGATCGACGGGTGGTGCACGACCCTTCCCAGTCACGTATACGGCTACCACTGAAGGCTCTCAATGCCGACTCAGCGCAACACATTGAGACGAGCATCTGAGGGCCGCAGCCGTCTCGGACAGAATTTCCTCGTTGATCGCAACATCGCTCGTCGCATTGTCGCCGCCGCCTCGATAGAGCCCGGGGACGAAGTCCTCGAGATTGGCCCGGGACGCGGCGCGTTAACGAGACTGCTCGTCGAAAAGGCTTCGCGCGTTGTTGCCGTGGAGTTAGACGAGTCACTCGCGTCTGACCTGCCTAATCGAGTCGGAGGCCGCGACTCGCTGGCCGTAGTACAGCAGGATGCCCTGGAGTTTGATCCGGCAGACCATTTCGACGGTCGGTTCAAACTGGTTGCGAATCTCCCATACTATGTCGCTACTCCGTTGGTCAGGAGATTCCTCACGACCGCGCACAGCCCGAGTGACATGGTCGTCATGGTGCAGAGAGAGGTCGCCGACAACATGACCGCTAGACCTGGCGCTATGGGCCTGCTCTCGGTCATGGTCCAGCTCCATGCTTCGGCCAAGACCCTATTCACCGTGCCGCCAAAGGCTTTCCGACCTCGGCCCAGGGTTGCCTCAGCAGTTGTGGGGCTGAGACCTCATAAGCAGCCCTCCATTCCTGTCAGTGACGCCGATAGATTTATATCTTTTGTAGCGGCAGGGTTCAGGGCTCCCCGCAAGCAGATACACAACAGCCTGAGGCTCGGCCTGCAGGCTGAGACTCAGGCCGTTGGAAGTGCTCTCGCTGAAGCCCACATCGAGGGCAGCCGGCGACCAGCGACACTCAGCCTCGACGAATGGGGAGCGCTCTACACAGCCTGGCTGGACGTGCCTGAGACAGCGAGTCAGGAATGCTAACGCTTCAAGCCCGGGCCAAGCTGAATCTGACTCTCGAGGTCCTCGGGCGGCGACCTGACGGCTATCACGAAACGGCGTCGATCATGCAGACCCTGGATCTGGCTGACGCAGTTTTTATCGAGCCATCCGACACTCTTGAGGTCACCTGCTCGAACACCGCTCTTGACGGTGAAGACAACCTCGCCTGGCAAGCTGCCGACCTACTGAGACGTGAGACAGAGACCACACAGGGAGCGCGGATCTCAATCGAGAAGAAGATCCCGGTGTCAGCAGGGCTGGGAGGTGGAAGCTCTGATGCCGCAGCAACGCTTGCTGGCCTGAACACCATGTGGGAGGTCGGGCTCTCACATGACGATCTACGTACACTCGCATCCAAGCTCGGTTCCGACGTTCCCTTCCTGGTGGAAGGAGGAACTGCCATCGCGCTTGGGCGTGGAGAGCGGGTCAGATCACTTCCGACAGCTCCATTGCCTTGGTTCGTTCTTGCATTTCCGACCTCGTCCAGGCAGGACAAGACCGCATTCATGTACAGGTCGATCACCGAAGAGCACTTCACCCGAGGGGGCCTGACGAGAAAACTGGAAGCGCGAATACGCAATAAGGGAGACATTCCTCCGCAGTTCCTGTTCAACGCATTTGATACTGTCGCGAGGGAGGTCGAGCCGGACGTAGACCGGTGCTGGGCGGACATGCACGCCGCTGGGGCCCGTGAAATTCACGTCTCCGGCAGCGGCCCAACTGTGTACGCCGCAATTGAACGCAAGGAGATCGCGACAGCAGTCCAGCTCGTAATGGAGCGGATCAAGGGCTGGCCGACAATCCTAGCCAGGGCGTGGCCCGACGTCGGACCTGGTTGATGTCGTTCCTGGTTGCAGGCCTCGCCACCGGGGCCCTCATGGCCCAGACCTTCGTCATGATAGGATGCCTGACGGCCTTCTTCCTCCTGAAAAACCCGCCACCGAACCTGAAGCAGACGCTGACGAAGTACACGCCGGGGACTATCGTTCTTGGGATGGTTGCTGCTGCATATCCCCTGTGGGGGATTATCGGAGTCCTACTGTCATTTGTGTTCATTGCTTTCCAGAACGGGTTTCCGGGAGGCGGACTCTGGAGCGCGAATATCGCATACACGGTTGGAGTTACGTGTGCCAGCGCAGCCCTCGCTGCTCCTATTCTGGTCCTTCTGAGAGGCGTCCGAATCGGCATCGGCTGCCTCGTTCTCTCAGCCGTTCTAATTTACGGATGGCTCCTGCCCCTGCTGGCAACCTAGCGGCTCACTGGGCTAACATCCAGTGACCAAGTTAGGGAGCGACTACCCATAGCATCGACCTTCTCCACACCGACCCAGTCCAGGCACTGGGTAGCGATAGATCTGGAAACTACCGGGCTTTCGGCCTCACGAGACGCCATAATCGAGATTGGCGCCGTCAGATTCGACAGAAAGAGGACGATCGACGAGTTTCAGACGCTCGTTAATCCCGCCCGAGAGCTGCCTCAGTTCATCCAGGACCTTACGGGAATAACACAGGCCCAGGTGGATTCGGCCCCGGGGTTCTCCAATGTCGCCGAAAGCTTCCAGCAGTTTATCGCAGGAGCTATACCCGTTGCGCACAACGCTGGGTTTGACTTGGGTTTCCTCAACCGGAATGGCATTGATGTCGGCAACCGCTTCTGTGACACTATGGAGCTTGCATACCTAGTCAGGCCGGCCGCGAGGGGCTACTCACTTCCCCAGTTGGCCAGGCAACTGTCAGTAGACACTGGCCGGTCGCACCGCGCCCTCGACGACGCACGATCTGCTAGGGATGTCTTTCTCGCTCTCCTCCCAGAGCTAGCCGAACTCGACCCGTCTCTGCTGGCTGAGTTTCGCAGGCTGTCTCGGGACTCCGGTTGGAACATCGCCTCGCTCTTAGACGCAGCTGAGGACAGCACCGACCTGCAACTGACGTCACCAACGACGACCGCCATCGGAGTTGTCGACTCACGGGAACTTCGGTCGAGGCTGCTTAGGCAGACTCCAATCGAGCCGGAAGAAGATGAACGCCTCGTCGACCCGGTCATGGTCGCGGAAGCCCTCTCGAGTGGGAGTCCCTTTTCCGGCTCTATCCCCAATTTCGAGGAGAGGGACGAGCAGATCGACATGTCGGCGGCGATTGCCGATACGATCAATCAGGGCGGGAGGCTGCTGGTTGAGGCGGGGACAGGTGTCGGAAAGTCGCTGGCCTACCTGCTCCCCGCGGCCATCTATGCGACTATGAACGGTAAGCGTGTGGTCGTATCTACCAATACGATCAATCTTCAAGAGCAGCTCGTCAACAAGGACCTGCCGATGGTCAGGCGGGCCCTGGCCGCCCTCAGTCCCGAGTTGGCAGACCAGTTCAGATACTCATCCCTCAAGGGGCGAGCGAACTACCTTTGCTTCAAACGCTGGGAGAGAGAGCGGCGGTCGCAGAATCTCGACGAAGCCCGCGCCAGGATGATCGCCAAGACGACCCAATGGGTTGCCACCACCACGACCGGCGACCGCGCGGAGTTGAACCTCGGCCCTTCCAGCTTCCAGTCTGCATGGAACTCGATGTCGGCACAGAGGGCGTTCGAGTGCCCAGCCAGAGCCGGCGGTCCCTGCTTCCTTCAAGCCGCCAGGAGCGACGCAGAAGCATCTCACGTGGTGGTCGTTAACCACTCGCTTTTGATTTCCGATCTGGTCTCGGGGGGGAGCGCTATCCCGGAATACGAGGTCTTGATCGTCGACGAGGCACACCACCTGGAAGACGTCGCAACAGATCAGCTCACCTACACGTTCGGCCAGGGCGACATCGACGAGATCTTCTCGGACCTGACCACCGAACGCAGCCTATTGGTACAGGCTCATGAGGCCATCATAGACGGTGGGATGGCTGAGGTTGACCGGGGGGCTGTTGAGGAGAGTCTGGAACGTGCGGAAGCTGCTGCTCCCCAATTGAGGGAAGAGATGCGCAGCCTACTTCGACTCGTGGGGTCGGTCGTAGCCCCTTCCCAGAGCGACTCACAGTCGCAGTACGATTCACAGGTCAGAATCCTGGCATCGCACCGAAACGCTCCTGAATGGGAGTCTGTGCTCCAGGTATGGAACAATGTCGCCATCCTCATTTCGGAGATGTCGTCCAGTCTGTCGAATATTGTGGAGGCCGTCCGACGGGGGGCGACCGACGACGGCGGCAGAAACGATGCGTTGGTGTCTGATCTTGTCCAGGTCCAGATTGAGCTGGCCCGATTCTCCGAAAATGCCAAGGCGATGGTAGCCGACCCGAGTGACGACGGAATCTACTGGGTGAACCACAGGCGACAGACCTCGGACGTGACGCTCAACTCTGCGCCCCTCCAGGTCGGTCCGGGGCTCCAGGAGCAGCTGTACGACCAGAAACGTACGATAGTCATGACTAGCGCAACTATGAGCACTGATGGCACTCTCGACCACGCCGCTGAACGCCTGGGATTCGACGGAGCCAGACACATCGTTCTCGGTTCGCCGTTTAACTACTCGGAAGTCTCATTGCTCTATACTCCGCCGAGATTACCTCATCCCAACTCTCCACAGTTCCAACAGGCGGTCGAGACCGCAGTTCTGGAGGCGGCTTCGGCTGCAGAGGGCAGCACTATGGCACTCTTCACGTCTCATGGGGCCCTCAGAAGCACGGCTCGAGCGATTCGTCCGGGTCTGGAGTCCCAGAACATCCAGGTCCTGTCTCAGGGTCTGGATGGACCGCCGCAGTTGCTGGCGGAGTGGTTTCTCGAGGAGCCGAGGTCAGTCTTGATGGGGACGTCCAGTTTCTGGCAGGGTGTGGACTTCGCTGGCGACTCGCTGACGGTGCTGGTGATTGCGAGGCTCCCATTCACAGTTCCTTCCGACCCAGTTTTTCAGGCACGTTCCGAGCAGTATGGAGACGAGGCCTTCACGAAATACGCAGTCCCGCAGGCGATTCTCAAGTTCAGGCAAGGATTCGGCCGTCTCATACGCTCTTCGACTGACAGGGGAGTAGCAATAGTGCTTGACTCGCGACTCACAAACTCACGCTACGGAAGACGATTCATCAACTCCTTGCCCAGGATGACGGTGACCGATGGCAAAGGGCATGGCACGGCCGCTGTCGTAAAGCGCTGGCTGGAACACACGGGATGACCATGGACTGGAACACCATTACGCCATCTGGACCATTTGACCTGGCAATGACCATGGAGTGTGGTCAGGCTTTCAGGTGGAAACAGGTAACATCCCCCGATGTGGGAGACCATTTCGAGGGGATCATCTTTGGAAATCTGGTGCGCGCAAGGCAAGAGGGCTCGGGAGTTCTATTCACTTCTGATCCTGATCCTCCTTCCGCGTTCAAGCCGGTTCTCGAGGACTATCTCGGGCTCAACCACGATCTCGACAACATCTACTCTGACCTCGGAGAAGACGCTGTTCTCGCCCCGCTATTCGAGAAGTATCCGGGCCTGCGTATCCTCCGACAGGATCCCTGGGAATGTCTCGTTAGCTTCATATGCAGTGCCAACAACAACATCAAGCGAATTTCTCAGAATGTGGAGGACATTTCAGCGACGTACGGTCGCAGGATTGCTGTTTCGGGTGGGGAAGGTCGGTGGGCATTCCCGTCCCCTCATGCCCTGGCTGAAGTGGGAGAGCAGGCCTTCAGAAACCTGAGGATCGGTTACAAGGCCGAGTACATCGACAAGACGGCACAGATCGTCGCCAGCGGTCAGGTCGACCTGTTCTCTCTCCGGGAGGCATCGTTTGACGAAGCCCTGGACGCCGTGACGAGTCTGCCCGGGGTGGCTGACAAGATAGGAAACTGCGTCGCACTATTCTCGCTCGACAAGCTTGAGTCATTCCCCGTCGACGTTCACATCGAACGCGCCGTGGAACGCGAGTATGCCCCTAGATTCGACGGCAAGCCGCTAACCAAGAAGCGAATGCGAGAGTGGGCTCAGGACCGCTTCGGCCCACATGCAGGGTACGCGAACCAGTATCTCTTCTACGACGACCTGCTTGCGGGCAGACCGTCGTGACCTCTATTGAATGGCCGAGAAATCGTGTGCTATCCTACCGCCTACCGGGGAGTGGCGCAGCTTGGTAGCGCACCTGCATGGGGTGCAGGGGGTCGCTGGTTCGAATCCAGTCTCCCCGACTCTTTCCTCCCCTTTTGTCCCCTTCCCCCGTAGGCATAATTGCCAGTCTTGGACCCCATTCCCCGCCATTCCTTTGTGCTAGCATACACCCCAGTCTCTGAGGCCAAATACGCCTAGCTACTCTCAGCACAGGGGAGGTCCAACATGGCGGTTCGTTCGGGCAATGAGTTCCTGAAAGGACTACAAGACGATCGCGAAGTCTGGCTGGAGGGCGAACGCGTCGAGGACGTCACTACCCACCCGAAGCTAGGCCGCATGGCCGCGACTTTGGCACGACTCTACGACCTTCAGCACGCCCCGGAGACGCGCGATAGCATGTCTTTTGAATCGCCCGGTTCCGGTGATCCAATCTCGCTGTCGTACATGATTCCTGAGTCCGTCGACGATCTTGTCAGACGGAGAGGCGCATTCGAAGTCACGGCCCGGGAGTCGTTCGGTATGCTCGGGCGTACTCCCGACTACTGCAACATCATCATCACCGGAATGCGCCAGATGGCTGACGTTTATGGCGAGAACGATCCACAGTATGCTGAGAACGTCATCAACTACTACAAGTACGTAAGCGAAAACGACCTCTGCCTAACCCACACCTTTGGGCACCCGCAGTCCAACCGCTCTGTCGACATAAGTGAGCTGGAGGACCCCTACCTCGCCCTGGGGGTCGTGGACACAAACAACCGGGGAGTAGTTGTCAGAGGCGCCAAGCTCCTCGCAACGCTCGCGCCGTTTTCGGACGAGATCCTGGCTCCGATCTACAGACCACTCCGCCCAGACTTACCAGACTCCGCCAGGTACGCCATCGGCTTTGCGATTCCAGTGGCCACCCCTGGTCTCAAGTTCGTCTGTCGTGAGTCCTATGACCTGGGCCACTCTTCGTACGACTACCCGCTGTCTGGTCGATTCGACGAGATGGACTGCATGGCCCTGTTCGATGACGTTCTCATCCCATGGGACCGTGTCTTTGCCTTCAACGATGTCGAATTGGGCAACAAGAATCTTGGGCGTGTGCTGGTCTGGCGCCAGTACATGCAGCAGGTGGCGGTCAAGAACATTGCCAAGCTCGATTTCATGCTCGGAATCACTTACAGGATCGCAGAGGCGATCGGCATCAACGTGTACAGCCATGTCCAGGAGAAGATCTCCGAGATAGTCGACATTCGCGCGACGGTTAACTCGTACATGAGGGCCGCGGAGGCCGACGCAGCCCCCTATCACGGCCTCGGAGTCTGGCCTGCAGCCGAGCCATGGCATGCAATGCGCCACTGGTTCCCAGACGCTCACACACGAATCGTCTGGATCATCGAGCAGCTATCGGCCAGCGGTTTGATGCTCACGCCGACCCAGGATGACGTCGAAGGCCCCATCGCGGACCTGATCGCAAAGTACTATCAAGGCGCGACAGTCGATGCCCACGACAGGATCAGGCTGTTCAGACTCGCCTGGGACCTCGTGGGCACCCAGTTCGGCTCCCGCCAGGCCCTATACGAGCGCTTCTTCAACGGCGATGTGGTCATTCTGCGGCAGCGAAGGTACGCGGGATACGACTACTCACAGGCCCTCGCGTCAGTAGACCGATTCTTCGAAATGGCCGAACACGAGGGGTAACTGCTCGGGCTGACTCTACTCTTCGATAGCGGACTCTATGAACTCCACCGCCGCAGGCCGTTCCCACCGGTCAAGCTCAACTGAGGCAACGTCGATTCGCCAGTCCGACCAGGCCACATCCGTGTCTTGAAGGAATTGCTGACACGCCACGATCAGGCGCCTCGACTTCTCTCCCATCACAGTTTCGGCAGGCGTGACGAAGGCTGTTGAGCGCCTTGCACGAACCTCGACAAACACCAGGGTATCTTCGGCCTTTGCGACCAAGTCGACCTCTCCGAAGCGCGTAGCAAAGTTCCGACTTACCACGATCATCCCTCTGTCTTCGAGCGCGGAGGCTGCATATGACTCAGCGGATCGACCAACTTCGGTCTTACTTAGCTCAATCCTTCTCGACGAAGCCTGATTCAGCGGCCGGAAACTCATCCTGTGTTCAGCACACGGACCAAGACATCGAATCGCGTCCAGATGGCGCTGAGTTCCGTAGCCCTTGTGCGACTCGAAACCGTAATCTGGATGCTCTTCCGCAATCTTGGCCATTAGCGTGTCGCGCTCGACTTTCGCGACAATCGAGGCCGCCGCAATACTGAGTGACTTGCTGTCCCCCCTGATGATTGACTTCTGGGGAATATTGGCAGCCCGTAGAGAGACTGCGTCGATTAGCAGGCTGTCTGCTCCAGGACTGAGCCTCGACAGAGCGCGTCGCATCGCCAGCCGCGTAGACGGAACGATCCCAATTCGGTCTATCTCTGCAGGAGACGTCCAGCCGGTTGAATGTGCCAGGGCAGAGTCAATGATGACCCGATAGGCATCTTCGCGCTGCCTTGCGGTCAGCTGCTTGCTGTCTCTCACGACCTCAGCCAGAGCTGGATTGGGAGTAAGTGGAAGGATGACAGCCCCCGCTGTGACTGGCCCGGCGAGGCAGCCCCGGCCGACCTCGTCCAGACCCGCGACACGCCTGTATCCCTGGCGATGAAATTGCCTCTCGAACTCCGTGTCGGGAGCTGGCGGCCTTCCCTGCACCAAACTCGGTCTCTAGCTGTCGAGACCGCGCTGGATACCTCGAATGAACGCCACGTGGCCTACGTGCTGACTCTCCTCAACCAGGAGGTGACTGAACATGTCCGCGAGTGAGTATCCCGGCCTTCGTGGGTGTGGGGTTGTCGCAAGGTCCGACTCAGAGATCGAGTCCAGGAACTTGTAGGTCTCGACCCTTACTGCGTCATAGTAGGCCAGCATCTGGGCCATGTCGAACTTCGGGAACTGGGCGACCTGTTCGGCCGTGTACCCGAAACCGCTCTCCCTTTCGGGGAGTCCCATGTTTCCGTACCAGTTGTCCCTCTGCCAGACCGTGGTCGCCTGCTGCGCGAATCTCTGGATGAAGTCGTCCTCAACCCTCGCCATGTGCCACACGATGAAGTCTATGTGGTTTGCCTCAGGCGTCGCCTGGAATCGCCGCTCCTCCTCACTGAGGCCGTCGAGGTACTTCTTCAGGTCTTCGAGGTACTCGTCGTACCCAAGGCGGATCAGGTCTTTGAAGTCCAATGGCTCTCTCCCCACGGCCCACGTGTCAGACGGCCGCCGCCTCAACGGGCGCTTCGATTTCAATATACCCGCCGCCAAGAATCCGGTCGCCGTCATAGAATACTACTGCCTGTCCGGGCGTGACCGCTCTCTGCGACTGCTCGAACCGCACCTCCGCGGCGTCAGCAGAGATAGGCGTAACCTTCGCGGGGGAAGGATCGGCCTTGTAACGAATCTTGGCTTCAACTCTGAGGGGCTCATGGGGCACGGTCCCAGAGACATAACTTACGCGTGACGCCCACAGAGTCGAGCTTAACAGGTCGTCCTGGGATCCCAGGACGACCTCGTTTGAGTCCGCGTTGATCTTCGTCACGTACATCGGCCTCTCGGTACTGCTGCGAAGGCCCAGGCCCCGCCGCTGACCGATTGTGAAGAACTGTATGCCGGGATGCGTACCCAGAACTTCTCCCTGGAGAGATACCAGGTTCCCTGGTCGGGGCTTCACCCGGTCCGAAACGAACTTGCGGTAGTTGTCATCCGGTATGAAGCAGATCTCCTGACTGTCTGGCTTGTTTGCGACAGGCAGCCCCGCCTCCTCAGCTAACTCGCGGATATTGTCTTTTCGGTACTCCCCGACCGGCAGAAGGAGCCGACTGAGCTCAGGCTGCCCCAGGGTAAACAGCACGTAAGACTGGTCCTTGGACCCGTCCAGTCCCTTGAGCAACACTTTGCGGCCGCTGGAGTCGGTTCTGACCCGTCCGTAGTGACCGGTGGCGATGTAGTCTGCCTCCAGGAACGTTGCCCGACGAAGCAGGAAGTCGAACTTGATCTTGTCGTTGCACGCCAGGCAGGGGTGGGGAGTCCGACCCCGGTCGTATTCCTTCACGAAGTAGTCGATGACGTGCCGCTGGAATTCCTTCTCGAAGTTCAGGAAGTAGTGAGGAACGCCGATCTCGTGACACACCCTGCGGGCGTCCTCGACATCCTCGACCGAGCAGCAGCGCTTCTGAGATGCAGGCACGTCGTCGCGCTCTACCGACCACAAACGCATCGTCACTCCTACGACGTCGTACCCCTGTCGATGCAGCAGCAGCGCAGCGACCGAGGAGTCGACTCCGCCGCTCATTGCGACTATCACCTTGCCCTTGCTCATGAATCCAAGCCTAGCACAGCGCCATTTGGCCGTTCAATTGACCGTTGCTTCGAACGGCAAATATAATGCCGCCATGACTGAGACTACTTTACTGGACGCCCGCGCCCTGGCTGAAACTGCGTTCGACATTGCCGACGAAAAGCAGGCGTCGAATATTGTTCTGCTGGACGTTAGAGAGGCCTGCGACTTCGCCGACTACACCGTTATCATGACGGCCGAGTCCACCCGACAACTGCGCACGCTGGTCGATGACGTGGAGGAGGGTATGAAGGATGCTGGGGCTATGCTCCATCACGTCGAGGGCACCCACAACAGCGGCTGGATACTGATGGACTACGGCGATGTGCTAGTCCATCTCATGGGCCCGGATGAACGGGACTTCTACGGCCTCGAAACCGTATGGGCCATGTCTCGTCAGATCAGGGTTATTCCGTAATCCAGGGATCTGTGGCCCGAGAATAGGCGACCAGCTCAGTCTCTTCGAAGAACAGGGCCACTTCGCGCTGCGCCGACTCCACCGAGTCCGAGCCGTGGACCAGATTCCGGCCGATGTCGATTCCGTAGTCTCCCCTGACTGTCCCCGGTGGTGAGTCTGCTGGATTAGTCGCTCCCATCGTCTTCCTGACGATGGCCACTGCTCCGTTGCCCTGTACGGCCATGGCAACGATCGGCCCAGAAGTTATAAATGACACCAGCCCTTCAAAGAAGGGCTTTCCAACGTGTTCCCCGTAGTGCTGATTGGCAAGTCCCTGCGACACCTGCATGAGCTTCAGGCCGGTGATCTTCAGTCCGGTCTTCTCCAGACGGTTTACGATCTCACCAACAAGCCCTCGCTGGACTGCGTCTGGCTTTAGTAGTACGAGTGTTGTTTCCAAATCCTGTCCTTCTTATTCTGTTCCCTGTTGCGGAAAACTAGCTGCCAGTACCCCAGCGGCGTGCCGCAGACGCTATCTGCGAGCTTCGCAGATAGACAGGCTCCGCAACATCGGGATCGACAGTGTCCCCCTCAAGTAGCTTCCTGTAACCCATGCTGGCAATTGTCGAAACGCGTCTTGTTGGCGGTTCCGCGCCGTGGACCAGGGCCTCTGTCCCGACACTTGCCATGATCTGTTCTCTGACCTCTGAAACTGCTTCGCCGCAATACAGAGTCCCAGGTTCCGTTTGGTTGAGGAACTCGTCGAGTGCCAGGACATCGAGCTGGAGTTCATCTGAGCCTTCTGTGGTCCGCCCCGTGTAGAGACGCTTCCGACCGGCAGTTGTCATTGCGCAGATCGGCAATCCTAAGCTCCTAAATGGCTGGACCTCGATCTCCATTGTGCCGAGTGCGACAAGCGGGATTCCCCTGGTGGACGCGATCGCCTTTGCGGTGCTCATCCCAACCCTAAGGGCGCTGAAGGCTCCAGGTCCAGACACGCTGAAGACCGCGCTGAGGTCTGCAATCCGTGCCCCTGCAACCTCGAGCACCCTGTTTATGGCTGGAGTCAATTCGACGGAGTGGTTCCGTTCAGAACGCCATGCAAATTCGACGCGAGACTTGCCTTCGACAGATAGTCCAACAGATGCGTACCTGGACGACGTGTCTATCTGAAGTTCCAACGGGGCTACTCCGATTCCTCAAGCCGCTGCAGAGCCTCAAAAATCGAATCGTGGCCCTCGGCAGTGCTATGCACAGTAAACTCCCTCTCTTCATCTGAGACCGTCTCGATCCGAACCAGCAAGTGTCTTTCAGGAAAGTATCCAGGGGCCTTGTCTGCCCACTCGATTACGCAGACACCATCGCCGTAAAGGTAGTCGTCCAGTCCCAGACCATCCACCTCTTCGAACGTATCAAGTCGATAGAGGTCCATGTGGTAGACCGGGACATCAGCACTGTACTCATTGACCAGTACAAATGTGGGGCTGCGGGCGTAGTCCGACGATCCAAGTCCCCACACGATTCCTTGAGTCAGCGTGGTCTTACCTGCTCCGAGGGTTCCCGACAGAAGCACGATGTCGCCGGGTTCGACATTCGCGCCGATCGCGCGGCCGATGTCGTGGGTCATCGCTGTGGAGTGAGAGTGGAGGAGGATCTGCATTTGGTAAGTCGGTTGACGCACCCTCGATTTCTATGATTCGAGGGCCGGGAACCACGACGCTGGTCAGGAGTTCCTCTCGTCTCGTGTATTATATTCAGACCGACTCAGCCGCAACAAGCCGAGGTACCGTTTGAAGGCTCTAATAGTTTCTGACGTCCACAGCAACCTGGAAGCGTTCACCAGTGTGATTGAAGCCGCAAAGGACCTCACTGGATTCGATGAAATCTGGTCGCTTGGAGACCTCGTAGGATACGGGCCTGACCCCGCCGCAGTCATAGACCTGATTCGTAAGCACACACACCACGCGGTCGCCGGCAACCACGATCTCGCTTCCGTAGGCAGACTAAGCCTGGAGGCATTCAACGAACACGCTGCCGCCGCAAACACGTGGACTGGAAAAGTCCTCGACGAAGACAGCATCCGATTTCTGCGCGATCAGCCGCTCAGCCTGGAGATTGACGAGTTCACTATCGTTCACGGCAGCCCCAGGGACCCGATCTGGGAATACGTCGTCTCGGAGCGTGCCGCGATCGCCTGCTTCAACCACTTCGACACCTATTGGTGCCTGGTAGGGCACTCACACATCCCCTTCATCTGCCGCATGTCTGAGGACGCCAGGGGGGCGCGTTTCTTCGCACCACTGTATGGGACGCCCTATCCGTTGGAGGACCAGAGGCTGATAGTAAATCCAGGGGGCGTTGGGCAGCCACGAGATGGCGATCCCAGGGCTGCGTTTGCAGTTTACGACTCAGACGATGAGACAGTTACGCATTTCCGGGTCGAGTACGACATCGCCACGACACAGCAGAAGATGCGCTCACACGGCCTGCCGCAGTTCCTGATTGACCGACTGACGGTCGGTCACTAGCCCTCTTCTCTCGGGGCCGACGGAGAGAGTCCCCTTGCCTCGGGCCTGCGCCGAGGTGGAAGTTCACGAATGGACTCGGCTAGCTGTCCAACAAGCTCGGTGTTCTCTAGTGCGACCACAAGCCCATCGACTCCAGCATCCCTTAAGGCTGTCAGGTCGGCTGCAGAAATACTCTCTTTGGTCTCGATCAACATCACTCCACCAATCGAAGCGCCGACCTTAACGACGTTGACCAGTGTGGCGAAGTTCATTCCCCCGCCTTCGATCGCCGAGGTATTGAGCGATCCATCGACCCTGAGCGATCTGAGAGCTGCTCCTGTAAGCCTGTCGACAGGTTCTCCTGCCAGCACGATCGTGCCAAGATCCGGATTCCCGACAACACCAGCAGGAGCCGATGGCGCGACGAAAACGTAGTCGCACCCAGCTTCTGTTAGGGCATCCAGATCGTCGTTGCTCAGGTCACCCCCGCTAGCACCCCAAACCAGGTCCCCTAGTACGCCCGATCCGACTGCTTCCAGAACAGAACCCGCGTCCTCGTCGGAGAATACGATTGCGTCCACGCCGTCGGGCAATCCACTAGAGAGGTGAGATGCGGACTTTTCCGCGGAAGCACTGCCAATCAATGCCATGGCACGTGGGGACTCGACCCTTCCAGTCAGCGCCCCGAATCCGATCGGCTGAGCCGACTGCTGGCCTAGGCGTCCAATCAATTCGATAAGCTTACTCATGCCTGAATCGTATCCTCTCGTCTGTGGATGCTCAGTGGACTGCGTGCGATTCTAATTGCTGGTATGTAAGGCGTTCAAGTGTGATGTTGCCAAAGTACCTAGGCGGTATTACCCTATCCGCCGACATAGGAGGGGCTAATTGCAGGCTCGGCAGATCGACGGAAACTCTCTTACCTACCTTGTAGTCGAACCGGACGACTTCGACTCAGAGCAAGAATACCCTGCGGTTGTCCTTCTCCACGGCTTCGGGGCGAGTATGACCGACCTCGCCGGACTGTCGACGATGCTCGATCGCACGGGTTATCTCTACTTCTTCCCCAACGCTCCTATCACGCTGCAAATCGGTCCCGGCATGACCGGTTACGCCTGGACTCCCCCGGGAGATTCAGCGGATGCACACACCGCGGAGAGGGCAGCGGAACGGACGGAAGAGCTGCTATTCGGATTCTACGACGAGATCGAGGAGCGCCATGGAGTCACTGACGGGGGCATCGTCATGGGCGGTTTCTCCCAGGGAGGCATGATGACGTACAGGTTTGGACTTCCCAGACCGGAAAAGTTTCCTGGCCTTGTCATACTCAGCGGCAGAGTACCCAGTCCTGAAGGTCTCTCAGAACGTCTACCAGAACACAGGGACCAGCCCATTTTTGTCGCTCATGGGACTCAGGACACGGTAATCAGTGTAGAACACGCCCGGACTTCAAGGGAGTTCTTAACGACAAGCGGCTACAGCCCTGAGTACCACGAATATCACATGGCACACGAGATCAACAATGATGTTATGTCCGACCTTGGTTCCTGGCTTAAGAACGTCATGCCACCTCTAAGGTAGAGCAAGGCAGAGGCACGGTTACAACGAAACTGGGAGATTGATACACCGCTAGGAGATCGATAGCAAGGAAGAGTAGCAGGAGACAAAGAATGCCAACGTATCGAGTAAACAACATATTCGCCAAGAACCGGGAAGGGAAGAAGGGCCTCGGCCTGGGGCTTGTGTTTCCATCGGCAGAGGCAATTGAGCTAGTTGGAATGCTCGGCGGATTCGACTACATCAACCTCGACGGGGAGCACGGGCTCTTCTCACCGGAATCAATCGACGCTATGGTCCGTGCCGCTGACGGTTACGGTCTCACGGTGACAGCCAGAGTGCCCAACCTGATGTCTTCCACGATCAATCAATACCTCGACCGAGGGGTGATTGGGGTGCTTGGCCCTCACGTCGACACGGCCGAACAGGCCAAACAGCTCGTGGATGCCTGCCGCTTCGTCCCGGACGGACAGCGGAGCTGGGGCGGCGGTCGGGGCACCTTCTACAAC
Organism: Dehalococcoidia bacterium; assembly: GCA_965116405.1. Lineage (GTDB taxonomy): Bacteria > Chloroflexota > Dehalococcoidia > Lucifugimonadales > UBA1123 > VXRN01. The sequence goes on from OZ220685.1 coordinate 3,115,120, forward strand.
GATGGAGGACTGATCGATCAGCCCGGCTTGCAGCGTACCGAGTACATGGGGCTCGCCAATGAGAATATGCTCGTAATGGCGCAGCTTGAAACCGCGACTGCCTTCGCGAATCTGGACGAGATTCTAGCAGTCGAAGGAATCGACGCCTTCGCCTGGGGTTCGAATGACCTTGCGCAGTCAATGGGTTATCCAGGGCAGCCCGATCATCCTGAGGTGAAAGCGGCAGAAGCCTCAGTAGAGGAACGCATCCACGCCGCTGGGCGCAAGATGTCTACTGACCTGTCATCGGCTATAAATCTGCCTGAGCTGATTCTTAGTGGCGCGAGGGCATACCTCGAAGCGAACGCATAGCATCGGGAGGAGGACTCGACATGGCTACAATGCGCGGCGCGTTTTTCGACGGCGACGGAGGCATGGAGGTCAGGGACATCCCCAGACCAGAAGCAGGGAGGGGGGATGTCGTCGTCCGTGTCAGGTCCGTAGGTATTTGCGGGTCCGACCTCCAGATGAATGTGGACAAGACCGAACCCGACAAGATGCCGGCTGGGCACGAGGTGGCCGGCGAGATTGTGGAGATCGGGGACGACGTTGATCGTTCGATCCTGGGGCAGCGGGTCGCGATCGAGATCATCGGACACGGGCGGGCCTGTACCATCTGCTGGTACTGCCGGCAGGGCCAATTCAGGGCCTGTCAGAACATGGCGCCAACCGAAGGTGGCGGATTCGCCGAGTACATGAAGCGCCGCGCAATAGGCTGCTATCCCGTCGGGGATCTCTCATGGGAAGAGGCCGCACTGGTCGAGCCCCTTGCCGTCTCGATCCACGGCGTGAGACGAGGCCAGATGCAGGGTGGGGAAGTGGTTGCAGTTCTCGGCAGCGGGAACATTGGACTCACCTCCATCGCGGCTGCGAAGGCTCTAGGAGCGGGAAAGGTCATAGCCACTGCCCGTTATGAGCAGCAGGCCACGATGGCCATGCTCCTCGGCGCCGACGAGGTGTACTCCGATCAAGGTCCGGATTTCTGGGACGCCGTAGCAGATTCGACCGGCGGACGTGGCGCCGATCTCACCATCGAGACCGTCGGCGGACACCAGTCCGCAACCGCAACCCAGGCCGTTGAGGTTACTCGCGTGCAGGGGCGCATCGTCGTTGTCGGCGGCTTCCGGAGACCATTTGAGTTCGACTTCCTAACACCGATGCTCAAGGAGCAGTCGATAGTCTTCTCGTCTTGCTACAGCGTCCTCGACGGACGGCACGACTACGAGCTGGCCATCGACATGATTGCCTCCGGGAAAACCAACATAGTTCAGATGGTCACACACAGGTACGGTCTAGAGGACATACAGAGCGCCTTCGAGACTGCGTACGACAAGAACAGCGGCTCGGTGAAGGTCCAGATCCTCCAGAACTAGGATTGTGGTAAGGAATAGTCCCATGCTGTACAGAAACTTCGGCGCTTCAGATCTGGAAACTTCGGTCGTAGGGTTCGGGGGCTGGCCGATGGGCCGCGGGCACTACGGGTCTTTCGACGAGCAGCAGGTGATCAACTCCATCCACCGGTCGATGGACCTAGGTGTCACTCTGTTTGACACTGCGGCGGTTTACGGATGGGGCGAAGGTGAGAAGCTCCTGGGTAGGGCCATCGAAGGCCGTCGTGAAGACATCGTCATCGTGAGCAAAGGTGGCCTGAAGTGGGATGCTCCAGGAGCGCCGTCTCAGCGCGATAGCTCTCGCGAGTCACTCACGTTGGGCTTGGACGAGAGTCTCAGGAGACTAGGCACGGACTATCTCGACCTCTACCTGATTCACTGGCCTGACGAGTCGCGACCTATATCAGAGCCCATGGAGGCATTCCAAGACTTCCAGCGCCAGGGAAAGATCAGGTACGGGGGAGTGAGCAACTTCAGCCCTCAGCAGATGGCCGAATGCCTCGAGGTCTTTCCGGTCGTAACCAACCAGGTAGGCTATCACCTGTTCGACTTCAGGCCGGAACCGGGGATAGTCCCGTTCTGCAGGGACAACGGCATGGGCATCATGGCCTATGGCTCCCTGGCTCACGGCCTCCTGACAGGCACCATGACCCCTGACACGACTTTCGAAGATGACGACTGGCGCCGAAGTCTCATGGCGTTTGGGCAGCCCCTATTCAAAGGGCAGAACTTCCTGGACAACCTTGCCAAGGTTGAGCGGCTCAAGGAGATCGCCGCCGACAGGGGACTGACGGTGGCCCAGCTGGCGCTGAGCTGGGTGGCCTCAGAGCCCACAGTGTCAGTTGCGCTAGTTGGCACTCGTCGACCTGAGGAGATGGAAGAAAACGCTAGGGCCATCGAGTGGGTGATGACGCCCTCAGAGCGAGAGGAGATCAGGGCCGTCGTCACAGGGTAAGCTTCAGCAAGCGCGTGAGCACGGCTATCATCACGTCCCCGTCGCTCAGGACCTCATTTCTACGACGTGGGATTCTACCATCTGCCTGACTCCTCGGCATACAGGTGGTCCGGCAGCCTGTAGTTCACACCGAACTCATCGAACAATGAGGCCTCGAGTAGTGAAGTGAACCTGGAGAAGTTGCTGCTCTGGGCCCGTCCCCTAAAGGCCCTGTCCAGTATCCCGTGGTATCGCTCTTGCATCCGAAACCAGGCAAGCACTCCGAATGTGGTTGTCTTGGGGTATTGCAGTTGGTCCGCCAATTCAGTGCCAATCAGCGCCCTGGAGACGCTGTAGACGTACTTGACCAGGTTGCGACGTGCGTCTGAGTCCTCGATTCCTATCACCAAGGGGGCCGACTGGATGAGGGAATTTGCCATCGCTATTGACTCGTACCCAGGCTCGGGCTCGCAAGTCCTGCCGATATCAAACAGCCTTAGGGCTTCCTCCTCGTTCTTCATGAGGATGGATTCGGGAATGCCCATCACGTACCCTGCGTAACGCCATACGGCGATAAAGCTCGCACGCTCTTCCTCGTCAAATTTCGCGCCAAGACTCTCGAGGTGCTTCAGCAGCCTCGCAGAAAAGGCTGTTATAGCGAATCCCATGTTCGCTGAACTAATCGGCACTCCCCAAGATCCGGTGTCCCAGTCGTCTGACTGTTTCAACAGACGTCTTACCTGAGCGTGGACGAGCCTAACTCGGAGCGAGAGTTTCCAGCCGTCGCCTTCCCGGTCCAGACCGCCAGGTATGAACAGCTCGATCATCTGACGATTGTTTTGCTTCAGGCGTCTGACGCCCTGTTCTCTTAGCCGACCCGTAATGAAGAACGATTTGCTTATCGAAGTAGAGAAGCCTTCTACGAGAACGCCACCTACGAATGCCCCCAATACCAGACGGGAGTTTCTATGAAAGAGGCGTATCCCGGGATTGAATGCATCAAAGTCCACCCATTCAGGCGGCGTCTCTAGATTCCTGACTAGTTCGACCAGTGCCGGCGGAGCCTCCTGTAACGAATCATCGTCGCTGGCTTCGAGTGCGATCCCGATGAACCTCGCTGCCTCTTCTGGTTCCAGTGACGAAAGCTCATCTACGGCGGCGTCCGCCTCCGGATCACCAATCATGGCATGAGCCACATAGTTTGAAGCCAGGTCAGGATCGAGCATCCGAGCGTGCTCGTAGCCGGCCGCGTAGTCAGTAGGTATTTCCATGCGCCTCGACGCTCGCTAGTTCCAACGCCCTAGTGTTCCTCGGGCGCTTCCACCCGGAGGTCTGGTACCCAGTTCAGCCAGGATGGCAGGTACCAGTTCCCTCTTCCCAACACCTCCATGCTCGCAGGTACCAGTATGGATCTCACGAGTGTGGCATCTAGAAGAACTGCTATGGCGAGCCCGAAGCCCATCAACTGGTTAATGATGGTTTCCCCAGAGGCGAATGCTCCAAAGACAACCACCATTATCAGGGCAGCGCCTGTGATGATCCCTGCTGTTGAGCGTAGCCCGTAGGCTACGGCCTCCGTGTTGTCTTCAGTCTCGTCGTATCTCTCCCTGATGCGGCTGAGCAGGAAGACGTGGTAGTCCATTGACAGGCCGAACAGGATTGTGAACAGGAAGAGCGGCAGCCATGCGTCAATTACCTCGGCCTGGTCAAAGCCAAATAGACTTGCCCCTATTCCCTTCTGGAACACCAATACGAGCAGACCATATGTAGTACCTACCGACAATAGGTTCATGATTATGGCCTTGATAGGGATCACGATCGACCTGAATACCATCATCAGGATGATAAAGCTCAGTCCAAGAACAAAAGCGAATACTATCGGCGTGTACCGGTCCACAATGCCGTAGAAGTCGGCAGACTCGGCCGTAAGCCCTCCCACGTAAACCTCTGCTGGGACCCCATCGAAGGCGGCGGGAATCAACTCCTCGCGTAGAGTAGCTATGTCGGCGGTAGCTGCCCGACTCGTCGACTCTCCCGGGAATGGGAGCGTGAGCAAGGCAAGGTCACCAGCATCATTGACCTGCAGAACGGGTGGAACTGGGAATTCAGGTGACGCGACGATCGACTGCTGCAGCTGCGCGATCGCTTGCTGGACACGAGGGTCGTTAACGTCGCCGTCGATAACGATCTCAGCCGGGCTCAGCACGCCCGCTGGGCTCACCTCACCTACTGAGAACTCCTTCTCCAGGAGCAGGAACGCCTTCTTGGTCTCGGCACTCTCCGGGAATGTATTCACATCGTTGAGTCCGGTTCTAATGCCGTCGATGCCGAGAAAACTGAGGTTAAAGTAAAACAGCGTGATGATCACCATTGGAATGCCAATTGCGAGGATGCTAATCGCGGGGAACCGCGTAACCGCTCGCGTAATTGACTCCCAGAATCCGTCGGCAGAGGCTTCGGGCGTCTTTAGAGAGAACCTGGAAAGGAAGGGAATCGTCAGCAGGTCTATCCTGGGTCCCAGTATTGCAAGGACTGCCGGGAGCAGCGTGAGGGTCGCAACAAGGGACGCGATTACTACAAGAATCGCCCCAAGCGCGAGCGACTGATAGAAGGACGCTGGTACGATAAGCAGCCCGATGAGCGCCAGCACGACTGTAGCGCCGCTGAAAAAGACTGTGCGACCTGCAGTGCCACCTGTCTTAACTACTGCCTCACGAACGGGAAGCCCTCTCTCCAACTCCTCCTTGAATCTCGACACTATCAGGAGTGAGTAATCGATGCCGACCGCAAGTCCGATCATGACGACCATCATCGTTACGAAGAAGACCAGCTGGCTGTATTGGCCGATGATCGCGACCGCCGCGAGTGCAATCACTATTGAAACGATTGCAAGGCCCAGCGGCAACATAGTTGCTACCACTGCTCCGAACAGCACCAGCAGTACCAACAGTGCTACGGGGACGCCAAACCGTTCACCCTGCTCGAGGTCGTGCTGAGCCATCTCGTTATTTTCGTAGGCAACGCTGGCGTCTCCGCCGATCAGGACAAGGAAGTCGTCACTCTCATTTGCTTCCTCGACCAGATGGAACACTTCCTCGACATTGGCCGTAGCCTCCTGGGAAGTTCCTGACAGGGTGTAGTGAATGAGCGCAGTCCGTCCATCGGCTGAAACCATCAACGGCAGAAGCTGCTCGCGCACCTCTTCGGGAATCAGCGACCCTGCGTCAACCACCTGGTAATAGTGGGAGATCGGTCCGCCATCGATACCGCCAAAGATGGTATCTGGACCCAGTGAGGCGATTGATTGGTGTACAGCCTCTACTTTGCCCCGAAACGCCTCGTCTGCAACGGTCAAGGACGGAGACTGTACTATTACGATCTCGGCGAGCTTCTCAGGACCTCGCAACCTCTCGTCGAGGAGCGCTGCCGCCTTCTCAGATTCATACCGACCTGCAAGGCGAAAGTCGGTAGTTGTGGCGCTTGGTAACAGGCTCTGGACTAACCCGAGTCCTACTACGACAGCGACAACCCAGACCCCGACTGTTACCCATGGCCTGCGAACGCTTATCCCAGCCAGGAATTCTGTCAATGCGCGATACCCCTCTCCTAGTGGTTCACCGCCGGGACATCCCCACTCCACACTAGCACAACCGTCCCATGTAACATACCTCTCTTCTATCACAGTATCCGGGATTTGTGGTCATCGAGTGATGTGAGTCGAGCGTGGTGGCACCGAGCGGCCGCTAAGAAGACCCAAATCTCGGTTGAAGAATGAGATACAAGCTTCCATTCTGGTAGAGCCAGCTGCACGCAGGGCGAGGAGCACTAACGATCGGCTTTCTATCAAGACTACTAAAGAAGGAGCTGCGAGACGCCCGAAGAAGGTGGCGTCAGGGTCTACGGGAAACACGCCTGTGGGTGATCGTTCCGATCTCGGCAGTTAGCCTGTACGTGCTCTGGGACTGGGCCTTCGGGATCGGCAGCTACTTTGGAATCTCTTTTGGAATAGCGGCCTTACTCTCAATCCTGAGAGGTCACCTACTTACACATCCTTTTCGCATGGTATTGGTTGCGGCCGCGGTTGTGATCAGCAGCCTGATCATCCCAGGAATAGGAGTAGACGCCTGGCGAGCCCTTCAAGGAGGAGACACTGCGACGGCTCTAGTCTTGGTGGTGGTTGTCCTATTGCTGTGGCTGTTGAAGCGACGACTAGAGTCCACAAGATCGAGAGCCTCATGGACTAGACGGCAGGCACAGAGGCGGGGTCACGCTCGCAGGTAACGAGTTACCTAACCATGAAGGATTCCCACCCTCGTCAATAGTCGTGATACTTTCGCTCGTGCCCCCACGAAGGCAGTTCATCCGAACAGGTAGAGTTTGATAACTTCCAGTACGGATTCCCTGGTAATCGACTCATCCAGGTAGTCATTGATCGCCTGGAGTAATTCGATTCGATTGATCATCTCGTTCTTGTCAGCATCGTAGCGATCCCCAGTCGGACCCAGGCTAACGTCCGTAACATCTATCGTCACAGTTATGCTCTCGGAAGCGAGGAAGTCATCCGTTACCGTTACGATGACTGTGTACTCTGTGAGCCCGGATTCATAGTCCAGAATTGCTGTAGGGCCCGCGATAATCTGACCTGTTTCACCATCAATGTCGAAGAGGACCGCGTCCGGGCCACCGATGGTGTAGGTAAGAGTCCCGTCATCAAGTGCCTCAACCGGATCACCAATGGCACCTCCACTGGTCGTATTCTCCTCAACAGCCCTCGTCGTTGTGCTTCCCTCGCTGAAGGTTGGCAGCACATTCTCAGGAGTTGCGGAAACGATGTCAGACCAATCACCGGGCCCCAACTCGTTGACCGCCCGGACTTGAAAGTCATATTCAGTTCCGCCAGTCAGACCTGTAACTGTATGCCTCAGACCCCCTTCGCTGCTCGAAGTCCAGACATCACCGACAATCACCCAGCTTGCCACTAACTCGGGATCGTCTTCTGATCGCTTATATCTCAGGTCGTACGCAAGGACTTCAAAGTCTGACGTATCGGAGGGAGCAGACCACGTGACGGCCAGTGATCCTCGCCCCGGTGTAACGTTTGACACGGCTGGAGCGTCTGGCCTTGGGCTGTGACCGTAGACCGCAATGTCCCAGGACTCCAGGGTCCCTACGCCTGCGTTGATTTGGTCGGTTATCCGAAGCGTCCAGTCGCCGTTTGGGTCCTCTCCCAGGTGTCTTGCCGAGCCGAACCTGAACGACCCGTAAAGAGGGATAAAGTCGGTGTACGTGTACAGGTCTGTAGACGTGTCGTGTGGGACCGCGAGCCTCGAAACGGCACCGGAAGGTGAGACAATTTCAATGTCGAGATCCCTGAACGATCTGTGCCTAAGCTCAACATTTACTTCGACGAATTCAACGAAGCCGATGTTCTCCTCCAAGGTTAATGAGCTAATTGTCGAAGTACCGCTCCCGTCCAAGGTCGCGTCTGAGATGACCTCACTAATCTTCCCTGAGGAAGCCCTCCCAATCTCAAGCTCGGGAACATTGACCCACTTTTTGGCAAGCTGCACGGCCGCGCCAGCATCCACGAGACCAAACCCGTACTCGTGGCTGAAGTGATAGCGGTCAGCGGCGGATCCGGCCCGGTACTTCCTGGCGCCGTCTTGCCAGCTCGAGTTATTGGGATCATTCTTCTGAGCAGAAGCAGCCAGTATCAGCTTGAGGTCGCGCCACGTGAGTTCAGGATTCACACTGCGCATAAGTGCGGCTGTTCCTGAGACTATTGGGGCCGCGGCCGAAGTGCCTCCAAAATCCTGAACATAATTGTCCGAGTGCTCGGTTGTGACGATTCCGAACCTGCCCGCCAGACCGAATACACCCGGCCTCTCGTTCGATGGGGCGCAGACCCATAGGTTCGAGCCCGTTTCTGAATATGGTGCCCTCGCACCCCACCCCTGTACAGAGCACGCTGCTGTAACGCCGTAGAAGTTGGCATACTCGTCCAAGTTTGAATCATCGCCGAGAAGGTGACCATTGCCACCGCTGAATACGTAGAATGTTCCCTTCCCGCTGTAACCGGTTTTGAGTCCGGTCTCGATGGCATGCTCCCATATGGTGCTGGCCCTTTTGGCTCTCACGCTTTCGCGATGCCCCCAGCTATTGTTGGACACGGCGGTAACTTCTGCATTTCGAGTCATCGCGTCAACACGTTCAGAAAGCGAGGCGTAGCCGCTAAAGGGGTTGTATCCGTACAGCGTGGCTCTTGGTGCCACACCTCGTAGTCCAACGGTGTTGTCACGGGCTGCGAGGATTCCAGCCACGTGTGTGCCGTGGTGGCGCAGCCTTTCGTAGATCTCGCCCTTGTCGTTGTAGTCGTAACTCAGAGTGAGATCTACGTTGTCCTTCAAGTCTTCATGTCGATAGTCCAACCCCTGGTCCACTACCGCGACACTCACGCCCTCACCCAGGGCACCAGCTTCCCAAGCGGATTCGACATTGATGTCGACATATTCACTGCTCTCAAGGTGCCACTGGCAGGCATATAGGGGATCACTGATTGAAGAGTTGTTCAGGGCCTGCGTCCTCGCGTTACAGACATCGAAGTACTGAGCCGAATGGACATCCTGGCTAGCCACAATAGCGTAGGGCACGGGCCTTGGTTCCGGCCTGCCTGAAAGTTTCACCCTAATGTAGTAGGTTCCCGGACTAAATCGTTCCCTGATAACGAGCCCGTCTCCCGGCAAGTAACCCAACACCAGGTCATCAAGGGAGTAGATATTTTCGCCTAATTCCGTTCCGCCGGCGTCAAGGAGTTCGGCGTCAAGGCGGACCTTGCTGGATGTAACCGCATCTATGACCACGTAGGTCTCGGCCGCAAAGTCGAGCCTCCAATACTCCTCTTCATCATCCTCGATTAAAGTGCCCCCCATTGGTGAACCCAAACCAAGCGTCTTGGCAGCCTCAATCGAGTTGCCAGGATCAATAACGGACCTCGTGTGGAGTGTGTATTCTCCTGGAATGGGACGCCAACTTACGATCACCACGTAGTAAGTACCCGGGGGAACTGCACGACGAAGGCTAAAGTTGCGAGTGCTGTCTGGAACGTAGCCGCTTTCATTGTGTTCCCGAATGAAGCCGTCGTCGTTGAACAGTAAGATGGAACCCTCGCTGTCGTAGAGGCCACCAACCGTATCAACTTCGCCCGTAGTGTATGCCCAGATGTCTGTTGTACCTGTCGCGTGTGACAGGTCAAGTTCGAAGACGTCCATATCGTCGCCAGGCTCGATGCGACCTACGATCGAGTCTCCAAGGCTTATAGGCGTAGCTGTGGCCGGGGTGTTCCCATGGTCGTCTGGTGATTGCCCTCCGGTGCTGTCAGGGCTGATGATCAACCACGTGATAGCAAATGCCAGGACAGGAAACACCCTCGACGCCGGGTGTGAGTAGATTCGGCGAGCGGAATAACCAGCCGAGGTCAGAGTCTTAAGTACAGGTAGGAACGGCAAGTGCCTTGAGCCCATCCGAATCGGCTATTTTGTCTCAACCTCTCTTGACCAGTTGGGACTTGAGATCAGAACGCCGTCCTGACTAGCAAGGTCGTTCGCAAGGTTCAGCGATGGGAATCCTGAGTCCGTCTCTACGAGATAGCCATTCTCGATGAAACCCAACTCTGAGATCTGGTCTGTTGAGATACCGTTATCCTCGAAGAAGCTGTCAACTTCGGCCTGTTCCCACTCGGGATTCAATGCAAGCAAGACCCCACCGGGAAGGGTCATCAGACCACCACCGGACTCAGACTTGAAGACGGGCCCGTCGCTGGTTCCATGTCGTGCCTGCCTCTCTACGATGCTTTCGACAGCGCCCTTGACGAGGACGACGTCAGACGCTGTGACTTCGGAGGTCTTCTGTACGGTCAGGTCTTCCTGGAGCAGTACTGTGAGGGTCCTGTCGCCGTCTTCCCACGTGTATGCCTCTCCCTGACTCTGTGGAGGTGGTGCAGTGCGACCGGTAGTCCCTGTCTGACTCGTCTGCAGCACTGTTTCCTGGGGTTTTGCGGGAATGTCGGGCAAGACAAGCTCTATCTCCTTGGGTTGCTCGACAAGGTCCAAACTAGGAATGACTTCTGTTTCCGCCTGTGGCACAGGAAGGGGAGTGGCGGTGGGATCGGGTTCGTCCGACGGTTCCGAAGCCAATACTCCATTGGCAACCAGAGCGACCGCAACCACACCAATAGCCACAACCCCAACTGTGGCAAATACTGGAATGACGACCCTGCCGAGTTTCATGTCACTTCCTTCCGCTTTCCGTAGCCACGAATGCTCCTGATTTCGTTGAAATCCGAAGGAGTTCCACAAGGGGAACCCGTAGTTAGAGAGTATAGCTCACCGTCGCGGAGTTTCAAAACTTGAACGTGCTGCTCTAACCCAAGTTCACGGGGACTTGCTAGTGGTCACGCCGGTGCCTAAGGGCGGTTGACACTGCTCTCCGCGAGCGTGGTATCGTGGGGCTGTTCCATAGATTCAACATCTATATTGGTGTTTGGTGGCATTTGGTTATGGGCGGGTAGTGAATACCAACGCGGCAATGTGGAGGGAACTATGTTGGGCCTCAAGAAAGTAATCGGCGCGTATCTTGTAGTTGTAGGTGTCGCTGTCGCTGTTTTCTTCATCATCAATAGTTTACTGGCCGATTCGATCGACGTATTCAGTATTTGGCAGATCCTGGATGTCCTGATGGCGATTGGACTGGTGCTTGCGCTTGTCTTCAACTACCAGCGTAAAAGGAATGTTGAGTCCGGTGAACAGGGCGAATCGATAACGCGGTCGTATTTGGAAAGTAACGCGCTCTTCTACCTGACTGCAGCCGTAACGATCATTTTCTTCCACAACTGGTTCGCGCTGCTCGCGAATGGTGCCGACAGTCTTGATGGCAATCACCAGGCCTGGGTCATCTGGGCGTTCGTCGATACCCTGCTCCCTATAGCCGTTGGGCTCTCGGGCTGCCGACTCTGGAGAGAAGCCTCCGACTCCTAACCACGAGTTGATTCTCCAATGGACCTGACTTTCGCCTACTGAATCATCGTTCGCTGGTTGTTCGCACGCGCAGGATTCAAGAGGACCAGTGCTCGCATTTACGTTTGCAGCTGTAGAGGCGGCGCCCAGAGTCTGACGCCTTCCTTTCCCTCGATGGTCATGGCCAGACTGGAAATCGAACGGTGGAGTCCAGGATGTGCCACATCTCCAGCGATTTCTGAGAAAGGAACTAGTACAAAAGCCCTTTGGTCCATCCGAGGATGCGGTATGGCAAGGTCAGGGCTGGTTAAACGCACACACAGGTCTCCGTACATCAAGATGTCAACATCGATCAACCTCGGACCGTAGCGCCAACTGGGAACGCGACCGACATCCTGCTCAACTCTCTCGACCCGCCTAAATAGGGCGACGGGAGTTAGCCGGGTCTCAATCTCCACCACACAGTTCAGAAAGTCCGGCTGGTCGGTGTAACCCCACGGAGCAGTCTCATAGATTGACGATGTCCCCACAACCGTCAGCACACCCGGGTCTGTAAGAAGCTTAACTGCCTCGCTTAGGTTCGCCATTCGGTCACCGAGATTGGACCCCAGCCCCAGATACGCTGTAACTGATTCGCTATTCAGCTCTCCCAATTGGCAGGTCTCCATTGGCGGACCACGGCATCGCTCATGCGACTCACCCGTACCATGGCCTTGACGTCATGAACTCTTACGATGTCGGCGCCACCCGAGATGGACAGCGCGACCGTAGCTGCGGTGCCTTCAACACGTTCGCTCACAGGCAGGTCGAGCACTCTCCCGATCGTGGACTTGCGCGATGCCCCTACCATAAGGGGATAACCGAGTTCCTGAATCTCTGACAGCCTCCTCAGTAGCTCCAGATTATGGTCTGCCGTCTTTCCGAAGCCAATCCCGGGATCAACGATGATCTGCCCTGCGGACACTCCCGCTTGACTTGCGGCTGAAGTGCTCCGCGACAGGCTGGCGACTATGTCTGGCAGCAGGCTTTGGTATTCTCTCGTCTTCTGATTGTGCATGATGACCAGTGGAACGTTGTGCTCGGCCGCAACGGCGGCGATCTGCGGATCGGCCTTCAGTCCCCATACGTCGTTGATGATACTTGCGCCTTCTTCAATTGCGCGGCGCGCCACCCTGGATTTGTACGTGTCGACGCTGATTGGGACAGTCACACGCTCGTGTAGAGCTTCGAGGGCAGGAAGCAGTCGTGACAACTCTTCTTCTTCGCTGATAGGGGTTGATCCCGGTCTGGTTGACTCTGCACCGACGTCGATAAAGTCAGCTCCGTCGGCCTCCATTCGCATTGCCAGGTTCACGACACTGGGAATGTCATTGGCGAGTCCGTCACCCGAAAATGAGTCTGGGGTAACGTTCAGGATTCCCATGACGTACGTTCGACGTCCCCATTCGAGGGGCTCGCCATTGGAAACGGCAATGTCAGGAAGTGAACGATTCTCAGGGAATGTCATGCTATCTGGTAGGGGCGTTGGTCCTCACGAGCATTACTCTGTTTCGTCGCTGCCAACAATAGCGTACACTCCGCCATCCAGCGAGAGCACATAGAGCTCGCCATCAGGGTCTTCTGCAAAGCTGGATATGTCGAGGTCTGTGTCGAGCAACTCCGTTGACTGGTCTGTCTCTCGATCGTACGACCATATCTTACCGCTGCAGAAGTCCCCAAAGACATATGAGCCGTATAGTCCCGGGACTCTTTCACCACGATAGACGTATCCACCGGTAATGGAACACCCACCTTCACGCCCGTACTCGGTTACAGGCAGCTCGAGTCCCTCCATGTCGCAGTTCTGATCGCGGCGTCCGTAGCAAAGCGATCCTTCCATGATGTTCCAGCCGTAGTTGAGCCCCGGAAGGATGACGTTCACCTCCTCCCGTTCGTTCTGACCGACGTCCGCTGCCCACAATTCGCCGGTTTCTCTGTCGATGGTGAATCTCCACGGGTTTCTAAGTCCGAAGGCCCACACCTCAGGCCTCGCGTCTTCGACTCCCGTAAACGGATTTCCATCAGGAACTGCGTACGACGCGGCCGGCTCCAACTTGGAAACGTCAATACGCAAGATCGTTCCGAGCAGCGTACCCGTATCCTGGCCATTCTCCCTGGGATCGCCTGCCGACCCGCCGTCGCCGAATCCGATGTACAGATAACCATCCGGGCCGAAGATCAAATGGCCGCCATTGTGGTTGGAGTACGGCTGTGCAACTTCGAGGACCACTCTCTCACTGTCGTCGAGGGCTACGACGGGGTCAGCGGTACTTACAGTAAATCGCGATATCACGGTTCGCCTGGGGTCGGCCGCGGTGTAGTTGACGTATATGTGTGGCTCTGACGGAAAGTTGGGGCTCAGAGCCAGCCCGAGAAGGCCCTCCTCCCGGCCGCGGTCGTTTACTCGATCCTTAATGTTGAGAAACTCGCTGACCTCCCATTCATCGTCTCTTGAAGCTACCGACAAAATACGCCCGGACTGTTCTACTATGTAGCCGTCCTCAGTACTGCCCACCGGAAATACGAGAGCAACGGGTTTGCTAAACTCCAGACCGCCCAGTGCAGGGACCAAGTCAACTGCCTGTATGGCCGACTCGGAGCTACCTGGCGGGGTATTGCCTGGGGAGCAACCGATCACAATTACAACTGCCGCCAGCACAGGCAGACTGATGACTTTCATGAGACGATTCTAGCCTAGACCGCGAGGTTCTCCCAACGCGTGGGCCTATGACTTGAGGAAGTGACTTCTATGGGACTGTTGGCAGTTCAGGGCATTGCGGGTATGGTGGCGCTTCTTGCGGTCGCTTGGGCAATCAGCGAGAACAGGGGCGCATTCCCGTGGAGAACGGTCGCCATCGGGCTTGTGGTCCAGGTAGCTCTCGCCCTGCTCCTCACCAAGTTGCCGGGCTCCCAGATCTTGTTCGTTTGGATTGGAAACGGGGTCGATGCTCTCGTGCGTGCGACTGAAGCTGGCACGTCTCTAGTTTTCGGATATCTGGGGGGTGGACCATTACCGTTTGAAGAGACTTATCCTGGCGCATCGTTCGTCTTCGCCTTCCGCTCTCTACCTCTCGTGGTATTCATAGGCGCTCTCTCCGCGGTTCTCTATCACTACCGGGTACTTCCCTTCGTCGTTAAAGGTTTTGCCTGGGTACTTACAAAGACCCTGGGAATCAGCGGTGCTGCGAGTTTCTCCACTGCCGCAAATGTCTTCATCGGCATGGTCGAGGCTCCCCTGCTGGTGCGGCCATATCTCATTACGATGAGCCGCTCCGAGCTTTTCGTAGTTATGACTGCCGGAATGGCGACGATTGCAGGCACAGTCTACGCGCTGTATGCCGCGTTTCTGGATGGAATCATTCCAGACCCTGCAGGCCACCTGTTGACAGCTTCGATCATCAGCGCCCCTGCTGCCATCGTAATTGCCCTGGTGTTGGTTCCCAGGACAGGCGATGAGTCAGACGAGGTCGAGGTCGAATTCGATCAGATATACGAGAATGGTGCTGACGCCCTCACTCGGGGCGCGATTGATGGCCTCCGGTTGTTCGCGTATATCATCGGAATGCTCATAGTCCTCGTCGCACTTGTGGAGCTCATCAACATCGTCCTTGGACTGGTTCCCGATATGATGGATGAGCCCCTGACGATGCAGCGAGTCCTTGGCTGGCTCTTGGCGCCCGTAGTGTGGCTGCTGGGAGTTCCCTGGTCTGATGCAACCAGCGCGGGCCAACTACTGGGCACCAAGGTCGTTCTAAATGAGTTAGTCGCTTACGTGCAGATGTCCGAGCTTCCTCCAGGCAGTCTCAGCGAAAGAAGTTCCCTGATCATGGCCTACAGCATCTGCGGATTCGCCAACTTCGGCAGCCTTGGCATCATGATTGGGGGCATTGGTGCAATAGTCCCGGAGCGCCGCCTCGAGATTGCGCAGCTCGGACTGAAGTCCATCCTTGCGGGCACCATGGCGACCTGCATGACTGGAGCGATAGCCGGCCTGCTTTACTGGTAGGCTGACAGCCCCAACTTCCCACACGACTCGCCCGGTCGACAAAAAGAGTCCCAAATGACCCAAAATATTCTTGGGTGTTTTCTTATACTTAGTCTAATATTTCTCCATGATGCAAGCAGTATCCATCACCGATAGCTACGACGCAGGGCTTCTCTGGGAATTGCGAGAGATCCTGTGGAACGAAATTGCCATCTTCATCAAGCTGTCGAACAGGTTTCTGGTCAGTTTAAGCCTTGGGCATGCTCCACCGGTGTGGCCGCTGATACTCGATCTGGCTCGCGTCTGGTCGCTCGCCTGAATTCTGGGTGAAGCCCTGATCGGAGGAAGTCCCATGCAGAATAAGAGCCCCGAGGCACTCTCCCTGCCAGCTACCTACTCTGCCCGCGCGACCTCAGTGCGGTGTGTTACTCCCGAACTCCGCAGGAATCGTAGCGCGAGTCTCCTGGGCCTGCAGGCTGTTGCCCTGCCTGACATGCCCCTGAGCGGCACCTGTACTATCAAGCACGGCGTTCTGGCGAATGTCCATCGTTCTATGAGGCTCGAAAGAGGACGCTAACCTCTCTCATTCGACCTTTCGATGGGTCACTGCGCGCCTCGTGCTGGACCTGCGTATTCGTACCGAGGCATGCCCTCGGTCTCCCTCTCTGTCGTTCTCCAGGCTTCGCTCACCTGAATTGCGCTCTTGCGTGTAAACTGTAGCTCCACGCACTTCCCCAGGAGACGAATGCAATGACAGATCTCGTACTCAGCACTGCAATTGCCAACTATGGCCACACAGTCCCGCTCAAGGACGGCAGCATCGGCTCGCCGATGTTCAGCATGACGCAAACTGAAGTCTCGCCCGTGCCGATGATCTTCAGGCGCATGGTCCGTACGCTGGAGTTCGATGTCGCCGAAATGGCACTCTCGACGTACCTCTGCGCAAAGGCGCACGGGAAGCTCTTCACCGCGCTGCCGGTCTTCCTGACGCGCGACTTCTACCACGGCATGCTGTCCTACAACGCGCGGAGCGGCATCGAGGGCCCGAAAGACCTGGAGGGGAAGAGGGTGGGCGTACGCAGCTACACGTTCACCCCAGGAGTCTGGACGCGGGGCATTCTTCAGAGTCAGTACGGCGTAGATCTCTCAGCCGTCACCTGGGTGCTGTCAGGCGACGAGCACGTGGCCGAGTACGAGGCGCCCTCGAACGTCGTCTCCTCGTCCAGCGACGACCTTGGAGAGATGCTGCTCTCCGGCGAGATAGACGCCGCTATAGGCGCGCCTCCCACGGATTCCCCTGACATTCGCCCCATGTTCCCGGAGGCAAGCCAGTTAGATGCCGACTGGCACGAGGGGACCGGCATATACCCGATCAGCCATCTGCTGGTCGTCAAAGACTCGCTGCTGGAGTCGCACGGGGACTTGGCCTCTGAGGTCTTCAGCGTGTTCGACAAGGCCAGGGTCGACTACATCGACCGCCTTCATGCGGGAGATGCCTCTGCCCCCGGCACCGAGCAGCTACTGAAGATGGGCGGGATCGTAGGAAACGAAAAGGCGCTCTCATACGACTTCGAAGCCGCCCTGAACACGCTCGAGACCTTCGTGGAGTTCAACGTCGATCAGGGCGTGATACCCGAGGCGGTTGATCCCAAAGACGTCTTTGTCTCTGGGACGATCTAGCGGGCTGACCCCGGCTACTTACCCTCTTTCATGAAGTCGGCGAGCCGCTCACCGATCATGATCGTCGTGGCGTTCGTGTTCGCCCGGATGCAGTCGGGCATCACGGAGGCGTCCGCCACGCGCAGTCCCTCAACGCCCCTGACGTGCAGGTACTGGTCTACCACTGCAAGTGGGTCTGAGTCCGGGCCCATCTTGCAGGTGCCCGAGATGTGGTGAGAAGTACCTGAGTTGCGACGCAGCCAGTCGTCCAGCGCATCGTCGCTCTCCAGCTCGTCGTCCGTGGGCATCACGCGCTCAATGAAGATGTCCCTAAAGCCGGGATCGTCGCCGACTCTGACAGCGAGACGAATAGCCTCACGCATTCGACGCAGGTCTTCTTCCACCTGGTAGTAGTTGTAGTTGAGGAACGGCTGCTGATGAGGGTCCGTCGACTGAAGCGTTAGCTCACCCTGACCCAGTGCCAGCTGGAGGCTGGCCCCCAGGCCGATGTAGTTATCGTCGTCGCTGATGTCTATATGCGCGGGACGATGCTCGCTGGTCATGAGCATCGGACTGAGCTGCATATCGTTGCGCAGCGGCGACCCCTCCACCGTGTACCTTAGCCCGACCTGAATCACGGGAGCCTGTAGGTCCGGTCTCTCCCCGGCCGCCCTGTAGATGACCGCAGCGGCAGGATGGTCTCTCAGGTTCTTGCCGACACCAGGAAGATCATGCACGACTGAAATGCCGAAGTTCTGTAGATGCTCCGCAGGCCCTATTCCCGACAGCATCAGCAACTGCGGCGAGGCGATGGCGCCGCTGCTGACGACGATCTGTTCGGCCTCAACTGTGAAGACCTCGTCGCCGCTCTCCGCCTCGATGCCGACGGCCCTGTTGCCGTCGAAAACGATTCTACGCGCCGTCACATTCGCCCTGACCGTCAGGTTCAGCCGGTGCCGCGCCAGGTCGAGGTAGTTGAGCGCCATGCTCATCCGCACGCCGTTGATCGTGTTCCGCGCCCTCGGCGAGACTCCCGTGGACTCCGGGTGGTTCTGGTCCTCGCTGATGGGATATCCCGCGGCGACGCAGGCCTGCTCAAACGCTGTCGCGTAGGGAAGCCACTCGCTCCGAGCGTACCGGCGCACGGGAACGGGACCATCCGAGCCGTGGAAGTCGTCGCCGCCGAAGTCGAGGTCGGTCTCCATTCTATTGAAGTAGGGGAGGCAGTCGACGAAACTCCACTCGTCGTTGCCCCACTCGGCCCACCGGTCGTAGTCCTCCGGGATACCCCTGAACAGGACCTGTCCGTTGACGGCGCTGGAGCCGCCTGTAGCCCTTCCGCGAGGGATCTGAAGCTCCGGCTGCTCCCGCGTTATCTGGCCCGTGTAGCCCCAGTTATGTGGCCCGTAGGCCGACAGCCACACGTTATTGCCCAGCTTGAGGTCATCCGGCAGCGCGTCGAAGTCGGGGTAGTCCGGCCCGGCCTCCAGCAGCAGCACAGACCGGTCAGGGTCCTCCGACAGCCTCGTCGCGATAGCGCAACCCGCAGACCCGGCTCCAACCACGATAACGTCGTACTTCATCAGCCCACCTCACAGTCTCGCTGTACTTTGGGATGCGTCGTTCCGGCGGAGAGCCTGCCCCGGACGTGATCCGGGGCCGGAATCCGGGGACAGGTTGTGGGGGCATGGTAGGTAGCTGCACGCACTCTCGCCCTCACGCCAACCCTCTCCCTGAGGGAGAGGGTGATTCCCATAGGGGAAGAAAAAACTGGAGCGGGTGAAGGGATTCGAACCCTCGACATTCTGCTTGGGAAGCAGACACTCTACCCCTGAGTTACACCCGCTCTCTGTTCCCAACCGCCGGAGCGGTGTAGGATTGACCCTGATTCTACCAGAACCTCATACGTCGTCAATCTGCAGATCGGAAATCCCCTCTCCCTCAGGGAGAGGGCTAGGGTGAGGGTGAAAGCTCAGCCCACAAAACAGACACAGCCTCAAGGAGACAACCAAATGGCACTGACACCCGCAATTCTCGAAATCGGCATCGGCATCGACCTGCACGGACAGGACTACACCCGCGCGGCCCGTCGCGCCGTCTGGGACGCCGTACACCACAGCAGCCTGATGTTCCTGGGACTGCTGGGCCCCGACACGTCGCAGAACATGATCGTCGACGTCACCGTCGCGATTCCTAATCCTGACGCCGTCGACGCCGACGAGGTGCTCGCGGTCCTGCCGCACGGGAAGGGTCAGCTCACGACGGTAAAGGGCGGACTAGAGATCGAGCCCCGCGAGGGCTCCGGCGACAAGACCGTCATCGCCAACGCCGCGATAGTTGTCCGGGTCGACGTGTAACGGCGGGGGCGAACCGCCCTAGACCTCGACGTCCATCCCAGCCCCCTCAGCCGCCCTTGCGACACCTGCCAGCCCAGGCAGCTCATCCAGCGGAATAACTACCCCGGTCGACTCAAACGTCTCGATAAGCAGCCGCATGTCGTCCGGCACCGGCCTAGACGTGCCTGCGTCGCTGTCGTAGTCGACGTGGATGACCTCGGCCTTCAGCACCAGGTCACCAGACCGGCTGTTGTAGAATTCCGCGCGGGTCGTGATGCTCGAATTCCCAATCCGCTCGACTCGCCAGTAGGCGTCCAGGATGTCGTCAACGAGGGCAGGGGAGATGTACTCCAGCGTCGCCTTGACAGTAGCGGTGTCGAAGTAACGGCGTCCCTCAGGGTCATACAGCGCGATCCCCAGGTTGCGATAGTATGCCGCCATCGCCACCTCCAGGTAGCTGAAGTACGCCCCGTTGAACACGATACCCTGAGCATCACACTCCGCCCACCGCACCCTGATACGACATCTGAATCTGAAATCTTCCATTTGCTCCCAACAGATCCCCTCTCCCTTAGAGAGGGCTAGAGCCTGCCCCGGACTTGATCCGGGGGTGAGGGTGAAAAGTAGGAGACAACCAACGCTCATACAGCCCTCAGAGTGAGCGCGAAAATTTCACTCCTCACTCCTCTCCACTCACTCCTATTCCTTGACACCCATTTCAGCCCAAAGATATACTCCGAACCGTGGACAAGCAACTGACAGCAACGTGCAAAGTGGTGCGCTCGGACGGCTTGGAGGTCGAGGTCTCCTCAGGGAGCATGACCCGACTGGCGGGCGTGTCGAAGGCGCTTGCGGGCACCGAGGGGATACACCTGGCGATTGCCACGATCCCTCCGGTGTGCGCCGCGAGCCCGCACTACCACGTCAACTGCGAGTCCGCGATCTACGTGGTGAAGGGTAGGGGACGGTTCCTGTCCGGCGAGCATCTGCAGAACGCCGACGAGATCGGACCCGGAGACTTCATCTACGTGCCACCAAACTCGGTACACCAGCCCATCAACGACAGCACGTCGGAGCCGATGGAGCTGATTGTAGCGAGGAACACGCCGGTCGAGATCGTCGTCGAGCACGACCCCGAACCGGCCGAAGCGCCGGCAGACTAGCGGCGCACACTCAGGGGCCATTAGCTCAGACGGTTAGAGCGCAGTCCTGATAAGACTGAGGTCCGTGGTTCGAGTCCACGATGGCCCACCATTTCTTCTGTACACTCTCCCCCTCTCCCTTGACGGGAGAGGGCTGGGGTGAGGGTGAAAACCTCGGCACCCCGATTCGTTGGACCTGAGCCTGTCGAAGGACCGCCACCAACCAACCCCTCTCACTCATCACTCCTCTTCCCTCACTCCTAAACCACAACGGGCCCCGGGCCGACCCGAAGGCCTAACCCGGAGCCCGAAGCTCTTATCCTATGTCCGTTTGACGACTAGCCGAACAGGAAGAGGGCGATAAGCTCGAGGACCTCGTCCCTGGTTGTGGCTGGTCCGCCACCGGGAGGAGTTTCGCCGAAGAGGAAGTCAGTGATGGCCTCGAGGACCTCGTCCCTCTCGATTGAGCCATTGGAGTTGAGGTCGTACCTGTGGGCCTGCTGCGTCCCTGCCTGGACCGCGTTTGTTGTAGTGGTCGGACCCGCGGTCTGGCCGGTTCCCGAGTCGTCGTTGTACGTCACCGAGGCCCGCAGGAAGTTACCCACTTCGAGGATGGTGGTGGTGTACGTTGACGTCAGTCCGCTGGAGGATACCGCGCCTGGGGCAGTCGACCAGTTGGTTGAACCGTTAGCAGATATCTCCCAGGTCCAGTTCAGGCTGACCGGGTTGTCCGGATCCGTCAGCGTGGCCGTCACCGAGTCGCCGCTTGTCAGACCGCCGGCCGGCGACAGGCTAACACTGCCAGATGTCCCTGCAACTGCAGCCTCTACCGCGCTCGCTGTCACCGCGCTGAGCGAGTCCAGTCCATGGATGGCGTCCGTGTAGTTCACGGTGACCCGCAGGAAGTTGCCCACGTCGCCATCGACCGGCGTGTACGTGTTGTTCGTCTCGCCGGAGATGCTGGTCCACGGACCCGTATTGGATGGGCCGCTGGACCACTGCCATCCGTTCACGACTTCCTCGTCGCCCTCGTCCAACTCGGCCGTCAGCTGTACGCCTACCTTCACCTCGTTGCCAGGGGACGACAGGTTAACAGTGCCGGGCTCGTCGACGTCTGTGACGGTTACCCGCGCGTCCAGGCTGCGGCTCATGGTGCCGGCCTGTACCGTGACGGTTACTTCGTACACCCTGTCTCGGTTGGCGTCGCTGGGCGACTCAAAGTTCAGCGCACTGGGTACGGACAGTACTCCACCGGAGATCGCGAATGAACTGGCGTCCGCGCCTGTCAAACTCCAGGTGCCCGTATCAGAGCCCGGACCGGTTGCCCTGAATGTGGTAACAGTCCCAGTCTGGTTCTCTGCGATCGAGGGGCTTGTGTCGCCCGTCAACCGCAATTGCTCGACCATTTCCACGGTCGGTGCCTCGTTCACGTTCTGGATGTTAATTGTCACAGTGATTGTGTCGCTGGCACCGGATGGATCGGTGGCGATTACGGTTACCGTGTAGGTGGACTTAGTCTCGAAGTCAAACTTCGTTCCCGCCCCTACACGTATTTGTCCGCCGAACGTGGCTGGGCTGGCATTGGCATCTAATTGGTCAACTTTGAACAGCGCAGCGTCAGGCCCTCCCAGTGTGTAGGTCAGTACGTCGACGTCGGTGCCACCAGAGCCGTCCGTGTCCCGTGCTGGGATGTGATCACCCACTGGGTCACCGGTTCCGGCAGACTCTAGGATGGATCGCGTTGCACGATCACTCTGATCTCCAGGAGTATTATCGTCCTGGTCAGGGAAGACCGGCGCCTGGTTGTTGTTGTCTGCACCCTTCACCGTATAATCGGCCGTGGTGGTGGCGCTAATTTCTGACTCGTCCGTGTCGTGCGTGAACGGATTGTCCTTGTTAGCGGCATCCCGATATGTCACCACAGCGGCCAGTAGTTTGGTCGCGTCTCCGCTAACTGGAGTGTACGTATCTGAAGTTGCTCCCGCAATGTTCATCCACAACCTAGCCGCACTTTCTATGTTGGCCTGAGTCACCCGGTCACCTTCTGACAATGAAAGATCGGCGGTTACCCACTGCCAGCCCATTATATTGATACTTCCATCAGGGTCGGACAACTCGGCCTTTATCGGCACTCCAACTTCAGGTTGCCGGTTCAGGATCTTTACCTCGCCTTTCTCATCCAGATTTGTGACCTCGACGGTGACGTCGTGCGTATCGGTCAGACCCTCGGGATGGGTTGTGTCCGTCACAGTCAACGTCACCCGGTAGGTGTTGTTGCTGTTCGCAGGAGCCTCGTAGTCTGGAAGTTCCTTGAGCAGAAGCTGGACTGTGCTGGTTGTGGTATTTGTGCTTACGATGTCCTCGATGCCACGAGCGTCCACGTTATCCGTTATGCGTACGCCAGCAGAATCGCTCTCCCCAAACAGGATGAACCTGTCCACGTCAGGCCCGGACAAGGTCCACTTCAATGCTTCCGCAACTCGTGTGTCGGCATCATCCTCGTCGTCAGTTGCGGTAAAGCTAGCCAATGGCAGTGCACCCCTAGGAGTAGTGGCAGCATCACCATCTTCGTTCACAGCACTTATCGCCACCGGCGCCCCATCATCAATTGTCGTTGTTGCCATTGGAGTTGCAGCGCCGGGGTCAATTACCTCCGTCAGGCTGATCTCAGCAGCACCCTCAATTTCGGGATTCTCTTCTATGTTGGTGACTTCGACCATCACGCCTATGACGTCATACGCCCCGGATGGGTCGGTCGCGGTGACTGCAAGTGTGTAGCTTCTTTCTGTCCCTTCGTAGTCGAGCTTGCTGTTGGCACCAACAGTGATCTGGCCCGTGGTCCGGTCTATGTCGAACGTGGGACCGTCGGGCAACGTGACCGTGACGGCATTTGTTACGTCGTCATCGGTGGCGTCATGATCCGTGTCAAAGGCATAGGTCAGAACGTCTTTGTTGTTGTTGATGTCCCGATCTTCGTCGTCGGCCTTGATCGCGGCTCCAACAACAGTGTCCTCAGCAGAATTCTCCGCGACTTTTCGGACCACTGTGGAAGTGGCAGAGTCATCGTCGATCTTGTCTCCGAGCTTCTTGCCCTCGGGAATCTCGTCGTCCGCAGTGTAGACGAAGAACGGCGGATCATTGACGAGGTTCCTTGCAACCGCGTTCGCAGTCACCTGGGGCACGCTCATCTTCTCTGGATTCAGACGGTCGGTGTCTTCGTTGTCTCGGTATGAGACTGTCACCCGCAGGAATTTACCGACATCGTCTGCAACTGGAGTGTACATGGTGTCTGAAACGTCGTTCACACCGACTGGGGACTCTACCGTGGTTGTAGCCAGTGACCAGTTACTTGTGCCGTTATCCGATCTCTCCCACTTCCAGGTCGTGGTGGCCGTGGTATTGATTATGTCATCATCTGCAAGTTCCGCAGTGAAGGCCATCTTCTCCAGTGGCTGCAACGTGTCGAAAGTAACTATCCCTGGTTCGTCTACATTCGTTACGGTTACAGTGACAGGTACATCGGTGGACTTGACGTCGTCGCCGTTGACGTCACCGTTGTCGAACACCTCCAGCTTAACGAGGTAGATGTCGTCTGCGGGCGCACTAGTGTCCGCAGTCTCAAAGTCTGGAGGAGACTTGAAGCTGAGTGCACCCCTCTCAGTAATCGAGAAGAATGCACTATGGGTGTTTGCGCCATCAGTGTCTTCTGAGATCCTCCAGGTTAGCTGCCTGCCTCCACCTATTCGTCTGTCGTCGTCATCCGTAGTCGTGTATGTGTGCACAACGTCCGTGTTGGGCACCGAGTTCTTGACTTCAGGATAGCTGACTTCCGTGCCTGTCGATGGTGCGCGCGGTGGGTCCTGGAAGTCAGTGATGTCAACCACCACTCTCTGGACGTCATCCTCATCAGATGGATCCGTCACGCGGATATCAAGCGTATACTTCTTCTTCTTCTCATAGTCGAACTCGAATGCCGTTCCCTGGGCTGGTACGATTCGCAACGTATTCCGATCAGGTATCCTGAAACTGGCATGGTCGTTGTTGCTGTCCAGTGTATAAACCAGCACTGTATCGTCGTCGTCAACCGTAACATTTGCCGCTGACAAGCCAAGGGTTGTTGGTGTCTCGTTTTCGCGGAAGGATAGGGTAACACTTGTCGTGGTAGTGGCCCCGTTTTGCATGAATACGGGGGTGCGGTTGTCTGTGTCCTCGTCCTGTACTGTACGTGTCAGGGTGGCTTCGGCTGTTTTGCCGTCACCGTGTGCGTCGTTGTAACTCGCAACCACTCGGAGCTCTTCGCCCACGTCATTTATTGGTGGATTGGCACTGGGTGTGTTTCTTGGCGTAAATGTTTGCCCGGTATGGCGAACCTCTGCAGGAGTATCAAGGTAGTACCACCTATAAGTGACGGTCCCCCTCTTGACGTCCGGGTCCGTCAAATCGGCCCTTATTGAGGTGTTTACTTCTGGCTGATCATGAGAGAACATCACCGTGCCCGGCTCATCGACATTGATGATCCGGATTACCACGTTCATCGTGTCTGTCTTTGCAGTCGGCCTGGTCCTGTCGGTTACGGTCAGCTTGAGCACGAAGGAGTTGTTGCTGTTGGCCGGGGCCGTGTAGTCTGGCAACTCCGTGAGCCAGAGTACCACGGAACTCGTTTCGGTAGGGTTATTGTCGTTGTCCTTTACTCCTGCGATTCCGCAATTCTCTGAAGTGGTCTCGTCTTCATCGCAGATTACGACAACGTTGGCATGGGAGCCGGTCAGCGACCACTCCAGCAGCCTCGCATCACTGTCTTCGTCGTCAGTCGCTGTGTATGTGGCTAGGATAATTGCCCCGTCCGTGTCCGCGAATGTACTGAGTACGGCATTGCCATCACTGGTTGTTGTCGCCTGATTCCGGATGATTGCATCTGAGTCATCATACGTGATCTCAGTCTGCAAGATGTTGGCGGGCCCTGAGTCGATTGACGGGTTCTCCTGTACATTGGTGACTCTGATCACGACGTCTAGTTCGTCGAAAAGTCCAAATGGGTCAGTCGCCGTAACGGTAACTCTGTACGTTTTCGTACCCTCGAAATTAAGCTCAGTGTCGGCGCCAACAGTGATCTGGCCCGTGCTCCTGTCAATGTTGAAGGTAGCGCCGTTAGCATCGGGAACGGTAACCGTGACGGCATCAGTCTTGTCGTTTGGGGCGGCGGTCGTGTCGAACGCGTAAGTCAGGTTGTCCCCGTTGTCATCCTCTGCCTTGACAGGTTCACCTACGTCCTCGTCTTCGTCGGAATTCTCTGCGATCTCGCGCACCAATGTTTCGCCGTCAGGAATCTTGTCCTCTACCTCTTCGTCAGCCCCGTCGGGAATCTCACCGGTCGCGGTGTAGACGAAGTACGGAGCCGTATTCACCAGGCTGGCGCCGACCTTATTGGCAGTTACCTTCGGCTCGCTCATCTTGCGAGGACCCTCTTGGTCCGTGTAGCTCACGGTAACCCTAAGGTAGTGGTCAACGTCGTCCTTGACCGGTGCATAGGTTGAAGTTTCGGTATCTTCTTCAGATGCGAGTTTCTCAGTGGTTGTAGTGGCCTCGGTCCAGTCTGTTGAGCCGTCAAGAGACCTCTCCCACTTCCAGGTGGTCGTGGCGGTGGTGATGTCGTCATCGTCGGTCAATGTTGCGACCAAACCGATACCCTGACGGGGCTGTATCGTGCCGAACTCTACTGTGCCAGCTTCCTCGACGTTCCTCACGTACACAGTCACGGTGATGGTGTGGGTGTTATTGTCAGGGTCGCTTGCTCTCACCTGCACTACGTACCGGTTTTGATCTTCTAGCGATGTGCCACCCTGGCCAGCAGTTGAGGAGGTCGGAGACTCGAAGTCTGGGGTATTTTTGAAGGTGAGCTCACCCTGGTCGCTGACTTCAAATACGTCAGCATCTGGGCTTACGGCATCTGTCTCCCCTGAGGGGACGATCTCCCAGTCGACCATCTCCCCCTCAGGGTCCATGGCCGAATAGGTCGCGACAGCGTCCTCGCTGTTCTCCGGGAAATTCCTGATCACCAAAGTGTCAGTCGTCTCATCCGGCACCGTCTGAGCAAACGCCGGGAAGAATGAACGAGCTGCGAGCACCGTCACCGCCAGCAGGATGCCTGCCAGCAGGAGGGTTCTTGCCATCGCTGTGGTTGACGGTAGGTGCGACATCCGGTACCTCGCTTCACCGATCTTGTGGGAATCGGACCTGGGCTCTTGAGAGAAAGACCTCGCCATGAAAACGCTCCAATAAAGTGAACGGCTGCATCCCCGACAGGTCGGAGGTGACACACGTCGGAACAGGTGCTGCCCTATATATTCAGATTGATGCAGGGTAGATTGTCGCTACCGATATCCAAAAAAGTCAACGAGGACAGGGGTGTTGTTGAGACAAATTTAAGAAAAGTACAAAACGGGGAGTGAGGAGTGAGAGGGACGGGCGAACAGGAACGAACGACAGATTCAGCGAGTTCACATCGATCAACGGCCCCCTCTCCCTCAGGGAGAGGGTTGGGGTGAGGGTAAAAACATCGAATACCTACCCCTATCAGCCCTCATGGGAGAGGGGAATTTCCCCTCACTCCTCACTCCTCTTCACTCACTCCTCCGACCCCCCACCCCTCAGCCACATCCACCGCCCGCGCAAACTCCACCCCCGCGAACCCGCCTATGTAGTCGATCAGCCGCTCAAGCATCCTCAGACGTCCCGGACGTCCAATCACGTGCGGGTGCATCGTCAGCACGAACGCGCGACCATAGTGGTACGCCCCCTCGAACCCGGCGGACCAGACGTCGTAAACGTGCTGCGGGCTGGCCATCACCGGCCTGGCTCCGAGCGACGGCGCGTAGCTGAAGTACGGCGCGTCGTCGAGCTCCCAGTTGACGGGGATTTCGACGATCGTCCGGTCGTCGACGGGCACGACGTATGGAATGTCGTCGCCCATCAGGCTGGAATCGTAGGTGAAGCCGCGGTCGGCGAGAAGCTCCAGCGAGTGCTCGCTCAGCTCCCAGCTCGGCGACCTGTATCCAGCGGGAGCACTGCCGGTCAGCCGGGTCAGGATCTCGATGCCCCAGTCGAGGACGTCCGCCTCCTCGTCCCTGGTGAGCGTCGCGGGCGGCTCGTGCATGTAGCCGTGGTGGGCGACCTCGTGTCCACGCTCGACGATGTCCCGGACGAGGTCCTCGTGAGTCTCCGCGACGTAACCCGGTATGTAGAAGCTGGCAGGGATACCGCGCCTGTCCAGCAGGTCCAGGATGCGCGGAGTCGCCACCGACGGCCCATACTCCCGCGCCGACATCAGGCTCGGCAGGTGCGCCGAAGCCGGGTCCCGGTTGATCGCGCTCGACACCCCATCGATGTCGAACCCCAGCATCACCATGCACCGCGTGTCCCCAGGCCATATTCCAGTCATGTCACCCCTCCTGATTCAGCTAATCTGCTGGCAATACTACACGAGCCATCCAGAAACAGATCCCCTAACGTGCCGCCGGACTACTACCTCTCAGATCCCCTCTCCCTCAGAGCCTGCCCCGCACTCCGATAAGGGGTCAGGAGAACCTGTCCCAGATTAGTAAGCACTCGAGTTGGGAGCGCGGGCATCTTGCCCGCATTCGTTCGTCCTGTTGAAAATCCGCTGTGGCGGGAGCCTGTTGAAGGACGGTTGCCGTTTCAACTACCTACCAAACTGTCACAGCCTCGGACCAGACAGAACCTGTGTCAGTTTGGTGGGTGCCTCCGTACCGAATATGATTTCCCCTCTCCCTCAGGGAGAGGGTTAGGGTGAGGGTGAAAACACTGCCTACTAAACTGACACAGAACTGGCCAGACAACCCCCTTGACCCCACCTCACCCCACTGCTATCCTTCAAGACAGAACACTAGTTCTATTACAAATTCACTATTCACCATTCCCGATTAAAAATGGACCTAGCACAAAGAATCCAAGCCAAAACCGACAACGGCGACACCATCATCGACTTCCTCGTAGAAGTCATGACGGACCAGCTCGACCACTTCAAGATGAACCATCGGCTCCAGGCCGCACGACTCCTCACGAAGTACGGCTGCAGCTGCCGGTCCGCCGTGGCGCAGCGGGACGAAGGAATAGCCTTCATCCTCAACAACCTGCCCGAACCATCCCAGGACGGGTCAACAGCCGGCTCCTCAGACGACTCCGAGTTCGACCAGGCCCTCGCAAAGAAGATCCAGGAGGCCACCGACGACGGATCCACAGTCTGCCGCTTCCTCATCAACGTCATGGAAGGCGAACTAAAGGCCTTCAAACCCCACCACCGAATATCCGCAGCAAGAGAACTCCTATCCCGAGGCTTCGGCAAACACGCAAGACAAGCCTCCTTCCTCAACAATAGACCCCCTCTCCCAGCGGGAGAGGGCTGGGGTGAGGGAGAAAACCAAGAATACCAACCAATCCCACATCACTCCTCACCGCCCTCCCCCTGTCGTTCCGGCGGAGAGCCTGTTCCGGACCTGATCCGGGGCCGGAACCCAGAGATGGCAGGCAAGGATGGCTCTCACTCCTCACTCCTCTCCACTCACTCCTCGGAGTCGGAAGACTCCGAAGACGACCAGACCAACTGGGACGAGATCAACGCCCTGATCGACGCCGCCAAAGAAGAATCCGACCGCATCCTGACAGAACAGGGCACAGACCCCGACAATCCACCCTACAAAACCGACTACTCCGTATTTGACGAGGCAGCGGACAACTCCCACAGGTGGTTCCTGGAGTGGAAGAACTCACTGGACCCCGACGAGTACCACACGATCGTCAAAGAGGGAGCCGAGAGGTTCAGCGCCGAGATCGACCTGCGAATCGAACGCAGAAAGCAGATCAAAGTCGATCAGGAGCGAAGGGAGAAAGAGGAAGCCGAACGCGAGAGAGAACAGGCCAAGGCCAGGGCTGAAGCCAAAGAGAAGGCCGAAGCGGAGTCCGCGGCGGCGAAGGAAATTGAAGACCTCGGCCCTCCACCCGCCAGGGAGGACCACGAGCGCTGGTCTCCCACACCAAGCATCCCGACATCGTTCAGGCTGGTCAACTGCGGACACCCCAAGTGCAAGCTGCACGACGGTCCCGTCTACTACCCAGAGGACGACAAGAGCAGCCCATACTACTGGGACGGTGGCCCACCGATCACGTCCCGCATCTTCAACCCCCGCTTCTGACCCCCCGGGGTCACAAACTATCACCCCACAAACAGCAACGAATACACTCCCAACTCCCCGATGCTATACTCAGGCGCTGGCTCTTTCGCAGCCTGGGGAGAAGGACCTGGTTTGTTCACGATTCGGAGAATTGTCGCGCTGATCGTCGGCCTCGTCGGAGTCTACGTCTGGGTCTCTTACCGCATGGCGGCCGACCTCACAATGGCCGAGCGCACGGAGCTGGAGGGGACTCCTGAGGACTTCGGGCACGTCTACGAGTCGGTCCGCTTCATGTCCAGGCGCGGCGACGTGATGCTCGAAGGCTGGTACATGACCGGACGCGGCGGGATGCCCGTTGTCGTCCTGGTGCACGGCATCGGCTCCAACCGCACTGGCGGAGACATGACGGACCTCGCCTGTCTGCTGAACGACCGAGGCTACGGCGTCCTGATGTTCGACATGCGTGGCCACGGGGAATCTGGGGAAGGCCTGATGTCGGGCGGCTGGCACGAGCGGATGGACGTCCTCGGCGCGATCGACTACCTGTTGGCCAGGGGAGTCCAACCGGAGCACATCGGTCTGCTCGGCTTCTCGCTAGGAGCCGCGACCTGCGCCCTCGCAGCAGCAGAGGAGCCCCGGGTCAGGGCCCTCGTGCTCGACTGCCCCTTCGCCCGCGCCTCGGAGCTCATCCAGAACGAGGCCGAACTTAGGACCCCGTTCCCAGGCTGGGTCGCGCTGCTATTCAAGCCTCTGGCGATGCTACTCGCAGGCCGCCTCTACGACATCGACGTCAGAGCAGTTGCTCCTGAGGACGCAGTCGCCAGGTTCGATTACCCGGTCCTGGTAATCGTCACACCCGACGACGACAGGGTACCGCCTGAGCACGGAGTCCGTGTCTACGAGGCGGCGCAGGATGGCAGCGAGCTGTGGATGGTCAAGGACGTCGAGCACTGCGGCGCCTTCACCGAACACCGCGACGAGTACCTGGAGCGAGTCTGCACCTACTTCGAGTCGCGACTAAGCTAGCAGTAGCGACTTCACCGTACCGATTGCGTCTTCCATCGCGACCTGCGAGGCGTCCGAGGAATCGCGCCGCTTCACCTCGACAACTCCCTGGTTGAGGTTGCGCCTGCTGACCACAACTCTGACCGGCAGCCCGATCAGGTCGGCGTCGTTGAACTTGACGCCCGGCGACTCGGCGCGGTCGTCGTACAGGACTGAGAGTCTGGCTGACTCAAGGGCCTCGTACATCTCGTCAGCGGCAGCAACGACCTCTGGGACATCGGTGTTTAGCGCGACGAGCTGCACGTCGTATGGCGCTATTGGAGTCGGGAAGACGATGCCGTTGTCGTCGTGGTTCTGCTCGATGGCAGCCGCCAAGAGGCGCTCAACTCCGATGCCGTAGCAGCCCATGATGATTGGGTGGCGCTCACCGTCCTGGTCCGGGTAGTAGGCCTCGAAGGCCTCCGTGAAGTGAGTGCCGAGCTTGAAGACGTGCCCGACCTCGATGCCCCGCACCTCGCTCAGGGTGCCGTCGCAGAACTTGCACGAGAGTCCGGCCTGCGCGTTGGCGATGTCGGCGACGATCTCGGCCTCGAAGTCGCGAGGGTAGTTGACGTTCTGCAGGTGGTAGTCGTTGCGGTTCGCGCCAGCCGCAAAGTTGGAGCCGGTGTTGATCGAGTCATCGGCGATAGTGCGGATGCTCAGCCCGACCGGAGACGCTGATCCGGCGACGATGCCGGCCTCTGCGACCTCCGCCGGTGTGGCGATATGGAGGTCAGTCGGCTTGCCCAGCACGTTGCCAAGCTTGATCTCGTTGACCTCGAGATCGCCGCGAATGACGACGAACACCAGCTCCCGGTTAGCCACGTAGAAGACGGCCTTGAGCGTCTTGGTCGCCTCTATGCCCAGGAAGTCGACAAGCTCCTCGATGGTGCGAATGCCCGGTGTGTGGACCTCTTCGACATCACCGGGTGTCTCGTCTGGCAGAGGAGATTTGAGGAACTCTGCCTTCTCGGCGTTGGCTGAGTAGTCGCAGCCGGAGCAGACGATGATGGTGTCCTCGCCGCCATCAGCGACCAGGATGAACTCCTGCGAGTCGCGGCCGCCCATCGCGCCGGGGTCGGCATCCACGACGATCGTGTCGAGTCCGCACCTGTCGAAGATGCGCCTGTATGCGTTGGCCATGGCGTTGTAGCTGCGGTCGAGGCCCTCTGGGTCTGCGTCGAAGCTGTAAGCGTCCTTCATGTCGAACTCGCGAACGCGGATGAGGCCGCCGCGAGGTCTTGGCTCGTCCCTGAACTTGGTCTGAATCTGGTAGAGGATGACAGGCAGGTCGCGATAGCTGTTGACGTTCGCCTTGACGATGTTGGTCAGCAACTCCTCGCAGGTCGGCGCGAGCGCAAGTGCGCGGTCGCGTCGATCGGTGAGGCTCATCATGTCTGGGCCGTACGCCTCCATCCTGCCGGAGCGCTGCCAGATCTCCATCGGCTGGAGCTTGGACATGTGGAGTTCCTGGCCTCCGGCGGCGTCCATCTCCTCGCGGATGATCTCCTCGATCTTCCTGATTGAGCGCCATGCGAGCGGCATGTAACTGTACACGCCAGCGGCGCTCTGGTAGATCATGCCTGCCTTGAGCATGAGCCGGTGGCTGGCCAGTTCAGCGTCCGCGGGGTCGTCTCTGAGTGTCTTTCCGAAAGCTCTTGAAAGTCGCATGAGTAATCTCTTTTGGTGTGAAGTGACGCGCATAGCGTATCACTCAGACGAGTGTCGTAGAAGTGTGCGCTAGCGCCTTGGACGGAATCGAGACTGGGGAGTCAGGCAGGGGTCGGTGCGGACGAGGCCAACTCGGCCTCGACGGTGCGCACCTCCTCCATGAGTGCCGAGAGCATGTCGGCCTCGGCAACGATCTTCGACTTCTGTCCCTTGCGGAATATGATGGCGCGTCCTGCCCCGGCCGCAATGCCGACATCTGCGTCCTTGGCTTCGCCGGGGCCGTTGACCTCGCAGCCCATGACCGCGACCTTGATCGGAGACCTGGTCTTCTTCAGGAGGTCGTCAACCTGGTTGGCTAGCCCGACCACGTCGACGTCAGCGCGTCCGCACGACGGGCAAGCAACGAGCACAGCGCCTTCTTTGCGGAGCTCCAGGGACTTCAGAATCTCGAAGCCTGTGTAGACCTCTTCGACTGGATCGTCGCTCAGGGAGACGCGGATTGTGTCTCCGATTCCATCGTAGAGGAGTGATCCGAGTCCTATCGCGCTCCTAATGCTGCCGGACTTTGCCGTGCCGGCCTCTGTGATGCCCAGGTGGAACGGGTAGGGAACCAGGCGCGCCATCTGACGGTAGGCCTCGACGGTCGTGTCGATGTCGAACGCCTTGAGCGAGATCTTGATGAGATCGAAGTCGAGGTCTTCGAGTATTCCGATCTCCCATAGCCCGGTGGCGACCATGTGGTCGACGACAGAGTAGTCATCGTCGTCGGTCTGGCCCTTGCTGAGCATATTGACGCCGTCCCGGTGCCTGGAAAGGCCGCGAGTCTTGCCGATGCCACCCACCGGGGGCAGGCTGCCGAAGTTGACGCCAATACGAATGGGCACGCCGCGAGCTTTTGCTTCTCTGACGACGGTCTCGACCTTCTCACGGTCACGGATATTGCCCGGGTTGAGTCTCAGGCAGTCCACCCCACTCTCCAGTGCCTTGAGAGCCAACTGGTAGTGAAAGTGAATGTCAGCCACCAGTGGGATGTTGATCTGGCGCTTGATGTCGGCGAGGGCCTCAGCGGCCTCCATGTCGGGTACCGCAGAGCGAATGATCTCGCAGCCGGCTTCCTCAAGCCGCCTGATCTGTTGGACGGTTGCAGCGACATCGCGCGTGTCCGTCTTGGTCATGGACTGGACCGAGATCGGAGCGTCTCCGCCGACCTGTACGCTGCCGACTTGCAGTGCCTTTGTTACGCGTCGCCTGACCATTTCACAAGTGCTCCCTGCCTGACTCGGCGAACCTCTAGCCGCATCGTCCCTATTATAGCGAATCTACCGAATCAAACTTTCGCCGGACAGGATTCGGGAGATGTCGAAGAAGCTGATGACCACGATCAGGCCAATCAGAACGGCGAAGCCGATCACGTGCACCAGCCCCTCGCGTTGAGGCGAGATTCTTCGCCCTCTCCGGGCCCACTCGATCAGGACGAACATCAGGCGCCCGCCGTCCAGCGCGGGAATGGGCAGGATGTTTATCAGCCCCAGACTGATGCTGATGACCGCGACCAGCTCGAAGAAGGGGAACGCGCCAACCTCGGCAACCTCGCCAGTAATCTGGGCGATACCGATTGGACCGGTGAGACCGGGGTCGGGTCCTCCGACAGCCCAGCGATGGAAACTGTTTTTCGTAAGTAGCAGAACGTCGACAATGCGCCCAAAGCCGTTTTGGACGGCGTCCAGGATTGGCTGCCGTTCCTTGACGAGTCGCACATTGGCCGTGCCCACCATCACGCCGACCGCACCCTGGGTCATAGTGTCGCCGGGCTGCAGCCTGACGTTGTACCGTCTTGCCTCCCTCAGGCTGACCTGGGTTGTCGGGTCGGAAACAGTTTCGACGACCTCAAGATCGGGCGGATTCATGCGCGGGGCGACCTTTACGGTCTCCACGACTGACGAGTCCGGCGACGAACCCAGTCCGGTAACTATCGAGCCCCTTCTGAGCGTAAGCTCGACCTCCCCACCTAGGTGCACCATGACCTGCGCGACGAGTTCGTTGTGATTCCTGACGCGCTCTCCATTGACGGCGATCACCTGGTCACCAGGCCTTATGCCTGCCTCCTGGGCCGGCGACCCAGGGGCAACACCCGTGATCTGGACCGTTCCGACCGCCACATCCTGCGGCAAGGCGAACAGGACCGTGAAGATGACGATCGGGGTGACGAAGTTCATGAACGACCCGGCGCAGAGGACGACGGTGCGCTTCCACACCGACTGACGGGCGAAGCTGCGCTCGTCCGTTGGGTCTTCCTCACCCAGGAGCTTTACAAACCCACCCAGCGGGATCGCGTTGATGGAGTAGACC
This sequence comes from Dehalococcoidia bacterium, assembly GCA_965116405.1. GTDB lineage: Bacteria > Chloroflexota > Dehalococcoidia > Lucifugimonadales > UBA1123 > VXRN01. Next base: position 3,149,908 of record OZ220685.1, read on the forward strand.
GTTTCCCCGTACTTCACCCCGAATAGGCGCGGAGGGAACCCGAAGCCGAACTCAAGGACCTTGATACCAAAGCGTTTAGCGGCAAGGTAATGTCCAAGCTCGTGAACGAATACTAGCGCAGCCAGCACGGGAACTATTAGGAGCCACGAAGGCAGACCGAACATGTCAGGCACCCGACAAGCTGTTCACTGTCCGGTAACCGTCTCTGCCGGCAGCGAGAATGTGGTCCAGATCAGGATCGGGCATTGCCTCGTGCGAGGAGATCGCCGATCTGATCACGTTTTCAATCTCGAGGAAGCCGATCCTGCCGCCAAGAAATGACTCGACGGCCGCGTCGTTGGCCCCTGACAGGAATGCTGGCGAAGTTCCCCCTCGCCTGGCGAAGTCGATTGCCAGCTCGAAGCAGGGATACCGGTCTGGATCGTACTCAAAGAACGTGAGCTCGCGGGTCCTAGCTGGCTGAAATCTGGCTACATTCGGGTTGGGAAGTCGGTCCGGAAACGCAAGAGCATACTGTATGGGCAATCTCATGTCCGGTGGACTCAGCTGGGCCTTGACCGAGCCGTCGACAAATTCAACCATCGAGTGGACAATGCTCTGTGGGTGTATCACTATCTCGATGTCTTCCCAGGGTACTCCGAAAAGCCAGTGGGCCTCTATCACCTCGAGCGCCTTATTCATAAGTGTAGCGGAGTCGACAGTTATCTTCTGTCCCATTCTCCACGTTGGGTGTCTCAAGGCCTGTTTCGGAGTAACCGATCCCAGTTCCGAAATTGGCGTGTCCCGAAATGCGCCGCCCGAGGCCGTAATGATCAATTTGCTCGGAGTGGAACTCTCTCCCCTGATGCACTGCCAGATTGCGTTGGGCTCGCTGTCAAGTGGGAGGATCTTCACTCCACTCTCTGAGGCGCGCTTCGTGACCAATTCCCCAGCCATGACGACTGTCTCCTTGTTGGCCAGCGCTATCTGTTTACCAGCGTCAATTGCCTCAAGGGTGGGGCCGATTGCGACGTCGCCAACGGTTGCCGTAACAACGGTATCGACGTCAGTGTGCGTAGCGAGCTCGGATAGGGTGCCGTCGCTCCAACCCGTTTGAGGGAGATCCGACTTCTCAGACTCGGTAGCATTCGAGCAGACCAGCTGAGGCTTGAACTCGTCGATCTGCTTGGAGAGAAGCTCCAGGTTGCGGTTGCACGATAGACCGACCACCCGGAACTGGTCGGGGAACGTTCTAACGACATCGAGAGTCTGAGTACCTATCGAGCCGGTAGAACCGAGAATGGCGAGCGCCTTTCTGGTTGGGGTCATGATGCCCAATCATACACAACAGGCGGGCGGGCGACCAAGAAAGCAGTCGCACCTTTGAACTTGGCGAATCGGTCCCAGCGATTCGACGGAGCCTAGAGCAGGGGAACTCCAGCAAGGCCGACCACAATGAGATTGAATGACAGCGAGTCCAGGCGATCGAGCATGCCGCCATGGCCCGGGAAGATCGTCCCGGAGTCGTCCAAACCAGCATGACGCTTCAGCCTGGAAACGTACAGGTCGCCAATCTGTCCAGTGATTCCCAAGAGCGCAGCAACTGCTATCCACTGATTACCGTAACCTAGTACCAGGGCGAAGACCGCCCCAGCGAGAATTGCAGCGAGAAGGCCACCGGCAGCTCCCTCCCATGTCTTGCCGGGGCTGACCGACGGGGCAAGCTTCCTGGAGCCGATCATTCTGCCGACTACATAGGCGCCCGTGTCAGTGGCAAATGTCGCGGCAATCAGGAGGACAATCAGGTCCAGCCCATCGGGCGTAATTCTAAGGAATGAAGCGTTGAAGAGCGCTCCACCGACGAAAAGCACAATGCACGCAGTAGGCAGGATCGATGGGAGAGGTGGGCGGCTTACTCGGATGAACAGGAGCATTCCCATCGCTGACATCAGTGCGAGCCCGGCGAAGACAATTCCGAGTGCGTCCAAGCCGAGATGGGCCGCGATGTGCCCTGAGGCTGCGACTACAGCAGCTAGTACGACGACCAGGGCTGTGAATGGCCGTTGTCCCCAGGAGTCGGCCATCCGGCATAACTCCCACGCGGCAACTGCTGCGACCGAGCAGACAAGGGCCGTGAACGCGAAGCCGCCAACCCAAAGTATGACGGCCAGGATAGGAAGGCCGACAGCGGCGGTTACTGTTCGCTTTAGCAAGGCTCAGCCTGGTGTCAGATCCCCGGCCAGTCCGGCTCAGGAATCAAGGCGTCCGAACTTGCGATTCCTTCGACTGTAGGCGTCGAGGGCCTTTTGGACTTCGACCTCGTCAAAGTCCGGCCATAGCGCCGACGTGCTGTAGAACTCGGCGTATGCAGCCTGCCACAGGAGGAAGTTGGATAGGCGCATCTCACCGGCAGTCCTGATTATGAGATCCGGGTCCGGCAGGTCCGAGGTGTAGAGGTATGACGAGAACGAGGCCTCCGTGATATTGTCGACATCGACACCGTCCGCAATCATCTGTCTGACCGCATCGAGAATCTCGGACCTTGACCCATAGTTAAAGGCCACACACAGAGTTAGTCCGGCGTTGTCTCTCGTTAGCTGGATGCTGGACTCGATCGCCTCTCGCAGGTCCCCAGGAATTCTTGCGAGACTGCCCAGGTGGCGGATACGCACACCCTGGCGGTGGAGCTTCTGAGATTCCGGCCCGATGACGTCGCGGAAGATCGAGATGAGCGCGTCAACCTCTCCGGCAGGTCGCTCCCAGTTTTCCGTAGAAAACGCGTACAGGGTCAGGTACTTGACCCCAGCTTCTGCGAAGGCTTCGATGGTACGTCGTACATTCTCTGTGCCTGCACGGTGACCATCGGACCGCAAAAGGCCTCTACGAATGGCCCACCGACCGTTGCCATCCATGATAATAGCAACATGCCGAGGTGACTTGCTGGCAAGAGCAGAAGCGTCTGACCCGGAGACCGGGGCGGATGCCGGAAGCGTCAAACTTCCATGACCTCCTGCTCTTTTCCCTTCTTCATCTCATCCATCTGGCCGATGTAGAGGTCAGTTAACTCCTGGAGGTCACTCTGCGCCCGGCGGGACTCATCCTGGGACAGCTCTTTGTCGCGCTCCATGGTACGAAAGCTTTCCACCCCCGACCTTCTGATGTTGCGGACCGCAACGTGGCCATCTTCAACTTTCCTGCCGACAAGCCTCACCAGGTCACGCCGGCGGTCTTCTGTCAGGGGAGGTATGGAGATACGAATTACTGTGCCGTCGCTATTCGGCATCAGGCCAAGGTCGGACTTCATAATCGACTTCTCGACCTCTTTCACGGACGACTTGTCCCAGGGCTGAATCATCAGCAGTCTGGCCTCTGGCACGGTGATCGAGGCGATCTGGTTCAACGGCGTCGGCACGCCATAGTAGTCGACCAGCATTGACTCGACGAGTCTGGGTGAGGCCCTTCCGGTCCTGATACCTCCCAACTCCCTCTCCAGGGCGGCAACCGACTTTTCCATTCTCGTGGTGGTATCGTCGAGGACTTCGTCAACTTCTGCCATGTGCTTTAACCTCCGACATTGGAATGGTTGAGGTCAAGTATAGTCGACTAACAGCCTATTGTGGGGAGCCAGACTACCTGGAGCTTCCGCGGGAGGAGACCACGGATCCTAGGGCCTCGCCGCTTACCAGTTTCTTGAGGCTGCCCTGCCTGAGGAGATCAAAAACGATTATGGGGAGGTTATTGTCCATGCACAGAGACAGTGCCGTCGTGTCCATCACCCCTAGACGCTTTTCCAGGGCTTCCAGATAGGTCAGATGCTCGATCTTCTTCGCATCCGGGTTGATGAGAGGATCGGCTTCATATACGCCGTCCACGTTGTTCTTGGCCATCAGCAGTACATCTGCGCCGATCTCGACTGCCCTTAGGGCAGCGCCGGTGTCAGTCGTAACGAATGGGTTGCCGGTACCAGCGGCGAACAGGACGATACGGCCTTTTTCGAGATGCCTTATAGCCCTTCGGCGGATGTACGGCTCGGCGACCTGGGATACATTGATCGCGCTTTGAGTGCGAGTCACAAGGCCAAACTTGCGCTCCAGAGTGTCCTGCAAGGCGAGGGCGCTAATAATGGTGGCCAGCATACCTGCGTAGTCGGCGGTCGCACGGTCCATGCCTTCGAGCTCTGCCTGGGTCCCGCGCCAGATGTTACCCCCTCCGACGACGATTCCCATCTCTACGCCGAGATCGAGAACAGACCTGATCTCCCCTGCCATGTACTCAACGGCCGACGGGTCTACGCCGTATCCTCTCTCACCTTGTAGAGACTCCCCGCTAAGCTTAAGCAGGATCCGGGTATATTGGGGGGCGATGGGAAAACCTCTAGCTATTCGCCGAGCGAGAAGCGCGTGAACCTTCTGACCCGGACGTTCTCGCCCAGTTTGCCAACGGTCTCGTTCACGAGGTCCTGGACGGTCTTTGCAGGGTCCCTGATGAAGGGTTGCTGGAGCAGACAGTCCTGGGCCGCTTCAACAGTCTCATCTTCGGGGACCGCCGACTCGTCAACGTATGAGGGCGACATGGCAGCGATCTGCATGGCGAGGTTGTGGGCCAGATCCTTGAACTCGTCGGTGCGGGCTACGAAGTCAGTCTCGCAGTTCACCTCGACTATAGCGCCGATTCTACCGCCGCTGTGGATGTAGGACTCTACGATTCCCTGGTTGGTGGCGCGGTTGGCCTTCTTTGCGGCTGAGGCAATTCCCTGCTCTCTGAGGAGTTCCTCCGCCTTCTTGATATCACCGCTGGCTTCTTCCAGCGCTCGCTTGCTGTCCATTACCCCTGCGCCGGTAATCTGGCGCAGGGCCTTTATATCGTCAACTGTAATTGCCATATTTCCCTTGCTATTCCTAAGAAGGACTATTGTGAATTCGAGCTAACGCCTCGAGGTCGGCCTGCGAGGGAGGAGGGACAACTTCCGGTTCTGGTGTTTCGACCGGCGCCTCAGGTGCAGCCTCTTCCGGGACAGCCGAATCTGCGTCGGCGGCAACCGAGTCAAGGTCTGAAACCTCTTCAGTGTCCAGCGACAGCCTTCGATGGTGGCCTTCGACAATAGCTTCGGCCATCTTCGCCGTAACAAGGCGGATAGACCTGATTGCGTCGTCGTTGCCAGGTATTGGGTAATCGATCTGGTCGGGATCACAATCTGAGTCGACCAATGCGACGATGGGCACGCCGACTTTGCGAGCCTCAGCGACCGCTATATGCTCTTTGCCGATGTCGACTACGAACAGAACGCCCGGCATCTCGGTCATTTCCTTGATGCCCGAAAGATGGCGGTTTAGGCGCCTGATGGTGTCCTCGAGTTTCAGGGACTCCCTCTTGGTGAGCCTTGTGAACTCGCCCTTGGCCTGCTCCTGTTCGAGATGGACCAGGTAGTCGATCCTCGACTGAATGGTCTTGAAGTTGGTAAGCGTGCCGCCGAGCCAGCGGGTAGTGATATGGAACGCCCCGCTCTTGGTCGCCTCGTGAATGATGGAGTCCTGGGCCTGCTTCTTAGTTCCGACCATCAGGACCTTGTTGCCCTGAGCAACCATGTCAGTCATGAACTCCATGGCGGTATCCAGCATTCGCAGAGTCTTCTGAAGATCTATGATGTGGATCCCATTGCGGTGGGCAAAGATGTACTGCTTCATCTTTGGGTTCCACCGGCGCTTCTGGTGACCGAAGTGGACTCCGGCTTCCAGCAGCATCTTCATTGTTACCGGCCCCTGTGGCGAGAGGAAATTCTCCATGGACTGCGTAGGCCTTGTAACAAGGGCTTCAGGTGAGGTCTGAACCATAAACTCCTGCCTTCACTTCGAATAGCTGACCATTGAACGCACACGTAGCCGTCGGCGCGGAAAAGCGCCCACGAAAGTATAGCATAGGGCTATATCTGCCTCAAACACGGGGAGTTGCCTGAAAACGCATCGCTTCAGGGTATTCAGCATTGAACATTTTCCGCAGTGGAAGAACCGAGAATCTGCGATTGCAAGGAGTGTAAGTGAGGCTAGTCCATGCTTCGTTCTGACCATTCCAGCGCGTGGCGGATTCCGTCTTCCAGGCTGAGTTCCGGACGCCAGCCAAGGAGACTTTCGGCCTTATCTATACTCGCATAAGCTCCGGCCACATCCCCCGGTCGTGGAGGGGCGTCGACCGTTGGGATGGTTCTACCAAGAACACGTTGAAACGCGTCTACGAACTCTCTCACGGTGACTCCCGAACCGGTGCCCAGGTTGATGACCTCACTGCCGCCGTCCGCGGAGAAGATGTCATCGATCCTCTCAACGGCCGCGACGTGCGCCCTTGCCAGGTCCCAAATGTGAACGTAGTCTCTGATACCGGTCCCGTCCCTTGTCGGCCAGTCTGTGCCGGTGACATGGAACGCCGGTCTCTTGCCTGACGCGACTTCCACCAGCACGCTCATGATCTGAGACGCGACCTGCTGTCTCTGGCCGGACCGCATCTTGGGGTCTGCGCCGACGGGGTTAAAGTACCTGAGCGTGAGAGCCTTCAGCCCGGACGCACTTGCCAAGTCCTCGAGAACCATTTCCATGATCAACTTTGTTCTCGCGTAAGGGCTCAGCGGCCTCGTGGGGGACGTCTCAGTTACTTCCGGTCCGAAGGCGGTATCGTAGACGGAAGCGGAGGAACTGAACACAATCTTGCGGCAGCCGTGGTGAAGAAGACTTCTGATCAGATCGATTGTGCCCGAGACGTTGTTGGAGTAGTAGTCCAACGGACGGTCAACTGAGTCAGGGACGATTGCAAGAGCAGCGCAGTGGATGCAGCAACTGATGTGGGGGAAGTCAGCGAAGATCTCGGCGATGATTCTCGGGTCTGAAACATCGCCCCGATAGAAGGGTCGACTGCCAACCATTCCGTCGTCGCCGTTGACCAGGGAATCCAGGACGACAGGGTAGTGTCCCGCGTCTTCCAGGGCAGAGCAGATGGTGCTGCCTATGTACCCGGCGCCTCCGGTTACAAGTACAGTCTCGGGCATCGCGTGGCACTCCCACGTTGAGATCAGCTGGCGGTCATTCCCGCGAATTATCGTAGGAGATGGGACGGGGTACTCTCAACGTTTCAAGCGACATCTGTTCACAAATGCGAAAAAGGCGTGGTAATCTTCAGCACGTCGAGTGCAAGAACTGTAAGTCAACTGTCAGTCGAACTTGCCAACTAGCGAATCGAGTAGTCTCCGCAATTCGCGGTGACTTAACCTAAGGGAGTGAATGGTGATCTACGAATTCAGGACATACGACCTCAAGCCGCGATCAGTGCCGGACTTCGAAAAGCGCGCCGCAGCCAAGATCAAGGAGGGCCGCCGGAACTATTCCGAGCTCTTTGGTTTCTGGTACACAGAGGCCGGGCCGCTCAACCAGGTTGTCCACATCTGGCCTTACGAAGACCTCAACCAGCGAGCGGAAATCCGAGCCAAGGTGGTTGAAGACGGTGTATGGCCTCCCGACAACACCGAGTTCGTAAACAACATGCAGTCCGAAATCTTCCTACCTGCCCCTTTCAACACAGACCACGGAGAGGCCAAGCTGGGACCCGTGTACGAGATGCGGATCTACACCTACGAGCCTGGGGATATCCCGAACGTGATCGAGAAGTGGGGTGAGCACATCGAGGAACGGGAGAAGTATTCCCCGCTGGTCGGTGCGTGGTACTCGGAGCTCGGAGGCCTTAACACGTGGATTCACATGTGGGCATACGAGAGCTACGATCAGCGCGCTCAGATCAGGGCGGAAACGCGTGAGAAGGGTGTTTGGCCCCCACCAGGCGGCGTTGCACCGCTGACGCAAGAGAACAAGCTGCTTCTGCCCATGAGCTTCTCGCCTCTGCAGTAGCACCCAGCCGCAATCAGGCTCCGTCGGGCCACGGATCGAGCGTTAACTCGACGGTACGCTCTTCACCTTCACGGTAGAGGGTCAGAGTGACGTCCTCACCCGGCGTCTTGGTGTTCAGGTAGCCCACCATGTCGTCCACGGAGCCTACCTGCACGTCATCGACAGCCGTGATGACGTCCCCGCTGCTGCTCGTTCCGAAGCGCGGAAATGCCTTCACGCCTGCCTCACGTGCGGGGCTGTCTTCGAAGACTCCAGTTACGTAAATGCCTTGAGGCAGACCACGAGACTCCATGAACTGTCGGGGTACGGGAGCGCCCTGGATGCCAATCCAGGGCCTCCTGAGATCGACCGAAGCCATGAGCTGCGGGAGCAGACTTATCGCGGTGTTGCTTGGGACGGCGAATCCGACCCGGAAGTCCTCCACTCTTCGGCTGCCACCCTCGATCCTGATGGACGTGTTGATGCCTATAACCTCTCCACTTGCGTTGAGAAGGGGGCCTCCAGAGTTTCCAGGATTCAGCGGGACATCGGTCTGAATCAAGTCAGGAATTGGCCGGTGGAGAATGCTCGTGTGCCCTCGGTCAATGCCGCTGATGACACCCACTCCCACTGAATTGAACTCCCTGAATGGGCTGCCAATCGCGATGGCCATCTGACCCGGCGCGACCTTGGACGAGTCGGCCAGTATCAGCGGATCAATTTCCTCGACGAAAGACGGTTGGACCTTGAGGACGGCCAGGTCGTCCGCCTGGCTGACGCCCAGCCGTTCGGCAGGTACTTCGGTGCCGTCAGAGAGACGGATTACATACTCCTCGCCGCCCGCTACGACATGGTAGTTCGTTACGATGTGGCCCTCGCTGTCAACGAGAAACCCCGAACCCCAGAAGGGGATGTCGAGATCCAGTGCGCCAATGTTGCGCACTGCTTCGATCTCCACGACGGCGGGACTGACGTCCTCAAAGATTCGTGAGACCTCAACCTCATCAAACAGGCTGACGCCGTTTGCCAGAGTCCATCCGAGCTGTGCGGCCGCGAATATGCCAAGAACGAACCCTACCGCAATCGCTCCAATCACCACTATGACGGCTCGCCATGCGGTTGACTTCCCAGGAGAAGAGTCGGGCTCAGGCTGAGAGTTCTGCTGGTCGAAGGAGACCGACAATTCTGTCTATGCTCCGCTTGCTGGTCTGAACTAGCTCACTTCTACTTCCAGTATACATACGGACTCCTGTGGGGTGTTTGAATTGACCGCAATTTGCGCCGCCGCTAAGCCATAGCTATGATGTACGTAGAGTCGCTTAGATCTGAGCAAGGAGTCTGCGATGCCCTTCAGAATAGGTCCGATGGAGTTGATAATCATACTGTTCATCGTATTGATTATCTTCGGTGTCGGAAGGCTGACAGATATCGGTGGCGCACTAGGAAGGTCAATCAAGGAGTTTCGCAAGGCCACGACCGAGGACGAACCCGGGGCCGTAGCGACTTCAGACTCGAGGGAAGGCAACGGGCAGAAGCCGTCGTAACTCCTTCAGGCAAACCAGCCATCCAGTTTGATTCGGGGCCGCCCTACTTTGGGCGGCCTTCTTGGTTGTAAGGGGCTATTCCGGGTTAAGCGCCGCAGACCTTCTTCGGCCACGCGCTGCCAGCTTGGCAAGCCACACGCTCGCTTCGTAGAGGACGATGATCGGGCCAGCCACGAGAGCCTGGTTGATCGGATCGAAAGTTGGCGTAATGACCGCCCCCAGAACGAAGGCCACTACTATCGCATACCTCCGGTTGCGGGCGAGAGCCTCCGGGGTGACCAGGCCGATCTTGGCCATGAAGAAGATGACGACGGGGATCTCGAAGATCAGACCCATCCAGAACAGCAGTGTCAACATGAGGTTGACGTAACTGCGGATACTGATCAGTGGAGTGGCGACGTCCGACCCGAAGTTGAGAAGGAAGTTGACCATCGGCGGGAACAGCACCCTGTATCCGAAGGCGGCGCCCGCCAGAAACGCCAGTAAGCTCACTGGCATCAGCACGTAGAGATACTTGCGCTCCTTGGGATTCAGGCCGGGAGCGACGAACATGACGATCTGGTAGAGCACGAAGGGGAGAGAGACGAAGAGTCCGACCAGAAGGGACGTCTTGGCCGCCACGGAGATGAACTCCGTTAGCTCCGTATAGATCGGTTTGCCGTTGGGGATATCTACAAATTGCTGTGCGGGCTCCATGAGGAGGATCAGGATCTGCTCGTGGAACACGAACGCAACTGCCGTAGTAACCAGGACGGAAATGGCGGCGTATGTTAGGCGTCGCCTTAGTTCTACTAGGTGGCTTCTAAGGGGAGCTGCACCGTCTTCGCTGATCATTGAGGCGGACCGTTAGGACGTGTGTCGGCGGAATCGCGACCCGCAGCAGGGGGATCATGTCGGGAGAAGGGGACTGGTCCGTCAGCGTCTTCGGCTCCCTGCGGCTCAGGCTCAGGTTCCGATGGTTGTGAAGGCTTGTCGTTGATAAGGCTCGTTGATCGTCCGCGTTCCACAACCTTTATGTCGTCGTCCTCGACCACAACCCGGGGTATTGAGGAGGCGATGTTGCGACCCTCTCTAATCGCCTTGCCGAGGAGTCGAGCGGCATCGGACATTCGCTCCGGTCCCAGGAAGATGAAGGCGATTAGGGCGATCACGAGGATCTCTAGAGGACCCATGCCCAGGATGTTCACTGCAGACCCTCCACGATGCCTCGCAACCTACAGTCGCTACACCTGTCATAGTAGGGGATGCTGTTTAATTCCCGCAATTCGACGGCAGGGTCATAGGCTCGCAGGAGAGTGAGCAGCAGACACAGTGGCAAGCCTACGATGTTGAGATAGCAGCCCTCGGTCTTGGTCACCGGCCGGAAGTCGTCATCCTGCACCGCATAGCCGCCGGCCTTGTCGTATGGTTCTGGACTGGCGACATACTCATCGATCTCGGAATCTGTGAACGGTCGAGTCCGTACCTGGGAAGTCTCTGAACCGGTGGCAATCTCGCCAGTTATCGTGTCGAGAACGGCTACTCCTGTAGTTACTTCGTGCCATGCGTCGCTGAGGTTCGTGAGCATTGAACGAGCCTCTTCTCTAGTGGCGGGCTTGCCAAGGATCTCGCCTCTGAGCACGACTACCGTGTCGGCGCTAACGTGAAGGCCATCCTCGCTTTGCCCAGAGGAGTTACCCAGCTTTGCGACCGCCGACCTTAGTACATAGTCATCGGATGACTCTTCTGGCGACGGCCTGGGTTCTTCCCCTCGCGAACCTTCGATAGAGGCTGTGGGAAATGCTTGCCCGACGATTTCCCGCCTACGGGCAGAGGAAGAGAGCAGCGTGATTCTTCGCGGAGTCGGCAATTCCTGGACTCTACAGCCTTATGACGTGCGATTGAGAGTAGTAACGGACTCTACGTGATATGTCTGGGGGAACATGTCGACTGGCTGTACGTCGGAGATGACGTAGCCGCCACTGGCCAGGATATCCAGATCACGCGCCAGCGAGGGCGGATCGCACGACACGTACGCGACGCGGTGAGGTCTTAGCCCTAGGAGTGACTCCAACGCTTCCGGGTGACATCCCAAACGAGGAGGGTCGAGTATCACTGCTGTTGGGGCGTCGCCCAAGTCACAGAGCTCGTCCAGATTCACGAGTGCCTCTTCAGTCTTGAGTTGAATGAACTCCACGTTCTCTGTGCCCTCAGCATTCAACTTGCCATCGGCGACCGCAGAGGCGGATTCCTCAATTGCGATCGCCCTGCCGACGTAGGGCGCAAGCAGAATCGCAAAAACGCCCACTCCAGCATATGCGTCAATGAGTATGTGGTCTGGTTGTAGGTCGAGCCGGCTTCTGACGATGTCGATAAGGTTCTCGGCCTGGGCAGTGTTTACCTGGAAGAATGAAGGGGAAGCAATCCCAAGGTCGGTGTCTCCCATGCGTTCCCTGTAGTGGGTCTGCCCGGAACTGATTCCGATGTCTGGATTCTGGAAAGTGGGCTGGACGAGGAAGTCTCCAGTGTTTACCCCCACGCGTACAGACATGTTGGTGGTCTCGCCTGCGCGGTCCTGGAACTGAGTGGCCAGTTCGTTGATGGCTGGAGACATTAACATGCAGTGTTCCACTCTCACAAAGTGGCGTGTAATTCGGTTGGAGAAGCCGAGCTGCCCTCCCCTGCGAACTGTAAAGCGTGCATGGTTGCGATAGTAGAACTCTGTCGGCGCGGGCAGCGTGTCGCCAACGGAGATGTCCTTCAGAGTCTCGTACCTCGCGAACTCTCGGACGATTCTCTGTCGTTTCAAGTCTAGCTGGGCTGGGTAGGTTACGTGCTGCCACTGGCATCCTGAACAGCGTCCGTAGTAGCCGCACTTTGGAGTTACGCGGTCAGGAGATGGGACCAGAACCGAGTCAACGACTCCCGAGACCCTGTTCTGACGCCTCCTGCGGTAGCGATAGATCCGTACCATGACTCGCTCGCCGGGCATCCCTCCAGCGACGTTAATGGTCCTGCCCTCGAACTCGGCCGTCGTGTCGCCAAGATCGTCAAACTCGCCCAGAGTCAGCTCGGCTAATTCGGGCTTCCGGTCAGGGCCTCGCTTGGAGGAACGAGAAGTACGCTGTTTCTGTTCGATGGATACCATTTCAATACTTGTGCTTGCGGCGATGGAAACTCAATATAGCATAGGGCCTTAGATCGCTCGGTAGACAGGAGGGTACTTTGGAAGCACCAAACAGCGCGTTCGAGCAGTCTCACGATCCCAACGATCCATTTGGGATGTCCAAGTACTCCATCAGGCGGTACTCAGTACAACACATCCTGCTGCTGTTCATGGTGCTGTGCCTACTCGTAGCAATAAACGTGCAGGCCGTCATGCTGGGAAACGTGGCTCTGGTTGTCACTGCTTTGACGGCTCTCGTACTCGCGTTGGCAATGTCCGCGCTGATAGTGCTTGTCGGAGCCAGGACCGTGGCAATCGAGGTGTGGATTCGAAGGTTAGGCATGGGGGACTTCGAGTACAGAGTCGAGCCGTGGGGACAGGACGAAGTCTCCAAAACCTGTCTAGCGCTGGAGACGCTGCGGCAGAACTCCATCAGGGCGATGCAGCTTGACACTGTGCGTCAGCTTTCGAACGAGCTCCGTGAGAAGAACGCGGAGCTGGAGAGCACGCTGGAGGAGCTGCACCACAGCCAGGACCAGATCATCAGCCAGCAGAAACTGGCTGAACTGGGAGAGCTGTCATCCGGAGTGGCGCACGAGATTCGCAACCCACTTCAGTTCATACGCAACTTTGCCGTGCTGTCCAAAGACATCGCGACTGAACTCCGCGGAATCGTCGAGCAGGCGGGTAGTGCAGACCAATCGGAGGCGGAGGAACTGGTCCAGGACCTCTCCGATAACATGGACCGAGTTGTCCACCATAGTGACAGGGCAAACGGTATCGTGTCCGCCATGTTAACGCTCGACAGGGGGTCGGGTGGCGGCTTCAGGCCGGTGGACCTCAACGCTCTGGTTATTGAACAGACAAACCTCGCACACCGGTCGGTGAAGGCTCAGATCCCCAGCTTCAGTGCTGAAATCGACCTGGACCTGGACCAATCGATGGAGGAGGTAGTCGCGGTCCCCGAGGACATTGCAAGGGTGATCGCTAACCTGGTGACAAATGCGTGCCAGGCTATGGCGGAAAAGGCCTCCATGCAGGGCACCGAATTCGCTCCGGAGTTGAGAATAGGCACAGCCTCAACAGTAGATACGGTTGTGATGACCGTCAGGGACAATGGAGTTGGCATGCCTCCCGACGTCGTGGAGCGGATGTTCAACCCATTCTTCACGACCAAGCAGGCAGGGCGAAACACTGGGCTGGGTCTGAGCCTGGCCTACGACGTCATCAGGGAGCATGGAGGAAACATCGAGGCTGACTCTGTACCGGGCCTACACACCGAAATGACGGTTACGCTGCCGAAGCAGTCCGAGAAACGCGAGGAGAGCGGCAGCGACTTCGAGTAGAGCATTCAGGCCCGTGCTATTCTGACCACTTGACCCGATCGGACCGACTTGAGCGCGGTAATGTCACCAGTCATTTTACCAATGACATTGACGGCACTTGCAGGTCGAATCTCATCTCCCATGCTCATCGGTGTTGGCCCGAAGAACAAGCAGAAAGCGCTCCCGGGAGGCCAGTAGCCCAGGTCCCCCAACTCGACCACTTCGTGATCCGGTTCTTCAGTTCCCTCGACAGGTATTCCAAAGTAAATCTCGTCACCCCACGTGCTGCCGGAGGCCTCAATGGGTAAGGCGTCCCAGATCTGAGTGGCAGTGGGGGTGTTGTTGAGAGTGGCATTCACGGTTACGGAGCCAGCCGATATCACGATTTCACGTTCGCCCAAGTGCAGTCACTCCTTTTCCTCTTTGGTACATGCAGGATTTCTGTAAGACGCCAGAGAAGCGTAGCACAGGGACGAAGCTAGACAGGTGAAGATTCAGAATCGACGCGCCTCTGCGACTTCGGTACACCAAGACCGTGGATGTTCCATCAGATACACTGTGGCCATGGATCCCGGAAGTTGGAGGCAGTCGAGTTGGACGAATTCATGAAAGTCGCCCTTGATGAGGCCCGAGCCGGACTTGCGGAAGGCGGTATACCAATTGGAGCGTCCCTAATCGATCAAGAAGGGCGGCTCGTTGCATCGGGTAGAAATCGTCGAATTCAGGATGAGGCCTGCGTTATGCACGCGGAGATTAACTGCCTGTACAACGCAGGGAAGACCATCCCAGACTTTCGCGGCATGTCGATGTACTCGACGCTGATGCCCTGCCACATGTGCGCTGGTGCAATCGTCCAATTCGGCATCGTCAAGGTCGTGGCTGCAGAGTCGGAGAACTTTGGGGAGTCGAACGGCCACCAACTGATGCTGAGACACGGAATAGAGGTGATCGATCTGAACCTGCAGGACGCCAAGAAGCTGCTCGGTGGGTTCATAGAGGCCAATCCTCAGCACTGGGATCGAGATATTGGCAGGTAAGGCAGCGGCCACTCTTGCTGATAATGCCGCCAGTTCTTACAATCGGATGAGTTGGCAGCCTCAGATGAGTCTGTCGAGGGAGTCACCCGTAAGGGGGTAGCAATGCCGGCGCAGCGACGCCTTCCAGAGTGGTTCAAGGTCCGGATGCCGGGTGGTCCAAACTACCTGCGTCTCCAGGACATGCTCAGGTCTGAACAGCTTCACACAGTTTGCGAAGAGGCTCATTGTCCCAACATAGGGGAGTGCTGGGAGCGGGGAACTGCGACCTTCATGATCCTGGGAGATATCTGCACCAGGGCCTGTGCCTATTGCGCCGTAACGACCGGAACCCCGGTGGGACTCGACCTCGAAGAGCCGGTGCGGCTTGCCGAAACCGTGGAGAGGATGGGGCTGAACTATGCGGTGATCACGTCCGTCAACAGGGATGACCTGCCTGACGGGGGCGCTTTCATCTTCGCTCAGTGCGTGAGACAGATTCGCAAGAGGATGCCGGACTGCCGCATCGAACTATTGATTCCAGATTTCGAGGGTAACTGGGAAGCTCTGGAGGCAGTAATGGCGGCGAAGCCCGACACGCTTAATCACAACATCGAGACGGTTAGGCGCGTATTCAGCCGAGTCCGGCCAAGAGGCGACTATGACCAGTCGCTCGAGCTTCTCCAGCGAACACGCCAAATGAACGGTGCATCGGTTACCAAGTCCGGCATGATGGTTGGACTGGGCGAGACGTGGGACGAGATAGTCGAGACGATGGAGGACCTGAGGTCCGTCGACTGCAATCTCCTCACCATTGGTCAGTACCTGCCCCCTTCGGCGAAACATGCCCCGCTGGTCAAGTGGTACACGCCTACAGAGTTCGATGAGCTTAGGTCTATTGGCGAAGACCTGGGTTTCGATCACGTAGCATCTGGCCCGTTGGTGAGAAGCTCGTACCACGCCGATGAGCAGCACGCGTCAGCAACCCGAATACCGATCGCGTGACATTGCACGCCCCGCGCCAGCAGGCGGGGGAGGAAAGGAAGTCCAGGGAGGAAAGGGCTCTAGTCGGAGGACGGGAGCTTTCTGGGCTGCTGGACAGGCATTTCAGCCTGACAACAGAGAATAGCGCCTGTGCCGGGCTTGGTGCACAACACCATCGTGCCGCATGTCTCGCACTGGTATCGTCGTCCTAGCTGGTTAGGCATTGAAGTTCACCTCGTTCGCCGGGGTATAGGAACGTTGCCGCGGTCGCTACTTCTTGCTAAGCGGCTCGCCACAGCAGTGGATGTCGCCCTCTTCGGAGCCCCGCGTGACGACGAATTCAGCGCCGCACTTCCCGCAGAAATACCGCTTTCCCGTTTCGGTGGCCACTGTTAATACCTCGTTCACATTGGCTTGCCGAAAATTATATCTACGGCCTTCATTCGAGTCAACGATTGGAGATCGGGTGGGAAGTGGGCAGGCCCCTGATGTATTCGATCAGATCGGCTGCGGCCTCGTAGTCCCTCAGACCCCTTCGCAGAATGGTAGGAATCACGTAGAAAGTCGTGATCCCACGAGACCAGAGGTCAAGTGCGAGCTCCCTGGCGATGTCCAATCCGGACCTGCCATTGTCCAGGTCGCGGCGAACATGATAGGGAATGTTTCCGAAGTCTATTCCGTCGGCATCAAGAATCTGGACTCCGGCAAAAACAGGGACATGTATTTCATGAACCGAGGAAAGAGACTTCTGGAGGCTCGTAATGTCACCCGCTTCGAAGTGCACCTGCGCGAGCAAGAAATCGGCGCCAGCATTCACCTTGCGGACAGCCAACGCAGTCTCTCGGTCGAGGCCCATTGACGGGTCGACCGTCGCCCCGGCACAGAGTGAAGTCGGACCCGCCAGATTAAGCCCTCTGAAATCGCGCCCTCGATTCATGCCTGCGACGTCGGCCAGCAGGGAAGTCGTCGAGTAGTCCCTAACAGCCGTGACTACACCGCGGTCGCGCCCCTGCAGGGGATCGCCTCTCACGATAACCACGTTTCGCAGGCCGTACCAGTCGGCTCCCAGGAGCTGGCTCTGGAGGGCGATGCGGTTCATGTCGCGGGTGGCCAGCGTGAACACCACCGGCACTCCAAGTCGATCCTGAAGGAAGGCAGCGACAAATGGCGAGCTTACGCGTACGGACTGTCCCGGGTTGTATGCTACCGACAGGAAGTGGGCGCCGATGTCGGCAACGTCCACAAAGGAGTCCTGTCGACCTCCCCGAGGAGGAGACACGTCGCATATGACGACAGGTCCCCCGGACGATGAGGCAACCACTTCGGCGACAGTCAACAACTTCTCAGGCCGCAAGTCTCATGGCAGTAAAGAAAACGACCGGGGACTCCGCGAAGTCCCCGGTCCGTTATCTCAGGTAACACTACCGCCTGGAGCGGCTATTTCCACCCCATGCTGCCGTCTCGGCGAGGTATGAGTGATACGCGATGGCCGTGGGGGCACCGGTATCGCTCTTCACGAATCTCCTTGCGCTTACCGCTCAGGGAGGTCTGTTCCATCTCTACGTCTTCTTCGCAGAGGGGGCAGGTGACGCCGAACACGACGCGGTTCCGCAGACGTCGCAGCTGGACGTGAGCAAGAGTCTCGGCGAGCTTCGGCGCGTCCCCGACGTACCTGAAGACGTAGCGAGTAGCTGCGCTCATCAGGTTCTTCCTGCCGATCTGAGTTGGTGGAGTGTAGCTGTAGTCGACGTAACCGCACTGTAGACACTGTGGTTCGAAGTAATTGGAGACCAGCGATGCCTTGCAGCGCGGGCACTGGGCGTGTCGCGCCTGCGTTCGGATATCAGTTGATGGTGCAGATGAGACCACCATATCGGTAACTCCTCGTGACTATAGTCCTGGTCTCGACCCGGAACTTGGGCGGGCCTGTCAGGGACGAGTCAGCGCACAAAAGTATCTTCGCTGCGTCCCTCAATGCACGCACCTGTACCAGGGCGATTTTGATCTATGTTGTCTGAGCAATGGCCCTTTATAGACCATGCAGATGGAAAATATCTGGCGGACGGAAACGCTATCCGAATACACGGATCCCCCGCGCTCCGTACGCTTCTGCATGCAGAGATCTGGAGACACATCGGAGAGAAGAAACTCAACGACGGATGGCCAGGTCACCTAGATCATAAGGGGTCGAACCTTAGGGGTTGCAAGGTAGCGTGTCAGCAATTTGATAAGAAAAATCTAAGAAAAATTTTGGTCTCGTACTGAGCGTCAATTTGGACGCTTGGCCGCGAGATTATCGCGACTTTCGCAACCCTCGCAGCGTGTATTTCCCAAGTTATGCGATCTCGGATTACCTGCTCAAAGGCGTTAGAATACCAGGCTTTATGCAGACATAAAGGGTAATCTCACCTACAGCCTTTGACCGGCGAAAAGGCTCTAAATCGGCAAGCTCTTCTTAAGTAGGATAAATTGCATGAGCGCAAATTTCTTTGCTATAGTCCGAGTACCTTGCCAAGCTAACCACACGATGCAAATGAGGTGTATCACAAGTGCCCCTGAACATAGTCGTATGTGCGAAACAGGTCGTCGATCCCGAGACCCCAGCCTCGGCATTTCGAATCGATCCTGAGTCGAAGAGGGTACTGCCGGCGGCTGGAATTCCTCCAGTTGTGAACGGGTTTGACGAGAACGCCGTCGAGGCCGCCCTTCAACTCAAGGAGACTGTCGGAGCAGAAGTGACCGTCGTATCTGTGGGCAGCGGATTCGTCATGGACGTCATGAAGAAGCCGCTGTCGATGGGCGCGGATAACCTGATCCTCATAGACGATCCCGCAGTCGAAGAACTCGATGCGTTTGCCACGGCGACAGCGCTCGCCGAGGCGATCAAAAAGATAGGGGAGTTCGACCTCGTACTCTGCGGGAGGCAGGCGTCTGACTGGGACAACTCAATGGTGCCGCTGGGGGTCGCTGAACTCCTGGGGCTGCCATGCGTTACCCTGGCACAGAAGATAGATGTCGAGGACGACGGCATCGTGGTTCAGCGGGCGTTGACCGATGGTTACGAAGTCGTCAAGGCTCCGCTGCCGGCGCTGGTAACAGTCAGCAATGAGCTGGGTGAGCCCAGATACCCGACTCTCAGGGGAATCATGATGGCTGGCCGTAAGTCGCCGACAGTCTGGGGGGCCAGCGACCTCGAACTTGACGAGGGTTCGCTGTCACCGAAGTTGTCACTTGAAGACTTGTACGTGCCCGTGAGCGATCAGCAGTGCGAGTTCATAGAAGGGGAGGACGAGGCGGAGGCCGGAAGGAATCTCGCGCTGAAACTGCGGGAAGCAAGGTTGATCTAAACACACCAGTAGTCGATACGAATTCGGAGCAGGAAAATGCCAGGTATTCTGGTTTTCGGAGAGATGAACCAGGGCGAACTCGCCAGCGTAACCGGGGAGCTGATCGGAGTGGCGAGGTCACTGTCAGCAGAGACCGGGGACGCGGTTTCCGTGGCCTTGCAGTCGGACTCAGTTGGGCCCGCAAGTGAAGAGGCCATCTCACTCGGTACAGACAAGGCGCTTCGAGTGGAAAGCGATCTGCTCTCGGAACCCCAGATCGACGCTCACCTGGAGGCGTTTACCCAGGTAGTGTCCAAGACTCAACCGTCGATCGTCCTCATAGGAAGAACACCGCTGGGCAGAGATGTTGGTCCGCGCCTTGCATTCAGGCTTGGGGTAGCGGTTGCACAGGACTGCGTTGAGGTCGGTATCGACAGCGACAGCGGCCGTGTCGTGGCAACTCGCCCAGTCTACGGCGGTAACGCCCTGTCTAGGATCTCTTTCACAGGGGATGACATGCAGGTCGTGCTTGTCAGGCCCAAGGCGTTTGAGGCTCCGGAACCCGACGCTGGCAGAAGCGGAGACGTTGAAGACTTCCCGGTCAGCCTGGAAGAGTCGGCCATAAAGGCCAGACTTGTCGAGACTGTTACCCAGCAGGCAGAGGGCGTACGACTCGAAGACGCCAGCATTGTAGTAAGTGGTGGCAGGGGTCTCGGGGGACCGGAGCCATTCGACGAGCTTCGAGGCCTGAGCGATGCGCTCGGGGGCGCTCTGGGAGCTTCCAGGGCAGCGTGTGACGCCGGTTGGATCGACCATAGCCACCAGGTCGGACTGACAGGGAAGACGATAACACCTGATCTATACATAACTGTGGGCATATCAGGCGCGAGCCAGCACATGGCTGGCTGTTCAGCTTCCAAGAACATCGTTGCGATCAACCGTGACGAGGACGCCAACATATTCAAGTCGGCGACCTATGGAGTGATTGGAGACTGGAGCAAGGTCCTGCCCTCGTTCATCGAAACCGTCAGAGAGTTGAGGGACAGCTAGCTCTCTCAGTAGGCGAGGTAAGTAGATGGAAGGAAACTTCCTCTTCGACATCGACCAGGTTATCCAGAATATTTCGGAAGCGGAGGTCATGTCCGTTTTCTTCCCGACTTTCCGACGGGCGCTCATCGTAGATACCAGGGCGAATGAGTCCGTTGGACCCTTTGTGCGACTGATGCCGATGGCACGGTCACCTCAGGACCGGATGAGATCGATTCGACGTTTGCGACCGCAGTTCCCGAGACCCACCAACCTGACCCTAATCCCGTGGCAGAGATACGTGGACAGCCTGGTTGAGTCCGGCGTATGGGACCAGATCGTCGACAGGGTGCGCCAGTCTGGAGACGAGTCGACGGTCGCCTCATGCAGCGAGGCGCTCAGCGAGCTTCGTCGGATGGAACGAGACGAGCTTGTGTCGGCGATTATGGGTCGCAACTATCACACTCTTTGGCCTGCCGAGTCAGAGTAACGGCGGATCATGCTGACGGTCACCGGGGACGCCAAGCGCGAACTCAAACGCATTCTCGACGGGAGGAAGCTGGGAGCCGGGAGGTGCCTGCGACTCGCCATACCACCAGCGTGGCCTGGACCGGGCGACTTCGGCATCGTGGTAGACGAGGAAAAGAGCGACGACATGAGCGTCACCCTCAGAGGCGCCAAGATACTTCTCCTCAAACAGGACCTCGCTCCGCAGCTCTCGACGTCCGTACTTGATTTCAAAGAGACACCACACGGGCAGGCGTTCACCCTCGACGTCTATTAGATGGACTATCGCTCCCGGGGTTGCGATTCTTAAGAGCCCGATTGGAGCGAACAACCCATGAGCGCCCCGGCCTGCCTTCTCTGCAGCGGCAGTGCCTGTAGCCTTCTCCACCAGTCGGCAGACAGGCACGGTGTGAGGGAGTTCTGGGAGTGCGACGACTGCGACCTTGCATTTGTGCCGCCCGAGTTTCATTTGTCTGAGAGTGAAGAGGTCGACCGTTACCTCATGCACAACAATGACCCTTCGGACAGTGGTTATCGCACCTTCCTCTCGCGTCTGTGGAACGACCTGCGCCCCGGGCTTGGGTCCGGAGCGACGGGGCTCGACTTTGGCTGCGGTCCGGGTCCGGCGCTTGCCCAGATGATGCGGGAGGACGGGTTTGAAGTCAGCATATACGACCCGTATTTCTTCCCGGACAGATCGGTCCTGGAGCGCCGGTACGACTTCGTCACATGTACAGAGACGGCGGAGCATCTGCGGTCGCCACTCACGGAATTCAGACTGATCGACTCTCTCCTCGTCTGTGACGGGCAATTCGGTGTGATGACGGGCATGTTGGAAGACCGAACCGAATTTGCGTCGTGGTACTATCAGAGAGACCCCACTCACATCGCTTTCTACTCAAGACGGACCATGCTGTGGCTGGGCCGTGAGATGGGATGGGATGTTGAGTTCCCGTCAGCAAACGTGACCCTATTTCGCAAGGCCTGACCAGGCCTTCCCCTCGAACCGGAGGAGCAACTTGGAAATGAACTCAATCGCCGAATTCAAGGCACACCCTCGTCACGCGCAGGCCGTTGGATTTTCGCCGGACGGGAGCGAAGTCGTAACCACCGGAATGGACGCACTGGCTAAAGTGTGGTCGGTGCCTGAATTCGATCTGGTGAGAACACTTGCCGGGCATGACAAGAGTGTGAATTCAGCGGCAATTACCCCAGATGGCGAGCTGGTTATGACCGGTTCGACGGACCGGACAGCGATCGTGTGGGACTGGGCGAGTGGTGACCAGCTTGTCAGGCTGTCGGGGCATCGGAACACGATTGCTGCATCCGCATTCTCTCCCAGCGGGGACACAGGGGTAACCGCATCTTACGACGGGCGAATCGGCTTCTGGTCCAGAGGCTCCGACAGCCTCGACGTGATTGTGTCTCATCCCAAAAACGTAACCTGTGCCAGTTTCTCTCCTGAGGGGGACGTGCTGGCCACGTCGGGCATCGGCAACCTGGTCAAAATCTGGGATGTCGAGTCTCGAAGCATCGCCAAGGAGATCGAAGCGCCTGGGCAGGCGGCCACGGGATGCTTGTTCATGCCGGATGGACAGCTTCTCTACTCC
Source organism: Dehalococcoidia bacterium (assembly GCA_965116405.1). Classification (GTDB taxonomy): domain Bacteria; phylum Chloroflexota; class Dehalococcoidia; order Lucifugimonadales; family UBA1123; genus VXRN01. The sequence continues at coordinate 3,172,232 of OZ220685.1, forward strand.
ACGTACGAGGGCCAATTAGCCCTCCTGTCGTCTGGCAGCTTCGAGACGGTGGCCACGGGTCAGATGCCAGGCGACGGGCCAAACTCAGTGGCGGTTGTGCCGGATGCGGGCCTCTTGATGTGCTCCGTCGCGGGCGGCGTGCGCCTCCTGGACAGCGAGACCTTCGAGGTGGTCGCCCAGGTTGAAACAGGCATCAAGGGCATGTACGGAGTGGCGTCATCGCCTGATGGTTCCATAGTGGCTGCGGTAAGTGCAGACGGCAAACTCAGAGTCTGGTCGCTAGAGGAGTAGGAAACTCGGCCGCTGCCTCGGAAGTCTTCAACGTAGCCTGTGGACGAGTTGGGGCAGAGTGGTGCCAGTTGGCCCCCTGAGTGCCACGTCGGCGATCTCTGACAAGGGCGTTGGATTGGGATTCGCCTCGATGACGTACCCACCACGCTCGGCAACCGCCTGCGGGAATGCCGCAGCCGGGTAAACTGTCGCCGACGTGCCGCAGACTATCATGCAGTCGGACTTGTCAGTCGCGTCGAAGCAAGCCCGAAGTACGCCGTGAGGGATCGGTTCGCCGAACATTACGGTGTCGCCCTTAACGAGGCCGCCGCACTCTGGACATACGGGGGGCAGGTCTTCGTAGTCAAACGCTTCCCTAAGCCAACGACTCTCGCAAGCGATGCAACGTACTTTGGTTCGATTGCCGTGAATTTCAATCAATCGCTTAGATCCGGCCCGAACATGCAGGTTATCTACGTTCTGCGTGATGGTCATCTTTAGAATGTCCATCTGCTCAAGTTCGACAAGGGCAACGTGGCCGGAATTCGGTAGGGCAGAGTCGATGGCGGCGCGGAACTCTGTCCTGGCCGGGTCGGAATCGGGGTCGAGCTGGTCCTTCCACCACCCAACCGGATCCCTCAGCAGTTCCTGGTAGCCATTCCAACTGGGTTCGCCAATTCGTGTCCAAAGGCCCCCAGCTCCCCTGAACGTGGGAATCCCGCTCTCCGCCGAAAGTCCGGCGCCCACAAGTGCGACTACGTGGTTTGAATCACGAATGATGTCTGCGGCAGCTTCAATTGCTGTCTCTTCAGTGCTCAAGGCTGCTCCTGTTGAGCTGGAGTTGTCATACTACGGCGGCAAGTCTACCCGAATCGACGAAAATCCTGCGGTCGCGCTCAATTCCGAGCTGGTCTGCCAACCCTGGTTCTGCAGTCGTAATTACCACCTGCTCGTACCTCGACGTGAAGTCGATGACGTGGCGCTGGCGGTTGGGGTCGAGTTCTGACATCACGTCATCAAGCAAGATGACCGGTTCGTCTCCGGTCGACTCAGAAATCAGACGTGCCTCGGCGAGTTTCAATGCGAGCACGACGGTCCTAGCCTGACCGCGTGAAGCGAATCCAGCGACATCCATGTCGCCAATGGTGGCTGAGAGGTCATCTCTGTGCGGCCCAATCAAGCTGTGACCAGCGGCGATCTCTCTCGCGGCACTCCCTCGAAGTTTTCCGAGAAGAGTATTGGCTATTTCTCTAGGGTTGGTAGTTTCAACGGGCCCTGAGGAAGGTTGGTATATCAGTGTTAGGGAACTGTCTGAACCGCTAAGTTGCGCATGAATCTCGTTGGCGAACTTACTCAGCCTTTCGAGTGTCCCCACTCTTTCCGCCACGATTCTTCCTGCGCTTACAGCAAACTGTATATCCCAGAATTCCAACTCAGACTGAGTTGAGCTGCCGTCCCGTATTGCTCTGAGCAGATGGTTGCGCTGCCTTAAGACCCGGCTGTACTCCTGCCAGTCAGCCAAGTACGAGTGTGAGAGCTGTGAAATGAGCATATCCAGAAAACGTCTTCGGACCTGGGGTGGTCCGGTGCTGAGTTCTACATCCTCCGGGGAGAACTGAACTGCCTTCAACACGCCGACGAAGTCGTTCGAGCGGCGCTTCACACCGTTTACCTGCAGGGTCTTCTGCACCCTGGTTGGCCTGGGTTTTGCGTCGCTGGAAGGGTTGGAGCCAGACTCGTTCGCATTGAGGCCCAACTGAAGTCTTACATGGCCGGCAGGGCGCTCCACAGTACCGAAGATCTGAGCGTATACGGGAAATCGGGTGAGCGCCTCTGTGTTGATCAGTTCGCCTTCATTTGAGGCCCTGGTAGATCGCGCGACAGAGAGCAGGTGAATGGCCTCGATCAGGTTGGACTTCCCGTGGCCGTTTTGACCCTGAAGCAACAAGGTGCCTGGTCTGAGGCGCAACTCTTCCGTGGAGTAGTTACGGAAGTTAGTGAGGTTGAGTTGGGTTACGCGGATGTGACTGCCTCTCAGTCACGAGGGTACACTACGGGATTCTAGCACAGGGGTGCGGGATCTGGTTTGGAGCGACTTCCACAGCCATGTTAGAGTATCGTAGCCTTTCGGGTAGGGTACCCGGCAAACTCGCGGGATAGGAGGTAAGTGAGGGATGAGCGTGCTGGCGCTAGCGGGAGGAGTTGGAGGCGCAAAGTTGTGCCTGGGTCTGGCGAGAGTTCTAAGCGAAGAGGACTTACAGATTATCGTAAACACCGGAGACGACGAGGAATTCTACGGACTGCATGTCTCTCCTGACCTGGACACCGTCATGTACACGTTGGCAGGACTTGCCAACCCATACACAGGCTGGGGGATAACTGGCGAGACTTTTGCCACGCTCGACCACCTGGGTAAACTTGGGGAGGACACTTGGTTCGGGCTTGGCGATCGGGATATGGCGACCCACATCGTTAGGACGAACTTTCTCCGACAGGGGAAATCACTATCTGATGTCACGACTCGCCTGTTTCGGTCACTCGACGTAGAGCACCCAGTTGCCCCAATGACCGATGACAGGGTGCGAACGAAAGTAGTGACGGAAATCGGAACCTTAGCCTTTCAGACGTATTTCGTGAGGCACAGGTGCGAACCCGTAGTCAGCCAACTGATCTACGAAGGTTCTGAGGAGGCGTCGATGTCAGGGGCCTTCAGTCAAGCGCTCAAGGACAAGAACGTACTGGTGTACTGCCCGTCGAACCCACTGCTGAGCATGGCCCCGATTCTGGCCATCCCGGGAGTAGAAGCGGCGATCAGAAGCTTCGGGGGAGTAACAATTGCGGTCAGCCCTATTGTGGGCGGCAAGGCCCTGCGAGGGCCCGCAGCCAAGCTGCTGGATGAGCTCGGCGAGGACGTCTCGTGCGTCGGTGTAGCCAGGCGCTACGTCGGCATTTGCGACGTGTTCGTTCTTGACGAGCTCGACCGACACCATGCCGATGAGATCAGGTCCCTTGGCATGGTGCCTGTTGTGGTCGATACGATCATGAATACTGAGCAAGACAAGGTCGATCTGGCGCGCGTCGTCCTGGAAGTCGCGGGCGTGTCACATGCCGGGTAGGGCACCTGTCACGGCAATTGTGCCGATGAAGCCGCTCGCCGAATCGAAGACGAGGCTTAGTGGCCACCTGCGCGACGAACAGCGCGCTGAGTTGAGCGCCGTGATGCTGGAGTCAGTGCTGGCGGCACTAGGCGACTCGGAGGTTACTTCGACCATAGTGGTTGGAGGCGACAAGAGGGTGAGATCGATCGCGTCAGCAAGTGACGCGGCCTGGGGTCCGGACAGGTTTAACGACCTGAACCTGGCAGTAAGGGCAGCATTCAGGAGCGTGTGGAACTCAGGCAGCATGGCGGCATACTTACCTGGAGACCTGCCGATACTGACCGACTCTGACGTGAACGGCCTGATGGAGTTGGTATCGCGCACGGATGGGATAACCATCTGTCCGGCTAACGACGGAGGCACAAATGCCCTGGTGGTCCCCCCAAATCTGGGATTCTCTCCCAGCCTTGGAAACCTGAGCTACAGGCGACACAGGGGACTGGCGATGGCATTGAACATTGAGTTCAGGGAGCTATGGTCCCCTGGGTTCGAGTTGGACGTCGATACGATCGACGACCTTCGCGCTTGCCTGAACAGGCTGCCTTCACACATTCAAAGTTTAGTAAGACCTGCCGGAGCTATTGGAAATTGAAGCTAGGAATCCTCTTGCCAACCCGTCGACTCGTGATGGAAGGAGGCACACCTGAGGCTTTTCGCCAGGTCTTGGACCTTGCCCAAACCGCTGAGCGAGCGGGGCTCGACTCGGTCTGGGTCGGGGACAGCTTGACGGCCAAGCCAAGGTTGGAACCACTAACCACGCTGACCGCTGTCGCATCCCATACGGAGCGAGTCCGGCTGGGTACTGCGGTGCTTCTCGCGGCGCTGAGACACCCTGTCCACCTCGCTCACCAGGCAGCAACGCTGGACTTCATCTCAGGCGGGAGACTGGTCCTGGGAGCCGGTGTTGGTGGAGCGTTTAACGAGGCCCAGCAGACCGAGTGGGAAAACGCGGGTGTCGATTCGAAGACTCGGGCAACGCGATTCGAAGAGGTCGTGCAGCTGGTTAGAGCTCTCACAACCGGCAAGCCTGTGACGTTCTCGGGAGAACACTTCGTTCTCGAGGACGTGCAGATTGCTCCTGCCTCGCCACAAGAAAACGGAGTGCCGTTTCTCGTCGCCGCTCACTGGCGATCCGGCAGGGAGCGACAGTTCGAGCGGGTTGCGCGACTCGGGTCAGGAGTAGTCTCGATTTCAGACTATCCTGACGAGTATGCCAAGGTGGTCTCCAGGGTCCAGCACCATGCCACGAAGTTGGATCGGGCCCAGGACGACCTGGAGCGCTCCTTCTACATGACAGTGAACATTGGCAGCGACGTCAACAGTTGTTCTGAGGAGGCAGACAGGTTTCTGAACCTGTACTACGGCATGAACATGTGGGGCGACAGATGGGGTCCTTACGGGCCGTCTGAACTTATCATAGAACGTATCCGGCGTTATGAGGCAGCAGGCGCGGAGACAATGATCGTCCGGTTTGCCTCATTCGACCAGGAACGACAGCTATCTCTGTTCCTCGAAGAGATCGCGCCCGAGTTCGACTAGGCGTTCGAACTCGTCCTCGGAAAGCACATCGACTTCCTGCTTCTCTGCGTCGGCCAACTTTGAGCCGCCACCTTCACCGGCGACAAGGTAATCGGTCCGCTTACTGACGGACCCTGAGACCGCACCTCCAAGATCCTTGATCCTGTCCTGGATCTCCGAACGGGAATAGTTCTCGAGCCTTCCAGTAACGACGAATCTCAGGCCTTCCAGACTGACATCGCCAGGTGTCTGAGATACCTCCTCGATCATGTTGACGCCTGCGTCCTGGAGCTTGTCGACTACCGAGGCATTGGTGTCCTGAATGAAGTAACCATGTACCGATTCCGCGATCTTGGGCCCAATGCCATTGATGGCTACGAGTTCGTCCTCAGTCGCCTGCCGGATGGCATCCATTGTGCCGAAGTGTCTTGCGAGGATGCCTGCGACCTCTCCTCCGATGAACGGAATACCCAAGGCGACGAGCACGCGAGCGAGGGGCTGGCTCCTGCTCTTGTCGATTGCGGCCAGCAAATTGCTGACACTTTTGTCGGCCATTCGTTCCATCTCGACGAGATCTTCGCGGTGCTTATGCAGTGTGTAGATGTCAGCCACATCCTTCAGGAGTCCGGCAGCAATTAGGGCCTCCCCCTGCTTGACCCCCAGGCCCTCGATGTCCATAGCCCCTCGGCTGACGAAGTGCTCGATCATTCGTATTAGCTGAGCAGGGCAGGAGGCATTGGTGCAGTACGACATGGCTTCGCCCTCTCTGCGAACGACAGGGTGTTCGCAGCTGGGGCACTCAGTCGGCATTCTCACGCTGAGTTCTGTACCCGTCCTCTGGTCTACAAGGGACCGTACCACCTGGGGTATGACCTCCCCAGCTCGCTCCACTACTACACGGTCGCCGATTCGGAGGTCTCTCGACGTTATGAAGTCTTCATTGTGAAGCGTCGCCTGTTTGACTGTGACACCACTTACGTAAACGGGCTCCAGGACTGCGTAAGGGTTGATGGTGCCGGTACGACCGACGTTGAACTGGACATCTTTCAGGAGGGTGACAGCCTGTTCCGCGGGGAACTTGTAGGCAATAGCCCACCTCGGCTCGCGCCCCACGTCCCCGAGGTGGCGCTGGTAGTCGAACCGGTTGACTTTCACAACCAGGCCGTCGCAGCCGTAGTCGAGATCGTGGAAGTCGTCGCGCCATCGCTCGTACCAGTCCAGCACGTCACTGACTTTAGAGAATGTTCGATTGTGCTCATTGACCTTGAAGCCAAGTTCGCCCAGGTAGTCGAGAGTGTCTCGCTGGTTGTCGGGAAGGTTGCCTCCCTCGCGGTAACCTAGTGAGTAGACGAAAATGTCCAAGGGGCGTTCCGCAGTCATCTGGGGATCCAGTTGCCTGAGCGAGCCAGAGGCGGTGTTGCGCGGATTCACGTAAGTAGGTAACCCCTGCGCTTCCCGTAGCCTGTTGAACTCTTCGAACTTGGACTTTGGGAATATCACCTCGCCTCTAACTTCCAGCACGGTAGGAACGCTGCCAGCATTCAATCTGAGCGGAATGCTCCTGATCGTCCTGAGGTTAGAGGTCACGTCTTCCCCGACGAGCCCATTTCCCCTGGTGGCTCCGCGGCCCAGTGCGCCGTTCTCGTAGATCAACGAGACAGCAAGGCCGTCAAACTTCAGCTCGCACACCATGTCGAACTGGTCGACCTCCAGCTGTTCTGCGGCCCGCGCATGCCACGCAATAAGCTCCTCTTCGTCGAATGCGTTGCCCAGACTCAACATCGGCAGTCGGTGAGTGACCTCGTCGAAACCTTCGGCGGGCGTCCCAGAGACGCGCTGGGTGGGCGAGTCGGAGGTAACAAGCTCTGGGCGGTCATCCTCGAGGGTGCGCAGTTCTCGCATCAGTGCGTCGTACTCCGCGTCAGTCACCTCGGGACTAGACTGCACGTAGTAGAGATAGTCATGGCGGTTGATCTGTTCTCTGAGGTCGGCGATCCTGTCATGAACGTCGACTTTGGTGGATGTCATTGTCGCTCCTGGGCTGTCTGAGCGGTGCTGTAACGTGTGACCAAGATAGTACCCACCCCATACAGATTTTAAGCTAAATTCGGGTCACTTGGTGGAAAGAAATGTGCCGAATGGCTATACTCGGTACGTTCTCGACGGCGCCTGATGTTCCAGTTGAGACAGTGAGCGAATCTGAGAGGTATCACTGTGGCTCCTTCGAAGGAGTTTCTAGAATTCATAGAGCGGTTTCCCCCGCTGAAAGCGATCGGAAACACGCCGACGGCCCAGGTCGAACTGGATTACGATACGGGTGACGCGAATGTGTTTGCCAAGTACGAGCACCTCAACCCGGGCGGGTCGATCAAGGACCGGCCGGTGCTGCGCATGTTGGTCGAGGCGATACTGGCCGGCGACCTGACGAAGGACAAGACGATCCTCGATGCCACGTCCGGGAACGCCGGTATCGCCTATGCGATGATCGGTGCCGTTCTGGGCTATAGAGTCGCGCTGGTCATGCCGGAAAACGCCAGTGAGGAGCGTAAGAAGCGCCTGATCGCCCACGGCGCGGAGATCATCGCGACGGATCCCATGCTTGGCTATGACGAGACGCTTTATGAAGTGAAGCGTCGCTACGAAAGCGATCCTGACCGTTACTTCTGGTGCGACCAGTATTCCAACCTCAATAACCCGCAGGCCCACTATGACACGACTGCGGAGGAGATCCTCAAACAGGTGCCGCAGATTACCCACTTTGTCGCTGGCGTGGGCACGGGTGGCACGATCAGCGGGGTAGGGCGCAGGCTCAAGGAGCACGACTCAGGAATCCACATCGTGGGCATCAACCCACCTGAGTGGCCTGGCGTAGAAGGGCTAAAGCCCCTGGGCGAAGGTCACATCATTCCAGACACCTTCGACCAGAGCGTCGTCGACGAGATGCTGCCGATCGACGTGGACGAGGCGAGAAACGTCTCCCTGGAGCTGTCAGCAAAGGGTCTCTTTGCCGGACAGAGCTCTGGAGCCTACATGCTCGGTGCGCTCAAGACTGCCAAGGAGGCAGGATCGGGCGCAGTCGTAACGATCTTCAATGACATTGGGGAGCGGTACTTCAGCACCGGAATGTGGGACCGGCGGTAGGCGGTCCACAAACCGGGGTCTTCACGCTCGCCCCAACCCTCTCCCTGAAGAAGATGGGGCAACTGTCTTCTGGAACTGGCTCCTGAACTTACACGTCCAGATTCTTCACTTCCAGTGCGTGTGTCTGGATGAAGTTGCGTCTGGGTGCGACCACATCGCCCATTAGTGTTGAGAAGACCTCGTCGGCGCCTGCCGCGTCCTCTATGGTGACCTGAAGGAGCGTGCGGCTCTCTGGATCCATGGTGGTCTCCCAGAGCTGCTCTGCATTCATCTCACCCAGCCCCTTGTAGCGCTGCAGATGGACGTTTCGCCTGTTCTTGAGCTGAATCATCACGCCCTCGCGCTCTCCCTCGCTGTAGGCGTAGTAGGAGTCGCGCCCGGCTGTGACCTTGTACAGGGGCGGCTGAGCGATGTACACGTGGCCCCTCTCGATCAACTCTCGCATGTGGCGGAAGAAGAACGTTAGGATCAGGGTCCTGATGTGGGAGCCGTCTACGTCCGCATCGGTCATGATGATGATGCGATGGTACCGAAGCTTGGTGATGTCGAGATCGTCGTCGAGTCCCGCCCCGATTGCCGTGATCATGGAGCGAATTCCGTCGTGGCTGAGCATCTTGTCGGCCCGGGCCTTTTCGACGTTCAGGATCTTGCCCCAGAGGGGTAGAATCGCCTGGGTCCTGCGGTCCCTGCCGCCCTTGGCGGTCCCGCCCGCGGAGTCGCCCTCGACTAGGTATAGTTCGCAGAATTCGGGGTTCTTCTCGGCGCAGTCGGCGAGTTTTCCTGGCAGTCCGCCGCCGTCCATCGCGTTCTTGCGAATGATGAGGTCGCGCGCCTTCCTGGCCGCCTCTCGTGCCCTCTGGGCGGTCAGGCACTTGTCGATAATACGCTTGGCGTCGTTGGGATTGTCCTCGAGATAGTACTGGACAGCCTCTGCCACAACGCTCTCGACCTGAGTCCTCACCTCCGGGTTTCCGAGCTTGCCCTTGGTCTGTCCCTCGAACTGTGGATCTGTCAGCTTCACGCTGATTACTGCAGTGAGCCCTTCGCGTGTTTCCTCGCCTGCAAGGTTGGGCTCCGACTCCTTGATGATGTTCTGCTTTCGACCGTAGTCGTTGAGAACGCGAGTTAGGGCAGAGCGGAACCCGGTTATGTGGGAACCGCCGTCGTGCGTGTTGACGCAGTTGGCAAAGGAGTACACGAACTCGTTGAAGCTGTCGTTGTACTGGAGCGCCGCCTCCACAATTGTGCCGGCTTCGAGCTGCTTCTCGATGTAGATTGGCCTCTGGTGCAGGACTTCGCGGGTCTGGTTCAGATTTGAGACGAAGCTGGAGATTCCGCCGTCGAAGTAGTATGTGACTTCGTTGTTGGGCCAGCGGTCAGCGTGGTAGTGGCTCCTGAATCGAATTCGAAGCCCCTTGTTCAGGTATGCCATCTCCTTGAAACGCTGCGCGAGAACATTGAAGTCGTACTCATACTCGTGGAAGATCTGCTTGTCAGGCAGGAAAGTTACGGACGTGCCGGTCGTTGCACGCTCGTCAGGACGTGCCCGTCTGTAGCGCAGGTCATCCTGTCGGATTCCCCGGGAAAAGTTCTGATAGTAAACCCTGCTCGCTCGGTGGACTTCCACGAGGAGGTACTCGGAAAGGGCGTTTACTACAGAGGCCCCGACGCCGTGCAGTCCGCCTGAAACCTGGTAAGCCTTCCCGCCGAACTTGCCGCCAGCGTGAAGAGTGGTCATCACAGTCTCCACACCGGATAGTCCAGTGGTGGGGTGCTTGTCTACCGGAATGCCCCTACCGTCGTCCACAACAGTGACCGAACCGTCCTCGTGCAGGGTTATTTCGACGCTCTCGCAGAACCCGGCCATGAACTCGTCAACAGCGTTGTCGACGATCTCTATGATGAGGTGATGTAGGCCTCGCTGGTCGGTGCTGCCGATGTACATGCCGGGCCTGCGGCGAACGGCCTCCATGCCCTCAAGGACCTGGATGTCGGTCGCTGTGTACTGGTCAAGGTCGTCCGGTCTGGTTGCCATACAAAGCTCCTGTTAAGGTTGGGTACCCCAGAGTCAGTCGGTTGGCGACTACTCTTCACACTCGAAATGCATCCATTCGAAGGAGATCGACTGACACAGGTCAAGCCAGTGAGCAGTCATGATCGAACGGCCCTCACGACCCAGCCGTGATGTTGCGGGTCGAGAGCCAAGCCAGCCGTTAGGATGCGACGTTTTCAGTACAAAGTTCAGTAGGACAATTGTATCATTTTTCGAACGCTCACTCAATTGGGCTGACGCGTTCTTCCAACGTAAATTACAGATCGGCAAGGCTGTTAAAGTTGTCGCCAAATGTGCGCGGTTGAATAAGCGACAGTACGATAATTGCGGGCAAGATCGGCCGCTTCTTGACATGTACGCCGAGTGGGGTCATTATTAGCCGACGCAACTCGCGTGCTGAACCTGAAAAGCAGAATCAGAGACGGTGGGAGCGCCCGTCAAAGGGCCTAAGAGAGGAAGCTGGTCGAAGTCCAGCGCTGTCCCGCAACGGTAGGCTTCGCATAAGTGCGAAGTGAGCCCGGTCCACTACTCCCGTCGACATCTTGGCCTTCGAGGAAAGGTACGAAATCCGCCGGTAGAGTCACAGCAGACCCTGCTCCATCCTGGAAGCAGGGTCTTTTGTTTTGAGCGATTTGATCAAAGACCGGCACTCTGTCTTAGACAAAATTCGAACCGGACAGATGGTAGTGAAATTGCACAAATTCATCGTAACCCTCGCAGGGCTTCTTGTATTCAGTGTTGTTGCAGTCGCATGTTCACCCGGGGCCGATTCGATCCCGCTTGAGCCTCAGGCGCCAGCAGCAGCAGCCCCCGCTCAGCCAGCAGTCGCAGGTCCGACAGGGCCAGCCTCCGAGCCAGCCCAACCGATTCAGCCGCAACAGGCCGTACCGGCGCCTACCGCGGTCCCTCTTCCAGCACCTCATGTTGTGCGTGTTGGCGACCACAGGCCAAAGAGAGAGACTGTCGCCCCCACTCCGATCCCAGTGGTGTTCCCGGTCTCCGTACAGGCGGGCGACGGCCGAGAGATCACTTTCGATGAACCACCTCAGAGAATCGTCGCTTTCGACTCAGCGGTGGTCGAGATCCTGTTCGCCATAGGCGAAGGGGAACGAATTGTTGGGACTCACCAATATGTGAGCTATCCTCCCGAAGCTTCTGAAATACCCCGAGTGGGCGATGCATTCAATATGGACATCGAGGCGACTGTCGCACTTGAGCCTGATCTGGTCTTCGTCTTCTTCGACCGGTTCGTGCAGGACCTGGAGCGGGCCGGACTGAAGGTGCTCTACATCCCTTCTCTGACTGACGACTTCGAAAAGATTGCCGACCACATTCGAACATGGGGCAGAATCGTCGGGAACCCTGACGCTGCTGAGAAAGTCGCAAAGGATTTTGAAGCACGTGTCATGGCAATTCGGGAAACGATGGAACCTGTCGGTGCCGGGCCGACCGTATTGCAGGACGTTGGCGGCTTCTGGACTCCAGGGCAGGGCACCATGATGCAGGAGGTCTTCGACCTTCTCAAAGTCGAGAATGTCGCCTATGACATCGAGGGCTACGCGCAGATCAGTCCAGAGGTGATAGTGGAGCGTGACCCGACAATCATTTTCACTGGGGACCCGGAGAGCTTCACTGGTGAACCGGCATTTGAAGCAGTTCGCGCCGTGAGGCACGGGACTCTTCTGACACTGAGCTCGGATGCGCTGTCAATCCAAGGGCCCAGGTTCATCGAGGGAGTAGAGGAGATGGCGCGGCTGGTTTACCCGGGCATTTTCGAATAGCGGGACGAACGGGGTGTAGAGACAGATAATGGCGGTCGGGGAGGCTAACAGCCCCAGGGTTAGCGCAGTCGCCTCAAGGATGGTCGGACTCCGATATCCGTGGTGGCGACTTGCGGCCGGACTTGCAGTTGCAGTTTTGGTCTCCATGGTTGCGGCCAGTCAGGGCTCGGTCTACATTCCCCTGCGCGCCGTGGTGGAGATGTTCGCGGCGCAGTTCCCGGGAGTAAGCGAATCAAGCCATCCAAACTCCTGGAACACAATCTTGTGGCAGTTGAGGCTGCCGCGTGTGGCGCTTGCAATGATCGTCGGAGCTGGTCTGGCGATGTCAGGTGCAGCCTATCAGGGGCTGTTCAAGAACCCGCTGGCTGACCCGTACCTTGTTGGCGTGGCCTCGGGCGCCGGACTCGCTGCCACCATAGTGCTGTTGACTGGCATCCCGCTCTATCTGGCCGGAATTGGACTCTTGCCAATTGCCGCATTCTGTGGCGGACTCGCGTCAGTCGCAATTGCCTACACGGTCGCTCGCCGAGTTCAGGGTACCCCGCTGACGACGCTGATCCTTGCGGGAGTGGCCATTTCGGCGCTGGCAGCCTCAGTTACGAGCCTGCTGATGATCCGAAGTGACCCCGATCTCAGGCCGGTACTGAGCTGGCTGATGGGGAGCTTCATCGCAGCTGAGTGGAGTGACAGCCTGGTCGTGCTGCTGTACCTTGCTCCCAGTGTCCTGGTACTGCTTGGTTTCGCGAGAATTCTCAACGTCGTTCAGCTCAGTGAGGAGCACGCTTCGATGCTGGGCGTCGACGTTGAGAAGGTGAAAATCGCGCTGATAGTCTCGGCGACCCTCGCGACGGCGGCGGCAGTATCGTTCAGCGGGTTGATAGGGTTCGTCGGGCTTGTAGCGCCGCACGTTGTGCGTATCCTATGGGGAGTCGATTACAGGTTCATCATACCCATGAGCGGGCTTATCGGCGGGACTTTCCTAGTGCTGGCAGATCTCATTGCCCGAACGATAGTCAGCCCAGGGGAGCTTCCGGTCGGCGTGGTCACTGCCTTCTGCGGCGCTCCGTTCTTCCTATACATTTTGATGCGGCGACGGACGGCAGAAGTTTGAAGCTTCCCACACAGATGCCAACTATGAGTCAGATCAACGGCTCCAATCGGGCCCATGCGTCCGCCATCTCTATTCGGGAGGCTCATGCGGGCTACGGCGATCGTTCCGTGCTTACCGGCGTAGATTTGGAGATTGCACCGGGCACCATGGTGGGGATAGGTGGTCCAAACGGGGTTGGCAAGTCGACCCTGATGAAGGTAATCGCAGGAGTCATTGCACCGGAAAGCGGCTCGGTCATGGTGGAGGGCCAGGAAATAGCCGGGTTGTCGTCCAGGAAGAGGGCGCAGTTAGTGGCAGTCGTGCCTCAGAGTCCAGAGCTTCCAGCCGGAGCAAAGGCACTGGAAGTGGTGCTCATGGGTCGCAATCCCTACCTTGGGCTTCTCTCGTGGGAGACAGAGGAAGACCTGGCTATCGCAGTCGAGGCCATGAAGGTCACAGACACGGAAGATCTTCTCGATAGACCTGTGGACCGGTTGTCCGGCGGCGAGAGGCAGCGGGTGGCAATTGCGATGGCACTCGCGCAACAGACGCCTGTACTGCTTCTAGACGAGCCAACGGCAAACCTGGATCTTGCCTACCAGCCGGCGATCATGCAGATACTCAGGAGACTGGCAAACAGCGGACGTACCGTCGTAACTGCAGTGCACGATCTCACCCTTGCCTCTCAGTTCTGCGACGTGATCGCACTCATGGCAGGAGGACGATTCGTTGCAGAGGGGTCCCCAGCCGAAGTCCTGACGACCGAACGAATCAGGGAAGTGTACGGCGCTGAGGTGAGGGTGATAGATCACCCCGAAACCGGAAGACCGATTGTAGTCAGTTCAGTCCGCTGACACGAGGGCGAGCAGAAAGACGCTGAACTGAAACGAGACCCTACGGCTCGACGCGGAAGGCGTGCCTGGAGAGTCTCCCCATCGCGAGCTCTTCGGACGCCCTGATAATGATGTCAGTGGCGGCGTCCAGGTTCATCTCACTGGTGTTGATTACGAGGTGGTAGTGTTCCGCAGCATCGGGCGTGTCGATATTGAAGAATCTCTGGAAGTACTGCAACCTGGCGGCGTCTCTTGCGTTGATAGCAGCCTCGGCCTCCGACTGCTCCATACGTTCGCGAACCATGATGCGTTCGACCCTGTCTTCGAACGTGGCGATCAGTCCCACTCTCAAGACATCGGGGTTGTCTTTCAGGATTATGTGGGCGCCCCTGCCGACTATCACGACGTTACCGCCCGAAGCAAGATTCTCGATGACGGACCTGATCGCCCCTATGTAGGCGTCGTCGTCGATCTCGTGACCCCTGGTGGCTATGAGCGTTGGCAGTTCGTCGTACTCTGAGATCAGGAACTCAGGATAGACGGTGCCGAAGTAAGGGTCGGGCCCGCCGCCGGTGTAGGCGGTTCGCTCCATTATGCGCTGGATCAGCCTTGAGAACCTCTCAGCCCTCGTTGGCGGGCGCTGTTCGCGCTGGTCCAGAGCTTCGACAGTAGCCTGGAGTTCCCTTGACACGTTTGAGAGAATGAGCCTGTCAACGTAGTCTGCGTCGATGCGTCGGGACAGTTCCGGCCCAAGGAACCGCCCTCCACCACCAGATAGGCCACCGGTTGCAATAACGGCCATGTCATTCCTCGTGCTGTCTTTGATTCATTGGTCGACCCGGTGCGGCTTGCGCCAGTCCGAGTAGAGTAGTCATAATGCTGACGAGTCAGCCCGTACCTTCGTGCTAAATATTCCCACTTTATACACGACTGTATCCTATGCTAGACCCGCGCCTCGTGTTCATCATATCGAATACTTGTCCACAACGGCTAGTGGTCGGGCGGCAGGGTTCAATGTTCGACGGAGCTGCTGTTGCATCCCCTTGGCAGGACCGGGCCAACAAAGAAATGCAATTAGTCTGCCTGGCAAACCGATGGAGTGAAAGGACTTAAACGGAGGCACTACCCGTGGTCAGTCAATTAACAGGAGAAACCTCACTTTCTCTGGAAGACCAGCTGGCACTTGCCAACAGGAGAATCGACGAACTCGAGGAGCTTGGACGTACGCAGCAGCACGTATCCAGCGTGCTTGCCAGACTCGCGTCTCTGGTCGACCACGATCCCAGCGCCGTCGTAGAGATCGAGCTCGACGGCACCGTTTCCTACAGGAACAACGCGGCCCGTGAATTCTTCCCCGACCTGGAGTCCCTCGGATTTGACCATCCGCTTCTCACGGGCGTGAAACAGATGGCCCAGCGAATGAAGCGCGGCGGACTGGAGTCTCTGACACGGGAGACACAGATCGATGAAAGGGTATACACCCAGAAGGTGGTCCTGACTACAGACTACCCGCAAATCAGCGTTTACATAGACGACGTCACAGAACAGAAGGCACTTCTTCAGGCGTTTGAAATGGCGTCCTCTCAGGCCGAATTGCTGGCAGGGGAGAACGCGCTGCTCGCCGAGGTTGGGCGGATAATCACCTCTTCACTGGAAATTGGCGATGTGTACGAAGGATTCGCCCAGCAGTTGAGGCGCCTGATTCCGTTCGACAGGATCGCCATTAGCCTGGTGGATCTTGAGACCGAGACCTTCGTGAATGAGTATGTATTCGGTGTATTCGCGGCTGGCAGGGAGCGAGGAAGCACAGTTCCACTTGAAGGGACTATGATTGGCGCTGCGATCGAGAGCGAAGACGCTATCATCCTCCAGGGCAATCTGGACGAAATCGCTGAGAGATTCCCTCGAAGAGTCAGGTCCGGACTCAGGTCTGTAATTGCCGCACCGATCATGTTCCAGAATGAAGTTCTTGGCGTACTAAATCTGCGCTCGCTCAAGGACAACGCATACGAGGAACATCATCTGGACCTGATGAGAAAGGTCGTTGCTCAAATAGCGCCAGCGATTGCAAACTCGCAGCTTTTTCAGGAAAACACAGCCGCGGCTGCTTCCGCTCAGCGGCTGGCACAGCAGAACGCAGCCCTTGCGGAAATCGGACGTGTTATTTCGTCATCACTGGACATTGAGGACGTGTACGCACTCTTTGCGGACCAGACCCTCCACCTCATCCCGTTCGACCGAATCTCGATAAACTTGATCCGGGAGGACTTAGGGGAGTTCATGACGGCGTACGTCATTGGCGTACCGGTGCCCGGTCGCGCAGTAGGGGAAACGACAAGGATTGCGGGAACTTTTACCTCCGAGGTGATAAGGAACCGACGTGCCATCGTGTTCCATCCAGGTTCACGAGAGGCGATGCTCGGTCGTTTCCCGGGTCTGGGGCCCGAGTATGCGAGCGGGATCAGGTCCTTCCTTAGCGTTCCTCTCGTTTACAACGACCGTGTGATCGCAGCGCTGAACTTCAGGTCGCTGAGCGAGGATACCTACACGCACCATGACGTCGAAGTAGCCGAACTCATTGGCGCGCAAGTTGCGGGTGCGATAGCGAACGCGCAATTGCACACGGACACTGTCGAAGCGGACAAGGTGCTGCAGGAACAGGCTATAGAGCTAACTCGCTCGAATGCCGAACTCGAGCAATTTGCGTACATCGCGTCCCACGACCTTCAGGAGCCGCTACGAGTCATCTCGGGATACGTCAATCTCCTTGAAGAGAGATATGGGGACCAAATCGACCAAGATGGTCGAGAGTTCATCGCCTACACCACAGATGCGGTCCACAGGATGAGGAACCTAATCAACGACCTGCTCGAATACTCCCGGGTGGAGTCTGACGGGAATCCGTTCGAGAACGTAGACTGCAACCAGGCGCTGGCCAATGCACTCGCCGATCTCGAAGTCTCGATCGACGAGACATCTGCCGAGGTAACTCACGACAAACTGCCAGAGTTCGACGGTGACCCTGTGCAGATCGCGCAGCTGCTGGAGAACCTCATCGCCAATGCAATAAAGTTCAGCAAGGATGACGAGTCTCCCAAGATTCACGTATCATGCGACCGAAGTGACGAGAGATGGCAACTGTCTGTTTCGGACAACGGCATCGGAATAAGGCCACGGTACCAGGACCGTATTTTTGGCATGTTCAAGAGAGCGCACAAGCGCAGCAAGTACCCTGGCACCGGTATTGGGCTGGCAATGTGCTCGAAGATAGTAGAACGTCATGGCGGAACGATATGGGTGGAGTCGGAGGTCGGTGAGGGTTCAACCTTTTTCTTCACTATTCCCGCCACTCAGGAGAATGAACTATGACACTGGGCAGCGATAGTAGACCCGTACAGATCCTGCTTGTGGAAGACAATCCGGCGGATGCCAGGTTGACTCAGGAAGCAATAAGCGAGACTTCATTCAAGTACCAGCTCCACCTAGCCGAAGACGGCGAGGAAGCGATGGAGTTCCTTCTGAAAGAAGGGGAGTACGAAGATGCTCCTCGTCCTGACCTCATACTGTTAGACCTCAACCTCCCAGGAATGGACGGTCGTGAAGTTCTGGCAGAGGTGAAGGCTGACGAAAGCCTGGGCATGATACCGGTCGTAGTGTTGACGACTTCGACCGCGCAGCAGGACCTTCTGTATTCGTACGGCCTGCGCGCCAACAGCTACGTCAACAAACCAATCGACAGAGCCAGATTCAACGTAATGATACAGAGCGTGCTTGACTACTGGATTAATATTTCGACCTTGCCCAGTGGTTAGCATACTAGTCGCACGCTGAGGTGAAACCATGTCTGGACGAAGATTCTGGCTGATGAAGTCCGAGCCTGGCGCCTACTCCTTCGACGATCTGCTCGGAGAAGACGACCGGACCGCTGAATGGGACGGCGTGCGCAACTACGCTGCGCGAAACA
The DNA here is from genome assembly GCA_965116405.1 of Dehalococcoidia bacterium. GTDB lineage: Bacteria > Chloroflexota > Dehalococcoidia > Lucifugimonadales > UBA1123 > VXRN01. The sequence goes on from OZ220685.1 coordinate 3,190,040, forward strand.
CGATGAGGGATGAGATGCACGTAGGCGACGGGGTGCTCTTCTACCACTCCAATGCCAAGCCTACGGCAGTCGTTGGATACGCGACGATCGTCAAGTCAGGATACCCCGATCACACCGCATGGGACCCTGATTCAGAGCATCCGGACCCAAAGAGCACACCGGACAATCCGGTATGGTTCATGGTGGACATCAAAGGTGAAGCGAAGTTCCGCAGTCCGGTAACGCTGCAGGAGATCAAGGCCCATCCCGACCTTCAAGAGATGGTGCTCGTGAAGAACTCCCGACTCTCCGTTCAGCCAGTCACCAACAGGGAGTGGAAGGTAATTCTAACGCTCGGAATGAGCGAGTAGCCCTTGTACTCGTGGCGCAGTGATCCCAATCTCAGCGGCACTAGTGACAGGGACTACCTGAACCAGGTCATCCTCCACCTCACGGACGAGATTAATCGTTCGGATTGTCCTTCAAACCACTACTTTCTGCGTGGAAACGCCCACCTGGACTTAGGAGAGTTTGCTCAGGCCGCTCGAGACTACGAAGAAGCTATTCGGCTCGATCCTGACAACCCCGTTCATCGAAACAATCTCGGGATTGCCCTCAGATATATGGAGCAGTTCGCCGAGGCTATTCAAGCGTACAGCAGGGCGATTGAGCTGGATCCAGCGTATCGGGACGCCTACACCAACCGTGGAGTCGCCTTCGCTGACACCGGCGACCTCGAGAGTGCCGTGCGGGATTTCGGCAGAGCAATCAACATCGACCCAGAATTCTGGTTTGCATTCAGCCAGAGGGGACTAGCCCTCTGGGGCCTTGGACGGCGTTCGGAGGCAGAAGCAGATTACGAGAGGGTCCGAGAGCTACGAAGTTAAGGGACAAGTAACCGACAGTCCCCAGAATTGCCGAATATTCGTTCGAAATGGCCTTGACTCGCTTATCTGTTCTGTTCTAAAGTTAGAACACCATCGAGTCAATCCTCGACGAGGGGCCAGGTCAAACTCCTCGACTTCAGCGTACGGCCCGTGTCTCACCCCCCACGAGATGCGGGTCGTACCCATTTTCGGGGATGGGAGTTGATGTGAGACCCCACACCCTACGGGTCAGTTCGCCACCACTACCAGCCTAGTGCGAATCCGTCTGCACGGGGCTCGCTGCCACCTGTTAAGACGCCAGTGTCCGCGTCACGAGTGATGATCTGTCCGCTCCCAAACAGGAGACCGTGCGGCGGAGAAATGAGGACGCGGTGACCTCTGTGCGAGAGATCTCGAATCACGTCTGCACTTACCGTGTCCTCGATCGCTATGCCCTCTCCAAGCCGCACACTGAAGCGCGGGGTATCGAGGGCCTGCTGTGGCTCAAGTCCAAAGTCGATCATGTTGACGAGCACCTGCAGGTGCCCCTGGGCCTGCTGCATTGCCCCCATTACTCCGTAGCTGGCGACCAGTTCATCGTTGCGGGTCACCATTCCGGGAATCAGAGTGTGGTATGGGAGTTTATTCGGTTCCAGTCTGTTTGGGTGTTCGGGGTCGAGTGAGAACGAGGCGCCCCGGTTGTGAAGTGCGATTCCCGTTCCCGGCACCACAAGAGCGCTGCCGAACGACATGAACACGCTGTTAATCAACGAGCACGCGTTCCCTTCGCCGTCAATAGCCGATACGTACACCGTGTTGTGGTGTGCCGGAGGCGAGCCGTGGGCGACCAGAGGGATGGCCCGTTCAGGCGAAATCATCGAACGCCGCTCAGAAGCGTACGACTTGGAAAGCAGAGCGTCCGGCGAAACTGGCATAGATTCGGGGTCGGTCACATAGTGGAGCGAGTCCGCGAAGGCCAGACGCATGCTTTCGATCAGGGCATGGTACGTGTCGGCGGTCTGAAAGCCCATTTCGCACAGATCGAATCCCTCGGCAATGTTCAATGCGAGAAGAGCATTGACACCCTGCGATGGTGGAGGGCATTGCCAGCAGTCGAAGTCCCGGTAGGTGGATCCTACCGGCTCGACCCACGTCGATTCGTGGGCTGCCAAGTCTTCAACACTTAACCACCCTCCAAGTGACTGCACGAACTCACAGATTCTGCCTCCGAGCGCGCCCCGGTAGAAGGCATCGCTCCCTCCTTCTGCGACTGTGCGAAGTGATTCTGCAAGAGTAGGGATTGTCATGATGTCCCCAGCAGCTGGCGGTGAGCCGTCCAGCAGAAGCTCTCCACCAGCAGGGCCGACTGCCAGGCGCGGACCTCCTACCTTCCAGTGGTCGCTGATGACTTCTGACACCGGGAAGCCCTTGTCCGCGTACCGAATGGCGGGCTGAAGGGCCTCTTGCATTGGCACACTCCCGAAGCGGTCAAGAAGACTCTCCCAGCCGCTCACCGTTCCGGGAACTGTAACTGAGAACGGACTCTGGTCCGGGATACTGAGGAGTCCCATACTGCGAAGCTGGTGCAGCGACGCCTGGCCGGGTGAACGTCCGCAGGCATTTAGGGCGTGGACTCGCTTATCACTGGCGGACCAGACAAGGGCGAATAGGTCGCCGCCGATGCCCGTCGAGTGAGGTTCAACGACGTTCAAGACGGCCGCGGTGGTCACAGCGGCGTCGATTGCGTTGCCGCCATTCATCATGGCCCTTACACCGGCGGCCGCGGCAAGGGGCTGCGTAGTGGCAACCATCCCGTTGGTAGCGCGGACATTGGAGCGGCGAGAAGCGAAGTTCATACCTTCATTCCCCTCAGGAAGTCTGTGGTTACGGGAGGCTTTGGAATTCGGCTAACAGGGGTATTGAATTCGGGCCCCGGATCCTGGGCCTAGTTTTCAGCGGCGAGGGCCAGGGCGCGTTCGGGAATCACGACCCTCGGTCCATCCAAGCCCAGTCTAACCTCTACCTTCGAACTGGGGGCGAGGCTAAAGGAGCGCTCGCCGTCCAGAGCAATCGTTGCAGGCCGACGATCGACCTCGACACTGGGACCAGACGGCGTGATCGTACCCCACTCAGCGATTTCAACCCTGTTGACTGCCCCGGGGGCCACCGGTGCGAGTACCGTGTCACCTCCGGGTCCCAGCCGCAAGTAGAGCCCTTCCGGAGAGTCCGGCTCAATCTGCCTGAGCTGAGCTCCGATGGCGGAGAGGCCTATGCTGGTCACACTCGCCCTCGTGAGGAAGAGTTGGTGAAGCGTGGACATGTCCCATATCGCCCTCGCGCCAACGAATCGTTCGGTGGACACAGCTACGTCAACAAGGGCCATGTCGCGGTACTCGCCATCCACGTACACCTCAAGTCGGTTGTGTTGAATAGACGCGAGTTCCGGATCGGCCTGTCCTGTCGCCACCACTCCCGCAGCCATGCCCGCCAATGTACCTTCAAGCATCGTCGGAAAGACGTTGTTGGTGCCTGTCGAGATAGGAAGCAAGGGGACTTCACCACTCTCTGTCGCAACAGCGCGGTTCGTACCGTCGCCGCCCAGCGTAATGATGCAGTCTACCCCGGACTCACGCATGGCCCGTGCCGCGCCTGAGGAGTCCCGCTCAGCATGGAAGACGGTCATCTCCACGAAGTCAGGAGTTAGCTCCAGGTCCATTCTGTCCAAGGCGCTCCGTCCGAGACCTCCACTGTCTGGCAGGAACAGGACACGTTCAACGCCAACCGCGTCCATCCCGACGAGTGCGCGTTTGAGGATGTTGACCTTTTCGTGATTGGGGACGAACCTTCCCTGCGCAACGATCCGGCGAATGTCCTTGCCGGCGGCAGGATTTGCGATGATCCCGACGGTGCTCAACGGTGGGTACCAATGGGCAAGCAGTTAAGTGGTGTGACGGAATCGGCACGTCGTCGGGACGATCTCGATGGGCCGAACAGCTCAGCCCTCATAGCGGAACCCCAAGGGGTCATCGTCGAAGTCGATGTTAGCCAGCGCTTCCTCTGCAGCTTCTTCAATCGCGTCATCACCTCTCTTCATCGCCTGCAGAAGCGCCCTCCGTGCCAGGTCCCCTCCGATGGCTCCCAGTGACCTGACGGCGGCTAGTTGCACTAGGCTGTCGTCGTCGTTCAGGAGGCTGATCAGGTAGGGCAGGGTGTCGTCTTCTCCAAGGAAGCCGCACGCGGTCGCAGCCTCGTATCTGAGCGACGCGTCGGGATTTCGCATCTCCTTGATGACAGTTGGCAGCCATCCCGAGTCCGAGCTTCTGCCCATCGCGAAGATGGCGCTCCTCCTGATCCTGACGTCGGCGTCGGCATACGCGGCTTCTATGATGGAACGGACCTTGTCCAAGTCCAGTGGCGCGAGAGCCTCGATGGCCCTGCAACGTGTCCCTATGGGTTCCTCAGTGTTGGCAACAACGGAGAGAAGGGCATCACTGATCCTCTGGACGTCTCGCCTCACCAATTTGCCTTCTCCGGCAAGCTCTGCGAACTTGGCAAGGGTGCCGGCTGCTGCCTCACGAACGGCAGAGTCCTCGTCCTTCTGCAGCAAGTCAATCAGGGGGCGTACGATGGTGCGGTCTTCAGAGTCCCAGAGACCCTGGGCAGCCTTGGCACGGACTTCGGCATCCTTATCCCGTAGGCAGGCACGAAGCACTGCTGAAAAGTCGAGTTCGATGTTGTCTTCAGCCAGCTCAGTCATACGGTCGACAAGTTCGCGCCTGCGTTCAACAGGTGACTTCGTCATGGCTGACATCACTTCCAGCACGCCGGACCTGTTAAGTCCAGATAACTGTATGAGGTCCGTATGCCTGATGGGACCGTCGGGGTTACCGAGGTCGTCGACCACCAGTTCGAGGGTCATATGCTTCACTCCCAAGCTCACACAAAAGTGCGACAACACGAGCCAAGAAAGAGAATAGCGAGTCTAATTAGGCAGTGATCCGGCTTGCGAACCGTCCACCCGTGGCTGGCGGCTGGGGAGTTCCAAGCCGCGTTTGAAAGTAATGGAGCGCCAGAACTTCTGTCAAGTATGGACGATGGGCACCGGGCACAGTGCAGTATAATCTGACCACCGCGACCTATCGTCTGAACCAGTAGGAGGTGGATGATGGCTGCCCGACGCCCGAGGGTTAAAGCCGCAGATGTCATGTCTCAACTCGGCGGGGAATATGGTCCTGAAGAATGGATACCGAGGTACAACCCCGCCGAGGAACTGGTCTACACGATCCTCTCCCAGCACACCTCAGACATCAACTCTGAACGCGCCTTTCTGAACCTGATGCAAGTGTTCGGCACGCTTGATGCCATAGCTGACGCGCCTGAAGAGGACATTGAAGAGGCAATCCGGTCGGGCGGGCTTGCCAAGCAGAAGTCAGTACGGATCAAGCAGGTGCTTAACATCGTTCGGGAAGACGTGGGATCGTTCGACCTGTCGTTCCTTGGTGAAATGCCCATGGACGAGGCGAAGGCATGGCTCAAAGACCTGCCCGGAGTGGGACCGAAGACTGCGGCAATTATTCTCTGCTTCTCACTTGGCATGCCGGCCATGCCTGTGGACACGCACATATATCGCGTGTCTCAACGTCTTGGCTTAATTGGCAAGAAGATCTCGGCAGACAAGGCCCACGACATTCTCGAGCCGATGGTTGCACCGGAGGACGTCTTCGCCTTTCACATGTACCTGATCAAGCACGGGAGGCAAGTGTGCAAGGCGCAGCGACCGAGATGCCCTGAATGCGTGCTCGCGTGGGGCTGTCCTTCCAACGGCAAAATCACCGGGCCTCGCAAAAGGAGACGTGCTCGAAGAAAGTCTGCGGCAAGAACCGCGTAGGTCCGTCGGATCAGGCTGTGAAGACGATGTGGCCCGCAGTCTGGTCCCTGTTCAACCGGCGGTTCAGGTACAGGCCCTCGAGGATGAACTCCATCGCAGAGGCAATTGCCGACGGATCGTCGGATGCCTCAATCTTGGCGATCATCTCCTTCATGTTGGCCATCTGGGGCAGTCTTTCCGCGTAAGACTTAGAGGATATATCCGTGCCAGCCTCGATAGTCAGTCCCTCGTCGAACCTGGTCAGAACAGCCTCGAAGTCGCGAGCCGTGTAGTAGCGGCTGAACATGTTCTGGACGGCTTTCTTGACGAGTCCGTCCACTACCTTGAACTCCCGGCCTTCCTCGACGCTCTCCATCTCGACTTTGCCGTTTGTTGAGGCGACGATCGCCGGAAGGTCGCTGACCCGCGGGCTGGCCGTTTCCTGCAGTCTGAGACTTCGCTTGAACGCGCTACCGATTACCGTCTCGTAGTTCGCGATCGATACTCGCAGGCTGACACCTGAACGCTGGTTGACTTCGGGGCTGCGTCTCGCGAGGCTTGTAATCTCCGCGATCACTTCCTTCATGTATTGAGGAACCACAACGGCATCGTCAGCGTCTTCGAACCTTGTGTGCTCCTGCTCCATGATCTGGATCTCTTCGTTGATGTCACGAGGGTAGTGAGTCCTGATCTGGGCACCGTAGCGGTCCTTCAGCGGGGTGATGATCCGTCCGCGGTTGGTGTAGTCCTCGGGATTGGCGCTGGAGACGAGCATTACGTCGAGAGGGAGCATGATTCGATAGCCCTTGATCTGGACGTCGCGCTCCTGCATCAGATTGAAGAGGCTCACCTGGATGCGCTCTGAGAGGTCGGGGAGCTCGTTGATGCTGAAGATGCCCCTGTTGGTGCGCGGGATCAGCCCATAGTGAATCGCGAGCTCGTCGGACAGGTAGCGGCCCTCGGCGACCTTGATGGGGTCGATCTCGCCGATGAGGTCGGCCACCGTAATATCGGGAGTCGCCAACTTCTCAGCGTACCGGTCCTCCCTTGGGAGCCATGAGATGCGTGCGTCGTCGCCCAAGTCGGCGACCATCTCCTTGCCCTCGGGACTTATTGGATCGTACGGGTTGTCATTGAGTTCGCAGCCCTCCAGGCATGGAATTACCTCATCCAGCAACTCGACCATGTGCCTGATAAGCCTGGACTTGGCCTGTCCGCGTTCGCCGAGCAGTATGATGTCCTGCCCCGCCAGGATCGCGTTTTCCAACTGCGGAATTACAGATTCGTGAAACCCGACTATGCCTGGGAACAGCTCTTCATTCGCCCGTATCTTCCGAATAAGGTTGCGTCTGAGCTCCTCCTTGACTGGGAGTACCTTGTAGCCAGAGGCGCGAAGGTCGCCGATAGTTTCGGGACGGGAGTCTGACCCCATAGTCGATCTCTCCTGGTCACTTTCTGATTGGTATAGTGTACAAGGTATATCACCAACGTCGTGCGCGACACCCCTAAAGTCCTGCGCGCTCGGACTGACTGACAAGGAGGCGCCCAATGCCGAATTATATCTGCAGGACCTGTGGCGTGCAGTTCGGGGAGACTGCTGAGCCTCCTCGCGAGTGTCCGATCTGTCTGGACCCGAGGCAGTACGTGGGCTGGGACGGGCAGCAGTGGACCACGATGGACGAGCTGGTCAGAGGCGGGTATCGAAACGACATCCGGGAAGAAGAACCTGGTCTTCTTGGCATTGGAATTTCACCGTCATTCACTATCGGTCAACGGGCGTTGCTCGTTCAAACTGCGCAGGGCAATGTCTTGTACGACTGTGTGAGCCTATTGGATGACGATGCGGTCTCGACAATCGAAGGTGTCGGCGGCATCGACTACATCTGCTTCTCGCACCCTCACTTCTACGACAGCAATGTGGAGTACAGCAGGGCATTTGGCGGCGCTCCAATAATTATTCCCGAAGCTGACAGGGAGCATGTGATGCGACATGACCCTGCGATAGAGTACTGGGACGGGGAGCCTCTGGAGATTGTCCCGGGCGTGACCATCATTCAGTGTGGAGGTCACTTCGACGGGAGCGCGGTTCTGCACTGGGCCGATGGTGCCAACGGTGCGGGGGCTCTGTTCGTAGGAGACAGCATAACCGTCGTGCCTGACAGGCGATTCGTGAGCTTCATGACGAGCTATCCGAACCTGATTCCGATGTCGGAGGCCAAGGTGAAGGCGATCCTCGATGCTGTCGAACCCTACGAGTTTGATCGTATATACGGAGGCTGGTGGGGAAGGAACGTCATGACTGGAGCCAAGAGTGCTGTAAGGCATTCAGCGGAGCGATACATCCAGCACATGGCTGGCACTTAGGTCGAACCTACCCGGAAGCCCAATCCCTAGACCTGTCCACGGCGCGTCGCCAATTTCCATACAGTCTCTGGCGCTCACCGTCGTCCATTGATGGATGAAATGTCTCGTCGGACTGCCACAGTCCTTCGATCTCGCTCGGGCTGCTCCAGAATCCAACTCCGAGTCCTGCCAGGTATGCCGCACCCAGGGCGGTCGTCTCTTTGACGGCCGAGCGCTGAATCGGCACTCTGAGAACATCTGCCTGGAACTGCATCAGCAGCCGGTTTGCCGTTGCTCCCCCATCGACGCGGAGCGATGATACAGGGGTACCGGACTCCTTCTGCATCAAGTCCAGGATGTCCCGTGTCTGGTAGGCAATCGACTCTAGAGCGGCACGCGCCAAGTGTGCCCGTGTCGTTCCTCTAGTCAGTCCGACGATTGCCCCTCGAGCGTACATGTCCCAGTACGGTGCTCCGAGACCTGAGAATGCCGGCACCAAGTACACGCCGCCGTTGTCATCGACCTCGCTCGCCAATGACTCGGACTCTGCAGAATTGTCCAATATCCCCAACCCGTCTCTAAGCCACTGAACAGTCGCGCCGGCCGAGAAGACACTTCCCTCCATTGCGTATATGACCTCGTCACCGATGGCCCAGCCTAATGTGGTGAGCAGGCCGGAGCTGGAGTCGACACGACTGCTCCCAGTGTTCGTGAGCGCGAAGCAGCCGGTCCCGTATGTGTTCTTGGCCGAGCCGGGAGCGAAGCAGCACTGGCCGAAGAGCGATGCGTGCTGGTCGCCAGCGACTCCCGCAATTGGCACCACCTGGCCGGAAGACAGGTCACCGGCGACCTGACCGTAGACCTCGCTGGACGACTTTACCTCCGGCAAGATGGCTCTCGGAATGTCGAGCATCGATAGAAGCTCGTCGTCCCAGTCGAAGGTATCGATGTTGAATAGCATCGTCCTGCTGGCATTCGTTGCGTCAGTGGCGTGGACCAGCTTGTTGGTGAAGTTCCAGATCAGCCAGGAGTCGACTGTGCCGCAGGCCAGGTCGCCATTGATCGCCCTCCGTTGTCCGTCTGGGATTTCGTCGAGGAGCCACCGTATCTTCGTGCCAGTGAAGTACGCGTCGATGGGTAGCCCCGTCTTTCGGCGCACCATCTCCTCGTAGCCCCGGGATTTGAGACTGTCACACAGGTCTGCCGTGCGCCGACATTGCCAGACTATTGCGTTGGAGACCGGCTCACCGGTACGGCGATCCCACATAACCAGTGTTTCACGCTGGTTAGTAATCCCTATGCCAACTATGGACCTCGGATGAGTCTCCGCAATCTCCAGCAGTTCATCGATCGTCTCAAGGCAAGACTCGAACAACTCGACGGGATCGTGCTCCACCCAACCTGGACGGGGATAGATCTGGCGTATCTCACGACTGACCGTCCACAGGGGAGAGCCAGTGCCGTCTATCAACATGGCCGTTGTTCCAGTGGTGCCCTGGTCAAGTGCGATGATGTATCCCGGTTCCGTCATGGCTACCACTAAGCCACGAAGGTCAGGTTGTGTCAAGGGGTCTGATACACGATAATGGGACGTTAGATTGCCCGGCGCACTCAGCGAACTGCCGGTAGGGAAACAGGGGGTAAGTCGAATGGGTTTCTCAGACGAACTCAGGAGCCGCGCGGCCCCGATGTGGGAGCGTGAGCAGAGTCACCCCTTCGTTACGGGCATTGGGGACGGCTCGCTGTCGCTTGACAAGTTCAGGTACTACATGCGGCAGGACTACGTGTTCCTGATCGACTTCTGCCGGGCGATTTCACTGGGAGTAGCCAAGGCGCCGCACATGAGCGACATGGGCTGGTTCGCAACTCTCATTCACGAGACCCTGAACACGGAAATGGCGCTGCACGTCAGCTTCTGCGCGGACTTCGGGATCACGGAAGAGGAGCTGCTGGCAACTGAGCCGTCTCCCACGACGTGGGCATACACGCGGCACATGATCAACACGGCTTACCAGGGATCGGCGGGCGAAGTGGCATCAGTCATTCTTCCCTGCTCGTGGGGATACTGTGAGATCGGCCAGAAACTGTACGCAGAGGGCCTTCCCGAAAACCAGCCGCTGTACGGACGCTGGATTGAGACCTACAACGCGCCGGAGTTCGAGGAACTGGCGGTCTGGCTTCGCGACTTCGTCGACCGATACGCCGTAGGAGCAGGTCCTGCTGAACTTGCCGCCATGGAGCGAGCGTTCATGGTGAGCAGCCAGTACGAGTACATGTTCTGGGATGCCGCCTGGCGAATGGAGGACTGGCCTGTCTCAAGCTAGTCGGGAGCAGGGCCTGATGGGCCTGTTCCGAGGCGAGAATTACCGTTACTGGGCGTTCTTGGCACTTGCCATCGGGCTCTTCACGTCCGTCTCTGACATGGGCAGCGTCGCGGTCGCTCTTCCCAGCATCTCCAATCACTTCGAGACCGCGCTCCCAACCACGCAGTGGGTCCTGATCGGATACACGCTGACGATCAGCGCACTCCTCCTCCCAATGGGCCGTCTGGCAGACCTGGCGGGCCGAAAGAGCATCTACCTGATTGGATTCGTCATATTCGTTGGCGCCGCCTGTGTCGCAGGCCTGGCTCCTGACATGAACTCACTGATCATCATCAGGATTGTGCAGGGCGCCGGGGCGGCGATGACGCAGGGCACGTCCATGGCGATGATCGTCGCGAGCTTCCCTCCGGAGGAGAGGGGCAAGGCACTCGGCCTCCAGATGAGCATCGTTGGGGCGGGAGGAGTAGCCGGGCCGGCGATCGGGGGCTTCATTGTGGAAGTCCTTGGCTGGCAGTGGGTGTTCTTCGGGACGGCCCTGATGGCAACTGTGGCAATCATCGCCGCATCGGTGCTAATCGACTCCTCGAGGGTCGGACAGACCAGGGGAACGAGAATCAGCTACGACTGGATTGGCGCGGCACTGTCCACTGGAGCCCTGATTGCATTCCTGAATGGGATGACATGGGCACCCTCCATCGGCTACGGCCACCCGTTTGTCGTCGCTGCATTTGTGGGATCGGCTACTCTGCTGACCGCGTTCGTGGCGCAGGAGTTGCGCAGTCCGTCCCCGATGATGGACATACGCCTCTTCAAGCGGCGGCTGTTCGCGCTAGGAGTTCTGGCAAGCTTCCTGAACTTCCTTGGAATGCAGTCGGTGCGCTTCCTGATGCCCTTCTACCTGCAGGCTGTTCTTGGCCTCTCTCCAGGGCAAGTTGGGCTGATTATCGTGCCCGGCGCGGTCGGCATGATAATCACGGGGCCGCTCAGTGGACGCCTGTCCGACAGGTTCGGCTGGAGGTGGTTCACGATGGGTGGGCTGATCGTATCGGCCTGTGGTCTATTGATCCTTTCGACCCTACAGCCGACCACGCCATTCTGGATCGCTATGGTCGGCATGATAATGCAGAGCACCGGAATAGGGTTATTCAATGCTCCGAACAATTCGTCCATACTAAGCGCGGTCGAGCCGAGCAAGTTCGGAGTAATATCAGGATTCCTCAACCTTGTTCGGAACTCGGGCAACCTGTGCAGCATTGCTATAGCTACGGCAATTGTGACCGCCACGATGGGGTCACTGGGCTTCGAGCCGAGCCTCGCAGGGGTAACTTCTGAGGGCAGCGAGGGTCTGCTCTCGGCGTTCACCTCGGGGCTGAGAGTGGCTTATTCGATTATGGCGGTTGTGGTGCTGGTCGGAGTCGTAGCATCAGCTTTCAAGGGTAAGGCGTACCAGCCCGAGCCGGAGGCCCCTGAGGCTCCAACAGCCCCCACGCCTGACAAGGCCTCAGTTCGGCAGGCTGCAGACTAGCTTCTGATTGACAGTCCCGTCGCCCTGAAATACGCTGGGTGTCGCCTCGGCCGAGGCAGCACCCCGCCATGACCACTTCAGCAAGCGACATTCAGCCACTTTCGCCGTACAGGGTCCTCGACCTCACGGAGGGCGGATTCAACTGGTGCGGAAAGGTCCTTGCGGACTTCGGCGCGGACGTCATCAAGATTGAGCCTCCGGAGGGCAGCCCAACTCGTTCAATGGGTCCTTTTGTGGATGGACGGGAGGGCCCAGACCGCAGCCTCTTCTGGGCAGCGTACTGCGTCAACAAGCGCGGTGTGTCTCTAGATATCGACTCTCAAGGTGGCCGGGATCAGTTCAAAGCGTTAGCTGGTGGCGCTGACATCCTTCTCGAGTCATTCAGGCCAGGCGTGATGGACGACAGGGGCTTGGGCTACTCTGAACTATCTGCCATTAATCCGGGACTTGTCTATACGTCCATTACCCCTTATGGCCAGACCGGCCCGTACGCCCGACATCAAGCTCCTGACCTCGTAGCCTGGTCGATGGGGGGAATGCAATACCTATGTGGAGACTCGGACCGGCCTCCCGTTCGCGTGAGCGCGCCACAGGCTGAACTTCATGCAGCCGCACACGCGGTGGCGGGCACGATGGCTGCCTTCTGGCACAGGCAAAAGAGCGGCGAGGGTCAGCACGTAGACGTCTCCATGCAGACAGCCGTCATGTGGACACTCATGAACGCCACTCCGTTTCCACCACTTCATGGAGTGAACATGGAGCGGGATGGGGCATTTCGTTCGAGGGGACAGGTGCCCGTCCGGCACGTATACAGGTGCCTGGACGGGCATGTGAGCCTAGTGGCAGCTCCAAGAACTCTCTCAGGACTCTCCGTATGGATGGCCCAAGAAGGTGTCGCACCAGACTGGCTGCTAGGCATCGACTGGGTGGAGTGGAATTTTACAAGTGTGTCCCGGAGCGACCCGGGGGACATGGCAGAGTTTGAAGCGGTACAGGGTGAGTTCGAGTCGTTCGTGGCCACCAAGACGAAACTCGAACTCTTCCACAAAGCGATTGAACTCGGGATGCTGCTCGCCCCATGCAATACGGTGGAGGACATCGCACGCAGCGAACAACTCGATGCCAGGGAGTTCTGGTATGACGTGGAGTACCCCTCACTTGGTAGGGAGCTGACACACCTGGGTCCATTCATCAAATTTGGATCGAGTCCCATCCAGTTAAGGCGACCGGCACCAAGCCTGGGCGAGCACAACGACGAGGTGCTAGCGGCGACCATGGTGGCGGTCAAGCCAGTTAACAGTGGCAGTGAGAATGCCAAGAATCGGGTCACCACTATGCCCTTCGAGGGGATAAAGGTGCTTGACTTCACGTGGGTCGGGGTCGGTCCGATAACGACAAAGCATCTAGCCGACTTCGGAGCCGACGTAATCCGAGTTGAATCCGTGACCAGACCCGACGTTCTGCGAGGCGGAGTGCCCTTCAAGGATGCGGAACCTGGAATCAATCGCAGCCAGTTCGCTGCCAACTACAACTCCAGCAAGAGGGGCCTGGGCCTTAACCTGGCGATGCCGGAGGGCAGGGAACTCATCAGGAATCTGATCAGGGATTGGAAACCCGACATCGTCGCTGAGAGCTTCACGCCGAGAGTGATGGCAGGATGGGAACTAGCATATGACGACGTCCGACGGCTGTTGCCCGATGTCATCTACTTGAGCACGTGCCAGCAGGGACAGACCGGACCCCACTCAAGCTTCGCCGGGTTCGGCCAGCTAGCTGGGGCGATGGCCGGGTTCTACCACATCACCGGCTGGCCCGACCGCGAACCGGCCGGCCCCTACGGAGCCTACTCAGACTTCGTGAATCCCCCGAACGCGGCTGCGGCCCTGGTTGCGGCGCTGGAGTACAGAAGGAGCACGGGTAAGGGGCAACACCTTGATCTGTCTCAGTACGAGTGCGCTACACACTTCCTGGCTCCAGCCATCATGGACTACAGGACCCATGGGACTGTCTTGAATCGGCGCGGCAACGAGGATGACGTATCGGCGCCTCACAATGTTTACCGATGCGCGGACAGGGTGCGCCGCTACACGGGAGAAGGCGAGCAGTGGATAGCCATCGCAGTCACAACTGACGCACAATGGCGCTCGCTGTGCGTGGAGATGGGCAGGGGAGAATTAGGCGACGATACCCGCTACTCGTCAGTCGAGGAGCGCCGCGGGCGGTCGGTTGAACTCGACGACCTGATCGGCGAGTGGACTCGGGACAAGTCGGCTCGTGAACTTATGGTCCAGCTGCAGGACGCTGGTGTGCCCGCCGGGGTCGTCCAGAGCCAAGCGGACCTGTGGGAGGACCCGCAGGTGAAGCACAGGGGCTTCTTCCAGTGGCTGGAGCACGCGGAATGCGGCCCCATGCCGTACGATGGGCTTTCGTATCATCTGTCAAAGACGCCCGGGGCGTTGAGAATGCCCCAGGCCCTGGTCGGACAGCACAACGGTGAAATCCTTGGCGATATCTTAGGCCTGGACTCTAAGAAGATAGACGAGCTACTCGAACATGGAGTCCTCGAACAGTCCTGACATCGGGAGTGATGAATGACGGTCGCGCTGGAAGGAATCAAGATTGTCGATCTGTCCAGGATGGCGCCGGGGCCGTTCTGCACAATGGTCCTCGGGGACCTGGGTGCTGATGTCATTAGGGTAGAGGAGCCCGGCGGCGGTCGAATGGCGCGGGAACGGACATCTGATTCTGACGAAGTCGAGGCTAAACGCCGGGCAGCCTTCAACGCTCTCAACCGCAACAAGCGAAGCATCGCCCTCAACCTGAAGCATCGTGAAGCGCAGCAAGCACTCCACAAGCTGGTTAGAGACGCCGATGTATTTGTTGAGGGATTTCGACCCGGTGTGGTCAGCAGGCTGGGGTGCGACTACGAAACGCTAAGGGAGATCAACTCGCGCCTCGTGTACTGCTCCCTATCAGGCTATGGACAGGACGGCCCGTATTCGAATCTGGTCGGGCATGATATCAACTACATTTCGGTTGGGGGAGCGTTGGGGGTTATCGGTGCTGCCGATGGCGCGCCAGTCATTCCGTACAACATAGTTGCGGACTATGCTGGAGGCGGGTTTCACGCCGCCATGGCAATCCTTGCGGCACTGATGGCAAGGCAGCACACGGGAAAAGGGCAATACGTCGACATAGCTATGTCCGACGGAGTGGCCTATATGCTGGCTTCGCTCATGTCCGAGTACTTCGCAACAGGAAGTGTCCCCACTCGCGGCGAAATGGGACTGAACGGCGGCGCACCCTATTACAACGTGTACAGGTGCAGGGACGGTCGCTACATCAGCGTCGGCTGCATTGAGCCATGGTTCTGGGCCACCCTGTGCCGGACTCTAGGCCGGGAGGACCTGATCGAGGGCCAGTTCGAGCCCGAAAGGGCAGAGTTCGTCAAGGCCGAACTGGAGCGCGAGTTCTCAACGAAGGACCGCGACGAGTGGTGGGGCCTCCTCTCGGGAGTTAACAACATTGCAGTCGCGAAGGTCGGGTCGCTGGACGAAGTAGTCGATGATCCTCAGAACCTACACCGGCGCATGATGGTGGAGGCCGGAGAAGTGGATGGACAACCCATCAGGCAGGTTGGAATCGGTCCCAAGTTGTCAGAGACGCCAGGTTCGATTAGGTCGCTCGGCGCTACGGTAGGGCAGCACACAGAGGAGATACTGGTCGAGCTGGGCTACTCATCTCAGGACATCGCCGGCATGAAGGAGTCAGGAGCAGCGGACTAGCGCTCTCACTCGGAGCCAAGCTCTTCTTCGATTTCGACGCCGAGGGCTCTCAGGGCCGTGGCAAGCATCGCGTAGTAGCCGACCAGCACAATGAAGTCCACCACACCCGATGGGCCGAGCAGATGTTCAATGGCCTGGAAGGTACGGTCAGTCAGATCTCCGCTGTCTACCAGCTCCTTGGCCGCCTGGGCGAATACGCCCTCCTTGGCGGGAAGTCCCATAGGTGCACGCCCCGCATGAATGCTCTCAATAACGATTTCCCTGACTCCCACAGACCGCGCCACCGGCTCATGATGTGCCCACTCGTATTCGCTACCTGTCTGTTTGGCAACGGAGAGAATGGCGATCTCCCTTACGGAAGGGTCGAGCGAGGAGTTGAACCGCAGGTACTCACCCAGCTGTCCGACAGCGGCGGCAGCATCCGGGTTGTTGAGAAGTGTCCTAAATGAGTTTGGCATGGGCGTGTCGGGCTCTACTGAACCTCGGGTCTCAGCTATCCGGTCGTAAGTCTCCAGGGCCCTGCCTGATAGAGCGTCCCGGTCAACGTAGGGTATTCTGGCCAATTGGTGATCTCTCTTTCTCACTAACGTTTCTGTTTTAGATCAGCATTGGATGTCGCCGTCATCTTGGTCGACTACTAAGCTCCTGGGCAAGCGCGTCGAGCTCGTCTGAAGTCTTGACGGAATAGCTCTCCTCTGGTGCTGTTCCTCGTAGGGGACCCGGAAGGCAAGAGATCCGCTCCCTATGGTATTGCCGAACACTATTGAGGTCGGAGAGCGGTCTGGTTAGCCTACCGTCTTGCATCACCAATTCAAGGAGAGGACTTGAATTTTCGTTACATATAGCCTCATTTGAGCCTGTGAGAACATCGTATGCGAACTTACCTGCGCCGTCACAGACCCTGAGCACCTGCTTTGGCCCAGGCAGTGACACCTTGTCCTGGCTGAGCTTCATCATCGGCACGCCATCGTACTCA
Source organism: Dehalococcoidia bacterium (assembly GCA_965116405.1). Taxonomy (GTDB): domain Bacteria; phylum Chloroflexota; class Dehalococcoidia; order Lucifugimonadales; family UBA1123; genus VXRN01. The sequence continues at coordinate 3,206,705 of OZ220685.1, forward strand.
ACCAGCTTGTACACGAAGTCCGTGAAAGGGGCATCGGCAGAAGCGCCGACGCGAGTTCCAACACCGAATCCGTCTATAGGGGCGCCCGAAGCCACGAGCCCGGAGATCGAGTACTCGTCTAGTCCGCTGCTGGCGATAATTCGAACGTCTTGCAGTCCGGCTTGATCCAGCATCTCGCGAGCCTGATTTGACAGGACGGCCATGTCGCCGCTATCGAGTCTTATAGCTCTCAGACTGCTCCCCCTCGCGCGCATTTCTCGTGCCACTTCGATTGAGCTTCGCACACCTCCCAGGGTGTCGTAAGTGTCTACAAGAAATGTACTCGTTTCCGGGAACGACCTGGCGTAGTTGCTGAATGCCTCGGTCTCTGACTCAAAGGTTGATATGTACGAGTGCGCCATCGTGCCTACAGCAGGTATTCCGTACATTGACGCGGCCCGGACGTTGCTCGTACCGTCGAATCCGGCAATGTAGGAGGCCCGAGCAAACTTCAGACCAGAGTCGATCCCGTGCGTGCGACGAGATGCGAAGTCCACGACCTGACGCCCCGCGGCAGCTTCCACTACGCGAGAGGCCTTGGTTGCCAGCATGGACTCGAGGTTGACCTGGTTAATGAGAAACGTCTCGGCGATCTGGCACTCGATGATCGGCCCGGACACTTCGATGACGGGCTCGTTGGGAAAGAAGATCTCCCCCTCACGCATCGCCCTCACCGAGCCGGTGAACTCAAGGGATTCCAGGTAGTCCAATAGGCTGCTGTCGAACAGTCCCAGACGCTCCAGGTCGTCCAGGTCGGACTCGGAAAACCTGAGATCCTCCAGGTACCTGATGGCCGACTCCAGGCCACAAAAGACGTAGTAGCTCCTATTCGAAGGGAAGTTGCGAAAGTACAGGCTGAAAGTTGCGTGTCCGGTCTGGCCACTCTGGAGATAGGCCTGAGCCATAGTAAGCTCGTAGAGGTCTACAAAGAGGGGGTCTGTGTCGTAACGGGCTGACATATCTACTTGCTACTTTGTCTCCTTTGATTGACGCGAAGTGTAGAATTGCCGAAAGTCGAGGTCAACCGCAGAAGGAGATCCCAGATGGCTACAACCACCGCAAGACCGCTACTACCTACTGCAAGTCCCGAGTCTGCTGGTCTGGACCCAGACCGGCTTTGCAGGCTCGACGCGCTCATTGAAAGGCACATTGCAGAAGACCGATACCCGGGCGCGCAGGTTGCGGTGGCGAGGAACGGGAAGCTGGTGAAGAGCCGGACTTTCGGACGCGCGAAGATCGATCCCACAGATGATTCGGCGAACGAAGAGACACTGTGGCTGATGTTCTCACAGACGAAGGTCATAGTTACCGCGGCGCTGTGGCAACTCGTCGAGGCTGGAGCGCTAAGGTTCGCTGACAAGGTGAGCGACCATGTGCCGGAGTTCGCCGCGAATGGAAAAGGTGAGATTACTCTCTTCGAGGTCATTACGCATCAAGGCGGGTTTCCATCTGCCGATGTACCGGAAGCGGCCTGGGAGGACCATGAGCTGCTCAGGGGCGTTGTATCCGACTTCAGTCTTGAATGGACGCCCGGCTCCAGGGTCCACTACCACGGTCTGGCTGCCCACTGGGTGGTAGCGGTTGTGATCGAAGCCATCACAGGAACTGACTATCGCGATCACATCCGGACGTCCCTGCTGGAGCCCATTGGACTGGATGACCAGGTATTCGTAGGGGTGAGCGAGGAAGCTGACGGGCGCTGCGCCGACATCCACGAGTTCAAGGACGAAGCGATGGTGAAGTCTGCCCGCAATACGCGGGCATGGCGTGCGGCAGGCATTCCCGGAGGGGGTGGCTACGGCACGGCGACTGGTATGGCCACCTTCTATCAGATGCTGCTGGCCGGAGGAGTGCTGGACGGCAACAGGGTACTGGCTCCTAGAACCATACAGTTCGCTGCACGCAATCACACGGGCGATCGTGTCGACGAGAACATGGGTATGCCGATGCACAGGGGCATGGGTCCTCACGTCAGAGGCCTCACTCCTACGATAAGGGGGCTGGGGACACTTGCATCGCCGACTACGTACGGCCACGGCGGGGCAGGCACGTCGTACTCGTGGGCAGACCCTGAGTCAGGCGTATCGTTCAGCTATCTGACCAACTGCATGGCCCCGGAGCCATGGCACAGCGTGAGACTGGACCAAGTATCCAACATCGTGCACTCCAGCATCGTAAAGCTATGAGCGGCTCCGTTCGAGTTCGACCAGGTTCCTGCGCAGGATCTTGCCTGAAGGGTTCTTCGGGACGGCGTCGATAAACTCGACCTCGCGTACATGCTTGAATGTCGCTACGCGCTTAGCAACGAAGCTCATGACGTCTTCGGCTGAGACCTCGGTGCCGGGTGTCGTTACCACGAACGCCTTCGGAATCTCGCCGGACTCTAGGTCTTCCTTACCTATGACAGCGGCATCTGAGATGCTGGGGTGCTCCAGGAGTACGCCCTCTAGTTCTGCGGGCGGGACCTGGAAGCCCTTGTACTTGATTAGCTCCTTGAGCCTGTCCAGCACCCAGACGTAGCCGTCAGAGTCCATCCTGACTATGTCGCCGGTATGCAGCCAGCCATCATCCGTGAGCGTTTCGCGGGTCGCCTCGGAGTTGTTGTAGTAACCCTTCATGACCTGCGGGCCTCGGACCATGAGTTCGCCGATCTCCCCCGGTGGTAGTTCGGTCTCGCCGGTTTCGACGTCGACGACCTTTTGCTCAGTGTCGGGGAGAGCGGGGCCAATGGAGCCGTGTCGAGTCAGGTGTGGCTCGAGGAAGTCCGAGTGGGTAACCGGAGACGCCTCGGTCATGCCATATCCCTGGATGATAGGGAACCCCATAACTTCCTGAATGCGAAGCTGCATCTCCGTTGATAGGGGCGCTGCTCCGAAGAAGCCTACCTTGAGTGAGGAGAGATCGTGCTCTGCGACGCCGGGATACTGCGTCAGCCCTAGCCCTACCGGTGGGACCGTAAACAGCACCGTCACCCGGTGGCGAGACATGAGGGCAAGGAATTCGTCCATGTCGAACCGGCCCATCATCACTTGAGCGCAGCCCGCACCAATGGCCCCGTTCATCAGGACGTTCATGCCATATATGTGAAACAGGGGCAGGTGTGTGAGCAAAACATCGTCGGGCCCGATAACAGTCGCTTCATTCCTGCGGTCCAAGAATTGCTGGACGTTGGACACGAGATTGAAGTGGGTGAGCATCACCCCCTTGGAAAGTCCCGTCGTACCGGAGGAGTAGGGAAGTACGGCGACATCGTTCATTGGGTCGACGGGAATCGAGGGATGGACTGGCGACGCGTTTTCCAGTAGGCCCCAGAAGGAGTTGGGTTCTGAGGAATCAGGATCAATCACGATCTCTCGAGTCAATGCCGGCGTTTCGCTGCGAGCAGCATCAGACATTGGTTTGAGCGCTGGATGAACTATGAGCGTTTCGGCTCCGCTGTCGTTTAGCTGGTGAGCGATTTCCCGCTCCCGGTATCCTGAGTTTACGGTGGTGACGATCGCGCCAGCCTTGACGATGCCGTAAAACGAGATCACAAATTCCACGCAGTTTGGAGCCAGTATCGCGACGCGGTCACCGGGACTCACACCCAGACCAGCCAGTGCCGACGCGAGCCTGTCGGAGTATTCGCCAAGTTGCGAATAGCTGTAGGTGTTGTCACCGTCAATGATCGCGACCTTACGGGGTCCTCTATCGATTGCCCTCTTGAGCAGGTCCTGTAGTGGGAACTCGTCGTAAGGAGCCAGAGAGCTTCTGAGATTAGCTGCTGAAGTCATTGGGTCTCCTCTATCATTTGCGATCGGTAATGGTCGTCATCAACTTAAGAACATGCGGACGTTGGCATGAGGGAAAACAACCTCGACCACTGCCTGTTTCAGCCGCTCCATCGAGCGCGTGTACGGGACGAATGTCGGATCGTCTTCAGGCACGTTGTGCGGGCAGGGTCGTGCAAGCTCCGTCTCCGGGCACATGTGGGTGTCGGCAGCCTCGTCCCAGAAGCCAACCAGGCGCATGGGAAAGTATAGCGTCTCCGCGACTATTCGAAGGTCACCCATGATCTCGGTTGGGCGGAACTTCGATTCGGTTTCTATCCAGACGGTGGCTCTATCCATTTTAACTGGAGAAGTGGTCCCATCCAGAGGTGCCTACCATGACTTCTGTCCCATCGCTCCCGACCACGCTGACGCCCGGGGCGCCGTCCGCCATCCTTCCGATGACGCTAACTTCCGACCCCAGTTCACGGAGGACCCTGTCCATCGTGCCGTCATCGGCGCAGAACACAAGCTCGTAGTCTTCCCCGCCGCCCAATGCCATTTGAAGCCAGTCATCTGGGAATGCGGTCTTAAGGTGAGCGTCGGCGGGCAGGCTATTGGTCTCGATCCGTGCCGAAAGTCCGCTCGCGGCGCAGACCTTGGCAAGGTCCGCTGTGAGCCCATCGCTGATGTCCATCGCACACCTCACTCCCAGCCTTCTCAGGGTAGTGCCCTCAGCCACTCTCGGGACAGGCCTGTTGTGGGCTGCGGATAGGTGGCATATCGTGCTCAGGCTCAGACCATTCCTCGCTGACTCTTCGAGGATGAGTCTGAGTCCTCCAGCCGAGCTGCCAAGATTGCCGGTAACCGCGATGGCGTCGCCCGGTTGGGCACAGTCACGCCTGAGAACACTCGCACCGGCCTCGGCAATCCCCTCAAGAGAGACACTTACGAAGAACGTGTCTGAGCGGACCACGTCGCCTCCCGCCAGCGCCCCGCCAGTCAGCTCCAGGACATCCATCATGCCGGCGTACATTTCAACCAGGCCGGGCACGGGCAGATCGCCCCTGAGTCCGAGTGTGACCAGAGCGAATGTCGGCGAGCAGCCCATGGCGCCAACGTCGCTGAGATTGGATGCCAGGGCCTTCCATCCGAGTTCACGCCAAGGCATTTTGCCCACGATGAAGTGAATGTTCTCGACCATCGCATCAGTCGTTCCGACCACCTTGGACTCAGTGTACGACCAGGCCGCCGCGTCGTCCCCTATACCAACCTCGACGTGAACTCGAAGGTCGCGTAGAAGGGCGATCTGTCTATCGTTCCTGTCACGTATCGACGACTCAAGGCGGTCGATGAGGTCGAACTCTCCAAGCTCTCGGACCAACATAGGCCGATTATAGATTGGCGATTAGTTCCCTCTCAACCGCAGTCGTTCTCAGGAGGGTTGAATTGGGATAGTATTGTCAGCGTTGAACGACCAAGGAGGTCTGCGATTGAGATTCACTGACATCATCTATGAGAAGGACGATGGTATCGCCTGGCTCACAATCAACCGCCCAGAGGTGTATAACGCCATTCGCGGGCGGACTACGGATGAGATGGGAGTGGCCCTAAAGGATGCTGGCAATGACCAGTCCATTCGTGTAGTGGTTATTTCGGGTTCCGGGCCCAACGCCTTCTGTTCCGGGAGGGACCAGGGAGAGGACAGGACCAGCCCCGAGTATTCAGGAACGGACGAAGGCCTTTTCATGGACCTGGTGAAGCACATCCCCAAACCGATCATCGCTATGGTCGACGGGTATGCAATCGGTTCTGGAAACATCCTCGCTTACACCTGCGACTTCACTGTGGCGTCCACCAGAAGCATATTCGGACAGACGGGGCCCAGGGTGGGTAGTCCCGCGTCCGGGGCAGGTGTCGGGTATCTCGCCCACGTCGTCGGGCAGAAGCGCGCACGTGAGATCTGGATGCTCACCCAGCAATACTCCGGCCAGCAGGCTCTGGAGATGGGACTTGCGAACTCTGTAGTTCCTCATGAACAGCTGAGGGACGAAACAGTCAGGTACTGCAACCTGATCAAGAACAATAGCCCGGTAATCCTCCAGTTGCAGAAGATCACCTTCAACGAATCTGCTGAGTACCTGGAAGCTGAGCCGAGCCCAACGGAAAGATACGCATCCGACTATCCAGAGTCGGAAGAGTCTGAGGAGCGCAGACTGGCGTTCATCGAGCGCAGGCCGATAAGGCCCGAGAAGAACCTTCCAATAGAGCTGACGGAACGTCAGGCGTCACTGCTGGAGTAATCGAGTTATGACTGATCAGGTAAACCTCAATCTATGCCTTCGACTTCCCTTTGAGAAGGCAGGAGTTGAGTTCAACATCGAAGTAAGTGAGTCCGGCGATCCACGCACCGGGCCGGAGTTCTCCCTCGTCGCACAGGCCTGCGGTTCCGGAGACCGGCTCTGGTTTCAGTCGCACGTATCGCCAGTACTGGCAGACTGGGTCAGAGGATACACCCGCTGGCTGTACAGGGCGAGGATCAGTGCCCAGCACACAGATGATGCTATTTTCGGGACTTTCGCTGCAGACACCACTGCGGAGCAGGTGTTTGAAGGTCTTCAACTAGCCTGCGACATGATTCGCCAGCGATTCGAGCTGTACGAGGAGTCGGTCCTGGCCGGCTAACGGTCGCCGGATTCTCCGAACCTCCGGCTGTGTTCGCGCAATGTGCAGTTGTCCATCACGACGGTCAGCCCTGCCGCGCGAGCCTTGGCGGCGGCTTCCTCGTCGACTACGCCATCCTGCATCCAGACAAACTGCGATCCGATCTCGATAGCCTCGTCGACGATGGGTGCTACCTCGCTGGATCGCCGAAAGATGTCGACGAGGTCGATGTGCCTCGGAATTGACTTAAGGTCAGGATAGCTCTTCAATCCCGAGACTTCGTCGACCTGGGGATTTACTGGAACTATGTCGTAACCGTTCTCCAACAGGTACTTCGCCACGTAGTGGCTGGGCCTATCCGGCCGGGGCGACATACCCACGACGGCAACAGTCTTACTCTCCGATAGTATGCGGTCGATCTCGTCTGTCATAGCGTGCTCCTGTGGGGTCCTGTTCGTGCATGGAGACCGTAGCACAGCGGCACTGGCGTGGACAGACTGAGGAGGGCCTACCAGCGAAGGCACGCACTTTGGGCCGACGCTGCAAGAGGCGGTTCATGTAAGCTCGGTATTGGGAAACCACCTGTAACCACCGAGACCAGAGTTCTTGCCTGTACACGACCGTACGCGCGTGGGTATTCGACTCAATTTCACCGGCGATGGTGACGTGAATTCCACCGCAATTCGCGATTGACCATTGCGGAAACCTTTACCGAGTGTCATACTCAATTAGGCGCTCGAACTTGGAGCCATTTTTGGCGCGCGATCCAAACAATGATACCTTCAGCGATGATCCGATGGATCTCCCGCTGGAACCCCCACCTCAGAAACGGTCCGGCCTGTTCGGTCTAGGATCAGCCCTCCGTCGCACGCGTAGTATCGGTGCCGACGCCAGTAGCGCGGCTGTTGACGCCGTCAACGGCGCAATCAAGGCGACCGACGAAATCACCGGCGAAGCAACCGGATTCGTACGCGACGCCGTGATTGGTGTCGTCGAGAGCACGGGTAGAGTCGCAAGAGTGGGTCGCCCGGTCGTAAAGGACGTCGTTTCGGCCGCCGTTCGGAGCTCAACCGAGATGGGCGGAAGCATGCCTGAGGTGAGCCAGAGAGCGGTCGAGGGTGCAATTGTGGGTGCGGCCTCAGCCGGGCTACATCCAGAGGACGTCAGTGCCCAGGCTTCGGCAGGTGTTGTCGATGCCGTCAGAGAGCTCGGAGGCGAGTTCCAGGATGTCGTCGCACCCGCGATCCACGGCGTCGTCATCGGCGTAATTGCGACATCCGGTGACATGTTCCAGTCCACGCGGGATACCGCGTCGTCCCTGCTCACGAGCGGTGCACAGTCTGGAGAGGATGTCACCACGGTGGCGAGGACTATAGTCAGGGAGGTCATCAGGGCTTCGCGAACGTATGGCGTGACGTCCACGGACGCGGTAATGGGCGCTGCTCAGGGCTGTGTAGAGGCAGCGTATTCGCAGGGGACAGAAACGGGTGATTCAGTCCGGCTGGAGATTATGGCAGTGGTCGATGCACCCATCAGCCGGCTAACTCCCAACATCAGGGACTCCATTACCGAGGCATTGGCCGACCTGTCGGACCAGCTGAGGGACCGGCCTCACTCCTGGCGAGGGGTCGCAATATGGCGGGCGGTGAAGACCTTGCTCGCAGTGAACGGATTCGATACCGGCGCCGCACTCGCATACTACATGCTGTTGGCCCTGTTCCCGCTCGTGGCGCTTGTGATCGTAGGGCTGTCCAGCTTCATCGAAGCGTCCGTAATCAGGTCGACAGTGGCTGAAGTTGTCGTCTTTTACTTTCCCAGTTCCAAGGAGTTTTTGGAAGAGGCGATTGACCATCTCTTTGAAGCGCGCCTATTCGCGAGCCTGATTGCTGTGGGGGCAATGCTTTTCGGTGCCCAGGGCCTCTTCATGGCCGCCAACCGTGGTGTAAACCGCGTGTTTGAATGCGAGCCGCGTCGAATGATCGATGTAACTCTCTCTACCTTTGGGATCGTATTCCTTGGCGTCCTTCTATTTCTCACCTCGGTGGGATTGACGATTATCCTACAGGTGTCCCTCGCCGTGCTTGAGGACCTTCCAACGGTTGGGGTACCGCTCGACCGCTTCCTGTTCGTACTGGCGCAGGTCGCTTCAATCCTCACTCCGTTTCTCATTGCAGCGATAGTCTTCATAGTCGTGTACAGGTACCTTCCCAATCGGGAAGTCGGCTGGAGCGACGCAACTTTTGCAGGAATCGTATCAGTCCTCCTGTTTGAAATTGCCAAGTACGGGTTCTTCTGGTTCGCCAACTTAGCGAGCCAGCGCAGCTTGCTCTACGGTTCGGTGTCATCCGTGATTCTCCTCCTGATCTGGTCTCACGTTGCCGGAATGATCTTCCTGTACGGCGCCGCCCTGACAAAGGAAGCATCCGACCTAAGGCCGCAGGGGAACGTGTCACTCAGGAGGGTCCCAGAGGCAACGGTGATGGACAGAAACGAGCGCAGGTACGCAGACATCGCCAGAGGCCGGGAAGAAGTCCAACGAGGACGGTGGTCCCGGAGGTACGAGTAGGTACCTACCCGGCCTTGATGGGGCTATAAGCCAGTTGGGAGAGTTCAGGTCACCTGTGAACCAGGTCTGGCCTGCGTCAGCGCTATCACAGCCGTTGCGAACATTGCGGCCACAGCAACGAAAGCCACCGTGTAACTTCCCGTTATGTCGTACGACGCCCCTGCGAGGATTGGTCCGAAGAAGAACGACACCAGCGTCGCGAAGTTGATCAGTCCCATTATGCTGCCGAAGTAGCGAATTCCAAAGGCGTCCTGCACCACGAGTTGGAACAATGCTCCGAACGCACCGTTAAAGATTCCCAAGATGGGGACTGCGGTCCACATGACCATCGGATTGTCTGCCCGAATTATCGCTAGCAGAAAGACGGCCTGCCCGACGAAGTTCATCATCAGCGCGTACCGAGAAGTCAACCTCTCAGCTACGAGTCCCATGACGAACTTGCCGATCATTCCGGCAATGGCGTAAAGGCTTAGAACCAGAGAGGCGATTCCGAGCGTAGTCCCGCCATCGAGAAGGTGCGGGATGATCTGGGGAATGATCGCGGAGTAAGTAAAGGTTCCGAGGGTGATGGCAACGGCGATCGCGTAGAACGACTTGTCTCGAAGGGCCTGTCCCACAGTTCGTCCCGTAACCTGGACGGCCCCTCCACCCTCAAATTCACGTGATCCTCGTTCTAGGTCGCGTTCTGTTGGCGAGTCGCGAACTGTCACCAGCGTGAATATGAGCAACATCACCGTCATGATGCCCAAGGCGACATAGGTCGCCTCCCATGACATGAGGAGGAGCATCCATCCCATCAGGGGTGGGAACACCAGACCGCCGAAGTTGTTGCCCATCGCGGTCAGCCCCATGACGCGTCCCCTGGTCCGCCTGAACCAGAGTCCGACGAGCTTGCCAGCGGGCAGCATCGAAGCACCTGTGTAACCGGCGTACTGGAGCAAGCTCAAGGCGTACCAGTGCCACAGCTCGGTCATCATGGGTCGGATAACAAAACTCAATGCTACGAGGGCCAGCGAACCGGCCATTACAGGCTTGGCGCCATAACGGTCGATAAACCTGCCGAGCATTGGGGCCAACAGGCTGCCCACAGCCGTAAACGAAAGTGACGCGCTTATCTGGGAGCGGCTCCAACCGAAGGTCTCCTCCAGGGGCGCGATGAAGATTCCGAACCCATACTGCCCGGCTCCGGTTCCCAGCGCGGCGGCAAGGAACGGGGCGGAGACTACCCACCATCCTCGGTAGATTCGTGGCATGGTCGTCGGTAGCGTCAGACGCACGCGAGCCATTCCCAAGGGGTCGGTGTGGGACGCTGTTCAGGACAGTTCAAAGAATGGGAGCAGAATTGCAACTGAGAATTACTAGGAACGTCAAGGAATGTGACCGGCATCGCGGCGTGGGAGGTCGGTTGCACCCTTCATCCCATTCTCATCATCTGCTTCGGTGTCAGCGACCACTCGATACGTCCACAACGCCCGGGATCCGGCCCAGGAATGCGCAGCTTGCAGAGCGCTCCCTTCTTCAGTCTGATTGAGCAGTTGAGCGTGCCGGACGAGGCAAGGGAGATCAGGCTGCTCAGGTGCGGTTCATGTCCGACTACCATCACACTGCCTGTTGCGTGCGTGTCTCGAAGTTCTACGAGAATCTCCTGCGGATCCGCCCAGGGGACCAGGCTGTCTGAGACCTCCAACTGTCTCACCTCGGCCAGTCCATTACGGACCACTTCTGCCGTCTGGACTGCCCGAACCAGGGGACTGGTGACGATGACGTCGGGGCAGATTTTCAGCGTGCTCATTCCTTTGACCTGCCGCGCTAACCGTTTAAGTCCATTGGAGGTGAGCGGGCGTTCTCGATCGTCAGGATACCTGATACTGTCTCGTTCTTCGGCTACACCGTGTCTAAGCACGTATAGGTCCATCTGATCTGATTCCTTGCAGGTTCAACGTTGGTCCGAGCACCCGACAGATTATACGACTGAATGGTCGTCTGGTGATACGTGCCGATAAACTGAGGCTATGACCATGGACATGCTTACAGGACATAAGTCACAGCGGATCGCACAGAGGTAAACATCTTTTTAATGCCGAATCTCCACCTGGCGAAATGCTGAATCTTTGAATTTATGGCACGTCCGTCGTAACATACTCCCAAGCATCTCTAAACGGGTGGTGGCGCTATGAATGAGAAGAGCACGAACAACGATGGTTTTTTCGCAGGTAACCTGGTGACAGGGGCGTTCGCGGAAGTCTCAACCGAGACGGAGGGGGGCATTCCCAATGCCAAACCCATCGAAGACCCAACTCACATTGGCGCGGAGAACCGCATACGGTACTTCAGGGAGAACCTGTACCCGTATGCGCAGAGGATGAAGGGCAAGGAATACGAAGCCCTCAAGCTGCCTCTCCAGGTGGAACTCATCAAGCTACAGAACTGGATGAGGGATACGGGCGAAAGGCTGATCATCCTGTTTGAAGGCAGGGACGCGGCAGGGAAGGGTGGAACCATCAGGCGGTTCATGGAGCACTGGAACCCGCGACACGCCCGCGTGGTTGCCCTGGACAAGCCATCCGACGTTGAGAGGGGACAGTGGTACTTCCAACGCTATATCAGGCACTTTCCCTCAGCCGGCGAAATCGTGCTGTTCGACAGGTCTTGGTACAACCGCGCTGGGGTCGAGCGAGTGATGGGCTTTTCGACTAACCGCGAGTACAGAATGTTCATACGCCAGGCCCCCGCGCTCGAGCAGATGATAGTCGAGAGTGGAATCCACCTAGCGAAGCTGTACTTCTCCGTAAGCCGCAGGGAGCAGTTGAGGCGATTCGAGCGCCGTGCCAACGACCCGCTCAAGCAGTGGAAGGTCAGCTCGGTCGACATACGCTCCAAGGACAAGTGGGAGGAGTACACTGAGGCCAAGGAGGCGATGTTCCTTCTCACGGACACTGACGTCGCGCCCTGGACGATAATCAAGTCCGACGACAAGAAGCGTGCAAGAATCAACGCAATGCGGCACGTGCTCAACCTGTTCGACTACGATGGGAAAGACGAGTCCGTCGTGCACGTGCCTGACCCTTCGATCGTTGCATCGTCAACGGAGATCTATACGGCAGGAGCGCCCGTCAGATAGGAAGCACTGTTTTCCGATCTGAGGTCTATGCCCCATAGCCGGTCGGATGACTGAATGGAAGGTCAGGTAACGGACGATCCGCTAAACTCGCGGCTCAGGGCAGTTCGAGCCCATGCGTCTCCAGGAGCATTTGATCGGCCAGTATTTCCTGGGTTGGGGCATCAGCTACTATGACTCCCCCGTCCATGATTATGGACCTGGAGAAAATCTCCTTGACCATGTGCATGTCGTGGGTGGTGATGAGGATGGTCTGGTCAAGCTGGTCGAGCAGATTGATCAGACCGCGACGGGCCCTGGGGTCCAGGCCCGCAGACGGCTCGTCGAGGACGAGGACCTGTGGGTTCATGGAAAGTACCGTTGCTATCGCCGCCCGTTTCTTCTCACCGCCACTGAGGTGGAACGGCATTCTGTCAGCATAGCCATCCAGTCCCACCTGGCTGAGGGCGCGTCTTACCCGGTCGTCTATTTCTTCCCTTGGCAGGCCCATGTAGGTAGGGCCAAATGCGACATCGTCGTAGACCGTGGAAGAGAAGAGTTGGTCGTCAGGATCCTGAAAGACCAGTCCGACTAGAGACCGGACCAGTCCGAGGGTCTTCTTGTCGTTCTCAACCACGCGGTGCCCCATGACACTGATGTCGCCGCCCCCAAAGAGCAGTCCGTTCAGGTGGAGGAGCAACGTAGACTTGCCTGCCCCGTTGGGCCCGAGTATCGCCACCTTTTCGCCGGGACGCAGGCTGAAAGTGACGCCCCTCAGCGCCTGCCAACCGTCTGGGTACGAAAAAGTGAGGTTGCTAATCTCTAGGGCGGTGAGTGTGTCTTTCTGTACAGCCGTCAAAGTCACAGCAGGAACCTCGCGCCGATCGCGATAGTCGCGAAGAGTGTAGCCGAAAGGGCCATTTGACCCACGGCGAGCTTTCCCAGTGGGGCGGTGAACCGCTGCCTGATTTCTCCGTCATAACCCCTCGAGAGCATGGCCATGTAGATTCTCTCGCTGCGATCCAGAGTGCGGACGAATAGCGAGCCTGCCATGCCACCAGCGCCTTTGGCACGCCAGATCAGGGAGCCTCCGGAATTTGGCCCTACTGACGCACTTCGGGCGGCGCGAGCACGGAGCATTCTCTGGGCCTCTTCAACCAGTACAAACAGGTACCTATACATCAGCAGGACAACCGTTACCAGAATCTCAGGTATCTTCAGAGACCTGAGTGCGGCCAGCAGGTTGAGTGCAGGGGTAGTAGAGGTCAAGAGCACAGCGGCGGTGACCGAGGCCCATGACTTGATTAAGACGCTAGAGAAGAACTCCATTCCTTCAACGGTCGCGGTTAGTGTAAACAGTCCCAGGAACAAGTCGAAGGCTGGGGCGCCAGGCTTGGTAAACACTGTTGGAAGAGCGATTAGAATGAACGGCAATGCGATGAGCGATCGCAGAAAAACTCGGACAATCCCAATGCCTGAGGTAGCTGCAACAGTCCATACGATCAGGAGCATTGCCCCGAACGCGGGCCACTTGCCAGGCGGTATTGACGTAGTCGCGAAGATGAAGGCAAGGGCGATGACGAGCTTCACACGGGGGTCGACGCGGTGTATCGGCCCGCGGCCTTCAATGTAGCGGTCGAGGAGTGCGGTGCTAGTGGAAATTGCGCTACTCAGACTCTACGGTTGGCGGACGCCCGAAATGCCAGATACGTACCACCAGCCAGTAGCAGGTAGATGACCGTCACTCCGATTAGTCCCGCGAGGATCGTGGCGACAGCCTCATTTTCAACTCCGGGAAAGACGTAGTCGGCAATCACGGAATAGGGGGCATCCCTGGCCGTGTCGATGAAGCCCTGGTCCTCAGCGACCCTCTCCAGTCCATCGGGAGAACCCGATGCCAAGGGGGCCAATAGCGTTACGGCCAAGGCGATGAAATAGCCTGCTATCCACCATGTGAATTTCATGTCACACTCCCTCAGCGAGTTGAACTGGAGATCCCTGCCTGACCTGGAGGAGCTGCGGCCGGGCGGCCCTGATAAACGACAGGGCAAAGACAGTTATCAGCCCTTCGCCGATTCCGATCAACGCATGTACCGCAGCGAGGGCTGGGAGCGCCACAGACAACGGAGAGGTGCCAGAAAAGGCCAAAGCAAATGCCGCAACGATGGCGGCCACCATCACTGAGACCCATGCGCCTGCGAAACCACCCACGATAAGGGTGGTTCTCGACGACGCTCGACCAATCTTCCTCGCCAGGTAGTAGACGCCATACCCTGAGATGCAGCTTACTATGGACATCATGACCAGGTTGACGCCCAGCACGACTAGTCCGCCGTCCTGAAAGAGCAGCGCCTGAAGGCCGACAACGGCCGTCATCACTATGATGGCTGCCCATGGACCCAGAATGATCGCAGCCAATGCGCCGCCCACCAGGTGGCCGGATGTTCCTCCGGCAACCGGGAAGTTGATCATCTGGCCCGCGAATATGAATGCCGCCATGACGCCCATCATCGGTACCATTCGCTCGTTCAGTTCGCCTTGTGTTCGGCGAATCGCGATCGCTATAAACACGGCGGCCACGATGTACCCGGCAATTGAGATCGGCAGGCTGAAAAAGCCGTCTGGCGTGTGGAGCGGAAGTGGGATGTCCCAACGCAATGAACTTATACCGGAACTTAGAAGCATTGTTGTTTCCTTATACTATTGTTGCACGAATCCAGCTACCGGGCAGGCTGGCGGCACTCTCCGCAGGTCCCGAATATGGCAAGATGGTCGATGTCAACGTCGAAGTCGTAGGTATTGAGTATGTTGGCCCCAAGAGACTCAAGCATGGTGTCGTCAAGAAGGACGACGCGGTCGCAGCCCTGGCAAATGAGGTGGTGGTGCCTGACATCGTCGATCCACTCGTAGGAGTGCTGATCGCCACCCATGTGGGTCTCCGACACGAGGCGCATCTGCTTCAGCATGTCAAGGGTGCGGTACACGGTCGACAGGTCGATGTAGGAGTATGTTTCCTTGACCTGTTCCAGCACTTGCGAGGCAGTGATATGCCCCTTAGAGTGGCGCAGAGCCGAGAGTATCATCAGGCGTTGCGGAGTAGGCCGGTGGCCCGACTCCTTTAAGGTCTGAACTGTCTGGTCTTCGCAACTCATCTGGATGGACTAATACTCTGAGCCAAGATAGGGCATCAGCGAAAATTAGTCAAGAGATAATTCCAGGCAATAACTATTGGTCGTTATTGCAAAGATTTGCAGAAGATGAGACTCCCCTAGTGCCAAACGAGTGCTCAGGAGGAGTGGGGATGCTTCTGGTGGTGGGCGATACAGGACTCGAACCTGTGACCTTCTGTGTGTAAGACAGACGCTCTAACCAGCTGAGCTAACCGCCCTGATGCACTACCTGGCAATGTGTTTGGGTGTGGAAGAGGGGAAGTGGCGCGCTTGGCGGGACTCGAACCCACGGCCTCAGCCTCCGCAGGGCTGCGCTCTATCCAACTGAGCTACAAGCGCACTATTGATTTGTCTCTCTGCCGATAGCGAGGTTGGTGCCGAAGGAGGGAGTCGAACCCACACACCCGTAAGGATACTACGTCCTGAACGTAGCGCGTCTACCGTTCCGCCACTTCGGCCCATGATTAACGTGTCCCCCGCGAGCGGTCTGCTGTCGGCGGAGCCTGCGGCGCCGTGATCCGGACAGGCTGCTTGTGGTGGGCGATCGAGGATTTGAACCTCGGACCTCTCGCGTGTGAGGCGAGCGCTCTAACCACTGAGCTAATCGCCCAGATAGGCTCGGCGTTCAACTGTTAACTACCTACGCTCCGCTGTTGGCGTACCCGCCTTCAACCGAGTGGTGGCAACGACAGGGTTCGAACCTGTGACCTAGCGCTTATGAAGCGCCCGCTCTACCGCTGAGCTACGTTGCCACTCGGGTCACACCCTAGGGCAAAATGATAGAGTATCGCCGAAGAGAGTGTCAAACGTATGAGCGCTCTCAGCAGGTAAGGTTTACGCCTTAAGAAAACAGTCAGAATTGGACGTTCAGGGCCAGAATCAGCACGGCACACCGATAGCCACACAGGCAATATAATGGCCTCATCAAATTGAGGGAGAACATCATGAACATTGGCATTTCAACGTTCCCGACCGACTACTCGGTCGACATCGCAATCCTTGCCCGCAGGGCAGAGGAGATGGGCTTCGAGTCGCTTTGGGTACCAGAGCATCCCATCATACCGGTGACGACGTCGAGCCCCTGGCCCGGCTCACCCGACGGAGTAATCCCGAAGGTCTACGCGGACATAGTCGACCCATTCATTGCCTTGGGTCGAGCGTCGGCGGTGACCACCAAGCTCAAGCTCGGGACAGGTATATGCCTCGTGCCTGAGCGAAATCCGCTGCTGCTGGCGAAAGAGGTCGCGACCCTCGACATGTACTCTGGTGGGCGGTTCCTCTTTGGAATAGGAGCGGGTTGGCTCAAGGAAGAGACCGAGATCATGGGCGGTGACTTCCCGCACCGGTGGACGCAGACGCGAGAGGCGATTCTTGCAATGAAGTCGCTGTGGACGGAGGTCAAGAGCGAGTACCACGGAAAGTACTACGACTTCCCACCCGTGTACTCATTCCCTCGGTCAATCCAGCGACCTCATCCTCCCGTCCTGCTCGGGGGAATGGCCAGGAACGTGTTCCGAAGGGTAGTGCAGTGGGGAGACGGCTGGATGCCCAACCGCGTGACTCCTGACGACATCAGTGCAGGCAGACAGACGCTGAACGAGCTTGCTGAGGAAGCAGGACGCGATCCTCAATCGATCTCGGTGTCGGTCTTTGGACAGCCTGCGGACAGGTCGCTCGTTGGCGAACTGCTAGACGCCGGCGCCGACCGAGTCATGATCCGCGTGGAGACGGCCGACGAGGGCGCAACTAGCGCTCAGCTTGATCAGATTGCGGAGGCTGTGCTGTCCTAGTCAGCGAGCTTGGGCATGACGTGCTGGCCGAACAGCTTGATGGACTTCTGCACTGCCTGGGCGTCCATCTCGCCGACGTTGAGCTTCATCATCAGGTTGCGGACGCCAAGGTCGCGCAGGGACGCGATCTGGTCCGCGACCTGATCAGGGGTGCCGACGATGCAGGCTTTCTCGAAGTCTTCACCCGCTGGAAGGGGCTTTGTGGGGTCAAGTGGAGGGAAGCCTTCGGGATTGTAGATTTCCCTGGCCTCACGGAAGTGCTTTCGCTCTCTTCTGAAGCCTGGCTCGCAGAGTTCCCTCGCCTCGTCATACGTCTCCGCGACGAACACGTTCTTGGAGAACCAGCACAGGTCAAGGGTCGATTCGACCTCAGCCTCGTTGAATCCCGCGTCGGCCATTTCACGTCCGAACAGCTCGATTCGGGACCTGACCTCGTCGTCTTCCTGAACACCAATCAGCACGGGTCGGCCAATCCGCGCCATCTCTCGTGTCGACCTCTCACTGATGCAGGCTCTCACCAGGGCTGGATGGGGCTGCTGGTACGGCTTGGGTCTAAGCATCGGGAACGACACATCCCAATAGCGACCCTTGTGGCTAATGTCTTCGCCAGTCCAAGCCTCAACCATCAGCTCTTCTGCTTCTGTTAGTCGCTCAATCCCCTCTTCCATCGATACACCAAAGCCGAGGTACTCATACGTATTGAAGGCCGATCCCCGACCTATGCCTACGATGAGTCGTCCATGGCTGAGGTTGTCGAGCAGCGCAGTCTGGGCGGCAAGGCGCACCGGGTGGTGAAACGCCATTTCCACAACTGCGAATCCGATCTTGATCCGGCTAGTACGTGAGGCCACTGCTGCCCCAAAGACCACAGGGTCCACATAAGCGCAGGCACCGTCAAAGTGGTGCTCGGTAAGCCACGCCGCTTCGAATCCGAGGGAGTCCTGGAGTTCGATCTCGGCGAGAGTACTGTCGATTATTGCGCCGTCCCTGTCAGGGTCGTGGCTTACGGGAAAGATGAACGAGCCGAATCGCATTAGCACCTCCAGGGGCTCAGATGTCGCTGGGTCAGTATATACCAGTGCGTGCGGGACTGGTTGCCGTTACGTTTGGCCCGATATACACTGGGCCCACTCCGTTCGGCCACCATCAGGGGAGTGAGGTCATGACCCAAAAGCTAGATATCGGTGAACTGAGGAACAAGTCGACCAGACACCTGTGGATGCACAACAGGGACTGGATAACGATGGCCGAAGAGGGCGACCCGATGATCGCCGTGGAAGGCGAGGGAGTGCGAATCATCGACGCAGAGGGTCGGAGTTACATCGACGTCAACGGTGGCTACAACTCGGTGAACGTCGGTTACGGCCGGCAGGAGATCGCCGAGGCCGCGTACGAGCAGATGACGCAGCTCTCCTACTTCCCTTACGGCACCACGACCGAGCCTACCGCCCTGCTGGCACAAAAACTGGCACAGATGACACCCGGAAGCCTGAGCAGGGTCTTTCCAGTGTCTGGAGGCTCTGAGGCCAATGAGACTGCGCTAAAGATCGCGCTGGCCTACCACCGGAGAAGGGGAGACACGAGAAGATACAAGGTTATAAGCCGAATCGGTTCGTACCATGGGACCACAGCCGGCGTTCTCTGGCTGGGCGGCACCCCGGACACACAGCGGGACGATTTCGAACCTGCTCGACCGGGAATGGTGTACGCGCCTCCACCATCAGCATTCCACTCGCCGATACCGGGCGAGACGGACTCTGAGTGCGCCGTCAGGTGCGCGCAGGCAATAGAGGACCTCATCAAGTTCGAGGGCCCTGAGACTGTGGCCGCCGTTATTGCAGAGCCGGTCGCCATTCCACTCGGTGCAGTAGTTCCGGGAGACGAGTACTGGCCTATGCTGCGAGATATCTGCGACCGCTACGGAGTCCTACTGATTGCCGACGAGGTGATCAACGGCTTTGGGCGAACTGGCAGAATGTTTGCAGTGGAGCACTGGGGAGTCGTGCCGGACATCATGTCGGTCGCGAAGGGAGTTATAAGCTCCTATCTTCCAATGGCCGCAACGATTGCTAGTGAGGAAGTTGCGGGCGTGTTCGTTGGAGAGGAAGACTACCTGCGGCACGTGCTTACATCCAGTGGACACCCGGTATCCGCGGCAGCCTCCCTCAAGAACATCGAGATCATCGAAAGCGAAGGGATGGTTGAGAATTCGGCGGCAGTGGGAGCCTACTGCAAAGAGCAGCTCGAAGCGATGATGGGAGACCATCCGTCCATTGGAGACGTGAGGGGGCTGGGCCTCCTCATGGCGATCGAACTCGTGAAGGACCGGGAGACGAGGGCACCGTTCGATCCTTCCGACAGGATTGTCGACCGGCTCAACGAGAGCTTCAAGAAGAATGGGCTCATCCTACGGGTAGCGGGGCCCATCATCCACGTAGGTCCTCCCCTCTGCATCACGAAGGAAGAAGTTGACGAGATAGTCCACGCCATAGACCTCAGCCTCTGGGAGCTCGAGGGTGATCTTGGGATGGCTCAATATGCCTGATAACAGTACTACCACCATGAGCAGAGGGTCTGAAGCCAGGCAGGCCGCGATTGACCACCTCTGGATGCACAACAGGAGCTGGGCCACTGACGCAGAGTCGGGACGTCCTCCGATAATCACGCACGGAAACGGTGTTCATGTCACAGACAGCGAGGGCCGTGAGTGGATGGACGTAAACGGCGGTTACATGTGCGTCAATATCGGCTACGGACGCCGGGAGTTGGCCGACGCTATGCGCGACCAGATGTCGAAGCTGGTGTACTTCCCTCAGGGATCGACAACTGAGCCTTTGATCGAGCTAGCGGCCAAGCTGTCGGAGATTGCGCCAGGGAACCTTGAGCGTTCATGGCCCGTGACAGGCGGTTCTGAGGCGAATGAGACTGCCATCAAGATAGCGAGGGCATACCACAGGCGCCGAGGGGAGGCAGGAAGATACAAGATCATCAGCCGGGTTGGCTCCTACCACGGCGCGCTGGGAGCGACGATGTGGCTGGGAGGAGACGGAGGCAGGGAGGACTACGAGCCGGCATTTCCCGGTATGCTCTATGCGCCTCAGCCCGACTCGTACAACTCGCCAGTTCCGGGCGAGACAGACGCGGAAGCCGCCGCCAGGTGTGCGCAGGCGGTTGAGGACCTGATCAGGTTCCATGGACCCTCGAGTGTGGCCGCAGTGATTGCGGAGCCGGTATCTTCGTCGATGGGAGCCGCTGTGCCCGGTGACGACTACTGGCCCATGCTGCGCCAGATATGCGACAGATACGGCGTGATACTCATCGCGGACGAGGTGATCACCGGGTTCGGGCGTACCGGGTCCATGTTCGCCATGGAGCACTGGAACGTAACGCCCGACATCATGACGATGGCAAAGGGCATCACGTCCAGCTACGTACCACTGGCAAACGCAATTGTCACAGACGAAGTTGCAGACGTGTTCGCGGGATCCGACAACATCTTCAGGCAGGCCCTGACATTTGGCGGACACCCGGTAACCGCAGCGGTGGCACTCAAGAACATCGAGATCATGCAGACCGAAGGCCTGGTGGACAACTCGGCTGAGGTCGGCGCTCACATTTTGGGCCGCCTGAACGACCTCGCAGACGAGCACCCAATGATCGGCAACGTTCGCGGGCGCGGGCTATTGATGGGAGTCGAGCTTGTGGCGGACCGCGACACCAAAACGCGGTTCCCAAAGGACATCCAACTTGGGAACCGGCTTTCGGAGGCCTTTGAGTCAGAGAGTCTCATCCTGAGATGCGGGGACGATAGGGTCGGTATCGGCCCTCCGCTGTGCATCACGATGGAAGAAGCGGACGAGCTCGTGAACAGGCTGGACAGGGCCTTTACCAGAGTCGAACGAGGTCTGCCGAGCTAGTAGGCCGGGCCAGAGTCATTCAACGTGTGGCGGGGGCGACCTGAATTCAGGTCGCCCTCGAGGCATCTTTCACTGGCTAATTCCGTTTGATATACTGAAGATTGCGCGCGTCACATGGCTGCGCCAGGTATTGAATCCCCCTCACTACTTATTTCGTACTTGGGGATGCGACGCGCCTGAAAACGTGTGATTGAACGTGAGTGAAGCGAAGAGACATAGAGGTTAAGGGATGCCTGCGTACGCAGTTCTAGGCGCCCAGTGGGGCGACGAGGGGAAGGGTAAGATCGTTGACGTCCTCGCACGGGATGCCCAGATCGTAGCCCGGTTCGCCGGTGGCAACAATGCCGGCCACACGGTGGTGAACGACCAGGGGAAGTTCAGCTTCCACCTCATCCCATGCGGTGTGTTCTGGCCTGATGCCCTGAACATCATTGGGAACGGAGTGGTAGTCGATCCGGACGTGCTCCTGGAAGAGATAGACGACCTGAAGTCGAGAGGAATCGACATCAGCCACCGGATCGTTATCAGCGAGCGAGCGCACCTGATAATGCCGTACCACGTAGTGCTCGACGAGCTCGCAGAGATAGCGCGGGGCAGCGCGAGGATAGGCACGACGGGGAAGGGTATCGGTCCCGCTTACGCTGACAAAGCAGCCCGCACGGGTGTGCGAGCCGCGGACCTTCTCGACATCGAGGCGCTGATCCCCCGACTGGAAGGCATTCTCGAGTACACCAATGCGGTCATCACGAAAGTGTACGGAGGGGACGCGCTCTCGTTCGACGAGGTCTACGACAAGTGTAGGGACTGGAGCGTGAGGCTGGCGCAGTACATCGGGCCGGCCGAGAAGATCATCAACCAGGCTTTGTCGGCGGGTGAGAACGTGCTGCTTGAGGGTGCGCAGGGAGTGCTGCTCGACCTCGATCACGGCACCTACCCATTCGTAACTTCGTCTAATCCGACTATCGGAGGCGCATCGGTTGGCGTCGGAGTGAGTCCGACTCACATCGAGGGCATCACCGGTGTCTTCAAGGCCTACACTACGCGCGTAGGTACGGGTCCACTGCCCACGGAGCTCACCGACGATACCGGAGAGACGATAAGAGAACTTGCCCAGGAGTTCGGTACCACAACGGGCCGGCCCCGTAGAGTAGGCTGGTTTGATGCGGTCGCGGCCAAGTACAGCTCCCTGATCAACGGGTACACTTCGGCGGTGTTAACGAGGCTCGACGTATTGGACGGCTTCGAGACGGTCAAAATCTGCACCCACTACATCAACGAAGAGGGTGACGTGTCTGATGACTTCCCCGGAGGAGTGGCGGCGCTTGAGAAGGCGCGTCCCGTCTTTGAAGAGATGCCTGGCTGGGACCGTCCTACCGCGAGCATACGGCGCTACGAGGACCTTCCCATGGCGGCGCGCGATTACGTGGAGCGCATCCAGGAGTTGATTGGCTGCCCCATCGACGTGATTTCGACTGGGCCGCATCGTGACGAGACGGTGATGGTCAGACAGATGATGCACGTCTAGACGTCGCAGCCATCCAATCAAAACTAAAGGGCGGGACCTGATCGGTCCCGCCCTCTTGATTTCTAGAATATGGCTGCTGCGATCAGGAGCCGTTTACCGGCAGGTCGACATCGTACTGGTCCATAAGGGGATCGAACTTGCTGGTAAAGGAGTCATCGACCTCCCACAGCGGCAGCCTAGGCTTGCCTATATCGAATCCCGCTCGATTAACGGCGTACTTTATGGGGACAGGGTTCGTGACCCAGAAGATTGCCTTGAACAGGGGAAGCAGTCGCCTGTGCTCTGCGGCCGCCGCCTCGATGTCTCCTTCTAGGATTCTGCCCATCATCTCCTTGATCTGAAGGCCGACGATGTGTCCTGCGACGCTGACGATGCCGTAACCCCCTGTGCACATGATCGAGAATGTTTCGTCATCGTTGCCTGACCATACCCTGAAGTCGTCCGGGGCTCCGTCGATAATCTGGGTGATCTGGACCGGGTCGCTAGAGGCCTCTTTAACACCGACGATGTTCTCAATCTCAGCAAGCCTGAGCGTGGTGGCATGGTCCATGTTCAGGGAAGTCCTCGAGGGGACGTTATAGAGAATACCGGGCAGGGAAGTGGCTTCGGCAATAGCCTTGAAGTGCTGGTACAGCCCCTCCATGCTCGGCTTGTTGTAGGCCGGAACTGTGAGGAGCAGACCGTCAGCGCCGACCTTCTCGGCTTCCACGGACAGCTCGACTGACTTGCGGTGGTTGTTGTCGGTTGTGCCGGCAATAACTGCGGCCTCTTGGCCGACTTCTTCCTTAACTTCGGCGAAGAGCCGGACTTTCTCGTCGTCGCTCATCGAAGGCGACTCGCCGGTTGTGCCTCCGATAACGAGGCCATCTGACCCTGAGTCCAACAGCGCGCGCGCCAGCTTGCGGGCCTTCGCGTAGTCGATCTCCCCCTCTTCGTCGAAGGGAGTAACCATTGCGGTCAGTAGTCGTCCGATCTCAGCCATTTCCTACCTCCGGAACCATTGGGCCCACGTTACCTCAGTAGCAGGTCTCGCGCCATCATCTCCTCGGCTATCTGGATGGAGTTGAGAGCCGCGCCCTTTCTGAGGTTGTCGCACGATAACCACATAGCGATACCGTTATCGAGCGCGAGGTCGGCGCGTATGCGTCCGACGAAGACTTCGTCCTCTCCCTCAGCTTCGATGGGCATAGGATACACGTTCGAATGTGGGTCGTCCACCACGCGAAGACCGGGTGCGTCCTCGAGGATTTCCCGGACCTCACCAGGACTTATGGGATCCTCGAATTCGATATTGACCGCCTCACTATGGCTGACCACGACCGGGACGCGCACGCAGGTCGCCGAGACCCTGATCTCAGGTGCATGCAGGATCTTGCGCGTCTCGTTCTGCATCTTCATCTCTTCGTTTGTGTAGCCGTTCTCCCAGAAGGGCTCCACGTGAGGAAGGACATTGAAGGCTATCGGATGCGGGTACACGTCAGCGGCGACGTCGTCCCCCCTTACAAAAGCCTTGGACTGCACCCTGAGCTCCTCTGCAGCGGCAGCGCCCGTGCCCGTGACCGACTGGTAAGTAGACGCGACAACCCGCTTGACCGCGTTGCTTTCGTGCAGCGGCTTGAGCGCCATTACGAGAGGCGTCGTAGTGCAGTTGGGAATAGCGACGATCCCTTTGTGAGAGTCCAGATCGCTGCCATTGACTTCAGGCACCACCAGAGGCACATCCGGTTCCATCCTGAAGGCCGAACTATCGTCGATAGCAACAGCGCCGTTCTTCGCTGCCATTGGCGCGAGTTCTCGACTCACGGCAGTGGATGCGGCGACGAAGGCGAAGTCGACCTCGCTCAGCAACTCAGGGGTCGCGAGCTCGACCTCGATCTCCTCGCCTCTGACCTTGAGCTTCTTGCCGACTGACCTCTCCGATGCGCAGAGACGAATGGTCCCAGCCGGAAAGTCGCGTTCCTCAATAATCCTCAGAAAGACCTGGCCGACGGCCCCCGTGGCTCCCACAATGGCAATGTTGCATTCGTTCAATGTATGTCCTCATTGGAAGATGTCCAAAAAATGGTAGCAATTCTTACTGGGCGCGCAAAAGCTTCAGGCGTTACACGCGGTTACGAGCGAACACACTCGCTTTAGGCAGATGACCAGCGCGGCGAGTCAGAGGCTATGCGAGACCCATGAGGTTCTCGAGCCCAACTGTGAGCCCTTTGCGATTGACCACTTCGCGGATGGCCATGGTGACGCCAGGCATGAAGCTCTCCCGGCTGATCGAGTCGTGCCTTATCGTAAGGGTCTGACCGAGTCCGCCAAAGACCAGCTCGTGATGTGCGACCCGACCTGGCATCCGCGCGCTATGGACGCTGATGCCTTCGTAGTCTCCGCCACGGGGCCCTGCGATTAGCTCCTTTTCGGCACGGACGTTGGTGAATCCGGCCGACTTGCCTTCGACCGCTGCGCGGGCAATTGCGAGGGCCGTTCCTGAGGGGGCGTCAATTTTTGCCTCGTGGTGCATTTCGGTTAAGTCGGCGTAGTCAAAGAACCGCCCGGCCTCCTTGGCGAGGTGAATCATCAGCACTGCCCCCATCGCGAAGTTTGGCGCGATGATGATGCCGACGCCGTGTTCGTTGGCGAGGCCATCGGCTTCCTGGTAGTTGTCCTCACTCAACCCGGTGGTACCTACTACGACGTTAACGTTGTGAGCGGAGGCCGTTCTCATAGCAGACATCGCTCCGTCGGCAGTGGAAAAGTCGACAACGACATCAGCGCCCGAGAGCACTTGAGAAAGATCGTTTGATATGGGTATCTGCCCCGACGCATCCAGTAGGGAGATACTTCCCGGGTCCGCGGCCTGGTCCGCACCACCAACAGGGACCAAGTCCTCTGCGTTCGTCACTGCGTTCAGTACTTCCTGTCCCATCTTGCCGAGAGCGCCATGTACGACTACGTTTATGGTTGACATTCGACTCCTCCCTTGCGTCCAGATACAGGAAGGACGGCCCCTACGGAGCCGTCCCTTTCAACTCAGATTCTGAGGCTAGGAGCGTTCCCGGCGTCTCCGGCCCTCTCCTCTGTCACGGTCTCGATCACGGTCACGGCCACCTCTATCACGGTCGCCGAAACCACCTCGGCCCTGTGAGCGGTAGCCTGACCTGCCTCCGTCATCGCGATCTCGATCACGATCACGGCCTCGACCACGCGGCCTGCCTCCGTCGAAGTCTCGATCCCTGTTCCGGGGGCCTCGACCAGGACCGTTTCTCCTTGGGCCCCTATCGCCTCGGTCGCCTCGGTCGCCTCCGAATCCGCCGCCACCGCGTCGTCCGCCACCACGTGCGGAGCGCTGTCGCCTCAGGGCGGCTTCTACAGGATCTTCGCCATCTTCGTCGGCGTCGCTCAGCAGAGCCCGTCGGGAAAGCCTGACTCGTCCGGTCTGATCAACTTCGGTAACCAATACGGTTACTTCGTCGCCTACATTGACCTCGTCTTCCACCGTGGGCACACGGTAGTTGGCGAGCTCGCTGATGTGGACCATGCCGTCTTTGCCAGGCAGTAGCTCCACGAAGCAGCCAAAGTCGGTTGTACGCACGACCTTGCCCGTGTAGATCTCGCCGATCTCGATCTCTTTGGTCAGATCCTTGATCATCTGAATCGCGCGATCGGCCGCATCCCCGTCGCTGGAGCCTATAACGACTGTGCCGTCATCCTGGATGTCGACAGTGGCGCCGGTCTCCTCGACGATTCCTCGAATGGTCTTGCCACCGGGCCCAATCACGGCACCAATCTTGTCGACCGCAATTTGGATTGACTGCATTCTGGGAGCGTACTTGCTCAGTTCGCTGCGGTACTCGGGGAGCGTGCTCTCGATCTGGTCCAGGATTTCGCCTCTGGCCTCCTTTGCCTGGTGAAGGGCGTCGTAGATCACGTCATAGCTGATGCTCTTCACCTTCATGTCGAGCTGGATGGCCGTGATCCCGTTCTCGGTACCGGCGACCTTGAAGTCCATGTCGCCCATGTGGTCTTCCTTGCCCTGGATGTCGGTGAGTGTAACGTACTGTCCGCCTTCTCCGGTCACCAGGCCAATGGAGATACCAGCAACGGGGGTTTTGATGGGCACGCCTGCATCCATCAGGGCGAGGGTGCCTGCGCAAACTGTGGCCATGGACGTGGAGCCGTTGGAGCTAAGGCACTCGCCGACCACGCGAATGGTGTAGGGGAATTCGTCCTCCGAAGGCAGAACGGATGACAGTGCCCGCTCGGCCAGGGCTCCGTGGCCAATCTCACGCCGTCCGGTTGAGCGAATCGGTCTCGCCTCGCCTGTTGAGAACGGCGGGAAGTTGTAGTGAAGCATAAATCGCTTCTCGTCTTCGGGGCTCATGTTGTCGATCTTCTGCGCGTCGCCAACAGAGCCGAGGGTGCAGACGCCGAGCACCTGAGTTTCCCCTCGGGTGAATAGACCGGTGCCGTGAGTTCTTGGGAAGAGACCAACCTCACTGGAAAGAGGTCTGATCTCCTTGAGTCCGCGACCATCCGGGCGCTCGCCCGTGTCCAGAACCCGGCGCTTGAAGGCGGCTTCGAAGGCTTCATCGAAGGCGGTGGCAACCATCGAAGGATCGTTGTCTTCGCCGTACTCCTCGAAGACTGCCGCCTTGATTTCGGCCACCCTGGCGTCACTTTCGTCGCCATCCATGGCCAGGGCCTCGGCAAGATCGTCTGCCGTTTCGTCGCAGACCTTCTCAGTAAGATCGTGATCATACGACCGAGGAACGTACTCCATCTGCGGCTTGCCGTAGGCCTTGGCAAGCTCCTCCTGGAGCTCGATGATCTCCAGGTTAACTTCCTGGGCGCGCTCGATGGCCTCGAGGACTACGTCCTCCGTGACCTCATTGGCGCCCGCCTCCATCATGATCACACCTGAGCGAGAGCCCGCGACCATTAGGTCAAGTTGACTCTCCTCGATCTGATCGTACGACGGATTGACCACGAGCTCTCCATCAATGTAGCCCATGCGCGTTGCCGAGATGGGCCCTTCAAAGGGAATGTCCGAGATGGTCAGAGCGGCGGACGCGCCGATTATGGCGATCATGTCGTACGGGTTGGTTGTATCCGACGACAGGGGAGTGGCGATTATCTGGACCTCGTTTCTGAAGTCCTTGGGGAAGAGTGGTCGTATAGGTCGGTCAGTGAGTCGTGCGATAAGTATCGAGTGCGTCGAAGGGCGTCCCTCGCGCTTGAAGAAGCTTCCGGGAATCTTGCCACGGGCGTAGAGCCGCTCCTCGACATCTACCGTAAGCGGAAAGAAATCGATCCCCTCTCGGGGATTGGCGGTTGTAGCAGTGACCAGAAGTACGTTGTCGTGGTAATTGACCAGCACCGAACCGTTCGCCTTCTGGGCAAGCTTTCCGCACTCAAATGAAAGTACTCCGTCTCCAAGTTTTAGATCAAAAAGGGTCGTCGTCATCTGGCGTAGCGCCTCCTAGTTTGGGGAAAGCCCAAGGAAGAAGAAAAGCACCCTTGGGTAGGGTGCTGTGAGGGGAATTAGCCTCTGAGGCCGAGCCTCGAAATAAGTGATCTGTAGCGGGAAACGTCCTCGCGGTTTAGGTATCGGAGGAGTCTACGCCGCCGGCCCACCATCTTGAGGAGTCCACGTCTAGTGGACTCGTCGTGTTTGTTCTCTCTCAGGTGCTGAGTAAGTCTGTTGATGCGGGCCGTTAACACCGCCACCTGTATATCGGTAGAACCGGTGTCGTTGTCATTCGTTCTATATTCAGCGACTATTGCCTGCTTTTCAGCCGCGTCCAATCCCGTCTCCTGGGTCCCTGTTTTCTCTATTCTTCTCTCTCTTCTTCGGGAGAGATTCTAGCACGCAGCGAAAGTCGGCAGCAAATGTTCTAATTGTTCGCTAACCGTCAATCTCGCTCAGGAACTCCGTGACAGCGCGCTCGAAGCCCGACGGGTTGTCTCCCATAACCAGGTGGCCGGCGTTCTCCACGGTCGCGAGCCTCCCGTTGGGTATTCGCTTATGCATTCCGTCGGCAGTGTCCAGTGCGATTATGTCGCTCTCGGATCCGCGCACGACAAGCGTCGGACATGCCAGGCTCTCCATGTGACCCCAGAGTCGTTCGGTCATCTGCGGATCCTGCTGGAACCGCCTGCCACCCGGCTGCCTGAATCGCTTGTCGTATTTCCAGGTCCACTTGCCACTGGGAAGCTGCTTCAGGTTGTGCAGGATGGAGCCTCGAACTTGCACGGGGTCGCGAAGAGGATTGTACTGAAGCACTCGCTGAACGAAGTCCTCGACCGAGTCGAGTTCATCGTCCT
The DNA here is from genome assembly GCA_965116405.1 of Dehalococcoidia bacterium. Taxonomy (GTDB): domain Bacteria; phylum Chloroflexota; class Dehalococcoidia; order Lucifugimonadales; family UBA1123; genus VXRN01. The sequence continues at coordinate 3,235,537 of OZ220685.1, forward strand.
GCTGTACGAAGTTCCTGATCTTCTGCGAACCGGTCCGCATGTTCTGAGGTCCCGCATCCACCACTATGAGAGCGCGGACTTCGCCTGGATGAGTCGCGGCGTATGTGAAAGAGTTGCGACCACCCATCGACAGTCCCATAAGTACGAAGTCGCGCAATCCAATTGCCGAAACTACCCCGGCAATGTCTTCCTGCTGAGTCTCTGGTGCGTAGTCACCAGACTCGGACCAGTCGCTATCTCCGTGCCCGCGCTGGTCGGGGGCGACAACGTGGTACCGGTCGCAAAAGGCGAGCGCGACGAAGTCCCAGGAGTGACAGGTCTGGGCGAAACCGTGAAGCAGGAGCATGTCGGGTGCATCAGGGTTCCCCCAGTCGAGGTAGTGGAATCTCATGCCGTTTGCTTCCACGTACCGATCCTCAGGGACAGCCTCTCGCTCGAATGTCACGCCCTGAGCTCGGGCTGCGTCGTGCAGCGATAGTCCCTGACTTTGTGGAGTTGTTGTCACGTCTGGTTCCTCCGTCGTGTCGGTTTCTTCAATTCCCTGATGATCCAACAGGTGGTCGTCTGGTGTGCCAGTCAGTCGCCGATTCGTATGCGCTGGCCGCCCGAAGCACTACCGAGTCCTCCCACATTCTGCCCGCAAGCTGCATTCCGATTGGCAGACCGTCCGATGTGAAGCCACACGGGACAGAGACCGTTGGTTGGCCGGTAAGGTTGAATGCCCTCGTTAGTCTGGACATGAGTGACAGGGCGTTCTCCTGTCGACCGCCAACATCGACAAACTCCTGGTCTATGCGCGGCGCACCGATCGCGGCTGTGGGAGCCAGCAACAGGTCATAGGTCTGCATGGCACCGGCTAGCTGCTCGTTGTACGCGGCCCGCGCACGCTGTGCCTTGATGTAGTCCACAGCAGGAGTCATGGCGCCGAGGTACAGCCTTGCCCGAACGTCCGGACCGATGTCCTCGGGGCAATCTCGGATGTGCGTAAACAGAGTCTCGGCTGCCTCCGTAACGAGAATGGCGCTTGAGATTCCAAGGCAGTGATTGAGCGCAGGAATCGTGCAGCTCTCGACTACCGCTCCCAGCTCAGCGAGCACACCCGCGGCCTCGCAGATAGCGGCAGAGACCTCATTGTCGATTACGTCGTAGAAGAAGTCCTCGGGGATGCCAACGCGGAGTCCGGCTATCCCCTCGGCGTAGTCACGTTGCGAGGATCTGGCGGACGGCGGGTCACGGGAGTCGTGGCCTGCGAGCGCATTCATTACTATCGCGGCATCGCGAGCTGATCGGGTCATGGGGCCGACGGTGTCCAGGCTCCACGACAGAGGATGAACACCGTACCTTGAGATGAGTCCATAAGTGGGCTTCATGCCAACGATGCCACAAAGCCCGGCTGGAATTCTGATGGAGCCGCCGGTGTCGCTGCCGAGTGCTGCCATACACTGCCCGGAGGATACCGCTGAGCCTGACCCGCCGCTCGAGCCACCGGTAATCCGTGAGACGTCCCATGGATTATGCGCCGGCCCGTCGTGAGGGTTCACGCTCGTCGCTCCGAGAGCGAACTCATGCATCTGGAGTTTTCCAAGCAGGACCGATCCAGCCTCATCGAACCGCTCGACTACTGCAGCGTCATAGGCTGGGACGAAGTCTCTAAGAATCCTGGAGCCGACAGTCGTCGGGATACCCTTCGTGTAGTAGAGGTCCTTCAGGCCAATTGGAATGCCGTGCAGTGGGCCGCGGTAGGACCCTCCCAAAATCTCAGCCTCGGCCGTGGCAGCCTGGTCAAGGGCACGATCGGCCAACTGAGTAATGAACGAGTTCAGCGCGGCGTCTGTGGCAGCAATACGGTCCAGGTGGGCCTGCGTTAGCTCAACGGGTGAGAGTTGGCCAGACTCAATGAGCTGAGCCGCTTCTCCAATCGTGCTGAAGCACAGGTCGTCGGGGCTCATTGTGTGTCCCTGCCAGCACTGAAGGTCACAGCAGGCTCGCGGGAACCAGGACAGATTTCTTCGGATCTATCCAAGTCCTCGAGGCTGGATCTGACACGTTCCAACAAGGCGTCGGCGTCAACGACGGACAGGTCAAGCCCTAACACTTGAGCCTGCATCACAAGGAAGTTCCTGGGAAGCGTTCTGGAAGATTCAGTCATGAGTCCGCATTTCCATTAGGGTGCAAGAGTTCGCTGCCCGAATGCCGCAATACTTACTACACTGAACGCCAGTGCGTGTCAACTTCTGGAGGCCTGACGCGCTCTTCCGGCCCCTGCGCCAAGTGACTGAGCTTCCTGCTCGCTCTGCATGAGGATCGCGCCTATGTTGCGTACCTGCCTGTTGATAAGTGCGGGGCCGAGTGCGAATGCAGCAACCAGCCCACCACCGATCGCAACTGCAACCGGCACCCCGACGAACGTTGCTATAGCGCCGGCCTGCATTCCTCCGAGAGGCATGATGCTCCAGGTCATTCCATAGAAGCCCATAACTCGGCCCCGCATCCTGTCCGGAACGAGGAACTGCAGGGAGCTCATGATTGAGATCATGTAAGTCGAACTCGATGTGCCCATTATGAACATCAGCACCATTGCCAAGGGCAAAGAGCCAACGAACCTCGACGTGAGTGCGAAGGCTATGATCGACAGCCCGAATGCGAGTCCGCCACCAATGATCAGCAGCCCCTTCCGCTGGAAGTCCGCTGATGAACTTAGCAGCAGCGTCACGCCGAGCGCGCCGATTCCGCCAACTGTCATGAGGAGGCCCTGACCATCGGCGCCGACCTTCAGCACGTCTACGGCGAATGCAGGCATCATGGTGATGTAGGCCATTCCAAAGAAGCTGTTGAAGAAGGTCATCGCAATAAGGAACGAGAAGATCGAACTGCCTGAAATGAACCTGAGTCCTTCCCACAGTGCACCGAAGGCGCTTCCCCTGGATCCGATGTCTATCCTCGGTATGCGAAGCGTCAGAATCACGATGGCCATGACGACGAAGCCCGCCCCCGCAACGAAGATCGCGGTCGCGGTACCAACCAGACCGATGATCGTGCCTGCTACAGCCGGGGCAACTATTCGCGTTCCCTGCCACACCGCAGAGTTCAAAGCTACCGCGCTCATGATGACCCGTCGATCTATCAGGTGAGGGTAGAGTGCCTGGCGGGCAGGTTGGTCGAAGGCATTTACTGCGCCGGCTGCGAACGCAAGACCGATGATATGCCAGACCCGGATTACCTCGAATAGCGTCAGGAATGCAAGCGTGAAGATCAGACTCGCAGTTAGAAGCTGGGTGTAGAAGATTAGCTTGCGCTTGTCCAGCTTGTCAGCAAACACGCCACCGAAGAGGTTCAGCCCGATCGAGGGCACTGCGCTTGCTACGGCAACGTAGCCGAGGTAAAGAGGCGACCCGGTCAGCTCATACGTGAGCCAACCTTGGGCGAACATGAGCATCTGGAATCCGCAGACTGACGCCAGCGTACCCAACCAGTACGAGCGATACTGCGGGTATCGCAGCGCTGGGGGTACCGAGAGCAGCCTTCTCCAAACCGGGGCGGCCTCACCGTCGAGCTGGTCGGACTCCGACGCGCTGACTCTATTGCTCACTCCGCACCCATCTTCTCACCACACCTTTGAACTCAGTCGAGGAGCGGAATCCGACCCCAGGTCACGGCATCAGGATCTTCGGACAGCTCCTTCTCGCGGATCGTCTCCCGAATGGCGAGAAGAGTGGCATTGACCTCATTAGTCACATACACCCAATCCGGCTCCTCCGGGAACCAGTAAGGGGACGTGATTCGCACAACCTTGCCTTCAGAGGCGTTCAGGTAGATGCCGAATTTTTCTACGTGTGGCAGCAACTCAAGCTCCTTCGACGCGCAACAGTAGCACAAGCTAACGTGGGCGGCAATTACTCCACAGTGACGGTCTTGGCGAGGTTCCTCGGCTGATCAATGTCGCAGCCCCTGTGCACAGCAATGTGGTAGGCGATAAGCTGCATCGGCAGAGAGACCAGGAATGGATTGATAACTTCGGACGCCTTGGGGATTTCGATAACGTCGTCCGCCAGTTCAGCGGTTTCTGTGTCGCCTTCCGAGACGATAGCGATGACGCTGCCGCCACGCGCACGTACTTCGCTCACGTTGGACTGCATCTTGTCTCTCAGTGAATCTGCGGGGGCGACTGCGACGACAGGCATTTTGTCATCTATCAGTGAGATGGGACCATGTTTCATCTCGCCTGCAGGGTAGCCCTCGGCATGGATGTAGCTGATCTCCTTGAGCTTAAGGGCGCCCTCCATCGCCATCGGAAAGCCAAAGCCTCGCCCCAGGAAAAGAAAGTCCGAGCAGTGACCGTACTTCCGCGCGATCTCTTCGTAGATCCTTTCATCCGTAAGCATTGAACCGAGGGTGTCTGGAAGCCGGGCGATCTCGGATACTATTGACTTTCGGCGCTCATCGTCGATCTGACCACGACGAATCGCGAATTCGAGTGAGAGAAGTAGAAGCGCGGCGAGGGACGATGTGAATGTCTTGGAGGCCGCGACTCCGATCTCGAGTCCGGCTCGGAGCGGAATCGTGTGCCCAGCGATGCGTGTAGTTTGAGTGCCGGGATAGTTGCACAGCGTAATCTGCGGTGCACCGAGATCCCTAGCAAGTTCCATTGCCGCTAGCGTGTCAACAGTCTCCCCGGATTGACAGACCGAGACGACGAGAGTGTTCGAATCCAGGAGAGGGGAGCGATATCTGAATTCGGATGAGTTGTCGTATTCCGACGGAATCTTCGCGAGGGTTTCCATCCAGTGGCGTCCCAACATCGCAGCGTGCAGGCTGGTTCCCATGCCCAAGAAGACTACCCTGTCTATCGAGCTTGCGACTGATTCGGTCAGGCCGAGTTCTGACAGATTTACGGACATGTCGTCGAATGTGACTCGACCGCCAAGCGCGTTTACGATTGCGTCGGGCTGCTCGTGGATCTCCTTGTGCATGAAGAAGTCATGATCGCCTTTTGAAGCGGACTGAGCACTCTGGGTGACTTTCGTCACACCCTTGTCTATTCGCCTGCCATCCAATGAGGCGAAAGTCGCGCCATCGCAGTTAAGCACGACCATCTCGCCCGCGTTGAGGTACGAGACGCTGCGAGTGTGCGGAAGAAGGGCAGGCAGATCAGACGACAGGAATACACCGTCATGGTTCCTGCCGACGACTATCCCACCTGCGTTTCCAAGCCGCAGCCCGACGATCTTGCCAGGGTCGCGGGTCGAAAAGGCTACCACTGCGCTGGCTCCCTTGATGCGCGGTGCAACGACTCCGAAGGCGTCTTCCAGGGAGAGCCCCATTGCAAGCCCGTCTTCGATCATGTGTGGAATGCACTCCGAGTCAGTCTGTGATTCGAAGACGTGACCTCTGTCGATTAACTCCCGCTTGAGTTCCTGGTAGTTCTCGACAATCCCGTTGTGGACCACGACTACTTCGTTCGAGCAGTCTGTGTGCGGATGGGCGTTGAAGTTGCTTGGCCCTCCGTGCGTAGCCCACCTTGTGTGACCTATACCGAGACTTCCCTCAGGCATTGCGCCGTTGAGTGCTGTCTCCAGGTTCGAGAGCTTTCCCACGCGCTTATGGACCGACGTGTTTCCATCCGGTCCAACGACGGCGATTCCAGCACTATCGTAACCTCGGTACTCCAGCGTACCCAAGCCGTCGAGCAGGACCTCCGCTGCCTGCCCTCGACCAGCATATCCGATTATTCCGCACATAGTTCAGCTGCCCAAGACTCGGTACGGCTCGCTGGAACAGAGTCGGTGGAACCTATCAACGTGTGACCACCGTGGGATCGCCTTTCTGCGTCTCAGCTCTTGAATAGACTCCGTGGTATGACTCGGGCAGCAGATCGCAGACGCGGTGCATTATGTCTGTGGTCATGGAACGCAGAAGTTCGCGACTGGGCCGACCTTCGATACTCGGCAGTGAAAATGGCTGGCCGATGTTGACTCGGATCTTGCCCGTAGGGTTAACGACTCTCACGAACGGCTGCATACGCTCGGTACCCGTAATTCCTACTGGAAGTACAGGGGCACCCGACTTCAGAATGAGTGACACGGCTCCCGCCTTGGCCTCGTTGAGGCTTGCAGTCCGACTGCGCGTCCCCTCGGGGAAGATCACAAGGGCCGCATCCTTCTGGAGTTGTCGGAGTGCCCAGCGGAAGGCCCGGGCGTCCACGCCTACGCGATCTATGGGGAAGGCGCCGTAGCCTCTCAGGTACCAGCGGCCAACCGGCCCGACGGCACTGAACAGGTTATCCTTGGCCAGGTAGTTCAGTCGCCTGGGGACACTCGCTCCAAGGAATGACGGGTCGAGGTTGCTCAGATGATTCGCGATCACAATAAGCGGCCCCATAGGAGGAACGTTTTCGGCACCGATCACCTTGTAGTCCGAAAATGCCCGCAAGGTGCAACGCTGCAGGAAATTGCTGACGTTGTAAACAGCTTCCACTATCGTCGCTCTACAAGTTTCACGATGTGTTCAACTACCTCGTCCAATGATTGACAGTCGGTGTCGACTATGAACGCGTCCACCGCTGCGCTGAGAGGCGCCTCGGCCCGTTCCGAGTCTATCCTGTCCCTTCTCACTGTGTCGGCTACGACCTGCTCAAGTCCAACAGCTTCTCCGGAAGCATGCATCTCAGCATGTCTTCTTGCGGCCCGTGTATGAACAGAGGCATCGAGGTAAACTTTAGTCCTCGCGTCTGTCAGCACTACGGTCCCGATGTCGCGTCCTACCATGACAATCGGACCGTCCTCTGCGATTCGTCGCTGAAGTGGAGTCAATGCCCGCCTGACCCCTTTGACCGCCGATACCGCTGATACGTTCCGGTCGATGTCGGCAGTCCTGAGGTTATCCGTGACATCTGTACCATCGACAATCATGCGGTTGCGACCGCCGCTTCCAGAAAGCGTGATTAGCATCGACTCGGTCATGCCTGATAGACCGGACTCGTCCTGCACATCCACGCCGGAGTGTAGGGCTTTCCACGTGGCGGCGCGGTATATGAGCCCGGTGTCGAGGAATGCGTAATCCAGCCTATCGGCTACGCGTGCCCCAACAGAAGTCTTTCCGGAGGCGACAGGACCATCGATCGCGACTGCTTCGATCACCAAATCGAACTGCTTCCTCCGAGGCCGATATCCTTTCTGATTATATGTTCACGAGTTACCACGGGCAAACCGACCAGTGCTGTTATATCTACGAATTGTCGAAGTGGTGCCTCACCTGCTCTTCGAAGTCCGGCTCCCATCGGACGATCCGGCCCTGGGACAACTGGGTCTCGTTGGTCGCCTGACGAGAGGCCCATGGATTGGCTGGGGTCGTACCGACTACGCCTGCTTCGGCCATACTGTCGATTCGCGAGCGATCCAGTCCCAGGAGTGTGCCTAGCACTGCCTCGTTGTGCTCGCCCAGGGTGGGTGCTGCGGACCTAATCTCGCCCGGGGTTTCCGAGAACTTCCACGGCCTGCCAGCGTAGGGCAGGGGAGGCATCCCTGTTGATTCTGCGTGTTCGACGACCTCGTAGAACCCGCGCGCATTCAGGTGCTGGTTGAAGAGCAGCGACTTACCGTCCAGAACTTCGCCTGCCGGTACGCCGACCGCCTGAAGCCTGGCCTGCAAGTCGGCGGCGTTCCAGCCGAGTGTGACGCCTGCAATGAGCTCGTCAATCACGGCGTGGTTTCTGAATCGCGAAAGACCATCGACGAATCGAGAGTCATCAGTCCACTCCGGCCGCCCCAACACCCTGCAGAGAGACACCCACTCTCTGTCGGACCTGACACTCAGGGAAATCCAGCGGTCGTCTCCCTCGCAGGGGTAGGTGCCCTGAGGGGCATATCTGTCGTCGCGATTCCCCGAGGTCCCTGTCACCCGGCCGTTGGAAGCGTAATCCATAAGCGGCTCGGGTACGGTGGCGGTGAGTGTCTGGGTCTGGGAGACGTCGATGAACTGGCCTTCCCCTGTGGCAGTGCGGTGCATAAGGGCAGCCATGATGGCGAATACAGTGTGCTCACCAGCAGTGTAGTCGGCGTAGGGAAGTTCAGGGATGGCAGGTGGTCCGTCGATATAGCCGGTCACCGATGCCAGGCCACAGGCCGCCTCGGTACCGTAGCCGATGGCTCCGAATCCGCTCCATGGACCGGTGTGACCGTACCCCGTGGACGAGACCATGATGATGTCAGGCTTCACCTTTCGAAGGTCGTCGTACTCCAGACCGAAGTTAGCTATGACCCTGGGCGTGAAATTCTCGATGAACACGTCGCTTATGGCAATCAGCTTGATCAAAGTTTCAAGCCCAGATGCCTGGGCCAGATCCAGGGTCAAGCTCTGCTTGCCCCTGTTCTGCTCGTAGAAATTGACGGCACGATTCCAGAATTCGCCCGTCCCATCGTTCTTGTAGAACCCCGCGACTCGATACCCATCCATCCGAGTACAGGACTCGATACGAATAACCTCGGCGCCCATGTCGCCCAGGAGCTTGGCCGCAAATGGAATCGCGATGAGCTGGCCCATCTCGACGACTCGAAGTCCCTCTAGAGCCCTTGTCCCTGCCACAGCTAGACCACTCCTGCAGCCACGAGTTGTCCGAGTTCCTCGTGAGACATGCCCAGTTCGTCGACGTACACCTCCACGTTGTGCTGGCCGAGTGTGGGGGCAGGCGACTCGACCGACCATGGCGTACGTGACATTCCGAGTGGTGCGCCAGGGTACTCGGACTTGCCTGCTACGGGATGATCGACTTCCACGAAGTACTCACGATGCCGGTACTGGGGATTCCGGTAGAGCTCAGATGAGTCCTGCACTAACCCGTATATCAGTCCTCTGCGCTGATTCGCCCTGTAGAAAAGGTCTTCCTTCTCGTACTGCCTGAAGGCGTCGCGAAGGATTCTGTCTAGATCGCTGGCATGCTGCAGGCGACCTTCGGGGGTAGAGAAACGTTCATCTGCGAGTTCCTCTGAGTCCAGAAAGTCGACGGTGGCGTCCCAGTCGACCCCTCCGAAGGCGATCGGGACGATGTAGCCGTCGCTCGTCTCCACCGGCGACCTGGGCAGCTCACCGGCCTCACTCGGACGCCTCCACTTGACGGCGCCCGTGTACGTGAAAGCAGACGTCGTATCCCTCAGCGCCGTGGCGATACACTCCTGGATCGATATGTCAATCCACTGCCCCTTTCCGGTCATGGCCCGGTGGTACAGCGCGATGAGTGCCGCAGAGGCGGCGTCCGTCCCCGCCTTGAATTGGGCCTGGTTGAAGCCGTGCTTCAGGGGCTCGCGGTCATTGTCGCCAAAGATGTACTGGATGCCGCTAAGGGCATATTCGACTATGTCAGTCGCCTCGTAGTCCCGGTACGGTCCGGTCTGCCCGAAATTCGATATCGACACCATTACGAGCGACGGGTTTGTCTCCCGGAGCGCGTCGAAAGTGACGCCGAATGATGGCAAGGTCTTCGGCCTGAAATTCTCCACTACCAGGTCGGCATCGTCAGCCAGCCTTCGGAGAATGCGACGTCCGGTAGCGGATTTGAGGTCGAGCGTAATGGACCGCTTGTTCGTGTTCAGGTAGAGGAAAGGCAGGCTCTTGTCAGGGTGCGGGTCGTCGCCGGCAAAGGGAGGCATTGCCCGGGCAGGATCGCCTGAACCGGTGCGTTCGACCTTCGTCACATGTGCTCCGAAGTCGGCAAGCAACTTCGTGCAGTAGGGACCCGCAATGTGATGAGTGAGGTCCAAGACTCTGATTCCCTCGAGGGCTCGTGCCAACGCTCGCTCCGGTCTGTCTAGCTTGTGTGCTGCAGTGGCGAATTATACAGCGTTGAGAGGTGGCTACATAGTTCGCCCCATAGCCAGCCGTTCGTTTGCCCACTCCAACCCACACACGTATAATCGGGCTGCTTCACGAAGTGAAAATCTCGCATTAAGAAAGAGGGAGAAGAAATGGGAGCACAGGTAATCGTATATGGTCCAAGCGATGCCCAGGTGGCCGACTTCAATAGAGTTGCCCCCGAAGGCGTTGAGGTAGGCTGGGTTGATTCCAGTCTATCGCTAGACGAACAGGCTGAGCTGCTTCAGGACGCGCAGGTCGCAATCGTCGGGGGTGCCCCAGTGACGGTTGAAGTAGCGAGTCGCGCACCCAACCTAAAGCTGGTCCAGACGACCAGTGCAGGGACGGATATCCTGGACAAGGCGGCTCTTGGCGAGATGGGCATACGCGTCTCCAACAACGGGGGCGGGAACGCCGTTGCGGTCGCAGAGCACACGATAGCCCTGCTGGTTAGCACCATCCGGAAGATGCAGCTCCAGTTCAATGCCGTGAAGGCAGGGGAGTGGGCGGCCGACATCCGACAGGCCTGGTTCTCGCAGGCCAACGAAATACAGGGCAAGACGGTGGGCATCGTAGGCCTTGGTAGGATTGGCTCTCGCGTAGCGCGTAGGCTCCAGGGCTGGGAGTGCGACATTATCTACAGCGATGTCGTTGACCCAGAGCCGGGAATTGAGGAAGAGCTCTACCTCAGGCGCGTATCATTAGACGAACTGCTTCAGGAATCCGACATCATCACATTGCATGTCCCGCTGGGCAGGCCAACGTACCATATGATCAGCGACCGGGAATTCGACCTGATGAAGCCGACGGTCGTGTTCATCAATGCCTGCCGTGGACCCGTGGTCGACGAGGCCGCGCTCATTCGCGCATTGGAAGCAGGGAAGATTGCACAGGCCGGTCTGGACGTTCTCGAAGAAGAGCCCACACCTGTCGATAACCCACTTCTCAAGATGGACAACGTACTCGTGACACCCCACCTGGCGTCATTCACGCAGGAGTCGGGCGAAAAGAGCCGCACATTCGCGGTGTACAACGCGTCCAGGATCCTGCGCGGTGAAGACCCTGAGTCGGTGGTGCTACCGGACTAGGGCACATTCGATTAGCACGGAGTGGGCAGCTTCGAGTTGCCCACTCACAGACCCTACGTTCGGGGACCCGGGATTCGCTCCCGGCTGACGCCTATCCTATCGAGCACTTCGAGGGGAGCGGCGTCGAGTAGGGCAACAGCGTCCTCCAGATCAAGCCCTGAGCCCCTGGCAACTTTCATTGCGTAGTCGCGAGTGAGCAGGTCTTCCGGCGCGTGCGCGTCGGAGTCCAGCACCAGTTTCGCTCCTGCGGCGCGGGCAGTCTTTACGACATGACCGTTTGCCATCCCGTGTCCCTTCCTTCCAGAGACTTCGAGAAAGACGCCGTTCGCCGCAGCAATGCGGGCCTCTTCAAGCGTGATCAAGCCCGGGTGGGCGAGTATGTCCACGTTCGGGCTGGAGACGGATGCCAGATTTGTCCCCTCGACCACAGGTTCGGTAATTGTCTCTCCATGAACATTGACCACCACTGCGCCTAGCCGCCTGCACTCGCGGGCGAGACTGTCTATGTCTTCGCAGGGCGTGTGGGTAATCTCGACGGCGGGCATTGCAAGAATATCCCACCGCGAGTTCGCCATATCGCAGTCGGCCTTCAGAGTCTTCAGGATAAACTCCGCGTTACCAGGGCCCACGTGATCAGAGATCGCCATAACCCGATAACCGGTGTAAATCGCTCGCCGTATCAACTCGATGGGGGAGAGTACGCCGTCGCTGAGAAACGTGTGGGTGTGGAAGTCAAACATGGCAGCCCTGGCCGAATCCTTTAGTCTTCCCGAAGGGTCCCGGCAAGCTCGCGCATCTTGGGACCTGTCTTTCCCATGTAGAAGGGCGGCGGAGTCGGCGGGTGGGTGACTTTCAGGCAGACAAATACGGGTCCCTGCTGCCCCATGATCTGGGGCAGCTCACTTGCAAGGTCTTCCAGATCACTGAATTCGTACGAGTGCTCGAATCCTGCGTCTCTCGCCATGGCAGCAAAGTCGAACTTGCCAGACCCCGGAATGGGCTGACCTCCTGTTGTGAAGTACATCCCGTCCTCGAAGACGAAGTGCACCAGGTTATCTGGAGCAGTCTCGGCAATCGTGACCAGCGAACCGAGGTTCATCAGCAGCCCGCCGTCGCCGTCGAAGCACAGTACCTTCTTTTCAGGCTGTGCGAGAGCGATGCCAAGTGCCACCGAGGACGCCTTGCCCATACCGCCGAAGATGGGAAGGTCGAGGTCAGGTCTCTCGGTAACTGCCTCCCAGTAGCGGTTTGGTGTCATGGTGCCAACGACAACAGCGTCGCCCCTCACATCGTTGATTGCCTTCGCCGCGTCCTGAGATGAGATCATCGTCTTCGCGCTCCTCGGAATTCACTTCTGGTTGGCAATTCTAGCCAGTGGCCCAGATCGAGACAACTGTGGCTGTCACTCGCGCTGGCCTCTGTACTGGAACTCTTCTGGCATTTCATCCCTTATCTTCAATGCCACGAGGGTACGCTGGGCAGCGAAGCTGGCCACATCTTCAATGGTTTGGTGGCTTAGGTAGAATGCCGGCTCTGGAGGGATAATCGCAGCGCCCACCGAGGCAAGCCTAGTCAGGTTCTCAAGGTGGATCACACTTAGCGGCGACTCTCGAGGCACGATGACGAGCGGTCGACGCTCTTTGATGGTCACGTCGGCGGCCCGGCGAATCAGGTTGTCAGAGGACCCATGCGCTACTGCTGATGCGGTCGCCATGCTGCACGGCACGATAGTCATGCCCTGGACGGGGAATGTACCGCTGGCGATAGGAGCAGCCATTTCCATTGGACCAAAGTACTCGAACAGTCCCGAATCTGACCATCGTTCAAGAGCAGAGCCGAATGACTCATCCATTTCCTGTTTCCAAACAATCCTTGCCGTCCCTGTTGCCGAAGCAATCACAGGGACACCCTCGGTCAGGAGGGCATCTATGGTGTGCGCTGCGAGGATTGCCCCACTGGCCCCAGTTAGTCCGACAATTATCGGCGCCTCTTTCGTTGCATGACTTGATCTCATGTCAGATACACCGACCAAACGGTGCCGATCAGCATCGTCGTTGACACGTAGGCATTGATCCGCCCGAATGCCACGCCCAGCCGCGACAAGTCAGACGGTGAAACCAGGATGTACTTATACAGGAGGAAGCCTGAGGCGACCACACACGACAGGAAGAAGGGCCAAGAGAGGCTCATCCAGACCCCCAAGCCGATGAGGCAGAGGACGGCGCACACGTCTAGAGTTCGAGCAATCAAGAAAGCTCTGGGAACGCCGAATCGTGCCGCTACGGAATGCAGTCCGTTCTTCCGATGAAAATCGACATCCTGCGTGTGGTAGATGATGTCAAAGCTTCCGGCCCACAGAGCGACCGACAGCGACATCAACACTGGCTCCCAGGTGAGGGTTCCGGTTACTCCTATCCAGGCGGCCGAAGGGGAGATTGCAAGCGCCCAGCCCAACAGAAGGTTCGCCGCCCAGGTAAATCGCTTTGTGTACGGGTACAGGACCAGATAAGCGGCAGCCACCGGGGCCAATATGAGCGCAAGTGTATTCAGTTGCGAAGCAGCGAGAAGGAACACTAGGAGGGAGACCACCGCCAGTGCGACCATCTCCTTCGCCTGTAGCAACCCCTGAGGTATGTGACGCATGGATGCCCTCGGGTTCATGGCGTCGATGTGCCGGTCTATCACGCGGTTGGCTGACATGCCGACCGTGCGGGCGCTAACCATGGCGAGAGTTATCCAGCCGAATGTTGCCCAACCAGGAAAGCCGTCTGCAGCCAGGGTCATGCCGATGTAGGCGAACGGCAGGGCGAAGATGCTCTCGTGGAACTTGATCGCATCGAGGTACATGGGGGCCTTGCGCCAGAGGGCCGTCGTTGTCGCCGCCGTGCTCAGAATCCGTACTCCCGCCATCTGCTGTCGACCAGCCGCTTGACCTCTTCGGTCATTACGATGTCCGGCGGCCAGTCCCGGCTTCTGCCCTCGCCCGGGAACTTTGCGGTGGCGTCCACGCCGATCTTGCTTCCGAATTTCGGGGTAGGTGTTGCATGATCCAGATCGTCCAGTGGACCGTCTGCGAGCACGATGTCGCTGGCCGGGTCAATATTGTTGGTTACCCTCCAGGCCACTTCTGAGAGGTCCTGGACGTCAACAAAGTGGTCCACCACGACTATCGTCTTTACAAGCATCATGAGACCCAGACCCCACAGGGCGTGCATGACCTTGCGGGCATGCCCTGGGTACTCCTTGCGAATCGACACGATGACCAGATTGTGGAAGATGCCCTCGGCAGGCATGTTGACATCAAGGATTTCCGGCAATGCCATCTGCATAACAGGAAGCATAATCCGTTCTGCCGCCTTACCCATGAAGAAGTCTTCAGTCGGCGGACGTCCGACCATAGTCGTCGGGTAGATAGGGTCACGACGGTGGGTCATCGCAGTGACGTGAAAAACGGGGTATGGCTCAGGTGGCGAGTAATAGCCCGTGTGGTCTCCGAAAGGGCCTTCGTCGCGGGTCTCGCCGGGCACCACGTAGCCTTCGAGGACGTACTCTGCGTGCGCTGGCACCTCAAGATCTACTGTCTTGCACTTTACGACTTCCACCGGCTCCCCACGAATGACACCAGCCGCGGCGAGCTCGTCCATGTCTGGAGGCAGGGGCATTGCCCCGGTCCACATCGTTGTGGGATCAGCCCCCAGTGCTACAGCCACTTCCAGTCGATCAACCCCCTGTTCCTGCGCGCGCCTGTCGTGCCTCGCACCAACCTTGTGTGTCTGCCAGTGCATGCCAGTAGTCTTGCTGTCAAACACCTGCATTCGATATGTGCCGACGTTTCTCCGGCCTGATTCAGGGTCCCGCGTGATTACGAGAGGCAGTGTGATGTAAGGACCTGCGTCGTTGGGCCAGCAGGTGATGATCGGCATCTGGTAGAGATCGACGTCGTCGCCTGTTAGTACGACCTCCTGGCAGGGGGCCCGCCTGACGGTGCGCGGCTGAGACCGGGCGAGTCCCACGATGTCACCCAGTGCACGGAGCTTCCCTCCAATGCCCGTCGGCGGGGACTGTGCCATGCCGATCAGATTCCTGACGCGGTCCACAAGCTCGTCAATGTGGTCCACTCCAAGGGCCAGAGCGACTCGCTTATGGGTGCCAAAGACGTTTATGAGAAGAGGAGCACTGTAACCTCGCACATTGGTGAAGAGCAAGGCTGGACCTCCAGTCTTCACCATGCGGTCGGTTATCTCGGTGACTTCCAGTTCAGGGTCGACAGCGACGTCAATACGCTTGAGTTCGCCGGACTGTTCGAGGAGTTCCATGAACTCCCTAATGTCCTTGAAGCTCATTGAGAGCCAGACCGTTGGGCCGCCAACCTGATCTCGGTCGAGGATATGTCCTCTCGAAACAGCGACTCTGGAATTGGGGTGAACATATCGGTGAGGTCGGCAGGCAAGTCGACATCGACGAGCGTCTGGAACCCGGCATCATGGACACGGCCTGCGACCAGGAACGAACAGCCCAGAGACTTCATTTCCAGGAACGCGGAAAACATATTTGCCTGGCTGCCGCCGTAGTACTTAGGGTCAACAAGCCGCACGAGCGTGTCGAAGCCAATGATGAACGTACACCCGGGCATGAGGCGCGCTTTTTCGTAGAATACCGGCGCTCGGGTGGCGATTAGGCTACTCCTGCCTTCGAACTGTTCGATTCGACGCCTGACTTCCGTGAGTTCAAGCTCCGGTTTGTCGACGTTAGTTACAGACAGCTCGAAGGCAACTGGTTGGTTCAGCAGGTCAACAGCGACCCTTGCAAGCTGCTCGTGTCCACTGTGTCGTGGATTGAACGATCCTGAAATTACCCCGCCGGAAAAAGGTGCGTCAGCAATCTGCTTCCCGCTGGGTTCGATTAGAACGTGCCCCACGTTTCCACTTGCCAAAGCTTCCAGAGGATCCCCGAAGCACCTTGAATCGATCTGCACACTCTCTTCGTCCGTCAGGCTCAAGTTCAATCGCTCGGCCAGGCCTAAGGCCTCCGCCAGAGAGTTTAGTATGAGTCTACTGACCACGGAGTCTTCCTGGTCACGAGTCCTCAGGTCCTTCACGAATGTGAGAGACTCGCACTTCCAACCGGTCGGACCGTAGACACAAACGTGGCACCTATGGTCCCCACGCTTGGGACGATTGGTGGCTATGGTGGCAGTGCAGGCAAGGCCGAAGACTGGGACACTGTCATCTCTCAGGCCCACCGCCCTGAAGTAGGCCGCCTTGGCGAGAGACAGTGCAGCTTCGACGGACACGTACTGCTCTGGCTCTCCTCCGAGATAATCAACCACTGCAGATGAAGCGTAGGGGACCTGAATGTCTAGAACGGTACCTGATGCGCCGGCAACACTCAGGATGGCGTTTATAGCCTGCGAACCCGCTCCCGCGACTACGAGAGATGCCATGCCTTCAGTGCCATGAATGGACTCGACAAGCTTTAGCGATTCTGGCCCCATGTCTCTCCCTAGACTTCCAGATTACTATAAGCCGACAGGCAATTCTGCGCAATTTGAACGGTCTCGATTGCTCTCTTAGTTACTATATTTACCTTTCTTGTCCCACGTTGAGTCTGTGCGCTAGTATGCGGACGTTCTGCAATATGATCGTCACGGTAATGCATATCTTCAACACGAGCGAATCACTTGTATGACGTCTTAGTAATAGGAGCCGGCCCAGCGGGAAACGTGGCCGCACTGGAACTGGCTCGCAGCGGAGCACGCACTGCTGTAATCGACTACAGGGAGAGGTTAGGGGACAAACTCTGCACGGGCGTCATAGGGGTCGAATGTGCACGGAAGTTTCCAGTCTCCGAGCGCCATGTCAGGCGAGAGGTAGACTCTGCGCGAATACACTCCCCATCTGGAAAGTGCTACACAGTGAAGAGAGACGGTCCGCAAGCGCTCATCATCGACCGAGTTTCCTATGTCAATGAACTCGCCACACAGGCGGCAGCGCATGGCGCGAAGTACTACATCGGCCATAGGGCAACGTCGGTTGACAGGGGTCATCGGGGAATTCGGGTCTGTACTCGACGTAGAGCCAATGCTGAATTCCTTGATAGCCGATTGCTGCTAATTGCCACGGGATTCCGCTCTCCAGTTACGCAGATGGCTGGACTGTGCGATCGAAGTGAGCAGGACTTCGTTTACGGGCAGCAGGTCGCTGTTGAGACCAACGACGTAGACGACGTAGAGGTCTTTGTTGGTGGAGGAGGTGCTCCGGAGGCAATCGGCTGGGTCGTTCCCACTTCGCCTGGCCAGGGATTGGTCGGCACTATCTCGCGCCAGAAGAGACCGGTGTGCCTGGACTCGCTCACAACGAAGTTGCGTCGGGTAGGCAAGATCGTAGGTAACGTCCACGAGTTCAGTCGATGGGGCATCCCAGTCAGGCCTCTCGCGAGCACGTTCGGAGCTCGAACGATGGTGTTAGGGGACGCTGCTGGATTCACTAAACCCACTACTGGTGGGGGCATCTACTACGGAATGATGTCCGGTCGCATAGCTGCTGAGACAGCCCTCGAAGTTCTGGATTCAGGAGACTTCTCAGGTCGCGCCCTCAAGCGTTACGAACAGCGGTGGCAGCAGGAATTCGGACGGGAGATGGAGGTCGGGTACTACGCTCGAAGGCTGTTCGAAGCGATGAGCAACCAACAGAAAGAAGAGATCATGAAGGTGTTTCTCTCCGAAGAGGTACAGGCAGAGGTACTTGACGCTCCCGGATTCTCCTTCGACTGGCACAGCAGAGCGATTCTTGGGACTGTGAACAACCGCCGCATCGCCCGAATGATCGTTGGGCTCGGCCCAGCCATCGCGCCCCTTCTAACACGACTCGTGAAAGCAGCGGCGGCTAGCCGATCAACCCCCGCCTACTGACGGCGGAACAGCTCCTCCAGGATGCCCATTCGGACGTAGAGCGCGTTCTCGGCCTGCCTGTAGAACGCCAGGCGTGAGTCGGTGACGTTGACGATGAAGTCCCCACTGCGCTGCATGGGATCCATGACGACAGTGTGGGGCCGGAGAGAGTCCATGAAGGCATCATCGATCACCAACCTGCCGCGCCCTCTCGTCCTAAGCAGTTCCATGTGAGCGGCCGTTCTTGGCCCATTTAGGTAGATTGCGTCAACCTCCCCAAGCGATTGCAGATCGTCGCTGCTGTGGAACTTCATTCCTTTATCGGTGCAGTAGGCGACGACATCGGCGGGCGCCTGTCCACTGAAGGGAATCGACAGAACCTCAACATCGTCGAATAGTGCCAGTCCCTTCAATAGCGCCGCGACGTTCCTGTTCTCGAGGCGTCCTACAATTGCAACTGTTCGGCCATCGATCCCGCCAAGTTCCCGCTGAATCGTGTAGAGGTCTGCAAGGGCCTGCGTCGGGTGATCGTCGGCGCTGCCACCGTTTATCACGTGCATGGCATCGACCGACGCAGCGCGTTCGGTAACATTTGGGTCTCCGCTCCGTACCACGACCACGTCCATCTTCAGGCTGGCAAGGATGCTGGTTATGTCGTCGACGAACCTGGAACTGTGGACCGGGAAGAACTGGGAGGCGTCTTCAGTGTGGTAAGCCTGGCCTCCCAACAGTCCAACAGCCCTTTCGAACGATGTCCGCGTCAGGAAGCTCGGCTCGTAGAACAGGCAGTAGAGAGCCTTACCACTCATTGATTCAGGTCTGGTGTCAGGGCACCGCAGTTCGTCGCATAGTGGGAATAGCGTCTTCTCGACCCACTCCCTTGTAAGCTGGGTTGTCTTTGTGAGGTGTCTCAGTTGTTTCATCCCGTCTTGCCAGACCTTCGATTAAGCGTTCGAATTCAAGCTGAGATTGTACATCAGGGAAGGTTGGAGAGGCCATTTCAAGTTTGACACCCGCAGCCCCCAATGCTAGATTTATCCAGGTGATTAGCAGTCGCAAAATCAGACTGCTAGGGATTCATTTAGTCGGGAGGCGGGAACTTGCCCAGGTACGATTATCGTTGCACAGCCTGCGGCCACCAGTTTGAGTTGCGCCAAAGCTTTGACTCCGATCCGGTAGCGGACTGCCTGGAGTGCGGGGCTCCGTCCAACCGCAAGATTCATGCTCCTCCGGTGATCTTCAAGGGTAGCGGATGGTATGTCACGGACTACGGTAAGGGTCGTGGCAACAACGGGATGAGCGCAGAGCGATCAGAAGAGAAGTCGTCCGAAAGCGAGTCATCTGAGAGCGGCAAGTCCGAAAGCTCGTCCAAGTCGAGCGAGACCAAGTCAGAAGCGAAGACCGCATCGACGGCCAGTAGCAACGACTAGCCAATGCGCGCGCTGATTCAGCGTGTTACAAAGGCATCCGTCAGTGTAGACGGAGAGGTCCTGGGTCAGATTGGCCCAGGGCTTGTTGTTTTTGTGGGGATAGCGCAGTCAGACGGAAGAAGTGAGGTCGGGTACATAGTCTCCAAGACTGTCAACCTTCGCATCTTCGCTGACGAGGAGGGACGATTCAATCTCTCGGCGCTCGACGTGAACGCTCAGCTTCTTGTCATAAGCCAGTTCACACTCTACGGGGATACGCGGCGAGGGCGAAGGCCCAGTTTCAGTAGAGCCGCTCCACCTGGGGAGGCCGCCGACCTCTTTGAGAGTACGCTCCATACATTTCGGGAAACGGGACTGACCGTCGAGACCGGACGATTTCAAGCCTACATGGACGTGAACATCAACAATGACGGCCCTGTCACGATCATGATCGACTCAGAGGACCTGAATCGCCCGCGACGCAGTTGAAGTTCGCGTCTCACTAGCAGTCGTCTTCCGTCAGTCCCATGGCGCGCGCCCGCTCCAGCAGGGCCTGAGCTCTCTTCACTACGGGAACATCAATGACCTTGCCGTCGAGAGAAGTGGAGCCGCGTCCCATCGACGCAGCTTCCTCGAAGGCCTCGATCTCTCGCTGGGCTTGGGAAATCTCCTCATCGGAAGGCGAGTAGACGCCGTCAATTATGTCCAGCTGCGCGGGATGAATGGCGAATCGACCTTTGAAACCGATCGCCCGGGACATTTCGGTGTTGGCCTTTAGGGCGACGGGATCTCGAAATGAGAAGAACGGTGTGTCTAGAGCGAGTACACCGGCTGCGCGGGCAGCAACGGCAATTGCCCCGCGTGCGTAGGCCAACTCAGAATCACTGTCTGTGCGCCTGATTTCCATGTCGTTGGTGAAGTCTTCAGCCCCTAGCGCCACTGCGACGATGCGTTCAGAAGACCTGCAGATGTCGTACACCTTGACTATGGCCTCAGCAGATTCTATCCACGGCACAAGGCGGGTCGTGCCCGGTTCAACACCAGCAGCCTCTTCAACCCGGTCCAAAATACCAGTAACTTCGGCCACTATCTCCGGGTTGTCCATCTTTCCGACGGAGACGCCGAAGACGTGAGGCCCAACAACAGCTGAAAGGTCTGCTTCGAGTAAGCCGGTGTCCAGGGAATTCACCCTCGGAATCACGGGAACGCCTGTGGAGGCAAGTTCCGGGACGTAGGCTGCGGTTACACCTCGCGCATTCGCTTTCTCGTCCCAGGGGACAGAGTCCTCCATGTCTGGCACGAAGGCATCAGGTCGTAATCCAATAGCGCGGTCAAGCATCCTCGGAGTGTTGCCTGGTACGAATAGCAGGCTTCTCAAAACAATCATTTCGTCTCTAGTCCAAGTCCACTAAGGTTCACTGCTCTGTTAACGATTGTCGCCCACACTAACCGTGGGCGAAATGGCCACGTGTTAGGTCATTGAGTCGATCCGCCACGCAAAGGTTAACGCCGGCGAAAGGTCGCTACAGATGTGCCGAGATGAATTCGTTCATCTTCTGACGTGCGGATTGCCCCAGCTTGGTCGGATGAGCGTCGAATCCGTGTGGTCCTCCGGGATAGACTCTGAGCTCGCTCTTGTTACCAGCAGCCATCCACCTCTGGTGCATGAAGAGGGTGTCATCCAGGAGCGGGTCCAATGTACCCACTGAGAACAGTGCGGGGGGAAGATCGTGCAGATCGGCGTAGATGGGGGACACGTCGGGATCGTGACGCAGGTCCGCGGGCACGAAGTGGTCGTAGAACCAGTCCATGATTGGCGTACTCAGTACAAGAGGACGATCACCCCAGTTTCGCTGCGAGGGAGTCATTGCGAGATCGAAAACGCCGTACACCAAGTTCGCTGCCTTGAAACCGGTATAGCCGTGGCGGTCCCGCATCCTTAGGACAGTTGTGGCTGAGAGGTGCCCGCCTGCTGACTCTCCCCCAACGACGATATTGTCGACGCCAAACTCCGACCTTGAATTCTTGACTACCCATGCTGCAGCCGCCTCGCAGTCGTCCAGTGGAGCCGGGTAGGGGTGCTCAGGGGCGAGTCGGTAGTCCACGCTAATGACGGCAGCGGAGCACGTCTGGGCGATCTCCTCGTTGCGTGGATCCTGCATGTGGGCTCTGCCGAGTACCCATCCACCGCCGTGAATGTGGAGGTAAATCCCTTGCGGATTGTCCGGCACAAAGGTCCTCAGCGTGATGGGCCCGTGCGGGCCTGGAATCTCTCGCTCCTCCGCCATTTCCGACAGAACAATGGGCCCGGCGATTCCGCTCCCTTCCTCTCGAGCGGCCCTTGTCTCCTCAACTGTAACGTCGGTAATGGCAGGGGCCTGTGCCAGCAGCTCTTCCAGCTCGGCGTTGAAGGCGGTTGTTTCCGGGTCGATTGCGCTAGGCGTGAACAGTGTGTGATCAACCATTGAAATGCTCCTGTTAGGCTCGGCGTTAGGTTACCACACAGCAGGCTGAGAACCAGCAAAGCCCAGAACAGTCCAGTTCGGATATAATGGAACAGTGTCTTTACCGTATCAAGGCGCAGACCACGTGGCGCAGCGAGACGGGGGTGGTGACAGACATGTTTAAGTCAATTGCCAAGTTGTTCGGCGGTTCCGACGAGAAGGTAATCGCCAAGATGCAGCCCGAAGTCGACCGGATCAACGATCTCGAACGCGACTTCGAACGGCTGACCGACGAGGAACTAAACGAAAAGACTGACGAGTTCCGACAGCGGGCCGCCCGAGGGGAGGATTTGGACTCCATGCTCCCCGGGGCGTTCGCAGTCGTACGCGAGGCAGCGAAACGCACTCTAGGCCAGCGCCATTACGATGTGCAGTTGGTGGGCGGGATTGTGCTCCACCAGGGGAAGATCGCTGAAATGAGGACAGGCGAGGGTAAGACCCTCGTGGCGACTCTTCCCGCTTACCTCAACTCTCTCAAAGGGGAGGGCGTCCACGTCGTCACCGTAAACGACTACCTCGCGCGCCGCGATGCTCACTGGATGGGCGCCGTTTACGACATGCTCGGGGTCACGGTAGGAGCGCTTCAAAACCGGAAGGCCCTCGTGTATGACGCCGACTACTCCGAGGGAGAGAAGGGCTTCGAGCACATGAGGCCCGCCAGCAGGCAGGAGGCCTACGGGGCCGACATCACCTACGGCACGAACAACGAGTTCGGGTTCGACTACCTTCGCGACAACATGGTCACAACCAATGAGGAACGCGTGCAGCGGGCCTTGAAGTACGCCATTGTTGACGAGGTGGACAACATTCTCATCGATGAGGCCAGGACGCCCCTGATCATCAGTGGGCCAGCGGACATGTCACAGAGGGACTATGCGCGATACGCCCGCGTTGCCCCAAGTTTGAGGATGGAACAGGACTACACGATCGATGAGAAGCACCGAGCCGTCTCTCTTACACAGGACGGCATCTCCAAGCTAGAGAGTACGCTTGGCATTACCAACCTATACGGACCTGAGAACTTCGGTGTCGTCCACCACATGGAAAACGCCCTGAAGGCCCAGGTCATCTTCCAGCGTGACCGGGACTACGTAGTCCAGGACCGCGAGGTAGTCATCGTCGACGAGTTTACTGGCAGGCTAATGGCAGGCCGTCGCTACTCGGACGGACTGCACCAGGCAATTGAGGCCAAAGAGGGCGTGCGCATCAAGCCGGAGTCGATTACGTACGCGAACATAACCCTGCAGAACTATTTCAGGTTGTACGCCAAGCTGGCCGGGATGACAGGTACCGCCGCGACTGAAGGGGAGGAGTTCGACAAGATCTACAAGCTGGATGTAGTCAGCATCCCTACCAACCAGCCCATGGTCCGCGAGGACACGAGTGACCTCGTGTACCGGGACCAGAAGGCCAAGTACACCGCAGTCGTCTCCGAGATTGAGCGACGGCACGAAGAAGGACAACCTGTCCTGGTCGGAACAACAGACATCGACAAGTCCGAGTTGCTAAGCGACATGCTCCGTCGCAAGGGTATCCCGCATGAAGTACTCAATGCCAAGCAGCATGAACGTGAAGCGTCGATTGTCTCCCAGGCCGGTAAACCCGGGGCGGTCACGGTAGCGACAAACATGGCGGGTAGAGGCACTGACATTGTGCTAGGCGGAAGTCCCGATGCGAACGGCTCAAGCTCGACCCAGTGGGAGTCTGTCCACCGCCAAGTTCTGGACTCCGGTGGGCTACATATAATCGGAACCGAGCGGCACGAAGCCCGGCGGATCGACAACCAGCTCAGGGGACGCGCCGGTAGGCAAGGGGACCCTGGGACAACGCAGTTCTATGTCGCCCTCGATGATGAGCTGATGAGGCGATTCGGGGGAGATAGGATCCGCTCGGTAATGGACTGGGCAGGGCTTGAAGACGATGTCCCCATTGACAACGGTATGATCAACAAGTCGATCGAGAACGCGCAGGTCAAAGTCGAGGCATACCACTTCGACATGCGTAAACACCTCGTCGAGTATGACGATGTCGTAAACACCCACCGTGAGGTTATCTACGGTGAGCGGGACAAGATACTCTCCGGTGCGGACCTGAAGTCCAACATCCAGGACATGCTCGCAGACCAGATCAGCGAGATAGTGGCCGCTACTCTCGGCGACAGCCGCCCTGTCGACTGGGACATAGACCTGTTCATGGCTGAAGTTGGCACCGTGCTGCCGCCTCCGGACGACTTCTTCGACGACGACTACTTTGAGAAGAACGACGTCGACGCCATCGAGTCCAAGTTGCTAGAACATGCCGAAAAGACCTACGAGGACATGGAAGAGGCGCTCACACCGGATGTGATGCGGGACCTCGAGCGATACCTGCTGCTTCGTTCCATAGACACGAACTGGGTGCAACACCTAACAACGATGGAGAACCTTCGACAGGGCATTGGTCTTTACGCCTACGGACAGCGTGACCCTCTGGTAATGTACCGGAAGGAGGGAATGGACCAGTTCCAGTTGCTGGAGCAGAAGATCCAGAGCGACGTCGCCCACGCAATCTTCAGGGCCCAGGTTTCTATAGGACAGCCGTCCCAGAATGGCGGCAGCCGGACGAGACGAAGGCGTCCCGCTCCGCAGCCAGTCAGAAGCGCCGCTACAGGTGCCAAGGG
This sequence comes from Dehalococcoidia bacterium, assembly GCA_965116405.1. Lineage (GTDB taxonomy): Bacteria > Chloroflexota > Dehalococcoidia > Lucifugimonadales > UBA1123 > VXRN01. The sequence goes on from OZ220685.1 coordinate 3,259,929, forward strand.
CGGTCGTAAAGTGGGGCGGAACCAGCCATGTCCATGCGGGAGTGGGAAGAAGTACAAGCGGTGCTGTGCTGCGTGAGATTAGTCATAGTGAAGTTGCCCTCAGTCGCCTCCCTCTTGAAGATCCGCAGCCACCGGCAACGGCCAGCCACACAATGACGAACTCGGAGATAGCTGAAACGTTCGAGACCGTCGTGAGCCTCCTCCAGATGAAAGAGGAGAAGGGGTTTACGATTCGTGCGTACCAACGCGCGGCGCGTACCATCGAGCGCCTTCCAAGGGACATCGACGCCATGGTCCGAGAAGGCGAGGACCTGACCGAGATCCCAGGGATCGGGAAGGCGATCTCGGCAAAGATCACGGAATTGGTCGAGACTGGCGAGATGGGCTACCTCGATCGTCTCAAGGCAGAGTTCCCGGAAGGGATTCTCGACCTCGTAGAGATACCAGGCCTCGGCCCAAAGACGGTTGTGCGAGTATGGAATGAACTGGACGTCACTTCCGTCGAGGCGCTTGCCGCAGCTATCGAGGACGGTCGAGTGGCGTCACTTCCTCGTATGGGGAAGAAGAGCGCTGAGAACATTCTCAGGTCGATCCAGTTCGCACGGTCCAAGGGTGACCGCACCCCGATTGCACGGGCAATGGAAACTGCTCAGCGTGTCAGGTCCTACATGGAGTCCACCTGCCCTGAAATCTCGAATCTAGTCTTCTGCGGCAGTCTGAGGAGATTCGAAGAGACCATCGGAGACCTTGACCTCGTTTGCGTGACAGACAATCCGAAGGGAGCGCTCGATGCGCTTGCGTCGATGGACACTGTCGTGGACGTGTTGGGGCACGGCGAAAGTAAAGTGTCAGTGGTACTGAGCTCAGGGATCCAGGTGGACCTGCGTGTCGCAGATCCTCAGAAACTGGGAGCGATGCTCCAGTACTTCACCGGCAACCTGCACCACAACGTACTCCTCCGCGAGGTCGCAACCGGCCTGGGACTCTCGCTAAACGAGTACGGACTAACCAACCTGGAAACAGGTGAACTTGAGACCTTCACAGATGAACAGTGGCTTTATGCAAGGCTAGGGCTGCAGTTCATTCCTCCTGAGCTCCGGCAGGGAGGGTCTGAGGTTAGAGACGCGAGAGTCGGGGACCTACCAGAACTTGTGCAGGTCTCGGACATTCGGGGCGATCTGCACTCACACACCGACTGGAGTGACGGGCGCGACACAATGGAGCAGATGCTCAGTGCCGCAAAAGAACGCGGCCTCGACTACATTGCAGTTACTGATCACTCAGTGGGGCGGGGCATCGCCAACGGATTGAGCATCGAACGGCTCGAGAGGCACGGGGAGAGGCTCAAGGAGGTCTCAGAGGCTGTCGGCGGCATACGAGTCCTCCGGGGCACAGAGATGGACATCAGGGCCGATGGCACTCTCGACTACCCTGACGAAGTCTTGGAAAAACTGGACTGGGTAGTAGCATCTGTGCACAGCGCGATGGCCCAGGACTCGCAGACGATGACCGACCGCATAATATCGGCGATGAAGAACCCCCACGTTTCAGCGATAGGTCACCTCTCAACGAGGTTGATTGGAGAGCGCCCACCGGTTGACGCGGACTACGAGTCAATCTTTCGAGCGGCCGCGGATACTGGAACAGCGCTTGAAATCAACGGCACTTTGGAACGGCTCGACCTGAAGGACACTCACATCCGGAGGGCCAGGGAACTCGGTGCGCCACTGGTGATCGATACCGACGCACACACTGTCGAGGCCCTCGGCAACCTGGAGTACGGAGCTCGACTGGCGAGGCGTGCATCGTGTGAGTCTCGGCACATCGTAAACTGCATGGGGGCGGATGAGTTCTTTTCGTGGCTGAAACTGGACAAGTCAGCGCGAAGTGAGGCATTATCGCAGCATGGGCGAGTGTAATTCCAACGCCGACGCTTCTGTGGCTGAGGCGATTTCCCATCTCAGGGAGAGGCTCGAAGAGGGCGAAAGTTGGCCAATAGCCGTGCTAGAGGCGATGGCGCTATGGACTGTCCCAGAGGAGACCTTCCTCGAGACCAAGCTTGTCTATCTCATCGGCTCTGAAGCGTTCGACTGGCTTGCGCTTGCCAATCGACTGGCCTTCGAGGTGAGAGACCTCATCCCACCCGAGGAACTGGAGCCCCTATTGTTTGCAGGACGCTTCCCGTCGGACTTCGACGAGGCTGAGTTCAAGAGGATTCTCGGCTCGGACAAGTACAGCGCATACCTGAATTACTTCTACGGTGTGGAAGTGGAGATGGCGCTGCAGAATGCCGTGGAAGAAGAGGTGGGCAAGCAGTTCTACGCGAGTGGGCGTCAGTACGCCGCAGATCACACCGAAACGACGTTCCAGCGAATCTACCGCTCATCCTACGTAAAGTTGCTTTCCGCCTTCCGAGACGACCAGGGAGCGCCCAACCGGCCATTAGCGACACTGACTGAGCTTAAGGAGTTCACGTACTGGCTGTTCCGGCGCAGGCTGCGTGTGTCTGACAAGGCCAAGCTCGCTTCCGATACGCAGAAAGGCATATCGGCCCTGGACTCCGCTATCGACGTTCCAGAAGAGATCGGAGCTTTCGCCTAGGCGGGGTAGTATCTACGGTATAGTTGACGCTAAGAATCCAGCCAAACGAAGGACTGTAGCGCCTTCTGAAACCGGGCGAATCTTGCACCGGGGGTCACCTGAACATATCTCGAGAGCGGTCGCGGACTAGCTGGCTGCTACTGCCCTCTGATTCCTGAAACGGATAGCCCCGCACTACGGACACTGGCACTCCTATCGCCTTGAACTGGACCAGCTCGGCTGCGGCTGCGAGCTCGTCGGCCACGGCTATCGTGGTGACATGCATTTCACGGCCCTGGGCATCGGGAAGTCCCCTGTAGTCCATCATTGGGTCCATGCCAGCCACACCAACGGCGAAGTTCACATGGCCGTCCCGCCAAGCCCTGCCGAACGTGTCCGAGATGATGACAGGCGTCCGCACACCGCAGGCGCTGAAGATGTCCTCCATGATCCTGCGGGCCGAAACATCGGAGTCGATGGGCAACAGGCACACCACGTCGTCCCCGGGGATATTGGACTGGTCAATCCCAGCGTTAGCACACACGAACCCATGGTGCGTCTCTGAGATTATGACGCCGCGATCCGGGTCCATCCTGACGACTGACTTGCTCTCCTGGAGGACGAGCTCAATCAACCTGGGATCCCTGTCGGCTGACTGTGCGAAGCTAACGGCAAAGTCCGATGGCTCTACGGTGGACAGCTTGACCAGGCGACCCTCGGCCTTGGACACGACCTTCTGCGTGACAACCAGGATGTCACCAACTTCCAAAGCAGTGCCCTGAGCCATCGCTGCCTCAACAATGGTGGGGCCCAACCTGTCACCGGGTTGGACTTCCGGGATGCCGGTTATTCCGAAAATCTCTATCGCGTTGAATGGCTGGTTCATGAACTCTGTCACTCGTTAGGGGAGGATGTTTTGATCCCGCGTTAAGGAACGCCTCGTGTCCTGACTGTACCAGTCTCCGTGCGGAGAGGATATCAGGGAAAGTCAGCGGTAGAGTAGGGCACCTGCGATGGAAACGATCGAACCGTTTGCCGCGTCGGCGGGGCACTGATCATAACCCATGTGTACTCCGGAAGCGCCCTCCAGAAGCTTGAGCATCAGGTAGATTGGCGGCAGCCCGCAGACTTTTCGCCGGTCTGATTCATTGCGGGAGATCTCAAGGAACTGCTCCGCGTCTCCTGAACAGATCGCTGAGATCGATTGCAAGTCCTCGGACTTGATCCTGGTCTTCTCAACCTCGTCGAGCGCATTTGGATCGCCGAACGCAGGACCTACGTGGGCGAGGTCGCCGGCTGCGATGACCAGAGTGCGGCGGCTTGCAATCACCTCCTGGAGCACTTCCAGGGCGGCGGGAATGTGGGGCGTGTCGCCCGGGGTCGCTGGGCTGCTCGTGTACTCGTGAAATGAGCCGCACAGGATGGGAACGGCTTTCACTTCCTGCTCACGCATGAAGTGGTGCATCCAAACTGTCGCCAGCTCAATCGAGTGCTCGGTCCGATGGTGGAGCTCCTCTTCGAAAGTCTCCGCGCCAATTGCGTCGGCAAGTAGACCCACGACCTGAGTGTCGGTCTCCAGCGTTCCGTAGGGCGTCGAGTAGTTCTGGACTGTAGGCGTAAGTCGACCCAATCCACCGTGGTGATCGGTCCCAAGAATCACAACTGTTTCGATTTCTGACAGGTCATCCTCAGCGTCACGCCACAACTTGGTGTATGTTGCATGTCCACGGCTGTAGTCAATGTGTGGACACAACATCCCTACCAAGTCCCCTTGGGGCCTGTCCGGGGAGTCGTTTGAAGCCGCGTCGGAGCACCAGCTTCGAATTGTGCCGTCGAGAGCCGTTGGCGACGCTGGGTAAACTGCTCCGATGTGGGACGGCGCTCGGTGATCGGCATCGCGATATTCAGCAACCGCCCGCCTTCGCGCCCTGCGGTACTGTCCGTTGCCAATCAGGAGAGCTTGGTCGAGCTGACCGATCATCGATGCCAACTCCTGATCGGTAACCGTCAGGCCGAAGCGGAGAGCGAGCGCGGACCGGATTTCCGGCAGGTTTCTCGTTCCATCCAGGAGTGTCACTACTGGAGCCGCCATCTCGGGAATCATGATGGTTAACTCGGAAAGTGACAGGTGGTCCCGCAGGTGCAGAAATCGACTGCCCTGATGTTCAACCCACATCGGTTCGACGAGACGAAGTTCAGGTCTTTCAGGTATGTCCGGGCGGTTTCCGATTGTCATTGATCGAGTGGCTTATCCGGCCGAAATTAGGATCGATTCATGTCGTTTACTGAATGTGCATCTGCCTGTAAGAACGCTGGGGTATCCTAACACAGCCAAGCGGACTTGGACGGCACGTTCTGGTATGGACCATCAGCCCATTAAGTCAATCGGGCCATCAGCATGAGGGTCTCCCTAATTAGTTCGAACACTTTTCAGCCCAGCCAGAAGGGATGGAATTTGAACGAAAAACTGCTTTTGAAAGCGGGTATGTGTATTGAATCCGCTGCAAACCGCTATGCTACAATCTCAAGGCTTCACGATTCCGGGAGTCAGCGCGCAGGGAGGAAACGCAATGCCGGTTGCTGAAGACCTCAAGGTATTCACGGGCAACGCTCATCCCCAGTTGGCCCAAGACATCTGTTCATACCTTGGTATCCAGCTTGGAAATATAGACGTTTTCAAGTTCAAAAACGACAACACGTTCGTGAAGATCCTGGAGAACGTGCGCGAGCGAGACGTGTTTATCGTCCAGCCCTTCAGTGAGCCGGTGAACGACCACATCATGGAGCTGATGATAATGCTTGACGCGTTCAAGCGCGCATCTGCAGGTCGTATCACGGCAGTCCTCCCGTACTACGCGTACGGTAGAAGCGACAAGAAAGATCAACCCAGGGTGCCGATCACCGCACGGCTGATCGCCTCCATGATCGAAGTCTCCGGAGCCGACAGGGTCTTGACCCTGGACCTTCATGCGGGCCAGATTCAGGGGTTCTTCCGCATTCCAGTCGATGAGCTGACTGCCATCCCGATGCTCGCCCGCCCCTTTGGCAACGGCAGGGATGTGGTCGTCGCGGCAACAGATGTGGGAGGAGCCAAGAGGGCCCGGGAGACGGCAGACATTCTTGGGGCTGATCTAGCAGTTGTTCAGAAGCGTCGACTGGGAAACAACGAACAGGTCGTGGCCGACCAGGTGATCGGGGAGGTCTCGGGCAAGAAGGCCGTGATAGTTGACGACGAAATTACTACCGGCGGGACTGTATTGGCGGCGGCGGACGCTCTTGTCCAAAACGGCGCCAGTGAAGTGTACTGCGCGGTTACGCACGGTGTGCTGTGCGACAGGGCCCCTCAGCTGATTCAGCACAGTCCGATTATGGAGCTGGCGGTCACAGACTCTCTCCCTATAGGACCCGACAAACTCGGCGATAAGACCAGGATCATTTCGGTCGCATCCATACTCGGCGAGGCAATTCACCGTATACACAGCGGACTCTCGGTGGGTGCGATGTTCGAAGGTGCGTTACCTGCTGCCAGCTTGTGAAGCCGTTCTCAATGCTGGTAGAATCGGGGCATGGAAAACGAACAAATTATCGCCAACCCAAGTACGGGAATATACGCTGACATACAGAATCTGCAGGAGATGGCCAAGGACATACTTGTCCTCCTAATCCGTCGGTGGCCCAGAAGTCTTCCCAAGCCCACGAAGCTAAACCTCTACGTCAGAGCTGATCATGCACATCTCTGGCAGGTATGGGCAAGCGACGCCTTCAGCGAGCTGCACGTTACGGTCAAGGGCGTGCAGCACTACAGCCTCGCAGCAACCAAGAACGCGGCCGACATGGCTATTGCGGTAGACGCGATAAGCGATTTCAATCACAGTCGCGTCAGCCACGTAGCAGTCGTTAGTGACGACAGTGACTTCATCTCCCTCTATGCGAAATTGGCCGAAGAGTTCCAGAACGGTCAGGCTCGTGAATCCAACGAGATAGTGCCGTTCCTGTGGGTGCTCACCGACAGGGTCGACACGAAATCGTCTCTCCTTCAGGAGTTCTTCCCAGAGAGATACGTGCATATCGTAGACAGGTATGCCACCTGGGATGACTACGATGAGGATGATGAACCAGAGTTTGAAGAAGAGTCCGAAGCGCAGGCAGCGGATCAACCTGAAATAGACGTGGAGTCTGAAGACGAGGCCGAGCCTCAGGATGAAGACGTTCCCTCCGAGAAAGAGCGTCCGAGGGCAAGTGCCCAACGAGAAGATCTCACCGTCACCGAGCGTATCGCGTTGCAGCTAATCCGCGACATGCCAGTCGGCAAATTCAAGAGCACAGACTGCCAGCAGATAATCCGCTCGAACTTCCCTAACCACCAGCTCGCTTCGGCTGACGGACCTGCGTTCGGGATTATCTTCAGAAGAGACCTGCTTCCGTACATGGAGAAGCGTGGGGTCAATGAGCTGGGCAACCAGCGTCCCAGGCAGTACGAGATGACGCTCGAGGCCAAGGAGTCGCTCGCCAGGTACTAGTCAGGAGACTCGGACTCTCAGGTCTCCAGGTACTTCCGTCTATTCCTGTAGCCGCAGCCGTCGCGCCAATGCCATGTAGGCTAGTGAGGCGGTAAGGCCCACGATTCCCATCGCTGCGAGAGCATAACTTACTGACGTTGCTCCGGCGAACCATCCCACCAACAGGCTCGATCCCACGACGAAGCCCTGACCTAGTCGCTGAAGGCTCGTGATCCGTCCTCTCAGCTCGTCAGGGGCGAGTGTCTGGGTGAGCGTGCCATTTGTTGTCCTGAAGGCCGTCTGGCTGGCCGCGAATAAGGCTATCACCAACAGGGCCAGCGGCAGCCACGCAGCCTGAATCAACACCAGTGCGAGGATTGAGCTGGCTGCCGCCGTGATCAGGCAAAGCATTCCACGGCGGATGAAGAATCCGAACGAGGCGATCGTGAGTGCCATGAGGAATCCGCCGAACCCGTTTGTCGCCAGCATGTATCCTCCCACGTCAGCCCCTCTCCCAAGCACCTCAGTTGTGAACAGGGGAAGCATGAACATCACTGGCTGGAGCACTACGTTCGGGACAATTGTCAGCGTGATCAGAAGGAATAGCACACGATTGCCGGACCAGATGTATTTGAATCCCTCCGCGAGGTCCTGGAAGAAACCAGCCGTGCCCGAACCCGCTCGTGAACGTCTCGCCTCAGTGTACGGAGTCCGCATCGGCAGGAACGCCAGTATCATCCCGACGTAGAGCAGCGACTCTATTGTGAAGTTCCAAAAGAATCCAAACGAGCTGACCAAGATTCCGCCAACGAACGGGCCTATTGCTCGGGTGCCAGGTATCGTCAGCACGTTAGTTGCGTAGGCATTTCCAAGCATGTGCCTGGGCACGGTGTTGGCAATCAGCGCCTGTCGCATCGGCTGCGTGATTGACAGGAACGCCCCACTCACTATGGCATAGGCGAACACGTGCCAGACTTCGACGAGGTCCAACGCGATAACGCAGGCGAATCCAAACGCGATCACCGCCATGATGGCCTGGAGAATCATTATCAGCCTGCGTCTGTCGACACGATCACCAAGCACACCGCCCAGGGGGCCGATGATCACGCCAGGCAGTGTGCTGATGCCCCCAATACCAACGACCAGAAGTGCAGATCCCTCGGTGCCCTGTGTGAGATCGCGCACCAGCCATCCCAGTGTAAGCAGTTGAAGCCAGTGAGCGGTGTTGGCGAAGAAGTTGCCTACCCAGATGAACCGGTAGTCCCGGTAGGCAATCCAGGTATCAAAGGTCTGTGGTCTCGGTATCCAACCTAGTCCGGCTATCGAAGTCCTCCGGGTTGAGACTAGCCGCCATGATACACGAAACTGCCAGGCACTCAGCAGGGTGTTACAATCTCACAAGATAGTTCGCGGCGGGATGCTCGGGACTTAAACAGGACAAACGGAGGTAGCCTAATGCTGAGAAGGGACGCACAGTGGCCGAACTTCAGCGAGCGGGACCTCGACTTTGTTATCGAGAACGTGGCGCCGAACTCGGCAAACTCGGAGAACCTCAAGAAGCTGATTTCAGAGGACGTTCAGTTCCGTGCGGCAATGCTGGGAGACGATGCCCTTCTGAAGCGGGTGCAGTCTGACGACGAGATATTCCTGTACATATCCCCTGCGCTTTTCTTTGAGATACTTCTCCGAAATTCCCACCGCGAGTTGGAGACCGCCGCCTACACTGAGGAACGACAGGGCCGGATGTCGATTCCCGTATTCGATACGCCCAACGTGCTCGAATTCATGGAGCAGCCGGGGGTCGTTGAGTACCTCGCTTCCATGATGGCATCATTCACACGCATTAACAGCTACACCGTTCCCGTGCGTGTCAGAAGGGGAGTGAGGCGACGAGTCCGATACAACGACATGGACGTGGACAGCCTGATCAGGTTTGCCGCAGACGCAGACCCCGAGCAGAAGTTCGGTTACTACAAGAGAATCGCCGACGTATGCCTCTTCCTGTCGGGAGTCTTCCCGGACAGTGCCCAGAGCAGGGCGGGCAGCACACCGGTGCCCAGGTCGTGGCGAATGCGCCGGACCCTGGAGGAGTATGAGCGCGAGGGGCGAACGTTCTACGGGCTGGCTCAGGAGCACCCTGCGGCCCGGGCGCTGGAGCTGTCACAGGTGTTCGCGGCGCTGAAGCAGAACTTTAACTCGGCCAGAAAGCCGCTGACCTTCGTTGCTACCCGCTTCCTCCACGCTAAGAAGCGACAGCTTTTCGGCGTGGCCTCAGCAAGTTAGGTGGTGCCCAGGAAGGGACTCGAACCCCCACACCCTTTTCGGGTAGCGGATTTTAAGTCCGCCGCGTCTGCCATTTCGCCACCTGGGCATCAACAACTCTGATCGAAGTCTACACGAAGTAGCTGAACTGCGTCGTAGGTCCACGTCGACCCACTTCCCCCTCTAATACGACAGAGCCACCTTGCTGGACTGCCCATCGGGCCTGGCAAGGTGGCTCCGTTTGCTAATTCGGGTCTGTTGGGTTTAGAGGAATAGTGGCGCGAACACCAGCGCGACGATGCTCATGAGCTTTATCAGGATGTTGAGCGACGGGCCGGACGTGTCCTTGAAGGGGTCTCCAACCGTGTCGCCGACAACGGCCGCAGCGTGAGGCTCCGAACCCTTGCCGCCATGTGCGCCGGCCTCGATGAACTTCTTGGCATTGTCCCAGGCCCCTCCTGCATTGGCCATCATGATGGCGAGCAGGAAGCCTGACGAGATCGCGCCGATCAGCATGCCTCCCAAGGCCTCAGCGCCAAGGATCAGGCCTATGGCGACCGGAGCGACGATGGCCAACACGCCCGGAAGAACCATCTCTCTCATCGCGCCACGAGTGCTGATGTCAACTGCGCGAGTGTAGTCGGCGGGCGTGGTTCCTTCCAAGAGTCCTGCGATCTCCCGGAACTGACGCCTTACTTCCTCGACCATTGCGCTGGCGGCTCGGCCAACGGCCTGCATTGTCAGTGCCGCGAATACGTAGGGTAGAAGGGCGCCCACCAGCAGACCCATCAGGACGTCGACGTCCCGAAGGTTGAATGAGTTTACGTTGGTGACCTCCGAGTAAGCGGCCATGAGAGCGAGCGCTGTCAGAACAGCGGAGCCAATCGCGAAACCCTTACCGGTTGCTGCTGTAGTGTTGCCCAGCGAGTCGAGGGCATCGGTTCGCTCTCTAACTGAAGGATCAAGCCCGGCCTGCTCGGCGATTCCACCGGCGTTGTCGGCAACAGGCCCATAGGCGTCGGTCGCGAGCGTGATGCCGAGGGTCGAGAGCATACCGACAGCAGCCAGGGCAACTCCATAAGTTCCAGCGAGGTCGTTGGCAAGCCACATTGCTATGACCACAACAACAGCCGGGATGAGTGTGCTAATCATTCCCAGGCCCATTCCTGAGATGATAACTGTCGCCGGACCCGTAACCGCCTGATCCGAAATCTCCCTGGTGAACTTGTACTCGTAGCTGGTATAGACCTCCGATGAGGTCCCAATGATCTGACCGGCGACGAGGCCCGTGAGAACCACCCAAAAGAGCTTGAAGTCCATGTCCAGGGCCAGAAGCGCAGCGGCTGTGCCGATCAGCACGAGAATTCCAGCGCCGAAGATTCCGAATCGGAGCGACCACAGGAGGTTGCCCATGCTCGCGCCTTCCTTGGTCCGTACGAAGAAGGTGCCTATGATCGACGCTACGATACCTATCGAGGCGATAAGCATCGGAAGTACGAATATGTTGGAATCGAAGTCCCCCGCACTGGACATACCCAACGCGGCGGCGCCAACGGCACCAAGGGCTATCGTAGCGATAATGGATCCCGTGTAGCTCTCGAAGAGGTCGGCTCCCATACCGGCGACGTCGCCTACGTTGTCGCCCACATTGTCTGCCACAGTGGCAGGATTGCGAGGATCGTCTTCGTCGAGGCCCTGCTCGACTTTTCCTACGAGGTCAGCGCCGACGTCTGCGGCCTTCGTGTAGATGCCGCCACCAACTCTGGCGAACAGCGCAATGGATGATGCGCCGAATCCGAAGCCGGCCACGAGCTTGATGTCCTGGAATATCAGGTAGACGACCGTGATGCCGATCAGGCCTATGCCTACCACGCTTGCGCCCATGACCGTGCCGGAGTTGAACGCGACTCTCAGTGCGGCATTCAGCCCTGTCTGGGCTTGCACAGTAGTCCGCGTGTTTGCGCGAACTGCGATGCTCATTCCGATGAATCCAGCGAGGCCGGAACCGATCGCGCCTACCAGGTAAGAAATCGCGGTGCCGGGTATGACCTCGCCTTCGCCTTCGACCTTGTCCAGTACATCAAAGTCTATAAAGACCCAGAGAATGGCAAATACCACTACGACAAATATCGCGAGCAGCCTGTATTCCCTGGATAGGAATGCCATAGCGCCCTCACGAATGGCATTGCCTATGAACCTGACCTGCTCACTGCCCTCGTCGGACTGCATGATCTTCCAGGCAAGGTAGGCGGCAAATGCCAGCGCGATGACACCTGCAACAATGGATAAGTACAGTATGTCCAAGAGAAGCCTCCGCAAAAAAGCCCCCCCGTTATCTGGGGAGGCCTTGGTCAATTAGGCTATCATTTCGAGCCAAAAACTAGCATAGCAGACAGAATCCGGTCAAGACCGAGACGAATCTAGCTTCCTGTTCAGCTCCTCCAGCTGACCCTCGAGCCTTCTCTGGCGAAGGGCCACGGTTATGTCACCGCGGGTGCGTTCGATTACGCCGCGCATGACGTCGGTAGTGCGCCTCAGGCCGCGCGTCACGCCGTCGGGGTAGTCCAGAGTTACCAGGACCGAATAGACCTCATCCATTATCTCCAAGTAGGACTCGCACCTTGAAAAGTCGTTACCTCGGAGAAGGTCCAGTACAAGGCGGCGCATCTCCCCAATGGACTCGGCGAGGCCGTTCATGTAGACGGCGGCTCCAACGTCGAGTTGGGTCATCGTTGGGAGTCGAGTGCCCTCTGCAAAGGCAAGTGTCGCATGTGCCTCCACGTACTCCTTGAGAGCGTCCTCCACGTATCCGCCAAAGTAAACCGATGGGTGCTGATGTCGCTCGGCTTCAATCTTGGTTCTCAGCTTGGTGGCGCTGGCGATCAACTCGCGCGCCTCATCGAAATCGCCTCTGTGCGTTGCCCTGATGGAGTTGGCAGAGAAACGAGTGACTTGACGGGACAGCGACAGTGCCCGCTCTCGTGCTTCGTGCGTACCCCTGAGAAGTTGCTCAGCACTTTCGCCCGCAGTCCGAATGGCCGCGATCAGTTCCGATGACGATGACTCTTGCGTGGAGTCTGACGCTTCTCTAGTCAAGTTAGCCCCTCGCCGATTGGTAGAGCTCGACCAACTCCTCAGTGGCGGCCCTGGGATCGTCCGCGAATGTGATCGCGCTAACCACACACACTGAGTCCGCTCCTGCCTTCGCCACGTCCACTATGTTCGAACTATTGATTCCACCGATGGCGACGATTGGCTGGCTCACAAAATCCTTCACACGCTCGATCATCTCGGGACCGAGGGCCCTGCGCCCGGACTTTCCCATCGTCGTTGTGGTGTAGATCGCGCCGACCGCGACGTAGTCCACCGCGTCTTCAATGGAACGCCGCACCTCTTCAATGCTGCCGTTTGAATTCCCAATCAGCTGATAAGGGCCCAGAATCTGTCGGGCATCTGCAACTGGAAGATCGGTCTGGCCAACGTGAAGGATGTCAGCTTCCGATGCGCTGGCAAGGTCGGCATGGTCGTTCATGACGAATAGGGCATCGTGCGCAGCGCAGATCGACTTTAGCTCCCGTGCCGTTTCCAGCATGGGACCTTTGTCGTTCAGCTTGTCTCGCAATTGTACGACCTTTGCGCCACCCTCCAAGGACTGGACTGCCACTTCGGTCACCGGTCTTCCTCGTGTCGCCTCGGGATCTACGATCACGTAAATGCCCTTTAGCTGCTCAGCCGCCTGACCTCGTGCTCTAGCCCCTAGGGACTTGTAGGCATGGTCTACGGATTGCTTTGCCGACGTCATCAAGGATTGATCCAGGGTTACTTCACCGTAATCTGAGAATGATGCCACTGCGTCGAGTGCGGCCTTCATGGATTGAAGCACTTCGAGGGCAGATGAAGCGTCGGCCCCTGCGGCCGGCCCCGCCGGACTATTCGAGCCAAATCCAGAAATTGACTCACGCAAAGAGGCGAGTTCTGAGCGCGTACTCTCGTCAGTATCAGCGAGAGCCTCTATGAACAGTGCTCCCTGTACCAGGGTGTCAATCTGTGCCTGGGCGAGCGGTATCAAGATGAACTCCGTTGGGGCATAGGGTCTACAGTAAACGTCGGCGGGATTCTAACATATGGCTGGGGTGCAATCTGACGTTGCGCGTCTTACAATACTCCCGCATCAGCATTGGAGGAGCTTATTCAGTTGTCTCACTACAACGTAGCCGTCATCAGAGGAGACGGCATCGGCATAGAGGTAATCGAAGAGGGTATCAAGGTACTGAACGCCGTTGGGCGCGAGTACGGGATCGACTGGACGTGGAACGAGTACCCCTGGGGAAGTGAGTTCTACAGAGAGCACGGAGTGGTCATGCCATCCGACGCCCTGGACACACTCGCCCAATCGGACGTCATATTCCTTGGGGCAGTTGGACATCCCGACTTCCAGGACCACATAACTCTCGGAGGGCTTTTACTTCCAATTCGCCGTACTTTCGACCAGTACGTCTGCGAACGCCCGAGCGTGCTCTACGAGGGTATAGATTCGCCCATCAAAGGCTACGGCGCAGGCGACATCGACATGGTCGTCGTTCGGGAGAACACCGAAGGCGAATACGCCGACGTCGGTGGCTTCCTGTACCCGGACTTTCCGGAAGAGGTCGGGATTCAGTCGGCGGTGTTTACACGGAAGGGGTGCGAGAGAATCATCCGGCATGCGTTCGAGGTTGCGCGACGACGGAACAAGGCCAAGCACGTGACCTCGATAACCAAGTCAAACGCTCTTGGTTACGGCATGCTGGTCTGGGACAGGTCTTTCGACCGTGTCGCCGAAGACTACCCTGATGTCCAGACTAACTCACTCCTTGTGGACGCGGCCTGCATGGACTTCATTCGAAGGCCCGAATCCTTTGACGTTGTTGTCGGTAGCAACCTGTTTGGTGACATACTGACAGACATCGGTGCGATCATTACGGGCAGCATGGGCCTCGCGCCGAGCGGCAATATCGACCCTGACCGGCGATACCCCTCGATGTTCGAACCGGTCCACGGCTCTGCTCCAGACATCATGGGGCAGGGGATCGCCAACCCTCTGGCAACAATTCTGTCCGGCGCGATGATGCTTCGGCACCTAGGAGAAGATGCCGCGGCCGATTCGGTCGAAAAGGCATCGCTAAGCGTTGTAGCTTTGGGAGAGACCATTACTCCTGACCTGGGAGGAAGTTCCAGCACTCAAGACGTAGGCGACGCTGTCGTTTCGGCATTGACCTGATTCCAGCACTCGAAGGAGGAACGAGATGACGCTCATCAAGGGAGGAACGGTAGTTACGCCAGGAGGCGTTGGAGAATTCGACATCTGGGTTTCGGGCGAGACCATCCAGGCAGTCACCGAACCGGGAGCGCTGCCTGCAGGCGACGAACCGGTGATTGACGCAACAGGTAAGTTAGTCGTTCCAGGTGGGATTGAGCCTCATGCTCATATAGGAGGTCCACGCCAACCGGAGCGATCGGGAGCCGAACCCGTCTCAAAGGCAGCGGTCTGGGGAGGAACGACGACGGTCCTCGACTTTGCCACACAGGTCCCCGGTCACGACCTGCGCCATGCGCTTGGAGAGGCAGCAGAGCGATGGGAGGGCAACGCCTACACAGACTACTCCTACCACCCAATCTTTACGAACGGGGCCACCAGGGCTCACATCAACCAGATACCAGAACTGGTAGAAGAGGGTTTCCCCAGCTTCAAGGTCTTTACAACTTCCATACGCCCGCCCAGTCCCCAGATGCAGAACAACAAGACGGACTTCGGCCGGCTGGCCAGCATCATGGAAAGGGTGACCGAGGGGGGAGGAATATTGCTCGTCCACTCTGAGGACGACGACATGGTCCACTACAACTACGACAATGCCCAGGAAGATGGTCTGTGGGACTGGTGGCACATGCACCATATCCACTCGAACCTGTCAGAGGATGTGTCCTTCCGACGAGTCCTCCGGCTCGCAAGCAAGACCGGGTGCCCTGTCTACTTCGTACATGTGAGCGCGCAAGAAGGTGTTGAGGCCGTAGGACAGGCCAGGATGCTGGGTATGCCGATCTATGGTGAGACCCTTCACAACTACGCCTGCTTCAACGCCGAGAACTACCGTGAAGACCACGGCATGAAGTACCACACTTATCCCTCACTGAAGCAGGAGGATGACAGAAGCTCGCTATGGCAGGGACTGCTCGACGGTCGGCTGTCAACCGTGGCGACAGACCTCGTCTCGACCACCTGGGAGGAGAAGACCCGCTTCAAGACTGTCGCGGACGTTACCGGCGGTCATAACGGCATCGAGACTCGCATGGGGATTGCTTACTCAGTAGGTGTGGTTGAGCTGGGAATGAGCTTGGAGAGATTCGTTGACATCACGTCGACGAACGCGGCCAAAATATTCGGAATGTACCCGAAGAAAGGGGTGATAGCGCCAGGTTCCGACGCCGACATCTGCATCATGGACACGACGTTCGACAGGCCGTTAACGCTGGACGACCTTCACCTCGAAGACTACTCCATATGGGAAGGCTGGCACGTACACGGCTGGCCCGAGACGGTACTGCTCAGGGGCAATGTCATGATCAAGAATGGCGAACTGAAAGGAAGCCCAGACGTCGGGAACCTACTATCACGGTCGATCTCATCAGAGATACTCGAGAAGCCGGTGTGCTAGAGACCAGCGACTGATTGCGCTAGTCGGCTGCCAGTAGAAAATCGAAGTCACAGCCGCTGTCGGCCTGCATCACGTGCTGTGCATACATGGACGTGTAGCCGCGCTTGTGGACCGGTCGTGCAGGGGGCGACTCCGTGAGACGTCGCTTGATCTCCCGGTCTTCGACGAGAAGGTCCAGACTCCGACTGGGGACATCCAGCTTGATCCGGTCTCCGTTCCTGACGGCGGCAAGCGGGCCGCCCGCGGCTGATTCAGGCGTGACGTGTACGACGACTGTCCCGAATGCCGTGCCGCTCATTCTGGCGTCGCTCAAGCGCACCATGTCGCGAACGCCTGAAGTGAGAATCTTCTTTGGGAGGGGAAGGAACCCCCATTCGGGCATTCCAGGGCCGCCTATCGGTCCACTTGAGCGCATCACAAGGACATCATGCGGAGTCACGTCGAGATCGGGATCGTCTATGCGCTCGAACAGGTCGTCGTGATCTTCGAATACAATAGCTCGGCCTTCGTGCGTCATCAGAGACTCTGACGCAGCCGTAGGCTTGATTAAAGCACCCGTCGGCGCAAGCGAGCCCGTCAGAACCGCGAGGCCACCTTCCGGGTCCATCGGGTTATCCAGGGTGCGGATGACATCCTGATCGTAGTTGATCGCGTGCGCGAAGTTCTGCCCAAGAGTCTGTCCTGTTGCGGTCAACGAGTCCGTGTGCAGAAGGGGAGCGATCTCCTTTAGCAGGGCTCCGACACCACCGGCGTTGTGGAAGTCCTCCATCAGATACCTGCCAGAGGGCTTCAGATTCAACAGAAATGGAGTTGAACGAGACAGTTCGTCAAACAGGGTGCCTGGAAGGTCGATTCCCAGTCTTCCCGCAATCGCGGTGAGGTGAATTACAGCGTTTGTGGAGCCTCCCATAGCGTGTAGGGTCCGAATGCCGTTTTCGAACGCTTGCCGGGTCAGGATGTGGGACGGCCGTATGTCTTTCCGTATCAGTTCGACGATCTGACGGCCGGCAAGCTCTGAGAGTCGAAGCCTGCGCGAGTCTACCGCCGGAATCGCTCCGTTCCCTGGAAGGGCAATTCCCATGGCCTCTGACACCGAAGCCATTGTGGATGCCGTGCCCATCACCATGCAGTGGCCGGGACTTCGGACGATGCAGGTCTGCAGTTCTGCCCAGTCGTCCTCAGTGATCCTTCCAGCACGGAGCTCCACCTCGTAGCGGCGGCAATCAGTGCAGGAGCCTAGCTCCTCACCTCTCCAGTTGGCCTTCAGCTGCGGGCCGCCGGTTACCATGATAGACGGGATATCTGCGCTGGCAGCACCCATCAGCAGGGCAGGCGTCGTCTTGTCGCAACCGCCCAGGAGCACGACGCCGTCCAAAGGATTGGCGCGGATCGATTCCTCGACTTCCATGCTCATCAGGTTCCTGAACAGCATGGTCGTAGGGCGCATGTTGTATTCGCCCAGCGACATCACGGGGAACTCCATCGGGAAGCCACCCGCCTGCCATACACCTCGCTTGACCGCCTCGGCCAGTGTCCTCAGGTGGGCGTTGCAGTGTGTCAGCTCACTCCACGAGTTGCAGATGCCGATAATTGGCCTGTTTTCGTAAGCCTCAGGGCCGTATCCCTCGGCCATGAAGGCTGCGCGCCGCAGCCAACCGTACAGCTCAGGAGTATCGAACCATTCACTTGAGCGCAACTTTGCACCGTTTGCATGTTCGGCCATGTGGGACTTACTCTCCCTCTTGTGTCTCAGGTTGAGGTGGGGACCGGAAATAATCATCGAGCCATCGCTTCAGAGCGTCGAGAGATGGCGGAGCGACGTAGAAGACCTGCACGTCTGTTGGGAACTGCACTTTGTGGTCCTCCCGAATGAACAGGACGGCGCAGTCGCCGACCTCCAGATCATCAGTTATCCTTTCGGCGATTCCCTTATACCTGGCCTCGAGAGTTTCCTGGTAACCCTCCAGAGAAGCCTGAAGGACTTTCTGGCTGGCTGGTCCCATCGTGAGTACCCGTTGCCAGTCGGAGTGCTCAGCCACTAGCTCAGCATCTTCCAACTGCCGCATAGTGGCAGTGGACTGGCACATCGCGCTGGCCAGGCTGCTGGCGGTTGGGTTGAGAATCTCAAGGTGCTGAAGACCCTCGTCGCCTTCAGCGCAGATCATCTCATGGTAGACCTTGGAAACCGTACCCAGCGAACGCTCGAGGTTTCCGATAGAGTCCCGCACCTCAGACCAATACCTTTCGACCAGTTCGGTGGCCTCTTCGGGTAGACCTGGAGCAGCGACATAGTTTGGAACAAGGAAGAGGTTCTTCCTGCCCTCATATGAACTAGCACTCGGTCTGGGGATCTGGGATAGAGGCTGCTGCGTCATGCCGTAGGAACAGGTCTTCTATTGACCGTTACACCCCTATCCTCGCCAACGGGGTCAACCCGTACGGCACAGACCTTGTACTCGGGTATCCTCGAGTTCGGATCCAGGGCAGAATTGGTGAGGAAGTTGGCAGCGTGCTCCTGGAGCTTGACGAAGGGGACGAAGACTTCGCCCGCACGCTGTCGTTCAGTATAGATAGCGCGGGCCTCCAGATCGCCTCGTCGGGACCTGACTCGTATCCACTCACCATCCGATATACCGTACTTCTCGCCGTCAGCAGGGTTAATGCCGACAGTGAGTTCTGGTGAGCGAGCCAGCAGATTGTCAGCCCGCCTGGTGATCGTGCCACCATGCCAGTGATAGAGGACTCTTCCGGTGTTCAGGATAAGCGGGAACCTGGCCGACGGAGTCTCGGCAGCAACCGGCCCCTGGTCGAATCCAACGAACTTCGCCCTAGGTCCCCTGGGGAAGTCAGACTCGTACAAGAAGCGCGTTCCCGGATGATCGGGAGTGGGGCAGGGCCACTGTATTCCACCCTCGTTCTCGAGACGGTCATATGAGATTCCTGCGATGATCGGCATGAGTGTAGCCATCTCATCGAATATCTCGGAGGGGTGACTATAGTCGAACTCATGCTCCAGTTCGAGTCCAAGCTTGGAGCTCATGCGCAGGGCAACGTCTCGAATTATCTCCCAGTCGGCCTTACTTTCGCCGACCGGTTCGACTGCCTTCCTGACACGCTGTACGCGGCGCTCGCTGTTGGTGAACGTGCCGTCCTTTTCAGCGAAGGACGTAGCCGGCAGAACGACGTCGGCGATCTGTGCCGTCTCGTGCAAGAAGATGTCCTGCACGACGAGAAAGTCCAGCTTCTTGAACATCTCTTCCGCGTGACTCAGGTCCGGCTCACTCAGCAGCGGGTTTTCGCCAGTGACGTACATCGCCTTAATCCGGCCGCTGTCCATAGCGGGAACCATTTCAGTTATCACTAGCCCAGGTTCTGGGGGCAGAGGCTGATTGCTCCATGCCTGCTGGAACTTCGCAATTGACTCCTCGCCTATGGGCTGGTAGCCAGGGAACGAGTTCGGCACACAGCCTGAGTCGCCGCACCCCTGCACGTTGTTCTGGCCCCTGAGCGGCGAAATGCCAGAGCCGGGTCGACCAAGTTGGCCGGCAACCAGGGCAAGGTTGAGTAGGCCATGCGCGTTGGCAGTCCCCATCGTGTGCTGCGTTATGCCCATGCCCCAGATCAGGCAGGAGCCGCTGAAGGGAGGAGTTGCGTAGATGCGAGCTGCCTCGGCTATGTCCTCGGCTGCAACACCGGTTATCTTCTCAGCGTACTCGAGGTCGTACTTCTCAACGGTGCTCCACCACTCTTCGTAGCCTTCGGTCCGATCGGTGACGAAACTGGTGTCTGCAAGTCCCTCGTCCACGATGACCTTGGCCATGGCATTGAGCAGGGCGACGTCGGTGCCTGGACGCGGTCTGAGCCAGAGGTCGGCGTAGTCGCACATGTCGA
Source organism: Dehalococcoidia bacterium (assembly GCA_965116405.1). Classification (GTDB taxonomy): domain Bacteria; phylum Chloroflexota; class Dehalococcoidia; order Lucifugimonadales; family UBA1123; genus VXRN01. The sequence continues at coordinate 3,279,853 of OZ220685.1, forward strand.
TCCGCCGAGGATTGATGATAATGAGCTTCGCGCCTCGTTCGACGACGGCACGCCGCATCCTGGACGCGGCGACAGGGTGATTGGAGTTGGCGTCGGAGCCAATGATGACAAGGCATCCGGCCTCTTCGTAGTCAATGTACGAGTTGGAGGTTGCTCCGCTACCGAGGGATGTCAGCATCGCTTCGACTGACGGCGAGTGGCACAGTCTTGTGCAGTGGTCGATGTGGTTGCTGCCCATGACCAGCCGGGCGAATTTCTGCTGAATAAATCCATCTTCGTTGGTAGCCTTGGCCGACGCCAGCGTTCCGAAGGAGTCTCCACGGTACTCCGATAGGCGTTCTACGACGTAGTCAAGGGCTTCATCCCAATCGACTTCAACGAACTCGCCTTCCTTGCGAATGAGAGGCTTCTTGATCCGGTCTGGATGATTCACGAATGAGAAGCCGAACCTACCCTTTACGCACAGCATTCCCAGTGATGACTGGTTGTCGGGATCATCGAGGATTTCGATTATGTGGTCGTTAGCGTCTACCTTGGCTTGGATCCCGCATCCCACACCACAGTAGGGGCAGGTGGTTGTGACGGTCCGTGCAGTCTCAGGGGGATCGTTCTTTACGCGAATTGCGCCGGTGGGGCAGGAGGCAAGGCAGGAGCCGCAGGTCGTGCAAACCGACTCCACGAGGGGGCGGTCCATGAAGGTGCCTATTCTCGCATCTGTACCTCTTCCGAGTATGTCAATCGCCCCGATGAACTGATGGCCGTCCTGACAAGCCTGGGCGCAGCGACCGCACATGATGCACGAATCCATCGCGATGTCGAATACTGGGTTCGACACATCGACAGGCTGTCTGGCACGACCCTCCCAACTTGGTACGTCAATTCCGTGATGCTTGGCAGCGATTGAGAGCTCACGGTAGCTGCCATTGGGATTCTCGTCGGAGTCGGGGAACATCGACATGGTCAACTCAAGGACGCCACGTCTTAGGTCACGCGCTCTGTCAGTCTCTGTTTCGACGACCATGCCTTCGGACGCCGGGACGGAACACGATGCCGGGAAGCCCCGCATGCCGTCGATACTTACGAGGCAGGTCCTGCACGCACCGATGGGATTCATATCGGGATCTTTGCAAAGTTGCGAAATGTAGGTTCCCGACTGGTTAATGGCATCCAATACGGATGACCCGTCGCCGACGGTTACCTGACTCCCGTTTACTGATAGCGTGATGCTCATCTACCAGCTCCTTGACGTCCGACGACCTGATCCGGGAAGAAGTGCAGGCCGCTGAGAATCGGATTCCCTGCTGCCTGACCCAGTCCGCAAAGAGACGTTTCATTCACGAGCCGCGCCAGATTCTCAAGTTCGTCCGTCGAACCTTGGTTGGTGCCCACCGCATCCAATAGCTCCACCATCCTTGGTGTTCCTTCTCGGCAAGGGGTACATTTGCCGCATGACTCATCGGCATTATACTGCGCAAGGTTTCTGACAACATCGAATACTTCCATAGAGTCGTCGATGGCTATGACTCCCCCCGCACCCAGCATGACTCCGGCGTCATGCAGGAATCCGGGCTTGATGGGCGTATCGAGCATGGATGGGGGGAAGACGCCGCTCGAGGGTCCACCGACACCAATCGCGGTGAGTTCTCCATCATCGCGAATGCCATTGCCGACGTCATAGATGATTTCCCTAAGTGTAGTACCTATGGGCACCTCGACAAGTCCAGGACGATTTACCGCCCCGCTTAGACTGATGATCTTCGTGCCCGTGTCTTCACCATCACCTATGGACGTGAACTCGTCGGCGTCGTGACTCAGAATGAATGGGACGTTCGCGAGGGTCTCCGCGTTGTTGATTACAGTCGGCTGTCCCCATAGGCCTGACTCGGTCGGGAAGGGAGGTCGGAGCCTCGGTTCCCGACGATATCCTTCAACCGTGTTCAACAGGGTTGTTTCGTCTCCGCAGATGTATCCGCCCGCCCCACGGCGAATCTCAATATCGACATCGAAGCCCGAACCGAGCACGTTCTCGCCAACTAGTCCGAGCTCAGCTGCCTGTTTCACTGCCATAGTCATCCGCTGACTGGAAAGGTTGGCCTCGGCGTTGATGTAGAAGATTATCTCGTGGGAATCGACGGCGTAGGCTGCGATCAGGGCACCCTCGATTATCCTGTGTGGTACGCCTTCCATGAGGTGGCGGTCCTTGAACAGGCCCGGTTCGCCTTCCTCACAGTTGACCACGATGTACCGCCTGTCTGCCCTGGTATTTCGAGCAGCATCCCACTTGATACCGGCAGGGAAGTAGGCACCGCCTCTGCCCCTCAACCGGGACTCCTTCAGGTGGTCGATGACGGATTCCGGCGTGGACTGCAACGCCTTAGACCAGGCCGAGTACCCGCCGTTGGAGAGATAGTGGTCTACCGATTCAGTGTCGAGATCACCGCAGTCCTTAAGTGACACCCTTACCTGTCCTGAAAGGAAGGACTCTACGTCAGCCCGGCCATCTTGGTAAGTGGACTTCAGAGTCGACAAGTCGGTTGTCTCTAGCATTAGATTCCCGTGGTAGGTACGACCGCCATCAGGGCGAATGATCTCTAATGAAGGAGCCGCGAAGCAGACGCCGTCGCATCCAGCCACTATCAATTCCGTCTCATCATCGACCTGATTTCGGAGTGTACTGACTATCTTGTCAACCCCCGCTGACTGGCTGCAGTGTCCGAGGTGCGCTATCACCTTGGTCTTACCTGAAACACGTCCTTCGAATCGCTCCGAGGCAGACTGAACGAGGGAGTTCATTCGAGCCTGAATAATCTCATTAGCCATTCACAGCACCCCGAACAATCTCCAGCGCTGACTCTGAGTCGAGACGACCGTGCCACTTACCGTTGACCTCGATTGCAGGCGCCATTGCGCAGAGGAATCCGCAAGGGACCTGCTCAAGTGTCAGCTTGCAGTCTTCTGAAGTCTCTCCAGGGCTGACAGTGAACTCCGAGCCAATGTCTTCCAAAATCCTAAGAGAGCCGGCGGCAGCACAGCTCAATGCAGTACACACGCGCACTACTGAGAGGCCGGGCTCTTCGATTCTCAACTCAGTGTAAGAAGTCGCGGCTCCGTACACCTCAGAAGAGGGTATACCCAGGTGCCAACCAACAACCTCCATAGCCCAGTCGGGTAGATGCCCGAATTCGTGATGAAGGTAGTGGAGAGCAGGCAGGAGCTGGCCGTGATTTCGAGGAAACCGCTCACGCAGTTCGCGTCGCAAAGAGTTTCGGTCGGTCGGCAACAGAGATTCCCTAAGAGTTGATCCCGTATTTGAGCATCGAGATTCTAGCAGACTAAATCGCCACGATGTCTATTCGGGTTGCCAGTTACGGCGAGATAACGCCAACCGCCTCGCGCGATACGTGATGTTCCCATAAATCCAGGTCCAATAGCCTACTGTCGGGAATAGTGCCATCAGGGTTCCATCCCCTGGCTTGATAGTAGGCTGAAACCATCATCTGGAGATCATCTTCAGACAGGCCGACACCGGCGGCAGCGCCGTCGGGAAGAGGTTCCGTAAGGACTCGCTCGGGCAGGGTGTCGTCATTACGAGTCCAGCCCTCTCTGATATTAAATAGCTTCTTGAGGTTGTTGATGCGCTCGCCAGCCTTCCTGAGTTCATCGGGTAGGACGTCCCAGCCCGTAATCAGGTTCATGGAATCAGCTGACTCTCCCCAGAAGTCGTCGAACGCCTTCCTGAGGAACTTGCACCAGATCAGGGAATCCAGGACAGCAGAGAAGTCTTCCCCCTCGGCCGTAATCCTGCCACGCTCAGCGCTGGCCGCCAGTCTGTTTACTCGACTAGAGAAGTCCGCCTCGTAGGCAGACGATCTGTTGTGACAGGCGCCCCTCGTGCTGACCGCAAGAGCCAACGCCATCGTCTGAAGACTTCGAGGCTCGTAGCCCGGCATCTCAAGACCCTTGACGTGCATCGCCCAGGCGTCCGAACCTTGCCCGACAGTTTCTGAGGCAATCTTTGACCCTTCCGACAGTAAGCGACCGAGATTGCCTGATCTGGTAGCAATGGCTTCCAGGCAGGGCAAGAGGCAGTCAGCGTTGCCAAATCGTAGATCGATGCCGTCGGTATCCTCGAGTGTCAAGATGCCCCGCTCGAAGCACTCCATGGCCCAGGCGATTGTACCCCCCGCGCTAATGGTGTCCATTCCCACTGCGTCGCAGAAGTGAGACGCGCGGATGACCGTCTCCCGGTCGCCAATACCAACCAGTGGGCCGAGGGCAAATGCGCTCTCGTACTCCATGCGGCCTGTCGATTTATCTGAACCATCACCGACCGTTAGGATCTTTTCGCACCCTATCGTGCAATTGGCGCAGTGGGCGTTCTTCACGAAGTGACCGCTGTACATCGACTCGCCGCTAACTTCGTCAGTCATGTCGAAAGTGGATTGTTGGAAGTTCCGGGTCGGAAGTGTTCCGAGCCTGTCGAACACGGCAATGTTTGCCATCGTTCCGGTAGTGCGGTACTTCTCGGTTGCAGGGCCCAGACTTCGGGCTGATAGGTCGCGGCCGACAGTATTGAGACTCTCTGGATCAAAGACTGGAGCTGGATGGCGTCCCCTCACGGCTATCGCCTTGAGATTCTTCGATCCCATCACAGCGCCTGTTCCGGTGCGCCCTGCCTGCCGGCCACCGTCATTGGCGATACTAGCGAAACGGACGCCGTGCTCGCCTGCGGGCCCTATGCAGGCAACCCTGAAGCGACGCCCCAAGTCGTTTCTAACCCGCTGCTCAGTGTCGATGGCGGTGAGACCCATCAGGTCCCATGCGTCCTCAAAGCGCACGTCATCGTCTTCCAGAACAAGCAGAACCGGATTGTCGCTTCTCCCCTTAATGACCAACGCGTCAACGCCCGTCCTCTTCAGTTCCACGGCCAGGAAGCTGGAACTCAGGGAGTCTCCAATCATTCCGGTTAGCGGCGACTTCGCGGCGACAGCGAACTTGCTGGATGTGGTCAGCCTGCTCCCAACCAAGGGGCTGCAAGCGAAGATCAGCGGGTTGTCAGGTCCGAGCGGATCGGCGCCGGGAGGGCAGTGTGTGTAAAGCAGGAAGCTGGCCAGCCCGGTCCCACCTATGAATCGCCGCAGGACCGACTCGCCGAGAGGCTCACGGCAAGAGGTTCGGGAAGAGAGGTCAACGACGAGAACCTTGCCGTGATAGCCGTACACTTCCTAGCCTCCTGCCTGGCTGGAAAACACGTAGATTCTGTCTCCGTCAACAATTCGCAGAGGGGAACTCTCTACAAAGGAAAGTCCATTCAAGTTTGCCGTGTAACTCTGCATGAGTCCTTGACCAACTTCGTCGACAACTACTCCTCGCAGTGCCGGGACCAAGCTGCTTAGGGCCGTAGCTAGTCCCGTTGAATCAAGCTCGGGAGGCAGCTTGGCGGCGATCTCCTTCTGCCCGCACACGAGGCGGGCGTGACCGAACAGTTCGACGGTTACCGACACTCTGTCCGGGTTGGCCGCCATCACGTGGACATTGCCTTCTTCGCCAATCTCAATGCGGTTTCCAAGTCTTCCTGTGTGTTGACATTGAAGAAGCTAAGGAGACCGGGGTCAAAGCGACGAATCTCCTCCTCTGGGACCAGATTCACTCGAACGTCGTCGAAGAAGGACGAGATTTTCAGGTCATTGGCCTCGATCCGTTTCTCGATTGTTCCAATGCAGACTCGGGAGTACAGAGCATGTGTGGGCTCAGGCCTCCCGTCGACCACAGGCACAACTGCATCGTAGCCGCCTCTTAAGGATGCGAGAAACCGATATAGTCGAACGTTCACAAATGGCATGTCGCATGCGCAGAACGCCGACCATTCAGTAGGGGAAGCAAGAAGTCCGGTTGCGATCCCACCTAGTGATCCCTTTCCCGGATACCGATCAACACTTGACGCAATTTCTTCGGGGAGATCAAGTTCATTCACGCGTTCCGGTTCATTGACAATTACCGCGACCGAATCGCCAACTTGGCCCATCCTGGCTATCACGCGTTGAATTAGTGGCTCGCCCTCGAACGGTTCCAATGCCTTGTTGCGCCCGAGTCGTCGACTCATGCCACCTGCAAGAATCACAGCCGTTAGTTCTGAACCTGTCTGTAGAACATTCCCCATGAACTCAGACTATCAGACACTAGGAGTCATCGCCACCAATCACTGCCTTGAGTTCCCCCATACGCGTGGTATCGTACCCCCCTAGAGCCTCGACCTCGCTCCGGAACCCCTGTGTGCGTATCAGGGCCAGCATGGGCTCGAGCAGATCAGAGTCGTAGTACTCCGAGGGAATCACAAGGTCATACTCTTCGCTAAACAGAGGCAGGAAGTCCAACCCCATGGCGTTGGCGGCAGGAAGGATGCCGAGGCCTGCGTCGGCCTTGTCACCACTCACCGCTGCTGCGACTGCTAGATGAGTGTACTCCTCGCGACTGTAACCACGTATATCCTCCACGTCCAATCCCATCTTGCGCAGCTCGAAGTCCAACAGCACGCGAGTTCCTGAGCCTCTCTGCCGATTCACGAAACTAACGTCGCGCCTGGCCAGATCGGCAAGAGATGATATGTCCTGGGGGTTTCCGCGCTTAACCATCAGTCCCTGAGTTCTGGAGACCAATCGAACCAGCGCTACTTCCCGATCTGGGATATACCTCTTCATGAATGATACGTTGTACTCGCCCGTCTCTTCGTCCATCAGATGGGAGCCCGCGATGTGAGCCTCGCCCCTTCGAATAGCCAACAGGCCTCCCATACTGCCAACGTTAGCGGACGACAGCCCGGAACCTCCCGGCGTCCTGCTCAGGCGACTCGCAATCAAATCCAAGACCATGTCGTGGCTGCCAATGGCGACTATGGTCCTGCGAACTTCCTCAAGCGACTTGAGGAGCTGCACATCCACCTCCGAGCCCGCTTCCAGACCCTCAACTGATCGTGGAATGAGTGTGAGGCCATCAGCGCGCACCAAGGAACTGATTACACCGGCTCCCCTCTGGACCGGAGTTGCTACAAGCCTGTCACCGACCTTGCCCAGTCGAACTCTCAAGAACTCGTCCTCACCCATCGGGGACTGCACTCTGCGGGTGACGACAGCCTTAGCAGTCTGCCTGGGAGCAACCTCCCGCCCCAACATTGCTTCGACGACCGGTTGAACGAAAAGCTCACAGGCGATTGCGGCTGACACTGGATAGCCGGGTATACCAATAACGGACTTGCCATCTACCACTCCTAGTACGATGGGGTGTCCCGGCCTGATAGCGACTCCGTGAACGACCAACTGACCAAGCTCTTCCACTAGCCCGGCTGTGTAGTCCTCAGCTCCGGCCGAAGAGCCAGCATTGATGAGCACGAGGTCATGCTGCTCGACGGCAGTAGATATCACACATCGCAGTTTCGCTGGATCGTCCGAGACTGGTGGGAGCCTGACTGGCTCCGCTCCCCACTCGGTGAGCATTCCCGCCAGCACCAGGGAGTTGAACTCCACGATGTCGCCGGGCTTGGGGTCGGCATCGATGCCGACGAGTTCTGATCCAGTGGGGAGGATCGCCACACTGGGCTTGCGTCGAACTTCTACCTCAGTTATACCGGCGGCTGCACAGGCACCGAGGTCGGCCGGGCGAAGTCTGTGATTCTCTGGGAGCAGAAGCTCTGAGGCTACAATGTCTTCCCCAATTGCCCTTACATGATTGTATGGAGCCACTGGAGTCGTAATCTCGATAGTGGACTCGTCGATCTCCCTCACGACCTCCACCATGATGACGGCGTCGAATCCGACGGGAACAGGTTCGCCGGTGTCCACCCAGCGGGCTTGGTCGGGTAGGGTGAGTGACAGCGGCGAGGTCTCAGTTGCTCCGGTCGTGTCCCCGGACCTGACGGCCACACCATCCATTGCAGCCGAGTCGTAGTGGGGCGCTGAACGGGCTGCCCAGACGGGAGCTGCGGTTATCCTTCCAAGTCCGTCCTGTATTGGGATGATCTCTGATCTCGTATGCTTCAGAGCGCCCGCCGAAAAGAGTGCCTCATCGTATCGAGCGCGGGCTTCATCCAGCGGCACGTCCTGAAGGTAGTAACGCCTGCCGTGCCGACCCTTACCATGGGTCATGAAGGGTAAACCTTAACGTCGACAGTCTCGCCCGCGTACAACCCGCCGGAATCCATTGGAATTTCAATGATCCCGTCCGAGTTTATCAGTGTGAATATGAGGTTCGACTTGCCAAACACAGGAGTTGCGACTCGCCTCCCGTTAACGCACGAGAGCGTCACTGGCATGTAGTCTTCTCGTCCGGACTCCGACGGGACGTCCTGAGTCAGGACTGCCGGTACCTCTGGCGAGACCGAGGGCTTAGTCGCTCCTGATAACACTCGGATCGCCGGGGCGACAAGCAGATCGAAGACCACCAGAGCGGACACTGGATTGCCTGGCAAGCCAAACAGGGGTTTGCCCTGCGCGACGCCCACGACTGTCGGCTTACCGGGCTTGATGGATATGCCGTGGAGGAGCACGCCAGGCTCACCGAGCCGGTTGAAGACTTCGGCGGTCATGTCCCTCGTACTAAGGGAGCTGCCTGCGGAAAAGACCAGAACGTCAGCGTTAGAGAGCGCCTTACGAGCGGCCTTCAACTGCGGTTCATACTCGTCACGAACTATCCCCGCTGAGATGTGGTCGGCACCACACTGGGCTGCTCGAGCCGCTATGGTGTAGGTGTTGATGTCTCGTATCTTTCCAGAAGGAGGCTGGGCAGTGGGATGGGTAAGTTCGTCGCCTGTAGATACGATTCCCACGACTGGTCTCCTATGCACCGGAACTCGGGTGACTCCGAGAGCCAGCAGGCCACCAATATCCTGTGGTCTGACCAGATGGCCGGACTCGAAGAGCGTCTCTCCACGTCTGATATCTTCGGCCACCTGAATGACGTTCTCGCCGGGAGCAACCGGCCTGAGCACCTCAATGGAGACCTCGTCCGCGGGCTGGGTGCGCTCGATCATGACGACCGCATCTGCGCCGTCAGCGAGAGTTCCTCCGGTGTAGGCGACAGCAGCTTCGCCGATTCCAATACGGACATTTGGCGACTCCCCGGTGGGGATGTCTCCAACCACTTCGAACAGGGCAGGGAGGCTCTCCGAGGCGCCGAATGAGTCTCTCGCCCGGACAGAGTAGCCATCCATGGACGACCTGGGGAACGCAGGAAGATCCTCCGGCGAGCTTACGTCTCGAGCGATCACACGGCCCAGAGAGTCCTTGGTCTCGACTGTCTCGATGTCCGAGACTGGAGTGAGGAATGGCAGCAGATCGTCTAGCGCCTGCCGTGGAGACCGGACATTAAAGAACTCTGGCACCGACAGCTCCTTCTAAGTGGAGTGTACCAGACGGGCCCCAATCGACCTCACACCAGTGGCGAAGGTTAGGTGCCGCAACAGCGGTCGAATAGGGGCGTTTCCGCTGTCATGCGTTCCTACAGGCCCAGGATCGCTCCCTTGTCGTCCACGTCGAGCTGTCGAGGCGAGCCAGGAAGTCCCGGCATCGTTACGATATTGCCGGCAATCGGGTAGATGAACCCCGCACCGACTGAGGCCCGCACATCAGACACCTGGAACACATACCCGGACGGACGCCCCTTCAGCGCCGCCCTGTGTGAAATGGACAGATGGGTCTTCGCCATGCACACGGGCAGGTTGCCCCATCCTCGCTCCTGGAACTGTCGAAGCTGCCTGCCCGCGGCGAGCACATACGTTACGCGGTCGGCGTTGTAAACGCGCTTGGCCAGGGCTGTAACCTTGTCCCGGAGGGTATCGTCCAACTCGTAGGCGTAGTCGATCTCTGGATGGTCGTCGGCGCTGGTTGCCTCTATAACTGCATTGGCGAGATCGATGCCTCCCGCACCGCCATCGGCGAAGACCTTGCTCTCAACAGCCGCGAATGCACCGGCTTCTTCAGCGCCGCGCTTCATGATCGCTGTCTCTTCCGGAGTGTCGCTGGGGAAGTGGTTTAGGGCGACGACAACCGGCAGGTTGAACGACCGTATCATTCCGATCAGGTGTGTCAGGTTTGACATCCCCTCTTGGACGGCCTCAGTGTTGGGGACTTCCAGATCCCTCACCCTCACGCCGCCGTGGTACTTGACGGCTCGGACCGAGGCCACAATAACTGCTGCGTGCGGCTCCAGACCGTTGAACCTCGCCTTGATGTGCATGAATTTCTCGAAGCCAAGATCGGCGCCGAAGCCAGCCTCGGAAAGCACATAGTCCGCGTAGCCGAGAGCGAGCCTGTCTCCGACCACGGACGAGCAGCCGTGCGCGATGTTCCCGAACGGCCCGGCGTGTACGATGACGGGCTGACCCTCGGTGGTCTGGACGATGTTCGGCTGAATGGCGTACCTGAGCAGCGACATCATCGAGCCGACAGCTTCGACGTCGTCCGCTGTTACTGGATCTCCCTGGTTCGTGTACCCGACGACGATTCGGCTTAGTCGGGCGCGCAGGTCTTTAAGGTCTCGAGACAGCGCCAAGATCGCCATGATCTCCGAAGCCGTCACAATGTCGAATCCACTCTCTCGGACTGGTGCATTGTTCGAGCCACCAATCCCGGTCATGATGGAACGCAAGGCCCGATCCTCTACGTCCGTGACCCTCCTCCAGGTAATGCCCTCAGGCCTGAATCCCGGGACACTGTCGCGCTGGGCGGCATTGTCAGTCAGAGCGGCGAGTAGATTGTGGGCCGAGCCTACGGCGTGGGCATCTCCAGTAAAGTGGATGTTGACCTCGTCCTGGGGCTCTATGAGGCTCTTCCCTCCACCCGTACCGCCTCCCTTAATTCCAAAGATCGGCCCCAAGGATGGCTCTCTGAGGGTGGCCACAACGTTCTTGCCCAGACGGCCCATCGCTTGCGTGAGGCCGACGGTGGTGGTCGTCTTGCCTTCGCCTGCCGGTGTTGGCGTGATGCCGGTCACGACAACCATCTTGCCGCGCCGGCCATCTTCGCGGATTGCATCCAGAGGAATCTTCGCCTTGAAATGACCGTACGGGATAATTGAGTCGCGGGCCAGTCCGAGATCCTCTGCAACGTCAGCAATTGGGCGCATGAAGTTACCTCCGACGTAACTTGTGCAATGGGATAAACGAGTAGTCAGCTTGCGGAAGCGCTTGCTAGAACGTTTGTCGAATTGTAGCATACGAACCTGCCCGGTCAACTTGCCGAGCAGGTGGAGCCAGCGCGTTGGAGTGATGGACATGAAGGGGGCCGTATTCGTCGGCGACCGCACGGTTGAACTAAGGGACCTTCCAGAACCGGAGCCTGGCCAGGGGGAAGTCCTCCTCAAGATGATGGCGTCCGGTCTTTGCGGGAGTGACCTGCGCAGATACAGGACTCCCGCTGACGAACTGTCACCGCCATTCCACGTGGCCGGACACGAACCATGCGGCGTGGTCGCTGAGGTAGGGCCGGGCGTTACCGAGGTGCAGGTGGGTGACCGGGTGATGATGCACCATTACACGGGCTGCAATACTTGCTCGATGTGCCGCATCGGATACACCCAGATGTGCCTCGTTCACCATGAGGTCTATGGCAGTACCGCGGACGGCGGACATCAGGACTTCCTGCTGTGCCCGGCATCGACGTGCGTGAAGATGCCTGATGAACTGCCATTCGACCAAGGGGCTGCCGTGGCCTGCGGGACGGGTACTGCGTTTCACGCAATCAAGCGGCTGGGCCTCACCGGAGTAGACACGGTCGCTGTTTTTGGACAGGGACCCGTTGGCGCGAGCGCTACTCTCTTCGCCAAATCGATGGGCGCGCGGGTGATCGCAGTTGACGTCATACCTGAGCGTCTTGAACTCTCTGCTGAACTGGGAGCCGACACGGTAGTCGATGCCTCGCGAGACGATGCCGAGACGGTGATAAGGAGCATGACCGCAGGGGAGGGCGCCGACGCTACCCTGGACGCAACTGGCATTCCTGACGTACGGATAAATGCGGTTGATTCTGCCCGGTATTGGGGTCGAGTCTGCTTCGTGGGAGAAGGTAACACAACCACCTTCGACATCAGCGCACAGATCATTCACAAGCAACTGACAATATACGGCTCTTGGACATTCAGCCTCGCGGGGCTAGCCGAGGCGGCTGAGTTCGTCGTCAACCGTGATGTTCCGCTGGACAAGCTAATAACGCACAGGTACGAGCTTGACCAGGCTGACGAAGCGTACACACTGTTCGACACAGGCAGAACGGGCAAACCGGTGTTCATGTGGGAGTAGCGCGGGTCACTTGCCAAGAGGACGTATAATGTCGTTGGCCAACCTAAGTGTAGTGTAAGGAGGACGGAATGAAGGAACGTGGCGACACAATCATTGGGGATGGATCAATCAAGTTTGGAATCGAGTACAGGGACCTCTTGCACGATCAGGGCGTCTGCATACACGTCCTGGGCGACGTCAGCGAAGACGACGAGCATGAGCTGCTGAGGTTCGACTGCTTCGATCACGAGCCGCACTACCACTACGGCCCGCAGAAGCGGAACCAGAGGCTGATGCTTGACAAGACGACCGAGGGCGATTCCCTCGACTGGACGCTCCAGCAGATCAAGGACCGGCTGCCAGAGATGATCGAGCGGGCCGAGTATCCTGAACTCGCCGAAGCTGCGAGGGGGGCCGACCTAAGTGGTGCGATTGCTGACCTCGAGTCACAGTCTCGGGAACTCTCGGTTTCAGGGCGAAGGACGGTAATGCACGATCGCGGCGACGTGATCCTGGAAGCCGGTCCGGTGCGATTTGGCGTAGAGTTCCGACAGCTAGCGAACGACCGAGGCGTTGCGATCCATGTGCTCGGCGACGTCGCTGGGGAAGAGTACGAACTGCTGACGTTCGACTGCTTCGAGAGGGCTCCCCACTACCACTACGGTCCCAGGGCGAAGAACCAGCGGATGTACCTCGATAACACGACGGTTCCCGATCCGCTGGGATGGGCTCTTGACCTTTTCAAGGGCGGCAAGCTGGGTCCGATGCTAGAGCGGGCAGGTTACACAGACCACGCGGCGAGGCTGAACCCCGCACTCGTCCACAGCGCGGTAGCCGAGCTTGAATCAGTTTCCAGAGAGTTGGAGACTGCCAACGCGCAGTAATCCGGCTCTGGAATAAGGCGGTCGGCGTATCCGGCGGCAGTTCACTTGGGCCGCCGCCGGTCGCTGGCCGTTTACTATTGGAAGGCTCTTAGCTGCTTCTGTGTAGCCAGAACACCTGCGGCTACGGCCAGTAGCAGACCGCCCAGTATGGCGATTGCAACTGGGCCGCCGAAGTAGTCGACTGCGAGTCCCGCTGGCAGCATGCCGAGGGGCATCAGTCCGAAGTTCATCATGAACACGCTCATGACCCGGCCTCGGTACTGGTCTTCCACGACCTCCATGATCAATCCCATGTTGATCGTCCTGCGTCCGGAGTCGCCGAGGCCCACCAGCAGCATGATGACCGCGCCCGCGTAGTAGAACGGGAACGCGGCGATGAGCAGAAGAGCGATTCCCGATGCGAATGCCCCAACGATCAGGAGCATTCCGCGACGCCAGTTGCCGAGTGCGGCAATCACCAGCGATCCCACGAGAGACCCTCCACCCATAATCGCTACAAGCAGACCCATCGAGTCGGGTCCCCTGCCATAGATGTCCACAACGAACACCGGCAGCAGCATCCTGAACGGAGAGGCAAGCAGAGTCGTGGCCAGCCCCATAACAAGAAGCACCAGGACCATCTGATTGCCCTTGATGTAGCTCAGTCCGGCGACAATATCACTGAGCATGGCTCGTTTTTTGGCAGGGCCCGAGGGTTCCATGGGTTTGATCATCGTCGTCATCAGGACTGCCACGATACTCAGTCCAGTTATGACGAAGTAGACGTTGGCAGGACCGGCGAAAGCGTAGAGTCCGCCCGCTATCGCCGGGGCCAGGAGAGTCATGGCACTCATGCCCGCGGCGTTGAGCGCCATCGCGTTTCCAATCCTCTCCGGGCCCACCACCTGGGGGATGATCGCCTGCCGCGCAGGCATCATGAAGGACCAGATCGCTCCCTGGATCAGTGAGGAGATCAACAGGTGGTACCAACGAACGTACTCTGTGAAGATCGCTAGTCCGACCACCAGCGCGAGCAGTCCGACAATCAGCTGGCCAATCTGAATCAGCCGTTTCCGGTCAAAGGTGTCAGCAATTGCCCCACCGAACAGGGCCAACACGAGCATAGGCACTGCCGAGCCGGCGCTAACTATTCCCAATAGTGACGCGGAGCCGGTGAGGTCGTAGACCAGGTAACCTCGGGCGAGCATCTGCATCTGCATGCCGCCCATCATCGACATCATGCCGAGCCACAAGACCAGGTAGTCACGGCTTTTTAGAGACGAGAATGTCTGCCGCCAGCCCCTCTGAGGTTGGACTTCCGTGCGTGGAGGCAGTTGAGACCGCGGCCTGCCAGGCGGGGGGACCTGCTGGCCGTGAACCGGCCCGTTAGCGGTAATGGAGGTTGCTGGAGTGTCCGCTTCTGGCGTCTGACCTACAGAAGCGGAAGTTGAAGGGCCTTCGTCATCAAAAGGATTAGGGGAATCAACTTTCATGAAATTAGTGTAAAGTCACGGCCAATTGCAATTCAAGGAAGGGGACGAAGTGGGCCCGGACTACGAGCCGCACTCGCCCGTTCGCCGCAGCGAACGGGAGGCGCTCGCAGGTGTTCAATCCGGACCCTTCTTTACTTCGTTTGAAGCGAGGCATCGCTCAGATGATAACATAACCGGGCTCACGGACTCCTTCAGGATGTCCCCATCTCGAAACGGAATTCTCGAATGTCATGCATCCCAACCGGAGGGACCTGAATGGCAAACACTTTTGGTCACAGCTTTAGAATCACGACCTGGGGGGAGTCACACGGGCAGGCCGTGGGTGTCACCGTCGACGGCTGCCCTCCCCAGTTTCCCATCGATGAAACCGACATACAGAAGGAGCTGGACCGTCGCCGGCCCGGTCAGAGCGTGATTTCGACTCAGCGCAGAGAAGGGGACCAGGCCGAAATAGTGTCCGGGGTATTTGAGGGGCAGACGCTAGGTACGCCGATCCAGATCATCGTCTGGAACCGAGACGCGCGGAGTCGTGACTACGAAGAAATGCGCCTGAAGTATCGGCCGTCCCACGCTGACTACTCGTACCAGGCCAAGTACGGGATCAGGAACTGGATGGGCGGAGGTCGCGCCAGCGCAAGGGAGACGATTGGACGCGTCGCAGGTGGCGCAATCGCGAGGAAGTACCTGGCCGACGAATACGGGATAGAGATCGTTGCCTACGTCAAGAGGGTGTGGCACCTGGAGGCTGAAGTAGACCCGGACTATGTGACCGCGGAAGAGGTGGAGGCGAACATCGCCCGGTGTCCTGATGGCGACATGGCTATTCGCATGATCGAGCGCATCCAGGAGGCTCGTAAGGACGGTGACTCTCTTGGGGGCATCGTCGAGTGCGTTGCTCGTAACGTGCCGCCTGGACTGGGAGAGCCCGTATTCGACAAGCTGGAGGCCGATCTGGCAAGGTCAGTGCTGTCGCTGCCTGCGTGCAAAGGTTTCGAGGTCGGGTCGGGATTTGCCGGCACGTACCTCACGGGCTCCCAGCACAACGACCCATTCTACAGCGAGGCAGGGCGTATTCGGACCCGCTCGAATAATTCCGGCGGCATCCAGGGTGGAATTTCCAACGGAGAGAACATCGTTATGCGGGCAGGGTTCAAGCCGACCGCTACGATAATGCGAGAGCAGGAGACGGTCGACGTCTACGGGAATGAGACGACTCTGATGGGTAGGGGACGACACGATCCATGCGTGCTTCCTCGTGCCGTCCCGATTGTCGAGTCGATGATGGCCCTCGTACTTGCCGATCACACACTCAGGCAGCGAGGACAGGTGGGCGGTTAGACGACCGGGGAAGTGCCGCCGTCGATGTTGACGGCGATTCCGGTCAGATAGCTGGCGCGATCGGAAGCCAGGAAGGCTATTACGTCTCCTGCTTCCTCGCCTTCGCCAACACGGCCAATGGGCACGCGGACACCCATGTCGTCGTAGAACTGGTCCAGCGTCAGGTCGGGGTTTGTCTCCTGCATGGCCTTGAATCGGGTCTCGTGCTGACCACTCTTGATCAGGCCTATACAGACCGTATTGACGAGGATGTTGTCCTCGGCAAACTCCTTGGACATGGCCTTTGTCAGGGCGACACCCGCGGCCCTGCTCACAGACGTGGGCACGGAAGCTGCACCGGGCGCCTTCGCGCCGAGGTTTGTGACGTTGATTATGCGTCCACCACCCTGTTCGCGCATGATTGGCACCGTGAGTCTGGAGGTCCTGATTGCGCCGTACAACTTGAGGTCAAGGTCGTGCTGCCACCCCTCGTCGCTTACACTCAGAAAAGGTCCACCGGCAGATGTTCCGGCATTGTTTACGACGATGTCTATGCGACCGAACTCGTCCATCGTCTGGTCGATCAGCGCCTGAACCTGGTCAGGGTCCATTACGTCGGTCGGAATCGCGACGACGCGATGGTTCGAGACCGCCCTGATCTCGGCGGCAGCTTCTTCGAGCACGTCCGGCCTGCGAGCGGCGATCACGACATCGGCGCCCTCGGCAGCCATGCTTGCCGCCGCAGCCTTGCCGATGCCCTCGCTACCGCCCGTTACAATTGCTACTTTTCCGTGCAGTCCTAGATCCATGTAAGTCCTCCTAGAATGTTTAACTGTCAGTTCTGCACTAGCTCTCTGGAGCCGCGCCGCTTACTTTGTCTTCAAGTTGATAGGCTTCGTCCAGTAGATCGGTGACATACTTCACGTCGGCCGTGAGTCCCCTGTCCTGGACACCATACTGGAGCTGCAGAAGACATCCTGGATTCGCTGTGGCAAGTACGTCGGCGCCGGTCGTCTCGAACGCGTCCATCTTGGACCCAAGGACTCTCAGAGAGAAATCGCGCTCCGTGATCGTGTATGTGCCGCCAGCGCCGCAACAGCGGCCAGCGCCTGGAAGCTCGACGAACTCGACTCCTGGAATCGCGCTCAGTATCTGGCGCGGAGCAGATGTAATCCGCTGGGCGTTTCCCAGGTGGCACGAGTCCTGGTAAGTAACCGTGTAGTCCAGTTCGGTAGTGGGTGGAGTGAACGGAAGGTCCACGAGGAATTCGTGAATGTCCTTCACCGTCTGAACGAAACATGCAGCCTTATCGGCGTATTCAGCGTCGTCCTTTAGCAGGTGGTCGTACTCCTTCATGCGAGACCCGCAGCCGGCTGAGGCGATGACGACAGCGTCAACACCGGCATCGTTGAAGACGTCGATGTTGCGTTTTGCCATGGACCTGGTGGTCTCAAGGTCTCCGACGTGTGAGTGTATGGCCCCGCAGCAGGTCTGGCCTTCGGGCACCACAACCTCACATCCATTTCTGTTGAGCACCCTGACTACCGCGTCCATCTCATTGCCACTGAAAAGCGGCATGACGCATCCGGAGAGCAGGGCGACTCTTGCCCTGACGTCACCTTCAGGTGAGATCGTCTGGCCTTGCGCCCTGAAGAAACTGTTTGAGGCGGCGGGCATGGAGCTCTCCATATCCGCCAGCGACTTTGATACAAGCTTCAGCAGACCCGACTTCCTCACAAGGGACTGCACTCCAGTCCGCTGATAGACACGGGCCATCGCGACCGTGAACTCGAGCACACCCTGATTCGGAATGATGTGGTTGAGGGCGAGGCCGGAAGCCAGCCTGGGTAGGAAACCGACTTTGCGCTTTCGCTCCACCTGGGCCATCGTCGCCTCGATGAGGCTGCCGTACGGCACGCCGGAAGGGCAGGCCACTTCACAGGCCCTGCACTGGATACACAGGTCCCAGTGACGCACGACCGAGTCGGTCATCCCGATTCGTCCTTCGTTCACCGCCTTCATCAGCGCGATCCTGCCACGAGGTGACTCGGTTTCCAGTCCCGTCTCCAGGTATGTCGGGCAGACCTGCAGGCAGAATCCGCAGTGAACGCACTTGTAGAGGTCCGACTCTTCAGGTGCGTCAGGACCGGAGAAGAGCCAGGAGGGATCGACAGTTGGTCTTGTATCAACCATCAGAGGCTCCCAACATAACGGCCAGGGTTCATGGTGTTCTTCGGATCGTACTGAGCCTTCAACCTCCGCATCACTCCGATGCCTGAGGGCTCGCCACCCCAGATGTCTACGCGATCTTTCAGTTCGGTCGGGCACTTCTGCACAACGACTGACCCGTGCAGAGTCGCCACCTTCGCTCGAATACCATCAACGACCTGGGCCAGTTCGACTAAGTCTATGGAGTTCCCATCCTCGAACCAACTCGCTTCAACCGTTCCGAATCCAGGTTGGGAGACGATCGAGGGCTCTGAGGTCGATATTCGCTGACCTTCAATCAAGTTGTGAATCTGCTCGACCTGATTCGGTAAGGCGGAGACCTTGAGATTCAAAACCGGGTTAGCAGCAGGATCCCAGCCAAAGTCTGCAAGCGATCTCCAGATTCGACTCGTCCCTTCGGCCCGGTCGGTGTCGATCGCAAGAAAGCGTGAACATGTTTCACTGACTTCCTCAGTCTGCCGGTCGAGTGTTCGAGGTCTCCCGCCCAGCCTTATTGCCAGGTACGTCCCAGGTCTCTCGTCCAAGTTGATCAACTCTGCGGACGCACGGTTGAATGTTGCGATTGCCAATGGAGTTACGTGTGAGTTAAACACGTCCAGGGCGCAGTGAACAGCCCTGTCGAGCGTCTGGAACCTCGCGGTGATTGTGCTCTCATACATGGGGATTGGAGTTAGCTTGAAGCTGGCCTCGAGGATCAGCCCCAAGCTGCCCAACCCGCCTATGTGTAACCTGGACATGTCGTAACCGCTGACGTTCTTGACCACCTGTCCGCCACTCTTTGTGATCCTGCCGTCGGCTTGAACAACCTTCATGCCGATAACAGTATCCCGTGGATGTCCGAACTGCCATCTTGAGGGACCGCTGGCGCCGGAAGCCAGGGTTCCTCCAATCGTTGCACTTCCTGGCAAAGGGGGATCGACTGCAAGAAACTGTCCCGCCTGTCCCAACACCTCTGAGACGGTCCGAAACGTGGCCCCGGCCTGGAAGGTAGCAGTCATGTCACCTGCGTTATGTGAGACAACTCTGTTCAGGGAGCTGGTATCGATCACCACGCCAGGGCGTTGAGGGACGTTGCCAATAGACATCCTGGTGCCGCCTCCCCATGGGAACACGCCCACTCCGTCACGATTGGCCGCCGCGATTTCTTTGCAGAGTTCGTCCACTGTCCTGGGTTGAACTACCGAGACCGGGGCGACGCCGTCGATCATGTAGGATGGCTGTAGGCTGGAGTTCTCGTAGACGGTGCTCAAGGATCGGGAGAGGTTCAAATGTAAGCGCCCGGACCGGCGCGTTGTATCGCGGCTGTCTGAAGGAACTCAGCAGATGTCGAACCTGTTGGGAAGATCTTGCCCGGATTGAACAAGCTGTCCGTGGCAAATGCCGGCCTGAGGGCGGCCATAGCTTCCATGTCGGCGTCAGTAAACATCAGCGGCATGTATTCCTGCTTCTCCATGCCAATGCCGTGTTCTCCTGAAAGTACGCCGCCAACTTCAACGCAGAGTTCGAGGATCTCCCCTCCGATCTTGAGGGCGTTTTCGGTGTCGCCGGGCTTTCGCTCGTCGAAGAGCACGGACGGGTGGAGATTTCCGTCGCCTGCATGAAGAAGATTGGCAATGGGATATCCGGTCCGCTCAGATATCGCCTTGATCCGAGATAGGACTTCGACCAGGCGGGTTCTCGGGACAGTCCCATCGACTAGCAGGTAGTTGGGCGCGAGCCTGCCAAGTGCTCCTAGTACGCCTTTGCGGCCGGACCAGAGCTTGTCGCGCTCCGCGTCCTCCGTTGCCGTTCTGATCTCAATAGGGTCGTAGAGGTTGCAGACCTCTTCGACGGCCGCGACCTCCTCCTCGACTGCCTCATGGAGTCCGTCGACCTCCACCAGGAGGACTGCCCCTGCTCCTTCCGGGTATCCGGCGTGGACTGCTGCTTCAGCCGCGCTAATGCACAGGTCGTCCATCATTTCCAGCGCGGCCGGCACAATGCCGGCACCGATGATTCCCGACACTGCCGCACTCGCGTCGTCGAGTTCCTTAAATATCGCCAGGAGGGTCTTTACTGCCTCGGGCTTCTTAAGTAGACGCACGGCAACCTTGGTCACAATTGCCAGGGTGCCTTCAGAGCCGATCAGGATTCCCCTGACGTCGAACCCAATTGATTCCCTGTGAGTGCCGCCGACCCATTCGACGCTTCCGTCTGCGTATACGACCTCGAGTCCAAGTACATGGTTGGTGGTAACGCCGTATGCCAGACAGTGAGGACCGCCCGAATTCTCGGCCACGTTTCCGCCGATGGTGCAAGCGCGCTGGCTGGAAGGGTCCGGTGCGTAGTAGAGGCCATACTGGGAAACGTGCTCGGAGAGGTCGAGGTTTACCACACCGGGTTCGACTATCGCCACGCGGTTCTCAACATCGACCTCTAGGACTCGGGTCATGCGAGTTAGGGGAAGGACAATCCCTCCCTGAGCAGCCACGGCCCCTCCGCTCAGTCCAGTACCTGCTCCGCGGGCCACGATCGGGACGCCATGTTTTGAGGCAACCTTGACGCAACCAGAGACCTCTTCGGCCGTATTGGGCAACGCCACAACCATCGGGAGGGCCTTGTCGACAGAGCCGTCGTATTCGAAGACGATAAGGTCCTCAGGCTTGTAAATGACATAGTCGTCGCCGACGACGGCCTGTAGCTCTGAGATGATCGATCTGATGTCTATAGTCAACCTATTCGCTCCGGTGGATAATGGTAGTTTATCCCCAACACCGACGCAACAGATTCAACCCCAGAGCATGGTCTTTCGACTATCACAGAATGGGTAAGGTAAGTTCATGGTGAGCCTGTCGAACCACGAGCGGACGGCCCTTCGACAACCTCACGGGGAACGACAAACTACTCTTCGGCCGGATAATCGAAAGGCCCTGACCCCCGGAGGAAATTACCGCGCGAACTCCGCCATCATCGTATCGGCGTCGTTCGTGGGAAGCTGGCAGGCGTAATTCCGGCACACATAGGCGGTCGGCTGATCGTTAACTGTCGTCCTGCCTGCGAATACCGGCCAGTCGCTTGCAGAGCCGTCACCTGAGATCATAGCGACCCTGACAGCGGTCGGCTCGAACACAGATGCGAGTCGTCTCAACATTGGTAGTGCGGATCCAGAACCGCCGTCCGTTACAACCACGGCTTCCTTGGAGTCAGCAAGATAGTTGTCCAGTGCGCAAAGCCAGTGACCCGCGCCGGTGGGGAACTGCTCCATGATTCCACGCACACCGCGCAGTGACTGTCCCGCCATGGTCCTAAGGTCGGAGTTGCCGGTGATCGTGGCCAGGCGGATTAGAACATCGGTCATCATCGAGTGCCCGGAAGGATGGGCATTGTCGGTCACATCTCGAGGCCTAACAATCAGGGCCTCCTGGTCTGAGCCCGTGTCGTAGAACTGGCCCCGGAACGGATCCCAGAACAGCTCGACGGCGTTTCGAGCCATCTGATCGGCTGCCGTAAGCCACATGGTATCGCCGTCTGCACTGTGCAGCACCAGGAGGCCATCTATCAGGGAGGCATAGTCGTCCAGGAAGCCCCTGGCGCCGTTGTCGGAGTTGCTGTCCGTTCTGCGCAGACGGCCTGACTCCACCATCCGGTCGAGCAGGTAGGAAGCGTTGGAACGAGCAACCTCGAGGTAGTCGTCTCTCTCGAAGACGGCTGAGGCCTCAGCGACCGCCGCCAGCATCAGGCCATTCCATGACACAATCGTCTTCGTGTCTGTCATAGGCGGCACGCGGGAAGATCGTACTTCGAGTAGCTTCTGGTTGGCTGATTCGATCAGTGATTCCAATTCGCTGGCCGATAGAGAGTGCCGCGAAGCAACTTCCGCTGGAGGTGACGGGACATTCAGGATCGACATGCCTTCGAAGTTTCCTTCACTGGTTACCCCGTAATAGTCAGCGACTATCGCGGCAGCATCAGTTCCGAGCACCTGCACTAGATGCTCAGGCCTCCAGACGAAGAACTTGCCTTCGACGCCTTCACTGTCAGCGTCCTGGGCGGAGTAGAAGCCCCCGTGAGGAGAGGTCATCTCACGAATCACGTAGTCGATGATTCGCTCGGCGGTCTTGCGAAACTCCTCATTGCCAGTCAGCTGGTAGGCGTGAGTATATAGACGGGCGAGTAGGGCGTTGTCATACAGCATCTTCTCGAAGTGCGGCACAAGCCAGAACGCGTCGGTCGAGTACCTGTGGAACCCTCCTCCGATCTGGTCGTGAATTCCTCCGGCCGCCATCTTCTCGAGCGTGTACTCGACCATCTCCAAGGCCAGTGGCACGCCCGACCTCGCGTAGAACCGAAGGATGAATTCCAGCGTGGCCGGCTGGGGAAACTTGGGTTGAAGTCCGAATCCACCGGACCGATCGTCGAATTGGGTCAACGCCGATTCGAAGGCCGTCTGAAGTATTGACTCGGTGAGGGGTTCTACACCCGGGTCAGGCGTATATGCCTGGTTTATTCGCGCTACCAGTTGTTTGCCACTTTGCAGCACATCAGCCTTGCGGGAGACGTATGCTTCCGAAATCGTCTCCAAGACTCGTACAAATGAAGGGAGCCCACCTCTGTCTTCGGGAGGGAAGTAGGTACCGCCATAGAAGGGTTCGCCTTCAGAGGTCAGGAACACGGTCATGGGCCACCCGCCATGGCCGGTCATCGCCTGGATCGCCGTCATGTAGACGGAATCGACGTCTGGCCGCTCTTCACGGTCGACCTTAATGTTGACGAACCACTGATTCATCATGTCAGCGATCTCGTCGTTTTCGAACGACTCTCGCTCCATGACATGACACCAGTGGCAGGACGAGTATCCTACGCTGAGTAGGATTGGAACGTCTCTCTGGCGAGCTGCCTCGAACGCCTCCTGGCCCCATGGAAACCAGTCGACCGGGTTCTCCGCGTGTTGAAGTAGATATGGGCTGGTCTCGTTAGCCAGTCGATTTGGCATCTTGGCTCGCTAAGGCCCGCTGATCTGCAGAGTTGTGACCTGCATACTGTCCATGTCGACAACCCGGATAGCATGATTGTTGGTATCGGCGATGTACAACTTGCCGTCATGCACGCTGACGCCGGCGGGTTCGAAGAATGAGGCCTCACCGGAATGGCCGTCATCGTGACCGACTGAACCGGAACCCACGACCGACTGACAGACCCCGGATTCAGGGTCGAGTCTCTTGATCTTGTTGTTGTAGGTGTCGGCGATCCAGAGCGCACCCTCGTGGAGATCAACACCGATGGGGTGCTGTAGCCTTACGTCCTTTCCAATGCCATCGACATCGCCGAACGTGAAGAGATCGAGGCCAACTATGGAATTCACGCCGCCCATCGGGTCGATATCCGCCGACCTGATTGAACTGGTTTCACTGTCTGCGAAGTAAAGGGTCTGTCCATCGGTTGCGATCCCACTTGGCTGGGCGAGCTCCGCCTGGGCAAGTGGACCATCGATAATTCGCTCTCTGCCGTTGCCGGCGTGAACAGTGGTCTCCCTTGTGTTTAGGTCCAATTTCCACAGCTGGTGGAACCCCGCCATGGCAATGTAGACGTAATTGCCAGACTTGATGACGTCCCAGGGGGAGTTGAGGGCGACGAAGCGCCCGTTGCCACCTGGATGGAATCCCCGAGACTGCAGGCCTGTGCCCGCCAGTGTCCTGACCTCAAGACTCTCGAGGTCGATCTGTCGAATTGCGTGGTTTTTTGTATCTGCAACATAGAGGTGTGGCCAGTCGAGGTCGCAGCCCTGGGGGTCGTAGAACCTGGCCTCGTCAGCGGAGCCGTCCTTCAGGCCGCGCTCGCCGCTTCCAAAGGTCTGTTTGACACTTCCTTCGAGGTCTGTCCAGACGATCCTGTTGTGATTGGAGTCGGAGATGAACAGGCCATGGTTGCTGGCAACGACCTTGCCGGGGAAAGACAGCGGTCTCTCCCACTCCTTGGCATTCTCAAGTGCGAAGTCGAGAGGACGCCTGTCCAACTGTCCGTCCTGGTCATACTCTTCAATCATCGTGGCCAGCAGATTGTCGAGAGCCTCGATTGGGAACTCGCCTTCGTGCTTGCCGACGACTTTGCCATCGGGGCCGATGAACATGAACGTGGGCCATGCCCGGACGGCGTACTGCTGCCACACCATGAAGTCGGCATCGTTAATGACCGGGTGTTCGATCTCGTACCTCAGAATCGCGCGGCGGACATTGTCCGTCGACTTCTCCGCGTTGAACTTGGCGGAGTGGACTCCGACGACTGCCAGCTCACCAGCGTACTTCTGCTCCAGTTTCCGCAACTGCGGAAATACGTGCATGCAGTTAATTCAACAGTATGTCCAGAAGTCCAGGATCAGTATCTTGCCGTTGAAGTCGGCAAGCTGGAGCGGGCGATCCGTATTTAGCCAGTCGAGAGTGGGCGGAAAGTCGGGAGCATTTACCGTGCCCGCGTATCTTCGTGGACTCATTTATCTGCTCCTTGGGTGATGTGCAGGCGTTTGCCGGTTCCAGTGCCCCATCAGTGCTCAGCCACGTCGACAGGCCACTGTTCGCGATTATACGCCATAGTCCAGAACATGTGCTCATACTTCGAACTGGTGAGGTAGGCCTCAGTCATACGGGCACGAAGTTCGGGCCCTGCAGTATCGGCGAGGTCGTCAAGGATCTCGCTCCACGCGCGGGTGCTTTCTTCCAGCAGTCCCTCAGAATATGTGGACTGCCATATCTTGAACACCGGATGGTCCGGCTCAGTCAGTAGTTTGCCAACTTCGTGGTATATGCGAGGGCAGGGGAGTAGTGCGGCAACTCCGCAAGCCATTCCGCCGACGTCCATGGCGACCTCCATGTGGTTCTGGTACGCCAGGTTTGTCGGAGCAGGCTGGCTGCGCGTGACCTCATCCATCGTCACTCCCAGCGCTTCAAACAGCGTCCCATGAAGTGGACGCTCCACAGGAGTAGTAACCCTCCCAAGTAACCGGCGTGCCGTTTCCGTGTCCGGAGCGGCTGAAAGTGCGGCTGCAGCACAGCGGCCGAAACCCGCCAAGTAGTGGTAGTCCTGAACGATGTAGTAAGAGAACGTCTCGATTGGAAGGGTACCCGCTTCCAGTTCCTGTAAGAACGGGTGGACCTTAATGGCCTGCCATATGGGTGATGCTAAGTCCCACAAGGTGTCGCTGAATGATTGATGAGTCATCGCAATAGTCCAATATCCTTAGTTAAGCGTGTCGAGGATCACGGACCGCCTTGCTTCCACAAAAGAGATAGTTAGATATCATGATAGTTCTTCGTCCCACAGGAAGTGAGGCGGCAGTGAGGGCGGAGTTCACGCAGTAAGGTGAGTGAGAAGTGTCCATGAGTAAGAGTAAGGTGAGAGAGCGTCCCTGGCAGGATTCGAACCCGCGACCCGCTGCTTAGAAGGCAGCCGCTCTATCCATCTGAGCTACAGGGACTCGAAGGTGTCCGCGGTCAGAGTTTATCACAGCCTCATGGAACTTGGCCAAGTACTGAACCCGGATGAAGCTGTGTCAATATTGCAGGTGCCTCCATACGGGGGACCTCACTCTCAGGGAGAGGGCTTAGTGGGTATGTAGTCCAACAATTCGTTCGTCCCCGGATCAAGTCCGGGGCAGGCTCTGAGCTTGTCGAAGGACACTCCCACGCCTTGGATCCACGCTTTCGCGGCAATTATGGTTTGTGAGTACATACCCCCTGTCAGCAGAGTGAGGGTGAGGGTGAAAACACTGCCTACCAAACTGGCACAGTCTCAACCCGGACTCGGCCGTAGAGGGTGGTGACTGGTCGGGTAGGGGAGTGAACCTCACAGGATCAGCTTCGCACAGTCACTGCCTGTCAGCTGTTAGAGAGCTCGCTGCCCGGCATGGCATCTGAGTGGGAAGTTGAGATCCAAACAACAGATACGGGCGTCCGTCTTAACACCCGAGCGGACTTGATCGCCATGCCGGCCGGGTCCGTCTCGACAGTAACGTTGCGTTGAATGAGTTTACCGACAGGCTGACCAAGTGCCTTCGCAACGAGGAGTCCGACAATCGCTCCCCTGAGAACTGGACCAACTCCGCGACCGCGTCCAGCCAGATATGCGGCCACTCCTCCCAAAACGGCGGTGACCACCAAGTTGGTCCCGCAGTGCGCCGAGACAGCGAGGTCGGAGTGACCATCTTGTAGAAGGTGCAGGGCATCGCGTGCGGTGTCAGCCACCACACTGGGAGAGGTCTTAGCCCAGACGACGAAGCCCCCCGGGATCGAGTATCCACCCAGAGGTGGGGAGATTCCACGCTCGAGAAGCAGAGAGACCGTAGCATGCTCAAGACCGTGGTTCCTTCTAATAGCTGCAATCCAGGGAATGGTCACCCAGAAAACCTCCTACTTAGTATCGCAAAGTAGCACAGTGGGACGGGCCTGACCACCAAGGAGAGCGCGAGGTAGAGTTTACTTCTTACATCCGTGCCTTCTTCCCGTCTCTCCTCTCCCTCCATGCCCACCCAGTCCAACCTTTAGTTTCCATAACAAAAAATAAGCGTGTCAGTACGAATACGCCACTAATGGAATTGGTTTCAACGTCAGGCCAATCTGTTTCAACACTGAGGAAAATAGCTGGAAAAGTATTGAAAACTTGTTGACAGTTTGGGGAGGGTCGAATTAGCATAGTTACGAGATCACAAAACAGGGAGGAAGTGCAGATGACGCGCAAGACCAAGAAGATGATCGCCGTAGAAGAGAAGTTTCACCAGCCGCTGGAGAAGATTCTCCCCGAGATGGTCACTGATCAGGGTCTGTCTTCAACAGCCGATGAGCTCGGCGTCAGCAAGGCTACCCTGGGGTACTGGCTGCTGAAGTTGGGCATCAACGTGAGGAGAGTCGCCCTGGCGCCAGGTGAGACGATTGAAATCAAGAGGGTAAGCCCGGTCTAGGTTTCTCCCCCCAAACCAGGCCCTTACCAAAATGTGAAGCCGCTGACCGACGAGGCAGCGGCTTCTTAGTTTCTTGGGTTAGAGAGTTTGGGGGTGCTAAGGGACCCCCCGAATGGCTGGTTAGCGGCGTACCGACCCGATGGCTGCCCTAGCCTCGCGTTCCCGCTCCCGGTCAATCAGCGCCCGGCGCTTATCGTACCTCTTCTTGCCTCTTGCAAGGGCCAGTTCGACCTTCGCCACGTGGTGCCGGATGTAGAGTCTCAGTGGCACGAGGGTAAAACCCCTCTGCTCTATCTGCCGGCTGAGGTCGTCAATTTGCGAGCGATGCAACAGCAACTTACGAGGACGTTTCGGGTCGTGGTTATTGCGGCTCGCTGGCGCGTACTCATCAATGTGAAGGTTGTGCAGCCACATCTGCCCTTCCGAGGGCCTGGCGTAAGAGTCGCTCAAGCTGACCTTGTTTCCGCGAATCGACTTGATCTCAGTACCCTCGAGAACCAGACCGGCTTCGACGGTGTCCAGGATTTCGTAGTCGTATCGAGCCCTGCGATTCACGGTCACGGTGGACGAACGGCGGTTACCGTTTGTTGATGCGCTCTTCCTGGCCAACTTTAAGCTCCTCCGGCAGTGGCGCCGCTGGAGACCATTTCCTCCATCACTTCGATGGCCTTCTCTAGCTGAATGGTTTCCGCCCGCTGCCGGTCCCTGGACGTGACCTCGTGGTCCGGCTCAATCCCGTTTCCTTCGATAAGCCTTCCATCCGGCGTGTACCACTTTGCGAAGGTCAGGTACAGACCGCCGCCATTTCCAAGGCGATAGAGCCTGTTCACACTGCCCTTGCCGAAGGTCTTATCTCCTACGATCTGGGCACGCTCGTGGTCCTGCAGAGCGCCAACGACTATTTCAGACGCGCTTGCGCTACCCCTATTTGCGAGGATGACCAGCGGAATGTCCACAAACTGCCCGGGGTTGCGGGCGCGATGATCGGTGCGACGTCCCGCGCCATCCAGTTCGTACAGGATCAAGCCTTCGTCTATGAACATGCTGACAACTTCTACGACACTCGAGAGCAGACCTCCCGGATTGTCACGGACGTCCAGAATGAGCCCTTCTGCACCGTTTGCCTGCTGTTCTTTGATCGCCTTGGCAAGATCTTCCGGAGTGTCGCTGTAGAAGGTAGTCAGTCTTATGTGGGCAAACCGGTCCTCGGGCCTGTTGCGGACCAGCACGCTGTGGAGATCGATCCGGTCGCGTCGAACAACCACCTCGACCTCTTCCAGCTGACCGAGATGCCTGACGAGCAACGTGACCTCAGAGCCTCGTGGCCCACGAATCAGGTTTACAGCCTCCAGCAGACTGAGACCCTCTATGCTCTCGCCATTCACGGCCAGAATCAGGTCGCCGCTTCTCAGGCCGGCAGCTTCAGCAGGGCTGCCATCCAGCGGAGCCACTATAAAGAGCTTCTTGTCCGCATTCATCTGGACATTCGCGCCGATTCCTTCGAACGATCCATACAGGTCTTCGTTGTCAATCTGGAATGCCTCAGGAGGGACATAGTTAGTGTGAGCGTCTCCGAGGGCGGCGAGTAGACCTCGTATCGCACCCTCGTCAAACTCCTCGGACTCAAAACCGTCTCTATCGACATGCTGTTGGCTAATGAGGTTCCAGACCTCCCACGCGGTGGCCAGGTCCTCTGGGACGGCGTCCGGTATATCAATCGGGATTGCCGGCAGGGGAGTGGGGAGGGCCATCGGATCGAATGGCACTACTGTCTGAGGCTCCTCCAGCTCCTCCTCGACGGCTGCCGTCTGAATCTCAGCAGCCTGCGATTCAATAGCGGGAGCCGTCTCGGATGTGCAGGCGCCGAGCAGGAGCACTGCGAACAGAGCGGCGAAGACATACGGCCACATCGACGTTCGGATGTCCAACGAGTGCTTGAATGTATAGGAATGCTTAATGTTCATGCTCCAATTCTATCACTATGGCTTCGTACCTGAGCGCCTGGTCATCTTGCTGCCTCGATAGTCTAAGGCATTGAGGGGTGTTCAGAAAAAGACTTGTACTGGGAGATCTGGCTCGGAAAGAGGAGCCAGGCCTGTCAGATAGTGCCCTGTCTTACTGATGTACGATACTCGAGCGACCGTTGGACTGCCTCGGAGTTCCCAACCGGCGTCCACACACCTCCAATTTCAAACTCGGGATCTATTTCAGAATATTGTGAATGTGACTGGACTGACATTGTCTCGGTCCCACTCGATCACGTATGATCTACTCAGTCTTATCTCAATCTCAGCTATTCTGAATAAGAGGGATTTCTGAATATAGCACTGTACATTAGGGTTGTAGACTTGAGCTGGCACACTTTTTGCAAGATGTCTATCCCAATTGAAACGCGGTCACTCGTGATGACCCCCGGGACACAAGAGGGAAATCATGGCTAGACGTACCAGGCTAACCAGGCCGTATCCGGTCAATACCTTGGAAGAAGTGCTTCCCATTGCTGAAACTATTCAGAGGGCGAGCGGTGGCCAGCCAGTTCCAACCGAGCTCCTGGCCGGATCACTAGGAACCACCTTGAAAAGCAGCGCGTTTGTGCAGAGGCTGGGCTCGTCAGCCAAGTATGGAATCACGATCGGTTCCCATACGTCCGAGCAGATATCGCTAACTACCCTCGGCGAATCGCTGACTGCCCCAAGGGACCCCGAAGAGAAGGTGAACGCGTTAAGGACCGCGGCGAGACAGCCCGACGTCTTCGGAAGGTTCTATGAGTTACATACCGGAAAGCCGCTCCCAGAAATACCCTACGCCTCCAATACGCTCGTACGTGAAATGGGGGTCAATCAAGAGTTAACTGAAGAGTGCCTGCGCATCATCAGGGCGAATGGTCTGCTAACGGGAATTGTCTCTGAGCGGTCTGGTTCACTGGTAGTGGACGCCGACGAGATAGAAGACGAGGACCATGAGCCGGATGACCTGCACACATTCGGGGAATCTGAGTCATCCACTGGTGAGAACCTCAGAAGCCGGGATGATGCCTTCGTGCTCATCTTATCGGCAGACAGCGATCCCGTCGCTCAGGAAATCGAGGATCTGATCGGCACACTCTCAGTTCCCGTTAGAGCCGCGGAAATAGAGCCTCTGGTGTCTCCGGTCATTTCGCCTGCAATTTCGACCAATCTGCGCTCGGCACGGGGCTGCGTAATTGTATGGCCTGAAGCTCACCGGGTCGAAGAACAGCGACAGATCATACCAAGTACGTGGATGACTTACGGAGCTGCGAGCTTTCAGCTGGGGGACCGTGTGGTAGTTATCACCGATCGTTCGGATCAACCGGAGTTAGCGGACTCACCAGGTGTCATGGTGGTTGACCGGCGATCAGACGGGGAAATGTTCCGCGAGCTAATGGCGGCGATGGTCCGGACGTCGATCGTCCAGATCTCATTCGGTTAACTCCCGGCGATAGATACATTATGTAAAGTAGAAGGTCGACAGAGGTCAGGACAAGCCTACTACTTTACATAACATTTATAGTGCGAACCAAGTGCCCGGAGTGTCCTTACCCCTACCCTGACTTCCGTCAGGCTCCGACCGGCACAGTGCCGGCGTCGACAGTGGTCAGCTTCTCGTCGACCCTTTCGAGCAGTCCATCAACACCGTCTCCTGTGAGGGCCGACACCCTTACTGAGTCGGCAGTGTCAGAGGACATCATCTCGATGTAGTGCACGCCGTTACCGCTCCACCGCGACTCAGACTCCGAGCTCAGGTCCGACTTGTTCAGCACGGTAATAATCGGAACCTCTTTCAGTCCGAGTTCTTCCAGGATGGCCTCGACGACATTGATATGCTCTGGAGCGTTCTTGTGGGTCGAGTCGACGACGTGCAATATCAGTGAGGACTCCTCGATCTCCTCGAGTGTAGCTCTAAAGGAAGCCACCAGGGACGTCGGCAGCTTGTGAATGAAGCCTACCGTGTCGGTAAGGAGGGCCGGATTACCAGATGGGAGCTGAATTCGGCGGGTTACCGGGTCGAGGGTGGAAAACATGAGATTCTCGGCCCTGACACCAGCGTGAGTAATCCTGTTAAGCAGCGTGCTCTTCCCAGCATTGGTGTACCCAACCAGGGAAACGACAGGAATCTGGTTCGCAGCCCGCTTTGACCTGTGGAGCTGCCGGTGGCGCCTCACACCCTCTATGTCGGACTTCAGTTTCTGCAGCCGACCTCGTACAAGCCTCCGGTCGGTCTCGATCTGGGTCTCTCCCGGACCTCGGGTGCCGATTCCACCACCGAGGCGCTCGAGGTGGGTCCACTGTCCCGCCAGTCGCGGAAGCAGGTACTCGTGCTGCGCAAGCTCAACCTGGAGCCTTCCCTCACGTGTCCTGGCTCTGGACGCGAATACGTCCAGAATGAGTGCCGTCCTGTCCAGGACCTTGCGCCCGCCGAGCTGTTCCTCGAGGTTTCGCTGCTGGGTAGGTGTCAGCTCGTCATCGCAGATGACGGTGTCGACCTCAAGTCGACTGCACGTATCATAGAGTTCCTTGAGTTTCCCCTTGCCCAGATACGTGTGCGACGGTCGGTCTACGCGCTGCGTAATTCGCTCTACGACCATTGCTCCTGCAGTGCGCGCCAACTCTGCTAGTTCGTTTAGCGAGTCCTGCGGATCAAGTAGTGGTCGCCTGCGTTTGGATGACACGCCTACGAGAACTGCCCGCTCACGGCGCGGTCGAGTCGACTTTAACTTCCTGGCTATGCTGCCCCTCCCGAACTTCCTAGACTCTAGTTCCCTGACCCTCGCCAGGTCGAAAGCCGATTCAGTCCTTCCTCCAACTGTTCGTCATCAATTGTAAGCGAGAATCTGATGTAACCTTCACCATACGAGCCGTATCCGGCCCCTGGTGTAACGACAATGTCGCACTGGTCGAGCAACTGTTCCGCGAACTCACCGCTCGAATGGCCTTCGGGGACACGCGCCCAGACGTAGAGACTTGCCTTGGGCGGATCGAACTCGAGGCCTATATCAGACAACACCTGAAGTACGCGGTCGCGGCGTCGCTGGTAAATGGCGTTGCGCTCATCAATCCAGTCATCCGTGGTGTTCAGGGCCTCTATCCCCATGTACTGAATCGCCTGCGGGACGCCAGAGTCAAGGTTCGACTTCACAATGAGAAGCGCGTTGATCATGTCGGTATTCCCGACAGCCATGCCCAGACGCCAGCCAGTCATGTTGTAGGTCTTGGAGAGGGAGTGGAACTCCATTCCCACGTCCATGGCGCCTTCGGCCTGCAGGAATGAGGGATGTCTGTAACCGTCGAACGTCACATCCGTGTAGCAGGCGTCGTGAAGTACAGCAAGGTCGTACGACTTTGCGAATTCCACTACCTGGTTGAAGTATCCGAGGTCCGCGACGGCTCCAGTCGGATTGTTCGGGTAGTTTAGCCACATCACTTTGGCTTGCCTGGCGACGTCCTCAGGAATGGCTTCAAGGTCAGGTAACCATCCGTTTTCTTCTTCGAGTGGAAGCCAGTGGCACTCCCCACCAGCGAACCAAGTACCGACCGAATACACGGGGTAGCCAGGATCTGGGACCAGGGCTATGTCACCTGGTTCGATGAAGCAAAGAGCCGCGTGGCCAATTCCTTCCTTGGCTCCGATCAGGGATATGACTTCGGTGTCGGGGTCCAGTGAGATACCGAATCGCCTTTGATACCAGTCGGCCGTGGCCTTCCTGAACTCTGGGAGGCCGTCCGACTCTGGATACCGGTGATTGGGAAGATCGCCCGCGGTTGATCGCAGAACGTCGATCACCGGATCCGGCGTCTCGAGATCGGGGTCTCCGATCCCGAACGATATAACCTCGATTCCCTCCTGCCGCTTCTGAGCTATCTTCCTGCTGATTTCAACGAACAGGTACGGCGGAATCTTTTCGACACGACTCGCAAATCTCATTTCGACTCCCAGCTTGTCCTAATTGGTCGGTACATGTTAAGGCAAGCGCAGCACATGGTAAAGGATGAGACTTCGCGCTCAAAGAGTAACAGTCCTCAATGCCCGATCTGTCCCACAGGGCACACTTCATGGCGCAGTCAAACAGGCCCGAGCAAGTCAAAGCAAGGACCGGGATGGAATCCCAGTCACACGAAATAGCAAACTAAAACAATAAGAGCGAAAAAGTCCGCTAACATTGCATCTTATTAGAGGCGCGATCTTCAACTCAAGGCGGTTTGTGTCACGTTTCCGAGGAATCTCGCAGGCCGAGGTGCTACTGAGATTCGCGCTCCAAGTCAGGCAAGTTCAAAACTGGCCCAAATGTGAACCGAAATCCCCTTGACCTAAACTCAACGACAAGAAGTGTCCCAATGAAACTGACAGCTAATCAGGCCATTCACCTTCGAAGACACGGTCAACGGGACCCTCCATAACCACGTCACCATCGCCTGGCCAGTTAATCTTCAACTCGCCGCCGGGCAGTTCAACGGTTACTTCGTCGTCAACCAAGCCATGGAGTCGGGCTGCTACGACCGCAGCGCATGCCCCAGTGCCGCACGCCAATGTGATTCCGGATCCTCGCTCCCAGACGCGGACCTTGATTCGGGTGCGGTCCAAGACATTGACGATCTCGAAGTTCACACCCTCGGGGAAGATCGGGTGGCGTTCCACCTTCGGTCCAACTTCTGTAAGTGGAAAGTCATCCACAGATTCTTCGAGAAACACAACTGCATGCGGGTTGCCCATCGAAACGCAGTTCAGCGGGAGGTTGTGCCCTTCCACCATGAGCTGGAAGTCCAGAACAGGGCCGTCTTGATCACGAGCTATCACAGGAACTTCATCGGCGAGCAGCCTAGGGGCTCCCATGCTGACTGAAGCGTGCGTCATCTGCCCTTCAGACCATATAGGCCGTACATTCAGCACACCTGACGCTGTCTCGATATCAAATGCCATCTTGTCCAAACGGAGGGCATTACTATCTAAACCAAATCGCACAAGGCACCTAATCCCGTTGCCGCACATGAGGCCTTCGGATCCGTCAGAGTTGAACATCTGCATCCTGGCGTCGCCCACGTCGGACTCCCTCAGGAGGATGAGACCGTCCGAGCCAATACCGAAGTGGCGGTCGCTAACCTGCCGCGCCACGTCTGGCCAATCGCGACTCCGTGACCCAATTACAGACTCGCGGGCGTCCACGTAGATGTAGTCGTTGCCCGCACCATGCATCTTCACGAATCTCATTGCGTCTCCTCTGTTCTAATTTGCATAAAGCACCGTTTATGCCACTTCAGGAAGCCTGGTGAATCTCACAGACAAAGTCGACCGCGGCATCAATTTCAGATAGTCCGAACCAGGTTATTCTCTCATCTGACGCCTTGAACCAGTTGGACTGCTGGCGTATGTACCGATGTGTTCGGAACTTGGAGCGCTGGACCGCGAGGTGCAGGTCCGTTCCATTCAGAATGTGATCCGCGAGTTCACTGTATCCAATGCCACTCATAGCAGGCAATTCAGGTCCGTATCCGGCCTCCAACAACCACTCAACCTCTTCCAGAAATCCGATCTCCATCATCCGGTCCAACCTTCGGTCCGCACGGTCATACATCTCTGCCCTGTCGCCCGAGATACCAACTACTGTCGAGGCAAACTTGGGACTTACACGCGTGGCCTGCTGTCCCCATCGATGACCGGAACTCGCCCTTTCAATCGCTCTCACCACCCGTCTAGGGTTGTTTCGATCGACGGCCTCCCATGCGGCCGGGTCCAGATCGCGGAGTTCATCCAGGAGGAAGCTGATACCGCCAGCTGCCAAAACTGAATCCAGTCTTGCGCGCAATTCGTAGTCGGGCGATATACCAGGGACCTGCCATCCCTCTAGGACAGCCATGACATACTGACCAGTTCCGCCAACGAGCAAAGGGACGTTACCGCGTCCATTAACGTTTTTGATAGCTAGTTTTACCAAATCAATATACTGACCCAGGCTGAAATCGTCATCAGGGTCAATGACATCTACGATGTGATGTGGCACCCGCTTCCGGTCTTCTGTAGTCGGCTTGGCGGTGCCGATGTCCATGAAACGATAGACCTGACGGCTGTCAGCCCCAATTAACTCAATTGGTATGTGCGGAGCGAGGCGCATCGCCAACTCGGTCTTCCCGGCGGCGGTAGGTCCTACAATTGCAATCAGCCGGTGAGGCAATTCAGCGGATCGGTCGGAAGTTGCGGGCGAGCAAGATGTCTCCTCGCATTCCGCGACAGCATCATACCCGGCATGTAGATTTCCGCGAGTTCCGGGCACCTCACACCCCTACCCTACAAGGACTTGCCGTGGGACATCTGGCGCAACCAGACACCCAGACGGTCAGGTGCGGAAGCAGCAAGGGTCCCTAACTCTACACCTGGGACGCCACCTTCACTATGTCGGCGAAAGACTCCGCATCCAGACTTGCGCCTCCAACCAATGCGCCGTCAATGTCCGGCTGCCCTACAAATTCTGCGATGTTTGAGGCATTCACGCTTCCGCCGTACAGGCAAGGCACTTCGTCAGCCACAGTACCGTAGTGTTCCTTCAGGGCACTTCGCAAAGAACCAGTGATTTCCTGTGCCACCTCAGGCGTGGCAGCCTGACCAGTACCTATGGCCCAGACCGGTTCATACGCCACAAGGACATTCGAAATGTCGGTCACTCCGGACAATCCACCGAGCAGTTGCGTCGTCACATACGACTCCGCTCCACCAGCGCTCCTAATGTCAGAGGGCTCGCCAACGCAGAGAATTGGCCTGAGACCTGCCCTTAAGACGGCGGCAACCTTGTCACCGACAAATTCATCAGACTCGCCAAACAGCATCCTGCGTTCCGAGTGACCCACAATTGAGTAGCTTGCGAACTCGCTAACCATCTCGGCCGATATCTCACCGGTGAAGGCCCCTTCTGCCTCATAGTGTACATTCTGTGCGCCTACGGCTATCCCGGAACCCTCAAGATGTCTGCATACGGTCTCGAGCGCTACAGAGGGCGGGCAGACGACAACCGCAGCACCGACACTGTCAGGCAGATGGGACCTGATTTGAGATGCTAACTGCCCCGCTTCCGAGGGTGTCTTGTTCAGCTTCCAATTTCCAATGATTGTTCTTACTGGCATGTTTGAAGTCTCAATTCGTAGCTACTGTCCCGTTGGCAGATCGGACATGGAGGTCACTGACCGATCGGGTACAGCATGTACTATAAGCCACAGGCATCTCAAGCGCCGAACTTCAATAGCTTGCCGGCGTGAGCGAGGAGTTGCAGCATCAGGGACGTGGCAGGCTGGGTTCCCAGTCGTCCCGCAGCGCAGGCTCTTTCGTTGAAGCCTTCAGACCCGCTACCCGCGGTTAACTCGGAGTTTATCAACATCGGTACAGGATGCCAGCTATGTGCAGCCATGACCGCCGGAGTTGAATGGTCCCCTGCGAGGGCGAGTACGTCCGGGCCAATGTCGACAAGCCTTGGGATCCTCCGATCCAAGTCCTCGATGGCCCCGATCTTCGCATCGAAGTTGCCGTCCTCCCCGGCGGCGTCAGTCGACTTATAATGCAGAAACACAAAGTCATGACTTTGGAAATGCTCATCCAGCGTGTCCAGTTCAGCGTCAAAGTCATGGCCAGTAGGGATCACTTCCATGCCGACCAGTCTGGCCAGGCCCCTGTACATAGGATATGCGGCAATTGCACCTGGGTTCAGGCGATAACTCGCTCCAAATTTGGGCCAGGCCGGAGTCTTGGAGAAGCCACGCATGAGTATCATGTTCGCAGTCTGCCTCGAACCCAGGATGTCGCGAGCCGCGGCTATGAATTTGTCTGCCACTTTGGCAGTAGCGACAGAAGCCTCATTTCTACTGGTCGGGTCAAGAGGCTTAACCCCTGTTCGTTGAGGATCGGTGTCGCTCACGCCCTCCCCCAGGCCATCACCGCTGAACACAACCACGAACCTGTAGTCCTGTACCGGCTCTACCCGCACCTCCGCTCCTTCAACGGTGATCGCGGAGAGCTGATCGACCAAGGGTCCAGATTCAGCAGATGGTATACGCCCAGCCCGGCGGTCAGTCAGCCGTCCCTGTTCGTCAACCGTGCAGAAGTTGCACCGGACTGCAATGTCATCTGGGCCCAATTCAATCCCGATACCCAGCGCTTCCAGCACTCCCCTGCCAATGACGTACTTCAGCGGGTCATATCCAA
Organism: Dehalococcoidia bacterium; assembly: GCA_965116405.1. GTDB lineage: Bacteria > Chloroflexota > Dehalococcoidia > Lucifugimonadales > UBA1123 > VXRN01. The sequence goes on from OZ220685.1 coordinate 3,317,146, forward strand.
ACAGGGCGAGATGACCGGGTCCGCTTCCAGGTGTGATGCCGGGACCCACGGGCACGGTCATGCCGCATGCGCTTCGCCTGGCCAGCTCATCCAAGTTCGGAGTGAAGGCTTCCTCCAGTTCGGACTTGCCAGTCTCAGGACGTGGCAGTCCTCCGAGACCGTCAACCACGAGCAAGACAATCTTGCTCTCTGAGGGGCTGCACAGTTCGCTGAGGTATGGATGATCGATCATCGGAATAGCTGGTTCACAGACTGCCCAGGGCCATGAGTACGGCGTTCCTAAATGGGACCATCATCAAGTGCCTGGATCCCAGGTAGTTCCTTGCCCTCCAGCAGCTCAAGAGTGGCACCTCCACCAGTGGACACATGCGAGTAACTGTCGGAAATGCCGAGAGAAGTCACCGCATCCGAAGTGGACCCACCCCCGATAACCGTGTAGGCCTTTTCTGCTGAAGCAACAGCATTGGCAATCGCAGTTGTGCCACGCGCGAACTGCGGCCATTCGAAGACACCCATTGGACCGTTCCAGACAATTGTGCGGGCCTCAGAGAGTCGTTTCGAGTAAAGTTCAACGGTCTCAGGGCCGATGTCCAGAATCAGGCCTCCGTCCGGGATCCCCTGTGCGGAACACGTGCGGGAGCAGGAATCTTCCGCGAATCGGTCTGCCACTACCACATCAACCGGTATTACTACCTCATAGTCATTTCTTCGAGCGTCATCCAGGATTTCCCCGGCGATATTTCGCTCCTTCTCGTCGACACTCAGGTCGATCGCATCTGGGGAATCAGCAGCCAGGAATGAGGCGGCCATCCCGCCGCCGACCAGAAACAGGTCTGCCCTGGACGACAGATTCCGAATGAGGGGAAGCTTGTCCATGACTTTGGCACCGCCTATGACAACAGCGTAAGTAGGCTCAGGGCACTCAGTGACCCTGTTCAGAGCCAGGATCTCTCGCTCCATCAGAAGCCCTGCCGCCGATGGCAAGTACCGAGCGACTCCATAGGTCGAAGCGTGCCTACGATGAGCGGCTCCAAATCCGTCGTTCACGTAGAAGTCAGCCAAGCTGGCAAGTCTCTCGCTGAAAGTTGGGTCGTTGGCCTCTTCCCCGGAGTGAAATCGCAGGTTCTCCAGCAGGAGGACTGACGCGTTCGACATGTCCCTGACAGCTGCCTCAGGCTCTGGGCCAATGCAGTCACTTACGAAGGCAATCTCTTCACGAAGTACTTCTGAGAGCCTGCGGGCAATTGGGCCAAGGCTCAAGTCATCGCTTCGCTGGCCCCTTGGTCGCCCCAGGTGGGAGCAAAGAATGATTTTGCACCCACGAGCCTTGAGGTATTGGATCGTCTCTACGGAGGCTCTGATCCTGCTGTCATCGGAAATGACCCGAGTGCCCGGCTCATAGGGCACGTTGTAGTCAACCCTGACGAGCACCGCAGCTCCGGGATGCAGAGGAAGATCACGGACGCTCCTCTTCGAAGTCATGGGTGGATCCCGACCACGTCACGAGCCAACTGCTCCAGGTCATTCTTACTGGAAGCGTCCGGAAGCGCCGCAGCCAGCTTGTCACCGGCATTACTTAGCTGGAAATCGATCTGTGATTGAGCTTGTGCCGTTCCCCCGATTTCATCGACGAGAACCGACAGGCTTCTCGCATCAGACGGATCGAGGACTCGTTTGAAGTAGTAGTCGCCAAGCTGCCTTCTTTGTTGGGGAGTCGCCTCTTCGAAAGCCCAGACCACCGGATAGAGCTTACGCTTGTTCATCAAGTCGTCTGAGGGAGCGCCATCCCCTGAGACGGCTTCGGAAATCTGCCTGAAGTCTTCGGATATCTGTACGGCGATTCCTAAGCCCGTGCCCCACTCTGCGATCGTACCCCTTTGATCGGAACTGGCCCCGGCAACGAGCGCGCCAAACTCGGCGGCACAGGAGAAAACTGACCCAGTCTTCAGAGAAGCCATTTTCATGTAGGCGTCTGAGGTCATGTCGAGCCTCTCCTGGGACTCAAGCTCCATGAATCGCCCTTCGCAGGTCTCAAGGCTTCCTCGATCAAGGATGCGGATAGCCTCGAAGACCATATCGGGGCCAAAACCCCGATCTTTCATGCCCAGCAGGGCCATTCGAGCCAAGGCGTGCATGCCGTCGCCGGCATTGATCGCCTGCGCCGGTCCCCACTTCCACCACACCGTTTCCCGCCCATCCCGCTCGATCCGCCCGCTCTGGATATCGTCATGGATATCGCAGAAGTTCTGCACGAGTTCCATTGCCGCAGCCGCAGGCAGGGCATTTTCGACGTTTCCGCCAAGTGCATCGCAAGTGCCCAGGCATAGGGACCCAAGTTTGCGGAGCATGTAACCTCCGCCCAATTCGGGTTCTGAACTCCAACCCAACTGGTGCCCCATCATCGAGTACAAAGGGAGGTCGCGCATGGCAATCACACGCCGCAGCTCACCATTTACGAGGTCGCTGTATTCCTCAAGTTGGGAATTGGACGCCAAGAGAACGAGTCCGAGCAGGTCCGGATTTGGGCAGGCGACGCAATCTCTGTGATTTCATCCTTGCCCTCACTCCTGCGCGACGATTTTACATGCTGGAAACTGAGCCTGTCACATGCTCTATTGCCGCTCTTGGCACAGCGCCCTCGCGCAGAATTCTTGGGGGACTCACAGTCGCGTCCACAACCGTGGAAGGCCTCGAAGGCGGGAGCTCACCACCGTCGAACACCATGTCGAGTCTCGTACCCAGTTGTTCATAGACTGAGTCGGCCGAAGACAACGGAGCCGTCCCGCTGATGTTGGCGGACGTCGCGGTGATCGGGGCGCCCAATTCCGAGACCAGACGGCGTGGAACTGGGTGATCAGCGATGCGGAGGCCGACCGTATCCAGCCCTCCGGACACTACCGAGGGTATCACTTCGGACTTGGCCACAACGATAGTGAGCTGACCTGGCCAGAAGGCCTCTGCCAGATCAAGAGCTTCGTCCGGCACATCCCTGCCGTACTTGCGTAGGTCGTCTACTTTCCCTATCAACACCGGAATAGGGCTCGTGTCTTCCCTTCCCTTCAGGTCGAAAACACGATCGACCGCCGCCTCGTCGAGTGCATTTGCGGCAATGCCATACACGGTATCGGTAGGAATACCCAATACTCCCCCATTTCGAAGGATGTCGATGGCTTGTTGAAGTGAGGATGAGAGCATATTTGGAAGTGTACACTCAGGTCTGAATTAGCTGCCATTGCAGGTGAAACTGATCGCAAATTGGAGCCCGTCAGCTTGACCCTAATGTAACACAGGTGCTAGCCTGAATTTTGCTCGGAGCCATGTCTGAACCCCGCACTGAATCGTCAGTTGGTACGCCCTCTTCCAGTAGTGATCTGGGGGCGTTGACGCACTCAAAGGATGTCCCCGTCACCGGTCAGAGACTCCGTGACACACCTGCCGAAGTTTCGGCTTCCAGCGAGTCCATCGTGATTGTGGACTTCGGTTCTCAGTATTCTCGCCTGATCGCCCGCAGGGTGAGAGAAGCGAATGTCTACTGCGAGTTAATTCCTCACACCGCACCGTGGGAGACCGTTGAGCCCCTGAACCCAAAGGGCATTATCCTATCAGGCGGACCCGCAAGCGTTTACGAGACCGGAGCGCCACTTGCTCCCAAGTGGGTCTACGACTCGGGTGTCCCTGTTCTAGGAATCTGCTACGGAATGCAGGCTATGGTCCATCAGCTAGGTGGCCGGGTCGCCCCAGGCAATCATCGCGAGTACGGGTACGCTGAACTCCGCAATATGGATCCTGCTGAGCCACTATTCGCGGATGTTTCGGACTCCCCTCAGGTGTGGATGAGCCATGGCGACAACATCGTTGCGATGCCGGAGGGTTTCAGGGCTCTAGCAAGTACCGACAACTCGCCTATAGCGGCGCTGGGAGACGGTACCGGCAGACTTGGGCTCCAGTTCCACCCGGAGGTTGTGCATACTCCAGAGGGAGCTAAACTCATTCACAACTTCCTGTACAGAGTTTGCGGATGTGCCGGGTCGTGGAACGCCGGCAACTTCGTTGCGGAGTCAGTGGACTCCATCAGGCGACAGGTCGGTGATGGCAAGGTGATCTGTGCCCTCTCCGGAGGCGTCGACTCGGCGGTTGCGGCTTCTCTTGTACATGCGGCGATCGGTGCCCAGTTAACTTGTGTGTTCGTAAACAACGGACTACTCCGCCATCGGGAACCTGAACGAGTCCGGGACACCTTCGAGAGCTACATGGAGATGAATCTAGTCCACGTTGATGCCACCGAACGCTTTCTCGGCGCTCTCCGGGGCGTGACGGATCCCGAAAGCAAGAGAAAGATCATCGGCGAAGAGTTCATCAACGTATTCGAAGAGGAAGCTTCGAGGCTCGGCCAGGTTGACTTCCTTGCCCAGGGGACGCTCTATCCGGACGTCATTGAGAGCTACGTACCAGGCGACGACGTCTCCGCCAAGATCAAGTCCCATCACAACGTCGGCGGGCTACCAGAACACATGCGAATGAACCTCGTTGAGCCCCTGAGATACCTATTCAAGGACGAGGTTCGGCAGGTTGGACTCGAATTGGGACTACCCGAGCAGGTTGTCAACCGCCAGCCATTCCCTGGACCGGGCCTGGCGATTCGGATCATTGGCGAAGTTACCCACGACGCGCTTGACACACTGAGGGACGCAGACAGAATTGTCATGGAGGAGGTTGAACGCAACGACCTCTATAACGACCTCTGGCAAAGCTTCGCGGTTCTTACCGACTCCAGGTCAGTCGGGGTGACCGGCGACTTTCGCACATACGGAAACGTGATTGCCATTCGCGCGGTTACGAGTGACGATGCCATGACCGCTGACTGGGCCCGCATTCCCCACGACGTGCTCGCACGAATCTCGAGTCGTATCTCTAACGAGGTACCCGGCGTGAACAGGGTAGTCTACGACATCACCAGCAAACCGCCGGGCACAATAGAGTGGGAATGATCGTAAAGATCGGAGTTGCCCGGTGAAGGTACTCGTCGTGGGCGGCGGTGCACGTGAGCACGCTTTGACCTGGAAGGTTGCAAGCAGCCAACACTCACCTGAACTGTTCATCGCTCCTGGAAATGCGGGCACCGCGGAACTCGGGCAGAATGTCGACATCGACGCCGAAGACGTTGACGGCCTGCTGGACTTTGCTCTGAGAGAATCCATCGATCTCACCATCGTCGGCCCGGAAGTGCCATTGTCCGAAGGGCTGGTGGACAGTTTCGACGCGCATTCCCTAGCAATCTTTGGCCCCACTAAGGCGGCGGCTCGAATCGAGTCCAGTAAGTCCTTCGCCAAGGACGTAATGCGAGCGGCAGGCGTTCCAACGGCGGGCGCGAGTGTTGTCACTGACTACGAATCGGCAGTTGGGCTTATCGAGTCACACGAACCGCCTTTCGTCGTCAAGGCAGACGGACTCGCGGCAGGCAAAGGTGTTGTCATTGCCCACGATCGGGAATCGGCCCGCGAGGCGGCGCACTCGATGTTTATAGAGAAGGCTTTTGGACCTGCAGGCGGTACTGTCTTGATCGAGGAGTGGATGCAGGGTCAGGAAATCAGCGTATTCGCTTTCCTTGACGGCGAGTACGTGTCTGAGATTGCTGTGGCCTGTGACTATAAGCGCGTCTACGACGACGACCTCGGGCCCAACACCGGAGGGATGGGCAGCTACAGTCCCCCACCCTTCTGGGACTCAGAATTGGAAGACAGGGTACGGGCAGAGATCCTGGAGCCTGTGGCTAGTCAGATGACGAAAGCGGGATGCCCGTTCCGTGGCATCCTGTACGGTGGGATCATGATCACCGACGATGGCCCCAGAGTGTTCGAGTTCAACTGCCGCATGGGAGACCCTGAAGCCCAAGTCGTTATACCGAGGCTGAAGACTGACCTGCTGGACATCGCACTTGCAACGGTCGAAGGTCGTCTGTCAGAGTGTAGCGTCGAGTGGTCACCCGACCCATGGGTTGGCATCGTCATGGCGTCAGAAGGGTATCCAGGATCCTATGAGACAGGGCTCGAGATAACCGGGATTCCGGCTACTACCGATGAGAGAATCGTGTTTCACGCCGGCACGCGAAGTGAGGATGATAAGACACTTACGTCAGGCGGCAGAGTGCTTACCGCCGCGGCGCGAGGCTCCGACATATCAAACGCCCGACACAGGGCATATGAACTGGCTGGCGAGATAAAATTCGCCAATGCATACTACCGAACAGACATCGCTGCATCAATCTGAGGAGGAATCATGGCGCTCGTAGGGGTTTTAATGGGAAGCAGTTCCGACCGGCCCGCAATGGAGCCGACTGAAGAGGTCCTAAAACAACTTGGAGTCGACTACGAAGTCGAGGTGATGTCCGCCCATCGTACTCCTGACAGGGTGCGTGAGTACGGTGTCACTGCCAGGGAGCGGGGCATAGAGGTCATAATCGCCGGGGCCGGCGGTTCCGCAGGTCTCCCTGGCGTGCTGGCTTCATGGACTACCCTGCCGATCATTGGAGTGCCGATACCATCGAGCGACCTCAAGGGAATCGACGCCCTATACGCTATTGCGCAGATGCCTCCCGGAATACCGGTGGCCTGTGTTGCCGTCGGTTCGTGGGGCGCTCGAAACGCTGCCTTCCTTGCTGCGCAGATATTGGGCGGAAAGCATGAAGACATCCGAAAAGCCTATGATGACTACCGAGAGTCACTCAGAAGCCGCTGAACCACACGGGAACTCAAGATGATTGAACGATACGCCAGGCCTCGAATGAAGCAGGTCTGGTCTGACGAAAGCAAGTACGACAAGTGGCTTCTGGTCGAACTGGCAGTGTGCGAGGCGTGGACTGCAGCAGGTGTAATACCTGAAGAGGACATGCGCAAGCTGCGACGAGCTGAATACGACATTGACCGGCTCAACGAGATCCTTCGAGTCACCAAGCACGACATGACCGCGTTTCTTGGCTCAGTCACGGATGGACTTGGCCCCGAGGGGCGCTGGCTTCACCTTGGGCTGACGACCAGCGATGTCTGGGATACCGCCACCAGCCTCCAGCTCGTGGCATCGGCGGACGCGCTTGAAGATGAGATCGACCGCTGCATCGAGGCCATTGGAGTCCGGGCGGTCGAACACAAGAACACGCTGATGATGGGACGCACTCACGGGGTCCACGCAGAGCCAGTCACCCTGGGACTGAAACTTGCCCTCTGGTGGGACGAGATGCGCCGAAACCGGGATCGTCTCCGACACGCTCGCAAAGACATCGCGGTTGGCAAGATTTCCGGTCCGGTGGGAACTCACGCTACAGTGCCGCCCGATGTGGAAGCCCGTGTTTGCAAGGAGCTTGGCATCGGGGTCGCTCCGGTTTCCAATCAGGTTGTCCAGAGGGACCGCCACGCCGCTTTTGTCAGTACGCTAGCGGTGATATCGGCATCGCTTGAGAAGTTCGCCACGGAGATTCGCGGCCTTCAGCGCACCGAGATTCGCGAGCTAGAAGAACCATTCTCAGAGGGGCAGACGGGTTCGTCATCCATGCCTCACAAGCGCAATCCGGAGTTGAGCGAGAGGGTGTGCGGCCTGGCAAGGTTGATTCGCGGCCATTCCATCACGGCCTTGGAAAACGTTGCTCTCTGGGGCGAGCGAGACATCAGCCACTCCTCAGCCGAGCGACTGATCCTTCCAGACTCGTGCATGGCCCTGGATTACATCCTCGATCTATTCACCGGCGTGGTAGCGGGTATGCGTATCTACCCCGAACGCATGCTTCAGAACATAGAGATGACAAGGGGGCTCCTCTTCTCTCAGAGGCTCATGCTTACGCTGATCGAGAAGGGTGTCAGCAGAGACGACGCTTACAAGGTCATGCAGACCAACTCGGCGCGCACGTGGGACGAAGACGACGACTTCAGAGAGCTGGTCAGAAGTGATCCCACAGTGACGAAGTACATGAGCCAAACCGACCTGGACGACACGTTCGACTACGGTTACTACGTCCGTTTCGTCGATGAAGTGTTCGATAGGATCGGCCTAAACTAACACCTGACAGTTAACCAAGGAGGTCACGGACCGCATGACCGCAATCACGGAGACAACCCTTCCCAACCTGCTCTATCGAGGCAAAGTTAGAGATACGTATCCCATAGACGATGATACGCTCCTGATGGTGGCTACCGACCGGATATCGGCGTTCGACGTCGTTCTGCCGACCGGCATACCCAGCAAGGGCGCCGTGCTCAATCAGATCTCTGCCTTCTGGTTCGATAAGACATCCCACATCGTGCCAAACCACCTGATCGAGATGGCGGCTGATCGCTCGGACCTGGACATTCCCGACGAAGTTGCCAAGCGTGCAATGGTCGTCAAGAAGGCCGATAGGATCGACGTCGAGTGCGTCGTGCGCGGTTTCATTACTGGTTCAGCGTGGTCCGAGTACAGGCGCGCTGGCACGGTTCAGGACAAGCCAATGCCGGAAGGTCTCCGTGAGGGCGATCCGTTTCCCGAAGTCCTGTTCACTCCCACCACCAAGGCTGAAGTGGGACACGACGAAAACATGAGCTTCGAAGAGGTTGTCGACATGGTCGGCCAGGAGATGGCCGAACGACTACGCGACACGACCATCGAGGTCTACGAGTACGCGCGGGACTTTGCAAGAGAGCGCGGGATCCTCATCGCGGACACCAAGCTGGAGTTTGGCACCATCGATGGAGAGTTGATTCTAATCGACGAACTGCTCACTCCTGACTCGAGTAGGTTCTGGGATCTCGATGGCTACGAGCCGGGAAAGTCGCAGCCCAACTACGACAAACAGTTCGTCAGGGACTGGCTGGATGACGCCGGGTGGGACCACGAGCCGCCAGCACCGGACCTGCCCGAGGACGTTGTATCGCGGACAACGGAGCGATACGCTGAAGCGTTCACCAAACTAACTGGGCAAGAGCTCCAGTAGTAGAATTACAGCGCGGAGTCGAAGCACAAATGGCATCAGCATCCGGGAGACGAAGTTCTCGTACTAGGCTAACGCCAACCCAGGCGCGCCGCGCGAGACGTGCGCGTAGACAAAGGCGCCGTCGAGTATACATTTGGCTAGGAGGCGTTGCAGTTGCGCTTGTCGCCTCAACGCTAGTCCTGTCGATCATCCTACCTGGACTGCCGCTAGGGTCTCTGTTCCAAGGTGGAACGCCAGAGGGCCCAGGGCTTCGTATCCAGGATCAGGGGGCAACCCACGTAAGTCCCGGGGAGGACCATCCCGCATACAACTCCCTGCCTCCCACGTCCGGCTGGCACTACGACCTCCCGCTCGCACCCGCGCGCTGGGGAATCTACGACGAACCGATTGAACCCGAGGTGCTTCTACACAACCTGGAGCATGGGTACGTTAACGTTCACTACGACTGCCCTGATGGGTGCCCTGAACTACTTGGCCAACTAACCGAAATCGTGCAGGAAGGCATTGATCGCGGTGGCAAGTTGCTTATGAGTCCGTACCCCGGTATGGAGAGTCGCATCTCGCTGACAGCGTGGACATTCCTGGACCAGTTCGACGAGTTTGACGAAGACCGCATCAGAGCGTTCGTCAATGCCCACGAGAGTTCGCCAAACGCCCCTGAGTACCGCCTGCCACGGTAGATCGATGTTCCTGGCAAAGATCTACATCACCCTCAAGCCCGGCGTGAACGACCCCCAGGGTCTCACGATCAGAGGGGGCCTGCACCAATTGGGATTCGACTCCGTCGAAGACGTGAGGGCCGGAAAGTACATGGAAGTCAGGCTCGACGAACGGGACCGAGAGAAAGCCGGTCAACGTGTCACCCAGATGTGCGACCAGCTCCTGGCCAATCCCATCATCGAGGAATTCAGGTTCGAGCTGGAATCGACGGCACCCGGTTCGTCCTAGGCGACTCTAGGAAGAGATGGTTCCCTTCGTGCTTGGCACCTGGCCTGAACGGCGGGGGTCCATTTCCAGGGCAGCCCTGAGCGATCTTGCGAGGCTCTTGAAGATGGCCTCGGCCTTGTGATGGTTGTTGACACCGGAGACTATCCGCACATGAAGGTTGAAACGGCCCTCACGTGCGAACGATTCCAGGAAGTGCCGGACCAGATCCCCTGACAGCCCGCCCATGTCACTGTCGCCGATTTCCGCATCAATGACTGCGTATCCGCGACCGCCGAAGTCCACGGCAGTGAATGCCAGAGTTTCGTCCAAAGGCATAAACGTGTGGGCCGCGCGCCTGATTCCGGCGCCCTCCCCGACCGCTTCCGCAAGAGCTCTGCCCAACACGATACCGACGTCTTCGACGAGGTGGTGTAGACCCACCTCCGTATCGCCGTTGGCAGTGACCTTCAGGTCGATCAGTCCGTGCCTCGAGAGTTGGGCCAGGAGGTGTTCGAACATGCCGTTGGGAAGGGACAGGTCATACTCGCCCGAGCCGTCAATGTTCAGCGATAGGGCGATTTGAGTTTCCGCCGTGGCCCTTTCCAAACGGCCGACGCGGTTGTCTGTCGTCACTGAGAGATCTCCCGGACAGCGTTGAGGAAGCTCTCGTTTTCGTCGGGTGTTCCAATCGCGACCCTGAAGCAGTCGGTCAGCCGGTCAGAGCCGAAGCTGCGGACGAAGATGCCCTTGGACGCCAACTGGCCGACCATGTCACTGGCCTTCTCAGGACCATCAAGCTGGCAGAGAATGTAGTTCCCCTGCGAAGGCCACGGATTGATCCCGTCTATCTCATCCAGGGCTCCGTACATCGCTTCGCGGTCGTCAACAATCGACCTGACGTTGCCAAGCAGGTATTCGCTGTCTTCCAGCGATGCCAAGGCGGCGGCCTCGGCAGCCACATTGACGTTGTACGGCGACTTGATGTCTATGATGTGGTTCACCAGGTCGCTGTCCATGATTCCGTAACCGATGCGCAGCCCTGCCAGGCCGGCCCATTTACTCATCGTGCGCAGCACTACGAGGTTGTCGTACTCCTCGATCAGGCCTGCGGCAGTCTCGCCGCTGAACTCATAGTAGGCCTCGTCGATGACTACAACGAGCCCAGTGTCCAGCAATGCCCTCACCTGTTCCTCCGAGGCCATGTTGCCCGTCGGGTTATTGGGGGAGCTTACGAAGATGATCTTGGTCGTGTCGTCGATTGCGTCCCTTACGGCCTGGAGGTCGATCTCAAACAGTTCGTCTCTTTGGATTAGCCTCAGCTCTCCGCCCGCGACTCTGGCGCAGAATGCATACATCGCGAACGTCGGCTCACAGTCCAGGATGACGTCACCAGGTTCGATGAAGAGCCTGAATAGCAGGTCGATCAGCTCGTCGCTCCCGGCGCCGGCGATAATGTTCTCGGCTCCGAACCCTGTGTAGTCCGAGAGGGCCGCCCGCAATTTGCGTTGGAACGGATCGGGATAGATGTGAAGGTCAGCTGATGACACCGCCCCAGCGGCTTTTGGAGACGGCCCGTACGGGTTCTCGTTGCCATTCAGCTTGACGATGGCCTCAGGGGCAACACCGGCGCGCTCGGCCAGTACCTCAGGAGGATCGACCGGCTGGTAGGTCTGGATGGACGTCAGATGAGGCCGGATTAGCCCTTCGATTCTCTTTTCTGCCACTGCTGTCTCCTCTCGACACCCACTCTCGGTAGCTTAAGCTAGTTCCCTGCGAATTTCTGCTGCCTCTGCATGAGCAGTTAGTCCTTCGGCCCTTGCCATAATAGCCGCCGCGTCCGATAACGCGATCGACTCTTCGTCACCCAAGGCAATGACGGGAGTAGTTTTCAGGAAGGTATGGACACCCACACCTGAGTTGAATCGTGCGGTACCCGAAGTCGGCATCACATGGCTGGGACCTGCAACGTAGTCTCCGAGGACTTCATGCGAGAAGTCACCAAGGAATAGGGCTCCAGCGTTCCTTACGCTCCCTACCCAGGTCCATGGGTCTTCGACGCTCAGGCACATGTGCTCAGGGGCGAACCAGTTGGCGACCCTCATCGCGTCGACAAGGTCGGGAATCACAGCGATGCAGCCCTGCCCCTCCACGGACGCCCTGGCCACGGATCCTCGTTCAAGTCTTTCCAGTCTGGAGTCCAATTCGCTGCTGACATTTCTGGCCAAGGACTCAGACGTGCACAGCAGGACCGGCCTGGCCATAGGATCGTGCTCAGCCTGCGCAAGCAGGTCAGCCGCGCACAGAGTCGGGTTGGCCGTGTGATCGGCCACTATCAGCGTCTCTGTGGGGCCGTACAGACCGTCAATTCCGACGTCCCCATAGACGAGCTTCTTTGCGAGTGTGACAAACACGTTACCCGGACCACACACCATGTCGACAGACGGTACAGTTTCAGTACCATAGGCCATTGCTGCCACGGCCTGAGCGCCCCCGACTGCAAAGACCCTGTCAACGCCAGCAATCCTGGCAGCGGCCATGACCGTCGGATGCGGAAGGCCGTCTCGATTGCCTGGAGAGCACAGGATAATGTCACTCACTCCTGCGACCTTCGCGGGGATGGCCGTCATAAGAACCGTGGACGGTAGGGGGACGCTGCCCCCGGGTACATATACTCCTACGGACTCACATGCCCTGGTTATGCTCCCATAGCCGGCGGCGAAGTCCATCCAGTCACGGGGCTTTGACGCTTCATGAAAGCGTTCAACCCTTTCGGCGGCTTGAATGAACGCCTTAAGTATCCGCGGATCAACTGAGTCGGCCGCAGTATCCAAGTCCGATTGGCTCACCTCAAGGCATTCAGTGTCTGTGCCATCCAATGCAAGATTCAACGCACGGACGGCTTGGTCTCCATCTTCTCGCACGTTCGCGATTATTCTGGAAACCGTGTCCATAGGAGACAGTCGCTCGCCAAAGACACGTTCAGTAGTGTCGAGGAACGAATCGGGTACGGAAGCGAGGTCGAGGCGGCGCCCCTTCGAAAGCGCCTCTCGTGCTGCCTTAACGCCAGAGACGATTCTCACGACAGGTAGCTCCTGAGCCCGTCGGTAAGCGTATCGACCGCGTCCGCGGTGAACTCATCGACTCGCGATCTCGGTACCGAATCGTAGAGAGTGGTCAACCAGCCATCGACGGAATCCAGGAAGGCATCTGCATGTCCGTATGCAGGGTGCCGTTCATCTCCTGCCGCTATTCGACGGGCCATGAACCGCAATCGGTCCCAGGAGAATCCACCTTCAACGACCCTGTGTACCCACTCGTTCCACCTTTCGAGGTCATCTGGAGGGAGGAACCTAACATTGACGTTGGCCAGCTCCACATTTACGCCAGCTATCGCTCCCTTTGCGTCGTCCCAGACGCGCCGATCGAAGTCGAGCTGAAGCGCACGGTCCAGGACTTTTGCGAGCTCGGCATCCTCGAAAACTCCGTCAACGCCGAAGTAGGGTCTGAACATGCGAACTATGTACGATTCGTCCGCCAGCAAGTGAGTGATGTACCCGGCCATGAAGGCCCGAGTGGGCCCGTCGTGCTCTGCAGCGTTCATCAGCTCAGGATACGCGGCAAACATAGTCTCCACACCGGTGCCGATCGTTTCGAAGTCCAATTCGACGAAGTGATACTCGGAGCGGGCCCTCTTGGTAAGCGCTCTGATGTCCGGGGCCGTAGCACCAAGACAGAAGTAACCCCAGAAGGCCTCGATGTCAGGGTGTTTGATCCGTGTCGCAGCTGAACTGGCCAGCTGTATGTGCGCAGGGAGGTTGGGCATACTAGACGGCCTGCACAAGCCGCGAGTATGAGGTCGACTCAGACTGAAATACGTAGCTGGGCTTGTCCACAGTTACGCTTGTCCCGCCAATCTCCCTAAGCGTGTCGACGGCCGACAGCAGGCGCCGCTCCTCAATGATGACCGTCACGGCAAACCAGCCCGTGCCGTTCGGGGTGTACACCCTCGATATGGTGGGACCCTGCAGTCCCGAGATTTCCGGGTGACGCAGAACGTATTCGGCAACCTCTTCGGCGGTCTCACCCTTCATGTTCGCCGTCACTCTTACGACCGTTCTCGCACCGAGGTGAGCCTCCATCATCTCCAGTAGCAGCCTAGCTGCGGCAAGTTGCCCGCTGTCAGTGTCGGGGTCCATCTTCCTGGAAATGACGCAGGCGTCAGAAGAGATCGCGGTGCCACCGTCGATCTGCTTAAGGCGGTTCTCTCGAATTGTCGAGCCGGTCTCAGTTATATCGCCTATGATGTCGGCGAAGCCCATGGCCGGAGCGGCCTCCAGGGTGCCGCTGGATTGGACGAGGCTGAAGTAGTTCACCCCGTGGGCCAGCAGGTGCCTCTGAATTAGCCTCGGGTACTTCGTGGCTACTCTCAGGTCCTGGCCACCGTCGCGGAACTCCTCTGAGACCTCTGCAAGGTCGGCCATCGACGTGACATCTACCCAGGCGTCCGGCACTGCGATGACCAGATTGCTACGGCCAAAGCCGAGTCCGTCCACCACTACCCTGCTGTCTCCGTCCTCCCTGCGAGTCTCCAGGAACTGGTCTTTACCCACGATTCCCAGGTCAACGGCACCCTCGTCAACCTTGGCGGTTATGTCTGAGCCTCGCTGGAACATGACTGTGACACCGGGAACCGATCTCACTTCCGCGATGTACCTGCGACTGTTGGCCCGCGAGACCGACAGCCCGCATGACCTCATAAATGACATGCTTGGCTCGTGCAAAGCGCCACTGCTTGGAATTGCCAGTCGTAGGCTGAGACTGGTCACGTCGAGGCACCCACAGGCTCAAACTGTGTAATCAGTACCAGTTCGTCCAAATTCAGGGCGAATCCGCAGGCTGGGGTTGCCGGCCCGCCAAATGCTCTAACAAGGTCGTCGTACCTGCCACCGCCCCCCAGGGACACGTCACTCCCGTTGACCCTCGAGGCGAATTCGAACACGACTCCCGTGTAGTAGGCTCGACCTCGCACGAATGAGAGGTCCAACTCGACTGTTGCTTCATCACCAACTCGTGAGACTGCGTCAAGGGCGGACCTCAGCTCTTCTGTCTCCGCCAGCGAAGCACCACTAGACTCCATAATATCTGAGATCGATTCCATCAGGTCACCAGATCGCGAAGGTGAACTCAAGAGTGCTGAAACGTTAGACAGAGCCGCCCTGAATTCGGACTCGGGCACAGCCTTTCTCATCCTGTTGGCGAGTCGCACCATTATCTGTTCTCTGCTCCGCCGACCCGTGGGGCCAGGCAGTGACCTCCCTAAGGCTTCAAGCGCCGGGATGGCGTCGTCCCTTTCAGGCAGCTCAAGGTGTCCCAGACCCGACCGAAATATGAGACCTGCCGCGGCTGCCTGGTCAACTAAGTCGTCTATACCGGCATCCCCGCCTTCGATGGCATCCAGATTCGCCAGGATGAACATCTGAAGTGGCTCGGAAAGGCCCTGCGAACTTACGAGTTCTCGTACGAGTCCTATGTGACCCAGCCTGACTGAGTAGTTCGAAACCCCTGATTCGTTCAGACTCTGAACGGCACATTCCAGGATCTCGGAGTCACCTCCCTGAGCCGAAACACCAATCAGCTCGGCTCCGCATTGAGTGAACTGGCGATTCCGTCCACCCCGCGCACCGCCATACCTAAAGACTGGCCCCGCATACTGGAACCTTTGGGCGCCGGTGTGAACACCGACATTTTCGACGAACCATCGGATGACGGACGGAGTAAACTCCGGACGCAGGCTGACTGTTATGCCGCCGGGGTCGGAGAATGTATAGAGACTCTCTGCGATCTCTCCCCCGGACTTTCGCACGAACAAGTCCGTCTGTTCCAAGAGAGGGGTGTCCAGGGGCAGGAATCCTCGGTCGCTCAGCACTGAGAAGATGCCGTCCGCGACGCGCCGGTTAACTTCGAAGCTATGCGGTCCGTGGTCCCGCATTCGGCGCAGCCTAGCGATCTGGTTGTTCTCCACTGGGGAGGCTCCTCCTGTCGGCTGAATTCTACATCAGCGCCAAACACCCATTCAATCATGGCACCGCATTGACGACACACGTCCTCTGATACAAAATGGGGGAGTAGCGCCCCCACATGTCACATCAGCCTGCCGCATTCACCGGTCTTTGCCCCCGTGACTCTTCTCTCGACATCGCAGCCTTCTGGCTCGTGGATGGTTGAACTCAAGCCCAGTAGGACTCTGACTGGGCAGACAGCAAGCCGCGAGCTTCCTTCATCGTGAGCCTGATTGAGCCGGAGCGCAGAGTCGCGATCGTAGTGGACAGCGCCGCAACCGTCCCAGAAGAGTTCCTGAGCGACGGAAGCACTTTCTCCGTGCCGATGCTCATTCACGTTGGCGAAAAGACCTTCAGGGACGGAGTTGACCTCCAGGCATCCGACTTCTACGTGATGCAACAGGAGCATGTGGGACTCACGAGCACATCCGCGCCGCCCCCCGGGGACTATCTTTCAGCTTTTGAAGAAGCTGCTGAGATCGCACCATCCATACTCTGCATCACCGTCTCGAAGAGATTCAGTTCCAGCATTGACTCGGCAGAGACAGCTCGGCACCAGTTCCAGTCCAACAGGCCGGAGTTCGATCTACGTGTGATGGACTCGCTCACAGCAGTTGGCGCGCAGGGATTGATCGCCTGGCAGTCGCTTAAGGTTGCCCAGTCCGGTGCCAGCATCGACGATGTACAAAAGGAAGCCAAGAAAGTCCAGGAACGCGTCCGTCTACTAGCTTACGTGGACACGCTCTACTACCTCTGGAAGGGAGGCCGCGTGCCAGGTTTAGCTCACCTGGCAACGTCACTCCTCCAGTTGAAGCCGATCTTTGCGCTGGAGACCTCGGGAATTACGCAGGTGGCACGGCCCAGGACCGCAGCACACGCTGTGTCCAAGGTAGTCACCTTAATGAATGAAAGAGTTGGCGAAGGCCCACTTCATGCGATGGTTATGCATGCGCAGGCGGAGGAGCAGGCCAGCTCACTGTCATCGCAAATCGCCAGAGAGTTCGAGTGCGAAGAGCTTTTCGAGTCCGAATTCACCCCCGTGATGGGCGCTCACATAGGTCCCGGCATGGTGGGAGTGGCTTTCTGGAGTTGACGCACCTAAGTCGCGCGCCGGGCGGACTTGAGTGGGCGAAGTGAGAAAGTCGCTATGCACTCTGCCAAGGACAGACGGGAGAAGTGGAAGGGTGGCACGCCCGGCAGGATTCGAACCCGCGACACCTGGTTCCGAAGACCAGTGCTCTATCCACTGAGCTACGGGCGCTTGAACAGGACGCCAGGGACTCTTGAGTCCATACTCAGTTTAGCAATTCGCGAACGAAATGGCGAAATTCCTCTGAGCCAGTGTGCCGGAGCTCTGCTTCCTCAGTGAACTCGACATCGCCAAAGTCCTGCAGTAGCTCGACGTGGGCTACAACCTCAGACAGGGCCATGAACAGGTTTCCGCCAGACAGTTTGCGGCTCTCAAACACTCCCCTCGTGACCTCTTCGAGACCGGTGGGACGATCATCCAAGTGTTGGACAATCTGGGACATCCTGTCTCCGTGGTGACTTATAACTTCCCCTGCCCTGTCGACAGACACGAAGTTGAAGCTTCCCCTGTTGAATAGACGGTGCGCTGGAAGTACAGCCCGGGTCGCCCCCAGGTCGTAGATGGTCTTGAGTGACCGCATGTACACTTCGAGTCCATATGCACTGGAGGGATCGCTAAATGCCGCGGGGATGTCCCGCATTACGTGATCGGAGTATGCGGCCTTGGTAGTTGGGTGAGGCGTTATCTCCGGCAGTACGTGGTCCCCTGTGAACACCACGCCATCTATGGTCAGGCACAGCTCGTCGGGAGAGTGACCAGGCGCGTAGATCACGTTCAAATCTCCGATTGAGTCGCCGTCGCTGACTTCACGGTGTACTGTGAGGCCTTTTCTGGCCTCGATGTATCGTCGGTTCCTGGCTGCATAGGATTCGCTGCGGCGGTCAGAGTTTCCAGACACCACTCGATTCATTTCGGCATGCAAGGGAGAGGATGAGCGGTCCTGTACCTCCCATGGACTGAATGGAATGAGAGCGGCGTACATCGTGTGCGCATGAAGCTTGGCTTCGGCCGCGTCTACAAGCTGCGCAGTTGACCCATCATGGTCGGAGTGCCCGTGAGTTACGATTACGCGGTCGATGTCGCTGACGGAGTACCCGGCTACAGTTAGACCATCCTCCACTTCCGGGAATGAGCCCTGTGCGCCGGGATCGATGAGGGTCGTGCCTTCGTCCTCAAAAATGTAACACCAGGTGGGACCCGTCCTTGACGGCCAGTCCTGGGGTACACCAATCGCATGTATCACATGCCCGTTCCGCGTAACAATTCGAAGAACCATCCGATTGCCCTGCGGATCACCTGCGCGCAGCGTGTCCACGGAGGCAAATAGACTGGGCATCAGGCGGCTCTCCTAGCGTGCAACGGCCTCAAAGGTGCTCTGGGGAAGGTGATGAGTGGGGTGAGCGAAGGGATTCGAACCCTCGATCTCCAGGGCCACAACCTGGCGCCTTACCGCTTGGCCACGCCCACCATATCCACGCGAAAATTCTAGCACCGGCTCCTGAATGTGGTCAACGAAACAGAGTTCAATGAGGCTACACGGCGCCGTTGTCTTCAGGTGGCTCCATGATCTCGTGAAGATCTCTGCTAGTCAGGGCCTCCAGCAGTTCAGAGACGATGATGTCTTTCTTGGTATGGTGGCGCAGAGGCAGGTTTGGGTCGACGCTGTAGACATTGCGGCGTCCAGACTTGCGACGAGTTATATACCCCGCCTCTTCCAGGTCGGAGATAATCTTGTGGGTGGTTCTTTCAGTAACCCCGATACTCTGCGCGATCTCTCGTGCGGTACTCGTCGAGTTGTGAGAAATGTAGCTGAGTACCAGTCCGTGGTTCGTGATGAAGGTCCACCGTGAGGCTTTATTCAAGGCAATGGGCCTCCACGAAAGTTATCAAGAATGGTAGCACAGATACGTGACCACGTTCAATTTTCGGGGTTTACCCTACTTTTGCGAGGGACGAAGCCAGCTCGACCAGTGTCCGAACGGGCACTCCGGTCGACCCCTTGGGGTTGATGCCCTTGGTCGACGTCGTCCTTGTTGTCGCAGCAATATCAAGGTGAGCCCACTTGGCGTCCCCCGCGAACTCACCGATGATTAGCGCACCGGTGATGGCGCCGGCTCCCCTCCCGCCGGTGTTCCTGATGTCGGCAATGTCGCTCCTGTACTCCTCGGTATATGACGGGAATGTGGGAAGCTGCCACATCCTCTCTCCTACACTGTTACCTGCTCCAACGACAGTGTCGACCCACTCCTGGTCGTTGCCGAACACGCCGGTCGCTCCATTGCCGAGGGCCACGCCAATCGCGCCGGTCAGCGTCGCAACATCGACTATTCTTGTCAGGCCATTCTCAACTGCGTAGCAGAGGGCGTCTGCAAGTACGAGCCGTCCTTCAGCGTCAGTGTTGCCGATCTCGATCGTCTTGCCGTTCATGGCGCGCACGACGTCTCCGGGACGCTGGGCCCGGCGTCCCGGCATGTTCTCAGTAGCTGGAACGATGCCCCACACGTTTATCTTCGGCTTGAGTGCGCCGATAGCCTTCATGGCGCCGATTACGCATGCGCCCCCGGACATGTCACTCTTCATCGTGAGCATGCCCTCGGCTGACTTGAGGTCCAACCCTCCGCTGTCGAACGTAATTCCCTTGCCAAGGAGACCAAGGTTGTTCTCAGGGTTATCGAGGTCACCCTCGTACCTGATCACGATGAACTTAGGCGGTTCTTCGGTTCCCTGTGCCACTCCTGCGAACGATCCCATCCCAAGGCGTTCTATGTCAGCACGATCAAGGACCGTTAGCTGCATTCCCGCCTCACGGGAGACGTCAAGCGCAATCTCAGCCATCCGGGTGGGAGTCATGTAGTTTGCAGGCTCGTTGCCCATCTCTCTGGCAAGGTTTACAGCCCCTGAGATGACCGTTCCACGCTCGACTCCTTGGGAAATGTTATCTAGCTTTGAGCTGTCGAATTCGATGACGTTCACGGAACTTATCGAACGATCCTTGATGTCTGACTTGTACTTCTCGAAGGAGTAGAGACCGAGACCGACGCCCTCCGCAGCGACTTGTGCACACTCTCCTGCGCCTAACCCCCCAATTCCTGCGCCGTGGAGGATAGTCGAATAACTTTCCACGCCCTTGGACGCCAGAAGTCGGGCGATCCCGGCGTGCACGCCCCGTGCGATGTCCGCGCTGAAGTCGGACGACTTGCCCAGACCAGCGACGACCACTCGCTTCGCAGGTAGTCTGCCCAACGAGTAGATGAGGGTGTTCTCCCCTCTCTTCCCACTTATGTCGCCCTCGGCGATCAGGTCTGTTATTACTCCGCCCAGAGCGGAATCAACCGCACCGGTCGCGCCGCCAGGTTGTGACACACCTTCGAACAGGTTTACGACGATCGCCGAGTCTTCTCGCTCTGCGATGTTTCCGTGTATGACATTAATCTCCATGATGATCCTCCATTCGGGGTAATCGTGTGCCATTATATGGCAACAGACCATAGTCACGAGTGGCTTAGTGCTCTGATATAATCGCCACGATTTCGTCGGTCGTGAACACTCAATACACTTTCGCACCTTACCAGGAGAAGTCGCATGCCCAGCCCTCAGTCACAGCATGAACAAGAACTGGTCGCCAGAGCCCACAGAGTTCTCCCAGGAGGAAACCTGGGTAACGTCAGTCAGGACATCGTAATCGCGAGAGGCGAGGGCAGCCGGATATGGGACTCGAGCGGCAACGAGTACATTGACTATCTCCTGGGATCAGGGCCAATGGTCATCGGTCACAGTCATCCTGAGGTGATTGAAGTAGTCCGCGACCAGCTTTCAAACGGGACGACGTTCTTCGCGAACAACGAGCACGCAATAGAGTTGGCAGAGGAGATCGTCAACGCTGTACCGTGCGCCGAGAAGGTCAGATTCAGTTCCACGGGCACTGAGGCGACCCTGTACGCCATGAGGGCTGCGAGAGCGTATCGAGGTAAGGACAAGATCCTCAAGTTCGAGGGTGGTTTCCACGGTATGAACGACTACGCGCTCATGAGCGTGTTTTCAGCGAATCCCGACGGATATCCCCATCCCTCTCCTGACTCGGCTGGCATCCCCAAGTCTATCCAGGACGAGGTCCTGATAGCACCTTTCAATGACCTGGAAACAACTGGCAATATTGTCGAGCAGTATCACGACGAAATTGGCGGGATTATAGTCGAGCCGTTCCAAAGGTTGATCCCTCCTCAGCCTGGATTCCTGCAGGGACTTCGCAACCTGGCTGACGAGTATGAGATTCCATTGATCTTCGACGAAGTCGTGACTGGCTTCAGATTCGCGTATGGAGGGGCCCAGGAGTTCTACGGTGTCAGACCTGATTTGTGCACCCTTGGCAAGGCAGTCGCAGGGGGCTTCCCACTCACAGCGATAGCCGGAAGCGACGAAATCATGTCGCACATGGACTCGGCAGCGGTGTCGCCAGAGGGATTCATGCCGCAGATCGGTACGTTGAGCGGCAATCCCATAGCAGCCGTGGCTGGACTAAAGACACTTGAGATTCTTCGCAGGCCCGGAACGTATGAGACGATGCGGGAAACTGGCAACCAGCTAAGGACGACCTTGCAGCAGATGCTCGACGAAGCAGAGATTCCCTCCCGCGTAACCGGGGAAGACGTGCTGTTCGACGTCTTCTTTACTGACCAGGATATTACCAACCACAAGGACACACTAACGTCTGACTCAGCGACTATGAGCAAATTCAACGCTGGAATGGTAGAACGTGGTGTGTTCAAGGGCGCATCCAAGTTCTACATCTCCGCAGCGCATACTGATGCCGACGTAGAGCAGACACTTGAGGCATTCAGGGGCGCGGTCGAAGAGCTTCGCTGACGTCAGATTCTCCAGGTGGCGACTTCCACACACGCGACAACTAAGGGGCGTTGTGTTTTCGTGTTCCCTCAACTATGGGGCCTGCGTAATCATCCTGAAGTCAAGCTTAGAGCCATTACGCATTTCGTAGGGGTAATGGGTTTATGTAACCGATTTTCACTAATCGCGGCGTACATAAAATCTTTACACACAAATATTACCTAAATATATACGTTCTCACGCTTGACAAATTCTTAGATTAAACCTAAATTAGGAACGTGGGCTCCGGGGGGATACGCCCAATCCGCTGATGGATAGAACGCGATTATGCAGACAGTAATGTCGCTGCATTCGCCTCTCCGGCCAGGTTAACTGGCATCGTTCTAGCACAGGACCCAACTGCTTCGGGTCGCCTTGTCTAACGTGCAACATATAAGCACGCGTGTGTGACGACATGCGCAACTTCGATGTCTTAGTGCGCACCCCATTCGGGTCGCGCAGCCACAGGCCGTGAACCTACTGCGCATCAACGCGCCGGTGGATAGCACTGTCCTCGCCCACCTATGAGAGATCTACTACTTCAGGCTGTGTATTTCTTGGAGGTTGCTCTGGTGGATGTTGGAAACACGTCAATCAATTTGGTCAAAGACGGCACATTCATGGTCGACGGTGGGGTTATCTTCGGCCAACTGGCCCGCACTCAGTGGGAGCAGTTCATTAAGCCCGACCGAAGGAACAGGGTTCGTCTGGGCCTCAACTCGATTCTCGTCAGGACGCCAGACCTGAACGTCCTGATAGACACGGGGGCCGGAAGCAAGCGAATGGTGGAGCTGAAGGCTGACTACAGCTTGAATGGCAACAAGCTAACCAAGGGGCTGAAGTCATACGGCCTTACGGCACGGGACATCGACATAGTCGTGCTCACGAATCTCCGATTCGAGCACAGTGGCGGCTGCACCAAGCTGGACCGCACCGGTGCCGCCATTCCCATGTTCCCGAAGGCCCGGTACCTGGTCCAGGAGGCATCGTGGGAGGCTGCAAACTCACCCAACGAGCGCTACTCTCAGTCATTCTACGAGGACGACTTCGAACCTCTCGCTGAACGCGAACTGATTGAATTCGTAGACGGCACAGACGAGGTCGTTCCAGGAGTCAGCGTGAGGCTGATGGAGGGTCCGTCGAAGGGCAACCAGGCCGTGTTCATTGAGTACGGCAGCGAGCGCATAATCTACGCCGGTGACCTGATCCCTACCCCGTTCCACCTGCCCTTGCATCACATCCAGGCGACTGCGGAGTTTCCCAACGATACGCTGGTGCAGAAGCGGGAACTCCTGGAAATGGCGATGGGCGACGGATGGATGATCGTCTTCGGGCACGGGAACGACTGCAATGCAGCCTACGTACAGGACCGAGGCGGCGTGCCCCAACTGGTGCCTGTGGAGGTCTAAGAGGAGCTAATAGTCGCGCTGGCCTCTGCGATCATCGAGTCGCCATCGATGCCGGTCAATTTGGACGGCAGAATCCGATTGGACAGGTCGGTCACATTCGAAGTACGTACTCGTATGTAGTTGTCCGTAAGTCCCGACCAGATCTGTTGGCCGTTTCGTCCGGCGTTGACTGAGCGCTCCCACAGCACTTCCCTGCTCTGGCCGAGGAACCGACTTCTGAACTTCTTGGAGAGATCGCTTGCGACCACCGCGAGTTCCGCCGCGCGTTCCGACTTGATCTCGGGATCAATCTGGCCCGCAAAGTGGGCCGCGCTGGTTCCAGGTCGAATTGAGTAAGGGAAGTAGTGCACCGACGCCAGCTCCGACTCAATGCATGTGTCAACCGTACCTCGGAAGTCCTGCTCGGACTCGCCGGGGAAACCAACAATGACGTCTGCCGTGACGGCCACATCTGGGACTGCTTGTCGAATTCGTCCCACAGTCTCAAGGAACTCAGAGGCTCGATACCGGCGCCTCATCCGCTCCAACACACTGTCGCTCCCACTCTGAAGTGGCACGTGAAAGTGCGGACACAGCCTGCGGTCGGCCCACAGGTCTAGCAGTTCATCCGAGATGTCCTGGGGCTGGAGGGACGAGATTCTGATCCTCGGCAGGTCAGTTTCCTCAAGCAGGCTGCGAACGAGTGAAGCAATGTTGACCTCGGGCAGGTCGAATCCGTACGAACCCAGTTGCGTCCCTGTGAGCACGATCTCCTGACAGCCGGCGTCCCCGTAAGTGTTGGCAGTGTCGACGATCTGCTGGAGAGGTATGCTTCGCTCCCGTCCCCTTACTTTGGGCACTATGCAGTAGGCACAGACCTGGTCACAGCCCTCCTGGATCTTGATCATCGCCCTGGAGCGCATCCTGAGCAGAGGCTGAAGGGAACTGTCGTCTCCGATAGCGCAGGCGGTGTCGGGCTCCCGTGAGGTGTCTCCCAACATCGCGACCAGGGACTCTTTGTCGACGTTGCCTACGACGAAGTCCACCTCCGGCATTGTCCGAAGGTCTCCAGGAGCGCGCTCAGCATAGCAACCTGTTGCAACCACCACGGCGTTCGGATTTCGTCGCTTGGCGGCGCGGACGGCCTGTCTTGCCTTCCGATCGGCAACGTGAGTTACCGTGCAGGTGTTCAGTACGTACACGTCGGCAGGGTCACTTTGCAACGCTAGTGTGTAACCGGCCTCGACGAACTCCCTAGCGAGAACCTGCGTGTCAGCCTGGTTGAGCTTGCAGCCGTGCGTTTCCAGACACACGGTCCTGGTCACGGGTCTGCTGTCGGTAACCTGAGTCGTTTCGGACACCCCTGAATCTGGATCAATGTATACTAGCATGGCGCTTCCCGGCTATCCCAATGGCAGTTGCCACGGGAGGGGTTACGACCATCCATGATGAGAAACAATACCGGCATAGAACCCTGGCTGGACAGAGTTCGGCGGATGGCAGAATATCGTGCCGAAGCCGCTGATTTCCTTCAACGTGCAAGTTCGATTCTGCCCACGGCCGAAGCTGATCTTGAACTTGTTTGCAGGCTATGGTCCATTGCTGATGAGTACGACACGTTCATCTGCGAGGCCCTGCAGAAGTTTGACGGGACAGTGTTCGGTACGCCCGGAGAGCTTGACATCACGCGCGGTGCAGAGCCGGTGACCACGCCTGGAGGAGATGACGCACTGCTGTATCTCTGCACTTGGACTCTTGCCCGACCCGATTCGCAAAGTACGAGCGTGGTATTAGCAGCCGACCAACTCTCGGAGCGGCTCGATTTCGAAGTCAGAGACTCCACTGGGACGGTACGTTCAATCGGCTTTCCAATAGGCGAAGACGAGAGACTCTACGATGCACTGACGTCAAGCTTCTTTGCCCTGCATAGCCGGTCCGCACAGTTTTAGAGGTGCCCAGAAGGACCGTGGCGGGAAGAGAGGGCGTCTAGTTGGTATAATCTACCAGCCTGCCCGGGCGAATCTTAGCTGGGCCCTCGTTGTTCGCGGTGCCCTACCCTTCGAGGGAGACTTTCTTGATTCTCACAAACAGAGTTGTCATAACAGGGGTCGGCGCTGTCAGCCCACTTGGTCTGGACGCCGGTTCTACCTGGAAGAACCTTCTGGCGGGTAAGTCCGGTGTCGACCAGATCACGCTGTTCGACACGGAGGGTTACGGGACCACAATCGCGGCAGAGGTCAAGGACTTCGACCCCGACTCCATCGTGGGCAGAAAGCAGGCCAGAAGGATGGACCGCTTCGTCCAGCTTGGCGCTGCCGCCGCCCTGGAGGCCGTAGAGGCCGCCGACTTCGAGGTAACTCCAGAAAACCAGACCCGTGTGTCGGTGATGATGGCCAGCGGCATAGGAGGCATCATAACCCTGGAGAGCCAGATAGGTGTGCTTGGCAACCGTGGACCGAATCGGGTTTCGCCTTTCCTCGTTCCTATGATGTTACCCGACATGGCCTCAGGTCAGATCTCGATGCTACTTGGTGCAAAGGGCCCGAATTACAGCACCGTGTCAGCGTGCTCGAGTGCAGCCGACACGATTGGACAGGCATTCGAAGCCCTCAGGAGGGGCGACGCCGACGTCGCGATTGCTGGCGGTTCGGAGGCGGCGATTTGCCCCATCGGGGTTGCTGGATTCAACGCGTGCCATGCGCTTTCCAAGCGAAACGACGAGCCCGAACGTGCCTCGCGCCCGTTTGATGCCGAGCGCGATGGCTTCGTCCTTGGAGAAGGTGGCGCCGCCCTGATACTGGAGACTCTTGAACATGCTATAGCCCGGGGCGCCGAGCCGATTGCCGAGCTCTCGGGCTACGGTTCGACAGCCGACGCTCACCACATAACGCAGCCGGCGCCGGAGGGCGAAGGCGCTGCCCGCGCCATGAGAAACGCCCTAGAGCAGGCGCAAGTGCAGCCCGAGGAAGTCGGCTATATAAATGCACACGGAACATCTACTCCCCTGAACGACAAGTACGAGACGATGGCGGTCAAAGCGGTATTCGGCGAAGAGGCGTACAAGATACCCATCAGCTCAACGAAGTCCATGACGGGCCACCTCCTTGGTGCCAGCGGGGCACTGGAGGCCGCGGTAACCGTCCTGGCGCTGTCCAAGTGGGCTATCCCGCCGACAATCAATCTGGAAACGCCAGACCCTGAGTGCGATCTCGACTACACGCCGCACATGCCGAGGAGAGGCCGCATCCGAAGCGCGATGAGCAATTCCTTCGGATTTGGTGGACACAACGCCTCTCTCGTCTTTCAGGAGTACGAAGCCTAACTCTCTTTAAGCCCACGGGCCACGCCGGGAGACTAAAGTGAAACGAAACTGGGTGATCCTCCCGACCGTGCCCACGCAAGTTGTGGGCGAAATCGGTCTCCCAAAGGCGCATTGTCAGCTCCTGTACAACCGTGGTCTGACCACTGCGTCATCCGTTCAGGCGTTCCTATCTCCGGACACATCAGACTCGCACGACCCATGGCTGATGCCGGACATGGAAGTCGCCATTCAAAGGATGATCAGCGGGATCGACAAGGGCGAGACCATCGGCGTATTCGGCGACTTCGACATCGATGGGATCAGCGGGACCGCCGTCATGACGACCGCGCTCCGTGACCTCGGCGCTGATGTGATCTCTTACATTCCTGACAGGGAGAGCGAGGGCCACGGTCTTGGGCACGAGGCCGTCCGGACGCTGGCACAGCGAGGTGTCTCACTCCTGGTTACCGTCGATTGTGGTTCGACTTCGGGCCCAGCCATTAGCGAGGCATCTGCGCTCGGAGTGGACACGATAGTCACAGACCACCACGTCCTGATGGATGAACCTCCCTACCCTGTCGTGGCCATGGTCAATCCGAGAAGGCCTGACTCTGGGTACCCATTTGAGCACCTCACGGGGGCGGGCACGGCCTACAAGGCGGCACAAGCACTGTACCGCTTCAGGGAGAAGGACGAGCCACAGGAGCTTGTCGCGCTCACAGCCCTCGGCACCGTTGGAGACGTCGGTCCCCTCCTGGGGGAGAACCGCTACCTGGTCGCTGAGGGACTCCGGCGGATGAACACCGAGCGCTCACTTGGAATCGAGGCGCTAGCCGCCGTATCGGGCCTCGGGGGACGAGACCTGGACACGGGCGCACTATCCTTCCAGATCATCCCCAGACTGAACGCGCCGGGGAGACTTGCCGACCCCGGAATAAGCCTCGATTTGCTCACAACCACCGATCCGGCCCACGCCAGGTCGATGGCGTCGAAGATCGACAAGCTAAACTCTGCGCGCAGAACGGCCACTGAGAGAGGTGCAAAGCAGGCAGAAGACCAGATCCTCGAGAGATGGGGCGACGCGATTCCAGGAGTCATCATGGTGGGGCGGCGCGACTGGAGCGATGGCATTGTCGGTCTAATCGCCTCGCGGCTAGCTGAAGCGCACAGCAGGCCAGCCATTGCCGTTGCCGTCGGGAACGACGTTAGCAGAGGGAGCGCGAGGGGCATCGATGGCTTCAACTTGATTGAAGTAATAGAGTCCGCTGGCCACCTGTTGACTCAGTTCGGAGGCCACGAACAGGCGGCGGGTTTCACTATTCCGAACGAAAACCTGAGCGAGTTGGCCCGACACCTGGAATCGGTGCCGGTCGACCAGGTAGTCCAGTCTGGCGAGTCGATAATTGAGATCGACATGGTCTGCGACCCCTCGAACGTGGAACAAGAACTGTTCGAATTCACTGAGGGGCTTGCGCCGTTTGGCAAGGACAATCCAAGGCCAAAGTTCGTTGCGAGGTCTCTCAGGGTTGTGGACTCCAGGCTCGTGGGATCGGGTAAACACCTGAAGCTAAGAGTCGCGGATGACAAACGAACATGGGAGGCAATAGCGTTCCGCCGGGGCGACCGTATATCTCAGGCAACTGTCGGTACGAGTATCGACGCCGTCTATGAGATGGAGACGAACACTTGGAATGGACGCACTAGCCTTCAGCTAGTGATCGAAGACTTCGCGCCGACGCAGCAGCCTCGTTTAATCTAGCGTCGGCCCTGGCGTCGCCTCTCGGCCCTTGTGCGCGAATCCCTAAGTTGCACTTCCTCTACTTCGGCCGCAACCTCCGCTGCCGGAATGGGCCTCGCCTTGATGAGCAGGAGCGGGACCGTGATCGCGAGGACAATAAGCGCAATGTACTGCGCTTCCTGCATCCCGAACGCCCAGATCCTGTCTTCACGCAGGAATGTGATCCCGAAGCGGCCAATGGAATAGAGAGCCAGATAGAGGGCGAACAGCATGCCGTCCGGGCGGAGCCGGTTGCGAAGTTTCCAGACCACGATCAGCGACAGCATGTTCCAGATCATTTCGTAGGCAATGACAGGCTGGACAGACGCGCCGATGCCATTGAAGCAACGGCCCGCATCTGAGGCAGGGTTCGTCCACACGAATCCCAGTGCGAAGTCCCATGCCTTGGCGCAGTGCTCCCCGTTTACGATATCCCCAAGGCGGCCAATCGTCTGGGCCAAAAGCAGTGCAGGTGCAGTCAGGTCGGCGATAACGCCTACCGGGTGCTTGCGCCAAGCTGCATAAGCTACTCCAGCGATAAACCCACCCAGGATCCCACCCCAGATTCCAATTCCGCCGCTCCAGATCGCGAGAATCTGACCGGGTGAGTTCTGGTAGAAGTCCCAGTGGTCGATTACATGGACCGCCCTGGCCCCAAGGATTCCGCCGATAATCGCCCAGATTGCGATGGAGTAGATGTCGTCGGGGTGGATCCCCCGCGTCGGCGCCCACCGCCCCACCAGGAACACCGCGGTCGCCACCGCGATGAAGCTGAAGAAGCCGTGCCAACTCAGTACAAAGGCAGAGAAAGAGGCAAGATTAGGGCCAACAACGATATCAACCATTTGGTGTGTCTCCGATCAGCATGGTCAACTCGGAGGTGAGCTTCGAAATGCCGATCCTCGAATTAGAACTTATGTGACCGAAATCCTGGAACACAACCCGGCGGTCTGGATCATACACTTGAAGGGAATCCGTCTCAGTCCTTGTGCCGAAGGGGTTTCCATGAGAGATCGACTCGAAGATTTCCTTCACTACATGACAGTGGAACGCGGCGTTTCGACGAATACGATCGCCGCTTACCGTAACGACCTTGAACAGTTAACTGAGTATCTCGAAACTCGAAGACCGGGCGGCTTCCGACCATACTCCTGGGCGGACGTCTCAGATCAGAGGGTTTCGGATTATGTGCTTCACTTGCACGAGTTAGGATATTCGGAATCAACCAGGGCACGCAAGATTGCTTCGATGAAGTCCCTTTTTGCGTTCCTCGTAATGGAGCAGGTACTTGAGAGCAACCCAACCTCAAACCTCGGCTCGCCCAAGATTGGCCGCTCGCTTCCTGAACCGTTGACGTTCGACGAAATCGAGAGGCTGCTCTCGATTCCAGCATCATTGGATACGCCCGAGAGCCTCCGTGACCTCGCAATGCTGGACCTCCTCTACGCTACCGGCATGAGGGTAAGCGAACTCACGGCGCTCGACCTCGAGGACGTTGATTTCTCGGACGGGTCGGTTCTCTGCCAAGGCAAGGGAGGTAAAGAGCGACTTGTGCCTGTTCATCCGGAGGCCGTCGACCTGCTTAGCCTCTACATTCAGGAGGCCCGACCCTTACTGGCCGGAGAAGGTGAACCCTCAGCCCTGTTTCTGAACAAGCGAGGCAACAGGTTAACCAGGCAGGGGTTCTGGCTGATCTTGAAGAAGTACACAGAGGAAGCCGGACTGGAGGGACGAGTTACCCCGCACACATTGAGGCACAGCTTCGCCACTCATCTGCTTAGAGGCGGAGCGCCGCTGCGACACGTACAGGAGCTGCTCGGGCACGCGAGTATCACGACAACTCAGATCTACACACACCTGACAAGTGAGCACGTAAGAACCGAGTACGACACGGCACATCCAAGGGCGTAAATTTTACAAGTCGCCTCTAGACCGCTATCCTCAAGGGGAATCATAGCCCAACAGGAGCGACTCCAAATGCCAAGTAAGGGCAGGAGCAGGCGCGCAGCATCGCGTCAGGCCCAATTGAGCGGAAGGCGGCGAAGGCGAGCTGGCAGGCCACGAGGAGAGGCGACCGCCCAGCCGCAGGTCCAAGAGGTGCGCAGGCAGGCGCGCCCCACGCCTACGGCGACTGTCACTGCGCCGGAAGCCCCGTCTCCTGCTCAGGCGCAAGAGACCATATCCGCTGTAGCAACTCAGTCCCGCAGGCGATCGTCGCGGGCACGCGCGCCGATGGAGCCGCTGCAGATGTACCCGTACCTGGGCCCAGAACTGCGACGAATTGGCGTCCTCACGGGACTCATGGCAGTCACGCTTGCCGTGCTAACCGTCGTTCTCGGATAAGGCGGAATCACACTTCCTGACAAACTGCTGACCCCACCAGCCGTCACATTACCGGGCAGTCCGGTGGGGACAGAAATCGAGTCTGGCACATGATAGAAGCCCACAGAGACGCCACTGGCAGCGTGGCAGTGGCTGAGACCCCAGACTTTACCCAACGACTGCGCGCCCTTCCCCCAGAGCCTGGTGTCTACCTCATGCGCGACTCCTCCGGGGAAATCATTTACGTTGGGAAAGCTGCCAGCCTCCGAAATCGGGTATCGTCCTACTTTGGAAGCCCCTGGGGGCTGCACCCCAAGATAAGACAGATGGTGCGCCGCATCGTGGACTTCGAGTTCATCGTCACGGAGTCCGAGCAAGAGGCGCTGATCCTCGAGAACAACCTCATCAAGGAGCACCAGCCCCAGTACAATTCGCGGCTAAAGGACGACAAATCCTATCCGTTCATCAAGATCGACACTACCGAGGACTTCCCAATCGTGTACGTCACGCGCAGGGTGCGTGAAGACGGAGCCCGGTACTTCGGTCCATTCGCCAGCGCGTCCAGCGTTCGAAAGACGCTTGCTCTGCTGAAGAAGCTGTTCCCCTACAGGTCTTGCACCAAGACCATCACGGGAAACGACGACCGGGCATGTCTGGACTACTTCATACAACGGTGCGCAGGTCCGTGCATTGGTGAAGTCGACAGGTCCCAGTACCATGAAATCATCGACCAGGTTGCGTTGTTCCTCGAGGGTCGTACCGATCAGGTTGTAAGAAGCATACGGCATCGCATGATCGAGTCCTCAGAGAACCTCGAGTTCGAGCGTGCTGCTGTCCTAAGGGACCAGATTCAGGCGATAGAGAGGGTGCACGAGGGACAGAAGGTACTTCAGCTTTCAAACGAGAATGTCGACGTAATCGCCCTCGCTCAGGAAGGTCGTGACGCGTGGGTGGAGGTCTTCTTCATACGCCAAGGGAAGCTGGTCGGACGTGAGAACTTCCTCATGCACAGGTCGGAAGGGGATGAGCCGGCCGAAGTGATGGCAGCGTTCGTTAAGCAGTTCTACTCCGCCAACCCGTACGTCCCACGAAGGGTCCTGCTTCAGCACCTGCCCGAAGACTTCGAAGCCATTAACCTATGGCTAAGATCCAAGAGACAGGGAGCGGTCCAGCTTCACGTGCCGCAGAGGGGCGAAAAGCGGAAGCTGGTCCAGATGGTCGCTCAGAACGCTGAACAGGGTTTGAATCAGCTCAGGGTACGCCGCCTTCACGAGTCCACGAATAACCACCAGGCCCTGGAGGAACTCCAGGAGGCACTGAGTTTGCCCGAGCTCCCTCGCAGGATCGAGTGCTACGACATCTCGAACATCCAGGGCACCAATTCCGTTGGCAGCATGGTCGTATTCGAGGACGGCAGACCGAAACCGGCGCACTACCGCCGATTCAAGATAAAGTCGGTCGCCGGGGTGGACGACTACTCTATGATGCGAGAGGTCCTCACTCGCCGATTCAAGCGACTCTCCGAATCTCGCAAGAACGGCGCAGCACCTGAAGAGCACGGCCCCGACAGCCGTGAAGAGCGAGGTAAGGGCCAGGGAGCGTGGGGCATCGTCCCAGACCTGGTCCTCATCGACGGCGGGAAGGGGCACCTGGGAGCTGCCTTACAAGTCTTCCTGGAGCTAGGGATAAACGATATCCCGTTGTCCAGCATCGCAAAGGAGAACGAGGAGCTGTTCGTACCCTACGTCAGCGACCCGATAGTTCTTCCCCGCAATGCCCAGGGGCTATTCCTAGTCCAGCGGGTGCGGGATGAAGCCCACCGATTTGCGATAACGTTCCACCGTCAACGTCGCTCCAAGAAGAGCGTTCAGTCCACGCTGGACCTCGTGCCAGGTGTCGGCCCCAAACGAAAGAGGATGCTGATCAGAAGATTCGGGTCGGTTAAGGGCATCCGTGAGGCGTCACTCGAAGAGGTAGCGGCAGTGCCGGGCCTGACCCTGACTGTCGCGCGAGCTATCAAGGACCATATCTAGCCCCTGCTTCCAGCGATCTTCACGGCACGCCAGTCCCCGTCCCAACGTGCAATGAGAGAACTGCCTGACCTAATCCCCGTCCATAGAGTTTCCTGCCGGGGTTCCTGCTGCTGCTCTGATGAACGGGTTCAACAGATTCGTGAACTCCATGGGGAATATGAACTTGGTGCTTTCGCTGTTCCCAAGCTCCTTTAGCGTGTCGAAGTACTGGAGGCTGAGCGTGTTGGCGTCTATCTCCTCGGCAACGTTCGAAATCCTGTCCAGGGCGGTGCTGAAGCCCTCAGCACGCAGGATCGCAGCCTGCTGATCGCCTTCGGCGGTCAGAATCTCAGACTGCCTGTGACCTTCGGCGCGGAGGATCGCAGACTGTTTCTCCCCTTCTGCGACGGTAATGGCCGCCTGCCTTGTGCCTTCGGCTTCGGTCACCGCAGCGCGGCGGATGCGCTCTGCAGACATCTGCCGGTTCATGGCCTCCTGAATGTCCCTGGCCGGCTCGATCTCACTGATCTCCACCTGCGTCACCTTGATTCCCCAACGTCCGGTGATTTCGTCGAGCTTGATGCGAAGGTCCTCGTTGATCCGCTCCCTCTGTGAGAGAACGTCGTCTACATTCATCTCGCCGATCACAGCACGGAGGGTTGTGGTCGCTATACCGACGACAGCCGCGTGGTAGTCAACAACCTCGAGAACGGCCCTTTCGGCCTGGTCTTCCATGATGCGCATGTACACGAGGAAGTCTATGTCAATTGGCGCGTTGTCCAGCGTGATATTGGTCTGGCGCGGAATGTCCATGACCTCCTCACGCAGGTCTACGGTGCTGGTAACGTGAAATGGCCAGAACAGCAGATTCAGACCGGGCTGACGCAGACCGGCATACTTACCGAGGGTAAAGATTGCGACTCGTTCATACTGGCGGACTATTTTCAGATATGGAATCACGTGATGCTCCTTTATATGGCGCCTAGGCTGCTCTCTCTTACTACCTTGAGGGTCACTCCATCCATTTCCGCTGCGACAACGGCCTCTCCACTCTCTATCGTGTCGCCTGACTCTGACTCTGCGGTCCACAGCTCACCTGCCAGGTAAACGGTTCCATTGGGATCCAGAGTGGACCGGACGACTCCTGTCTGTCCGATGATCTGCGAAGCACGCGAGATCACCTTGATGTCACGAGCCTTCCTGGAGAAGTGGAACAGACCAAACACGGATATAGCAATAAACACCGCCGTGCCAGCCAGAACGGCCCAGCCGACTCGCATGTCAGGGGCAGGAAGCCCAGGGACGCTCGTGTCTCCAAACAAAAGAAATCCGCCGATAACGAAGGCGATTCCCCCTGCCGCTCCGAATCCTCCCCATCCTGGAGCCTGAAGTTCAACGAACAACAGCACCAGCCCTCCTCCCATGAGCGCAAGGCCAATCCAGTTGACCGGCAGGTTGCCGAGACCCACAAATGCCATGAGCAGGAGGCCTAGCCCTACTGCACCCGGGATCCATCCGCCAGGACTCACAAGTTCCACAATTATCAGAATTCCGCCCACTGCGAATAGGATGAAGACAAGGTGCGGGTTGGCAAGCCATCCCTGGAATCGCTGGACTGGTGTCGGCTCCAGTAGCTCCACATCTGCCTGAGACGTTGACAGGGTGACATTCGTCCCATTCAGATTGATCTCCCTGCCGTCGAGTTGGGCCAGGAGATCCGTTAAATCTCGCACGTTCAGGTCGACGACGGAAAGGTCAAGCGCCTCCTCCGCAGAGTAAGACCTGGCCTCGAAGATAGTCTCCTCGAGGGCGTCAGAGTTGCGATTTCTCTGTGCGGCGATGCCCCGCAGGAGTGCCGCCGCATCCTGGGAAGCCTTGGCCTTTAGCGTTTCACGAAGGTCATTTCCACCTGCATCAACCGGAGAAGCTGCGCCAATCGTCGTACCGGGCGTCATTGCGGCTACATGGCCGGAAGCGACTATGAAGGTCCCTGCAGAAGCAGCTCGCGCCCCGGCGGGCGTGACGAAGGCAGCGACCGGAACCGAGGAGTCCAGCAGCGCGCCCGTCATGTCCCTCATA
Source organism: Dehalococcoidia bacterium (assembly GCA_965116405.1). GTDB lineage: Bacteria > Chloroflexota > Dehalococcoidia > Lucifugimonadales > UBA1123 > VXRN01. The sequence goes on from OZ220685.1 coordinate 3,351,938, forward strand.
GAGTCGAGTCGACCTCCTGGAGTGTCGACCTCCAGCACCAACAGGGAAGCGCCCTGGCGCTCCGCCTCCTCGATCCATCCGGTTAGCACGCGGGCCGACACAGGATCGATCGGAGTATCCAGGCGCCCAACGAGGACGGTGCCACCGCCCTGCCCCTCCAAGGAAGTTACAGTGACGGATGCCAGCGCTAACGTGACAACCAGTGCTAGGAATGTTCGGCGGACCGTCGACATTGTCCCGTTGCCACCCCTCGTTAGTTGACGGAACTGCCATTGGCACTTCCCGGATACGGGCGCTAGCCCGACGGTGATGCTCTACAACCATTATAGACCAGGAGGGCTGAACCGAGGGGGCGCCTTCCCGGGTTGCTAGGGTGCAAGAGGGGCGATCACAGGGGGAAGTGGAATGGGGGCTACTGTGCTTCCCCTATGCTGCAACCCATGGCTGAGTAGAATTCGTCGTCGATACAGGCTACCGACAGGTCGTTCTCCAGTGCAGTGGCGGCCACAACGGCGCTCAGCATTGCTTCTGGATCGGTGGAATCCAGGTCACGAGCGATCTGCCCAGCACGACGTGCAACGGGAGCTTTCAGGTCAATAATCTCGACGAAGTCCAATAACGCTTCCAGCTGGATTTCCGCTCGCCTGTCGGGGGCCCGACGCACGACCTCTGCGACTGTGGCTGTTGACACAGCCGCACCAGATTCCCCATTCACCACACTATCAATCCAACGCGAACCCTCGCCCCCCGACCAGAGGCTCTCCACAACGCCGGTATCCAGGATCATAAGTTCACTCATTGCAGTCCACCATCCGTCCTGCACATACGGGCATTAACCTTCTTGCGGCGCAATCGCTTCCCGAACAATGGCCTTAGCCTCTTCAGCAGTCAACTCTACCGGCGAACCAAAAGGTTGTCTGAGTTGCATGCCCAAATATTCATCGTCCCATACCGAACGCGTGACCTCGACGTCTTCACTGTCGCCCTTGAGGGCCGACTCCAACGCGGACTCGATGAACTCCCGAAGCGGCATTCTCATCTCCGCAGCCCGGGCCTTTGCAGCGAGATAGACATCCTCTCGTATCTGTGCGTAGAGTTGCCTCGTCGGTTGTGTTGCTCTTTCTCTTGGCATCTTCCCGTCCCCAATATTCATCTATGGGCACATTCTAGCACGAACTTCCGCGACCCCAGTACCTGCTCGCTTCACTATTCCTATTGACATATTGCCCCATGTCCATTTATGTATTGTGGGTAGGTGCAGCTACTTCACTACTCGCTTTAGCTAAGTGGGTTCAATAAAATACCTCTGCTATGAAGATTGTCATTGCGCCACAGGCATTCAAAGGTAGTATCTCTGCCCTAGACGCGGCTAAAGCTATGCAGTCAGGAGTACTGAACGTCCTACCTGACTCCAAAACGATCCTCGTTCCAGTTGCCGATGGCGGCGACGGCACGCTGGAAACGCTTGTAGAAGGGTCTGGAGGCTCAATACGCACCGCGCAGGTCACTGGGCCCTTGGGAGAGCGCAGAGAGGCCTTATGGGGAGCTATGGGGGATGGAACGACCGCCGTAGTTGAAATGGCACGCACTTCGGGGCTCGCCCTCGTCCCGCTGGATGCCAGGGACCCTATTAACTCAACTACTTTCGGGCTGGGTGAAGCCATCGCGACGGCTCTCGACGAGGGCTTCCGCAGTTTCATTGTCGGAATTGGGGGAAGCGCGACAAACGACGCCGGAGCCGGAATGGCCCAGGCATTGGGAGTCACACTATCGGACAGTCGCGGCGACAGCATCGCGCCCGGCGGCGGCGCGCTAGCCAGGCTTCACAATGTTGACCTCTCAGGTCTGGACAGAAGGGCCGCAGAGTCGACTTTCATGGTCGCCTGTGATGTAAGCAATCCCCTGACCGGTCCGGAGGGAGCATCGGCCATCTACGGGCCTCAGAAGGGTGCCACCTCAGAGATGATTGCCAAGCTGGATTCAGCCCTGGCTAACTTCGCAGAGGTAGTCCGCAGGGACGTAGGCGTTGACGTGGAGCACCTTCAGGGCTCGGGCGCTGCCGGCGGCCTTGGAGGCGGAATGGTGGCCTTCCTGAATGCTGAGCTTCGCACCGGCGTAGACATCGTCATGGACATAGTGAACATCGAAGAGCAGCTTCAAGGCGCCGACCTGGTCATTACCGGAGAAGGAGCGCTGGACTACCAGACCTTGTACAACAAGGCTCCCATCGGAGTAGCTCAACGCGCTCAGGCCTTGGGTGTGCCCGTGGTCGCGATCGCCGGCACCCTAGGTGAGCGACATGAACTGGTCCACGACCATGGCATCGACGGAGCTCTCCAGATCCCGACCGGTCCGATGTCCCTTGAAGAGGCGTCAGACAGCGCGGCCGATCTGATAACTCAAGCCACTGAGCGAATGCTGCGACTGATGCAGACTGGGGCCCGGGTATTCGGTCGCAGATAGCCCTGGAAGGCCGTCGCCATCCCCTACCCTATCAGCACCATGTGGACTTCGCCGGGACCGTGCACGCCCGTTACGAGCTTGTACTCAATGTCAGCGGTACGGCTGGGTCCGGTTATCAGGTTCATATAGCTGCCCAATTCGCCGTTGACGAAGTCACGACGTCGAAAGGTGAACAGCTCATCCAGGGACGGAAGAACCTGGCCGCGTTCAACGAGCGCAATGTGCACCGGAGGAAGCAGTGACACAAGACGACTGGCGCCGGCTGCAGGAATAATCACGCAGGTGCCGGTCTCGGCGATGGCGTAGTCGACTCCGGTGATTCCCAGGTCGGCACTGGCCATCAAGTCTCTAAGCCTGGCGCGTGATTCAGCCTCAGCAGACTCGTCAGTACGGGCCACAGCAACCGGAGTTAGCTCGATGCCCGCTTCAGCAAACAGATCGCCTCTAAGGGCATCCCGAACTGCGCCATGCAGGGAATAGACAGCGGATCTGGCCTCAAGGTCCCGGGCAACGTCGAGAATATACTGCCCAGCTTCGGCTGAATCCGTGACTCTCTTGACCACCCAGCCCGATGTCTCGCCAGATGCTGCAAGCGCAGCCATGAGTGCATCAGCATCCGCGTTAACCAGCGAGGCTACGGCCTCTGCACGATCTGCCAACTCATCGGCAGGTCCAAGCGCCGGAGGTGGATCGCTGGAGGGAGCGCTCACGGGTCCGGAACGCCCAAGCGAGGCCCGAATTCGCTCCAGAAACTCGCTGCGGTCGTTCATTCCCTGTTTAACTTTCGCCATCGAGACCTGAAAGGTTCCTTTAACTCGGGCATATCACGGTGGTCCGTCCATCCAGACAGTGGCCCTGGGAGATCTGAGCTTCCCGACTGCCCCGACATGAGAGACTGACCAAATCGTCCGACCCAGTTGGCGAATTGCATGGCACCTCCACTAGATACCGACGCCTGCCAGCCTTTCATCGCCATTTTCTCAGCGCCTTCAACAGACTTGTCGAGCGGGTAATTGTCTCCCTGAGTCAACTCCTTTCGCAGATACAGCAGCATTCTCGGGATGTCGATTCTGACAGGGCACGCCTCCTTGCACGCTCCGCACAGCGTAGACGCGTATGGAAGATCCTTACCGTCCGACAGACCCGTCAGCATTGGCGATACGACGGCTCCAATAGGGCCCGGATACACCCAGCCATACGCGTGACCGCCGACCTTGCGGTACACGGGACAGGCATTGAGGCACGCACCACAGCGAAGGCAAAGAAGGCCCTCGCGAAGATGTTCGTCTGCAAGTAATCTGGATCGCCCATTGTCGACGATCACAAGGTGAAACTCTTCAGGTCCGTCCTCCTCTTCGCGGTGCCTTGGACCGGTCACTGTCGTGACGTAGCTGGATAGCATCTGGCCTGTGGCCGACCTGATGAGTAGACGGAGGAACAGGCCAAGGTCTTCGAGCGATGGAACCACCTTCTCCATGCCCGAGATGGCGATGTGAACCTTCGGCATGGATGTGACCATCCGGCCATTTCCCTCATTGGTAACCAAAGTTACGGTACCGGACTCTGCTACGAGGAAATTGGCCCCGGAGATGCCCATGCCGGCAGCAAGGAACTTCTCCCTTAGCTGCCGTCGGGCCTCTCGAGTCAACTCCTCGATGTCTTCAATCCTCGCGGTACCCAACTTCTCAGCGAAGAGGTCAGAGACCTGCTCTCTCGACTTGTGAATCGCGGGGGCGATGATGTGAAATGGCGTATCGCCAGCAAGCTGGACAATGTATTCGCCAAGGTCAGTCTCTACCGGCTCAATGCCCTCTGAATCAAGCCGCTCATTGAGCCCCATCTCCTCTGAGAGCATGGACTTGCTCTTCACTACCATCTCGACGCCGCGGCTGTTCGCCACCGAGACTACATAGTCCGAGGCTGCCTTGGCGTCCTTGGCGAAGAAGACCTTGCCACCAGCCTTCTCAACGTTTGTGGCCAGAAGTTCGAGATAGTAGTCGAGGTTCTCAATAACGTGCCACTTGATCTGGCGTCCGCGATCCCGGAGGTCGTCCCAATTCGCTGTAGCTCCAGAAGCCGAAATGCGCGCGCTGTGGAAGCCAGAATAGAGGCCTTCGAGGTTGCGCTGGACCTGTTCATCGGCCAGCGCGCTGGCGGAACCCTGCCTGAACTGGCGAGTACGAGGCTCCAAGGTTTAGTCCTTCCCCAGACCCTGCGCCAGGAGCTCTGCGACGTGGGTCGTTCGAACCTCGCTCCCACGCCGCTTTAGACCCCCGCCGATGTGCATCAGGCAGCTAGTGTCGCACGCAGCGACCACGTCAGCCCCGCTTGCCTCAATGTTGTCGAGCTTGTCACTTAGCATTGCGCCGGATATGTCGGCATACTTGACAGCGAATGTTCCACCAAATCCACAGCACACTTCAGCCTGGGGCATTTCGACTCGACTGTGACCTGGAACCGAATCAATCAGCGCCTTCGGCTGAGCATCCACGCCAAGCTCACGTTTAGCGTGGCAGGCCTCGTGGAAGGCCACTTCGATCCCATCTGAACTGTCAGTTTGAAAGAGCTCCTGACACTTCTGAAGTCCGACTTTCTCTACGAGGAACTCGCTGACTTCGTAGATGTTCCTGGACAGAGTACCGGCGCGAGCGAGATTGACTGGATCGTCGGCAAACAGCTCCTCGTAGTAGTTTCGGATCATCGCGGTACATGACCCCGACGGAACCACGACGGGAATGGAAGGGTCCAGTTGCCCCAAGAGCCGCCTCGCAACCGGGCGGGCTTCGTCCCAAAAGCCGGAATTGAAAGCAGGTTGACCGCAACAGGTCTGGGAGGTATCGAACGTCACCTCGATGTCGAGGGCACGAAGGACGTCCACAACGGCCTCACCAACTTCAGGGAAGAACTGGTCAACCACGCAAGTGACAAATAGCTGCACGCGCCCCTGCCCATTAGATTGGGTCATCTGGACATCCCAAGTCGGGACTTGCGCTTACCGCGCCACGTGTTCTGTGTGACCCATGAGTTCACAGTACCAGTCCACGAACGACGAATCCGGCGATCCAGGCAATCATGAACACGCCACCCGCCGCGAAGAGAGCACCTTCAGTCTCGCGCCGGGCCGGGCCGTGAAGCGCCAAGTAGGCTACGAATAGCCCCATTCCTATGGCAACCAGCCAGACGGAGATGGTGTTCACACCTAGTGCCAGGCCAATTGCGAAGCCTACTACTCCCCATGAGACCCAGGAGTCCAGTCGCCTGATAACGGCCGCGAGCCAGGGTGGTCTAATTCGTTCAGTCAACGGTGACTTCTCGCAAGATACTGATGCCGACATACGTCAAGGAAGGATACACAGGCGGTCGCAGCGATGCAATGTAGTTTGTTGCCCGATGGTAAGTGGAGTAAACTCGGCAAAGCCATAGCAAGGGAGGAGTGACATGATTACTGGCTTCAATCACTCAGGGTTCGTAGTCAAGGACATACGGGGTATGGTGGAGTTCTACAGGGATACGCTCGGACTCACCGTCATGCGCGAGGTGGACAGCGTCGCGCCGCCTGAGGGTGACCATACAGGCATCCCGGGTGCCCGGCGGACACTGGTCTTCGTTGGGAAACCTGACGGCGAGCACGTCCTCGAACTTGTCCACTTCATAGATCCGCCAAGTCCGGAAGGCCACTTACACAGGCACCAGCTTGGGGCAGCCCACATCTGCTTCAACGTTACTGACCTTGCCGAGCTTGCGTCAAAACTCAAGGCGCAGGGGATCAGGTTTGTGACCGACCCGATCTTCCACGATATGCCGGACGGCACCAGGCGAGGAATCTGCTATATCCAGGACCCGGAGGGTAACTACGTAGAGCTGATTCAGCCGCCAACCTAGGCTCGATTCGAGACTCGGGACGCTCCGTAGGCTAGTTCAGGACGACTTCCGGTACACCTGGAAGCGGTGGCGGTTGGTCTCTACGACGTACATCCTGCCGTCGCCGTCCAGTCGAACTGCCACAGGACCCCAGAAGTAAGGCTCCACCTGCGAAGACGTGTGATAGGGCGTCTGCAGGTGTTCAGGCAGGTCGTCAGGTGTCAGGTCAGAAATCAGCCGGAGCTCGTATTCCTCAGGGTTAGAGGAGTAGTAGTCAGCCGCCCACTTGGAAACCGTGGCCTGCCCCCTTAAGGTGGCCGCGAACGAGCCATTGGCATTGAAGACCTGTATTCGTTCGTTGCCCCAGTCAGCGATGGCAACGACGCCGTCGGAATCAACGGCCACACCAGATGGCCGACTCAGTTCTCCCTTGCCCCCTCCAGAACTCCCGAAGGTCTGCAAGTGGTCACCTTCCGGTGAAAATTTCTGAACGCGGTCATTGCGCCAGTCGGCGACGTACACTGAGTCGTCAGGGCCGACTCCGACGCCCCAGGGGAGATCGAACTGTCCGTTGCCTGTACCTGGTTCTCCCCAGGTCGTGACCAACTCGCCGTCGGACGTCATCTTCTGGACGCGTCCATTCTGCTGATCCGATATGTATAGATTGTCCTGGGAATCGATTGCAATGCCAGCAGGGCCACCGAACCTACCGGGATCTGTGCCCGCCTCTCCCCACTGCCTGATGAACTCGCCATCGGCGTCGTAGACATTAACGCGGTTGTTGTACTCGTCAGTGATGTACAGGCGACCTTCACTGTCGAAAGCCATCGCAACAGGCCAGATAAACTGCCCGTCGCCCTGGCCGTAACCGTTACCGAACTCGTACAGGTAGTCCTCTTCAAGGTTCAGCACGCCGATCCTGATAGCCGCCGCGCGAGCAGGATCGCATCGGTTCAGTACGAATATCCGACCGTCCGGGTGAAAGGCGATATCATAGGGATTCGCAAAGCCCCGACCGTTGTCGCCATTATTGACTATGCCGATCGTCTTAACGTAGTCGAAGCTGAGTGTGGTTGCGCTTTCCTGTGTGGTCACGTTGATATCCCCATCTCCGACAGCTTCTGAGCCGTTCTGTCAACAATGAGCCGGCGCATACTTACACCGGCTCATTTTCTTTGTCTTTCGGCACCTAGTGGCCTGGTTAAGCCAGTTGGTATTCCTTCGAGGACGCAATCAGGCGCATAACGTTGGCGACTGTCTCCACCGATTCCTCGGCCTCGAGGTCGATGTCGCCGAACTGCGATGCGAATTCGACCATTGCCTCGCGGGTATTGTCTTCAACCTGCAGCGGACCCATGAGGTCAAGGCAGCCGTCCACTATGTCAGCGGCAGACTGTGCAGAGCCGCCGTCGCGAGCCAGCCTGTCCACAATTGCGCGCACGCCAGGGTTTGAGGGGTTGCCGAGCTCTTTCGCGGCGAAATTCACCCGCTCCACCAGTGACCCACTGTCGATCCACTCCACGCCTTCGTGCCAGCCCTCTACCGTCGGAGGCTGCAGCAGCCCCTGTCCCATGTAGAAAGCCTGGCTGGCGAGCTGATTCACTCCCAGGGTCGGCTGTCTGTAAGTGCCTGCCATCCTGACCGCACCAACGACCGTCTCCACCGGAGCCTTTACGCGCGCGTATCGAGCCGCATCGCCCTTGAAGTATTCAGAGTTAAATAGGGTCCTGAGCACGGATCTGATCTCGTAGTCGGACTCGAAGTAAGAGGCCATCATCTGCTCGATCGCCGCTTCTCCGACCTCATCGACTTCATCGGCGGCGAAGAACTGGAACAGACGCGTGCAGACAAATCGAGCGGTCGCATCCTGCCTGCAGATAATGTCGACAATTTCGGCGCCATCGAAGTCGCCACGCTCGCCCAGGAATTCCTTCTCGCCGGTGTCGTGATCGTTTTCGCGGAACTCGAAGTGCCAAGCGATACGGCTATAGGGCCAGATCGAGTCCTTCATGGCACGCATGGACATGTACTCGGCGTTCTTAAGCGTCCATCCGGTAAAGGCGCGAGAAGCCTCTTTGATGTCGTCCTCTGTGTAGTTACCGATGCCCAACGAGAAGAGCTCAAGCAGTTCCCTGCCGTAGTTCTCGTTAATGGCGCCATCGTGGTTGTCGTTATTGTCCAGCCAGATAATCATGGCCGGATCCTTGGACAGCTCGATCAGGATGTCCCTGAAGCTGCCGAAACCAGTGCGCTTGAACATATCGATCTGGTTAAGCAGCGCCCTGGCCTGGTTCAACTTGGAGTATCCCGTCGCGAACAGACTGTGCCAGAAGAGTGCCAGCTTCTCCTCTAGTGGATGATTCGTCGTGATCATCTGGTACATCCAGTACGCGCCTGCGCCGTCCAACTGGCGAAGCTCCGACTGGTCCACATGGTACCGGCGAATCAGGTCATCCGGCAGGTTGTCACGGTTCTCGGCCGATGGATGCAGTAGGTCTTCGACTACGTTTTCGTAGCCCCTCGCTACCTTGTCTTCAAGCTCCTCGCGGCTCGCACCGAAGCTAGCGCGGCGCATGAGGTGGGCCATCAGCGCAACATCTGCAGTGGTGGTGGTCATCTGCACGATCCTCCTAATGTGTGTATCTAGTCGGGTCTCTTAGGCAGGAAGGAACTCGAACTGCTCGAACCGGCCGTTTACGATCGGCTCAGAATCGAGATGGAACCAGCGTTCCAGCAGTGTCGCGTAAGTCATCCTGAAATCGTTGTTGAAGTGCAGGTCGCCTTCCAGCTGCATATCAGGGGCCAGCGACGGATACTGGCCGTACAGTCCGCCCTGAACGTCGCCACCTATCACGAAGGCGGTGCCGCCCGAGCCGTGATCCGTGCCGGAGCCGTTGTCCTTGATCCGGCGACCAAACTCGGAGAAGACGAAGATAACCGCGTCGTTTTCGCGTCCATGCTCCCTGAGATCGTCGTAGAAGTCACCGATGGCGCCCGCGACTTCGTCCCAGAGCTTGGCATGGCTTACAAGCTCACCCGAGTGGGTGTCGAAGCTGCCGTGCTGCGTGTAGAAGACCCTGGTGCCGAGGTCCGCGAGCATCACCTGGGCTACGCTCTTGAGACTCTGGGCTATCGGGTTGGCGGCGTATTCGATTGAGGACTCATACTGTGCGGGAGCGGTCCTGAGTATGTCAGCGCCCTTCAGCGCGTCAGTTCCCGTCTGGCCAAGGAAGTCCATGACAGCGTCCCTGCCCTGCGCTCCGCCATACATCTTGGCGAATGCCTCCAGGGCGTACTTTCGCATGAACTCGTCCTGAACGTCAGGGAACAGTCCGTAGGTCTCAAGGTTGCCAACGGAGGCTACAGGCACTCCCCGTACGCCCAGCGCTCGCGGCATTCCCCTACCGAAGTTCACAGCCGTCAGGACGTTGTCCCCGGTTGGGTCCAGCTCGCGTGTAGTCCGCCCAAGCCAGCCCTCGCGACCTATGTCGTCAGGCATGGCTGTGTGCCAAATGTCCATGGACCGGAAGTGAGACCTGTTAGGATTGGGGTAGCCGATCCCATTGATAACCGCGACCTTTCCCTCGTCCCACAGGCGCTTGACCGGCCCCATGCTTGGGTTGAACGCGAGGTCATCGTTAATTGGATGGACCGCGTCGCCGTCAATCTGGACCGTCTGCCTGAAGTCGTAGTACAGACCATCGTTGTAAGGCACAACGGTATTGAGGGTGTCGTTCCCTCCGGAAAGCTGAACGACTACTAGGGTCTTGTCGTGGTTGCCATTCTGCGTAACCATGTGAAACGCTCCCTTTTTTTGAACGATTCTAGAATCGGCTGAATCTATGCAAAGAATCTACTACTTCTAGCTTTCCAGCGCAAGACTATCAGGCTGAAATTAGTACGTTTGGAGCAGATTAGTCCGGTCGCCCGTGGCATAATCAACCCTACTGACAATCTGGCGAACGACACATAGGCCAAAAGCGAGTGTGATCTCATGTTTACGTCGGCGATTAACTCGTGGAAACACAGGGTGGAGTCCCATCATGAACAGTCACTGCGGGTCATGGATGAGTCCCGACAGCAAGGCGACTTCTGGAAGAGCCTCGCCCCAATGTTCAGGGCCGACCCGCACCGTACGGATGACGAGGCGCTCAACAGGATTGCGGAGCTCGTAAGCCCTGATTCCACGCTGCTGGACGTAGGGGGAGGAGCAGGCAGGTTTGCGGTCGCCCTCTCCTTCAAGTGCAGGTCAGTAGTCGTGGTGGATCCTTCAGAGTCCATGCTGGCTCAGCTAGCCGAGGCAACCAAAGAGGCCGGACAGTCCAACGTAGAGTCCATCCACTCGGGCTGGGAAGCCGCAGAGGTTTCACCTCAGGACACTATCCTGTGTTCACATGTCGTCTACGGAGTTGCGGACATCAGGCCATTCATCGAGAAGCTCACCACACATGCGCGCGAGCGCGTGGTGCTGATGTCTTTCGTTGACTCTCCCCAGGCGGGTGTTGCTCCCTTGTGGGAACCGGTACATGGCGAGCGACGCATAAACCTTCCTGCCATGCCCGAACTGATAAACGTGCTCTGGGAGATGGACATCTATCCCAATGTGCGAATGCTTACGGCCACACGGGCCCAGTCCTTTGAGACTGTTGAGGCTGCCATCGACGAACTGAGCGGCAGACTGTTCATTGTCGATGGCAGCCCTGCCCGCGAAAGGCTGGAGTCAGTTGTCGAGGACTACCTCGAGCAGACCGAGGATGGTTTCCGGATCACAGGTGCCAGGCCCACAAGGCAGGGCGTGATCTGGTGGGAACCGCAGTTCCGAGGGTAGCTAGCCCTACAGTCCCGCCGCATAGGCCGAGTGGAACGTATCCACGCCGGCACGGAATCCTCCATCCTCGTCCCTCACGATTGCCACCGGGCTGGCGAAGCTGGCGAACCCGCCCTGCACGTGGTTGTCGCCAATGACGTAGATGCTGTGGCCCCTAGATTCGAGCTCGGCAACGACTTCTGCTGACAACCTCGGGTCGACACTTGTGACCGGGAGGGAGCAGTCCACTCGGGGTGAATCGATGGCCTCCTGCGGACCAACCCCGAAGTCGACTACTTTCGAGATGAGCTGAGTCACGCAGTTCGTAATTCTTCTGCCGCCGGAGGCACCTACCGCCAGTCGTGCGCCGTCATCGCCGATGACCAGTGCGGGCGTCATGTTGTTGAGCGGGTACTTACCCGGCATGATCGAGTTTACTCGCCCTGGAATCGGGTCGAACCACATCATCCCATTATTCATCACGACACCAGTGCCCTTTGGGACAAAACCTGAGCCAAATCCGGCCATCAGAGTGTTCGTCAGCGATACCGCATTGCCTTCTCCGTCCATGACGCAGAGGTGCGTGGTACCCGAATCGAGAGCCGGAGCGCTTGCTTCCATCTTCTCGCCTGGTGAGCCTTCGTCGTATGCCCACGGGTCCCCTGCCCCTATGCTCCCCAGTTGCTCTGGGTCGATTTGTCCCCTTCTCAGTTCTGTGTAGCCGTCAGAGACGAGTCCCTTCCACGGGGCGTTGACGAACGCCGGGTCTGCCATGTAAGTGAACCTGTCGACATAAGCCAATCTGGCGCCGTAGATATACGCGTGGAGCGCATCGGCGGAGTTGTGCCCCATGGACGCCACGTCGAATCCATCGAGCGAGCGAAGCGTCATTGCCGACGTGGTACCAGCACAGGCGAACGGCGGTACTCGCACTGTGGTCCCTCGATAACCGAACTCGAGACCCGAGTCCCACACGAAGGGTCTGTACTCGGCCAGGTCCTTCTCGGAGATGATTCCGCCGTTGGCCTGTATGTCGGAGGTGAGGGCACGGGCGACATCCCCGGAGTAGAAAGCCGAGGGGCCGTCCTTGCCAATTGCCTCAAGCACGTCACCGAGATCGGACTGTCTCAGCAAGGCAGGACTTGTCAGATCACCAGACGGGAGCTTACCTCCGGGCATGAACACGTTGCGGAGTTCGTCGAAGTCAAAGAGGCGCGATGCCATCAGTCCAAGCGCGTACATGTTGTGCCACCCGGGCGAGTGGCCATCCCTAGCCAGTGAGACGGCTGGCGCGATGACCTCCTTGAGGGGCAGTTTTCCGAGTACCCTGTGCGCTTCACACAAGCCCGCCACTGCACCTGGAACCGCAATCGAGCGAGGCCCGTCCAGGTTTTCGTCGTTGACGACCCCCGCCCATCCAAAGTTGCCGACCGCGGCCTCTCCAGAGAGCTTGTACATATCTGGCTTGGCAGCCAAGGGCCCCTTCATTGGGAAGCCAACCACGCCTCCCCTATCCCCCACCTGGTAGACAAGATATCCGCCTCCACCGATTCCACTCGACATCGGTTCGACCACGCCAATTGCGAAACAGGCGGCGACTGCCGCGTCGACGGCATTTCCACCCATTTCAAGCATCTGTACACCGGCTCGTGTGGCATGAATATCCTTTGTCGCCACCATGCCCCGCTGGGCACGCGCTTCGGTCTTGTTGATGGTTGTAAGTGTCGGTGTTGCTGTAACCATTATTCAGTCCTCAATGATCCTTCGGTTGACTTGGACATATCGGCTAGATGCTCGGCCAGACCGGGTACTTCGGCCTCGCCGGTGACTACCTTAACAGAAGACCCTTCAAAGTCGTCACCGATCGGCTGGTATCTGCCGCCCAGGCATCGGGCCAGGAAAGCCTCGGCAATTGCCATGAAGGCCATGTGATTCTGAGGCCTGCCGAATCCGTGTCCCTCGTCCGCGAAGAGCGTGTAAGTTACCGGAATGCCCTGTCTGGTCATCGACTCGACTATCTGGTCGGATTCGGCCTGCTTCACCCTGGGATCGTTTGCACCCTGGCCAATCAACAGAGGCCTCACTATCTTGTCCGCGTATGTAAGCGGCGACCTCTCGGCGAGGAATTGCCGTCCCTCCTCAGTTGAGTTGTCTCCCACTCGCGTACGGAACATCGCGATTTCCGGCTCCCAGTAAGGGGGTACAGTGTCCAGAAGCGTATTGAGATTTGAAGGCCCTACCACGTCCACCCCGCAGGCGAACACTTCGGGAGTGAAGGTCAGTCCAACCAGCGTGGCGTAACCCCCATAGCTGACTCCCATGATTGCGATCTTGTCTCTGTCGGCTATGCCTTCTGCCACGGCCCATTCGACGACATCGAGCAAGTCGTCGTGCATCTTGCCCGCCCACTCCCGGTTACCAGCGTTGATGAACGCCTTTCCGAATCCCCACGAGCCGCGAAAATTCACAGATATCACCGCATACCCTCGATTGGCCCATAGCTGATGTCCGGGCACGAAACCCCAGCTATCTCTTCCCCAGGGCCCTCCGTGCACAAATAGCACCGCAGGCGGTGGTCCACTGTCTGGATCGCCCCATGATGGCATGGTGTAGTACACAGTCAGATTTAGGCCGTCACGCGACTCGATAGTGGTCGACTGCATCGGGGACAGGTCGTATTTCTCAAGCTCTGGACGGTTGGAGAAGAGGAACTTAAGCTCCCTCCGTTCCCGCTCGTACAGGTAGAAGTTCAACGGGCCGGCGTCCTGATCGTGTGCCACCACCCAGCGGCCGTTGTCCAGCGACCGGCTCGTCAGCCAGAAGTCTCCCCCGAACCGCCCCTGTAGCAGATCGACGTCTACAGCAATGGACTCGTCCACTGTCTCCCAGCGAGCTCGCTCATACTCGATGCATACTCCCTGGGGACGTCCGGTCGTTGGATGGATCATGAAGCCTGTAATGTCGGCCTGGCTGTCGATTGCCAGCTCCCGGTCTTCGAGAGTGTCGAGATCCAGTTCGACCAGGGCAGAGGTATCACGACTCCTGCTGTCGATCAGGTAAAGTGTTCGTCCCCCCGAGTCGAATCCAAGGGGGTGAGTCGTCATTTCGTCCTCGGCAGGAACTTCTATGAGGCATTGCCAGTCCCCCGACGGCTCACGATGAAGAAACTGAGATCCGCCATCGCCCTTTGACAACTTTGCGATCCTGACGTTCATGTCGTGGTCCGCAACGAACGCAGTGGCGCCGATGTCATTTTCGAACTCGAGGGTAGTTTCCCCCGTCACCATGTTGATCCTGTAGATGTCGTGATAGCGCTCATCCCTGTTGTTGATTTCAACCAGCGTCTCGTCCGAGTATTTCGAAGAGAGTGCCAGCACACGTGCGTGGATAGAGTCGAAGGGAGTGAGGTCTCGCGTTTCCAGCGTCTCTAAGTGCGTCGCAAAAAGGTGCCAGTTTTCGTCCCCGGCCGTGTCCTGAATGTGGAGGACGTAATCGGGATTGTAGGGCCACATGTAGAAGAAGATACCTCTCTCCGTGTCACTCGTGATTGCAATTGCTTCCTCAATTGCGTGGAGCGGCGACACCCATACGTTCATTACGCCGTCAACTGGCGCCAGAAATGCCAGGCGCCGTCCGTCACGGCTTACTGCCGCGACGTTGCGTTCGGAGTTGCCGTACAGGACCTGTCGGGGTATCAGGTCTGCATCTAGATTTTCATTCAATTCGTGACACTCCTCAATGAGATGTATCAAGCTAATACGATTCCGTATCCATAAGGGATTGCCAAGAGGATTCCCGTGACAATCATCACCTGTGGGCCAACAGTGCTGGGACAAATAAAGAAACTGCGAGAATTCGGGATTGACAGGTATCGCGGTCGCTGATATATTGTATTTAACGTCCCAATGGACCAAGTCGAATGCGCGATGCTGTCCGGGTAGCGGCGGCCCACCCGCCGAGGTCGGGAGAGCGGAGCGCAGATAGACGAAGCCCGTTGGGGCGTTCTGCTTTTCCTCAGGTCCCCACGGGTCTCAGGACACCCACAAAAGGCAGGTTCCTGTAGGACTCCATGTAGTCAAGGCCATAGCCGACAAGAAACTCGTCGGGTGCTTCGAAGCCCACGTACCTGATATCGACGTCTGCAATCCGCCTTGCACGCTTGTCCAGGAGCGCACAGACCTCGACACTGGCCGGCCGGCGCGACTGCAAGTGTGCTATTAGCCAGTTCAGGGTCATTCCAGTGTCCACAATGTCTTCCACAAGTATCACGTCCGACCCATCGATATCGAGGTCGAGACCCTTGGTGATCCTGATGTCAGGGCCATACTCCCCCGCGTAGTGCGAAATAGACATGAAGTCCATTCGCGTGGGTAGCGAGATCTGGCGCATGACGTCGGACATGAAGCAGACCATTCCTCTCTGCACTCCAATCAGGACTGGACGCTTGCCGGAATAGTCACGGGTGATCGCTCGCCCCAGTTCCTGGACCCGCTGCTGAATCTGACGCTCGGAGTACAGTACTCGGGAGATCCCCGGTAAATCCGATTCGACCAGTGGGCCGAACCCGAATTTGGCCAGTAGCCGATGGAAGTCCCTACGGTACAGCAGCTTGATGTTAACGTCTGGGTAGAGTTCCCGAAGGCGCCTGAGCTTGCGGTTCTTCTGGGTGACCAACGACTGTTTCATGGTCGTCAGTTCGAGATAAAGGTCGAGGTCAGGGAGGTAGAAATCCGGCGTGAGCATTTCAGTAGCCCGATCCCCATCCCATTGAAGTGGAAAAGAGAGCGGCTCATAGTCCCATTGAAGCCCATAAAAGTCCAGAATCCTTGCGAACTCCAACTCGCTCGGATGGGCAAAGTTGGGTTCTACTCCGCCCGCTGGATTCGGGACAGGAGTGAATCTGGACGTTTCGACATCGACCAATCGACACCTCCGCGTCTGCCGGAACGCTCCGGTGACTGGTCGCAAGGATAGCACATACGCGCTAGTTGAGAAATCTCCGGACAATCTGGATCTGTCTCCGTCAGTTTGACCGCAGTCTGGACGCTTCATATAATCGCCGAGAAGTACACATGAAAGGCTGTATATGACAAGCGACCAGCTAAGTTCGGCACGACTGGAGTTCGACTCCTACAGCGAAGTCGTGGAAGAATTCATGGACCGTGGTTGGACGGACGGGCTTCCGATCGTTCCTCCAACTCCCGACCTTGTAAACGCATGCCTGGAGGCAGGAGGACGCAATCCTGCGGACATTCTCGCAACGGAGCCGACCAAGGGCCGAGTGATCACGGCGGAGAAGGTGGCGGTGAACGCCGTCATGGCAGGATGCAAGCCCGAGTACTTCAAAGTCGTCGCTGCTGCCGTTGAAGCCATGAGCGAGCCCCAGTTCAATCTGCACGCCATCACAGCCAGCACGCAGGGCGCAGCCGTCCTGGCCCTGGTGAACGGGCCCGTTGCCAAGGAGATCGGGCTAAACTCCGGTGTAAGCGTGTTTGGACCCGGTCATCGAGCGAACGCGACCATTGGGCGAGCGATCCGCCTGGTCATCATCAACGCAACAGGCTCTCAGTCTGGAGAGATCGACAAGGCTACCCTTGGCCATCCGGGAAAATACACGTGGTGCATGGCGGAGGCAGAGGACGTCTCGCCATGGGAGCCGTTCCAGACCGGAAGGGGGTTCTCCGAGGAGCAGAGCACGATCTCCCTGTTCGCCGCGCTGTCCCCTATCCAGGTCGACAACCACGCGTATCAGCGACCGGAGGAGATTCTGGTCTCTTTCCGTGAGGCCATGTACGCTGGCGGAGGAGGCTGGAACCAGGGGGAGGTCGTTGTCGTCCTCTGTCCCGAGCACATCGGAAACCTGGAGCGCTCGGGCTGGAGCAAAGAGCAGGTGCGCGAGTTCCTTCACGATTCGGCGAAGCGGCCAATCGATGAGTGGCGCTCAGCGGGGCGGTACATCAGGGACGAAGTGGGCAAACCAGATGATGAGCTCCACTCTTTAACCAGTTCGGACGGCATCTCAGTGGTCGTGGCAGGCGGTGGTGCCGGAGCGTTTTCCTGCGTGATACCTTTGTGGAGCGGAGGAACTGGATCGAGATCGGTGACCAAGTTAGTCTAGGAATCAGAGGAGGATGCCCATGACAACTGCAACAGGGCTCGTAGTATTAGACCCGACGGTAGAACCCCTGCCGGCGGAAGGAGTCGTAGCGGACCGTCCAACTACGTTGGATGGACTCACGCTAGGCCTACTTGCAAACGGAAAGCTGAACTCGGTGGAGATGCTCACGGCGATTCACGACGTGCTGGCTGACAGGTTCGAGTTCGGAGCCGTAGTGGAGCGCAACAAGCACAATGCGTCCCGGCCTTGCCCTGAGGACATCATCGACGAACTTGTCGATAAGTGCGACGTGGTAGTCACGTCGTCGGGCGATTGAGGGTCCTGCTCATCGTGCAGTGTGCACGACGGAATTACCCTCGAGAAGCGCGGAGTCCCGACAGCGGTGATCTGCACAGAGCCATTCATCACAAGCGCTGACGCCATGGCGGCGTTGGGAGGAGTTCCCGACTACCCGTACGTGGTGGTTCCGCACCCGTTGGGAAGCAGGACGATGGAGCAACTTAGAGAACTTGCGGCCAAGGCCGCCCCTGACGTGCTGTCCATACTCCTCGCGCAAAAGTAGACGTTATGTTTTGGGCGGGGTCACCTCGCCCACACAGTCACAAGAACAGTGCGACCACACCCATGTAAGGGTGTGGTCGTCTTAGTTTATTCCTGGGAGGTCTGGCGGGAGCGAGAGGGAGTCGAACCCACCGCGCCAACCGCTGGGTTGCCGCCGGACGGTTTTGAAGACCGCGAGAGCCACCAGGCCCTATCCGCTCCCAGGGTATTACGCACCCGGACGTATCTTCAGGAGAGTCGCCGGGCCGATGTCGAGTGGGCCCACTCTCGTGGGCCTGTCCTTAGGCTATCGCCTCGTCGACACGCTTCTTGAGCATGGACTTAGGAACGGCTCCAACCACCTGGTCTACGGCCTTGCCATCGTTAAAGATGAGAAGCGAAGGAATCCCCCTGATCCCGAATTGCATGGCTGTCTTGGGGTTAGAGTCGACATCCAGCTTCGTGAACTTGACCTTGCCGGCGTACTCGCCCGCAAGCTCTTCGACAATGGGAGCGATCATCTTACAGGGACCACACCACTCTGCCCAGAAATCGACCACTACAGGAACGTCGGAATTAACGACTTCGTCCTCAAAAGTGGCGTCTGTAATCTCAACTGCATTTGCCATTAGTTACTCCATTCAGGCTTTCTTAAGCGGACCTGCATACCTACCCATTATATTCGATGTTTGACCGTTTCGACAGGCGAAACCGCCAGCAGGTTGAATTGTCGCCAAATGGAGGCGGGGATAAGCGCTCTTGATGGGACCAGAATTAACTAACGCCGGCGGTATTCCACGAAGTCCGCCACCACTTCGTCCACTTCGTCCCACCAAAGTGTGCCTAGGGTCAGTCCCTTGGGGACGTCGAAGACAACCCAGCCCTGCACCTGGAAGTTGCGGTCCAGCTGTATATCACCCCATAGAAGCGGTGAGTACTTGTCCTCGTCAGTATCAGGCACGTCGACCGTGCCGAAACGGTCGAATGGGTCCATTGCCTGAATGCGCTCGCCCCTGCGATCTCCCAACCTGGCAGCCTCGGGATCGACAAGCAGCGGCATAACGGTGCTGGTCCTGTTCACCACGGTGATGAGCACGGCGGCGAGCTGCCTGTTGGAAGCACGTGGCCTGAGCACTCGGTGTTCGCCGGTCCCCGTGGCGTAAGACACCTTCTCCAATATCACGGGCCGTTCGGCGTGGATCTCTATACTGCGGCCCCTGACAGCGATTATGTCAGGCTCGCTTGAACAGGCGAACAGAAGTGGCAGCAACACCATGAGCGGGAGCAGGACCCACATGGACCATGCTGCCAGTTTGAATTTGAAACGAGGAGTCGGTTTTGACGAGTCAGAATGTGTTCGATGCAACAATGCTATGTACCGGGTTCCTACTAAACACTCGACAGGGAAGGCATAGATCTCAGCCTGCCAACCAGATCTGTCAGAGTCTCAATCATGTAATCCACGTCATCGTCGGTTGTATCTCGTCCAATAGTAATACGCAGACTGCCCTGAGCCAGATCCGCCGGGAGTCCGATGGCGGTCAAGACATGGGACGGCTCCAGGCTCGCTGACGAGCAGGCAGACCCGCTTGACGCACAGATGCCGGCAAAGTCCAGCCCGAGCAGTATGGGTTCGCCCTCCACGTTTTCGAACGAGACGTTAACGTTATTGGGAAGCCTGACAGCCGGGTGGCCATTCAGCTTCGCGTTTGGTATTCGCTCTTCTATGCTGCTGATGATCTTGTCGCGGAGCTTGGTGAGGCGGGGTGTCACCTCAGGGCGCTCCACTTCGGCGAGGCGCATAGCCTCCGCTAGGCCCACAATCGATGGTACGTTTTCAGTGCCCGACCGTCGTTCACGTTCCTGACCGCCTCCGAGAATCAATGGCTCAAACGGCGTTCCGCGTTTAATGTACAGGGCCCCTATTCCCTTGGGGCCATACAGCTTGTGGCCGGACAGGCTGAGAAGATCGACTCCCAGGTCCTGCACATTCACATCAACTGCACCGACAGCTTGTACAGCGTCGGTATGAACGCAGATCTTGCGGCCGATCCTGCCGGCCTCTCTCTGAACGGCAGCCGCAATCTCGGCGACGGGCTCTATAGTGCCGATCTCGTTGTTGGCGAGCATTACGCTTACCAGGACCGTTCGGTCGTTTATCGCCTCGGCCACTTCGTCAGGATCGACGAGCCCATCCTCGTCAACAGGCAGGTAGGTAACCTCGAAGCCAAACTGCTCCAGCTGGTGACAGGCATGCAGGACAGCGTGGTGTTCAATGCTCGAGGTGATTACATGATTGCCAATGTTCCTAAGGGCAGTGGCCACACCTTTGATTGCGGCGTTGTCGGCCTCGGTCCCACCTGACGTGAAGACGACCTCGCTGGCTCTGCAACCAAGGGCGCGGGCGATGGTTCGGCGCGCTCGATCTACGGCTCCCCTGCTCTCCTGAGCCAGTTCGTAAATGCTCGATGGGTTGCCGAAGTTCTCCGAAAAGTAAGGAAGCATGGCCCGCACAACTTCCGGTCTAACCGGAGTAGTCGCGGCGTAGTCCATGTAGATTAGCCTGTCGGTCCCTACCACCGTATTGGTCCCTCGATTACTGCCCAGCGAATGCGGTGTCCAATTGTACCGTACAAGACCTCAGCCCGTCAGGATGTAGCCCATTACCTTGTAGGCAAGCCTTGCCGCCGTAGACGAGCACGCGACTGGACCTTCTTCCGGACTCAGCTCTACCAGATCGAACCCTACGATGCGGGAGTGCTGCGACACCTCACGAATCAACCTGACTGTGTCCCACCAACTCATCCCGCCCGGTTCAGGAGTCCCCACGGCAGGCATGATCGATGGGTCCATGACATCCAGATCTATCGAGAGATAGACATTCGGCGTCAGTTGACCGCAGACAGTGTCGTGAAGATCCCGTTCATCTCCGTCTGTCGGCCAATAGTGGATATCTACCCGCCGCTCGCCCTGCGCGAATTGGAACTCATCCTCGCTGATCGACCGCACACCTACCTCAACAATCGGGCAGACCTCAGAGATCCTTCGCGCCACCGACGCATGTCCCCACTTCGTGCCCATGTAAGATTCCCGTAGGTCAGCGTGGGCATCGAGATAAAGCACAGACAGATCTTCGTACTTGTCCGAGCAGGCCCTGACGGCGCCGACGGCTAACGTGTGCTCGCCACCGATCAGGACCGGTGTCTTGTCCAGCTTGAGCGTATCCTCCACTGCCCCCCTCACCTGCTCGATAACACGCCGGGGCCCTGAGGCGTCCGGGGTGATTTCGGGCATGGTGTAGATCCCAGACTTGGACGGGTCGCAGCCCAGTTCGATGTCGAAGTCCTCAAGGTGGCGCGACGCATCGATTATGGCCGCCGGGCCATATCGAGAACCGGTGCGAAAGGATGTTGTGCCGTCATAGGGAACGGGTATCACGATAAAGCGAGACGTTTGGTAGTCGTGCTCCTCCGGCGGCGTATCGAGGAATGTCTGCCAAACGTAGGAAGATGACCCGGAGTTCAACTGCTCCCCTTGGACGGGTGGAGGCCGATCCGTTCACGGACCATACCCGTGTAGGCCTCAGTCGTGTCGAGGTACTCGAGACCCCTTTCCAGCACGCGGCTTTCGGTGCGGTCCAGACCGAACCACTTCTTCACGATCTCAAGCGATTCAACTGAATCAAACTCTCGGCACGAAAAGATATCGACGTTCAGGTAGGCGCGATCGGGAAAGGTGTGCACAGTGATGTGACTTTCGGCAATCAGCACAAAGCCCGAGACACCCCAGTCCTGCTCTTTATGGCTCCGATAGGTGTAGACTTGTGGCGGCGCGATCCGAGTCATCCCGATTCGATCGGGAAACCAGTCGAGGAAGTCGTGGACCAGGTCTACGTCCCTGAGGGAGGAAGGGTCTGCCTCGTAACCGTCGATAACCAGATGCAAAGAAGGCGTCTCCAAGTAGGCGTTTCGATTGCGCTGCGAGGCCGAAATTAAACCTAACGCAGTGGGCAATTAGCTTAGCATCCAGCCTGAAATCTGGACAACCTGCCTTGAAAGCGCGGAATGGCTTGAATTAGAATCCCCTTGGTTTTTTGGCAGAGGCTGACAAGTGAATCCTCTGTCGGTGAACCTTCGTAAATAATCAGTTAGAAGGGGGCAAATAAGCCCCGACAAGCGTGACACGCAATGTCGACCGGGACATAGCGACCTATGATTGAAGTCAATAACGTAACAAAATACTTCGGGAACTTCCCTGCCATCACTGACATCAGCTTCACGGTGGAACCAGGGGAGATCGTCGGATTCCTTGGGCCAAACGGCGCAGGTAAGTCGACAACCATGAAGATAATCACGGGGTTCCTCCCCCCCACTGAAGGCAATATCTCGGTGGCGGGCTACGACGTGGTGACGGAATCTCTAAACGCTAGGCGCCACATCGGTTACCTCCCGGAGACGGTTCCCCTGTACACCGAGATGAATGTGCGAGAGTACCTCGACTACATGGGTAAGATCAGAGGTATGGACGCTGCTCGAATCAGGACGCGCATCGATGACGTGGTCGAGATCTGTCACCTAGAGGACTACTACACTTCGATCATCGGCAAGTTGTCCAAGGGCTTCCGGCAGCGCGTCGGAATCGCCCAGTCGATCATCCACGAACCGGACGTGCTCGTACTGGACGAGCCGACAATAGGTATCGACCCCATACAGGTGGTTGAGACCCGCCAGCTCATCAAGGACCTCGGTGGCGAGCACACGCTGATCGTCAGCACGCACATACTGCCAGAGGTCAGCCAGATCTGCGAACGAGTAATCGTCATTCACGAAGGCCAGATAGTGGCCATTGACGAGCCGGACAGTCTCGCCCGAAGGCTTCTCGGCCGCGAGCGGGTCGATCTGCAGGTCAAGGGTCCGCAGCAGGAGGTGCTCGCCGCACTTTCCGAAGTGCCAGGTGTTGAGACTGCCAACCGGTTCAACATTCAGCGAGGCGAACTGCCCCAGTATCGAGTTGAGTCCGAGTCAGGTGTTGAAATCAGGGCGGCGCTCGCGCAGAAGGTCATTGAGTACGGATGGGAACTGCACCGGCTCGAGGGCGTAACTATGTCGCTCGAAGAGATCTTCCTCAGGCTGACTACTGTGGAAGAGGACATCATAAACGGAAACGCGGAGAGCGCCGCGTGAACACGTTCAACATTGCCTGGAAAGAGACCAAGCTTTACTTCGGTACTCCCGCCGCCTATATCGTGGGGGCAATGTTCCTCGGCCTTACGGGCGTGTTCTTCGTTGCGGACGTAACGGCCCCGTTTGCTGAGGCGGGCGTTCGCGGCATCGTTGAATGGGCGAGCTTCTTCATCATCTTTCTCGCCCCGCTGCTGACGATGAGATTGCTGGCAGAAGAACAGAAGCTGGGCACACTGGAACTGCTGCTGACTTCTCCGGTGCGCGATTGGGAGGTCGTTCTGGGCAAGTACATTGCCAGCTTCTTGATCCTCGCAGCCATCGTCGCAGTGACGCTCTACTACGTTGTGCTGATGTACTCATTCGGCGACCCGGATACAGGACCGGTCTTGAGTGGATACCTTGGGCTGTTGCTCTACGGAGCGGCGGCGCTGGCAATCGGCCTTCTTGGCTCCTCGCTCTCCAGCAACCAGATCGTCGCGGCCGTAGTTGGCATAGCAATTCTCCTGATGCTCTCTTTCGTGAACCTGATCGCTGACATCGTCACTGGCATCGCCAGCGAAGTGTTCAACGGAATGTCGATGAATGAACACATCGTCGACTTCAGTCGCGGAGTGATCGATACCTCCAGCGTAGTCTTCTTCCTCTCGCTGACTGCAATCTTCCTGTTCCTGACAATCAGATCGCTCGAAACCCGTAGGTGGAGATAGTTGTCAAGGCCTCAAGATCGTCGTCAGTCGATTAGCATGGACCTGTTGGACACTCTCAAGTCCACAGGCTTCTGGAGCGCTATCGGGGCAGTAGTCGGACTCATTGCGACGATCGCCGGAGTCGTACTCTTCCTGACGATCGACGAGCTCGGTAATTTCTCGATTTCCGTGCTCATCATCGGGCTCGTCCTACTCTTCATCGCGCTCGTTCTCTCTCCTCGCGCGGTTGCAATCTTCATGGCGGGGCGACAGGGCCGCTATGGAACGAATGTCGCAATCATGACGGTCGCCTTTTTCATCATCCTGATCCTCCTGAACTTCCTCCTGTTCCGAAGTCCAAGCAGGCTTGACGTCACAGCAACTCGAATCTTCAGCCCGGCACAGCAGACCCTGCAGGTGCTGGACTCGTTGCAGGGGCCGATCCGGGCAAACGCCTTCTTCTCCCCCACCGACAGAGACTCCACTCTTACAAGACAACAGACGGAAGACCTTCTCAACGAGTTCGCTCGACGAAGCGGCAACTTCACATATCGCTTCATAGACCCTGAGCTGAACCGGAGCATCGCCGTAAACTACGACGTGACCGAGTTCCCTGTCGTGGTCTTCGAAGACATCGACACGGGAGTGCATCAAGGAGTCTTCAGCTTCACCCAGCAGGACTTCGTCACGGGCATTCTCGTCGTCACAGGTACCCAACAGAAGCGTGTTTTTCACCTCACCGGCCACGGTGAGTCCTCCATAACTCGGTCTCTTACAGGTGAGACTGATGACGAAGGCTTTGACTTTGCCATACAGGGGATGCAGCGAGACAACTACAGCGTCTTCCCGCTCAACCTAAAGCAAGATGAAAGTGTACCGGACGACGCGGCAGTTCTGGTCATCCCCGGCCCCAAGCAGAACCTAGATGAGGACGAAATGCAGGCGGTCTCCGACTACCTGGGAGGCGGAGGCAAGGTCATCCTGTTGCTTGATCCAGACGCCCCCGACTCTTACAGGGAGTTGCTGGCAACCTGGGGGCTGGCGGTTGGCAAATTCAGAATCGCGGACCTGATCAGCAACGTGGCAGGTGAAGCAACTTCACCCATGGTACAGCGCTCCAACGCGCAGTTCGGTACCAGCGCACTTACCGGCGTACCCATCGCGGATCAGTTAAACAACGTCTTCTTCACCGACGCTACGGCAGTCCTGCCGGTCCTTCCCCTGGAGGATCTTCCTGCGTTTATGTCCTACACCAGGTTGGCTGGGACCACTCCGGCGAGCTGGATGGAATCAAACCAGGAAGTGACTGAGTTCACCCCAGGTGAGGACATCCAGGGACCACTGGATGTTGCTGCGGTCATGCAAGCAGGCGCTTCCCTAGCAGGCCAGATAGTGCCTGGAGAAAACAATCTCACCAAGATTATCGTCATTGGCGATTCCGATTTCGCGCGGAACAAGTTCTTCTTTCAGAGCGACAACGCGAACCTGCTACTTAACTCCGTCAACTGGCTTGCAGACGACTACGAACTGATTTCCATACGTGAGCCAGCGATTCCCATTCGCGTCCTGGTGCTTAACCAGCGGGAGCGCGATTTCATCAAGTGGACCGGCTGGTTCCTGCCGCCAGTTCTGATGCTTGTAATTGCTGTTGGCGTCTGGTGGCGCAGACGGTGAGGCAGACGACCCTATGAACTGGAAGCTTACCGTTGCTCTAGTCGTTGTCGCGGCCATAGTTGGCGTGGTCGCGTATATCAATCCGTTCGTGCAGGAAGAAGAGCGACCGCCAAAGTCCCCTTGGTTCTACCAGGTCAGCTTCGATGACATTATCAGCATTGAAGTAAGTGCTGGTGGAAACACGGAACGCTTTCTCAAGAATGATCAGGACGCGTGGGTCTTCGAACGCCTCGACGGCATTCCGCCTTCACACATGCGCTGGGGCGGCATCGTCCTACTTGTAAGTGGTCCTCAGACTCGCAGGGACCTCACGTCCGGCCCGTCGGGATTCGAAGCCGATTTCTCGCAAGTCCGGGCAACCATCGACGATCCCGCAGAGTACGGATTAGATGAACCCAACCTGGTTGTGAGGCTCGGGCTGACCGCTGATCGCGAGCTTGAGTTCAGGCTTGGCGACAAGACTACCGACGGCAATCACCACTATGGCGAGGTCATCGGATTCGATGAGCTGTTCCTGATTGCAGATATTTGGGGAGAGGTGCTCGCGAGGTTGGCAAACGAGCCTCCACTGCCCAAGTGGTGGGTGTACCGGGACCCCGAGACCATTACTGAGGTCAACATCTACACAGGTGAGGTAGGGGAGCCGGACGGCCCGTTCCTTCGTATTCAGCACGAAGACGGTGAGTGGTTCGCCAGGCACTTTGACACGGACGAGGAGAATCGTCCTCTCGATGATGAGATGTGGGCAGAGTACCTGCCGCTCATCGGCGGCCCTCAGGAATTTGAGGTTGAGGAGTACCGGGTCCGAAGCCGCGACTTCATCGACTGGGGCATGGAGTTCAAGGGACCCGAGGAGCCATACGAAGGCAGGTCCATAGAGATCCGTTTCTCCGGCACTACCGAACGCGGCACCCGGTTCATTGACGGCGTGCTGTTCGCCTTCGGCAGCCTCACAGAGGATGGGCAGCACTACTACGCTACCCCGGTCTCCGATCTCGCGGCGACACCGCTCATAAAGATCAGGGCTGACTGGGCCGATGCCATGTTCGAGCTCGTTGAGAACGTTCCGTACGGTGACGCCGAAGAGACGGCCAGCTCAGGTTAAACTCGTCCGCTCGTTCTCCAGCATCTGCACAGCGCAGACTACGTACCCTGCCGAATTGTCCCCTTCAACTGCTGAGGATATACTTGCGCGCAATTGCCTAGGAGTGACCTGAGCCGTCAGTATTCAGTCTCGGCAAGGAAAAATCACCCGCGGAGCGCTCAAGATGAATGCTGAGATCATATCCATTGGGACCGAACTCCTGATGGGCGAGACCGTCGACACGAATTCCTCCTACATCGGCGAGCAGCTCGCACGAATAGGAATTGACCTGACATGGGCAACCAAGGTGGGCGACCATCCTGAGCGGCTTCAGGAGGCCATCAGGCGCGCCTGGGAACGATCAGACGTCACCGTCACTACCGGAGGCCTTGGACCGACGTCCGACGACCTGACACGCGAATCCATCGCCGCCGTGATGGGTGAGAGGATGGAGGTACAAGACGACCTCCTGGCCCATCTCAGATCGCAGTTCGAGAGTCGCGGAATGCCGATGCCGGAGACGAACATAAAGCAGGCCACGTTAATTCCTTCGGCCAGGGTGATACCAAACCCCATGGGCACGGCGCCCGGATGGTGGGTTGAGCGCAGCGGGCGGGTTATCGCCGCGCTGCCAGGGCCGCCCAGAGAGATCACAGGCATGTGGGAGTCGGTTGTCGGCCCAGGCCTCCGTGACCTCAATCCCGGAGTCTTCATAGTGACTCGCACGCTGAAGACATTCGGTATCACGGAAGGGGGACTGGATGAAATGCTCTCGCCCCTATTCGAGAGCGAGAATCCCTCACTTGGCATCTACTCCAAGCAGGACGGCATCCACCTTCGAGCCATAGCGCGTGCGGAGTCCGAGGAGAATGCCAGGCAGATGATTGAACCTCTGGAGGCCGAGATCAGGAGGATTGCCGGACACGCGATCTGGGGCGAAGATGACGACACAGCAGTAACAGCCTCTCTCAACGCCCTGGTGCAACGGCGCCTCACGCTTGCCGTCGCGGAAGGCTTCACCGGAGGACTACTGTCCAGCACGCTCCTGGAGTCGCCTTTGTCAGCCGACACAATGGTCGGCGGAGTCGTCCTCGCGTCTAATGGTTCGGCCGTGAAGATGCTGGGCGATACGCACGGTTCGGGGGCCAGTCCGACTCCTGAGAACGCTGCCGGGTTGGCCCGTGCCGTCAGAGAGAGCTTCGACGCAGACGTGGGACTTGCCGTCACAGGGCTTGTCACAGAGCCCACCGACCAGTCAGGTCCGGTCGGGACCACTCACGTAGGAATTGCTGCAGGTACCGAAAGCTACGTAAGGTCGGCCTCCTACCCTACCCGTCGACTGCGCATTCGTGGTCGCGCGGTTACGCACACACTGCTCGAACTGGCCAGAGTCGTGGAAACGGGTTCTGGGGGACAGGACTCGAACTGGGGCTGACTGTTCGTCGTCTGCGCGACTGCCACGGTAAC
This sequence comes from Dehalococcoidia bacterium, assembly GCA_965116405.1. Lineage (GTDB taxonomy): Bacteria > Chloroflexota > Dehalococcoidia > Lucifugimonadales > UBA1123 > VXRN01. The sequence goes on from OZ220685.1 coordinate 3,379,821, forward strand.
GAATAAGGCCGCGATCCTATCAGAGATCGCGGCCTTATTGATTGGCAATCTAAACCTAGAGGATCTCTACATCGTTAGGCGCCTGTACAGGAACAGGAGACGCTCCGGCAGATCATAGATGTTGTCGAGTACCTCGTAGCCCATGTCAGCGCACATGGTCTTCAGGTAGTCATGGCCGTTCTTGTCGACCGTCAGGCAGAACGCATTGATGTCCTTGCGTCGCGCCTCTTCCAGCGCCATGCGCGTGTCGTGAACTGCGTATTCCTTCTCGACGCCCTCCCTGCTGTATCCCCTGTCCTGAGGACGACCGTCGCTGACCAGGAACAGAATCTTCGTCCGTGCGTCGGCTTTTTCGAGCTTGGAGATCGTGTGCCGAATCGCGGGGCCCATCCTGGTTGCGTGCAGGGGCGCTACCCGGTCGATCCGGCGTTTGACGCGGTCTGAGAACGCCTCGTCAAGATCTTTGATCGTGTAGTACTCGACGTTCTCGCGGCCGTAGCCCGAGAAGCCGTAGATCCCGTAGATGTCTCCAATCGCCTCGAGGGCGTTCATTATCAGGACAATCGCCTCTTTTTCGACATCGATGATCCGCTTATACGAGCGACGGGCGGCCTCGCCTCGCCGTGTGCGCAACCACACCATGTACTCCACGGGATCGTCCGGGGCGTCCCAGTCATCTGCGGTCCGCTTGCCCTCATCGATGGCCTCAGCAGTCGATGCGCTGGTGTCCAGCAGGAACGCGGCCGCGACCTCCCGCTGCACCTTGTTCCTGCGCCAGTAGAACTTATCCGAGGGACTGGCGCCGGTCTTCATGTCGACGATAGCCTCGATGAGGTCGTCGATATCGATCTCCTCGCCGTCCTCAAGCTTGCGCACGCGGCGGAACATCTCAGGAACCATCATTTCGAATTGGCGTCGAATCCTAGTTACAAGGCCGCCATAGCTGTGAAGAGTGGCGCCATAAAAGTTAGGATCGCCCTCAGCCATCGTCTTCTGTCTAACAATGCACCAGCGCGGCTTGTAGTCCGCAGCCCTGAAGTCCCACTCGTCGTAAACGAAAGTCTGGGGCTCGCTTGCCTCCAGTGAGTCGCCGTCTTCATCAATGTGCACGAACGGACCGTTACTGAAATCGGGATTGTCAGGGAGCTGCATCCCCGCCTCTTTGAGCAGATTGTCCGCGAACATTCCCTGGGTCTCCTGGAGGTCTCCCTCCACGGCTTGCAGGTCTAGCTCGGCACTGTTCTGCAAGAGTTCTTCGAGCTGTTCTTGTGTGATGGGCTCGCCGTTAGTCTCCGCGCCTGCGTCCTGCTGCATTCGAAGCTGGGTGAGAAGCTGGACCAGCTCCGGCTTGAAGTCACCTCGGTAGTCGACTTCTTCGGACGACTCATAGTCCTGCTCTTCGTCGGGCCGAAGCTCCATGTCCATACCCATGGCCATCTGCTGGAGCATCTGCTGCATATCGTCAGGATCGGAGTACTCTTCCTCCTGTTCCTCATCGACATCTACGTCGTCCCACTCGTCAGGAGGGACCTCCTCGTTGGGAATGGAAGAGATGATCGCGTAGATGCGAAGCGTGGCCTCTGCCGTGTCTTCTACTGTGGCTTCGGCGTCCAGGATCTGTCGGGCGATCGCCGCGACCTGCAGGGCCTGATCGACGTAATCGGTCGGGGCCGGTATCTCCCTGTACTGCTGGAGGCTCAGGCGGACGAGGAACTCGACCACCGCCTCTCTGGCAGGGAGGGAGGTGATCTCGGGTCGCCCCTCACATGAGTCCATCTGTACTCGCTCATAGGCAGCTCTGATGCCCGGATACTCGTACTTGACCCTAAAGTCCAGCCGGCCATCCTCCACTACTGTGAAGACGTCCAGCGCTAGCTTTCGATCGTCAAACAGGTTGAAGAACCGCTGGATATCTGTAATCCAGGATCGATCGAGTCCCTCATCAGCCGTTTCTGAGGAAAGGTTATCCATTCCCTCCAGGCCGGCTGGCTGCTCCTGGCGCTGCTTCTCGACCTCGTATCTGCGGTTCTCGAACAAAGCCGACGGTTTCTCAAACTTGAAGAAGAAGCTGCCAAACTCGAGGCGCGCAACCTGGTGAGTTGAAACGACCTTGAACCAGGAGAAGTTCTCGTCCTTGGAGTGGTACCTGTCCACGACGTCCGGCAGATATACCGTGGAGCCTTCAGTCGTCGGAGACGCAGCCGAGACCCAGCCGATGTTACGCTCCACCAGTTCCGGCGAAGATGAAAGCTTGACTTCTTCACCCGCGAGTCCCCGGCAGTACATCTCCATTATTGCCTTGATCCGGTCGAACTCAACGCCGGACGACAGCGCCTCGATCATCGTCTCCGAATGTGCCGACTCGATCTTGAAGTAAGCCAAGCCCCCGTCCGGGTTCTGTCGAAGCAGGTTAACTCCCTCTTCGTACCACCGCTCGAACTGCGACATTGACAGCCGGTCCATGACCTGCGCCGATGCTTCGATGAAGCTCGGGACGGCCTCAGGGGACTCTGCTATTAGCTGCTCTGAAAGCGTGAGCACCCTCGAATGGAGGTCAGGGTCTATCTCGGCGAACGCCTGCGAAGTCTCAAGCATAACGCCAGGTATGTTCGAACCACCCTTGTGGACGAGGTCTTCGGCGATCTTCAGGAACCTGAAGCGCTGCTCCGGGTCGATCTTGGGAAGCGCCTTTGCGCCTGCGTCGAAGAAGCTCTTGACCTCACGCCAGCCGGAGTCTACCAGCGCCGACGCGAGCGTTATGAATGCAGTCTTGTCCTCCCCGATTAGCGGGAATATCTGTGTGCCAAGCGCGAGGCACTCTGATGCAAGGTCGTAAGACCTGTGCGCAAGTGCGTCAAGGAATGCCACAAAGCGCTCAAGCTCCTGGAACGTGAGGCTCTCCATCAACGCGGGACTGTAAGTGAAGAACTTGCAGGCCAGCGTAGAGGACTTCCATGTACCCTTGTAGAGACTGCCTCCGAGCTCAGCCCAACTCTCGATGTGCCGAGACCGCAACTTGCTCATCGCCGCAGGGGAGGCCTCAAAGTAGGCTGCCGCCAGCGTCGGAGATTCGTTGCATAGCTTGGCGCCGCAGGCCGTCCAGTTCATGAAATAGCTGAACGGCATGTACGCAACAACTTTGGGGCTGACCCGGAAGTATTGCGACGTAGCTTCCCAGGAACGGACTGTCTGATCGGCGATCTTCAGGCCGGCCTGACCCCACAGAAGGATGTTTCCGTCCTCCATGGTCTTGGGCATCTTCGAGCGAGCCTTGTCGAACTCCTCGATGACCGGGGCTGGAAACCTGCGGAACTCGGTCCTGAGTTGCGCCAAGGTGGGCGTTTGTTCGTTACTCACGAATCCTCCTTACACAGGCAGACCTGCAGTCACTCTGAGAAACTGGTCCAGAATCCTTGCGGTAGCGCCAAATATAACATGTCCGTCGTGCACGAATACAGGCATCGTGCGAAAGGAGTCACCCTCGAGGTGGGTCTCTACCCTGCTGGCATTCGAGTCCCTGAGGTGCGACAGCGGGACGGTAAGAACTTCCGCAACCTCGATGCTGGAGGGTACGAATGGATACGGGTGCTGCACGACCCCGACATAGGTCGAGATCATGAACCCGGTAATCGTGGGCGTGTCGTCAAGTCGGCCAAGAACGTCCACGTCGTCGGGAATGATGCCCATCTCTTCGTGGGCCTCGCGAAGCGCAGTCTGTAAGAGCGATTCATCCTCCGGGTCGGCCATTCCGCCCGGGAAGGAGATCTCTCCCTTGTGGTGTTCCACCTGTTGGGAGCGCTTCTGCAGAACGACGTGAAAGTCGTCTTCCACATTCAAAAGGGTGAGCAACACGGCGGCGGGGGCCATGGCATGACCCTCGGCGACAGTCACCGAGCGACGCTCCAGGATGCGCCTGGCGTCGCCTATGAATTCAGAGCCCAAGTCCGGGCCTCACCCCACGCCCGCCACCCGCGGACGGCCTCTGCTACTCGAAAATCGAAGTCGTCAGCTCTTCGATGCTGCGCTGAATGTTGAAGTCGTCCGTGACGGCCCAGTTGACCGCGACCTGGCAAGCGCGCCTGGGGGAGATACCCTGCGAAATCATCTGGCCGGCATAGATCAGAAGACGGGTGCTGGCGCCTTCGCCAAGGCCGTGTTCCTTGAGGTTCCTGATCTTCTCGCCGAGCTTGGCAAGCTGGATGGCGGTATCCTCGTCCGCTCCCGACTCGTGGGCGATGATCTCTGCCTCGATGTCGCGCGGCGGGTAGTCGAACTCAATCGAGATGAACCGCTGCCTGGTGCTGTGCTTGAGGTCCTTCAGTGCGCTCTGATAACCGGGGTTGTAAGAGAGGATCAGCAGGAAACCGTCGGCGGCTTCCAGCAGCTCTCCCCGCTTCTCCACCGGAAGTATGCGACGGTGGTCGGTCAGCGGGTGAATCAGGACTGTCGTGTCCTTGCGTGCCTCGACGATCTCATCCAGGTAGCAAATCCCGCCTGCCTTTACGGCGCGTGTGAGCGGGCCATCTATCCAGACGGTCTCGTCGCCTTCCAGCAGGTAGCGACCGACGAGGTCGCTGGCGGTGAGGTCCTCGTGGCAGGCGATTGTCACGAGGGGCAGATGGTCACGGTCATCCGTCACCGTGTTGCCGTTGCCTGACGCAACTCCCGAAGGCTGCTGGCGGACCTTTGTCAGCGGCTGACCGAGCCTGTATGACATATACTCAACGAACCGAGTCTTGCCGCAACCCGTCGGACCCTTGAAGATTACTGGTATCTTCTGAGCATAGGCGGCTTCGAACAGCTCGATCTCATCTCCAACGGGAACGTAGTACGGCTCCTCAGTGAGGTGATACTCCTCGATAATATAGCTTCGAAACAGGGTCCTCGTTGGTGATGTCATCTGCCTTACCGGTCTCCTTGTACTTTCGATGCGACTCTCTGGTCCCAGTGTTCCTTGACTGCGCTCTTAAGTTCTGCCTCGCCGACATCGTTCGCTATGACGACGTCGGCATGAGTGACTCGCTCATCCTGCGGCATCTGCGACTCGACCCTGGCGCGGGCCTGGTCGGAGGACATTCCCCTTCCCGTCAACCTGGAGTACACCTGCTCGATCGGCGAGGTCAGCACCCAAATGTCGTCTACCAAGGGTGTCCATCCTGCCTCGATCAGCAGCGCAGCCTCAACTACAACTGCGGTAACACCTTCAGACTTCAGGCCCTCGATTCGATCGCTGATCATAGCATAGATGCGAGGGTGTACGATGGAATTGAGCTGCTCCAGCTTGGATGGATCGCTGAAGACGATCGCGCCGAGCTTCGGACGCACGATCTGGCCTTCGTCGTCGAGTATGTCCGTTCCGAAGGCATCGACGACCGCCTGCCATGTCTCTGTGTGAGGAAGATATGCCTCGTGCCCCACAAGGTCAGCATTGATTATTGTTGCCCCGAGGTCGCGGAGCGTTTCCGACACCAGCGTTTTGCCCGTGGCAATGCCGCCCGTGAGGCCGATAACGAACATATACTTGGACCGTCAATTGGGAAAGTCGTCACATTCTACTAGAGCCCCCGAAATAGGGTCAAATTCGGGAGCAGCCAGCTAATGGCCTGACGCGATCGGCATCGGTATATAATCCACGTATAGTCACTGATGCGGAGTTTCAATGGTCACAGGATATAGAGCGCTGCCGTCCGTCAATGACTTGCTTGGCGACCCCACGATTGCTGAGCTAGTCGAGAAGTACTCGCACGCGGCAATTGTGGACATAGTGCGAGAGGAGCTGGAGGAAGCCAGGGAGTGCATCCGCACCGGCGGGGATCCACCGGACACTGAATCGCTAGCGAAGTCCGTAGCTTCGCAGGCCGCATCCAGGTGGAGGCCCTGGCCTCAAGGCGTGATAAACGCAACAGGCGTCGTACTTCACACGAACCTCGGCCGGTCACCCCTCAGCAGCAGCAGCTTCGAGGCTATGAGAGTCGCCGCCGCAGGTTACAGCGACCTTGAGTTCGACCTCACCGAAGGCAAGCGAGGGTCACGGCAGCAGCACGTCTCGAACCTGATCTGCCAGGCAACGGGGGCCGAGGCGGCTCTGGCGGTGAACAACAACGCATCGGCGGTAATGCTTGGGCTCGCTGCCATAGCCACAGGAAAAGAAGTGATCGTTTCGAGAGGTGAAGCAGTCGAGATCGGCGGTGGTTTCAGGATTCCCGACGTGCTGCGTCAGAGCGGCGCGTCGCTTGTTGAGGTTGGAACGACAAACCGTACGTACGCTTCGGACTTCGCATCGGCAATAAATGAACGGACGGGAGCGATCCTGTCAGTGCATGCTTCAAACTTCAAGGTGATGGGCTTCACGCACGCGCCAACGACGGCGGAGCTCGTAAGCGTGGGAGAGAGTTCAGGCGTGCCGGTACTTCACGACCTCGGCAGCGGCTGCCTGCTGGATTCGAGCCGATACGGGCTTGCCCACGAGCCGATGCCGCAGGAGAGCGTCGCTGCCGGTGTGGCACTCAGCTTCTTCTCTGGGGACAAGCTACTCGGCGGACCGCAGGCCGGGATAATTGCGGGACGGAGCGACTACGTTGCCACCGTGTCACGGCACCCGCTGGCCAGGGCGGTCCGAATAGACAAGCTCAGCATGGCAGCCCTGTCGGCAACCCTGCTCCACTACATCAGCGGAGAGCCAGAGTCAGAGGTCCCGATCTGGAGAATGATCTCTTCCCCACTACCTGTACTTACAGAACGAGCCGAACGCTGGCAGTCCGTCGCCGGAGCGTGGGCAAGCGTCGTCAGCGCAAGGTCGGCCATTGGGGGTGGCAGCCTGCCCGGAGAAACACTTGAGTCCGTTGCCCTTAAGATTGATTGCGGTCAATTGAACCTAACCCCCGAAGTCGTGCTCAGCGAATTACGAAAGGGCAAGCCACCAGTCATCGGCAGAATCGAAGACGACAGTGTCATGCTCGACCCGAGGACGGTGCTGCCCGAACAGGACGAGATAGTAAGTGCATCCATTCAGCGCCTGAATGGCAACTAACGCGTCGGCATGACGCTCTTCGACCATAGCCGTCGGCAATATCAGCAATCCGTAGCGCCTCTTGCGGAGCGAATGCGTCCCCGAACTCTTGCCGAATTTGCCGGACAAGAACACATCGTTGGCCCAGAAAGTGTACTCGCCAGAGCAATCGCGGCTGGACATGTCCCCTCGATGGTTCTCTGGGGCCCACCCGGATCGGGCAAGACCACGCTCGCACACCTCATTGCTTCCCAGATCGACGCCCACTTCGACCGCGTGAGCGCCGTTACGTCCGGCGTAGCGGATCTACGCAGTATCGTCTCCGAATCGCGCGACCGGCTGGGAATGAACGGCACGAGGAGCATCCTGTTCATCGACGAGATCCACCGGTTCAGCAAGTCGCAGCAGGACGTCATCCTCCCCCACGTCGAGGACGGTTCGATCATCCTCATCGGGGCAACTACCGAAAATCCATCGTTTGAGGTGATATCCCCCCTGCTCTCGAGGGCCAGAGTTTACGTGCTCAAGCAGCTTACGAGCGATCAGGTATCCGGCATCATCGACAGCGCAATGGATGACCATGAGCGAGGTGTCGGCCAGCTCGGGGCTAACCTGGAACCCGACGCGCGAAACGCTCTCATATCGCTCAGCAGCGGTGACGCACGATCGGCGCTAAACACTCTCGAGCTGGCCGTACATGCAACGGTTCCAAATGAGTCCGGGGAACGAGTCGTCACCCTCGAAACCGTGGAAGACGCAATCCAGCGTCGAACCTCGCTATACGACCGTTCGGGCGACCAGCACTACGACACGATATCCGCCTTTATCAAATCAGTCCGGGCGTCGGACCCTGACGCGGCGATCTACTGGCTGGCGCGAATGGTGGTCTCGGGTGAAGACCCAGTCTTCATCGCCCGGAGGCTGGTCATACTTGCGTCAGAGGACATTGGTCTTGCAGATCCCGGCGCATTGTCGATCGCCGTGGCCGCCCAGCAGGCCGTGAGCCTGGTTGGAATGCCGGAGGGTAGAATCCCGCTCGCCGAGGCAACTGTTTACCTGGCAACTGCTCCTAAGAGCAACAGGGCCTACTCCGCCATTGGCGAAGCAATCAAAGATGCGGAGCGGACCTCCAACGAACCGGTCCCACTTCACCTGCGCAACGCGGTCACAGGCCTGATGCGCGAACTGGACTACGGTAAGGGCTACGAGTACGCGCACGACCACGAGGGCAGCTTCACCCACACCCAGAATCTGCCGGACAACCTTAAGGGACGTCGATACTATCGTCCTTCGGAGCAGGGATTCGAGGCGGCCGTCTTCGAGAGACTGAAAGGCTGGTGGGGAGACAGGGACTCCGAGAGCTAGCCCAGGAGAGCGACTGCTTACGTCTTGGGATGGTCTAGACAGGGTTGACCGCCCGCTGTTCAACCGGCCGATCGAGCCTGCGCGAAAATCGCGCCAACACCAGCCCGGCGATCATTACCACTACGGCCCCTACACCGATTGCCAGTGGTGCCCCAAAGTGACTTGCGAGTGCGCCCGAGTGAAATCCGGACATGCCAGATACGCCCCACAACATGGCCTGGAAGCTCAGCACCCTTCCCCTCATCCGCCTGTCCACACCTGACTGCATGATGGTGTCTCCTGCGGTCTCGTATAGGGTTGTGCATGCCCCCGCAAGGCCAAACAGCACCAGGGAAAGCTGCAGGTTCCTCGAGAGCGAGAAGCAGAGCAGAAAACAGCCGAAGCCGAATATGCCCCCGACCATCAGCCAACCCTTGTAAGGCACGTTCCCCATGGAAGATAGAGTGAAAGCCGTCACGGCTGCACCCGCGCTGGCCGCCGCGAATAGAAGACCCAAGCCAGTCGCGCCCCCTCCGAGCACGTCCCTCACCACCACGGGCAGCATCGGTTCCGCCGACCATCCGAACAGCTCCGTCACCAGGATCACTCCCAGTATGGTGCGTACCAGTGGATGACGCAGCGAATAGCTAACGCCTTCCTTCAGTTCGTCCAGGGGGGACCGCCGTTCCGTAGTCTCTGCAGGATCCTGGGGTCGGACCAGGCTCATCAGTGCGACGCTGGTCAGGTCTCCAAGGGCAATGACCACGTAGGCCCACCCGATTCCAACGGAGTCCACGACTGGACCGATCATTAGCGGCGCTACGACGCCCACCACTGTCATCGAAGCCATTCGCGCAGCCATCGCCGCCAGGAGGTTCTCCGCACCAGCGATATCCATTGCAAGCGTCTTCATACCAGGCATTCGAGTTGCCCCGGTTGCCGCGGTTGCAACCGCGAAAGCAAGGACGTGCCAGAGCTCGACCGAGTCGGTGAACACCAAGAAGGCCAGAGCGGCCGCCGCAAAACCCCTGAACAGTGACGCGAGGCGAATGACATCGACCTTGCGAAACCGGTCGACTATCACTCCTCCCCACGGTGCGAGAACGGTCATGCCGATCCCGCCCACTCCCGCGGTCGCCCCCACCCAGAATGGAGAGTCGGTCACAAGCAAGGCGAGCCAGCCGTGAACCGTGAAGTGCGTTATCAGGCTCACGTCGCCGAACATCCCCGCTGTCCAGAAAAGGCGGAACTGCGGGCTGCGGAGTATCAGGTGCATAGTCTGGTCATGCGAGCACCCATCAAATGAAAACGGGCGGGCCGTTCAATTGGCGACCCGCCCACTGGACATCGGATTCAGGTCTGAATCAACTGTCAGAGAAGACGTCCCTGACAGTCTCCAGCGTGTAGTCAATGTCGTCCTCGGTGATTCCGTAGTGGGTGACGTACCGCCAGCGTTTGCCGCCGCCTCCGCCTTTGACCCCGCGGTCGACCAGCTTCCGGTGCAGATCAGGCCAGTCGTCTCTCTCGATTTCGAAAAAGACGAGGTTTGAGGGGAGTGCGTCAGGATCAATGTCGATGCCGTCTATCTCGGCAAGCCCTTCTGAGAGCTTCCTCGCGTTTGAATGATCCTCAGCAAGCCTGTCGACCATCGAATCGAGTGCGACGACACCGGCAGCGGCCAGCACGCCGGCCTGTCTCATGCTGCCACCGACCATCTTGCGCCAGCGCCGGGCTTCCAGGATGTAGTCCTCAGAACCAACAATTACTGAACCCACGGGACAGCTCAGTCCCTTGGACAGGCAGAACGTCACTGAATCTGCGTCACGGGCCAACTCCGACACCGGCGCCTCAAGCGCTACAGATGCGTTGAAGATGCGGGCTCCGTCTACGTGGACGCCAAGTCCGTATTCGCGGGCCACTGAGGCTACGGAGTGCATGTCGTCTTGTGTCAGTGCCGCGCCGCCGCAGGCGTTCTGAGTATTCTCAAGACACACCAGCGCGGTTCGCGGCATGTGAGGATCGATTGGACGTATTGCCGCGCGAACGTCGTCCGGATCTAGCATCCCGCGTTCGTCGTTGGGAATCGTGTGGAACGAGATGCCACCCAGGACGGAAGACCCTCCAGCCTCGCCCCGGAAGATGTGCGACTTGTCACCCAGGATGATCTCGTCACCGCGTTGGGCGTGGGCCAGCACAGAAACCAGGTTCCCCATAGTCCCACTTGCGACGAATACCGCGGCCTCTTTGTCGAATCGCTCTGCCGCCTTTGCTTCAAGCAGATTGATGGTTGGGTCCTCTCCGTAGACGTCGTCGCCCAACTCAGCTTCGTACATCGCTCTTCTCATTTCAGGCGACGGCATGGTGACGGTATCGCTACGCAGGTCTACAACTCGCATACTAAAATCCTCCGGCTGAGAGCTTGCGCACGGTGGCTCCGTCACGCTCGGCCCATTCTAGCAACCCGCCTTGTCAAACGCTACATCGTGACCTTAACATGATCCTGCTTTGACGACGATTGCCGAACCACTGACCATATCCAGCGGCGACCTTCATCTGGAAGCCATTCTTGAGCGTCCAAGCGGTCATTCAGACGCAGTTCCTGGCGTTGTGATCTGTCATCCCCACCCAAGACAGGGTGGCAACATGTACTCCAGCGTAGTCATTGGAGTTGCCGACAGCCTGACAGCAAACGGCTTTGCCGTGCTGAGGTTCAACTTCCGCGGTGTTGGAGAGAGCGAGGGCTCCTTCGACTGGGGATCGGGAGAGACGGACGACGCAGAGGCTGCCGTCGAAGAGCTGTCGCTGACCGAGGGAGTCGATGCCAGTCGCATAGGATTGGCCGGCTACAGCTTCGGGGCCTCCGTCGCACTGCAGGCCGCGATGAGTTCCCCCACCATTCAGGCCGTAGCAGCTATCGCCTGTCCCGCAGCGCAAGTGCGAGCGTTCAGCGGCCTGGAGATACTCCAGCCCAAGCTGTTCGTACTGGGAGACCACGATCACAACTTCCCGATCGACCAGTTCAGGTTCCTGACGAAGAGGTACGCCGACCCGTGCGACGCAGAGGTCGTCAAGGGCGCGGACCACTTCTTCCGGGGATCCGAGTCAGAGGTCGGGGAGACCGCCTCCCGGTTCTTCACTACTTGGTTGAAGCGGTAACAATGCGGCAGTCAGCCATAGGTTTCTACAGCAAGAAGCTCGAACTCGAGGGGATAATTGCGTCTCCTCAAGACCCGGGAGCGCGTGAAATCCCGGCTGTAATCGCGTGCCACTCTCACCCGATGCTGGGCGGCAACATGAACGATCCGGTCGTTTCAGCAGTTTGTCAATCCGTCGTTCGCGAAGGGATGGTTGCCCTTAGGTTCAATTTCCGAGGCGTGGGCGACAGCCAGGGCGACTTCACCAATGGTAAAGAGGAGCACAACGACATCAAGTCGGCCCTTGACGTCATGAGGCACTGGCCTGCCGTCCATGGCGGGCGGGTCGCACTCGTAGGCTATTCGACGGGGGCCACGATAATCCTGGAGGGTCTCAGGCACCTCAGAAGGGCCTCCGCACTGGTGCTAATTGCGCCGACACTCGGTGCTCTGAGGAGCAGGAGATTCAACAGGGACAAGCGGCCTCGACTTGTAATTGCAGGATCCCAGGATAGGGTGTCACCGTCCGTGGAGATCCAGAGGATACTCGACGAGTGTCGAGGCCCCGTGCAATTTCATGAGGTCGTTGGGGCAGACCACTCAATGCGGGGATTCCATGCCGAGGCGGGCGAGGTAGCTGCTGGCTTTCTGAAACGATATCTGTCACGATAACGAGCAATTTGAAACGCAAACAGAAGCACAAAGACTGTACCTTGAGGAGTTGAAAGTGTCAGAGTCACAGCAGTTCAGGTTGGAAAGAGACTCGATGGGTGAGTTCAATGTTCCCATCGACGCGTACTACGGCGCCAACACCATGCGGGCCGTACTGAACTTTCCCATAAGTGATCTCAGGTTCAACCGGTCCTTCATCGAAGCTATTGCCTCGGTAAAGCTGGCTGCCAGCGAAGTCAACCTAGAACTTGGGCTGCTCGACGCAGACACTTCTGAAGCGATCGTGACAGCTGCACGCGAAGTTGCTGACGGAGGATTCGACGACGAGTTTGTAGTGGACATCTTCCAGACGGGTTCTGGCACGTCCACGAACATGAATGCCAACGAGGTCATTTCCAACCGTGCGATTGAGAACCTGGGCGGCGTTAAGGGATCGAGAGACCCGGTGCACCCGAATGACCACGTCAACATGGGGCAGTCGTCCAACGACGTGATTCCCACGGCGATCCACATTGCCGCGCTCAAGGCGATCCACAAAGACCTCATCCCTGCCCTTCAGGAGCTCCAGACCGAACTCGAGAAGAAGGGCGAAGAGTTCATGCCGATCCTGAAGACTGGCAGGACTCACCTCCAGGACGCCACGCCAGTCAGGCTTGGCCAGGAGTTCGTTGGCCACGCCGGCCAGGTCGAACGCGGAATGTCGCGGCTCCGGGGAGCCGAGGACGAGCTATCTGAGGTAGCACTCGGAGGTACAGCCGTAGGTACAGGCGTGAACGTACATCCTGACTTCGCTGCAAAAGTCTGCGAGCGTTTGTCGGACATGCTTGGGGTGCCCGTTCGTGAGACGTCAAACCACTTCCAGGCGCAGAGTACGCTCGACAACATCGTCGCAGCAAGTGGGGCGCTGAAGACCGTGGCGGTCAGCCTCATGAAGATCAGCAACGACATCCGATGGCTTGGGTCAGGTCCCCGAGCCGGCATCGGCGAGATCATGCTGCCAGAGGTCCAGCCGGGAAGCTCCATAATGCCCGGCAAGGTCAATCCTGTGATCCCTGAGTCGGTATGCCAGGTTGCGGCGCACGTAATCGGGAACGATGCTGCCGTCGCAGTGGCCGGTCAGTCAGGAAACTTCGAGATCAATGTCATGATGCCGGTTGCGGCGTACAACCTGCTCCAGTCGATAGACCTACTGGCCGCTTCCTCGCGCAACCTGGCGCGCCAGTGTGTCAGTGGACTCGAGGCAACGTCCGCGGGTCCCGACATGGTGGACCGTGGCCTGGCCATCGTCACCACGCTCGTACCCCACATTGGGTACGACGCGGCTGCGGACATAGCCAAAGAGGCACAGGCAAGCGGACAGACGGTCAAGGAGGTCGCGCTGGTCAGGACGGACTTCTCGTCGGACGAGCTCGACGAGATCCTCGACCCTTCCGGCATGACGGAGCCCGGGCTCGGCTCAGGGGTCGCTCTCGGCTAAGTTTCGGCAGAATCTCGTACGAGTCTCTCAGCCAGGGCCAGTTCTTCACTCGGGGAAGACACCTCCCCGTCCAGCCACGCGTTCCTCAGACGCCGCACCAGGGTGCCGATGGCGGGGCCCCTCGGCACTCCCATGTCGATTAGATCGTCGCCTGTCAGGTGAGGCCTGAGGTGCCTGTGCCAGCGCAGATAGCGTGAGATCCTGCAACCGATTCCGTCGCCCTTCGCCAGGGCGACGCCCAATGCCGAATTTACGGTCAATGGATCAAGAAATCCGGCAAGCTCACTGTTCGTGGAGTCCTCGAGATTGAAGTCCAGAGTGCGCCAGAGTGTGGCCGCCTCCTGAATCGTCCTGCGAACAGGAGCCCCTGGGTTAAGCCTCCTGACTAGTCCACTGACATCCCTGTCCGTGATGCCACAAGACAGGACCGAGTACCCCAGTGATGTCCTGTCGGTATCGGACAGTCCTGTCACCTCTGTCGAAAACCGGACCCAAGCATCCGGCCGGTACACGAGGGACGGATGAATGGCCCTCAGCACGCCCCAGTCTGAAAGGTGTGCCATCGCTCCTGGAGTGTTTCTTTCGGTGAACACTCTATCCAACTCGTTTCGTACGCGGACTGGAGAGACCTCAGTTAGGAATCCGACAGATTCCAGCAGTGCGTCCAGCGTGCCAGGCGTAGGAGTGAGGTTTAGCCTCGACGAGTATCTCGCAGCCCTGAGGATACGTGTGGGATCGTCGCGAAAGCTATTCACGTGCAGGATTCTGAGACGTCGGGCCCGTAAGTCGGCGAGTCCTTCGTGCTGGTCCATTACGTCACCCCATGAACTCGAACTCAGCGACGCCGCCATGGCGTTGACCGAAAAGTCTCGCCTGGACAGGTCTTGCTCCAGTGCTCCGGGACGAACGACGGGCAGGCTGCCCGGCATGGGGTACTCCTCTGCCCTTGTCATGGCGAGGTCGATCTCCAGTGAGTTTAACGAGAGCTTTGCCGTAACGAACTGGGAGCGTCTGGTAATCGCTCCGCCAGCGTGTTCAGCGATGCGGTCGAACGTCCTGGCGTCGGCGCCAACAAGAGTGATGTCGAGGTCCACCGCCTCCGTAAACCCCAAGATCAGGTCACGCACTGATCCCCCGACCAGGTATGGAGCAGTTTCAGCAGACTCAGCGGCGGAGGACACCACCTTAAGTGCGTGCAGCGACTCCGGCGTGAGGCGGGACGCCATCAGGTCGGCGACGTTCTCCACCACCCTACCTCCCGTGACGCCTCCTGGCTACGAGAGCGCGTTTGCGACCTTGTCCTGGAAGGCCTGCCCCCCGGAGGCGACCCATGCCGGCCAGCCCGTCATCATGAACTTGACCCCCATGTCGATATAGGCTTCGACGTTGTCGTCCGAAGCCAGGGAGCCGGGATTGCGGCCCGCCGAGCCGATCTTGCGAATGGCACCTTCAATCGTGCTAGTCACATCCGGATGGCTAAGCTGGCCTATCAACCCCATCGACTGTGCGAGGTCACTCGGTGCGACGAAGAAGACGTCGATGTTGTCGACCTCAAGTATCTCGTCCAGGTTGTTCACGGCGACGATGTCTTCGATCAGGACCACGAGCAGGCTCTGGTCGTTCGCCTCCGAGAAGTAGTTGTCCACGCCGAAGCTCTGGCGGCTGCCGTACATACCCCGCTCGCCTATGGGAGCGAACTTACCTGCCTGGACCACAGCCTCCGCTTCCGCCTTTGTATTCACGTGCGGGACGACGATCCCCTGGGCGCCGACGTCCAGAGTACGGTAGATGACCCCTGGAACGTTCTGGTTTACGCGGACCACGGAGGTCATTCCCCAGAGGTCGGCCGCCCTGGTGAGGTCGGGAATGTCCTTGTAGTCGATCGGGCCGTGCTCGGTCTCTATCCAGACGCCGTCGAACCCCAGTGGGCCCAGGGAGTCCACGATGTCGGGCGTCATGTGTCCTGACAGAACGATGGACACCTCCCCACGATTCAACTTCGCCTTGACTCTGTTTTCACGCATGGACGCCAATTGGACACCTCTTCCTGATTCTGACCTGGAGCCTGCGGTCGCACCGAGGCAGCGCCATTATAGGTTTGGGCCGATTTACGGTCAAACTAAGCGACCGGGTTATAATCCAGGCTGACAGAAGCAGACAGTGGATGGACCTCAACATGCCAACAGACAACACATACTGCCACCGCTGCGGCGAGATACTGGGTGAAGCGATTGTCGCCGGTGCACTCAGGCCAAAGTGCGGTTCGTGCGGAGCAGTGGTATTTCTCGATCCGAAGTTGGCCGTAGTGGTGATCGCGTCTCAGGGCCCCGAGATCCTCATGGTGAAGCGGGACATCGAGCCGATGATGGGGCGCTGGAGTTTCCCCTCAGGATATGTTGACAGGGGCGAGGTGGTGGAAGATGCGGCTGTACGGGAGGTGCGTGAGGAGACAAACGTCAATGTCTCCCTCGACGGACTCCTTGGCGTCTACTCGCGTGAGGGAGCGCCTGTCGTTCTTGTAGCATACGCGGCAAGTATCGTCGGAGGGAGTCCGAGTGCCGGCGACGAAGCGCAGGCGGTCAAGCTGTTCCCCGCCGACGACCTGCCTCCGCTGCCGTTCCCGAGCGACCCGGAGATTATCGCCGACTGGCGACGGCACAGGCCCTAGATTCCAAGCAACGGGCGAACGTCCCACACGTTCTCTACCACGTGGTCCGGCGAGTACGAGTCTATCTGCCATGATCGACTATGACTCATCCAGGCGGTCTGCATCCCTACTCCGCTGGCCCCACCGATGTCCGCCACCGTGTTGTCTCCTACGAACAGCGTCTCGGCAGGGCAGGCCCCGATGAGTCGCAATGCATGTCTGAAGATTGCGGGGTCCGGCTTGTTTACCCCGAACTCCTCGGACACGACAACAGCACCGACTAGGTCAGCCACGCCGGTGTTGCGGACCTTTGCCCACTGCATTTGGGTAGGCCCATTAGTAACGACACCTACGGGAATTCCGGCGGCACGGAGGTCGACCAGCATCGACTCCGTTCTTTGGTCTATAGAGACCGCGTCTGGAACAGCTAAACTGTGGACCTCGAGGGCGGTCTCGACGCTCTCGAAGCACCCCGGCCAGATCTCCAGCATCCTGACGTAGAAGTCCCACAGGCTCAGCTCCTCCGAATTCGTTAGCTGAAGCCCGTCGATGTACTCCTCCTCGGTTGGAGGACGATTGTCAGAGGGACGGGTGACGTAGTAGTGCCTGCACAGTTTCGTGAGCGCGTCTCGGGTGTCTACGAGCGTGTCGTCAAAGTCGAACAGGACAGCCCGATATGGCCGGGCGTTCTCGGAGTTCACAGATGCCCCCTCACGGTGAGACTACACTTGGGTGACGGCGTACACCGTACAGCGTAACCACGGCCGGAATAGAGAGTAAAGCAACTGCCGTAAACCCGACCTGCCATTGCATGTCGTCGGGCACGATATCAAGGACGGCCCCAATGAATATGGGGCCAATGACGCCGCCCATGAATCCTATGAAGGCTTGCACCGCCATGGTCGAGCCAAGCAGGCCGGCGGGAGCTGTCTCCGTAATAGCCGTAGTGTAGATCGACGAGTCGGCCGCAATCGCCCACCCAAGGACGAACGATACAGCCACGACTAGCGGCCAAGGCGCGTCGAACATCCATCCTATAGCCAGGCAGAGCAGCCCACTGAAGATGAAGATTCCGATTGCGCTCTTAGCTCGTCCTAAACGATCGGAGATTGCTCCCCCTGCCACCGGCCCCAGGCCACCTGCGACGAAGGCGACTCCACCGACCGTCGCAGCCGTGGCGGCCGCGCTCGTAACGTCCCCGCCCCGCGCCACCAATATTGCCGCGAGCAGCGCGGGAAGCCATACGCGGACAGCATAGAGCTCCATTGCATGGAGCGAGTAGCCAACAATGTAAGCTGTCGTGGCCCGATTGCGAAGCACGTCGAGTCTGAGCCTGCCAGTGCCCCCGGCTGTTCGAGCCAGGGGCAGGTCCAGCGCCAGAAGGAACGCCAGTGGCACGCTTATGGCTGACACGACGGCCAGCACGAGATACGCTCCACGCCAGTCGATGCTGTTCATGAGTACGCCTGTCAGCGCCAGTGAAACGGCGTTCGCGCTATAGAAGGCCGAGACGTAGAGTCCCATCGCCGCTCCGCGATTCTCGTCGGAGAACGTGGCCGAGATCATTCTCAGTCCCGGCATATAGATCCCCACGAGACCCACACCCGCGGCCAGTCTCAGGAGGCAGGCAACAATCACGTTGTAAGCGATCAGGGGGAAGAGCAGGTTTCCGACAACGGACACTACAGCCGACGTAAGAAACACCCAACGCGTGGGAAGCCTGTCGGTTAGTGGAAGGACAAGCAGCGCGGCAATTGCGTAGCCCGCCAGGTAACAAGAGAAGATCAATCCGGCGGTCGTGTTGCTGATCCCCCACTCGGACTTGATGAACGGGAGCGCCGCCACGTAGCTGGCGAAAGTGATCAGAGCCAGCAAAAGTGTGACGCATAGCGCGATGAGCCAGGCTAGCCTTTTGAGGGGCGACCTGCCTTCCGTATTGGAGCTTCCTAAACTTGGTGACAGCATACGTTGCCAGTCAGGATACAGCGAATGCAGAAGCCACGTACGACGGGCCGGGGAGTCTGGCAGACCCCTCAGGGCATCGCAGCCAGAATCTGCCTTGCCGCAGATACCAGCCTGGGTTCGTCAGTAAGTTCAATCACCTGGAGGAGGTCGGACTCCGCTCTTCCCAAGTCACCGGTCATCAGGTAGACCTGACCTCGCACCAGCAACAGTTCAGCGTTTTCGGGTTCAATCCTTCCCGCGGATCTCAGGTCGTCCAGTGCGGACTCAGCGTCCCCAATCTCCAGGTAGACACTGGCGCGACTGAGGTACGCGTCGGACATGCTCGGCTCTAGCTCGATGGCCCGCGTGTACTCGAGAATGGCCTCGTCGTGGTTGTCTATCTCGTCGTAGATCATCCCCCGGTGGAGGAACGTCAGCGGCAGGTCCGGATCGAGCCTTTCGGCCTGTCGCAGATTTGCGGCGGCGCTCGTCAGATCGTCCATCACTATGTAGACGAAAGCGCGCCTGGCATATGCCTCGGCGTTCTGAGGGTCACTCCGGATTGCGGAGTCGAAGGCCTGAAATGCCTGCTCGATGTGTCCGTCCTCCTGCAGCTGAATGCCGCGCTTCAGGTCGGCGTTTTCAGAGACTCCGCTCTCTGCCGCCCCGCAGGCGAGGCAAGTTACAAGAGTCGCCAAAACGCAGAAAGACAGGAGTTTGCGTAGGGCGACTGGAGGGTACCTGACCCTACCCAACATGCAGTCCGCAGTTTGCAAAGGTCTGCCTACGGCCGTACCGACCCAACGGAGTCGGAATTCACAACGGGGCCCCACGGGGTCAAGTCACCCCAAGAAATCGCCCTCTTGGGTTTCAGCCCGATCACAGGGGCCTCATCAGAAAGGAGGGTCCGGTACTGTGAGTACTTGCACCTGAGAGCCTCTATTGCCTCGACCCTCTCGTTGTCGTCGGACACGAGGCTGGCGTCCGCGATGATGAGTGCATAGCCCAGCCTGCTCCAGTCATCCAAGTACCGGTCGATGACAAGGGCCACCTGCGGGTTCGAAACGATGTTCCGCACCCGGCGCAGCTTCAGCGCGTCCACGGCCTTCGGTTTGGCGTCAAGACCTATGTAAATGGAATCGCCCAGCAGTTCGAAACAGACTGGGACAACGTGGGGCATGCCATCGGGAGTGGACGTTGCCAGCCTCCCCACCCGTGCGCTCGCGACGAATCGTCGAACGTCGTCCGCAAGCACCTGGCGCGACACTTCAGGTCACTCCGGCTGCCAGACGCGCGTGTCCCCGGAACGGACGAACCTCCCGAAACCGGGATGCGGGAAGTGACCCGAGGCTACGAGCGTCCCGTCTCCCTCCAGCCTGTCCAACACCGAGTGCCGGGTCTCGCGAGCAAGATCGGGATCGGTGTCGAAGCCCGGACTCCAGTCGGTGTACTGGGCTTGCGCCGGACTGTGCGCCACGTCGCCAAGTATGAAGACACTTTCGCCTGCCGACGAAACCAGCAGCGAGATATGACCCGGTGTATGGCCCGGCGTCGGCAGCGTCTTGACCTCGTCCGTTACGTCGTACTCGCCATCTATCAGGTCCAGCACGTTGAGTCCTTCCAGGGGGACCATCTGCGCATCCACATGCGGGGCCTCAGCCTTCACCTCAGGCTGCGTCCAGTGGCCCCAATCGACCCTTGTGACGAGGTACCTTGCATTCGGGAAAGTAGGACTGCCGTTTGACATGTTCCACCCCACGTGGTCCGGGTGGATATGGGTGAGCACCACGAGGTCGACTGCCTCCCGGTCTACGCCGCTCTCCCTGAGCTCGGTGAGCAGCGTCCCATCCGGGCCGCCAAGGCCTGTATCCACCAGTACCATCCTGCCGCCGGAGCTGAACACGAACGAACCGAATCTAGGGTGGATCAGCCCTGCATCGTCCAGGAGGTCACCGTACTCGGACCTCCAGATGTCCATGCTACTGGCAGGGAATACGTCCGTGGGAGACATGTCACCCTGCCCGTCCGATACCGACACAATCTCGATGTTTCCTACAACGACCTTCGCACCTGCCACGAATCTCCTCCCTATCGTGGAATGTGGGACCAGCCCAATACCTGGTTGGCCGTATTCTATACAGCGTCACGAAGGGCGGCAAACGCGGCCCGCTTGACACCCGCCATCGCCCATATAAGATAGCCAACGAGACCAACTCGGAGGATGTACTGATGGCAGGAAGAGCAGCTGACTACATGGTCCGCGGAGGCCTCGTCGTACGCGGTTCCGGAATCACCCGCGAGGACATCATCGTCGCAGACGGCAAGATCGTCGAGAACGACGGAAGCTACACCGATCCCAACATCGGCCGGATCATCGACGCCTCGGGACACTTCGTCCTCCCCGGCATCGTAGACGCCCACAACCACCCGGTCAACGCCGACCGCATCGAGACCTTCTCGCTGAGCGCGGCCCACGGTGGCGTGACCACAGTCGTCCCGTTCATCCAGAACATGCGCCGACAGGGTATCGAAGGCACAGTGACAGACATGATCGACGAATTCATGGACGAGGCCGCTGCCGACTCGTACCTCGACTACGCCATCCACGCGATCCTCCTCGGCGACGACGACGTGGAGGACCAGGTGCCTAAGCTGATGGACATGGGTGTCATCTCATTCAAGATGTACATGACCTACCCCAGGCGCGGCATGATGATGCCCGACGACCGGATGCTCAGAGCGATGGAGATGGCCGCCGCGGACGGCGGCATCGCAATGGTCCACGCAGAGAACGGGTACTGTATCGACCATCTAGTCGAGCGGTCGATAGAGGCCGGTCACGTAGGAAGGGAGCACTACGCACCCTCGCAGCCCAGGATACTTGAGATCGAGGCCGCCAACCGCGCCGCGACGTACGCCCAGGTCACCGGCTGCCCTCTCTACATCGTTCACCTGTCGGCCAGGGAGATTCTCAGCGTACTTGAGGAGTTCCGCGGCGAAGAGATGCACCTATTCGGTGAGACCTGCCCACAGTACCTAGACCTCACGAACCAGGCGATGCTGGACCATGGAGCGCTCGCCAAGATCGGACCGCCCCTCAGGGAGCGTGAGGACAACGAGGCCATGTGGCACGGGCTCGACACGCACCTCATAGACACCATCGCAAGCGACTTCTGCGGTTACAAGAAGTCCCAGAAGGGATCGTACGACGCGGAGGCCGACCATGAGCACGAGGGGTCCATCTTCGAGGCCACGTTCGGCGGGAACTGGGTCGAGCAGATGCTGTCCGTGGTCTACCAGGAGGGAGTAAACGCCGGCAGGATCACGCTCCCCCGCCTTGTACAGGTCATGTGCGAGAACCCTGCCAAGATATTCGGGCTGTATCCGAAAAAGGGGTCGCTCGATCCTGGCGCCGACGCGGACATAGTGCTCTTCGACCCAACCCTGGAGCATACCCTCAGCGCGGAATCCCAGCACTGCAACGCCGACTTCACGATGTTCGAAGGCAAACAGGTCACCGGCAAGCCGGTCCTGACGATGCAGCGTGGAGAGATACTGGTCGAGAACGGGGTTATGCAGCGCCCAAAGGGACGAGCGGAGTATCTGCCCGGCAACAGGGAGCTCACCGCCTACGCAGAGACCGGATACGCCGTTTCATAACACCCGAACGAGAGCGGGCATAAACTCAAGCTATGCTATACTGACCTGGCCTTTTCAGTACGTCTCATTCGGGAGGGATTCACGTGGTTGACACCAGCGATGCCGTACGTTTAACCAGCCTTGCCAGTTGCGCTGGTTGAGCCTCCAAGTTCAGCCCTGAGGACCTTGGACAGGTCCTGAGCCAGCTCCCACCGGTCTCCGACGAGAACCTGCTCGTTGGAGTCAACACAGGCGATGACGCTGCGGTGTACCGTCTCGATGACGAGACTGCGATCATCCAGACCGTGGACTTCTTCCCGCCGATTGTGGACGATCCCTATGCCTTTGGTCAGATCGCCGTCGCGAATGCGCTGAGCGACGTGTACGCCATGGGTGGGCGGCCCCTTATCGCACTGAACATAGTTGGCTTCCCGGTTGCGTTGCCCAAGGACATTCTAGGTTCCATTCTGGTCGGCGGAGCCCACAAGGCCCAGGAGGCCGGGGTGCTGATAGTTGGCGGGCACACCGTTGACGACGAAGAGCCCAAGTATGGGCTCTCCGTAACAGGACTGGTAAAGCCCGGCGACGAGGTCACCAACGCGGGTGCGCAGCCCGGCGACAGGCTTGTACTCACCAAGCCGCTCGGCACCGGTGTCATAACAACGGCGGGAAAGCAGGGCGTTGCTGGTCAAGATGTGATCGACTCGGCGGTCGAAGTGATGGGCACGCTCAATAGGGACGCGGCCCACGCCATGACCTCTGTCGGAGTGCACGGCTGTGTCGACGTCACCGGATTCGGCCTGCTTGGCCACCTGCGCGGCATGACTCGTGCCAGCGGCGTGTCTGCGAACGTCGAGCTCGGCGCCATCCCATTTATCTCAGGCGCCAGGGAACTTGCAGAACAGGGAGTGGCGCCGGGCGGAACTCACCGAAACCTCGAATCGCTTGAGTCGGACGTGTCCTGGGACGACTCCGTTACCGACATTGAGAAGCTGCTCCTGGCCGACGCACAGACGTCGGGAGGGCTGCTCATATCGGTCCCTGACTCGTCAGCAAGTGCCCTCATCAATGCCCTGGAAGGCCACGGTGTCCAAACGCACGCGGTAATCGGTTCGATAGGTGAATCCGGTCAGAACGGAGGCCCGTCGATCCACGTGTCTTCCTGAGGAACGACCTACTAGCTCCCAATCAAGTTGGTATCTAACTCATGACTAATTCTCTACGCTCGGAGGTGGCGCAGCTTGTCAGAAGCGCCCTCCACTCCGCCATCGAATCCGGGGAACTCCCTGACGTTGACGTGCAGGACCTGTCTATAGAACGGCCCCAAAAGGCCGAAAACGGCGACTTCTCATGCAGCCTGGCCATGAAGCTGGCCCGTCCAATGAGGATGAACCCGCGAGCCATTGGACAGGCCATCGCAGATGCCCTGCCCGACTCTCCCCTTGTCGGCAGCGCATGGCTTGCCGGCCCGGGCTTTGTGAACTTCAGCCTCGACAATGACTGGCTGAGGTCACAGGTTGAGGTGGTGATCGGCGCAGAAGGCACCTATGGCAATGCTGACGCCCCAAAAGGCGCCACCGTGCAGGTCGAATTCGTAAGCGTGAACCCAACCGGGCCGGTACACGTCGGACATGCCAGAGGGGCCGTGCTGGGCAGCGCCCTGGCCAGCGTGCTGGAGGCGGCGGGCTACGACGTGCAGCGCGAGTACTACGTGAACGACGCCGGCCGCCAGATGGAACTGTTCTACGAGACGGCATACGCCCGATACCTGCAGGTCTGGGACAGGGATGTAGAGGTGCCCGACGAAGGTTACATGGGCGAGTACATGATCGACCTGGCGCAGCAGATCAGGTCAGACCACGACGACGAGTTCCTCGGCATGAGCCGGAAAGACGCGGTAGCAGCCATAGGCGAGGTCGGACTCGAGGCGATGGTCGCGTCGATCCGGGAATCTCTGAAGAGAATCGGTGTGTCTTACGACAACTGGTTCAGGGAGCGTGACCTTTACAGGGGAAGCGAATTTGAGACGGTCATGGACCTGATCGATCGGCGCGGCTTCAAGACAGTCGCTGATGGCGCAGAGTGGTTCGCCGCCACGAAGCTCGGCGAGGAGAAGGACGCCGTCCTGATCCGCTCTAATGGTGACCCCACCTACTTCGCCTCGGACGTGGCATACCACTACGACAAGTTCATCGGGCGCAGCTTCGACCGGGTCATCAACATCTGGGGTGCAGACCACCAGGGTCACGTCAGCAGGATGAAGGCAGCGGTTTCGGCGATGGACGTCGATCCCGACCGCCTCACTCTGATGATCTACCAGATGGTCACGTTCAAGCAGGGCGAAGAGCTGGTCCGACTGTCCAAGCGTTCAGGGGACATCATCACCGTAGACGACCTCGTGGAACAGGTTGGCGCTGACGCGTGCAGGTTCTTCTTCCTGTCGAGGGCAGCCGAGACCCAGATGGAGTTCGACCTCGAGCTAGCGACACGGCAATCATCGGACAATCCGGTGTATTACGTCCAGTACGCTCACGCGCGCATCGCGGGCATAATCTCCAACGCGCAGGAAAGGGGCATCGACCTCGGGCGGGGCGACCTGTCGCTGCTCACGCATGAGGCTGAGATGGACCTCATACGCAAGATTGTCCAGCTCCCCGAGTTGATCGAGCTGATGGCAAACAGCCTGGCCGTCCACCACCTGCCCCACTTCGCCCAGGAACTCGCCACCGCGTTCCACTGGTTCTACCAGCAGTGCCGCGTCGTCTCGACGGTCGAAGGCGAACAGGAACTCACACAGGCCAGACTCCGGCTCTGCCAGGCAGCCAGAGTTGCGCTGGCCCGGTGCCTGGACCTTATGGGAGTGGACGCACCCAACAAGATGTGACGGACGGGCCCTGACTCAGGAACCCAGACCGCCGTTTCGCAGGTAACGCTGCGTCTTCAGTACGTAGACGCCACTGAAGTATTCGCCAAGTTCCAGGTGCCTGTCCTGCACCTCGCCCCTGACACGTCCCGGTACGCCCACGACTATCGACCTCTCGGGCACCTGCATGTCGTCGAGCACTACGGCCCCTGATGCAATGACGCACTCGTCGCCTATCCACACGCCGTCGTTGACGACTGATCCGTTTCCAAGCAGCGACCTCGTGCCGACGTTTTTGGCGTGACACACGACTCGATGTCCTATCACAACGTAGTCCCCGATGCTTGCGTCAGTATCGCAGTGCACGACCGAGTTGTCCTGAACGCAGGTGTACTTGCCGATCGTGATGCGTCCCATGTCCCCGCGTATGACAGACCCTGGCCAGACGCTGGACCCCTCACCGATGACGACGTCTCCAATTACGTACGCCGCCTCGCTCACAAACGCGGTTGGATGGACTTGCGGAGTAATCCCGTCAAGAGACCTGATCACTTTCCCTCCTTCTTCCGGCCGGATGCCGGGCCCGATTACTGTATTTCATAGCCTGATCGAATGGAACACCCAACCTCGCGCTCTCCAGATTCGTTTCAACTACCAAGTGCGAACTCCGTGCGGCCTGGAAGGGCTACTGACTTCGGGCCCCAGCGGTCTGCTGTGCTATTCTTTAGTCGCCAATTTGCTAATCGACACAGGCTGGATTCATGCTAAAACTCGGGATAACTGTCTCTCTCCTGGCGGCGCTCGCCTTCGTGCTGAGCTGCAGCTCGCCTCCGCCTGAGCCGACTCCCACACCAGAACCAACGCCGACGCCGCAACCTACTCCGACACCGGAGCCGACCGCGACCCCTGAGCCGACTCCGACGCCAACGCCTGTGGCAGACCCCACGGCAACGCCACAGATTGCGGCGCTGTTCGAGTACATGCGCGCAGTCAGGCTTCTGGAGGTGCAGGAGTTCGACGATGCCGTCACAGCGTTCGACCTGGTGATCAGGAAACTGCCCGACTTTGGCCGTGCCTACTACGGCCGGGGCAAGGCTTTCTACGGCGACGAGCGTCCGGAGCTGGCGCTAGAGGACTTCGAGACCTCGATCAGGCTCGAACCGGACCATCCGGGCGCCTACATAGCCAGGGCCAAGCTCTACCTCGACAGTGAGCAGCGAGACGACGCAAGGGCCGACCTGGAGAAGGCGCTTGAGATCGCCAACCCGATCAGGGACTGGCAGCACATCGCAGAGGCCGAGATGATGATCGCCGACCTAGGCGGCTGAACGAGGTACTCCGGGCCACGACTTCGATCTGGCCAGCGCGTGCAGCCCGAAGTGCTGCGTCGCCAGCCTTGGACGAACGTCCAGCCCCAGGACGGTGCTCACACCCCTGGTTACGGCATCCTGAGGGGGCGCGGGCATCTCCCTGAATGCCTCCTCGAACCGCTCGGGCTCCCCGATGCCGCGGCCGATAGCTATGGCATGCAGCGCGGGCACGATAACATTGGCCGCGACGGTGACCGCTAGACCGCGCCCGATATAGGGCCGGTTCTCTACCTCTCGAATCAGCCCCGGTACACCATCCCTTTCAAACACTGCCTCCAGTGAGTTGACGAGCCCGAACTTCGCGCTCGCCGCCACTAGAGGCGATATGCCCCGTATCCGGGACACCGGGGTATTCGACGGCCTGATCCTGAACCGGCTCCACTCTCTGGGACCAACGCGGGCCGTGCCCCCCATAGCACGGGCTATCCGTCGAACCTGGCTCAGCTCAGACCGTTCCAGGTCTGCCGTTAGCCCGCCGCCAACCACAAGCGCCGAAAAGACGGCGAAATCCGCAGTTGACTGCGGTTCGCCGGATAGGCCCCTGAAGAGGTCGTAAGGGACCTGTCTGGCCAGTAGACGAAAAGGCTTCCTGTTTCGGGCGTAGCCCATCGCATCCAGGACCGACGAGTAGATTACCTGGTCGGGGTCCGACACCGTTTCAAACTCGAGCCTGAACCCCGCACTCTTTGAGAGAAAGCGCCGGAATCCGAGCCCCTCCAGGTCAGGCACTTCACCCGGGCAGGACTCACGTGGAGCCCTGTCTTGGGCGAACTCAAACCTTGCCTCGGCGGTCGGCGGCATTTTGGCAGAGTCACCCCCAAATCGAGCCTTCAGCACGACCTGCAATACCACACCACTGTAGCGAGCGTCTCCTTGATGTCCATGGGCTCGCCAGCCACTGGAGTCGAGGTGAAGCTCGACGTCGCCGCCGACTGTTCTGCCGTCGCGTCTCAGTACGGCGCCTTTGAAGTCAGGCCCGGCTCCCTGGTTGCGCACACCTGGGAAGAGTATCTCGTACACTTCCCCGTCCCGCCCAATCAACTCGGGCCTGACCTCCAGGGACCGCTCCCACAGGTCAGAGAACGCCTTTTCGGAAGGAATGGCAGGACCTCGTTCGGCAACGTAATGTCTACGTGTTTGGCACACCGGGCTGCTGGACTGAAAGAGACCTGTGAGCATCGCCATCAGACGATCGGCCAGCGTGGGCTGAAGTCTACCCCTGCCCGCTTCATCATGTCCGCGCCGAATCCCTGGACCTCCTGGATCAGCTCCCACTCGTCTACGAATGTTGGGGCATGGTCTCGCACGACGATGCGACCGTCGACAATCACCGTGTGAACGCTTCGACCGTCAGCGGAGTAGACCAGGTTGTTCACTGGATTGAACAGCGTACGCCATTCCGGACGCCTGGTATCGAACATCACCAGGTCCGCCCGCTTGCCGGGTTCGATTGACCCGATCATGCTGTCCATTCCCAGCGCCCGCGCGCCCGTGATCGTGGCCAACTCGACCGCAGTCTCAGCCGGGATCATCGTCACGTCCTCCCGCCCGTCTTTGTAGAGGATGGCGGCCAGGTACATCGATCTCATAGTTTCGATGAGGTTTGAGTTGTTTGCGGCGTCGGTGCCCAGCGCAACCGCGACATCGGACTCCAGCAATTCGGGCAGCAGCGCTGTCCTAGTCATGCCTGAGCCACCTTTGGCGGCAGCCGTGGGACACATCGCAACTGAGGCTCCTGACCTGGTTATGATGCCGACGTCGTCTCGCGTAATGCCAAGCGCGTGTGCCAGGAGCATGTTCTCATCGAGGACGCCAATCTGGTCCAGAAAGGCCGTCGGCGTTCTGCCAGTCCTGTCCAGCCAGTTGCTGCGGGATGACGTCGTGTAGCTGTGATGGAGCGTTGTGCTCGCGCCCAGGTCGCGCGCGATCTGCACCGTACCAACGAGAAGCTCTGCCGAGGCAAAGTCCGGAGAAAACGGCATCGCCCACGCGCTCACCATACCGTCGAGCTCCCCGTCGAACCTCTCAACCGTCTCACGGGTGATCTCCAGGGCCTCGGCTGTTTCATAGACGGGCACGTTGAGGGGGTTCTCCCTGTCGGTGACCTGCGTGCCTGTGACGATTCGACATCCCGATTGCCTGTAGGCGTCCAGGCAGGCTTCGATGTGCTTGGTGGATCCCGGATCGACGAACGTCGTCGTGCCGTACTTGAGCAGTTCAGTGATTGCCAGGAGCGAGGTCAAACGCTCCTCTTCCGCCGTCATCACACCCTGCAGCGCAAATACGTTCGGCAGATATGCAGGCCCGAGGTCGTCGGGAAAAATCCCCCGTGTGGCGTGAGCGTAGCTGATGTGCATGTGCCCACTGACGAATCCGGGTGTGACGACGAAGTGGCGGGCGTCG
This sequence comes from Dehalococcoidia bacterium, assembly GCA_965116405.1. Classification (GTDB taxonomy): domain Bacteria; phylum Chloroflexota; class Dehalococcoidia; order Lucifugimonadales; family UBA1123; genus VXRN01. The sequence goes on from OZ220685.1 coordinate 3,408,323, forward strand.
ATGGTCTCCTCTGCCTCTATGCTTCGAAGCTCATCGGTCTTCCCGACGGCAGTTATCGTGTTCCCGGATACGATTATCGCGGCGTCAGTGACAATCCGACGTTCGTCGTCCAGCGTCAGAAGGTAGTCGCAGTGCTCGATCTTCAGAGAAGCAGTCTGGCCGCTTGAGAGAACCAAGTCGGCTAGCCCCAGTGTGCGGGAACTATGGGCTCTCCAAAGCCAAGTTTGGACGCCACCCACTGCTCCTGGTAAAGGCCGTCCTTGTAGCTCGACTGCTGCGAGGCATAGACGTCCGCACCTCCAGGGATGGACGAGGCGAGACTCTCCAGAGCTTCCGGCCCCAGTGCGGAGCCAGGCGGGCCGGCCATAACCATGGTGCTGGCATTCACCGAGGACGCGAAACTTCGAAGGTCGAAATACGACAGGGTCTCGGCTACTTGCTCCCTGTCTGTGGGATTGAGACGCAGGTAGTCGTTGACCTCTTCCAGTGGATACGATTCCGTACGGTCCGCCAAAGAGAGAGTGTCGAAGAAGAGCGCCGGTGTACTGACAAGGTGGGACGCAATCCCGTCTAGAGCGACCGCCTGCAGCGCAACGTCGTTTCCTATGGCCACAATGGACGATGAGTCGACCTCAGGTACGGATCTCACATACTCGAGGCCTCGAATCGCGTCAGCCACGATGCCCCGGAAGACGTAGCCGTCACGTGAATCGATTCCCTCCGTCAATAGGCCGGGAAACATCGCTGCGAACGGCCTGTCAGAGTTCCGCATCCCCCTACCGGCCAGGGAGAATGTAACGAACCTGCTCCTCGTGCTGTTCTCAGTCCCCTGCGGGATGACTTCAAGCACGCTTCCGTACTTTGGCGTCCAGTAGATCGCCGGAAACGGCCCGTCGCCCTTGGGGATGTTGAGGTAACCGTAGAGCCTGTATGGGCCTGTGCTGCTGATTCGCACGCCGTAGAGAGTGGCGAAGTCGGTCTCCCGCATGGGAATCGACTCCAACTCAGGACTGGCAGGTGCGCTGGCCAGTTCTTGCCGGACTGCCGACCAGTAGTTATCGAAGTCTGAGGGGGTCGCGTAATCCGATTCAGCCATCTGACACCTCCCCTTTGAGATGCCGGTCGAAGAATGCCGTGACGATCGCGTCGTGCTCGTGCCTACCGGCGCTGTGGCCCTGCCCGTCGTAGGCATACAGGCGCTTGTCCTCACTCGCGATTCGGTGATACAGCGCGTAGCCGGTCTCTGGCGGGCATACGTTGTCCTGGAGGCCGATGTTCACGATGATGGGGCAGTCTATCCTGTCGGCAAAGTTGATACAGTCGAAGTAGTTTAGTGTCTCCTCGACCATGTCCCTGCTTTCAGGGTACAGCCTGAGGTAGTCGTTGATCTCCTCGTACGGGTAGGTGTGCGTCAGCTCTATCGAGTCCATGTATCCGGTGAGGTACGGACATCCCGCGGCAGCTGCGACGATCTCCTCGCGCATCGCGGCCGTGCACAGCGTCAGCCCACCGCCCTGGCTGCTACCCGTGACTCCGATTCGTGTCCCGTCTATCTCGTCCCTGGACAGCAGGAAGTCCACTGCCCTCCAGGCATCGACGTAGAAGCCCCGGTACGAGTAGATGTTCCGGTCTGTAATCCCGTATGTCAGCAGGCCGGGATATCCGGGGTTGAATTGGGAGTTGGAGCGCAGCTTGCCCCTGGGAGCGACCGAAAGAGCGGCGTATCCCCTCCTCGCCCACTCTTTTGGGATTCCAGGGTCGCTCTGATAGCCGGGCACGACAAGCACTGCCGGCAGCGGCCCTTCCCTCTCCCTTGGCAGACAGTACCAACTGGCTATGCGCACGTTGTCGATGCTTGTGTGGTAGGTCTGAAAGACTTCGATCTCGTCTGATGTCCTCAACGGGTCGGGGACAGCTTCGGGATCTAAATCGAGCCTCTCGACCTGTGAGACGACGTCCGACCAGAACTCGTCGAAGTCGTCGGGTTTTTGAGCCTTGGTCTGGTAATTCGCGTCGACGAAATACGCCATAGTTCACTCCATTGCGGTCGGAGCGATTGTATGAACAGTGTCAGAACGTGTCAATCAGATACTCGCGGTCGAGCCCGTCAGACATAGCCGTTCTTCTTGTCCCTGGCAGTCGCCTCCTGAGACCGCTCGGCAGGATCGCCATACCCTCCTCCTCCGGACGACAGCGCGACGATCCGGTCACCGGGCTTCACCACAACTCCGGTCTGCTTCGTCGGCAACACCGTCTCCTTGCCACCGGAGACAATGGAGTACCTGTGAGGGAGAGCCGGCTCTCCACCCAGAACGCCAAATGGCGGGACGATTGCACCGTCACCTGCCGTGTTGAGGAGGGCGTCGCCCTCCCCTTCGTAGATGATCTCGCACACGGCACCGAGTCCACCTCTCCACTTCCCGTCACCTGCCGAACCTGGCCTGAGCTCGTGGTTGACGACGAACAGCGGGAACCGCTCTTCAGTGACCTCGACGCTGTTTGCCCTGATTCCGCCCGCGACGTTTACCTCGCCCACGCAGCTCCAGCCGTCGTGTCCCAGCGATGCTCCACCGCCGCCTCTCGCCATGAAGAAGTGCCACAGGAACGACTCGCCGGTCCTGGGGTCGATGCCCGTGATCGCGTAGCGCAGACGGCGCGAGAATCCGGCGTTAACGGCCTCCGGTACGGCCTGCGAGAGGGCCTTGAAGATCGCCTCGACGATCTCCTCGGCACAGTGATTGGTGCTCATGCACACCGGCGCAGGCGAGTCAGCGTTGACGATCAGTCCGGTGGGCGCAATCACCTCGAGAGGACCCATGGAACCCTCGTTCTTGGGAACGTCGTACGGGGCCACATACATGATTGCGGCGTGCGCGAGAGATCTCGTATTCGCATATGCGCTGTTAATGAACCCGGTAACCTGCGGTGCAGAGTCGCTCAGGTCGATGGTCATCGTGTCGCCGGCAATGGTGATCTTTGCCCTGATGGGTATGAGCTCTGAGTCGAAGCCGTCGTCGTCCACGAGCGACTCCCCGTGGTAGACGCCGTCCGGCCATTCAGAGATGAAGCTCCTGACCTGCGCTTCGGTCGCGTCCAGGATCCCATCCACGATTCGCGTGAGGCTGTCTGCGCCGTAGTGATCGACGAGTTCGCGAATCCGGCGTTCGGCGGTCAGAACCGAGCCGATCTGGGCATTGAGGTCGCCAAGGAAATTCTTCGGAGTCCTGACGTTGGCCGCCATCATCTGCAGCAGGTCGTCACGGGGGACGTCGCGATCATGGATTCTGAGTGGCGGGATGCGCAGGCCCTCATGAAATATCTCGCTCGCCGACGGGTTGTAACCTCCGTGTGTGCCGCCCCCTACATCGGTGTGGTGGGCCCTGTTTACGGTCATGAAGGCAAGGTCGCCGTCGACGAACACCGGCCTGATCACGGTCAGGTCCGGAAGGTGCGAGCCGCCGAAATATGGGTCGTTCAGGAGGAACACGTCGCCGGGCGAGAGGCCGTCTCCGAAGTAGTCGAGGACGGCACGGCCTGCAACTGGAAGCGCGCTCATGTGCACGGGGATTCCCTCACCCTGTGCGACCATCCTGCCCTGGCTGTCAAGGATTGCCGTCGAAAAGTCCCTGCTCGCGTTCAGAATCTGTGAGAGCGCTGTGCGTAGCATCACGTCCATCATCTCGATCGCGATGGACTCCAGGCGATTGCCGACCACCGACAGGGTGACTGAGTCTGCCTCGGCATCTCCCATTGCGTGCGTCTCACTTGGAACGTCGATGTGCATGACGCCACGCGCGTCGAGCATCGCCGAGCATCCTGCTCCTACTACCACCGTGCTGTAGTCAGTGTTGATTACAGAAGGACCATGGGTGACCGCATTAGACAGATTCTCCTCGCCGTCCCCGGCACCTGATGGATCTCGGTCATCGACTGCCGTCGCTGGTAGTCTTCCAACCGCGCTCGCCCTGAGAGTGACGATCCTGATGTCCTGTTCCTGCTGGCGATAGGCGTAGAGGCGCTCGAATCGGTGGTGCATGTTTTCCGCCCAGCGAAGTCGTACCTCGTCATCGGACAAGTTAAGGTCGGGAACGTCCACCGTCACTTCGTATATCTGGTCGAGGTAGCGCATGTCAGCAGACAGGCTAACTCTGATGTCAGAGTCCGCTGCGCCCGCCGAACGCAGCCGCTCACGGCCATCCTCGGACAGGTCTCCGAAAGCAGCGCGCAGGCCATCCAGGTCCACGTTACTGAGGCTCGACGGATGTGAGACAGCGAGGTCGTACTTCAGGTCTGATGCCATCATGCCGAAGGCGGACAGCACTGGTCCCACGGGCGGAATCAAGACGCGGTCGATGCCGATCTCGGCAGCGACCCTCGTGGCGACAAGACCTGCCGCGCCACCGAATCCCATTAGCACGAACTCACGGGGGTCGAGCCCGCGACTCACCGAGGCGAGCCGGATTCCCTCCGCAATTGAACTGGATACGACCCTGAGAATGCCCTCAGCCGCCGACTCGACATCCAGCCCTAGGGGTTCTGCGATCTGACTGCGAATCGCATCGGCAGCAAGTCCTGCGTCAAGTTGAACAGCCCCGCCGAGAAACTTGTCGATGTCCAGAAGTCCCAGTACGAGCGCTGCGTCCGTTACAGTTGGTTGCGTTCCGCCCTTCCCGTAACAGGCAGGACCCGGGTCGGCGCCGGCGCTCGTGGGGCCGACCCTAAGCACCCCACCTTCGTCAACATGGGCGATGCTTCCACCGCCCGCCCCGAGGGTATGTATGTCGACTGTGGGCACTGCGATCTTCCAGCCAGACTCGAACTTCTCGCCCGTTACATGGGGCGCGCCGTCCTCTATCAGCGTGATATCGGTGCTCGTGCCTCCCATGTCGAGGGCGATAACGCGCCCCTCTCCCAGCTGGCGAGTCACGTATGCGGCTCCGGCCGCTCCTCCAGCGGGCCCCGAGAGGATGGACCTCACTGCCTGCTCGGAGCTGTCCGAGACTGGCGCTATCCCGCCATTCGACTGGATCACGAAGATGGGTACCGTGCCACCAGTTTCTATAATTCGACCTTCGAGCCGTTGGAGGTAGCTGGCCAGTGACGGTCCTACATAGGCATTAAGAGCTGTGGTCGAAAGACGGTCGAACTCCTTTATCTGGGGCAGGATGACGTGCGATGAGGAGACGTAGGCATCAGGCATCATCTCCCTGACGATCCGTTCGGCTTCCTGCTCGTGGTCAGGGTTCAGGAACGAGAACAGGAAGCAGATCGCGACAGAGTCAACGCCCTCCGACTTCAGGTACTCGATCTGTCGCTTTAGCTCCTCTACGTAAATCTCACGCCTCACCGCGCCGCTGGAGTCCACGCGTTCCGGCACACCCAGCCTCAGGTACCGGGGAGCGAGCGGCTCGACCTGGTCCATTCGCAGGTTGTATCTGTCCTCCTTCAGGCCTTCGCGTATCTCAAGAAGGTCACGGAATCCCTCAGTTGTGATAAGGCCCACGTTTGCGCCCTTTCTCTCTACGAGGGTGTTCGTGGCCACCGTTGTCCCGTGTATCAGGAGCTCAGCGTTGTCAAGTAGTACTTCGGGGTCCGTCCCCAACGCGGCAGCGAGTCCCTGAATGCCATTAACGACTCCCAGCGATGGATCATCAGGGGTCGTTGGAGTCTTGAACACAACAGGAGCCGCATCCCTGTCACCCATAGCAACCAGGTCCGTAAAAGTTCCGCCGACGTCAATGCCGATTCTCAATCCATGCGTCCTTTCGAATAGCTGCGGAGAACACGAGGCAGCCCGTTAAAGGCGGGGCGTAGAATACTACAGAACGGCGCAGCGAGGCACGGCGGGCAGTAAGAGGCGCGCTTGGGCCTGACGGCAGAGTGGAGGTCTATATGCTGCACACAGCCGTGGACGAAGTGACTGGACTGATTGGTGGGGAAGGGGAGACTCGAACTCCCACGCCTTTCGGCACATGATCCTAAGTCATGCTCGTCTACCAATTCCGACACTTCCCCAGACGTGCGGCGGACGCCTGCAAATTATAGAGGCGGCATCTCTCGCGTGTCGAACGACAAATATGTAATGGACACGGTGAAACTGCTAAAATACCAGAGGTGAAAATCCTCGTAGGCGCGTCTGTGCAAGAGCAGCACGAACGCCTCCGAGATGAATGTGTCGCAGGAAATCAATAAAGAGGTGAGGGATAGATGGCGAAGCAGTTTCAGTTCGATTCTGACGCCCGACAACAGCTGATGTCGGGCATCGACACGCTGGTCGCGGCGGTCGGCGTGACGCTCGGTCCAGCAGGCCGAAATGTCGTGCTGGACAAGGAGTTTGGACCTCCATACGTCTGCAGCGACGGAGTGACTATCGCCAAGGAGATCGAGCTTGAGGAGCCGTTCCCCAACATGGGCGTTCAGCTTGTCAAGGAGGCCTCCAGCAAGACAAACGACGACGTTGGTGACGGAACCACGTCTTCTACCGTTGTTGCGCAGGCAATGATCAGGAACGGGTTCAGGGTGCTGACCGCGGGCGCGAATCCCCTGGCTCTCAAGCGCGGCATCGAGCTGGCAGTCAACGGCGCCAGAGATGAGATTCGTTCGATGGCGCGTCCGGTCGACGGCAAGGAGCAGATCGAGCAGATTGCGGTGCTATCTGCCCATGACACGGAGATGGGGGAACTCATCGCTGACGTGCTCGATAAGGTCGGCCCACACGGCATCGTGACAGTGGAGGAGTCCAAGGGACTCAGCTACGAGGTGGACTTCGTCGAGGGAATGCAGGTTGACCGCGGCTATCTCTCGCCCTACTTCGCTACCAACCAGGACAGGATGATCACCGAGATCGAGAACCCCTACATCCTGGTCACTTCCGCCAAGATTTCTGCGGTGAGCGAGCTGCTTCCAGTGCTGGAGCAGGTCTCGCAGGTGTCCAGGGACTTCGTGCTGATCGCAGAAGACGTCGACGGGGAGGCACTTGCCACCCTGGTGGTGAACAAGCTCCGAGGGACACTCAACTGCCTCGCGATCAAGGCGCCAGCCTTTGGAGACAGGCGCAAGGCGATCCTCGAGGACATGTCGATACTCTTCGGCTGCCAGGTCATAAGCGAGGACGTGGGCAGGTCGCTTGACTCGGTTACAGTTGCCGATCTCGGCAGGTGCGGTCGCGTCATCTCGGACAAAGACAACACGACGTTCGTGAATGGCGGAGGCGATCAGGAGTCGATTCAGGCACGGATCAGCCAGATACAATCGCAAGCTGAAGACACCACCTCCGACTACGACCGCGAGAAGCTGGAAGAGCGCGCCGCGAAGCTCTCCGGCGGGGTCTCAGTTCTCAGGGTCGGCGCCTCGACAGAGATCGAGCTCCGAGAGAAGAGACAGAGGCTTGAAGACGCCCTGTCCGCGAGCCGCGCAGCAATGGAGGAAGGAATCGTTCCGGGTGGCGGGACTGCCCTGCTCAGAGCGGTGCAGGCTGCGGTCGCCAAGATTGAGGCAGAGGGCGACGAGATGTCTGGAGTAAACCTCGTGCTCAGGGCGTCCGAGGAACCCATCAAGGTCATCTCCGCCAACTCCGGCCTGAGCGGTGAGGTCGTGCTCCACCGAGTCTCGGCGCAGCAGGGCGACTACGGATTCGACGCTGAGTCCGAGCAGTACGGCAGCATGTTCGAAATGGGCATCGTCGATCCCGCGAAGGTCACGCGAGCAGTCCTTGAGAACGCCGCAAGCGTTGCGGGAATGGTCCTGACGACCGAGTCGCTGATCACCGAACTGAATCCGATGAAGCTGCCTGCCCCGTACGATGATTAGAGGACGGTCTTAAGTCACCGTCTAATCATCGGTACACTGTGAGATGTGAGTGGCGACGATGGAGCTGACCAGATTCCGTCGTCGCCTACCATCCCGAAGATGACCACCCTGCAACTAGACATGGCACGCGTGTATGACTGACCAGATCGAAGAGGGCTCGATCAGCGAGCAGGCTTCCGGCCCAGACGCCACCATCCAGGTAAAGGGCGTCACTAAACGATTCGGCTCCCACGTCGCGGTCGACAACCTCTCCTTTGATGTCAAGCGTGGCGAGATCGTCGGATTCCTGGGCCCAAACGGCTCCGGCAAGACGACAACCATGCGAATGCTGACGTCGTTCTACACCCCGGACATAGGGTCAATCACCATCAACGGGACCGACACTCAGGAGAGTGATCTCCTCACCCGGGAGTCGATAGGCTATCTCCCGGAGAACAACCCGCTCTACGAAGACATGCTTGTGTCGGAGTACCTCGCATTCGTCGCTGAGCTCCGAGGCCTGCACGGCGCCGAGCGCAAGACCAACATGGACCTCACCGTCGAAGAGACCGGCATCCAGGAGGTCTTCTACCGTCCCATCCACGAGCTCTCCAAGGGCTATCATCAGAGGGTGGGCCTTGCCCAGGCCATTCTTCACAGACCGTCGATCCTCGTGCTGGACGAGCCGACTGAAGGACTCGATCCGAACCAGAGAATCACGATTCGTGACCTGATCAGGCATCTCGGAGGAGAACGCACCGTGCTGCTCAGCACCCACGTCATGCAGGAGGTCGAGAACACCTGCGAGCGCGTCCTTGTGATCAGGCGCGGGAAACTGGTTGCCAACAGCCCTGTGCAGGACCTTCTCCAGCAGACTCTTGAGCTGAGGACGGTGCACCTCGAGGTGGAGGGCAACAACGTGGAGGCAGGACTCTCAGAGGTTGACGGGGTCACTTCCGTCGAGAGCATGGGGATAGAGTTAGGGAGAAAGCGGTACAGGCTGTCAGTGTCCGCAGATGCGGACCCCAGGGGCGACATCTTCGAACTTGCCAAGGCCAGAGACTGGACCCTCTGGGAACTGCATGAGGAACGGCCGCGGCTCGAGGACGTGTTCCACCACCTGACCGCAGAGGGCGAGCGACCGGGAGACGAGTCCTAGACATATGCGCTCACCACTGTTCGCACTGGTCAAAAAGGACGTCAAGAGCTACTTCGACCAGCCTACCGCGTACATTCTGATCGTCCCATTCGTCGCGGTTTTGGCGTACGTCTTCTTCAGTCGAGCATTGCTCACGGCCGAGGCTTCTCTCAGGCCGATGTTCGCGGTCGATTTCCAGATCGACAGCCCTTCCCTGCCCTGGCTGCTCGCGATCTTCGTTCCCGCCGCCACGATGCGGCTGCTGGCAGAGGAGAACCGGGACGGGACCCTAGAGCTGCTGCTGACTCACCCAGTGCGCGGCTGGATTGTTCTCCTGTCTAAATTCCTTGCCGGGTTCATCTTTGTCGCATTCGCCATCCTGGCAACCGTTGGCATACCTATAGCCGTTACGACGGCCGGAAACCTCGACATAGGCGCCGCAGTCGGGCAGTACGTCAGCAGTCTGTTCCTTGCCGCCGCGTTCGTCTCGATAGGGCTGTTTACCTCCAGCCTGACACGTAACCAGATTGTTGCGTTCATCCTGGGCCTTTCCCTGACGATGACTCTGATGGTAATGGGCCTGGACATCGTGGCTGTGACATTGCCACAGAGACTCGCGTCGCTACTTCAGGACCTCAGCCCCGTCACTCACTTCTCGAGTATCGCGAGGGGCGTTATCCACCTGAGGGACGTGCTCTATTTCGTAGCACTGATCTCGACGTTCCTGAGCGCGACATTCCTGGTAATCAGGGGTCGCACGCTAAGCCACTCGTCGGCCCAATACCGCAATCTTCAGCTCGGCACGGTGGGGCTGATCGTCGTGAGCCTTCTGATCGGATGGTCCGGCAACTCCATCGGGGGTAGAGTCGACCTTACAGAAGACAAGCTCTTCACACTCAGCCCAGCTACCGCAGAAATCCTCGACGGCCTTGACGACATCCTGACGCTCGAGCTCTTCGAGTCCAGAGAGCCACCCGTACAGGTGGCGATAACGGCCCGTGACGTGGGCGACTTCCTGGAGGACTTCGCGGCAGGATCAGGGGGGGACGTAAAGCTAGTCCGGAGATTCCCCGCTGACGACGATGACGAGGCGCGGAAGGCGCAACTAGCCGGCATTCCGCCGATTCAGTTTAACGTACAGAGCCAGGGCGAGCTCCAGATCAAGACAGGGTATCTCGGCCTGGCAATGACCTACGTGGACAAGCGGCAAGTCATCCCGTACGTCAACAGCTTCGATGGCTTCGAGTACCAGTTGGCATCCATAGCAAACAGGATGTTGCAGGAGGACAAGAAGACGGTCGCCTTCCTGACAGGTCACGGCGAGGCCGGACCGTCGGCTGGATACAACACGTTTGCCGGGCTGCTTCTCGATTCATACAAGGTCAGAGAACTAGACACGACGGAAGACCCGAACATAGATCTCTCGGACGTGGATGTGCTTATCATCGGTGGTCCGACCAGCTCCATTCGCGACGAGACTGCCGACGCGATAAGGCAGTACCTGCTCGGTGGCGGCAAGGCGATGATCATGGTGAACTCAGTCGTAATCGACCAGAGCCGCCTGATCGCCAATCGAAACCGCAACAACTTCGGTTACCTGCCCGAGGAGTTCGGCGTGATCGTCGAGGACGACCTTGTGTTTGACCTCCAGTCGAACGAGACGCTCTCGTTCAACACCGGAGTCGGCAACGTATTCCTACCCTACCCGTTCTGGATGCGCGTGCCGGTAATCGACAGGAAAGTAGCCGGTAACGTGGGCTCAGTGCTACTACCCTGGGCGAGCTCAGTCGGCATTGCCGAATCGGAACGCGGCCGGATCGAGGTCGTGCCGTTGCTGGAGACCACTGAGTTCGCGGCGATTGACTTCAACTACGGAGACGTTCGACCCAATTCGCCTGTCTTCGATGAAGTCACACGCGGGAACTTTGTGCAGGCGCTGATGGGCGCCGCGATCGTCCAACGGGACGCTCCGACCGGACAGGATGGCTACAGGCTTGTCGTCTTCGGAGACTCAGAGTGGCTGACGGACGGAGTGCTTCCCAGGTCTCAGGAAAACGTGGCGCTTGGCTTGAATCTCGTCGACTGGCTGGCGCAGGAAGACACCCTCGCAGCCGTGCGCTCCAAGGTGGTCACCTCGCGCGATCTGCTGTTCGACTCTCCCACCCATAAGAACGTTGCCCAGTGGGCCAATGTTGCCGGGGTACCCATACTGATTGTGGCCATCGGACTCTTCCGTTCCATTCGAAGGCGCAGGTTCGGCTTTACACTGTACGGTCAGGCCAGGACCGGGGGCTTCGGATTCAGACGAAGACGCCGAGGCGACACCAGCCAGGAGGACGGCGAATGAAGAGCAGACAGCTCGGTTTCGTCCTCATGGCGCTGATCGCCGTCGGTGTGGCAGGGTTGGTCTTCAGAATATTCTCTGCCGGCTCAGACGAGGTAATCCTCGAAGGACTGGTCCAGGTCTCACGGGAGGCCAGCGACCGAGTGCTGATCTCAGATGCCGAGAAGCAGACTGAACTGGTCCGATTGGGTGATACCGAGCAGGCGACGTGGTTCGTCGACGATCAGGCCGTCTTTCAGCCTAGGCTCGAGCAATTCTGGCAGGCTGTAGACGACCTGTACGATGCCCAGCTCATTTCCATCAATCCGACAAATCACGCACCGCTGGGCGTGATAGACGGCGAGTCGATCGAAGTGTCGTTCTTCATCGGAGGCAGGTCTCTACAGGAGAAGTTCATCGTCGGAGAGTGGAAACCGGACGTGCGGCTCTGCTACGTCAGGAGGGCCGGACACGAGGAGACCTATGGGGTCCCCTGCCCTGCGGGAAACATCTTCGACCCAGACCCGGACAGGTGGAAGAACCCCGTTGTGGCCTCAATCCCGCCTACCGAGATCTTCGAAATCCAGTTCACCTACCCCGACCAGGCATACGTACTTCGCCCGGACGACGAGGGTGAGTGGTACGCATATGGGGCGGATGGGTCAGAGGACCCGATTAATCCGCTTGCCGTGAACTCGATCATTGGCACTCTGCAGCTTGTAGTGGCCTCAGGATTTGCCGAGGACGAGGAGGCAGACAAGCTGAACTTCGCAGTGCCGGACGCGATGGTCAGGGTCATCACTCACGAGGACGCTTCGACGCCGTCCACCAGGCTCAGGTTCCTGCGCCGGGACGACCTGACCTCGTACTTGTCTATACCGACAACGGGAACGGTCTATATCGTCGACAACCAGGCGGTCGGAGGGCTGCTCCTTCGCTTGGAGCAGATAGTCGAAGCGCAGGACGGCGAAGGGGGCTGATTTCCCGGAGTCAGTCGTTAGCTGATCTCGCGATTGTCGACGAAGTCACTAGCGACGTCGCCGGACCGTTTGCGTTTAGCATGCCCCACCAACGCGTGGCCGAACACTATGAGCGCCAGCGCACCCATCGCGAAGGCGGTGTCCAGGTCCTCGACCCGGTTCTGCATGAACAGCAGTATGATGACCCCGTATCCTACGATTATGCAGAAGAGCGATGAGTACGGGAGCTTCTGCCCTCCGAGGGCCACGGCCACAGCCACGAGGACTGCAATGATGGTCTCCCAGTAGCCTTGGTAGATGGGGAAGACCGCCAGGGTGACGCCACCTAGTGTAACGAGTCCGTCTCCACCCCTGAAGCCCGTAAATATCGAGTTCCAGTGGCCAATAATGGCCGCGGCGGCAGGAATCACGATCCAGAGCCCATCCACGCCGAGGGCTTGAGCGATCAGTATAGCCAGGATTCCCTTTGCGGCATCTCCGAGGACCACGAGGCTTGCGGGAATGAAGCCTACGTTTCTACGGACGTTTGTGGCGCCGGCGAGGCCTGTGCCGGAGTTGAAGACATTAACGCCGCTCCGTCTGCTTACGCGGTCTGCGAGCGGCAATGCACCAAAGATGTACGCGATTACGGCCGCAAGGATCAGGTTGAGAATCTCTGGTGCATCATGCGGTAGCATAAATCGTCATCCACTCGAATTTTTTGTGTGTGACAATTGTATCACCCGACCCATCGGCTGAACATATCCCATCCAAGGTGTTAGTTTAGGTCAAATGAATGTCTTAGACAGGGACCACCCACAGGTCCTGGAACGCTTTCAGCTCGGCGGTCCGCTCGGAGAAGGAGCAGACATGCAGGTGTTTGCCTCGACCGACCTGGAGACGGGAGAGCAGTGCGTGGTGAAGCGACCTCACCCTTCTCTCATTTCGAGAAACATCCACGACGACGTGGAACGAAGAATATCCCTTCAGGCCCAGCTTAGATCAGAAGGTGACACGATTCCCGGTCTACCCAGACTGCTGGCAAGTACCGTCCCTGACGAGTTTGAGTGGTACTTTCGGGACAACCCGGGAAACTCCTACGTGGTGCTGGTCGAGGAACGGGCCAGAGGTGTTCCGCTGCTGGGGAGCGTGGCCGACCAAGTCAGAGGGCATCCTGTGGGACTGCCATTCAACCTCTTTGCTCTTCACCCCTCGACGGAGCACATTGAGAGGAACACCGACAACCCCGCTCTGAGCGCGTTGGCGATAATTGAGCGATGCCTTGAATCAGGGTACCTGGCCGGAGACCTCGGTCCTCGAAACCTGTTCTACTCGCCTGGGACTGGCAGAGCTACCGCAATCGACCTAGGCTCGCTCAGGAGACCGCAGCCCAAGGGAAAGCGTTCGCCCGCTCTGGACCTCAACGACATACTCTTCGAGTTCTTTCAGTTCTACACTACCCCGGACAGACCACCAACAACGCCCGAGGAATACGGGCAGGTCAGGGAACGAAGACTGCTCGGCCCGCTGGAGAGGATGACAAAGTCGGTGCTTGATGAGTACTCGAGCTCTGCCACCGCGGAGCGGAGGGACCCCGCGGAGGTCATCCTGAACGACATAGCCAAGCGCCGATATCAGTCGGTCGGAGAATTCCGGCCAAACTTCGAAGCATACTTGTCGGAGACCGCGAGAGAGCCACGAACCGATACTTCTGACTCCGCATGGTCCTCAGCCCTTGAAGGGCTGCGCCAACCCTATTGGACCAAGTACGTCTTCGACGCAGAGTCTGAGCTGTCGCACTACCGCTGAGTCCGATCGTGCTGTGAAGCAGCGGTCGGAATCTAGACGAAGATATCTTCAGGAAGAAATGCCGAGACAGTGACGTTCGGCAAATCGACGATGTTGCTGATCTTCAGATCGACCGCCACAGAGCAAATCACGTAAGCCTGCTCCGGCGAGTAGCCCCGCTCGCCAAGAAGGTCGATCATGCTGAGAAGAGCACTCTTCGCGGCGAGGGTGACGTCCTCGTCCTCCTGTGTGCCGTCCCCCCGAATTGGGTAGCCAACCGTCGCCGTGAAGTTCCTTGGTACTGAGAACTGCGGAGGTAGGAAGTAGCCTGGATGGGAGAATCTAGGCATTGTTATCCTCCGGCTGGCCGCAGCACCCTTGTGCACGGTAAACCTAACCGAGACAGTGGCCGCCATTTCGATAGCGGTGATGCACACTTCCCCGTCTCCCTGCGCGAAGTGCCCATCCCCGACAGAGTACAGCCCGCCCTCCACGGCGACGGGTATGTACAATCTGGACCCTCGCGTGAGCTGCTTGACGTCCATGTTTCCGGCGTTTTCGCGAGGAGGCCCGGTCCTTAGTCCCTCTTCCGCAATCCGTCCGCCCGGTACGGCGTCCTGGACGTCTGGGGGCTGAACATTGCCGCCGCGCTCAACCAGATCTGCCTCCCTGGCAGTCCAGGCAGACAGCTGCTCATGCGATGGAGCCAGACCTGCAGTGCCCATGAATGAACCGTCAGGAATGCGTACCCCGGGGACCTGCTCCGACGTCGCGTAACCATGCTCGATGTCCCAGTGGGCGATAAACGGTTCCGTAAAGACATCCCTGAGAAAGCCAGCACCGGGACGGAAGCGAGTGTAGCCGTATGGCTGCGGAAAGATATCGACGTACTCGATCTCCAGCAGATCGCCGGGCTCAGCGCCATTTACAAAGATCGGCCCCGTTAACGGGTGGCTCACCTTCTGGTCCATGGCGTCGAGGTCCTCTACAACCGTCGAGAGCTTCATCTGACCGTCGCTGGCGTCTCTGGTGTCGATCACGATGTTCTCGTTCTCGCCCACCTCGAGTATCGGCGGAACATCCGGGTGCCATCGGTTGTGCCCGGTGTCCGGTTGTTCCTTAAGCCTTTTGCTCCGGTCTATTCTGATGAACTGGGTCAAGATCAGTATCTCCTGGTTGCGACTATCCAGTGAACAACTTGTCGTCCGCAGTGTCCTGTGGCTCCCAGCCAAGCAGTTCCTTGGGGTGAGTGAGGTCGCGATAGTTCCACCGGTTGTTGGAGACTGCGAAGAATGTGTCACACTTCAGGTCGTCAGGCGCGTCGATGCACGCCTTCAGGTGCGTGGCGACATCCCTGTGGCTCAGATAGATCGCGTTCTCGCGGGTTGTCCTGGGGCGATCGTCCTGCGTGACCGAACCTATCCGAACACTAATCATGCTCATGCCGTAGTCATCTGAGAAGTGCCTGGCGAGGGCCTCGCCCCAGACCTTTGCCGCGCCGTAGAGCGCCTCCGGCCTGACGTCGAGATGAGTGAGCTTCCTGAAGTCCGAGGGGACCTTGTCATACTCGCCAGCGGCTATGTGAGAGTAAGGCGGGACGCGCTCAAAACCTCTGATTGCATTACCGCTGGAGGCGAAGATCACTCTCTTGACCCCTGCCCTGCGAGAAGCCTCGAATACGTTGTACGTGCCTAGCACGTTGCCGGCGTGCTGACCCTCCCAGTCCTGTGACCCAAGATACGCCGCGAGATGGACTACGACTTCCTGCCCGTCGAACGCCGGGGTTATGGCATCCAGGTCGGAAATGTCTGCCTGCACCGTCGTAATACCATCGACGGGACGGCGGTTAAGGGCGGTCAGCTCATAGCCTCCGGACTCAAGCAGATGGTCCTTGAGCAGTCCCCCAATCAGTCCGCTCATTCCGGTTATCAGCACTCTCTTGGGCATGGCATTTCTCCAGTCAGCACGCGCACGATGATGGCCATCACCGCGAAGAATTCATGAAATGGTATACTAAGAGTTCGCTCGTAAGGCGAACCGGCTTGCGACAGTTAACTAGCCGCCCGTGCTGATGTCAAGCCTGAGGCAGGCAGGCAGCATGTAGGGGCCTGCCCCAAATGGCAGAAATAGCTGAGTCGCGGCCAGGTTGCGACAGAACCGATAGCATGACAAGAGCGTATGAAATTCATTGAATGGTATATCGAGGTCTGATAAGGTCTGAATCGAGGCACTGCCTGCTCGAAGTGAGAACATGACTGAAAGACAAAACAGCTTAATCAGATCGGAGTCGGACGCGAACGAAGAGTGGTCACTGCTCGACAACAGTCGTCGAAGAAGGTCCAATGAAGGCTCCATGGACCTGCTCAAGGCCTATGAGCGCGAACTCGGGGACGAACCTACAGACACGGTCAGAGAGTACCTGAGGTCGATTGGTCAGCATGCTCTGCTGACAGCCCCTGAAGAGTTGGACCTCGGACTCGATGTCGAGCGTTGGATGCTGCTGAAAGAGACGCGGTCGCAGATGACCGAAGAACTGGAGCGGGATCCTACGACCATCGAAGTTGCTGCTACCCTGATCGCAGCCACGGTCAGAGAACTGCTGATGCTCAGGACTCTCGGGGGTGAAGCTGGTCTGGAGCTTCCCAACGAGGCCCCCATCAGCGTGCTGCTGGGGGATCCCGATGTCCGAGAGATTCTGGACAAGCCCGCGCCAGACAGCCTCAAGGAACTGCTCGCAGGCGTGAGCGGCGACTCCCCTGACGAGTCGGCGACCAGCCTATCGGCTCTCTCGCGTACATCTAGCCTGATCCCGCCTGACGTGTTCGAGGTCGTGGAGCACACGCTTGGGGCGGAGCTCTACGCCGACTTGCTGGACGTGGCCGCGGTGGAAGACGCAATTCAAGGGCACGACCGTCGCATCGAACAGTGGTGGTCGATAGTAACTGACCGTGGACAGTCTGCTTCGGAGAGGCTGACTAACTCGAACTTGAGGCTGGTCGTTAGCGTCGCACGACGATACCTGCGCCGGGGGCTCCCCCTGCTCGACCTCGTCCAGGAGGGCAATCTTGGCCTGATGAGAGCCGTCGAGAAGTACGACCCCCACCGCGGGTTCAAGTTCAGCACATACGCCACATGGTGGATCCGGCAGGCCGTTACCAGGGCTCTGGCCGACCAGGGCAGGACGATCAGGCTGCCCGTCCACGTGGTTGAGCGCCTCCAGCAGCTTAACACCGCCGAGCGGCACCTTATGCGCGACAGGGACAGGGACCCGACGACTGAGGAGCTAGCCGGAGAACTAGGCTGGACGCCTGAGCAGGTCGAGACCCTGATGCGCCAGCGCCAGCACACGATTTCGCTCGGTACTCCTGTGGGCGAGGAAGAGTCCACACTGGAGGACTTCATCCAGGACACCAGCGGCCGTACTCCCGACGAGGTCGCGATGAGGCTGTTGACGAGGGAAGACGTTATCGAGGCGCTGGACGACATTCCTCCCAGGCTGAGAATGGTCCTGGCCCTGAGGTTCGGTTTCATCGACGACCGTCCGAGGACCCTGGAAGAGGTCGGCCGTGAGTTGGGCGTAACCCGCGAGCGCGTTCGCCAGCTTGAAAAGCAGGCGCTTACGCTATTACGCAGCTCCGGAAAGCTGCCGAAGATCGAAGAGATGGAGCCGGACTAGCGCCAGAGCTCTATCCTCTTGAAGGACTCGGCGAGTCCGCCTCCGATGGCCTTGCCAGTCTCGGCAGCACGTTCCCGCGAGCGCTTTGACGCCTCCTCTTTAGGCCGGGACATCTGGCTCACGTGACAGTACAGGGAGTCCATCTTCTTCTCGAACGTATCGCTGATGTCGACGAACGTGTTTGGATCCTCCGACCGGAACAGCCACACCTCTTGCACCTTGTAGGGCTCCAGTCCTTCGTCGAGCAGGTCAGGAAAGGCAAGATGGTCGCGAGCGTAAGGGAACACCGCGTCGAGCGTTACCCTGCCCGTCATGTAGTGGTCGCGGTGGCGAATGTAGGGCCGATTCGGGTCGATGGTCAGGACCAGGTCGGGCTGGTGCTTTCTGATCTGCTTGACCAGGGCCTTCCTGAACTCCACGCAGTCCTCGAGATTCTGGTCCGGGAAGCGTAGGAACACCACTTCGGCGATGTCGAGCATCTTGGCGGCGTCCAACTGCTCTTTCTCGCGTATCTTTGCAAGCTTTGCAGGTTTGATGGTGCGGTCGCTGGTCCCCTTATCGCCGTTGGTGCAAACAACGAGCACTACTTTCCTGCCTTCAGCGGTCCACTTTGCGATTGTGCCTCCGGCCCCACCTTCCGCGTCGTCAGGATGAGGCGTCACTACTAGGACAGTCTGTTGGTTATCGGACATTGTTTCTGTTAGACTCCTGCGCCGACCTTCGTCGTGTTGTATGCTAATCGAGGCCCGAGCGCTCAATCCTGTGCGTGCCGGGTTCGAGGGGCAATTTACCTGTTTAGGTAAGGATCAGATTCTCAGGCCCAATGGCAGATATTACCACACCGGAACAGTTTCTGGGATTCAAAGTCGGGGCTGACCGATCGCTTGCGGGTTGGCCGGACATCGCCGATTACTTTCGTCATATCGAGGCCCAGTCGGACCGGATAAAGGTCACCGAGATTGGCCGAACGACTGAAGACAACGCTCTACTTCTCTGCACCATAAGCTCCTCTGACAACCTGGAGGGCCTGTCAGACTACCAGCAGGCACAGCAGGTCCTGGCCGATCCCTGTAAGTTGGACGACGATGAGGCTGCGCACGTCATCGGAAAGGCTCGCGCTGTAGTTACGATCACCTGCAGCATCCATGCCACCGAGGTCGGGGCAACGCAGATGTCCCTCGAGTTGGCTCATCTGCTTGCGTCCTCGGACGAACCGAGGATACAGACAATCCTGGACAATGTGATCCTGCTGTTGATCCCAAGCCTGAACCCCGACGGTCTGATTCGCGTTAAGGACTGGTACGACGCCTCCCTTGGTACGCACTTCGAGGGCACGATTCCGCCCTACCTGTACCACAAGTACACCGGGCACGATAACAACCGCGACTGGTTTATGTTCACTCAGTGTGAGACCAGACTCGTGGTGGACCATGTTCACAACGCGTGGCGTCCTCACATCACATTTGACCTTCACCAGACTCGCTCTGACGGTATGCGCATGATCCTCCCTCCGCTGGTCGATCCAGTGGGTCCCAATGTCGACCCTGTCCTGCAGAGCGAACTCTCAGTACTTGGTACCCACATGGCGGCTCAGCTAACGGCCGAAGGCAAGGCTGGCGTAGCAGTTAACGTCGTGTACGATTCGTACAGTCCAAGTCGCTCATACCCGCACTACCACGGGGGCGTGCGCGTACTATCTGAGGCTGCGAGCGTGCGGATAGCCACGCCTATCGAGATTCCGAATTCCGCCCTGAGGGACGACAGGGGCGAAAGGCCGAGAGTCAAGTCCTGGAACCACCCTATGCCGTGGAAAGGCGGCCGCTGGACGCTGCGCGACATCGTGGAATACGACCTGTCGGCGTCGATGGCCTGCCTGGACCACGCAGCGAGAAACCGGGAGTGGTGGGTTAGAAACTCCTTCGAAGTCCTGAAGAGGGCCACTGAGCGCAACGGCAAGCCGTACGCCTACGTAATCCCTGAAATACAGCACGACAGCAGCGCCGCTGATGAACTGACGGAAATCCTTCGAACGGCGGACGTCGATGTCGTCGAGTCCGCAGAGAGTACCAAGTGCGATGATCTGACGATCGAGCAAGGGGACAGGCTCGTAATCGTCAGACAGCGGTACGGTTCGTTCGCGAAGACCATGTTGGAGCGCCAGCACTACCCGGACATAAGGCAGTATCCCGGCGGCCCTCCGAAGCGTCCCTATGACGCGACAGCGCACAGCCTGCCCCTCAAGATGGGGGTGGCGTGCCATGAGATCCAGCAACCTGTCCAACTAAAGACCAGACCGGTCTCAAACAGAACCGACGGTCTTGCCAAGAACGGGCACTCAGTGAACCCAGAGGCGCCCGCTTACGCCATTGGCCCCGGCTCCAACGCTGCCTCGACTCTGGTCAACAAACTGCTGTTCTCCCAGCGTGCCGTCTTCAGGGCGATGTCCATTCTGGAATGCGACGGAGTCTCATTAAAGCCCGGCACATGGGTAGTGCCCTCGTCGGAGGCGCTTGATGGGGCACTTGAGGACTACTCCAAAAACATCACGGTAGAAGCTCTCTGGCACAGGCCGTCTGAAGGTCTGAAACTGATGAGGCCGCCAAGGATAGGACTGTACGCCAGCTATGTTCCGAGCATCGAGGAAGGGTGGACCAGGTTTGTGTTCGATGAGTACGGGTTCAAGTACACGTCACTTATCGACCACGACGTCAGGGAAGAGGGACTTGACACCAGGTTCGACTGCATAATCGTTCCGCACCAACTCGTGCGCCAGCTCTATCGCGGTTTCAGCAGGGCGCACTACTCATCTAAGTTCTCGGGAGGGCTGGGGGACAGAGGCGTGGCGTCCCTTCGGCAGTTCGTCGAGCGAGGCGGCACGATGATCGCCTGGGACGACTCGGCGCGTTTTCTTTCACGTCGACTGGAACTTCCAGTGTCCAACCCACTGGCGCGGCTAACGCACTCGGAATTCTTTGCCCCCGGCAGCCTGTTGAGCATAGATGTAGATACAGACCACCCCATCGGGTTCGGAATGCCGGAACGAGCGGCCGCACTGTTCATGAACGGTCCTGCCTATCGAGTCGATAAGGGGACGATTGTTGCAAAGTTCTCCTCGGATTCGACGCTGCTGAGCGGATGGCTCATAGGCCAGAAGCGCATAGCCGGGCTGTCTGCGCTGACCTCGATCCCGCTTGGGCTGGGTAAGGTAATACTGTTTGGATTCAGACCGCACTTCAGGGCCCAGGCGCGGGGCACGTACAAGCTGCTCTTTAACTCAATCTATCACTCGGTCCGGTGAGGTAACTTATGGCAGTCACCCTGATCAGAGGTCGGCATGTTGTATGTCAGGTTACCGGCCGGAACACTGCTGAAACGGTGGACGATGGCGCCGTTGCAGTTGAGGGCGACTCGATAGTCGAAGTGGGTATATTTGACGATCTGTCTCGCATGTATCCAGACGCCGAGGTGATTGGTTCGAGTCATCAGGTCGTTATACCGGGGCTGATCAATGCACATCACCACGTCGGGTTGACGCCGTTCCAGCTGGGAGTTCTGGATGCTCCCTTGGAGAGCTGGATCATAGCAAGGTGGGCGATCCGTGACGTTGATCCTTATCTCGACACGCTGTGGTGTGCGATCCAGATGATCGAGTCAGGCATTACGACCGTTCAGCACAACCACATGGCGGCAAGACTCCCGCCTGGAGTCGAACTTTACGACGCCGCATCGGAGATCGTGAACGCTTATGAAGACAGCGGAATGAGGGTCGCCTTCTCGCTTTCGACGCGCGATCAGAACCACCTGGTGTACGAGGACGACGCCCGATTCCTGTCAACGCTGCCGTCAGAGCTTGCAGACCGCGCTCGGGCGCAGATCGCAGCTCGACCGGTCGAGCTTGAAGAGTATCTTTCCGCGTGTGCAGAATTGCACGCTCGAGGACAGGGCGCCAGGACCAACATATTCGTGAGTCCGCACAACGTCCACTGGTGCTCAGACGAGATGCTGACAGCGATCAGCGACTTCGCGAGAAGACACGAAACAGGGCTACACATACACCTCCAGGAGACGATCTACCAGCGAATGTACGGCAGCCGCCATTGGAACGGGACGCCGCTCTCACACCTGTCAGAACTGGGAGTACTCGGACCGGAGGTCTCCTGTGCCCACGGCGTCTGGCTATCGGAGACAGATGTGGGCACTCTCGCAGAGACCGGTACGGCGATCTGCAGCAACCCTAGCTCGAACCTCAGGCTCAAGAGCGGCATAGCCCCAATCAATCGCCTCCTCAGCAGCGGCGTGACCGTGGCCCTGGGCATCGACGAGGCTGGCCTTAACGACGACAACGACATCCTTCAAGAGATGCGAATGGCCCAGAAGATCCACAGGGAGCCGGGAGTCGACGCCCCCTACCCCACATCTCACGAGATCCTAGAACTTGCCACGACAAACGGGGCCAAGGTGACGTTCTTCGATGAAGTTGGCACAATCGAACCCGGCAAGCGAGCCGACCTCGTTCTGGTCAACCTCGATCGGATCGAAGACCCCTTCCTTCATCCCGACACTGACATCGTCGATGCACTGGTGTACCGGGGCAAGGGCCTGGACGTGGATACGGTGATGGTGGATGGCGAGGTCCTTCTGAGGGATGGCGAATTCCTGAGGGTGGACAAATCCGAAGTGAGGGCCAGGCTACAGGAGTCGCTGGCCCGGACACTTACTGATCGAGAAACCCGAAGGCAAGCCCTCTCCAATGACCTATTGCCGTACGTCAACAGGTGGTTCGCCGCCTGGGACCTGGAAGAGGGTCCGCAGCACTACACTTACAACCTTCTGTAGTCGGGCGACCCTAGCTCGCCGACTCTTCGGGGGCCCTGACTGTCCTGAACATGGCATACAGAAGGCCGTTGTAGCCAAGCTTGATCACGCTGCCTACGATGATCGGAATGCCTAGTGCTGTCGAACCAGCCACGAATCCCGCGATTGCCGGCGTGATTGACTGGGCAAGCGTCCTGCCGAGGTTCGTCATACCGGCCGTAGCAGTGCGAGCCTCTGGCGGAACTATCGCCATCGAGTATGACTGGCGTGTCGGAATATCCATGTCGTTGATCAGCTCGCGGGCCATGAAAAACATGACTGCCAGCAGTGGGTTTCCCGTGAGAGCCAGAAAGATCATCATCGAGTTGGCCAGACCCTGCGACGCTGCCATGGTCAGAATCAGACCAATTCGCCTCGCGGTCGGCGCTGCAAGGAGAATCGAGACCGAGTTGAGCAGCTGGCCGATGAAGAATATAGCCGCAATAGTCTCAGCTCCCATGTCGAACCTGTTGGCGAAGAAGTAGGACATGAAGCTGTAGACCATGAATCCACCGCCCAGGGAGTCGAGAGTGAAGAGCAGTGAGAGTTGGATCATGATGGTCCTGGAGCTTCGCGACATAGTCTGAGGCTTCTCGGAGCTGTCTGACCTGGCTCGCGGCGGCTCAGCCTGCGGACTCAGCATCCAGTAGACAGCGAGGCCGCAGAACGCGGAGACCGAGTACACCAAGAACATCAACTTATAGGAGGCCACTTCGTCGATGCCCAGCAGGAATTGAAGGCCTGCCGGTATCGCGATCATCAGTGATCCCGCCGCCTTTGTGAGTCTTCCTGCCAGGTTGTACATGCTGAAGACCAGCGTGCGTTGGTCAGGACGGCCCGACTGGGCAAGAATCGCCATGTCGATAGACAGAAACGCGGTCCGGTCTCCGCCACTCGACGTGGTCATCGCGATCAAGGAGATTGCTATCAGCAAAGCGGTCTGCTCGGTCAGTGGGAAGAGCACGCCGCCAACGCCCATCAGGGCCGCCATGACGATCAACATTCGCCGCCTACCGATTGCATCTCCGCGCCAGCTAGCCACTACGTTGGAAAGCGTGCCACCCGCCATGATCGCGCTGAAGACCAGACCTGCCTGCACCGGTGTGAATTCAAGAAGGTCCAGGTACACGCCCAGGAACACGCTGAGGAATCCGTAACCCAGCGACCGCACCGAGGCAGCGGCAATGACTACCTTGCCGTCGCGGTCAACTGTTGGGAAGGCCGAACGAAGGATTTCGGTTAACCTTGCAGGTCTATGAGGTTCGCCTACCCCGCCAGCCGATCGAGGATTTCAACCAGGCGTTCAATCCGGGCCTCGGTCACGGCCAGCCTGTCGCGCTCCCTGTCGACAACTTCTTCAGGCGCACGATTGACGAAGTTTTCGTTCTGCAGGTTCTTGGACACCCTGGTCTGGTACTTGCGGAGGTCAGCTAGCTCGTTCCTGAGGCGGTCAGTCTCCTCCTCCAGGTCCACGAGACCCTCGAGGGAGACGGCGAGCGTGCCGGCGTTGAGCACCTGCACTGCCTGGTCCGCAGAATCCTGCTGCGATCCCTCCGAAGGGGTGACCTCGAGTACTATCCTCGCCTGGGACTCGATAAACCCCAGGGCGTCATGGAAAACCGAAGAGACTCCGTTGGCTACCGCGAGCTGGCCATTCAGTTGCTGGTTGTTCTCGATCCTGAACTCGGCCCTGAGGTTGCGGGCTGCCCTGACGATTTCGATGACCGATTCGACCTCATTCTCGGCCTCAGCGTCGTATCGAGATGGGTCAGCCTGCGGGTACGGAGCGACCATGGCCGCCTCAGGCGGGCTGGCCACATCCGGCAGTGCCGCGGTCAGCCTGCTCCAGATCTCCTCCGTGGCGAACGGCAGAAATGGATGCAGCAACCTGAGTGTGCGTTCGAGCACATGTGCCAGCACAGGCAGCGGAGACGGACCATCCCCTGCCCTCAGCCTGATCTTGGACATCTCGATGTACCAGTCACAGTACTCGTTCCAGAGGAAGTCGTGGATAGTCCGCTGTGCCTCTCCAAACTGGTAGGCCTTCATGTGGGAGTCGACCTGATCGGCAACTCGATTCAGCCTGCTGACGATCCACCGGTCTTCTCGATGCTCGAGACTTCCCAGGTCGTACCACTCTTCCAGGCCGGTCGCATCTTCGAGGTTGGCAATGACGTAGCGGGCGGCGTTCCACAGCTTGTTCACGAAGTTCCGGCTTGCTTCCAGCTTCTGCTCGTTCATCCGCATGTCGTTGCCCGCTGACGTGCCGGTTGTCAGTGCGAACCGCACGGCGTCGGCGCCGTAAAGGTCCACAAGCTCCAGGGGATCTACAACGTTCCCCTTGGTCTTGCTCATCTTCACGCCCTCAGGGTCGCGTACGAGGCCGTGCAGGTAGACCGTGTGGAACGGCGATTCACCCGTGTTCTCGATCGCCATGAAGATCATCCTGGCGACCCAGAAGAACAGGATGTCGTGCCCCGTTTCCATGACCGACGTGGGATAGAAGTAGTCGAAGTCATCCGAGTCGCCGGGCCACCCGAGTGTAGAGTGCGTCCATAGTCCAGAGCTGAACCATGTGTCGAGCACGTCAGGATCGCGCTCCAGTTGGGTGCTGCCGCACTCGGGGCAGCTCGTCGGGTCCTCCATCTCCACAATCTGGCACCCCTTTTCGCAGTACCAGACGGGTATGCGGTGGCCCCACCAGAGCTGGCGACTGATCGGCCAGTCCCTGATGTTGTCCATCCAGTTGAGGTACACCTTCGTGAAGCGCTCGGGGACGATACTGATCTCACCGTCCGCAACTGCCGCGCGAGCCGGTTCAGCAAGCGGCCCCATTTTGACGTACCACTGATCAGTGACCATCGGCTCAACGACTTCATCGCAGCGGTCACAGTGGCCTACAGCGTGGCTGAAGTCTTCAACAGCATCGAGTATGCACTCGTCTTCGAGGCGCGCAACGACGCCTTTCCGAGCCTCGTCAACGCTCTGCCCTGCAAACGGACCGGCGTTCTCGTTAAGCGTCCCGTCCAGGTTCAGGATATTGACGATCTCGAGGTCGTGACGCTGTCCTATCTCGTAGTCGGTGGGATCGTGTCCAGGCGTCACCTTCAGTGCGCCAGTGCCGAACTCAAGCTCGACCGCCTCGTCGGCGATGACCGGGATCGAGCGGCCCATGATCGGCAGCGCAACGCTCTTTCCGATGAACCTGGAGTACCTTTCGTCGTCGGGATTGACGGCGACCGCGGTGTCGCCGAGCATCGTCTCCGGTCTGGTTGTCGCGATCGTCAGCTCAGCAGACTCGTCTTCGAGAGGATAGCGGATGTGGTAGAGTCCCGACTTCTCGTCCTGGTGCTTGACCTCCAGGTCGGAGAGAGCAGTCCGGCAGCGAGGGCACCAGTTCGTGATGCGGGTGCCCTTGTAGATGAGACCCTTCTTGTACAGGTTGACGAACGTGGTCCTTACAGCCAGCGCGGGCCCGGTATCCAGCGTGAACGCCTTGCGGCTCCAGTCGCATGAAGCGCCGAGCCGTTCGAGCTGCCGGTAGATACGGTCACCGTAGTCGTCCACCCATGACCACACGCGTTCGATGAACCCGTCACGCCCCAGGTCGTGCCGGCTCAGGCCGTCCGACGCGATCTGACGCTCCACGACTACCTGCGTTGCTATACCAGCGTGGTCAGACCCCGGCAGATACAGCGCCGGTTCGCCAAGCATCCTGTGCCACCTGACCATGAGGTCTTCGACGGCAATGGTCAGTGCGTGCCCCATGTGAAGCTCGCCTGTGACGTTGGGAGGAGGCATGATCACGACGAAGGGCTTCTTCGAGTGGTCGATCTCCGGCCTGAAGAACCCGCTTTCGTTCCAGAACTTGTAGATCGGACCCTCAACTGAGCCCGGATCGTAAGCCCTCGGCATTTCGCCATTGGTAGCCGCCCTCGCCATTCCTCTCCTCCTGAATTCGAATAGATGGCTCATTCTAGGTTTGGCCAAATTTCGGCGTCAAACCGCAGCCATTACCTCTGACTCCATACTCGGCGTAATGGCTAGACTCGCCCGGCGAGTACCGATCCCATTCGCTCCGTGCTGACGACGTCGCCGCCGTCGCCCGCGATGTCCGCCGTGCGGTAACCTTCGGCAAGAACGCCTTCGACGGCAGACTCCACTGCACTCGCCTCTTCGTCGAGTCCAAACGAGAGCCTGAGCATCATCGCCATGCTGAGCACCATTCCGATCGGGTTGGCTATACCCTGCCCCGCTATGTCCGGTGCGGAGCCGTGGATAGGCTCGTAGAGGCTCACAGAGCCTGTGGAAGACCCCGGCATCCCGGCCAGCGACGCCGAGGGCTGCATCCCCATGGAACCGGACAGCACTGCTGCCTCATCGGTGAGAATGTCGCCAAACATGTTCTCTGCGACGATCACGTCGTAGTGAGCGGGATTTCTGATGAGGGCCATCGCTGCCGCGTCCACCAGGACGTGCTCCAGTTCAACGTCGGGATAGTCCTCGTGTACTTCTTCTGTCACCTGACGCCAGAGACGGGATGACTCCAAGACATTGGCCTTGTCGACGCTCGTAAGATGGCCGCTGCGTGCTTTGGCCAACTCGAAGGCGACTCTAACGATGCGCTCGATCTCGTGCTCCGTATATCGGAGTGTGTCCACTCCCCTTCGACCTGTTTTGGTAGTCCAGCGTCTCTTGGGCTTCGCGAAGTAGAGACCGCCGGTTAGCTCTCGTAGGACGATCATGTCGACCCCTTCGAGCAGCGAGGGCTTGATGGGGCTCGAGTTGATGAGCGCGGGATACACTTTTACGGGGCGTAGGTTGGCGAACAGCCCGAGGCTCTTCCTGATGGCAAGAATGCCATCTTCTGGCCTGACTGTGTTCTGAGGGTCATCCCACTTGGGACCACCGACTGCCCCGAAGAGGATCGCATCGGACCTCTGGCACAGTTCCACGGTATCGTCCGGGAGCGGTGTGCCGAAGTCGTCGATCGCATTCCCCCCGACTCGTCCCTGCTCGGTGTTGAACGAGTGTCCGAAGCGCCGGCCCACTGCACCCATCACCTTCACGGTTTCGGTGGTTACCTCCGGCCCGATGCCGTCTCCCGGCAGGACCGCTACGTTGAACTCCATTTTTCTCTCCCGATTGATTATCGCCTGCTACGCCTGTAAGCGATGCCTGGTTCGCATCACATAGCGCGAACTGCACTCGTTGTGAACACGGCTTGGCGCGGGTATTATAGGCGAAATCTCTCGGGAGGCGGAATCCGATGGCAGTAACGGCCAGCGCCGTGGTCATAGGCGGCGGTGTCATGGGAGCGAGCATACTCTTCAACCTCGCGAAGCGAGGCGTACCCGGCCCAGTTCTTCTCGAAAGGGACACGCTGGGCTCAGGCTCAACCGGACGTTCATCCGGCGCCATTCGCATGCACTACTCGACCGAGGTCAATGCCCGTCTCGCGTGGGAGAGTCTTCACGTATTCCAGAACTGGAGCGACGAGGTCGGCGGTGACGGCGATCCTGGTTTCGTCAGGACCGGTTACATGGTCATCGCGCCGGACCGCGAGGTCGACGGCTTCCATCACAACATCGAGATGCAGCAGGGAGTCGGGATTGACACGCGCATAGTGGGCTGGCGGGAAGCAAAGGAACTCGCCCCGGACTTCCACCTCGGCGAGGACGAGCACTTCGCATGGGAGGACCAGTCAGGTCACGGCGACCCATCCGGCACCGCTCTGGCGTTTACGATGCGGGCCAGGGAACTAGGGGCGACGACGGTCCTCGAGTCGCCTGCCACATCGGTAGAGGTCGAGAACGGACGTGTAGTAGGCGTTCGAACAGGGACCGAGCTCTACTCGACCGACACGGCTGTCATCGCCACCGGGCCGTGGTCCTCGAGGTTTCTGGGCCACTTGGACATTGACCTTCCACTTCTCGCAACAAGGCACGAGGTAATCCTCATCAGGCGGTCTGAGACTGGTGTCGGCCAGCATCCCGGCGGCGGAGACATGGCCAACCTGATCTACTTCAGGCCAGAGGCTGACAACCTGACTCTTGTCGGCAACGGGAACCGTGAAGAGGAAGCAGACCCGGACACCTACAACCAGCGGGCGAGTACAGACTACGTCCAGGACGTATGGAGTCGCCTGGCCATGCGCATACCTGGAATTGCTGACGGACAGCTTGCCCACGGATACGCGGGCCTCTACACCACGACTCCCGACCTGCATCCTGTGATGGACCGCGTGGATGGCATAGAGGGCCTGTACATCTGCACGGGTTTCAGCGGCCACGGGTTCAAGCTCGCTCCAGCCGTGGGCGTGTGCATGGCGGAACTGATCCTCGAGGGCGAGTCCAAGCTTATAGACATCTCGACCCTCAGGATGGGCCGCTTCTCAGACGGCTCCCTAAACACTACCCAGTACGACTTCAAGGTAATTGCCTAAGAGAGCACGTGCCGCCTACCTTTGAGGCAAGCGGCACGCGTCGATTGATTTCCGACCGGTTCAGGCCTAAGTCGCGACGATGTTCACCAGGCGTCCTGGGACGTAGATGACTCGACGGATCTCCTTGCCCTCGGTGTGGGTCTTGGCCCTCTCGGACTCAAGCGCGCTTGCCTTAGCGTCATCTTCGGAGATGTCCGCAGGAACATCAATACGGTCCCGCAGCCGACCGTTGACCTGGACTACCAGCGTGATAGTCTCGTCGGCTGCAAGCTCGGGGTCCCACTCCGGCCACGGCTGCTGGTGGACACTGAATGACTCGCCTACTTGCTCCCAGATCTCCTCTGCAAGGAACGGGGTCACAGGCGACATCATGAGCGCCAGACTCTTGATGGCCTCACTCCAGGTGGCCGAGTCGATCACGCCCGAGTCCCACTCCTGTCCCAGGGTGTTCGAAAACTCCATCATCGAAGCAATAGCCGTGTTGAACTTGAACCGCTCGATGTCTTCCGTGACCTTGCGAATGGTCTGGTGCTGAAGACGACTCAGACTTCTGACTGAATCGGGGTTCGTGTCTGACTCGTCCAGCACGGAAGCGTCGCGAGTGGCGAGGTCCCAGACCCGGTTGGTCCAGCGCGCCATGCCGTTGATGCCATCGTCGTTCCACTCGCCGCCTGCCTCCCACGGCCCCATGAACATCATGTAAGTGCGTACGACGTCGCTGCCGACGTCGGACACGTAGGCGTCCGGGGCGATGACGTTACCCCTGGACTTGCTCATCTTCTGGTGGTTGAAGACAATGGTGCCCTGGTTCACGAGCCGCACGAACGGCTCGTCGAAGTCGAGGTAGCCCAGATCGCGCAGCGCCTTTACGAAAAAGCGCGCGTACAGCAGGTGCATCACCGCGTGTTCCACGCCACCCGTGTACTGGTCGACCGCGCCCCACTGACCCAGCGCTTCGGGGTCGAACGGGCCGTCCTCGAAGCGGGGGCTTGCGTACCGCAGGAAGTACCACGACGAGTCGACAAACGTGTCCATCGTATCGGTCTCCCGCTTCGCCGGACTGCCGCAGTCAGGACACGTCGTATTGACGAATCCCTCGTGCAAAGCCAGCGGAGAGTCGCCCGTCGGCAGGAACTCGGCGTCCTCGGGCAGCAGCACTGGCAGATCAGAATCAGGTACTGGCGTCTCGCCGCACTTCTCGCAGTACACGATCGGTATGGGAGTGCCCCAGTAGCGCTGCCGGCTAATGAGCCAGTCTCGCATACGATAGTTGACTGACCGCTCGCCCCACCCGTTGGCCTCGATGAAGTCGGCGATGCGCTCGAGTCCCTCCGAGTTAGGCATGCCGTCGAACTGGCCTGAGTTCACCTGCGTTCCTGGTGCAATATAGGCCTCTTCAAGGTCGGAGCCATCCCAGTCCGGCGGTGCGATAACGGTTCGAATAGGAAGGTCGTACTTCTTGGCAAACGTAAAGTCCCGCTCGTCATGCGCGGGGACTCCCATGACCATTCCCGTGCCGTAGCTCAGCAGCACGTAGTCGGCGACCAGGATCGGCACCCGCTCATCGTTCAGCTTGTTAACAGCGTACGAACCTGTGAAAACGCCCGTCTTCTCTTTCTCCGTAGAGAGGCGCTCGATCTCAGTCTGAAGACGTGCCTCCTCGACGTAGGTCTGGACCTCGTCGCGATGTTCGATGGTTGTCAGCTTGTCTACAAGCGGGTGTTCCGGTGCAAGCACGATGAACGTCACGCCGAAAACCGTGTCGATCCGGGTAGTGAATGTGCGTATTACCTTCTCTTCCAGGCCAAACTCCGATATATCGAAGTCGACCTCGACACCCTCTGACCGCCCGATCCAGTTGGTCTGCATCGTGTTGATTCGGTCGGGCCAGTCGATCTTGGAGTGGTCCAAGAGTTCGTCTGCATAGTCGGTGATCTTGAAGAACCACTGCTCCATGTCCCTGTGCTCCACGGATGAGTCGCATCTTTCGCACAGACCATTGACAACTTGCTCATTGGCAAGCACGGTCTGACACGATGGGCACCAGTTCACGGGCGCATTGGACCGGTAGGCAAGCCCACTCCTGTAGAGCTGCAGGAAGAACCACTGGTTCCACCTGTAGTAGTCAGGCGTGCAGGTGACGACCTCCCGGTCCCAGTCGTACATCGGACCCATCGACCTGAGCTGACGCCGCATGTTCTCAATGTTGGACATTGTCCACGTATGAGGATGGATGCCGTTCTTTATGGCCGCGTTCTCGGCGTTCAGGCCGAAGGCGTCAAAGCCCATCGGATGGAGCACATTGAAGCCCTTCATCCGCATGAAGCGTGCGTGAACGTCTGCGCCGGTCATCGCGAACCAGTGACCGACGTGAAGGTCGCCGGAGGGATAAGGGTACATGTGGAGTTCGTACCACTTGGGACGCGGGTCGTCGTCCTCTACGGTGTATACTCCACCTTCCTCCCAGCGGTCGCTCCATCTTGTCTGCATGTCGCGATGGTCGTATGACATGCGGGAACTTTGCGGTGTTGTGGTTGCCATCTGGAAACTCTCTCCAGCCGCTGCCAGTCTAAGGACTGAACAGTTAACTACCTTGTTCCGAACTCTCCAACAAAAAAACCCGCCCCCTTGCAAGGGACGGGCTGTCGATTCGATACCCGCGGTACCACCCTGATTTCCGTCTACCATGGCGGACGGACGCTCATTTAGCGGTAACGGTGCCAACCGTCCGACCTTACTTGGCAGCTTTCAGGCCGGAAGCTCGAGGGCGAGTTCGAGTCGGTCACTGCGCCGGGCTCTCACCTCTCCCCGGCTCTCTAGGGCCGATACCGACCTCTACTACTCCCTTTCGCAGCCTATGTCTATCTCGAAAACGCTAGCATAGCGTCAAAAGATGAGTCAAGAAAACTCGTTGGAATTCATATTGCCATTTCCGAAATTTAGGTTAGAATCTGTCGTATCGTCAGGCTAATACTCGCACCTACCTCCCAGCAACAGTCCACCGTAGCAAGCCAACACCGGTTTCGACTCACCACATACGAGGGACATTGAGATGGCCGACATCAAGTTGCCGGACAAGGCAAGGGCCGTAATCATCGGGGCGGGAATAGCCGGATGCAGTGTCGCCTATCACCTAACCAAACTCGGCTGGCGTGACGTCGTCGTCGTCGATCAGGGGCCTCTCTACGAAACCGGGGGCTCCACTTCTCATGCTCCGGGCCTGGTCTTCCAGCTCAACGCATCGAAGACCATGACCAATTTCGCGAGCTACACCGTTGACCTGTGGAGGCGGCTGGAGTTGGATGGGGAATCTTGCGTCAACCCAGTTGGCAGCTTGGAGGTCGCCTGGACTGACGAGAGACTCGCCGACCTGAAGCGCAAGGCCGGGTACGGTATGAGCTGGGGCGTTGAGGCCCACGTGATTAGTGCCCGAGAGGCTTGCGATTTCATCCCCATGCTGTCCGACCGCATCAAGGGCGCGCTGTATGTCCCATCGGACATTCAGACAAGGCCGACGCGTCCCGCAGAGGCAATGGCCCGGTATGCGGAGCAGAACGGCGCCCGTCTGTTCGGGCACGTAGAAGTTACTGGCTTCAACGTAGAGGACGGCCGCGTCACGGCAGTGCAGACTACCGAGGGCGACATCGAGACCGAGCTGGTCGTGGCTGCCGCCGGCATCTGGGCAACCAGGCTCGGCGGTCTCGCCGGTGTTCAGATACCGCTGTCCCCGATGGAACACCTCTACGCCGTTACTACTCCCCTTCCCGGCCTGGCCGGGGCGAGGGAGGAAGTCACTCAGCCCATTCTGCGCCACCAGGACGCGTCCATGTACTTCCGGCAGGTCGGCGAAAGTTACGGCATCGGCTCTTACAACCATGAGCCTCTCCTGGTGAACGCCAGCGAGATTCTCTCCCTGGACGAGGCTCCAGTCGCCCCCGCGGAGACGGAGTTCACACCTGAACACTTCGAGAGGGCGATGACTGCGGCCTGTGAGCTGATCCCAGACCTCGAGGGAGTCGGGCTGACTCGCAAGTTCAACGGCATGTTCTCATTCACTCCTGACGGATTCCCAATTCTCGGGGAGTCGCCCAGGCTCAAGGGATTCTGGTCAGCTCAGGCAGTGTGGATCACCCACGCCGGTGGAGTTGGGAAGGCGGTCGCCGAATGGATCGTCAACGGCGAGCCGACAACGGACCTGCGTGAATGCGACATCCGAAGATTCCATCCTCACGCCTTCAGCCGTCCTTACGTCAAGACAAGGGCAGCCCAGCAGTACCGCGAGGTGTACGACATCATCCACCCGCGGCAGCAGATCGAGGAGCCCAGGAACGTCAGGGTGACTCCGTTCTACTCTCGACAGAAGGAGCTGGGAGCCGTCTTCTTCGAGACCACAGGTTGGGAACGCCCGCAGTGGTACGACTCCAACGAGGGCTTGCTGGACTCTCTGACCGTCGCCGGCGAGTCTAGATCAGGTTGGGAGGCGCGCGAGTGGTCTCCAACGGTTGCGGCAGAACACGTTGCAACCCGCGAAAGGGTCGCGCTGTTCGACCTGACTCCATTCGCCAAGTTTGAGGTCGCCGGGCCGAATGCGCTCAAGGGACTTCAACGCCTTGCTGCCAATCAGATGAACAAGCCTGTAGGGACCATAACCTACACGCCCATGCTCACTCCTTCTGGAGGCATGAAGTGCGACCTGACGATAACCCGGCTCGCCGAGGACCGCTTCATGGTCGTGACAGGCGGCGGAATGGGACTCCATGACCTGCACTGGATCGAGTCCCACATGCCGGACGACGGCTCTGTCACCATTTCCGACATCTCGTCGGGCTCGTGTTGCATCGGCCTGTGGGGTCCGAGGGCACGGGATCTCTTGAGTCGTGTGTGCGACGACGACCTAGCCAACGATGTGTTCCCGTACATGACGGCGAAGCGGATCACAATCGCCGAGGTCCCTGCACTGGCGCTTCGCATCTCGTATGTCGGGGAACTCGGCTGGGAGATTTATACGCCGAGCGAACACGGCCTAAGGCTCTGGGACGTACTGTGGGAAGCAGGACAGCCACTGGGCGCAATTGCTGCCGGTGGTGGTGCCTTTGATTCACTCCGGCTGGAAAAGGGCTACCGGCTGTGGGGCAACGACATCCACACTGAGTACAACCCATACGAGGCCGGGACGGGATTCGCGGTGAGGATGCGAAAGGGAAACTTCATAGGGAGGAACGCACTCAGGGAGGTCCGCTCTAACGGGGTGAATCGCAAACTCTGTTGCATCACCCTGGACGACCCTGCCGCAGTCGTCACCGGCAAGGAACCGATCGTTGACGGCGACGAAGTACTCGGCTACGTAACAAGCGCGAACTACGGGCACTCAATCGGTCGCGGCATCATGTACGGCTATCTGCCGATTAGCCATGCAGAAGTCGGGACGAGCGTTGACGTCGTCTACTTCGGCGAACGGCTCCAGGCCACGGTGGCCCATGAACCGCTGTACGACCCTAGTGGCTCGAAGATGAAAGTGTGAGGCAATTCCCGGTGCGTCGGGCAGCTAATCAAATCGTACAGATCCATCCCGATCATACCGTACGTAGGGTCAGTGAGTTGGGGTGCGTGAATTCCACGTTCATCAGTTGTGGGAGGGGGAGGTCTCGGTGAGCAAGTCGATAAGCCATACGGTAACAAGGCCAGGAAGACGGCTTGGTGACCCAAACGTTGACATACCAGTCCCCGCTGAACTCGCCACGGCACCCGGTATTCCACTGAGGCCAGTTGACGTGGCCTTCTACAGCAGGGAGCATCCGCTCGAGTCTCAGGCAATAGACCACTCCGCCGACCGCCAGTGGGCAGTCGTCCACCAGTCGCGCGACATCGACGACTTCAGAAAGGGCCACGACGAGCGAATGGAGCCGATGTACCAGGATGGCCTGGTTTCCGGCGACGTCGAGCCGACCGGATCGCCGGTCGAGGGCGAGGACCTGACTGAGGACATCCGGCGATTTGCCCGTGACCTGGGGTTCGGCGAAGTTGGCTTTACTAAGCACGACCGTCACTATACCTACTCGGGCAAGAAACGCTGGGCAAAGTTCGAACACGCCATCTGTCTGGCTTACGAACAGGACTATCGAATGACGCAGTCCGGACCCAGCCCTGAGGCCGACCAGGCGCGGTTCGAGACCTACGAGCACGAGCAGGCTGGATGTCTGAGGCTGGCTGAGTATATCAGGAGCAGGGGTTACCGCGCGCAGGTCCACGATGGATACGACTGCAGCGGGCCGTACATACCGCTGTTCGTCGAAGCAGGACTGGGACAGCTCGGCGCAAACGGCCAGCTCCTGTCACCGCACTTCGGCTCGCGGGCCAGGCTCATGCTGGTCACCACCGATGCCCCTGTCACCTACGATAGGCCCGAAGACTACGGAGTCCACAAGTTCTGCCAGGAGTGTCAGGTCTGCGTCAATCGCTGTCCCGGAAGAGCGTTGACGCGGGACAAGGTCTGGTGGCGTGGAGTCGAGAAGAACAAGCTCATCTACGAGCGATGCCGCCCAATCATGGTCACCTACCACGGTTGCGCGGTCTGCATGATTGTCTGCCCCATCCAGCGCTACGGCATGAAACCGGTGATGGAGCACTACGTGGAGACCGGGGACGTGCTCGGCAAGGGCACCGAGAACCTTGAAGGGTACCCGCTGAAGGGCAAGGGACACTTCGGTACGGGCGAGTTGCCCAGTTTCGAAAGAGGATTCTTCGACATTCCGCAGGGTCGCGAAGAGGACTGGCTCTTCGAGAGATTCAAAGAGAAACTGCGTTCATCTGGTGTTCCCGACGAGTTGGAATTGGTAGAGTTCGCGACCGATGTAAAGAAAGTGCTGGATAAGGGCGAGACGACCTTTGACGTAGCCTGAGAGGTGTTTGGAGCCGACGAACCGTGGAGGCTAAATTGCAGACATTTACCGAATCACTCAAGTCTGGCGAGTTCGTAGTTACGACCGAGCTGAACCCTCCAAAGGGTACAGACCTCCGCAGGCTGTTCAGGGAGGCTGATACCCTCAGCGGCAAGGTTGACGCATTCAACCTCACGGACTCCCCTGGAGCCAACATGTCAATGGCTCCGATCGCCGCAGCGCACCTGATGCAAGACCGTGGCATCGAGCCAATTTTGCAGGTGACCGGGCGTGACCGAAATCGCATTGCGTTGGAGGGGGAGATACTCGCGGCAGCCGCGCTGGGAATCACCAACTTACTCTGCATGAGCGGCGACCCTCCAGGCCGCGGTGATCACCCAGACGCTGTGGGCGTCTTCGACCTCAGGGCTGAGACGCTTCTTGAGGCCGTTTCAGCGATGAACTCAGGCTCCGACATGTACGGCAATGAACTCAGGGGGACACCATCGATCTTCGCAGGAGCCGTTGCCAATCCGGGCGCTGACGACCTGGACGTTGAGCTTGCACGCATGGAAGAAAAGGTGCGCATGGGGGCGTCGTTCTTCCAGACGCAGGCGGTTTATGACGCCGCAACGTTCGAGACGTTCATGGAGACAGCACGCGGATTTGGAGTCCCTGTGCTGGCCGGCATGATCGTTCTGAAATCGGCGCGCATGGCACGATTCCTGGATGAGAATCTGCCCGGCGTCTCGGTGCCCGACAGCATAATCGACGAGATGGACTCGGCGGAAGTCCCGGCTGAGACCAGCATGGAAATTACATCCCGTCTGATCCGAGATGTACGCGACATGTGCGACGGCACGCACATAATGGCTATCGGATGGGAATCACGCATTCCTGAGATTCTGGGGAGATCCGGCCTGACCTGATTGACAACGCCTGGGGTGTCTGAGGAGTGTCTATTCCTCTTAATTCTTAAGAAGAGTGTGGGGATTCTGCGCCCAGCACCCTGGCATTCAGTTCCGTTCCAATAAGTGAAAGGGGGACGCTCTGCACACGATACACAGCGGCTTCACATAAGGTTATCGGATAAGGGCTGAACAACTGGAGGATATGTAATGGGGGAAACTCTGGTTATTGACGGTCTGAAGAAGAGAATCTTGCCCATAAACCTCAGGCAGAGCGGGAACAGCGATGCGAAGATGCTCATTTCGACGCGCGTCAGGAAGTCTCCGTGGTGGCACATGTCGAAGGCGGCGGGCTGCTGGGCATACACGGTATATAACCACCTATATCACCCTCGGGCGTACGTCAGGCCTGAAGACGGCGGGCTGATGGCCGAGTACGAGACATTAACGAACCACGTGAGTATGTGGGACGTCGCGGTAGAGCGCCAGATCCAGGTGAAGGGGCCTGACGCCGCCGCATTCGTGGACTACCTGATCACACGCGACGTTTACGAGCGAGTGCCAACGATGCAGGCGCGCTACGTGATCCTTTGCAACCAGTACGGTGGCATAATTAACGACCCGGTGCTCCTTCGGGTTGCTGACGACGAGTTCTGGTTCAGCATCTCGGACTCTGATGTCCTGCTTTGGGCGCAGGGTGTCAACTCTACCGGCAGGTTCAATGTGGAAGTCCACGAGATAGACGTGTCGCCAGTCCAGATCCAGGGCCCAAAGTCAGTTGACCTGCTCGAAAAGATGGTCGGCTCCCACGGAAGGGAGATCCCCTACTACGGGCTGATCCACGACAAGGTGAACGGCTACCCCGTAACGATTTCGCGTACCGGTTTCTCGGCAGAGGTCGGGTTCGAGATCTACCTGCACAACGCGATGCTCTACTCGGACGAGATCTGGCCGTACATCATGGAGCAGGGTGAAGAGTTCAACCTGGGCGTAATCGCTCCCAGCCACATCAGGAGGCTGGAGGCAGGCATTCTCTCCTATGGCCAGGACATGGACATTGAGAGTAACCCATTCGAGGTCCGACTCGGTTGGCAGGTGGATCTGCAGAAGGGGGACTACATCGGCAAAGAGGCGCTGGCGAGGATCAAGAACGAGGGTGTACAGCAACGGCTGGTCGGCCTGCGTGTTGGAGGCGCGCCCATCACCTGGTACAACGAGGACTTCTACCTCGTGAAAGACAGGGACTCCGGAGACGACGTTGGCTATGTCACGAGCGCATTCTGGTCGCCAACCCAGGGCTCGAACATCGCCCTCGCTGTGATGCCGCGATCACACTGGAGGCGCGGCACCGAGGTCAAGGTTCAGCTTCCGAAAGACGGCATTGTGGATGCCCAGGTAGTGCAAGTGCCATTTGTCGACCCGACCAAGGAACTTCCCAAGATGGCTCTCGCGGCGACGGTCTGACTGGCAGACAGCTAATCTGGGGGCGGTGGCCAGTTACTTCGCCGTCCCCAGTATCTATGTGCGTGCTCTCACCGATGGCCGCGACTTGACTGGCGGCCTCGCCATGAACACCAGCACCATGGAAACGAGCGCTGCCCCTGAGAAGGCCAGGAAGGCAATCGTGTAGCTGCCGGTCGTGTCGAAGACGTACCCGCTGATGATGGGCCCGACGATGATCCCAAGCATCTGGATCGTGGATCTGAATCCCTGGATCGTCGCGTACGAACGACGCCCGAAGTAGTCGGCGATTAGCGACTGCGGGATGACTGAGATCCCGCCCTGCGACGCTGAAAACGCCACGAGGATGGGGATCACGGCAGTCACATTCTGCGCGCGGGCCATGAACACGATCGACACTGACATCAACGCCAGCGAGGCGACCATCACGTAACGCTTGTTTACGAAGTCGCCGAGGGCGCTGAGGCCGAACCTGCCAGGGATGCTCATCAGCCCGACCGAACCGGCAAGGGCTGCTGCGGTCACGCTCGACGCACCAAGATCGACGAAGAACGGCACAAGGTGAAGCCCGATGCCTCCGCTCACCAGCGAGCGCGCCATTATGGACAGGGTCAGATACCAGAAGCTGGACGTCTGCAGCGCCTCACGTGCCGTGAAGTCGTTCGAAAGGTCCGGCAACACGGGTCGTCGGGACACTCCAGCGGCTCGGACTTCTTCCGGCACTATCCCATCAGGGTAGTAGCCATAGGGCTCGGGTCTGTGTCGCATTACCATCGCGACCGGTACGCCGAGCACGGCAATGAAGATCCCAACCATCAATGCCGCTGGACGCCAGCCGTACGTCTCCACCAGCCAGCCCAGTGCAGGCACGAAGAGACCACCAATGCCGACACCGGACCACATGATCCCGAATGCGAGGCCGCGCTTCCTGTTGAACCAGTTCGCGACGGAGGCGGTGATAGGCGTGCTCATCCCAAGGCTGTTGCCCAGCGCGATCATGAACACGTAGACGAAGAAGAACGCCAGCAGCCCGTCGACACGACTCATCGCCATGTAGCCGACGCCCATGAGCGGTATGCCAACCGCAATTAGCCTACGGGGCCCAAAGCGGTCGACGGCCCACCCTTCGACAGGTCCGATCAGGCCAGACTCTAGCCGCGCGACACTAAACACCACGGAAATTGTCGTGCGGCTCCAGCCGAACTCTTCGCCCAGTGGGATGATGAAGTTACCGAAGCCGTGGAAGTTGATCCCTGACGCGATCGACATCGCGGCCCCACCGGCGACTACTATCCACCAGCCGTAGAAAACCCTCGGATTGTTTGTGACGCTAGCTGCCAGTGGTCAGTGGGACGATTTGATAGGTGTTCGTCATCGGTTAACCAAGACTAGAACCCTATCGCGGTGCCATCTCGTCTAGGGTCCGCCCCACCCTGGAACGTGCCCTCTTCCCTGTTCACCTGGATTCCCTGGGCGCCGCCGACAGTCGTGGTGAAAGGCTCGTCTATTTCTATGTCATGACCCTTTGCAGAGAGCGCCGTGCGCACCGGCGCAGGGAATCGCTCTTCCATGACGACCCTGCGCTCCTCGAACACACGGAGCCTCGGGGCTTCGATCGCCTCCTGGACATTCATCCCGAAGTCCAGCACGTTCATCACGAACTGTGGAGTGGTCTGGAGGATTCCCCAGCTTCCAGGCGTACCAAGACTGACGTGGAACTCGCCGTCCTTGAAAGTCTGCGTGGGAGCGACGCAGAAGTCCACGCGCTTACCCCCTTCAAGACGGTTGGGCGCGCCCTCTTCAAGGTCGAACCAGTGCGCCATGTTGTTCAGGAATAGACCGGTGTCACCGGGCGCCACAGCGGAACCGAAGCCTCCCCCAAGTGTTTGGGTGACTGAGACCACATTGCCGTCGCTGTCTGCTACGGCGAAGTGGGTGGTCATCCCGCCATCGAACGCGTCTGGACTTCCGGCCTTGATCGACCCTGAAGGGACCATCCGGCTGAACTGCTCGCCCGACACGATTGCGGCCTCCTTGCGATCGATTCGCGCACGCTGCTGCTTGGCGTAGCCGTCGGACAGCAGCGCATCGACTGGAGCCTTGACGTAGTCAGGGTCGCCGCCCCACTTGATCCGGTCGGCAACCGCGAGCTTCACGCTTTCGATATACAGGTGCAGCGTTTCAGGATGCTGGAAAATCAGGTCAGGGCCTTCGAAGCCTTCCATCA
This sequence comes from Dehalococcoidia bacterium, assembly GCA_965116405.1. Taxonomy (GTDB): domain Bacteria; phylum Chloroflexota; class Dehalococcoidia; order Lucifugimonadales; family UBA1123; genus VXRN01. The sequence goes on from OZ220685.1 coordinate 3,448,768, forward strand.
GCTTCAAGGTTTCCAGAAGCTGGAAGCCCGTGGAGTTCGGGGGGACGGAGAATATCTCGTAGTCGCGATAACTAATGCTAATCGGCTCGCACCACTCGGCATCGTAAGTAGCCAGGTCCTCTTCAGTGAACTGTCCTCCGAGTTCCTGCGCGCCCTTCACTATTCGACCTGCAAGCTCACCCCTGTAGAACTCGTCCTTGCCACCTCGTGCAATTGCCTTGAGAGACTCAGCTAGCTGCGGCTGCTTGACCCTCTCCCCCACTCTCGGGCCGCTTCCGTTTTTGACCCAGATGCCCTTTGACGGAAACATCGACAGCCTTGGCACTGAGTTCCCGATGGACTTGGCATTGAAAGGGGTTATGGGAGTCCCGTTGGCGGCGTATCCAATTGCTGGCTCAAACAGCTGTTCACGTTCGAGTCGACCGTAAGTCTCGTGGAGAGTCAACCACCCTGCGGCGTTGCCAGGGACTAGCGCCGACTTGATGCCAACATCCTTGTCCATCTCCTCGTACTCCTCGGGATCGGCAGCCGCAGGCATTCGGCCAGAGAAGTTCAACGCCCGCACCCTGTCTTCCGCAGCAACATAGGCGAGCGCGACGCCCACACCCGCCGCCCCCGACATGAACGGCTCGCAAACATTGAGTGTTGACGCGACCGCAACGGCTGCATCAAAGGCGTTGCCTCCCGCCATCATCATTCGGACGCCAGCCAGCGACGCCAGCGGATGGGCGGAAGCCGCCATTCCATTGATGCCTACTGCCGGGGGCCGACCAGCTGGAGGGGTTACGGACAAGCTGACCATTTGAGCTCTCCTGGTTCACTGTTCTTCTGACAGGGCTAAACGCTAATGTTCGCTCAAAGCTATGTCAAGCTCAGCCGCAAAGAACCGGATGGGGTGTGGACAGCTATCGCACACCGGCTCACTTACGAGTCAGGCTCGGTAATCTCGACGACCCGGTCAGCTTCGATAGCTGCCAGAATCTGATCACGTCCACTAGGCCAGAGTACCCTGATTTCATCCACGGTGTCGGCGTCACCGAGGCCAAACTCGAGCTCAATACTGTCCATTGACAGGTAACTCGACCCAGCGCGAACTTCCTGCACCTGAGTGTGATTCCCCGCAGTCACGTAGACCCTCGCCCCAATTGCGTCGGCGTTGCTTCCGGTGCCGTCGATCCCCATACGCCCTTTCAATCGCAACGCGATCCAGTGGTTCTCGCCCCCACCACTCATCCAGACGAACACAGGACCAAGCATCGGCTCCCAGGAATTAGTCCTGCTGTCCCACACAGGGCCGCTGCTATTGGTCCCAACAAGGTCGATGTATCCGTCCCCGTTCAGATCGGCATGTGCGAGTGCCTTGCCATTGAGGTGGAACTTGCTGCTAATCCTCTGCCGGTCGGGATTGAATGATGAGTCGTCTACGTCGAGTACCGTGTAGTCCACATCGAGAATGTCGAGTAACTGCGCGCGCACTGTGATGTCCTCGAAGTTCCCCTGCCCGTCACCGCGAAGCATTCGACCAGCAGCCGGATAGCTGCTCTTGCCCGGGGGTCCTTCGGAACCGAGCCAATAGAGGTCCTGGTCTCCATCGTTGTCGTAGTCGAAGAAAGTAGTCCCGTAACCGAAGTCGTAGGCCGCGAGACCCGTTGGCTGTTCCCACTCGGGATGAAATCGCTTCCAGTCCAGCGACCTTGGAGGCATCAGTTGACTTGGAGCGACTGGCGTACTTGCTGCAACGTCGGGGAAGAGGCCTACGACACCAACGTCGGCCACCTCCCGCGTACCATCGTTTCGAAGCAGATAGTGCAGACACGTACCCCATTCAAATCGCTCTGTATACCTGCAGTCCCCTCCAGGTTCCTCCTGAGGAGGGAATAGCCGGAGGTGGAATCCGACGTTGGTGACAAACAGGTCGAGGTCCTGATCATTATCGTAGTCGCCCACGGCAAAGCCCATCCAGTTGCCTGACTCATCGACACCCATTGCTTCTGCTACCGGAGTAAACTGGACATCTCCAGGGGTCGAATCGTTTCGAAAGACATACGGCCGGTGCCCGTCGTTGGCCACCCACAGATCGGGATCCCTGTCATTGTCATGGTCGAAGAATAGGACTGCGTGGGTCCGGCCGGACGGATCGGCGATACGATTCCCATTGGCATCGACGAGGCCGGGGTCGTAGCCCTCGTACTGTAGCCCGGTCGCCGGGTCCGTAAACAGGATAGGCTCCCCTTCGGGGTCTCTCAGCATGATGGGGCCGCCGTTTACGCCTGCCAACTCCGCCACTTCCGTAAAGGTCAGATCGCCATTGTTGATGTACAGCACGTTGTAGTGGCCAGCGTGGGATGTCTGATCGAACATAAACCAATCTTCATCCACGGCATTGCCAACGTATATGTCCAGCCAGCCGTCGCCGTCCACGTCGGCGCAGGCGGCGCTCGATGCGGAACGGATGTTGACCTGTTCTCTGAGTGCGGACACGGTAATGTCCTTGAACGTACCGTCTCCCTGGTTCTCCAACAGTCGGTCTCCAATGGCCCTCCGAAGATGTCTCGAGGCGAGATCGACTCCCTCAGCTGAGCGAAAGTCCAGACCGTCGCCGATAATCCCCCGCGCGCCCACGTACAGGTCCTTGTAGCCGTCGTTATTGAGATCGCATGCAATCGCACCGCTGCTGTTTTGGAATGTGAGATCGGCGCCGGCTTCTGCTGAGACGTTAGCGAATGTCCCGTCGCCCTGGTTGGAGTAGAGGAAGTTCGGGTCATCGGCGTTCTGGGTGATGTAGAGGTCCTGGTCTCCATCATTGTCGTAGTCGAAGACTACGGCGGAGGGACGGTAGTTCGAGACCTCAAAGCCGTCCTTGAGGGCTTGAGCAGCAACGTTAACGAATGGCGTGATACCAGGCGTTGGAGCATCCTCGGCCAGTTCATCCGGGATTGGTGTCGAGCTAGTCTCTTGAGCTTTGGCCTGAGACACGACCGGCGCCGTAGTTGGACTTGGTACTACAGATGTCGGCTGCGATGAATCGTCAGAACACGCGACAACGGCGAGCCCTAATGCAAGTAGTAGAACTGCAATCGGCACCTTCATGGTCTGCGGCCTGTCAGCTACCGGCTTCCGGGGGCACTAGGCATTCGATCGCAGTTTGAGGTGGGAACCCTCGGAAACGGGGCTCGAGCGCCTCCCCAAAGTCCGGCAATCAGATCTGCCGAAGGCGGGGATCCAGCTTGTCCCTTAGCCAGTCACCGAAGAAATTCATCGAGAACACAATCAGCAGAATTGCGCATCCGGGGAAGAATGAGATCCACCAGTCCGTAGCGACGTACTGCCTTCCCTCTGACACCATGCTGCCCCACGAAGGCTGCGGTGGTGGAATACCGACGCCGAGGAAGCTGAGCACGGACTCCGTGAGAATCAATGAGCCAACTTGCAAAGACGACAATACCATGACGGTATTCACCACGCCGGGCAATATGTGCTTGAGCGCTATTCGCAGCCCCGATGCCCCTGCCACCCTTGCCAGGGCTACATAGTCCGTTGTCTTGAGTTGAAGTGTCTCCGCTCGTACCTGGCGTGCGAATGGCGCCCATGTAAACAGGGCAAGCAGTATTATCACGAGTTCCAGGCTTGGCCCCCAGACCACCGAGGCCACCAGGGCCACGACGATAAATGGCAAGGCAAACACGAAGTCCACCAGCCTCATTAGCGCCTCGTCAACCAAGCCTCCAACGTATCCTGATACAAGCCCGACGACTGTCCCGAGCGCAGCGCCGGCAACCAGCACAACAGAGGCTACCAACAGGGATATACGTGCACCAAAAATCATTCTGCTGAGAACGCCGCGCCCTATATGGTCAGTCCCCAAAAGAAACTTCGCCGACCCTTCCTCATCCCAGAAAGGTGGAACCCTGACATCATCCAGGTCCCCTTCCAGCGGATCGTGCGGGGATACCAGCTCTGCGAAGACGGCAACGAACACGAGGATCAGCACAATTGCCACGGGTATGACGGGCCAGCGTCTAAGTGTCTGGAATATTACGACCGTTCGACTGGTCGAAGGCGCGAAGTCGCTGAGGATGGCTCCCGCGTCCGATCCGGCGCTACTCATATCGAATTCTCGGATCGAGAACGCCGTACAACACGTCGGCGAACAGGCTGGCGGCCAGGAACATCATGCCGAACACGAGGGCCAACCCGGTTACGAGTGGGAAGTCAGTGTTCAAGGCAGCATTCACCGCAAGCCTTCCGATACCCGGCCAGGCGAAGACAGTTTCCACGACCACGGTACCGGTCATGAACCCGGCCAGGAGTATCATGGCGTAAGTGACTGGCGCGATTAGCGCGTTCCTGAAGGCGTGTTTCCAGACTATTGACCCTGAGCTCACACCTTTCGCTCTCGCGAGCTTCACGAACTCGCTGTCGAGAACTTCTAGCATCGACGACCTTGTGAGACGGAGGAGTCCAGCGGCGGGGAGCCACCCCAGCGTCGCAACGGGAAGAACGAAGTGTTGCCAGTCTCCCCGACGGGATGTGGGGAGCCAGTCCAACTGAACGCTGAATATGATGACCAGCACAATGGCTATCCAGAATGGGGGCACCGACTGACCCAGAAGCGCGAAGCTTCGGCCAGCATAGTCCCAGGCAGTGCTCCGTTTGACGGCCGACAGCACACCCAATGGAATCCCAAGGATCATCGCAGCGAGAAAGGAGATTCCAGATAGTTGGAGGGTGGCCGGAAGCGACTCCAAGATCATTTCAAGGGAATTACGCTGATAATAGACGGAGTTACCGAAGTCTCCACGCACCGCCTTACTTACCCAGATTATGTACTGGACGAGCAGCGGCTTATCTAAGCCCATTGCTTTGCCCTGGGCCTCCCACGCCTCTGACGTCGTGCGTGTGTACTGCGTCATATAGAGGTACCGCGGGTCTCCCGTTGCGTGGGATAGCGAGAACACGAGAATGGTCAGCCCGAATAGGACGACCACGATCGCGGCGAGTTTTCGAAGGATTAGTCTTCGCATTCTCAGTTGCCGGTCATCAGGAGTGAGACCTCAGCCAAGGACGATCAGGCAGCGACCACTGAAAGAGTCGCCGCCTGAAGTCCAGGTGCCCTTACTCAGACGCCTGATAGCTACTTGTCTATGACTACGGTTGCCGGGTTATTGAAGCTGCTGCCCCAGTACGGATGCCATTCCTTGATGGTGGGCAACTTCACCCAGAAGCTCTTGACCGTTACGATCCCGGCATTTATGTGCCAGTAAGACATGTAGTTCTGGAAGTGGATGCTGTTTTCGATCCTCTTCTCAAGATTTGGCTCAATGTCGTTCTCGTAGTTCACGTCGCAAATGACAGCCGGCAACTCAGCGCCGCCGAGGTGTCCGGGAGTCGGGCAGAAGAACGGAGCCTTGGTACCACCTGGGGGCATGCCCCATCCATGCAGCCACGGAACGTCCATCTCTTTCGTGACGGTTTCAGGTCTCCTGGAGGCGTAGGGTGATTTGTCCACCGTAACGTCCAGGTTCAGGTGTTCTCGCCACATCTCGGCCACGGCGTCAGCCACTTCGGGGTCCCATGTGTTTGGAACGCTCTCAGTGGCCCAGAAGACTACGGGGAAGCCATCAGCAAACCCGGCCTCCGCCAGGTACTCCCTTGCCATCTCTGGGTCGAATGGGACTGTCCAATCCTCCTGGAAGTTCTCGTCGCCCGGTGGGAACTGCGTGTGCATCGCCGTGTAAGCGACGTCACTGAAGCCGTCCATAACGTTATCTACGATGCCCTGGCGATCGATGGCCATCGACATTGCCCAGCGGACCTTACGGGGGCCTTCCATCTCAGGGCAATTGGAGGCAGCAGGCGCAGGTATGTCGGAGAACAGTGCGTCATAGTCACAGCCGTCTCCGAATGGATTGCCTATCCAGGGATGCTCGTCGTCAGGCAGGAACCCTGGCCTCGGGTTGGCAACCAGGTCGGGCTCTTCACATTCGGGGCAGATCTTCGCCCAGTAGTTGCCCGAGAAGTAAATCGTATTCGGGTTGGGCAGACCCATCGGCACCGCAATGCCATTGGTGTCATCCACTATGCCCGCGACTTTCTTTACCGATATCTTGGTGATGTCCACTTCACCGGTACGGATCGCGGCCTCGCGAGTCGCGTCCTCTGGCATTTCGTATATGTTGAGCGTCTTGACGTTGGGGACTATGCGCCAGTGGTCGACAAGCGCCTCCGCGACGATCTCGTCGTTTCCAACCCACCGCCTGGCCTGGAATGGACCTGTCCCAATAGGCGTTGAGATGAAGTCATCTTCACCGATTTCCTCGAAACAGTGCTTGCAGGTGATGCCGAACGTGGAATCCCATCCGAGTCCGCCGTGCAGCACGCCCCAGGTTGGGCTGAACTCACCGGGAACGACGTTCATCTGTGCAGTGAACTCGTCAATGACTTCCCAACCAGCTCTGTGTCCCGGAGACAACTGCTCTCCGGCGTTGCTGACCGAGCCGGTCTTGAACGCATTGTTGAAGGTGAACACGACGTCCTCAGCTTTGAGTTCGCCCCAGTCGTCATGCCACATGATCCCGCGTCGAATGTTCAGCGTTGCGCTGTTCATGTCGTCAGCGATCGTCCAGGACTCGGCAATCTCCGGCTCATGTATCTCCTGCGACGGGATTGTCCCCGGCTCAGTGAACTGGGCACGGAAGATGCCCTCGAAGATTTGGAAGTCCGTGCCCGGGCCGCCCACTGTGCCGTTAGCGTCCTTCTCCTGGAGCTGCACCAGTGGATGCAGCAACGGAACGCCGACGTAGAGCTCACCCTTCGGTTCCTTGCCCATCGCCTGCGGTGGAGCCGCTGCCGGCACTGGAGTGGCGGCAGGAGCTGGGGCTGCAGGAGCCGCCGGCGCTGGCGCAGCCGCCGTCGGGGCCGGCGCGGCGGGAGCCGCTGGAGCTGCTGGGGCCGCGGGTTCGGCCTCTTCCGTCTCGCTACTACAGGCCACGAACATCACTAATGCCAATGCACCGAGAACCAGTACACACAGAGGCATTGAAACTGCCCTGCGTCTGAAGTAACCCATCAAATCCTCCCAAAATTCACTGTGTCGCTCAAACCCGTCGGGTCGGATTCCCGCCCTTACCGGGGTGAGCCGACAGCTACAGCGGAGCGTCAAAGGTGTCCGCGTTGGGTGCAAAAATACGTCGGCGACTTGTAGATGTCAAGTTTCCGTGCAGACCTCCGGGAGATATCCACGTTGCAGACTTATTGCCCGTCAAACTGTCTAGTGGGTACAATGTGAAGCGTTGGCGGTAATCGGGGCGTAGCGCAGTCGGTAGCGCGCCACGTTCGGGACGTGGAGGTCGCTGGTTCAAGTCCAGTCGCCCCGACCAGATCCGCCATGCAGCCTTGCAAGTGCGCCCGCTCATCGTGAGCCCGTGCGCTGCGTCGGGAGGAACTGGCATCGGACGGTCCGCAGCCAGTCCAGCATCTCAGGGAGACGATCTTCTTGAACGGCGATGACGGCCGCGTCGGCATCCTGATGGGTGGCGGCCCCGCTCCGGGCATCAATAGCGCAATCAGCGCCGCTACGATAGAGGCGGTCAATCAGGGTCATGAGGTAGTCGGCATACTGGACGGCTTCTCCCACCTGATGGAGGGCCGCACCGACATGGTGCTTCCGCTCAACATCGCAGATGTGGCACAGATCCATCATCGTGGTGGCTCGATACTCCGCACCTCCCGCGCCAACCCAACACGCTGGCCCGAGCACCTCGCGAACACAGTTGGCGCTCTCGAGAATTTGGGCGTCTCATACCTTGTCACGATAGGAGGCGACGATACCGCCTTCAGCGCCTCAGAGGTCTCCAAGCAGGCCGGAAACCGGGTAAGAGTTGCCCACATACCGAAGACTATCGACAACGATCTTCCACTACCCGGCAACATGCCGACTTTCGGGTACGAGACCGCCCGCCACCTTGGAACAGAGCTGGTCCGCAACCTGATCGAAGATTTCAGGACTACCAACCGCTGGTATTTGGTCACAGCAATGGGTCGGGCCGCTGGGCACCTCGCACTTGGCATCGGAAAGGCTGCGGCGGCCACTCTCACAATTATCCCAGAAGAGTTTCCCGGCGATCGCATCAGCCTTAGCCAGGTGTGCGACGTTGTTGAAACAGCGATCTTCAAGCGACGCGTCATGGGCAAGGGCCGGGGTCTGGCCGTGGTTGCAGAGGGCGTTGCTGAGAGATTCGACCCAGAGGAGCTTGCGAGCATTCCAGGCGTCGAAGTGTCGAGGGACCAGCACGGCCATCTCAGACTGGGCGACATCCAGTTGGAAAAGGCGCTCCGCCGGGAGATTCAGAGACGCTTCGCGTCCCGTGGCGAGACCCTGCAGATAATAGACAGCAACGTCGGCTACGAGCTGAGGTCATACCCACCAATTCCGTTCGATATCGACTACACTCGCAGCCTTGGCTACGGCGCCGCAAAATTCCTGCTCGGAGGCCTGGACAACTCTGCCGATGCAGCCGGCGGGCTGGTCTGCCTGGTGAATGGCAGGATAGAAGTTCTGCCTTTCACTCAATTAAGGGACCCCTCAACGGGCCGAACGAGGGTCCGAACAGTAGACATAAATGGGGACAGCTACCGAGTAGCCCGCAAGTACATGATCAGGCTGGAAAAGTCTGACCTGAATGACCCCGTCATGTGTCGTAACCTGGCCGATCAGGCGGGGATGACACCCGATGCTTTCGTCCAGAGGTATGGCGGCGTGGTAAAGTTGGCCGGGGCCACTTAGTTTCACAGGATGTAAGGGATGACCGCTGAGTCGCTGGTTCGAACTGCCCAGACGCTTGTAGCGCCTGGTAAAGGTATTCTCGCTGCAGATGAAAGCACACGCACCATTGGCGCTAGGTTTGCCGAGCTTGGCGTGGAAAATACCGAGCTCAATCGGCGCGACTATCGCGAGATGCTCTTCACCACCGTGGGGATCGACGACCATGTTAGTGGCGTAATTCTCTACGACGAAACGCTTCGACAGCGTGGTGGGAGCGGGACTTCGATTGTTGACCTGCTTTCGAGGAGAGGCATACTCCCGGGCATCAAGGTAGACACAGGTGCTCAGCAACTCGCAAATGCCCCCCGTGAAATGGTCACCGAGGGATTGGACGGACTCCGGAGTCGGCTCAACGAGTACCGGGAGCTCGGCGCCAGGTTCACCAAATGGCGCGCAGTAATTAACGTGGGGCCGACTATTCCCAGCGACTACTGCGTAGAAGTCAACGCTCATGCCCTCGCCAGATACGCGGCTCTGGCACAGGAGGCTGGCCTGGTACCGATCGTCGAGCCTGAGGTCATGATGGCTGGCACCCACGATATCGACAGGTGCCGGGAGGTTACGGAGTTCGCCCTGAGGAGGACTTACGACCACCTCCTCTCCCAGCGAGTGCTGCTGGAAGGTACTCTGCTCAAACCCAACATGGTGGTATCCGGGAGGGACGCCCCGAACAGGGCCGGTGCCCGAGAGGTAGCAGACAATACTGTGGAGACCCTGAGGAGGGCTGTTCCAGCCGCAGTTCCTGGGATTATGTTCCTATCAGGGGGACAGGGAGACGAAGAGGCCACTGCCAATCTCGACGCTATCGTCCGAAGGGGACGGGAGCAGGGGGCTCCTTGGGAGCTAAGTTTCTCGTTTGCCAGGGGCCTTCAATCGGCGCCACTTCGAGAGTGGTCCGGAAGTGACGCGAATGTGGCAAGGGCGCAGGCGGCCTTCCAGCAAAGGGTGCGTCTCACTGCGGCCGCACGGCGTGGAGAACTGGCCGCCCAATCGGTCGCTACCTAGCTGACTTAACTTCTCGGCGGCTAGTGCGCAGCTAGGGGACGTCCATCGTCCTGAGCCGCCACACTGTCAGCAGCCAGAAGGCGACAGCCACTAAGCAGGCGCCTACCAGCGCTGCCGGCAACTCAATCGTCTGGTCGGCAACCGCCTCCAGAGACCCGTCGCTCAGCCTGTACATGACAGACAGGGCATAGGCGCTGATGCTCAGGTACTTCACGCCCGGCACCAGCGCGCTCATCACACCCTCCCACAGGAAGACGTAGACAATAGCAAATGCCAGCGCTCGCGTCGTAATCAGCCCTGCCCACGTAAAGACTGACGCGTACGCGACGACTCCGACTACGAGGCCGGCGCACACGGCAGCCACGCTGCTCACGTCGCTGTCGAGGCCTATGTAGATCGAGACGGCAGCGCTTGCGACCACAAGAGGGACCCCCACAAGTATCGGCGCAACCAGCTTGGAGAGCGCGATCTTCCACCTAGCGGCCGGCGTCAAAATGATGAAGCTCAGGGTCCTGTCCTCCAGGTCGTTGCCAAGGACAGAGGTCGAGAAAGAGATCATCACAATCGGAAGGACCACACCAACGATCAACGCGTTGACTACGCCGTTCACGTAGTCCGTGGTATCCCCGCCACCTTCAGACGACGTCAGCCGTATCACCAGAGTAAGGACGACGGGGAGCGACACGAGCAGCAGAACGATCAGAAGACGTCGAATACCAGTAATCTGTCTGATTGACAGCCTGAATACGGGTCCCATTTAGCCTTCCACCATGTACTCGAAGAGACTTTCCAGCGACTCATCAAGCGGCTCAACTCGCGTCAAGCGTATACCTCTCTCCTGGGCAAGTTTCGGAATGGATAGCTGGAGCGAGGCGACATCCCGGCTATGGACTATCAGGGATCGGTCTTCCGAAAACGCCACGGAGTCCACGGTGTTCAAACCAATGATTGCCGAGGCCATCTCATTGGGCCTGTCCACGACAACCCTAAGCTGGTACGCATGCTCGTCAAGCTTCGCCCTGATCGCTCTGAAGTCTCCCGACGCGGCTAGCTTGCCGCTGAGCATGAGCAGAATATTTCCGGCAAGTGTCTCGACCTCCTCAAGGATGTGCGATGAGATCAGTATGGTCTTGCCCTCTGACGCCAGACGCTCCATAGAGTCCTGAAACTCGATTCTCTGACGCGGGTCCGTTCCATTTAGAGGCTCGTCCAGGATTATCACTTCGGGGTCGTGGACCAGTGAAGCCGCCAGTCGCATCCGCTGCCTCATTCCCCTGGAGTAACCACCCATAGAACGGTTCTGGGCGTCCTCAAGCCCCACCATCCCGACCGCCCTGTCGGCAGCGTTCGAAACGTCTGCGACCTCGTGAAGCCTGGCCGATGTCTCAACGAACTGCCGGCCGGTCAAGAAGGGATAGATGGACTCGTGCTCGGGCATAAACCCGACACGTCTGTACAAGCCGGGATTGGACCTAACTGGCTGGTCAAGAACGGAAATGCTGCCCCTCGAGGACGCGCTTAGCCCCGCGATCATGTACAGGAGGGTCGTCTTCCCTGCCCCGTTCGGCCCGAGCAGACCAGTGATGCCGGGATACACCTCGAGTGAGACATCGTTCACGGCAACGACGTTGCCGTACCACTTAGACACCTCTACCACATCAATGGTGGGAGCATTCGACTTGAGACTGCCCTCTGTCACGTTACAAGCCTTCGATAACGGCCCCAGAGGATGCCGGCTGGCACCGCGACTACCACAACCCACCACGCTACCGACACGGCAGGCGGCAGACGTATCTGATCGCTATCAAGAGTCAATTCTTCGTCGTACTCATCGAAAATCAGATCGCTGACCTGCAGAGGAATACCTCCGAAGTCGAGGAGGCGCGCCCACCTACCGGCTAGTCCAAACTGGGGTTCGCACACCATATTGGGATCGTCGAGCATGGGCTGGCCTCCGTTTCCAAACGTCGTGGCGACACTGCGCCCTGAAGTGGGGTCTGACTCGATCTGCTGACTCGAAGCACTCCCATCATCGCCACGCACCGAAACGCACTCAACCGAGTTGAGAGCAGCCACAACGACCGTGGAGACAACGAACAGGCCGATGACAGCCAAAGAGGCATACGCCCTTCTCGTGGTCAGTGACGCCGCCGCGAGCGGTATCGTCGTGGTAACGGCTGCAATCGCCAGCCCTGCCACCAGGAACCTGGGAATGTGGGCCCAGTTCTCCCGTAGATATTCGAGAGGTTCTTGAGACCCCATGACCAGCCCAGCCAGGAGCACCACCTGTCCTGCGTATATGAACACGAGGCTGACCGCAAAGAAGGACAGCCATCGGCTTACCACGTAGTCGGTCGAAGACAGGGGGCGAACGAGGTACAGGTTAATGACGCCGTTCTGGCGATCGGGGCACAGAAGCTCTGGAGCGATGATGGCGGCAAAGATGAGCAGAATCGGCGATACGACCTGGTAGTAGTCCTGAGGACCGGGCAGATTCAGAACGTCGACGAACACCTCGCCCAGCAGCCCTGCCGTTATCGAGAAAACTGCAGCAGGCGCGATGACAGAGACCAGGAAGAGAATCGGTAGCACCTTGGCCCAGGCCCCCCGGCCCAGGCCGAAGCAAGTGCGGATGCCGTTTACGAACAGTGCGCGGCGCGCTCTCCCCCTGCCCTCTCTCGGACCGTCATAGTGACGGTATCCAAGGTCGAATACCTGGCCCTCGGAGGTGCTCATTCAGGGCTATCCCGGAAGATGTCTGATAGTCGCCTCCGACGCGGACCGAGTCTCCTGAGCCTCGATCCAGCTTCCACCAGCGCGTCTCTGATCTGATCGTATTCGTTGTCACCTACGCCTTCTACCGCAATGGAAACGCCGTCCCGCGTCGCCTCCAACCCACGTGCGGACAGTGCTGCCATCAGGCTTTTAACGCCATCGTACACATCGATATAGACGGTCTCGGATTCGGCGGTGAAACCGGCGACTTCGCCGGCCTCTGTTACCGTCCCTCCCTCCAGCACGATGATTCGATCGCAGGTGGTCTCGACATCACCCATGAGGTGAGTGGACAGCATGATGCTGATTCCAAACTCCCTTCCCGTCCTGCGGATGAGGGCCAGCATCTCCTCTCGACCCACCGGATCCAACCCGGACGTTGGCTCATCAAGAAAGACCATCTCGGGATCGTGGACTAGAGCCTGGGCTAGTTTCACTCGCTGCTTCATACCAGTGGAGTACTCGCTAATAGACCGGTACCGCTCTTCATCGAGCCCGACGTGCCGGAGTATGTCGGCTGTCCTGCTCCTCGCGGCACCAGGCGGCAAGCCGCTGATCTGCGCCATGTGAGTGAGGAACTCGGTGGCGGTCATCGCAGGAGGGAGACAATCATGCTCGGGCATGTATCCCAGATGAGTTCGCGCCATCACGTTGTCGTAGGGCTTCTCACCCATGACAGTTGCCGATCCAGCAGTGGGAACGAGCAGACCGAGGAACAGCTTCATTGCCGTGCTCTTGCCTGCTCCGTTTGGACCGAGAAGTCCAGTTACGCCACGATCGACACTAAAGTTGACGCTGTCCAGGGCAAGTGTAGAGCCGTAACGCTTCGTGAGGTCGACGGCTTCAAGAAGAGGCGGCATAACTAGAGTATATTGGCGGCCTCAGAGGTGAAACAAGGCCAAAACAGCGACTGCCAAAGTCAGTCATGCAGGTTGTTGAACACCTTACTGGGTCGCCATTGCATTAGGTCGGAGTCGAATCGCATTATGGCGACAAAGGCCCCGTCTGGCGCATACGCTCTTGCATGGTCCGTGTCCGAATCGGCTGCAGCGCCCATGCCAGACGGCAGAGGTCTGCCGTTTCGAACCGCGGTCAGATGCTGCTGACCCACTATGATTGCCGGCATCGACTCGAGAACGCTATCGGGAGGGGCGAGAAGGTCACTCACCTGACCTGACTCTATCCCCTGCACAGCCTCTTCAAGCGATACCGAATCGTCGAGGTGAAAGGGTCCTGTCCTGCGACGGACTAGTGTCTTCAGATGACCTCCACACCCGAGCGCATCCCCAACGTCGTGGGCGAGTGATCGAACATAGAACCCCTTTCCGCACACAATGTCAACAGTCGCTATCGGTGGGTCCCATTCGGCGAGACTGACCTCATGCACGACGACGGGTCTGGGCTCGAGCTCTACCTCTACACCCTGCCTGGCGAGATCGTACAGACGCCTGCCCTGCCTCTTCAGTGCGCTGTAAACCGGTGGGACCTGTTCGATCTCACCTCGAAACTCTCGCAGTACCGACTTTATCCCCTCGAATGTGACATGAGAGGAATCTCTCTCCGAGACTATCTCACCCATCGCGTCGTAGGTATCGGTTGAGGCGCCCATGTAGATTTGGCAGGTGTACTCTTTCGACCCGCCGAGTACGTACTCCATTACACGCGTGGCCTGACCAATGCAGACGGGGATTACACCAGTGGCAATCGGGTCGAGGGTCCCACCATGACCAACACCCTTCTTGACGCGCAGGGCACGCTTCACCCGGCGAACGACATCCATCGAGGTCATTCCATAAGGTTTGTCGACGTTCAGGATGCCTGACGGAGGCATGGCTGTCATTGAGACTGGGCTACATCCGATTCCGGCGGAATCTGGTCCGCAAGGCTGTCGAGGAGGCGCAGCATCTGGTTCCCTTCGTCGAGCGTCTCGTCCAGGACGAACCTCAGGACCGGTACGTTACGCGTCTCCAGCCTGCCCCTGAGTTGATGTCGGATGAACCCCGAAGCGTCTTCCAGACCGGCGATAGCATCCTCTTTTTCGCGCAAGGTGCCGAAGATGCTCACGTACACCTTCGCGTGTTGAACATCAGCTGAAGTGTCGACGCGGGTGACACTCATCTCGACGGCTACCCTCGGATCCTTGACCTCGTTCCTAATGAGGTCACTGAGGTCGCGCCTGATCAGCGAGTTGAGGCGTTCGGTCCTCCTGGCCATGTGCCCTGGCTGCCCTTACCGGACCTGCTCGGAGCGATACGCCTCGATGACGTCGTCTACCTCCCAGCCGTTGAAGCGGTCTATGGTTACGCCGCCCTCGAAGCCGGTGGTTATCTCACGCACGTCGTCCTGAAAGTGACGGAGGCTCGCGACTGGGCCTTCCACAAGCAGGTCGCCGCCGCGCAATACCCGCAGGTTGGCGCCTCGTGCAATTCGACCGTCGTTGACATATATGCCGCCAACCTTGATCGATCTTCCGAGCGTGAAGACGGCCCTGACAGTGGCCCTGCCCTCAAGCACGTCCCTGTACACAGGTTCAAGCATGCCCGTGAGAGCTAGCGCTATGTCTTCGGTCATGTGGTAGATGACGTCGTAGTTGCGTATCTCGACGCCCTCCTGGTTGGCGAGGGCCTGGGCGCCCTGCTCAGGCGGGCTGTTGAACCCGATGATGATCGCCTTGGACGCCACAGCTAGCAAAATGTCGCTCTCTGTGATGCCGCCGCTGGCGATGTGGACTATGTTGACGCGAGTCTCGTCCGTATTCAGTCGTTCAAGCGCTCCACGAACTGGTTCGACTGTGCCCTGCACGTCCGTCTTCACAATCAGGTTGAGCGCCTTGACCTCTCCCAACTGGATGCGCATGTGAACGTCGTCCAGCGTGGGTCCAGTCTGGCGTTCCCTTCTCATGTCCCGCTCGTACTCGGTTACAAGCTGGCGTGCCTCGCGTTCGTCCTCGGCAACTTCGAAGAGCTCGCCCGCCTCTGGAAGGTCGCTGAGTCCAAGAATCTCTACCGGGGTTGAAGGCCCTGCGGACTCGATCCGTTCGCCATTGTGGTCGAACATTGCCCGGACCTTGCCCCTGATTCCACCGATTACGATGTTGTCTCCGACCTCAAGCGTTCCAGTCTGCACGAGCAGTGTTGCTACGCTACCCCTATTCTTCTCCCGGCGAGCGTCAACTACAATTCCAAGGGCATACCTTTCGGGGTTGGCCTGGAATTCGCTGACCTCTGAGAGAACAACCAGGTTGTCCACCAGGTCGTCGACCCCCTCACCTTGCAGCGCGGACATCGGCACGGAGATTATGTCGCCGCCCCACTCTTCGATTAGCAGGTTCTGTTCCGCCAGCTGTCGCTTCACTCGCTCTGTATCGGCGTTTGGAAGATCAACCTTGTTGATCGCGACTACAATGGGAACGTCAGCTGCCCTGGCGTGGTCGATGGCCTCTACTGTTTGAGGCATGATGCCGTCGTCCGCTGCGACGATAAGCACGGCGATGTCAGTTACCTGGGCCCCTCTTGCACGCATTGCGGTGAATGCCTCATGGCCGGGCGTGTCGATGAAGGTGACCGCGGTCCCGTTGTGGTCTATCTGATACGCCCCGATGTGCTGAGTAATTCCCCCCGCCTCTCCTTCAACGACGTTCGCGTTTCGGATCGTGTCCAGGAGAGTCGTCTTTCCGTGGTCGACATGACCCAGGATCGTAACTACCGGAGGCCTCGGACGCAGTGCGTCCTGATCCTCTTCTTCTTCTGCGGAAAACACAAGTGAGGTCGACCCGCTGTCCTCAGACGACTCGGCGTCCATTGGAAGCACCCCGAATCCGAATCCCGGCGCAACAAGGGAAGCCACGTCATGTTCGATCACGTCATTGATCGTGAACATGTAGCCATTTCGCATCAGCTCTTTGATGACTTCAACCGCACCGACCTCCATAACGGAGGCAAGGTCCGCAACCGTAATTGCAGCTGGGATGTCCAGGGGCTCGAGTCCCTGAAGCCTGATAGCCGTGGCGATCTCTTCGAGACTGTGTTCTCGAACCGCAGATCCTGACTGGTTAGACTGTGCCTGTTCGGTTGTCATATTTCCCCATCCACCTCCTGTCTCGAGCCATCAAATAACTGTTCTTGTGTCGGGCGCAATAGCCGCTGACTTCAGCAGACTGTCCCACTCATCCTCGCCGATTCTGGTCCTCAGGGAGTGTTCCAATCTGCCGCGCTTAAGGGAGTCCGGGGCGGTCCTGCATTCGATGCAGAGATAGGCACCGCGCCCATTTAGTTTCCCACCCAGGTCGACTGCAACCTGGCCATCAGGTGAGGAGACTATTCGCAGCAACTCTCGCTTTGCCGTCTTCAGGCCGCAGGATACGCACGTTCTCAATGGAACACGCTTGCTCTTCACCATGGGCGAAACTCCATCAAATTCGCTCCAAAGCAACGGCGGCTTGTGGCTGCTGGTTCTATCTCCGCCTTCTTACTGGCCTGCCCCTTCTTCGGCTGCGTCCCCTTGCAGCCGGTTGCGTGTCGTTGCTTCCATCGGCGTTGCCAGACCTTCGCGAGCGCCGGGCGGTAACTCCGCCCCTCAGGCCGGCAATGTCCTCAGCAAACCGGATCTGACTTGGCTCAGATTGCCCGGCTCCAGTCGGGATGGCCCAAACGTGCTCGGGAAGGTCGCGCAGTGAAGTCGCTTCAACCTCTTGCGCGGCCTGGGCCTCACGCTCACGCTCTTCGGCCTCAAGAGCAGCCATGAACTCAGCCTCTTCGCGCTCGAGTTCAGCCAAGATTTCGGCCTCTTCCCGTTCGCGTTCGGCCTGGGCGGCCGCCTCAGCCTCTTCGTCTATGACTTCTTCGACCGGCTCGACCTCACCTGCGGCCTCGACGATCTCCTCAGCCTGGGCCACGACCGGCTCTACCGCCGCCTCTACGACCAATGCGTCCTCTGCCACAGCAGTGACGAGCTCTGGCTCGACGGCTGGCTCTTCCTCCGGAGCCTCGGCGACGGCTGCAAGAGCCTCTTCGGCTTGCCGTGCAGCTTCCGCCGCAGCGGCCGCGGCTGCCTCTTCAGCAGCAATCCGCGCTCGCTCCAGTGCCAGCGCCTCGGCCTCGGTCGAACTCTTGATGTCCACACTCCAGGCCGTGAGCTTGGCCGCCAATCTTGCGTTCTGCCCTTCCTTGCCTATGGCAAGGGATAGCTGCCTGTCTGGCACTACCGCGATTGCCGCCTGGTTTTCGGCATCGAGTTCAACCCTGAGCACCTGCGCAGGGTTGAGTGCATTTGCGATGAAGCGGGAGATATCCCGGTTCCACTCGAGGACGTCGATCTTCTCGCCCTGTAACTCGTTTACGATGTTCTGTATCCGCACGCCCCGAAGCCCCACACAGGACCCCACGGGGTCAACTCCGTCCTGGCGTGCCCTCACGGCTACCTTGCTGCGCGATCCAGCCTCGCGGGCCACGGCCACCATCTCGACGGCGCCGTTATAGATCTCCGGGACCTCCATTTCGAACAGTCGACGGAGGAAGTCTCTGTCGGCACGCGACACCAGAAGCTCGGTGCCTCGTGGAGTGCGTTCAACCGACCTCAGAAGGACCTTGAATTTCTGTCCCTGCCGGTAGCGCTCATTCGGCATCTGCTCCGACTGCGGCAGGATAGCCTCGCCCCTAACCATGTCAACAACGACGTGCCTGGGCTCGATTCTCTGCACGTTGACGGAGAAGACCTCGCCGACCCTGTCAGTGAACTCCTGGAAGACCAGGTCTCGCTCAGCCTCTCTCAGGCGCTGCACGACCACCTGCTTGGCGGTCTGCGCCGCGATTCGGCCCGCGCTGTGCGGAATCTGCTCGGTCGAAATGACATCCCCCACCTGGGCATCCGCCTTGATCCGGCGAGCCTCATCGACGGTGATCTCTGTGACCGGGTCAACTACTTCTGATGCGACGGTCTTCAGTATGTTGACCGTAACGTCACCGGAGCCGGGATCCAACTTTACCGAGATGTTCTGCCCTGCGGCGATGGCGTCCTTTCTGTATGCCGACGCCAAGGCCGCTTCGATAGCCGAAAGCACTATCTCTCGAGGGAGATTACGCTCGGCGGCCAACTGTGTTAAGGCGACCAGAAAATCGCTCTTCATCGTTCAGCCACCTCCGCTTTTTGGCAAAATTGAAATTCCCGATTTAACAAAGAAAGTGGGCGTTGCCCACTTCCACAAGTCAACAGATTCAACAATGATTTGCTTCGGACAGTATATCACCAAAGCCAATCGCTAACAAGCCGACGCATGAGGTCACACATCGTGGGAATTCGGTTCACTTAGGGCCGCCAGTGCCGTTTTCGAGCTATCCCTATTTCTGCCTTATCGAGTCGGACTACGCGCTAAATGGCAACGGGGTGGGCACGAACTGTTCCCAGGCCATCTATAGAGAGTCACATACTTCGCGCTATGCAGGACTACCCTCCGCTTGGAGAGGTCGTTAGCCCCTGTGATACGATTGAACAAGTTCCAAGACTCTGGCAATCTATCGTCAAAATTCTGTGGCTAACCGCCCCGCAGGAGTCCTTGAGTGCCCTTGTGCTCAACGTCGACACGGACTGTCCAACTGCTTCTGAATATCTGCGCGCTCGTCGCATTCGCGGCTGCATTGACAGGCTGTGCAGCAGAGAGATCGACGATTCTCTTCACGTCGGACCGCGACGGCAATCTGGAGATATACTCCATCTCCTCTTCCGGCGAGGATGAGAAGAATCTCACCCAGTCGCATCGCGACGAACACACTCCACTGCTGTCACAGAACCGGAGACAGGTCGCTTTTCTTACCGGCACAGGCAACAGGTCGGCGCTGGAAGTGATGAGGGTCGACGGCTCCGAACGCACCCAGATCGCGAACGGAGAACTGCTGTCAGATCACCGCTGGAGTCCGGCCGGCGAGCGCATCGCATTCCTCGGAAGGCAGGACGACCGGAAGAGGGTGATGGTGGGATACACGGACGGTACCGGGAGCGGCTTGCTAACCTCGATAGAGGCAGACGAGGTCGGAGACTGGGCCCGTAACGGCGAATACGTAGCCTTCGCCCTCAGGGAGTGGGACGGACAGGGAATCTACGTTCGCAACCCCGACGGCGTTAACGAGTTGAGGCTGTCCGATCAACCCGACTACAGTCCCCGCTGGTCCCCATCATCCAAGCAGATTGCGTTTCTCTCGACCAGGGACGGCAACCCTGAGCTTTACGTGATGAACGCTGACGGAACTAACGTCACACGCCTCACAAACACGGAAGGGGCCGAATACGACATTACCTGGTCGCCCCGCGGCAGACGAATACTCTTCGTATCTGAGCAGGACGGCAACCCCGAAATCTACTCCGTCGCGAACGACGGATCGGACATGACTCGTCTAACGTACAACACGGTCGTGGACAGTCAGCCTGTGTGGGCACCAACAGGACAGAAGATAGCGTTCGTAAGCTATCTTGACGGAGACGCCGACATCTTCGTAATGGACGCGGACGGCTCCAACCAGAGGCGCCTAACGGACAACGACGCGGAAGACACCAATCCGTCCTGGTGATTTGTCACAGGTGAGCCGCCCCCGCTGAACAACTGGTAATATGAGCGCGCCAGTTAAATCACACTCGGAGGGTCGAAAATGTCCGAAGCAAGTGTCCTGAGTGAGCGGGTCGGTGACGTCGGCGTCCTGACGCTCAACCGGCCAGAAAAGATGAATGCCATCGACCGTAGCATGATCGACGACTTCGAGAGTGCGGTTGGTCAAGCTCGTGAGGATGGTGTTCGAGCCCTTCTCGTAACTGGCGCAGGACGTGGCTTCTGTGCAGGAGCGGATCTTACCGCCAAGCCGGGTGAAGGCCACACTCCTGGCACGGAGACACTCGCGACGCGCGCCATGCCCCTTGGTTTCCCGTCTCTTCTCCTGCAGCAGTTTCCTCGGCCCACGATAGCTGCTGTGAACGGGGCTTCGGTCGGCGCAGGATTCGGACTTGCACTCGCGTGTGACATCAGAATCGCCTCTGAAAGTGCCAGGTTCTCCGCCATCTTTGCCAAGAGGGCGCTCTCTCCGGACTATGGGTGCACCCAGTTGCTTCCCATGGCTGTCGGCATGTCAAAGGCGCTGGAACTGATGTACACGGGAGACATCATCGATGCGACAGAGGCGGAAGACATCGGCCTAGTGAGCTCGGTCGTACCAGACGACGAACTGCTGGAACGCGCGATGGACTTGGCGCAGAGGCTGGCATCCGGCCCGTCCGTAGCACACGGACTCACCAAGAAACTGGCCTATTCTGCCTACTCTAGGGATCTGCATGACCAGCTATGGCATGAGGGGCAGGCCAGCCAGGCGACCGGTTCCACAGAGGACCGGGCAGAAGGAGTCCGGGCATTTCATGAAAGGCGCGAGCCGGTCTTCAGAGGACGATAGAGCCCTTTCCCTTTCCCGCTCGCTAGACTCCGAGTAGGCGGAACACCGTGCCTCCTAGGATCAGGTCTCGCTGTTCCTCCGACAGGAAGTCACAGTGGGTCGGAATCAGATCGAGGTTCTGCTGGTACGTCCAGAACCGCATCACGATCGGCATGTCCGTTCCCCACATGATCCGGTCAGCGCCTATCCGGCTGACGCACTTCTCAATGGCATCCCGTACCTGTGGCATCGGATATTCCCACACGGCCCCAAGTGCGATCGGGAACAGGAACTGAAGGTGCAGGTTCGGATGATCGAATGGTACGAATACGTCGTCTGGGAGATCGACTGAGTCCTCAGTCATGAACGCCCGCCACTCCAATCCGTGCGTCATTACCACTGGCACGTCAGGATATCTGGCCATCCAACGGTTCAGGGTTTCGAGCTCCGCCTCGTAGCTCTCGACTGCAGGGTCGCGGCGAGGCTTCAAAGAGAAGAAGACTGGAATCCCCAACTCCGCAATTCCATCCCAGAACCGGTGGAATTCCAGTGCATCCCACGGGCCCCTGTAGTTGTACAGGTCAAGCTGCGGCGGAAGGAACTGAAGGCCGACGAGTCCTCGTTGTTCTACGGCATCCTTGACACTCGCAAGTGAGCCTTCGGGGTCAGTGTTAGTCTCCCATTCGGGCGCGTGTGCCAAGCCGAGCAGCCTGTCAGGGTACTCAGCAACGCAGTCGGCGATGAACTCATTGCCGATGCCGAGATACGGCGTGCGGTGCAGAAGCGCCTTGGACACTCCAGCGTAGTCCATCTCGGCCACGAGTCGGTCCGGTGGGTAGCTCATGTCGATGACGGAAGGTGGGAAGTATTGCTTGAAGTAGCGCTCCCCTCCCACCGTCCACTCGAACCGGCCGTTTGAGGCGGCATGGAAGTCCGACGGCTTCAGTGCGTCCAGTGATGGCCAGTTTTCGGCATCGATCAGCGCCGATGCGTCGCCTGGTGCAAGGTCGCGGGCTCGCAAGACCGGTTGGTGATGGGTCGCCATAGCCTGCTGTAAGTGACGCCGGAAGTCCTCTGGGTCCTCGAACCCACCGTCGCCTGCTGTGGACGGGAAGCAGTAAGCGTGCCCATCGAAGATCATCTTGTCACTCCCCTAAAAACCCGCGGTCTTGTCGCAGACGTAGATGAAAGGCTCGTTTGCCAGGAACCTGCGCAGATTCTCCCGGAAAATCTCGCGCCTGCCCTCCCACATCTCAATTGTCAGCGCGGAAGAGTGCGGGGAGATAATCACGTTGTCGAGGTCCCACCAGGGGCTGTCCTCGGGCAGGGGCTCGACCTCGAAGGCGTCGATGCCGGCTCCAGCGATCCGCTTGTTGCTCAGCGTGTCGAACAAGGCGTCCTCGTCCACAATGCCGCCCCTCGAGATGATGATCAGGTGGGCGGTAGGCTTCATCAGCGCAAGGCCATCAGCACCGATCATACCCTTCGAGTCCACCGTGTAAGGCGCGGTGACGACAAACCAGTCCGATATCTGCAGCAGTTCGTCGAGCCTGTCGAGTCCCCAGACATCGTTTACGCCCGGAGGAGCGGGAATAGGGTCCTTGTCCACGGCAAAGACTTCCATTCCGAACCCGGTCGCCCTTCTTGCGACACCCGATCCGATGTCACCAAGGGCGAGAATACCCATCGTGCTGCCCTCCATTTCGATGAAGGATCGGTCGTACTTTGCTCCGTCCCAAACATGCGCTTGCTGGTCGAGGACCATCTCGTTCGTGCGGTGTGCAAATGCCAAGCACATGGACATCACGTGGTCCGCCATAGGGGCAGCGTGCGGTCCCCTGGCATTAGTGAGCACGACATCGCTGTCGACGATCTCCGGGATCTCCGTGTACTTGTCGATCCCAGTTCCTGGACAGTGCAGCCACCGAAGATGGTCTGCAGCGACGAACACCTCTCGACTGGGCATGCCCATGTATGCGTCTGCGTCCTTGATCTCGCGCGCCTGGTCCTCCTCGGACGCTGTGAATGCAAACTCGACCCCTGCAAACTCGCTTTGGAGACTCTCTTCGAACCCGTCGCCAAAGAGGCCTGCTACTACTACCTTCATTTGACTCTCCCAATCTCAGGTCGTGGAAACGCACGCTCTCACAGGCGTTTCGCCATCCTTCTCACTCTCGGTCAAACTACCACAAACTAGTTTGGACGTGTGCGCCAGGTGCCGCACACACGCCTTCAAATTGGCCAGGATCGACTATTCTGAGAAGTACCTCGCAATCTCGTCTCTGGCGAATCTGGGGAACTCTACCTGTTTTCCTGTTTTATATAGCTTGACGTCCCGGTGTCTGTCAGTAGCATTACCTATCACGGCTGATGGAATTCCCTCATCGGCCAGTGCGTCGATCACTGCCCCTGTATCACGGGGGTCAACTGCAGCCAGGAGCGCTCCGGAGGCGATTAACCCCAGCGGGTCAAGGCCGAGCGCATCGCATATGGCTGAACACTCAGGCCGAATCGGGATGGCATCACCTTCAACCTCTATGCCAAAGCCTGACGCGGCAGCCAGCTCATAGAGTCCCCCCGAAAGGCCTCCCTCCGTGGGATCGTGCATGGCGTGGACTTCTCCCGCTGCGCACGCTATCCGCGCATCACGAACAACGCTGATCCCCGGTTCATGAAGTCCATCGGCCGCGGTCTTGATCACAGCGGAGCTTATGCCTTCATCGATCAGGGCCTGAGTCGCCTCCCTGGCAAGAATTGATGCTCCTTCAATCGCTATGCCCTTGGTCAACAGCAGCGAATCGCCGGGCCTGACCCCGGAACTGAAAACTGCGGCGTCTTTGTCAACTTCTCCGAGAAGCGCTCCGACGGCGACCGGCCTATCGAGGCCGTACGTGATCTCAGTGTGACCTCCAACCAGGGCGACGTTTAGGTCTGAACATGCTCGAGTTAGCTGTTCGAAGATCTCAGAGACCCTTTGCTCATCTGTGCCCTCGGGCAGCAGAAGCGTGGCAAGGAGCCACTTTGGAGTTGCACCCATGACAGCTATGTCGTTTGCATTGACATTGACCATGTACCAGCCGATGAGGTCAGTCGCAAATGTAATAGGGTCGGTCTTGGCCACGAGGAATCGGTCGCCGAAGTCGATCAGTGCGGCATCTTCTCCCGCCTGAGGACCAAGGACGACACGAGAGTCGGTAATCTCGACGCGCTCGAGGAGACGACCCAACACGTCAATAGGTAACTTGCCTGCCTGCATTTCAATTCGCCCTTCGATTGCGAAATCGCTGTGCTATTATACGATGGCCATGATTCAGGCCATCTTCTTCGACCTCTACGGCACCCTGGCTGGATTCCAGCCCGATCGATTTCAGATACAGTCGCAGGCGTGCGCGGAGTTCGGAATCGAAGTCACCCCAGAGGGAATTCTGCAGGGATATGCTCTGGCCGACGCGTTCATGTCTGAGCAGAATGCCGTTCAGCCCGTCCGCACCTTGAGTCCCGCTGATAGGGACGAGTTCTTTGCGGAGTACGAGCGACGCGTCCTCAGAGGCTGCGGCGTTGAATTGTCAGTCCAGCAGGCGGCTGAGGTCTGGAAGGCGGTGCGAGAAGTCCCCTACCACATGGCGCGCTACGATGACGTTTTGCCGGCCTTCGACCTCCTCAAGCAGCAGGGGTTCACTCTTGGGTTGATCTCCAACATGAACGCTCCCGGGAACCAGCTTGCCGAAGACATGGGGCTCAGTCCTTATCTCGACCTGGTGGTTACGTCCGGTGAGGTTGGCATGGAGAAACCCCATCCGCCGATCTTCCATGAGGCACTACGGCAAGCAGGCGTCGACGCCAGCCATGCGACCCATGTTGGTGACCAGCTGTCATCAGATGTAGACGGCGCACGCAACGTGGGAATACAGCCCATACTCCTTGACCGAGACCGCAATCACGTCGCGTTCAGCGAGTGTCCGCGGATCGAGACGCTTATGGAACTCCCTACGCTCGTTGCGGGACTGTAGTTCGTACTCAGTTAGCGGCCGGGCTCAGAATCTGCCGCATCATCTCCTGGTTGAACTCTGCTAGTTCGTTTACCAGTTCCATCAGCGGCTCTTCCCAGCTCTCGCTGAGCATTCCCAAATCGAGCCGAATCTGGGTGTTGCCTATCTCAGTCGCGTTGGGCAGTCGACGCCGAAGCGCGTTCCGGGCACCGCCGACCTCGTGCTTCATCCTGAGCACGATCCTGTCATTCTCCCGCGAAATCGACTCTACGCCAGCCTTCTTCCCAATCAGCCGCAGCCTAGTCGAATAAAGCAGTGCTTGTGCCTGCCAGGGCAAGGGACCGAACCTGTCCCTCAGTTCGTCTTCCATTGCCTCGATTGCTGATTCATCACCCAAAGCGATGATTCGCTGGTAGAGACCCATTCTTGTGCGCAGGTCGGTCACGTAGTCTGGAGGAAGACTCGCCGGGATACCAATGTCGAGACCTACTCCGGGATCAGGCTGTAGGGCGTCTGAGACCGTGTCGTCGGCGCCTTGCCGCACGGCATCAGCCATCTCCTCAGGGTTCAGATCGTTCAGGTCGCCCGACTCTCGCTTGGCGCGCAGGTCCTCGACGGCCTGAGACAGCATACGCGTGTAAAGCTCGAAGCCAACAGCGTGGATGTGTCCGCTCTGTTCCGCGCCGAGAATGTTCCCTGCACCACGGATTTCAAGGTCCTTCATCGCGATCCTGAATCCGGCTCCAAGTTCGGTCGCAGCGAGCATCGCCTTGAGACGTCGCTCAGCGGTCTCGTTCAGTGCCTGTGACCTGGGGATAAGCAGGTACGCATATGCACGACGGCTGCTCCTCCCCACCCTTCCACGGATCTGGTAGAGCTGCGCCAGGCCAAACGCGTCCGCCCTGTTGACGATCAAGGTGTTCACGTTTGGAATGTCCAGGCCCGATTCGATTATCGTCGTGCAGACGAGAACGTCGGACTCCCCAGCGGCGAACGAACTCATCGCCTGCTCTAGCTCACCCTCCGCCATCTGTCCGTGCGCAATGCCGACCCGCGCCTCAGGGACTATCCTGCGAATGTAGTCAGCGATGTAGGCGATGTTATAGACACGGTTGTGCAGGAAATAGACCTGACCCTGGCGGTCCAGCTCGCGCAGGATCGCTTCACGAATAAGCTCGTCGCTGAACTCCGATACGTATGTCTTGATCGGTAGGCGCTCCTCCGGCGGCGTCTCGATCGTGCTCATGTCACGGACGCCGGCCAGGGACATGTGCAGCGTCCTCGGAATCGGCGTTGCGGTGAGTGTTAGAACATCGACCTCCTGCCGCATCTGCTTGAGGCGCTCCTTGTGCCCGACACCGAACCGCTGCTCCTCATCGACGATCACAAGACCAAGGTCCTTGAAGCGAACGTCTCTCTGAATCAGGCGGTGCGTGCCAATGCAGATGTCGATGTTGCCGGAGGCGAGTCGTTCAACGATGTCTCGCTGCTCCCCTTTAGTCCGAAACCGGCTGAGTACGTCGACGGTGACTGGGTACGGGCTGAGTCGCTGGGCGAACGTCACGTAGTGCTGCTGAGCAAGGACGGTTGTGGGCACGAGCACGCCCACCTGCTTGCCCTCCATGACTGCTTTGAAAGCGGCCCTCAGGGCGATCTCGGTCTTTCCGTACCCGACGTCGCCGCACACCAGGCGGTCCATCGGGCGGGTCTTCTCCATGTCCGACTTCACCTCTGCCAGCGTCGCGAGCTGGTCAGGCGTCTCCTCGAATGGAAACGACTCTTCCAACTCCTGCTGCCAGGTGGAATCTGGACTGAAGCTGAGTCCAGCAACCATCTCTCGAGCCGCGTAGAGTGCGATAAGCTCCGCCGCCATCTGGCGCGTTGACCTCTCAGCCCTCGACTTGGCGCGCTTCCACTCCTGCGTGCCAAGTCTCGTGAGATGCGGCGGGGCGTCACTCGGTGCAACGTAGGGGGCGACCCGGTCGAGGTGTTCAAGCGGCACATACAGCCTGTCGCGGTTTGCGTACTCAAGCATCATGTACTCGGGTCCGTCATCACTGCTGCTAGACGGCCTTCCGACGCCAGTGAACCTGCCGACGCCATGTTCAACGTGAACCACGTAGTCTCCGGGAGAGATCTCCGACAGGAAGGCGTCCCAGTTCCCCCTGTTTCGCCTCACTGTTCGACGCTGCTTTGTAACGCCGAAAATCTCGGTGTCTCCCAGCACAACCAGCCTGCCGTCCGGGACGTTGAGAACAAACCCGTCTCCGAAGTTAGGGCCAGATGAATGAACCAGCGTCAGAGTACCCGGGTATGGGGGATCATCCAGTGACGACTTCAGGGTGCTTGGGACCGAATTCTGGCTCAGGATCTCTTCCAGCCTACGGGAGTGGCTCGTCACCGCAACCAGGCGGTCGCCGTCTGCGATGAGGTCCGCCGCATCCTGTACGAAGCTTTCCACCCTGCCGATGAAAGTCGGGGGCGACCCAAAGGGCAGAGTGTGGATGTCGTCGTACACCAGGTTTCCGGCACCCCAGTACAGTATCTCCAGCTGAGTGGCCTGCCGGGATAGCCGTGGACGAACGTCGCTCCACTCCATGTGGAACGACGGGAAGTGCATAGGCAGCTCGCCGCGGTGCTCCTTGGACTCCCGCAGGTCGTGGATACGCTCTTCGTTGTCCCATGCAGCGGAGGCGAGGTCGTCCGGCCTGATCTGGATCACGAGCGCCTCTTCAGGTATGTATTCGGCAAGCGACCCGTGATTGAAGAAGCCGGCGTACATGTTCAGGTCGTCGACTTCGTGCCCGTCCAACAATTGCGAGAACTCCTCGCGAATTCGCTCCTGGTGTGCAGAAGTGCAGTTGGAAACGTCGATCCGAGACAGCTGCCGGTCCAGGTCATCCCGCTCCACCATTGCCGGCAGGGTCTCGTGGGCGGGGATGATTCTCAGTGAATCGACGAGGTCAGTCGACCTCTGGCTGGAAGGATCGAATCGCCGAATGCTCTCGATCTCGTCGCCCCACAGTTCGATACGTACCGGGTAGTCTGCTCCCACAGGGAAGACGTCGATTATGCCCCCGCGCCGGCTGACGAACCCAGGGCCATAGACTGCTGACTCGAAGCGGTATCCCATCCGGCGCCAGCCCTCCAGGATATCGTCGAGGTCGACGATATCTCCGACACTGAGGGTGTGCGAACTATCCTCGAACGACCAGCGGTCAAGCGTCCGTTGTGCCACGGAGGTCGCCGAAGCAACCACGACGGCGTGAGGTTCGAAACCGGCAACAAGGGCGTCGAGGGCACAGATGCGCTGTTGAACGGTGTCTATATCGGTATAGAGACGCTCGAAGGGCAGCGTCTCAGTCTCAGGGAATTGATGGACCCTCTGCGGTTCCCGGACCCACGCACACAGGCGTTCGTGGAGTCGGCGGGCCTCTTCGGGCCGCGGAACAACTATGACTGCCGGCACGCTCAGGTCCTCGAGCAGGGCACTGACCAGGTACGGTACGGAGTCAGCGAGAACCTGGGCCCGCGACCTTGAACCCGGGCCATTCAGGGAATCGAGTAGGCTGGCGTACTGAGGAGCCGACCTCAACAGCGGAGTCAGGTTGTGTAGCTTGAGATTGTGCGGGTCTTCTGTATCGATCCGGACCCCGTCTTCCTGCTGATTAGCAGTCGTAGTTACCAAACTCGTCCTCCTGAGTCATCGGCCCGGCAGGTGGCTCCCGCACAACGTCAAAACGGCGGGTACGCCTGCGGGGAGCTACGCTAGACCCCTGCATACTCGCCTCGGAAAGGCTGCTTTTGACTCTTGCCCTGTCAGTCTATTCCAATCTCGTGAAGGGCCTCGTCGTCTATCCCAAAGTGGTGCGCGACCTCGTGGATTATCGTCGCCCTAACCTCGGCTACAACCTCTTCGTCCGTGCTGCAGATGCTCTCGATCGCGCGCTGAAACAGCGTGATCTTGTCAGGCAGGACGAGGTTGTAGTCATAGCGGTCCGGAAGTGGGATCCCCTCGTAGAGGCCGAGGAGCATCTCCCGTTCATCCAGCCCGGAGCCGATCAATTGCTCTCGAGACGCCCAGTACTCGACGACCACGTCGACGTTCTCCATGCGTTCGAGGAACGCCGGCGGAAGTTCGTCCATCGCCCGCCTAACGAGCTGTTCGAATCTTCGCGTCTCCATGGCTTTATGAGTGTATCAAAACAGGAAGGTGCTTCTTCAACACTCGGATGACACACTTACAGACCCAATAGCGAATTGAATCCCTCTGGTGCGCCTTTGCTAGAATCCGAGACTCCCAACAGACATCGAAAGCGCCCCAACCTATGATCAGAAGTATACTCCTCACACTCGGTACTGCCTTCGTGCTTCTGTCGTGTTCGCAGGCGGCCGGACTACTCCCCAGCCCCACTCGTACTCCCGCACCAACTCCCACCCTTCCGCCGGCCACCTCCGGGCCCGCTACAGCCGTCCCAACAGAAGCAGCCGCAACGACGATCATTCTGAGAGTCCAGGTGGCGGACTTGAGTGACGACATTCCCAAGTACGACCGCAAGGAGTGGCGTCACTGGACCGACGAGGACGGCGACTGCCAGGATGCGAGGCAGGAAGTCCTGATTGCCGAATCCACGGTTGACGTTACCTATACTGACGAACGGCGCTGCCGCGTACTTCAAGGACACTGGGTCGGGCCATACACCGGCACCGAAGTGACCGACCCGGGCGACCTCGATGTAGACCACATGGTGCCCCTAGCGAACGCCCACAAGTCTGGTGGCTGGAGTTGGTCAGATGAGAAGAAGTCGGCCTACGCCAACAGCTTTGCTCACCCGGGCCACCTGATAGCTACCACAGCGAGAGCCAACCGCGCCAAAGGGGCCAAGGGGCCAGATGAGTGGCGCCCCCCCGATGAAGGCTACTGGTGCCAGTACGCTCTGGACTGGGTCGAGATCAAGCGTGCGTGGGATCTGTTCGCCACGAAGGAGGAGTTCAACGCGCTCAGAGAGATGGCGGGGACTTGTGAGACTAACGTCTTCATCCAACAGGAAGGTGCAAATGGCCGGACAGCCGGTGTGCCGACACCGCAAGGGACGGAGCCGGCAGCGACTCCAACCGCCACCAAAATCCCCTCGCTACCGACTGCCACCCCAGTAGCTGCTGTTCCAACGGAGATGCCTGCCGCGACCGCGACCATGCAGGCCAGTACCCCAACTGAAACTGCTTTCGAAGACCGGAACTGCTCAGACTTCGATAGCTGGTCGGAAGCCCAGGGATTCTACATCGCCGCCGGAGGTCCCAACGAAGATCCGCACAGACTCGACAGAAACTCCGACGGGGTAGCCTGCGAGTCGCTACCTGGCGCTCCTTAGCTTAGTATGGTGGCCGACTGGCAATATTGGGAACCAAAGTGAAAGGAAAAATGCAGTGAAAGTTACAGCTATTAAGCCCTACTCGGTACAGGGTGAAGGTGGACGCGGTTACTACGTAGTCAAGGTGGAGACCGACGAGGGCATCTACGGACTTGGCGAGGTGGGCATCCGGAATTGGGGAGGCGCCATCACTCAGGCCATCGAGCACCTCTCCCAGGCGGTTATCGGTCAGGACCCCTGGAGTACCGAGAGGCTGTGGCAGCTGATGTTCAGGGGCGGCTTCTTCCCGGCAGACAAGGTTTACTGCTGCGCCATCAGCGCAATCGACATCGCGCTCTGGGACATCAAGGGCAAATCAGTTGGAATGCCGGTCTACAAGCTGCTAGGCGGACCTGTGAGAGACAAGGTCGTCTGCTATCCGCACACTCAGGGTCGCACAAGCGAAGAGCTTGTCGAGAACTCCGTGCAAGCAGTCAAAGACGGCTGGAAGTTCGTCAGGTGGGGTCAGCCCGAGACCGGAGGCACATTCGAGTACCGCGCCGACGGTGATCCCCTTGGCAACCCCAGCATCCTGGAGCCCACGGAGTCCATTCCCCTAGCCGTGGAACAGATGGCGATGGTCCGTGAGGCCGTCGGACCCGACATTCAACTCTGCTTCGACGCCCACACGAGGCTCGACACTGCGCACATGGTCACGATGTGCAGAGCTCTCGAACCGTACAATCCGTTCTTCATCGAAGACCCACTTCGGTCGGAGAACCCTGCCAGCTACAGAACCCTGGCCCGGCACGTCTCTCTTCCCATTGCGGCGGGCGAGCAGTGGGCTTCCAAGTGGTCGTTCAGAGAGGTCATCGAGGAGGAACTGATCAGCTATGCTCGGATCGACCTGTGCATTGTGGGCGGGCTGACAGAGGCCCTCAAGATCACGCACTGGGCCGAGACGCACTATATCGACATAGTGCCTCACAACCCGCTTGGTCCGGTCAGCGCGGCGGCTTGCGTAAACCTCTGCATGGCCTCGACAAACGTCGGTGTTCAGGAGATGCCGCAGCGGCCGGGCAGCTTTGCCACAGACCTGTTCCCGCTCCAGATTGAGTGGGAGGACGGTTATGCCTGGACTCCATCTGACAGGCCGGGGCTGGGGGTCGACTTCGACGAAGAGTACGCCAAGGCCCACCCTGCCCCACTGAACGGCTGGACTCCGCAGCTCAGGCGTAACGACGGCGCATTCACGAACTGGTAGTCCTCCGATTGCACCAAAAGCAATAGCCTCTATTGGTAAGAGATCACCCTGAGTCCTTCAGCGTCCGGTATCAGAAGCACGCTGGTGCCGGGCGCCGATGACACCTTCTCTTGCAGAAGTTCTCCCTGACCCTCAGGCAGCGTCGGTACGTATGCGTCCGCGTCCTGCCACTGGGCCAGCGATACTGGATACCCCAGCGCACTTTCGACCCGTGCGAGAAGTTCGGACCCGTCCGAGGCGGTCAACAACAGCACAGACTTGGTCTCAGGCTCTTCCGCTGGATCTGGAATGTCAGGCTCCAATTCCCTGTCCTGCCGGTAGATGACCCAGTGGTAGGGTATGACCAGCAGCGCAGTGAGAACTACCGACAGACCGGTCGAAAGGTCGCTGAGAGTGTTGGCTGAAAGCTCGGCATCCAGCAGGTCCCTCAGGAATATGAAGAGTGTTGAGCTCGCCCCTCCAACCAGCGCCAGCAAGCCGAGGCACAGGATGCCCATCACATACAGCTTCCGTGGCAGCGCAACTCTCTCCACCTCGGGATTGTCGAGAGCCGGTAGCTGGACTCTACGCCAGTGGGCCAGCCACACGGGAGTCCCGACAAGGAACAGTGTCAGGATGATGGCAAGTCGCTCGCGCCACCCCACGGTGACGACAACAACTGGCGATGTGTCCGAAATAAGCCTGAAGAAAGTGTCAAATACCGTGCCCGCTGCAAATGCGACGGTCAGCAGGCCTATCGCGGAGATCAGCAGGTCATAGCACCTTTCTACGTGTAACGTCTCGGTGTTGGACGACTCAGAGATCATCCGGCGCCTGTGATACACCCAAAGTACAACACCGACGGCGAGGGTCGCGATTGCTGCAGGCACGTCCTCGAAGTGGCTCGCCGCACCTTCGCTCGCGGCTCCCAGGAACCACGAAAGCAGTGCGTAGATCACGATGCCAGCACCCACCAGCGACGCGATCGTTCCACCCCCTATTGTGGCTATGAATAGGTATATCCACCTGAGCACCATGCTCCTGTCTACGGACGCGAACTTGATCCAGTGTGTCCACCAGATCACTCCGCCTAGCAAAGAGACGGATAGCGCGGTCCGGGCCGCGTCTCCCCAGAGCCGCTCGGGACCTGACAGCTTGACCGCAAATGCCGCCGAATAGCCTTCGTTCAAGACGAAGTACACGATGAATCCGACACCTGAGGCCAACATGGCCAAGCCGAGTGCCGATGCCAGGTATAGATACAGCCGACTAATCCCACGCGTGAGTGACGTGGTCTCCACGTTTTCCCTGGACGCTGCCCACCAGTGGTACGCCCAGACTGGAGTCCACACGATGACTGCCGCCCAGGAAAACGCCGGAAAGTCTCCGACCTGTAGCACCCACTCGATCACCTTGTATCCGTTGAAGGCCAGGAAACCCAGGGCAACTCCCATTGAAACGTACAGATACAGTCTTCTCAGAATGGACCGGAGTTCGGACGGCTGTTCCACCACCTTCTGCCGAATAAACCTCCAGTGGATTCCCCACAGCGGGAGGCCAACTATCGTTAGTGCCAGGCCTGTCGCCAGCCGCGTCGTTGTTCCTCTTATGACCGGCTCCCCAAACAGCTCATCTAGCAAGGCCATTAAGACCATAGTGACTCCGCTGACAAGCAGCATCAGCGCGATGAACGAGATCGAATAGAAGTAGAAACGGCGGGGGGTGCCAATACCCACGTCAGGGCCGGCTGCAGCGGCCTTCCTCCGCCAGACAAAGACGCCGTAGATGATTGCGCCTATGACAGCAAGTTGAATCAGAACTGGAATGATGATCAAGGGTGTCATCTCTATACGCCGCCTTTCAGAGTGCCGGGGATGCTACTGCCGGAATTAGAAGTATTCATGGTTTCAACGGACTACGGGTCGGGCATGAAGTGAGAACTCACGCAACTGTCTGCTAGCCAGTTGTGACCGGCGATCAGCCACTCCCCTTCAAGTCTCCGAACTCCGAAGTCGTAGGTACGTTCCCACTCTGAAGGACCAAAGATCCCGCCTCCATTGGTGCGAACAACACCAACGGTAACCACGGTCGTTTCGCCTACGACCCTCACGTCATCCAGAGTAATCCTCGACTCGATAATACTGTCGAAGTTTCTGCCCGCTTCAAGCACGAATGCCTCGAAAGAGCATTCTTCGCTCAGTTCAGGTGACCAGAGGTCCTCAGCGGCCCCATAGTTCTCACTACCGATGGCCTTCAGGTATCGCTGGACCGTAGATTCAGGCGATCCTGGATCGAACTCAGTCTCCCCTCTGTTGACTGACACTACTACGCTAACAACCAGAAGCACTCCCAATAGAGCTCCGCCTCCGATCAGCCAGTATCGTTCCATCTGTTTCACCTTCGTTCCTTGCCCCACACTCTAGCGGGGTTTAACCATTACTCCCATTCAGTGTAGGGCTCCCAGAACTGAAGCCAAGGTTTGGGCGTACTCTCAGAGAAGGGTACTTAGGTACTGCGGCCCGTCTGATTGACACTATTTTGGAGCCGTTGATACACTTCCCGAGACCCCTCAATCAGCCGATTGGAGTCCATCATGCCCGATGGCTACGACATCAACTGGATGGCTGTGTTGCTGGTGGCGGGAGTGGGCTTCGCCGCGATGGCAGCGCTGTTCGCCGCATCATACATTCTCGCACCAAGGCGGAAGTCGGAGGCCAAGGACATCCCCTACGAGTGTGGGATTCCGCCTGCGCCTTTCATGTGGTCGCAGATTCAGATCCGGTACTACGTCTTCGCAATTCTGTTCCTGATATTCGACGTTGAAGCCGTGTTCCTGTTTCCGTGGGCGCTCGTCTTTCTCAAGACAATCCCCGCGGTCTTCTACGAGATGCTGATATTCATTGGCATCCTATTCTTCGGAGTCATCTACGGCTGGCGGAAGGGTGTGTTGCAATGGAGATGAGACTTGGACAGGGATACGAGCCCGGTAGCGGCAACTCCCCGGCGGAGAGCATCTTCAACCGCGCACTTCCGAATGCGCTTACCGCGAAGTCGGACGAGCTATTCGCACTCGCTCGCAAGAACTCACTCTGGACACTTTCATTCGGCCTGGCCTGCTGTGCGATCGAAATGATGAGTACGCACATGTCCCACCACGACTTCGACAGGTTCGGAATCGTCACGTGGCCCTCTCCCAGACAGGCCGATGTGATGATAGTGGCCGGTACCGTCGTCAAGAAGATGGCCGATCCGATCAAACTGCTCTACGAGCAGATGCCCGACCCCAAGTGGGTAATTGCGATGGGGAGTTGCGCCACCAACGGGGGGCCCTACTATCGCTCCTACTCCGTGGTGATGGGCGTCGACCACCTCATCCCAGTGGACGTGTATGTACCCGGATGCCCTCCCCGACCGGAGGCGCTGATGCACGGCATCATGCAGCTCCAGGAAAAGATCCAGATGGACGCTAGGCAGCGTGGCGAGACGTCCTAGGCGCGAGCCGACAATCCCCGAGGCCCCGGTGGCCCTCGACGCGATGGGCGAGGCGCTTTCAACGACGCTTGAGGAAGTCTTTGGCCCCGAATTTGCGACTCAGATTGGCGCAGCCGTGGATGAAGTTACTTTTACGGTCTCGCCTGATCAGGTCCCTGACGTATGCAAGACCTGTAGGTCTGACCCACGTTTGGACTTCAACTACCTGCGGTGTCTCTCAGTAGTTGACTATGTCGAGGCGACAGCCGAGTTAGAAGTCAACTACCACCTGTACTCTCTGGATAAACGGCACAAGATGGTCGTCAAGACCCGTGTTCGGGACGATAGTCCGGCCGTTCCCACCGTCACTGGTATATGGGCCGGGGCGAACTGGTACGAGCGTGAGAGCCACGATCTCTTTGGAATTGTCTTCGATGGGCATCCCGACCTTGTACCCCTGCTGCTCTACGGCGGGTTTGAGGGCTTCCCCGGACGCAAGAGTTTCCCCTTCCACGACTATGACGAGTGGTAGGGTAGATTCAGTCCGACGCTCCTTCCAGAATACGTCCGGATAGCGAAGAAGAATGCAACTCCAGGAACAGCCGACACAGCAAGCCGACGCCATCGACCTGATGGTCAACATGGGACCTCAGCACCCATCGACGCATGGTGTGTTTCGGCTCGTGATCTGGGTGGACGGCGAAAGGATCGTCCGGTCGGAGCCGCACATAGGCTACCTGCACAGGGGATCTGAGAAGCTGTGCGAGGGTGAGCAGTACAGCCAGATAATCACGCTGTTCGACAGGCTCGACTACGTTGCAAACCTGAACTGCGAACTGGCCATCTGCATGGCTGTAGAAAAGCTGATGGCGATTGAGGTACCCGAACGGGCCGAGTACATCAGGGTCATCCTCTGTGAGCTGAATCGAATCGCCAGCCACATGCTCTTCTACGGAGTGTACGGACTCGACGCCGGGGCTATGACTCCCATACTTTACGGCTTCCGTGAGAGGGAACGGGTCCAAGCCCTGTTCGAGGCGGTCACGGGCGCGCGCATGATGCACAACTACATTCGCATCGGCGGCGTCAACGAAGACCTGCCCGAAGACTTCCGTTCCCGGATGGACACTCTCCTGGACCAGCTTGAGCGAGGAGTCGAGGAGTGCGATGAGCTACTTAGCCAGAACGAGATGTTCCTCGCCCGCACCAAGGGAATAGGGGCGATATCAGCAGAGGAAGCGATTGACCTAGGAGTTACAGGGCCGGCCCTCAGGGCATGCGGAGTTCCCGAGGATGTCCGCATATCTGAGCCGTACTCGATCTATGATAGGTTCGACTTCGGGATTCCGGTAGGCACGTACGGTGACTGCTGGGACCGCTACTACGTCCGCGTAGAGGAGATGCGACAGTCACTGAGCATCATCCGGCAGGCGATGGACCAGCTACCCCAGGGGGAGATAGCAGCTAACGTCAGGCGAATAGCCCGTCCTCCAAAGGGGGAGGTCTACCTGCGAACCGAGTCTCCGAGAGGCGACTTCGGCGTCTTCCTCGTCAGCGACGGCTCCGACATGCCTTACAGGGTAAAGGTTCGAGCCCCTTCATTCTGCAACCTTCAGGCGCTACAGGCGATGCTGCGGGACGCCTACATTGCAGATGCTGTCATCGTCCTCGGCTCAATCGACATCATCCTGGGCGAGGTAGACAGATGACGCTGCTCCAGGTCGTCTACTACACACTCGGAGCTGCAGCTCTCTTCGGATTCCTGTCTTTTGTCGTTCTTGTCCTGACCTATGCCGAACGCAAGGCCCTGGCGAGAATCCAGATGCGGATGGGGCCGATGCGAGTCGGCCTCCACGGTACTCTCCAGCCATTCGCGGACGGTATCAAGCTGTTCACCAAAGAGGACATTCTGCCATCGTGGGCAGACAGGCGTGTCTACTGGCTCGCTCCTGTGGCCGTCTTTGTGCCCTCGCTCTTACTTTGGGTTACGTTGCCCATGGCGCGCGACCTCGTCCTGAGAAACCTCGATCTGGGGCTTTTCTACATCACGGCCATCTCCGTGCTGTCTGTTATGGGACTGGTAATGGCTGGGTGGGGATCGGCGAACAAGTACGCCGTGATCGGCGGCCTACGAGCCGCGGGGCAGCTCGTGAGCTACGAGATCCCGTTCATCATGGCGATCGTTGCGGTGGCAATGCTGGCCCAGTCTCTGAACCTCACGGAGGTCGTCGACGCCCAGGCGAATTACGTTTACGCGCTGGTACAACCAGCCGGACTCTTCCTGTTCCTTACTGCGGGACTGGCGGAACTCGGACGCACGCCCTTCGACATCCACCACGCCGAGTCCGAAGTCGTCGGTGGCCCATTCGTCGAATACAGTGGTGCGCACTGGGCAGCTTTCTTCCTAGCGGAGTACCTGAACACGTTCACGGTCGCAGCCCTGACTGTCCTCCTGTTCCTGGGAGGATGGAGATGGCCGGCAATGCCCTTGGATGGCCTCGCTCACTCGACTTTGTCACTTGCATGGTTCCTTGCAAAGACGGCGCTGGTAATCTGGCTTATCTTCTGGATACGAGGCACCTTCCCCAGGCTTCGCATTGACCAGCTCATGTCATTTGGCTGGAAGCTGCTGGTGCCGCTGTCGTTCCTGAACATAATCGCAACAGCAGTTGTGCTCTTCTACGGCTGGCCTCTGTGGAGCCTGACCATCATCTCTCTGCTATTATTGGGCGGCACCGTCTACGTCATCTTCAGGAATCCAGGAACGAGCATGCGACGCGAGACCGTACGTGTCGTATCGGCTGAAGACCTTAGGCGTAGCCCTACCGTCGAGGCAGCGGACGCCTGAATGCAGTTCCGTAATAGGTTGAACATCCCCCAATGATTGGCTTTCTCGAAGGGCTCTACGTAACGCTGAAGACAGCGCTGCGAAAGCCTGTGACACTTCAGTATCCAGAGCCGGACAAGCGGCACCAGGTAGCCCACAGGTACATGGGCTTCCCTGCCCTTTTATGGGATGGTGACGTTCCGGAGCCTTACTGCACGGGGTGCATGGTCTGCGTTCGCGCCTGTCCGACCCAGTGCATGAGCGCTCAGATGACGGACAATCCCAAGTTCGAATCTGAAGAGAGTCGGCGCCGCAAGATCATCGAGACCTTCGAGATAAACCTCGGCAGGTGCATCCTTTGCGGCATCTGCGTGGACGTCTGTAACTTCGATGCCATTGAAATGAGCCATGAACACGAGCTCAGCAAGTACCAGCGCAACGGCAACAGAGTCGACCTGGACCTGCTGCTGGACATGGGCAAGAAGTACCAGGCCGATACCGGCTGGAGCCCCACCAACCCCGGAAAGAACAGCGGGGTACCCGTGAAGGGAGACGAGGGTAAAGCGTCCCCTCGACGAAGGCCCCCCAGGAACAGGCCAGCCGCTGAGGCTCCGAAGGAAGAGCAAGCCTCAAGCATCGCAACGGCAGTTGCAGAACCTGAAGAAACAGTTCCGTCCCCGCAGGACCCAGTCTCAGACTGCTGATGGTCTCGCAGTCGCTCGTATTCTTCTACATCGCTGCCGCGCTGGTAATCATGGGCGGACTCGGGGTCGTACTGACCCGGAACATCGTCTACGCAGCATTTGCACTACTTGCGGCCATGCTGGGTGTCGCCGGTGTGTTCGTGCTCATGTTCGCGGAGTTCCTGGCACTTGTCCAGGTGCTGATATATGGCGGTGCAGTCGTAATAGTCGTCCTGTTCTCGCTGATGCTGACCCGCATCCAGGACTTCGAAAACCTCACCGACCATCGCCAGTGGCCCATGGCTGCGTTGTTCGCAATAGGGGTCTTTGTTCTCCTCACGGCTGCGACTCTCACGACAAGTGTTCGGGTGGTCGAACGCGAGAGCCTCGGATTCAGAGAGCTGGGAGTGAGCCTGTTTACTGACTGGGCGGTTCCTTTCGAGGTGGCATCCCTCGTGCTGCTTGTCGCTCTTATTGGTTCGATCGTACTTGTCAGGACAACTGGTGGCCGCGATTGATTGAGCTCGCGCATCTCCAGGTCCTTGCCGCCGCCTTGTTCTCGATTGGGCTGTATGGCGTGCTGGCGCGACGGAGCGCCGTGCTTGTTCTCATGTCGATTGAGTTGATGCTGAACGCTGTCAACATCAACCTGATCGGCTACGCGACCTTCGTCGACTTCGGAGAGGCCCAGCGGGCGCTCGGCCAGGTATTGATCATCTTCGTGATCACCGTGGCAGCCGCAGAGTTGGCGCTGGCAATTGCAATAATCCTCAGACTGTACCGAAATCGCAGCTCAGTAAACGTGGACCAGATCGACGCTCTGCGGTGGTGAAGGAGCCTGTCGTCTGGAAGTACAGCAACTACTCTTGAATGACTGAAATCATCGGCACAAACTGGGCCTGGGTGATTCCCGCGCTGAGCGCGGGGGCGTTCTTCATAGTCTTTCCCTTCCGTCGCTACCTGCCGGTTCAGGGTGCATTCATTTCGATTGCCGCGATCCTCCTGGGTTTCATCCTGTTCTGGTTCGTGCTCGCGGACCTGCTGGCAAGCGGAACGGCTGAGTTCAGCATCAATTGGCTAACGGTCGGTGACACCACCCTAACTTGGGGCACGACAGTCGACCAGATATCTGTCACTATGCTTGGACTCGTGACATTTGTCGCGCTGCTGGTGCAGGTGTACTCGCTTGGATACATGAAGCACGATGGCGAGTACGACCCTGGACTAGGTCGGTACTACGCTGTGCACTCGCTCTTCGTCGCCGCGATGCTGGCGCTGGTGCTCGCCGACAACCTCGTCTTCCTGTACATCACGTGGGAGTTGGTAGGACTGGGTTCGTACCTGCTCATTGGGTTCTGGTACGAGCGGCGGTCAGCGGCGGAGGCGGCCAAAAAGGCCTTCATCACGACGCGTATAGGCGACGTGGGTCTCCTGATCGGGATAGTCCTCCTCTTCAGGGCCACCGGAACGTTCGACATCTCTACCCTGATTCACATCGCGCAGAACGGCGGCATCGAACAGAGCACGCTGAACATAGCCATGTTCTTGATATTCCTTGGAGCGATGGGCAAGTCCGCACAGGTGCCGTTCCACGTATGGCTCCCAGACGCGATGGAAGGTCCTACGCCTGTCAGCGCCTTGATCCACGCCGCAACGATGGTTGCCGCCGGAGTCTATCTCGTAGCGAGGCTCATGCCGCTCTTTGAGCTTACTCCTACGGTGCTCGTCGTCGTAGCGTCGGTTGGGGTCGTCACCTTTGTGTTCGCGGGTACCATCGCGCTGGTTGTGACCGACATCAAGCGGGTACTCGCCTACTCCACCGTCAGCCACCTCGGACTTATGATGCTGGCTCTCGGAGCCGGCGGAGTCGGCGTTGCGCTCTTCCATCTCGTTGCCCACGGCGCAGCCAAGGCGATGCTGTTTCTCGGCGCCGGCAGCGTCATGCACGCTATGCACGAGGAGACCGACATCCGG
Organism: Dehalococcoidia bacterium; assembly: GCA_965116405.1. GTDB lineage: Bacteria > Chloroflexota > Dehalococcoidia > Lucifugimonadales > UBA1123 > VXRN01. The sequence goes on from OZ220685.1 coordinate 3,489,315, forward strand.
AAGATGGGTGGCCTGAGGCGTAGGATGCCAGTCACAGGTTGGACGTTTGCGATCGGTGCAGCGTCTCTCGCCGGCATCATCCCGCTGGCAGGCTTCTTCACCAAGGACGAGGTCCTGCTGCGAGTGCTCGAGTATCGGCATCCGGTGTTCATCGTCCTGGCGCTGGTCGGCGTCGTTCTCAGCGCACTCTACATGGCCCGGCTTACGTTCACGACGTTCTTCGGCGCATCGAAGTCCGATCACTCCGACGTCCACGAATCGCCTTCAACCATGACGGTGCCGCTGCTGCTGCTGGCGATCCCTGCCATTGGTGTGGGCTTCTTCGCCTTCGGACTCGGCGACGCCTACAAGGGATTCGCGGGATTCATAGATGGCCACAGCAAGTTTCACCTGAACGTCTGGCTTAGCGTGGTCTCTCTGCTACTTGCAGGGGCTGGAGTCTGGATCGGATGGGCGGCTTACATTCGCGGCTCACTCTCGACCGAAAGGATTATCGAACGTTTCCAGAGTCTACACCGTGTGCTCGCCGCAAGGTACTACGTGGACGAGTTCTACCAGTGGGTGATCGACCGAATTGTGCTTGTGTTTGCCCGCTTCATTGCCGCCTTTGACAGAGTGGTAGTCAACGACACCGCGGTCGACGGCTCTGCGGACAGCGTCAAGATCTCGGGCTTCCGCATGAAGTTTGTGCAGACCGGGCGAATCTACAATTACGGGATGGCGATGGCGGCAGGTGTCATAGCGCTATCACTAATCTGGTGGATCATCCAGTCCTAGTATGTTCGGGTTCGATCCATACGTCCTGCTGCTGTTGATTGTCCTGCCCCTTGTCGGAGCGGGGGCCATTATGGTCACGCCCCGCGGCAATGTTAAGGCGATCCGCTTAGAGGCCGCCGCCGCCGCGACCGTGACCCTGCTCCTGTCGGTGTATGTGTTCCTGGCATACGATCAGTCCGAGGGAGGCATGCAGCTCGAAAGGGTATGGCAGTGGCTGGCCATGCCGGGGCCGTGGCCCCTCGGCGACCACGCCATCACTCTTCACCTTGGTATCGATGGCATTGCGGCCCCCATGGTCCTGCTGACAGGCATCGTGCTGTTCACAGGCGTCCTGGTGTCCTGGAGAATTGGCGAAGGCGAAGAGGACCCGAAACCGCCGAAGGCCTACTTCGTCCTCTACCTGCTGCTGCTGTCTGGCGTATTTGGCGTGTTCGTCACGCTGGATATGTTCTTCTTTTTCTTCTTCTATGAACTGGCCGTGCTCCCCATGTACCTACTCATAGGCATCTGGGGAAGCAGCTCAACATTCCCGACGTTCAGCCGCACCAAGGAATACGGTGCGATGAAGCTGATGATCTACCTCGTTGCAGGGAGCGTCCTGATATGGGTGGCATTGCTTGCTATCTTTGTCGAGGGGGACCTGGGGACCTTCAACCTATTGGCCCTTGAGCAGGTGACGTTCTCAGACAACTTCCAGAGGGTCTTCTTCCCGTTCCTGATGGTCGGATTTGGTGTGCTAGCCGGCCTCTGGCCCTTCCACACCTGGTCCCCTGACGGTCACGTTGCGGCTCCAACCGCGGTCAGCATGGTCCACGCGGGAGTGCTGATGAAGCTGGGAGCATTCGGAATCATCCGAATTGGAATGATGCTCATGCCGGAGGGCGCACAGGTATGGATGCCCGTGCTGATCGGACTGGGCACGGTAAACGTCCTCTACGGAGCGTGGTCGGCCATAGGGCAGAACGACCTGAAGTACGTCATCGGTTACTCCAGCGTGAGCCACATGGGCTATGTGCTGATGGGAATCGCTACACTTAACCCGTTAGGGCTCAGCGGCGCGGTCCTCCAGATGTTCAGCCACGGAGTCATGACGGCGCTATTCTTCGCCGTCGTGGGCGTCATCTACGACAAGACCCACACTCGTGACATCTACACACTCGACGGGCTGGCCAAGCGTATGGGTTTCACGGCGACGATGTTCGCCATCGCAGGACTCGCCTCGCTCGGCCTACCGGGCCTTAGTGGCTTCGTTGCCGAGCTTCTGGTGTTCTTGGGCCTCTTCCAGACCTACCCCCTACTGGGTGTGCTCGGAATCATCGGCGCGGCCATAACCGCCGTGTACATCCTGAGGCTGCTCGCCCGGGTCTTCTTCGGCCCGCTGGGCGAGCGTTGGGCCGACCAGACCGACGCTAGTGGCCTGGAACGCGTGTCGACCCTGGTCCTAGCTGGGTTCATCCTGCTGGTTGGCCTGTTCCCGTTCCCGTTCATCCGGGTCATTGAGACCGGCGTGTTCGAAGTACTCGCCAGATTCGGAGAGGTGGGATGAACAACAACTTCCTGCTTCTACTCCCGGAGTTCATGGTGACCGGGCTTGCGTTCGTCATCCTGACGCTCGACTTCTTCACAGGTAGAGACAGGAAACACTGGCTGGGGTACGTGGCGGCCGGAGGACTAGCGGTCACTCTAGTTGTAATGCTCGTGTACCAGTGGAGCACCACTGACAGCCTCTACGACGGCCTGATCTCGATAGACGGCTACTCGCTGTTCTTCAGGGCCGTATTCCTGGTGATGGCCATCGTAATTGTCATGTCCTCAGTCGAATACGTTCGCAAGAACCTCGAATATCCGGGCGAGTACTACGCGATACTCGTCTTCGCCGTGGTTGGCATGATGCTGATGTCAGCGTCGCGAGAACTACTCACTGCATACATCTCTTTGGAGCTCCTGAGCTTCAGCCTCTATGTGCTGGTGTCATTTGACCGTTACAACCCGAAGTCGAACGAGGGGGGCACCAAGTACATCCTCCTCGGCGCAGTGTCTTCTGCCCTGCTGCTCTTTGGCATCAGCCAGATCTTCGGGCTGACTGGCACGACCAGGTTCGACGAAATCGGGAGCGCACTGAGTGCCGCCCGTGAGATTAGTCCCGGGGTCCTGGTCGGGCTCGTTCTGATTATCGCCGGACTCGGATTCAAGGTCGCCGCGGTACCCTTCCACATGTGGGCGCCAGACGCCTACGAGGGCGCGCCAATCCCCATAACGGCGTTCCTGGCGGTCGCGTCGAAGGCCGCGGCATTTGCGCTGGCTCTCAGGTTCTTCGCTGAGTCACTCCTGCCGATAATCGTGGAATGGCAGATCATCCTCGCGATTATGGCGGCCCTGACCATGACAGTCGGTAACCTCGTCGCGCTTGCGCAGACCAATCTCAAACGACTGCTTGCGTACTCCAGTATCGCTCACGTTGGATATCTTCTGATGGGACTCGCAGGACTGGCGGCAGTTGGCGCGGGTGACAATGTTCACAGCGACGTATCTCGTCTAGCTTCGAACGGATTGATGCTTCACCTGGTCGCGTACGGGATTACCAATTCAGCGGCCTTCCTGTGCCTCGCGGCCTTCTACAACGAGACCAAGCGAGACGACATAGCCGACCTCGCGGGGTCGGCACGGCGGGCCCCGTTCCTGTCGTTGGTCATGGCGGCGTCGCTGTTCTCTCTTGCGGGCCTGCCGTTCTTTGCAGGATTCGTGAGCAAGTTCTACCTGTTTAGCGCGGTTGCGGCGCAGGGTTTGCTGTGGCTGGCGGGACTGGCGATCTTCACAAGCCTCATCTCGCTTTACTACTATCTTCAGGTGATGCGACAGATGTACATTGAAGAGCCGAAGGTTTCGGACACGATCCGGCTGCCAAAGGTGACGATTGGACTTCTCGGAGTCCTCCTTGCGGGAATGGTACTGGTCGGCGTCTATCCGGCTCCTGTCATGGATGCGATTCAACACGCAAGCGATGCTCTATTCGCGTCCATCGGCTAACGAACAAAAGATAACGAGTTTAGAAGTGGCTACCAGGGGAGCGTAGATGGAAAGCGAAAACGGATACTCAAGCGGGATGGTGGTAATCGCCCACGCTGACGATGCTGAGTATGGATGTTCAGGCACCATTGCAAAGCTGTGCGCCGAAGGATGGGAGATGACTTACGTTCTTTGCACTGACGGCAGCAAGGGCAGCTCAGACCGCGAGATCACTGAGGAAGAGTTGTCGGCGATGAGACGCGAGGAGCAGATCAACGCTGGTAAAGTGCTCGGCTTGAAAGACGTAGCATTCCTGGGGTATCCGGACGGCTACCTCGAGCCTACATTGGACGTGCGAAGGGACATTGCGCGCGAGATACGCAGATACAAGCCCGACGTTCTCATCTGCCAGTATCCTATGCGGGTCCTGGACGGCGGATGGGGAGTCGGCCACCCGGACCACATGGCGGCGGGCGAGGCTGCTCTGTCGGCAGTGTTCCCAACCGCCAGAGACCACATGACCTTCCCCGAGCTGTTGGAAGAAGGCTTTGAACCGCACAAGGTGGCAGAGGTCTGGATCATGGGGCATCCCGATCCCGACGTGCGCATTGACGTGACCGACCACATGGAGACAGCCGTCAAGGCGCTGGCAGAACACCACACACAGACCGGAGGTCGCCCGTACCAGGAACTTCTCCCACGGATGCAGGAGTGGCGCCGGCGCGGATCGGAAGGCACCGGAATGCTCTACTCCGAGTCCTTCAAGAAGATCCAGTTCAGGCGCTAGGCTGACCCTCGACTACGAGGTGACTCCGGCCTCCTTCAGGGCCTTTGTGACCACGGCCGGCGACATTGGCAACTCGGTGAGTCTCACTCCCGTTGCGTCGTAGATTGCGTTGGCTACCGCGGCCATCGGCGGCACTATGGACACCTCGCCAACCCCCCTGACTCCGTAGGGATGTCCGGGATTGGCGACTTCAACAATCACCGTGTCGATCATCGGCAGGTCGAGGCTGGTCGGCATTCGGTAGTCAAGGAACGTCGAGTTCTCCATCGTCCCGTCGTCGCCGAAGTAGTACTCCTCGTTGAGCGCCCAGCCGATTCCCTGCACCGCTCCTCCCTGGATCTGTCCCTCAACGTAGCTGGGATGGATCGCTTTGCCGGCGTCCTGTATGGCCGTGAAACGAAGAATCTCCACCTTTCCGGTCTCAGAGTCCACCTCGACATCAACAACGTTGACAGCAAAGGCGTTACCGACCCCACCGGGATTTACGGTCGCCCGCCCGACTATCGGGCCCCCTGTGCCGTTAAGCTGCGCTGCCAGGTCTTTGAAGCTGATGCTCAGTTCGGTGTCCTGGCGGTGTCTGAGGGTCGCGTCCTCGTACTCGATGTCGTCGGAGTCGACATCCCAGATGCGGGCGGCGCGCTCGATGAGCTGCGCTTTGGCATCCTGCGCGGCCTCGTAGCAGGCGTGTCCCATCTTGAACGTGACTCCGCTGCCGCCGGCGCCAGAGCTGTAGCCAATCGAGTCGGTATCGACGATTGCCGGGCGCACGTCATCGGCAGGAATCTGGAGCACTTCAGCCACGTGCATGGCCATCGCGGCCCTGCTGCCTCCGATGTCCGGCGATCCCTCGATCAGGCTGACCGTACCGTCCGGGTTGATTGACGCGACCGCAGAGGCCGGGCCGGAGCCATTGAACCAGGCCCCTCCAGCTACTCCGCGACCCTGCAACTTCCCTTCAAGCTTAGTCTGCAGATGGGGATGCTCGCGGGTGGCTTCCAGAATCTCCTTGTTACCAATTCGCTGGTACCTGGGACCCGCCACCTGGCGTGTGCCCTCCTCGGACGTGTTGATCAGTCGAAGTTCGACCGGGTCGATATCGAGCTTCCTTGCCAGTTCATCCAGCGCCTGCTCGGCCGCGAAAGCCGCTGCTGGCGAACCAGGAGCGCGGTATGCAGCCGACTTCTGCTTGTTGACGAGTACATCTACACCTTCGACCAGGGCATTCGGAATGTTGTACGGCCCGAACATGGTCCTGCAGCCTGAGGCTACCGGCGACCCGGGGAAGGCGCCAGCTTCATACGTGAGATGCGCTTCAGCAGCCGTAATCTCTCCGGTGGCCTTTGCACCAATCTTCACCGTGATGTGGGTGCCGGACGTCGGGCCACTACCCACGAACACCTCTTCGCGCGTCATTACGATCTTTACCGGCTGTCCGGTCTTCTCGGACAGCTTCGCAGCCAGTGGCTCAAGATAAACTCCGCCCTGCCCCTTCCCTCCGAATCCGCCACCGATCTCCATGGGTACGACCTTCACCCGAGAGACCGGAAGGTCAAGGATCCTGGACGTGTGGTCCCGAACCGCGAAGTGACCCTGGCTGCTGCACCAGACGGTCACATAGCCGTCGCTGCCCCAGTGGGCCGTTGCGGCGTGAGGTTCGATGTAGCCTTGGTGAACGGCTTGAGTCGTGTACTCCTCCTCGACCACGACATCAGCCTCCGCAAAGCCAGCCTCAAGGTCGCCGAGGCTGAATTCGAAACGGTTCGCCAAATTCGTCTGCTCGTCAGAGTCGCCCCAGCCGCCTGACCGGAGCGTCGGGCTATGCACAGTGAGAAGGCGCTCATGAAGGATCGGCGCCTCAGACTCTAGTGCGCTCTTAGAGTCGAGCACGTGAGGAAGCACCTCATAGTCCACGTCGATCAGGTCGAGCGCCTGCTCCGCGGTAGCAGCATCGCTCGCCGCCACAGCAGCCACGACATGCCCTTTGTAGAGGGCCTTCTCTCTTGCAATCACGTTCCGGCTGTAGAAGCCGTAGTTGACCATCGCGCCTTCGGCCTGGTCGGTGAACTCGGCCGAGACTTCGGGCATGTCTTCGGACGTCACCACCGCCTTGACTCCGGGGAGCGCCAGCGCACGGGAAGCATCTATCGAGCGGATGCGCGCGTGAGCATGGGGACTCCTCAACAGCTTGCCAATAAGCATCCCCGGCAGATGTATGTCCGCGCTGTACCGGGCGCGTCCTGTTACCTTGTCCAGGCCGTCTGGCCGGACTGGCCTTGATCCAACGGTGTCGAACTCCTCGTTGGAAAGGACGAGGTTCGGTTCATAAGTCTGAGTCGCCATGAGTCGCCTCCGTGGCTATGTTAGTACTGTGTCTTCAGGCCGTAATGTATCACGGCTGAGCGAAATTGGTTAGTAGTCGACACACGATTGCATAGGGGCCGTTTCGCCCGGCAATTTCAGGTACAGACTGCTACCATTGGCTGCGCCGGATGATCAGAGCGCACTCCCTGGAGAACAGCAAGACGATGGCGACTGTAAGTGAGATAAACCTATCGCCCGTAAAGTCTCTGGGCCTGCTCAGCGCAGAGCGAGTCGACATAAACTCCAGGGGCATCGAGGGCGACAGGCGATTCATCGTGCTCGACGCGTCGGGGCGTGTAGTGACTCAACGACAACTGGGCGCACTCACGCTTGTGACCGCTGAGTATTCAGTCCCAGAGCGAGTGCTTAAGATGACGTTTCCCGATGGCCGGGTCGTCGAGGGCCAGCCTGAGCCTGTCGAGGCCACCGCCACTGTTCTCTGGGGGCGCGTGGTCGAGGGCAAAATCATAGGTGGCGAATGGGCAGCGGCGCTCTCCGAGTTCTGTGGAGCTGACCTTCGGCTATTCGAGTCGACAAGTCCGGGCACGTGCTTTGACGAGTACCCGGTGTCGATGATATCGCGCGCTTCCATCGACTACCTGACGGGGTTAACTGGAGGGGCCAAGTCGTTCGAGGCCAGGAGGTTCAGGCCCACACTCCTGCTCGAAGGCTGCCAGCCTCACGAAGAAGACTCATGGCTTGGCAAGGGAATTCGCATCGGGGAGCAACTGAGGCTAAGACTCATAGCGCGCGATCCACGGTGCGCCATCACCACGTTGGATCCGACTACCGGCGAGCGTGACTTCGACACGCTGAGGTTGATCCTGAGCTACCGCCCCAGCGTTCGCGCTGCCTACTTTGGGGTCTACGGAATCGTCGAGTCTCCCGGAACGGTCGCGGTCGGCGACGAACTCACACTCACTATGTAGCCCGCTGCGGCCGTACAGGGGCAGGCAGATCGGGCGAAGGCTCGTCAGCGATGGTCCGACGCGCGTAGAGCGGCGCCAGGTCATCATCTCCCAGTCCCAGCAGGCCACGGAACACGGCCGCGTTGTGCTCGCCGTAGAGTGGCGAGGCTTTCCTGACTGTTCCGGGCGTGGCTGACAGTTTCCAAGGCATTCCGGGATACAGGAAGACCCCCATTTCTGGATGTTCCATTGGCTCGTAGAAACCACGCGCGTGGAAGTGCCGGTTGCTGACCATCTCCCAGTTGGCTAGCACTGGCGCTGCTGGGACTCCGGCTTCCTGAAGTATCGCAGAGGCCTCGTTGTGGTCGAACTGGCAAGTCCACTCTGAAATGGCGATGTCAATCTCGTCGTGGCGTTCGTGTCGACCCAACGGTGATGCCAGCTCTGGGTTATTTCCCAAGTCCTCTCGACCTATTGTCGCCGCAAGCGCCCGCCATTCATCCTGTGTTCGCACACAAAGAGCCAGCCAACTGTCGTCCCCATAGGACCGATAGCAGCCCTGCGGCGCGTGCAGCGGGTGGCGATTTCCCCTACGTTTCGCGAGGTTGCCCGTAACCGTGTACTCCATGATCGCCTCTGGGAAGAACGTGATGCCGTTCTCGTGGAGGGACATGTCGACGTACTGTCCCTCTCCTGTGGTCTCGCGGTGGTGGAGTGCAGCCAGGATCGCGATAGCAGCGTGAGCTCCTGTGACCGGATCAGCGTAGAAGAGCGTGCTCCTGTAGGGCCGATCGTCGTCCGCATATCCCGTCGCTGCCGCCAGGCCGCAGCTTGCCTCGACGTTTGCGCCGTAGGCCACGTAGTCGCGGTCTGGGCCGGTCTGCCCGAATCCGGAGATCGATACCATGATGATCTCTGGGTTCACTTTGCTCAGCACGGGGTACTCCAGATTGAAGTTACGCATTACCCGTGGGCTGTTGTTCTCCAGCACCACGTCAGACTCAGCGACCAGTTTCAGGAACACCTCTCTTCCGGCTTCGTCATCCAGGTTGAGCGTAACCGCCAGCTTGTTGCGATTCAGCTTGTTAAAGTAGGCAGCACGGTTGTAGTGGTGCCTGAATGGATCGCCGCCCGGGTATCTCCCTCCACGCGTAGCCGGCCTGTCAGGCGCCTCTATCTTGATGACCTCTGCTCCAAGGTCCGCAAGATGCCTTGCCGCGAGCGGTCCTGCCCAGTTAGCCGTCAGTTCCAGCACTCGCACACCGGCTAGGGGCATCTGCTCTCTGCCGGAACCCAGAGGTGCGATCTCTTCTCGCTTGATGGCCTTGAACCTACGGTCGGTAGAGGCGTCGAAGTTGAACCCTGAATCCTCGTCAAGCCTCGGCGCGAACCGCCGGATGCTTGACGGAGTTTCAGAGAACACATAGGGAAATCCCGGTATAAGCGTACTGCCAGCCGTAGGGTGTTCGACCCTCTGGAACCATTCCCGCTGCTGAAGCTGGGACGAGTTCAACAGGTCAGCGGCATCGTTCACCGGCGTGACTGGAACTCGCAGCTCCTGACCTGCCCTGAAGATCTCGTCCTTGGTTTTGTCGGCGCACCACTCGGTCAACAGCGCAACCAGCTTGACGCGGTTGTCTGACCAGCTCTGCCTGTCCGCGAAGTCCTCGTGGTCTATCATTTCAGGTCGTTCGATCAGTACAAAGAATGTCGGGTCCCACCTGAAGGGGAAGAACCAGACCCACCCATCCTTGCACGGAATGCAATCCGGCTCGGTACGACGAAGTACGACTCCTTCGTGTGTCCATGATGTCGTGGTCCACGCATGAGCCGACAGCATTGCCTCAACGGAGGACACATCTACGTGCTGACCCTCCCCAGCCATGCGCGCCCACCTTAATGCCGCCATCGAGGCTATAGCAGCCTGAGCTCCCGCATGAAGCATGGGCTGGTTGTTGTTCATCATGAGCGGCTCGCGCTCCGCATGGCCACAGAAGTACATGTACCCGCCCAGGGCGAAGTCCGTTATCTCATCAGACTTCCAATGGCGATATGGCCCTGTCTGGCCCAAGTGAGTAACCGACGCGTACACAAGCGCATCGTTGGCGGCCGTCAACGCCTCGTACCCCAGCCCGATTGAGTCCATGTATCCAGGTTCAAAGCTCTCTACAAGGATGTCCGCGTTCGCTGCGAGGCTTCTCACGCGTTGTAGGCCGGCCTCGGCTTCCAAGTCGCACACTACGCTGCGCTTGTTGGCGCCGTAGTACAGGAACATCCCGCTGGCATCGAGGTCGGGTTCAGCCGAAAAGGGCCCGGTACGACGTAGTGGGTGTCCCGAACCGGGACGCTCCACCAGCACGACCTCCGCACCAAGGTCGGCAAGTAGCTTTGTGCAGTACGCGCCGCCGATTGAGTCGCTGAGGTCCAGGACGTTGACGCCGTCCAACGCCCGTTGACTGGTCATGAAATCCCACCGTCCGTTAAAGTCTGGGGCAGAGGATAGCAACGCAGCCGAGCCGGTGGCTAGTTCACAGAGCGCCATATTGACTGGTTTGACGCTGGTTCTAGCCCTCGGTTACATTCCTCGAACCGTTGCACAGATAGGGAGGTACATACGATGACCACCCAGACAGAAGAGTTTCAGCGAATACACTCATACCTTCAGGGTCAGGGCGAGCGGTACACGTTCTCAGAGCTTTGGTCGCGTCTTATACGCGCGCGAATCACGGTAATGGACGCAGTCGAAGGCGTTACCCAGGAGCAGGCAGAGTTCAGGTTCGACCCTGACGAGTGGAGCATCTCCGAGGTCCTTCATCACTTGCTGACCAGCTCCGAACGTGTTGCCGAGACAGTCGAAGCCCTATCGCAAGGCCAGTCGATCAATCCTGGACGAATCGACCCGCCCAGAGAAGAGACGACGGAGACAATTGGCGCACTCACTGCCAGACTGCGTGAGGACTCGATTGCCTGGTCGGCGCTGACCCAACGGCTTCCCTCTACGCCGCCTACTGAGCCAACCGCTCCGCATTCGATGTTCGGCGAGTTGCACGCGCGAGCTTGGTACCTGTTCCAACGGGTCCACGATCTCGACCACGCCGGACAGATTGAGAAGAACAAGCAGGCTGAGGGCTATCCGAGCAGCGCGAGCCAGTCATGAAGATTGCAGTTAACGTAACGACCGATTCCTCCGGTGACTGGGAGAGCGCTGTCTCGTTTGCACTTGAAGCCGAGCGATTGGGAGCCGAGTCGATCTGGTCGGGCGAGTCCTGGGGTTTTGATGCGATCACCCCCCTCGCCTACCTGTCGGCTAGGACTTCCGACATCGGTTTGGGCACAGGCATCGTCCAACTGGGAAGTCGTTCTCCGGCGAACCTAGCTATGACAGCGATGTCCATGCAGTCGCTGTCAAACGGCAGGTTCAGACTCGGACTGGGCACCAGCGGTCCGCAGGTAATCGAGGGATGGCATGGCATCCCATTCTCCCGTCCGATACAAAGGACGCGGGAGATAATTGAGATTATCAGGATGGTGACCTCCGGTGAGAGAGTAGCCTACGATGGCGAGGTGTACCAACTGCCGCTGCCGGATGGGGAGGGTCGGTCCATACGATCAAGCTCCGAACCTGTTCACGTGCCGATCTACGTGGCGGCACTCGGACCTCGCAACCTGGAATTAACCGGAGAGCTTGCCGACGGCTGGGTCGGCGGCTCGTTCATCCCGGAGACCGCTGAAGTCTTCCTGAAGCACATCATGAGAGGGGCGGAACGCTCCGGACGTACTCTCGACGACATCGACCTTCAGATACCTCTATCGGTCGAGTTCACCGACGACGTCGAAGAGGCCGGCAAGAGGCATGCCCGCGGCTACGGTTTCACCTTCGGCGCGATGGGCTCGCTCAGGAATAACTTCTACAAGAACGCCTTTGCTCGACAGGGCTTCGAGGAGGACGTGAACGAGGTCCAGCGACTCTGGATGGCACGCGAGCGGGAAGCGGCGCGCGAGCGTGTGCCGGTTGAACTCGCGATGAAAGCCAACCTTATCGGCACACCTGAGATGGTCGCCGAACGACTTAGGGTCTATCGTGATGCTGGCATATCCACGTTGCGGCTGGGACTCTCAGGTGCCAACAGCGAGGAAAAGCTGGACACGTTGGGGTTGACGATGGACCTCGTCAGAGGGATGGAGAGCCCGGACTGAAGAGGCCTGAGTAGGCCAAACGGCTGATCAGACTTCAGTGGGTTCCTCCAGGGGTTGGACCCTGGATCTGACGCTGCTGACCTCTTCCCTCAAGGCTGACAGCATCCGGTCTTCCTCGTCGCCGGTAAGTTCCATCTCCCGCATTACTGACGCCGCCTCAGACATCAGTTGCTGCCTCACCGTCGAGAAGTCTGTGTCGGTCATGTTGCCGAGGCCGTGATCGAGTTCAGCGTTCGCAAGGCCCGAGACCGCCGCGTCCCAACGCCTCATCAGATCGGCCTGGGGAGCGCCCTCGTCGTAGTCGAACTCGTCCCTTCGGAGGCCGACCACGAACGGCCACAGTATGAATGCCGCCGGGACAATTGCCAGCAGTATGCCGATGAATACCAGCACGCGATTCAGGCCCTCACAGCGCCAGCGCCAGTTCTTGAGGGCACGATCACAGGCGCCCTCCTGCGTCGGGGGGACAGCGCGAACAGCGTTCCCAGGACCAGGATTGGCCCCGACGCCCACATCCACCACACCATCGGGTTGATCAACACCCTGAATATGGCCGGGCCCTCACGGTCGAACTCGGACGGCACGATGTAGAAGTCCTCGATGGGCGTGCTGTGGATCGCACCCTGCGTTGAGGCGATCCTGAAGGCCGGGTACTCAGCTCGCAGGGCCTCCATTATTCCAAGGTAACTGTCTCCCTTGACCACCTCGAACCGAGCATAGTCCTCCTGCCGGTCCGGGAACGTCGCGTGCCTGGTGCCGATGAACGTAAAGCTGTACTCTCCAACAGTGGCCGAGTCGCCCGCCCTCATCGAGAAGTCTCGCTGCACACTGTAGAACGAAGAAGCGATTGCTCCAGCAGCCAACATGATGATCGCGAGGTGTACGACGTACCCTCCATACCTCGGCCTGTTGGCCGACAGCAGCCGCACGAAGGCCAGCGGAATCTCCTCTCCGCCCCTGCGACGCGCCAAGGTGCCTCTCAGCCATTCGTAGAGGATCCCCGTCACGACAAGGCCACACGTCATGAAGGCAAACAGGGCCACGGGTCGTGTCACTCCGATTGCGAAGAGCGCAATGCCGGTTATCAGGGCTCCGACAATGGGTATCCGCACGAGCCTTAGCGCGTGCGAAACTGTCGCCCTGCGCCACGGGAGCAGCGGCCCGAGACCCATCAGCAAGACTATGAGCAGCAGCAGCGGCCCGTTCACGCGGTTGAAGAACGGCTGGCCCACAGTGACTACCGTGTCATTCGCCGCCTCCGAGAAGATCGGGAATATCGTTCCCCAGAGTGTCACGAATGCGACCGTAAGAAACAGCACGTTTTGCGCAAGGAACACGCTCTCCCTAGAGAGCGCTGACTCTAACCGGCCGCGGCTTCTAAGTGTGTCCGACTTCCAGATGAACACCGCCACAGAGCCGACAAGCGTAACCACCATGAAGGCCAGGAAGAGCCATCCCATAGTCGACTGGGCGAAAGAGTGGACCGACGGAACAGGTCCGCCCCGGTTGATGAACATTCCCATCTGCGCCATGGTGAAGCCGACTATTACGATGATCATGTTCCACATTCGGAACATGCCTCGCCGCTTCTGCACCATGATCGAGTGAACGAACGCCGTCATGGCCAGCCACGGCATCAGGGCAGAGTTCTCGACCGGGTCCCAGGCCCAGTACCCTCCCCATCCCAGAATCGTGTACGCCCACCAAGACCCCAGCATGAGGCCGACGGTCAGAATCACCCACGAGATCATTCCCCAGAGGCGCCCCTGGTCCACCCACTCGTCGTTTCCGCCCCTGTTTGCCAGTAGAGCACCGATAGCTATCGAAAACGGTATCGCCACCGACACAAGTCCGGCCATCTGCAGAGGTGGGTGAATGAACATCCCGAAGTGGACGAGCAGCGGGTTGATGCCCTGCCCATCTGCAGGCACAATCGCTAGCCTCGCAAGTGGGTTCGCGACAAGTACCATGACTCCGAGCAAGAATGCCAATACCAGCGCCATGATTCCGGTGGCGTAGGGCGACGTGTATGGCAGCGCCTTGCGAATGCCCACGACGGCGATGACTGCCATTAGCGAGAAAACGACCGCGATGTACAGCATCGACCCAGCATTCCCGGCGTAGAAGGCGACCCAGGTGTACGCCTGCGGCATCGCCAGGTTGCTGTTCTCGGCGACGTATTGGACCGAAAAGTCGTTGGTAACGAAGGCGTACACAAGCGCCCCGGTGGCAACAAGGAGCAGCGGAAGAACACTGTACAGTGCGAATCTTCCACTGACCAGCAGTTCAGAAGAGCGCCTGGACACGCCCAGAATCGATGCCGCAGCGGAATAGACCGAGGCCATAAACGCAAGGGTGAGGGCAATCTGGCCGGTATCGACGATCACGTTTGCCTCGTCTCTCCAGACCTGCCTTCGACTCGTTGCTCAGGGCCCGGCTCCGCTGAATCTTCAGAGTCCAGAGCATCTTGAATCCTTGCAACGTAGTCCTGCTGGTCGCCGCCAGCCTCCCCTTCCAACTCGCGTTCGGCTTCGGCGCTCATACGCATCCACTTGAGAGTCAGCAGGAGTGCCGCGATTGCGAGCCCGAATGCGACCGGAGGAACGATCCACGCGGCAAGGTTGAATCCCGTCGTTGGCGGTTCCATCAGGACGCTGGGGCCATAACGCTCCACCAGGAAGTCCCGGATCTGCTGGTCCGTCCACCCATCATCGATCTTGTCCCGCACTATTGCTCGCATCTGTACCGCCAGAGGGTTCTGGCTCTGGTCAATCGACTCACCGGGACACACAGGGCACATGATGCTCTTGTTCAGCGCGGTTGCACGCTGTTCGATGTCCGGCACGCCCCGCTCACTGGCGGTCAGACACGCCGTTGCAAGCGCGGCGACAAGCGTCAGGAGAGCCAGCAGTCCAATGTTGCGTACGTTTCTCACGGCATCCAATTATAGCTGACCTTCGCCTTCCCAAGAGAGCACAGAATTGTGCTAACGGAGTTCCAGGTCCCGGAGATACGTGCCACTAGCCACTGGCCGCGATCCACAAGTATAATCGGGCTGGCTTCGGCCACTGTCCCGCATTCTCTGGGGCAACTCGTCTAGACGTGCAAAACAGGAGTTGAACATGGCTGTCCTACTCGTAGCGTCTGATCGTGCTGGCGCCGGGAAGACATCTGTATCTCTGGCGCTAGCGACGCTGGCGCGACGTTCTGGACAAAAGGCAAACGTGTACAAGCCGTACTCAGCCTCGGGAGATGATGCCGACTCTGTGACGATCGCCCAACTGTCGAACCCAAGCCTTGAAGGGTGGCCAAGGTCGGTTGGGGACTCCAGTCCTTCAGCCGACGACCTTGCTGCACTCTCGACCGAATTGTCGAGTGGAGATGATAGCGCCTCGCTGAGCATCCTGGAACTGCCAAGTGAGATCGGAGCGGCGGGCACAACAAGTGTCGCCGAAGCACTGGATGCCCAGACTCTGCTTGTTGCACAGGCCCGAAGAGGCCTGAACGCCTCTGACCTATCAGAATGGAAGGATGCGCTAGGCGAACGTCTGACGGGAGTTTTAGTTAACGGTGTCACGCGCTATATGAGCACGGAGAGCAAAGAGAACATCGCGCCATCGTTTGCTGAGGCGGGGGTGGGCGTGATCGGGATGCTTCCTGAAGACCGTGCACTCCTATCGAGTACGGTGGATCAAATAAGGGCTGGCCTTGACGGCCGATACGTAGTGGACGAAGGAGACGTGCACCGTCCGGTCGAGCACTTCCAGGTGGGCTGTATGAGTCTCGATCCCGGCGAGCTGAGGTTCGGGCTCTACGACAACAACGCTGTGGTCGTGCGTGGCGACCGTCCTGACATCCAGATGTCCGCTCTGAACGCCTCGGTTGCCTGCCTCTTGCTGACCGGGGGAATAGACCCCATCGAGTACATCAGCTACGAGGCTCAGGAAGAAGAAACGCCAGTTGTGGTGGTGGAGTCCGACACTCTGACGACCATGTCCCTGCTCAATGACGTGGTCACGGCAACAAGGATGGACACGGCCGCCAAGGTATCGAGGTTCGCTGAAATGCTCGAAGCCAACGCAGACCTCGAGTCTGTCTGGTCAGTCCTCTAATTGGCCCGGGAACGCTCCCTCGAACAGGTCGCCCTCAACCGGCCACTCGTCCTTGGGCATCTCGTAGTAGGCCTCGATCTCATTTCCGTCCGGGTCGCAGAAGTAGACTCCTAGAGAGATGCCGTGGTCGCCAACATTCAGGACCTCGACGTCGTTCTCCTTGATCACCGAATAGAGCTGCTTGAGGTCCTCGAACGACTGCATCTCCCACGCCATATGGTACAGCCCCACCCTCTTCGACTCCGGCCCCGGAGCATCTTCACCCACTGGCACCAGCGCCAGCTCGTGAGACATGCCTTCGTCGGCGCTCATGAACGTCATGACACCGGGTCGCTTGTTCATGACCGTCAGGCCGAGTACGTTGGTGTAGAACTCCTCTGACTTCTCCAGGTCACGCACCTTGATCACGAGATGTCCCAGTTGCTTTGGAGTTACCATCTGTAGAACCTCCGAATCGCTCTTCTCCATTGACACGAGTGTAACATAGGGGCAATACGCATGAGTGAGAACCGCACAATCAGGCTGGCAACCGAGGCCGACGCCGAGGCTATGCTCGCCATTTACGCACCGGTCGTGCTGGAGACGGCCATCTCGTTCGAGCTGGAACCACCGTCGGTGGAAGAGTTCCGGTCGCGCATCCGCTCGACCCTGGAACGAACTCCGTGGCTCGTCTGCGAGATCGACGGGGCGGTGGCTGGCTACGCCTACGCTGGTCCCTTCAAAGCGCGGGCAGCATACCAGTGGTCCGTCGAAGTCACGGTCTACGTAAGCGCCGACTACAGGCGCCTCGGAGTCGGCTCGGCAGTCTATACGTCACTTTTCGACTGTCTGCGACTCCAGGGGTTTAAGAACGCGCACGGCGGAATAGCGCTACCGAATCCAGGCAGCGTGGGTCTGCACGAGAGCATGGGCTTCTTCCACACGGGGACCTACCGCAACGTCGGGTACAAGCTCGGGGCTTGGCACGACGTCGGTTGGTGGCAACTGGAACTGTCGAGCCCTACCGGGGCGCCTAACGCCCCCAGGCTGCTTCCCGAAGTACGTGAAACAGACGAGTTCCGTACACGCCTTTCGAATGGCTTGCGGGAACTGAAGCTGTAGGGCAATCGTCGTAACAAGGACTGAAGAACGAACACGGAGTTTGCAAATGACTAGAGTTGCTGTCCTCGATGACTACCAGTCGGTTGCATTTGAAATGGCCGATTGGGACTCCCTTCCAGACGACGTCACAGTCGATGTGTTCCAGGATCACCTGTCGGCGGAAGAAGACGTCGCGGACCGACTCGCGCATTATGACATCGTTATCGCTATGCGCGAACGCACTCCGTTCCAAGGGTCGCTGCTAGAGCGCCTACCCAACCTCCGCCTGCTGGTGACTACGGGTATGAGAAACGCTTCAATCGACGTCGCTGCAGCGCAGGAGAACGGCGTCACCGTGTGCGGCACGGAAGGCCTGCCGTACCCTACCGCTGAACTTACCTGGGGTCTGATCCTGGCCTTGCTGCGCAGGATCCCGACCGAAGATCAGGCCACACGGAACGGCAACTGGCAAGTCAGTATGGGTGAAGGCCTTCAGGGCAAAACGCTCGGGGTCATCGGACTCGGAAGGCTGGGATCTCAGGTCGCAACTGTCGGTGTGGCGTTCGGAATGAGCGTTATCGCCTGGAGCCAGAACCTGACCGCCGAGCGGGCCGAGGAATTCGGAGCAACCCTCGTGACTAAGCAGGATCTGTTGGAATCCTCAGACATCGTGACAATTCACGTGGTCTTGAGTGGACGCACCCGCGGGCTCCTTGGAGCCGAAGAACTTGCTCAGATGAAGCCCTCAGCATATCTCGTCAACACGTCACGCGGACCAATCGTGGACGAGGCTGCGCTTATTGAGGCACTAACCAACGGCACCATCGCAGGGGCAGGACTCGACGTGTTCGACACCGAGCCCCTACCACTGGACCATCCGCTCAGGTCACTACCAAACACCGTCCTGACTCCGCACATGGGTTACGTGACCGCTGAGACTTACCGCATCTTCTACGGGGACGCCGTCGAGAACATCAAGGCTTTCCTGAATGGCAGCCCGGTCCGGGTGATCTCCGCTCCTTGAGAAGTACCACACTAATAAGTCCCATAGGAGTCACACCAGGAGATACAGGATTCGCGGAATCTAAAACGCTCCGGCAGGACAGTCTAGATGCACCGAAGCAGTCTCAAACACATTGATCCCAACGATCCAAAGTGGGGGCCACCTCCAATTAGCCCTCCGGACGTGTTTGTGTCAGTTCAGCGCCCTGCGGCACAGGAAACTGTCCCCCGACCAGTCCGAAGCTGGCCCGCGACTCTTATTGCCTACGATTGGACCTTAGAGGGTCGCCGCGAGTCCCTTCGCCCGGAAGACCCGTTCGATGTCTCTAAAGTAGAATCGCAGGTCGTTCATGGTGTGGACTTGGTTAGCTTCGAGATTCATTGTGTGACAGTGCCCACGTCCGTCACCGTAATGCGGGTGTTCGACTTGGGGACCGAGAACCCGTCCGACTTTGAGACCATCCTGCAATGGTTGGCTATGGGAAGCAGTGAGCCTGAGGGCAGCGAGGTCACGTTCCGGGATTCAGTGGCTGCAGGACTGTGGAACGTGGACGTCCCAGTGGCTCCAACACGGGAGGCATCTCACTTAGTGCTGCAGGCGAGGTGGTCCCACGTTGCCAGCCCCAACTCATCGTCCCAGAGCGCGTCGTGGGCAACCAGGGTCGAGGGGGACCCTCAAGGGCTGACTCGCGAGGAGCGCGTGGAGATCAGGGACCTTCAACGCGCGGAATCCGGGATCAAGAAGCCAACTACTGGCGATGGAGGGCCAGTACTTTGGCAGCCGGAGTCCGACCTCTCTTCTGAGGTCGGCGAGAGGGTCGAAGCAATCATGGCGTCCCCTGTCGGAAGGGCGTTCGCAACCCTTGGGGCTAAGTCCGAGATGAGTTCAGAGGACCTGGCATTCCCGCAGGTGACCGCCTGGCTCTGCACGGCCGCATCAGGGGAGGTGGATGTGTGGGACTCTGCCAGGAACGACATTCTCTCCTACTTGGCCAGAGAAGCTCCCAAGCACATCGACTTCTTACGTGACTTCGTGAGGCAGGATGACGCTTCCTGGTGGTTCGAGCCATTGAATAGGGAGGCGCAAATCTGGATATCGTATGACGACACTCCACCTGAGAAGAAGTCTCTAACTGTGCCTACAGAGCCCTCCGACGGGTGGGAGCGTTATGCCCAGAAAGCGAAAGGGGGACTGTTCACATCGACTCTGGTCGGGACCACGTCACCGATGTCGGCGGCGATCTGTGATGGGGTCGGCGACTTTCGACCGGCGTTTGGTCGCCCTCCATACGCGGTATGGAGGATGCTCATCGACGACGCGGCACGCGTCCTTGAGATACACAGTGCCCACGACTGGCACGGCCTCTGTGTTGAGTATCCAGCGCTGCACCACGAACGACGGCCCGACCTAGTTCCGGACTTCTCAGGAGATCCCAAGCAACTGGAGCCGGACTGGTCGAAGGTCGCTAGAGACTGGGACGCGGTCCACCTCTCGTTTGGAGGCTACCTGACAGCAACCCAAGTGCGTGTCGAGTCCGAAGCTGGTTGGACATACCATTGGGCCTGGGACTGTGAGTGTACTCTCTGGCTCCGATGGATGTTCACCGGATTCGAACGTGTGGACGATCACGATGACGACGGGTCACACCTGGACCTCGGCGACAGTCTTTACTTCGAGATGGAGAACGAGTCCCGGCGCTAGCAACGTGACCGGCTGGACCGCGCTGATGACATTTCCTAGAGCCGAGACTCTTCCCGTCCTCTACTCCCTCCTACTGTCCGCCGAACACCACGTGCGCCTGGAGGAAGTCCATGTCGATTTCTACTCCAAGGCCGGGAGCGTCAGGCACGTAGAGGTCGCCGTTGCGAATGTCCAGACCGGGCTCGATGAACGCGCCGTAGGCGCCAAGGTCGTACCTCATCGTCTCGAGCTTGTAGAAGTTTGGCGTCGTCATCATGACGTGCGCTCCGGCGAGCACGTTGATCGGTCCGCTCGCGTCGTGAGGTGACATGGGCACGTAGTACGCCTCTGCCATTGTCGATATCTTCTTTAGCTCGGTTATGCCTCCGGTCCATGTGACATCCGGCATCGCGAAGTCGGCGAGGTTGTTCTCAAAGATCGGCAGGAACTCCCAGCGGGTGTGCAACCGCTCCCCGACCGAAATCTTGACCGAGGTCTCGTTCCTGACCTGCTGAAGCGCTCGCCAGCTTTCGACTCGCACCGGCTCCTCGAACCAGTGGATGTCGTGTTTGGCCAGACGGTTCGCCAGTTCGATTGCCGTCGGCACGTTGTACATCCCATGCGCGTCGATCAGGATTTCAATGTCGGGGCCAATTGCCTCGCGCACCGCTCCGACTATCTCGTCTGCCGTGGCCATACCCTCCCGGCTTAGCTGTCCGTCGAGGAAGCCGTCGTTGCCACCCGGGATGAAGCGCATCATCGGGTCGAACTTGAACGCCTCGTAGCCGGCGTCAATTATCTGCTGCGCGTCTGCGATGGCGTCTGGGATGTTTCGAGGCTCGGGTGGGTGCGTGTACAGCGCGATCCTGTCCCGTACAGGGCCACCCAGAAGTTCGTAAATGGGAAGTCCGAGCTCCTTGCCCCGGATGTCCCAAAGCGCGATGTCGATTCCGCTGATGAGCGCGGTCGTTGCTCCCCTTGAACCCACATACGTGAAGGAATGAAAGATCTTCGACCACAGCCGCTCGAATTGGTTTGTGCTTTCACCCTCCAGGAATTCGCTCACTTGCCCAATCATTGCTGCCACGGCGCGGTTGGCGACCGGGCCCGGGTATGTGGTGATCTCGCCCCACCCCGTGATTCCCTCGTCCGTATCGACCTGTACGAGCACTAGTTGCCTGTCATGAACGACCTTCTCCTGCTCTACTCCGATCCTCATCTCCCATGGGAAACTTATGATCCAGGGGGTTACTCTCGATATTTTCATTTGGCACATCTCCAAGTGTCAGAATTTGGGGTTGAATTGTACCCCATTAATGGTGAAACCGAAGTTCTGAATTACCTTTGCGTAAAAGGAAACTTTCTGGTAGATTATGCCGCAGGCCAGCGACACTGGCTCATGAGGTGCGCAACACGCACGAGAGGTCTCTGTAAGGAGGGGATTGTTGTGGCTAAAACAGTAAGTCATGTCGTAGAGCGTCCAGGCAGGAAATTGGGGCACGCTACATACACGATCCCCGTACCGGAAGACCTGGTGACGACACCCGGGATTCCGACCAGGGACAAGGATGTCACCTTCTTCAGCAGGGAATACCCTCTTGAGAACATGGCAATCGAGGAGAGCGCCTCGGTAGACTGGGCCAGGGAGCAGCGGGAGGAATTCACTCCCGAGTCCATTGAATTCTTCGAAGAGCACCAGAGGGAAATGGACCCGATCGTCGAATGGGTCAGGACCAGCGGTGAGCTGGAACCAACCGCGACTCCAACCGGCGAAGACGTCACCGAGCTTATTCGCCAGAAGGCCTACGAGCTTGGCTACGGAGAGGTCGGATTCACCAAGAACGACGGCCACTACGTCTACGCCAGCCGAAAGCCTCAGTTGCGACGCGACCTGCCCAATGCGATCTGCCTCGCTCTTGAGCAGGACTACCGTAAGACGCAGACCATCCCAAGTATGGAGGCCGAGGATACTCACTTCGGCACCTACTTCAACCAGGGCCCCCTGACCATGGAGCTGACCGCCTACATCAGGT
Organism: Dehalococcoidia bacterium; assembly: GCA_965116405.1. Lineage (GTDB taxonomy): Bacteria > Chloroflexota > Dehalococcoidia > Lucifugimonadales > UBA1123 > VXRN01. Next base: position 3,511,259 of record OZ220685.1, read on the forward strand.
CCCTAGGCTACAACATCCAGGTGTCAGGCCCGACGTGGCACTACGGCCCGATGATCCCGATGTTCGTTGCTGCCGGTCTCGGCCAGCTTGGCGCGAACGGCCAGCTTCTTTCTCCGCACTTCGGATCGCGAGCACGGCTGCAGATCATCTACACCGACGCGAATGTTACTCACGACCAGCCGGTGGACTACGGCATCCACCAGTTCTGCCAGGAGTGCAAGGTGTGCGTGGACCGCTGCCCTGGCCGCGCGCTCATGCCCGACAAGGTCTGGTACAGGGGCGTAGAGAAGAACAAGCTCGTGTTCAAGCGCTGCCGGCCGGTCATGGCCAGGTACGAAGGCTGCGGCATCTGCATGAAGGTATGCCCGATCCAGAAGTACGGCATGAAGCCCGTGATGGAGCACTACCTCGCTACTGATGGTGAGATCTTGGGCAAGCGTACTGAGAACCTCGAGGGCTACTCGTTGTCCGACAAGGGCTACTTCGGTCCCGGTCAGCTCCCCAGCTTCAAGAGGGACTTCTTCGACATGCCGCAGGGCCGCGCCGAAGACTGGGTCTTCATCGAGTTCAGAAACAAGCTCATGGACATCCACGGCGGCGCCAACGGGCACAGCGAAAGTAACGGCAACGGCCACACGGACGACGAGATGTGGGACGAGTTCAGGAACACATCGAAGACTCGATCGAGACGAGGCGCGAAGCCGCTGACATGGGAATGGACCGCGGCATCTAGTTAGCAGACCGCGTCCAACTAGGCAATCGACATCAGGGCATTTTGGCAGGTCGGGTCTGAACGATCCGAACTGGCCGGAATGCCCTGAGTCTTTTCACACACCCAGGATCGATTCGGACGGAGCGATTGTCTTTCGAGGTCTACCATGTATGACGTAATCATCTCCGGCGGGACCGTAGTAGACGGAAGCGGCAGACGCAGCTTCAGGGCTGACGTGGGCATTGGCGGCGACAGGATCACAGCGGTCGGAGACCTGGCGTCCGCGGAGGCTCGGCGCGTCATCAACGCGACCGGACTTACGGTCGCTCCTGGATTCATAGACACGCATGCCCACTCGGACGGAGTCCTGCTGATCGACCCACAGCACGCCAACGGGCTGCGCCAGGGCATCACCACCGAGATACTGGGCCAGGACGGGCTGAGCTACGCCCCGATGTCTGCCGACAACTACCGCACATACCGGCGGTACCTGTCCGGCATACTGGGAGAGCCGCCCGAGGACCTCGATATGTCGAGCGTGGCGGCGTTCAGGTCGCACTACGATGGCAAAGTCTCAATCAATACTGCCTACAACATCGCCCATGGGGCCATTCGACTGGAGGCGGTCGGGTTCGAGGACGTGCCTCTAAGGGGAGAGGCACTCGCAAAGGCCCTCGACATGGTCAGGCAGGGTATGGAGGAAGGCGCGGTCGGCTTTGCGACCGGAATGTCATACCACCCCAACGCCTGGAGCGACACCGACGAGCTTGTAGCTATCTGCGAAGTTGTCGCAGAGTACGGTGGCGTGTACACGACCCACCTTCGAGACGTGAATACAGATCGCGGATACGGCGGCGGCGGAGTGCCGGAAGCGCTAGAGATAGGTCGCCGGGCTGGCGTGAAAGTCCACTTCTCCCACTACAGGACGCAGGCGTCTAACGCCGGTCAGGTCGCGGAGCAGATGGAACTGATTGATAAGGCCAAGGCCGAGGGTGTCGACTGCACCCTCGAGCTGTACCCCTACCCCACAGGAAGCTCTTTCCCATTGAGCTTCCTTCCGACCGATGTCCATGAGGGAGGTCCGGACGCTATCATGGCCCGCCTGCGAGACGGTCGTCGCAGGAGCAGACTCGTAAGGGCCCTCGAAGACAATCCACGAAGGACACTCCACGACGCGGTCCTCACATACATGAAGGTGAACAAGGATCTCGAAGGAATGAGCCTGCCGGACGTCGCCGCCATGCGTGGCAACGATAGCCTTGGCGAGACCCTGATCGACCTGCTTGAGGAAGAAGACGGGCAGATCTGCTATCGTGGAGCACCGCCGGACAGTGTGCGGGTCTGGGACCAGATTAGCCGGGACGCGATGGAGTTCCTCGCGCGGCCCGACTACATGGTCGGCAGCGACGCGATTCCCATCGGCTCGATGCCACACCCCCGTGCTTACGGCTGTTTCCCGAGGTTCCTGGGACGCCTGCGCAAGAAGCACCCGATCATCAGTCTGGAGCAGACAGTCCAGCGGATGACAGACAACGCAGCCCAGAGATTCGGCCTGACCGACCGGGGACGCCTGGAGCGTGGTAGGTACGCCGACATCGTCGTTTTCGACGCGGAGCACGTGATCGACAACGCGACCTACGACGATCCCGTCCAGTTCCCCGCCGGCATCCCGTTCGTTCTCGTGAACGGCGAAGTGGCCGTCGATAGCGAGCGATGCACTGGAGTACTTGCGGGCAGAGCGGTTCCGTAGGGTAACCCAGTAACCACTTGCCTTACATGCCGGATCTGATCGAGTCCGCAATCGCGGCCGTCGTAATGTTCATGGGCTCGACCGTGCTGTCTACGATCGGGTTCGGAATCGGCATGACGACTATTCCGGTCCTGCTCTTCGTGTTCGACCCACAGACGGTTGTCGTGGTTGTGAACACAGTCTCACTGATTCTGTTCGTCCTGATCGTCATCCAGAACCGGACTGAGCTTCCCTTCAGGCGCGTCGGTCCGATGGCGATTGCGGGGTTGGCGGCCGTCCCCGTAGGTGTATTCGTCCTCAAGGAATCCGACTCCCACGTCCTCAAGATCGCGATCTCAGCAGTCACCATATTGCTCACCATCCTCGTTGCCTCGCGGGCCCAGGCCCCGATACCACGGGGGCTGTTTGCAGGGCTTGTCGCAGCATTCGTAGTGTCGGTAACCCTGAACGCACTGGGGATCGGCGGCCCGATCATGGCCCTGTACATCTTTGCCCAGAATTGGAGCAGGAATGCCGTCCGTGGCGCGCTTTCGCTCTACTTCCTATTCGTGGAGACTGCGGGAGTGATTGGTTACGGCGTGGCGGGTCTGATGACGCCGGAGCGCATCGCACTGATCCTGATAGTCGCCGTTCCAGTTGGCTTGGGATTCTACCTGTCAATCCACCTCGTACGTCGCATGAACGAAACGATTTTTCGCAGGGCAACCGTGGCCGGGATACTGATCATGTGCGGAATGACACTCGCCCGCGAGGTCATCTCGCTGGTATAGGATAGATCGGTCGCACTCACAACATGGAGACGAGCACATGAAGATTACGAAAGTGGAAGCTATAGGCGTCAGTCGCTATCTGTTCGCAAAAATCCACACAGATGAAGGGATAACCGGCCTCGGCGAGTCAGGGGCCTGGGGCTACCTGGAGGCTTCCAAGGCAGCCATTGAGCTTTTCAGCCGCTATCTGGTCGGACAGGACCCGCTGAGAATCGAGCACCACTGGCAGTACATGTACCGGTTCTCCCACTTCAGGGGGGCCGCGATCATGGGGGCCATCAGCGCCATCGACATCGCCCTGTGGGACATCGCCGGCAAGCACTTTGGTGCGCCCACCTACCAGCTCCTGGGAGGCAAGGTCCGCGACAAGGCCCGTGTTTACTACCACGTCTTCGGGGACACCAGAGAGACGCTCGTAAAGGGAGTCAAGGACGCCAAGGAGATGGGATTCACGGCCGTCGGCCACCTGACCCCATTCCTCGACGAAGAGAGGGATGTCCCCTACTTCAAGACGCACGCCAACAAGATCAAAGAGGCGATAGACGCTGTCGGAATGTACCGGGACGCTGTAGGCGACGACGTAGACCTCTGCATCGAGATTCACCGCCGTCTCAGCCCTGCTGAAGCAATAGCCCTGGCCAGGGGCATCGAGCAGTTCTATCCGTTCTTCTACGAAGACCCTATCCTGCCCGACAACTTCGATGCGATGGAGTTGGTTGCGCAACACATCAACATACCCATCGCCACTGGCGAGCGTCTGCACACGATCCACGAATTCGAGATGCTGCTGAAGCGTGGCGCGGTCCAGTACGTCCGCCCCGACGTCTGCATGGTCGGCGGCATAACCCACGCCAAGAAGATAGCGGCGTTAGCTGAGGCCCATTACGTGGGCGTCGTACCCCACAACCCCCTTAGCCCGGTGAGCACTGCCGCGTGCCTCCAGATCGCTGCCTGCATACCCAACTTCGCCCTGCAGGAGTACCCGACCGGCGAGCACGAGCCTCCCAAGTCCGAGATCGTCAAGTCCGCGGTCATCCAGGAGAATGGCTACCTCATCATCCCGGACGCGCCGGGTATAGGCATCGAGCTGGCCGAGGATGCCGCCGAAAAGCACCCGTTTACTCCGAGAGTCGTGTCCACCAGACTCCACGAAGACGGCTCGGTGATCGACCAGTAAGATGGACATCCAGGTACGAACGATTTCAGAGGACGAGTTTGAAGACTGGTCGAAGGCCGAAGCTCGTGGGTTCAGTTTTCACGCTACCGAGGACTACATCCGGCGTTCGCGTTCGATAGCCGAGTTGGACCGAAGTTTCGGCGCATTCGACGGCAAGCAGATAGTCGGTGTTACGACGACCAGGACAAGTGGAATCACGGTCCCTGGGGGATATGCTCACCTGGGTTACGTCGACGATGTCTCGGTACTGCCTACGCACCGCCGACGCGGAATCCTGACGCGAATGATGCGGTCCCAACTCAAGCAAATGCACGAGCGAGGTGAACCATTTGCCGCCCTGTCTGCCTCTGAAAGCACGATCTACGAGCGCTTCGGATATGGTATCGCTAGTTGGTCAGACAGTTGGACTATAGACAGGCATCACACTGCCATGAAGATTCCCCCGAACGCGGGCGGGAGCGTTTCTTTCATCGACGCCGACACAGCTCGGTCCGAGTGGCCTCTGCTTCACAAGCGAGTCCGTCTGTCGCGAGTAGGCATGGTTCACTACAGCAGGGCATACTGGAGTGTTGCGCTATGGGACTCTGAGGAGCAACGCCAAGGGGCCAGCGAACTCTTTCATGTTGCCTACATGCGAGATACGCGGGTAACCGGGCTGTGCTCGTATCGCATTCAGACTCGCGAGGTGCTGGTCTACTTCATCCTCGGAGAGGACCCAGAGGTTGAGGCTGAGTTATGGAGGTACTGTTTCGGCATAGACCTGATGACGAAGATCGGTTCGTTTCCCCGACCCATCGACGACCCCCTTCCGTGGCGCCTCGAAGACCCGCGCAGGCTTCGCAGGACCAGGAATGACCACATGTGGCTGAGACTCATAGACGTTAAGGCCGCCCTGGAAGCGCGTCAGTACGACGTTGAAGGCGCGATAACCCTTAGTGTCTCAGACCAGTTCTGCTCCTGGAACAGCGGCACATACACCCTAGAGGCAGGCGGAGACGGAGCAGTATGCACAGCTTCTGACAGGGAGCCGGACCTTCGCCTCTCGGTCGCGGATCTCGCGGCCGTCTACCTTGGCGGCACGAACTTCTCAACGCTTGCAGGAGCCGGACGCGTCAATTCGTGCAATAAGGCCTCTCTCGAGTTGGCTGACCGCATGTTCCGTTCTGATCGCGCTCCCTGGTTCATGGAGCTTTGACCGCCTACCAGCCCCGAGAATCGCTATGCTAGAATTGTGCGTCTCGTTGCCAGCACGGCTTACATGCTCGTGACTTGGCGATACCGACAAGACCGACCACTTACAGGAGTGCCCAAATGGATGTAGCAACCGTCAAGCTCGACCCCAGGACCGTCACCGGCAAGAAGGTGCGTCAACTGAGGCGACAGGGGGTCATTCCGGTGCACCTGTATGGTGCGGCCATGCAGCCGTCAAACCTTCAGGTTGACGGTCGTACTCTCAACAGGCTGCTGATACAGGTGGGTAGCAACATCCCCGTTTCCGTTGAAGTCGAAGATCAGGAGATGGAGAACATCTGCTTCGTGCGCGAGGTGCAGCGGCATCCCGTGACCGACGAGGTGATCCACGTCGACTTCCTTCGAGTTGACGTAACCAGGACCGTTAGCGCGGAAGTTCCTTTGACTCTAACCGGGACAGCGCCGGCCGTGTCGCAGATGGCAGGTACGCTCCTTCAGAACGTCCAGTCACTGTCCATTGAGGCACTTCCAATGGACATGCCTGCAGAGATTCCCGTCGACATTTCGGTGCTTGTCGACTTCGACACGACACTCCTGGTGGGAGACGTCGAAGTGCCCGGCAACGTCACGGTGCTAAACGATCCGGAAGATACGCTCGTCCGCGTGGCCCCGCCGAGACTCGAAGTCGAAACATTCGAAGACGAGGAAGGCGAAGAGGGCGCTGTGGAAGGCGAAGAGGGTGCCGAGGAGGGCGAAGAGGGCGCTTCCGAGGAAGAAAGCTAGGCCCACTCACGTCCCATCTACTTTCGAGCACCTAGCTGACCCGGTAGCGTGCTAATGCCTCCTCATTCAAGTTGATGCCGAAACCGGGGCGGTCAGGCGGGCTGACATGCCCATCTTCGACCTCGAGCGTCTCCTCGAACATCTCGCCCCACATCGGGTCTGTCGAGTTGCTGTAGTACTCGACGGTCAATCCATTCGGAATGGCCGACACCAGGTGAACATGAACGTCCTGGTTTCCATGCGGCGCGATATGCATGTCGTGCGCCTGGGCGAGTGCGGCTACCTTCATGAACTCCGTGACGCCCCCCATGATCAGGCCATCTGGCTGGAGTATGTCGCAGCAGCGTCCTTCAATGAGTTCTCTGAACCCGTAGCGCGTGTACTCGTTCTCCCCAGTAGCAACGGGAATCGTAGTTGACTGGCTGACAAGCCTGTGGCCTTCGTAGTCGTCCGGGTTCACCGGCTCCTCGAACCAGAAGACGTCATAGGGCTCCATCTTGCGGGCGATCTCCTGCGCCTGGTAGTGGCGGTATGCGCAGTTGGCATCCACCATGACTCTAACGTCCGGCCCGACCGCCTCTCGCACGACCCGGACTCGCTCGACGTCTTCGTTGATGGGGGCCCCACCGATCTTCATCTTTACGGCCCTGGCACCCATCTCGATCGCAATCGCCATCTCCTCGGCTAGCTCTCCAAGGCCTTTGCCCTCTTCGTAGTAACCTCCGGCGATGTAAACGGGCACCTTGTTTGTGAACCCGCCAAGCAGCTTGTAGACGGGCAGTCCGGTTGCCTTACCCTTCAGGTCCCACAGGGCTATATCGATGCCACTAATCACCCTTGTCGTGATGCCTCGCCTGCCGACAAGCTTCGGCTGCCAGAGGTCGTCCCATATTTTTTCCGTGTCGAATGGGTCCTGTCCCACCACGACTTGGGCGAAGTGGTCGAGAATCGTCTTGCCGATCTCTTCGGCTCCCTGCACCCCGCCAGCCAGCCCTACACCGGTCACGCCCTCATCGGTCTCGACCTTCACGACATTCAGACCGGCCGTCGGATATACATACATCCCGTTTCGGATGGGCTTTGCGCGCTTCCAACGATAGGTTTCCATATTGAGGGACGTGATTTTCATTTCGAGTCCTGCTCCACCTTCACTTCACATTGGGCTTGCTTCGATCTTCACCTAGCGACGAGTCAACTAACGCCTCGCGCCAGTGAACTCCGGGCGGAGTATAGCATAGCTACCCTGCGTCCCTGTTCTGCCCGTGCCGCGATTGACACGGTTGAGTCGCCTACCTATGATTGCGCCATTCTGCCGACCAATCGGCTCGGCTGCACGGGGGTCCGACCTATGATCGGCTACCGCTACTCCAGGTGGGACGGTTCTCAACATCCCTTCGACTTAGACGAAGACGACATACTCGAAGCCCTCTCCGACGACATCATGAACCACGGCGATGTCAACCGCGCCATGCGGAACCTGTTGCGCAGCGGCATGTCGGGAGATCAGGGACAACGCATCACCGGCCTGCGTGAGCTTAGGGAGCGGCTGCGCCAGATGCAGCAGCAGAAGCTCCAGCAGTACAACCTGGAGTCCGCTATGGACGACATCAGTGAGCGTCTTCAGGATGTGCTAGACACTGAGCGTAGCGGCATAGACCGCAGGCTGGAAGAGGCGCGAGAAGACCTCCAAAACGCGGGAGACAACCGGGACGCCCTTCAGCCTGCAATGGACCTGTTGGAGTCGCGAGCCCAGCAGAACCTTGAGACGCTAGACCAGCTGCCGGACAGCCCCGCCGGACAGATGCGGGAGCTTTCCGAGTACGACTTCATCGATCCTGAGGCGCGGCAGAAGTTCGAAGAGTTAATGGACATGCTACGTCAGCAGATGATGCAGAACTTCTTCCAGGGCATGAAGGACACGATCGAAGACATGTCGCCCGAAGACATGCAGCGGATGCAGGAGATGATCCAGGCTCTGAACCAGATGCTCCATGACCGAGCTATGGGGGAAGATCCTGATTTCGAAGGATTCATGGAGCAATACGGTCAATTTTTCGATCCAGATAGGCCTGCAAGCCTCGACGAACTTATCGAACGCCTGCAGCAGCAGATGGCGTCCATGCAGTCCCTGATGGACTCCATGCCGCAGCAGATGCGGGATGAGCTCATGGACATGCTCCAGTCATCGATGGACCCATCGATGATGGGCGACCTCTCTGAGCTGGCATCACTCATGTACGAAATGTTTCCGTTCGACGATATGGCGAACGAGTACCCGTTCATGGGAGACGAGTCGGTCACGCTCGAACAGGCCATGAAACTGATGGAACAGCTCCAGGACATGGACCGTCTGGACGATCAGTTCGAGTCCATGACCCGGCAGGGCAACGTCGATGACATCGACCTCAACAAGGTTGAGGAGCACCTTGGAGAAGAAGCCAGGAGGGAAATGGAGCAGCTTCAACAGCTGGTCAAGCAGCTGGAGGAAGCCGGCTACCTACGACGGGACGGTGATCGCCTGGAGATCACTGCACGCGGAATGCGTAAACTCGCCCAGAACGCCCTCAAGGAAGTGTTCTCTGAGATGAACAAGGACAGGCTGGGCAGGCACGAAGTGTTCACCAGGGGTGACGGCGGCGAATTCACTGGGGAGACCCGACAGTACCAGTTTGGGGACCCGTTCGAGATCGATCTGCACAGGACCCTATTCAATTCCGTGCTTCGTGGCGGGCCGAACGTGCCGGTGCAGGTCTCTGTTGACGACATGGAGATCCGACACACGGAGCACCTGACGCAGACCGCGACAGTCCTGCTGCTGGACCAGAGCAAGTCGATGGGCATGTTCGGGTATTGGGGGCCCGCGAAGAAGGTCGCGATGGCACTCTACTGGCTGATTCACTCGCAGTTCCCGAGAGATTACTTCTATCTCGTCGGGTTCTCCGACTACGCTATGGAATTCAAGGAAGAAGACCTGCCGGAGGTCACCTGGAACTACTGGAACTCGGGCACCAACATGCAGCACGGCCTGATGGTCGCGCGAAAGCTTCTCTCACGCCAGAAGGTGGCGAACAAGAACGTCATCATGGTGACGGACGGGGAGCCGACCACACACCTGGAAGAGGGCCATGCCTACTTCAGCTATCCACCGAGCTATCGCACAATCGAGGAGACGCTGAAGGAAGTCAAGCGCTGCACGCAGGACGGCATAACGATCAACACGTTCATGCTCGAAGCCAACTACTACCTGATGGACTTCATCGACCGGCTGACGAAGGTGAACAACGGGAGGGCGTTCTACAGCACTCCCAACCAGCTGGGGGAATACGTCATGGTCGACTACCTCAGGTCGAGGAAACGCAGGATAGCCTGACTATCCCCGCCCCTAGCCGAAAGGCCACCACCAACGGCGGCGCCCACTACCAGCTTCGGTTGAAGCCTGTTGCACCTGCTGCTGAGTCGGGATGCTAATTGGCTGCCTGCTAAAGAGGCCCATCTGCCCCAGCGCCCTGTGGAACTGCTCCAACTGAAGCGGCTTTCTGGCGTACCTGCTTGGAGGGATGGAGTACGACTCGAGTAGGCTGGACTCAGCCTCCGTGCCCGTGAGAAGCATTACGGGAATCGAGATCAGGTCCTCGTCCTGGTTCATCTCAGCCAGCACTTCCGTGCCGTCCTTTTTGGGAAGCCTCAGGTCAAGGAGTATGAGATCGGGCCTTGGAGCGTCGGAATATGCCCCCTCTTTCTTCAGTATGGCAAGGGCTATCTCGCCATCTTCGGCGTGGGTAATGTTGGCCCGCTGGTTCGAACGCTCAATCGTGTCCTGAGCGAGCCGGAAGTCAGCGGGGTTGTCTTCTACCAGGAGTATCTCGATTGGACGATCACCAATTTCGGAAACCATTGGCACAACCTCCTGAGCGTAGAGCCCTAACTCGTTACCGGGATGTTGAAACGGAATGTGGAGCCACTCCCTACCTCCGATTCAACCCAGATCCTACCCCCGTGGCGTTGGGCTATCTTACTACACAGTGCGAGACCTATACCAGTACCGGTATACGCGGTCCTAGAGTGCAGTCGCGCGAACATTCCGAAGATCCGCTCCTGGTAGTCTGCCGCAATTCCGATGCCGTTGTCCTTGAATGAGAATACCCAATCGGCGCCCTGCAGCTCGGCCCATATTTGAATTCGAGGATCGGCGTCTCCGGTAAACTTCAACGCGTTGCCAATGAGGTTCTGGAAGAGCCTCGCCAACTGGGCCTCGTCACCGTTGACTATTGGCAGTGGCGAGCACTCGACCTTCGCCTTCTGGCTTTGGATTGCCTCGTTCAAGCTCTCCAGCACTGAATCCATTATGCGAGTGCAGTTTACGGGCTCTAGTTCACGGCCCTGGGTGCCGACACGCGAATATTCCAGCAGGTCAGTGATGAGACGCTGCATCCTCTCCGCGCCATCTATCGCGAAGTCCATAAACTCGTGGGCGGTGTCGTCAAGAGCGTCGCCATAGCGCTCCTTGACCAAGCCGACGTACGCCGTGATGGTCCTCAGAGGCTCCTGTAAGTCATGGGACGCAGCGTAAGCAAACTGCTCGAGGTCCGAATTCGATCTGGCCAGGTCGTCCTGCGCCCGGACTATGTCGGCATAGAGCAGCGAGTTGGCAATTGCCGGGGTGATCTGAGATGCAACCCGCGACAGCATCTCCGCATCCTCATCTTCGTATGCGTTCATTTGCAGCGAGCGGGCGTTCAACACACCGAACAGCTCCCCCCTGTAGATGAGCGGCGCGAGAACAACGGACGGGTACCTGATAAGGTTCGGGAAACGACGCTCCATCTCCGTAGGGTCGCCCTGCACTACCATCGCGCTGCGTGACCGCACGGCCTCATACGTGACCGTACCCTGGAGGGCTGTCACTTCACCTGGATTTCGGCCCTGTATCTCGTCACCTAAGACATAGGCGTTAGTAAAGGTGTTGTCGTCCAGGTTGACGAGGCTGATTGACAGCCTGTCAAATGGAATAAGGCTGCGTAGCTGCTCCCCGAATCCTGCATAGACATCATCGATGTCGAGACTGGAGCCAATAATTCTTCCAATCTCTCCGAGTGTCTCATTCTCTGAAGCCAGCCTCCGCGATTCCTCACCTGCAGCGATCATGGCCGCATGCGCCGCTTTCATTCGAGTAACGTCGGTGGAGTAGATCCTGATCACAAGGTCTTCGGGTATGTACAGGAATTTCTGCTCGAACGTCGAGCCCTGCACGTTTAATTCCCGCGTCTGAACGCCGGTACCTTCATTCAGCAGCCTGGCCCGAATTGGGCCCATCTGGTCTGCTAACGGGTGGAACCTTTCCGGAGCACCGGGTTCCAATAGCTCCTCGGCCGCCGGGTTCATATAGGTAACGTTGCCGTCCAGATCAGTTTCCACAACCGGATTCGGATTGTGAAGTGGAAATGACGACATCCTCTCCGACAGCGACTCGGCATCGGCCATGGTCTGTTCATCAGACCTTCGACCTGCTCCCGCGAGACGGCGGACAATACCGGCCAGATGATTTTCTCGACTGTTCATCTCGGCTCCTGCGTGTGCATCCTGGACTTGGACAGACGACGCCTCGACCTCAACTACGTTCCGAACTTGGCTCCCGGTTTCAGACCTATCTCTTCTGTCCACTCAGGCGACATGACCTTTCGGCCCCCCGCCGGCTGGACCCTACCCACCAGGACGGCGCCCCCGTTTGCGGCGACAGTGAAGCCTTCTTCAGAGACTTCCGTCACCTCGCCTGCCTGACTGCCCGTATCCCCGGCTATCTTGCTGGCCCTGAAGAATCCCACGGAGGCGCCGTTCAGGGTCGTATTAGCCCCAGGACTGGGATCGCCTCCTCTGACCAGGTTGTACACTTCGTCGACCGTCTGGCCTTCCCAGTCGATCACGACGTCCTCGGCCCTGCACCAGCCTTCGTAGGTGGCGTCGTCGTGGTTCTGGTCTATTCTTGGGGCGTTTCCTTCGCGGACCATCTGGACCGATTCCACCATAGCGTCCACACCCATCTGGTACAACTTGCCAAAGTAGAGTGAGCCGAGCGTGTCGTCGGGAGTAATCTCTACTTCCTTCTGTAGAAGGATAGGCCCTGTGTCCAGCCCCTTGTCCGGCCAGAAGATCGAAAGCCCTGTGACTGTCTCACCCCAGATGATCGGCCAGTTCATGGAGCTGGGTCCGCGGTGCTTGGGAAGAAGCGACGGATGATACTGGATTGTGCCCTGAGTCGGTGCTTCCAGGATCTCATCGGGAACGATGTCAGTTACGAATGCCATCACGCACAGGTCTGCATTGAGTTCGAGGAAGGCATCGATCGCGACTTTGCGCCGCATCCTTCGAAACTGAAAGACAGGAATGTCCCGTTCCACAGCCTCCTGCTTGATCGGGTCGAACGGTCGACCCTCCCGATCAGGTGGGCAGAACACTCCGACTATGTTCTCGCCTTTATCAGCCAATGCCGCCAGTACGTCTTTGCCAAATGCGGCCTGCCCTATTACAGCGATTCGCATGTCGTCTGCCATGTGTGAATATATCCAGCCTTTCCCGGGCATGCCCGATGTTCCACCAGAATTTATCACTATACGCAAGCCGACGGCAATCCTGAACCGGTATGAGCCAGCCATCAACTGCGCGCCGATGTCGATTGACTGAGGTTTGGGCGCGTCGCTACAATTTTGAGTATAGAGGTTGCTCTCTTAACTCAGGTCACCCAAAGGAGGGGCACTGTCATATGAACTCAAGCTTCATGAGGAAGGTCGAGAAGGCGAAAGACTACGCACTCCAGAAGGAACGAGTCAGTTTTCAGAGCTGTACGATACGATTCCATGGAGAGAACAGCGACCACACGATCACTTATGAAGCTGGCGATTGGGGATGCGACTGCGACTACCTCATCGGCCGTGAGACGTGCACTCACATCATGGCCCTGCAGATGATGCTTGAAGACTTGCTTGCGGAAGTTCCGGCCGCGACCTGAACGAATCAAAACTTGAAAAGAGAGGGCCACGCATAGAAGCGTGGCCCTTTTGATTTCCTGTCCTCGCAAGTCACCGGGACGATTGCCGCTGAATTCGGCTTCCGTAATGCCGGAGGCCGCTGACTCGCCGAAAGTCAGTCCATACGACTGAACACCACGCAGGCGTTCTGGCCGCCGAACCCAAAGCTGTTCGAGAGCACGTGGGTCACGTCTGCATCCCTGGCTGAATTGGGGACGTAGTCAAGATCGCAGTCCGGGTCGGGGTTTTCGTAGTTGATCGTGGGATGGATAATCCCGTGCTGGATCGACCTCACGCAGGCAACGCCCTCAAGGGCTCCCGCCCCTCCTAGTGCGTGGCCGATCATGGACTTCGTCGAACTAATCGGAACCTTGTAGGCGTCCTCACCGAACGCCAGCTTGACTGCCATCGTCTCCACATGGTCATTGATCGGCGTGGACGTGCCGTGCGCGTTTATGTAACTGATGTCGCCCGGCTCAAGCTCTGCATCCTCTATTGCCCATCGAATCGCCCTTGCAGCCCCCGTGCCGTCCTCGTCAGGTTGTACGGCATGAAAGGCATCCGAAGAGACACCGTAGCCAGTCACCTCAGCCAGAATGTCCGCGCCCCGGTCGACTGCGTGCTCCAGGGTCTCCATCACCAGGACCGCCGCTCCCTCAGAGGGTACGAAACCGTCTCGCTTGGCATCGAACGGCCTGCTGGCTTTCTCTGGCTCTTCGTTCTGCCTGCTAAGAGCCTTGATGACGTTGAATCCCCCGAGGCCAAGCTGACTAATCCCAGCCTCGCAGCCACCTCCCAGGATCACGTCGGCAACTCCCCGCTGGAGCGCGACCGCGGCCTCGCCAATGGCCTGTGTACCTGCCGCGCAGGCCGTTATGACAGTTGACGTATATCCCTTGAGTCCATAGATACGGCTCACGTTGGCCGCAGCCATGTTTGGAAGAATCATCGGAATGAAGAAAGGCGACATCCGCATCCCGCCCCTGCGGACGAGAATACGCGCGTTGTCCTCGGTCGTGGGAAACCCGCCGTTACCATTGCCCATAACGACGCCGATCCGGTCGGTGTCCTCCTTTGACAGGCTGAGTCCCGCATCCTCCATGGCGACCCCTGCCGCGGCGACCGCCATCTGCGAGAACCGTGCCATTCTTCGATGTTCACGGCGGTCTATGTAGTCACCTGGATCGAATCCGGTAACCTCGCCCGAGATCCTTGACGGAAAGGCGGACGCGTCGCAGAGTGTCATGGGCCCAATTCCGGATACTCCGTTCGCGAGGTTGTCCCAGTATTCGTCGATGGACTCGCCCAATGGCGTCATCGCACCCATGCCGGTAATCACCACCCGAGTTGTGGCGTTCTTCATGAGCCTTCTCTCCTGTACAGTCCGAGTGTGTCTGGCTAAGTCTGGGCTGGCTGGCGGTGAACCGGCCCTCTCAAGTTTTCGTAGATTTCGGGTTCAATCCCTTCAAGTTCCTCGATAGCCTCGGCAGCTAACGCCAGGGAACCCGAGCAGAGTACAAGGTCTTCAGGTCCGGCCGCCTCAATTGCATGTCGCAGCCCTTCCGCGACTGTCTCGGACTCGCCAATGAGTTCCAGACCGAATCTGCTGACGACCTCGGCAGTGACGCTTGCGCGCGCGGAGCGTGGATGCCTGGACTGCACCGCAACAACCTCCGGGGCCAGTTTGGCAAACGCTTCCAGCATCCCCTCGGCGCTGTGACCTCCCAGTGATCCAAACACGAGCACCACGCGCCCAGGATCAATGAGCTTCTTGATGGTATCGACGAGCCTGCTTACAGAATATGGGTTGTGCGCCCCATCGACAGTTATCGTCTTGCCTTCGCGCTCGTAGACCTGAAACCTCGCGGGCCAACAGACTTCTCGCACGCCCTGTTTGATCGAGTCGTCCGACACGTCATAGCCACGGTTTCGTAGGACCTCAATTGCCGAGACCGCAGTTGCGACGTTCTCAATCTGATAGTCACCCACCAAGGGGGTCCACAGGCAGTAATTCGTTCCGTCGCCGACCAGTTCAATCGACTGCCCGCTAAGGTCCGAAGACACACTCCGCATGGCGAACCGCTCAGATACGCTGACCATCGGAGATGCCCTGTCATGAGCAATCTGCTTAAAGACGTCCATAGCCTCGCACGACCACTGGGGGCCAATGACGCAGGGCACTTCGGGCTTGATTATTCCTGCCTTTTCGGTTGCGATCTTTCGAACGGTGTCACCGAGGGTAGCGGCATGGTCGATGCTGATCGAGGTAATCGCCGAGACCTCGGGTGTCACGATGTTGGTGGAGTCGAGCCTGCCTCCGAGCCCTACCTCAAGCACCTGGAAGTCTGCTCCGACATTCCGAAAGTGGACCATTGCCAGTACTGTCATCATCTCGAAGAATGTGACGCCCCCGTATGGACCGTTCACCCCGACATCCTCAACCGCAGGCCAGATCTGGGCGACCAGAGCGGCGAACTCATCTCGTGTAATCGGTTCAAGGCCTACCCTCACCCTCTCACACACGGTATGCAGGTGAGGCGAAGTGAACAGGCCGACAGTGTACCCGGCACTCGACAGGATGGAAGTTATGAGGGCCGACGTGCTCCCCTTGCCCTTCGTCCCTGCAACATGGATCGCCGGAACAGCGCGGTGAACGTATTTGAGACGTTCTGCGAGCAGCCCTACTCTTTCAAGGTGAAATCCCGAGTGGCCCGGAGAGTGGGTAGAGCGCTCGAAGTCAGCAAGACCCATCGCCAGGTCGACGGCTTGATCAAAGTCCAGAGATTTAGGAGTGACTGCAGTCATGGAGTCATGGCTCTACGTGTTAGGTATTTGTCACAGCTTTGTGCGATTACTCTAGCGCACCTACTGCTGGTATTCTACTGCTTAAGTTACGCGAGTGACGCCGGTACGAGTTAACCATGCTGCACCAACTCGGTCGCGGCCAGATTGAGTAAGTCCGGTATATACGACTCAAGGACGCGCCGGTCCACGGAAGGACTATCGAGGTGCGCTACGATGTTCCTACGATAGTGAAAGGCGCGCTCCAGGGCGGCAAGTGGCTTTGAGGCCTCAAACGCATCTTCCAACTGATCGATTGAAGCTACGTGCGTCCACTCTTCCAGGAAAGCTCCCCACAATTCCGAGTTCCTGGAAACCTGTGAAATCAGCGCCGGGGCGAACAGAGGATTGGAAATCGAAGAGTCCGACCAGTCCATGATTACCGGCTTCCCGTCCCTTACGAAGATGTTCCCGGCATCGAGGTCGCCGTGATCGAGCGTGGACGGAAGCCCAAGTGAATCGACCTTCGCGCAGAGCTCATCCACCAGTCCGACATGAGGTACGAGACGTTCCAACGCCTTCCCAGTGCGTTCCGCCTCATAGTCGAGTCCCAGGCCAACTGCATCTTGCATCCACTCCACGAGGGTGCTGCCAATAGCCGATGTGGAACGCCGTTCCAGGCCCAGTCGTTCAAGCAGGCTGGTGTCTCCCAAGAACCCAATCTGCACCTTGGCCAACGCCCGCATCGCTTCGCACCAAATATCGACGCTGTCCGCATCCCCAAGAGTGAGGTCCCCCAGATCCTCCATCAACATCCATCCCCATTCCCTGTCCACAGCGACCAACGCCGGGCTGATCTCGGGGAATCGCTTAGCCACGATGTCAGTGATTGCGACCTCTTTAGAGAAGAACTTCGGAGACGCTTTGAAAAAAAGGCGGTGCGACCCAGCAGAGGAATCGACGTCAATCCGAACAACACTGGAGATTGACCACGATCGAATCGGCGTGAGTGTCGCCTGCTCCGCTGAAAAGTGGGATTTAACCTGCTCACGGACCCACTCGCGAACATCGTCTCCCCAGCTTCCACGCCACTCCCAGGGCACGGATGCTCCCTCCGATGGTCCACTGGAGACCCGTTCGCACTCCCGCTGAACTAGGGCCACCTGTGAGTCTTCGGGGTCCGTGAGGCTGGATAACTCCGTTATGTCGCACCAGCAGAAGCCTCCCCCCAAATCGTCACAGCCGTCGGACAGGACGAGGGAATAGAGACGAGGCCTGCCGTCCTCAGCACTTCCCCTATCCAAGCACCTCAGTACCCGGACGTCGGTCCCTAGTATATGAGCTACCGCGCGAGCGTACTCTTCGATCTCAGGATAGAAGCGGTCACGGACACGTACTTCTGGGAGCGCGGGAAGGTCACCGGTTGTTGCAGCTATTTCTCGCCCATCATCGGAGAAAACCAGAGCTTGTGCGGAAATGTACGCTTCACCTGACCCGTGGTGGTCAGAGCTCGATGACTCCGACACCGTCACGTACTCTGACACTAGCGCCCAGCGGCTCTGAGAGTCGTTTTATTCTCTCAAGCGAATGCTGGCTTGAACGTCCTGTAGCGAGCACCGGCCTGCCCCTTTGCGACCTTGCCTTGCCGTGCCCCAAATCTATCGGGTGAAGGTCGATTCGGCTGAGTTCGCCCGACCTGTACTCACACCGTGCGACGACGCTGTTCCAGTAAATCGCATCGCCTGGGAAACCACGGGTGTCGTTCTCGCTCCGCCGATCGTAGAAGTCGGCTGGAGTGCTTTCCGGTCCCAGCCCTACTGACTCGAAGTTGAACGCGGGCTGCCACCTCACGGTGTCGTTCTGGAAGATGAAGTTGCCCAGGCTGTAGAAGATTGGCTTGCCCTCGTAGATCTCCACTGCCCGCGTTATGTGCGGGCCGTGACCCAGGAACGCGTCTGCCCCGGCGTCGATGCACGCCCTCGCAAAGGTCTGGAGGAATTCAGGCGGGTCGTCCGTCGTGTCCCCGCTCTCGTGGCAGTGGAACGACACAAACACCCAGTCGGCCATCCGGCTGGCGTCCTTGATCCACTTCAGGTTCTCGTCCATGTCGCGCCCGTTCGGCCTTGTCGACTTTCCGAACTCTTCGCCCAGGACGAACTTCCTGCCGAGGAATCCAAGCTGAGTGTCGTTGTCCTCCATGACCGTGCCCTTTGGCCGAAATCGCCTCTGGGCCGCGTTGCCAGCCTCGAATCCCAGGTTACGGCTGACGCGCTTCATCGAGTCGAATGCCGGGCGGTCCACGGTGTAGGTAACGGAATGTCGTAGCGCGTTGAGTCCGGGCCTACCGGGAAGGTCGGGACGCTGGTCCATCGCCCTGCCCGCCTCACTGAAAGTAGACGAAGCGGCAATGAGCGCAATTCTCCCGGCTGACGTGTCCAGGTAGCCCGGAGCGCGGGCCTCGCTCTGGTTACGCCCTGTGCCTGCAAAGGCCATTCCGATCTTTCTCAAATGGTCGATGTTGGTGAGTACGCCGCCTTCACCGTAGTCGTAGCTGTGGTTGTTGGCGGTCGACACGAGATTGATGCCCGCCCATCGAAGCTCATCAAGGTTCGCTGGATCTGAGCCAGTGAAGGTGCCTCCCGCCATTCCCGGAGAGTGCTCGAATTCGTGCATCAGCATCTCGAGGTTGGTATAGCCGACATCAGCATCCCTGAAGAGCTCGACAAGGGAGAGGAACCCAGGTTCCTTGAACACCGACAGGCGTCGCGTGATCATCGTGTCGCCGCTGGCGACGAGTGTCAGGTTTCCGGATTCAGCGTCGTAGAGTGTCATGGATTAATATTCAGCCTGTTCCCGGATCGTACTCGGCCGCAAGCATTCCCATGACAACCGAGTTGGCTCTGGATTCCCCACGGGGCCTGCTCTGACGCAGCGTGCCTTCGTGGATGAACCCTACTCGCTCGAACAGCGTTCGAGCCGACAGGTTGAACTCCGGAATGTCCACCCACACTCTGTAGAGCCCGTACTCATTGAAGGCGAGATCGAGTGCCGCTCTAATGCCCGGGACGCCATATCCACGAGTCCACCGGCTCCGCTGTCCCATCAGAATTGACAGCTGGCCGTCGCCCAGCGCCTCGTCAAGACCCAAGTGGATCTCACCAATGTGCTCGCCATCGTCCGTGTACACGGACATCGTCACATGGGAGGGGTCTTCCAGGGCACGGGCGAACTCTTCGTCCGTCGCATCCTCCATTTCGGCAGGCCTGTATCCGAGGTGGGCAGGCTCACCGTAGGCGTATCGACCGAACCAGCTGTCAGTGGTCTCTTCGTCCTCGAGCCACTGCCTGATTCGGGTCACGTCTTCTCGTGTGACCCCCTTAAGTGAAACATTCCGCTGTCTGGCCATGGGAATCCTCCGTAGCCTGAACACTGGGAAGAGTTAGTCGAATTGTGTCAGAGGCGTGCCAACAACTGCCGGTGACGCGTTCCCTTTCAGTATTATACATTGACCGATAGCAATGTGGCTTAATGGACGATTAACTTGACACTAAACAAGGGACAACCCGGAGGAAATTAAGAATGTCCGTTCAGACGGTGATACAGCAGGCACAGGAATACATGATCTCTCGGGACGTCGACGGATGGCTCGTTTACGACTACCGCGGCCTCAACCCGATATTGTCGGACACTGTCGGGCGAGTCGGTCACGTAACCAGGCCAGTATGGTTATGGATTCCCCAACAGGGGGACCCTCACATGCTGGTCAGCTTCGTCGACCAGAGCCGCTTTACTCACTTGGGGATCGATACCACCCTCTTCATCAACCGGATCGACATGATTGAGAAGTTGAAGGCCGAGCTCGGCGCGTCGGGCCGCATCGCAATGGAGTACACGCCCGACGGCGCTCTGCCGCGCGTGTCCAAGGTGGACGGCGGGACGCTGGAGATGGTGAGAGGGCTGGGCGTAGACGTCGTATCCTCAGCGGACCTGCTCCAGTACGCCACTCAACGATGGACCGAGGAGCAGCTTGCCTCACATCTCTTCGCAGCGGAGAAGCTGACCCAGATCGTACTGGAGGCCTTCGAGCACATCGGGAAGACTCTTGACGAAGGCATAACCGAGTTCCAGACTGCCGAGTTCATTCGCAACCGGTTTCTAGACTATGGCCTCGTCGTCACGGACGGCCCTGCCGTCGCAGTCAACGAGCACGCCTCAGACCCTCATTTCGATCCCACTCCCGAAAACTCCTTCAGGATCAAGCGAGGCGACTGGGTGCTGATCGACCTCTGGACCCGGCTGCCCGGTGAAGACGACATGTTCGGAGATATTACCTGGACTGCCTACGTTGGCGACGACGTTCCCTCAAAGCATCAGGAGGTGTTCGACAACGTCCTGGGGGCCCGTGACGCGGCACTTGCAGAGATGGTGACAGCGTTCGAAGAGGGTCGAACCCTCCAGGGCTGGGAACTGGACAAGGTGGCCCGGGAATACATAGAGGCCACGGGCTACGGCGAGTACTTCAACCACCGTTTAGGCCATAGCCTTGGGCGAGAGGTCCACTCGAACGCCGTCAATCTGGACTCCTGGGAAACGTATGACACAAGACAATTAATTCCTGGTATAGCCGTAACCATCGAGCCCGGCATATATATTCCCGAGTTCGGCGTGCGGTCTGAGATAGACGTCTTCTATTCAGAAGACGGACCTCAGGTCACCACTGAGATGCAGCGCGAGGTCGTGCTTATCGAGAGCTAAGGTTAATTCCCGGCGTCCAACTGGTTTGCGGTCTTAGGAAGCCTTGTGGCCCAAAGGATCAGGGCTCCGAGTATCACCAGTGAACCCCCAAAGAGGAACGTAGCCGAGTTTCCCCACTGGTCCGCGACCCAACCGGCTGCCCAGGGTGAAAATGCGCCGATAAAGCTTGCGCCGTAGATCAAAGAGACTACCGTCGACTGGGCCTGTCCCTGCGCAACGTCCATTGCTCCCGCGATGTAGATAGTGTGCAGTGAGTAAAGGAAGGCACCCATTACCAGGACAACCAGCACGAGCTGTGGCCCGGGTTCGGCGAACCTCAGGCACATTATCAGAAGTCCCAGCGCGAGGGTACACGGTACGAGAACGACCTTCCGCCCGAACTTGTCTGACAGGAACCCCATCAAGGGCTGGGCGACGATGCCGGTCACCTGTGCACCGGACATGAACAGGCCAATGACGACTTTCTCGTAGTCGAGGTCTTCCAGCAGATAGACAGGGAGGAACCCCATTACGGCTGACTGCCCGGAGCTCCTTAGGGCCGTCACGAAGACGAGCGAAAGCATCGCTCTTCGCTTCAGCAACGTGCCGAGTGAAGACAGGTACTGGGCAACTGACTCGGCATCTGCGGCCGCAGCGGGAATGCTCCTCATCATCAGGTAGACGGCCACAGCGATGATCAGCGCTGGCAACACGCTCATGTGGAGCACGTCGCGCCAGTGGAATGCGACCAGGTACGTCCCGCTAATGAGGCCGCCGGTCAGCACCGGTCCTACGACCTCGCCAACGCTGCCCCCTGTGCCGTGCAGAGAGATTGCGAATCCACGTCTGTCCGGGAACTTCCTGGACAGAGACGCGATCGCCGGCGGGTGATAGAGCGATGGCCCGATTCCAACCAGCAGCATCACCGCAAACAGGAACCAGTAGCTCGGCGCGCTGCCCATCAGGTAGTAGGAGATACCCATGATGCCCAGTGAAAGCATGAGCATCAGGCCCGACCTGTTGGCGAACCGGTCTCCGAGGTATCCGGCTATCATCGTGGTGGTACCGCTGGTGACCCTCTGTGATGTCGCCAGCAGGCCGAACTGCGTGCCGCTCAGGCCGAGGTCGTCCTTGATAACGGCCAGGATGACCGACTGCAGACCTGAGTTGTAGATATGCTTTACGGTGTGTCCGAGGACGACCGTGAACGCGAGCTGGTTACGGCCCCTTTTGATCTCCTCGGTGACCTGGATTGTAGACATCCTAGTAGAAGACCGCCTTACTTTCGCTCACTGGTGCCGTCTGCCCTCGTAGGGATGCTCAGCGCCGAGAAGGTCGCCTTCCGCGAACCGAGTCGCCCTGAACTGGCCAACGGGATGGTCGCCTGATTCCCCAAGCACGAGTTCCGCTACCATCCGACCGACGACCGGGGACAACTTGAACCCGTGTCCGCTGAATCCAACGGCCCAGTAAAGACCTTCGACGGATTGAGAGCGATCGAGAATGGGATTACCATCGGGCGTCATATCGTAGAGGGAGCCGTAGCCGCCACGACAGATTGCGGACTCGAACTCGGGGAACCTGTACTTGGCGCGTTCCCAGAAACGCATGATGACATCGTGGTCCGCATTTAGACCGAAGGCGTCCGGGTTCGCGACTTCCATCAGGTCTTCCAGCGCCTCTCCACCAATGACCGTGTCGTAGTCCCCATATACGCGGAAGTACGCCCCGGTTGAATAGTCGATTATGTTCGTATTGACTGACTCCATTGTGGGGGGCCTTCTAAGGTGCACCATCTGGACACGTATAGGCGTCACAGGCAACGACTCCCCCACCGTAGCCCCGAGCTGGTGGCACCAAGGCCCAACCGCGGCCACGACGGTCGACGTTGCGATGGTACCTGCAGTGGTCTCCACACCCGCAATCCGTCCTCCGGACACGACCAGTCCTGACACCGGGGTCTGAGTGTGTATCTCAGCACCAAAGTCCCTGGCACGCTCGGCGTAAGCGTACGTGGTCGATACCGGATCTGCGTGACCTGCGTCGGGCTCGTAAGTGCCGATTGTAATCTCCTCCATGCTTGCCTGAGGGACCATCTCAGAGACTTCGACAGGGGTAAGCGTCTCGATGTTGACGCCAAGATCGCGGTTCATCTCGACGTTGGCACGAACAGCAGGTTCGTCCCGTTCCGGGAACATCAGTATTCTGCCACCCTGAACGAACCTGGGGTCTCCACCGACCGCATCTCCGAAGTTTTGGAAGATCTCCCTAGATTCGGTCGCCATCCTTACAAGAGTAGGATGAAGGTAGTGCTCCCGCACCATCGCCCCGGAACGGCCAGAAGCGCCACCGGCAAGGTGGCCCTTTTCGACCAGCACTACCCTGCCCGCGCCCATCCGAGCAAGGTGCATCGCGATGCTCGTCCCGTTCACTCCACCGCCGATTACCACAACATCCGCTGTCGAACTTACCATTGGTAGCTTCCCTGCCTGAGGACTACAACTAGCTGAACGAATTGTCGAAAATGCCAAATGGGATTGTACGGCTAACCGCCAGTCCATACAATACGCCCCGACTTCCAGGAGAGGTGATCACTCAATGGCAGGCCCAGAACGCATTTCCGATGAGACTCTTGAGGTTCTCAGGAACATACCTACCCAGACCCTTATTGACGCGCTGTGGGTAAAGAACTGGCCTCAGAGCTACGTCGAGGGCGCACGCCCTCTCCAACTGGGACAGAAGATGTCTGGGCGCGCCGTGACGTTGCGGTTCGTTCCTCACCGGCCCGACCTCGCCGCCGACAAGCCCAAGGCAGACCGGTCAGCCGAGTACGTCGCCATAGAGGCGTGTGGCCCTGGAGAGGTGCTAGTCGTCGATGCCATGAGGTGGACCTATAGCTCAATCGGCGGCGACATCAAGTTCTTCAGGATGATGCAACTGGGTGCGGGTGGACTGGTGACTGACGGCGCTGTCCGGGACAGCGTCGCGCTCCGAGAGTACGGCTTCCCTGTCTTCAGCGCGTCTACCACTGCCAAGCAGGGGCCCGCCGAGTTCTGGCCCTGGCAGGTCAACGACGCCATCCAGTGCGGGGGTGTCCTCGTCAGGCCCGGAGACGCTGTGGTGGGCGACGACGACGGTGTAGTCGTCGTTCCACGGTCCGAGGTCGACGAAGTGATTCAGATCGCTCACCAGCGGGAAGAGGTCGAAGAGATCGTCAAGGCCCAGTTGGAAATCGAGAAGTGCTCACCGGGCAAGTACTACCCATTCAACGACGAGACCTGGAAGCTCTACGAGGCCAGGACCGGCAAGAAGCGCCCCGGCTAAGTTCCTAGTCCATCCTGGACCCGCCGGTGACGTTGATCGCCTGACCTGTGATGTTCAGCGATAGGTCGGAGGCCAGGAACACTGCCAGGTGTGCAATGTCCTCAGGCGTCTGCTCGCGGCCAAGAGGCATTCTGGCCTGGATGGAGCGGTCGAAGTGCTCTCTCGGCGTAATGCCCGACTGGCTCTCGTCGAGGTTGATGTTTCGCACAGCAATCCGCTCCCACATGTCCGTCCAGAGAGATCCGGGACAGATAGCGTTCACGTTGATGTTGTACGGGGCGAGACCCAACGCGTAGGCCTGTGTCAAGCTTATGACACCTGCCTTGGAAGCGTTGTACGCCGGATTGCCGGGGGCCCCTTGCCTTCCCGCAACCGAGGCAATGTTGACGATTTTCCCGTAGTTTCGTTCCTTCATGTACGTGGAGATCGCGTCAGAGGCCTTCGCGACCCCTTTCACGTTCACCTCGTAGATCTGGTCCCAGTCGTCTTCGCTCGGACTGTCGCGGTTCTCCCATCCCGCGGCACCGATGATCCCCGCGTTGTTGACGAGTATGTCGATCTGCTCAAACAGGTCCATAGATTCGCTTGCCAGCCGCTCCACCGATTCGCGTCGCGTTACATCCACCTGCAGAGCGCCGAATTCAGTGTTAGGGTGGGCCTGACTCAGCTCCGAGGCCGTTCGCCTTACGTTGTCTATGTTCAGGTCGCAAATCACTACGGTCGCCCCGTAGGCGGCCATCTTGTCCGCGATTGCCCGACCAATCCCACGGGCTGACCCGGTCACGATCGCTACCTTGTCGTTGAGGTCCATGTTCCCACCTCGCACTGTCACTCTGAATTACTGGTGGGGCGATTGTAGCACCGACCTCTTACTTCCGGGCGGCCTCGCGAATCTAGCGTGTTAGAATACCCCCGCTCAAGTACGATCTGGGGGGTGCCCTTGTGCCAAAGTTGTCAGTCGATGATGTTCGCAAACTTGCAGAGACGATGGGCCTTGAACTGGACGAGTCCAGGGCTCGAACGATAGCTTCCAGACTTTCAGGCATCATTGAAGTGCTGGACGAGATTCCCGACGACCTGCTCGAATCCGTCGAGCCGGCCCACCGTTTCGAAGTTGGCCGGGAGTAGGGACATGGCCAATAACGACCTACACCTGATGACCATTGCGGAACTCGGCAGGCTGATCCAGTCCCGACAGCTCTCCCCTGTGGAGTTAACTAGCTCCTTTCTGAAACGCATAGAACGGCTTAATCCCACGTTGGGCGCTTACATAACGGTCATGTCGGAAACTGCCAATGCCGAGGCGGCGAGAGCGGAAACTGAGATTGGCGGAGGGACGTACCTGGGACCCATGCACGGGATCCCCGTCGCCATCAAGGACATCATCTACACGGAGGGTGTTCTCACCAGCGCGGGCTCACGGGTCTTGGCCGATCACGTTCCGGAGTACGACTCGACCATCGTCGAGCGCCTTCGTGGCTCGGGAGCGGTGCTCCTTGGCAAATTGAACCTGAGCGAGTTCGCTGTAGGTGGCACCATTGACCACCCGTACGGGACTCCGCGAAACCCGTGGAACCTCGACCGATCGGCGGGGGGTTCCAGCAGCGGCTCAGGCGTCGCTGTCGCCGGTGGACTCTGCGCTGGTGCCCTGGGTTCGGACACAGGCGGATCAATCAGGGGCCCGAGCGCATTCTGCGGCATTGTCGGGCTGCGACCCACGTACGGCCGGGTTACGAGGCATGGTGTTGTGCCAATGAGTTGGAGCCTGGACACTGTCGGCCCCATGACCCGCACCGTCGAAGACTGCGCCATTATGCTCCAGGCGATAGCTGGTCGGGACGAGCGCGACTCATCATCGAGCTCGGAACCGGTGCCTAACTACATGGAGGCCCTTTCCGGACGGACCAGTCCAGTGAAGGTGGCCATGCCTCCAGACGCCTTTGAGTACGAAGGCTTGGACGCTGAGGTGAGATCAGGGGTGATGTCAGCAGTGGACAGCCTCGCAGAGTTGGGTGCTGACATCGACGAAGTCAGCCTGCCAGTTTCGGCCCAAAGCGGTGCCGTCTTCCTGGCGACAGCAGATGTCGATGCGGCTACATTCCACCTGGACTGGTTGAAGACGCGCGGCGATCTCTACGACTGGAGCACGCGCACTCGACTGGAATCGGCGGTCCTTACTCCGGCCACGACCTATTTGAGGGCCCAGAGAGCTAGGACGCTAATCAAGAACGAGTTGATGTCCGCCCTCGAGGACCACGACGTTGTCATCCTGCCCGCAAGTCCGACACTTGCCCCGCCCATCGCTCAGTCAACAGGGTCTCCCGGCGGTTACTATCAGGGTCGTCTTGATCTCGGAAGACGGCAGTACACCAGTCCGGCCGCCCTTGCGGGGTTGCCAGCGATTTCGGTGCCCTGCGGATTTTCAGACTCCGGCCTGCCAATCGGCGTGCAGATAATCGGACGCCCATTCGCCGAGGATGCCTTGCTCAACGTCGCCTACCGGTACGAACAGGCTGCCGGCTGGAGCGACCGCCGAGCGCCCGATCCCGAGTAAACTTTACCCGGTAAATCGAAAACCGTTAGGCTAAATGTACGGGGTGTGGCGCAGCGGTAGCGCGCCTGTTTTGGGAACAGGAGGTCGGCGGTTCGATCCCGCCCACCCCGACCACTGAACGCCCTGACCTTCCCGGCTACGACCATGCAGGACCGTCCCGATCACTCAGATAGTTCCCGCTCGGGACCCTCGATCAGGGGGCTGATTCAGCCAGACGCCACCCAAGTCCAGATCAGCGACTGGTGGAAGCGCCCATTCGATCTCCTCGTGTTGATCGCTGTGCACGTTGCCTTGGCACCAGTCTGGGCCGTCCTGTGGACCTCGATTCCCATCGCGATCTGGCTGCACGACCGCGGGCCCGTCTTTTACACCCAGGAACGGCTGGGCAAACGCGGACGAGTTTTCAGGGCGTACAAGTTCAGATCGATGATCCCGGACGCAGAGCGACACACAGGTGCGGTCTGGGCAGAGGAAGACGACCCAAGGATTACTCCCATAGGTGCGTTCCTGCGCAGCCGGGCCCTTGACGAGTTGCCGCAGGTAATCAACATGTGGAAGGGCGACATTAGCCTCGTAGGTCCAAGGGCAGAGCGACCGGAGCTGTCCGAGGAGTTCGAGTCCAGCAATCCCGGCTTCGAGCAGCGCTTGCTGGTGAGACCCGGGATGACCGGCCTTGCTCAGATCTACGGCCGCTACTCCACGCATCCCCGCAACAAGCTGCGGTACGACACGCTATACATTCGGCGCATGTCCCCCCTGCTTGACGTCAAGCTGCTGGTGATGTCAGTCCTGCTCACAGTACGCGCCCGGTGGCAAAGCGAAGAGCGATAGCAGACGACAGGTTGGCACCAACCCAGTTTGGGCCACTCGTCATTCCGGCGAAGGCCGGAATCCAGAGTGTCCGCCTTCAGCCCGACCCCAGCATGACTACCGATTGCTGGTGACCTGACAGCAACTACTGCCTGCTCTCAAGCTCCTCCTGCTGTTCAGTAATCCGGATGATCTCCCGCGTCCGGGGGGCCAACACGGCAGCCTCATCTATGTGCTCGCGTGCGACGGTCAAGTAAGACCTGTCTCTGGACGAGGCCACCTGGTAGAACTGCGCCGTAAGCGCCCTGATTCTCCAATTCTGAGGTTCATCCTCAAGGCCCGCTTCCGATTCCACTCCTACGGTGGCTACCGCCATCGCAAACTCTTCGTCCGACATGTCCTGGGCGCCCTCGGTTGCCTGTGAAATCAAAATGATCCTCGGATAGTTGGCCAGTCCTGGGAACTCAGAAATGGACCTTGTAAGGACCTCCTCCTTCTGGTCCCAAGTACCCTGTCCTATTGCGCCCTGGACCACAGTCATAGCTGACGAGAATGGCATGAACGCGTAGAACAGCAACAGTCCCGTAAGGACAGACACAATTACAACCACGACGCCAACGCCAATGGAGCTACGCACGAAGCTCGGCGCCATGGTCAGACCTAGTCGACTCCCGACACCCTCGGGAATCAATCTCACTCTTCGTTCTGAGGGCGTTTCAGCCGAAACCTGAGCGCCTAGTTCACGCTCCTCCGAGATCAAGTAAGCGACCAAGAGGGCAAACAGCATCGTCGTGGTCGTCGTGTCGAAGAGGAAGAGGTTCTGGACGAAGTAGGCTGCCGCCGTTGCACCGATTACAGCTATGAATACCTGGTGCCATCCTGTTCTCCAGCGGAAGGAAGCCAGCAATACAGCCGCCATCGCCAGCCATATCAGGA
This sequence comes from Dehalococcoidia bacterium, assembly GCA_965116405.1. GTDB lineage: Bacteria > Chloroflexota > Dehalococcoidia > Lucifugimonadales > UBA1123 > VXRN01. Next base: position 3,539,803 of record OZ220685.1, read on the forward strand.
GGTACGTGGTTAGTCCAAGTATCCCCTTGGTGGTGAGTTCTTCGAACACCTTGCTGTGAGCCTGATCGAAGCGCTCGTGGATGCCGGAGTCGACATCGAAGTACCTCCCCCACGCAATCAGGAAGTTCTCCGGGCCCCATCCAAGAACCGGTCGATCCTGGAAAGCTTCGAGTCCGGCCTGAACAGCGACAAGGCGACCTCGGGAGCTGCTGTCGTCCAGGCCGATCGACGCCAGTCGCCTTAGCGTAGTGCTTGAATCCGTCAGCGGATCGAGCACGGTCGTAGTCTTCATTACCAGGACGAGACCTACGCTCAGGACAGCGGCGACGATAACCCCAAGGGCGGCCCACCTGATGGCCTTCATGTCTCCCCAGATGAGATATGCCACGCCAAACACGACCGCACCCGCGCCCATACCGACGATCGCCCCTCTAGTTCCAGTCAGCCAGAGTGCCCACAGGTTGATTACAACCGCGGCCACCCACAAGAGTCGAAGCCACGTCGTGAGGTCCAGCGACCAACCGGCCTGCTCTTCCACCCTGCGTTGTCTGCGCCTGGTAGCACGCCTCCTGACTTGCATGCTCGGTTCGACATCTGGTCTGACGAAGGAGTGGACTATCAGGCCCACACCAATCATCGCATTCACCATAGTATAGGCGCCGACGTAGGTCGCATTGCCCAGGGTCGACTCGATTCTCTGCGACGACCCCAGGATGTCCATTGTATAAACGTCGAAGTGGTGGGCGAGCCCGAGAGCGGAGACCGTCGCACCGATAATCAGGTTGAACGTGAACGGTACTTGCCAGTCTCTCACCGATCTGAATACCGAACCTGCCATCATCACGAACAGGAACCAGTGGGCCAGATCGAAGATGCCCTGCATCCGCTCGTATGTCGACCAGAAGCTCCTCGTGAAACTGACCCCAGTCAGTCCGGCAATGAGCGTGACGACCAGCCACGCGCCGAAGGCGATGAGGATCCATGACCGCGACGGGCGATAGTCCGAGTAGTACAGCACCAGGATCAGCCAGAGGGCGAAGGTGATTTCGATTACTACTCGCGCGTATATTGCCTTGCCAACGACGTAGGGGAAATAGGTGGATGTGGTCACGACCAGGGGCACAATCAGGACCGCCATCAGCCCAATGCGCACCGCCCACAGGAGCAACCTCTCGATATCTGAGGCGCTAATGCTGCCGGTCTGTTGCTGTGTCATATGCCCTCTTGATCCAATTGCGAAAGACTGCGGCGATTATATGGACGGCTCGATTGCAAGGTCAACGAGTGGAACTCGATGGCACTTGCAACTCCATTCGCTCAAGGTCAGAATACTGCCAGATTGGGCTTGGGAGCTGCTATCGACATGAGATACGACACCATAATCGTGGGAGCCGGGTCGGCGGGCTGCGTACTGGCTTCACGACTTACAGAGGACCGGAACCGCTCAGTACTGCTGCTTGAGGCAGGTCCTGATTACCCGGACTTTGAAAGTCTGCCCGACCACATCAAGTACGGCGTTCATCCGTGGTACGAGTCGCTCGACCCCCTTGCCTACACTTGGGGCTACGAGGCCAACGCCGTTTCTGGGAGGGAGCCGTTCAGACTGCCCCGAGGGAAGGTCACGGGTGGCTCCAGTGCGATCAACGGCCAGGTCTGGTTCAGAGGGATACCCGAGGACTTCGAAGAGTGGGCCGACGCGGGTAACGAGGGCTGGAGATACCTTGATGTGCTGCCATTCTTCCGAAAGTCAGAAACGGACCTCGACTTCCCCGGGGACGACTTTCATGGCTCCGACGGCCCGATTCCAGTACGACGCTATAGAGAAGACGATCTACTCCCCAGCCCAAGGGCATTCCTGGATGCATGCGTGGCTTCCGGTTTCTCTCGCACGGACGATCTGAACCACCCCGAGTCGACAGGTGTCGGCTACTACGCGTTCAACCGGATCGACGATGTCCGAATGAGCACGGCGCTGACATACCTCGACATTGCACGCAGCCGTCTCAACCTAACGGTTCGCTCCGAAGTACTGGCACATCGCGTCTTGTTCGACGGGCGCCGCGCGGTCGGTATCGAGGCCGAATCAGGTGGAGAGGTCTTTCGAGTATACGCAGACAACGTCATCCTGTGTGGAGGGGCTATCAACTCGCCCCAGCTCCTCTTGCTGTCCGGCGTCGGGCCCTCTGACCACCTGGCCGAGCATGGCATCGAGCCAGTCCATGATCTACCCGGAGTCGGTCAGAATCTCAGGGACCATCCAGCGGTCTTCATGCACTATGTGAGCCTTACAGAGCTTCCAGACCGTCGGCCGGGACTTCAGATCGGAATGAGGTACACCACGCCAGGCTCGCCATTCCGTAACGACATGCAGATGCGCCCCCTTCAGATACGGACCGAGCACATACCTGTGGACTTCGACCTCAGCCCCGGGCACATCCCGACAGGATTCAGCATCGCCATGCAAAAGGCCATGTCTGTCGGCGAGTTGCGACTGTCCAGCCCGGATCCAAGCGGCCAGCCAGTTCTGGACTACCGCTACCTCACTGACCCGTTCGATCTGGAGCGGATGCGGAGCGCCGTTAGACTGTGCGCCGAGATCTCCGCCATGCCTGAATATGCCCCCGCAAACATGACACGGCTCTCCCCGACCGACGACGTCCTTGCCAGTGATGACGCCCTCGACGCATGGCTTATGGAGAACGTCGTTACTCAGCATCACTCTTCCGGCACATGCAAGATGGGCCCCGCAAGCGATCAGATGGCTGTCGTCGACCCAGGCTGCCGTGTACACGGCCTCGATAGTCTGATGGTGGTCGATGCCTCGATCATGCCTGACGTGGTACGCGCAAACACCAACGCGACCACGATTATGATCGCGGAGAAGATCGCCGACGAGATACGCTCTCGCTAGCGCCCTTGTTTCAGACCACACGATTCTCTATTCTCAACTTGCACATCTGAGAATTCGAGGGATTATCGTGGTAGAAGCGCCTACGCAAGTTGACCTGGACAAGCTCGTCTCGCTTTGCAAGCGACGTGGCTTCATATTTCAGAGCAGCGAGATCTACGGAGGCATGGCGAGCACCTGGGACTACGGCCCCCTGGGCGTTGAACTGAAGAAGAACGTCAAGGACTCCTGGTGGCGCACCTTCGTGTGGAGTCGCGATGACATCGTCGGACTTGACGCCTCGATCCTCATGCACCCAGATGTTTGGCGAGCCAGCGGTCACGTCGGAAGCTTCACGGACCCACTCGTCGAGTGCAAGGTCTGCCATCAGAGGTTCAGAGAAGACCATCTTGAAGGCCCTGGCTGTCCCGACTGCGGTGGCGAGCTTACGGAAGCGCGCCACTTCAACCTCATGTTCAAGACCTTCGTCGGTCCTGTCGAGGACCAGGCGTCAGAGGCTTACCTGCGTCCCGAGACCGCCCAGGGCATCTTCGTCAACTTCGACAATGTTCTCACAGCCACCCGCAAGAGGTTACCCTTTGGTATTGCCCAGATCGGCAAGGCGTTCAGGAACGAGATCACCACCGGCGGTTTCATATTTCGGACACGCGAGTTCGAAGCTATGGAGATCGAGTACTTTGTGATGCCCGGTGAGGACGAGGAGTACCACGAACGGTGGATTGATGACTGCGTAGGCTGGTACACCGACCTTGGGGTTAACCCCGACCGCCTAAGGGTGAGGGCGCACGATGCCGACGAACTCTCCCACTACTCAAAGGCCACTCATGACATCGAGTACCTCTATCCTTGGGGTTGGGGCGAGATCCAGGGCATTGCCAACCGCACCGACTACGATCTCAAAGCCCACACAGAGGCCAGTGGTCAGAGCCTCACCTACTTCGACCATGAGAGTGGCCAGCACATTGTCCCTTACGTGATCGAACCGGCCGCTGGTGTTGACAGGTCGGTGATGACCTTCCTGGTGGACGCCTACACTGAGGAGCAGGTCACATCGGCGTCCGGGAAGTCCGAAACACGTACGCTCCTCAAGCTCCATTCTGAGATAGCACCGGTGAAGGTGGCCATACTCCCGCTGTCAAGAAACGAGCGGCTCACCCCTACGGCGCGCGAGGTGTTCGAGACGGTGCGGCGGTCAGGTCGTATTCCTGGCTTCGTTCAGTACGATGACACGCAGAGCATCGGCCGGCGTTACCGACGTCAGGACGAGATCGGCACTCCGCTGTGTGTGACAGTCGACTTCGACACTCTCGACGACAGAGCCGTCACCATTAGGCACCGTGACACCATGAAACAGGACCGCGTTCCAATCGATACTCTCCCCGACGAGCTTTCACGCAGCTTGGGCGAACTCTAGGTTACGGTCCAAGCCGAAACCAGAGGCAGACCATAGTGCGTACCAAGTGGCAAGTATCCGCACGTCGAGAAAGCCCGAATCGAATGGAGTTCTTCCGAGGTATCGTGATGCGCGATAGTTCGCTCAAAACGATTGTCTTGCTGATCGCAGCAACGGCAGTCCTGATGTCAGCCGCGTTGTCTTGCTCCTCCGAAGAGTCCGAATCTCCACAGCCAGATCCGGCCTCTGAGGCCGATTCGTCGGTGGAGAAGGCCCCCGACTTTGAGCTTATCCTGTTCGGAAACGAGGACCACGAAGCTGGCGAGACCATCAGGCTCTCTCAGTTCGCAGGGAAGCCTGTGGTCCTGAATTTCTGGTTCCCATCCTGCCCGCCATGTGTCGCCGAGATGCCCGACTTCGAGACCGCCTATCAGAAGTTCAAAGACGACGGAGTCGAGTTCATCGGCGTCCAACTCGTCGGACTTGACTCGGTAGACGACGGCCAGGAGTTCGTGAACAAACTTGGTGTCAACTACAGCTTGGGACCTGACAAGATCGGCGACAAGATGGGTGACATCGTCATGGAGTACAAGATTTCAGGGTTCCCCACAACGGTCCTCATAGACAGGGACGGCAACGTACACAGGCGATGGTCTGGTGCCCTCGATCTCGAAAAGCTTGAAGAGCTTGTCCAGGAGATTCAGTAGGGTCCAACCAGCGACCGGAGTGGGGAGCATGACCTTCGAGCTCCCGCGTCGGTGTTACAATGTCTCGACGAAGTTCGGAGCGGACGGTTGACCTATAACGAAGCGTTCCTGCTCGTCGTCAGATGGGTACACCTGACCGCGTCTGTGGCGTGGGTAGGAGGCAGCATCTTCTACTTCTTTGTGTTGAGACCAGCCCTGCGGCGCTCGTCTGACACTGGTCGGGAAGTGAACCGGTACACAGCCGCAGAGTTCAAGGTGCTGGTCGATGTCTGCTTCTTCCTGCTGGTCGTCACCGGCATCAGTCTGACCTTCGACCGCCTCAGCCAGGGCGTCACTGGCACGTCCTACGTCATTGTTCTAGCGATCAAGGTCGTACTGAGCATCTGGATGTTCGTCCTGGCCTCCAGGCGAAGACGCCGCACTGAATTGTCCCAACTGCATCGGGTGCCCGAGTCACAGCCCCAAGGACTCTTCCAAAGGGGTTTACGGGCGATTTCTGGATACAACACAATCATCATTCTAGGCGTAGTGGTCTTTCTGCTGGCAGACCTGTTGAAGGTCATGTACGAGATGGCCCTGCGCTGACTTCGCGGAGCGTTCAAAATGCGAATGACACTGATGGAAATCCTGGTCTGCCCAATGTGCCGTGGCGAACTCAACCTCACGGTAACCGAGCAGGATGGCGATGAGATCGTGTCGGGAGTCCTTCGTTGCAGGGAGTGTCAGGAAGAGTATCCGATACAGGACACGATACCTAACATGTTGCCGCCCTCGCTGCGCGACTAAGCGCTTGCGACTCGCGTCAGCCTTCGTAACCCTCGTAGAGCTTGCTCTCATCAAGGTCCACAACCCGGTACGGCAACCCCGACTGGGAGACGGCTCCCTCCCCTTCGGGAGTGATCAGTAGGGTCCCGCCGTCTGCAATCGAACGGCCCTGCGACATGATCATCGTTCCGGCTACGAAGCTCATTACTGGGGCGTTACGGTCCGGGTCAAGTACGGTGATGTCGGCGTCCGCACCTGGTGTGAAGTGCCCCTTGTCTAGCAGTCCCATCATCCTTGCCGGTGTCCAGGACAGCTTGTCAGCCATCTCCAGGGGCGTCAGCGCGCCAAACTCCACCAGAGCCATCGTGCTCTGAATCGCAACATTCCTGGGATGTGACCCGCCATCAGTGCTCACCGCGTCAACCGTGAACTGACCGTCTTCGCCCTTCGCTGTCGTTAACGTGAATGCCGACGAAGGCACGTTGACCGGGAAGCTCATGCCCACGTTGCTGTCGGACTCATCGAACAGCTTCAGCGCCTCTCCCCGTTCGGCGTAGTAGATATTGCCCTCCGACTGGGCCACAACTGCGCCATAGCCGTCAATGATCGCTTGGCGGAGCCCCTCCCTTGTCGTCTCATACCCCCGAAGTCTGAGACAGTTTCGGGGCACGTCGGCAATCACATTCCCCTTGTCGTCACATCGTCCGCTGGTACCGTTCTGGACAGCGTGATACACCTCTGAAACGAGTTGGTCGCGCATGTTCTCGAGAATCTCCAGGGCTTCGACACACTCCGCAGGAGCGTCGTCGATCACTCCCCTGCAGTAGCTGTTTACATGGCAGACGTGCAGACGACCTTTGCCCACGAGGTCAGGGACTTCCCTCAGGCCCTCGAGTTGGCTTCCAGTCGCCGTCGTACCGAGATGGAACGCGATGTAGGCCCTCTGTGCATTGGCCTCGGCGATAACGGTAGCCGTGTCTTCCGGCGAGAAAGGATGATAGCCTCCAAGAATCTTTAGCCCAAAGCAGCCCTGTCGAAGCGCGCCGGTCACGATGTCACGCATTGCCGGCGCCGAGAGCTTACCGCTTGGAATGGTCAGGCCAGGTATCAGCGCGAAATTCCCTGCGACGTTGAGACCTGCTCCTCGCCTCTTGATTCCGTCGATCAGGGAAGGCCCGGTCCCACCCATGTCCAGGACAGTTGTTGTACCCGCGCGTGCCAGCATTCCGTATCCCAACGCCGGGTCCCAGTTCCGGGACAGTCCTGCGACATGGGCGTGAGTGTCGATCTGACCGGGCATGACCCACAGCCCGGAGGCGTCCACTACTTCATTCGCACTGCCAGGATCCAGCTCATATTCGACGCGGTCTATAGCGCCATCGCGTATCGCGAGGTCCGCCTCGGCCTCAAGTGAGTTCTTGGGGTCGAGGACCGTTCCCCCTTTAAGGATCAGGTCGAATTGAGGCATTGATCACCGTAGAGCGGACAATCACAGTCAGGAGTTCGTGAGTCAGCGCGTATAGTACACTATGCGCCATCCAAAGCTGAAAGAGAGGACATGTGCTGATGAAGCTAGGAGTGGTCTTCCCACAGACAGAGATTGGAAGCGACCCGGGAGGAGTGCAAGCGTACGCCCAGGCCGCCGAGGAGCTGGGCTACAACCACATCATCGTGTTCGACCATGTGCTGGGTGCGAACGCCGAGTCGCGTCCCGGCTGGAGCGGGGCCTATCGCCATACAGATGCGTTCCACGAGCCGTTCGTCCTCTACGGGTTCCTGGCCGCCGTCACCAGCAGTGTTGAGCTGGTTACCGCAGTCATCATCCTGCCCCAGCGCCAGACCGCCCTCGTCGCCAAGCAGGCCGCGGCCGTTGACGTTCTGAGCGAGGGACGCCTGAGACTGGGCATCGGCGTCGGCTGGAATCCTGTCGAGTACGAGGCTCTTGGAGAGAACTTCCATGATCGAGGAAGGCGCTCAGAGGAGCAGATCGACCTGATGCGCAAGCTCTGGACTAACGACCTCATAACCTACGAGGGCAGGTGGCACACGGTAACCGATGCCGGTCTCAATCCCCTGCCCGTGCAGCAGCCTATCCCCGTCTGGTTTGGAGGGGCCGCTCCTCAGACCATCAGGCGTGTCGCAACCATTGGAGACGGCTGGTTCCCGCTGTTCCGCCCAGACGACCACGGCCGCGAGCTAATTGCGAGCATGAGGGAACAGGCCTCAGCAGCGGGACGGGACCCGTCCTCCATCGGTGTTGAAAGCTGGGTGTCGATCCGAAACTCTACGGAAGACGACCAACGCCAGCTGATCGAAACGTGGAGTGAGCTGGACGCAACTCACATCTCGGTGAACACGATGAACGCTGGAATTGACTCCGTGGATGGCCACATCGAAGCGATCCGCAGGTTTAAGGAAGTGGCAGAGGGCTAGAGATAGTCTCTACCTCAGTGCACTATGAGACGCCTGACCGTGGCGGAACCCGCCGCAGAAGTGCCTGCAGCTAGTTTGCCGCCGCTGGCGCCGTAGGGGTCTCGAAGATGTCCGCGAAGTTCTCGCCCTCTATCGTCTCGTTTTCGAGAAGGTACTCGGAGACTCGGTCCAGATTCGGCCTGTACTCCTTAAGAAGGCGCATAGCCGTGTCATAGGCCCTGCCGATGAGGCTCTGGACCTCGTCGTCGATCTGCTCCGCAACGCTGTCGGAGTAGTCTCGCTGCTCCGAAATTTCGCGTCCAAGGAACACGAGCTCGTCACGCTTCCCGAAAGTCCTCGGTCCGAGCTTCTTGCTCATACCGAATCGAGTGACCATGGTGCGGGCGATGTTCGTCGCCTGCTCGAGGTCGTTGCTTGCGCCTGTCGTGACCTCTCCGAAAACGAGCTCCTCGGCCGCCCGGCCTCCCATCGCCATTGCAAGTCGCGCTTCAAGCTGATCGCTCGTGATGAGGTTGCGGTCTTCTTCCGGCACAGTCTTTGTGTATCCGCCGGCCTGGCCGCGGGCTATGATCGTCACTTTGGCAACCGGATCGGCATCAGGCAGCACATGAGCTACCAGGGCATGGCCCGCCTCGTGGTAGGCGGTAACTTCCTTCTCATGTTCGCTTATGACGCGGCTCCGTCGCTCGGGCCCGGCTGTCACTCTGTCGATGCTCTCAGAGAATTCCTCTGGCCCGATCAGTTTCTTCGTGCGTCGGGCGGCCAGGATTGCTGCCTCGTTCACAAGGTTCGCAAGGTCGGCCCCACTGAATCCGACAGTCTGGCGTGCAACCCTCTCAAGGTCCACGTCTTCGTCCAACGGCTTGCCGTTCGCATGGACCTTCAGTATCTCTGTCCTTCCCCGCAGATCGGGGTTGTCAAGTATCACCCGCCGATCGAATCGACCAGGGCGCAGCAACGCAGGGTCCAGGATGTCAGGACGGTTCGTCGCCGCCATCACGATCACGTTCGTACCAGTGTCGAACCCGTCCATCTCCACCAGGATCTGGTTCAACGTCTGCTCACGCTCGTCGTGACCCCCTCCAAGTCCGGCTCCCCTGTGACGACCAACAGCGTCGATCTCGTCTACGAACACGATGCAAGGTGCGTTCCGCTTCGCCTGGTCGAACAGGTCGCGTACACGGCTCGCTCCCACTCCTACGAACATCTCAACGAACTCTGATCCGCTGATGTTGAAGAACGGCACTCCTGCCTCTCCAGCTACCGCACGAGCCATCAGAGTCTTCCCTGTCCCGGGAGGCCCTACCAGCAACACTCCCTTCGGAATCTTCGCTCCCAATGCAAGAAATCTCTCCGGGAACTTCAGGAACTCAACGACTTCCTGTAACTCCTCCTTGGCTTCCTCTACACCAGCAACGTCAGAGAAACTAACCTGCGGACTGTTACCCATGAACATCCGAGCTTTACTTCTTCCGAAACTGAACGTCTGGTTCGTGTTCCCCTGGGCACTACGCATCATGAACAGAAGGATCGCTCCGAAGAAGATCAATGGGAGGAAGTTGAACAACACTCCCAGAAGCGACGACAGCCCACTCTGCCCCCTCGGGATGATCTCAACATTGGAGGTCGCCAGGTCCACTCCACCACGCTGGAGGATCTCAACTATCGAAGAGCCGGACTCCTTGCGAGAAATCAGAGTCTCGCCGGAAGTCGTCAGGATCGTCAGGCTGTCTCCCTTCACCTCGATGACATCGACATTGCCTCGTGCGGTCATCGCGACCACGTCGTTTATCCCGATCTCCTGGTCGCCTCCAACAGCGCCGGAAACCAAATTCACGACGATCGCTACTATCGCCACCGTGATCAGTAGATAGATGAGGGTCCTACGCATGGATTGCTAGCCAATCCTCTCGAATGCTCATAGGCGGGGCAGTGCGTTCAAAGTATATCAGATGCACACCCTCAAACACCTAGACAGCGAAGCGTCCAGGTATCTCGAGAGGGCGGTGCCCATTGTGTTCAGGCCACAGTATGTGTGATATAGTCGGGCGCACATTCATGCACAGTTGAGGAACCTTTCAGTAAATCAGAGGCGGTTTAACGTCTGAAATTACGGAATAAGATTACTTAAGTGTGCTCTTAGACAGGTAGGCGATAGCGAAGTCAATTCCGAAGCATTGGATTGGGAGGATGCTCAATGAGATTGGCAATAAGCTTGACCGTTTTGGTTATGGTGCTCGCCCTGGCGGCACTCGCATGCACGCGAGAGGTCGTCAAAGAGGTTGAGGTTCCAGGAGAGACGGTAGTCAAGGAAGTCGTCAAGGTCGAGACTGTCGAGGTTCCCGGCGAGACCGTCGTCAAGGAAGTCGTCAAGGTCGAGACTGTCGAAGTCGAGAAACCGGTAGAAGTAGTCAAAGAAGTAGTCAGGGAAGTAGTAGTCGAGAAACCAATCGAGGTGGTCAAGACCGAGATCAGGGAAGTGATCGTAGAAAAGCCGATCACCCAGATCAAGGAGACCGTGATAATCGCCACTCCATCGCCTGCCGATCAGGCTATGGACATGCGGATCGTGCCAGCAGGCACCTTCAATGGCGCAATCGGCGGCTTCTCCCCGGTCTCTGGTTGGGGCCCGTCGTGCACGGCGTGCTCGCAGCTCGTCGGCGCGAGCGTTGGTGAAGCCCTGTTTGCTACCGCCAGGGACGAGTCCGGGGCAATCGGCCTGACTCCTTGGCTGGTCGAAAAGTGGGAACTTGCTGACGACGCCTCGTATAGCGACTTCAAGCTTCAGGAAGGCGTGCAGTTCCACCAGGACTTTGGTGAGCTGACGGCCGATGACGTCGCTTGGTACTTCAACCTGATCAACACGAACACCAACCCCGAGTCCAAGCACGACACCGGAGTTCAGATCTTCGACCTGGCAATGGCCGAAGCAATCGACCGCTACACTGTCCGCTTCAACTGGGGCAGCTACGGCGGCTACACCCTTATGATGGAGTTCACCGACCTCCAGGAGGGCGTCGAGACGATGTCCAAGAAGGCCTTCGACACCAAGGGCCAGGAGTGGATGTCGGAAAACGTACCGATCACCACCGGCCCGTTCGAAGTCCAGAAATGGACACAGGGCGAGGAGATCAGGCTGATCGCCGTTCCAGACCACTGGCGAAAGACCTCCAACATAGCCCGCGTCAGCATACTGGCTGTCCCTGAGGGGACCACCAGGAGGGCCATGCTCGAGTCCGGCCAGGCACACGGAGCGCAGATCGGGCTGAAGGACATGCCCGCCATGATCAACTCCGGCTTCAAGCTTGCCCCGGAACTAATCCAGAACCAGGTCAACCTTGGCTTCGGCGGCAACTACTGGGAGAGCATCCACGCCAAGTCCGGCGAGCCCCTGGAGAGGACTCGCGACATCTCCAAGCCGTGGGTGGGCGACCCTTACGAGAATGGTGACACCTACGACGAGAACACGCCTTCCATGCAGAATTCCAGGAAGGTCCGTTGGGCACTCTCGCAAGCTATCGACCGCGATCTGATCGCCGAGACAGTGCTGAGTGACCTCGGTTGGGGATTCCCCGTCGGGCATATGTCCACTGACGACCCGCTCTACCTGAACAATCCCGGTAGGTGGGATATTCCTTACGACCCCGAAGCAGCACAGGCACTGCTTGAAGAGGCCGGTCACGGTGGATGCTCTGACCTGACACCGAACGTCTGGACTGGACCCAGCGGAGTCGGCGTGGAAGTTTGGGACGCCGTTGGCGTCATGTGGCAGACCAATCTCGGCTGCACGCCCGAGTATGACCGCACCGACTACTACGCCCAGCACCGCCCGGGTATCGTCGCCAGGACCAGCATCAACATTTACAGCGGGTGCTGCCCCGGCATGGGAATCTGGCCCATGGAGTGGAGCTTCAGCTCGGAAAACTACCCCGGAGGCTTCGGTGTAGGAATCGAGACGCCAACCCACTCACGGATCTACACCACCAAGAAGCAGACTTCCGATCCTGAAAAGGTCATTGCGCTCGGTCTCGAACAGCATGACTTCAATCACTACTGGCAGCTGTTCTCAGGAATCGTCAGATTCCCGGACGGCTCAATGTATGATCCCCAGACTGTGTACTGGGAAGACATGCGACCATTCCAGTGGAACAAGATCGGCGGACTCAGGAGCTTCGAGGACGCAAAACTGGTCGAGTAATCGATTAGCAACTACGGTAAGTTGGGCAGAGCGTGGATCCCCACGCTCTGCCCGACAATTCACTTGATTAGTTGAATCCCCCGGTCTCTGACCTCTCAGGACGGTTCTGAGTTTGACCACTTTCATAGTCAGACGACTAGTTACTTCCATCATCGCGATCTCGGCTGCGGGTATGCTCGTCTTCGGCCTCTCAAGGGGGTTGGCCGACCCCAGGTACACCTTGATCGGCGAGGCCGGCTACGGCATGTCGCAAGAGACATGGGAGAGACTTGGACGCGAGTTGCACCTCGACAAACCCGTGCCGGTGCAGTTCTTCTATTGGGTCATAGCCATATCTCAGGGAGACTTCGGCAAGGACCTTCACGACGATAAGGCCGTGCTTCCCAAGCTGGCCGAGAAGATTGTCCCAAGCGCCAAGCTTGGTCTGGTCTCCTGGATCATTGCTACGTTAATCGGCATACCCTTGGGTGTGATTTCAGCCATAAGCAGGGGATCGTTCCTGGACTATTTCGCCCGCGCATTTGCGCTCTTTGGGCAGGCCGTTCCGACCTTCTGGGCCGGGATTCTAATGATCATACTCTTCACCGTGTATTTGGACTGGCTGCCTGCCGCAGGCATAGGAGAGGGGTTGGCAATACGCAACTACATCATGCCGTCAGTGGTATTGGCCTGGCTGCCGGCGGCCGGATATCTGCGCTTTACGCGTTCTGCCATGCTCGAAGTACTCGACTCAGAGTACGTCAAACTGGCCAAGGCCAAAGGCGTGCCCTATTGGTCTATTGTTTGGAAACATGCCTTCAGAAACGCATCTTTGATTCCCCTCACGGCAACTGCTCTCGTCCTGGCCGGATTCATCACTGGGTCGGTCCTCGTCGAGGCGGTATTCGCGTGGCCTGGCATCGGCTTCTATGCCGTTCAGGCCGTGCAGACCAACAACATCAACGTACTGGTTGCAATCGTCCTCATATTCACCGTGCTGTTCATATTCGCAAACTTCATCGTCGACATCATGTACGGCCTGCTTGATCCTCGGATCAGGTACTCATGACTGCGGAAGCTCTGGGCCCAAGACCCTCGGGTTTTTGGGCATCTCTAGGACGGGCCTATGGGTTCCTGACCCGCTGGCCCGTCATTCCGATTGTGATACTCGTCATCCTGGTCCTGATGGCGGTCTTCGCTCCTGTAATCACCGCTCACGAACCCCTGGACGGCAATCTGCGCGAGAGGAATGTTCCTCCTTGGGGATTTGAGACCGGCAGCTCCAACCACATCTTTGGTACTGACCACGTTGGAAGGGACATCTTCAGTCGCGTCGCCTACGGCTCAAGAGTCTCGCTCATGGTCGCCGCCGTAGCTCTTGTAACTGGAACGATAATCGGCACAGTCCTTGGCCTGATCGCTGGATACTTTGGCGGCATCGTCGACGAGATCATAATGAGAATCGTCGATATCTGGTTCGCATTCCCATTCCTGATGATTGCCCTGCTGATTGCGGCGGTCGTTGGTCAGGGGATTTCCACGATCATGGGGCTACTGGTACTCCTCGTATGGTCCAGCTACGTGCGATACGTGAGGGCTGAAGTCCTGACCCTCAGAGAACGTGACTATGTCGCCCTGGCAAGAGTCGCAGGTGCGTCGACGATGCGCATACTCATGAGGCACCTCCTCCCCGGCGTTACCAATACCGTTGTTGTCGTTGCCACGCTACGAGCAGGCCAGCTCGTACTCGCGGAGGCCTCACTCAGCTTCCTCGGCGCAGGAATCCCACCTCCGACGCCAACCCTTGGCTCCATGATCGCGGATGGAAGAGACTACCTGCGTGACGCGTGGTGGATTTCGGTGTACCCAGGGATTACCATATTCTTAATGGTAATGTCCTTAAACTTCCTGGGAGACTGGCTCCGTGACCGGATCGATCCTAGGCTTAGGCAGCTATAGGAACGAACGGTCCCGGTTGTCAATTGACCGACCGAACACCGAGGTCTGAAATGTCTAGCGAAGCTAAGCTGCGACGCACTCCTCTTTTTGATGTCCACTCCAGCTTGGGCGCGAAGTTCGTGCCGTTTGCGGGATGGGAGATGCCCGTTCAATACGGGAGCATCCTCGAAGAGGCGCGAGCAGTTCGCTCGGGCGTCGGACTGTTTGACGTGTCCCACATGGGTCGTCTGGAGATCTCCGGCGCGGACGCGGCTAACTTGCTCAACTCGACCCTCAGTGTAAGAGTCGACAAGCTCGGTGTGGGTCGGGCCCGGTACAATGTTGTGTGCGACTCGGTCGGAGGGATCATCGACGACTGCATCGTATACAGGCGAGGCAGGGAGCGTTTTCTTCTTGTCCCAAACGCTTCGAACACGGATGCGGTCATCGAGTGGCTGCAAAAGTGGATGCCGGAAGGGGCAGACGTGAGCATGAAGAATGTGACGGCTGGAGTCGCCATGATCGCATGCCAGGGGCCGGAGGCCGAAGAAACGCTCCAGCGGCTGACTGACTTCGACCTATCCCTGTCGAACCTGAGACCGTTCAGGGGCCGAACCATGACGATCTGGGGCGCATCGTGCTATGTAGGCAGGACCGGGTACACGGGCGAAGACGGTTTCGAGATCATGGTGCCCTCGGACGACGCGCCGTCACTGTGGCGGACACTTGTCGAACAAGGGGCGGCATCGTGCGGGCTAGCCTCACGGGACGTGCTGAGGCTCGAAGCCGGGCTGCTGCTGCACGGCAACGACATGGACACCTCGGTCAACCCATACGAAGCCGGACTTGGGAGGTTCGTGGAGCCGGACAGGGAGGAGTATGTCGCGGGTAAAGCGCTGCTCAAGGTCCAGGACGAAGGGATATCGCGGAAGTTGGTTGGGTTTGCGATGGAAGGTCGAGGTATCGCCCGCCACGGCTACAGGATTCTGGACGGGGAAAGCGCCATCGGAGAAGTGTCGTCGGGCGGGCCCTCTCCAACTCTTGACTTGAACATAGGCATGGGCTATGTTCCCATCGAATATTCGGAGCCGGGGACACGAATCGAAATCGAAATACGGGGCCGCCCTGTAGAGGCTCAGGTGACTGATCTACCATTCTATGCTGGCGGCAATGTTTTGGTCGGTGCACTGTAAACCCCATGATGGCTCGGGTGACCACCCCGCCTTTCTTCAAGCGGTGATAATCCATGAACCCAGACAATCTCAAGTATTCCAGCGAACATGAATGGCTGAATGTCGATGACGATGGTCTTGCCATCGTCGGCATCACGCACTTTGCGCAGGACAGCCTGGGCGACGTAGTATTTGTCGAGCTGCCCGAAGTGGGAGGCGAGGTCGGCCAGTTCGAAAAGATGGGCGAGATCGAGTCAGTCAAGGCCGTCTCAGATCTCTTCTCGCCGGTCAGCGGCAAGGTTGTTGAGCGAAACGACAGGCTGCTCGACGAACCAGAACTGGTCAACGACAGCCCATACGAAGATGGCTGGATGCTGAGGGTCCAGATGGACAACTCGGCAGAAGTGGACAACCTCATGAGTTCGTCTGAGTATGACGATCTCCTTGAATCCGAGGCATAGTCCGTTCCATGGCATCGAACGGATTCCAGTCCCCATACGTCCCGAACACCGACCCTGACAGACGCGCCATGCTAGACGCCATTGGCGTCGATTCCATTGAGGAACTGTTCGCTGATATCCCCGACGGCTATCTGAACTACAACCTCGACATCCCTTCGGCGCGAGACGAGCTTGACCTTAATCGCTACGCCCGGGAACTCGCCTCAATGAACCGCACGCCTGGCGACTACGCGTGCTTCCTCGGAGCTGGATCGTACAGGCACCACATCCCGGCTGTTGTCAGGCAGGTCACCGGTCGAAGCGAGTACATGACCGCCTACACGCCATATCAGCCTGAGGTGTCCCAAGGGACTCTGCAGACGGCGTTCGAGTTCCAGAGCCTCATCTGCCAGCTTACCGGCATGGATGTTGCAAATCTCGGCATGTACGATGGCTCGACTTCGCTCGCCGAGGCGGCACTCATGGCGTCGAGGATAACGCGCCGGCACAGAGCCGCCGTCGTCGAATCCGTATCCCCTCTGTACCGGGAGGTCCTGGATACATACGTACAGGCCCCAGGTATCGACATCGACACAATTCAGGCGTCCGCCGAGTCAATTCCTGACGACACGGCATGCGTCATCGTCCAGCAGCCAAACTTCTATGGCTACATGGAAGATGTAGATCGACTTGCCAGGGTTGCACACGACTCAGGTGCGCTCCTGATCGTCAGCGTGGACCCCGTATCTCTCGGCATGTTCACGCCCCCGGGCGACTATGGCGCCGACATCGTCGTCGGAGAGGGCCAGGCCCTGGGAGTACCAACTACCTTCGGTGGCCCCTACGTAGGACTCTTCGCGTGCAAGCAGGACTACATCCGGCAGATGCCGGGTCGCATCGTTGGCAGGACCGTCGACACTCGCGGTGAGGAAGCCTACGTGCTTACGCTCCAGACCCGAGAGCAGCACATCAGGCGCGAGCGAGCAACCTCGAACATCTGCACCGCGGTAGCCTTGATTGCATTGATGTCTACAATCTACCTCGCCTCTTTCGGACGGCGAGGACTCCGTCATGTAGCAGAGCTCTGCTATCACAAGTCTCACTACGCGGCTGGGAAGATCGAAGAGATTCCTGGGTACTCAGTACCCATGGACGGCACCTTCTTCCAGGAATTCGTCGTCGAATGCCCCGGAAGTCCGGCGGAGATCAACGAAAAGCTCCTGGACTACGGAATCATCGGCGGGGCAGACATCAGCGCTCAGGTTCCCAACGGCATGCTGATATGCGTGACCGAGATGAACAGCCGTGAGGAGATCGACAGACTGGCCTCAGCCTTGGCTGAGATAGGGGGAGCGGCATAGAGATGACCTCCCTACTCCACAGGTCTGCACTGGACCGCCGAAAACTGCTTATGGACCGCAGCAGGTCCGGCAGGATTGGGACGACCCTCCCGCCACTGGACGTCCCGGAGGCTCAGCTTCCTGATTCGTCGATGCTCCGGGACGATCTTGATCTCCCTGAGGTATCTGAGGGGGAGATCGTCCGCTACTTCTCGCAGATCAGCCAGTTCAACTTCTCGATCGACCACAACTTCTACCCTCTCGGCAGCTGTACGATGAAGTACAACCCGAAGCTGAATGACGAGATCGCTTCGCTGCCGGGGTTCGCCCAGATACACCCGCTGCAGCCCGTGTCCACCGTTCAGGGCGCGGTCAAGCTGGTGTGGGAGTTGCAGGAGGCGCTGAACGAGATTACCGGTATGGCAGGGTGCTCGCTAGCGCCTATGGCTGGCGCCGATGGTGAGCTCGCAGGCCTTCTGATGGCGCGGGCCTATCACCTCGACCGCGGCGACGATAAGCGCAAGAACGTGCTCATCCCGGACTCAGCCCACGGCACGAATCCGGCGTCGGCTGCGATGGCTGGCTTCAACGTCGTAACGCTGCCATCGGACTCTGCCGGCAATACCGATCTCGACGCTTTGCGAGACTCCGTGAGCGACGAGCTCGCCGGGTTGATGATAACCCTCCCAAGCACGCTGGGACTATTCGACACCAACATCCTGGATGTTACGCGGATCGTCCGCGACGCCGGGGGCATTGTGTACGGTGATGGCGCCAACTTAAATGCCATTGTGGGCAGGGTCAAGTTCGGCGACCTGGGATTTGACGTCATCCACTCCAACCTGCACAAGACCTTCACCCAGCCTCACGGCGGCGGCGGACCCGGCGCAGGGCCGGTAATCGCTGGGCCTCGGCTGGTGGACTATCTTCCCACGCCGGTCGCAGGGCGCAAGGAAGACGATGGGCAGGAGAGCTTCACGCTGGACGCCCCGGCAAGTACGATCGGCCGAATGGGCGCGTTCCACGGAAACTTCGGGGCGCTTGTGAGGGCATGGGCCTACATCTCAACGCTCGGCAAGGAGGGCATCCCGCAGATCAGTGAGGACGCCGTAATCAATGCCAACTACATCCTTAGCGAACTAAAGGGATACTACGACCTCCCATATGACCGCACGTGCATGCACGAGGTGGTCTTCGCAGCCACCAACCTCAGGCGCGAGCATGGTGTCCGCGCCATGGACGTGGCCAAGCGCCTGATCGACTACGGAATTCACCCACCCACGATGTACTTCCCGCTGGTCGTCGAAGAGGCGCTGATGATTGAGCCAACGGAGACGGAATCCAAGGAGACCCTCGACTACTTCATCGAAGTGATGAAGCAGATTGCATCCGAGGCCGAAGAAGACCCAGATCTGCTACACGACGCGCCACACAACACGCCAAACACCCGGCTGGACGAGGCTCGCGCCGCCCGCAGACCAGATCTCAGGTGGCGACCTCAAGACTAGAGCCTGATATCCAATAAGTCGCCACTTCCAACGCAACCGCCAATCAAAATCCCACGAGGAGACAGAACGAGAGATGTCAGAAGTAGGCCAGATGGCCCCCGACTTCACCCTACCCGCCCACAATGGCGAACCGATAACGCTAAGCGACTTCAGGGGAAAGAAGAACGTCGTCCTGTCGTTCCACATCTTCTCCTTCACAGGTGGTTGAACGCACCAGGTCTCCTCGATGCGTATACACAACGCATCATTCGAGGAGGCTGGCGCCCAGGTACTGGGCATAAGCTGTGACTCCCGACCGACACAGGTCGCGTTCTCCTCTTCCTTGGGCTCGATTCCATATCCGTTGCTGGCGGACTACTGGCCGCACGGCGCAGTGTGCAACAGTCTGGGAATCCTGAACGAGCAACTCGGCGCGCCCTTCAGAGCGATCATCATCATCGACAAAGAAGGTGTCATAAGGTTCAAGGAGACCTACACTGCCGCTGGGGACGTCGATCCCCAGGCTATCCTGGCAGAGGTAGAGAAGCTCCAATAACCGAGCAACCTCACGAACAGGCCGCAAATGGCGGCGCGATTCGACGCCGGGGGCCGTTTCGGGAGGGCGAGTACGTCCAGCTGCTCGACCGCCGAGGACGCAGCTACCTTGTTCAGCTCACACCCGGCGATCTATTCGAGACGCATATCGGCAACTACCCTACCGGCGACCTGATAGGACAGCCGGAGGGGTCGCGGGTCGTCACGAACAGAGGCCACCGCCTGTTGGCAGTCAGGCCAACTCTGTCTGACCTCACGCTCCGAATGCCGAGGCTCGCGACGGTCATGTACCCGAAGGACCTTGGCGCGCTGCTCGTTTACGCCGACATCTTCACCGGTGCCCGGGTTCTCGAGGCTGGCGCGGGGTCTGGAGCAGTTACCATGATGCTCCTTAGGGCTGTCGGAGAGTCCGGTCGCGTATACACCTACGACGTGCGGCAAGACATGCTCGACCAGGCGCAGGCCAACATTGAGAGGTACTTCGAGAATTGGGACAACCTGGATCTGAAAATCGGCGATGTCTACGAAGGCTTCGAGGAGGACGAGCTAGACAGGATTGTTCTCGACCTACCTGAGCCTTGGCACGTCGTCCCTCACGCGTCGGAACGCATGGTGCCCGGAGGGCTGTTCTTCGGATTCATACCGACCGTTCCACAGGTAGATGAACTGGTGCGTACCCTTCGCCGCCAGCGTACGTTCGGCATGATCGAGACGATGGAGATCATGATGCGCCAGTGGAACGTCAGTGGTCGCAGCGTGAGACCATCTCATCGAATGGTTGGTCACACAGGATTCATCGTAACCGCTCGACGCGTCAGCGAGCGTACGTCAGAGAGCGACGACTAGGCTCTAGCCAGCAGGCAGGTGCAAGTCGGTAGCAACAGGTGCTCTGAGGCCACGAGTGACCTCCGCCGGAGGGACCAGATCAGAGGCTCTCTGAATGCCGCTGTCTTTGTCCTGGACCAGCACCCGGAATTTGCCCAGTCCCTCAGGATCGATCAGTCTTCGCATGGCGCGCACGTTTGATCGGCGCATCGTGGGAGCGAGCGCAGACCCTCTGCTAACGGCCTCCTCCATGCGAACATATCCAAGCGAGTTTAGAAACTCCCCCTGTGTCGTCAGGAAGATTGGACGAAGACCCACCTCGCGCCCATCTTGAATCAGCGAAGTGAAGTCCACGTGTGCCGTCATGTCCTGCCTGCCGATTCTCTGGTACGGGCTCCCGCCCTCGGTGTGGCGATAGTATGTCTGGAGCGTTCCGCGACCACGCTCTTCCGAATATAGGTCTTCCCTTTCATACCCGTAGTCAATGGTCATTACAAATCCACGCTCGAGGCAAGCTGAGACGTCGGCTACCCACGACGCTAGTCCGGTGTTGACTTCGCCCCTGAAGCCGTCCGGGAGCAACCGGCGAACAGACGATACCCTGTCGGCAACCTGTTCAGTCGAGGGGTATCGCAGCTGCTCGGCGAATGCACCATCAGTGTCTAACTCGACATAGACCTCGTTCGGCCGCCCATCCATGACCTCGAACCTGTGCACAGGCATAGCATCGAGCAATTCGTTCGAGAGTACACATCCCACGACGTCATCAATCGGCAGCCCTGTCGACGTGATCCACTCAATTCTCTCCCCACGGCGTGACGCGTCAGTGGGAGCAGTACGGTCTATGGCGACGTACCTGATCGCCTCTGAAAGCCGTGGAAACTGCGTGCAGGCGTACCTGAGGATGTCGCTAGCGAGGACTCCGTCTCCGGCCCCGGCCTCTACCACCCAAAACGGATCTGGACATCCCATGTTTCGCCACATGGTTTCGAGCTGAACGCAGACCAATGCCCCGAATGCCGGGTGGGCCACAGGACTGGTGAAGTAATCGCCTCCGGCCCCTATTAGTCCACGGTTCGAGTAGTAGCCGTCAGGATGGTAGAGCGCGATCTCCATGAACTCGGCGAACGTGATCGCGCCAGCTACCGTGATGCGTCGCCTGATCTCTTGCTCGGCGCCGGTCTGCTCACTGTGGTCTCTGGCAAACAACAATAGCCACACTCAAGATAGACGTAACACAGTTACGATCAGTAACTTGAACAGCAAAATGCACTACAAAGTAGAAGGGACATTGCTCGTCGCAATGTCCCTCTACTCGTCAACTTATTGTTGGAATCGCCCGGATGGGCTCAGGTCGTAGAACTCTGCTGCTGCCTTGCTGCCCGTCTCCTTCTGCCGTCACGGTCCCATCCCGAACCCTGTATGGAGTTTTTGAACTCCCGGATCGCACCGCACACCTTACACCTGCCGTTGCTCGTTGGGCCGTTTGGTTGTTCTATCACCCAGTAGTGCTGGCAGTCGCTGTCAACTACAGACTCATCGTTCAATTACAGACCTTCTTCCCTTGCTGTGTACGATTGGCTAGCCTCGCTCCTCGATTGACACGTACGGCACATCCATCGGGCCGGTGTACAGGAGCCTGGGCCTTAGCAGAATGTTGTTCTCGAACTGCTCCACGACCTGGGCGGTCCATCCCGGCACCCTGCCCATCGCAAAGATCGAGATGAACAGATCGTCTGGAATGTCGAGCAGGTAGTAGATCGCTCCGGAGAAGAAGTCTACATTCTGGTAGATTCCCCGCCTGCGGTACGGCTCCATCACCTCGATGACGGACTGCAGAATCTGGAACCACTTGGGCTCGCCCTTCCGCTCGCCGAGTTCCCGCGCGTCATCCTGGAGGTGGACTGACCTCGGATCGAGCGCCTTGTACACTCGATGGCCGAAACCCATTATGCGTCCACCGCCCCGCAGGCGTTCACGAACATAATTCTCTGCATTCTCTTCTGTGCCGATCTCCTGGGTCATCTTCATGACCTCTTCGGCAGCGCCGCCGTGAGACGGACCCTTGAGCACGCCGATCCCGGTAGTCACCGCGCAGTGCAGGTCCGCCTGCGTCGAGGCGGTTACACGGGCGCCGAACGCCGAGGCATTGATCCCGTGCTCGGCGTGAAGCACGAAGTCTTTGTCTATCAGCTTTGCGTCTTCTGGCGCCGGCCTCTCTCCAAACAACATGTAAAGGAAGTTGGCTGCGTGGCCGAGACTGGGGTCAGGGTCGAGCGCCTCGTTTCCTTCCCTGATCCTTGCGTGCGCCGCAACTATGGTCGACGCCTGAGCGGTCAAGCGGACGCCCTTTCGAAGCGTCGCCTCTGTTGAGTTGTCCTCTGTGTCTGGATCGTAGGCTGAAAGCGCGGACACCGCAGTCCTGAGTACGTCCATGGGATGCGAATTGCGGGTCAGTCGTATGACGTCCAGAATCTCGCCGGGCAGTTCGCGTGCTGCCTTGAGTTCAGAGTCAAAAGTGTTCAGCTCCGCCTGGGTAGGCAGATGCCCATACATCACCAGGAAGGCTGTCTCTTCGAACGTAGACTTCTCTGCCAGCTCGTGGATGTCGTACCCACGATACAGCAGTTTGCCAACGTCGCCGTCGATGAAGCTCGACTTGGTCCTGTCTATGTAAACTTCGCGAAGGCCGCGATGAAGCTGGACCTTCCGTTCTGTCATATCTTGTCCTCCCGCACTGCGGCGATGTCTTGCCCGAGGGGCTGAGTCATGCCAAGACAGGCTACGGTGAAGGCGTACTCGTGAGGGGGTACAGGCTTCATTTTTAGTCGTCCGATGATGCCCCGAAAAGCATCGAAATTCTAGCATCGGCCCAGTTTAGTGTCAAGAATTCTGAACCTGACATAAACGTAATTTATGACCTATGATTCATGCTTTCTATTGCACCAGAACGCCTCTCAGATTCCTTCAGGCGGGCGGCCACAGAGTACACCTGACGTGCTTTCCTCGGCGACTCGTAGCCATGTCTGCGCCACACATGTGGCGCCCAATTCCACCCTCTATTTTCCATGAGGCTCCAAGCTACGTTCGTTGGCTTTCACTTCCACTTATACCGTCTGTTACGCAGTTCACAATTGCCCGGCTAAAATATATACTGTCTTAAGCCCCCAGCTACCTGACGTGCGGCGCGTTCGCAGTCCAACTGTTGTCTAAGGGTTTTCGAGTCGGAGTCGATCGATTGATGCAGCAAGTAGAAGTTCCTGAAGTTGTAGTCCTTCGCCTTCCACTTTATGTTCGAGCGTTAACTCAGTTACAGAGAGAGGGGACGTCGGTAGTGAGTTCCCAGCAGCTTGGCGAGCGGCTTCAAATGACGCCCGCCCAGATTCGCAAGGACCTGAGTTACTTCGGCAGGTTCGGCAAACAGGGACGCGGCTACAACATCGAGTTCCTGCTCGAAGAGCTGAGAGACATACTGGGCCTGAATGGAGAGTGGCGCGCCTGCCTGGTCGGCGTCGGGCGCCTCGGACGGGCCATCATAAACTACACCGGCTTCGCTCCAGAGGGCTTCACGATAGTGGCAGCTCTGGACAGCTCAGACTTTCAGGTCGGCGCCTCTGTCGGTGACCTGAATGTTCGGCCGATGAGCGACCTTCCAAACGTCGTAACCGAAATGGACGTAGCGATCGGCATTGTGGCTGTTCCGGCGGCAGAGGCCCAGTCAGTGATCAACCGCCTCGTAGAGAACGGGATCAAAGGGATACTCAACTACGCGCCCGTGGCGCCGTACGTCCCGAGGGGCGTCGTCGTGAGGAACATAGACCCCGTGCTGTCCCTGCAGTCGATGACCTTCTACCTGAAGAGCAGGTAAACAGAGTCTCGACGAAAGAAGGTCCCTACCCTACGGGCTGATCGGGCCTCGGTCGACGCCGACGCCTTCGCGCCACTCCCAGCCTTGCGGCTGAGCGCCGCATCGAAGCGAGCGCACGCTCAAGATCCATGTCGGACTCGGCAGTGGCCACGCGCTCCTGCGCCCGTTCGAGAGCGGCCTCGGCGCGCTCTTCGTCAATCTCGTCCGCGTGTTCGGCAGTGTTAGCGAGAATTGTGACCTTGTTACCCAGCACTTCGAGGAACCCGCCGCTCACGGCCATGAAGGTGTCTTCGCCATCCTTCGTGACCTTGATCTCTCCGGACGCCAGTGTGGTCAGCAGGGGCGAGTGGTTTGGGAGGATTCCAAGCTCGCCGTCAGCGCCTGGCGCGACCAGCACGCTCACATCCTCAGAGTAGACCACCCGCTCTGCGGTCACTATTTCTAGTTTCATATCCGCCATATTGATTCACCGGATGACTGACGCAGCAATTGACACAAACGTCAGTCGTGTCTACGCAGGAAATCTAGTCCTGGGCCCTCATCTGCTCTGCCTTCTCGACCGCTTCTTCGATAGTGCCAACCATGTAGAACGCCTGCTCGGGCAGGTCGTCGTGGTTGCCATCCAGGATTTCCCTGAAGCCTCGAACCGTGTCTCGGATGGGCACGTATCGCCCCTCCTGACCCGTGAACTGCTCGGCCACGAACATCGGCTGCGACAGGAATCTCTGGATCTTTCTGGCTCGAGCGACGGTCAGCCTGTCGTCTTCAGAAAGCTCCTCGATACCCAGGATCGCGATGATGTCCTGGAGGTCACGATAGCGCTGGAGGACCTGCTGGACTCCCCTCGCTACGTCATAATGCTCCTGCCCTACGATTGCAGGCTCAAGAATTCTCGAGAAGCTGGACAGCGGGTCCACTGCGGGATAGAGTCCCTGTTCCGAAATGGCCCGGTCGAGGGAGACGACCGCGTCCAGGTGACCGAACGTCGTGACGATCCCAGGGTCGGTGTAGTCGTCAGCCGGAACATAGATTGCCTGGAACGAGGTGATCGAACCACTCTTCGAAGAAGTGATTCTCTCTTCCAGCGCGCCCATTTCGGTAGCCAACGTCGGCTGGTATCCAACTGCCGATGGCATTCTGCCGAGCAGCGCCGACACTTCCATGCCCGCCAGGATGTACCTATAGACGTTGTCGATGAACATCAACACGTCCTGGCCACGCTCTTCCTTGAAGTACTCGGCCATGGTCAGACCTGTCAGCGCGACCCTGGCCCGAATTCCAGGAGGCTCGTTCATCTGACCGAAAACAAGCACTGTATTGCTGAGTACACCCGACTCCTGCATTTCGTGCCAGAGATCGTTGCCTTCTCTTGACCGCTCACCAACACCAGCGAATACGGAAACACCCTCGTGCACCGTGCCGATATTGCGAATCAATTCCTGGATGACGACAGTCTTGCCTACTCCGGCCCCACCGTAAGCTCCGACCTTTCCGCCCCTGGTAAACGGGGTGATGAGGTCCATAACCTTGAGACCCGTCTCGAGCATCTCGATCTCGGTAGCCTGCTCATCGAAACTGGGCGGCTCCCGGTGAATGGGCCAGTTGTCGCCGGAATCGATCTCTTCCAAGTTGTCCAGGGTTTCTCCAAGGCAGTTGAACAGACGGCCCAGGGTGGGGTCTCCCACAGGAACGGCAACGGGCTGGCCCGTGTCAGCCACGGGGACGCCTCGCTTGAGTCCTTCCGTCGGACCCAGAGCCAGGCATCGGGCCCAGTTGTTGCCAACGTGCTGCTCAACCTCGAGCACCAGTCGCTCGCCCGCGATATCTGTCTCCAGGGCGTTGAAGATCGACGGCATATCCTCGGGCGGAAACTCGACGTCGACGACCGTACCAATTACCTGCGTGATCTTTCCGTCTGCCATGTTGTCTCCCCTGTCTTCAGGGCTTCTTCTTGTCTCTGTTTTCTGAAACCAGGCTAACTACGCCTCGACCGCAGCGGCTCCGCCGATGATGTCTAGGAGTTCAGTCGTAATGGACTCCTGCCTGGCCTTGTTCATTACAAGAGTAAGGTCTTCCACCATTGCGTTGGCGTTGTCCGTTGCGTTCCGCATCGCGACCATTCTTGCTGACTGCTCGCTTGCGATCCCCTCGAGAAGGGCGTGGAAGATCTCCATCTCGACGTACCGGGGGAGCAGCTCGGACAGGACTTCCATTGGGTCTGGCTCGTAGATGTAACCCACCTGGTCCTGCGGCCTGAGTTCTGCGGGCTGCACGGGCAGCAACTGCTCTACCACCGCCTGCTGGACCGTGGTGTTCACGAACTTTGCGTAAGCAACGTAGACAGCATCTACTTCTTGAGACTCGTAGGACTCCATGGCCAGTCTCGCCACCGGCGAAACATCCAGCACCGTCGGCCTGTCGCTGATATCGGTAAAAACCGCCCTCACGTTGCGACCATATCGGATCATGAAGTCGCGGCCCTTGCGTCCGGCGGCAATGACTCTCGCATTGTCGCCGTACTCTGCAATAAACTGGCCTGCCACTCTGTTGATGTTGGAGTTAAGTCCTCCCGTCAGTCCACGGTCGGGCGTAATCAATACAACCTCCACCCTGTTGATCTCGCGGTTCGCGAGCAGTGGGTGAATGTTGTCTTCATCCTCCTGGGGCTGCGCGGCCAGATCGGCCAGGAGGCTGTGGAGGTCGTCAGCATACGGCCTGCTGGACAGCGCAGAGTCCTGAGCGCGGCGCATCTTGGACGCCGCGATCATCGACATCGCGTTTGTTATCTTCGCGGTGTTCTCAACGCTGCGTATTCTGCGTCGTAGCTGTCGAACACTAGCCACCATGGCTGGCCGTCCTTAGAAAGTCTCGGACTAGTACGGAACGCTGTCCTTGAAGTCCTGTAGCGCTCCGTTGAGCGCTTCGCCTGTCTCGTCGCTGATTGTTCTCTCGTTGCGAATAGTCGTAAGCAGCTCAGGATGATTTGCATCCATGTAGCTGTGGAAGGCGTTCTCGAAGGCGATCACCCTGTCGATTTCAACATCGTCCAGGTAGCCGTTCACGAGCGCATATATGATCGACACCTGCTTTTCGACCTGCAGCGGCACGTTCTGACCCTGCTTAAGGACCTCGGTAGCGCGCTGTCCTCGCTCGAGCTGTCTGCGAGTCGCAGGATCAAGGTCTGCGGTGCCGAACTGCGCGAACGTGACCAGCTCTCGGTACTGTGCAAGGTCGAGTCTGAGAGTACCCGCGACAGATCTCATCGCCCTCGTCTGGGCCGAGCTTCCCACGCGGGACACCGACAGACCGGCGTTCACAGCCGGGCGGATGCCCGAGTTGAACAGTTCGGTCTCGAGGTATATCTGGCCGTCCGTGATCGAGATGACGTTCGTCGGTACATATGCCGATACGTCGCCAGCCAGCGTCTCAATGATCGGAAGAGCGGTTATCGATCCTCCACCGTGTTCATCGTCCATCTTGGCGGCCCTCTCCAGCAGTCGGCTGTGGAGGTAGAACACGTCTCCGGGGTACGCCTCACGTCCTGGCGGGCGCCTGAGAAGCAGTGACATCTCGCGATACGCCCAGGCGTGCTTGGAAAGGTCGTCATAGACGATCAGGGCATCCTGTCCCTTGTCCATGAAGTACTCTGCCATTGCACAGCCCGCGTAAGGGGCGAGGTACTGCATAGGCGCAGGGTCGGCGGAGTTCGCCGCGACCACAATGGTATGCTCCATTGCGCCGTGACTCTCAAGAAGCGCCACGGTCTGCGCGACCTTGCTCGCCTTCTGGCCTATGGCTACGTAGATGCAGATCAGGTCGCCGCCGCGCTGGTTGATAATCGCATCCAGTGCGATTGCGGACTTGCCGGTCGACCGGTCCCCAATGATCAGCTCACGCTGACCGCGTCCAATCGGAATCATGGCGTCGATCGCCTTGATTCCGGTCTGTACGGGGGTGTCGACCGAAATTCGTGTCGAAACGTCGGGGGCCACTACCTCGACGGGCTTGGATTCGCTCGTATCGACCGGCCCCTTACCGTCAATGGGCACGCCCAGTGCACTGACAACGCGTCCCAAGAGGCTCTCGCCTACAGGGACTTCTACAATCCTGCTGGTGCTGCGGACGCGCGAACCCTCCTTTACGGCAAGAGGGTCACCCATGATAACCGCGCCGACGGAGTCTTCTTCGAGGTTAAGCGCCATACCCATGACGCCGCCTTCAAACTCAAGGAGCTCGGTGTAGGCTGCACCCGAGAGACCGTGGACCTGGGCAACGCCGTCGCCGACTTCAATCACCGTTCCCTCGTCGACGGCTTCTAGCTGCTGTTCCCAGTTCTCGATCTGGCTCCGGATTACGGAGGCTATGTCCTGTCCTCTGACCGCCATTTCGGCCTCCCTGTAGCGTAGTCCGCTTGATGAAAGTGGGTGAACCTTTTAGTTCACCCGGTTGTTTCTTGAGTTATTTTAGCTCAGCGACGCTGGGCAAGCTCACGCCGCATATTCTGCAGCCTGGCCCTGGCGCTGCCGTCCATGACCTTGTCCCCAACCCTGATAACCAGGCCTCCAAGAATATCCGCATCGACCCGACTCGTGAGCCTGACGTCCTTGCCAGACAGGTCGTTGAGCATCTGCGTAACATAGCGCTGCTGGTCGACAGAGAGCGATACCGCCGATACCACCTCGGCGCGTTCCACACCCTGGTGAGCGTCCAGCATCTCCTGGAACCTGTCAGCGATGCCGGGCAGCATGTCCACCAGTCCTCGACTGGCGAGCAACGCCATCAGGTTAAGCGCAAGTGCACCCACCGAAGACCCCAGGCTCTCACGTATGAGAGCTTCCTTCTGGGACATCGAAATACGCGGAGCCGACAGTGTCTGCCTGAACTCCTCGTTCGTTATCGAGTCAGCCAGTTGTGTCAGGTCATCCAGCCAGCGCTCGAGTTCACCGCTCTCTGAAGCGATCTCGAACACCGCTTGGGCGTACCTTCTTGCCGAAGCACCTACAGGCATAGATCCTACCTGTCCGTTCGCTGGTAACTACGAGATTTCATGGAAACAGAGCTAGTTGCGGCTTGCACTCTGCGATCCTTCTTCCAGGACCTGTTCAATCAACGTATTGTGGTCCGAATCGTCAAGGGAGCGCCTGATAACTCGCTCAGCCGCAACGACAGCGAGCCCGGCGAACTCGCGACGGAGCTCCTCGATAGCAGCGTCCCGCTCGCGCTGGATATTGGCCTCCGCACGAGTGCGCTCCGCCGCGATCTCTTCACGAGCCCTTGCCAGCTCCTCTTCTCGGAACCGGTCGGCAACCTCACGAGCCTGGGCAATCATCTGCTGGCCCTCAGCGCGAGCTGACTCAAGCTGCTCCTGCATCTCTTCACGAGACTGAGCCGCTTCCTCCTGCGCCCGCTGTGACGCCTCAAGACTCTCCCTGATCCGATCCGACCTCTGGTCGAGAACACGGATCAGCGGCTTGTACAAGAGGTACGAAAGCAGAGCGACCAGGATGACAAAACTGATCAGGTGGGTCAGCAGACCCGGTAGGTTTATTCCTAAGGCTTCCATGCCTTTACCTCACCTGCTCCCAGTGTCCTTCTGGTGTACCTCGCAGGCACCGAATATCAATGCCAGCACGAGCACTCCAGCAGGACTACGTCCACTCACTCCCTCAAGGAAATGAGCGCTATCGTCAACAGATACGCTCCGTTAGACGAACTTGATGATGATCGCGACTACCAGCGCGTAAATGGCAATTGCCTCTGTGAAGGCGATAGCCAGGATCATGTTCT